>NZ_LIGH01000001.1:3402224-3654053 GCF_001273905.1 Paenibacillus sp. FJAT-27812 | reverse complement strand
CTTATACTTCCTCATCCACACCTTTAATCGCCCAATATCTGCGATCCCAAGCTCATCCGCTACCCTCTGCTTGGTCATTCCCCCATGTCGTAGCTCGATAGCCTTCTTCTTTAATTCAAAACTATACGTCTCAAATTTCTGTCCTTTTTTCGCCATAACGAAAAGCACCCCCTATAATATCCATCGGTTTAAACACCAGGGTGTTTTTACAATGTCTACTATAAGGGGTGCACTTCACTAATAGGGAGAAGAGCTTCTATCTTTTCATTCATCTCATGCCTTCACTCTGCAAGCGGCAGCGTAATAATAAATTCAGTCCCAACCCCGGCTTGGCTGTCAACCCGAATGGTTCCGTTATGATTGCGAACGATTCGATAGCTCACCGATAAACCAAGACCCGTACCGGACTGCTTCGTCGTAAAGAAAGGATCGAATAGCCGATTCATCGTCGCCTTGTCCATTCCTTTGCCGTTATCTTTAATAACAATTTCGGCAAATTGGCCGTTGCTGCGCGTAATGATATCGATCAAGCCTCTTCGTTCGCTTTGTACCTCTTCTATGGCATCAAGCGAATTTTTGACGATATTCAAGATGACCTGCTTTACCTGCTTCACATCTATCGATACGAGATGCTCCGAGCAATAACACTCCGCTTTGATTTCGCAGTTTCTCATGAGCGCTTCGCTTTCCGTAAGAAGCACCACTTCCCTGATCAAATGATCAATGGAGACGAGCTGTTTCATTGGCGCGGACGGCTTAGACGAATTTAGAAATTCATAAATAATATCGTTTGCTCGGTCAATTTCCGTTAAAATAATACGCGCATATTCTTCTTTGCCTACTTCCAGCAAGTAAGGCCGAAGCAGTTGAATAAAACCCCTAATACTTGTTAAGGGGTTGCGTATTTCATGGGCGATTGCGGCGGCAATTTTACCGAGCATGGCAAGCTTGTCATTTTGTAATGCCGTTTGTTCAATTTGCTTATACTCCGAAACATCCTTGACACTAATGAGGAAATCACCGTCTAATTGATCGCCGTATGTAACTGTCACCAGCAGATGTTTGCCGTCTTTGTGTTGGAATTCATAGTAGCGACTATGCATAAGAAACATTTCTTTGTAGAGTCTTAAAATCGTTCTTTTCGTTGTGCCGGTAAGCTGCCTATGCCTTAATATTTCTTTAATCGTGCAGCCTATTAAAGTCTTCCGAGGAATATCAAGCAGCTTGGCCATTTGCACGTTTATAAAAGATAAGATGCCATCGCTGTCAAATAACGCGATCCCGCTGTCCATGTGCTGCAATACGTTCTCGTACTTATTTTTAACCATTTCGAAGGATCGGTTGGAACGATACAGCATCTCTCGCATCTCACTGAATTTCTGCTCATTCGTCCGCTCAGGCTGCAGTCGAAAACGGCATGCTACCATAATTTCCATTAAAAATACGAAAGAGCGATTGTATAATCTTACTGCTTCATCCGAATCAACATTGGCAGCTAAAGACTGAATACACTCCTCATGTACAGCAATAATTTCCTCAGGGTTAATTCCGTAAAGCTCCTTGCCCAGCTCGTTGGCATGAAATAATGATACTTCCTTACCACTTCGTATATACTCGGCAAGCGCCGGGAAATAGCGCTTTCGAATGGCCTGCATCATGTACTCCTCCCCGGCAACATCTATAGATAGCGGTTACAGTTACTACTAATCATAGGACGAGTTTACAATCGCTGTCAATCGGAAATCCTGTCGAATTTTAAGAAGCAAATAGGCGTAAAGTCATCCCCTACGCCGATTAGGGCTCGAGTCCCCCCACTGCTTTTTAACCTTTTCCCCCCTAAAAGCATGCAAGCTAACGACTAAGGTCGTTACTATTCTAGTTTAGTTAATTCAGTTGTTACGCTTATTCTTTTCCTTGCTGTTCCGATCATACCAATGGTCACTCCAGCGTCTCTTGTCGTCGTTATCGTCGTTATCGTTGTTGTCGCTGCCGCGATTGTCATTCCATATATTATTTTCATTCCATTTGCTGTTTCGATCATTATGACCGCCATTAGAGCGGTCCCAATTATGGTCCCGCTCTCGGTCATTATCATCATCTTTTTCTTTTTCTTTTTCTTTTTCTTTTTCTTTTTCTTTATCTTTGTCCTTGTCTTTATCTTCCTTCTTATCATCCTTGGGTTTGTTAGGCGAGCTTGGCTTATTCGGTTTCCCTGGCGTTACAGACGGCTTGCTGCCCCATGGCTCATTTTTACCTGGTTTCGCGGTCACGGCCGTTTTATTCCCATTGCCGCTGACCGGCTTCTCCGGCTTAACCGCGTTCACCGGTTTATTTGTTTTAGGAGTAGCTGACGGCTTAACCGTGTCCGTCTTCTGATCGCCCTTTTGCTGCTTCGCTTTATCCTCTTTCTCGCGCGCAACAAGCTCCTTCAGCTTCTCCTTGCTTAAGTTCTCCGAATTATCAACGATCTTCTTAAGGCCGCCAAGCGGCTCCGTCACTTTATCGATCGAGTGCTGCTTAAGCTGTTCGATATCAACGTTATAGCCCTCGTCCTTCGCCATCAAATACACAGCCATTTTGCCTGAGGAGATACCGTTCAAAGCCGCTTCCTCACGCACTTCATTCGGTACCGACAGCGTTGTAATATTTGCGCTAGCCGCCTCTGCTGCCAGCTTCGTGAGCAGAGTCCGAAGTGTCCGGTCGACTTTTCCCGTCAAAATATTCTCAAAATCGAGTTTAAGTGCAGAGCTGTCGTCTAATAACATGCTCGTGATAAAAATATTTTTGTTTGGCGTATCCAGATAATGTGAGCCTTTAGCCCTCTCCAGTATAGAAGAGGCTACTGTCTCTACATCAATGCCTTTGTAATTGAGCCCTTCAATGATAAGCTCGCCGTCCGCGTTTATCGCACGCAGCTCGCGCACCTTATCGTTTTTATCCACGCCAAGCTCCACGCTCGGATTAATATCCATGCTTACGTAAGCGACAACGGGATGATTATCCGACTGCATAAAAAATAATAGCGGCAGGAAAACGAGCAGCATAACGGCTGCGGCACCCGCATACCAATACGCGGCTTTAACGGTGCGAGGCTTCTTATATTCCTCTTCGAATACGATTTCCTCGCCGATTTCCGGTTTTCCTTGAATAGGTGCTTGCAAAAATTGACCGTCTGCCGTCATTACAACAGCATGCTGCTTATGAATGCTCATAACGACTCCACGTTTCATTTGCTAGCCTCCTTGCTCAAATTCATTCCGTCGTCGGTTAAATGTAAATAGTCATGCATATACGGATATGTACCAGAAATAATAAGTGCGATTGCGATAATATATTTTCGGTTTCGCTCGACCGTTTTGCGGGAAACGCCGCACATTTCGGTAAGCTCTTTTACCGCTAGCTTATTGGTTAATCTTAACGAGTCGAATAAACTCGCTTCGCTCACAAGCGTTTGCGCAATTCCGATCAACAGCCTTCTGGAATCTGCATGCTTGGGCGAGAGCTCGACCAGCTCTGCAAATGAAATCCCGAACCCTAGAAGCTCTTGATTCAGCTCGCCGATTTCCTGCCTTCTCTCGTCTTCGGTCCGTTTCACCTCAAAAGCGTTCATAGCTTGTCTTGTCTCAACGGAATTGTATTGCGGCTGCTCCTCGTCCTCCGAATCGAACATGCTATAGGGGACTACTTGGGAATGCCTTTGTTCTTTTCGGACATGGTCAATAAGCCGACGGCGAATGACGGTTTCAGAAAATCCGATAAACGATTTGCCCGCATGGCTGGAAAACTGATTGATCGCTTCATTAAAAGCAAGCAGCGCCACGCTGTACTCATCATCTTGATTCGGATCGATGTACCGTTTGCAAAATCGACTTGTAACTTTCATTATATAAGGCTTGTAATCTGCTATAAACTGCTCACGCAGCAGCTCGTCACCTTGACGAATTTGAGCAACCCATTGTTCGGGAGTAAGCTTCTGCTCATCCTCCGCAGCATCTGTGGAAACAGATTTCCGCAGAAAGCGTTTGAACAATACAAGTAACAACCGCTCCACCTCACTACTAGTATGATTCGTTTCTGTCTGGCCGGTTTCAGGGGGTACATTATGAGAAGATCTTCATTTATTTTAAAAAAGAAAAGCCCCCCGAAAAGGAGGCTCACCATTCGTGTTCAAAATTAAACGGATGTACGGCGTTGACGGAGCTTATTCCTTCTGTTATTCAGCATCCCAAGACGCTTCTTAAGTACAAGCTGCCATTCCGTATCTTCAATCTGCTTCGCGAAGCTTAGCAAATCAAGCGCCATATCGATTTGACTATGAACAACATCCATAGGATCTTCATTTTCATTATTTACGCAGTTCTCAAGCAGCGCCTTGCCTTCTTGCTCCACATACTCCTGAAAATCAACTTCAGCGGCGCCGTCGCCATGTGCATATTCGGCTAATATTTCATATTCATTTTCGATTAAATAATGAATGTCTACACGGTGGCATACCGGACAAAACATAATAGGCACATTATGAATATGCGTTCGAAAATGCTTCAGCGTTCCTTTTGTTCCAATCATACTAGCTCCACAGCAAAAACTCATTGACGACTCCTCCTCCAAGGTTTGCGGTGCAAACCTACTTCGTAAGCATCAACTTAGGTTTGCGAATGCAAACCAAGTATTTTTTTGAGCTCTGTGACTAAGTATACATTATTCGATCACCATGGATGAAATTCCTGCTTTTGCATCATAATATCCGTCTCTAGGCCTAAACAAAAAACAAAACCCGCGCCATCCCATGGCGCGGGTTTTGAGTAGATCGAAATGATGTCTACTATTTCGATACCAATGTTTGTTGACCTGGTTTCCAGTTAATAGGGCAAAGTCCGCCGGATTGCAAAGCTTGCAATACGCGAAGCGTTTCGTCGACGCTGCGGCCAACGTTGTTGTGGTTAACAACTTGGTATTGTACTTCGCCTTCTGGGTTGATGATGAATAGGCCGCGAAGCGCGATACCTTCTTCTTCGATCAATACGCCGTAGTCACGAGCAACGCTCTTCGTGATGTCAGCAGCTAGCGGGAATTCTAGTTGGCCAAGGCCATTATCGTTAACCGGCGTGTTGATCCATGCACGGTGGCTATGTTTGCTATCAATGCTGACACCAAGAATTTCAGTGTCCAATTTTTTGAATTCAGCTGCAGCCATGCTAAGCGCAGTGATTTCTGTTGGGCAAACAAATGTGAAATCTAGTGGGTAGAAGAACAATACCAACCATTTGCCTTTGTAGTCTGCTAGTGAAGCCGTACCAAAATCTTTACCGTCACCAGTTGCTGTTTCCATCGTAAAATCTGGGGCCTGGCGGCCTACCAAACGCTCTGCCATTATAGAAAACCTCCTTGACCTATCCATAAATTTTAGTGTTTATGTCACTTCGTCTGTGTGACTTACCTAGTAAATAGTATCACTAGTCTAGAATGAAGTCAATATTATAATCGTTATTTATTTATAATTATTATAATCTACCAATTACTTTTTAAGTGCGGCTACGATCAGATCGCCCATTTCAGTCGTTCCGATTGCTTGGCTTTTATCAACAGCAATATCGCCCGTACGGTGGCCTGCATCCAGCACTTCTTTCACGGCAGCTTCAATTGCAGCTGCTGCTTCGTGATAGCCGAACGTAAGACGGAACATAAGCGCTACGGAGAGGATCGTTGCAATTGGGTTAGAAATGCCTTGTCCTGCGATGTCAGGAGCGGAGCCGTGTACCGGCTCGTACAAGCCAAAGCTTCCTTCGCCTAGCGAAGCAGAAGACAACATACCGATCGAGCCAGTCAACATCGCAGCTTCATCGCTAAGGATGTCGCCGAACATGTTTTCCGTTACGATAACATCAAAGCTCGATGGACGGCGAAGCAATTGCATAGCGCAGTTATCAACTAGTACATGCTCAAGCTCAACCTCTGGATATTCAGGAGCGATCCGGTTTACAACCTCACGCCATAGACGTGATGTTTCAAGTACGTTCGCTTTGTCTACCGATGCAAGGCGTTTGCCGCGAGTCATTGCGATATCGAATGCTTGGCGTACGATACGCTCGATTTCCTGCACATTGTATACGCAAGTATCAACCGCTTCTTCGCCGCCAGCGCCTTCACGGCGGAACTTCTCACCGAAGTAAATGCCGCCAGTCAATTCGCGAACAACAATAAGGTCGGTGCCTTCAAGAACTTCCGGCTTCAATGTGGAAGCTTCTTTCAAGCAATCAAATACTGTAGCTGGACGAATGTTGGAGAACAAGCCAAGCGCTTTACGAATGCCGAGAAGGCCAGTCTCTGGACGAAGCTCCTTCGAGTTGTTGTCCCATTTTGGACCACCTACAGCGCCTAGCAATACCGCATCTGCGCCTTTGCAAAGGTCAAGCGTCTCTTGCGGAAGCGGCGTTCCTTTCTCGTCAATGGCAATACCGCCGAACAAGCCGTGCTCCGTTTCGAATTTGTAGCCATAAAGCTCTTCGGTTTTCTTAAGTACTTTAAGCGCTTCGCCAACAACTTCAGGTCCGATACCGTCGCCGGCAATAACTGCAATTTTTTTAACTTCTGACATAATAAAAGTAACACTCCTCGTTTTCGATTAAACTTATCCGTTCCATCGCAGCTTGGTTTGCTCCGTGAATTCGACAAGTTATACACTCATTCTCATTCTATTATCATTTGTACCATAAATCCGGAGTGAATACAAAGATATAAAATCTATTGACTTTATAGGCTGTGACTATAGTGAGCGCAGCGGCAAAAAAAATAGACAGTACGCACGAGGTTAAGCCTCGGCGAACTGTCTATTTTAATGATCAGCTTAAATCAAGCTCATTTTATCGCGACGGCCTGGAGACTTCCGCTTCTCGATCAGGCGGTTAAGCGCGTCGATATACGCGCGCGCGCTCGCCTCTAGAATATCGGTGCTTAGCCCACGTCCTTGAGCAGAAACTTCATCCTGCTTCAATACAACATGTACCTCGCCCTGTGCATCCTTGCCTTGCGAGACCGATTTGATGGAATAGTCTTCAAGCTCTACATTTTCCTGCGTAACTTTATCGATAGCGTTATAGATCGCATCCACTGAACCGTTGCCGATTGCCACTTCTTCTACGACCTCGCCCTCGGCTTTGCGAATCCGAACAGAAGCGCTTGGCGTAGATTGATTGCCATAGCTCACTTGAATCGTCTCCAAGCTGAACACTTCCGGCGTATCGATAAGCTTCTCCTCAAGCAAAGCGAGAATGTCTTCATCGCTCACCGTTTTTTTGCGGTCAGCCAAATCCTTAAATCTAGCGAACGCGCCGTTAAGCGCTTCGTCCTCAAGCTCGTAGCCAAGATCAACCAGCTTCTCGCGGAACGCATGGCGTCCGGAGTGCTTGCCGAGCACAAGCTTCGATTCTTTAAGGCCGATCGTATCAGGAGAAATGATCTCGTACGTTGTTTTTTCCTTCAACATGCCGTCCTGATGGATGCCTGACTCATGCGCAAACGCATTCGCTCCGACAATCGCTTTGTTGCCTGGCACGACCATGCCTGTCAGCTTGCTGACAAGGCGGCTCGTTTTGGCGATTTCCTTCAGGTTAAGCGTTGTTTGAGCGCCAAAGTAATCAGGACGCGTAGCAAGCGCCATAGCAATCTCTTCGATCGCTGTATTGCCTGCACGCTCTCCAATTCCGTTGATCGTCCCTTCAACCTGATCAGCGCCGTTTAGAATCGCTGCAAGCGAGTTGGCTGTCGCCATGCCAAGATCGTCATGGCAATGCGCGCTAAGCTGAATCGTTTCGATATTCGGAACGTTTTCTTTGAGCGTCTTGAAGATGTTGCCGAATTCCTGCGGATTCAAATAACCAACCGTATCCGGAATATTAACGACAGATGCTCCCGCTTTGATGGCCATCTCCGTAACCTGGCATAGGAAATCCAGCTCCGTACGTCCGGCATCCTCTGCTGAGAACTCAACTTTGTCAAAATATTTTCTGGCATAACGAATGGCGCGCTCTGCCGTTTCGAGAACCTGGTCCTTCTCCATCCGAAGCTTATGCTTGCGGTGAATAGGGCTTGTAGCAAGAAATACGTGAATGCACGGGTCCTGTGCGCCGATTAGCGCTTCACGAACCGCATCGATATCTTGCTCGCGGGAGCGTGATAGACCAATAACCGTAGCGTTTTTCACTGCGCGCGCAACCGCGTTAACCGCCGCAAGATCGCCGGGGGATGCCGCTGGGAAACCAGCTTCCATACGGTCCACTCCAAGCTTTTCAAGCTGAAGGGCAATTTCTACCTTTTCCTTCGTGTTCAGGTTTACACCTGGAGATTGCTCTCCGTCACGAAGCGTTGTATCGAAAACATAAATTTTCCGCATTTGTGCCATGCACCTCCGTGAACAGAATGATCCCGGCTCGCTTATGAAGTTGCAAGGCGAAACGTAAGCCGCTTCGCCTTGCACTCCGGCGAACCGGGATATGGTCGTTCATTCTATCTGTTATTACTTCTTGATCCAGTGCATCAATTCACGAAGCTGTGCGCCTGTTTGCTCGATTGGGTGAGCGGCTTCGTTACGGCGTGTAGCTGTAAGCATAGCACGGTTCGATTGGTTCTCCAAGATGAAGTCGCGAGCGAAACGGCCGGATTGGATATCTTCCAATACGCGTTTCATTTCTTTCTTCGTCTCTTCAGTAACGATGCGAGGACCCGTTACATAGTCGCCGTATTCTGCAGTGTTGGAGATGGAATCGCGCATCGACGAAATTCCGCCCTCGTACATCATGTCAACGATCAGCTTAAGCTCGTGCAAGCACTCGAAGTAAGCCATTTCTGGAGCATAACCAGCTTCAACAAGCGTTTCGAAGCCTGCTTTAACTAGTGCGGAAGCGCCGCCGCAAAGAACAGCTTGCTCACCGAACAAATCTGTTTCTGTTTCTTCTTTGAAAGAAGTTTCGATAACGCCTGCACGTGTACAGCCGATACCTTTAGCATATGCAAGACCGATAGCTTTAGCATTGCCAGTAGCATCTTGCTCGATTGCGATAAGACCAGGAACGCCAAAACCTTCTTG
Organism: Paenibacillus sp. FJAT-27812; assembly: GCF_001273905.1. Classification (NCBI taxonomy): domain Bacteria; kingdom Bacillati; phylum Bacillota; class Bacilli; order Caryophanales; family Paenibacillaceae; genus Paenibacillus; species Paenibacillus sp. FJAT-27812. The sequence continues at coordinate 3,644,971 of NZ_LIGH01000001.1, read as the reverse complement.
GTACGTACGGCGAACCATGTGACCAGGAGATTTTGGAGCAACTAGGAATACGTCTGTATCTGCGTTAGGAACGATTTGGCCGTAGTGAATGTTGAAACCGTGTGAGAACATAAGAGCCGCGCCTTTTTTGAGGTTAGGAGCGATTTCATCTGTGTAAACTTTTGCTTGTGTTTCGTCAGGAAGCAAGATTTGAACAACGTCAGCCACTTTAGTTGCTTCAGCAACTGTAAGTACTTCGAAGCCGTCTTTCTTAGCAACGTCTGCGGATTTACCTGGACGAAGTCCGATAACTACTTTCAAGCCGCTGTCGCGAAGGTTTTGCGCTTGCGCATGGCCTTGGCTGCCGTAACCGATAACTGCGATTGTTTTACCTTGTAGTACGCCTTGATCCGCGTCTTTTTCATAGTACATTGTAACTGCCATTTTAATAATTGCCTCCTTTAATTTAACCCTTTTGAGCGGGTGTTTAAGCAGAGAATGACCCATAAGCAGCGGTTCTCCCCTTAAACTCCCGCTCAAAGCGGGATGTTGAATGAGTGGTAATAATTACTTGGCGTTGCCTCTATTTAGTGCTGTTACTCCCGTACGTGACAGTTCGCGAATGCCATAAGGCTTAAGCAGCTCGACCATTGCGTCGATTTTTTCCGTGTCACCTACTACTTGTACCATAAGCGAATGAGTGCCGATGTCAACAACCGCTGCGCGGAAAGTTTCGACTACGCCCAGAATTTCAGGGCGTGAAGACGGCTCTGCGTTTACCTTAATAAGCGCCAGCTCGCGCGCAACCATTGGGTTCGAGCTGAGATCAATGACCTTGATTACATCAATTAGCTTGTACAATTGCTTTGTTACCTGCTCGAGGGTATGGTCATCACCCGAAGTGACGATGACCATACGCGACAAACCTGCCTCTTCGCTGGAACCAACCGTAATGCTCTCAATATTGAACCCGCGGCGTCCGAACAAGCCGGATACACGCTGCAGAACGCCGGGCTGGTCGTTTACGATTACTGCGATCGTGTGTTTTTTCATTCCGCATCCCCCATGATCATTTCGTCGATGGTGCTTCCTTGCGCAACCATTGGATACACGTTCTCATCTTTGCGAACGACGAACTCAACGACTGCTGGACCAGGATGGCGAAGCGCTTCTTCCCATGCGGTGCGAGCTTCCTCTTTGTTCGTAGCGCGGAAACCTTTCACGCCGTAAGCTTCGGAAAGCTTAACAAAGTCAGGGCTGCCGGCTAGATCAATATGGCTGAATCGGTTATCGTAAATCAGCTCCTGCCACTGGCGAACCATTCCGAGCACCTGGTTATTAATGATAACCACTTTTACTGGAATATTATTGATTGCGCAGATCGCAAGCTCTTGCGCACACATTTGGAAGCCGCCGTCACCGTTGATAGAAACGACTACGCGATCCGGATTCGCCATTTGAGCGCCGATAGCGGACGGGAAACCAAAGCCCATCGTGCCTAGACCGCCGGAGGTTACCCACGAGCGCGGCTTATTGAATTTATAATACTGCGCTGCCCACATTTGATGCTGGCCAACGTCAGTTGTAACGATGGCATCGCCATTTGTAGTTTCGTGGATTAGCTCCACTACCCATTGCGGCTTCAGCTCAACGTCTGAATCATTATAGCTGAATGGATATTCTGCGCATGAGGCTTTAAGCTTCGCACGCCAGTCATCCGCTTTATCCGCGCGTTTAGCTTGCTTGTTAACAAGCTGGAGAACCGTCTTCACGTCACCTACGATCGGAATGTCCGTCGGTACGTTTTTGCCGATTTCCGCTGGATCGATATCGATATGAACGATTTTCGCAAGCGGTGCGAAGCCGGACAGCTTGCCGGTTACGCGGTCATCGAAGCGTGCGCCGATGTTGATAAGCAGATCCGCGCTTTGAATCGACTTGTTAGCCGTGTAGGTGCCGTGCATGCCTGGCATGCCTAGAAACAGCTCGTTGCCGCTTGGGAAAGCGCCGAGTCCAAGCAATGTCGTCGTAATCGGAATTTGCGTCTTCGTTACGAACTCGAACAATTCTTCATGGCCGCCGGAGTAGACTACGCCGCCGCCAGCAAGAATGATCGGACGCTCCGCTTGCTCGATTGCTTTAATGAGCTTGTCGACTTGATTCTTATTCGGCGAAACCGTTGGGTTATAGCCGCGGATGCTTACATCGGTTACAGGCTTGAACAACGTTTTAGCCGCTGAAATGTCCTTTGGTATATCAATCAATACTGGACCTTTACGGCCAGTGTTGGCAATGTGGAATGCTTCATGGATAATGCGCGGCAAATCTTCTACGTCACGCACCAAGTAGCTGTGCTTTGTGATTGGCATTGTAATGCCAGTAATGTCCGCTTCTTGGAATGCATCGCTTCCGATTAGGCTGGAAATAACGTTACCCGTAATAACGACCAAAGGCACGGAATCCATATATGCCGTTGCGATACCCGTAACCAGGTTTGTTGCGCCTGGACCGGAGGTTGCGATACACACGCCTACTTTGCCGCTTGCGCGGGCATAGCCGTCAGCTGCGTGAATCGCGCCTTGCTCGTGACGAGTGAGTAAATGATTGAAGTCGGGGTTCCCATGCATCGCGTCGTAAATGTACAACACTGCTCCACCAGGATAGCCGAACACACAATCTACATCCTCAAGCAACAGACTGCGAAGCAATATTTCTGACCCAGTAATGACCTCAGGCTTCGAGAGCCTTTCCTTCAATTCCTCTTTTGACTTCAGTGTTGCACCTTGCGTTACCATCAGTCATCCTCCTCTCAGAAAAAACAAAAAAACCTTTCGCTCCTCATGCTTCATAACGAAGCAACGAGGGACGAAAGGTATATCTTCCGTGGTACCACCCAAATTCGTTATACATCTCCCGATGCATAACCTCCACAAGTAAGAACGTCGTGCACATACGTTCATACTATTGGCACTGTAACGCTTGCCCTGCGATTTCCCCTATTAGGCAACAGCTTGCGTTGTTGCTTTTCAAGGAAACAGCTCCGAGGTGAGCTCGTAGAAAAGGGGTTTTGGCGATGGTTGCAGCTGATCCATCCGCTCTCTGTTCAAAAGAGCCCTTAGCACTTCGTCCTCATCATTGCTGATTGTGTATGTACCACATGGTGCGTACACCAGTACGTGGTAGATAAGACTTTCCTTATTATATGCCGCGAATCTCCGTTCGTCAAGAACCCTGAGCAACTCTTCGCATAATTTGTAGTCGGCGCATTTTGCTGCCTTGGCACATATACTATTTTAGCCTTCAAACGGCAAACTCATGCAGCGTTCCAGTCTATTCAGCGCCGCAGAAATGGAATGATGTCGATGATAAGACTTTATGACCCTCGACTGGATCAAGCGGAGGTTGTCCGCCTCATTCGCAATGAGCTGATTCCGATGTCGCATACGGTTCACCAGCATGACGCCCAGACGATTCGCGAGCTTCCGAAGCGATTCCGGCGCGGTGTTACTTATGTAGCTTCCTTGTCCAAAAAAAGCCCGCCGATCTCCTTCATTCATTTTGAAGTGATGGGCGAGGTGCTTTATTTAGATATGCTTGTCACGCATCCCGAGCATCGCAATAGACAATGGGCCCGTAAATTAATGGCGCAAAGCGAGGCTTACGGCAGGAAGCAGAACTGCAAAGTTGCCAGGCTGTTTGTCGATCAAGTAAATGATAAAGCCCATCATCTATACAATAAGCTTGGTTACAGTACCGTAAACTACTATCCTGAGCTTCGCTGCTACGAGCTGCTTAAGCCGCTTGCCCCGCTATGATCACCTAACCGCCATTAATACCCGTTAAAGCCTTGGTTGCCATAACCATTAAAATCCTGGTTCCCATAACCGTTGTAGCCTTGGTTGCCATAACTGTTGAAACCTTGGTTGCCGTAACCTCCGCATTGGTTAAAGTTGTTGTTGCAGCAGTTGCCGCCACCACCAAAACCGCCGCCGAAGCCACCACCGAAGCCTCCTAAGAAAGGAAGCGTGCCGATTGCAAGAAGATCGAACAAGACCAGAGGTATAATAGCTTTGGTTTGCACAACCTTGCCCTTTTCTCTTTTTAGGGGAGCTACGACCAGTTTGTTTTGGCTAACACGAACGAGCTTGCCCGTGACGACTGAGCCGTCAGGACGTACTGCATAAATGGATTTGCCGACCAGTTTCCGTACTTCTTGTTTGGAAACGTTACGCATGCGAAATCCCTCCTTTCCCGTTGTCCTTTAGCTTATTCGGGGAAAGCAGGTTCCGACTGTTTGTTTGTCCTCTATGGAAATAAATGTACGCACAGCCTGCTAGAAATGGAGAAACGATAGAGCCGATTGCAGCATCCGGCTTCTTCATCGATAACAATCTCTTATAGTAAAAAAAGGCTGTCCAAGAGTCGTCAGAGAGACAACCTGGACAGCCTTTATACGTTAACGTCTACGCGTTAATTTTCTCTTTTGCAATGCCTGCAAGCGAGTTGAACGAAGTGATATCGTTAACTGCCAGGTCAGCAAGGATTTTGCGGTTAACTTCTACGCCCGCAAGTTTCAAGCCGTGCATGAATTTGTTGTACGAAAGTCCGTTAATGCGAGCTGCCGCGTTGATACGAACGATCCACAGTCTGCGGATGTCACGTTTTTTGTTGCGACGGTCACGGTAAGCGTACATAAGGGACTTACCAACTTGCTCCTTCGCTGTTTTAAACAGACGATGTTTCGAACCGAAATAACCTTTAGCTAGCTTTAGAATTCTTTTGCGACGACGAGTGCGGACAAATCCGCCTTTGACTCTTGCCATGAGTGGAAACCTCCTGTAGGTTGAATTAGCTTATTTGTTGTTGCTTAATATTACAAGTTGGAAAGGCCTTGCTTCAAACGACGAACATCGCCAGCAGCCATAAGCGGTTGGCCAGCAAGTACACGTTTTTGACGACCGGATTTGTGTGAAAGCAAGTGGTTACGGTAAGCTTTGTAACGTTTTACTTTACCAGTTCCAGTAATTTTAAAGCGGTCTTTCAGACTGCTGTGAGTTTTCATCTTAGGCATATCAGTTATCCTCCTTAAAGTTCTTCATCAGTTGTTAGCTGTTGGTTTTGGGTGCCAAAATCATAATCATGCTCCGGCCTTCCAGCTTAGGAGCGCGCTCAACGCTGCATAATTCGGCAACCTCTTTGGAAAGGCGGTCCAAGATTTTTTGTCCAAGAGATGCATGCGCAATCTCACGGCCGCGGAATCTAACGGAAGCTTTCACTTTATCGCCTTCACCTAGGAACTTAACTACGTTGCGATATTTCGTTTGGTAGTCATTTTCATCAATGTTAGCACGGAACCAAACTTCTTTAAGATCAACGATCTTTTGGTTTTTACGAGCTTCTTTTTCTTTCTTTTGCTGCTCATAACGGAACTTACCGTAGTCCATGATGCGGCATACCGGCGGCTTAGCCGTCGGAGCGACGTTCACCAAGTCCAAATTCAGTTCAATTGCCATCTGCAATGCGTCTCGAATCGATTTGATACCGATTTGCTCGCCCTCAGCGCCGACTAACCGTACTTCTCTGGCCCGGATTTCATCATTGATTTGATGTTCTCTGCTAATAACGTGCCACCTCCAAAAATGGTTTGTTTCATGTTTTTACGCAATAAAAAAATGCGGGTTCGCTCGAACCCGCATCTCATAACCGTACATGTATGTCAGTGCATCATTTCTATTCGAAACAATGGAGTGACCAATCGATTATCGCGAACCAGCCAGCTTAAGCCGAAAGGTGAGAAGCGGGTGCTTCTGCTTGTGCGTCATTTAGTTAGTTGAAAATGTTACCGTGTTACTATACCATGGCTTGCGAAGCTGTGTCAACAGCTGCGGGAAATGATTTTGCAAGAGAAAATCCCGCTCTCTCCTACTTGCTCTGTACTTCCTCAATGCGAACGACGCGCGTATGCTGCGTGTGGCTCCACGTTTTGTTGTTCTGGGTAAAGAAAGCATAAAACGTGATCGGCCACCAAGAAATAAGAAACAGCGGCAATGTAAGCAGATGCGCGTACATCTTCCACGATTTCACGCCTTCTAGCATAAGCGCAAGCGGGAATTGGATGATCGACGCGACAGCAGCGATACCGACTACCCACCAAGGCACGTAGTTGTAAAGCGAATCCAAGTAATTCGAAGACGGCAGCGCGATATCGATCCAAATAATCATCGTCAAAACAAAGCCGAGCAATGTGTTATAAACGGAGATCGAGTAGATCGCCGAGTCAAACTTTACGAAGTTGCGTTCCTTGATACTCGCCCAAAGCAGCGGAAAGAAATAATTGCGCGCCACGTTAAAGTGTCCCTGCATCCAGCGCAGACGCTGCCTTGCGGAAGCTTTGAACGAAACCGGCTTCTCGTCATATACTTTGGCATCGTAGTTCAGCACGGGATAGATGCCGCGCTGCACGCAGCGCATCGAGAACTCCAAGTCCTCAACCAGGCTTGTCGCTCCCCAGCCCATATCCTTTAGCAGCAACGAATCAAAGCACATCCCTGTTCCGCCGAGAAAGTTAGCCATTTTCAAATTCGTTCTGGACAGCTGCCACAAACGGTTGCAGTACCAGTAAGTAATGCCATATGCTGCGGTAACCCATGAGTCATCCGGATTTTTGGTATCCAAGTAACCTTGAATGACCTGATGGCCCTCGCACAAATCGTTGTTCATCAGCTGCAAGAAATCTGGATTTACTAAGTTATCCGCGTCAAACATAACGATTGCATCGTATTGGCGGGGCAAGGCCCAAAGTTCTTTGAGCATCCATTCAATCGCATAGCCTTTACCGCGCAGCAACTGATTGGTTCTCTCGCAAGCATTTACGCCATGGCTCCGGCTAATGTCAGCCGTGCCGTCCGTACAATTATCACAAATAACAAATATATCGTATAGCTCTTCTGGATAGTCCATTTTTTTCAAGTTTTCAATAAGCGCCCCGACTACTTTTTCTTCGTTGTGAGCTGCGACTAGCACGGCAAATGATTTTTGCGGTGCGTGATGCTTCCGGCTTTTGTTTTTGGCCAAACCGAAAATGGAAATGCTGAATTGATAAACCGCGATTAACGCCATCACTACCTGAAACGCAATAAAAATAACACTTAGAACCATGCGGTACTGCCCCCTTGAGACCCCATTTTTTTTGCTTTTCTCAGCATTCGTTCACGGCTGCTGCAAGCTTTTATTATATATTTTCTCTCTGTTATGAGTGTTTCTCTGCAAACACTCGCGGACCTTTATTGATTCTCCACAGAAACAACTTCTTTGTCAAAAGTTGAATTAGTCTCGATTATGCTTAATCCCGTCAGAAAAACGCTTGCATTGCACACGAATGAACGCATTACCTCCTTTTACGACGACTCAGTCTTATTTTCAACCATTTGCTGACTTTTTAGCACTAACGTCCTTATTTACGATAAAATGTGTGAAAATGTTTCCGGGATTGTTAGGTGACTATGTGACGAACAGGTGAACAAGCTTAATCGTTGTGACACCTTTCGCTGTTTCGACATTATTTGTCTTAACGTCTGGAAATATGTCCATTACAGTTTTACCATCAACCACACATTATTAAACAGCAATTTGAAAATCAATATTTATACCCGAGCTATGCTAAACTTTAATAATGGGACAAGAAATAGTTTACGCCCAGCGAACAAAAACATGTTAAAATTGATTTTATTACAATAGAAGAAGGATGAAGTTTCAATCTTAGCCACCGTTAGGAGGACGACAGCGATGGAACGAATGATAGGCTGGCTGAAGACAAGTGAGCAAAAAATGCTGATTTGGGCAAATCGGAGACCTGCAGGGGGGAAAAGACATCGACTCCTTGGCAAATGGTTAAGCACAGTCACACATATGGGCGGCGCCACTTTTACGCTCGCAACCGCCCTTATATATGCAATACTAGCACCTGCTCCTTGGAGCATAACTGGCTGGCAATGCTTGACTGCCGTCATCATTAGCCATTTGCCAGTTGCAATCGTCAAACGAAAATTTAAGCGGCTTCGGCCTTATCAGGCGTTGCAGGGCGTAAATACATGCCACAAACCGCTAGTGGACTCTTCCTTTCCATCCGGCCATACAACAGCTATTTTTGCCTGGCTCGTACCTATTTTGCTCACGAGCGGCATTTGGCTGACGCTGCTTGTGCCGGCAGCCTTAATAATCGGAGTATCGGTTGGATGGTCGAGAATGTATCTTGGCTTGCATTACCCGTCCGACGTTGCGGCAGGCGCACTCATCGGAACGGTGACCGCCCTTGCAGTCAATTATTCGTGGGTTGGACCCGCGGTGGGACTAAACTAGTTGTCCTCGTCATCAGAATCGGAACCGTTCAAAGCAGCTTCGTTCGCTTCCGCCTCTTCTTTAATCGACTTCTCTTGCTTCGCTTCGCGGTGCTTTCGCAGCGCCTCGGAGCCGATCACGGCTTCAACCCGGTAAATGTTTTGCCCTTTTTCCATAAACTTCATCTCATATTCAGTAAACACAAGGTCCTCTCGGGGGCCTTCTTTGTGTAAATGAAGCGAAATATTGCGCATGATAAGCTCCATCTCCGCAAAGCTGTTCAACGAAAACTCGAACAACGATTGTGAATCCGTCTTAAAATGAATCTCGCCGCGCTCATTCAGCAGCTCGATATATTTGGCAACGAGCCTTGGATGCGTGAGTCTCCGGCGCGCGTGCTTGCTCTTTGGCCATGGATCGCTGAAGTTAAGGTGAACGCGCTCGATCTCGCCCGGTGCAAACATTGTCTCGATTCCTTCGATATTAGCGCGAAGAAGCGCGAGGTTTGGCGGATGCGACTCCCCTTTTTGCTCCCAAATGATGCGTGCTTTCTCGCTTGCCCGGCGAAGCAGCTCGTCGTACATGTCAACGCCGATAAAGTTGATGTGCGGATAACGCGCGCTCATCTGGCTGATGAAACGCCCCTTGCCCATGCCCAGCTCAACATATATGGGGTTGTCATTGCCGAAAAACTCATTCCATCTTCCTTTGTGGGGCGCAGCATCAAGCACAACTAGCTCCGGCTGTCCCTCTAGACTCTCGCGAATGCCTTTTCTTCCTCTTAAACGCATATACAGTGATTCCTCCATTTATCGTAGACGTTGCAACGAATTAGACTAGTCCTTATTGTGCCCAAGAATGTGTCCAAAGTAAAGAGAAATGGTGAAGCAAAGCGGACAAACCCTCATCATATAGAAAAAAGCCGCGGCCCGTTTCCAGGCACTGCGGCTTGCATGTTGTGTATTTTGTCGCGCTGCTTAAGTGATTAAAGAAGCAGTTGGTAAGGAATCGGTCCATTCTCCTGCTGGTCACGCTCATAAGTCTCAACCAGCACTTCGTTCAATTTCTTCCGTGCAGAAATTTCTACGCCATGGTTATTGTGAAAACGGACACCCGTAAGCGCCATCAATTCTTTAACAGTCAGCTCAACCGTTACCGTGTCGTCGCCGCGCAATATTTTGGATACGTTATTCATCTCTAATCACCTCATCGATTTATTGTAACAGTATTTCCATCTAATCGACGTTTCATGAATGCAGGTGCAATTGGGCTATGTCAGGTTTATTTGTTGTTTTGTCGCACTTTTAATATAACACTTCATGTAAGGTTATGCAAGCCCAAATTGCCCCGTTTCAAAAATAATTTCCAAATAAAGCGGTTTCCGAACGTTCATACACCCTCCCTATAAGAAACGTGGCTTTTCCGCTGATTTTTCGCTAAAATATAGGGTGTACGTCTTGAAAGAAGGAGAAAACGATGATTGGACTACAACCATCGCCACAGCAGCCAACGCTATGGGGCGATAAACGATTTCATACATGGAATTACGAAATGCGGGAGCAGTTTGGCGGCAAAGTATTCAAGGTTACGCTTGATGCCGGCTTTACTTGCCCGAACCGCGACGGCTCGATTGCCAAAGGCGGCTGTACGTTCTGCAGCGCGCGCGGCTCAGGCGATTTTGCGGGCAGCAGACGTGATGATCTCGTTACGCAGTTCAATACCATACGGGATCGCCAGCATCAGAAATGGCCGGATGCGCAGTACATCGGCTACTTCCAAGCTTATACGAATACGTATGCGCCGCTTGAGGAGCTGCGCGAATATTACGAAAAGATTTTGCAGCAGCCGGGCGTTGTTGGGTTATCGATTGCTACCCGTCCTGACTGCTTACCTGATGACGTGGTCGATTATTTGGCGGAGCTGAATGAGCGAACCTATCTTTGGGTCGAGATGGGCCTTCAGACGGTTCATGAATCTACTTCCGAGCTGATTAACCGGGCGCATGACACAGCTTGCTACGTCGATGCCGTGAGACGCCTTCGCGAGCGCGGCATACGGGTATGCGCGCATATCATCTATGGCCTTCCGCAAGAAACGCATGAAATGATGCTCGATACCGGCCGCGCCGTCGCTGAGATGGATGTTCAGGGCATTAAGATCCACCTGCTTCACCTCATGCGCAAGACGCCTATGGTCCGCCAGTACGAGGCTGGGCTGCTCCGATTCCTAGAGCAAGATGAGTACGTGAAGCTAATCGTCGACACGCTGGAGTTTCTCCCGCCCGAGATGATCGTTCACCGCCTCACCGGCGATGCGCCGCGCGACCTGCTGATCGGTCCAATGTGGAGCCTTAGGAAATGGCAAGTGCTCAACGCCTTCGACGATGAGCTGAAGCGCCGCAACACTTGGCAGGGAAAACAATGGCAGCCGAGGTCTAAACACAATGCACAATAGTAAATTTAACAGCTCTTTGCGCACAAGCAAAAACATGTGCCTGCAAGCTGGCGCGATCGGAGGTGCGCCATGGGTTTTCTGTCGGTGCTGAGCATGGCTCACAAATGGATCGCTGAGCGCACCGCCCCTGGCGATACCGTCATTGACGCTACCGCTGGCGGAGGCGTCGATACGCTGGCGCTTGCAGCGCTCGTCGGGCCAAAGGGCACCGTGTATGCCTTTGATATCCAGCAGGAAGCGCTTGACCGTACACGAGAGCGCCTCCATGCTGTCGAAAGCAACGACAACAAGCTGCCTGAGGTTAAGCTAGTGCTTGAGAATCACGCAAACCTAGTTGATGCGGTTGATCCGGCTGTCGTTGGACAAGTCTCCGCGGTCATGTTCAACCTCGGTTATTTGCCGGGAAGCAGCGATCTAACGATTATAACGGAGCCTGCATCGACGCTGGCTGCGCTAGACGCTGCTATTGGGCTCCTGCGGCCAGGTGGCATCATAACCTGCGTCCTTTATCCAGGCCATCCGGGAGGCGCTGAGGAAGCCGCTTCCGTGGAAGCTTGGGCAGCTGAGCTGCCGCAATCGCTAGCACAATCGGTAACGTACCGCCAGTCGCAGCGGCCTGCGGCACCCTATCTCGTTGCTTTAGAGAAACGGCCGCAGAAAGCTTGATTAGCTTGGTGCGGCATGCTTGAGAAATAGGCAGATCATGCAATGATTTTGGTAACAACGTCCCTTTTCACCGTTAAATGTTCAACCTATGCTTAAATATAGTTGATCGCTTACACCAATACATACAATTGACATGGGAGAGATAACCAATGACTGTAAAACCTTATCCGTTACAATTTAAACCTGAAATGAAAGAACGCATTTGGGGAGGACGCGCGCTTGAAGGCTTCGGACTTGAGCTGCCAGAAGGCTCGATCGGCGAAGGCTGGATGATTGGCGACCACCCGAACGGCACAACAAAAGTGATGAACGGCGAGCTTACGGGCACCGGCCTTGACCAAATTCGCGAGGAATACGGCCGAGTTTGGTTCGGTACGAAGGGCTTCTCCGAGAAAAACGGACGTTTCCCGCTCCTTATTAAATTGCTGGATTGCAATGATGATCTATCGATTCAAGTGCATCCTACGGACGTATATGAGGGTCTTCCTGAGGGTGAGCTGGGCAAGACGGAAATGTGGTACATCCTTGATGCTAAGCCAGGCGCCAAAATCATTTACGGCTTGAAGGACGGCGTTGACCGCGCCTCGATGGAAGCTGCGATTGCAGAAGGCCGCATCATGGATACGCTGCAAGAGGTTTCCGTAGAAGCCGGCGATGCGTTTTATATTCCTGCCGGCACCGTTCATGCGCTATGCTCCGGTGTTGTTGTAGCTGAGATTCAGCAAAACTCCGATACAACGTATCGTTTGTTCGATTACGACCGCCCAGGTCTTGACGGTCAGCTGCGCGAGCTTCACATCGAAGATTCGCTAAACGTTATCGCCTATGAGGGTGCCGGCGCTCAGCGCATGAAGACCGACGATGCGGTTGCGGGTGAATGGCTGCGCATCGCTTCTTCCCCTTACTTTATCGTTGAAAAAGGAATCGTAGCCGCTCCTTGGGAGCTGTCCACTTCACTCGAGAGCTTCGTTATCCTCGTTATCGCAGAAGGCGAAGGCCTTTTGAAATGGGCAGACGGCGAGCAATCGGTCAAAGCAGGCGAGTGCTTCCTGCTTCCAGCTAACCTTGGCGACTATGCGCTTTCGGGCAGCATGACCGTCCTGCGCAGCGTTGTTCCTGCATAAATAGCAACAAGGGTTGAAATGATAAAAACGACTCCGCTGAGAAAATAAGCGGAGTCGTTTTTTTTATTCAGACGGTCGGAATCGTACCGCCATCTATCACGTATTCGCTGCCCGTAATCGACGATGCACGATCGGATGCTAGAAACGCGACAAGCTCAGCTACTTCCGCCGGCAGTCCCGGCCGTCCAAGCGGAATGCCCCCGAGCGAGCTCATTAATTGCTGCAGCGCGCTTTCCCTGCTTCCAGTTGCCGTTGCTATCCGGTCGATCATGGCATCCGCAGCCTCCGTTTGAATAAAGCCCGGCGATACCGTGTTGATCCGAATGCCCCGCGGGGAAAATTCGTTGGACAGCCCTTTGCTGTAATTGGTAAGAGCAGCCTTGGCAGCCGCATAGGCTAGCGTTGTCTCGTAAAGCGGCAGCCGCCTTTGGATCGAGGTAAAATGGATAATGACGCCGGAGCCCTGCTCTGCCATTAGCGGCAGCAGCCCGCGGTCCACGCGTACCGCGGCAAGCAGATTCCAATTCAGGGAATGAATCCAGTCTTCGTCATTTAAGGCGAGCGCTCCTCCGGGCGGCGTCGTCGAGCCGCCAACGCAATGCACAACGATATCAATGCCGCCTAGCTTCTCTTTCACTCCTTGAATGACTTTCTGCGTTCCTTCCTGCGTCGCTAGATCCGCTTGAATGAACAACTCTGGCTGCGGGAAATCTGCCGGCATAGTGCGAGCTGCGGTCAGCACCGTTGCTCCGGCGCCGGAAAGCCTCTTGACGACTGCCTGTCCCATTCCTTTTGTTCCGCCGGTGACCAGCACTTTTTTGTTTTCGAATTCATTCCATGATCTATTGCTCATCCTTCTCACTCCCGTTATTCAAAATGCCTTCTACAATAATGCCGCGGTATATACCGCCGCGGAGCCGATGTTTTAGCGCGTCCTGATATGCTTGGCTATAATACCAAGCCTTCGCTTCCTCCAAAAATGGAAACGATAGAATGGCAGCTCCTTCCACATCCGGCCCTTCGATCACTTGATAGGTTCCATATACAGCAAGCGGCGTGACAGGATGCCCGGCCAAGCCCGCAGGCGCTTTTTGCGAATAAAGACCAAGCTCTTCCTTATCGATCGTTTTTTCACGTATAAAGATGATATAGGCTGACAATAGCTGCCCTTCTTTCTTTGGTTATTTAAGCACATCGCTATCTTACCTTGACCCTCTTATAACGTCCAATTTATAATAATAATAAAATTGATGAATTATATTCATATAAAGAAGGTGCTCGCATGGAGCTTACGCAGCTTGAATATTTTTTGACCGTTTCTCGCCTTCAGCATATGACGATGGCCTCCAAAGCGCTCAGCATTACCCAGCCTGCTTTAAGCCATTCCATTTCCAAGCTGGAAAGCGAGCTGGGCGTTCCGCTCTTCGAACGCAATGGCCGGAACGTCCGGCTTAACCGGTATGGGCTCATGTTTGGCAAGTGGGTGGAGCAGGCGCTGCAAAATATCCAGGACGGCATGCAAGAAATCGAGGAATTTTCCAATCCGGAAAGCGGTGTCGTTTCGATAGCCTATCTCAATATTTTAGGGGTTGATCTGGTGCCCACTCTCGTAAGGGACTACCAGCTCATTCATTCAAAAGTTCGTTTTGAACTGAACCAAGGAAATCTCGGAGATATTGATGAGCAGCTGGAGAAAGGTTATGCGGATCTGATGATTACCTCGCGTGAATCCATCATGGATAATCATAAATGGCTCGTCATTCAAACGATGCCCCTATATATTGTCGTTTCTGCCAGCCATCACTTGGCGGAGCGCGCTTCGTTAAGCCTCATGGATTTATCGGGCGAGCCGTTCGTCGGACTCAAAAACAACTGCGGCCTCAAAGCAACGATTTTGTCGCGGTTTCAACATTCCGGCTTTACGCTGGCTTCCACCTATGAGGCTGAAGATTTGGCGACGGTCGCGGGGTTCATTAAGGCGGGGCTTGGCGTGTCGGTGCTTCCGAAAACGCTTGGGCTGATGCTGGACGGACTGGTGTGGATACCGATTACGGACGAAGGCTGGTTTTGGGAAATTGGCCTAAAATGGAGGGAAGACCGCTACTTGTCGCCAGCGGCCAAACGATTTATTGCATGTGTGGAGCTTCATCGCCAACCACCGCTTTGACAAAAATAGGTGCCTGCGGATAATACAAAAAAAGGGGCGTGCCAATGGGTCTGCTTAGACCTATGGCATGCCCCTTTTATTCTATTTTGGTTTACCCCTGCAAAGCTCCTTGCTCAACTTCGATCGACAACGTGAACGGACGCGGCTTCGGCTTGCTGCTGCCAGCCTCAAGCGCGTACAAGACGACAAGCAGCGTGTGACGCTCCCTTACTACCTCTCCCGTTGCGAGGAATGCCGCAAGATCAAATGGCACTCTCTCTATCACAGCATGCTTTTGAAGCTCCTTCTCCCCGAAACCAAGTGCAGCGAATTCTGGCGATACCTCTTCGGGACGGTCCGCTAGGCGGCGCATCCAGCCGCTCCATACGGACTTGTCCATCGTGAACTCCCACCAGGTTTTGCGCGGCTTGTAATTATGATTAAGGAAATAATCATATTTCATAAGCCCAAGCACCACATCCGAATCAAGACGCGATCCCGCAATTGCCAGCACCTCGTCAAAGGTGTAAGCCGTCTTCGACGAGTCATCCTCAGGCGATGGCAGGGAGCCGATTGCCTTCTTGCCTTGCAGCGGCAGCGTATCAAGAAACGCCCATAGACGCGAATACAAATCCTCAAGCTGATGGCCGATCTTCTGCCAGCCGCTCCGTTCCCAGAAATCGCCGAACGCTTGGAAGAAATCAAACGGCGAAGGGAATACCCGATCTACCAAATAGAGCAGCGTATGGTCCATCCGATGCGCATTCCAGTATTTCTCGAGCACGTCCTCGACCCGCTTAATGCGGACGATATCGCCAAATGGCATCAGATCATTGCCTAACATTTCATACGGCGATCTGTCCATATAAATATAGCCCCATTTGTCCGCTTCGCGGCGCAGTCCAGTGCCTCGGAGCATTTTGAGGAAGCCTAGCTGCAACTCCTCGGGACGCAGCTCGAATACGTCGTTAAACGTACCGCGGAACGTATCGTAGTTTTCAAGCGGAAGCCCGGCAATCAAATCAAGATGCTGATCGATTTTTTGCGAGTTTTTCACCTTCATGACGGTACGAACGAGCTTCATCCAATTTTGGCGGCGCTGAACGGCTTCATTCGTCGGATCATTCGTAGACTGCACGCCGATCTCGAAGCGGAATATGCCGGGAGGCGCATTCTCAGCCAAGTAGTCAAGCACTTCCGGCCGCATGATGTCAGCCGTAATTTCGAATTGGAAGACGCAGCCTTGGTGGTTTTTGATCAAAAATTCGAATATTTCGAGCGCGTAGTCCCGCTTAATATTAAACGTTCGATCGACGAACTTAATAAGCTTTGCGCCTTTTTCGATCAAATACAAAATATCCGCTTTCGTCCGCTCCATATCGTAGTAACGAACGCCAACCTCGATGCTGGATAGACAAAATTGACAGCTGAACGGACAGCCGCGGCTTGTCTCAAAATAAACGACGCGGCTTCCCAAATGAGGAATATCCTCCTCAAAGCGATGCGGCGAAGGCAGCTCATTCAGGTTCAGCTTCGGACGGGGCGGATTAATAAGCACCTCGACGCGGTCCTCGCGCTGCTTCCGGTAGGTAACCCCAAATACCATATGGTATTTGCCGTCGCCTTCAATCTCGGTCAGCAAGTGGTGGAACGTCTCCTCGCCTTCCCCGACTACGATAAAATCAACCTCTTGCACGCGCTCCATCCAGTAGTCCATATCGTAGCTGACTTCCGGTCCGCCGAGGATGATCTTAATTTCCGGCATGATTTTGCGCAGCATATTGATGACGGTAATCGTTTCTTCAATGTTCCATATATAGCAGGAGAAGCCTACTACATCTGGCTTGCGCGAGAAAATATCCGACACGATGTTCATTACCGGATCTTTGATTGTATACTCAGCAATATCAATATCGAATCGGTCTCCGCTGAACGCCTTCAAGCAGCGCAGCGCCAGTGATGTGTGTATAAACTTAGCATTTAATGTGGACAGTACCACTTTCATAGCAGCATAACCTCTCTAACTTAAGCATTTGCTTATGAAGCGCGATTCCAAATGATGAATGGCGCCTATAGCAAGATGCCTTCTATTGTACAGAAAAAAAAAGAAAAAAAGAAGAGGCACCCGCTTGCCGCATATCGCGGCAGCAAATGCCTCATCTCCTTAAACTCTTACTTTAATGAAAAGCTCATCTTTAAGCTGCATGTCGATGACCGGATAACGGACCCGCCATTTATCGCTGCCTAGTGACGTAACCTCGCCCGCAGCAAAGCCGCGCGGCTCGAAGCCGTAGTCGCGTTCAAAGGAAATAACGACTTGAATTTTTTCGTTAGGCAGCATTCTGTGGAACTCGTAGCCCAGATTAATCGTCCAAACCCGCAGCTCCTCCGCCGATTTCGCACCGTAATACATATAGAACAACGGATCAATATCAGCTGTCAGCACAAGCCAGCCTCCAGCATCTCGCTTCGCTTCCCACTTGGTAAACTTTGCTTCTCCTGCCGTTGCCGACAACGAGGAATATTGCTCCTTAAGCAGCTTCTCGATATCTGTCAAAGGAACGCCGACAAGCGTTTCCGGCAGGCTAGGCGGCAAAAATTTAGCGTTCGCTATATCTTTATCGGTCGTCTCGCTGTTCAGGTTAGCCGCATGAATAACCGATACGGCAAAGTTCAAATCAGCTGCCGTATCCGCATAACCGCTTGTCGTAATGCCAACAAGATCTCCATACTCATTAAACAGCGCTCCGCCGGAGCTTCCGTGGTCGATAGGCGCGCTTGTCTGTATGTAACGAATGCCGTCTTCGAAAATAATGTTGCTGACTAGACCGTCGGAAACCGTATTTTGCAAGCCTTGCGGACTTCCAATTGCGGTAACCTTGCTGCCCTTATAAGCGTTGAAGCCGTAGCCCAGCTCTACCACTGGCAGGCCGATCGGTTCTTCCGTTTTGATGATGGCTAAATCCGCTTTTTCGTCATATTTGGCTACGCCAACAATTTTCAGCTCGTCGCCATTAAGCGTAAGCGCTGTTGCAGAGGCAGCGTCAACCATCACATGATAGTTCGTCAGAATTAGGTTATCGTCGATAACTACGCCGCTGCCTTGTCCACGATTCGTCGAGATCAACACAACGCTCGCGTCAAATTTATCTACTATATCTTTACTAGTAAGCTTAGGCAGATTTTTCTGCTGCTCCAGCCATTCGTTATACTCGGCTTCCTCGGCAGCTTCCGGCGATGTAATCCGAACTGCATTAGCCGCATTATCCCATTTGACTGCAGCGCTGAGAGATTCGGATATGAAGCGTACCGGCACGAACGTAACGCCCTTGCGCACGACAGCCGGTGCGTCTAGCTTCACTGTCTTGCCATTAATAACGGCTTGCTTGACGCCTACTTTAAGAGATATAGAAACATTGCCTTTACGTCCAATAATCGTCTCCGTCTTGCTCTCCCAGGTTACCGAAGCGCCCAGAGCCGTAAAAATATCGCGCATCGGTACGAAGGTCACGCCTTTCTCTGCATACGCAGCTGCCGAGAGCGAAAGCTTCTTGCCGTCTACAAAGACCTGCAATTGCTTAGTTGTGGCAACCGTCGTCTTGCTCGGAGCGCTAGCCGCCGCAGCCGTGCTGTCGCTGAGTACCGGCAATGGTGCAAGCAGCAAACCTGCTACAAGCAAGGGACTGAGAATAGTCTGAATAAGTTTTGTTTTCACGCGGTAGCTTCCTCCAATATTTCACAATTTCACCATATGATATCTCTACCATTTATCCTACCATTCCTGCTGATGCTTTGTCTATGAAATCGATTTTCATAGTGGGCATCCGGCAGCCAAATAGAAGATTAGAATTGATGCCATGACTCGTGGTATAGTAGGAGCATTGAATCTAGGAGGTTTTCAGCATGCACAGGGGGAAAAAGCGCGGAGCTCCTCAATCACAAGCAGATAAGAGCAAGTCCTATCCGGTTACCGAGCCGATGGAACTGCTTCCTTTTCTAATAAAAAACATTTCAGGCGCGGGACGCAACGTCGTCAAGTCGATACTCGCGCACGGACAGGTTTCCGTTGGCGGAAAATCGACTACCGCATACAACTATCCGCTGCAGCCCGGCCAGACGGTTACCGTTGGCAGAGATCGGCCGCAGGAAAAGATTCCGCTCGAAGGGCTCACCATCATGTTTGAGGATGAGCATATTATCGTCATTAAGAAGGAAGCCGGGCTGCTGTCCATATCGTCAGACGCCGCACCGGAGAATGAAGTTACTGCCTACCGCCAGCTGACGGCGCATGTACGGGTGGAAAATACGAAAAATCGGATTTTTGTCGTGCACCGGCTCGATCGCGATACGTCGGGCGTTATGATGTTCGCAAAGAGCGAAGCGGTTCAGCAGCAGCTGCAAAACAGCTGGCAGGATTCGGTTCAAGAGCGGATCTATGTTGCGCTAGTCGAAGGAGCCGTTAAGAAAGAGCAGGGAACCATCACTTCATGGCTGAAGGAAAGCAAGACGCTCAAAATGTATTCAAGCGCCCACGCGAATGACGGTCTGCACGCCGTCACCCATTACAAGGTGCTGCGCGCCAACAAAAACTTCTCACTGCTCGAAGTGAATCTCGAAACCGGCCGCAAAAACCAAATTCGCGTCCATATGGAGGACATCGGCCATCCGGTCGTAGGAGACAAAAAGTACGGCGCCCGCACGCGAATCATCGGCAGGCTCGGACTTCATGCTCGCGTACTTGCCTTCACGCATCCGATTACAGGCAAGCTTGTGCGCTTCGAAACCGAAATTCCGAAGCTGTTTCTCAAGCCGTTCCATGTAACCGAGTAGCGGCAGCACCAAAAAAGAAGCATCGGCTGCCTGTAACGCGCAGCCGATGCTTCTTTTATCCATAAGGAGGATGATCATTATGCCACATCTATTATTTCGCGGAGTGCCTGCCGACAAGCTGCAATCCGTCACCGCTCCGCTTGCGGATGAGCTTGCAGCCATTTGCGATTGCGGCACCGACAATTTCACGATGGCTTGCCAGCATACAACAAACGTGTTCGGAAGCCCGGAAAGCGAAGCCGGCTTCGCCTTCATCGAGGTAGGCTGGTTCGAGCGCGGGCAGCAAATCCGAAATCGCTTCGCGGTGGCCGTCACAGATGCTGTCCGCCAGCTCGGCATATCCGAAATCGAAATCGTGTTTCAACCGTACCGCGAGGACAGCTATTATATTAATGGCGAGCCTGTGGAAGAATAGCATACTTCTATGCTTCGCTTGATTGAGGTTATTTTCCAGCAATGACCCGAAAATGCTTCCTCGGAAGAGGCTTTCCCAAAGCCTTATCATGGCTTCTTTCGTCCACCGCAGAAGTGCGGATCATAAGAGAGCTAAGCCTTCAACTCCACTTTCAAGGTGTGGTTGGAGGCTTTTTCCATTCATAGTTGAGATCGTCTAATGAATCTTAACACATGAATTTGTAATGAGCGGACTGTAGTTCCGTTATATTTGCGTTTTGACCATTTAGGGCGAATTATGCGGACAGGAGATCCGTTATCTCTATTTAAACGAGGTTCCAATTGGGTTTACTGAGTGATTAGCGGTACCTGAGTCCGCGAACGCTACAAAAATCGTTGATTAAGAAAAATAAAGGATTCTCTGTCCGCTAAAGAACTCATTTACACCATCGCGATCTTGCCTGATTGGTTTTTAGGCGGATACGGCTTCTTTCATGCCCAATTGCTTATTCAGCATCGCATTGTCGCTTTCATTCCTTGCTCCACACCACATCATCAACATTCAACCAGCCAGCTCCCCCCACAAAATAAACAGAAACCGAATCGTTCGCAGCAACTGGCACTGCTGGCAGCTTTATCTCGACGTACTCTTCTTGAAACGGGACTGCCAGCTCTTGAACCATTGCTCCATTAATAGAGATGCCAACCGTGCCGCCATCCCCGCCAGCACTTACTTTTGCGGACAGTGCGTATTCTCCGGCATTAGCGCTTATAAATGTCTGAGTGGCGATATGCTCGGTGCCGGGATCGATGTACATGAGATTCGTGCCGCTGAACGGCCGGTTGGTTCCGATTCCAGCCCCGGCAGTAAACGACCAATACCGCTGTCCCTCCTCAAAACCTCCATTTTGAAAAGCCTCATGAACCTTCGGCGCTGCTATCCTTCCTTTTCCGCTGACGACCGTATAATGCTTGAACCGTTTGATCCGATAGCCCGAGTTCTCGTCCGGAATAGCGTCGTTATTGCTAAAAATATAAACGGCCACCTCGTCCGGCCTAAGCTCAGGCTTCCCGAAATGGTATCTGCCGAAGGAGCGGACAAACTGAAAGGGCTGCCCGGGGTTTATATAGTCCACCGTGTCTATAAACTGTCGCGGTTCGATTTTTTCATAAAATAATACGTAAATATAAGGCATCATCACTTGATCCGTCACATAAACTTGCCCTTCCGTCTCATCCGAGGCGTACGTGATCGCTTCGCCAAAGGACTCGAAGAACATCGGGCTTATTTGCTTCGCGTAAGCAGTGAAATACTGTCCGCAAAACAATAGAAAGAACACGGTGAACGCACCGATCGCCACGACCAGCGAATATTTGATTTGCTTATGCAGCCACATCAAGCCGGCAACGGCTAAGTACACGGTCGGGAAAAAAATGATATTGATCCTATTGATATTCACATCCGTAATCAGCGTTATAAGAAGGGCTGCTCCGAACCAAATCGCCATTACCGCAGTCTCGGCGCGGAACTCTTTTACTAATTTATAGACGCCGTATACGATTCCTATGGCGATAAGCGGCAAAGCGATCGGATACATATAGCCGTATTCAGGTATCGCGTTCCACAGCAGGCCGTCATTTTGCGTAATAAACAGCTTTAGAAACTGGTTAAAATGCTGCGCAAGCATCGAGAAGGCGTTGCCTTCGAATGCCGATGATACCTGCTCCACCCTTGGAACGGTAAGCTTTGGTATGGAGAACAGCCATTGTACCGTCGACATATTGAACCTGTTTATTAGAAGAAACAAGCCGATTGGCGCTGCTAAAATAACGAGGACGAGGCTATTCCACAGCAGGTCGCGCAGCTTGAACACCTTCCTCGCAACGAGCAGGGCCAACACGCTTACGCCAAACACCGGCACAAAAAAATAGGCCGTGCCATACGCATACAGCGAGGCGGCAAGCGTTACGGTGAAGCCGATCAGCCATCTCGGCTGATGGATCGCTTTAAACAAAAAAAAGACGGCGAGCAGCACCAGAGTCGGGAAAATATTCGACTCGAGCGCCCATCTGGATATCATAATATGCCATGGACAGATGACGATAAAAAAAGCCGCTGCGGCAGCCGCGTGTTTTCTCTTAAATAGCTGTAAAGCTATTAAATAGAAAAGCACCGTCCCAAGCAGCCCAAACAGGATGCTAAGCATTCGAACCGATAGCGGAGTTAAACCAAATAAATAGATAAAGGGCATAGACAGATAAGCATAAAGCGCATTTTGGCCGCTTCCCCAAGCGATCAAATGAACCGGCAGCGAGACGCCATTCCGATCGATTCCGAAATGAAGAATGGAATAGGCCTCGTAGCCGATCGAAGCCTCATCCTGATTCAAGCCGCCCGGTATGGCGCCGGCGTAAAGAACTCTCACTGCTGCTCCGATTAGGAACAGCATCAAGAGCATGGGATTGTTTTTCATCCAATCGATCGTACGAGTCATTACTGTGCGTCACCGCTTTTTGCATTGGAATTAGACTGGCGAATCGGATATAAATAGAAAAATAGAAGCGCGATAAGCAGCGCGGCAAACGGAATAACGCTAAGCATCGAACGGATCCCCCATACGGCTGCATCCGATTGCACGGCATCCTTCACGTAGCCGGTAGCTTCCAATATAAACCCAAGCACCACCGCTTGCAGCGAGATGCCCCATTTGACGATAAAGCCGTTCATCCCAAAGTACATGCCTTCCCTGCGAACCCGCGTGCGCGTCTCATCCTCATCGATAATTTCGGATAACAGCACGTCCAGCAAAACGAGCAGCCCCGCTAAGCCAACGCCGATTACCGCTGCAGCAGCTGCAGCAAGCGCTACGCTCGATACGAATAAGAACGGAATCATCGCAAGCGCATAGATGATAATGGCAGCCATAACCGTCTTGCGCGCTCCCCATCTTTGCAGCAATCTTCCCCAAATATATACGAACGGTATAGCTGCAACGAAGATCGCGCCAAGCAAAATGGTATTGCTGTCTTCCGCAGCGCCAAGCACGTATTTGGTGAAGAAAGGAATGGCAGCGGGCAGCATCGCGAAGGTGAACTGCGCAAAGAAGCTGCCAATGACGAATAGCACAAACGCTTTGTTCGAGAACGTAAATTTCAAAGACTGGACGAACCCAACCTCTTCGCGCTGCACGACGATTTTTTCTTTGCTGGCCGATACCATGACGATAAAGAAAATGAGCGCGATACCCGCAAAAATGGCACCCATCGGTCCCCAGCCCAGCTTCCCATAAACGAGAGGAGGCAGCGCCACGCCAATGATCATCCCAAGTATGCCGAACATTTGGCGCCACGACGATACCTGCGCGCGCTCCTTGATCGTCGTAAACATTTCTGGAAACAGCGCCGAATAATTCAAGACGACCATGACGAACAAAATATCATATAGCAATACGATCGTTAAAAAATACCAGAACAAAGCAGAGCCTGTGCCGATTGGAAACCAAATCGCCGTAAATAATGCCGCAAGCGGCACCATGCCAAAGAGCATATACGGTATCCGCCTGCCAAAACGGGAGCTCGTCCGATCCGAAAGATGTCCAAACAGCGGATTTAATACCGCATTCACGATACCGTGAATAACCATGGCAACGCTGATTAAGGCCGGTCTTACGCCTAGCACATCCACATAATAAAAAACGATGTAGGATGCAAAAGCTTGTGCAATTAAATTAACGGATAAATTTCCTGAGCTGTAAGCTAATTTAGCTTTAAAGCTTGCAGTGGCCATAAACAACACGCTCCCGGTTACGATGAAAGTCTATTATAAACCTCGCTTATAACTCTCTCATCTTACCGTACAAACCCTTATTATTCCATATATAACTTTTTTAAAATAACTAGATATGCTTCACCATTCGAATATACTCGCTTCCGCTTACTTCAATCGAGCCGTCCTCGGTAAAGTCCAGCTTTTTGTATAGGGCGCGCGCTCTTGTATTGTATGGTTCAACAATTAGCGACAGCTTGTTGTAGCCTTCCTCCAAGCCTCTCTGCTCAAAGGCGCCGATAAGCGTTTTGGCAATGCCTTGTCCCTGAAAACGCTCATCGACAGCGATAGAATCCAAATAATATTCGCCTGCTTCCGCCTCCACGGCGATGCTCTCGTTCGAGCGAGGTCCCTTATCCCGGCCAGGCCGCGTCACAAAAGGCACATCAAGCGCAGCCGCCCCATCGCCCGCATAGCTGATCAGCATGCCTGCAATGCCTTCTTCCCTTCGGTCGACAAGCACATGCTTATAGCTGATCCGATTGTCTTCACGCGTATAAAAGCCGGCTAAAATGCGCTCTGCTTCAGCTTGATCCTCAGTTCCTGCTAGCGTGTAAGCAATGTTGCCGATCGCCGCAAGCATAAGCGGCAATACCTCATGTACGTCTTCTCTTCTGGCTGGTCCTATCATGATGGCATCCCTCATTCTTTTTATGTTCTGTTATAATAGATAAATATTGTTTCTGAAGGTGATGAAGTAGTGAGTAATGACTATTATACATTTCCCATAGGCATTCGAAACAGCGAGGTTCCCTCTGCCCCAAAGGCGGAGGCCGAGACAAGCCGCCAGCTTGTTGGCGCTGATGCGAAGGATGCCGGGTTTTTCCGCGCTTTGGAGCAGTACGGCATTTCGCTCAATCGCCCCCAAATTGCAGCGGTTCGCCACGACAAGGGACCTGCGCTTACGCTTGCGGGAGCCGGCTCGGGCAAGACGTCCGTGCTCGTATGCCGAACTGCTTATCTGCTCGCCGTGCAGCATGTCCAGCCGCAGCACATTTTGCTGATGACCTTCTCCAAAAAAGCGGCAGATGAAATGCGAAGCCGCATTCGCTCGCTTCCTGTCCTTAGTCCGCAGGCAGCTAGCGGCGTCGAGGCGCGAACGTTTCATTCCTTCTGCCTCCAGCTGCTCAGAGGGCGAGGTTACCGCCAAGGCATTCTTGGCGAAACCGGGCAAAAGCATATTTTTTTCAAGCGGCTCATGCGCGAGCTTTTGCTGCAAAATGACTACGAGCCCGAGACGCTGCTCGCTCAGCTGTCGGCGATTAAGCTGCAAATGATCAACGTTAGCGACCTTCCGTCAGCGACAACGGAGGAAAGGGAGCTGAAGCTGCTCTTCACCCGCTACGAGCAGTGGAAGAAGGAACTGGATAAGTTCGATTACGATGATCTTCTGCTGGAAGCGTACAAGCTGCTGAAGGATGATCCAGAGCTTCTTGCTACGCTGCAAAGACGCTTTCAATATTTGATGATCGACGAGTTCCAAGATACCAATCAAGTCCAATACGTGCTCATCCAAATGCTCGCCGATAAGCACCGCAATCTGATGGTCGTAGGCGATGACGATCAGACGATCTATTCCTTCAACGGAGCGAAAAATGATTATATTTTGAACTTCGAGCATCAATATCCCGGCGCGGCGACTTATGTTTTGGATATCAACTACCGCTCGACCAGCACGATCGTTGGCCTTGGCAATGCAATTATTCAATATAACAAGCTGCGCAAGGAGAAATCGCTGCTGGCTGTAAAGCCAAAGGGAGTTAATCCCTCCTACGCCCGGCTCAAAACGACGCAGGACGAAGCCAAGCTCATCGCGGATACCATTATATCGCATACGGCACAAGGGAAACGCTCCTTCGGCGATTTTGCCGTTTTGTTCCGTACGGCGAGCAGCAGCAGGGCGCTAACCGAGCTGCTTCTGACCAAGGAGCTTCCGTTCATCGATTTCGGCGATGGCCAGCTCTTTTATGATCAATGGGCTATAAAGCCTTTGCTTGCGCATTTGCGGCTTGTACAGGATCGCCGAAACTTTGATGCGATGGAAGTTTTGCTTCCTTCGCTTTATGTCAATCGCGAGCAGGCGATGGCCTTCATATGGAACCAAGACAAGGTGCGCGCGAAGAAGTGGCCGCTCATTCATCTGCTTGAATTTCCGCAGCTGAAAGAATTTCAGAAGGACAAAATCAAAGAGCGCATCAAGCTGATCAAGTCGTTGACCGATGCGTTGCCTGCATCAGCTATTATGCAGCTTCGACAAGCCTTTTATGACCAATTTCTTGAAACGAGCAAGCGCCATGAAATGACGGAGCATAAGGAAGGGCTTAAGGAAGTGCTTGATGAGTTCGAGGCTGCGGCCAGCAACTTTGAGACGATAGAAGCTTTTCTAGCCTATATCGATGATATCACGGACAAGCACGCTGCCGTGCAGCAGCTCCAGAAGCATGCGCATAACCGCAGCGCCATATCGCTGATGTCGATCCACAAATCAAAGGGACTCGAATTTCCGGTCGTTTTCGTCATTGGCGCCTCGGAGGGCATATTGCCCCATAGCTCAGCGCTTGCAGCCGATAAGCATAGCGATCGCACCTCGATCCAGACCGGCGATGATGCGCTTGCCGAAGCGCTCGAGGAAGAGCGGCGCCTTGCTTACGTCGCCGTAACGAGAGCTCAGGAGGAGCTTTATATCAGCTCACCTGCCTTATACCGAGGCAAACCGGCAGAGCTGTCGCGCTTTATCCGCTCCGCTTTCATGAAAGAGGAAGAGAGCGATTCCGAATCTGCACTCGCATGGCTCTGCACCAGCGATTCCTGTGAGGTATGGCAGCGGATTATTACGTACGAGGATTCGCAAGCGGAGTTTCGGCCATGCCCGCTGTGCCAGTCGCCTATGGAGCAAGGAACGAAAATACTGCCGAAGAAGAAGCAATAAGACCATGTGAGGAGAAGACAAGCAGCATGATCAGCACTAGTGAACAGCTAGCCCCGTATCTAAAGCTGGCGGACGCCGTTATTATAACGGATATCGATCATCATATCTTGGCGGTCAATCGCTCGTATGAGAAAATTACCGGTTACTCCTCGGAGGAAATTACCGGAAAAAAAGCAAGCATATTGCGGACATCCTACACGCCAAAGGAAACGCATGACCAAATGAAGCTCGCGCTTAAGCAAGGCCTGCCATGGTCAGGCGTACTGACGAACCGGCGAAGAGACAGCAGCATTTGGCACTCATCCATTACAATCACGCCACTGCTTGATGGGAACGAGCTATATTATATCGGCATCTTCCGTGAGCTTGAGAAGCTGAAAAGCGGCTTTTATTTGCCGGAGGAGCGGATCGGCTCCATTCAAAGCTCCATGCTGAAGGTACTCGCCATCTCTTGCGAGATAAGAGACCCCGGCATCGAGCAGCATCTGGTTCGCGTTCGGGAGCTGACCGAAAGGCTGACGCATTTTCATAACGAACGGATGCAATTAGGGTGGTCGGAAGAGCTGGTGAACCGGATATCCCATTCCAGCATCTTGCATGATATCGGCAAATCCGGCATCCCGGAGGGCATTCTATACAAGCCCGGCCCCCTCGCTTACTACGAGCGGCAAATCATCGAGATGCATACGCAAATCGGCGTTGATATCATCGATAAAATCTATGCTGAGCTGAATGATGATTTATTTAACCAGGAGCTTGAGCTCGGCAAAAACATTATTTTGTACCATCATGAAAAATGGGACGGCACCGGCTACCCGCATCTGCTGGCGGGCGAGGACATTCCGATTGAAGCGCGAATCGTAAGCGTCGTCGATGTATACGATGCGTTGACGAGCATCCGCCCGTACAAAGAAAAATGGTCTGAGCAGCGGGCGCTGGCGTATATTAGCGGGCAGCGCGGGCAGCATTTTGATCCCGAGCTCGTCGACTCCTTCCTCGCACTTATCGCTTCAAAACCATAAAAAGCAGCGGCAGCTAAACCATGAAATTCATGCTTTAGACTGCCGCTGCTCTTTTATTTATACGATTTACTCCGCTCCATATAAGGCGCGGAACTCATCCTCCAGCATAGACATCGTAATCATATGATGAAACTTCCCGTCCAAATAAAGGGCGTCCCGCTCTACTCCTTCGCGCTGAAAGCCGAGTTTCTCGTAGACATGGATAGCACGGGGATTAAAAGCGTAAACGCCGAGGTGAATCCGGTGCAGCTTAAGCGTCTCAAATCCGTACCGAAGCATATGGACCAACGCCTCCGTACCGTAACCTTTGCCGCGATGCTGCGCTCCTTGAATGCCGATCCGTATATTCGCGCTCCGGTTGGTCGTATCGATTTCATTCAACACAACCTCGCCCAGCAGCTCATTCGTTTCCTTCAAAATAATAATAAAATCAACGCGCTCCTCATCCACAACGCTGATTTTTCGAATCCATGCTTCGATTGTTTCACGGGTGAACTCCGTTTGCGAGCCTGTCAGCAGATTCATCTCGGAATCTTGCAAAAAAGCATAATAAGCTTCCAAATCGGATTCCCGCGCCATCCGCAAATCAATGTTGCTGCCCTTTATTTGAGGCACTGTCCGTTCTTCCTTCAAGGCTATTCCCCCCATCGTCACTACTATCTTCATTAAACGGAAATATGAATACATGGTTGCGCTTGTCAGCTGGCAAACAAATGAATAACCGTCAGCTCTGGTTTGGCGAATAGTCGCAGAGGCAGCCTTGTCGTTCCGATCCCTCGATTGACATACAGCGTTAGCGGCCTTATTTTTCCTTGAAGCGTGTACTGCCCTTCGATGTACTTATCGGCTAATGAGGTTGTAATCATCGGCTTTAGAAAAGGGATACGGAACTGCCCGCCGTGGCTATGCCCCGAGAGCTGCAAATCTACCGGATAATCCGTGAATCGGTCCGCGGTGTCCGGCTCATGAACGAGCAGCAAATTAAAATCCTCCTCGCGAAGCGATTGGAGCGTACGCTTACTCTGCGGCTTACCGAGCAAAAAATCATCAAGCCCTGCCAGAGACAGCTTTTCTCCGGCAGCGGATGTAAGGGTGTGAACCTCATTCACAAGGACAATGAACCCCGCTTCCTCCATATATCGCTTGTACACCCGGTTGCCGCCCCCGCCTCGATCATGATTGCCGTACACCGCATATTTGCCAAGGGGAGCCTCTATGCTTGCCAGCACCTTCTGAGCCTTCTCTCTATTTTTCGAGCCGTACTCGTTATATTGATCTATTAAATCACCAGTAAATGCGACAATATCGGGCTGGAGCAGCTGGATGCGGTCAACAAGCGCTTGAAGCTGATCTACCGTAAAGTCCGGGCCTAAGTGCGTATCCGAAAACTGAACGATTTTTAATCCATTAAAAGACTGCTTTATTTGTCTGTTTACGATATTGATCCGGGTCACTGACAGGGTGTTAGGCTCAATCTCTATCGCGTAGAACCCGGTTCCGCCTAGGAAAAGCAGGATCAAACAAAAGGCTAGAGCGATTTTTCTGAAAATCACTTCGTTAAGCCATTCTTAATCACGTTCCATATCGGATTATCGGAATCCGACGGTTTACGAACCGGCAGCTCCCCTTTGTCTCTAGCATCCCAGTATTTCCAATCCGGCTTTTTGCTGCCCATCTCATAATCCATGCCATCCCACGTATCCTCGCGAAACGCGTAGAACGACCAGTGCCATCCCTGTTCATTAAATATCGAAATGAGATCCGCCATATATTGATCCGCGCCGCTTACCATACGATTAATTCCGAATTCCGACGCTATAATCCGGTTTGCAGGGAGTTTATGATCGGTTGCCCACTTCGTCACAGGCTCCAAAAACTGTTTAAGGGCATCGCGGTTAAACGTGATTTCATTCTGTTCGTTTCCGACCTTGACTGCCCCCGGATAAGCATACTTGAACCCTTTTTTATTATTTTGGCTCGTCATCTCGTAAGGCTCATACATATGGAAAGCGTACAGGACGTTAGGATCGTCAATCGGCTTTAAATATTGAAACGCCCACGGCGTCGCATAGAGTCCAGAATCAACGATAATTGGCGTATCCTTGTCAACCGTACGAACCGCTTTGACAATCTCATCGTAGAGTACGTTCAAATCCGCTGCCGTATTCTCTACCTTGGCATACCACTCGGTGTAATTCTGAGTCCAAAAGTCGTTGAAGCCGGCTGCGGTTTCGGGATGCGGCTCATTGATCAGGTTGTAGCCGGCTATGGCAGGGTGGTCTTTTAGCCTTGACGCAAGGTCCTTCCAGAAGAGGGCAGACTGCTTATGATAGTCGCGGTCCTCCCAAATCCGATCGTCATTCTTATTGCCATTGAACTGTCTCCATCGATCTCCCGGCAGGCTAAGGACCGTCAATATGACCTTTACGCCTTTTGCTTCAGCCGCGTCTAAATCCGCCTCCAGCCTTGCAAAATCCTCTTCCACAATTCCCTCATATTGATCTGCGCTGCCTATTAGAAAATCTTCCTTCGGCTTGTTATCCGGCTTATCGTTAAACAGGTAATCTCGTTCTTTGCCCCATTTGTCGGGAGCGAGCCTAATGAATGCAATGCCTTGCTCCTTCGCTTCTTGATAATTGACCGGAAGCGAAGTGGAGTTCATAAAATTAGTTCCTTTTCGCTGAAAATTCCAATAGCCCATCTTCTCCGAAGGAAGGTTTATTTTGTCCACTTCGCTGGTAATTGGCCCGCTAGTTTCTAATGGCTTGGACGAGTCTGTGCCGCAGCCGGCGGCTGTTGCTAGAATAGCCAACGTAAGCATACTATTTCTTACGATGGACCATCCGCCTTTCTTCAATGCTTGATTCATTATGAATCACCTCGAAGATGATCATAGCCCCTCATTGTTACGCCAATATGACAAAATAAAAAAGACATCGCCGCGGGTCGCTGCTATGTCTCTGCTTAACCCGAGCGAACAGGCAAGGAGAAATAAAACTGTATTTCTTCCGCCTCAGCTACAGTACCGTAAGGCGCCTCATGCTTCTCTAAGATCGCTCGCACGATGGACAGTCCTAGGCCTGAGCCGCTTAGCTGCTTATTTCTTGAGCTCTCCATCACATAATAGGGCTGCCAGATTTGTTTTAAATTCTTCTCATCCCAAGAACGAATGCTGTTGCGGATCGTAAACAACAACCGCTCCCCTTCATTCGCAAGTTCAATTCGCACCCTAGGCTCATTCGAATATTTAAGCGCGTTGCTTATAAAATTGTCCAATACGATGCCGATTTTCTGCTGGTCTCCTCGAACGATAGGCTGATGCAGCCGACGGTCATCGACCTCAACCATTTTGCCCGCGTGTTGGATCGCAACCTCATAGTTATCCAAAACACGAACAAGCAGCGCCTTGAAATTGAAATCCGCCATATGGTAAGGCTCATTTTGAAGCTTGGCTAAGTGAAGCAGCTTGTCTACCAAAAGGGCCATTTCATCCGTTTTTTTGTCAATGACATGTAGAAAGGTGCCGTCGTCAAGCCCATCCCGAATGCCGGAGGAATATGCTTTTATCAACGCAATCGGTGTTTTAAACTCATGCGAAATATCGGAAATGAAGCTTTGCAGATTATCGTTTTTTTGTTCCAGAGCAAGGTGGGCATCCTTCAGCTTATCGCTCATTTGATTGATGCTTGCCGCCAGCAGCTCAATCTCATCCCCTGTCTTTAACTCGGTTTTATGGAAATCAAGATTGGAGATATCCTCGGCGTTTTTGGCCAATTCCTTCAAAGGGCGAATGATCTGCCTTGCTATTAGCCAAGCTAATCCTAGCGTAAACAGCAGTGCGCCTACCGCGATAAATAGATTGAACGTATTGACGGCACGCAGCGATTGATCCGAATGGGCAACAGAAGTGCCTATGAGAACGAGCTTATCATCCACTCGGAGGAATGTGACAAGAAAGCTCGTGTTCAGCTTCGTCTGGTTGTACAGCTTATGGACCGGTTTATTTTGCTTTAGCTCCTTGATACTCTCTTCGGACAGCCAAAACTTGGATAACGAAACGCCCTCGGCATAAAGCTTCCTTCGTATCGTTTCATTCAAATCATTCAAATTGCTTTCAAATTCCGAGCTTACGATCGTTACGTTGTATTGCTGCTCCAGCTCGGCCTCCGCTTTGGCTAGCTCATCCGTACTTGTACGCTGAACGGTTGCCGTCAGCTCGGCTAAATTCACCTTTTTCTGGTACAGCATATATTTCGGCAAAAAGTACGTGTTCACCAAAAAGGAAACAAGGAATACCGAGCATATCATGATAGCCATACGCCAAAACAGCTTCCGGCTTAGCTTACTCATCGTTCAGTTCCAAGCTATAACCGCTGCCCCGGTGCGTCTTGATTACTTTCTCGCCCACTTTTTCCCTAAGCCGCCGAACATGGGTGTCTACCGTTCTTTCCTCGCCAAAATAATCGAAGCCCCATACTTTGTCGAGCAGCGTTTTTCGGCTTAAAATATGGCCTTTGTGGTCAATCAAGCATTTCATCAGCAGAAACTCTTTATTGGTAACCTCTAAATCTACGCCGTCTTTATAAATTTTCCCGCCTCGCATATTCACTCTTAAGCGACCGAGTACAATATCCTCTTCCATATTCAGCAGCTTTTTCGCTCGCAAAATCAAAATACGTGGCTCAAAGGGCTTGCGTACATAATCGTCCGCACCGGTCTGCAAAGCCTTTAGCTCATCTTCCTGCTCGCCTTTTGCGGTTAATATGAGCACTTTAGCGAATTGCTGTTTTTTTAATATTTTGCATACCTCGATCCCGCTTAGCTCAGGCATCATCCAATCGAGAATCGCTAAGTCTATCTTGTGATTGATGCTTATATCAAGAGCCTGCTGCCCATTTTGCGCGGAATAGATTTGAAAGCCTTCTTTTTTAAAATAAGCGCCCACGATTTTGAGCATGTCAGGATCATCATCGGCAATAAGTATGTTCATGTTGCGCTCCTTAGCTTAGCAATCCATGGTAAAGGCGTTCGCCATCCATCTATTATTGTATTTCTGCACTATTCTATGCGCTCGGTTCTACATGCCTGTTCCTCAAAAATTGCTCGAGTTGAGTTATGCTTTCAAATTTCCGAATGGCTACGCCCTTTGTTTTAAGGTGGTTTTGCAAAAGCTGATCAAGCTGCTCCACCGCTTCCTCTAATGGCGCGAACTCACGGGGATCGAGCAGCGAAGCCATATTCGGAAAGCCTAATTGGCCATAAAGGGCTTGGTAGTTCAAGCTTAGATCCGGCCAATATCCATACTCCGCATAATAAAGGAAACGGGCAATTTCATCCTGCACGCCGACAGCAGCAAAAAAAGCAGCGTCATAATCCTTGTTTTCGCAAGCGGTACGGATTTTATCGAGCACACCTTTGATTTCCTCATAAAAGCCTGCCATTCTCGTTGGATAGGACTCACCTTCGGAATACGTTTCTTTTTGCTTCAATACCAATTCAAGTATATCCTGCGTTAGCTGCTCGCAAGCTTTTTGAATTTCGGCTGGTATTTGGGAGATCATTATTTGCTGCATAAGCTGCTCGAGACGATCGGGTTTAAGAGGAAGCTGCATTATTTGTTCCTTGTTTTTGCCCCACCCTCTCGTAAAGTACGTTCGATTCAACAGCGCTAGGCTCTCGAGCAGCGTCGTTAAAGCTCCATATGCTTCCGTTCTAAACAGGGAGATGCCACCGGAATCCACAAGCTGGCTCATTTTATACAAATGCACATAAACGTCCCGCAGCTGCGATTCCGCTTTCCCGGTCATTTTCAAACCTTGCTCAGACGTATGAATAATCTTCTCGCGCAGCGCTAAGAGACGAGCTCGGTCTTCTTCCGAACGAACGTATAAGATCTCGCAGTTTGCGATAATGGTCGTGAGTGGCTGGTCGAATGCCGCCATTCTCTCCGCCCGCTCCCAGCTGATGGGCCAGAAATCAAAGCTTATGTCGTTTAACACAAACTGGATGCTTTCACGGTAACCGCCCTCGTCAGCTGGAATGAAAAAGAAATCCAAGTCCGACCGTTTGGTGGCAGTCCCTTGCGCATAAGAGCCGTAATACGCGATTAAGGCAATGTCTTCCGGGCAATTCGCCTTCACATGTTGAACTAGCGTATGAGCAACATCGAATATATTGTCCATTTAAATCCCCCTTGTTTGGACATCCGCTGCTTCAGCATTCGGATATTTTCATTAGCCCTTTGCCGATAAGGTTAGATGAAACCGGCTTTTTGCCCAACTCGCGCGCCCAGACAGACAATTGACCGACGTGGTGAATTTCGTGGGCGATCACATGGCGCATAATTTCCCCCCATGCATCGATCACCACGCTCCCGTCCGGCCGCTCGTCATAAAAAGGCCGCTTCTCCATACTCACATCCCAAGAACGCACAAACGCTTCAACCTCTGCATGAAATTCAGCATCGAGCTGGCGAACCTTCTTAAGCGTACGGTAGCCCTCAAAGCTTTCTTGGAAATCCGATTTCCCTTGAATGGCTCGAATCCAGCTCCACTCCACATCAACAATGTGAAATAGCGTATGCAAAATGCCCCCAACGCCGCCAGTCCGACTGCGAAGCAGCTCCTCCTCCGGCACGTCCTCACACCACCGATACCACTCTTCCCTGACCTGCCAATTGTAACGGAACATCGTATCCACTCGAAGAGCCTCCTTTTCCTATCGTCGACTAGAATCGATAATAGCTTACTATAAGAGGGAGATTAGTTCTATGTAGAAAACAGATATAAGAAGCTAGACGATCTATATACGAAGGAAATGCACCTAATAAAAATCCCCTTTGGGCAGGCAGTGCAAAGTTCAGTCTAACATGAACTTTTTTCACTGCGTGCTCTAAGGGGAACATTTTATAGACGGGGTGTCTCGCCTGCGTTTAATTGCCGATACACCTCAATTGGAAGCTTAGGCCTGCGGTTGAAATCGAGTAACCCATTTTTCTCTTGCTCCACATCGGTCAGCTGCGTATAGCAATAGCCCTGAAGTCCACCCGCTGCAATAATCGGACTCATGACGGCCATCAAACGATTTAAGAAATCCTGATCGTCTTTTGCAGCCGAGTATCCCCAGCCGTCGCCGTTATCTTGCATGTATGAAATGCCGCCGAACTCCGACAATTGAACAGGTTCGCCCTGATACGAATAACCAGGCAAAATAATTTTTCTCCCTTGCGGATCGCATTTGACCGATAGCTCCTTGGTCGAGTACCTGCTCTCCAATATCTCTTGCCTGCTCTCGTAATCATGAATGGTGTAAATGTCTGATTTCACGTGCTCCCAGCCGTCATTTGAAATGACCGGCCTCGTATCGTCAAGCGATTTGGTCAAATAATAGAGCGAGGAAGCATGATGCTGCTGCCTTTTATCTATTAGGATATTGGGCGTACCCCAGCTTTCATTAATCGGAACCCATACGACTACACATGGATGATTGTAATCACGATGGACCGCCTCTTGCCATTCATTCATGATACGGGACACGTATTGCTCGGAGAATTGATAAGCATTTGCCATCTCCCCCCAGACAAGTAGGCCTAGCTTATCGCACCAATATAGATAGCGCGGATCCTCGACTTTTTGATGCTTCCTTGCCCCATTGAAGCCCATTTGCTTGGTCAGCTCCACGTCTGAACGCAGCATCTCATCGCTTGGAGCTGTGAGGACCCCGCCTGGAAAATAACCTTGATCCAAAATCAGCTTCATGTAATAAGGCCGATTATTTAAACAAATAACGCCATCCTCAATCGAAATTTTCCGCATTCCAAAATAACTTTTCACTTGATCGAGAGCTCTTTCGCCGTCAAGCAGCATCATTTCCACATCATACAAGTTTGGCCTCTCCGGCGACCACCAACGTCCGAGTCCATGATCGTTGAAGTCATGCAGCCTTATCGATACTTCCTCTTCCTGAGCCATAACCCGTATGACATCCTCAGCAATCAAATCACCTTTGAAAGATATTTTAATGCTGAGACGCAAGCCATTATATAATTCCGTTCCTTTTATAAAGCTGCGAATATGAATTCTATTCGTATCAATATCCGGTGTCAGCCTGATGCTGCTCACATGCGCGGCATTTACCGCCTCGATCCAGACGGTTTGCCAAATTCCAGTCGTCCGCGTATAGAAGACCTGCTCCGACTTTTCCTTCCAATACTGCTTTCCTCTAGGCAGCGTGACGTCCTTGCTATAATCTTGAGCACGAACGACTATCGTATTTACGCTAAGCGTATTCAAAACGGCTGTAATATCTGCTTGAAATGGCGTATGTCCGCCCTCATGGCTCGCTACTAAATGTCCGTTCACCCACACCTTTGCCTCATAATCGACTGCGCCAAAATGCAGGATCACTCGTTTGCCTGCAAACTCATTAGGAAGCTGGACTTCTTTGCGATACCATACAATATCGTGAAATGCTTGCTCATTAATTCCACTCAGCTCGCTTTGGTAACAAAAAGGGACTTGAATCTTACGGTCAAACGGCTTCCCTTCATACCATTTATTATCGTTTCCTATATTTGCATCATCGTAAGCAAATTCCCATTCCCCATTCAGATTTAACCAGGATGCCCGCTCAAATTGCGGTCTTGGATATTCATTGCGTAAAGGATATGCCATGCTCCCACTCCAGTTCTATTGCTTATGTTTTTATATTAATCCTCTAGCGGCTTCGCCATCATATTGTAGAAAGCCATCGCAGAACGTTCGGAACGTATCCCTGCTTTGCCATGCAAAAATGGATTAGCATCCGTGTAGTCAATTAGCGGCTTCGATTCACCGTCTAGGAAAACTCGAATGCTGCCGCCTTTTACGACGATTTTTAGCGGATATCTCCGTCCTATCTCTAGCTCTACAGTTTCACTTGTCATTAGCATCATGTCATAATTCAAACGATTCAAGGTCAATTGCGAAGATGAAATGCCGATGTAATAGCCCATCGCCGCATCCCTGACTTGATTTGGATGGTAGGATTCATTCGTCTCGCGAACGAATACGCCGCCGGCATCTGCTGCTTCATTTAACTGAACGTCAACTGACAATTCGTAGTCGTCCCAGTTATCGCTGCCTATAAAGAGCATGTCATCCTCTGTACCGCTGCCTTTATAGCCGCCTTCAATCGGTCCAAACAATCCCATGCCCGTTTGACTAAGCGATTGATCGAACAGCTGCTGCGTCTCTAGCTTCTCAGCAGCGAAGAATTCAAAGTTTAGAAGCTCGGCCTGCCCGGATTTGAGCTTCACTTTTAGCTCATGAAAACCTGCCGAGATGTCCATTGTTCCAATTCGAAGCTTCGCTATATCCTCGGCAAAGGCAGGATGATCTGCTTTGATCGTCGTTTTCACTGCTTCTCCACCGTCTATTGACCATTCCAGCACAACATCCTTTTTCGGCTTCCGAAGCGTGAGCCCGACTCCGTAATTTGCTGCTTCGTTCGCATTGATCTTATATTTCAACCAGTCTCCGCTCTGCAGCAAACTGACCGAATAACTGCCATTCTCCTGCTTGCGAATCGGCACACCATCAGCTCTCCGGTAATCGCTCGCCTCTATTGTCTTCTGCTCCGTATGGAAACCTCGCTCAGCGTCCTTCAAATAATGAACGGCCTCTATTGCTCCAGGCACCGGCTTGTATGCTTCAAAATCACTGCTGCCGTCAGCGTCATTCGTAAATGCGGTATATTCATAGATTGGCTTCGTTTGATCGGCAATGTATCCCATTTTCCCACCGGCTGACTCAGCTGCACCCTCCTCCATCTTCTTCATCCCATCGAAGAAAACGAGAACGCTGCCCTCACGCCGCTCAACACGAATCGTATGAAGCTTCGTGTAATCAAATTCGTTTGGAAGCGCTGCATGAGCGATCTGCTCCTCCGCACCATTTTTTACGATGACGTATCGAACCTCATGTTTGGCAGGCAGCAGCTTGACTGCTGCATAATTAGATTCATCCAAATATGAAAAAACGGTTGCAATGCTGCCATTGCCCACTGATGCGACAGTACTATTCAATCGGAAATTATATTCGGCGATAAAAGTCTCATCTGTCGATTCAGTGCTGAGTACCGTGCCTTCTTTTGGCGACTCTGTTAAGTTCGAGCTTCCCTCTGAAAGCCAGCCATACCATGCAGGCATCGCAGGCGCGGGCTGCTGATGGTCATGCGTCGGACCCATTATAACCAGCTTGTCGCCGTTATAAGCAAGGCGATCAATGTTCAGTTCACGAACTGGCGGACCCTCCGCGGAGCGCCCAACTAAGTTATGGTAAGTTAAATAATAGGAATCCATATCCGGACCGAGTACTGTCGCACTATGACCAAGCCCTTTAAACTCATCCTTCACGTTAATGACAATCGGATTGTTAGACGGAACCGTATAATCGCCGAAGGGTCCATCCTTTGAAATGGCATAATTGACTCGATAGCCGTTGCTAAATACATGATTGCCGGTATAAGTCATGTAGTACAAGCCATTGCGCTTCCATATCATGGAGCCTTCCGTCCAATGCCCAAGAAAGGCATTCGTCGTGATGCCAACATCGATGGTAAACGGATCAGGCATTTCATGGGCAACTATGCCCTGTGTTCCCGCATTCGTGAAATACCATTTGCCGTCATCATCGATAAAGACAGAGCCGTCAATGGTATTGCCTAAATTGTCGGTTTTGACAACGAAAGGACCCGTTGGGCTATCGCTCTGCAGCACATAATGCCCTTGGCCAGCAGGAGAAGTATATAAATAGAAGCTGCCGTTCCAGTAGAATACCTCGGGAGCATATGCACCTGTCGTTATAACATCCTCCGTAACTAAGCCTTCATAATTCCAATCCACCAAGTTCTCAGAGCTCCATGCTTTAATCCCCGGACGCCAATCCTTTGTGCTGCAATATAAATAAAACTTGCCATTGTACCGCATGATGAAAGGATCGCCAATACCATAATCCTCCCATTCCTGATCGAGTTTAAACGAGTTTGTATACATCTTCGCATCCTCCTTCAACAAGATTACCTCCGCCTCTTCCGGTTCTGACTGGCATCCGCTTAGCATTAGCGATACAGCTAGGAGGACGACCATCATTATCGTCCTCTTATTTTCTAATCTGCTCATCCTCATCCTATTAACCTTTCAACCCGCTAATCGCCATCGACTCGATGAAATAGCGTTGACAGAAGAAAAAGACGAGTATGACAGGTACCATGGATATCATTGAGGCCGCCAAAATAACCGGATAATTAGAGGAGCCCATGTATTGCGATTGCATAGATGCTATGAGCACTTGAATCGTTTGCTTCTGCGGGGAACTCAAATAGATAAGCGGTCCCATAAAATCATTCCATATGCCCATAAAGCTTAGCGCTGCCTGAGCAGCAATCGCTGGTTTGGCAACCGGCAGCGCAATAGTCCAAAAGGTTCGGAAGAAGCTGCTGCCGTCAAGCTTGGCCGCTTCAACGAGTTCATTTGGTAGGCCGCCCGCCAAAAACTGCCGCAGGAAAAAAATAACGACGATATTCCCGAATAATCCCGGCACAATTAACGGCAGAAGCGTATCGGTCCAGTTGATCGACGAGAACCCGATGAACTGTGGGATCATGACAACCGAAAAAGGAATCATCATCGTGCCAAGCAAGGATAGAAAGATGGCATCCTTAAATGGGAAATCGATCTTTGCAAAAGCATAGGCAGCCATCGTTGAAACGAATAAACCAATGACAAGAACGAATACAACAATAATCATGCTGTTCATAAATCCGCTAAGCAGCGGCGAATCGTTCCAAGCGGTAGCATAGTTTTTAAATGTAGCCGGGTCTGGAATCCACTTTGGCGGAATTTCAAACACATTGCGTTGATCTTTTAAGGAAGTGGATATGGTCCATACGAACGGCGCCAGCATAACAATCGAGCCGATACAAAGAATGAGTGCCACCCATAGGTTTGTTAAACGTTTCTGCTGCATTTGAAATCAAACTCCCCTCGCAAACTGTGACGGTAAAGCATTAATCGTTATACACCCATTTTTTTGACAGTCGAAATTGAATGAGTGTAACGATGAAGATAATCAGTCCAAGCACCCATGCAATTGCGCTGGCATAACCCATATTGAAATACTTGAACGCATTTTCGAAAATATAAAACACAACGGTAGCCGCACTGTATTCCGGGCCGCCATCGCCTGCCAGCACGTAAATTTGGCTAAACGACTGAAACGCTCCGATAACACCCATAACAACAACGAAAAAATGAATATTCGTCAGCAGCGGAATCGTAATCAGCCACATCTTTTGAAACGCGTTCGCGCCATCTACTTCCGCGGCTTCGTAGTAAGTAGACGAAATCGATTGTAGCCCTGCTAAGTAAAGAACCATCGTGCCGCCAACGCCGCCCCATACCCCCATCAAAATCATGGAAGGCTTAATCCAATTCGCGTCGCCAAGCCAGTTTGGCCCCTGAATGCCAAACCAACTCCAAAGCGTTTGATTGAAAAGGCCAAAGTCTTGGTTCAAAATCCATTGCCACAGCAAGGATACCGCTATGATCGGTGATATAACGGGCAAGTAATAAATCGTCCGAAGGAACGATATGCCTTTGAGCGGACGGTTCATCATAATCGCAAGCAGCAGTGCCACGACCATCCCGATTGGGATCCCGAGCATCATAAATACGGTGTTATACAAAGATTTGTATACCTTCTCATCGTGAAATACCTCTACATAATTTTCAAAGCCTACAAATTTAGGCGGGGTAACCAAATCCCATGACGTGAAGCTAAGCCAAACCGAGTAGAGAAGCGGTGCCACTCCAAAAATGAGAAAGCCAAGCGCAGGGGGCGCTACAAACAAGTAGGCCCATGCGTATTCTTTGCGGATATAACTAGGTTTACTTTTTTTCATGCGTACACATCCTCGCACTAGCTATTCGTTATTTAAGTTCACTATGAAATCGTTGGTTTACTTATTGCCTTTGTCATAAAGCTCTTGAAGCTTCGGCTGCAATTCCTTCGCCCATTCCGCAGCCGTCATCTTGCCGTCATACACTTTGCCGGCCTCCTGCCACATCGTATCGATCCATTTGGTGTCCTTCGAGCCAAAATCAATCGTCGGGTGCCCGTAGTCTTCAATAATATCCAGAAATACTTGGCGGTTTGCAGGTGCTTTGTCATAGCTCACAAACTCGCCTTTTGCCATATCAATCAGGTTAGGCACCGCTTGGCCCAGCTCGTAGTTTTGCTTCTGTCCTTCATTATCAAGCGCAAGGAACGCTGCCAAGTTAAAAGCTTCCTGGGCATGCTTCGATTTGCTCGATACCGAATAACCCATCGATCCAACCCATGTGCCCGCTTTGCCTGTTGCCGGGTTCACCGGCCATGCCGCGATATCCCAGTCGAACGGCAAGTCCCAGAAGCCCGGTTGATCCCATGGCCCCATCGGGAACATGCCTACTTTGCCAGCCACGAAACGGGAGTAAGCGTTCATTGCTTTCTCATCCTCTGGCGACGGTGTCACGTTGTGCTTCAGGCGAAGGTCGGCTACCCACTGCATGGCGCTTGCGAATTCAGGCGTATCGATCGTGATCTTCCCTGTTTTGTGATCGATGAAATCTCCGCCGCTTGCCCATACCGCGCCTTCCAGCGTGAAGTTAGCTCCGCCGTAAATATCGACTTTACCGTCCCCATTCTCGTCTTTCGTCAGCTTCTTCGCGGCATCCAGCCAGTTATCCCATGTCCACTTGCCAACCTCCGCTGGCGGCAGCTCTACCCCAGCTGCTTCAAACATCGTTTTGTTGTACGCCATTGCCCACGGACCTACATCCTTCGGCAAACCATAGAGGTCGCCTTGCCCAACCATCTTTCCGTCATATCGGTAGCGATCCAGCGCTTGCTTCCATACGTTGTCCTCTTGGAACAGCTCTGTCGTTTCTAGAAACGGCTGCAAACTTTGGATCGTGCCAGCTTCCGCATATTTGAAAAATTGCGGCCCCGATACGTAGAATACATCCGGCGTTTTGCCTGATGCGATTAACGTCGACAGCTTTTGGTTGTACTCTGCCGGCGGCACGCTTGTATATTCGACCTTTACGTTCGGATATTTCGCTTCATACGATTTAATAAGCTTTGCGAAGATATCCTTCTCCTGCGGGCTGCCATGGCCCATGAACGAAATTTTCACGTTCTCTTTCGGCGCGTTTGCCGCGTTAGTCTCTTCCTTCGGCGTATTCCCGCTCGTCGCGGAACCGCTTCCATTATTGCCCGATGAGCAAGCCGTAAGCAGCATGACGAAGCATAGTATAAGTACGAGTCCAAGCTTTACCGATAATTTTCTATTCACTGCGTTGACGCCTCCCTTGTTATGTATAGATGCTTCCAAAATGCTGTAAGCGCTTAATATCATGGGTTTATTATAAGTTATATTGTTATATGTTTATATACTAAATAGAATATAAAAAAATACCCCGTACATAAAAGCTGTACGAAGGTATTTCCTCTTATTCTATCGCTTACTTTTTACAAAACTTTACCGGAACAACGATTCGCTGCGGCTCGTACTCTCCCTGTAATTGCGCATGAAGCAGCTCAACCGTCACTCTGCAGATCTCATCTTCATTTTGCTGCAAATACGATACGTCTTGAAAATCCGGTTGATCGAAGCAAACGAGCTCCATATCGTCCGGCACCGATTTTCTCAGCCGCTTAGCTGCATAATATGTATAGTTTGTCAGTTCTACGTTGACGACAAATGCGGCTGAAACCGCTGGCCGCTCACTCATGAACGACTCGATAATAGGCTGGGCGTTTCCGTTGGAAATATCCTCGATCTTCAAGATGCACCATAAATCCTTATCAATCGGCAGCTTCTTAGTGAGATAGGCTTTCTCAAACCCAATCAACCTCTCCTCGGTCGCCGTATTCGTAATTTCAGGTGTAATGAGCGCGATGTGCTCATGGCCGTTGTCCAGCAAATGGGTAATTGCTTGTTCCGTACCATTAACATTATCCGAGCTGACGCTGTAGGTTCGAATCTCTTTCAAAAAACGATCTATCAACACATGCGGAAATTTATCGAGCGATAGCCGCAAAATACTATCGTTATAGCGCTCCTCTTCCGTAGGGAAAACAATTAAACCGCGTACTCCGGAAGCTACCATCGATTCAATGGCTGCACTCTCTTCCACTTGTGACTCTCTCGTAATCCTAACCTGCAAGTTGTAACCGCTGGCCGTTACATACTTCTCGATTGAATCGAGTATTTTCTGGTCAACCTTAGTTTTCATGCATGGCAAAATAAGTCCGATAACGTCCCGTGCGCCGCTTGGAACCTCTACTGCTGTTGCCGCTTCACCATGCTGCCTTACAAACGTGCCTTTGCCCTGTACCCGGACAAGTACCCCTTCATCCGCTAATCCTATCAATGCGTTTTTACTCGTAATTTGACTAACCCTATATAGCTCCGCAAGTTCTTTCTCGGAGGGGACACGATCGCCGGGGCGAAGCTTGCCAGCTTTGATTTGACCTAGAATATCAACTTGAATTTGCTTATACAAAGGGTGATTTTTCATGGCGCCGCTCCATTCTTATATTAATATATTAAGTATACTAAATTAATCGTAACCTGTCAGCTTTAAGTTTATGTATGGATGGATGCATACAAAAAGCTGCGCCTTCAGGTTAATGACCCAAAGGCGCAGCTTCTTTGATTAAATACACAACTTACTTATTGCCTTTGTCATAAAGCTCTTGAAGCTTCGGCTGCAATTCCTTCGCCCATTCCGCAGCCGTTATCTTGCCGTCATACACTTTGCCAGCCTCCTGCCACATCGTATCGATCCATTTGGTGTCCTTCGAGCCAAAATCAATCGTCGGGTGCCCGTAGTCTTCAATAATATCCAGAAATACTTGGCGGTTTGCAGGTGCTTTGTCATAGCTCACAAACTCGCCTTTTGCCATATCAATCAGGTTAGGCACCGCTTGGCCCAGCTCGTAGTTTTGCTTCTGTCCTTCATTATCAAGCGCAAGGAACGCTGCCAAGTTAAAAGCTTCCTGGGCATGCTTCGATTTGCTCGATACCGAATAACCCATCGATCCAACCCATGTGCC
This sequence comes from Paenibacillus sp. FJAT-27812, assembly GCF_001273905.1. Classification (NCBI taxonomy): domain Bacteria; kingdom Bacillati; phylum Bacillota; class Bacilli; order Caryophanales; family Paenibacillaceae; genus Paenibacillus; species Paenibacillus sp. FJAT-27812. The sequence continues at coordinate 3,601,126 of NZ_LIGH01000001.1, read as the reverse complement.
CGCTTTGCCTGTTGCCGGGTTCACCGGCCATGCCGCGATATCCCAGTCGAACGGCAAGTCCCAGAAGCCCGGTTGATCCCATGGCCCCATCGGGAACATGCCTACTTTGCCAGCCACGAAACGGGAGTAAGCGTTCATTGCTTTCTCATCCTCTGGCGACGGTGTCACGTTGTGCTTCAGGCGAAGGTCGGCTACCCACTGCATGGCGCTTGCGAATTCAGGCGTATCGATCGTGATCTTCCCTGTTTTGTGATCGATGAAATCTCCGCCGCTTGCCCATACCGCGCCTTCCAGCGTGAAGTTAGCTCCGCCGTAAATATCGACTTTACCGTCCCCATTCTCGTCTTTCGTCAGCTTCTTCGCGGCATCCAGCCAGTTATCCCATGTCCACTTGCCAACCTCCGCTGGCGGCAGCTCTACCCCAGCTGCTTCAAACATCGTTTTGTTGTACGCCATTGCCCACGGACCTACATCCTTCGGCAAACCATAGAGGTCGCCTTGCCCAACCATCTTTCCGTCATATCGGTAGCGATCCAGCGCTTGCTTCCATACGTTGTCCTCTTGGAACAGCTCTGTCGTTTCTAGAAACGGCTGCAAACTTTGGATCGTGCCAGCTTCCGCATATTTGAAAAATTGCGGCCCCGATACGTAGAATACATCCGGCGTTTTGCCTGATGCGATTAACGTCGACAGCTTTTGGTTGTACTCTGCCGGCGGCACGCTTGTATATTCGACCTTTACGTTCGGATATTTCGCTTCATACGATTTAATAAGCTTTGCGAAGATATCCTTCTCCTGCGGGCTGCCATGGCCCATAAACGAAATTTTTACGTTCTCTTTCGGCGCGTTTGCCGCGTTAGTCTCTTCCTTCGGCGTATTCCCGCTCGTCGCGGAACCGCTTCCATTATTGCCCGATGAGCAAGCCGTAAGAAGCATGACGAAGCATAGTATAAGTACGAGTCCAAGCTTTACCGATATTTTTTTCTTCATTACGATGACGCCTCCCTTTTGTATTTACTGCGTGATACCACACTGCTTATCAGGTATGTCTGAGATGGATACATCTTGCCCGTTAATGAGCAAAGCCTGCATAACCTACTCAGATTTGCAAGCGCTTCCCTGATGAACCTCATTCTAGATTATATTGTTATAATTATAAATACTATATTTAGTATAAAAAAACAAAAAATCTCCTTTCCTTGTGCACGTCATCTCAAATAGAAGCATATTATCCCTTCGCTTTTTATATAAAAACACACTTTCTACTTATTTCCCGAACGTTTCAAGCCTCATTCCTTCGATATTATACTAATTTCAATATATATTTAAATACTAACATAATCTATAATCCATTTCGAAGCGCTTACATTAGTGTTGGAGGAGTTGATCAAACTTACGTGTAAATCATTTTTTGAATGACATTCAGCCTCATATGAAGGAGTCGGTACAATATGTTCTTACAGAAGAAGATACGTTTAACCGCATTCTCGCTAGGCTTGCTTCTTATCATCAGCATCCTGCTGCCTGCTTTTCAAGCTTTTGCAGCAGCAGGACTTGCTTGGCCATCCAATACCGCAGCTGTGTTCACTCCTGCTACTGGCGGCGTATGGTATCCTCGGTTGCTCAAGCTGAGCAATAACGATATTCTCGCTTCTTTTGATACGAATGTTGGCGGCGGTAAAACACGGATTATGATTTCACGGAGCACAGACGGCGGCCATAGCTGGTCCCCCGCTGCACAAGCTGCAGCAGATCCGAGCGGCGACGTGGGGAACGGCCAAATGCTCCAGCTGTCTAACGGTGACATTTGGCTCTCTTATCGCCTTGTCGTCCAATCTGGCTCCACCTTCACCACTTACCTTAGAACTAGCAAAAGCACGGACGGCGGCAATACATGGTCGGTACTGGCTAACGGTCAAATAGGATCGACCACCGCAAATTCCTTCAAAGGACTATGGGAGCCGCATCTTCAATTGCTTGGGAATACGATAGCTGTTTATTACGCAGATGACGGCCCGGTGGCTGCCGGTACTACAGGCCTTCAAAAGCTCATCATGAAAACATGGTCAGGTAATGGCTGGAGCGCAGAAACGGTAGTCAGCGATGGCGTTGCCGCGGGCTCAAGAGACGGTATGCCGGTCATTGCTCAGATGGCAGACGGCAGATATATTCTTGTCTTCGAAGCAACAGATGTCGCGGGTCATCCTTTTGTCATCAAATACAAAATTTCATCCGACGGCTACAACTGGAATGTGCCCCGGCAGACGATGTATGTTCCATCCAAGCCTGGCAAGAAAGCCGGCGCGCCATTTGTCGTAAAGCTGGGGGATGGGCGGCTGCTCGCCTCTTTCCAAACCGATAATGACAGTACAAATACGGGCGATTCATACTCGTCCATGTATACCATGATTAGTTCAGATAATGGAGCAACGTGGCAATACCGCTCCAATATTTTTCCAGTCAGCGACTCCACTAACTCTAATTGGAACGCCTTGCTGCCAGTTGACTCTACTCATGTGCTTGCTGCTACAAGCTCCGATTATCCAAGCAGCGGCGTCTATGTTCGCTTCGGCCATGCAATCACGCCATCAAACACCAATCTGCTGACGAATTGGAGCTTTGAAACGGCTAATGCAAGCGGCTGGACGACATATGGCGATGATTATCCCGCGCGCATTAAAGTACATGGCACGAACGATGGTGTCGGCGTGCCCGCCGCTCATGGCAATTATTTTATCGGATTAGCCGGAATAAGCGGGCCTGCAACCGCCTACGTCGGACAAACCATTAGCGGCCTTGATAACGGCAGCTATTCGCTTCGCGCGTATATGCGAAGCAGTGGAGGGCAAAGCACATGTGTCGTAGAAGCTAAAGATTTTGGGGGAACGATGCGCCAAGAAAACTGCCCGGTTACAACGGCATGGACGCCAATTTCACTCCCAAACCTTGCCGTTACGAACGGGCAAGCAACCATTGGTTTTTTTGTATCCAATACGAATGCAAACCAATGGGTTGACATTGACCGGGTTGAATTTGTTCGAAACGACAGCTATAACGGGATCGTCTCAGGCGGAGTTTATAAGCTCGTGAATACAAACAGCGGCAAAGCGCTAGAGGTAGACGGATGGGGAACCACAAATGGCGCTAACGTTCAAATCTGGACGGAGGGGAGCAGCCAAGCGAATCAACTTTGGCAAATTACGCATGTCGGCGGCGGAGCGTACAAGCTCATTAACGTGCATAGTGGAAAAGCGCTTGATGTCAGCAGCTTAGGAACAGCGAACGGCTCCAACGTCCAAATCTGGGATTATGCAGGCAGCGCTAATCAACATTGGAAGCTTATCGATACAGGCAGCGGTTATATGAAAGTAATGGATGGAGGTAGCAACAAAGCGCTTGATGTTGCCGGCTCCGGTACGGCCAATGGTTCCAACGTTCAAATATGGGATGATCTCGGTAACGGTGCCCAAAGATGGATGCTTATTCGAGTAAGTTGACCTACCGCTAGCCCAGAAGCAGAAAAAAACGCCTGTAGGAAAAACAGCTGAGCAGAGTTAGCCTCTCCGCTCAGCTGCTTCCTATTTTAGCCTTGGCTGATGATATACCGAAAACTTTCAAAATATGAAGTCCGACCGCTTTCCACTCGCCTTGCATGATCATAAAAACTAAAAGAAAATTTAAAAACATGGCCAAAATCCCAATTGCTCTCGCTATGATCCTTCGTCCAAAACTTTTGCTCGTCCGGCAGAAACTCCGCCCTTGCTGATTGTTGCAGCGGCAGCTGATCGACAGGTGAAACCAGCTTTACTTCATCTCCCGGATTTACATGGCGGCTGCTGCGCAAAACTTTTATCATTTTGAGAAGCGGCGGCAAACCCCTCTTGAAATATGAAACATGGCCAAGACAATATAAAATGTTCAATGCATGAGAAAAAGTGAGCATATGGCCCATTAAATCATGATGCGATTCCGCCCGGTATATGACTTTAAAATCGGATAATTGCTCCAGCACAAAAAGCGAGAGAGCATTGGCATCGTCAATCCTTGGAAAGTTATCCTCCTCTGTGATTTCCAATCTTTTTACTTCGGAAGCCGAATAGCCAATCCATGATCGTCCTGGAATGGTTTTTTCAAATGAGCGAATGAGTTCGGATATTCCTGAAAGATCATCATCAGACCCCCAGCCATTAAGCTCATGAATGGCCAATAAACTTAAGGCGCTATAAATGACGTTATGACCTACCCAGTGGAGTTGATCGATTGTGTGATCAAGAGCCCCAAGTATGACGGTTTCTGCTTCTTCAACATTGCTTCTAAGACGGTTATATTTACTCGTTGCACCATTATTTGCGATCATAGCTCTGGATTGAGAAAATACGTTTTGCCCAAGCTCCACACCCAAATTATTGTCTTTTACAAAAAAATAACTAGCGATAGCTGCAGCACCAAAATGGGCATGCCAGATGTCGCCGGTTTCTTTTTTACAGGTTGAAATGACTGAAAGCCCATCTTCCAATATTCTTTTGTCCAGCATGAATGTTCTTCCCCCTTGCTGCCATTTCCTCTGTTCTATCTTCACAGCTCTATTTTATTAACCGTTCATAGATAATTTCATAAGCCGTAGGTTTTCCATGCCATTTTAGTGTGTAGGCAAAACCTGGCATGTTCATCACATTTGCATTTTTCCACATGAGAGACTCATCTTGCAACTTTTTACAAAAAAATGCGTTATTGAAACTGGGAACTATTAGAATAAATAAGGAGGCTTCATTTTTGAAAAAATGGATACAAGCAACAGCCGCTTCGCTTTCGATCATGGGAATGCTGGCTGCCGGAGCAGCAGTCTCCGCCGCCCCCCAGAAACCAACACAAGTCTACATTGACGGCGAGCTGCAAAAGGATGTATTAACCGTAAAGCAAAGAACGATGGTGCAGCTAAAAGCTTTTAACGATCCGGCTAACCTAACCTATTCTTATGAACAAGCCACCAAGACGATCGTCATCGTCAATAAAACAAATAAAACAACCGTGCGCCTGAAAAGCGGAGCCACAACGGCTGAAGTTAACGGCAAAAGCGTCAAACTGGATGCCCCTGTCACGATCAAAGACGGCAGAACCTATCTGCCCCTTCGCTTTATTTCAGAAACGCTGGGAGGAGTATTGAAGTATAGCACTACGGATAAAAGCGTAATTGTGCGCACTCCGTCCGGCGAAGAACGCTTTAACATCCTTATGCACGGAGATTTAGCAAAAGCTCGCGAAATTGCCATTCATTATCCAAAAACGTATGCGGGTAAAGAAATTCAAGCTTCGGGAGAAGGATATACATTCGCTTATACTTTTCCAAAGGGAGAAGCGCTGCGTTTTGAGTATCAATATAAAGGGCTGATCAATTATACCGAAATAAATCAGGATGGCATTGCAGTCGTAAAATGGCAAAATGATTCATACGGAAGTAATGGGGAAGTGGGCACACGGCATGAGGCTTTTGGCGAATCCGTCTATTTCACTAAACATTTGATGCTTGATAAAAACGTGTACGGAACGATCGATAGTCAAGGCAAAAGCACCGAGCTTGGCTTTACCGAGTACAGCTCGAACAAAGATTTAGCGGATGTCATGATCATGCCTATCGACGGAGAAGTGCGGACAGACCAGCAGAAATAACAATTGCATTAGCTAGATGAACATAAAAAAGCAACGGCAGGCTAGAGCCTGAAAGCAATGCCCTGGCCTGCCGTTCATTTAAACCCTTCATTCGCGATTAAATTAGAGCTTTAAAACCATCATTTCCTCATCAAAATATTGCCCATTGAACTTCAAGGCGTTCCGCTCCACGCCATAGACCTCAAACCCAACAGACTCGTAAAGCTTCTTCGCGCCGCCGTTTTGAGAGACAACGGTTAAGTTCACTTGCTCCAAGCCATCACAAGCTTTTGCCCTTATGAGCAGTTCAAGCATGAGCAGCTTCCCTAGCCCCTTGCCACGCATTTCTGGCGCTACATACATCCCGTAGACATTGCCTTTATGGGCCGTTTTCATGCCGCTTTCGCGCATAAAAGCGACCATTCCAACTAACATCCCTTTTGCATCAAAAACACCCAACACAAATTTGTCCTTAGTCGGTTTTATTCGTTCTTCCACCGTTTCAAGCGTAAATCCCGCTTCTCTTTCAAAGGTTGACCCAAATGCATCCGGGCTGGCCTTAAGCGAGCTTAACCGCAATTGCTGGTACAATGGAGCATCGGATTTATCCAATATACGTATATCCATTTGCTGACTCTCCTTATTGAACGCCTTAAACACGCTTTGGAGCTACTCCGTACTCGTTCCGAAACGTTGTGCATTTCTGGCGCGGGCACGCTCGATCTCGACCTCGCGGTTGCGAGATTCCGCGTTAGTTACAAGGGATTCCAGCAGCGTGCGGGCGGCTGCGGCAACCTCCTCAACGGCACGATGAAAGGCTTCCTCATTCGCCTGCGACGGCTTGTTGAAGCCGGAGAGCTTCCTAACGAATTGGAGCGAAGCCGAGTGGATCTCTTCCTCTGTCGCCGGCGGATCAAAGTTAAATAACGTTTTAATATTTCTGCACATGTCCTTCTCCCTTTTAATCGGTATTTTGTTGTTCCGAAGCGTAGATGATCGACTTATCCACTAAAGCTTGAACAAATGCTTCTTTGCCTGCTTGATATTTATGAATATCATCTGGAAACTTTTCCGCTAATTCTAATTTGAGCTTACCATATCGCGCAGCTTCCTCGGGATGGGCGAGCATGTACGCTTTAAAGTCTAGATGTGTTTTAATGTTTATATTTCCTGCTTCAAATATATGTACATGATGGGTTCTGCTGTTTCCCCCTTTTGTAAAATACCGCCTCCCGGCAATGCCTTGCTCCCCCCTGGCGGAATAGCCTAGCTCAGCCATTTCTTGCTCATATAAATCCACTCTGCCGATTTCCTTGACGACAACCAATAGGTCGATCGTCGGTTTAGCATACCCAATCGCTGGAACTGCCGTACTTCCAATATGAAAAATGTCTATCTGCTCCGGATGCAGGATACGCTTCATTTCAGCCGCTTCTAAAATGTACAGCTCATTCCACTTTTCTGTCCATGGCGCTATTACCGTTCTTCGCATCGATTCTCCGCTTCTATTCCTCATCTAAGATCGATCAGATCCCGAATGAGCTTATTATTTATCTTCACGTAAATGCCTCAAGCTCGTATAAAATTGTACCATAACCATTTCTACCCAGATAGACGTGCCTAGGGTGGAAAAGTTGCTCGAACGATTGACATGATCAAAAGCGCAGTATCATAATGGTAGCATAAAATAATGTTACCTATCCTGCTCTACTCTAGCTTGGCTAATTATGAATGAGGAGGACATCTCATGGCCGATCAAGCCAGCCTGCCTGGCGACTGCAAGGAAAATGCCGGATCCAGCATCTGCGAAGTGCTGCAGATTTTGGGCGCCAAATGGGCGTTCCTCGTTCTTGAAGAGCTGCTAAGGGGACCGCAGCGGTTCAATCAGCTCCAGCGGAATGTAGCCATCGTCAAGACCCAATCCCTTACGGATACCCTTCGCCATTTGGAAAAAAACGGACTCGTATTGCGCGAGGTTTTTCCAACTGTGCCTGTTACGGTGGAATACTCGCTTACGGAGAAGGGCCGCGATTTCCAAACCGCGTTGATGGAAATGGAAAAATGGGTACAAAAGTGGGGCAATACCGTGCAAACCGCTTCACCTGCTGAGAAGTTATCTTAAATGCTTTCCATATGGGGCCGTCAGGGGATTTGATCCTCTGGCGGTTTTTTCATGGAAATCGGTTCAGCAACTTACTTAAAGTTAGTTAATCCATATAAATGGATGATGTCCAACCATTTTGCGTTCTTACTTATGTAAAGTAACTTGATTATAATTCAAATAAGCATTACACCGGACGCGGTTAGCTGCCTGAATACAAGTAGAGAGGATTAACCCATATGAACCGTATCGTCATTTATATTTTAACGATAGCAGTTTTCTTGACCGCTACATCGGAGCTAGTCGTTGCCGGCATTTTAAATACACTGGCAAGCCAAATGCAGGTGTCCGTCGCTCTGGCTGGCCAGCTCATTACCGCTTACTCGCTCGCGTTCGCGATTGGAACACCAATCGTCGTATCGTTAACGGCGCGAATAGGTCGCAAAGAGCTTCTTTTACTTGCTATGCTTGTCTTCATTGCCGGCAATCTCACTTCATTCTTCAGCTTTGGCTTTACGCTGCTGCTTATTTCACGGCTGATACTGGGCGTAAGCTCCGGCGTCCTGCTGGTAGCCGCTTTCAGCGCTGCCGCGAAGCTGGCCACGCCTGAGAAGATCGGCAGCGCAATCGGAACCGTTATTCTCGGCTTTAGCACGGCTATGATTTTGGGAATACCAATCGGCATCGCCCTTACCGATATGTTCAGCTGGCGAGTGATCTTCCTCTTACTAGCCGTAGGCAGCATCGTTATTCTGATCGGCATGGCGCTCTTGCTGCCGAAAATCGAAGGAGACGCCCCTGTTCCCTTCCGCAAACAATTCACCGTCCTCGCAAATCCAGTTATTCTGACCGCGCTGCTGCTCGTCCTATTCAGAGAAGCCGGGAACTCTATTATGTTCACGTATTTGACTTCTTTTCTCGATTCGATCCTGCATAGGAGCGTATCCTCCACCATGTTCATCATGCTGGCATTCGGAATAGCCGGCGCAATCGGCTCCCGTCTAGGCGGATCTGCCGTAGACAAATGGGGGAGCGTACGCATAATGGTCATCAGCATGGTTTCCCATGTCATCACGCTTGGCCTGCTGCCGCTTGCGATCCGCTCATTCCCTGTTGCGATAACCCTTTTATCCCTGTGGGTCATGTCCATGTTCATTATGGGCCCTGCTACACAAACCTACTTCATCGAGAAAGCGCCGCAGTCCTCTAACCTTGTCATCAGCCTGAACACTTCCGTGACCCAAATCGGACTTGCGATAGGCGCAGGAGTCGGAGGGATAGCCGTCACATGGAATGAAACTGTTTTATATAACCCGTGGATGGCAAGTGCTGCACTGTTTCTGGCTTTCATTGCTGCAATCATTTCCTTCCAGAAGAGCAAAAAAACAAACAGCGCTCCTTCCGTTCACTAACTACAAATATAAAAGAGACCGTCTTTCTCAGGTAGAGTTTTCTACCCGAAAAGGACGGCCTCTTCGTTATTCGCTAAACGCAAGCTTGTTTTCCTTATAGCGCCGGAGGCGTGAAAGAACGAGTTGCAAACTCAGCGTCGAGCATATAGAAAGCGTTGCTGTCTTTGTCGATCCGCTTCAGCTTATGAATGATATTATCAAACAGCGCCTCTTCTTCAACCTGCTCGTCGATAAACCATTTGAGGAAGTTAATTGTCGCATGCTCACGATCGCTAATCGCAAGATCAGACAGATTGTAGAAGCGTTTCGTATTTTGCTGCTCGTGTCCATAGCCTTGCTCGAATGTGTCCAGGATGGACGCGTAATCGTTATTTGGCTCTCCAAGAGCCGAAAGTGTAGCACGGCGGCCACGGTCGTTTAGAAATTTGTATATTTTCATAGCATGAAACCGTTCTTCCTCAGCTTGTACAATGAAGAAGTTTGCGAAACCGTCCAAGCTCTCGCCCGAACAATACGCTGCCATTGCAAGATACACATGCGCAGAATAAAATTCAAAATTCATCTGTTCATTTAAAGCTTCTGCTAATCCATCATTCATGCTCGTGCACCTCAGCTTTCCTAGATTGTACTTATTCTAACATAAAAATAAAGAACGGCAAATGCCGTTCTTGTAAATGTATCCATTTTTATTGGTTATCCGATCATTTTTTTCAATCGTTTGTAGAGCTTCTCTGGAGACGGCGCGCTTACCGTCTTCGACTTAATGACGACGAAGCACTCTAGCTTGCAGGTTTTGCAATCGCCGAGGCAATCGCTTTTCTTCTGCTTGATATCCGGATATCGGCTTTTCATCGCCTTATAAATCGGCTCTGATCCATTCCTTAAATTCCGTTTGCAATATTTGATCTTCTTCATCCGATTCACCCCGCAGCGCAACGAAGGATTTGCTTCCTACTTGATGATAATGATTATCATCCCCGTTGTCAACTACGATTTTTTTAGAACCTCTAATCCTTTAAGCAGCTGGCTGTCCTCGCGTCCAAGCTTCTCGCGCAGCCGCTCCAGCAGCTGATAGCCCGTCTTGTCGTTAAAGCTGCCTGTAGCCTCCAGCTTCTCAGCGGCTTGGAACTTGCGCATCGCTTCAGCAGTCTGCTTGTCGAACATACCCACCTGCCCCGTAGGACCGTAGCCTAGCTCCTTCAGCATCAGCTGCAGCGTCTTCACATCCTCGCCGTAGCTTCCCACTTTCATATCTGAGCCGATGGCAAGTGGTCTCAGCTTCGTATACTCGGGAAGATTGACCGCGAAATCCGGCGAAACGCCTGTTTTGTTGATCCAGGTTCCGCCAGGCGTCTTCCACTGCGCCTCCGTTAAGCTTAAAACCGAGCCGTCCTTAAATTGATTAAAGGCTTGCACGACGCCTTTGCCATACGTTTTTTCTCCAATGACGGTAGCTCCCGCCGATTCCTTCAATGCGGCTGTCAGCACCTCGCTGGCGCTCGCGGATTGCCCATTTACGAGCACCGCAATCGGCACCGTCCACTCCTTCTCTTGCTTGGATTTGTAAGTGATCGTCTGGCGCTCATTTTTGTATACGACGTTCAAAATCACTTTATCCTTCGGAATCAGCGTGCTCGCAATTTTGATGGTCGGCTGCAGCAAGCCTCCCGGATTCGAGCGCATATCAAGCAGCAATCCTTTAAGCGGCTGCTTCGCCTGCAGCTCTTTAAGTGCTGCCTCGAATTCATCCGCTGTTTTCTCGGCAAAGCGGCTGATCGTCACATGGCCAATCCCGCCCTCCAGCATCTCGGAGGTAACCGTATGGACCGGAATAGCTTCCCGCTTCAGCGTCAGCGCAATCTGCTCGACCTGATTCGGCCTCTGCACCTTGAGGGAGACCGACGTGCCTTCCTTGCCTCTAATGACGCTCAGAAGCTCCTCAAACGTCTTCCCGCTCAGTTTCTGATTATCTACCGAGATGATGATATCGCCCGGCAGCAAGCCGCCGCGCTCGGCAGGAGCGCCCTTCGTCAGCCCGCTTATGACGAACTGGCCTTCCTCCTCGCGGATTTCAGCGCCAATCCCGTATATTTGGCCTTCATACGATTCGGTATACGCATTGCCCTTCTCCTCTGCTAAATACCGGGAGTAAGGATCCTCAAGGGAAGCGACCATGCCGGCAACCGCTCCGTTAATGAGCTTCTTCGGCTCAGCTCCGTTTAAATAATCATTTATAATTTTGTTGTAGGACACTGTAAATTGCTTGAATACCGGCTCCTTCAGCATCGGATATCGATTGCCCGTCCATAGCAGCCCAAGCGCGAAGCCTACGGCTGTAAACAAAATAGCGCCCAGCACGCAGAGAGTCAGAAATCGTTGTTTTGACGCCGCTGAAGTAAAATTGTTCATCTGTTCATCTCCTCTAAAGTTATACAAAGCAAAACTTGCTTCGTAAGCATACGCAAAGTCTTGTATGTGTGGATCATTTTAGCTACAATCAACCTAATCTAAAATTTAGAGAGCTGGAGAGGAGCTTCACTGCTAGTATGTATAAACTTATTGCAATTGATGTTGACGACACCTTATTGACGGATGACCTAACCGTAACGGAAGGCACGAAGCGTGCGATGGAGGCTGCCATTGCGCAGGGTGTGACGGTTACGCTCGCAACAGGCCGCATGTTTGCTTCCGCTCAAAAGATTGCCAAGCAAATTGAACTCAATGTTCCTATTATTACTTATCAGGGAGCCCTCGTCAAAACTCTGCTCGACGGGCAAGTGTTATATGAGCGCAACGTGCCTATCGATGCGGCCAAGGAGCTGCATGCCTACGTCGAAGCAAATGGCCTTCACCTGCAGCTTTATGTGGATGACGAGCTGTACGCAACAGAAGATAACGATAAAATAAAGGCTTATTCCAAGCTCTCCAACATCCCTTACAAAATAGAGCCTGACTTCAATAAACTGATTGATTTTCCGATGAACAAAATGCTTATCATCGACGATCCCGCTCGTCTCGATATAATTGCCGAGGAGCTAAAGCTGCTTATTGGCGATCGCGTGCACATTACAAAATCGAAAGCGCACTATCTGGAGTTTATGCATAAGGAAGGCACGAAGGGACATGCCCTGCGGTTTATGGCCGAGCACTTAGGCTGCACGATGGACCAAACGATTGCCCTCGGCGATGCATGGAACGACAATGAAATGATTATTGCTGCAGGCCTTGGCGTAGCGATGGGCAACGCGATTCAATCCCTTAAGGATATCGCGGATTATGTCACGCTATCGAACAATGAGGAAGGCGTGCGTCACGTCATCGAGAAGTTCGTCCTCCAATCATCCGCTGTGTAAGCACACGATTGGCACAATATGCGAAACAGCCCCTTCGCCAGAAGCGAAAGGGCTGTTTCTTTAAGAAGGGAGCATCTAACCATGAATTGTCCGATATGCGGTAAGCCGAATGAGTGCGGGATCAAAGCTGTACAAGAAGAAGCAGCGGATTGCTGGTGCTTTCGCGAAAATTTCCCTAAGTCTCTTCTTCAACAGGTTCCGGAAGCCGATCGCAATAAAGCCTGCATATGCAAGTCATGTGCAATGGCCCATCAGAATCAGACTAAGACCTAGGAGGAAATATACCCGTTAAGGCGATGATAAAGTTTAATCCTAAATAAGGCTGCATATTATTATGAGGCGAGCTTTGTCCAGCTATTCCGATTGCCAGCGGACTCATTGGCTGAGCAGGGGAATTGCCGTACAAAGCAGGCACCCCCCGGCCCTGTGCTAAGCCCGCCCATAGTGCATCGGCAGGTAGATTCGCATTGCTAACGGCTACTGCGGCAGGAGCATGAGAGTGGCTCGGAATTTCATTCGTCAACAATGTGACATTCGGGTCACCGTCCGCTTCTCCTTGCGTACGCTCAGTTAGCCCAGGACCTTGTCCCTGCTGCATAGGCGCCCTGCCTCTTAGATCAGGAAGGGCAAAGTTTGTTTTACCGTCTCCGCCGTACATCGTGCCCAATATTGAAAATAAAGCTGTATTTTGTGATAACGGCAGCAATTGCCCGTCACATATTGCCCAGCCTCTAGGAGCAAAGTTTCCTGCAAAAATACGAATTTCACCTACATAGGGATCAGCCATTATTATTCCTCCTAACCGTTTCTAGTTACGTGATGGAAATATTCCGTTTGTGCAAATGCAATAATTCATGGCTAAATACGGCTGCATATTAGAGTGCGGCTGGCTTCCTCCCGCCGTTGAGAGCGCATTTGGACTCATCGTCGTATTCGGTGTAGTAGCATATGACCCGCTGTTAACACCCGGTACAGCCCAAGCATGACCGATAGGCGAATATTCGGAGGCTGTCTTCTCCGTTCCTTGCGCAATATGGTTATGGGCCGGCATCTCACTATACGTTAGCGTATGTGCCGCTTCTCCCGCCTTTCCCCCCAAATTAATGCCATTTCCAATGTGGACAGGCGCTCTTCCTCTTAAATCAGGCAATGCGAAAGTCGTCGTGCCATTTCCCCCATAGGTCGTTCCCAAGATCGAAAATAAAGCTTGGTTCTGGTTAATCGGCAAAAGCTGGCCTTCGCAAGCCGCCCAATTTTTTGGAGTAAATCCAAAACCAAATAATCTGATATCGCCAATAAATGACTCTGCCATTCAAATGCCTCCTTAGTTCTGTTGTGGGAATACGCCTGCAAGCGAGATGATAAAATTAACCGCCAAAAACGGCATCATATTATTATGCGGCTGATTTCCTCCGGTAGGAGTAATCGATTGCGGATCCATCACGCCTTCGGATGCTGCGCTTGAATACATGTTTTTAGACATTTGAGCAGCCCATACGCCGGCACTCGGCGAGGTTTGGTTGCCTGCGGCATCCGAGCCGTTAACGGGGTGCGTATGAACGGGAAGCTGGATTGCCGTTAATGTCACGCTCTCCGTTCCCCCTGCTTCACCCAAAATATAAGTCTTTCCTGATTGTGAATCCCTGCCTGTGCCAACCGGTATCCGGCTTGCCAAATTCGGCAGGGCAAAAGTCGTTACTCCGTCGCCGCCGTACGTTGTTCCCAGCAACATGTACAAAGCATCGTTTTCAGCAATCGAAAGCATCCCACCGTTGCAAAGAGCCCAGCCCTGCGGAGCAAAATTACCTGCGAACATTCGAATTTCCCCTAAATAAGGTACCATTATCGTATCCCCTCGCCCTTCTTGAAGTTATGGATCTATAAGAAATCGGTCAAAAGCACAACCGACAGCTTCGTTATGGATGCCTATCCTTGCCAGCGCATATGCTCATAAAGCTCGTCCTCCAAGAAAACGGTGAAGCCCAGCCTTTTATATAACCGCTTGGCAAGGTTATCACGCAGCACGGTTAATTTCAGGGGAAGCCCAGAAGCCCGGGCCTCCTCCTGAAGCATCAGAATAAGCTCCGTGCCTATTCCCTTATTTCGATATGAAGCAGTTAAAATGATATCTACCAGCACCCGATCTGATTCTGTAGCAGCTGTGCGAAGCATGCCGACAGTCTGATCTTCCACTTTAATAAGCTGAATATGACTTACTGGAAACTGCATCCGATAGGATTGCTGCTGAAATCGGAACTGCATGGCGAGAAACGTTTGCAGCTCCGCTTCCCCCCAGCCCCAAGCTGCCACTTCCTCACCGCGGTTCTGGGCAAAAAGCTCGAACAATACCGGCTCGTCCGCCAATGCCTCCTCCAATGTAAAACGCATAGCCATCTCCTTAAATAAATTGGCCAGCTTGCAGCAGCTTAACGATTACCGCAGCCAGCTGTTCTCTAGTCATCGGTTCGGCTGGCAGCAGTTGATCGTTGCTTCCGTTCACGATTCCGAGAAGCACCGTAAGTCTAACAGACGCTTGCGACCAGCTCTTCAGCTCATCCTTATCCCCAAAGGAGGCAAGCCCTTGATCCAGCTCCGCTTGAGTGAACCCAGGCTTCAGCTCCATCAGGCTAAATGATCGAGCCAAAATGACCATTGCTTCCTCGCGTGAAATTTTTTCGTTTGGACGGAATGAACCGTCAGCATAACCGCTAATTAAGCCATACTCCGTGGCAGCGGCCAAGGAAGCGGCATACCAGCTATCCTCGCTTACATCTGAAAAGGATTTTGCTCCAGCTTCCTTGTATAGACCAAGTGCTCCAGTAATAATCGCCGCAAATTCGGCGCGGGTAACGCTGCGGCTCGGCTCAAACGTCTCATCGCCGGTCCCTTGTATAATTAGACGCCCTGCTAATTCTTCAATATACGGCTTGGACCAGCCGCCAACATCCCCGAATGCCTTCTTGTAATCGATAAGAGTAAAGATGCCATTCGCGAAGCTGTTCACCTTAATTTCAAACTTGCCGGCATTATGGCTGATCTTCGTTGGAACATGTACCAGCTTTCCATTTGGCAGAAGAAGAACAGCTGTTTTGGGCTGTTTGCCTTTTAGCTCTTCCTGTCCATAAGAGATCGTGATATAACCTTTTACCGAAGACAAGATTATGCGGGCATTTCCATTTTGGAAGTAGAGCTGGTAGCTCATAGGCGTTACTAATAAGGAATAGCCCTTATCCTTCGCGAGTTTTTCTATTTTTGCTCCATCAGCCTCGTCCGCTTTTTTAATTTCAATCTTCAGCTGAGCGCCAGCATCAGTCCAATCCGTTAAGACATCCCGGATCGCGGATGAAGATAACCCGTAGCCTGTTCCGCCTTGTACTAGCTTTATCGTTTTCCCGCTTTCATTAAGTTGTTTAAGTAACGCTGCATCCACTGCTAATTCAACATTATGGCTCGTAGCTCCTACGTCAATCGTCAACTCATTATCTTTTACATTTCTAATTAATTCCGTTAGCTGCTTGCCATCTAGCGACACAACAAGCACTTGTTTCCCGTCTTTCAGCACAACTTCCACTTTAACGCCCGGCAGATTGCCAGCTCCTTCTATCGTAACCAGAGGTGTCGTTGAACCTCCGCTTCCGCTTCCGCTGCTAGCAGGCGGATTATTTACGATAGTGACCGTAGCTGTGTTGGAATCCGCTTTACCGTCATTCGCTTTATAGGTAAAGGTTACATTCTCGTAATAGCCCGCTTCAGGCTCAAAGCTGAATTTGCCGGTAGCCGCATCAAGCGTTAGCTTGCCCTTCGATGGCTGTCCAACAACGGCAAAAGCAATCGCATCCCCATCTACATCCACCGCCGCAAGCTGCCCCTCAATCTTCGCGCTGCCTGTAGTGGAGTAGGTCGCATTGGCGACAGTTGGCGCATCATTTACGGCAGCAACCGCGATTATCATTTGAGCTGAACGCTCAGCTTGAATCGCTTGTGCAGAACCGCTCCATTCAAAGCTCGTTTGGCCGAACCAATTCAAAGCCGGAAGAAAGGTAAGCTTAGCAAGGCTTGCAGCCGTAAGCTTGTCATTTGCCGCTACGTCGGAACCGTCAAGCTGCAGCTTGCCGTTAGCCGGAAGCGTATCAATCGTGATTTCATTAAGCAAAGAGCCGTCTGCATTGCTATATAAGAAGTCGTCTCCGCTGAAATGGAGCGCCGTATCCTCCGAACCGGTTACGCTGCTTTCACGCAGGACGGGAGATGAGCGATACATGATCGTATCCGAAACGATCGTCTTATTGCCAGCCGCGTCCACTAGCTCCAAGTAAACCTTCTTCTCTCCGTAGCCGTTCGAGAGCGCCCAATCCGCTAAAGACACGGCCTTCCACATCGCTGCGTCGTTGGACAGCCGCGCTGTATACTCATTCGCATCTGTGCTGGTAATCGTCAGCGTTACAAGTCCATGCGTAGTTTCTGCATCTCCGTTATTGATCATGATGCTTCCGCTTGGCGGCGTTTTATCGATTGTAAAAGCGACCGTCACGCTGTTGCCGTACGCATCCGTCACAACGAGTGAATAGGCGCCTTCCGCTGATAGGCTGCTGCCGCTTGTATAGCTATTGCCGTTCAGCTTAGCCGACACGCCTGTATGGTTATCTGAGAAGACTGGCTGAACATCCGTTTTATAAAAAGCGCCGTCCGTTACCCCGCTCACTGCCGGCAACGTCTTATCGATGCTGAAGCTTACGGTTGCCACATTGCCCGCCGCATCCGTTACGATAAGCGTGTAATCGCCTTCCGCGCTTACGCTGCTCCCGCTAGCAAAGGCTGAGCCATTCAGCGTCGCCGTGCCTTCATTAAACGTTAGGGTCGCCGTCCGGTTAAGCTTATCTCCGTTGCTCACGCCGGTTACGATAGGCGCTGCCTTATCGATTGTAAAAGCAACCGTTGTGACATGTCCCAGCGCATCCGTTACGACCAGCACGTATGTACCTTCCGCGCTGATCACAGAACCGCTTGCAAAAGCATTCCCGTTTAACGTGGCCGTGCCTTTGTTAAAGGTCAGCGTAACATTCGTATTAACCAAATCCCCGTTCGCAATGCCGGTTACAACAGGAGCCGTTGTGTCCAGCACGATCGTGTCGCTAAAGACGGCAGCATTTCCGGCCTCGTCCGTCAGCTTCACATACACGGTTTTGATTCCATCGCCGCTGCTCAGCGTCCAAGCTTTGCTGCTTGCCAAAGCTTCAGCCGTGCTCCAAGTGGCATTATCATTCGAAAAAGCGATCGTCAGCCCATGCAAATCGGTTCCCGTTACAGCCAGCGTGACTGACGCTGAGGCCGTTTCAGCTGCGCCACCCGCAATTACAACGCTTCCGCTTGGCGGCGTTTTATCGATTGTAAAAGCGACCGTCATGCTGTTGCCGTACGCATCCGTCACAACGAGTGAATAGGCGCCTTCCGCTGATAGGCTGCTGCCGCTTGTATAATCATTGCCGTTCAGCTTAGCCGACACGCCTGTATGGTTATCTGAGAAGGCAGGCTGAACATCCGTTTTATAAAAAGCGCCGTCCGTTACCCCGCTCACTGCCGGCAACGTCTTGTCGATGCTGAAGCTTACGGTTGCCACATTACCCGCGGCATCCGTTACGACAAGCGTGTAATCGCCTTCCGCGCTTACGCTGCTCCCGCTAGCAAAGGCTGAGCCATTCAGCGTCGCCGTGCCTTCAGTGAACGCTATCGTCGCCGTCCGGTTAAGCTTTTCGCCATCGCTCACGCCGGCTATAACCGGCGGCACCGTATCTAGAACAATAGTGTCCGTGTACCCAGCCGTGTTTCCTGCTGCATCCTTTAGCTGCATGTAAACCGTTTTCTCGCCATCCCCATCCGTTAAAGACCAGCTCTTGCTTGCAGCTGCTGCAATCCAGTCCGCTTCGTTCCAATCCGTTCCATCGTTCGAGAAACGCATCTGGACGGCATTGCTATCCGATGAAGTAATCGTTAAAGCTACAGCTTTACGATTGATAGCGCTCTTGCCATTCTCGATCGAGAGGCTGCCGCTTGGCGGAGTTTTATCTACGGTGAAGTCTAGCGTCGTCACATTTCCGTACCCATCGTTTACGATCAAGGTGTAACTGCCCTCTGCTGTAATCGTTGACCCGCTCGTATATGAGGATCCATTTAGCGTTGCTGACAGCACTGCGCTAGGATTAGAGTCACTGAACGTAGCAACCACATTTTGACTATAGAACGAGCCGTTTGTTATGCCTGAAATCGTTGGCGCCGTCTTGTCAATGCTGAAGCTCACGGTCGTACTGTTTCCAGCTTTATCGGTTGCCACAACCGAGTAGTCGCCTGCGGCACTAACAAGGAGCGGCCCGCTGCCAATTGAACCACCGTTCAAGGTCGAGGATTGCAAATTGGCGTCTGTAATCGTGATGATAACCGATTGATTCGTTTTCTGCAGATGGCTCACTCCGCCAATAACAGGAGCTGTAGCATCCAATATAATCGTATCGCTAAAAGTGGATATATTGCCTGCTTGATCGCTCAGCTTCATATATACCGTCTTTATCCCGTCTCCAGCAGAGAGCAGCCAAGACTGGGCAGCGCTAATCGGCGCTTTAGCGCTCCAAGTCGCATTATCATTCGAAAATTGAGCCTCAACGGCGTCACTCTCTGGATCTGAAAACGTTAAAGATAGCGTGACGCTAGTATTTTTCGTATATAAGTCCCCATTATTAATCGCTATAGTGCCTGTCGGCGGCTCATTTGCCTTATAGACATACTCTAAATAGGGAACGCCTATATTGCCGCTCTCACGTTCATTCAGCATAATAATATTTTGCACAATGCCTGTTGCGCCAGGCAAAGCATCCCCGGCAGTTGGTCCTGTCAATACGAAAGAAGCCTGACGATCCGAATCTGCAAGCTGATTTTTTATAAACGCGGTGACATCATAGTCCAGCAAAAGCCCGCTGCTTGAGCCTGCAAAATCAAACGATTTTTTTCCTAAAAAATCAATTCCGGCATTGTAAGCCGGCAGATCGCTAATGGATATTCCGGCCTCGCTCCAATTGTCGCTGGAGGATCCATATACATTAATATAAGGGTCTACGTTAGATTGCGCGCGCGAAACATACCCATTCAAAATAGGAATAACAAGCTTAACCGATTCTAGCGTTTTATTGGCATTAATGCCCGTTAACGAATAATGCAGGTAAGTCTTGTGCTCCCCATAAGCAGCATCATACCCTACATAATTAAGGCCATTTTCTCCATTAAAAACCATATTCCCATCGTAAAATTTGTCCTTGGACGGATAAATGGGCGGCTGCGGCGCATCAGCGATGACGGCTGTAAGCGATACTTGCTGCAGCAGCATAATGACCAGCGATGATATTAATACCATGGCTACATACTTCTTCAATGTCGTTTCCTCTTTTCTTTGCGGAATATACAAATTTAGCAATCTATCACATATAGCAAAAAAATGATTTAATATAACAGACTGCTATTCAAAACTATGGATAACTCTCTTACAAAAAATACATTAACATAAAATGTATATATTTACATCAGACTTTCTGTCTAACAAAAAAAAGAACATTCAAATGTGAATGCTCTCTTTTAAACTTCTATTTCATCTCTATCTACTATAGGATTAAACATTTACAGTTCGCCGGGGTACAAAAAAGGCTTCCTCCACATCATTTGCGGGCAAAGGCTTGCTGAAATAATAGCCCTGAATCTTTCCGCATTCATTATCCGTTAAAATATCAAGCTGGTCCTTCGTCTCAATGCCCTCCGCAATGACTTCCATATTCAAATGCTGCGCCATCGCAATAATCGTCGCTACAATCGCTTTATCATCATTGTTCTCGGTAATATCCCGGATAAAGGAGCGATCAATTTTCACCTTATGAATCGGGAACATTTTCAAGTAGCTTAGGGAGCTGTATCCTGTACCAAAATCATCCAAGCTGATCTTAATGCCATATTCGTTTAACTGGTTCAAAATTGAGCTTGAAACAGTGGCGTCCATCATCATGCTCTCCGTTATTTCCAGCTCCAAATATTGCGGCTCCAAACCCGTCTCCTCTAAAATAGCCATAATATACTCCGCGAGCTTTGGCTGATGGAACTGCTGCGAGGATAAGTTCACCGAAATCGGAATGAGCGGCCCTCCCTCTTCATGCCATTTGCGCATCTGCATGCAAGCCTCGCGCAGTACCCACGTTCCCATCTCGTAAATGAGCCCCGTTTCCTCCGCAAGCGGGATAAAGATGGCCGGAGACAGCAACCCTTTTGTTGGGTGCATCCAGCGCGCAAGCGCCTCAATTCCGATCATCGCATGATCCTCTGTCCGAATTTGCGGCTGGTAATGAAGCAGCAGCTCGCCGCGTTCGATCGCTTTTCTCAGATCGCTTTCCAATTCGATTTTTTCCTGCAAAATTTGATCAAGCTCGTTAGTGAAAAACTGATAGCCGTTTTTCCCTCTTTTTTTAACCTCATACATCGCCGTATCGGCATTTTTCAGCAGCTGCACGGCATCTTGTCCATCGCCAGGAAAAAGTGCAATGCCTATGCTCGCTGATACATAAAAATCGCTGTCCTTCAGTCTATAAGGAGCTTGAATGAAGCTGATAATTTGATTCGCGAGCGACTTGATCGTCTCCTGCGAGTCGTAATCGCGGCATAGCAGCGTAAACTCATCGCCGCCCATACGTGCGAGGACGACGTTATGCCCTGCTGCCGATTGCTGAATCCGCATGCTGACTTCTTTCAGAAACTGATCGCCGATGGTGTGGCCTAACGAATCGTTGATCATTTTGAAACGGTCGATATCAAGCACCATAACGGCAAACGGTGATTTGCTTATGCTGCTTTCTTCGATCGCTTGAGCAATGGCTTGATTGAACATGCGCCGATTCGGCAAGCCCGTAAGCTCGTCGTGGAATGCCAAATGGCTTATTTTCTGCTTCGCTTTTATTTCTTCCGTTATATCTTTAAAAATAATGTAGCTTCCGACTACGGTGCCATCCACTATTACGGGAACATTCGAGACGCTTAGCTCAACCCTGACGCCGCTCCTTCGGATAATGGCAGTCTCGTGGCTTGTCGTTTCGCCTTGGAAGGCTTTGTGGAACATCTGCTTTACCTGTTCCTGATCTTCGCTGACAATAATGGAGCTCAGTGAAGATATGAATTGCTGATTGACCTCTTTGGCGCTGTAGCCCGTTATTTCCAAGGCAACAGAGTTAAAACCGATGACGCGCTGCTGCAAATCGACGGAAACGATGCCGTCCTGACTGTTTTCATATAAGGACTTGTACCATTTTTCGTTTTGCTCGATCTCAAGATCCTTGATGGCAATCCGCTTTGAAATATAGATGCCGAACAATGATAAGCCAAGCGTTAAAAATATGCCGACTGCAATAAAATACGCGAGCCATTTTTGATCCAAAATGACGCCGTAAAAAAGAGCAGACTTGCTGCTGTTGTGAAAATTCGCCGCTGCCATGCCTGTATAATGCATACCGACAATCGCAGCGCCCATTATCGCTCCGCTGCCGAGCTTCATCCAAAACTCCCCGCGCTGCCCGCCTTTGCGGAAATAAAACGCCAGCCATAATGCGGCAACAGAGGCGCCAAATGCAATAAGTATAGATAAAACAAAAATAACCGGATTATATGTAATATGGATGAGTATGGCCGCCATTCCGACATAATGCATGATCGAAATGCCGGTAGCAAGCAATAAGCCGCCGCCTAGCAGTTGAATGCCGGTCAGCTCTCTGCCGCCGACGACGTACAGTGCAATAAATGAAGCAACGATAGCCGCAATGACGGATAACAGCACGATGATCAAATCATATTTGATAACTATGGGCAGGTTAAAGGCAAGCATGCCGACAAAATGCATCGACCAAATTCCCATCCCCATCGCTACCGCACCAAAAAGCAGCCAGCCGAGTCGCGTTTTCCCCTTGGAGGTGCTAACTCTTCCAGCTAAATCAAGTGCCGTATACGAAGCCATCACCGCAATAATATATGAGAAAAATACTAATATACTATCGTACGAACCGTGAATATGCTCCATTTCATCCCCTCTATTCTATGTAAAATGACTATAAGTCAGAGCATTCTTCCATTATACATGATTGTTTTGAAATTAATTTGAAAAATATATGTTATAGTTTAGTTTTATAAGCGGTTTCCGCAATATAAAAGAGCTGCTCCAAGGTTTTCGGCCTAGGGCAGCTCTTTTTATATGAATCAGACTCTATGTTGCTCTTCAAAAGCTTCTGCGCAGCGCTGCATCAGGAAGCAAAACGACCGGTTATGGCCGATAAAAAACGAGGAAAGATCATACCGTCCGCGCGCCGGCTCAAAAATAACCAAAAGGCGATGCCTCATGAACTTAATCGCAAAACGAACAAATGGCTCCAACTGCTCCGATGCCTGGAACGTAATATAAGCATATAAAGAATGTTCAAGCGGATCATCCAGCATGCTTACTCCAGCGCATGAAAACTCTGTCGGGATATCCAAGAGGCTCAGCTTCGCCAGCGCAGGATACAATTCAGCATCAACCGCATTCGATCCAAGCATCAAAGTAGCCTTGTCCCGCTTTTTCCGCTTATCCCGCTCAACCCAATCGTTCAGCTCCAGTGTCCTCCGCTTCCATAGCGAATCCGCCTGTCTGCTGAGCACTAGCTCCTGATCCTCGTTTGCCGTGAAACTTTGCATCGTCTTCATCCCTTCTGCGCCCTTAAGAAAAGTCCGGAATCGGATCATTCAGCTCACGCCAATTGACCGCCATTTCCTCTGGCGTAAGCAGCGCCGAATCGAGCGAGCGCATTATTTCATCCCTGTCCATATCGACACCGATAAATACAAGCTTCGTTACGCGATCTCCCCACTTGTCGTCCCAATCCGCCGTTTTCTCATATTCGCCGCCAAAATACGCAAACCGTTCTTCCTCGGACAATGCGGCTACCCATAAGCCCGCTGGCGAAAGCTGCCTCGATACGCCCGCTTGGCTGAACGTGACCGCCATATTATTGCGCGTTGCAATCCACATCAGCCCCTTCGAGCGAACGATTGTTTTGGGCCACTTCGCCATCCATTTCAACAAACGTTCTGGATGAAAAGGCATTTTCCGCTTATAGACAAAAGAAGCGATGCCATATTCCTCGGTTTCCGGCGTATGCTCCTCCTTCTGAAGCTCCTTTATCCATCCTGCCGATTGGCTTGCCTCTTCAAAATCAAATAGATGCGTGTTCAAAATATCGCTAGCTTTCACGCCGCCATTGCTAGCTCTTACGATCCGCGCTCTTGGCTGGAGTCCGCGCAGCGTCCTTTCAAGCTTCTCCAGCTCTTCTCCGCTAACCAAGTCGCATTTGTTCATAACGAGCACGTCGCAAAATTCCACCTGCTCGATCAGAAGATGAACCACGCCCCGCGTATCTCCTTCTCCCGCCTCCTGCGATCGATCAAGCAGCGTTTCCCTCGTATGGTAATCGCTCCAGAAATTAAGCGCGTCAACGACGGTCACCATCGTATCAAGCCTAGTCAGCCTGGATAAATCGATAGCCTGCTCCTCATCCACGTAGGTAAAGGTTTGAGCAACCGGAATCGGCTCGCCGATCCCCGTTGACTCAATTAATATATAATCAAAGCGCTTCTCCAGCGCCAGACGCTCTACTTCTTGCAGCAAATCATCCCGCAGCGTACAGCAAATGCAGCCGTTGGACATCTCCACGAGCTTCTCTTCCGTCTGGCTAAGACCGCCTCCGTCACGGATAAGATCCGCGTCAATGTTCACCTCTCCTAAATCATTGACAATAACGGCCACTCTAAGTCCTTCTCGATTGTTCAATACATGGTTCAAAATCGTCGTTTTGCCCGCTCCCAGATAACCGCTTAATACCGTGACCGGTATTTTTGCATCCGCTGTTTGGTTTGCCATTTCAGTATGCACCTCTTTACTCCATTTGTATTGGTGGGTCTGCCATTAGTTCCTTAGTATGTAATCATTACGATTAACGAACGGCGTGCATGTACTCGAATAAACTAACTAAACGTCCGCGTTCAAATGTGGACTATATTCCGCAAGCGAATATTGATTATGCCCGCAAATCGCAAGCCATTAGCGAACTTTTTCCCTGTGAAAGAAGGTTATTGCTCATTTGGTTCGCTTGTCGTTTAAACGTAATAATTACGATTTGAGTATAACAGAACATTTCCGCTTTGCAAATACCAGCCATAACTATCATCATCGATAAGAAAAGAGCCTCTCCGCCGCAGTGGAAAGACTCCTCATGTTTACACATCGACGCAGCTATTATGAAACGGCTTTTCGTGTCCGTTTGCACTCGCCTTTATCGCATGTTTTGTATGTCCCTGTAAAATCGAGCCGATGGTCCGTTACCTTAAAGCCGAACTCCCGTTCAATCCGCTGCTCGATCTCAAGCAGCCAATCTTCTTTAATTTCCTTGAGCGAGCCGCATTCCTCGCATATAAGATGATGATGCATATGCTCATGCCCTTCTTCACGAAGGTCATAACGGGCTACGCCATCTCCAAAATTCATTTTCTCAACGACATGCAGCTCAGCAAGCAGCTCAAGCGTCCGATAAACCGTAGCTAAACCAATTTCGGAGTAGGTTTGCTTTACGAGCATGAAGACGCCTTCTGCGCTCAGATGATCCATTTCGTTCTCAAGCAGGACTCGTAGTATGATCTCACGCTGCGTAGTCAGTTTGTATCCGTTCGCCATCAAATGCCGATTGATTCGGTCCATTTCTGCCTTGATGTTTATCATGCAGGGATACCTCCTTTTATTAAAAAGCCTGCATATAAAGAGCATTTCAATTATGCAAGGGCTTACTTTTAGAATGATTATAATTTAATGGTAGTATACTTTTTCGAAATTAGCAAATACCATATTTTAATACGACATTTCATTAGGCGCCTTGACATTGATAACGATTATCGATATGCTTAGCCTACAGTTTTTCGTAAGTATTACTAATAAAGGACAGGTGAATATAATGAAGGACGGAATACATCCGGTATACCATCAGGTTTTGTTTTTTGATGTGAGCAGCGGCTACAAATTTCTAACAGGCTCCACCAAGTCGTCCAATGAGAAAATGGAATGGGAGGATGGCAACAGCTATCCCGTGATCCGCGTAGATACAAGCTCCGCATCGCATCCGTTCTATACGGGCAAACAACGCAATACGGACAAAGGCGGACGCGTTGACCGCTTTAACCAGCGTATTCAACAGAAGAAGTAAGCAATAGCCGCAAAAGCTCCTGACAGATTACCGTGTATGACACGGCATGCTGCCAGGAGCTTTTCTTGCCTAACTATTCAGCGGCTTACAGTACGGCTGATAGGCCTCCGTCAATATTAACGGATGTGCCTGTCACGAAGGATGCCGCATCGGATACGAGGAAGCCAATAACGTTAGCCGCTTCCTTGGCATCGCCGATCCGTCCAAGCGGTATGCCATGGCGCTTGTCGCTTGCGAACTCATCCCAGCTTAGCTCCGGCGCCTTAGCCTGCCACATGCGCTCGATCTGAGCGCTGCGGATTAGGCCGATGCATACCGCATTAACGCGTATCCGGTCAGCAGCCAAATCCTTGCTCATCGCCTTGGTAAGCGCTAGACCTGCTGCACGGCTAACAGACGTCGGCAGCGAGGAAGCGCCTGGCGTTTTCCCTCCGATTGCCGTTACGTTAACGATAGCTCCGCCGCCTGATTCCCGCATATGAGGCAGCACCGCGCGTGAGAATTGAGCAGCGCCAAGCAGCTTCAAATCAAGATCTGCCGTCCAAGCCTCAGCCCCTACCTGCTCGAATGGACGGGCTGCCGACGTTCCTGCATTGTTAACGAGAATGTTGACGCGTCCAAAGTGCGCTGCCGTCAAAGCAACCGCTCGATCTGCATCTTCCGGCTTTGACACATCGGCGCTAATCACTAACGCTTCTTTGCCTGTTTGTTCCTTGATTTGCTCCGCAGCCACGTGCAGCGATTCGATCTCCCTAGCGACAATCGCTACTTCAGCGCCTTCCGCGGCCAGCAGCAATGCCGTTGCCAGTCCAATCCCTTTGCTTCCGCCCGTAATGACCGCTACCTTGCCTTTTACCCCTAGCTCCATCTTATTCTTCGCCTCCGCTTCGCTCGTTTGCTTATTTTTGAACCATCTTTATAACCCTCTGCACCTCGTCGTTAATATCGACTTTCGTATTCGTTGGCAGGTTTACGATAAAGATGCCTCCGAACACTTGCTGGCTTTTGCCTTCCCAATCCCGGATCTTATTTTTTAATATTTTCAGCTCCAAGGAGTAAATCACTTCTTTGCTTAAGAGCCAGTTATGTCTGGTAAACTTGGATTTTTCAATCGTTTCCATATAAATGGAGACATCGTTGTTTGTTTTTACACGAATAACATCGCCGTATGCGACCTTCTCCGTAAAAACAGGGTTTTCTTCTATTCTATAAATATGTTCATCCAATTGAATGACATCTAATACTTCAACCTCACGACCAACACCATCGAAGCAGAGATGCAATGGTATAAAATCTTGAATGCTATTCACCCTCTATGACTAGTTTCAATTACATGTTTGGAGCTTGCTAGCTCAGATCCACGGCCTCGTAGTGCTCGCTCTACGGTAGGGAACGGATCGTAGAAATGGTGAAGCAGGCTTTTCCACTCCAAATACGCATCTGATCCCCGGAAACCTTCCGTATGAGCCTGGAGCGTCTCCCATTTCACTAACAATATGTATTTCTGATCTTCTTCTATACATTTCTGAAGCTCATGGCTGATATAACCGTTCATGCTGGAAATGATCGCCTGTGCTTTCTTGAAATTACGTTCGAACTCGTCTGCTAATCCTGCTTTAACCTGTAAGACAGCAACCTCTAGAATCATAGGAACAACCCCTTCGTTTAAATCTAGCATATACGAATTGCCAAAAAAACACCATAAGCGATCCCGTAATGAACTCATCAAACCCTTTTCTAAATTATACAGCAAAAAAAAAAAGCCGCATCCGGGCTTGTTTCTATACGCGATTCACCTAGAACGGTCTAGATCACTGCCGAATCCGCTCTCCATCCATAAGCGGTTCGCTGCTTTCTGTGATCACCTGCTCCTTGTCGAACAAACCTTCGCTCACTGCCGTTGTATGCTCATTCGCATTCAAAATCGTAATCGGCCTGCGAACGGCATAAAAAGCATTGCCAAGCGGTCCTTGCCTGGTTTCTATCGTATAAACATAGGTGCCTGTATGATCCTTGCGAATAGCCGTGCTAGCGATTAGCAGCGTATCCTCGCTCCCTTTTTTGGCTATATTCACCCGCACGCTCTCGCCCCCTTTAACCGTCTTATCTTGAACGGTAACGACGATGCGAGTTGCAGGCTCATCTGTGCCCGCTGTCCCTTGCGGTGAAAGGCTGCCGGAATTCCCCGGATCGCTGTCTACCATTAAAGAAATATTGCCTTGAATAACACGGCTTTTTTTCTCCAGCAATTGTGCCTCCATCCCCTCGCCAATCGTAAACATAGCAGCGATGCTTGCAGCAATTTTCAGCTCGAATTGATACCCCTTGCTGCTGTTGGACAGGCGAATATCCGCTCCCCCTGCGGCCATTCCCTCCATCGCCTTGATATCCGTTATGATGCCAGCAAAGGGGGCGACGAGCTCCTGATTGGACAATAGCTTTTTTTGTGCCGCTTGAATATGCTTCTTTTGGATGTCCCGATCGATTTTGGCAGCTTCCAAGGCGGCTTTAGCTTGAAGAAGCGCGGCGTAGTCCTCTTTGTGAGCCGCTTCGATATATTCATTCTCGAGCAGGCTCATCGACAGCTCCAGCTTCTGGAGCGCCGCCTGCTCGTCTTCAATCTGCTGCTTCGCTTCGGTGCTGTCGTACGTAATAAGCGACTGGCCTTTTTGCACATTTTCCCCTTTGCCCACAAGCACCTTCGTGACCTTCCAGCCAGCAGGGTTAGTTAGCTCCACCTCTTGCACGGGCTTGATTACCGCACTTCCTTTATAGAAATAATCCAGCGACCCTTTGGCAGCCTCCCCCGTTATCACTTTAGGCAGCGTTAGCGCAAACAGCGTGTTGCCTAACAACGTAAAAGCAACAAGAATGAGCGTAAACAAGCCGCCTATAAGTCTGAGCTTCCGCTTGCGGGCGCTTATGTTATGTTCCATCGTTTCCACTTCCAAAACAATCACTCCTACCCCTTGATCCCCGATTGCTGGATCCCTGCTACAAAATAAGATTCCGCGTACAAAAACAGCAGCACCATCGGCGTCATATAAAGCACAGAGGCAGCAAAACCAACGCCGCGCGCCTCTTGATTAATATAAGCCAAATAAAGCGATAACGGCTGCTTGAACGGATCCTGCAGAAAAATAAGCGGCTGCTCTACCATATTCCAGTAATCGACGAACAACAGCACCATCAATGAAGCTAGGCCCGGCTTAACGAGCGGCATAATAATCCGCGTAAAAATAACAGCATGTCCGGCACCGTCCATTTGCGCGGCTTCCATATAGGAATAAGGAATATGCGCCATGAATTGCCGCAGCATAAACACCCCGAATGCACTGAAGATGCCCGGCAAAATAATAGCAGATGCCGTATTCATTAAATCAAGCTTCTCTACGATCATATAATTCGGGACAAGCGTCACTTGAAAGGGCATGAGCATCGTCATCAAATAGATGAGAAACAGCTTATCACGGCCTTTAAAGCGCAGTTTGGCAAATACATACGCCGCTAGAGCCGCCACGAGCGCCTGCCCCGCGATGATCGGTACGACCAATCCCGCCGAATTCCAAAATAGCTTCAGAAACATCGGATTTTTATACAGCACCTGTGCAAATTGATCAAACGAAAACCAATCCGGAAGCAGCTTCAGGTTAACAAAAGAAGCCTTCTCTCCCGCAGCGGCATCCGTCATTTTTCCAATTAAATGATAATTCAAGCCGATCTCGCTCTCCGTCATGATCGAGTTGGTAAACGTAAGCACAATCGGCAATACAGCTACGGCCGCCAACATCACTAAGATGAGTGTTATTGCCAGCCTTGATACCCGTCCAGACTTCTCCATCATTTCCTCCAAAGCGTTTATTCCAAAAATGATCGAAACCGGCGCTCTACCGCAAACAGCAGCATGACCAAAATAACGATGCAGCCGACCATAAGCGTTGCCGCTGATGTCAGCTTCTGCATATCAAGCGAAAAAAACATATTATTCATATAGTGCTGCATCATGTAGATACGGTCATACGGATAATCTCCGGCCAGCAAATAGGACTCCCGGAATACTTTAAACGAATTTACGATCGAAATCAGAATGACAAAAAACATCGTAGGCGTTAAATACACAAGCGTGATATGAAAAAGCTGGCGCACCTTGCCCGCTCCTTCGATTCGTGCCGTCTCGTAATAAGATTGCGGAATCGATTGCAGTCCCGCCAGAAATAATATCATGTTGTACCCCATGTTCTTCCAAATGTACATCATGACAAGCATGCCCATTGACCATTCCGATTGCAGCCAATCGATTCTGCCGCCGCCCAAGCTATTCAGCCACGCGTTCAAGCTGCCATTCCAGTCCATGAAAATTTGCCAAATCATGACGATAGAGGCGACGGGAATGACGAGCGGCAAAACAAAAGCGGTTTGCAGCCAGCTGCGAAAAAATAAACGCTGATTCAGCAAAAAAGCGAGGCATAAGGAAATGGCGATAAGCAGCGGCACGCTAATGAGTGTAAAAAGCAGCGTATTCGACGCCGCTTTACGGAAGGAGCCGCTGCCAAGCAGCTCCTTGTAATTGTCGAAGCCAACGAAGGCGCCGCCAAGGGTTCGATCCGTAAAGGAATAAAACACTCCCATGCCAAACGGAAGCAAATAAAAGAGCATAAAACCAATTAAGCTGGGCAGCAAAAACAGCAGTGCGGCGATCCACTCCTTGCGCAGCAAGAAAGCGAAACGATTTCTACTCATTGAGATAGGTCGTTGCTTTATTTTGAACCAGCTTCGCGACCTCCTCCGCCGATTTTTGGCCGCTAAAGAACGCTTGCGACTCTTTGGTTATAATCTCATTAAGCTTCGTTGTTTTGAACGCGACAGCATGGACCGCGCCGTTTACGTAAGCTTCAAGCTGCTGAAGGATTTCATTGTCGACCTTAAACGTCATGCCCTGCAAAGGCCCTTCTTTATAGGCTTGAACTTCTCCCGCCGCTTGCAGCTGCTTGACCTGCTTTTCAAAAATGCTTTTACGGATCGGAATGCCTGCTGACTCAGGAGGATGCTGCAGCTCTTCCGAAGTGAGATATTTAATAAAATCCCAAGCTTCCGCTTTAACCGTTGATTTTGCATTAAGGCCTATCGTTTTATAGGTTCGGAAATAGCCCCCGGGCTCGGTAGACAACGCATTCGGCTTCGCATACAGCTTGGCATGCTCGGCAAATTCCCGAAGTGCAACTAAGTAATCCCATGATGAATTAATTTGGCTTTGCATGAAATAGGCTTTCTCGCGGCCATCGTCTGAAATCACTTCTTCGTCGAACATCTTTTTCACCTGCTGCATGAGATCGGTAAAGGCCTTCGTATCAAACTTTGCCTTTCGGCTTGCCTCATCCACGAACAGAGAGTAGTTGTCCGTAACCATTTGATCTAATAGATACTCCGCTTGGGAGGTGAATGCGTGCTTATATTCGCCTTTTTTGGCTAATTCCTTTGCAGTCTCGGCAAATTCATTCCATGTCCAGCTGCTGTCGTCTACTTTTACGCCCGCTTTTCCAATGGCATCCTCATCCCCCAAGAGCCCAAAAAGGAAGAACGAGAGCGGCATCCCATAAAGCCCTTCGCCAGTCGTTGCATGATTCAGAACATTTACGAAAAAATCATCCTTACGGAACGATGAATCCTGTTCCATCATCTTATTCAGATCAACAAGCAGATTATTGTTTACATACTTGTCGATGGGCAGCAAATCCATTTCAATCAGATCGGCTCCCTTTCCGGCTAACATAGCCGTATTCGTAGTAGTGACGAATTTCTCGAGGGCAGCTTCTAAATTTTGGTCATCGGCCTCGATATATTCAAGCTTGATCTCGATATTCGGATGCTTGGCTTCATATTTCTTCTTCGCTTCCTTAAACCGCTCGTCCGGCCAAAAAGTCGAAAATACGATTGTCTTTTTACCGCCCGTCCCGGTCGCAGCTTCATTATCGCCCTTCTCTTCCCCCGTCACCGACCCGCCATTCGTTGATGTTTGCTCCTGCGGCGCATTGCTTGTCCCCTGGCTGCTGCAGGCAGAAAGAAACAGCAGGATCAGGCTGCACGCTATCCATAAACCTTTTATTTTCATATTCACTCACCTTTCTTCAATGGCCGTCATTCAGAACCGGCTCATTAAATGTAATGCAGGGATGTCACGACCATTTGACTAACTTGTGTACAAAATGTCTCCAAATCTTTCCGTTTGTGTTGAGCAGCCATTCCAATAAAAAACCCGAAAGCATGTCGCCTTCTTCAAGGCACAGCTTTCGGGTTAATATCCCGCTTCGTTATTTGAATGTAATGACAAACGGCTGATTGTTTGCAGGACGTACTGCCGGTCTTGACTGCTGTGCATATGGCTTCCAGCCGTCGATCAGAAGCTTGCTGCTGTCCGTACTCCATGCCATTTGAGCAGGTACAAGCCCTTGATAAATAGACTTCTCGTAGAGAATATTATTGCCTTGCAGCTTGCCGGCATAAATCATATCGCCCTGCGAGTAAGCAATATACCTTCTATCCTGAGAAACTTGGAAGCTGCCGACCTGCTTCAGCAATGTCGAGGCTGCCCCATTACGCCGGTCATATGCAAATAGGGATCCATCCGGGGCGACAAAAGCGATTTGGTCGTTAGTCAACCAGTCCACTGAACCATCATAGCTTATGGCATGTATGTAATGGGTGGCAAACTCGCTGTCCTTTAGAGAGCCAAATAAAACATCCGATTGCATCTCGTTTGTTTTGACGACCAATGCGCCAAGGCCGTCATCCGCTATTTTCACATACGTGATATAGTCCGTTCTCTGCCAGTTTGGGATAGCATACTGCTTTAAGCTTTTCTCGATTGCATCGTACACGTTGATCGTTACCTTTGCATCTTGCGTATTTTGAGTGACATACGAAAGGTAGCGGCTGTTGCTTGACCAAGTGGTGCTGCTGTTTAGATGCAAATGAGGAGCGAGCTGCTCGATCATGACTTGCTTTCGATCGGAAATTGAAACGAGCGACAGGGAAGCGGCCTCATCTCCTTCCTGAACGAATGAAGCGTAGCTGCCATCTGGCGATAAGCTGTCGATAGCGGCCGTTTTATCAAAATCCCAAAGCTTGGTCCTCTCATTATATGGATAATCCACTTTTTCAAAGCCTTTGGAACGGTCGCCTGCTCCGCCGTAGACGCCAAGGACGGCATCAATGCCCATCCAGCCGAGCCAATTGCCTTTATCCGCTTCATGAACTGGCAATCGGTAGATCGTTTTAACCGCTATCGCTTCATTTCTAGGATCGGACGCGATATTCTCTTCGAAATCAGGAATAATGATCGTTTCCGAGCGGGGTTTTGTCATGCAGCCAGATAAGAGGGCGCCTAATAAAACAAGCAAAATAAGCAGCGCAACGGGACGTTTGCTCATAGCGGCTCCCTCCTTTCCTGGGCGTAAGGCATATCGATAAATACAGTCGTTTGCTGATGCTCGCTCTCAATCCGAATAACGCCGTGATGCTCATTAACGATATTTTTGCAAATGCCTAGGCCCAGTCCGACGCTCTCTGCCTCATGCTGCTTATTGTCAGCCCGGTAGAACGGCTCGAAAATCCGCGACAAATACGCCTCAGAGATCGTCTCCCCTTTGTTGATGAAAGCAAACCGAACAAGCTGCTCTTCCCGCTTCGCTTCGACATGGATATCGGAATGGGCAAAGCTGTACTTAATGGCGTTATCGATCAGATTAATAAAAAGCTGCCTCAGCTTATCTCCATCCCCGTTGACAAAGAGCCCGTCCTCGGCATGGCAGTCTATTTTTTTGCTGTAGCGTTTGGCTTTTACCTGCATGGCTTCGCATACATCCCGAACAATTTGTCCGGCTTCAACTTGTTCAAAATCGTCCCTATTCATCGTTTGCTTCGACATCTCGAGCAGCGCAAGCACCATCCCATGCAGACGCTTGCTCTCATCGACGATATGATCCATCCCTTTGTTGAACAACGACTCGTCCCGCTCGCCTATCTCGCGAATCATCTCCGCATAACCAAGAATGGTTGTGAGCGGCGTCTTCAGCTCATGCGTAACGTTGTCGTAAAACTGCTTCCGCTCCACATTTACTTCCTCCAGCCGATCTCTATCCTTCTCGATTCTAGTAATTTGAGCCTTAATCTTCTCGATCATGCTGCTGAAATTGGCAGCCAGCTTACCGATCTCATCCCTTCTTCGAAAGCCGATCCGGATATCCAGATTCCCGTTCATCACCTCGGTAGAAGCTTTGGTGAGCTGGATTAGCGGAATCGTAATATGTCTGGAGAGAATGTATGAGAATAGGAAAGCGACCGCAAAGATCGCCAGCGCAATATAAAAGATAATCGCCAGCGTATGGTCGCTTTGCTCATACAGCAGGGAGAAGTCCTTGGCAAAACGCAAAATGCCTACCTTCGTTCCGTCAATGACAACCGGATAAGAATAAAGAACAGAAGTATTGCCCGACGAATACGAAATCGTATAAGCCGTTTTGCCAAGCAGCGCTTGCTTCAAATCCTCGTCTGCGCCCGAGAAGGGCAGCTTATCGGATGCATATATCATTTTCCCATCGACCGTATACGCGCTTACGCTGCTGCTGGTGGAGTGACGCAGATCCTGCACCATTTCCTCCGCCATTTGCCCGAAATAAAGCTGGTCATTCGTAAAATGATTAATCAAAAAAGCCTGGCGAACATAGATGCTGCTGTTTTTTTTAAGCCCGATCAAATCCTCCGCAACAATTTTTTTATTGCTCGTTTCAATGCTTTGCGAGACCAACTGATTAAGCAGCAGAAAGGAGATACAAAAGATAAAGAAAAAGCCAATAATAAATTTGGCTCTAATCGTCCGGATCATTTTAGAAGTCCGCCTGTCTCTCGAATTTGTAGCCAATGCCGAACACGGTCGTGATCATATCGTTAAGATCCAGCTTCTTTCGCAAGCGCTGGATGTGCGTATCAATGGTTCTTGTATCGCCAAAATAATCATAGCCCCATACGAAGTCCAGCAGCTCCTCCCGGGTGAATATTTTGCCCCTATAGCTGTACAGCGTCATCAAGAGATCAAATTCCTTTGGCGTCAGCTCGACCATTTGTTTGTTTTTCTTGACTTGCCTCTCGCTTTTTGCCACTTCAATGTCCTTGAAACGAATGACATCCTCCAAGGTCTCATCCACCTGCCGGCTGGCTTGCATAAGACGCCGAAGAATCGTCCGAATTCTGGCTATGACCTCACGAAGGTCAAAGGGCTTCGTAATATAATCGTCCGCTCCAAATTCCAGCCCTAAAATTTTATCCTTAATATCGGATTTCGCAGTAAGCATCAGAATCGGAATATTGTGGGTAGCCGTTACCTTCTTGCATATATCAAGTCCGCTTTGATCAGGCAGCATCCAGTCGAGCAGTAGCAAATCCGGCTTGAAGCGCCCAACTTCTCTAAGCCCGTCTTCCCCCGTATGCGCCTTAACTGTCTCAAAGCCCTCATTACTCAGTCCATAGGCGAGCAAATCAGCAATGGCCACTTCGTCTTCTATAATTAAAATTTTGATTTTCTCCATAGGCTTGTCTCCAAATGCTCCCTTCACTTTCCCTCAATCATTATAGCCTATCATAGAAAATGGAGATGCCTCCCGTCAATAAAGCGGCGATCGGCGCTTCCGAGCCAGCTGTTTTTTTTCATAAAAGTGTTGGCTGATGGAAACATTATTTGTAGAGGACAAAATAAGCGGGAGGTCGCCTTGTACTATATTTACAGCTCTTCACTGCTTTTAACTGGCCTGTTCCTTGTAAATGCTGTGTTCTCTTATCAAAGCAAGCACATCGACCCGCATTTCTGGTCTACGCTAAAATTTCAGCTGCTTGCCTTGCCTTTGTTCCTTACGGCGAATCTTTGCATTGGCTATGGAATCAAACTCGGGTATAAAGCAGTTGGAAGCTTGGGGTATGTGCTGCTTGCTTCGAAGGGGCTCGAAATGTTCATTTCGCTGCTTATGGGGTTTATCTTCCTGCGGGAATCGCCAAGCTGGCGCACGTGGGCAGGCCTTGCCATCGTTCTAATCGGGTTTGTTGTAGCCAAAGGGAAATAGTGCTGCGCGGAGGGTTATAACAAGAGAGGTTAAGCTCC
Source organism: Paenibacillus sp. FJAT-27812 (assembly GCF_001273905.1). Classification (NCBI taxonomy): domain Bacteria; kingdom Bacillati; phylum Bacillota; class Bacilli; order Caryophanales; family Paenibacillaceae; genus Paenibacillus; species Paenibacillus sp. FJAT-27812. The sequence goes on along the minus strand of NZ_LIGH01000001.1, from coordinate 3,565,172 downwards.
GAATGGCTCATCTTAGCCATTTGAAGCTTAACCCCCTTGTTCCCCTTTTTTAAAAACAGGATCGGTTTTTAATCGTTGCCATTTCTATTGTTGTCCCTGTTGTCACGCCTATTCTCTCTATCTTTGTCTTTATCCTTCTTTCGATCCTTTTCCCTTTCCTTCCGCTCCTTTTCCCGTTTTTTCCGTTCCTTCTTGTCTTCCTTTTCTGTTTTTCGATCACCATCTTTATTCCATTCCGATTTCGATTTATCTTCCTTGTCTTTGTCCTTATCCTTCTTTTTAGGCAGAATATCGGGAGCCTTAGGGAACGGAATGACCGGTTCATCCTTTAATGCCGCTGCGAAAACCGCTTGGAATACAACAGCCGCAGCCTTCGAGCTTGTCGATAAATAATGGCTGCTATCGCTCTGATCGTAGCCCAGCCATACCGCGCCTACTAGCTGGGGCGTGTATCCGACAAACCAGTTATCCTTGGCCCCATAACCCGTCGTACCGAGCATTTGAGTCGTGCCTGACTTGCCCGCAAGCGGTCGGTTTTGGAGCTCCGCCGCAACTCCCGTCCCTTCCTTAATAACGCCTTCCAGCATTGCTGTCATCGTTCGTGCAACGGCAGAGTCCGTTACCTTCTCGCTGCCCGTGCTTTGCTCGAATGAAGCCAGCACTTCGCCGCCTGCCGATTCGATGCGCGTAATGGCATGCGCATGCTGGCGAATGCCGTCATTTGCGAATACGCCGAAGGCTTCGGCCATTTGCAGCGGCGATACGCCGTCATGCAGGCCGCCAAGCGCAAGCCCCAGCGTACGGTCCTGCTCCGTTAATGGAATGCCGAAGCGCGCTGCGGCATCGGTGCCCTTGGCAATTCCGATCTCGTTCAGCAGCTTCACAGCCGGTATATTATACGAATGGATCAACGCTTCATAAAGCGATACTTTCCCATGGAAGGAGCCGTCTGCGTTCTTAGGCTCGTAGCCGTTAATGTTAATCGGCTCATCGACCAGCTCGTCGCTTGGCTTATAGCCAAGCTCTAGCGCAGGCGTGTAAACCGCTACTGGCTTGATCGTTGAGCCCGGCTGGCGCTTTAGCTGCGTAGCCCGGTTGAAGCCGCGAAACGGCTGCTCCCCTCTTCCGCCTACCAGCGCCCGAATGCCGCCATTGCGCGGATCAACGAGAACCGTGCCGCTTTGAATCAGCTGGTCTGCCGCACTGGCTGGAAACAGCGTCTCATTCGCATATACCTTCTCCGCCGACTGCTGCATTTTTGTATCCAATTCCGTATAGATTCGCAGCCCGCCTTGCAGCACTTCATTTTCCGACAATCCATATTTCGCCATCGCCTCGCGAATGATCTGATCGACGTAATAAGGAAAGCTGATGTCATCTACGCGGTTAGGCTTCGAGCTTAATAATTGGATAGGCTCTTGAACCGATTTGCTGTAACTATCCTCGCTAATCAACCCTTGCTCCTTCATGAGCTGAAGAACGACATTCCTTCGCTCAAGCGCCTTATCCTTATGCTTATACGGCGTTAGGGCGGAGGGCGCCTTTATAAGACCGGCAAGCAGAGCAGTTTCCGCTACTGTAAGCTGCCCCGGCTCCTTCCCGAAATACGTATTCGCCGCCCGATCGATTCCCCAAGCGCCTTCCCCATAATAAATCTGGTTCAGGTACATCGCTATAATTTCCTCTTTGCTGTAATTCTCCTCGATTTTCTTGGCGAGAAGCACCTCGTTCCACTTCCGTGACCAGGTCCGCTCTTGCGACAAAAAGACGTTTTTGGCGAGCTGCTGCGTAATCGTACTGCCGCCTTGCACCGTACCGCCTGACGCCATATTCGTCCAAAAAGCACGCCCGATCGCCCGCAGGTCCATGCCCTCGTGTTCAAAATATCGCCTGTCTTCTACGGCAACAACGGCATCCACCATCGATTTGGGAATATCCGAGTACCCGATTTCGTCTATTTTATTGAAGGAAATCCGGCTAGCCTCCGCTCCATTCTGATCATACAAAATCGTAGCCGCCGGCAGCGGCACCTCAAGCTGTCCAATATCCTGCACGCTGACAAAATACCGAAAAGCCGCCCAGCTCCCAACAATGGCGACAACGAGCAAAGCTGCCATGATGAGCAGCACTTGTTTAATCTTTATCTTTTTGATACGGAAAGCCTGCTTGTTCTTCATTCATTCTCCCCCATGCTCTTGCTTCTTGCTGCCTACAACATTCGTAAGTGGACTCCTTTTTTAGTACGTTGGACTCATTAACTGCTTAGATGCGCAAAAAAATGCCAGGAAACAGTCGCCTGCTCCCCAGCATCTTTTAGACCTATTTGGTGAATCGTAAACATCCACGCTATATGGTTATGCCTGCATTTCGGAATGATAAAGTCCCTCTTCGGCTTCCGACAAAAAAAGCGTAAAATCCTCCCGTTTGTTTAAAAACTGCTGATACTGCACCTGCGCGATCTCATCATCCGGATTCGTCTCCAAATAAATTTCCAGTTCCTCGATCGTTTGCTCAATCTCATACAATACGTCCCTGCTGCTATAGCTTTTCTCTTCGTTCATCTGCATTTGCGTCCATGCCTCGTTCAACTCATCTGCCTCCTGCTGCCCTATTCTATTGTTTTGCAATCATTATGGCAGACATGCAAAAATAGGGCTTCGTTAACTACTATATTCAGGACACCAATAAATAGAACCTCCACTTTCGGAAAATGGATGCTTCAGCTAGACCTATACCAACGCAAGCAAGGCTGTCAGTAGAACCGACAGCCTTGTACTGAGCATGAAAATGAATGACTTATCGCTGCAAGCTGCTGGCGTCAGCCTCCCGCTTTCTTGCGTACCGGATATAGCATCGTGAAATTGAATGTCTCGATATCTCCATATGGGATCGTCAGCGCGTTGATGGGCTCCAGCGGAACGGTCTCCATACCGAGAGCGCTGGCATCCAGCTCGTAATCCTGAGACTGCTCCAGCCATCCGAACATCGCTTCATATACGCTCCACATATGATTTTCATCTCCATATACGCGTGCGCTCGCGCATAGGCCACCGCTTGACTCAAGCGTCTCCAACCCATCTGGCACATCGCCAAACTCGCTAACCGCTAGCCCGACCCATAGCGTATCCACTTCCTTGCCCCACTGCTCCTGCGGAATGAACACATAGGCATGCGGCCCCGCAAGCAGCCTTGCGTCATCAAGCGGAAGCTGCTCCGTCAGCTTGCTCCACGCCACACGCGTTCCGCTTTTGTCTGGCGTCATGCCTGTCCGCACCGCCAGCGCCTTAAATGTCGCAATATGAACGACTTCAATCGTAATCGTCTCTTGCATGATAGGAGGCTCCCTTCAACTCAACAGATCTTTTTAAGCTTTTGCGCGAATGGGGAAATACAAATCAATCTCGGAATTCGGATCATTTGGCTCCGTGTAACGCTGGTCATAAAACTCAAATTCATATTTGCCGGTATGGGTGCCTCCGTCGTATTCAAAGGAGCTGCTTGGCAGCCATTCTCCCCAGAAATGTTTGAAGCCATCGCTTATGCCGTCAAGCGGACCACGAAGAGTCAGCACGATATAACGTGCAGCGGGTACTTCGATACGCAGCATGCCTTCCGGGACCTCGCCGTCTTGATGGATTTGCACAGCCGCTGTGTATTCAAAAGGCGCTCCGGGCGGGTTGTCCGGATTTTGCAGCATAAGCCCAAAGCTGCGCCAGCCGAGCTGGCCTTGAACTTCTGGAATGCGCTTGCCGAATTCGCCCCACAGCTTGGCAATCTTATTCTCCGATGCAGGCAAAGACGAATCAAAATGGATCGTTTCCGTAACGCCAACGACGGTAAAGGCAGGTTTTTCAATGATTTTTGTTTCAATGATCATGATTGCTTCATCGCTCCCTATCAATGTTGGTGTTTTTACTTTCATCTATGTGAGATGCCATTGAAGTCTAATATCTAACCGCTTGTTTCAAAATAATATTCATCTTTCTATATTATCATCGAAAGTAACCATAAAAAAGCGCAGCCCGCATGCGGCTGCACTTTTCTTATTCAACTATTGAGAATTTCGGGCAAGCTCCTTACGTACGATTGGCGCTACCTTGGTACCGAGCAGCTCAATTGCGCGGAGCACCTCACGATGCGGCATCGTGCCGACATTCACATGCAGGAAGAACCGCGTTATGCCTAAGTTTTTGCGCAGCAATAAAATTTTTTCCGCGACATATTCAGGATCTCCGACATATAGAGCGCCCCGAAGGCTGCGAGCGGAATCAAAAGCAGCACGGTCATAATGCTGTCTCCAGCCGCGCTCGCGCCCGATGACATTCATCTGGGCCTGCGTTGGCGGGAAAAATAGATCGGCAGCCCGTTCCGTTGTTTCGCCAACAAATCCGTGCGAATGCGTCGCGATTTCCAGCTTGCTAGGATCATGTCCGGCACGTACTGCAGCTTCCTTATAGAGATCAACTAACGGAGCGAAGCTCTCAGGCATTCCGCCAATAATCGCGAACGCGATAGGAAGTCCCAGCATACCTGCCCGTACTGCGGACTGCGCATTCCCGCCGCTTGCGATCCAGACCGGCAGCGGGCTTTGAACGGACCTTGGATAAACCGCAAGGTTATCGATTGCCGGACGGTGTCCGCCTCGCCAAGTTACTTTCTCCGATGCTCTAATCGCAAGGAGCAGCTCCAGCTTTTCGTCAAATAACTCTTCATAATCATCTAGGCTATATCCGAAGAGCGGAAAGGATTCAATAAACGAACCCCTGCCCGCCATAATTTCAGCTCGTCCGTTAGAGATGCCGTCAAGCGTAGAGAAAGCCTGATATACGCGAACCGGATCATCTGAAGACAGCACGGTGACGGCGCTCGTAAGCCGAATCCGCTTCGTCATGGCAGCCGCAGCTGCCAGCACAACAGCAGGCGAGGTGCCTGCATAATCCGCTCGATGATGCTCCCCAATGCCATAAACATCCAAGCCTGCCTGATCGGCAAGTACGATCTCTTCCACCGCATGCCGCAGCCGTTCAGCATGGCTGATGACCTCGCCCGTTACCGGGTCCGGCGTAGTCTCCAAAAACGTACTGATTCCTATCTCCATCTTAGTTGCCAAATCGGTCATTTCAACTCTCCCCCTTCACTACCTATAGTTTACTCATTTTTTTATGGTTTCTCAACTTTAGTAAGCAAATTATTTCATTGGCATTCTTAATCCATGTCAATTAAAATAGAAGATGATAAGCTTCAGCTTGAGAAAGAGAGTGTAGAAATTTGAAAATTAGAGCAGCAACTGAAACCGACTATCCTGCATTAAGGCACATCTTTCTTGAATCACGCCGCAAGAGCTTTGTATGGGCGAATAATAAAGAAATGGCTTTAGAAGACTTTGATAGGCAGACTATTGAAGAGTATATTATTTTAGCAGAAGAAGATGGTCACATGCTCGGCTTTGCTTCTTTGTACTTGCCTGAAAATTTTATTCACCATTTATTCGTTCATCCCCAGTTTGCACGTAAGGGCGCTGGCAGTAAGCTGCTTCAAGCCGCCATTGCAAAAATGAATAAACCAATGACGCTAAAATGTGTTTCTCAAAATCAAATCGCGATGCAATTTTATGAGAAACATGGTTGGAAAAAAGTCGTTGAAGAAGGCAGTCCCGAAGAAAAATATTGGGTTATGGTATATGAATGAATCATTTCACTATGGACCAGCTTATATGCTCATCGTCTCTCCCTATCTCTTTGAAGCCCATTTTCACTAAAACCTTTGCAGAATCTATATTGTTTAACAAGCACTTGGCTGTAATAGCTTTTACATCCGGCTCACATCCGGCTCAGACAAAGCCCATTTCGCCAGCCCTTTTGCCGCTTCAACGCCGTAGCCCTGTTTGCGCTCCTTCTCCATGATCGCATAACCTATATCTACTTCCCCGTCAGCGTTTGGCCTGCCTTTAAACCCCGTATCGCCGATAAACGTACGATTATGCCATCCTTCTCCTAAAAAGAAGCCTTTATGAAGCACGACATCATAACGGCCTTCCAATAGGGATGAAGCAACCTCATATGTAAAAGGCACTAAAAGCAGCCTCTCCGTAACCATTTGCTCTACACTCATCGCTATGTATCCGTCCTTTCTTAATGGCGTAAAGCCTGCCGTTAATTGGCACAGCGGCTCCTCTGAACCGCTACCGAAATTTTTTTACAATTTTATTTCTAATCGCAACAATTAATATTTCCGGCAATAAAACAATGACCACAAATGCCAAAACAATAAAAGGCAAGGACGCCGAAAAGATAGCGGCTCCCTGTCCTTCCTTCCCACTCTCGATAATCCACCATGCCGGTACCGCTATGAACCACATTAACATGTTTGAGAAGAATAAGTAGCGCAAATTACCCCAAAGGAAACAAAATAAGAGGGTAACAATAGCCGGAATGAGCCATGAATTCAATGAATGCCCTATGCTTAATAACCATAAGATGATTACTGGATATAGAAGAGTAAATGCTGTTTGAATTCTTTTATTAGCGTACATTTTCATTTGAGCGCTCCTCCCCTCTTACTCATGCACCTATCATAAAAGTAATATATTCTACTGTTTCCGCTGAGCAATTATCTCTACCAGTATTATACAGCATGAATAACATCAACGGTCCAACTCCGCCTTTTACATATAAAAAAAGCCCCGCATTGCTGCGGAGCTCTCTCAATGACTCTAAGTTTCTACTACGTCAAACGTGCCGCAATATCTAACAATCGTTTGGTTTGAACCTTAACCGCATCAAGTACAATGGGGTCAAAATCTCCATTCTCACCAACGGTTGCGCTTGCGCCGTAAGGATTGCCGCCAGCCTTGAACAAAATGGGATCGGTGTATCCTGGCGCGACTACGATCGCTCCCCAATGGTAAAAGGTCGTATACAGGGAGAGAATCGTCGCTTCCTGGCCTCCATGAGCATTTTGAGCAGAAGTGAAGGCAGATACAGCCTTATTCGCCAGCTTCCCTTCTGCCCACGATTTTCCCGTTGTATCTATGAACTGCCGAAGTGGCGATGCTGCATTGCCATACCGTGTCGGAGCACCGAATAAGATGGCATCCGCCCATTCCAAATCATCTGTTGTCGCAACTTTAACATCCTTTGTTGCTTCAACATGATCATTCCATGCCGTATTGGAAGCAATCACTTTTTCCGGAGCCAGCTCTGCAACCCGCAGCAGCCGAACCTCCACGTCCTGATTTGTGGCAGCCTCCTCGGCAGCCTTTGCCATTTTATAATTTGTACCTGTTGCACTGTAATAGACGATTGCTAATTTCACCATAATCCCATCTCCTCCTCGCTAGTTGTAATTCCACCTCATTTGCTCGATCATCTGACTATCTTTTACCCTATCCCCGTAAGGGTTAATCATGCAAAGATAACGGCCTGACATAAGTTCGACTATTTCCCGAGCAATAATCGAAAGAGCTCGAAACTTGCTCCCATGCATGGATCATAGTGTTTCATCATTCATTTTTCAGGGTATTGGAGATTAACCAAATCACACTAAGGAGTGGTTCAAATGTCAACCGGACAACGAAACTTAGAAATCGAAGAACGCCATGTAGAGAAAAAATCAGACTCAAGCTTGGTTGCTTCTACGTTCATCAAATATGCCGCCTACATCATCATTTTCTTTGGAGCATTGTACTTCTTGGTACGATACGTATTCCCGATGTTTTAACCGTAAATCGAGAGTGAAGGATCAGCTTGTTATCAAAAAATAGGACGAAGCAGTGTGCGATTCACTGTCCGTCCTATTTTTGTTTTTTTCGAAAAGCCTAATTTCCGAAAATGAGGTAGGTTTTCTAGGAAGAAATCTAGATTCTAGCTCTATGTTTGGCGGAATGAAGATCAGCTGAGCGGACATTTTAAATGATTCCGCATTCAAGGTTATGGTAAAATCGGATAAGGGAATTACGTTTTTATCGAAGGAGTGCATAATCATTGGGGCGGATAATCGATCAATATATACGAAGCGAGCAGGAGAGAGAACGTGCCGATAAGGTAGAGGCGCTTGCTGCGCGTTTTGCCGAAAGAGCGGCTGCGCACGACCGGGAAGGGTCCTTTCCGCATGAAAACTTTGCTGACCTCCATGAAGCCGGCTACTTAAAGGTTACGGTGCCGAGTGAATTTGGTGGCGATGAGGTATCTTTGCATGAATTAGTTACGCTGCAGGAACGATTGGCTTACGGAGACGGCTCGACTGCACTGGCTGTCGGCTGGCATATCGGACAAGTGCTGCATCTTCGAACGACTCGCAAATGGCCGGACCGCTTGTTTGGCGAGCTGTGCCAAGCGATCGTTGCCGATGGCGCTATGATCAATACCTTCGCCAGCGAAGCGACCTCCGGAAGTCCAAGTCGCGGCGGCAAGCCCGAGACCACTGCCACTCGCGTAGACGGAGGCTGGCTGATAACAGGGCGCAAAACGTTCAGTACGTTATCTCCGATTCTCGATCGTTTTGTTGTAACAGCTTATCTTCCTGAAGAAGAGACGACCGCTGATTTTCTAGTATACAAAAACGAGCGGGTAAGCATCATTGAAACCTGGGATACAATTGGCATGCGAGGTACCGGCAGCCATGATGTCGTATTGGACAACGTCTTCGCCTCTGATGACTCCCGGATCACCGGCAAAGGAATAGATGACGGCGGCGGCTGGATGCTCCATATTCCTGCTTGCTATATAGGCATTGCACTAGCCGCACGTGATTTTGCCGTTAATTTTGCCCAGACTTACCGTCCCAACCATCTTCAAGGTCCAATCGCTGAGCTACCCATCGTGCAGCAGTCCATTGGGCAAATGGAGGTTGAGCTCCGCACTGCCCGCAGCCTGCTGTACGAGGCAGCCGGCCGCTGGGATCAAGAAACCGAGAACCGGCCCTCTTTGAGGCCTGAGCTTGGGTTAGCCAAATACGTAGCCGTGAATAACGCGATCAAAGTGGTGGATATTGCGATGCGGATCGTGGGGGGAGCGAGCTTATCCAAAACCTTGCCGCTGGAGCGGTATTACCGCGATGTAAGGGCGGGCCTTCACAACCCGCCGATGGACAATACGGTGCTGAATACACTCGCAGCGGCTGCTTTGAACGAACAGCGCTGATGTTTTAAAGCGTGCGTGGCGGTTGAAACAAATCATGATGCACAACCGGCTTATTAAATCGGCTGCCCGCTAAAAAATATTCATGGGCTCCAAGCCTAGCCAAAGCTTCACGATCGGTTTTCCACACCCACTCGTCCATTTCCGTTTGACAGCGATGCGCACGGAAAGCAGCAAGCTTGGCTTCCAAATGATGGCGAACATCGATTTTGACGACTTCTTTCTTCGTATAGCCATACCGCTCGGGGCTCTCCATCGTATCGCCAAAGCTGATGAAATAGAGAGAACCCTGCTGGCGCGTCCGATGGAAAGCTTCGTCCGTTGCTTTCCCGATCGCGCAATGGTCGGGGTGCCCGCCAAATATTTCATGAAAAGTAAGAACGACATCAGGCTGTATCTCTTCCATGAGAACGGCTATTTTTTCAATTAACTGCTCCGAATCAAAAAATTCGACCATTTTATCTCGAATATCAAAGAAGATCAGCCGTTTTATGCCGAGTGCTTCACATGCCTTCCGAAGCTCTTGCTCCCGAATGTCCGGCATAGTTTCTCTGTTCACATAAGGCGGGTTGCCCATCCGGCGCCCCATCTCGCCACGCGTCGCACTTACGAGCGTAATTTCAACGTCCATGCTCGCATACTTTGCCAGCGTTCCGCCGCAAATAAACGATTCATCATCCGGGTGTGCAAACACGGCTAGCAGCTTACGCTTTGCCTTCACAGCTTCTTTACTCATTCCGGAAACGGCTCCTTTCCTAAATGCAGAGCTACGTTCATCCTGCCTCTATCGTCAAAACCGGCAAGCAGAAGCTTCCCATCCTCCGTCGCTTCAAAATGGGTAAGCCCTTCCATTCGCAGCCAGCCAATGCCGTCAAAGTGGAGTGCGACCCGGTATGGACCATCTCCAGCAGATAACGCATCCGTCAGGTTAACCTTAAAATTCCGGACAAAAACGAAGGAGGTCGCTTCACTATGCATGAAGACCTCTTGCGCGAGAAAAGCTTGAAATGCCGCGTCAAGCTTGATTTTATTTATTTTTTCCATCATCGCTTCATTCCAATTCTATAATTGATCTACAGCCTAAGAGCGGCTTACGAAAAACGGCAGCTCTTCAATTCCGAGCAAACGAAGATAAGTGAACAATTGGCCTTTATGGTGAATCTCATGATCTTTGGCATTTTCAAGCAAAGCAATCCCAGCCATTTTCATGCCTTTAAAATCAACAACGCTCTCTAATTGCTCATCGGAGAGACCCACCAGCACGGCTTTTGTAGCCTCTGTATCAGCCTGTATAATGGCTCTCAGCTCTTCAATCGTCTCAAATGGCTTTGGTGCTGAAGGAGGCGTAAATTCCCCGTTTTTCACCGTATTCGCGAACATCCCCATCGCACCGTTCATATGGAGAACTAGGCCAGACAACGACATCGCTTTTTCCCAAGGCTTGTACTGAAGATGCTCATCACGAACCGTATCCAGCAATGCAAGCAGCACGCTTCGGTGGTTTAACCATCCCGAAATGAAATCGTTTTGTTTAGACATAAGTTTTGCAGCTCTCCTTCGTCATTCGAAAGTTAATTAACATTAAAAAAAATAGCATGGAGCATAACCATTATACAAGATTTAAATAACAACATACATTATTTCTATTGATCCGGTGAAAATCAACCTCACATTTCTTATTCTACGCATAAAAAAACCTCTGATTCAAACGCACTCGATTTTCGAGCTGCGTGGATCAGAGGATCTCGCTTCGTTTCGTTTCAATAGCCTATGCCGTGCAATTAGATATCTGCCAAAACCTGATACCAGACGCCCTTCTTCGAATAAAGGTTTTTCCTGACCTCAGACCAGCCGCCCAAGTACGAAATATCAAACAGCTCATCCGGCACGGTATAACGATCCTTCGTGTCAGTGGCTACCTTCTCATCGACCGCGCGGAAGCCGTTGTCTACGAATAGACGCTGCGCTTCCTCGCTATGCAGATAGGCGATAAAAGCTTCGGCTACCTTGCGGGTGCCATGCTTATCTGTATTCTTATCGACTACCGCTGCCGGATTCTCGATAAGAATCGTGCTTTTCGGAACGACAATGTCATATTCGACGCCCTTCTTTATCCGAGCGAGCAGCTCGTTCTCGTAGGTTACGATCACATCGCCAACGCCGTATTCGAAGGCCGCCATTGATGCGCGTCCGCTCTTGTCGAGCGATTCTACGTTAGCGTGAACCGCTTTTAGAAAGCTTTTCGCATAATCCGCATCCTTCTTGCCGTTCTTCTCCTCGGACTGCTTCAGTCCAGCGCCATAAATAGCGTTGATGTCCCACTGCGCACCGCCGGAGGTTTTCGGATTCGGATACAGCACCTTAACGCCCTCGTTCGTCAAATCATTCCAGTCCTTGATCCCTAGCGGGTTGCCGGCTCTTGTTCCCAATACGACAATGGAGTTCGTAATCATTCCGCCATTGCTCTGAGCCTTCCAGTCATGCGTGATGAAGCCGGCATCAGCAATCTTGTCCAGATCGCCTTCCATCGCGAGAATCGCGACATCCGCCTCGAAGCCGCCGGCTATCGCGCGTGCTTGCGTGCCTGAAGCCTCATAGGATTCCTGAAAAGCTACCTTCTGCCCGGTCTCCTTCAGCCAATAGGCTTGGAATGCAGGCAAAATGTCCGCGAAAGCGTCCTTCACTACGGAATATGCACCGATTACAAGTGTTACATCGCCGTCTTGTACGGTAGACCCAGCCGCATGATCGCTCGTCTGCTCTTCCTTGCCGCAGCCTGCTGCAACGAGCAGCATAACCGCAGCAAGGAGCAGCACGAACATGCGCTGACTTGTTGCTCGATTGATTTTCATGTTCGCATACAACTCTTTCTACATCGCTTATTGGTTAAATATGAATAGGCATCGGATCAACCTTCAATTTATTTTCCGCAATCCAGCTGTCGTTATCATTGAACAAATAGGCACGGTGCACAAGCACGCTGACTTGATCGCCAGGATGCAGTACTTCCTTCTCCAGCGAACGGTATGTGATCAGCTTCGTATCTCCGACGAGCAGCTCAACCATCCACTCGCTGCCGCGGAAATGCAAATGCTTCACCTTGCCAGAGAGCGTAGCGGAAGCAAGCTTGATTTCTCCGGGCTTGCCGATTTCGATATATTCCGGACGAATAAGTGCTTTGGTGCCGGGACGGCTTGCCGCATCCTCAAAACCTTTGAGCTGCGCGATATTGTCCACAATCGTGGATTCGCCGATAAAGCTCGCGACAAAAGGCGTTTCCGGATTTTTATAAATATCCCACGGGCTGCCCTTTTGCTCTAGCTTGCCCTTGCTTATAATCATAATCTCATCGGCTACTTCGATCGCTTCCTCTTGGTCATGCGTTACGAAGATGGATGTAATGCCGACACGCTCGATCATTTCCTTCAGCCATGTCCGAAGCTCCGTGCGAATCTTCGCGTCGATCGCAGCAAACGGCTCATCCAGCAGAAGCAGCTGCGGCTCTGGCGCCAGTGCCCTTGCGAAGGCAACGCGCTGGCGTTGGCCGCCGGATAGCTGATGCGCATAACGATGCTCGAACCCTTTCAGGCCGGTCAGCTCCACCAAGTACATGACGCGCTCGCGAATCTGCTCCTTCGACTGCTTCTTCACCTTGAGGCCAAAAGCGATGTTGTCATATACGGTCATATGCTTGAACAACGCGTAGTTTTGGAACACGAAGCCGATTCCGCGCTCTTGAGGCGGCAGGTCGTTGACCCGTTTTCCGTGGAAAATGATATCGCCCGAGGAAGGAGACTCAAGTCCCGCCAGCATACGAAGTATGGACGTTTTACCGCCGCCGCTCGGTCCGAGCAAGCCGATCAAATGGCCTTTTTCGATTTCAAAGCTGACATCCTTCACTGCATGAAAATCGCCAAAGCTCTTGTTTAAGTTCCGTACTTCAATATGCATGGCTTAATGCACTTCCTTTCGTTTTTTCGCCCATTCCATGAGCAGCAGCAGTCCGACGGAAAATGCCGCTAGAACCAGTGCAACGCCATTGGCGGCAACTACGTTAAAATTTTCGACATCCTGATATACGAGCGTTGTCGCCGTTTGCGTCTTATTCATAATATTGCCTGATACAACGAGCACCGCCCCGAATTCACCAAGCGACCGCGCTACCGTCAACACTACGCCGTAGATGACGCCCCAACGGATCGAAGGCCACGTTACCTTCCAGAACGTGTACCAGGAGTATGCGCCAAGCGTAGACGCCGCTTCCTCCTGCTGCGCTCCGATCTCCTGTAGCACGGGCATCACCTCGCGCACCATGAGCGGAAACGTCACGAACAAGGTCGCGAGAATCATCCCAGGCAGCGCGTATACGATTTTAAAGCCCGCGTCCTCGAACATGGTGCCGATAATCGTATTCGGGCCGAGTATAAGGACGATCATCAAACCGCCTATTACCGGCGACACCGCGAATGGCAAGTCGACCAAGCTATTGAGCAGCCGCTTCACCCGCCGTCCGATCCATTCGGCGCGCACGAGATACATCGCGAGCATAATGCCAAACACCGTATTCAAAGCGGTTACAACTACGACAATAATTCCTGTCATCATTAGCGCATGCAGCGACTGAGGTCTCGTAATCCCTTCTACGAAGCCGCTCCAGCCATCAGCCCATGAGCCTGTAAAAATCTTGACCAACGGCGCGATAAGCAATAAACCAAAAACGATATAAGTTAGCGTAATCCATAATCTTCTCATCATTGTCCGCTCCTCCTGCCTTGAATGAGGTTAACAGTCCAAAGGATGAGGAACGATAGCGTGAGCAGCAGCACCGATACGGCGGCCGCTCCCTGCGGATTACTGCTTTCAATTTCTCCGAAAATATAAACCGATGCGATCAACGTTTTGCCCGGGATATTGCCGGCTACGAGCACGACTGCGCCAAACTCGGCAATTCCGCGCGAGAAGGCCAGCATGGCGCCGCTTAATATTCCTGGAAGCATCGTTGGCAAAATAACGCTAAAAAACGTCTTTGTGCGCGTAGCACCCAGCGTATAAGCCGCTTCCTCCTCTGATTTGTCCATTTCCTCCAGCAGCGGCTGAATAGCCCGAATGACGAAAGGAAACGTAACGAACAGCATCGCTACAATAATCGCTGGCTCATGGAATACGATCTCGATCCCGATCTTCTCAGCCAAGCCTCCTACTAGACTATTAGGTCCAAGCAGCAGCAAAATCATAAGGCCGCCGACCGCCGTAGGCAGTGCGAATGGCAAGTCAACGAGACTGTTGAGCAAGCGCCGTCCGGGAAAGCGATAACGAATAAGCACCCAGCCGATCATCGTACCAAGAAACATGTTAAGAACCGTTGCGACGACCGCCAATTTTACCGTAAGCAGCACAGCTTTCCAAGCTAATGGATCAGAAATGCTTTCCCAGAAAGGGGTCCATCCAAGCGAAAACGATTGCGTGTAAATGCCGACGATTGGTAGAACGATTAGGATGACAAAATAAAGCAATATGGCGCTTCGAAAGCCGAAGCTCCACCCTTTCCCACGAAACATAGCATTCACTGTGACTTTACCTCCAGACCATCGGCTCGTGCCGTAGGTGTAGCATAACAAGTAAAAACATAATTCCTATTAATTTACTAGGTATTGATAATGTAGCATCCAAACTGGGATTAAGTCAATAATAAATTTAGAAATCTAATCGCTTTTATAGCCTTTTCTTATGGCTGATTCAAAGACAAGCATTCCCAAGAACAAAAAAAAGAGGAGATCAGCATATGCCGATACTCCTCTTCATCCTATTCGCCTTCAATATAATAAACATTTTCGCCTTCAGTTATGGCCGCTTGCCCTTGCGTCAGATCGGTTATCCATGCGATAAACGCCTCTGCCTCAGGCACTTCCGGCAGGCAGCGTACGATAACGCGGTCCGTAAAATCCGTTCCGCCTACCCGCGTTCCCTTGCCGTGCAGCTCATTCTCCAGCTTGCCGTACCACGTATAGTCCACGTCAACGAACACTTCGCGGTGAAGCACATTAACGATCTCTTCTGCCGCTTCGATGCCGGCAACAGCACCGTCCGTGTAGGCTCTGACGAGCCCGCCTGCGCCAAGCATAATGCCGCCAAAGTAGCGCGTCACGACGACGGCGACATTTTTCAGACCCTTATGCTTGATGACTTCAAGAATCGGCTTGCCCGCCGTACCGCTTGGCTCGCCATCGTCGGAGGCCTTTTGGAACTGATCCCGCTCCCCCACCATATAAGCCGAGCAGTTATGCGTCGCCTGCTTGTGCAGCTGCTTGATCTCATTAATGAAAGCAACGGCTTCCTCTTCCGTCTCCACAGGCTTCGCATAACCGATGAAACGGGACTTCTTGATGACGATCTCAGCGCTGGCCTGCTGCCTGACCGTCTTATACTTCTCGAGCATAGGCTAAAACTCCCGTATACCGATCAAGCCGGTTGATTACAGCCTTGCTTCCAGCTCGGCTTTTTCCTTCTCGAAGCCCGGTTTGCCGAGCAATGCGAACATGTTCTTTTTGTAAGCTTCAACGCCCGGTTGGTCGAATGGATTAACGCCAAGCAGGTAACCGCTGATTCCGCATGCTTTTTCGAAGAAATACACAAGGTAACCAAACGTGTAAGGCGTCATGTCCGCAATGTTAACGATTAGGTTTGGAACTTGTCCATCCGTATGCGCAAGAAGCGTGCCTTCGAACGCTTTTTTGTTAACGAAATCCATCGTCTTGCCAGTCAAGAAGTTCAAGCCGTCAAGATCCGCTGCATCATGCTCGATTGTAATATGCTCAGATACTTCATTCACTTGAATAACCGTTTCGAAAATGTTCCGGTTGCCCTCTTGGATAAATTGCCCCATCGAGTGAAGGTCAGTCGAGAAGTCAACGGCTGCCGGGAAAATACCTTTATAGTCTTTGCCTTCGCTTTCGCCGAAGAGCTGTTTCCACCACTCGGATACGAAGTGCAGCGACGGCTCGTAGTTCACGAGAATTTCAGTCGCTTTGCCTTTGCGGTATAGCGCGTTGCGTGCTGCCGCATATTGGTAAGCCTCGTTCTCAGCAAGGTTAGGGTTGCTGTATT
Source organism: Paenibacillus sp. FJAT-27812 (assembly GCF_001273905.1). Classification (NCBI taxonomy): domain Bacteria; kingdom Bacillati; phylum Bacillota; class Bacilli; order Caryophanales; family Paenibacillaceae; genus Paenibacillus; species Paenibacillus sp. FJAT-27812. The sequence continues at coordinate 3,548,931 of NZ_LIGH01000001.1, read as the reverse complement.
CTTTGGATGCATCCGCTGCGCCCTGCATGATCGATTCGATGTTGATTCCGGCAGCAGCGATTGGAAGCAAGCCTACCGCTGTAAGCACGGAGTAGCGTCCGCCAACATCGTCAGGAATGATGAACGACTCGTAGCCTTCTTCCGAAGAAAGCTTCTTAAGCGCGCCCTTCTCGCTGTCCGTTGTCGCGTAAATGCGTTTGCGGGCTTCTTCTTTGCCGTATTTCTTCTCAAGCGCTGCGCGGAACACGCGGAATGCGATGGCAGGCTCAGTCGTCGTGCCGGATTTCGAGATAACGTTGATCGACCAGTCGCGGCCTTCAACCAATTGCAGAAGGTGAGTAACGTAAGTCGAGCTGATGTTGTTGCCAGCGAACAAAACTTGCGGCGTTTTGCGCTGCTCTTTTGGCAAAATATTATAGAAAGAGTGCGACAGCGCTTCGATTGCCGCGCGTGCTCCCAAATAGGAACCGCCGATGCCGATTACGATCAGCACTTCTGAGTCCGATTTGATCTTCTCAGCAGCCTTCTTAATGCGAGCGAACTCTTCTTTATCATAATTAGTCGGAAGGTCGATCCAGCCCAAATAGTCCGAGCCTGCTCCCGTTCCGTTATGTAATTGCTCATGCGCAAGGCGAACGGATTCTGCCAAGTAATCAATTTCATGCTTGCCGACAAAAGTCAGCGCTTTGCTGTAGTCAAACTGAACTGTTTTGCTCATGTTAATGTATGCCTCCTAAAAATTTCTCGATATACAACTCTGATAATGCTTTTCAACTTAGCATCTACAATATCGGATTTACCTTATAAAAACAAGCAACAAACAATGAATTATTGATGAAAAATCTGTATACTTAAATAAAAAACGATTCAGAGCGGAGGAAATCTTCATGAAAAAGATCGGATTTATCGGGTTAGGCGTTATGGGACTTGGAATGGCAACAAATTTACTAAACAAAGGCTTCGAGGTGGCCGTGTATAACCGCACACCAGGCAAGGCAGACTCCCTTACTGCCCTTGGCGCAAAAGAATTGGACAGCCCCTCTGCCGTAGCGCAAGCCTCGGAAGTTGTTATTACGATGATTAGCAACGATCCGGCTATTCGCGAGGTTTATTGGGGAGAGAACGGCATCTTTGCCGGAACACGCAGCGGTCATACGCTCATTGACAGCAGCACAATCTCGCCGACTTTGGCGAAGGAGCTTGCGGCGGCGGCGGCTGATCTTGGCGCCTCGTTCCTCGACGCTCCGGTGACAGGCAGCAAGCCGGCAGCAGAAGGCGGAACGCTTGTTTTCATGGTAGGAGGTTCTACAGACACACTTAGCGGAGCTCGTGATGTATTGCTTGCAATGGGACGCAAGGTCATTCCGATGGGCGCTAACGGCAGCGGCTCCGTGGCAAAGCTTGCGCATAACACAATCGTTGGCATCAATGTTGTCGCATTGGCAGAAGGCATGGCGATTGCCGCAAGCGGCGGCATCGACGGCGCTTCGTTCATCGAGCTCGTCCAATCGGGCGGCGCAGCAAGCAAGGCAGCGGAGCTCAAGGGCGCAAAACTGCTGGAAGGCAATTATGACGTGCAATTCTCGCTTGAGCTGATGCTGAAGGACTTGAAGCTGAGCTCCGTCTTGTCGGACGGCTTGAAAGTGCCAACGCCTTTGCTCGAAGCAGCGAAGAGCCAATTCCAGATCGGAGACACCATGGGACTTGGCGAGCTAGATATGTGCAGCGTAGCTCAAGCCTATGAGCAATGGATCGGCCGCAAGCTTGGCGATAAAGCTTAGGTTTTCGTAAGGCATACTATTTAATACGCTCAGCCATCACAGAAACAAAGAGTTGCCTTGATTGCAAATGCACTGCAATCGAGGCAACTCTTTGTTTGATTAGGCCAACCTTATTTGGCTGCTTCCTGCTTCTCAATGACATCGTCCTTCGTCTCCGCGACAAGCTCCTTCGCGGAAGACTTAAACTCATGAAGCGTTCTTCCTACCGCTCTGCCCAGTTCCGGCAGCTTGGATGGCCCAAATATGATCAATACCACTACAAGAATCATAATAAGTCCCGGCAAACCAATACTTTGCAGCATCAACCATCATCTCCATTTCTTCTTTATATAGGACTAAGCTACTGCTATTAATTTTGGTTGTGAGTGATCGGATAAGCAGCCACTGCTTCGATCTCAATTAGCCAATCCTTGTTGACTAAGCCCGCTACGCCTACTGTTGAGCGTGCCACTTTGGTAGGGTTCTCCTTCGTATTGAAGAACTTCGCATAGGCATTGAACCAGCCTTGATAATCGAATTCGCCCTTCTTCGCTTCGTCAGCCGTCACGTATACCCTGAGATAAATTACATCCTTCATGCTAAGGCCTTGTTCCTTAAGCTGCTTTTCGATGTTCAAAAGGATACCTTCCCCTTGCTTTTCCGTGTCTCCGTAACGCTCATACACCGTCTTGCCATCCTTGTTCAGAAGCGGCGGAACCGTACCGCTCGTCGAGAACGTCGCTGCTCCGGAAGGCAAAGCCACCGCGCTGGCAATTGACGAGGTCGGGCTTCCGTAAAATTCAGGCTCGTTTACCGGCGTTAACGGCAATTTATTAGGCAATAATGCGCTTGCATAGGCGGATGCACCCAGGAAGCATGACAATATGGCTGCTCCGACTGCGATTTTCGCGTTGCGCTTCAACTTTATCTCCATCTTTAGCATTCCTCCTAAAGTTTCATGAACCGGCATGAATCAGCTTGCTACTCATTCATCACGCGCTGATGAATATCGGTTACGACTGCGCGTGCAGATTCGATGCCGCCTGCCATCCATGCCGTAATATAGCTCATATGCTCACCCGCAAGATAGACTCTGCGGTCCGGCTTGCACAACGTCGGATAAACGGTCGTACGCTGGTCGCCCGTGTAAGATACCCAGCCGCCAAGATTGTACTTGATTCGCTTCCAGTCTATAGAGAATGAGGCCTCGAACTCTTTATGATATTGTGGATGTATCTTTGCGCCCTGCTGAAGCGCATGCGCTTCCCTCTGAATATACGACATCTCGCCTAGCTTATCCGCGCTTCCGCCGAACGCGTAATAGCCGAGCAGCAGCCCTTTCTTCTGCATATACCCTGTCGGCGGGTAATAGATCGATGAGATATCCATGTTGGTCAGCGTATTGCCACCGTAGATTTGCTCATCCTCTTCCCAGAATCGGCGCTTGAATTGCAAGCCGATCTTGCCTGCTGACGCGTAGCTGATACTGTCAATCGCCTTTTTCATCTCCGGAGAGAAGTCGGCTTTGACCGATTTCAGCACAGATAGAGGAATCGTGCATATGCAATATTCGCCTTCGATCTTACGCTCCTCACCTGAAGCAAGATCTTTATAAAGGACGGTTACGCCACTGCCGCTTTGCTTGATTTCAATGACCTCGGAGTGGAACTTAATTTTACCTTTTAGCCTTTTCTCGAAAGCATTTGAGATCGCGTCCATGCCGCCAACCGGATGGAACATCATCATTTGCTGATCATAGCCGTATTCGCTGCTGAAATAATTGCCGAAGCCTGAATTCAAAATTGCCTTCATGCTGAACGGATCCCGAATGACGCCGGCATCAAGCCTTGCGCCCGGCTCGTCCTTATAACCGCCGCGCGAGGAAGCCTTGTAGAACAAATCGGCATCCAAGCCGCCTTCCGAGCGCAGGTAGGCAACCAGCTTTTCCTTCTCTTCGGCAGTAATCGGCAGATCGAGCGCATTTTGGTTAACCGCTTTGGCCATTAATTCGTTAACGTATCCGCGAACATCCGCTTTTGCTTCGCGCTTTCTGACTTTTTTGCCGGAAAGCTCGCCAACTTCCTCGTTATAGTAATAAGCGTGATCATTCACATTGTTGAATGGTTCAATAGGAATGCCGAACTTACGGATATACTCCATCGTGACATGGAACTGCGGAATACGCATAGGACCGCCATTCAAATATAAGCCGTCCGCGAATCGCGCCACTTGCTTGGATGCCCCTATTTCAGCTATCGTCGTTCCGCGCCGCACAGACCAGATGCGTCCTCCCGAACGGGCGCGCGCCTCCAGAATCGTACAATCGTAGCCGGCTTGGCTAAGCTCGTAAGCGGCAGTCATCCCTGCAATACCAGCGCCTAAAATAATAATCTTTTTGCCGCCTTTTTTACTCATCGACAGCTCGTTCCCGTCCGGCGGCTCAAAGTCTGCTGCCTTTAGCGTCTCCGGAGATAGCAGCCCAAGCGTACCCATTACGCTAAATACGGCTGCTCCTCCGCCTATCTTCCCCACTGTGCTCAGAAACTGCCGCCTGGACATCTCGCTAGGCGTTTTCGTCGACTCCATTCCGCTCACTCCATTCGTCGGCTTTGTAAATCTCACAACGAAAAGATAACACGGACTACAGAGCCCACTCTATTATTATGTAAGAAAAACTAACATAAATATTCTTTATATATTTTGACGTATCAATAAAAAAAGTATTTATAGTCAGTTCATCCTGCATAAAAATGGGCAAATTCCTTTTTCAAACAAATATTCATAGTCCATCAAGACCATTGTCTTCTTTCATTCAGCCTGCTAAAATCACCATCAAGGTCATTCTCATGTTATATAAACTCACTTTAACCTATCATTTGCATGCAAGAAAGCACTCACTTATTTTTAATTGTTATAGGAGGCGAAGCAATGAGCAATAAAGTGATTAGAATTGGCGCCGTTTGTGAATTAACCGGTTTAACGGAGAGGCAGATTCGTTATTACGAGGAAAAGCAGCTCATTTTCCCTGACAGGACGCGAGGCGGCGCAAGGAAATTCTCTTATGAGGATGTGGACATTCTTAAGGAGATTCAAACAAAGCTACAAGATGGCTTCCACACGTTCGAGCTTCGCAAGGCATACGCTCGCCATCATATGCGTTCCTAATATTAGGAAAGGTAGTGCATCTTAATGAGCAATAGAACCAATATGCCTTTATTAGAGCATCTCTTCGAGCTTCGCAAGCTGCTGATTTCGATTTTCGCCGTATTTGCCGTATTCACTGGCGCTGGCCTTGCCGTTTCGCCGATTATTTTAGACTATATTAAAAGCACACCGCCGGCTTCGACGCTCGAATGGAATGTTTTCTCCCCCTTCGACGGAATCCGCATGTACATGAACATATCGCTTGCATTCGCTGTTACCTCTTCATTGCCCGTCACGCTTTATCTGATCTGGGGTTTCGTCAAAAAAGGATTGCATCAGCATGAACGAAGCGCGACGCTCAGATACATCCCTTACAGCGTGTTATGCCTGCTGCTTGGGCTTGCCTTTGGGTATTATGTCGTGCTGCCAATGAGCTTCTCCTTCATCACGGATGTATCCGATAAGCTGAATCTTGTCGAAACCTATGGCATTACCCAATACTTCAGCTTCATGATTAACATTGTCCTGCCGATCGCCTTCGCTTTCGAGCTTCCGATTCTCGTCATGTTCCTGACCAAAATCGGCTTATTAACGCCTGAACGGCTTAAGAAATCGCGGCGTTATGCTTATCTCATTCTTGTTATCGTCGCGAACGTGATCTCACCGCCGGATTTTGTCTCTGCCTTTATCATCTTAATTCCGCTTGTCGCACTCTACGAGATCAGCGTCTTCCTCTCGCGGAGCGTGCACCGCAAGAGGCTGAAAAAAACGATCGAAGGCGCAAGCGCGGCTGTTTAACGTCTATATAAACAATGAAGGCCGCCAGGATTATCCCGGCGGCCTTCATTGTCTTCTCAATAATAAGGAGAAATCATCAGATATACAACAACGCCCGTAAAGCTCACGTACAGCCAGATTGGCATCGTCCATCTCGCGATTTTGCGGTGCTTGTCCACCTTCATTTGCAAGCCGCGGACAGCAGACAGCAAAGCAAGCGGCACAACAACAATAGCTAGCAAAATATGCGTTAGCAGAATGAAGAAATAAATTGAGCGCAGCGCGCCCTCTCCGCCGTATTTCGTTGATTCCGTCAAATAATGGTAAGTGACGTAGGAAACAAGAAACAGCGTCGTGGATGTAAAAGCAGCCCCGATGAATGTACGATGAAGACGTACATTTTTCTTCAAAATCGCAACTAGCGCAACAACCAGCGCAATAAAGGTGAAGCAGTTGAATATCGCATTAAGCAGCGGCAATATCGTAACGTCAAAGCCGATCTCCCCGTCGTATGCCGGCAAGAAGAACAAAATCGTTATGATCGCTACTAGGACCAGTGACAAGATCGCCACCAAGGGTCCAACGTTTTTTTCCTTCAAGAACATAACCTCCTAAGTAAACGCGAAGGCTTAAAGCATGCGCGCTTCTTTCTCTCTTAACCTTATCCGATTTGCATAGTCCAAATCAATTTGATTTACCGTATAGTTGTCACGAAAAATCGAATTTTGCGCCATTCGTCAATATAAGAAAGCCGAAGCAGACAAGCCCATACTTTGAAAAATTATCATGGTGATTCCATTATTTAGTATAAACGACAGCACGGCCTTTGCAATCCGCCGGTTCAATTGCTTTTCCCCCTCCACCCCTAATGTTTTGTCTATATTTAGCCATTACAAAGCTAATTGTAGCGCTGCGGAGCCGGGTCCTTATATTACCATTTTTTATGATTGTTAGCACGATATTAGGGATTATGAGCAGGCAAAAAAAAGAGGCTTTCCCCCGGCGATTGCTCGCAGGTGTGGATAGCCTCTTTTGAACTTGCTAGGCAAAACTATTCGTAAATGTACGAGCAGCAGTAATCCGATACTTCAGCAACCTGAAGCTTGAATTTGGTGTTCGCAGGCACTCTGAATTCGCCTTCGCCTTTAATGTGCAGCCATTCCGTTTCGCCAGGCAGCAGCACTTTCAAATCACCAGCCAAAATCTCCATGATTTCGACGCAGTCCGTTCCAAATTCATAGTCGCCCGGCAGCATGATGCCGAGTGTTTTTTTGGTGCCGTCCGCGAACAGTACAGCGCGGCTCGTTACTTTACCGTCGAAGTAAACATTTGCTTTCTTGACGATTGATACGTTATCGAATTGAGACATGGTGGCTGTGATCTCCCTTATCTATCGGATGCTAAAGCTTGAATCGCTATTACAGCAATGCTTTTACTTTGCTAACAACATTTTCTACCGTAAAGCCATACTCTTTGATTACGCGATCGCCAGGTGCGGATGCGCCGAAACGGTCGATAGCAAGAATATCGCCTTGGTCTCCTGTGTAACGCTCCCAGCCGAATGGATGAGCCATTTCGATGGCAAGACGAGCTTTAACCTCAGGAAGAATGACGGAGTTTTTGTACTCCTTCGATTGCTTCTCGAACAAATCCCAGCTCGGCATGCTGACGACACGTACTTGAATGCCTTCTTCTGCCAATGCTTTTTGAGCGGCTACAGCTAGTTGCACCTCAGAGCCAGTTGCAAGAATTTGCGCTTGCGGCTTGCCGTTTGCTGCATCGGATACAACGTATGCTCCGCGGCGTAGGTTAGCGTGAACATCACTCACTGTGCCTTCAAGGATAGGCAGGTTTTGACGAGTAAGCACAAGTGCTACCGGGTTGCCTGTGTTCTCAACGGCATATGCCCATGCTGCCGAAGTTTCGTTAGCATCAGCCGGACGAATAACCGTAAGGTCAGGGATGATGCGGATCGAAGCAAGCTGCTCGATCGGCTCATGCGTAGGACCGTCTTCGCCTACTGCGATACTGTCATGCGTCAATACATAAACGACAGGAAGCTTCATCAGTGCAGCAAGACGAACAGCCGGACGAAGGTAATCCGTAAATACGAAGAACGTACCGCCGAATACTTTCAAGCCGCTATGCAGCGCAATACCGTTCATTGCAGCAGCCATTCCGAATTCACGAACGCCATAGTAAAGATTGCGGCCATCGTAGCTGCCTGGTTTGAACTGCGTCAAACCTTTCAGGTGAGTCATTGTCGAGCTTTCAAGGTCAGCGGATCCGCCGAAAATCGTCGGTACGTTTTTCGCAAGGCCGTTAAGCGCGTTGCCTGAAGCTACGCGAGTCGATACCGCGTTGTCTGCCGTTGTGTATGCAGGAAGGTCAGCGTCCCAGCCCTCTGGCAATGCACCAGAGATCGCAAGCTCGAATTGAGCCGCAAGCTCAGGGAAAGCTGCTTTATATGCTGCGAAGCTAGCATCCCACTCTGCATTGGCTTGCTCGCCGCTGCTTTTCACATCTGCGAAATGAGCGCGAACTTCGTCAGGCACGTGGAACTGATGATCTTCCGACCAGCCGTATGCTTGCTTCGTCAATTTTGTTTCGTCAGCGCCAAGCGGTGATCCGTGAGGACCTGCATGTCCGCCTTTGCCGCCTTTGTTCGGGCTGCCGTAGCCGATAACCGTTTTCACTTCGATCAAAGTCGGTTTGGACAGATCCGCTTGCGCTTCAGCTACTGCTTTAGAAAGCGCATCAAGATCGTTGCCGTCTTCTACGCGAAGCACTTGCCAGCCGTAACCTTCAAAACGTTTTTGAACGCTCTCGGAATACGAAAGGCTCAGCTCGCCGTCAAGCGAGATATCGTTGGAATCGTATAGAACAACCAATTTGCCAAGCTGCAAGTGGCCCGCGAAGGAAGCAGCCTCGTGGGATACGCCCTCCATCAAGTCGCCGTCGCCGCAAATGGAGTATGTGAAGTGGTTGATTAGATCGTGGCCTTCTTTATTGTAAGTAGCGCCAAGCTGTGCTTCGGCAATCGCCATACCTACAGCCATCGCAATACCTTGTCCAAGAGGACCCGTAGTTGCATCAACACCTGCCGTGTGGCCAAACTCCGGATGCCCTGGAGTCAGGGAGCCCCATTGGCGGAAGTTTTTCAGCTCGTCGAGCGGCAAGTCATAGCCGGAAAGGTGGAGAAGGCTGTAAAGCAGCATCGAGCCGTGACCCGCGGACAAAACAAAGCGGTCGCGGTTAATCCATGTAGGGTTCGATGGGTTATGCTTCATATTTTTTGCAAACAGCTGATAGCCCATTGGAGCAGCGCCCATTGGCATACCAGGGTGGCCTGATTTCGCTTTCTCGATGGAATCGATCGCAAGTGTACGGATCGTATCGATTGAAAGCTGGTCAATTGATTTTTGTGTAACTGTCATTCCATTTGCCTCCTATGGTCTACTCTAGTCTAATAATCGTCTCGTTATATGGTTTCTCAATAACGATCGCAGCGTCATACCAGTACGCAATAACTTTGAATATTGTATCACTCTGCATGCTTGTTTTCCATCATAAAAATAAGAATGCTCGCATAATTATGCAGCTAGTTGAATACAACCGTTTTGTTATTATGCACGATTACGCGATCTTCAATATGCCATTTTACAGCGCGAGCGAGCACGACGCGTTCGATCGTACGGCCAATGCGCTTCAAATCATCTACATTGTCGCGGTGGCTGACGCGCTGAACGTCCTGCTCGATGATTGGTCCGCCATCTAGTTCCTCTGTCACATAATGCGCAGTTGCGCCGATAATTTTCACGCCGCGTGTATAGGCCTGTGCATAGGGCTTGCCGCCCACAAATGCCGGAAGGAACGAGTGGTGAATATTAATGATACGATTCGGGAACTGCTCGATAAACTTAGGTGAAATAATTTGCATGTAGCGTGCCAATACGACGATATCCGCCTTATCCGCCACGACCTCCATTTGCTTGCGCTCCGCCTCAGCCTTCGTAGCAGCCGTAACCGGAATATGGTGATAGGCAATTCCGAAGGACTCTACAAGCTCCCGCATATCCGGATGGTTACTGATAACCATCGAAATATCGGCATCTAGGTCTCCTGCCTTCCACTGCCATAGCAGCTCCAGCAAGCAATGATCCTCTTTGGATACAAATATGGCAAGACGCTTCTTGCGGCTAGCGCGGAAAGTATGCCACTTCATATCGAAGCGATCAGCTACTCTTGCGAAATCCTCCACGAGTACTGGAAGCTCCTTATCTAGATCAAGCAAATCAAATTCGAAGCGGATAAAAAACATGCCGCCTTCCGGATCCATCGTATATTGGTCCGATTGCACGATATTCGCTCCGTGCTCATATAGGAAATGCGATACGGCCGCAACGATGCCCGGACGGTCCGGACAAGAAATCAGCATGCGTGCACGGCCGCTTTTGCCGCCGAATTCATTGGAAATTTCGGACGGTTTGGATTGGGATGACATGGACTTCAAACTTCCTTTCACAACGATATAAATGAAATGTTTTGCTAGCTTATATTAAACCTTGGCAAGCAGTTCCTTGCCGCCGAACCAAGCGGTAATCCGCTGGTTGATCTGTTCTTCCGTCAATTCGGAAGACAGCGGCTGGCCTGCGATTACAAGGTCGTATAGGCGTTCCATCGGCTCGCGTGGATCTGCTTTTTTCGCTTTTGCATCATTTTTCAGCAAATCCCACGTAGAGAGCACAAAAACTCTAGGATCAATTTCTTGCTTGCCGAAGAAATGGTGCAGACGCTCTACATCCTCGAAGAACGTTTCGCCAAAACGGCTTCTGCCGTTGCCGTTTAACAAGGCGATTTCCGCTTCGTACATCGGCCGCTCCGTTTTGTCTTCCTTGCCGATCCATGGCGTTTCCAGAATGAAAGGACGCCCTTTCAGCCCTTCATGATGAACGATTCTTTGGATCGCTTCATGTCCAAGCCAGCCTGCGCCGACCGGTGCATGCCTGTCCTTGCCTGCTCCGCGCGAGTTTTTGCTGTCGTTGACGTGAACGACCGCTACGCGATCAAGTCCAACCACGCGATCAAACTGCTCCAGCACGCCGTCCAAATCATGAACGAGATCATATCCGGCATCATGCATATGGCAGGTGTCCATGCATACTGTCAGGCGATGATTGTCCTGAACCTTGTCGATAATCGCGGCAATCTCTTCGAAGCTGCGGCCGATTTCGGTGCCTTTGCCGGCCATCGTCTCAAGCGCGATGTTTACATTCGTTTCTTTGGTGCCGGCAAGCACTTCATTCAGGCCTTCTGCAATGCGGGCAATGCCGTATTCTGCATCTTTATCCGTATAAGCGCCTGGATGCAGGACAATATTACGAACACCGATATAGTCTGTCCGGCGAATCTCTTCCTGCAAGAACGAAACCGCGAGTTCATACGTTGAATCCTTGTATGACCCTAAATTAACGATATACGGAGCATGCACGACAATCTCATTGATGCCGGATTGCTCCATTAGCGCCTTGCCTTCTTCAATATATAACGTGTCGACCGGCTTCCGCCTTGTATTCTGTGGTGCACCGGTGTAGATCATAAACGTACCTGAGCCATAGGATAATGCTTCTTGTGCTGCAGTCAGCAGCCCCTTGTCCGAAAATGATACATGGGAACCTATTTTCAACATGAATCTTTCGCCCCTTTCGGTTGATCAAACCTTATTTTACAAGGAATGTCGAAATAAATCTAGGAATACGGTATAATTCATTATTGAGGTGAAAGACACGTATGAAAGTTGCGCCGGATTGGTTTATGTATTTTATCGTTTTTTGGGCGGTCGTCATGGTTGCGGCTATGTCGATTGGCGGATTTTTCATGTTTCGAAAATTTCTCAAGGTGCTTCCGATGCGAGACGGCAAGTCTAAGCTCGATTGGCAAAACTACTGGGTAGAGCGCAGCCGCAGCATGTGGAACGACGATTCCAAGGAGCTGCTGGATGAGCTTGTATCACCAGTGCCAAGCGCTTTTCGCGATATAGCTAAACATTCCATCGCAGCCAAAATCGGTCAGGTGGCAATTGAGCACGGCGCTTCGTCCGTAACGCGCGAGCATTGCATCGAAGGCTACATACGAGCAACTCCAAAACGTGATTACCGCAGCCTAGTTACTTTCCTTGAACGTCAAGGCATCGACTACGGCCCCTATAAGCATTTACTTAATAAATGAGTTTGAGCCGCTCCACGCGGCTTAAGCTCATTTATACTTTCAGCAGCTTGCGAATCCTGTCATTTGCTTCATTGCTTTCCTATGCGTTTATATATAAATGTAACCTAACTAGCGTTCATTTCGTTAATACATACAGGAGGTGGTTCTTATCATGAACTCATCGAAGCGAAGAAGAAGCAAAAAAGCAGCTACAGCAGGAGCAGTTCTTCTAGCTGTTATGCTCGCCACATCAGCTTGTGGCAGCACGAACGCGAATAATGCAAATCCAGGGAATGAACAACAAGGAACAGTCGAGGAAGGGCCGGAAATCAGCCAACTTCCTGAAGAAAGCGGCATGCTTGATCCTAATGTTTCCTCACCAGAGCCTACTGAAACTCCAGCAAACAGCGGCGGAATTGAGGAGCCGGCAGATCCGGTTAAAGTTAACGAAGGAACATACAGCGGTCTAAGCGACTCGCACTCTATAGAGATAGAAACAGCTTCAGGGACATTGCCGTTACAAATAACGGAAGATTTAAAAAGCAAGCTTGAAGCTTTGCCGGATGACGCCAAAGTGAAATTCGAGTATACGGAAAAAGCAATCGAAGGCGAAGCAAACCTTAAACAAAATTGGCTCGTCAATATCGAGGAAATCAAGTAACGAGGTAAATGAAGGAGCGAACAGGGATGCGGGTTGCGATTGCTGGCGGGACAGGTTTTATCGGACGTGCGTTAACCAAAGCTTTATTGGAGAGAAATGATGAAGTTTATATTATTTCAAGGCAAAGCTCAAAGGAGCACTCTGAGCCCTCCGGCATTACCCGATTAACCTGGAGTGAGCTGGGAACTGATCCGGCTTTGCTTGAAGGCATCGATGCAATCGTTAATCTTACAGGCGAATCCATTAATCAGCGCTGGACGCAAGCTGCCAAGCAGCGTGTCATGGAATCCAGAAGGACAGCAGCAGCCCGCATCGCTAAGCTTATGCAATCGCTCAAACATAAACCAACCGTTGTCGTGAATGCCTCCGGCATTTCAGCATACGGTATCTCGGCTGACGGCATTTTCGATGAATCCAGTCCTACCAACGTTACTGACTTTTTATCGGAAGTGGTGCAGAAATGGGAGCAAGCCGCCGACACCATTGCTGCTGGGCGGCTCGTCAAGCTCCGTGTTGGCGTCGTTCTGGACAAGAAGGAAGGCGCATTCCCATTAATGGCGCTGCCCTACCGTTTGTTCGGCGGCGGCAAAATCGGCAGCGGAAAGCAATGGCTTTCCTGGATTCATCTTGAGGATATGGTCCAACTCATATTGTTTACACTGGACAACGATGATATTAGCGGGCCGATTAACGGGTCCTCGCCAGATCCAGTAACCAATGATGCATTTGGCCGGGCAATTGGAAGAGCAATGGGAAGACCGCATTGGTTTCCAGTGCCAGCCTTTCTAATGCGCACCTTGTTTGGCGAAATGTCTACGCTGCTCCTTGATGGTCAGCGCGCACTGCCTCGCAAGGCGCTTGAGCATGGGTTTATTTTTAAGTATCCAACTGTTGATAGCGCCATGAATGAATTAGTGGGTCGTCGCCGTTAAGATGCGCTCTGTTTATCCCGATCTAAGCTCGTAGCAAGGTCCTCGCGCGCCTGCTAATTGGATAACATCGCCTAACGAAAGCTTATAGCTTTTGTAAGGTATCATCGCTTCTCCATTTAGCAGGCTCCCATTTCTGGATCCCAGATCCTTTGCTTTATATCCCCCATCAGAGCGCTCGATTTCCAAATGAAGTCGTGAAACGCCTCCGGCAAGATCAGTATAGCTCACGTTTTCACCCATCCGCCCTATTTTAAAACATCCCTCTACCAATTCAAGCTTTGAATCCTGCCCCTCCCAGCTTCTTTGAAGCCATTCAGCATGCTCGTTAGAGGTCTCTTTCTGTTCTTCCTTCCAGAGTAGTACCGTTGGTTCAGCAGCTGGGTGCATATGGTTTGCGGCGACCACATGGATTGTGGACCCTGAATCGATTTTGCCCTCTTCATTAAGATCGTTCGCCGATTGCTTGGATGCAGCTTTTTGCCTATTCTGCTCACCATAAATATTCACAAGTCCGGGAAACCTTCTCGAGTCTTGCTCCTCCTCATAATCCTGCTCTAGCTGTCCTATCCCATACTCCATATCCATGGTGTCGGCATGCTGACTATCCTTTTTTCGCCAAACGAACAGCATCGCAGCTAGGAGCAGCAACGTTATACCCAAGCTGATCAGCAAGCTTTGCTTGGTATCAGCTTTAAAATAAACGAAACGCCACACGCATGCTATTCCAATAATCAGCCCTGCTGATAAAATCCATTTTTTCTTCAGGGCTGGTTCGGACTCTTCTAATCTATCGTCCATATCTTCCACAAAAGCGCTGGAAGAAGCTTTCATAGCATTAGAATTATACCCATCATGAAGTGGGAAGGAAGGCTCATGTTGCTTGTGTATGGCTTTATAGCGTTCTGGCTCAGCTTGTTGCTGATGGCTTGCCCATGAATATGATTCTGTTTGCTGAAACGGCTCGGATTGCTGATCCGGGTGGGATTGTTTGGTTTGTTGAGTTTGCCGAGACTGTTGTGCTTGTTGGGTCTGGTCTGCTTTTTGCGGTTGAATTACCGTCTGCGCTGCCCTACTGTGCTGCAATGCGGGTATTTCGCCAATCAAATGTAGAAGCGTTGCCCGCAGCTCAGCTAACGGCCATCTTGTGTTCGTTAAATGATGAAGAACCTGCTTTAATCCTTCACCGTCAATATGGTCGATATAGGAGGTGAATCGCACGATTAAAGATAAAAGATCACCCGCACCGGCGCTTTGCCCCGCAGCATCTCCCTTCATAGGCACATAGGCTAACCGAATGTCATGCAAGCTCTCTCCAATAAATATAAATTGCTCGTCGAGCAAGCATCCTTCGGGCCGCAGCATATAGTGCTTGCACTCAAACAGTGCATCCGAAATGCCGAGTATTAGCGTGTAATACTGCTCCATCGTTAGCTTTTGCTGCTGCAAGCGATGCAGGAGCATTTTCATGCCTGACAGCTTGTATCGAAAGATGAGCTTCCCATCCAGCTCGAACCAATCAACAGGCAACAGAAACGGAATCCGTCCGCCCAGCAGCATCTGCGTCTCGATCTCATCAAGCTCGTTTCTAAATATGCCGGTTTCCCGGTCAAGCGTCATCTCATGCCCTTGATTCATCGCAAAATCAATTCGATAGCTCTGCATTCCATTCCTCTCCCCTCAAGCATCGTGCTAGTTGCTGATCATTGACCATACCGTAATAGCAGCTGGCGCAACCGCCAACATAAACGGGAATTTTTTGCCTGACTCAGCCCATTTCAGCCACTGCTTCTTTCGCCATCCTGCTGCTGGAACAAGGATTGCGGTTACTCCTGCCGTTACCTTCTTGCCGAAAGCACGATTCACAACAAGTAGACATACTCCAATCGCACCAGCGTACAAAATGGCATATAGCATCATCTGCAGCACCGTCGCTACTCCAACCCATGCACCCAACGCTCCAAACAGCTTCACATCCCCGGCGCCTATTCCTCTTGCCAAATAAAGCAGCAGTAATGGGACAAAACCGGCGGCAGCACCGGCAGCAGCCGTTATTACTCCATCAATACCGCTGAAAGCAGCATGAAAAATAAACGCAGCAGCAAAAAAACTTGCCGTTAGCCGGTTGGGAATAATTTGCGATTTTAAATCCGTGACGAAAGCAATTATCAAAAACACGGCTACCGCAGCCGTCTGTATGAGGAGCATGCTACTTTCCTCTCCCTCTCCGTTTTTTTCATTAACTGCCGCCGCTGCTGCTTTTCTCCACTTCAAAATGCATCGATACTTGGTTGGAAGGCTGGCTCTTAACCGATGCGGTAAGCTCCCAGACGCCGGGAGTTGTATTTCCGGATACATGCCAAGTCCATGACACATAACCGTCGTCATCTGCCGCTGCCGCTCCCAGATGCTTCGCTTTGCTAGCGCCGCTTTTGTAAGTAACATCAAGCGATATAACCGCATTCGGCAACGTCTTAACCGTTACGGTCGCCTTCCTACCAGGCCGCAGAGGCACAGGCTCTATCGCCACAATTTGCAGCGGAATATTTTGTTGATCCGTGCTTTCCAAACCATATCTGGCAGGAGCCGAGTCGCTTATCCAAACACGCTCGGAAGCTTGCTCCTTAAGCACGATTGGCTTCCCGAAGAAGGGAAGCTTTAAAGGAAAATCGTACTCCACAGAAATAGCCAAATACGGCTCTTCTGTCTTCCCCAGATCAGGCAGCGATAACCATTCCAGTCTCAGTCTCTTCGGATCAATAATGGCTGTATCTGCAAACTCTCTTAACAAGGGCTCGACGACTGCGCGGCCAATCTCCGTAGCAGCCATGTTTTGGAGCGGCTTGAAGTCACCTCGCAGCGCGGACGATACCACCTCTCCAACAGGAGAGGGAAGCCACTCCGATGCATCTGCCGCAATCTCGCTCCATGAAGATAAGGAAGTGCTTGTCGTTTCCGTTACGGGAATGCGGGCTGAAGCCTGCTTCCATGCCAACTCTACCGGTTGGATATTTGCAGCGATTTGCCTTACCGATTGTGATGCGGCAGAATGCAGAGCCATTTGTACGGAACATAGGCGAATAAGCATGACAAACACGAGCAAAACAATTATAAGCATGGGCATTACTAACGCTGCTTCTAAAACAATGGAACCTTGGTCATTTTTGCGGCCTCGGCATTTAATAGGACCAACCAATCGTTTGCGTCGTCTCATAGCGATTGCCGACAACCTTTCCCTCCAAAAGCCCGAACTTTCCCAGCACCTGCATCAAGCCGGGTACAAACCATAGCTGCGTAGTTACTTTAGACTCGCCTGTTACTCCGCTCGGAACGGCCGATAGTATCGTTCCGCTATTCTGTTCAATGACCGCGATCATGCGGGCAAAGCTTGCCTCGTCTTCAGCGCCGTGCATGAGTATAAACAGCCTTAAATAATCGGTGTACTTAAGCTCTACTTTCACATATTTAGACAAAGGTGCCGAGCCTCGCTCCGTGAAGGCAAGCATATCCTCAATCGTTTTCTCCAAGCCGTAAATAAGTGCTGCCGACAAAATAAGCAGCGGGTGGCCAAGCGATTTACTTTCAATAAGCCCCTCCATCGTCCTTATGGCTAGACGAGCCGCAAACAACTCCCCATATGCGGCAGCTATGTTTCCAATGGGATTGTGAAAGCCATAAATGATATATTCGGCCTCCTGATTGTTAAATGAAACAGCTTGCGATAGTTCGGATACGTTTCCATTCGTCATCATCCCTCGCAAATGCTGCGGGGCAAAGCTCAAATATCGATTAATCACATATTCCCCAAAATAAAACGAATCTCTTGTTCGCTCGAGCATGCCGGACATACCCGAAAATAAACCGTCCATCACAGCAGTCGATTGTTCACCAGCTTCATGTGCATCCATGGCATTCCCTATTTCCTCAGCCGCGGTCTCCGCCGCTTTGCCAGATTGCCAGTTAAACAATAGATTATCGTTATAACGCTTCTTAACCTGCTCAAAAATCTTTATATGCTCTTCTGTCTGAGGGATAGCAGTGATGCCGTGAAGCATGCTGCGCGCCCTCTTCCACAGCGCTCCCGCTTGCTCCTCCTGCTGCTTGAGCTGTGCTTTTATGTTGCCTTGCTCAAGCGCCTGCTTTCGACTGCCAATAATGCCGGCAGAGTGAATGTATTTCTCTTCATAGGCACCATATGCAAGCCGCAGGCTCGTAACGCTCTCTAACAATACGCCAGAGGCACTGCTTGTAATCGGCTTTGCCAAGGAAGCTAAGCTGCTTGTTTGAAAACCGCCAGCCTCCATAGCAATGGCAGCTGCAGTAGTTCCTTGTGTTTCTAACTCCTGCCTGTAGTCGTCAAACCAACCATCAGGCAATACAAGCTCATTTGCAGCTTCCTTTACCTGCTTAATATCAGAGGCGCTGTTCGCTGGAACCTGATATGGCTCCGAGCCCGTTATACTTCGCCCGGACACTGCGTCATAGTCAGAAAGATTGGACTGTTGCTTCGCTTGCTCGGCAAGCCTCAGCATGTCCTCATTGCGCAATCGTGCAGCTTCCAGCTCTTGAATGGCATCACCATGCAGCTCTACATGATGCTTCATCATTCCAACGCTCGCTCGGCGAAGTTCAGCCACAAAAGATCTGACTTTATCCTCATATTGTTTAATCTCATTCGTATATTTGGCTTTCTCTCCAGCTGGCAGCATTTGATCATGGATGACCATCTCGGCATATTCTTCGTATTCACTAGCGATACGAAGAGCGGACTTTA
This sequence comes from Paenibacillus sp. FJAT-27812, assembly GCF_001273905.1. Lineage (NCBI taxonomy): Bacteria > Bacillati > Bacillota > Bacilli > Caryophanales > Paenibacillaceae > Paenibacillus > Paenibacillus sp. FJAT-27812. The sequence goes on along the minus strand of NZ_LIGH01000001.1, from coordinate 3,530,679 downwards.
CACCAGCAGTCATGCCTCCCGTCTGAACAGGAATCATCGCCGCAATTCCGCTTTCCCCTACCGTTTTGGACGATTGCTCTTGCAACATCAGCACTCTGGCAAGATGGGCTTCTCGTTTCTCATAGAGCTTGCGCATTTGCTCCAGCAGATTGACGGCAACGGAAGCCTCCTTCATCGCCCCTGCCATCGGAGCAAACCTCGCAGCAAGCTCCAGCGTAAAATCAATCGGAGCCTTATACTTCATCTCCTCCAGCACCTGTCTGCCAAACACCTCATGCCTTCCTAAAAATGAGGCTGCATGCAACTCAGATGACTCCACCTTCATACGAACCAGCTTCATCCCCTGTTTATTCGAGCCAATAGGTCCTTCTGTATTAGCTGTCATCGCCTGCGAGAAGAGCGCTCCCCCCTCTGTACCGCCGCGCCCGAACAGTCCATATCTCTCATACAGGGCAGAATCATAGGCAGAGAGCACGGATCGAACACTAGAGCGGACAGCATCTTCGGTAAGCTTATGCAAAGCTGCAATCCGGGCATAATCAATGAGCAAAGAAAAAAACAGCAGCAGCGCGGATAATACGATAACCGAAAATATCGTCACTGCTCCGTCCTCTCGAAACAGAAGGCTATTTTTGCAGCTTTTGTGCCAGACTTTTCCGATTGTATCCCTATTCACAGCTGCTCTTCCCCCTCATCTTCTATTCGTTTTGGGCTGCTCAGCCTTGATCAGGGCTTCCGCACTTTAGTCTCTTTGTAGGGAGCCAAAACTTCTCCTGCCTGCGACCTCGCTCCGCCTGTCCCATCGGCAAACTTCTTTGTATAATAGCGAACGAGATCAACGCTTCTAATAAATTCAACGGGATCAACAATAGCTGCAGACGTTACCGTCATTGCCTCTCGCCTCAACCAGCTTTTCTCAACCGATCGATTAGAAAAGGGGGACTTCAGCTTCACTTCGATCACTCTTTTTAGGACACCGCCAAAGTAGCTCATTTGACCTTCGTAGGAAAGGCCAGCTTGTCCGATCCACCTGACAGATTGCTCCATTTTGCGCATGGGCAAAGCGTTCTCGCTTGCTTCATCTGAGCTCTGAGGTGGAATCATGACTGCTGCGTCCGGCTTCTCTCCACCCGTTCCGAACAGGCTCTTGAGCCGTTCATCCTCGCCAATCCGCCAATACAAGCCGTCGTAACTCAGTTCCGAAAGCATGCCGTTTCTTGCCTCTCGATAGCTATTATCCCAACCAAATGCTGCACGTTCTGCGCTAGCCGAGGCTGCGTAATACAAAACGACCTTTTGATACATATACATGCCGAACAAAATAAAAAGTAAGATGAGCCCCAGCAGCATTGGAAAAACAATGGTCGATTCTAACGTAAAGCTGCCCTGCTCCCGCTTCAGCCAATCTAGCAGCCGTGCCCTCATTCTTATCCGGCTCACTAGCATCACCTGCTAACTAAAAATTTTGTCCGCTTCATCATCCGCTTTGCCCATTAAACGTTCAATCAGCTCAATAATCCAATCCTTGAACAGCAGCGCAATAATAATAACGACTGCTATAATCAAAATAATTTCTAACGTCCCCAAACCGTCTTCCTCTGCCCAAAACGACCGAATCGCTTGACCTCGTTTTTTCATCGTTAATCATCCTCTCTGTTTTTGGTTAAGACATAAGCAGAACAGCAGGCGCAGCTACCAAAATCATAAGCACAAGCAATATGCCTACGAGGGGGAAAACAAGCTTGGACGATGCTTCCTCCCCACGCGACCTGGCGATTGCTTTGCGTTTCTCCCATAGCGTATAGGAGAGCTCTCGCAGAGCAAGTACAAAATGTTCTCCGCCTCGGCGATAATTTAGAAGCAGCACCGTCGTAAAAATGGATACCTCCTGTACGGCACATCGTCGGTTAAACTTTTCTATTGCGGAGCTGAAGGTTTGGCCATTGCGAAGCGCTGACACTACATCTCCCCACTCCTTGTAAAGGGGATGCTCCCTCAGTTCCTTTCCTTCCAAGCATCTCGCCAATGCTTGCTGGACAGTCTCCCCGGCTCCTACAAGCAGCATCAGCTTGCTCAGCATGTCCGGAAGCTCGGTAATCATCTGCTGCTTGCGCCGCTCTACTCGCCTTCCTGCTTCAACGAATGGACGTATCGTGAGCACGATTCCGAACACGGCTCCCATCGCAAGCAGCACCGGCTCTTGTCCGATCAGGCTAAGCCATGCACAGACCGTTAAGGCTGCGTACCCCGTCCCGAAAGCCGCTGCCATCTCCGCTTTCGTCCGCTCAATCGTCCAATCGCTTTCCATCAATAGAAGCAGCTTCATATGATAGCTGCTTATTGGCAGCTGCAGGGAATCGAATAGTCGAAGCCGCTCTAGCAAGAGCATAAATGGATGGATTAAGCAGAGCTGCTTAAGCTGCTGCTCCGCTAGACTTGCCAGCCTCTTCCTGCCCGCAAGACGAAGCCAAATCGCATAAAGCGCCGCTCTTCCAACGAAATAGATCCATATCGCGGATAACCCAACAGCGGCAATCGCTGCAGCCATTCGCCTCCCTCCCTATCGGTTACATCTGAATGCTCATTATTTTCGCCATCGTCCAAAAGCATAAAATCAAAAGCAACAACGCTGCCGTCAGCAATAAATATCCGACTCCCCCATAGAGGGGAGCCATGTAATCGGGGGCTGCGAGGCCAAGAAAAGCGAGAAAAAAAAAGGGCACCGCCATCATAATCCGTCCCTCGAACCTTTTCTGTGCAACCATGACCGCTATCTCCTGCTCAGTGCCCAGCTTTTCACTGATAATAACGGAGGTTCGTTTCATCACCTCAAGCAGGTCCCCTCCTGAGCGCTTGCAAGCCGCCAAAGCGTCAACAAACTGCGTGATTTCATCGATGCCGGCCCGGTCCGCAAAGTTGCGCAGCGCATATTCAAGCGGTTCCGCATTCTCAAGTCGAAAGTGTACAATTTGGAACTCGATCAAAAGCTCCGTGCGCGGATCCGGATAAAGCAGCTTCAAATCATCTAGCGTCGATAAAAAGGCATTTTCCAGTGAACGGCCTGCCGCGAGCGAGGAAGTAAGAGAAAACAATGCCTCCTTGAACTGCAGCTTCAACCGCTCTTTACGCTGCTGCAGCAGCGATCTGCGCCTATATCTAGGGGCTGCTATTCCGAGACTCGCGAGCATAAACGAAAGGAAAATGGAATGATAAAATAAATAAACTGCGCCATAAATCAGCAGTGCTCCAGCTACTGCAGCAACTACAAACTGGCTCCGAGTTAAGTGATACTGTCCATAGTTTGTTAATGATCTGCCTGCCTTGATATGAGCTAGCATCGAACGACTCTCCCAGCCGCACCATTCAAGCGCCCGCTGCAAACGCCCGCCAAGCTGACTGCGCCGGTTCTTTAACGCACCTGTTCCTCTATGGCCGTTCATATCGCCGTTCCTCCTTCAATGCTCTTTCCAGCCATCGCTAGCTTGTCATTTCGGACGATTAAATTCGCAGTTCGCTTAAGGCTGCCTAGCACCAGTCCGTTCTTCTCCCCCTCCTCCTCAAAAAGGAAAAGCGGATTAAGCAGCACCTCGCCAGCTTCCATGCCTACAACCTCGCATATTTCCGTTACTCTACGCGACCGATCCCGGAATCTCGAGATATGAATTACAATATCGATGGCCGACGCAATTTGCTGACGGATGACTTGCACTGGCAATTCCGCAGCGCTAAGCACCATCGTCTCTAGTCGTGCCATCATATCCTTTGCCCCATTGCTATGGCCTGTCGACATGCTCCCCGAATGGCCGGTGTTTAGCGCTTGCAGCATATCAAGCGCCTCCCCGCCGCGCACCTCCCCTACAATGATTCGGCTAGGACGCATCCTCAGCGATGCGCGAATGAGATCGCGGATCGTTATCTCGCCTTTGCCCTCTGTATTTGCGTTTCTCGTCTCCATCGATACTAAATTTGGAACGGTGCGTATTTGCAGCTCCGCGGAATCTTCGATCGTTACAATTCGCTCATCCTGTCCGATAAACTGCGATAAGGCATTCAAAAAGGTAGTTTTGCCCGTACCCGTACCGCCGCTTATGAAAATATTGTATTGCGCCGCGATCATCACTTTAAGAAATGACGCGGCCTCCGCCGATATGGAGCCAATTGAAACAAGCTGTTCCATCGTAAGCGGCTGCTCAGGAAATTTTCGAATGGTCATGCATGGCCCTTTAAGCGCAACCGGCGGAAGCACGACATGTACCCTGGAGCCGTCCTTCAAACGCGCATCAACGATGGGAGAAGACTCATTGACGACACGGTTCACGCTGGCTACGACCGTCTGTATCAAATCCTCCAGCCTCTCTCTGCTCTCGAATGATACCGGCAGCAGCGCCATTTGCCCTCTGCGTTCAACAAAGATTTCTGCATGGTGGTTGATCATAATTTCGCTGATCGAAGGATCTTCCATAAGCGGCTGCAAAATGTCGAGTCCTCGAAACGAATGAAACAGCCTGCGCACCAGCTGTACCTTGCCTGAGGCAGTAAGCGGATGAAGCTCGCACCATTCGAATACGGTTTCTTCCGCCATTCGCATTAGGCTGTCGTCAGACAGCGCACCGCTGAAGTCAATCTTCGCCCGCACCTTGTCGCGCAGCTTCAGCACCGTCTCCTCGTTCAGCAACTGCCCTCTCCTCCCTCCGGCCAAAGATGCTTAAATAGCTTATCTACCGCCGCCCTATATTGCGGGGACGACAGCAGCGTGGCGTTGCCCGCTCCCCTCCACTGCGGAATCTCTGGAAGCTGAACCCGCGCAAATGCCAATCCATTCGTTTCTTGGCTGACGGGGATCTCAGCCTTTCCTGCTATGCCAACGAATTTGGAGAACAATCGGTGAAATCGGCTGCCCCACTTTTGCTCCCCGTAACGAAGGGCCATCGCATGCTTATTACGTACGGATGCTTCATCATTCAATAACCAAAGCACCTGATTCGATCTTTCGAAAATGGCGGCGTGCAGCTCATCCAAACCGCTTTCCAAATCGATAACGATAAGATCGTATTGTCCGCTCCGCTCGATGACCTTCACTAAACCTAAAGCATCCTCCTCGTTAAGCGTCATTCGATCCTCCATATTCGTACAAGCTGCCAAATAATCAGCCTGCAGCAGGGGGTCACGCTTCCGATGCTCCAAGAGCCAGCTCACCGCTTGCTCGGGCTGGGCTTTAAGTCCATACAATAGCTCGGATAATCCTTCGCTTACTGCCTCTCCTCCACTTGAGCCATTGCCAGGGCGCCGTGATCCAAGCCACATCTCAGACGTATTCCACCTCTCAAGATTCAGATAAAACGTTCGGCAGCGGTGCGTGCTAGCAGCATGCGCCAAGTGAAGCGCCAAAGCTGTCTTTCCGGTCCCGCCCGCTGCCGAATAAACCGATATAACTCTTACGCCAGCAGCAGCCTCTGAGACTCTTCCCTTATAGACAGGAAGGACAGCAGCACGGGCATGTATATCTATTAGGCGCTGCAACAGCAGCGGAAGCGGCTGATATTGATGCAGCTCATTCTCCTCGCTGCTGTCTCCTAGCTTTAATACGAGCGCAACAATCGGTATGCTTGAAAGCTCTTCTTTCAATTCTTCAATCATATCGGGCTGCGCAGCAATCAAATCAACTCTGTAACCCTGTTTCAAATAATGCCTGCATGCGTTCGCGTTCGTAAACGCGGTCACCTGCCACTGCTCGCCAAGCTTGCTGTCCCGGATATAATCAGCCAGGCGCTTCAAGTATTCTTGCTCACGAACCGCTACTGCCAGCTGATATTTGCCCAACTGCGTCCCCCCTTCCCGTTAAGAAAACACAAAAAAGCACCGTCGAAGGCGCAGATAGCTGCGGCCTTATACGGTGCTTCCGTGTTTGATCGTTAACTTTGTATAAAATTTACCATAATCTGATTCCATCCGTCAACCTGCCAATTTACTTCTATTTGCCTCAGTTGCTCATAAACTTCTCAATCCCGATAGCGGCAATTAGATGTATCCAAGAAAAATTCCTTTCCCGGTCATCTACCTTTGCCTATCGGAAAAATCGGCTGATTTCACGTTCCGCATTCTCGGCAGAGTCTGATCCGTGAATAATATTGCTTGCTACATCGAGCGCAAAATCACCGCGGATCGTCCCTGCAAGCGCTTCTGACGGATTCGTCGCGCCAATTAACGCACGCGCGTTTTTGATCGCGTCATTGCCTTCCCAGATCATCGCAAAAATAGGACCTGAAACGATAAAATCAACCAATTCGTCAAAAAACACCTTTGAGCGCAAATGCTCATAATGCTCCTCGGCATGCTCTCTTGACAGCCGCATAACCCTCGCATCTATGAGTGTAAAGCCCTTTTCTTCAAATCGACTGACAATACGACCAACCAAACCACGAGCATATCCATCCGGCTTCACCATTACAAACGTTCTATCCATTAAGATTCCCCCTTGTCTCTATCGGTATAGCCAATTATTTGTTAAGCCATTCAGTTATAATTCCGGCTGTTTCCTCAATTGCGCGATTCGTGACATCGATAACGGGACAATTTAATGATTTCATGACGGATTCCGCATATTGAAGCTCTTCTTCAATTCGCTCTCTCGTCGCATATTGTGCGGATGCTGGAAGGCCCAGCGTTTTCAATCGTTCAGAACGGATTTCAAGCAGATGCTCTGCTTGCATCGTAAGTCCAATGATCAGCCGTCCGGGAGCAGGCTTTAGCTCTTCAGGCGGATTAACCTCAGGCATAAGCGGCAGGTTAGCCGTCTTAATGCCTTTGTGTGACAAAAATATGCTAAGCGGCGTCTTCGACGTCCGCGACACGCCAATTAAGACTACCTGCGCCTGCACAAAGCCCCGCGCATCCTTGCCGTCATCGTATTTAACTGCAAACTCGATAGCATCCATACGGCGATGATAGGCATCGTCAATCGAATGCAGCAGCCCCGGCTCCCGCTTAGGGAAGCTGCCGAATGTATCCACGTACGCCTGCATCATCGGCCCCATCACATCTACGGCTCGTACACCGGCTCTTAGCGCCTCTTCCTTCATAAGCTCCCGAAGCTCCGGTTGTACCAATGTGTAGCTGATGAAACCGCCTGTGCTAAGCGCTTCTGCAATAATACGCAATATTTCATCCTCAGACCTCAGATGTCCGTAACGTTTAATTTTCACATGCTCCGATGAAAATTGGCGCAACGTAGCCTTGGCTACCGCTTCCGCCGTTTCGCCGACAGCATCGGAGCATACATAAATAATTTGCTGTGTCATAACTCTGGCTCCCCCAATTCCCTATCCATCGCGATGTCCGCCATCAGGCGTATAATGTTCGACTTTGACACCCAGCCGGTTACTTCCGGATCAGCCGGATGCTCCTCGCGAGGAACAATGACCGGCAAACAATCCACCTGATGGAGCGACATTTTGCGTACCGCTTCCATGACGGATTCATCAGGCATTAGCGTCACAATATTCGGATAACGGGTCATCACCATACTGACAGGGATGGCTGAAGCGCCAGCGTTTCCTAGCGTTATTTTGAGCAAATCCTTAGGCGTTACGATTCCAACAAACCGCTTCTGATCGTTAACGACTAGAAGAGTGTCTGCATTCTCGGTGAACAGCGTGATGACGGCATCATGCACGGACAAAGAATCGGGCACATTGACGGGAACCCCTTGCACCTCTCTTACCTTCATATTGTTGAATTGCTGCAAAGGCTCGCTGCTCGAACGATAGGTGTTGCCGAGGAAATAACCGACCTTTGGCTTCGCGTCAAGCAGTCCGAGCATGACAAGCAGCGATAAATCCGAGCGCAGCGTCGGCCTGCTGACTCCTAGATACTCCGCAAGCTGTTCACCGGTAATCGGCGCATGCCTCTTCACGAGCTCAAGAAGCTCCAATTGCCGTGAGGATAACTGAATCGTACTCTCCCCCTACCTTTATATGAGTCATATTTAAGTTATATAGTACCACTATTCGAAAAAATAATATATCATATTAACGCATTACGCACAATAAATAGTCGTTTTATTCGCCGAATATCACTTTGTACAACGCTTGCGTGCCGTTGTTCTCTTCTCCATTCGCAATAACCTGCTCATATAAAGAGCGTGCGAGAGCCAGGCCAGGCAAGGGCAGCCCGAGTTCATCTGCCGATTCTATCGCAATTTTGATATCCTTCATGAAATGCTTCACATAAAACCCAGGTGCAAAATCTCCGTTTATGATGCGCGGACCCAGATTCGACAATGACCAGCTGCCTGCCGCGCCAGCTTCGATGCTCTTTAGCACCTTGCTCTGCTCCAATCCCGCACGCTTCGCGTATGCGAGCGCTTCGCTTACACCGATCATATTGGATGCGATCGCAATCTGATTGCACATTTTCGTAAATTGGCCGGAGCCCGCTGCTCCCTGATGTACGATATTTTTGCCCATAAGCAAAAACAGCGGCAAGGCCGCTTCAAAGGCTTCCTCCGTACCGCCGGCCATAATCGAAAGCCTAGCCTCCTTGGCGCCGATATCCCCTCCAGATACAGGAGCGTCAACCGCCGCAAGCCCTCTTTCACTTGCCTCCTGCTCGATGCGTTTAGCAAGCGATGGACTTGAAGTCGTCATATCGATCAGCAGACGATTCGGCTTAACATTTTGCAATAAGCCCGCTTCTCCAAAGTAAACCTCTTCTACGTCGGCAGGATAGCCGAGCATCGTAATGATTACATCTGATTGCTCAGCAACTAATTGGGGCGTATCTTGCCATACGGCACCTCTTGAAACCAAGTTATCTGCTCTTGACTTCGTGCGATTGTATACGTTCACCTTATAACCTGCGGCTAGCAAATGTCCCGCCATGCTTTCCCCCATAATGCCTGTCCCGATAAATCCGATTACGCTCGCTTGATCGATCTTCAATTCTGTCAATTTCATTCCGCCTCTCCATGATAGGTCTACAATTTCAGATATGCTTATTATAATATTGTTCGAAAAAAAATAGCCAGAGACATAGGCTTGCGCTTGTCTCCGGCTGTCCGGTGGATGTCTTCTCGTTTCTAATTCTATCTGTCCGAGCCTTAAATAATCTATAGCTCAGACCGCTCATCTTATCCATTAACCTTATTCGTTCGTCATTTCAATAAACTGACCCACATCAATGGCAGTCAATGCAACCGCATCGCGCCAAAAATCGATCTCTTCCACATTTACGCCAAGATGCTCCTTAGCCAGCTGCTCGACGCCCATCCGGCCGGTATCTCGCAGCAAAGCGACATACTGATCCTTAAACTCCGGGCCTTCCTTCAGCGCTTTCGCATAAATGCCCGCGCTGAATAAATAACCGAACGTATAAGGGAAGTTATAGAAAGGGACGTCCGTAAAGTAGAAATGCATTTTGGATGCCCAGAAATGGGGATGAACCTCCCCTAGCAGATCGCAATAAGCTTCGCGCTGCGCTTCTTCCATCAATGTGTTCAGCTCTTCTACAGACACTAGACCCTCTTTGCGGCGCGCATAGAACCGTGTCTCGAATAAGAAACGAGCATGAATGTTCATAAAGAAAGCCACTGAACGCTGAATTTTGTCTTCAAGCAGTCCAAGCTTCTCCTCAGGTTCAACGGCAGCATTAAACGCACGGTCAGATACGATTAGCTCTGCGAAAGTAGATGCCGTCTCCGCCACATTCATCGCGTACTCTTGCGACAAAGCCGGCAAGTCGTTCATCACATGCTGGTGATAAGCATGGCCTAGCTCATGCGCCAGCGTAGAAATATTCGAAGCTGTGCCCGAAAAAGTCATGAAAATACGGGTTTGGCCGCTCTTCGGAAACGACGTGCAGAAGCCGCCGGGACGCTTGCCGGGACGATCCTCGGCCTCTATCCATCCCTCGCGGAACGCTAGCTCCGAGAAGTCGGCAAGATCAGGGCTGAACGTTCGGAATTGCTCTACGATAAAAGCAGCCGCTTCGTCGTATGGAATCGTCTTTGTTGCAGAGCCGATCGGCGCTTCTACATCATGCCAGTCAAGCTTTTCTAAGCCAAGCAGCTTTGCTTTGCGCTCTAGGTAGGCAACAAGCACCTGCTTGCCCTCTTGAATCGCAGCCCACATCGCCTGCAGCGTTGCCTCGCTCATCCGGTTAATTTGCAGAGGATCCTGCAGAACCGATTCCCAGCCGCGCTTCTCATACAGCTTCAAACGAAAGCCTGATATCCGGTTCAGCGTCTCGGCGCACAAGTCAGCCTGCTCCGACCACTCGCGCTCCCATTCTGCGAATGCCGTTTGGCGAACCTCGCGATCCCCGTCGGATAGACGGTTTTGCATTTGGCCTGCGGATAAAATATGTTTCTCGCCGTCCTTGCCGATATCGGTAAATTTCGCGCGCGACACAATGACATTATAATAGTCGCCCCAGCCATGATAACCGTCTACAGCCAAATCCTCTGCCAGCGCCTCCAGCTCAGGAGCCATCTTCTTCTTCGCAAGCTCCCGTCGTTCGTTTAGGTTGAAAGCAACCTCGGCTAGCTTCTCGTTCTCAAGCAGCGCAGACCATTCATTGTCATCGAACCCGCGCAGTCTATTATCGAACCGGGTCAGTACGCCTAGAAACTTTGCGGATAATGTTTTCACATTGTCGTTGCGTGCGCTGGCTGCGGAGTCCCGAATATTTTGAGCGAGCAAACAAGATACGAATGACTCCGATTGGCGAAGCCGGATTAAGACGCTTTGCAGCAATTCTGTCATCGACGCGATGTCGGATGCAGCCGTGTCCGCTTCCTTCGCAAGCGCAGCATCCAGCTTCGAAATGTCCTCGTCCATTCCCTTTAGCTCCTGCAAGAAAGCAGGCGAGCTTGAGCCTCCCTCATAAAATACGTCTAAATCCCAGCTTTGCGGGTATCCCTTATTCATCTGCTTTCATCCTTTCTTCCATAAAAAAAGCCGAGAAGCGGCCGCGTTTTATTTGCGCAAACCTTCTCGGCGGTGTATAACTTAATTATATCCAGATTGGAGGAATTACACCATGTCTAAACCGTTGCAAATTTCGGCCGATACAGCTATTAAGCTCTCCGAGCAGCTTGGCGTGCCGATCGAGCATTTGATGCATATGCCTCGTCACATTTTGCTGCAGAAGCTGGCTGAGCTTGCTAAGAGCGATGCGCCCACTGCACCCGATAGCGATCAAAAATCATGATTCCGTTCGAAAAAGCATGGCCTTATGACATTCTAATGGGTGATCTTTACGTAGCAAGCTGTCCCTTCTGCCAAGCGGAAAATGTGCTGCTCCCTGTCAAGCCGGCAGAGCTGCAGGACATTCAAGACGGCATGAAGCGGCTGCTCGTCTTTCCTTGCTGCCACAATAAAGTGACCCTTGTTGACGCAGACCGGGATTACTTGCTGACAGACCGCGTTCTTAGGAAGAAAACTCACTAAGCCGAAGTAGAGATCGATTGTTCAGTCAAAGCATCGCTATCGCTTAGAGATGTGTCGCCGGATGCGCTTTTCGATCCGGCTTCCATATCCTCGCGGATAAGCTGCCATTGCTCGCGGCTTGCGCGAATCATCGCGGCATCGACGATTTTCTTATCGTTCACTACGCGGGAGAACCACCGAACAGCATCGTTTAACTCCCCGATTCGACGGCTCAGCTCCCCAATCAAATACATGAGCTTTGCATTGTTAAGCGCAACGCCCTCTGCCTCATAAACCCGTATGTACGCCTGCAATGCAAACCGAAGAAACCTTTTCTCATCATTGTGGTTCGCTTCGTACCGGTACAACCAAGCAATGTGATGCAAAATCCCCGCAATCACACGATCCTTCTCGCCAATCGCTTGCGCGGAGAGCAGGGCGAGCTTGTAGCTCGCCATCGCCTGACTCGCAGTGCGCTCGCCGCCGTATTCTTGCTTTTGCCAACGCTTGCCGATTTTATCTTGATACTGCTTTTTTTGTTGATCGTTTAACCGGCCCATACCATTCTCAGTCGATGCAAAGCCGCAATACGGGCAAATCCTAACGACATAGTAATCAGGATTTACCTCAGATTTATAATAACCGCAAAAGTCAGTGTCCGTTCTTGCCGCTCTTTTGAAGCTAGGTCTAACTCGCGATGTCATAAACGTATTTTCACAGCAGATGCATTCGATTTTTGATTGGTATAGTGGTTCCATACGATCACGTCTCCTCTTCAGATGTGTTAACAAAATGATGTGCTGGTCCGGATAGTCTGTCGATAACGATTATTTGAAGCTCTTCATCTATTCCTACCTCTTGCAGCGCTCTGCGCATGCAGTCAAGCCATGCTAGCGCACGCTCCGGGGTAATAGGGAAGGGCAAATGTCTTGCGCGCATCATCGGATGTCCATACTCGTCTGAGTATAAAGATGGGCCTCCAAAGAACTGGGTCAAAAATAAATATTGCTTCTCAATAACTGGATCAATGTCTTGCGGGAACAAAGGCCCAATTAATGGATGGGTTTGTACCTTCGGATAAAATGATTCCACAATTAGCCTTAAAGTCTCAGCCCCGCCTAACGCTTCATAAAGGCTTATATTCCTATTCATCGTCAATTTCATCTCCACCTTGTAGGTATTTAGTATTATATCATATAAATAATTTTCCAGGGAACAAAAAAAAGCCCGCATCGCATCCATGCGGACCTAGTCATATAGAACTTATTACCTATTAACCCTCATAGTCTTCTTCCCCAGGCGCTGTAAGAGATTCTCGAATGACATAGACGAAAGCACATACCAAGATGCCAGCGATTATACTCATACTCATCACTCCAACCATTTCAAAGGTAATTCCATTGTACCATAAAAAAAAAAGGAATCCAGCTTTTTGGAAGCGTTTTCTTTAGGTTTCCTAATTATTTTTAATTTCGTTCAAGTGATGGATGTCCCAGTTCCGACATATACGTGTAGGAGGGGTTTGTACATCATCTACATTCTGCTGCATAAATGCCATCCAAACAATAGCAGGAGGCGGTCTTATTGCTGCGCTCGTTCGTCCATCCGTTATCCATTACCGCCTTTGGCGCTCTTCTTATCGTGCTTCTAATGACCGTCTTTCCGACAGAAACGCTGCATTCCTCCTTGCGGGGGCTCTCGATCTGGTGGCAGGTGCTTTTCCCGGCATTATTTCCTTTCTTCGTCATTTCGGAGCTGCTGCTCGGCATCGGTATCGTGCATTTCTTCGGTAAACTGCTCGATCCGTTAATGAGACCTTTATTTCGGCTTCCCGGCATTGGCGGCTTCGTCATCACGATGGGTTATATATCCGGATATCCAGTAGGGGCAAGGCTAACGGCTCAGCTGTGGGAGCAGCGGCTCGTCAATCGTGCAGAAGGAGAGCGGCTTGTCGCTTTTACAACGACATCTGACCCTATTTTTCTAATAGGAGCCGTATCGATCGGTTTCTTCCAAAATGTAGCGCTCGCGCCTGTGCTGGCAGCAGCCCATTATGGCGGAGGGCTTATTATCGGCCTCCTCATGCGATTCCACGACCGTCATGCACCGCCTTCCTCTGTCGATAAAAATCGGGCTGTCGCTGGCGAAGCAAGAAAACGCCGACCTTCGCGAATCGCCGAAGCGCTCAAAGCGATGCATGATGCACGCTTGCTTGACGGGCGCGGACTCGGAAGGCTGCTGCAGGATGCCATCCAGTCAGCGCTTAAGCTTATGATTGTCGTGGGCGGCCTGGTCGTCTTTTTCTCCGTCGTCATGGAGATGCTGACGCATGCGGGGATCGTTGAGGCGATGATTGAGGCGCTCCGTTATTTATTCAACGCAATCGGATTGCCGGAGAAGCTGGCGGATGCCGGCATATACGGCTTGTTCGAGGTGACGCTCGGCGCGCGGGCTGCCGGAACAGCCGGTACAGGGCTCATGCACCAAGCCGCAATTGCTGCCTGGGTGTTGTCTTGGGGCGGCATATCGGTCCACGCTCAAATCGCGAGCCTGCTGAGCAAAACGGATATGCGCTACCGTCCCTTGATGCTCGCCAGATTGCTCCATGGATTTATCGCCATGGCGCTTGTCTACTTGCTTTGGGGCTGGATGGCCCCTTAATTCGCCGCAATGCTTTATGACAGCGCCGCGACTCATTGAATTTAAAGGCAATTTCCTTTATCATCTTAAGTACTATGGAGATCGGAAGGAGATTTACCTTTGAAGTATGCGGTTATTGATCGAGGCGATGCTTTATCCAAATCGTTAGCGGAGAAATTTCACACCCTAGCTGCTGAGCGCGGCTTCAAGCGAAACGATGAAACGCCAGAAATCGTCATTTCCATCGGTGGAGACGGTACGCTTCTGCTGGCTTTTCATAAATATGTCGATCAAATTACGAATGTTGCGTTTGTTGGCATACACACCGGACATCTCGGCTTCTATGCCGATTGGCAGGCAGACGAGCTTGAGGATCTAGTTGCTATGATGGCCGAGGAAACACCTAGAATAGTAAGATACCCGCTTGCCGAGATCGAGCTTGAGACGCCGACTGAATCCCGTCATTACTTATCATTAAATGAGTTCACCCTCAAAGGTGTCGACGGAACTTTGGTTGCCCAAATTAATATCAATGACGAAATGTTCGAAATGTTCCGAGGTGACGGTATCGTAATCTCCACCCCTTCGGGCAGCACCGCGTATAACAAAAGCTTAGGCGGAGCCATCGTTCATCCGTCCATTGAATCTTTGCAAATCGCAGAAATCGCATCGATCAACAATCGCGTTTATCGTACGCTTGGCTCTTCGGTACTGCTGCCGCAGCATCATCATTGCGATATCATCTCCAAAAAAGAACAGCGGCTGCAGCTCACCATTGATCATATCAGCATCATGCGCAGCGACATCCGCTCGATCCGCTGCAGCGTGTCCAGCCGAAAGGTCAGCTTTGCCCGGTATCGCCCTTTTCCTTTCTGGAACCGGGTCCGCGAGGCTTTCCTCGGGTACGACGTACGGTAAGCCGGTAAAACCAAACAAACAAAAAAAGACACGACAGCGCCTGTTACAGGCGCTCCGTGTCTTTTTTGTTTGGTCGGCTCGTTTCGGTGGAAGCGGCCGCTGTTTCACTGGCTGCAAGACGGAACGGTTTTTTGCCACGATTGTCGTTGCCCTTAAATCCGCCCTTGCGCTGCTGCTGTTGCTCACGCTTGCCGCCTTGTTGTTCACCGCTATTTCGGCCTTCGCCGGCAGTCGAGCTGTCGCTGCCGGATTTGCTTTCATTATTATTGCTGCGGTTAGAGCTTCTATGGCGATTTTCTCGGCTGTGGGTATGGTTCCGATTATGTCTTTCATGCGATGGCGCAGAAACAGCTTCCTTCGCGCTTGCAACCTCATCATCGTCTGCATCCGCGCCCTCGGAAACCTCTACTAAACCAGCTGCTGCAGCAAGCAGATCTGCAGCTTCTATACGAGGCCGCTGATCGTCCGCGTCCAAATCATAATCGTCTGGCTCCCGCTTTGTGCTTTGCGTTTTTTCGAGAATGAAATAAGCGCAGCCAAAATTGCAATATTCATTAATATAATCCGGCATGCCGGAGAGATTGCTCTCCTTCGTAGCCTTCTGATGATTATCGCGGAAAAAGCCCTTCAGCCTAAGCTGGCTATAACCCCAGTCGCCTACGATAAAATCGTAGCGCTCGAGCACCTCGCTGTACCGATCGCGAAAAGCTTCTGGATTCCAGCCGTTTCGATTTTCTTGAACAATTTCGTATGATTTTCCGCCGATATGAATTAAAGCCATGTTCTCCACCTCATCTTGAGCGTCAGTTACATACTGCTCGAGCAAGCACCGGAGGAAATCTCCCGGTCAAATCCCGCTTCTACGGTTTCTGCAGCAATCGCTGCGTGTGCCGAATCGGTTTGCTCATGCGCATGGTAAGAGCTGCGTACTAGCGGTGCGGATTCTACGTGTCTGAAACCGCGCTTCAGCCCTTCTTCTTTTAATTTTGCAAATTCATCTGGGTGGACATAACGTACGATCGGCATATGCTTAGGCGTTGGCTGCAAATATTGACCTAATGTCAAAATATTGACGTCGTTGGCGCGAAGATCATCCATCGTCTGCAAAATTTCATCCCATTCCTCGCCCACGCCAAGCATGATGCTTGATTTGGTTGGAATTTTCGGATTCATTTCTTTTGCCCGTTTTAGAAGCTCCATCGTACGGCTGTATTTCGCTCTCGCGCGAACGCGATCCGAAAGCCTCTCCACTGTTTCTACGTTATGATTCAGTATGTCCGGATTAGCATTCATTACAATTTGAAGCGCGTCTTTATTGCCTAGGAAATCAGGAATAAGCACCTCTACGCGGCAAAACGGCATCCGTTTGCGAATCGCATGTACTGTAGCGGCAAAAATAGAAGCTCCGCCATCCTTAAGATCATCGCGCGCTACCGAAGTAACTACGCAGTGCTGCAGACCCATTTGCTCCGCAGCTTCCGCGACGCGTTCTGGTTCGTCCAAATCAAGTTCGGTCGGCATGCCGGTCTTAACTGCGCAGAACCGGCAGGCACGCGTACAAATATCGCCCAAAATCATAAAGGTAGCCGTGCGGTTAGCCCAGCACTCATAGATGTTTGGACAGCGCGCTTCCTCGCATACAGTATGTAATGTCTTGGAGCGCATCATATTTTTAATTTCGGCAAAGTTGCCGTCTGTCGCTAATTTTATTCGAAGCCAATCCGGCTTTTTAAGTGTTTCTTGCTGTTTCATGGGGTTTACCTGCTTTCAAGTTCATTTATAATTCGTAAACTCATGGGGTTATTATAACATGTTTCGAAAAAAAAAAGCACTTTCTCAGCTATTCGTTTCCTTACGATCACAATATCAAGTGCGGATAGAAATTTGTGTTTACGACTTCATTCCTGATTCTCCTGGCTATGGAACGTTAAAAGGCTGTACGCCCGCTTCAGAGGACCATCCCTCCAGCATCTCGCTGCACACTCAAAATTAAATAAACAAGCTCATATATCGCCCTGAACGAATAAAAACCAATGATTTGCAAAT
Source organism: Paenibacillus sp. FJAT-27812 (assembly GCF_001273905.1). Classification (NCBI taxonomy): domain Bacteria; kingdom Bacillati; phylum Bacillota; class Bacilli; order Caryophanales; family Paenibacillaceae; genus Paenibacillus; species Paenibacillus sp. FJAT-27812. Next base: position 3,513,649 of record NZ_LIGH01000001.1, on the reverse strand, counting down.
TATAACGTCATATCCGTCATGCTTTTGGAAGGGTGAGACGTTTGAAACTGACTATTTCTATTGTCGCAGCCATAACTGCTGCTTCCATGCTCATTGTCTTCCCTGGCGGTCATCAGGCAAAAGCATCATCAGCCACCAAACCGCAGAATCAGGCGGAAAATGAGCAAGCGGCAGCAGCCGAACCCGATCCTCTTCCGGCTAGGAGAGGCTTGTATGAAAAATTAAGTTTGTTTACCGAAATTCCATGGAACTGGATTGCGGCAATCGATCAGTATGAGCGGTCCATGTCTAAGGTTCGGCCCAAGGCTCGTCCAATGCTTGGCAGCACCGTAGGCGTATTTATCGATCAAGAGAACTGGGTCGGCCCGCTTAATCCAAATACAGAGGACAGCTCGCCTGCCTCGATTCGTTTCTTTAACGGTATCGGGCAAGATGGAGACGGCAACGGCCAAGCCGAGCGAACGAGCGATGTTGATTTGCTCTACTCGCTTGTAAGACGCGTTGCTTCCTATGGAGTCTCAGAGGATGACTTTGCAATCGGACTTTGGGAATATTATCAAAATAATCGTTCTGTACAGCGCATTCAGCAGTTTGCCCGCATTTATGCAGCGTTTGGAAATCTTGACCTATTCGAGCACGCCTTTCCCCTCCCGGTAGGCAACAACTATGCCTATAACAGCACCTGGGGAACCGGCCGAAGCTGGGGGGGAAGACGAACCCATGAGGGAACCGATATTTTCGCCAATCATGGCACTCCTGTCCGAAGCACCTGCTACGGCATCGTTGAAGTAAAGGGCTGGAATCCTTACGGGGGCTGGCGTATCGGCATTCGTGACCTGAACAACTTTTACCATTATTACGCGCATCTGTCCGGCTACGACAAAACCGTCAATATCGGCGATGTGGTCAAACCCGGTCAGGTCGTAGGCTGGGTCGGCAGCTCCGGGTACGGCAAGCCGGGAACCTCTGGCAAATTTCCCCCGCATCTCCACTATGGCGTATACAGCGACCGCGGCCTCATTGAGTGGTCGTTCGACCCCTATCCCATGCTGCGCCGGTGGGAGCAAGCGGAGCGTAAACGAATTCGTGCCGGCAATTAATGCAGCATACGGCTTTACAAAAAAAACGACTTTATCGTCTTCTTATGCAGAGGACAATAAAGTCGTTTTAATTATGGGGCTACTCTGTGGAAGCATTGCCCGGATGGTTTGAAGACTTGTTTTGTGCGTTCGAGCCGCCTGATTCCTCCGTTGATCCTTCCGTTGACGCTCCCGAGTTCGTGCCTCCCTCATTAGAGGATTCGGCATTACCGTTATTTTGAGGATTTGCCGTCACGCCGCTTCCTGTGCCTTGGCCAAGCGGAACGGATATGTTAGGCGCTTGCGCGGCAGATTCGCCAACCGGCTTGCCGGTATTGTCATAATAGTACATAGGCACATCGCCGACCACGAGCAGATACGAAATCGGGATATCGGTCTCCACGATTTCCGGCTCGGTATCAAACGGGATAATAATCGTAACCTCCGCAATGATCCGTATATAGACTTCCACTAAAATCATATTGATGCCGGCGTCCTTCTGACGCGTGCTAAGATCAACCTTTACGGCGCCTACCGGCTCGAATTTAACCGGCACTCTAGGCCCGTAAGAGGAAATGATCGCACTGTTCAGCGCATGCCCGATCGGAATATGCTCAGGGATATCCTTCATCTCGTTTAAGGTCTTTTGAACGGTGTTGATCGTTTGCGAAGTAATGCTCATATGCTCGGCGTAATTCAGCATGAATCCCGAGATTTTACCGTTGCTGTTCATTTTCCAGTCAATCAGCTTATCGGTATCCGACCTTGTCGCAACCTGCTCCGTTATGGCTTTGTTAATCGCCTGCGTTGCGACCTGCTTGACCCGAATCTTCGCGATATTCATAAGCGGCGGACGTAAGTTCCGTTCAATATATACGAAGGACTGTATCGAAAAAACCATCATCACGACAAGTGTAATAATGACGATTGTACGGCGCCTTATCCGGGGTCTTGTTGGATTTGTGCCCCAGCTGCCTCCCGTGTCGCTGCTCTTGCTTCGCACACCGCTTCCAAATCGCAGCGCTTTGCGCCGAGTTCCCCATTTTCCGCCGCTTGCGCTTGGTCGCACTCCCCATTTGGGTGAGGATGTGCTTGCTCCCGAGCCCCATTTTTTCGGCGTGGAGCGTGACGAGGCCGAGCTGCCGCGGCTTCCCCAGCTGACCGTTCTTACCTTTGAGGATGGACGGCCTGACCACAGCTGCATCCGGCTCCCGCCAAAAGGTCTGAACCGCCAGCCTCTCCTCCCCCATTTCGCCAATCCGATCCCCTCCCGCATCATCCTGCCCGCTTCTCTTACCCATACTTATGCCATACTCGGCCAAAAAAGAAGACGACCTTACCCTGATCAGGAAAACGGAAATCGGGATGGGATGCCGCCCATCAACAACAAGAGAGGATAAGCCCCATTCGGCTTATCCCCTCTTTCTTGTTATCCAGCTTGCTTCATTATTACTTCGCAAGCGTTACAGTAATCTCGTCTCCAACTGCCCAAGGAGAAACCGCGCTAACTTTGTACGTCATGCCGGCAGCCAGCTTGCCGCCATTTGCCAGGTCAAAAACGCCTGTTGCCCCTTTGCGCGATGTCAGCTTGTAGGTCGCCGTCAGCTTGCTTCCGTCCGCTCCGGTCAATTCGATGCTGCGTACCGCAAACAGCTCATCCTTCGGATCTGCTTTTAGCGTAAGCTCAAGCGAGGTCTCGTTCAGCGCCTTGGCCGATTGCATCTCAAGCGGCGCAATCTCCTTCGCGACAAACGTGCTGCTCGCGATATTTGCCCATTCCGAGGTTACCCTATAGTTGACGCCCGGCTTTAGAACTTCACCTGCTGGCAGACGGAACTTCGGCGCTTGGCGTCCGTCTGTCGCTTGTGTGAACAAGACGTATGCCGCTGTCATCGGCGCTCCGCCCTCCGGCGTAATCGTCACCTGCTTGGCGCGCATGGAAGATATAATTTCATAGGTTTTGCCGTTGTAGCTATTGTTTTCATCAAGAATGAAGGCCGTTGCCGCCCGGCCAACGGAGTAAGCTGAAATGACGTTGCCGTAATCCGTAATGCCTTTAGACAGCTCCGATTCCACCTCGAATGTATCGTATGAAACCTGTCCGACGCTGCTCATTTCTATTTTTTCTCCGCTTCCGGTTACCGTTGCCGCAGCTTCTCCTTTATAGGTTAGCTCGTAAACCGTACCTGCCTTCTGAGGCGTTGTAGGCACAATATACGTGGAGATGGAGCCGGTTTTGAGCTGCGGCACGTTCTGCATCGAAAGCCCGTTATCGAAGCTGAAGTTTTTGAGCGCCTGATCAAGCGCAGCATCCTCAGCTGTTAACGGCTCCGAGAATGTAACCTCTAGCGTAATGGTATTCAATGATTTTGCCTGCACGACTTTGGCATCGGCAGAAGGCTTCGCCTTTTGCGAGGTTACGACAAGCTGAGCCAGCTCGCCGCGCGTGATCGTTTCCGGCTTCGCATTCACGGCTTGCGCCCAGTGCTTCATGGAAGCGGCATCACGGCCAAGCGCCTTGGAGACAACATTCGTCAGCTCAGTCTCGGTTACCAGCGCATTTGGCTTCATCTGTCCGCCATCTGCCTGCATAACGCCCATATTAACTAAAGTCGCCGCATAGTCGAAATACCATTTGCCTGCAGCTAAGTCAGTTACGCCTGCCGGCTGTTCCTTGTTTATCGTAAGTCCAAGACCAGTTACGACGAGCTTCGCAAGCTCAGCGCGCGTTACCGGCGCATTTGGCTTCAGCAAGCCGTTTCCGTAACCGTTCAATACGCCTTGCTTCACKAGCTCTTGAATCGCTGCCAACGATGCCCCGGCATCCTTGATATCCTGAAAGCCTGCGGCCGCCTTAACTTGTACGCTGCTGTTTGCTAACACGTTAACAGGTCCTGCCACCGCTGCCGAAGCGCCAATTGCAGCTGCCAATACGATTGCTGCCATTTTATTCGAAACGAAATTCATTATTGTTTCCTCCTCATGAGTGCTGTTCCTTAACTTAACCCCATGATAAAGGACAATCCTAAACCTCCTGCAAACAAAACATTAACAAAAGATAAACGGCGCCGAAACTTTTCTGAAACAATGCTAATTATTTGCGCTAAACGGTCAGACGATAGCCTGCGCCCCATATCGTATCTATATATTGCGGATTGGACGGGTCCGCTTCGATCTTCTCTCTAAGCCTGCGTATATGAACGGTTACCGTTGCAATCTCGCCAAGCGAATCCATTCCCCACAGCTGCTCGAAAAGCTCCTGCTTGCTGAATACATGATTCGGATTTAAAGCTAGAAACGTGAGCAGGTCGAACTCCTTCGTCGTAAACTGCACCTCTTGATCGTTAACGTACACCCTGCGCGAGGAGGAATCGATCACCAAGCCGCGAATCCGAATCTTATCCGAAGCTTTAGCCTCACGCTTGCCCATCAGGCGCTGATAGCGCTGCAAATGCGCCTTCGCGCGGGCAACCAGCTCGCTAGGGCTAAACGGCTTCGTAATGTAATCATCCGCACCGAGGCTAAGGCCGCGAATCTTATCGATCTCCTCTTTCTTGGCGGATACGATTAGAATCGGAACTTCCTTCACCGCTCGTATTTGGCGGCAAAGCTCGTAGCCATCCATCCCCGGAAGCTGCAAATCGAGCACGATCAATTCATATTCGACGTTCATCGCGGCACGCAGTCCTTCCGTTCCAGTCAAGCAAATATCCGCCGCAAAACCATGCAGCTCAAAATAATCCTTCTCCACCTCAGCTATAGAAGCTTCATCTTCGATGATGAGTATTTTCGTCATGATCGTCCTCCAATGTCCTGAGCGAGCGGCAGCCTGATAATAATCGTGGTCCCTGCTCCAAGCTTGCTCTCGGCTTGAATCGTGCCGCTGTGGCCTTCAATAATTTGTTTCGTTATCGCGAGTCCGAGGCCGCTTCCGCCGGATTGCCGGCTGCGCGACAGATCCTCCCGGAAGAACCGTTCAAATATAAACGGAACCGCTTCCTCCGATATGCCCGGGCCGTTGTCGTGAATCGACAGCCGGACAAAGCCATTTTCCACTTTCAAATCAATCCTGATTTTTTTGGGCTCAGACGCCATATATTTCACGCAATTATCAATAATATTGGTCAAAACGCGCTTCAGCTTATCGCGGTCGGCAAGCACTACGGAAGAAGCAGCATGATCCATGCTCCATTCCAGCTCAATGCCGATATCCTGCATATCATAGTGCAAATCCTCGGCGTAGTCCTCTATGAAATGCCCGATGCTGATCGCCTCAAACGTGAACGGCAGCTGCTTTAAATCAAGCTTCGAATAAAGAAACAGCTCATCAATCAATTGATCCATATCGTCGGCCTTCGTCAAAATCGTATTCACATAACGATCCATCTTCTGCTTCGTATCCGGAACGCCATCCCGAATGCCTTCGATGCTCGCTTTGATGGAGGTGATCGGCGTTTTCAAATCATGGGTAATATTCGCGATAAGCTCCTTGCGATTTTGCTCGTACTGCAGCTGCTTCTCGACGGACTGCTTCAGCTTCATGCGCATATCCTCGAACGCTTCGCTTAAGCGGGTAATTTCATCATTGCCTTCCGCGCGCAGCTCGAACTCCAAATTGCCTTCCTTGATTCGCTCCGTCGACTTCCGAAGCAGATCAAGCGGCTTAATGATACTGCGCGTGAATACGAAGTACAGCAGCATATTCATCAATAGCAGGACGAAGAAAAGCACCCCAAGGATGATCGGCAGCAGCGTGCGGATAACCTCGGCGAACGGACTGCGCTCCCGGATAACATACATGCTGCCCCTCGTCCGATCAGGAAAATAAAAATCAAATTTGGCATAGCCGTAAAAGTGATCCCCGATTTGCAGCGTGCTGCGGATCGCATTATTTTCCATCTCATAGCCAGGCAGATACGTAATGAGCTTCGGCTGCTTGACGGATAGAGAGGAGTAGACCTGTTTATCCTCCTTACGTATGAACAGCTCCGCTTGCACAGCGCGAAGCTTATAATTATATTCGTCAAGCAGCGTCTTATCGAGCAGCGCATCCGGTTCATTTTTGGCCAAATACTTCAGATCAAGAAAGATCGTCTCCTCCTGCCCGGACAACGGATTAACGGAATAATGAATGTTGTAAAAGTCCTTTACGCTTCGCACATCGCCCGTGATCGCCACCACAAAAAGCAGCGCAGCAGCAAGAAACAATACGATCGTAACGATTAAAATAAAGGTGTAGGACAGCAGCAAGCGTACGCGTATCGACATAATGGTCTCCTTCTGGCCATTCGGCTCTCGTGACTACAATGTAACATAGCTACAGCCAAACGAACAAAGAGGACTTTGCAACTCCAATAGACATGGGATAGACTATAAGAAATCATTTTCCGTATTGAAGGAGTTTACCTATGGCCATAAACCGACGACTGAGCACCGATCAGGATTTTGAAGAGGTTATCGAGCAGCAGCAGCGCATCCGCGTTTTTCAGGACAATCAGCTTATCGATTCCAGCTCGCTGGTCGTACGCTTTGACGATAGCATCATCGTGACTCAGTCAGGAGTCAGTGATATTGCCTATCACAACCGTAAGGAATGCGAATTTTTTGTCCTTCGAAAGCGCTAAGCCACAGCCTAAAAAACGGTGTCGTCCTGTTCGCGTACGCGTGACAGAGTGACGCCGTTTTGCTTTTAAAAAAAAGACCGCTTCGCGCACCCATTAAGGTCGCCAAGCGGTCTCTTTTTGAAGTTATGTTATCGCTAGTCGGCTACTTGTTTAACAAGTGAACGAATTGCAGCAGGCGCATAATGATCGTCGCTGCTTCGGCACGGCTAGCCAGGTCAAGAGGAAGGAACCTGCCTTCGCCTTTGCCTTCCAAAATTCCAGCGTCAGCCACAGTGTTCACTGCCTCCTTCGCCCAGTCATGGATTGCCGCCTCGTCTTTAAAGCTGTCAGCTGCAGCCTTTGACTGCTCACCAATTGCTCCCGCGGACTCAGCGAATTGCAGCGCATTGGCAGCCATTACCGCCATTTGCTCGCGCGTAATCGTCGTATTCGGACGGAAGCTGCCGTCTTCAAACCCTTTTAGAAGACCATGTGCTGCCGCGGCTCCCACTGCATCTGCGTACCATGCTGTCGATGCAACATCGTTGAAGGAAACCGATGACGTGGCTGCTGCATTTTGAAGGCCAAGCGCCCGCACTAGCATGGCTGTAAATTCCGCTCGCGTAACGGTTCGGTTTGGCGCAAAGCTTGCTGCGGTTACACCGCTCACGATCTGCTTGGAAGCGAGCAGCTCGATATTTGCTTTTGCCCAGTGGCTGCTAATGTCTGCGAATGTTTTGGCATGTATAGCTGCCGCATAAATGCTATTGCTCGTGCTCATGACCGTCACAGTCGTCTTCCCTGCCGCTGGCTGGAACAATGCCGGCACGTAACGGAATTCGCCGGTCGCCGGATCATAGACGAGCGCTGTCGCTGTTTTGGCATCAAGCTCCCCTTCCACCATTAGTACCCGCTTCACATATACCCCTCCGAAGCTGTTCACCTCTGCCGACTTCCCGCCATCCGAGACGAAAATACTGAATTCAACTGGTGTGCCTGCAAGCTTCAAGCCTGCTGTCGTTGCCCGCTCGCGAATATCGTCCAGCGCCTGTGCGGCAAGCGGTTTAATGGTAAAGGTTAAGATGAGCTTCTCATTAATAACAAGCTTCGTCTGCTCCAGAACGCCGCTTACAAGCGAAAGCGGGAATTCATAAGCTGCATCCTCATGCTGTGCGACGATGACAGCTTTGGGACTGCTCTTTGCTGCTTCCAATAAAGCCAGGGCGGAGAAGGCTAGCTCTCCTTTTGCGGTGAGCGCCCCTTTCTCGAAGACGATGCGCTCCAGCTTATTTGCAGCTTGTGCTTTCAGCTTGCTGTCATTTTGCGCGGTATCGACTGAGCCTCCTGTCGTCTGTCCATTCGAGCCAACATTTCCGTTGCCGCCTTCGCCTTCCGATCCCTCTTCCGTCTCATCATCCGGGCCGCCTCCCGGAATAATAACTTCTTTTACTTCAACCGTATACACTCTGCTTTGCGTGCCATAGGTTACGGTAAGCTGCGCCTTGCCTGCTTGAAGCGCGCTAAGCTGTTTATCCTCGCTAATGGCGGCAATGGCAGGCTGCGCAATCGTTACGACTGCATCTGCGGTAACGTCTACGCCTGCCTGATCAAACACCTTCAAGGCTTGCTTATCGCCTATTGCCAGTGACAGCGGTCCTCTGCTGCCGTCGTCAAGCGAAATTCGGAACGGCTTAGGCCGATTCGCGAAGCCTTCGTTCTGCTCGGAAAACGCAAGCTGTCCGTTCGAATGCGCAAGCATCGCTATTCTTTCGCCGCGCACAATGACGTTATCTACTTGAACGGAGCCTGACACCCTGCTTGTCACATCAATGCCGTTCGTGCCCATGCCGTCGAGCACGATATTTTGAAGAGTCACATTGCTGATGTTGAAGCCTTCGCCATGGACGATCAAGCCCGCATACGTGCTGTCCAGCGCAACGTTGTTGCGTACAATGACCTCGCCATTCAAATCCTTCTCGCCTGCAAAAATCCAAATCGCCCCAAGGTTGATGTTGTAGGCCGAGTCGGCGCTGCCCGTGCGGAGCAGCGTATTGCGCTCAACAATCGTCGTGCCGCTGAACGCCACCGGATTAAAGCGCGTCGATACGGCGATGCCCGCTCCGTTCGTAATCGTATCCGTACCGATATTATCCTGCAGCTTATTGTCCTGCCCGCCAAAAATAACGAAGTTATCGGCAAGCCAAGGCAATGCCACCGTATTAAAACGGGCCGTGTTGTTGATGCTTGCACGTCCTTCTGCCGACCACATCGCAAGGCCGTCGTCGCCCGGATAACGAATATCCGATTGCTCCATCATGCTATTGCTTGTGCCTACGGAGAAGTTGATGCCATCGGCCATCAAATTGCGCAAGCGCAGGCCAACCATGTGCAGGCCATCCGTTATTTCATCGTTTCCCCTAACCTTTGAAAGCCAAAGCCCTGTTTTGGAGTGCTCGACCCAAACATTTTGAATGACCGAGCCTGTGCCGAATCCGCCATAAAAAGCATGGGTTAACGCTTCGTCATCGCGAATGTTAAGATCGCCGTCGATAAGCAGATCGTACACCCCAATATTGTCGCCTTTCCCGATGAACCTCGCTCCAATGAGCTTCGTATACCACATGCCCGCTCCGCGAATCGTCACGTGATCCAAATCGATGACATCCGCCTTAAGCTCGAATTCGCCGGCTGGGAACCAAACGCCCTTGCCTTGCTCCTTCGCCGCCTTCATCGCTTCATGGAAGCTTGCCGAATCATCGCTGCCGTCAGCTGAAACAGCGCCATAATCCGTAACCGAGAGAAAACCTTCCGGCATCGCCAGCGGTGCAGCGACCTGCTCAAAATCGACGAGGTCAATCACGTAATAGTCCGCGGCATTGCCGGCATCCTTTTGCAGGCGAATCGTTGCGCCCGCCGGCACATCGCCGATCCGTTCATGAATTTCATCGAAGAACCGATGCGCATTGCCCTGCTTCGGATCATTCGACCAAGGGTAGCTGCCGTATTCCCAGCCATGCTTCGAGCTTAACGCGACATTTTGCTTAAACACGCCGTTCACGTAAAGGGCTAGCGTCTCATTGCGTCCCGCTCCATCTGCGCTGTCGGGAATGACATAACGCAGCACGAGTGAATTCGCCGCCTCAGCCAGCGTGAATTCTACATAGTCGCCTTCGTCCGTCAGCTTAACCGCTTGCCTGCCAGACGCCTCGGAAGCCATTTCGCGATAGCTGCGCGAAGGGCCGATCAGCTCGCCGTTTGTCGCACCATGCTCTGCTTCATAGGTCACATATGGAACGGTAGCTCCGCGGTATGCGAAACCAACGCTGTTCTTCACGAGCAGGCTGTCGAGCAGCACATTGCCCGAATCTGCCGTATCCTTTTGCAGCGTAATCGTATTGATGCCCTTGCGGAGCTGTGGAGCAATAACCAACTTGGACCAAGCTTGGGAGCTGCCTGCCGGCTTGAACGTTACCTGCTTCATCCGCTCGCCATTCACGTATAGGCTCAGCTGCGCTGGGGCGCCGGACAAGTTCAAATAACGAAGCTCAGTCCCAAAGCTGCCTGCCGCTTGCGCATGGACGGTGAAGCTGATTTTGTCGCCTGTTTCCGTGAAGCTGCCCGCGTATCCCTCGCCCTTATAACTTTTTTGCGAAGCGTTAAATTTGATACTGCCTGAGACAAAAGCTTTCTCCGCTTCATAGCGCTGGTCGGAAGCTACAGGCTCAAACTGCCATAGCTCCTCTCCTGCTGCGCTCGAAACGCCGTATTGCGCTTGACCTTCGGCTAGCAGCAGCGATCCATCTGCTTGCGAGGCATTGCTAAGCCGCTTGTAGCCCACTCGCTCCTCGATCGTCCACTGTGCGTTGTCATAACCTCTAATCTCGCCCGAGAAAGCTTCAAGGCCGTTGTCGCCAAGCGACAATAGATGCCCGGTAGCTTTATTTTTCAGCAATCTGCGTCCGTTGAAGTCTTGAAGCAGCCAGTGCGAGCTTCCATTGTCTGCGCTTGGCGCTCCGATCAGCACCTTGCCGCTGCTTTCATATAAATAGCGCTGGCCGGTTTTCGCTTTAATGCGGACATAGCCCGTATCGTCAAAAATAGGCGTAGCCGTATCGTTTGTTTTCGCTTCGCCCATCGGCGGTGTCTTAAACTGCTCCGGCGCGTTCTCGAAGGTCCACTGCACCGTACCGAAGGAGGTTGGATACAGACCGCGTTCAGCATATCCGGCGTTGTTTTGGACATGGATAAGCTCGTCATTGTACTTGCCGTTTAGGCTGCGAATAAAATATTCGGCGCCGCTTGCCGAATTCTCGACCGCCCAACGGGATGCAACATCTGCTACGTCAGCCTGCTTGCTCTCGATAAACGCATAATCTCCGCTCATCGCCATGTAATGGCCGGTCGCACGGTTTTTCAGCCTCTGCGCGCCGCCATCGGACTCGATAATCCAATGGCTGTAGCCATTGCTCTCGGCAAGGGCGCCGTACAGCACAATGCCTCCGTTATTTTCGTACAAAAACTGGCCGTTCGCCTTATTCTTAATGCGGATTGGCGCTTCGGACAACGGCTCCTGCCTCAGAACAACCGGCTCGATGGCGAATTGCGCGCTGTCTGACTCCGCTACAAGCTTGCTCACCTTCGTAAAACCGTCGCCGTCGGCATATAGAAAATGGCTCGCCCAGCCGCTTTTCAGTACAACATAGCTGTCTGCCGACCCTTTCTCCATAAGCCACTTCGCGCTGCCCCAGCAGGTGCAAATGTCGCCTTGCGCCACTATTTGCTGCGTTGGGGCATCCTGCTCGACGTCTCCGCCGATATGCTCCATCGAGATGTAATGGCCGCTCTTCAGATTTTTCAAGCGTACCGAGGTTGGCCCGTCGCCTGTTTTCTCCAAATACCAAACGGAGCTAGAATCGGCTTCGGGAAGGTCGCCGTATTTCACCTTGCCAAGCTCATCGCCTGCTTCGGCAACTTCATAGAGATAGCTGCCTGTTTGTTTATTTTTCAGCCTTACGTTCGTGAGCACTGTGTCTGCCACGGGAACGAACCGCCAGCGCGGACTGCCCCAGCTTGGATTAATGACGCCATACTCCGCGTACTTGGTCAAATTTTGCAGGCTTATATATTTTTGTTGGCCTGGGACGTCATTGGCATCCTGCACGCTGTGGATCAGCTTCGAGCCGCCGGCGTCCTCAATGACCCACACCGCACTCGTCCAATCATCCTGAACCTCCGTTACATCCATGCGCCCATCGGTCATATTTTGAAGGTTGATGAAGTGGCCTGTCGCTCTATTCTTTATCCGTTTGCGTCCATTAAAGCGCTCAACCAGCCATTGTCCCTTAAAATCATTTTCTGCGATGTTCCCGTATTTCAACTGCCCGGCATCATCCTCGTACAGCACGAAGGTTTGCCATTCGTTCTGTATGCGAATATATTGGGGCGATCCATCCCCGCTAAAGGCAGGGTCCTCGAACAGCCACTGTGCCGCGTCCTCGTTTGGATGAATCACGCCCGCTTGCGCAGAGCCGATGCCATCCTGCTTGTGCAGGTACTCTCCCGTACCCACCATGCTTTGCACCGTTTTGTAATCGTCATAGAGAGTAGAATTGCTGATAGACCATTGATCCTCTGGGGCACTTTCCGTCAGAGCAGCCGCTTTAAGAGGATCGGTTGCATGCTCAAGGCCGGCCCTTGTCATATAATGAGCAGTCGCTAAATTGCGAAGCCGCTTCTTGCCGTTAAAGTCCTCTCTCACCCACTGGTAGGACGACTTCTGGCCAGCCTGCGCCGTAAGCGCGCCATATTTCACCTGGCCGGCCTCTTCGTGCAAATAAGCAGTGCCTACCGCCTCGTTCGTAAAATTAACGATTCGGTACGGCTGTGCATCCGGCGCGAGCTCGATTCGCCAGTGGGCATTATCACGGTCCAGCACCGACCAATTGTTCGAGCGCGCATGAATATCGTCAAACTGCGTATTCAGCACAAAAGGCTGCGCCGGGTCGGCTTGAAACGCTTCGACATTTTGAAAAGTAACAAAGCTTGCATCCGCCGCTCGCGCGACCATCCACTCGCTTTTGACCGTATCGTCGAGCGTCAACGCTTTGATCGGCTCCCATAATACGCCTTGCGTAATGTAGTGACCAGTCGCCCTGTTCTTGATGCGGTACGTATCCGGCGTCGTTCCGGCTACCAGCACCCAATGCGAGCTTCGATCCGTTGCAGCTATATCCCCGTAATCGACAAAACCATCCGCAGCCTCGTACAAATATTGTCCCGCTCGGAACTTATTCGCTAGACGAATCGGCGCGGCTGACTCCACCGGCTCAAGCGCCCACTGCGGGCTCTCAAAGGTGATGTTGATATCGTTGCTCACCTCGGCAAAGCCTAGCTGATCCTCCTGATGAATGACAAGATTCGCATTTTCAGCTACGGTCGCGCTCTTGATCACCACGAAACCTGCGCGGCTGGACTCATGGATCGTCCATTGATCCGCCAGCGTGCTTTCCGTAATCTCGCGGCTGGTCAGAGCATCTCTACGCTGCCCTACTTCAGCAATCGTGATGTAATGGCCCGTCGCCCTGTTCTGAATTCGTTTGTTGCCGTCATGCTCCAGAATGAGCCATTGCGAGGACTCGTCCTCATAGCTCGGGAAGCCGTACCGAACGACTCCGCTCTCGTCCTCGTACAAATAATTGCTTTGCCATTTGTTCTGAATGCGAACGTAGGTAGATTGCGTAACGGAAATGGCCGCCGTCTCCAGCTGCGCCTCGACTTCCGTTTCTTGCGGTGGCGGTGCCGCCTCATTCGCATAAACCGGCACAGCCGTCAGCATAAGAAGCAGCGCCAGCATAAATGCCAGTATCGACCTGGATCTTGCACGTTTCATTGCACAGACCTCCCAAAGGTTTGCAAGTGCAAACTAAACTCGAAAGCACCCGCATATGTAAATCGATCATCCTCTTTCATCATAATTTGGAATCGCTTTCATAACGATGTGCATTTCTAAATAAAGTAGGTGTTATATTACGGAGACCGTGACAAAAGAAACGAGCCTGAAGAATCGCTTCTTCGGCTCGTATCGTGTGTAGGGCGATGCAACGGGATTAGCAGGAAAAGCTCCATCTAATTTTCCTCAATAAAAGCTGTGAGATCATTTAGCTGGAAAAGCTCCCGCTAATCGGACCATTTTCTCCGAAAAAGGACCAAAATCAAAAAATTAACAGGAGAAATTCCCTTTAATCCTAATTTCCGTTCAAAATCGCTAGAATTAACGGGAGCTTTTCCCGCTAATTATGAAATAACTAGAAAACCTCCTGCTAATCGCACCGCTTCCGCCGAAACGGCTCACACTTCCCTACGCACACGAAAGGGCACCGAAAAATCCAACTTTTTCAGCACCCTCACTTATAATCGCTCGGATTCATCCCTACGATCCCAGCAATCCTATTAACTTAAACAAGCCCCTACTCTTCCTCTACTACGCCAAGCTCGCGGTTTTTCTCCTTGAACCGCTCATTATGGGAGGAGACATAAGCCATCGTCGGAGCTTCCGGGTCCATATACAGCTTAGCGCTGTTAAGCGCCAATACGCCGTCCGTGAACGTACCTGCGATCAGTCCAACCTTGCTGCCATAGCTCACGAAATCGCCTGCGCCGAAGATGCCGGGAATGTTGGTCGCCATTCTCTCGCCGACGTTCGCATTCCATACGCCCATATCGATGCCCCAGTCGCGGATAGGCCCAAAATCGCTCTTCATGCCATGGTTCACGATGACCGCATCAACCTCAAGCTGCATGCTCTCCTCCGTGTCCACATGCGCAATCGTCACCTGCTCGATGCTTTCCCCATTGCTGCTATGCAGAGCCAGCACCTGATAAGGCGTCATCACATGAACCGAGGATTGCTTCATCTTGGACACATTTCTCTCATGCCCCCCGAAGCTGTCGCGCCGGTGCACGACCGTCACGCTTTCAGCAATGTACTCCAGTTCATTTGCCCAGTCCACCGCTGAATCGCCGCCGCCGGATATCAGCACCCGCTTGCCGCGAAATTTTTCCAGCTCCTGCACCGTATAATAAAGGTTCGTTACCTCGTAGCGGTCGGCTCCTTCGATCTCCAGCTTCGCCAGCTTCTTAATGCCATAACCGATAGCCATAATGACCGTTCTTGTACGATGACGTTCACCGCTTGCTGCCGTTAAAATAAAGGTGCCATCCGCCTGCCGCTCATAGTCCGTAATTTGCTGGCCGAGTATGATCGTTGGATCAAACGTTTTGGCTTGCTGGATCAATTGGGCAGTTAGTTTCTCGCAGCGAATGGGCGTCACTCCGCCGACATCCCAAATAATTTTCTCCGGGTAAGAAAGCATCCGCCCGCCAAGCTGATCCTGCGCTTCAATCAGCTTCGTCTTTAAATCGCGCATGCCGCTATAAAATGTAGTATATAAACCGCCTGGCCCTCCGCCAATTATCGTAACATCATATAATTCCAATTGTTCGTTCATCGTTTGCCTCCAAACGCTCATTATCATCGCTTTTTTTGATACTGATTATCAATATCACTCAATACATTGTAAGGCACAATGCCTAACGATGACAATGGACAAAAGTGATCATTTTATAAGACATATCCAACATTTCTCAGCTTGCCGACGATTGCTCCTGTTTCTCGCCTGTAAGCCAAGCAGCCAGCTCCTCCGTCTGTGACAGAGTGGCAATCGGGTCAAAATACCAGGAGCGGTCCTTGCTCCAAATATAAACGCGGTCATTTTTTACAGCGTCGATCATTTTCCAAATGGGATCTGCTTTCAAATCAGCAAGCGTTAGCGCATCAGACGTCAAAACAATATAATCGCCAGCAAAATCGGCAAGCTTCTCACCGGAAACCTCAACAATCTGCTCCTTCATTAATTGCTCTGATACTTCAACAGGAGCTTTAAGCCCGAGCGCTTGATAGACTGCTTGACCGCCCCTGCCGAAATTATCGCCGAATACGCCCGTGTTCCCGCCCCAATCCTGCATTACGGAAAAAGTAGTCTCGCTTGGAATTGCCTGCTCTACCTTCTCTTTGGCTGCGGCTATACGTTTGTCGTAATCAGCCAGCCACGCCTTTGCCTCTGACTCTTTCCCCAGCACCTTGCCAAAAAAAGCGAGCTCTTCATGGGCATTTTTCAGCTCGCCAAATGGAACAACAATAGTCGGCGCTATTTTACTATATTGCTCATGTGCTTCCGCATTGCCTGTAACGATCAAATCCGGCTGCAAATCGACTACTTTCTCTAGCGATACGCTCTCGTACTCTCCGATATTTTCCACGCCTGCAAGCGCCTCTGCAAAATACGGGTTTTTCAAATTCAGTTCCGGCGTTCCGATTGGCTTCACATTGAGTGCAATAAAGCTGCCTAAGTACAGATCAACAACGATGCGCTCCGCCTTGGCAGGAATCTCGATATCTCCTTTAACCGTAGCGATCACTCTCGTCTGGGCTTGTGTCTCAGCCGTAGTGGAAGGCGCCGATTCCCCCTTCGCAGCCGCTTGTGTTTCCACGGTTGTGCTATTGGCGTTTAACGCTCCCGTAGAGCAAGCGCTCATAAATAATGCAAAACAAAACAATAGAGTTGCTGCCATTGATAATTTCAGACCTTTGTACATGGGTAAGTTGTTCTCTCCTTTGCATTGATAATGATTATCATGTCGATAAACATTGTAACGCCGGAGTTTGCTTGGAACAATGGACGATCGGCTCGATCTATATAGACGATTTTCCCCTCTTCTGCTGGCTTCTTTGTAGCTGCCCGGCGAAATGCCGGCATACTTTTTAAACACTCGGGTGAAGTATAAGCGATCCGAATATCCGACGCTTTCGGCTATCTCCTGAATCGTTGCGTCAGTACGCGCCAACAGCTCCTTAGCGTTATTGATTCTTACTTGAATGACATAGTCAATGAGACTGTACCCCGTCTCCTTCTTAAACACCTTGGACAAATTTTTGGCGCTATAATTTAAGGTTTGTGCCAGCTGGTCCAGCGTAATCGGGTCCTTGTAATGCTCATGAATGTAACGGAGCGCTTGTGCTGCAAGCTCGGGTTTAGTTGTATGTATGCCTTGATCCTGCAATTGACGGAATGCCTCATATACAAATTGATAAAACAACGCATTCACATGAAGCCGCTCGAGCGGCTGCGCCGCCTGCCACTCCTCAGCCATCGCTTTAACGATATGGAACAAGGAGACCGGATATTGCGGCGCAAAGCCATATTGAAGCTGAAATGGGCTTAGTCTCTCCGCTAGCGACAAAATCTCTTGCCTGCATGAAAGCGAAATTACCGCCTTATAGAAAATTAAATAATATTCAAACTCCGCCTCCGTCAAAATAATATCCAGGCACATTCCCTTGCCGCCATGCAGCATATGGAACCTCTCCGCCTCATGCTGCTGACCATCCAAACTCACCTTGGCGCTGCCTCTGCTCGTAAATAAAAATCCGCTGGCAGGCAGCCGATAGGCATGCAGTTTCTCACCAAGCTTCATTTTATGATGACGTATATCGAGCACTTTAATCGAAGCATGATTCCACAGCTTGATTAGGTCATTCCATTCCATCTTCTCACCTCAACTTCTTCCCGATAAGTTTCCCGCGCAGCATGCATTAAGAAGTATTTTAGTGATAATCATTCTCAATGTCAATTTCTTTCTTCCTGCCGCCCAACGGTCTATCCGATCCATCCATCTACACTAGCACCTGGTACTATAAGAAGTTGGTACTTTTGGTTATAGGAATATGCTGTAAACTAAAGACATCAACAACAACTCGATTCGGGAGGCCATTTCAAATGGAAAAAATGGAAACTGTTCATGTTCGTAAGCCCGCAAACTTTTATCGCCGCCGCAACACCCCAACTTACACGTTTATGGCATGGGCCGCCTTTCTGCTCGCTTGCGGCTTCGAATTCGTCGGCATCTACACGCTCAAGCAGCCTATGTCCGTGCAAGGCTATTACGCCGTAACCGGCATTCTACTAATCATTACCTCCTTCCTCTTGCAAAAGGTAGCGCGCGACAACGATGAGGATAAATTTCTCAAGGATTATAATCCCGGCTACAGAAGCCGCAATACCTCAGCTTTTTCGTTCATGGCATGGGCTGGCTTCATCCTCGCCATTCTTGCTCAATATATCGGAATTTATGTGCTTGAGGAGCCGCTTTACGTCAAAGGCTACTACGCGATTGCCGGCGCATTCCTAATCGTAGCTTGCCTAGTCCTGCAGAAGACCATTAGAGACAACGAGGAAGACGGATTGCATACAAATGCTGCGGAGGATTTCGAAGGTTAAAAGATAACGAAAAAGCCTCCCCTCTTGAATACAGAAGGGAGGCTTTATGGTGTACTACTATTCTACTTTTCTACTTTAATGGAGTCAAAAAACTTCTCTTGCACGACCTTAGCCGACTTATCCAGCAAGCCTTGAAGATCGGCGCCTTTTTTGGAGAATATTTCTTGCAGCACGTTTGTTACTTCGCCGTAATAGTCCTGCGTGTTGTATTGTGCTTCCGGCTTGCCGTCTAGCAAGGAATCGGATTCTGCATTGTATTTGTATACGTTGTCGTATTTGTTAAAGATCGCTTGCGCTTTTTGGCCGTATTCCGATGATGGGCTGTAGTAGTTCATTTGCGGCGGAATAAAGAATTTGCCTTCTGCTTGGCGCTTCTTGATATCCGCTTCAAGCGACTCTAAACCTTTATCCGTGAAGTAATCAAATGTGATGTAACGGAATGCCATTTCTTGCTCGTCTTTCGTAGCGTTCGGGTTGATAACAAGGTAGTCTCCGCCGAGCACGCCTGTATGCTTGCCGCCCTTTTCAGCTGCCGGCATTGGGAACGTCAACACATCCTCAGGCTTCAAGCCGCCTTGGTTAAGCGCTTGCTCAAGTACGCCCTCTGCTCCTGCAATAACCATTGCCGTACGGCTTTGTCCGAAGGCTCCAACCGCATCGCCCCATCCAAGTGCCCAGTCCTGAGGAATCGCATTCGCTTCCCATCTCAGCTTGTTATAGAACTCAAGTGCTTTCAGTCCAGCCGGAGAATTAAAGGCAGCTGTTACTTTGCCGTCAGCTACGGTTTGAATCTCGCCGCCTGCTTCAAACAGGAAGTTGGTCCAGTTCCAGCCTGCTTCCGTGCCTTTGCCCATCGGTGCGATACCCGCGATGCCTTTTTTCGGATCAGCAACTGCTTTGGCTGTGTTGTACATATCATCCCAGGTCCAGTCATACGACGGAACCGCTACGCCTTTCTCATCAAGCATTTTTTTGTTTACGACAGTTGTCGTAACGTATGCTTTTTGAGAAACGCCGTATACCTTGCCATCAATGATGAACTGGCTTTGCAGCACCGGATTGATTTGATCCTTGAATGGATAGGAATCCCAAAGCTCAGTAATATCGGCTACCCAGCCGCGCTCTTGCAAAAATTTCGCTTCAGTCGCCCAAGTGTTAAAGAACGTTGGCGCTTCGTTAGCTGCCATTTTAATGCCGACTTCGCTTGGGTTGTAGTGCCAATCGCTTTTCACGATTTCAACGTTAGGGTATACCTCGTTAAAGCGTTTAATTTTGTCGTCTTCCAGCTTGCGGTTTTCAACTTGGTCCGGCAATGGATAATAAATGCTGATCGTAATTTTTTTATCTTTAATATCTTCCTTAGGCGGCTCCGTTTCTTTGCTTCCCGCATTGTTTGTTGCCGCATTTGACGGTTTATCGGTTTCCTTCGGATCGTTTTTCGTGCCGCTGCCTCCGCTGCAAGCAGCCAGAATCGAGCATAGCATAACCATGCAAATCACGATTGCTACATTTTTCTTTAGCATTGATATTCCCCTTCTCATTTCGTATTTTCGCTACATCCCCATCATAAAGGAGGCGTTTTCATTTGGGCGAGGTGTATTCTTATTCCGATCATGTGTATGTCTACGAACTGCTTATCCCTTCACCCCGCCGAGCTGGAGCCCGCGCATAATGAATTTTTGGAACACTAGAAACACAACGATCGGCGGCATCATCACCATGGTGAGGATAGCGAAGCGAATATTGGTATTCAGCCTTTGCGCGCTAATGACGTATTTATATACCGCTGTCGCAAGCGGGTATTTGTCATCGCTGTGCATAACCAGAGAAGGCCAAAACCAATCATTCCATGCGGTCGAGAAAACGAATATGGCCAGCGTCGAGAAGATAGGAATCGATAGCGGCACCGCGATTTGAATGAAGCATTTCCAGTCCGATGCCCCGTCAATGCGCGCCGCTTCGATCATTTCATGATGAATGCCGTCGAAGAAATTTTTAAGCAGCAGCAGGTAAAAGGCGCTGGCACTCGCCGGAAGCCAGAATGCGGCATACGTATTCAGTAGTCCGAGGTCCTTTAGGTTCAGGAAGTTCGGAATAATATAGGTGCTTGGCGGGATGAACAGCGTAATCATAAAAAAGAAGTAAATCCCCCGTTGAAAAGGCACATTGAGCTTAGACAGGCTATACGAAGCTAATCCAAGCACGACTATCGTCATGATCATATTGCCGCCAAAAATCATAAGCGTATTTTTCAAAAACAGGGGCAGATTCATAAAATCCCAGCCGGCACTGTAATTGTCAAAATGCCATTCCGAAGGCAGGAAACGCGGCGGGAACGAGTTGACCTCCGTATTGGTCTTTAAACCGTTAAACAATGCGGTTAAGACCGGATAAAGCATGGAAGCGACCATGCCGACAATGACAATAACGACAAGCAGAAAACCAAGCTTGTTTGTATTTTTACGGTGGTCATAACTCGATAAGATTCCTCTGTCTAAGCTCTTCATTGCTTGCCCGCCTCCTTGTTGTTCAGCCTGAATTGCAAGAGCGCCAACCCACCAAGGACAACGAACATAAGCACGCCAAGCGCCGAG
Source organism: Paenibacillus sp. FJAT-27812 (assembly GCF_001273905.1). Taxonomy (NCBI): domain Bacteria; kingdom Bacillati; phylum Bacillota; class Bacilli; order Caryophanales; family Paenibacillaceae; genus Paenibacillus; species Paenibacillus sp. FJAT-27812. The sequence goes on along the minus strand of NZ_LIGH01000001.1, from coordinate 3,493,037 downwards.
GCAACCCCGTAATCCAGCCGCGTAAATGCATATTTAACGATAAGCAGCGAGTATGTGAGCGTTGCTTTGTTCGGGCCGCCGTCGAGCAGGGCAAGCTGCGATTGAAAGCCTTGCGTAGTCGCGATCAGCTGCAGCAAGAACAGCAGCAAAATTAAGCCGCGAATCGACGGAAGCGTAATATGCCAAACGCGGCGGAAGATGCCCGCTCCGTCAATCTCGGCCGCTTCATACCAATCCCGCGGGATGCTCAGCACGGCTGCCAAATAAATGAGCATGCCTGATCCGAACTGCTGCCAGGTCTCCATAATGACCAGCGAGATCATCGACCAGCTTTTATTCGTCAGGAAGGCGATTTGGTCAGAGCCCAGCTTCGTCAGCAGTCCGTTGATCGGTCCGACCGGATCATAAAACCATCTCCATAAGCCGTAAAGCACGACCGCCGGAATCACGTTTGGCAAATAGGCAGCGACGCGCACGAAGCCTTGAAAGCGGCGCAGCTCGGATATCGCAATGGCGAACAAGATCGGAACCCAGAAGCCAATGGCCAAACATAAAAACATGTAATACAGCGTATTTTTCACGCCGATCCATACGTCCGGATCATTGAATATCGTCTTGTAATTATCAAAACCGACAAATTCATTCCCTTTTACAAAGTCAATCGTGTAGAAGCTGTAAATAATCCCTTTCGTTATCGGCACCCACAAAAATAAAATAAAAATGATGGCTGCCGGCAACAGAAACAAATAGCCCGAAATATGCTTTTTCCACCTGCCAGCCTTCCTCTGTACCTGGGTATCGAGCGGCTCGCCTACTGCAACTGGTTGGTTCATCAGGTCTCCCTCTTTTCTTTTCTATCGCTCTATCCTATTTTAGAAGCAAGGCGGCTGGCTGGTAATGTGCATATCTAAGGCAATGATAGCTATTTTTACTTCATCTTATTTCTTGTCATCCTTCTTAAGCTCGCTCGGGCTCATTCCGTAATATTTTTTGAAAATTTTGCTAAAATGCTCAGGCGATTCGTATCCGACTCGCTCGGAAATTTCATACCTGCGCAAATCGGTGTGCAGAATAAGCTTCCGGCTTTCCTCCATCCGAAGCTTGATTACGTATTCCCACAGGTTGTAGCCCGTGTCCTTCTTAAACAAATAGCTTAAATAGTTCGGGCTGACATGGTTTTTCTGGGCAACCTCATGCAGCGTAAGCCCCTTCTGCGCAAAATTGCGGTCGATATAAGCCTTCGATTTCTCGACGATTAAGCTATTTTGCTCGCTTAGCTCCTCTGCCGTCGGGTCCTGCGTGTACGTGCTCCAATTAAAATCGCCGTAATAAAACACGTAATGGTCGCGATGCTCCCGGTTCCACATAATCGCCTTGCGCGCCTGCTCGTCAAGCATGCCGACAAACTCGATGCCCCTCACGATTTGGCTAATGCCGATAATGCAGTGCAGCCCTAAATATTTATGGATGTTGTAATAGAGGCTGCGTCCGATCATATCCAGCTGATTAATTTTGTTTACGCTCGACTCGCCAAACTCGCTCTCATCCCATTGGATAAGAATGCTGATTTCCTGATTCGGCGAGTAAAAGGCAACATGATTCCATTCCTTATCCAGCAGCTCATTTGCAATGTTAAGGGCGGCATATTGCAGCAGCAGCGCATCTCTAGCTGGAATCTGATGATCCTTTACCGCTAAATTCAGGCGCAGCTTGATTACGGCAAAATAGGGTCCCTGCAGCTTAATCGCATAACGCTCATAGAGCATTTTTGTCAGCTCTCCCGAGCTTTCTTGCGAGCCGGACAGCAGCCGATTAAACAGCTCCGTTCGCTGCGGCAGCGGCTCTTCCATATGAAAATGCTCCTGCAGCTTCGATAAGAACTGATCCTCCGATGCGGCAGGCTTATCCATTTTGAGCAGCACGTTCCGAACCGAATCCAGAAACTGCTCGTTATTCAGCGGCTTGATCATATAGTCCTTCGCCCCGAGGCGAATAGCCATTTGGGCGTATTGGAACGTTTCATAGGCGGAGATGATAATCGTCTGCACCCAGGGCTTCAGCAGCTTGGCTTGATGCATCAGCTCGATGCCGTTCATGGAGCCCATTTGAATATCCGTAATAAGCAGGTCAATCTCTTCGATTCGCAAATAGTCAAGCGCCTCATAGCCGCTGTGGGCCATGTACACATTCGCTAGATTGATGCCAGAAGCAGACAGCAGGCTGCATAATCCCTCACAAATCAACGGTTCATCATCCACAATCAATATATTGTACATGCAGCTGCCTCCTATTTCTTGATTCTTTCACTCAATTTGTCTCATCATGGCTTACAGGCAAAATGATCCATACCGCCGTTCCGCCATGCTCTCCTCGTTTGTAGCTCATCCCGTACATATTGCCAAAATGGAGTTGAATCCGCTGCTGGATATTCCGGATGCCATAGCCTAATGTATGATCCGGCTTATCGCCGCTTAGCAGCCGTTCAATCGCTGAATAATCCACTTCCTTATGGCCGTTGTCCTCTACCTTGATCGTAACCCGCTCTCCTTCTACGACGGCGGAGATATGGATTTCGCCATCCTCGCCCATAAACTTAACGCCATGGATGATCGCATTTTCGATAAGCGGCTGAAGCGATATTTTCGGTATCAAAATGTCGCGCGCAGCATCGGGTATGCTCCAAGTGACTTGGAATTCATACTTGTAGCGCTTCTGCTGCAAGCTGACATAAGCGGACGCATGCTCCAGCTCCTCCTCGAGCGGAATGAGCTCCCGGCCCCGGCTTAGACCGATTTTCATCAGCTTCGATAAATCTTTGATCATTTCTGCCGATTCCGTATTTCCTTCCAGCGAGCTCTTCCAATAAATACTCTCAAGCGTGTTGTAAAGAAGATGCGGATTAATTTGCTGATAGAGGAGCTGCAGCTGCGACTCCTTCTGCTTGATATCCATATGGTACTTATAGTGAATAAGCACATTGAGCCTGCGGGCCATGTCGTACAAAGCGGCGAACAGCACGCCGACCTCGTCGTTTCGCCCTTTCCCCGGCGTCTCCGGCACAAGCTTTCCGGGCTCATAGGTATGCACAAACTGCGCCAGCTTCTGAAGCGGCGTCATGAGCGAGCGCCAGAAATAGACCATCACGACGCAGCCGAACAATATATAAGCAACCGATATGAGCTGAATGACATGCTTGAGCTCGCTTTGCTGCTTTAATAAGGAGCTTACCGGAATTTGGTACACCAGCTTGTGGTTCATGAGACGGTTGTAGTTGACGACATAAATATAATCAGAGGTCATGATATCAAAGGTACCCTCTGCCTCCATCTGATCTGCAATGACCATCTCGGGCGGCAGCTCCAAAGTCGTTCCCATCAGCTTCGCATCCGTCGCGGAGAGGACGCGGTTCTCCCAGTCTGTGAACATGATTTTGCCATCCGGCAGCGAGACCGATCGGAGCGACTCGGCAATTTTCATATCCATTTTTGTCGCAACCAGCACGCCAATGATACCGTTTCCATAAGTGACGTTATTGACGGCACGGATATAGGCAAGCGTGCTGATTCTCGAAAGCCCTACGTTCGAATCAATAATTTCCATGTAGCCCTTGCTTCTTAAGTTGACGGCATCATCAAACCATTCCGGCTTCTCGTTATCAGAAAAAAAGTAAACGCCGGTCTGCATGAGCTGCCGCTTGGGCGCGAAAAAATAATAGTCGTTGGGATCATAAATATATAGCGAGTAATACACTGCTTCCCCGCCGTTTAGTGGAATTGAGTTTGCAGCAAGCAGCTTGTCGACCTTATCGTATTTGCGTACCCGTTCAATAACGGAATCGCTCTCGAGCGGGATAAGCTGCTGGGTAATCGGGTTTTGAATAATGGTCGTCGTAATTTTGCTGATCGTATCCATATCGCGCTTGATCACCGTATAATTTTGCTTGCTCAGCTCGACATATGCGCTCGTCACATGATTTTTCAGCAAATGCTCCGCTTTCATGTTTCCATACCAGTGAAGCAGAAAAATAGGACTTACCATCACGAGGAACAAGAGGATCAATTGCTGCTTGACGTTCAATTTGGTCATAGGATTGCTAAGACGCTTCCGCATGCTGGCACCTCCGGTTAATAATTGTACTATAGCAAAAAAAGCAGTCATTCTGTGTGGCTATTTCTATCCGTTTCGGAATGGTCTAAACAGAGAATCGTAGAAATGCACATACTTATGACGAAAAAAGGCTGCTAATCAACAAGTGTTGGTTAGCAGCGCTTTGACTCGTTTATTTTAAGCGATAATGGACTTAATATGAACGTCACGCTCTTGGCTTAAATCGAGGAAATAATCCGCCAGCTTGATTAAAGGCGTCTCGATATTGTGCGGATTGATGTATACGACCTCACCCTCGCGGCCATCGGTCAGCAGCACTTGCTTTCCTACTAAGCGCTTCATCATATTTTCAATAAACACCGAAATGATTTGCGGGTTTAATGCGCCAAATCTGCCATCGCTCATCTGGCTGACGATTTCGTGGAAGGACAAGGGCTCATGATAAGGCCGCTTTGAGGACATCGCATGAAAAATATCCGCTACCGCAACGATCGAGCTGAATAGATCTATATTTTCTTTCTTGAGCCCAAGCGGATAACCTTTCCCGTCCTCGCGCTCATGATGCTGAAGCGCTACGCGGGCGATCCGCAGGCTTAAGCCCGTCGTTCCTTTGAGCAGCTCATAGCCAAAAATAGTATGCTTTTTGATTAATTGAAACTCAACCTCGTTCAGCTTGCCTGGTTTGTTGAGCACCTCAAGCGGAAGCTTCACTTTGCCTACATCATGCAGCGTCGCAGCCAAAGACAAAATCATAAGCTCCGAATCCTCTAGATTCATCCATCTGCCTATGAGCGTCGATATGACGCCAACCCCTATATTATGCTGGTAAACGTATTCATCCTTGGCCTTTACCGCTTCAAACAATTCAAATATATCTTGATTTTTGGAAAGCTGAACAATAGCCGGCAGAACCTCATTGCGAATCTCCATCAAAGGCACCTTACGGGACACCCGAATCGACTCGAAAAGTTCCCTGGATACATTAACCGTCTGCTGCACGAACTCCCCGATTTGAATATTTTTTTGTGGCGTTGATTTCTGCTCAGATGCCAGAACTATAGCATTTAAATCTATCCGATGGTTCATCATAATTTGTAGTGATTCACGAGAAACAACAGAATTAGCTGGTACAATCGTCACGCCATATGCGTTCAAAATATCATGCTGTATTTTCTTCCCGATCAATTGTTCCATCGTTCCACTCCCTCGGACTTGGCGTTTCCAACATTTAGTTTACCATATCTGAATCAGGAAGTGATCTACTCGATAAGAAATTGATAGAAATACTAGAAACATTTTCTTAGCTCTCAGGGAACTCCATCCACATTTCGAGCAGTCGATCCAGCTGCATTTGCTGCTGCTCCTGCATGCTCCAAGCCGCCTCCAGCCGGGATGCATCCTCGCCGCTCGCAGCAAGCTGCTCCATTTCCAAGCTTAGTTCGGCTAGCTTTGCTTCAAGCACGGCAATTTCGCTTTCCAGCTGCTGCTTGCTCTTGCTCCGAGTCTCGGCAGCGTTTTGTTTATGCGCCGGCTGTTCGCTCACCCGTTTTCGCTCCCGCGTCTTTTCCGCCGGATTTGCGATAGGCGTCTCATTTGCTCTAACCTGCTGCTGCCTCGCTTTAAAATCGTCGTAATTGCCCAAATACTCGGCAATCGTCCCCTGCTTCAGCTCCCAAACTCGCTTAGCTAGCCGATTGATAAAATAACGGTCATGCGATATCGCCAGCACCGTTCCGCCAAATTGCTCCAACGCTTCCTCTAACGCCTCTCGGGAGCTGATGTCCAGATGGTTGGTTGGTTCATCGAGCAGCAGCAGATTCGGTTTTTTGCGTATGAGCAGCGCGAGGCGCAGCCGTGACCATTCTCCGCCAGACAAGGCATAAATGGGCTTAAAAACATCCGCCCCGTAGAACAAGTAGCCCGCCAACACATTTCTTGCCTCGCCTTCCTCATAGCCGCCCTCCGTACGAAAGAAGTCGAGCACGCTTTGCTGTTTGTTCTCCGCCTTTTCCTCCTGAGCCAAATAGCCGATGTTCACTCGTGCCCCATGCACGAGCTCGCCTTCGTCGGGCTGATGGTCTCCGAGCAGCAGCTTGAACAAGGTCGTTTTGCCTGATCCGTTGTCTCCTACCAGCACAACCTTCTCGCCATATAACAAGCTTCCTTCTGCTTGATCCAGAATAACCCGCTCACCGAAGCGTTTGGTCACACCCTCGAAAGCAATCACCCTACGTCCGGAACGGTCAAGCGACAGCAGCTCAAAATCAGCCGTTTTCTGCTCGAGAACAGGCTTCTTTATCATCTCCAGCTTCTCCAAAGCTTTACGAATCGAGGCTGCCCGCTTAAAAAACTTCTCGTTTCCGCCGATACGTCCCCAATCCTCAAGCTGCTTGATCGTTTCCTTCATTTTCTTGATTTGCTTCTGCTGCTCTTGAAATTTTGCAAATTGCCCGAGAAGAAGCTCCTCCTTCTCCTTCATATAACCCGTATAATTAGTATGGAACGTCTGCGCTGTGCCGTCCTCCAGCTCAATCATTTTGGAGCTGACGGCATCGAGAAAGTAACGGTCATGCGACACGATGACGCACGCGCCTTCATATTGCCGGAGAAACTGCTCCAGCCACTCCATGCCGCGCAAATCCAAATGATTCGTTGGCTCATCCAGCAGCAGCAATGCGGGACGGACAATTAATTGCGACGCCAGCGAAATTTTAGTCTTCTCACCGCCTGAAAGGCTGCTGAAGCTTCGCGTATAAAAAGAACGGTCGATTAGCAAGCCTGTTGCCACTTGATCAATCATCGTATCCATCTCGTAACCGCCGTCTCTCTCGAATCTCTCCTGCGCGAGCGAGTACGTTTTCAGCAGTCGCTCCATAGCTGCCGGATCTGCGATTGCTTCGGAACTCGACATTTGCTGTTCCATGTCCGTCATTTGCTTTTTGCATGCCATCAAATGCTCGTAGCCATAGGCCAAAACCTCATAAACGGTCCGTTCGTTAAAAGCCTCAGGAATTTGCGGCAAATAGCCGATTTGCAAATCTTTCTGCACCGTCAGCATGCCTTCATCCACCTGGTCATGGCCGGAAATTAAGCGGAGCAAGGTTGATTTGCCGCTGCCGTTGCGACCGATCAATCCAACTCTGTCACCCTTATGAATTTGAAGCGTAAGCCCATCAAACACCAGGTTTGCTGCGTGAAATTTTTTAATCTCATTTATGTTAACGATAATCATCTAAAGAGCCTCCTAATGATGAAGACCCTGACCCGTGGTGCACAAAAAAAGAGCCGCAGCAACAAGCCTGCGACCCTTCGGATGATACAGCTATCCGTTGTGGCTAAAGTAGGCGTCTTCTCGCGAATGGTTTAATCGTATTAGCATATTTGGACAGACCTCTCCCGTTTGCGGAAAATGTATGAACGATGCCAGCCATAGCAATCGGCAGCCGGCTAATACGGTTATTGACCATTTCGTGATTCACCTACTTCACCCCCCTTTTCATTAGTTCCTTTAAAATAACATATTTAGCGGCGATTTCGCAAATTTTTATTCAAAAACGCTGTCAGGACCAAGCGTGATATTGCTGCCTGGCGCATCAAGCTGTCCGGTTTCCTCTAAGTAGCGGTCCACTAGCGAGCTCACGTCAGCGGTGCTGGAGAGCAGCCAATCGGCATAAAGGTCGCCAAACTTTTCATAAAACCATTCGGATGTGTATTCGCTGAACGTTCCAAACATTTTATAAATTTCGCCTACTGTATTTTGTCTCTTTTTCCCGCTGTCATCAACCCAAGATACTTTTTTCTTCAAATCTACCTTTTGTATATCCTTTACCTGCGTGCTTACGATCGTCCCGTTTAACTTATAGTAAATTTCCAGCTTACCTTCGTACTCGTGTCCTTTAAGCAGCCTCCAGCCCTTCATGGAACCGGTCGCGGCAACATCATACATCTTACTGGAATTATTGCTAGCAGGCTTCGGATTATCGAAGGAAAGATTCGCAGGGACCTCTCCGATATATACAGTCGAAGTCGGCACATGCACTTTCACATCATAACCAAGCATCTGTGCTACAGCGCGCATAGGCGCATATGTACTTCCCTTATAGATGATGTTGTCCGAGGATATCTTTTTACCGTTCACTTTTATGGAGACTTCATTTAAAACGAAGCTTATTTTTGCTTTTCTCGGCTTCTCCAGCTCAACGTTCGACTTGGCCGGAGCGGTCATGCTCCAAGTTGACAATACCTTTTCCGGGACTTCGCCTTCCGGCACTTTCCCAATGTAGACCGTCTTCGTCTCTTTGTAAAAATTGACGGGCAGCTTCAACATTTCAGCTACTGCTCGAATGGTCAAATAGGTCGTATTATTGTACAAAAGATTATTGCTTGCTACCTGAACATTGTTAACTCTAACCTTAACCTTATTGATCTCTACCTCAGCAGTCTTATTCTGTGCTGCAAAGGCACTCGCTTGAAATAGCAGCATTAAAGCGAAAATGATCAACGTCATTTTTTTAATCATAGCGACAGCTCCTTGGATATATTTTCTACGAGTATATCATAGGACCTATTATGGGATATATACCCAATGTAGTAAATTGATAGAGTTTGTTCTTCTTTGTCGATAATTGCCTTGTGAATAACGAGATGAAACTAGAGCTTCCGCACCATCGTAATATAGAAAAAACATCGGAGGTGTCTGAATTGGATAAGAAAAACAATGGGATCAGGATTGGCGATCGGTATCGCTCTTGGAGTCGCATTTGGTGTCGCACTGGACAATATTGCGCTTGGAATCGGAATCGGAGTTGCGCTTGGCGTTGCATTTGGCTTTTCATTCGGATCTAAAAACCCGCCAAAGGAGTAATAAACGGAAAAAAGAGTCTACGATTGACATAGACTCTTTACGCATTATTTGTTAGTTATAAAATTATTTGATACAAGTTTTATTTGATAATTCGAGTCAAAAAAATAAGAGCAGAATTACTTTGATACTTTCTTTATTATTACCACCTCAGTATGGTAACCCTCTAAAGCCTCGGCTATATTTATTCCTTCTTTGCCTTGATCATGGCATCGCAAAGGCCCCGCCGAAACAAAAGCTATACCAGCAGCCTTGGTGAGTATTAAGCTATAGCTTCCAGTTATCGCAAGATACCTAAGGAGCGAGAACAACCGAGCTTAGATTGACCTCTGTTTCTCCCGACTCTCCAATCTGGAGATGAATTTCGGCAAAGCCGCTACCAGACGTTACGGCAAATGAGCTTACCACTGCATCTGCATCATTGCTGCTTAGCAGCACATTTCCGAGACTCGTAATCCCCTGTACGAAGATTGTATAAGACCCTGGAGATGAGAACCCGGCACGCAGCTGAATGGATGCTGACGAGGTGCTTAAGACCTCGATATCGGTTGCAGCGCTAATCCGAATCTCCTTAGTTCCTATTGGAACGGTTTGCGTAATCGGATTCGTCTTTGAACCAAGCAGTGCGCCAAGCAGCTCGGCTCCTTGATAATTGGGATACAGGTAATCCGATGTTTCCCACTTCAACAAGCTTGCCGCATCGTACAAATGAGCAGGATACAGATTGTCGGCTGCAGTTGTCTGTCTGGAACCGCTGACCGACAAGCCCAAGCTGATCGTCCGATAATCCGTCCCGCCTCCCATCAAATAGGCATTCCACAGCCCGTTACGCTCCATCGCCTCATACAGCTCCATCAGCGCGATGCCGAAATCATGTCCGGACCATTGAACGGGACGTCCGAACCAAGTTCCCGGCAGCGGCTTTCCATCGCTGCGGTACGTCGATTGGCCAAATGCAGCAATCGCGCCGTATCGCATAAACGTATGGCTGCCGAACGAGCCACCTAGCCCATTCGCCTTATCGATCCCGTAGCTGCCATCATCCCACAAATAGATAAATGGCATGCCTCTTCCAGCCCAAAGCTGGGCTTGCTCGATATAATCCGGATTCTCCGTTATCTTATAAGCTTCTACATTAGCCCGAACGGCCACAGCTGCTGTTTCCAGCTCAGGGATCATATTTCTCAACTCCCAAGACTGAGAGCCTCGCGGCAGAGCAAAGTGTTCATTCATGTAATCCACTCCTGCGAGACCATAGGTTACAGCCGATTCATTTCCCGTAATTCGCGCGTGCCGGAGCATTCTGAATAGAATCTCCGCATTTGAGCCCGCCGTTACGTCGGTTAGCCCGCCCATATGAACGCTCGCCGGGAAGCCTTTGCGTGTGATATACGTTTGATAATCCCAGTACACGCCATCGGACACATTCGAAGGATTCACTTTCTGGGCCGAGCTAATGGCAGAATCCACATTAATTGATTTCAAGGCTTCCAATGTTGGGCCCGCTATGCCTTCTAGATAGAACGGCAGGACATATCCATAGGTGGAGTAATTCCCTCCCACCGAAGTCATCGCAGAATCAACGCGTGCTTCGGCAAGATCGCGGAAGGTTGAGCCTCCATAACGGCCTAGGACTGCATAAGGCATAACAAAAGCAGAAGTGATGGTTGGCGTAGCCGGCGGCCCGATCCGGTTCATCCATTTATTCTCCGAAGGAGTCCATAAATTCTCGAAGCTGGTCAAGATCGCTTCACTTTCCTGCTCCATCGTCCCATGCGCATAATCAAGCTGCTCAGGGAGGCCATATTCCTTTATCCAATCCTGAACAACAGACGAAACTTCTGTGCTTTCCTTAACAAAAATACGAGATTGCAGAATGATTTCTTCATTCGCTCCAAGCTCATAAGGCTGCCTGACCGGGTTTTCATTGTTCGAATTGGCAGTAATTCGATTATAGAAATCTGGAATGCCCGTGGCAAAGGTTGCATTCTCATTGATTCCGTTAAGCATCGAAGGTATAAACAAGCTCAGCTTCGTAGACACGGTATCCTCCCCCCGCTCCAGACGGTTGGGAAGACCAAAAAACGCTGAAGGCTGATCATGAACACCGTCCCACTTCTGGCGGGCATCCCACATCAAGCCAAATAACAGATTATCCTTGCGCACCGCCATCAAGGGAACCGTAATTTTGCGCGGATTTGGTACATAACGATAAGCGTCTACGGAATCAATAACCGCAGCCGTATCGGACGAGCGATTGTTCAGCTCCATCGCATCCAGCCATTCCAGTCCTGGAAATAACGCCTCGTGGATATAATCTCCTGTCGCTTCGTCTGCAGACCTGATTACCTTATGCTGCTCATTTAGCGATGGAATTCCTGCCTCGCCCAGCAGCAACGTAGGACCGACTATAGCCGCGATATCACGTGACGCATCGGCCTGCAGCGCGTGCTCAAGCTTGAATTGTTCATCGCCGTCCATATTTATGCTCAATTTCCCCGTCCAATCAGCCCCCTGCGGATCTGTGAACCCAATCGGGAATTCAGAGGGGCTGGCGGCCGTTGGTGCCACTGCATATAACTCCTGAACGTAAATTTGACCGTCGTTTGCCAATTGCTGCACACTTCCCAGTGAAGGCATTACAGCCATCCGGCTCCAGTTGCCATTGCGCTGCGCCTCCAGCCATGCAAAACCGTAGCCACTAAGCCCCGTGTTATGTGGCGATGGAAATACCAAACGCCGTTCGGCATTGCCGATAATGACATCATCGGCCTGGCCACTGGCTGGGAGCGAAGCCCTGACACTGAATATACGCGATAATCCCCTTGTCGATGGGATCCCTGATCCCGAAACAGTCAGCGATATTCCACCCGCTCCCGTCCCCGTCACCTCAGCCTCATAGGTCAAAGTTACCGATTGACCGGATAACAAGCCGGATTGGCTCCAATCGTCCACTGGCGTTACTTCAATAAAATCAGGTACAGACAAGTTCACGGACATCGAATCGATGTCTTCCCCTATATTCTCCAATACCGCTTTGATCTCGAAGGTGTCGCCCGGAGATAAGATCTCCTTAGACGATGTTTCGAACGTTGTTAGCCTGACTTCAGCCGGCAAATCCTGTTTCCTCAGCATCTGAATATCCTTCACTGCGATTTCGATTCCATCCTTCATGCTCGGATACGTAGCCATCGGATCTATCCTCAGCTTCGTAATGCTGCCCGTCCAGCCCGGATTTTGTCCCATATCGATAATGTATCGCTGGAAGGACGGAATCTCTGAGGCTGTATTTCGGAAGGCCACCTTCCTAGACTCACTTAGCTTATTCGTATCCGCACTTACATCCGTGCCAAAATAGACGGCAGCATTCGCCGTATGGTTCACCTTCATCCAGATGCTTAAGTACCGATATTCAGCAGGAACCTTAAGCAGTCCCGCATCATGAAAATCCAGATAGAAATTAGGATTGGAGGTCGTTGCTTGAATTTCGTTAGACGTTGTAAACAGATGCACGCCCTCCAAATCTCGGAATACGTTATCCGTCACAATATGATTGGCCCAAACTCCCTTATCCGCGTTTACATCCCAACCGAGCAAATTTGTCCATGGGGCTGAAGCTTTTCCATATGCATCATCTTGCTCTTGAGCGTAAACAACGGAGCTGTTGGTGAAATTCCAGGAGGTGATAAGCTGGCTATTCAGCGCCACCTTTGTGTAGTGGGCCGAGGCGATTGCTCCAGCAACCCCATCCCGTACTGCAAGCACCTGTACCTGAGACGTTTCAGTTAACGTAATCGAAGCCGACGAGGCGCGCACCATCGTACCATTGGCTGCTGTATCCGCAGCCGCTTCATAGAGCGGACTCGAGCCATCTGCTGTGTAAATAATCGCATCGGCATGCTCCGAGCTTATGTTCACCTGCTGCGTATTGTGAAATACGGCTGATCCGGTCAGTTGCACGGAATTCACACCAGCCACATACGTTTCCTCGGCGCTGCTCTTGATCTCTCCATCCAAAATCGCTGCCGCTTTGAATGTCAGCGTATGATCGATAACAACCGAATCGCTGAAAATGTAGTCCCCGCTGATCGCTGTTCCATGAGTGAGCGTTGGCTCTGAGCCATCCAGCGTGTAACGGATACTGTCTGCGCCGATGACGGATACATCAACTTGCTTCGTAGCCCCGAGGAAGGTTTCACCTTCGGATAGAATCAACTCCGTTTGTAGAGGCTGGCCGATTTGAACCGTCTTGCTTTTATATACGGATATTTCCGTATCCACATTCGACCGGTCACTGGTATAGACCGGAATTAGCTCAACCTTGTATTCCTTGCCGGCCATCAAACCGCCTACATAAAGATAATGATTTCTCTCACCCGTATAGGAGAGCTGTTGTACGGGTGCTGCATCCGTCAGGTTCTGATAGCGAACGATCATTTTGGTAACGCTTTCATTTAAAGGCGGAATATACACATACATACCTGCCGTATCCCCTGACAAAGCAAAATCATCCCGCTCCGCCTCAGGCTTCAGCTTATTAAACAAATAATTGTCCAGCTTAAAGCCTGTATTGGCATTGCCGAATATTCCTACGAAGCCCTGACCTACCGGAGAAGCACGCAGCACGTCGACTACAGGCGCCGAATGGCTGTTCATAAACACCTGTACCCGGTTACCATCAGCTACCAGCTTGACGCGATACGTTTCCCATGGCATGACTTCTCGATTCAGTCCCGGAGCACCGTAATCCTTGAGGCTGCGATATTTACCCGCATCGGTATTGGCGATAGAGGTGCTGCCCTCGAAAAAATTCATTTTGCCGTCATATGTGAAGTGAGTCTTTAACTGGGCATCCCAACCATCGTTCCAAGCATTCTTCTGAAACTGGATGCCGACCTGCTTGCCCGCCTCCCGGTGTGTCATGGTCATATCGAATGAAACTTCGAAGTTATCATATTTGTCTAAGGGCACGCTGGAGAAGCCGTAATCGAACACCCCCACAGTGGAGCCCGTTAACGAACCCATCACGAGCTGTCCGTCATTCAACGAAATATGAGTCGTATCGCCGGAAAATTTTAAGGCGTTGCTCGTTCCATCATGATAAGTTCCGCTTGCTAGCGATCCTGTTTCAAAATCCAGCAAATACGTAGAACCCTCGCGGATAACGGCCGGGTTAACAGCAGGATCGGCATCCGCCTTCTGAGGACCGGGAATCAGAACCATAGGAACCACCAGCATAACCGCTAACAGGGATAAGCCTAATTTTTTCAACAACAAAGTCTTCACTCCCTTAAGTGATGTTGTTCACGATATTGGCCTGGAGTCATGCCTTCCTGTTTACGAAAGTACCGGATAAAATTTTGCGAATTATTGTAACGCAGCCGCTCTGCTATCTCTGCAATTTTCAATTCGGTATCGACAAGCAGCTCCTTCGCCTTCTGCAATCGAAAGCTAGATAAATAATCACTGAAATTGACGCCGGTCTCTTTGCGAAATACGCCCCGGATGTAATCCGGATGGTAGCCCAAACGAACAGCGCATGCATCCAGTGATAGATCCGTCTCCGCTTCATGGTGAATCATCGCCAGCATCTGATCCGAGATTCGCATATATTGCGTTTTTCTTTTCTGCTCAAACAGCTCCATCATCGGATACATTAGCGCCTCGCGGAACCACTCACTTATTTCCTTCACCGTTCTCAGCCTGTACAGCTGATCGATTAACGATTTCTCCCCGTCATATAGAGAGGACGGCGGTTCGCCAAGGTTCTGCGCCATACGGACCAATTCAAGCAGGAAGGCGGTTAATGGAACAAAATATTCGCGGTGATTCACTTTCTCCTGGAAGATTTCCTGCAAATACTGCTCAAGCAGCTGCTCGGCCCGGGCAATATCGGCCAGCTTCACCGCATCCAGCAGCTCCTGCTCAATTCGCCCCTGAAAGAGGGAGAGAATCGTGCCTTCCGGTTCGACATCTTCGATATAGATAACAGAGCCTGCCCCCGTCCTGATCGTATACTTTAAAGCCTCTGTCGCATCCTGATACGCCATTCTCGCATCCTCCAGCGCCGGATAGAGCCGACTTATGCCTATGCTGACCTCAAGCTCCAGAAACTGGCTTACCTTTTGTTTAATCTCGGCAGCTAATTCATTCACTCTCCTCTTCCACGCTTCCTCCTGCTTCCCACGGCATTCAAGCAATGTGACTTGTGTGCGGTGCATAACGGCCGGCTTCAACCGCTCCGAGGCGGGCACGATTTCATCCACGATATTGTTAATGGCGAACAAGAGAAGATCCTCATCCACATCCTTATAACGCGTGTCCTTCAGCGTATCAATTTGAACAGCCATCACGCAGATCGGACCCCACTCTGGCTTGTAAGCAAATCCGGATACCTTTTCCTGAATTTCTTGTACCCGCACTTCGCCTTGAAACAGCTTGATCATGAACAGCTCCTCGACCTGCCGCTGCTGTCCTTCGATAATGCCCGTTAATCGATGCTTCGTATCCAGCATTTCATTCACTTGGTGTCCAATGAAGCGCAGCTCGTCCGCGTCTGCGGTCTTCCCATGTTCCGGCTCGGCCTGTAGGGAGCGGTAGATCATTTGAATCGGGCTGTACATCCGTCTGGCACCGAGCCAGGACGGCAGTAATGTAAAGGCAAGAATAAGCAGACAAGCTGTAATCGTATACCATTCAATGGCTTTCGAATCCTTTGTAATCAGCTCCACAGATGAAACGGATATATACACCCAGCCATTATAAGGCGATTTTCGGAACGTGACACCCTTATCTCCATTGGCTGAAGTCGTGTAGGCTCCTACTGTAGCCGCATCATTGCGAATCGGAAGCAATTCCGCTCTCCCGCTGAAATCCTTGCCAATTAGCGACAGATCGCTATGCGCCAGTACAAGGCCGTTCTCATCCAGAATCATTACGTCCCCAAGCTCTCGGTTATTTGCCAGCAGCTTATTAATCTCCTTGCTTTTGAACTTCACGATGATTAAGCCCGACGGCGCAGCGGAATGAAGCGGAAGCTTCTTGACCAGATGCACCTCCTCATTAGTAGTGCCGGCGTGCGTCCAGAAGCTGGTTTTGTCAGACGCTGCATACTGACTTACCATATCCGCTTGTTCAAAGCTTTCTAGGCGAAGTACCTCGGAAGAGTTATCGATTGCCCATTCACGTTTCAAACTAACTAGCAAAATATCCGAAATGCCCAGATCAAAGCCTTGAAGCTGGTGAAGCCCTTGCAACAAGCTGTTCACCGTTTCGAATTGATTGGGAGTTAAAGACATATTTAAAGCGGAATTTACAAGCGAAGAGCTGATAAATTGTATGGCTGATTTGTCTGCCGTCTTCAGAATCTGCTCCACCCTCTGCTGGGTTTGCTCCAAATTCAGCATGTTGCCCTTGGCGACCTTATCCTGAATGATCTCAGAGGATTTCTGATAGGATAGAAACCCCAAGACGAGAACGGGTAGCGTTCCCAGAAGCACGCTGAACAGAAACAACCGTAGTAAAAACTTGGGCGGACGAATTCTCATGATCGGACTAACCTCCAAATGATGCGAAATGAGCGAGGAATTCATTTTCGCAAGGGAAAAAGAATTCCTCTACTCTATTGTATCCGAGCATTCTTTGTACGAATAGCAGTTGACTACTTCTTCAACTGTAAGTATTGAGCGGTGTATTCCTCGATAACATTGTCGCCACCGCTCTTCTTCCATTGCTCCAAAGCCGCATTCCAGCCTGCTTCGTCAATATCGCCCATAATAAACTTCACTCTTGCATCCTGAATAATTTTCGTAATCTCGGAGCCCTTCTCTGCAAGTGTAGGCGATTGGAAAGATTCTGCCGGATTTGCTACAGCAATATCGGCATTGTCCTTGAACATTTGCTTATATTTGCGCACGATTGGGGCATCTTCTCCAGCATCCGCCAAGCTACCATCATCAAAACGGATTTGATAGATCGAATTGATGTCGGTCTCATAGGCTTTTCCGTCTGTGCGTACCGGTTTACCGTTCTCAACCTTGTAATGCTTGCCTTCAATTCCCCACTCGAATAAATTTTGCATATCCTTATCTGCCAGCTTATCCATGAAGCCCAGTATTTGCTTCAGCTCTTCTTCTGTCTTCACGCTGGTTTTCGGGAACATATAAGCCCCCACATAACCTCCATTAAACAGCATCAGTCGCTCGCCCTCTGGTCCATTAATCCGGCTGACTACGTCAAGTACAGCATTGGGATTAGCTTTGGCCAAGTCGTTAAAACCCGCATTCACATCATCCAAGGTACTGATAATTAAGCCTGCTTTGCCTTGATTAACCGCTTCCTGGCGTTTTGTTCCCGGTACGACAGCGAAATCCTGATTAATCAGCTTTTCATCATACAGTTTTTTGTACAGCTTAAGCGCTTCCACATATTGCTTCGTTAAAAAATCAGGAACAACCTTATCATTTTCGATTCCGTACAGATTCGGTCCGCCATACCAGCTTAGAATCGTCTGAAACCCGTTGAGCCCTCTGCCCTCATACATGCCATACGTGTCTGCCTTTCCGTTCTTGTCGGGATCCATCGTACTGAATGCCTTAATCACATTGTAGAAATCATCGATCGTCTTCGGCTCCGCTAGCCCAACCCCATCAAGCCAATCCTTTCGTAAAATAATCCCTTCACGCGCCAGAGGCCTGCTGCGGAAAATACCGTATACCTTGCCTTCTACCGATATGTTGCTGAGCACCATCGGATTCAGCTTGCTCAGGTTCGGATAATCCTTCAGATACGGGCCAATTTCCCAGAATAATCCCGACTGTACCGCATTAATGATGCCCTGCCCTTTATTGCCGGCAATCATCATAATCTTTGGTAGTTCGCCGGCGGCAATCGTCGCATTGATCTTATCGTTGTAGGCGGAGTTAGGCACCCAAGTAATGTCCAGCTCAGTTCCTGTGTACTGTTCGATCATTTTCACCGCTTCATTGTCTGTTTTAGGCGGTTCAGCCGAATAATACATATTCATCATCGACAGCTTGAGCGGCTCGCTTGGTTTGGCCGTTGCTTGATTGTCCGTAGATGGGCTATTATTCACCGCCTTATTCTCCCCTTGTCCGCAGCCTGCCAGCAGACCTGCCACAATCAGCAATGCCCCCGCGATCTTCCATCCCTTGCGTCGTTGCCCGTTAGATCCCCTCATTGTGATCCTCCCTTTTCTTCCTTGTATTTTATATTAAAAGATTATGTGCCTACCGTCACTCTGAAAGAATGTAGCAGAGTGACATTCAGCACTATCCTTTAACCGAACCCAAGAGTACACCCTTCGCAAAATGCTTCTGCAAAAACGGATACACAATTAAAATAGGCAGAGTCGATACCGTAATAACGGCCATCTTAATCGACTGCGGCGGAATGGTGAAGGTATCGTTCACCTGGCTGGAATCGCCGATCCCACCTTCGGACATAATCACGACCTGCCTGAGAATAACCTGAATCGGCCACTTGGCTGTATCATTGATATAAAGAATCGCGGAAAAAAACGAGTTCCAATGACCCACTGCGTAGAACAAGGAAAAGGTCGCAATCGCCGGAAGCGATAGGGGCAACACGATCTTAATCAAAATGATCAGATCATTGCACCCATCAATTTTCGCTGACTCTTCAATGCCTTCCGGCATTTGCTGAAAAAAGTTTTTTAATATAATTAGATTGAAAGCGCTGATTGCTCCCGGCAGCAATAAAGACCAGAGCGAATCTATCAAGCCTAACGACTTAACAACTAGAAAGGTAGGAATCATGCCTCCGCTGAACAGCATCGAGAAGATAACCATCAGCATGACCGACCTGCGCCCTAGCAATTCTCTGCGAGAAAGCGGATAAGCCATTAAAGCGGTAAATAAAATATTGATGAAGGTGCCCGCTAGTGTAATATAAATGGTGTTAAGCAAGCTGCGGACGATTGTGTCCGTGGAGAAAATATAGCTGTACGCCTCCACTGAAAACTTAGTTGGGATTAATACCATACCCTGCTTGGCAAATTGCTCCGGCGAAGCGAACGAGCCAAGCACCATGTATAGAAACGGCAGTACGGTTACGGCTGCGAATAAAAGCAGCAGCGTCAGATTAGCACCATCAAATAACCGTCCACCCCATGATCGGTCTCTCATTTCAATTCATCCTTTCCCCTTAATAAATGCCTTCTTCTCCAGCCTTTTTGGCTAACGCATTGGTAGCGAGCACCAGTACCAAACCGATCACGGATTTAAACAATCCTACTGCTGTGCTGTAGCTGAATTGAGATTGGTTAATCCCCACCGAATACACATAGGTGTCGAAAACCTCCCCTACCTCGCGATTCATTGCGTTAAGCATTAGAATGATCTGCTCAAAACCCGTATCCATAAAATGGCCAAGCCGCAGGATGAACAAAATAATAATCGTGCTGCGTATGGCAGGAAGCGTAATATGCCACAACTGGCGACAGCGCCCCGCACCATCGATTTTGGAAGCCTCATACAGACCGGGATCTACGCCTGCGAGCGCGGCAAGGAAAATAATCGTCCCCCAGCCCGTTTCCTTCCACACTACTTCGCTCATAATCATGGTTCGAAACCAATCGGCGCTAATGAGAAAATTAACGCGTTCCCCGCCCACATTCACGATCATCTCATTCACGATGCCGCCCTCAACCGTAAAGAGCATGTAGAAGATACCGACTACTACGACCCACGAGAAGAAATGCGGGATATAAACCATCGTTTGGATAAATCGTTTCACGGACTCCTTTCGCACCTCATTGAGCATCAAGGCGACGACAATCGGCAGAGGGAAAAAGAAAAACAAATTGTAAAGCGCGAGTATAACCGTATTTTTAAATAGCATCCAGAAGGTTGGCTCGCCAAAAAAACGAGTGAAATGCTTGAGCCCTACCCAATCGCTTTGCCAGAAGCCCAAAAAGGGCTGGTAATTCTTAAAGGCTATCAATACGCCCCACATCGGCAAATACTTGAATAGAATGAAATAAACAATGCCAGGCAGCAGCATAAAATACAGCCATCTGTCACGAGCGATAATTTTACCGATTCGGTTCCTCTTATTCGGCTGCGGCCCAGAACCTATGCTGGCGCCAGCCGTCATGAAGGGTCTTTCCCTCATCTCCATTTAAGTACCTCCATTTCTTTAGCATTCATAGACAAAAGGCTTTCCTAAAAGCCATGCAATCCTGTTCATTAACTTGTTCTGTTATGGCGAACAATCGTATAACCTTCGATTTGTTCACCCGTCACTTTGAATTCATTTTTCTGCAAATCATAGATCACCTGCGCCACCTTATCGAGGGAATTCAAAATGACAGAAAATTCCTTCGTGATCAGATAACCAGCGACAGTAAACACGCCAGTGGCCGGTATTTCGATAGGCACGTTGTACTTCCGGCGATTCTGCTCGCTCAACTCTCTCATCTGCCGCATCTGTTCCTCCGTCGCATTTCCCCAATGCTCTCTCGTCCCGACCCCCTCCAGCTCCAGATAGCTGACACGCTCCTGCTGTCCAAGATCCATCACTCGTTGCATATAGAGATGTGCATGCTGGACAGGGACACGGATATCCGACTCTCCGTGTGCGATGAACAAAGGAGTCAGAACATTGCCTAACAACGCCAAGCCGCTTCGCGATTGATAAGCCTCAACGTTCGTCTGTGGAGGAAAACCGATCCACACATCCAATTCATCGCGAAACTCGCCAATCTCATCCTGCTCGTACCACATCCCATAATCGGTAATGCCGCACATCGCTGTTGCAGCTGAAAAAAAATCAGGAAACTTCCCGATGATCGCATAAGCATTTCCTCCGCCGCCGCTTCCCCCTTCGAAATAAGTAACTTCAGGATTAATGATGCAATCAGCGTAATGCTTCCGTACATAATGAACGGCATCGATCACGTCGAGCAACTCCCAGCCGTTGCAGTCCGGCTCGCCATCAGAAAATGCACGTCCCCGCATATCCACCTCAATGATTAAATAATCACCTTCCTGATGAGGTGTATCCATATAGGTAAAGGCAGGGATGCTCATATGCCAGCCGTGGGTTGTTACACATATAGGGGAGGGCTTTCGCGGCTTCAATATTCTCATCGCGAGGCTTAGCTCCGGGTGAATCGAAGAAGGATAATAAATGAGATCACAATAAGGAGAGTGTTGGTTTACGCGTTGTTCGTCGCTTCTCTTCTGCACTCTGACCCGATCCTCGTATTTCTCGTAATTCATAGAGCATAGCCTCCTGTGCCAGTGTAATCGCTTGACTACACCGAGCTTACTGGGCATCCCTAAGTGCCGTCTACAATCATTACCGAGCAACATACCTGAATACGCCAAATAATCTTTAGCGAGTGAGTGAATAATCATTAGCGTGTAAAGGAACGGATCGAAGAACATGCAAAGAGCCCTCCTGCAAATACAGGAGGGCTCAAGCTGTCGAGAAAGTGATATGCTACCCAAAGAGTAGACAGGCGAAATAATAAAAACCTTCCGCTTCTTCTGGAAATTTCCTTTTATGGCTCTTTTCGATAAATCCTTTGAGTTTATTCTTGGATTGACGTTACAATTTTTTCTTCCATTATAAGCGTTCATTAATTTTGATCAACATTTCCTTTAAGACTTGCTTTTCCTCGTCGGTAAGGACTTGAACGATTTCTTCCTCCACCTTTTGGAATGAGTCTTGAAAGTCTTCAATCAGTTCAATCGCTTTTGGCAATACATATATATTTTTTTGCCGTTCATTATTGGCCGGGATTTTTCGCTCGATGAACCCTTTTTGCTCTAGACCTTGAAGCATGCTTGTAATGCTGGCCCCACGTAAATGAAACCGATCTGCAAGGTCCTTTTGAATAATATGATTATTTTGGTTCTGGTAAATATAATCGATTACTTTTCCTTGTTGAGCGTTTAACCCCAGCTCTTTTATACTCTCGTCCGCTCTTTTCTTTAACTTAAGACCGATAATCTGAAACAAATCCAGATAAGGCGTATCCTTTCGGGATTGCATGATCGTCCCCCCTGCGATTGTTAGGAATCTAACTGTAAGTAACTAAACTATACAGTGATCCTATAGGGTTGTCAAACGAATATTAGTTTATTGACAGTTAGATAACTAACAGTTATACTTCGAACTGTTGGACAACAAACACTTGGGAGGAATTCAAATGGAGAAGGTAACTCAACATGCTGCGTTAGAACAAGTTACGGCGATTACAAATGTACGTATCTTTGATGGAGATCAAATTATTGCGCCCAGACATGTTGTCATTAAAGGGGAGTCCATTATTTCAGTGGGCGGAGACCTTCCGGCCGATGCAACGATTATCGATGGAGAAAATGCGACACTAATGCCGGGTCTCATAGATGCACATGTCCACACCTCAATCGGCGGATTACGAGATGCCTTAAAATTCGGCGTTACAACAGAACTCGAAATGAACGGCGATTTTACTAAAAGAGGGCGCGAGATTCAGTTGAAAAATGTGAATGGTGTCGCAGACGTCCGTTCTGCAGGCACAGCGATC
This sequence comes from Paenibacillus sp. FJAT-27812, assembly GCF_001273905.1. Taxonomy (NCBI): domain Bacteria; kingdom Bacillati; phylum Bacillota; class Bacilli; order Caryophanales; family Paenibacillaceae; genus Paenibacillus; species Paenibacillus sp. FJAT-27812. Next base: position 3,470,511 of record NZ_LIGH01000001.1, on the reverse strand, counting down.
ACAGCTCCGGGCGGACACCCAGATGAATTACTGCCGGATGGAGATGAAATACCGGAATTCGTATTAAAGGAACTAGAGAAGTTATCGGAGGAAGACCGGGAAGCGATGTTGGCTGCATACGCTCACGATCACGAAGAAATACCGCAAGTGACGACGGTGGAAGAAGCGATTAAACATGTGCATACCCAAGTAGATAATGGAGCCGACTATATTAAGATCATGATTGAAGAAGGAACGGTTATGGGTGCACCTGGCCTGCCTGTACTAAGCGACGAGATTCTAAAAACAGCCGTGACAGAAGCCCACAAGTTCGATAAACTGGTCATCGCCCACGTTTTGACGGCTCTTTCATCGCAAGAAGCCATCGATTTAGGAGTCGACGGTTTGGGCCACTTGTTTATCGACAGACCCGAGTACACGTCCGAGTTAGTGAAATCCATAGCGGGTTCAGGCGCTTTTGTTACACCGTGCTTGGTGTTGAATTCATCGATTATTGGAAATCCGGCATCGGAATTGGCGAATGATCCGCGTGTTCATTCCAAATTAAGTCCGGATTGGATCGATATTTTGAACTCAAGCTTCAATACGTTTCCGCAAGGCAATATGGAGAACAGCTTTAAGAATGTGATGGACCTTCACCGTGCCGGAGTTGATATTCTGGTAGGGACGGATGTTGCGCCGGTTCCCGTTCCGAATCTTGGTGGCCTTGCTCATGGAGCCAGCGTCCATCATGAAATGCAATTGCTGGTGAAGGCAGGGTTCACTCCGATAGAAGCGCTTCAGTCGGCTACTACCAAACCGGCCCGTTGCTTTGGTCTTCACGATCGCGGCCGTATTACCGAAGGTGCGCGCGCTGACCTTATACTAGTAGACGGTGATCCGACATCCAACATCTCAGATACCTTGTCGATCAAATCCGTGTGGTTCAAAGGTGTGCAACAACTATGTTAATCAGAGTCGATATCCCCGTACAATGTCGTCAGAGCGATTGCATACGCCATTAACGAACCAGACGATGCCAGTGTAAACGAAATAATTATCTATCCGCCCCTACAAACCATATAAAACATTGACCGCCCTCGACATGCTAAGCGAATGAAGATGGCGGTTATTTCCGGTCTGCGTACCTGGTCTGCATGTTTTCCTATGCTTTTTTAACGTTACTTGTGATACATCTCTCAGCGAATAATCTTAAACTATCCAGCCCGTAGCTCAACAAAAAGGCAGCCGATCGTATTGGACGGCTGCCGCAGTGTTGTTATTCAGCTATCATTACCCGTTAGGATTCCTGTAGAGCGTTAATTTTGTACTATCCCAAAAACGATAAGTCTTTTATAAACCAAGCGTCTGTAGCATTATGCTCTGAACCATCTAATGGTCTTTCAAGTTGCCGGAAACCCAATTTGATGTAAAGGAGATTTGCTGCTTGAAGTTTCTTCAATGTTTCTAAGTAACAGTGTGTATAGTGTTTCTTGGCGAAGTCGAGTGCTACTTTCATAAGATCATTCGACAGACCCACGCCTTGAGCTTCGGGTGTGATGTATAGCTTTTGCAACTCGCAAATTCCCGATTCCTGCCCAAACGGTGCAATCCCCACACCGCCTACCACTTCATTTTGTTCATTCACTGCAACCCAATACTTTGCATTTGATTGTTCCTTGTAATATTGTGCCATACTGTTGAGTTGAGGGTCAAAATATGCTGTTCCCGGAATGTTTAGGTTAAATGATTCCAATGAGCGTTTAATAATTCGCTCTATTGTTTGATTGTCCTTTTCTTCAATTTCACGAATTTGCATTGTTTCATTCCCCAATATCAAAGTAATTATAATTTATTAACTCTAATATTATTAGCCAAATAATTCAATTTCAAGTATCCTCCCTCTATGGAGAATTGCTTATCTCTTAAATACTCACGTTTTCTTATAATATTGCCCTAGTTTGTTTATTGCAGATAGCGTTTCAGTGGAACGATGTTGTAGATGAATAAATTCATGGGACCGGTTAAAGTGCAAAAAAGTCTCCACATAGGCTCATGGCGGTCAACCCTCCCACATTCCTTCATTCAACCTGTCCATGAGGTGGAAGTCAGATATGCTGCCCGGCAGGATCTTCATCCGTATGGATCATCGAGGGATATCCTGCATCATTTTTTTCTTCCTTGAACTCATGTCCTTTTTTCAATATGCCGAAAAGAATGCGAATGAGTTTGTCACACAATGTCGATTAGAGACTGCATCTTTTTCAACGGATTCGACCAGTGGCATCATCATTGGGATTTGCATGTTCGAATTTGTTTTGAATCCATTCGTACTGGGTCAGCAGCAATTCAAGCTCCATTTTAGCCAACTCTGCACCTTGTTGGATATCAACAGAACGACTAGCCGCTGCCTTGATTGTTATTAAAATTCGAAGCAGACGGCCGTGCCTTTATTTAGGTCTAACAGAGAAATTAAGCATGGGGAACGCCGTTTCTCCGACTTCCTCTACATCATTCAAATACATCACAAACGTACTAATTCAATTGTTCGCACTTGCTCGACTCGTTTCAGCGAAGAAATCAAAATGAGGCAAATCATATTCCTATTTCCCACATTTCCGCTGCAACTTTCTCGACCCTGCCATCCATATCTGTCCCGTCAAACTTTGAAAGCTTCAGTTCGCTTACGATTTTTCCGTCGCGCATAAACATAATGCGCTCCGTCCGCGCTGCAACCTTTGCATCGTGAGTTACAAGCATAACCGCAGTACCATCCGCGTTAATTTCAGAAAATATATCCATAATCTTCTCCGCAGATTTTGAGTTGAGCGCACCCGTCGGCTCGTCGCCGAAAATGATTTTCGGGCTGTTCATAAGCGAGCGGCATATTCCCGCACGTTGAAGCTGACCTCCCGAAACCTGTGTCATGTCTCGCTTTTCAAGCTCTTCAATGCCAACCCTTTTCATAAGCGCTCTTGCCTTCTCCGATATTTTTTCGACGTTTTTTCTGTTATCGCGCATTGATGGAAGAATGATATTGTCGAGAATATTCAGATTTTTCAGCATAGTCGGCTGTTGAAAAACAAATCCCATCTTTGTCCTACGTATATCTGAAAGCTCATTCTCAGAGGTCGCCGATAATTCCCCGCCGTCAAAAACGACCTTTCCTCCGTCAACTTTGTCCATTCCGCTCAACGCAAACAGCAGCGTCGATTTTCCCGATCCAGAAGGTCCCATAACCGCTACAAACTCGCCCTCGTTTATTTCAACGGACACTTCATCAAGAACATTACGCTGTTCATCTCCCGCACCGAAAGACTTTACTATTTGATCACCGATAATAATCTTCTTCATAGGTCTACTCCTTTATATTTTCGGATATTTTTATTAGTCCCGCGCCCGATGTACCGATCTTTGTTGCGATAAGTACCGCGCATATCATCATTAGCGGACTAAACAGATACGCCGAAAGAGGATTTACCGCAAAATTAAACGTCGACGCTCCAAACGAAGAAATAACCAAACCCGCAAGCTTCTCTCCAAGAGTGTTTGCCAGAAGCGTGCCGAGAACTATTCCCGCAATCAAAACGAATACCGTACGCGAAACATACTGAGCTTTAATATCCGAGTTTGTAAAACCGAACGCTTTCATTACGGCAATAGAATATCGGTCCTTTGCCACAAGCATTTTCATAAATAACAATGTAACTAGTGCCGTTATAGACAGCGCAACGGCGACTGCGGCGTAGGAACCCATTTCGACGGAGCTTATTGTCGAGCCGAGGGTCTGTGTAACAAATTCATCAATGTCTGAAGTCTTTGCAAAATCAAACTTGTCTGCATATTCCGCATACTTCGCGTCAATAAAGGCTTTGTCCGAAAGCTCAGCACTAATAATGCTCCACATAATGCCCGCCGAATTGTCGGTGAATACGGCTTTGGCGGTTTTGCCGCCGTTGGTAATGTCGGAATAAATTCCGCTTACCGTAAGTTCTTTCTCCCGTCCATCAATCACCAGCGTATTGACATCGCCGACCTTTTTGCCCATCTCATTGGCATATATAGTTGAAAGAGCAATTTCGTCATCTGCGGCGGGGGCTTTTCCCTCAGAATATTCGATAGGAAATATGGAATGGTCGCCTAGTTCAATTTTAATATTTTCCTCTGATCCGTCTTCCATTTTTGCCTTGAATGTTTTTGTTGTAAGGACAGCAACCTTTGAAATAGCTTGATCGCTTTTCACCGTCTCCACGACTTCAGCGACTTTTTCAGAGCTATTGTCGATATTGCCAGACAACTGTATGCGCAGATCGTAGTTTCCAATCCCCATATAACTGATGAAGCTTTTTGAGGAAATCGTATTGTATAGGTTCAGCGGAACGATCATGATAAAAGCCGAAATCACCAGCACAGCTAGCATTGTGGCGTAAAGTCTTTTCCTTGAGAGAACATCTTTGATACCGAGAAAAACATTCGTGTTAAACAGCTTGTTTCCGTTCAGGGTAAAACGATTAGCACCTGTGTTTTGCTCCTGAGATTTGCCGAAGCGTATGGCTTCCGCGGCTGAAATTTTCCGAAATCGTTTCAGCACTCCGTTCACATAGACCATAATGGCAAGGAATACTAGCAATATGCCGATGATCCCTAAGACATAAGCAAAAGAAGAATTTTCGCTTTCCCCCATATAAAGCCGTATATTTTTAAGAAGCATGCCATTAAAAACAAATGAAAGAGCAAAACCGAGAATAGAGCCTGCCGCCGCAATTGCCGCGTATTTCGCTATATAAATCTTCTTGATGTCGGAGACACGCAGCCCTATAGCTTTCATAACACCAATTTCTCGATAATCGTCTTCGATTTTCGCAAGGAGCGTAAAGCGTATGCACATGAACGCGATGGCAACGACAAGCAGGCTTACCAGCAGAATAACCCCAATCATCATCCCGTCGGAAATTGCATTCATCATTCTAAATAGCGCATATGTAACCGTTGGACCGTTCATTTCAAGTTTTGCAGAGGCATATGCGGTTTCAAATGCACTTAACGCCGACATATCCTTGAGTCTGAACTCAATCAGATACTCTGTATTTCCAAGGCTTTTTATTTCCTTATAGTCATTGCTGCTTACAAGAAATCGCTTAGAGGCGGAAAGCGATGAATTCATTGTCGAATCGCGGAGAAATCCTTCAACGGTAAATTCTTTTCCGCTTATTACGGCCTTGTCACCGATCTTTGCAGTGTTATCCTTCATATAGCTTACCGGAACATAAATCTCTCCGTTAGATACGTTGATGACGTTTCCGTCCAAATCAAGAAGATAATCGAATTTTTCGCTCTGTACGCTTAAACCGTTGTCCTGAACGCTGTTCGCAAGCGAATTATCGCCCAATATAATCTCCGATCCGTCAATGTTCAGAAATTCCACCACTTGAAATTCATCGACGCTGCTGTTTTGTTCCGCAAAAGCCGAAAGCCGCGCAGTATCAATCTCACCCGAATGCATCTGCATAAAATGTGGCGTTTTCGCTTGTGTCATTAGCGTATCCAGCGCGCCAGAAAGATTAACGACGAGTATCGCCGCGAGTGAAACAAGCATAGCTGAGGCAGCGACGAATATCATTGTTGTCAACGTTATCGCTTTGCTCTTTAAAATGTCATTGCGGATTATTCTGTTAAACATAAGTCACCTCTGTTTTTGAATAAGAAAATCCAGCTTTAGCCAAGCACCAATGGTGCCCTTCCGACTATAGAAGAAAATATTTCACGAATTATTCTTTGCTTCCTCTATCCACTGCCAAACATCTGCATTACGTCTACAAGGCTTCCGCTATTGACACCAAGCAACCTCTCTACATTGAAAACAAAAGCTTGTATGCGTGAAGCGCGCTCCTCGTTCGTCATTTGAACCATATCATCATCAAAAACGGTATTCGCATAGATCACAACCATTTCCATGCATTCATACGGGTACGGCGTGTTGAATATTCCCTGCTGGATACCCTCGTTGATGATTCCCGTCAGTATCGGCGTAACGCCATTGATGATGACCTTTTCTATTTTCTGATGCATAAGTGCGTTCTGCGGCTTATGAATATGTTCCATAATATCCTTGCTGCTCCCGCCACTTAAGTTCAGTGCCATAACAACGCGGATAATACGCTCGACTACAGGTATGCACTTGTCTGCTGCAATTTCCTGCGCTGTGCCTAAAAGTCGGACGCTATACCGCTCAATCAGCGCGTCCATAATATCCTCCTTCGACTTGAAGTGATGATATAATGTTCCTCGCGCAATTCCGACCTTTTCGAGAATATCGTTTGTACTTGTGCCGTCAAAGCCCTTCTGACCAAAAAGCTCATCGGCTGCGTCAATTATTTCGTTCCTGCGCTCTTCAGCTTCTTTTACAACTCTCATCTTTGCACCTCCTTCACAAACAGACCGACTGTCTGTCTATCTAATTTTCTAATCATATCACGTTATTCTATCATGTTGTCAAGAAGTCGATTTTAATATCATCAAAGGCAGTAAACAGAATAAAAAATGACTAATAAAAAAGGGCTTCCGCCCAAGTTTATTAGTCTATTCATGAAAAATGAGAATAAAAAAGAAAACATGGTTATTTCTTTGAATAAGTCAATAATTTGGATGGACCTTTGAAGATTGGCTTCAGCACCAAGCTAGGCATTGGTTCATGATAATGAGCGCTTCATTCGAGCTCAAAACTCAAAACATTTGAGGAAATGCGTATCCTTTGTACGTTTTCGAGACACTTGAAGGAATTGTCAGATCGAGGTCCAAGTAGGTGGTTAGTATGAACACCTAAATAGGTCGAAGCCCAATCACGCACTAGAGACGAGGTACCGTGCTATCAGCTTTCTCAATAGAATATATCGCTTGTTCAGCTCCGAATCTTTGTACTTTCCGTTCTAATTTCATTCCAATCCGCTCTAGAAGTCTGCAAGATGAAGCATTGGCAGTCTGTGTCTCTGCTAGCACCCTTGATATTTCCAGATCATTAAATGCGAAATCAATTACTTGACTGAGTATCTCAGTTGCATATCCAGCCCTCCACCAAGTGGGGAGAAGCTCATAAGATACCTCTATGCCACCATCTACATGTTTGTCTAAAGAGATTAAACCAATAAACTGGTTATTCATTTTCAACCGAACAACCCAAAAGTGAGATTCTATCTGGGAACGATTCAAGGTCTCTATAAACTTGGTTCGCGTATGTTCTTCGGGAATCACACCGCCTAAATATCTTCTGACCAAATCATTTACAAATATTTTTTTAACGTCTTCAAAATCATCAATCTTTATCTTAGCAAGAATGCATCTTTCCGTTTCAATAATAATCCCCCCGTTCTTGTGTTCCATTGAGAAAAAGTGTCCCGTTAGTTCAACAGGCATCCGAATGATCTTAACGGCTGCTATCCGTTATCCATAAAATTGAATTGGGAGAGGATGATTGATCCATTTTCAATCATCTCTTTTCAACAAATCTTAAACCCACCCACACGGGGACAGCTATCGTCGCTAACTATTTTTAACCGCTGATAGTCAAATCACGGATCTCAAGCTTTCGTTGCTGTTGTCCATAAAGACCAGCCAACGCAGCGGCAATCGCCATAAATATTGCGCTGGATGCCACGCCGAATTGCAAGCCGTACCGTTCGACCACCACGCCTCCAGCGACGGGACCGATAATCTGTCCAGAGGCAAAAAAGGCAGTGGCTATGCTAAGACATGCCGCATACGCGTGATGAGGGACATGACGACGAAGAAGCGCAGTCGTCATCAGCGGCGGGGTAATAAAGGAAACCAGTCCAATCGTGGCGGCTCCGAACACAGTAAATAACATATTATTGGTGATTACCCCACTCACACCGATCGTCCCCAAGGTTAACCCCGATGCAAGCGTATACCCGCTCGGCCATCGGTCAATGGCTTTGCCTCCGATCCATCCGTTAAACAAACCCGCAAATCCGATTCCGGACCATATCAACCCGGCATAGAGCGATGGAATGCCTTTGCTCACCAGATAAGGAATCAAATACGTGAAATAGATGATGTATCCTGAGCCGAAGAAGAAATAAGAAGCGATTAGGAACAAGAGCCTCTTCGGGCTCAACAGGAGACGATACACATTTTCGCTTTCTTTGTCCCATGGCTTCGATTCGGTTTGCGAGTGTATTTTTTCGGCTCCCCTTTTTCTGGTGACGACCTCGAAACCGATCGCGGCAATTACCCCGAATACGCCCATGGCCACCCAAGCATACCGCCATCCCTGCAAGTGTGACGGATCTATGGTCAAGGGGGCGAATAAACCCGTCACTAGAATGCCGGCAGATCCACCCAGCCATATAAGACCCGATGCCGCTCCTCGTTCCGCCGGTCGAACGGCATCCAATGCAATGGACAGAACTAACACTGTAGCGAAGGCCGATAACAATCCAATTGCGAACCGCCAAAGCCCAAGTTGGGCGAAATGATCACTAAATGCCGAGCCGATTAAAGTCAATCCGAGCAATAAGCAAGACACCCGATTAATGACATGTTTGCGGTCTGAAAACAGCGAGATCAAAGGAGAAAGACACAATGTCCCGACCAAATAGCCGATAAAGTTGACTGTGCCCAATATACCCAACTGTCCGTAGCTCCCCCCGATCTCCCTCTGAATCCCAGGCAAGAACATGCCGTAGGAGAGCCGGGAAAAACCGAGTATGACGACAAACAAAAACGATGCCCATAGAGTAATCCAATTAAATGCGGATTTTGTACCCATATGCCCCATCTTCCCCCAAAATTAGCGGACTTTAATAAGATAATGTTCTAGTCACCCAACATCTGATGATAATTATTGAAGCTTCAAGATTCATTTTAATTTCTATCGCTGCGATCTGGCCGATCGCACCTCCACTTGTTGGTTATGCCTAACAAATGAAACGTAGTTTATTAAAAGGACGGTCTATTTATATAGCTCACTCCATTTACGCGACTCTCTGGCGAACCTGAGTCATATCATTGTGGTTGTGCTGTATGGGATATATGTCTTCTACTTAGTGGCTATCCTTCTTGCAAAACAATCTCCGCTTCGAAGCCCAGCTGTTCACACAGCTTGTGAATACGGCGCATGTCCTGTGTGCTGGCAATCCACTCGCAACCCAAGGTTGCTGCCTCGTGAGCCGCCCATTGCAGGATATATACCAAGGCATCCGCATGGGCTTCCTTCGTAGCGAAGTCATCCAGCACCAGCGCGCCGCCGCGGACGGAAGCACGCACGTATGCCCAGTGCTGGTCGGCAAAGCTGCGGGCGACAAAACGCGTTTCGCCATCCGACTCGACCTGCATTGAGAGCGCTTGCAGCCATTTTCTATAGGCGCCGGACCCTGTCGGGGCTTTCGGGTTCCCCCATTCAAGCGAATCGGCGGCCAGCTTCCGCAATTCATCTTCCCCAGCTACACTTTCCCACTGCTCACTATGGAAAGAACCTTGGAGGGTCGGTTTGAAGCGGACTTGCCAGCTGCGTTTGCCTGTTGAGATGCCATCAGCATGAAGCAGTTCCGATATGGGAACCACGGCAAGACCTTTGGCTTGAGTATGGTGTACAAGAGATTTTACGGCCTGCGGCGTCTCTTTGGCGATTTCATTGGCATGAAACATAAAAATCGACCCATTGACCAGCTTAGGGATCACCCGCTCCACAATCTGCGCGCTTGGCGGTCCCGGCCAGTCGACAGTATCCTCCCCCTCGATGTGCAGATAGTTCCACTCCCTGAGCCATTCCAAATTCTCCTCCCGATAAGAGGCGTAAGGAAAACGCATGAAGGTCGGAACCGGCCTTCCCGTAGCTTCTTGAAAAGCGAGCTCAGCCAGCTTCAGCTCTTCGAAGAATATGGCTTTGGGCACATCTGCCATTCTGCGGTGATGGTAGGTATGCGTTGTGAGCTCATGGCCCCTGGCTAGCATTTCTCTTGCTTTCGCCGGGTAACGATCGAACCACTCACCCGTAAAAAAAAACGTCCCGCGCGCGCCTCCCTGCTCCAAGGCATCCAGCCATGCGTCAACAGGAATCCGCATCGGGCCGTCATCAAACGTAAAGGCACAGTGGGATACCGCTGGATTGCCGCGAGTAATTACCGAGTTTGTCATCATAAATCCCCCTTCTGTGGTATCCTTTCACCATGATACCGTTGACCCTATTGTAAAATCCGGGGAATGTTTTGTAAAATTGAATTATATGAACAAATAGTTCGAATAACTTAAACAAAGGTGATGACAATGGATCTTCGAGCTTTAAAAACCTTCGAGGCTTGCGTGCGTCTTGGACATTTTCTGAAAGCCGCCGAGGAACTCCAATATGCTCCCTCTACGGTAACCCTTCAGATTCAGCGTCTCGAAGCTGATCTGGGCGTTTCTTTATTCGTGCGCGACGGAAAACGCATGATCGTGACCGAAGCCGGCCGATGGCTCCATCATGAGGCCTCGGCTTTACTGAAGTCGATCGGAACCATGAGGCAGACCGTCTCGGATATTGCTGTGGGAGATAACGGCTCGGTGCGGTTTGCCGCTATCGAGCCCGTCGCAAGCCAGCAGATAGCGACCGTTATAGCTGACTTTTGCAAGACTCGACCGAAAGTGGAGTTAACCATGGAAGTAAGCGGCAGCAGAGCGATTGCGGAGAGGGTTCGGGCCGGCGAACTGGAATTCGGCGTTTGCTCGGCTCCCCCTTCGAGGCTCATGCTGGAGTTTGAGCCACTGATCGAGGAAAGATTAGGGGTCATGTTAAACATAAATCACCCATTAGCCGATCGAGATAGCATCATGGCGAGCGACCTCGAGGGGCTAACCGTTCTAGTCAAAGAACCGACTTGTATCTATCGAGAGCTTTGGGAAACAGCGATTTATCCAACTGGACGAAACCTGTTCTCTTGTATGGAGGTTGGAAGTTTCTTTGTCATTCAACAAATGGTTAAGGCAGAGTTCGGCATCGGGATTGTTCCGATTTACAGCGGCCTGGAACAGGAAGGCTCCTTGGTCATAAGACCTATAGCCGATTTGAATCCTGTCATCACGATAGGCATCGCTTATAAAGACAAAAACTTCCTAGGCAAGGCAGCATTATTGTTAATGGAAGCAATTAAGGGCATCGGTGAACCCAACCCTACGCTACCAAGTGCATGAGTAAGGACTCTAGCCCTGTTAAGCTATTCGCAAGATTCATTGAAAAGGAAAAAAGCCCTTACTGGACAATGCGATGGCGTGTTAGTTTTTCAATACGCACATCATAGGATTGAATGGTTGGAGAATACTACTTCCCCTGTAAACGGTCGTAATGACCAGCCTATTAGCAAGGATTAAGTTACTTCTCCTGCTCCTTTATCACTTGCTCAATCCCCAACAGAATCAGCTTCAATCCGAACTCAAACGCTCCGTCGGTCCCCATCAGCTCGAATAGCCCGTTCGTGAACATCCTCCGGAATAGTCCCGCTTCCGTCTCGCTCATGGTGTCCAGAAGGCGAATCATCTCCTCACCCGGAAGAGCTTCCTGGTCCTTAAAGATGGCGGAGACATTGCGCTCATGCTGATAATCGTCCAGAACGAAGTAGAAGACATAGTTCACAAGTGTAGTAACAACTTGCATTTTCTCCTCTTGCTCAAGCGGCGTCGATTCCACGCAGAGCAGCATACGGTTGGTGAACCGGATGATGTCCGGTTCGTGGGGCAGTGTCATCATCATGAGCTGCGTGGAGCAGGGATACCGGCTGAGAACACTCCGTACCGTTACCGCAAGCCCCGTCAGCTGCTCCTTCCAGTCGCCCTCGGAGTGGAACTCCTCCAGAATCATTTTCGATACCTGGTTGGCGAGACGTTGATAGAGATTCTGCTTGCTCTTGAAGTACCAGTACAAAGAGGGAGCCTGAATCCCCAGTCGGTCGGCCAATCGTCTCATGCTGAATTTCTCGATGCCCTCCTCCCCCAGAAGCTCCCACGAGGCTTCCAAAATCTTATCCTCCGAAATTTGAGGCTGCTGCTTTTTCATCGGTATCCGTCCTTTTATCTAACAGTGTAAGTTTATGCTTTACAGGTTCATAGGTTCATGATATCATCTAACACTGTAAGGTTCAACCTAACACCGTTAGACTGAAGACCAAAATAAATAAAGAAAGTGGTGACCCGTATGGATGCAGAAAATCTCCATTACTTTGAAAAAGCACCGGTCGCAAAAGCCGTAGCTCACTTCGCTGTACCGATGATGCTAGGCACGTCAATGAGTGTCATATATTCCATCTTGAATGCCTATTTCCTTGGTACACTTCACAATACTGCCATGTTAACCGCACTCGCGTTAACCTTGCCTTTATTCGCGGTGATTATGGCGTTAGGCAACTTGATTGGTATCGGTAGCGGTACATTCATCTCCCGTTTGCTGGGAGAGAAAAAATATGATGATCTAAAGCATGTGTCTTCATTCGCCTTTTACAGCAGTTTAGTTCTCGGTCTTATCGTGATGGCCGTTGGCCTCCCGTTGATCAATCCAATCGTTCAAGGCCTAGGAGCAACGACTGAATCCTTCGGATTCACGAAGGATTATGTCACGATTATGCTTATTGGTTCACCATTCGTCGTATTATTCTTCACGCTGGAGAATATCGTGCGCTCGGAGGGTGCAGCAATCACGTCGATGATTGGTATGATTCTCAGTGTTGTCGTAAATATTATTCTCGATGCGCTAGTCATCTTCGTCTTCCATTGGGGCGTGAACGGCGTTGCATCTGCTACGGTCATCTCTAACGTGGTTGCAAGTGCATTCTACGCCTTCCATATAGGATATAAGAGCCAATTCTTAACCGTCTCCGTAAAATGGTTCAAGGCTTCCAAGGACATTCTAAGCCATATATTCAAAATTGGAGTTCCCGTCTTTGTTATGAGTATCTTCTTGGGTGCAATGTCGCTCATCTTTAACCATTTTCTTGTCGAATATGGAGATCAGGCCATAGCAGGGTTCGGAATATCATCACGTTTACTACAATTTCCTGAGTTTATTCTGATGGGCTTATGCGAGGGAGTCGTTCCGTTGATTGCCTTTTCTTTTACAGCGAATAAATTACGCATGAAGCATACCATTGGATTCACGATCAAAGCGATTGTGGTGTAAGCAATCGTGTTCGGCGTTATCGTCTATCTGATTTCCGACCATTTAATTGGTTTATTTACGAATGATCCGCAATTAATTGAAATGGGCAGCTACATTCTACATGTGACGTTCTTATCCTTGTTCATTACAGGAATGACCTCGTTGTTTACGGGGATCTTTCAAGCAACCGCGCAAGGAACCGCCGCGTTTATTATGTCAGTTATTCAAGGAATTACTCTAATTCCTGTGTTGTATATCGCCAATCGAATGAACGGCTTCCACGGGGTAGTCTGGTCGATCGTCATTTCGGATGCCGTCGCGTTCCTTGTTGGCGCCATCATGCTGTATGTTCTTCGGAAAAAATTGCAGCCGGATTTGGATAATTTAGTACAGTAAAAAACATATAATACGAAAGAAGGCAGGATAAGGGCACTCCCCGATCCTGCCTTTTATATGTGATACGGTTCTCCGCGCTGCCTGTAACGGCTAGTATGTAAAATGACCACCCCGCTAAAAGGATGGCTTTTAGAATCGTTAAGCTATTTTAATTGCCTCGATATAAAGCTCGATCCTCACTTCATTTCCGACGATAATACCGCCTGTTTCCAGCGGCGAATTAAATGTCAATCCAAACTCGTTGCGTTCAATACTAGCAGTTGAATGAAATCCTGCACGTTCCCGACCACGAGGATCTTTGTTTAGTCCTTCAAAAACGGTATGAAAAGTGATCGGTTTCGTTACGCCATGCAGCGTTAGATTGCCCGTAAGCTCGTATTGCCGTTCGCCATTAAGGATGCAGCTGGTGGTTTGAAACGCAATGGTTGGATACTTGGCTGCATGCAGAAAGTCCTCGCTCCTCAGGTGTTCATCTCGTTGCGGCTGGCGAGTTGAGATACTATTAGCATCTATGGAAGCCTGAATACCGATCGTTGTTAGATCATTAGGGTCAAGGCTCAAGTTCGCTTGAAAATGCTCGAATACGCCTTTGATTCTACTAATCATTAAATGCGACACCGAAAACTCGACGGAGCTGTGGTCCGGGTCCACTTCCCAATTGACATTACTCACGATTAAATTCCACCTCTAAGATAAGATTGTAAGAAAGGTCGCCCCATCTCCAAAACACTGCGATATTCGCATACTCCGACTATACAAAAACGCTACTGACAACGTAATGTCAGTAGCGTTTCAACATTTTTTCGGCTTCCTCGCGAATCTGAATTCGAACTGATTCAAGCTCCACTACCCCCGCATTCGCTCCCAAGCCCAGCACCCACGGCATCAATTCGTCCAGTTGACGAACGCGCAAGACCACATCCAATCCATCTGGATGCACTTCCATCTCCTCGATAAAACGATTGTTCGGTTCCTTCACTTTAGCTGCCACTGCATAATTGAATCGAAGGCGAACTCGTAGGTTCCGATCATCTAAAGGCCGATACTCCCTTAAGTTAAAATGGGCGGTTGCTCGATCTTCCAGAAATCGAAGCTCAGTCATTCGGGACTAACGGAAATGGCGAATAGCTTGAATTAGATCGCTATAGGCTACAAGCATCCATAATCCTTCAACGAGTACCAGGCTATACCGTTACTTATGATATGGCTCACCAGAATGTATCTTCATCTAAACTGCCAGTTAATTTAATGAAAAGAGCAGGCTATCGTAGCGCCTGCTCATCAATAGGTGTTATTCATCTATCGTTGCCTGTTAGCTTAACAGGCCGCCGATCGTACCGGCAGCCTGGTGTTGTTGTGCTATCGTTACCCGATATTGGAAATTCTTGTACGGCACGGCTATTTCTCCAACTCATAGCGGGCCGCGATAATGCCCGACTTGAGCGTTCGGCTGGACAGCAGCTTGAGCCTGATTTTCTCACCATCGCCGTGGAATGCCGATTTTCCGCCGCCCAAGATGATCGGACAAATCGTCAGCAGGAATTCGTCGATCAGGCCGAGCTCAAGCAACGTCTTCGCCGCCCCCGGACTGCCGAAGATAACGAGGTTTTTGCCAGGCTGCTCCTTGAGCGCCTTGATTTCATCTGCAATATTGTCCTTGATCAGCATCGTATTGTTCCATTCGACAATGTCCATCGAGCCGGAAATAACGATCTTCTTAACATCCTGCAGCCATTTGGCATGCTTCATACCGTGCCTCGACGCATCCGGATTGTCAAGCACCGTGGGCCAGTAGCTCTCCATCATCCGATACGTCGTGCGTCCGTATACGGGAGAGCCGACTTCTGCTACGACCTCCTCGGCGTATTTCTCTAATTCCTCGTTGTACGGAATCCAATCTAGTCCTCCGTTCGAATCCGACGCATACCCGTCCAGCGACACATGCATGAACAATACGAGTTTTCTCATGTTTGCTTCTCCTCCGATTTCGAATTTAGTTGTTCGATTTTTTGGCAGTTGGCCGTGTTTCGTCCTGCTCTTACGTTCACTATAAATCATTACGTTACGTAAGGATCAAGTGGAAATCTGAAGACCAATAATGTTGCACAAATCTGCCGTTAGCGTAACGACGAAGGGCTGCCACGCGGCAGCCCTTTTAGTTTTCAACTATCATTTCCCGATAGCGTAATCGTCACTCGATACCCACGCTTTAATTGTCATATATTCAGACGAATTCCTTTTTAGTTATTTTTCAAAATTTACGCTTCCGAACCGATGAATTCCAGGATCGACTGTCGTCTATATAAACGAAGGCATAAATGATCACAAACTAATTTGACGAAGAGGTGTTTTGAAAATGGCATTAACGTCCGCATTCACGAGCTTCAACCTGCCTGTAAAAAATGTGGAACAATCGAAAGCGTTCTTCACCGGACTCGGATTCGAGCTCAACCAGCAATTCCCCGAGAATGAGAATTCGGTAGCCATCGTGATCGGCGACAACCTGCAGGTCATGCTGATCAAACAAGCATTCTTTAATACGCTCACGGATAAGGAATCCGTCGATACGAGCAAGTATGCGCAGATGACGATCGCATTGGCCTTCGAGAGCCGGGAAAAGGTCGATGAAATCGTGAATACCGCAGTCTCCTTGGGCGGGAAATTGCACGCTGAACCTGAAGACCATGGGTCCATGTATCATTGGGGCTTCGTGGACTTGGACGGTCATCTGTGGGCCATTAACTACATGAACATGGATGCGGCACAAGGTTAAGGCAAACGGAGAGCACGTTCCTACTAGGGTTCAAAAAGAAAGACGCCGGGCATCTTCCCCGGCGTCTTCTTCGCAATGATTAGTTTTGTTCGGTAAAGGCTTTGAAATTGTCCACGATCGCTTGCCAGCCTGCTTGCTGGAACTCGACGGGATTGGAGCTTTCCGCGTCGAACGTTTCAATGACCTTCGTCTCATTCCCTTGATCGACGAAAGCAATTTCCACTCTTCTTCCGTCTTCCATGGTGTAGCCGATCGCCTCATGTCGATTCACGACATCGTAGACGCCGCCAAAATCAAAGCCCATGCTGCCATCCTTCGCTTCCATCCGTGTCAAAAACTTGCCGCCGACCCGCAGATCGTTTTCGGCTCTCGGCGCATGCCAGTCCTCGGACGCATGATTCCACTTCATGATGTGATCCTGCTCGGTCCAATAGCGCCATACCTTCTCGACAGGGGCTTGAATGACGGCTTGCACGGTTACTTTCGTCGGTTGAGTCGTTTCCATTTTAAATAGACACTTTTCTCATAATATTCGTCGTTTGGTTATTCTCAATGATATAGACGTAAGCCAATGACGAAATTCATTGGTCAATTCGCTCAGGCAGCCCAAATCGCGAAAATAATGGCGTATGAATGAAGTTTTGAACGTGCAGGATTTGATTTTCTTTGGTTTCGATGACGTGGATGCCCCAGGGTACCAGGCCAGAGCCCTCTTTGCCCAGCATATACTGGGCCAACGCCGGATAACCGCCATTCACCGTAATGGGTACAAATCGCGAACCTTCGCAATGCCAGCGAGTAAGCGAATAGAAGGCGGACAAATCTTCCTTGCCGCGGATCCACATCTCGAAGGGCGGCATCGACATGCAGCCTTCCTCGTGGAACAACGCGACGAGCGCAGCAATATCGAATTGCTCGAAGGCCTCCACATACCGGGACAGCAGCTGCTGCTCCGGTTGAACGTCCATGCTGCTGAGTTCATCCGAGCGAAGCTGCGCCCGGTCCATCGTCTCTCGGGCTCTTTGCAAGGCGCTGTTCACCGCTGCCGGCGACATCGCCAACGTTTCCGCGATCTGCTTGGAGGACCATTCAAATACATCCTTCAAAATGAGTACCGCGCGCTGCCGCGGAGGCAAGGTCTGCAGGAGAGCGATGAAGCACAGTTGAAGGGTATCTCTGCGGACGAGCAGATCCTCCGGATTGCCCCCAAAGTCGGGAGACGGCCAGATCCAGGCAGAGTCCGGCAGCGTGTCGCGCGGCTCGACGATGGCGACGGCCGGGTCGAACAGGTCAACGGGAAGCGCGCGGCGTTTGGATTGTCTCAGCTTGTCCAAGCACAGGTTGGAGGCAATCCGATAGACCCAAGTTTTGAACGAGGAATCCTGTCTGAACATGCTCCAGCTCTGCCAGACCCGAATACTCGTCTCCTGAACGGCATCGTCCGCATCGTCCATGGAGCCTAGCATTCGGTAACAGAACGAGGTTAAGCCCGGCTTCAAGCTTGCAAATAATGATTCGTCAAATGTGGTCTCGTTCATCGCGGCCTCCCTTAACTATCTCCCCAAAGGGTTGTACCTTCATTATATGCAATGAAGCGGACAGCCTCAATCCGAATAAATATATACTTTAGAAATGCAATACCTCACGCCAGGACCTGAATACTGGAGCTATCCTGCTCGTTAGTTGAGAATAGGCAGCCGATTTAGCCCGGCTGCCTTTTCCTGTGGTTTATTGAGCTATCGTGTCCCGATTTTTCAAAAGTAGAGGAACACCCGATAACAAAAGTGCGAATTCTTTATATACGTTGACACGTATATACGCTTTCGTGTATATTCCTTTTATGAACACAACAACAATGCAGTTAACGTTACTTACACTCGCCGAGCCGAATCGCTTCAACATTGTTGAGCTATTAAAGAAAGCACCACGATCGGTGAGCGAAATCGTACATGCCCTCAATATCGGTCAGCCGCAAGTGTCTCGCCATCTGCGGATTTTGAGCGAGGCCGGGTTAGTGCGCGCCCGCAACAAAGCACAGCAGCGTATATATAGCCTCGAAGCTCAACCATTCCAGGATCTAGATGAATGGTTTGATTCATTTAGTATCCTTTGGAAAGAGCGTCTCGATAATTTCGAGGATTATATGCTCGACTACAAAAGTAAGGAGGATCTCTGATAGCTTTTATCTCAAGCTTTATCGCAGTAACATTCGAAATTACCATGCCATCTGGAAAGAGCGGTTTGACGCTCTAGAAAATTATCTGAAAAGGATGAAAGATGATGAAATCTAAAACAAGAATTCATAAAAATCGCGATTCTCGTGAGCTTACTGTGGAACGGATGGTAGCCTTACCTCAACAACTTGCTTGGGAAGGTTGGACAAAGCCGGAACACATTGCGCGTTGGTGGGGCCCCAAATTATGGACCTCCACCGTGTATGAGATGGATGTAAGACCCGGCGGCGTTTGGCGTTATAGTCTAAAATCAGATGACAATAACGGGGAAGAAGCCTTCTGTAAAGCTGTTTATCAAGAGGTTAATGAACCCTCTTTACTGGTATATACCGACTCGTTTGCCGACAAGGACTGGAATATTGTAGAGAACAGCGAGATGTTAACGACCGTACAATTCGAGGCAGCGACAAATGGTACGAAGCTTAGCATCGTTACGCGATTTTCAAGTGCCGAAGAATTGGATAACGCCGAAGCTATGGGTATGGTTGAAGGCTTTACCGAAGCATTTGACCGACTTGAAATATACTTAGAAACCTTAACGGGAGGACATATAAACACAGTTATTTCAAAGGATGGAACAAAGATCGCTTATAAAAAGCAAGGAAACGGACCTGCCGTTATTCTCATTGCATCGGCAATTGCTGACCATCGCGATGCAGCCAAGCTCGCCGAGAAACTCGCCGCTCATTTCACCGTCTACAACTATGATCGTCGCGGCCGTGGCCAAAGTTCTGATGTCATGCCGTATGCCGTCCAACGCGAAGTCGAGGATATTGAGACTCTAATTCATACTGCCGGCGGCAACGCTCGCCTGTTCGGAAGCTCATCTGGCGCGGTTTTAGCCCTTGAAGCGGCTAGCCGATTAGGAGACCAGGTGACAAAGATATATCTGTACGAACCGCCTTTTATTATCAATGACAGTCGTAAACCCGTGCCGACAGATTACGTTCAACATTTGAACACGCTAAACGAAGCTGGCAGAAGAAGCGAAGCGGTCGAATACTTTATGTCGGAAGCTCTCGGAATTCCGGCGGAATATATCGGCTACATAAAAGCCGATCCGTCTTGGCAGGCAATGGAAAGCATGTCTCATACTCTAGCCTATGACGGCATGATTATGAGTGACACGCAATCAGGCAAACCACTTCCAACCAACCGTTGGAAAGTAAACGTTCCCACTTTGATCATGACAGGTGAAAACAGCGAGCCGCTATTCCACGACGCAGCCAAAGCGCTTGCCAAGCTGCTACCTATAGTTGACTCCCGCACGCTGACCGGACAAGACCATTCTGCAGTCGTGATGGCTCCGAACATCATAGCGAAGACGATTTTCAATTATGACATCGTCAGCAAGGAGAAGGAAATTGGCTAAACCGCTATTGATAGCAAAACCGATATCCGCGATTGTTTCAAATGCAGCACGATTGTCCGTCTTTTCGGGAGCATTCTTCGTTTTCATCCTTGGTATCCTCCACCTGCTGGAACCGGAATTCGATCCGTCGTGGCGCTTTATCAGCGAATATGCTCTAGGCAACTTCGGCTGGATGATGCATCTTGCATTCGTATTGCTAGCTGCGAGTCTGCTAAGCGCTGGAGTAGTGGTCTTCTCGCAAGTTCGTACCGTTGTGGGATACATCGGGCTCGCTATCCTTGGACTAAGTTCCTCAGGTTTATTAATCGCAGCTATCTTTGTGACCGACCCAATATCGAATAGTCCGGATGCTGCGACTTTCAGCGGTAAGATGCATGCAATAGGCGCTACGCTCGACTATACGCCTGTAGCAGCCCTCTTGTTGAGCTTTGCTCTAGCTCGTAACGAAGCCTGGAGACCCATTCGAGGACGCCTGTTTGTTACCAGCACCATTATGTTGGTCGTTATGGCATTATTTATACTTCAACTCCCGCAAGATGGCCAGTTCACTCCAGACGTTCTTGCAGGTTTGTTCGGACGTTTCTTGATTGTGTCCTACCTTGGATGGCTCTTTATCGTCGGGATTCATGCGCTCAAGCTTCGAAAGCTGAGTGTGTAATAATCGAACATATTTAAGAACGATTACAACTGAAAGTAATTTGACTATTTCAAAAGACGAATTCAACGGGAGATCCTACCCGAAATGTTCTAACGCTTTAGCACCTCACGGGGTGCTTTTTCTCTTATCTTACATGGGACCAATTAACGTAATCTTCCATTTTTCTTTCAGCTATCAGTTAGTTTAATAAATTTGATTAGGTCGATCTTACATTAACAGAACCTTTCTAATAAAAAATTAATGGAAAAGTAAATGTAACGAAAGCTGCCCAAAGTCCATAGACCGGCAAATACTTCGTAACGGCATTTTGGATAGTAGAAGGCCCGGTTTTGTTTTGTAGAAAATGCATATAGGAGATCATAATCCAAATTAGATTGGCCCAGATAAGTATGTTTACGCCTAAAACTGCAAGTCTGTTGGGCGTAATCCCATAAGAAGAAAGCCTGAACACTATGGCTGATAAAGCCACACTGTCAATGATAAGAGCAAGAACGATTAGGGCAAAATTTATATAATCAGAAATGTTCTTTTTCTCGTCTTTGCGGCTTTCGGTAATGGAAAATATGGTGACAGCCAATACACAAATGAGTATTCCGTTGAAGGATAGAAGGAAATCGCGGTCCAAGAATGGATTTTTTCCGACCCAAATAACCGTTATTAGGTAGACCACCAATGTGACAAGTACAAGCGGACTAAAAATTTTGGCTATATAGGGTGCAATATTTTTAGAAAGTTTAAGGTTCCTTGATACCAGGAATGTGGACACAATAGCGAGAGCCGCAGCACCAAATAATACGACATTTTTAAAATAAAATTGAGATATATCCATGCCGACAAATCTAAATAACTGCATGGTTAATGCTGTTAGCAGCATTCCGCTGATTGCCATGGCGGCGTAGAGTATGCAAAATTCCCCATTAAATTTAAGATAAGCTAATCTCGTGCTGCCTATCCTATATTCATTACCTGTAAATGCAAGCCCTAATACTACCCATAAGAAAATAGGAAGGTGAAGATAAGCCAGGATAATACTATCTTTATGCTCTAGTGGCAGCACATTAAGATAAAATCCGGAGATTAGAAATAACGATGCAAGGGTATAAATAACATTTTTTTTGGGGGTACTGCTATATACAAAATAAGCTGCAATAAAGGGAAGTATACCAAAAACAAGGTTAATCGGAGCTATTGCTTGCTGTTCGGTAAAATGAAAAATTATTCTGGTGCTTATCCCGGCAAGAATCGCTAAAATGCCCATGAATAAGAAATTCTTTTGAAGCAAGGAAGATTTTTCTGAATTTGCCGTCTCCTTGAAATGCAATCTTTCATACCAAATGGCAAGAACCTGCGAATCAGGATGATGTTCCCGGGCGTATGAGAATGCTTTTTTAAAAGCTTCGGGTTCTTTTCTATACATTCTCTCCAGCTCATGGGGGTTAGCAATATTTTCAATAATCTGATTGTTAAGGTCCATGTTATACCTCCTCTCTGTCATTTTTATATTCTAAAATGTCTCCAGGTTGGCATTCTAATGCTTTGCAAATTGCCTCTAAAGTTGAAAGCCTAATTGCTTTTGCCTTTCCATTTTTCAATATAGAAAGGTTAGCCATTGTTATTCCAACCCTCTCCGAAAGCTCTGTTACGCTCATTTTTCTTTTAGCCAACATCACATCAATATTGATTATAATCGCCATGTCATTCACCTCAGACCGTCAAATCATTTTCTGATTTTATATCAATAGCCTCTTTTAAAAGCTTTTGGAGAACAGCAGCAAAAACGGCAATCACCATGGAGGCAAAAATCAAGACCAATCCGATGACTATGATACCTGGGGCATCGTCTTTCTCCGCAATGAGATAGAAGAGTGGCATGCCTACCACAAACAAGCTGCTGATTGTGATTGCACAGTATTTTATATTCTTTAAAGCTCGTACAGATAATTCGGAGAATGCTTTGCTCTTGTCAATATAGCTTAAAAGTTTAAATGCTTGATACAGAGCAAAGTAAAAAGGTATCGCTGGTGCATACAATTCGATAAACACGAGATATTTCAAATAAGTCATATCTGGATACAATTCTGCCGCAAAATTCGCGATCTCTGGCACCAAAAATATGCACAAAGCAAGAACTGGGATTCCAATAAGAATAACAGCCGCCTTTAAAAAGAGTGTTGTTCCTCGTTCCATAAAAAGCCCCTCACTTATCGTTAAATTTAAATCGACTTTAACATATAATTTATCGTTTTACAATAAAAAAATACCGATATTGAATACATTTTTGTTGTTACGAAATTCCTTTTCCAACCAAAAAAAGCATTCCTATCTGGGATTTCGTTGCCTTTCCACGGCGTCCTCTTCGATCGGCAACTATATTCGTTTATGCTTCCGAGACATGTCGCAATAACGATTGAGCGCGACCCTGTACAACCACGCTGGAAACTTATCCGGCACGATGGAATCAAGATAAAGGAGCGCTTTGTATACCGTGTCCTAAACGATATCCTCGGCGTCAGCCTGACTCGCTCCCACGCGAATCAAGTACCGCTGTAAATGCTTCATTTTGTGCTGCAGCAGCAGCAACATCCGCTCGTTATTCACTTTCAACCTGCCTCACCCTATACAACGTATTGACGGGCGAAATGTAAAAAATTCGGAACATACCTGTTAGCCTTATTTTCTTAAATATCTAATATTTCCACCGCTATAAGACATTCGTGCCCTCCTATTTTACGGTTTGTGCCATTTATCATTACATTTATTTCGATACTAAAAATCGCAATGAATATTTCACCTTATTATACTCTTCGTAAATAATCACACTGTTGTAAAGACAAAAAAAGCCCTGATAATCAAGGTTTTCTTGATTACCAGGACTGACTTTGATGTGCCAAAATGAATTATGACTCACAAGCGTGATTACGGTTACTTGCCCGAATAACTCCGCTGCCTCAAGCTCTCATAAAGCAATACCGTCGCCGCCATCGCTACATTCAGCGACTCCGCTTGTCCAACCATCGGGATGATGACCGACTCGTCAACGAGCTCGCGTACGGGCTGCGACAATCCTTCCGATTCATTGCCCATAAGCAGCCAAGTGGACTGCGTCCAGTCATAGCCATAGCAAGTATGCTTCGCCTGAAGGCTCGTGCCTATAAGCTTAATGCCTTTTGCTTTTGCCTCAGGAAGAAGCACCTTCAAATCCGCTTCCATAATTGGCAAATGGAACAACGAGCCCATCGTCGACCTGACGGTCTTCGGATTGTAGAGATCCACGCAACCTTTTCCTAATATAACAGCATCTGCTCCAACCGCATCGGCGCTGCGAATGATCGTGCCGGCATTGCCGGGATCACGTACGCCATCCAGCACAACAACGAGGCCTTTTTTACGGAATAAAGCTGTTTTATCTGCGGAGAGCTTGGACAATATCGCAAAAACAGGTGGAGGCGTATCCGTCCCTGTGCATTTTGACATAACCGCCCGTGAAGCCTGTACCCATTCCAAACCGAGCGTTGCCGCCGAATCGTTCGTTTCCCGCTCTGCCATAAGCTCTGCAGGAATGCCTCGTTCGGTATCGTAGACGATTGTCGACACGTCAGCATTGCCCTTGAGCGCTTCAAGCACAAGATGAACGCCTTCGATAAGAAATTGGACGCTTCGATCACGGTATTTCTTGTCAAGCAGCGACGCCCATTGCTTAACCTTTTCATTTTGCAGAGATGAGATCAGTGGATCAAAATGTTCATTCATAGTTAGATTTAACCTTCCGAATACGCGATTTCTAAATTTGATAAATCTGAGTTTTTGCCGACGATAACAAGGACATCCTCCGGACCGATTAAATCATCCGCATAAGGCGCAATGTTCATCTTAGAGCCCGTTTTGATAGCCATAACATTGCATTTATGCCTCGCTCGAATATCAAGCTGCTTCAAGCTTTGACCAATCATTTGGGAAGGAGCTTTGATTTCAATAATGCTGTAGTCGTCCGAAATCTCGATATAATCGAGAATGTTAGGCGATACCAGATGATGTGCGACCCGAAGTCCCATATCCCGCTCCGGGAAAATAACCTTATCGGCTCCGATCTTATGTACAACCTTGCCATGGAGCTCATTTTGCGCTTTGACAATTAACGTTTTGACGCCTAAATCCTTCAGAATGAGCGTCGTCAAAATGCTCGATTGAATATCTTGCCCAATCGCAACGACAACAACGTCAAAATTTCGTATGCCAAGCGCCCGAAGCGCATCCTCATCAGTGGAATCCGCCGAGACTGCATGCGTAACCGTATTAACAACATCCTGAATCCGCTGCTCGTTTGAATCGATTGCCAGCACCTCGAAGCCCATCTCCGTCAATGCTTTTGCAACGGTGGAGCCAAAACGCCCCATGCCAATTACTGCGTACTGTTTCTTCGCCATCTGTACAAAATCCTCCTTACAGGATGATTGCTGTAGTCGTCTCATCAGTATACCATAGCTTGCACATTCGAATGAAAGCAGCAAGCGATGGACATAGTAAATAAGTAAATCCGAATGCGGCAGGAGGGTATTTAGCATGGAAATTATTGATTTGCGCCAAGCGATCGTTAGACGTGTCCAAGATAATTCAGCACAGGAGCTATCGGAAGTCATTGAAGATTCCATTGGTGCCGATGAGCGTGCATTGCCAGGACTCGGCGTTCTGTTCGAGATGATCTGGCAGCAATCCTCAGAGCAGGACCATAACCAAATGGTTGACTACCTTTACAAGCATCTTCATCATGCCGAAAACGCCAATCCGTCTCAATAACGAACTGCAGCTGTGTAAACCACTTGGCCTCCGACGATCGTATTCGTCACCCAAGGAAGGCCTTCATAACGATCCACAATAATAAGATCCGCTGCTTTGCCAATCTCTACGGAACCAAGCTCGCTGCCCGCGCCCAAAGCCTGCGCAGGATGTAGCGACGCCATCCGTACAGCCGCCGGCAAAGCAGCAATCCCTTCATCGGCCAGCTTGAACACCGCTGCAAGCATGGACGAAGGATGATAATCGGAGCATATAATATCAGCAGCGCCTGCGCTAATCGCATCGACTGCCCTTAAATTTTTATCATGTGACGCTCCTCTGACGACATTTGGCGCACCTACGCATACCCGCAATCCCCGCTCTGCAGCATGCTTAGCAGTCTCCAAATTAATCGGAAACTCACAGACGGAAACGCCATAACGAGCTGACTCCTCCACTTTTTGAACGGAATCATCATCATGTGACGCAATCGCGATGCCGCGCTGCACGGCTAGACTGCTGAGCTGCAGCAAATGCTCTTCGTTTACAAGCTGTCTTCGCTTAACCAAATCCTCGACAATGGCACGAACCTCTTCAACGCCGACACCTTGGTTTTTCATCACATAGCGCTCGAAAGAACCTGGTTCACGATATTGCCCCTGCCCTGGCGAATGGTCCATAAAGGACAAGTAATCAATTGCATTCTCGTTCAAATATCGCTCCACAATCGGCATGCCCGCCAAATGCGAAACCTCGAATCTAAGATGAATCCGATTGCGAACGATCGATCTTTTGCTTCGATAGCTGTTAATATGGTCAACCATCCCCGTTAGCAAGTGATCGCCGCGCAGGCTGAGCCCAACGCCGAGCGATAACGAGTGATACATCGTCGTAATCCCGTGAACAGGCAGCTTCCGTTCAAATTCGAGCATTGCCATATCCAGCGGGAATAATGTATTCGGCCGAGGCTGTATTTCCTTCTCAATTGCGTCGCAATGAATGTCAATAAGACCTGGCAATACGTAATGCTGCTTCGCATCGATCACGTTAGGGTCCGGAAACTGCCGCATCCAATTTTCTACAGCCGCTTCGTCTTCAAGAATAGCATCGATTCGGCCATCAACGACCGCTACAGCAGCCTCCACCGCCTGATCCGGCAATACGATCTTTCCATTCGTAACGATCATAGGCTTCAAGCCAGCACTCAACCGATCATTCATCGTTTTGATCGTCCCCTTACCCTATAGTTATTGAATAAGCTTACCATAATCCGCTCATCAAAATCATCCTTCTGCACTTGCCGCAAACGCCGCTCTGCTCTTATCCATGAACCCCTTCAGCTTAACCCTTAAGCTATCTAGCCGCTCCCCAACATCAGAGGCTGAAAGCTCTCCGACCGAGCGCAGCAGCTTCGCAAATCCGAGAAGCTCATCGATCCGCTCAAATAGCTTCATCTGGCCCAGCATATCTTCAGAAAGTTCCGTTTCCTGCTTATACCCGTTCATGAATGCCATCACGCGATAGTCGCTCAAATCGATTCCATCATCCGACAGATCACCAAGCGCATACGCAATATCAGCCGCATACCAATGCATACAGCAATCGTCAAAATCAAGAATTCCGATTTCTCCGTCCTTCCACCGATGATTGTCCAGCTCAAAATCATAATGGATCAAGCCGTAATTGCTGTTATCCATAGGAAGCTCTTCTGCCTGCTTCATGCAGCGCATAAGTTCCGACCTAGCTGCCTTCTCTTCAGCAGGCAAAACATCCAGCGCGTGCTCTAACAGCTCCCTCCAGCTAGGGCGGGACGCCGTAAGCTGCTCTGGCGCACTCTTCATAGCCTCATGCAGCTGTCCAAGAGCGCTTCCCCAATCATAAAACTGCTTCTCATCCAGCTCATCCAGCTCAAGATGCTCGCCAGGCATCGCTTCAAATACGACGGCATGATAGGTACCGAGCTCACTTTCAACCGTCTCGATAAATTGCCCATTCGTAGACATAACCGGCTGCGCCGTCTTAAGCCTTCTCTTACCCATATAAAGAACCACGTCGAGCTCAGACTTAATCATAGCAAGCTCTCTTTCCGATGCCTCGTTAAACCGCAGGTAAAATTCACGGCCCTCACGCCGAAAAATAAATACAAAGTTAGCGCTGGCACGCCAGAAAAATACCGTTCCCTCATCGTAGCCCCAGCGCTCCAAAATCTGATTCGCAAGCGGGCTTCTCCAGCCGCCATCCACCGTATCCAACACTGTTCTCATTGTGCTTAACTTCATCATTGGGCAAAACCTCCGTTTTTAATTTGGGTAAAACGGTTGCCCCGCACATCGCTAAGAACAGCAAAAAAACCGCAGGAAATAACGCTCCCGCGGCTTTGCAGCAAAACAAAATAAAAGTCTAGGCATACCTGCGCCTAGACCTCGTTTTATCCTGCTGTCATCGGACTTCCGACCTTAGGAGTGAGGGGCAACGAAATGAATGTGTAACGAATATATTCCGGTTTCCGTTCATCATCGTATTTTGCTCACTCCCTTCGGCATTTGTTATCGCTATTATAGCCTGCCGGCCATCATTTGTAAATCTTTTCCTTACGCTATTCCTCTTGCGGTATAAAGTTATAAATATCTCCGCTCTCAAAGGAATCGATTAAACGATCCAGCCATCTATAATACTTTAAAGCCTCTTCAAGCTTTTGCGTATCATTCTCAAGCACCTCAAGAAACGCTTGATCGCCCTCGTGCTGCTGCTTAAGCGCATCGATTTCCTTCATGGAACGCTTTAAGGCGCTCATGTTCTGCTCGGCTGCCTTCCTCCATTTAATAGAGAAAAAATCCGTGAAATTTTGATGCCAATTCGGCTCGACCTCGTACAAATCTTTTCTTGAGCCCTTGCCCCATACTTTATTTATCATCTTCAAGTCATGCAGCGTACGCATGCCCGTACTCATGGACGTTTTGCTCATGCCCATCGTCTGGCTCATCTCATCTAGTGTAACCGGCTCACGATTAAAGTACATATTCCCGTATAAATGACCAATAGATAACGTGATGCCGTACAAATCCATGTTCTCACCAATTGATTCAATCACCCGGCGACGCGTGTTTTGCAGCTTTGTGAGCTGCTCTTCCGTTAATGCTGCAAGTTCATTCATGTCGTTCCTCCTGAGGAGTGTCGTTCCCCTATCAATCCTACATCAATTATTGTAATCAAATGGCTGTCCATATGTAAAGAAAGCTTTTGGGTTGAAAAAGGGAGTTATCAAGAGTATACCGTATGTAAAGTACGTAAAGTTATAACTGTACAAAGTATACGGAGACTCACGCCTTTTGACCTTTACAATGATAACCAACTAGACTTATGGGAGTCGAAATATTCCACAAGGGGGCACAACATGGCGATTATAGAAGCCAAGAGGCTAACCAAGATTTTCGGAGCCGATCCGAAAAAGGCGATCCCGCTGCTGGATAAAGGATGGTCTAAAGAAAAGATTTTTGCAGAAACGAAGCTTACGGTTGGGGTCAACCAAGCTAGTTTCTCCATTGAAGCAGGACAAATATTTGTTATTATGGGCTTGTCCGGCAGCGGCAAGTCAACACTTGTTCGCCTGCTTAACCGATTAATTGAGCCAACGCTCGGCCAAGTGCTGTTTAATGGAACGGATGTGCTTCGCATGTCACCTGAGCAGCTTCGGAAGTTTAGAAGAAAAAATGTAGGCATGGTTTTTCAAAAGTTCGCGTTGTTTCCGCATCGCACCGTCATTCAAAATATTGAATACGGACTAGAGGTGCAGGGCATCGACAAGAAAAAACGCAGAGAAATGGCAATGAATTCGCTGGAGCTTGTTGGCTTGAAGGGCTGGGAGAACAGCTACCCTGACCAATTAAGCGGCGGCATGCAGCAGCGTGTAGGCCTTGCAAGAGGGCTTGCCAACGATCCCGATGTTCTGCTTATGGACGAAGCATTCAGCGCGCTTGATCCGCTTATTCGGAAGGATATGCAGGATGAGCTGCTAGAGCTCCAATCTAAAATGAAAAAAACGATCGTATTTATTACGCATGATCTGAACGAAGCACTTCGTATCGGCGATCAAATCGCGTTGATGAAGGACGGCAGCATCGTTCAAATCGGATCTCCAGAGGAAATATTGATGCAGCCCGCCAACAAATACGTTGAACGGTTCGTCGAGGATGTAGATCTATCCAAAGTATTTACAGCTTCGCATGTTATGATCAAACCCGAGACGATCACGATCGAGAAGGGTCCTCGCGTTGCTTTGCAATTTATGAGAGACCGCGGTGTCTCAAGTCTCTACGTCGTTGACAAAGGCATGCAGCTGCTAGGCGTAATTACGGCCGAGGACGCAGCTAACGCCATTAAAAACGGATTAAAGCTTGAAGAAGTAATGGAGCGTGAAGCGCCTTCCGCCCTTCCGGACACTCTGCTTAATGAATTGTTTGAATTAATGAGCAATTCGAAATTCCCCGTATCCATCATTGATGACAAAGGACGCCTGAAGGGCATCGTCATCAAAGGCGCAGTTCTGGCCGCATTAGCCGGAAATACCGTACTAGAGGCTGGTGATCGTAATGAATCTGCCTAAAATCCCATTAGCTGACTGGATCGAATGGCTCGAAGCATGGCTCGAAGCTCATTTGGACCCGTTCTTCCAATTAATCCGTACCGTCGTTGGCGAAACCGTAAACGGACTGGATACAGCGCTCAACTTTTTTCCTGCGCTAGTGTTAATTCTTATATTCACTTTTTTAGCGTGGTACATTGGCAAGTGGAAAATGGCTTTATTTACACTTATCGGACTGCTTATAATCGAAAATCTCGGCTTATGGAGCCAAACGATGCAGACGCTAGCGCTCGTTTTAACCGCGGCCTTCATATCGGTGTTAATCGGCGTTCCAGTAGGCATATTATGCGCCCGCAACGCCACCGTCCAAAAAATCGTTACGCCTGTGCTTGATTTCATGCAGACGATGCCAGCATTCGTTTACTTGCTGCCTGCCGTTACCTTCTTCTCGCTCGGCGTAGTTCCTGGCGTCATCTCATCGATCATATTCGCGATACCGCCAACGATTCGTCTGACGAACCTCGGCATTCGCCAGGTGCCTGAAGAATTAGTGGAAGCAGCGGATGCCTTTGGCTCAACGCCAATGCAAAAGCTGTTTAAGCTTCAGCTTCCTATTGCTATGCCGACCATTATGGCTGGTATCAATCAGACCATTATGCTTTCGCTCTCAATGGTCGTAATCGCCTCTATGATCGGGGCGCAAGGCGTTGGCGCATACGTTTATCGCGCCGTTACGCAGGGGAATACCGGTGTCGGCTTTGAAGCCGGCCTTGCCATCGTTATATTAGCGATCATTTTGGATCGCCTGACGCAGCAGGTCATTCGCAAAAGCAAAACGACCTAAATGGTTATAAAAAAATGAACAATTGGAATTCGCAGCTTGCTTGCTGCGCAAACTTTAAGGAGTGATTTTTTGAATTTCAAAAAAATGAGTGTTATTGTAGCAGCCGTTATGGCATTTGCACTGGTGGCCGGATGCTCCTCTTCCGGCGGAAGCAGCAACAAAAAAGTGACGCTTGCTTATGTCGCTTGGGATTCCGAGATTGCAAGCACCTATGTCGTAAAAGAAGTGCTTGAGCAAAAGCTTAATTACAACGTTGAACTGATGCAGGTTGACGCTGGTCCGATGTGGGCCGGTATTTCCGATGGCAGCGCGGATGCAATGGTAGCTGCTTGGCTGCCTACGACGCATGCTTCCTATGTTACGAAGTATAACGGCAAATACGATGATCTAGGACCTAACCTTGAAGGTACAAAAATCGGTCTTGTCGTTCCAAAATATATGGATGTTAACAGCATTGAGGAGCTGACCGATGTGGTTGGCGATACGGTGGACCATACCATTATCGGCATCGAGCCGGGCGCCGGCCTTATGATGTCGACAGAGAAAGTAATGGATGAGTACAAGCTGCGGGACAAATGGACGCTGCTCGAAAGCTCCTCCGCCGCGATGACGAAGCAGCTTGAGAAAGCTTATGCGAACAAAGAGCCGATCGTTGTTACAGGCTGGACGCCGCACTGGATGTTTGCCAAGATGGATCTCAAATATTTGGCAGACCCCAAAAATGTATACGGCGGCGACGAGCAAATTCATACGATCGCGCGTAAAGGGCTTAAGGACGATCAACCGGAAGCTTTCGCTTTCCTAGATCAGTTTAACTGGACGCCGGACGATATGGCAGCTGTCATGATTAAAATTCAAGAAGGCGAGACGCCTGAAGCAGCAGCCAAAGCATGGGTTGAACAAAATGCAGATAAAGTTGCAGCTTGGATTAAAGCCTAACCATAAGAAAAAGCAGAGCGATTTCCGCTCTGCTTTTTTTTGCTATCAACAGCTATTTTTCTTTCTCTTCGTTTAATCCAAACAATAAGGCTGCAAGCCAAGCGGCAGCGGTGCCGGACGTTCACAAGTGCTTTTCATCACATAATGCGCGCCTTGCTCCGATGCGTCATGGAAGCCATGCATCGCTTCAAGCACATGATACGCAAGCTCGCCGTTCGCGCGGTGCTTGCGGCCGGTTTGAATCGCTTTGGCCATATCGGCTGCGCCTACGCCGCGTGCGTTTTCTGTATAGCCGTAAGCTAGCGGAATATCCGACCATTCGTTCGAGCCCGCTCGCCAAATTTTGATTTGGCCGCCAAAGCCGTTCGGATCTGGAACAAGCAGCGTGCCTGCACTGCCGTATACTTCGATGCGAGGCAGCATAGAGCCGCCTTTCACGTCAAAGCTAGTCAGCAGCGTCCCGATCGGACCGGATGCAAAATCCATCACGCCTGCGATATGCGTCGGTACTTCTACTTTTACCTGCTGACCATACTTCGGCTTGCTTGTAATCGTCCTCTCCGGAAAGGAGATGCGTGCCGAGCCGGTTACGCGGGTAATAGGGCCAAGCAGAGCTACGAGTGCGGTTAAATAATAGGGTCCCATATCAAACATTGGGCCGCCGCCTTTTTGGTAATAAAACTCGGGAGCAGGATGCCAGGATTCATGCCCGCCGCAGACCATGAATGCAGTTGCGCCGATTGGCGTGCCGATCCAGCCATCCTCCAGCAGCTTAATGCTCGTCTGAATGCCGCCGCCAAGGAAGGTATCCGGCGCGCTTCCGACATAAAGACCTTTTTTGGCCGCAAGCTCCAGCACCTGCTGAGCTTCCTCGCGCGTTACGGCAAAAGGCTTCTCCACGTATACATGCTTGCCTGCCTCAAGAGCCTGCAAGCAAACCGATGCATGCGCCTGCGGAATAGTCAGATTAATAATCATTTGAATATCCGGGTCAGCGAGCAATTCCTCCACCGAGCAGCCGCGAACGCCAAATTCCTCGCCCTTCGCTCTTGCCCGTTCCACATCCAAATCCGCGCAAGCGACTACCTGAAGCGCATCGAAGCGATTGCCATTTTCAAAATAAATGCCGCTAATATTACCCGTTCCAATAATGCCTGCTTTAATTTTGTCCATTTTCGCCCATCCCTCGTCCCATATCCTATTCATTTTATAATTCCGATTTAAAGCTGATTATCTGCCATGCCGCTATAAGCCGAAGCTTTAGCACCCGCCTCTAACGCTTTAGCCTTGCCTTCCGCACACCATAGGAAGCCGCGTCGCATAAGCTCCTTAACGGTTGGAATATCGATAATATTAGCCTGATGGCCAAGCGAGTTATAATAAACGCGTCCAACGCCCCAGCGCTTCGTCCATACAACCGGCATATCCACCGCTTTATTAAGCGAATGAGGTCCCGGCGTCAGCGGGAAACGTGTAGTCGCGAGCACTTCGACCGCAGGGTCTACATGCAAATAATATTGCTCGGAGCTTACGACAAAATCTTCGATGCCTTCAGTAAGCGAGCTTGACGAGTTATTTATGTTAACCGTATATTCAAGGCCGTCATTGCCCGGATGCGCAACCCATTGGCCCCCGGTCATAAACTGCCAGTCCACGTTTTCACGGAATGCGTCGCACATGCCGCCATGGCAGCCAGCAAGACCTACGCCGCTTTGAACGGCTGCTGATACGTTATCAACGAGCTGCTGCTCTATTCGTGCCATCGTCCACACCGGTACGATTAGATCAAGCCCTAGCAGCTTCTCCGCGTCCGCGAACGCCTCAAGCGTATCGGATACCTCTACCTCAAAGTCTTCTGCGGCCAGCACCTCGCGAAAAATTTCGGCTACTTCCTTAGGCTGATGTCCATCCCAGCCGCCCCATACGATCAAAGCTTTTTTCATTGCTTCTCCCTGCCTCTCCGTTGCTCATCTTCATTCATTGCTTCTCTTACGATAGTTCGCTTATTGCAACCCAGCGGCGTTCTGCAATCGAGCGATCAACCGCCTCGAGCACCTCTTGGCATTTCACGCCATCTACAAAGTTAGGAACGGGCTGGCGATCCTCAGCGAACGCCTGCATCAGCTCGTGGACCTCATGCGTGAACGTATGCTCGTAACCGATCGTATGACCCGCCGGCCACCAAGCATCCATGTAAGCATGCGATGGGTCCGTAGCAAGGACGCGGCGGAAGCCCTGAACATCCTCGGCATCATCGGTAAAATAAACCTGAAGCTCATTCATCCGCTCAAAATCAAATTTGATGCTTCCTTTGCTGCCGTTAATTTCAAAAGCATTCGTGCAGCGATGACCGGCTGCAAAGCGAGTTGCCTCGAAGCTGCCGAGCGCGCCATTCGCAAAACGTGTCATGAACAATGTCGCATCATCAACCGTTACCTGGCCGCGTGGACCGTCCTCGCTCCCTTTGGCGCTAAGTCCCGTCATAGCAGCAGCGATCGGCCGCTCCTTGATGAACGTCTCGTTCATTCCGATTACCTCGTTGAACTCGCCGACAAGAAAGCGTGCCATGTCAATCAAATGCGCCCCTAGGTCGCCATGGGAGCCGGAGCCTGCAATTTCTTTCTGAAGGCGCCACACGAGCGGAAAGCTCGGGTCAATGATCCAATCCTGAAGAAACACGGCGCGGAAATGGTAAATTTCGCCGATACGGCCATCCGAAATAAGCTTTTTCGCCAGCTGAACGGCGGGTGCGAATCGGTAGTTGAAGCCAACCATATGCTTCACGCCAGCCGCCTCCGCCGCTTCAAGCATTTCACGCGAATCCTCAAGCGTCAGCGCGAGCGGCTTCTCACAGAACAAATGCTTGCCTGCGGCTGCCGCAGCGAGCGCGATTTCCTTATGAGCATCGCTTGGCGCATTAATATCGATCAAATCGATGTCATCGCGTTTCACGAGCTCCCTCCAATCGGTTTCCGAGCTTTCCCAGCCGAACTGCGCCCGCGCTTGCTCCAGCCCCTCTGGATCGCGACCGCAGATCGCCTTCATCTCCGGCTTAATCGAATTCGGAAAGAACATCGGAAGCGCGCGATAAGCATTGCTATGCGCCTTGCCCATAAATTTATAGCCGACCATGCCAACTCTCACTTTATCCATAGAAACCCGCCTCTCACAAGCGTAAACGGCTAGCGTTCCGCGATTGAATTTTGATGCCAAAAAACGGCTTAATGATTGCTTTTTTTAAGTTGGGATGTCTCCCTTTGAACCAAATTTACAGGCAGCACGTCCCGTGCCGGTTCGGCTTCGTCCTTATTTTGAGCCGTATCAAGCAGCCTCGCGGCTGCAAGCTTGCCCATTTCATAAAAAGGAACCGCTACCGTCGTCAGGCTCGGACTAATAATACGCGAGCCATCGGAGTCATCATACCCAACTAACGCGTAATGCTGGCCTGCCTCAAGCTCCAGCTCCCGCAAGCCCTGCATCAAACCTATTGCCATCCGATCGTTGGCACCAAATACCGCATCGATGGAGCCTGCACGTATCAGCTGAGCTAGCTGACCCGCAAGCTCATAGCCGCTCTTGCGGCTGTAATTGCCCACGAATACATGCTCTGGCTCAAACGCTAGGCCGGCTTGCTCCAATGCTTCCTTATAGCCTTCGAGCCTATCTGCGCTATTGGAATACTGCTGCGGGCCGTTTACGAACGCAATGCTGCGGCTGCCATACTCGATCAGATGCTTCACTGCAGCTTTACTCCCTGCTACATGATCCGCATCCACCGTCCGATACGACTCCTCGTCATACCGCTGGTTCACAAGGCAGAAGGGAAAGTCTCCAGCCTTCAGCTCCGCAAGGGCAGCACGTTCTTCCGGCACGTTTTGGGAGCCGAGCACGATACAAGCGTCAATCTTTTGCGTTCGAAAAAGCTTCGCGTAGTCTCTTACCCCATCCGGCTCCCGGAAGATCAGCAGCAGGTCATAACCGCAGCGCTTCGCCGTCTCGCCGATTCCGCTTAAAATTTCCGAGAAATAGTAAGTGGAGAACAAGTGAACCTTCGGCACAAACGGAAGCACAACGCCGATATTGCCGCTCTTCCTCCGGGCAAATTGCTGCGCGAGCGCATTCGGGACATACCCAAGCTCTGCAGCAGCCTGCAATACGCGCTCGCGCGTATCGTCCTTCATCGGGCCAACATTGTTCAACACTCTGGATACAGTTGCCTCCGAGACACCTGCCAGCTTCGCTACTTCTTTCCTGCTAATGATCGTTTTCCTCCTGAAAAGCTAATATGCTAAACATCATTTCCGTTTAATGTACACGCGTACATTATGGCATGAAAACGTTTTATCGTCAACCGGCTTGCAGAGACTTTTTTCCAAAAGGCTGCCAGCCATCCAAAAAGGCGATCCGGAACGTTTGAAGCCACGCTCTGGATCGCCTTGTTATTACTTGCTATCGCATATAAGTAACCTTACTTCTTCGCAATTTCATTGATCCACTCAAAAACGGATGCTAACGCATTCGCTTCCTCGCTCATGTTCATCCGCTCGATAAAATCTTTACGGTTATCGTACAGTCGTTCTACGCTCTCCGTCAGCGTGCTGGCTGTCAGCTTCTCTTCGTACAATACGTCGGCATAACCCGATTTTTCAAACGACTGCGCGTTTAAAATTTGATCGCCCCTGCTCTGCTCCTTCGTGAGCGGGATAAGCAGCATCGGCTTCTTCAAGGAGAGAAATTCAAAGATTGAATTAGAGCCCGCACGGGAAATGACTAGATCCGTCATCGCTAGCACATCCGGCAACTGCTCATTCACATATTCAAATTGCTTGTAGCCAGCGATATCGATCGAAGGATCAACTTGATTTTTGCCGCATAGATGCACGACCTGAAATTTTTTCGTAAGTGCGGTCAGAGCTTGCCTTACCGTCTGATTGATTTTGCGGGCGCCTAAGCTTCCGCCCATGATCAGAATAACCGGCTTGCTCCTCGTAAATCCGCAAAAAGCTCTGCCGCGATCAGCGTTGCCCTGCTTCACTTCCTCGCGTATGACCGCTCCCACATGCCGGCTCTTGTCTGCCTTCAGCATGCTTCCCGTCTCCGGGAAGGTCGTACACACGCCGGTCGCGAACGGAATCGACAAACGATTGGCGAGCCCAGGCGTTAAATCAGACTCGTGAATGAGCAGCGGCACCCTGTTTAACCATGCCCCAATGACGACCGGTACAGATACGAAGCCGCCTTTGGAGAAGATGACATTCGGTTTATTCCGCTTAATGATCCGGTACGCCTGATAAAGCCCTTTTACCACCTTGAACGGATCCTTGATGTTCTGAATGTCCATGTACCTTCTCAGCTTGCCTGTCGCGATCGGAAAATATGTGACCTGCGGAATCGTTGCGATAAGCTGCCGCTCGATACCGCTCTCCGACCCGATATATTGGACTGACCAGCCCTCTTCCAAAAATCGCGGGATCAAGGCCAAATTTACGGTAACGTGTCCGGCTGAGCCTCCCCCGGTGAACATGATTGTTTTCATGAATGACTAGCCACCTATCGTTTTTTATCCATTTATTATACGGGTAAAGATTCGTTTTAGCACTGAAATTCAAGTCTTCGGAAACAAAAGCATCCTCAGCTGCAAGCGCTGCTGCGCCATTGGCTGAGGATGCTTTCTGCTTGCCTATATCCCAATCCTTAAGGCGCGGTTTCCAGAAACTTAGATGTTGGGTTTTTGTCAATTGCCGTACGCATCGCATACTCGTTCTCGAACAAGACGACATAATTGCCCTTCTTGTCCTTCACAAGCGTCGTATTAATACGGAATTTGCTTGGATCGATTTTATCGTCAACGATCCACCGCGCAAATTGGAACTGCATGCGATGCAGCTGAATATCTACGCCGTACTCCGCTTTCATCCGGTGCTCGAACACTTCAAATTGCAAGTGACCGACAACGCCGAGAATCGTCTCGTCGAAGTTGCCCGTTGAATGGAACACCTGAATGGTGCCTTCCTCTGTAAGCTGATCGATGCCCTTCTGGTATTGCTTATGCTTGAGCGCGTTTTTGACGGTTACTTTTGCGAAAATTTCCGGCGAGAACGTCGGCAGCTCATCGAATACGACCTCTCCGCCCTGCGACAAGGAATCGCCGATGCGGAAGATGCCCGGATCGAATAGCCCGATAATGTCCCCTGGGTAAGCCGTATCCACGATATCGCGATCCTGCGCTAGAAATTGCTGCGGCTGCGCCAGCTTAATATCTTTGCCGTTGCGAACATGGCGAACGCTCATGCCCCTCTCGAATTTGCCGGAGCAAATACGGAGGAAAGCAATCCGGTCGCGATGCGCCGGGTTCATATTGGCTTGAATTTTGAACACATAACCAGTGAATTTCTCATTCGTCGGATCAACTTGGCCCGTCGTGCTATTGCGCGGGGTTGGCTTAGGAGCCAGCTGCAGGAAGTTCTCAAGAAACGTCTGCACGCCAAAGTTGTTAACTGCGCTTCCGAAGAAAAGAGGCGTGAGCTCGCCGGCTTGCACCTTCTCGAAATCGAATTGGTCGCCTGCAACGTCAAGCAGCTCCAGATCTCCGATAAGCTGATCGGTCAAATAATCGCCAGCCATCTCACGGATCACCGGATCGTTATAATCGCTCACAGGACGAACTTCAATCGTGGAATGGTCATTGCCTTGGAACAGCTCAACCTGCGTTTTCATCCGGTCATAAACGCCGCAAAGCTCGCGTCCCATGCCGATCGGCCAGTTCATTGGCACTGCGCGAATGCCAAGCACCCGCTCCAGCTCCTCCATTAATTCAAACGGGCTTTGCCCTTCGCGGTCCAGCTTGTTGATAAACGTAAAGATAGGAATGCCGCGCTTGCGGCAAACTTGGAACAGCTTGATCGTCTGTGCCTCCACACCTTTTGCAACGTCGATAAGCATGACGGCGCTGTCGGCTGCGGTAAGCGTACGGTAAGTGTCCTCACTAAAATCTTGGTGACCAGGCGTATCGAGAATGTTGACGCGGTGTCCCAAATAATCGAACTGCATAACGCTGGACGTTACCGAGATCCCCCGCTGCTTCTCAATTTCCATCCAGTCGGACGTGGCGTGACGGCTCGCTTTGCGCGCCTTGACTGACCCAGCAAGCCGAATGGCTCCTCCGAATAGGAGGAGCTTCTCGGTGAGGGTTGTTTTCCCTGCATCAGGGTGAGAGATAATCGCGAACGTGCGGCGTTTATCAACTTCCTGTTTAATTTCTTCGCTTAACGATTGGCTCATGCTTGCCTTCCCTTCATTACGTAAGGTATACGGCAGCGGCTATTTTCCGCTGTTCGACACCCAAATGACGTTATCTTCCTCTTGGCCGTTAACCGGCCACCAATGGAAGCCATCTTCTCCAAGCAGCTGATTCGCTGCATCCGGACCCCAAGATCCAGCTGGATATAGCTTCAAATCACTTTTCTCTTCGCGCCAAGCCTGCGCGATGCGATCTACGAACGCCCATGCTTGAGAAACCTCGTCCCAACGCGTAAAGTACGTGGAATCACCGCGTGCTGCATCGTGAATGAGACGCTCATAGGCTTCAGGCGTGTTCAACCCGATTTGGCAGCTTTGGCAGAACTCCATCGCTACCGGCTGAACCGAATTGTTCTCGCCCGGCGTTTTTGCGTTTACTTTAATATATATGCCCTCAAGCGGGTTTACGCGAATAACGAGCAGGTTCGGCGCCAAATCATGGCGCTGTGCGAACAATACATTTTGCGGCATCGATTTGAATTCGATTACGATTTCAGTCGTTTTTACCGGTAGACGTTTGCCCGTTCTA
Organism: Paenibacillus sp. FJAT-27812; assembly: GCF_001273905.1. Classification (NCBI taxonomy): domain Bacteria; kingdom Bacillati; phylum Bacillota; class Bacilli; order Caryophanales; family Paenibacillaceae; genus Paenibacillus; species Paenibacillus sp. FJAT-27812. The sequence continues at coordinate 3,430,995 of NZ_LIGH01000001.1, read as the reverse complement.
ATGTAGAAAGGCACGCCCGCCCAGCGGAAGTTATCGACAAATACTTTTGCTGCAAAATAGGTTTCCGTTGTGGAATCCTCGCCAACCGAATCCTCTTGGCGGTAGCCAGGAAGCTCCTTGCCGTGGTGGCTGCCTTCGCTATATTGTCCGCGGACTACGTTCGAGCGTACTTCATCGCTAGAACGGTAGTTGCGCAGGGAACGAAGCACCTTAACCTTCTCATCGCGTATATCTTCGCCGTGCAAGCGGCTTGGCGGCTCCATGGCGATCATCGTAAGCATTTGCAGCATATGGTTTTGGCCCATGTCGCGTAATGCTCCCGATTTGTCATAATAGCCACCGCGATCCTCTACGCCAACGGTTTCGGATAACGTAATTTGAACGTTCGCAATATGGTTATTATTCCACAATGGCTCAAAAAAAGCATTAGCAAAACGAATAACTTGAATATTTTGAACCATTTCCTTGCCTAGGTAGTGGTCAATGCGGTAAATTTCTTCTTCTTTGAACACTTGGTTAATTTGCTCGTTCAGCTTCTGCGCAGACGGCAGATCGTAGCCGAAAGGCTTCTCGATGACGACGCGGTGCCAGCCCGTAGACTCTAGCAGCCCACCGTCGCGAAGGTTGAAGGAAACCGGACCGAACAATGAAGGTGCAAGTGCCAAATAGAATAGGCGGTTGCCCGGAATGTTAAACTTCACATCCAGCTGCTCGGACAATTTGCTAAGCTCGCGGAAGCCTTCCACATCGTTGATATCCAGTGACATGTAAACGAAATGCTCTGCAAAACGATTCCAAAGCTCGGCATCGTCCGCTTTGTAGCGACAAAATTCCACAATGGATTCGTACAAGTCCGCACGGAATTGCTCATTTGTCCGAGGGCGTCTAGCAAGGCCCACAACGGCAAAATTTTCGGATAGCTTACCTTCTTTATATAAACTGAACAGGGCTGGAAACAGCTTGCGCCGAGCCAAATCGCCCGTTGCTCCGAACAGATAATAAACTGCGCCTTCTGCGGAGACGGAATCTAGATTATTCGTATATGTCATTTGCCTCATTCTTTCCCTATGTATTTTTATACAGTTTCACATGATATGTAGTTTAGCATATAGTTCTTTAATTCGCTATTCAACATGTCATAAAAAATACTGATAAGATACGTTACTTATTCTAATTCCGATTTGGCTGTTAGGGGCTTTCTGCCTTGGAAACGCTGTATTCTCCGGTAATGACAGGTATTCCGATCGCCAATTCCGTGTTATCGGAATTTGTATCCTTATGCAAGGCGATTTGAAAATTTGCCGATTTCCCGTTTTCGACAACAATGGCGGAGTGAAGCATCCGGGTATAAAAGGTTTCGCTGATCGTTCCCCGATCCTCATAGCGGTCAACCGATCTGGCATCCGTAAGCCTCGTTAGCCGCTGAATCGTCTGCTCATGATCCGTATACCCTTGAACCTTCATGCTGCTAGTGAACGCCGGAGAGAACAGGACAAGCTGCCCCGAAATATCCGCAGTCGCTTGAAGCAGCTTTTTCGGATCAAGCGGCTGTGAAGCGCCTGTCTCAAGCACCACCATCAGCTCTTCGTTGCGGCTGTCGCTCTTGACGAGGCTGATCGTTAATTTTCCGCTGTATTTAGGCAGGGCGCCCGTGACCGTTTTCCCTTCATTTTGCTCAATCTTATCGCTTGCGATCCCTTTCTCATCCACAAAAAGGTTCTGTACAAGCTCCTTCATTGATCCGACCTTACTCGTTGCATTCCATCTTATGCTCCAGCTCGCTCCCTGCGAGCCGCTTCTTAGCTGATCATCGCTCCACTCCCAGAGCGCCTTCAAATCATGCTGAAGCACCTGTTCCGCGGAGGTCGTATCCCTTGGAGCCCGGTCCGCTTGCCATATCGCCCATGACGCGCTTATTAATATAACGAGCAGCGCTAGCAGGATGCCGGCTTTCGTCTGCTTAGCTCGCTGCTTGGCTGTTAGCCGCTGTTTTTTGGGTACCGATTTTGCCGGAATGTACATGATTTTTCGCTCCTGTCCTCTTCCGAATGGGTAAACATCCATACACGTTTGCCTGTAGGTGAATACACTGGTTGCAGGATTGATTCATCTTATCCTTTTGGAGGTGCTTGGCGAATGGAACAAATTTATCCGCTGCACGAGGAAGTGGTTAATCGATTTTGCGGATATCCGGTAGGCGTAATTATGAAAGACGGCACGCGCCATGTAGGCATACTAAGCTCCTGCGGCAGCGGTAAATTGCAGCTTAATGCAGAGGCTGGCGGCATGGAGGCTAGCGTAACTCAATCACAAGCACAATCGCAGGTTTCAAAAAAGAAAAAAGGCGGTAAAGGTAAAACAGAAGAAGCGCATCAGTCATCCGGAAAATCCAAGCTGCAAACGCAGGCCTACCCCTATGATCCCTATTACTACGGGCCGCAGCCTTATTATCCATGGGGCGGAGCGCTGTCACTTGATTTCGCGCTAGTCGCATTTCTATTTTTGTTGCTTTAAAACAAGCGAAGCGGCGGGCCCGGCGCAGAGCAGCCGCTTTTTTTTATTTCATTAATCCGATAGCTGACAGCTTTCGCCAGTTTTTTTGGCTACGGTATAGTATGCTCACGCTAAACTATCCTTCAAGCCAGAGAGGAGATCATAATGAGCACATCCATACGCTCCATTCGGAGCATCGAGCGAACAAACGCATACACGCCGGTACAAGCTGTAAGTCCGTATGCTTATTACCCTTATCGCGACGGCGAGCCTCAGCAGCCTCCAGAGCAGGACTATGATTTGCATCGAATTTATCAGAAAGCCGCTAGTAGCGCAGCTGACTGGTTGCAAATGGCTAAGCAAGCCCAATCTCATATCGATCAACTCACAGTGCGGCTAAGCAACCAGTTGAATAACGGCCTTCCGATTGCGGATAGTTTAACGAGCCTTGCAAAAATGCTCCAGCAGCTGGAATCGCAATACAAGCAGCATGACGATGCTTTAAAGCCTGAGCTTTGGGCTAGCATAGAGCTGGCCCTGCGAGCCCCCGCTGCCAGGGAGCTTGGCCTACGGCGAAGCAAACGCGGGGATGAAGAGGCTTATATGTGGTCGAAGCCGCTTGCCCTAGATGAGTCTAAGCGAATGAAGCAGCTTTTGCTCGGGGCGGACGGTATGCTAAGCGATTTGAAGCATGCGCTCACCTACGCTGAGCAGCAGAAGCCGATTGATCTGCTCCAGCCGCAGCTAGGCGCTACGCTGCCGTATTCCGCTTATTACGGGGCGATGCAAGCCTACTGGCCGCTTCCCTATGCCGGATTGATTTTAAATCGATATATTTAAGGTAAAGCTGATAAAAGGCCTTGGCGAATCAGCGGCAGTCGCAGGCTTTTCCCAGGACAATGCTGCATTCATTCTATATTCGGTTTCCTCGCATGCATATCCTGCCAAATAAAATGATATTTCCCAATTACCTTTCATAAATCTCGCTTCATGGAATGAGGACAACTTCGATGAGTTCACCCGCTTCAGCTCCCTTTGAGCCGGAGGGGATGACCGCTAGTCCTTCCGCATCGGCAATAGAAGCCATCATGCTCGATTTGGAGAAGGCTAACGGATCAGCAAGCAAACGCCCCTCCGAATCGTTGATCAAGCGGGCGCGGACATAGCGGACATGCGGGCTTGGCTTGTCTATCGCAGTCAGCAGCCTCGCCCTAACCGTTCTTGGCAGCGCCTCTTTGGCGCCTTGCATGCTGAGCAGCGCTGGCCGAACAAATAGCTCAAAGCCTACGAAGCAAGCTCCCGGATTGCCTGACAAGGCAAAAAGCAGCTTTCCTCCTACAACGGCAGCCGATGTCGGGCTGCCCGGTCTCATCGCTACGCGGTCGAATAAAATTTTATTTTGCCTTTCATTAATTGGAGCAGGGGCTGACGAGGCGCTGTTCGCACTTGAGCGAGTTTGCAGCGGCTCCGCCAAGCTACCCTTTTTCAGGGAGTGGAGCAGCTCTGACATCACATCAAAGTCACCTACGGAGACGCCTCCGGTCGTGATGATCAGGTCTGCGCGCTCGCGTACGCTTGCGAGAGCGGCTTCAACCGCGCCAAGCTCATCGGGCAGCGAGCCGCATAGAATCGGCTCAGCTCCGCTTTGCTCTACCATGGCCGCGACCATATAGCTGTTGCTGTCGCGGATTTGCCCCGGCGCCAGCGACGCCGCAACCGGCAGCAATTCGCTGCCGGTCGCGAATACCGCTACGCGCGGCCGCTTTTGCACCGCCACCTCGGCATAGCCGAAGGTGCCGAGCAGCGCAACATGGCCCGGCCGCACAACTGTGCCGGGCACTGCAAGCACGCTCCCGCGGCGGAATTCCTCGCCGCGGGGCGCGATGTGCTGGCCGGCCAAGCCGGCGTGCTTGATCAGCACCGCCGGCGAGCCATCGTCCAGCATGGCTTCCGCGGTCTGCTCAAGCATCACGACCGCGTCAGCCCCCTCGGGCACAGCCGCGCCTGTCATGATGCGCACGGCAGTGCCCTTCTTCACGGCCGCGAGGGCGAGCCCGCCCGCCGCGACCGAATCAACGACGCGCAGCGTCGCCGGCTGCTCCGGCGACGCTGCCGCGATATCTGCTGCGCGCACGGCATAGCCGTCGAGTCCCGAGCGCGCGAAGGGCGGCCAATCGCTTGACGCCACTATCGTCTGCGCAAGCCTGCGGCCGCCGCTAGCCTGCAGCGGCACAAGCTCGCTGCCTAGCTGCAGACCTTCCGCAGCAGCAAGCACACGCTGCTGCGCTTCTCCAACCATCACGGCCTTCCGATTAAATCGGCCGGCCCGCTCGCTCCCGCCCGTCATCCCAACGCCATTCTCCTTCCCCATTACAATCACCGCTCCTATCGCCGCCAGATCATCCGGCAGCTTATTCAGCATCCATTTTACAATGTATGTTAAACTATTGGCAATTAACGTCACCGAACGCGCGAAGGAGCTTGCCATGCAATCATCATCAGTAAGCCAACAATTGATTGTCCAAATCATTGGATACAAAAACACCGGCAAAACCACTTTGGTTTGCCGGTTGACGGAACGCTTTAAGCAAGCGGGTTATACAGTTGGAACCATTAAGCGCGATGCGCATCATTTTCAAATCGATAAGCCCGGAACCGATACTTGGAAGCACCAAGCAGCCGGGGCAGACATAACCGCTATTACTTCATCCAAAAGCACGGCAATTATGAAGGCATATTCCGAATCGCTTGAGCAGCTTATAGCGCAAATGCCCGAAGCCGATGTCGTACTCGTCGAAGGCTTTAAAGATGCAGACTATCCCAAAATCATTATGATTCGATCAGAAGCGGATCATGAACTCTTTAAAATAGCAAAAAACAAGATTGTTGCCGCACTCTGGCCCGAAGCAAGCCTCCCTGCACTAACGGGCGAATCCATCCATGGAATAGCTGTCGATCAGATCGAAGAGCTGTTCCAAACCCTAATAACAATCCCCAAATATTTGAAGAGCTAATATGAAATTAAGTCCTTTAATCGGCAATCCCTTGCTTATGCGCATAAATAGCCGCTTGCGTACGATCATCAACATCCAGCTTGTTAAAAATGTTCGTAATATGGAATTTCACCGTCTTCACGCCTATAAACAGCTCGTCGGCGATTTCCTGATTGGAACGCCCCTGCGCTACCCGCTTGAGCACGTCCATTTCGCGCTCTGTCAAATCATGATGCAGCGGCGTTTGCTCCTGCTGCTTCGGCTGGCGGAACCGGTTCATCATTTTGGCCGCCACCTGTGACTCCAGCACCGATTGTCCACGCGCTGCGGCACGAATCGCATCGGCGATTTCCGTAGCCCGCGACGTCTTGAGCAGGTAGCTGAATGCGCCTGCTTCAATGACAGGGTACAGCTTGCTGTCATCCAAATAGCTCGTTAATACGATGACTTTGCATTCGGGGTACAGCTCAAGCAGCTTGGCTGTCGTCTCAACCCCATCCATGCCGTCCATCACCAGATCCATCAAAACAACGTCAGGTCTGTACGCCTGTGCTAATCGAATGCCGTCCATGCCGTTGCTGGCTTCACCGACAACCTCGATTCCATCCTCGGTATCCAGCACCGCCGCAAGACCGATTCGCACCATTTCGTGATCATCGACAAGCAGCACCTTTATCGGCTGACTCAATTGCTCAATTGCCTCCACACCTAACACCGTCCTTCTTTTATCGTACATCCATTTTAATTGTCATGCTTGTGCCTTCGTATCACGCAATCCATCCGCGGGAACCCAAATATGAATGGCCGTGCCTTCGCCCGGCTTCGAAATCATCTGCAACGATCCGCCCAGCTCAAGCACACGCTCCTCCATCGTGAGCAGCCCGTAAGAGGTCTGCTTCTTCGACTCCAGATCAAACCCGATGCCGCTGTCCAGCAGACTCATATGCACTTGGTTGCCTGAACGAATCAGCTTGATTTCCATTCTGTCCGCTTTGGAATGCCGCAGCGTATTGGACAAAGCTTCTTGGGCAATTCGGAACAAATGATCCTCGGCATTTGGCTGAAGCACAATGGTCTCATCTACCTCAAGCGTAATCGTCATCGGTACTTTCTGCTTCAGCTCATCCACTAGAACAGTAAGCGCCTGCCCCAAGTTTTTGCCGTCCAAGTGGACGGGCCGAAGATGAAGCAGCAGGGCGCGCATTTCCGATTGCGCAACGGCAGCCATTTCTTCAATAAGCTGTACCTGACGCTTTGCTCGCTCCCAATCCCGCTCTATCGTCCGGCTGACAGCCGTCGCCGTCATCGAGATCGCGAATAGCTGCTGGCTAACCGCATCATGCAGCTCGCGGGCAAGGCGCTGGCGCTCCTCGATCACTGCCGTGAATTTGACCTTTTCGGTCCAATTCGGATCGACCTGCTCCTGCTCTGATATTTCATTTTCCGTTTTCTCGCCATTGCTTAGCGTTACGGTAAATCTACGTTTTACCTGCTGATCAGTCAGCCGCTTTAGCGATTCCTTCAGCCGCGAATTTTGCAAATAACCGTTCAGCGCCGCAGCAGCCAGTCCCGCGCCAACGATAGTCAATCCGATTACCGCCCACTTCCCCTGAAGCGTGAACAGCTCAACGTAGCCGATTCCTTGCAGCACGATGACAACCAAGCTGACGATAATAAGCAACCACAATATCGTTTCCGTCGTATTGCGCCTGCGGGCCGCATGATTCGGTTGGTTTCCCTTAATTTCCTTCTCCATACGGCTCACTTCCTTCTTCTATGTACTATTTTAACCCTTAATGCCTGCTTATGTCATTTTTCATGCAAACGCATGAAAGAGCAGACCGTTAAACGGTCCGCTTCTTCCGTGAGCTGGATCCTATTCTTCAGATGGAGCTTTTGTTAAAGAAGGAGCCGGGTTCAGCTTATTTTTGAGCGCTTGCAGCTGCTCATCCACTTTAATTTGTTTCTCAGCGTCTGCCGCATTAAAGCTGTTTGTTGCTCCGCTGTATGAGTATGGCGTGCGAAGAACGTCTGCTTCCGCTTCCAGCTGCATGATTTTCTCTTCCATACGGTAGAAGCCGCGTGATGCAGAGCCGCTGTCGATCGTATGGTTTGCTGTCAGCTGTGCCATTTGTTTTTGAGCTTTAGCTACTTGTGCACGGGAAGCAAGCTCATTGCGTTTGTTGCGCAGTTGGTAGAACTCATCCTTCATCGTGTGCAATTGCTGCAGCAATTCCTCAGCTTGCGCTTTTGATTGTGCATGAAGGTCAACATATTCCGTTACCTTTTGATCGAAATAAAGCTTCTCTTCCAGCAGCTTGCGAGCAAGCTCCTCTTGGCCGGCTCTTAAAGCCGCCTCTGCTTTAGACTCACGATCAGCCGCGCTGCGTACAGTTTCCTCAAGGCGCTGCTTCATGCGGCGCTCGTTTGCCATTTGCTTAGCTACTGTAACCTCAGCTTGATGAATTTCGGACTCCATGTCGCGCAGGTACTGATTCAACATTATAATCGGATCTTCAATTTTATCCAATGCCTCATTTACCGATGCCTTCGTCATATCTTTCATGCGTTTGAAAATTCCCATATTAAAAATCTCCCTTCTCGTATTTAGCAATTTTGGCTTTCAATTCTTCAATTTCACGGCGCAGCGCTTTTTTCTCCAAATCGTCCATCATGCTATCGAACTGTGTCGATGCTGCTGGCTGTGGTGCCGGTCCTGGCGTATTCCAAGAACCCGGTGCTTGCGGCGGGTTTTTGTACGGGCCGCCGAATTGGGAATTAGCTTGTTGGCCAAATCCAGGATTATAGCCGCCGCCATAACCGTTGCCGTAACCGCCGTTTGGTCCAAAGTTCGAGTAGATCGGCGGTTCTTTAGGAACAACCAAACCTGCGATGATATAGATCAGAATGACAGCGCCGCTTGTAAAAATCGTAATGACGATAAGTAATATCCGCAGCAGCGTGGCATCTACGTTCAACATTTCCGCTAATCCGCCGCAAAGACCAAATAGCTTTTTGTCTCGTGAGGAACGATAGAGTTTCTTCAAGACGACCAGCCCTCTTTCTCAAGCTTTCGCTTCAACTGCTCAAGCTCACGTTCTATAACGGATTGTACGGTGTTGCCTGCTTCCGTTACGAATTCTTGCCCCATTCTGCGAATGTCGCGCAAGCTTTTCGCTTCGTGCTCCATGCCGCTAATCCGATCTTCCAGCCTTCTGAATACGGAACCCGACTGAATGCCTTGTTCGCCGAAGCCGCTGCTGTAGCGGCTGTTCATCCGCTGTTGAAGTCTTAGTGATTCCATGCGAGCCGCATAATATTCGCGTTTGTCATATACCGATTGGTATTCACTGCGCATCTCGCGAAGCTGCTCTTCTAGATCCAACGTATTTTGTCTGCTTTGCTCGAACAACTCACGGTATTGAACCGAGCGTTCTTCGCAGCTTGCTTTTTCATGCAAGGCGATTCTAGCCAGCTGCTCTTCGCCTGCTTTCAGAGCCGTCAACGCTTGATTCTCGCGCCGTTCCTTCTGCTCCTCGGCTTGCAGCCATTGTGCCTTTAAGTGATTGCTGTGGCCAGCGTACTGCTGGTACAACTTCTCCGCTTGAATGATATCTTCTCTGGTAGACCAGAGGAACTGATCGATCATCCGAACCGGATCTTCTGATTTCTCAAGACGTTCATTTAGTGTAGCAACTGTAATGTCGCGAACTCGCTTCATAATACTCATTCCATGTCCTCCTTAACGTTTTGCGAATAAAACCGTTCTTTCTTTTATCTCTCGCGGCTATTAGTAAGCTCTGCGTTTATCTTTTTTGAAAAGGCTAACTCCAGCTGCGATCAACCCGATTGCCAGAAGCAGCAAAATGACGCCGCCGAGCTTGCCGAGAACCATCATACCGCCGATTACGATAAGTATGCCGCCAATCCATTTCTTGCTGTTCATCCAACCGACGATACCGAGTCCGATTAATATGAACGGGAGCAAGAATCCGAATATAGCACCAAAGTGGACACCGACAAAATTAAGTACCGCGATAACACCGACGACTACGAGCAGTGCGCCTAACGCGCTTTTTCCATTCATCCCATTTCATCTCCTTTCAAACCTTTAGAATGTTTTTTCTTTGTTTTTTGCCATGCGTGTGTTGCTCTTGCTTATGTACTTAGTTTAGATCAATTTTCAGCTTTATAAAACGGACCTTCGGCGGTTTTCTAACTGGACTTAGGTCGAGTCGGAAGCCAGCCTCTAGGGGAAAAAACCGGCTTTCTCCTCTTTTTCACCGTCAAATCGCCCTCACTCGCGCATAACGCTGCGATAACGAGCACACGCTAGCAAAAGGACGATGAACCAAAAAACCGACTTCGCAGCTTGCGCTTGGCCGGCACTTCAAACCATCTGCTTCTCTTATTTGTTCGCTAGAAATTGATCGAATTGCGATTGCTTCTCCGCAACAATCTTCTCGATGCCAGCCGCTTTCAGCCTCTCAGCATATTCAGGCAGCACTTTATCGATATCGACAGATCCGGTTTCCAAAGCCGTCTGATATTGTCTGTCAACGTTGACGACAGCCGCTATCTCAGCTCGAACCGCATCGCCGTTGAATACGAAGCCAAGCCCGGGCGAGAGCTTTGCATTTTGATTAAACTCCCTGAAGTTATCCCATTTGTCCGCATCTTCTGAGTCCCACACATAGTTTAGAAACTGGTTGCCGAACATCCAGTTGGAGCCTGGATTATAATCCACGGTGTGCTCGGTCGGCTTGATCACGTTTTCGTTAACCTTCAGATAGTGTTTGCCTTCTATGCCGTAATTGAGCAAATTGTTCAAATAGGAGTCCGTATGCAGCAGATTGATAAACATCATCGCGCGCGCAGGGTCCTGCGAGGTTGAGGAGATCGCCAGCATAGAACCTGCTGTCTCCGATGTTGCAATCGTCTTTTCGTTTAATGGCAGCTGCGCCAGCTTGCCGATAAGGCCGGTCTGAATCGCCAGCTCCTCGTCCTTCCCCGGCTTCAATGCCGAGGTGATGGAGAAAACGTCTCCCGATTTTAAAGCGTCATTGTTCATCGTCTGATTGGTGGCCGCATCTTTATTGATATAGCCTTTTAGATAAAACTGCCGTGTAATGCGCAGCGTATCCACATAACGCTCCATCTCATAGGCGGGCATTACCTTTGTGCTTTCTCCATCCTTAAGAATAATGCCGGGAATCGAAGTATCTCCCAGCGCATCAAAATTTCCGATATAATGCGCCGTAAACGTCTCCCCTAGCTTCATATAGAGAGGCGTCATGCCCGGCTTTCTCGCTAAAATGATTTGATACACCGCGTCCAAGTCCTCAATTGTTTTTACATTGGACATGTCGATGCCGAGCTCCTCGGCAATATCCGAGCGATAAACGATGCCGCCCTGCGCCGCTAATTCCTTGTTCGTAGGAACCGCATAGTTTTTGCCGTCGATTTTGGCGCCAGCTAGAAACACCGGATCAAGCGATTGCAAAATGCCTTGCCCATACTGCTCCAGCAGCTCATCGACTTCCAAAAATGCACCCTTTGACACATTTACCGCATGCTTATTCCACTGCGCTGTAAATAAAATATCAATCTTCTCGCGCGATGCGACCATCAGATTTATTTTATCGTCCCACGGTCCCCAATCAATCGGCATGAGATCAATTTTCGCATTGATTTTATCTACTAAATACACATTCATTGCCGCCTCTACTTCTTCCTCGTCCTTCTGCGGCGATCCCGTATATACAAATTTCAGCGTATAAGGCTCCAAGGTCTGGCTCTGCTGCGTTCCGCCGCCTTTTTTCGCCGCAGGTGAAGCGCTTTCAACTTTGCCGTTAAGCGGCCTGTTCTCATTTGCCTGATTAGAGCAAGCGCCTAGTACAATTAAGCTAGCCAGCAGGAGCATCCTTGCACGAGTCCAAAGGATCGTCGTTCGGGTCATAATCGAATTGCCCCCTAATGGGTTGATGAAATGCGTTCATAGTTTAATTGTAAATAGTATGCCAAAAAATGCAAGCAACAAAAACCCGCTCCTCTTGCAAGGCGCGGGTTTTCATTATTCGCGAACTAAGCTATGCTTATCGCTCATTTGCTAGCCAGAAATTCGTCGAATTGCTTCTGCTTTTCAGCTACGACCTTGTCTACGCCGGCGTCCTTCAGTTTCTTCTCATATTCGGCAAGGATTTTATCAACGTCGACGGAGCCTGTTTCAAGCGCTCTTTGATATTGGCGGATAACGTTCGCAAGCGCTCCTACCTCAGCTTTTACCGGCTCGCTGTTAAATACGAAGCCAAGCGCAGGGGAAACCTTTGCATTTTGGTTGAACTCTTTGAATTTTGCCCATTTGTCCGGGTCCTCTGTATCCCAAACGTAGTTAAGGAACTGGCTGCCGAACATCCAAGCGGAGCCTGGGTTATAATTTGCCGTATTGCCTGTTGCGGTAATGATTTCGCCATTTCTCGTATAGTGGTCGCCTTCGATTCCGAAGTTCAGCAGATTGTTGATTTCTTTATCGGTGTGCAGCAGGTTGATCAGCATCATAGCGCGGGCCGGGTCCTTCGAAGTGGAGGAGATGCCGAGCATCGAGCCAGCCGTTTCAGACGTCGCAACCGTTTTTTCCGTCATCATAATTTGCGCAAGCTTGCCTGTCAAACCTGCGGCGCTTGCAATTTCAGCATCCTTGCCCGGCTTCATTGGCTCGATTGTAGAGAATACAGTTCCTGCTTTCCAAGCATCGGCGGATGCGACCTGCGTTGTCGCGGCATCTGCGTTAATGTATCCTTTTTTGAAATAATCGCGAGTAAGGTTCAAATATTCCTTGTAGCGGTCGATTTTCTCCATCGGCGTTACGGTTGTTCCATCTTGATCCTTTAGAATAGCTCCCGGGATTGTCGAATCTCCTAGAAAATCATAGTTGGCGAAGAAATGTGAGTTAAATGCTCCTGCTGTTGTGTAAAGCGGGGTCAAATCCGGCCGCTTTGCTTTTACCACGGCGTAGACCGCGTCTAAATCCAGAGGCGTTTTGACGTTGCTCATATCGATGCCCAGCTCATCCGTCACATCTTTGCGGTACACGATGCCGCCTGCGGCTGCTAGCTCCTTGTTCGTTGGCACGCCATAGTTTTTGCCGTTGATCTTCGCGCCTTCGAGGAAAGCAGGATCAAGCGAATCGACGATGCCTTTGCCGTATTGGTCGATTAGTTCGCCTAGCTCAAGGAATGCGCCCTTGGAAACGTTATTGGCATGGCCGTTCCACTGTGCCGTAAAAATAATGTCAACCTCTTCGCGGGATGCGATCATGAGATTGATTTTATCGTCCCATGCGCCCCAATCTATTGGCATAAGATCGATTGTGGCGTTGATTTTTTCGGTCAGCAGCTTATTAAGCGCCTCTTCCACCTTTTTCTCATCGGTCTGAGGCGTTCCTGGATAAACGAGCGATATTTTATAAGGCTTCAGTTCGGATGCAGGCGGCTCTTCTTCTGTATTCGCTGGTTTGTCCGTCTCGGCGGCGGTATCCTTTGTAGGCTCTGGATTGTTGCTTGTTTTGCTGTTGTTTCCTGAGCATGCGGACATGACGAGTACGATGGCCAGCATCATCAAGAGAAGCATCGATGTTTTTTGTTTCATTTGCTTCATAGCGGGTGGACCTCCCTTAAAAATTTGGTTTATATGCTCAACCGGCAATGCCGGCTACAGCCATTTTCGCGACAGCATCACTCATTCTGCGCAATTACCCCTTAACAGCGCCTACCGTTAAGCCTTTAACAAAATACTTTTGAAAGAACGGGTATGCGAAAATAATCGGGCCGATACCAACGACAACCATCGCCATCCGAACCGTCTCGCTTGGGAATTTGAAGGTTCCGCCTGCTGCCGTAATGGCCGCTGCCGCCGTGCTGTTGTTCGCAAGGAATTGAATGTTCAGCATCGTCTTGTACATCAAATATTGCACGGTTATATTGCCATCCTTCGTAATGAACACCAAGCTGAGAAACCAATCATTCCAATAGGTGAGTGTCTGGAAGAGTGCCACCGTTGCAAGCACCGGAAGCGATAAAGGAAGGACGATTTTTGCGAAAATAGTAAGCTCTCCCGCACCGTCAATTTTTGCGGACTCCAGCACGGCTGCGGGAATCGTCGTCTGAAAGAACGTCCGAATGATGAGCACGAAGAAGGCGGCGACGAGAAGCGGCATAATGAGGGCAAGCAGCGTATCCTTTAAGTCAAGAACGCGAACGTACACCAAGTACCAGGGCACAAGCCCGCCGGAGAACAGCATCGTAAAGAAAACGAAGAAGGTAAAAAACTTGGCATGCGGGAAATCCGTTCTAGAGATCGGATAAGCGTACAGCGCCATAATAATAAGGCTGAGCGTCGTGCCTGCGATGGTGACGAGTATCGAGATGCTGTAAGAGCGAATGATTTGGGTCGCGTCCTTGAACAAAAATTGATAGGCGGCCAAGTCCAGCTTAGAAGGAATGAATTGATAACCCTCTCGCACAACCGTCGCCTCATCCGAAATCGATACCATCACGATCAGCACGAGCGGTATGATGCAGAGAAAGGAATAAATGATGAAGAAAACATTGATGCCTAGAGAAGCCGGAATCGACAATTGATTTTTTGGGTTGGACCCGGACGATATTTTCTCGACTGCTTCCATAGGTTCACCTCCATAAATTTTTCATAGAAAATAAGGACGGCTTTAGCCTCTGCTAAAATAATGCGTTATCCTTGTTGATGCGGCGCACAACCCAATTGGATAGAAAGACCAGCGTAAAGCCGACGACTGACTGAAGCAGTCCCGCGGCGGAGGACAAGCCGATATCGCCTACGGTGAGGAACGTCCGATACACATAAGTGTCGATGACGTTCGTAACCGGGAACAGCACGCCCGATTCTCTTGGCACTTGGAAGAACAAGCCAAAGTCCGCATTAAATATTTTGCCGATCTGAAGCAGCGTCATTATCGTAATGACAGGCATAATGAGCGGGATCGTAATCCGGGTCATTTGCTTCCATTTGCTCGCACCGTCGATTGTTGCCGCCTCGTAATACTCATCGTCGATGCCGATGATGGCAGCCATATAGATGACGGTAAAGTACCCCATGCTCTTCCACGTGTTTACGATCGGCAGGACGTAAGGCCATACCTCTTGGGTAAAATACCAGCTCACCTTCTCAAGCCCCAATGCCGGAAGCAGCGAGCTGTTCAAGTAACCATGCTCATCGCTCATGAAGCCGAAGACGAGATAGCTGATTACGACCATGGAGAGGAAATAGGGAAGAAACATGATCGTTTGATGGAGCTTGGCGACGAACCGGCTGCGAATCTCATTGAGCATTAGCGCAAACGCAAGCGGAATGATCAGATTGAGGACAATGAAGCCGGAGTTGTACAATAACGTGTTACGCGTAATGATCCAGGCATCCGATGTTTTGAACAAATACTCGAAGTTGGTTAGCCCGTTCCATGCGCTTCCTAGTATGCCGTCCGCGTAGTTGATGCTCTTAAACGCGATAATGATGCCGAACATCGGAATATAGTTGTTGAACACGAGCAGAACGATGGCTGGGAGCATCATCACATAGAACATCCAGTATTTGCGGAATATGAGTAGATGCGATGTCTTCCTAGCTTTAATTTTTGGAATATAGGCCGTTGCCGCAGCTTTAGGCGTCTGATCCGCCATCGTCTTCTTCCTCCTCTTTCTAAGGCTTTGAGCCATTTCTCTTGTATAAATTGTATAAAAAAAAGACGCCGACATCTGTCGGCGCCGTGACCATATTAACGGTGCTGTGACTTCTCACTCATACATCCTGATACTTTTTGCGATATTCCTGCGGCGTCAGGCCGGTCATCTTCTTAAATAGCTTGGAGAAATGCGAGAAGTTGGCATAGCCTACATTAAGCGCGACATCGCTGACTCGGTTATTCGTTTGCTCCAGCATGCTGCGTGCTTTCGTAATTCGCATTCTCACCAAGTAATCCGTTAGTGAATAGCCGGTTTCCCTCCGGAATAAGCGAGATAGATAGGCTGGGTTCAAATATACTGACTCTGCCGCTTGCTCGCGGCTGAATTCCTCGCCAAGATGCTCCTCCATATAGCGTTGAACCTTATCGACAACCTGCGATACGTCCTTCCCGTTCAAATGGGCGTATTCCGTTACTTGAGCGCTCATTTGCTGTGACCACACTCGCATTCGAGCCAATGACTTTATAACGTTTTCGCCAACCTCCCATTCTCTGTTCGTGAACACATCGGTCATCTGGACCGATTTTTTATTGAGCCACTCAATCAGCATATTCATAAAGCCATAATAAAAGGAAGCCATAAACGTGTAGTCGACGCTGCTCTGCTGCATTTGATCAAAGCACTCGTCAATCCGCAGCGCTAGCTCGGCCCGCTTGCCTGATTCAAGCAGCAGCGCCCAATCGGAGAATGGCGCCTGTTGGGGAGCGCTTTGTCCTTGCTTCTGCTTATTGTCCCGCTCCATAATAATCGCGCAACTGCTGCTGACGTTGCAGCGCTCTAAAGATAGCAGCGTCTGAACGGCAGTGCGCAGCTGCTTCACCTCTGCGTTCTCTCCGATATAACAGGATAGGTGGCAGTGCAGCATGCTTTTGCACTGATCAATAAACGTTTTGCATCGTTCTTTGATGACGGCGTTTGATGGCTCTGCCCCTTCTTGCATGTTATACAGCAGCACATACAAAATACCGCTGCCATCTTGTACAACTACGCCTGGGCCGCTTTGAAGCACAAGCTCCTCGGCTGCATTTTTAATGCCATAGGTCATAATTTCTTCGTCGCGTGCCGACCATTCCTCACGCCACTGCTCGATGCTGATGAGAATGACACGAATCGGGCTATCCGCTTGAAGCGGCAAAGCGTAATTTTGCAATGCGGAATCTAGCTGCTGCGGCGCGGCGGAGAGGCGGTAATGGATAACGTCCTGCCAGAAGCGCTCTATTAATATAGGACGCTGCTTGCTCCACTGCTCGTAAAATAAGCTGTACGTCCCGCGAATCTTTGCAAGCTGCTCCCGATCTCGCACTTTATCGAGCGCCTCGTTCACGCATGCCTTCAGCGCGTTGTGATCGATAGGCTTAAGCAAATAATCGAAGCAATCCAGCTGCACGGCCTGCTGCGCATATTTGAAATCCGCATGCCCGGTAAGAAAAATCGTCACGGTGGAGGGAGAATGCTCATTGGTCCACTCCAGCAATTCAATTCCGCTTTGATTCGGCATATCGATGTCCGATAACATAATATGTATCGTGTGCGCGGCCAGCACGGACTGCGCCTCCTCCGCATCAATTGCCGTATAGAAGTTGACAATAGGAAGCGTCGACCAATCTATTCCCTCTACGATGCCGCGAATCGCAATCTCTTCATCATCAACGACCAATAAGTTATACAACGGCCTTAACCCCTTCCACTAGCTTTGGAAATACGATAATGACAATTGCGCCGGTGCCTTCCGTTTGATTGCGGAATGTAATCGACGTCCGCTCTCCATAAAGGAGCTGCAGCCGGTGAATAACGTTCATGATGCCAAGGCTGCCCGACTCATCTTGCTGCAAAGGCTCCTTATTGTGCAGCTTCTCCAGCACTTCTGCGCTAAAGCCGATCCCATTGTCGCTGATCGTAAGCGTGAAACCATCGTCGGGATCGATTACCGCCGCTATTTTGATCTGGAACAGCTGTCTCCTGTTCTTGAATCCATGAATGATCGAGTTTTCTACGAACGGCTGAACCGTCAATGCGGCAATCGGGTAATTTAAAATCGTGTCCATCCCCTCAAACGTGCATTGAAGCTTGTCGGGAAAACGGATTTTTTGAATCGTCATGTAGTTCTCGATATGCATCAGCTCTTCTTTGAGCGTAATCGTGTCGCGATTTGCCTTCATGATGAAGCGGAAATAATCCGCAAGGTGCAGCGACATCTTTTTGACCGATTCCGTGTCATTCAGCGCTGCGAGATTATAAATAATATTCAAGCTGTTCATATAAAAATGCGGGTTGATTTGGGCTTGAAGCTGCTTCAGCTCCCCCTGCTTCACGCGAAGCTGCTCCTCGTACACATCGATTTTGAGCGTTTTGATTTGCTCCGCCATGACGTTGAAGGTGTTGCCTAGAAATTCAAATTCGAGCGTCTTGTTTTTGCGGAGTCTGACATCCAGCATGCCAAGCGATATTTTCTTCATCGCCAGAATCAGCTCATGCAGCGGTTTAAACAGCATGTTCCGCATGAAGAATAAGTAAATAAGCAAGATGGCTAAAAATCCAATAGGAGCAAACAGTGTAGCATTTCGGAAAAACAACAGGTTGCGAAGCAGCGTTTCCTCCGGAATGACGACGCGGTAGGCAATATTGACCATTTCGCTCATTCGGTTCATCACCAGATAGGTCGCGCCAGTTCCCCGGTCCGTCAGTGATTCATACGGTTTATCCGTTATTTTATAGCTCAGCTCGAATGGCGCCATGTTCTCCGTTAGCGATTGTACGAGGCGATCCCCATCATGCAAGTAGATGCCGTTATGCCCGATATCTCCGTCGCTCCACTGGATCGAGAGCATTTTGTTTATATCCTGCACTTTTATCATAGCGCCGACATACAGCCCTTCCGATACTTTAATAAAGTTGATCAGAAAAAACTTGCCGGGCATCCGCTCGTCGGCTCTAACCTCCCACGAATGCTGATCGTTCAGAAGCAGATTTTCTTCCGTCGTCATCGCATCCATATGGGATTTAATAATTTTTCTCGTATCGTTATATACGCTGTCGGTTCCAAAAATAATATCGTCCTTGTGGTACAAAAACACGGCATCGATAAGATTATAGACACCGACGTCGCGGTTCAGCTTCGAATCGATTCTTATTTTAGTTAACGTGTAGCCGTCGCTGTCCATCGGAAAGGACATAAGCAGGCCGACATCGGAGTCAAGCACGGACATTTTATAGAGGTAATCGTTGATTTGCGCCAGGTTGTGATCCGTCTGTCCGACATAAATATCGAGCGTATTTCGGTAGGTTTCCGATACCTTCTCTCGAACGATATCGCGTGAATAGCTATTGTTGATTAGCATATAAATGACGACCGGCAGCATGACTGCCATAAATCCGATAATCAGCCGAGTTCTTATCGATTTGCCGAACCTCACGCTCCGCTTTCCCCCTATCCTTAATTGAATCCTCTCTTATACTATCATTTAAAGCGCTTTCTTAAAATCAGTTAAATGATGAAATATTCAAAGTTAAGCGATACGTTTTGTAGCTTTATAACTGATTTTTGGTAGAAAAGCACTGGTTTTTGCATGTTATGTCTGATTCATAGCTTCTATACTGAAATGGAGTTTCATAATTTGCTGCTCCTAGCGCTAAGCATTGCGAGGTGAGCCAAAGTCTATATTGTAAGCGCAACCAATATAGGAGGGTAAAATGACAAAGGATGGTGGACGGTTAATGGGTTGGAACACGGCCAAAGCAACGAAGAAGGTACTCGCAATAACGACGGGACTAGCTTTGCTTCTCGGAACAGCGCTTCAAGCATCTGCTTCTGACATGAACAACAACCAATCAATCAGCAACTCTTCAGGCTTGCAGCTGGAATATTTAGACCGAGGACTTGTAGCCGCTGCCACGAATCAAGGCGTATTTTTGAGCTGGAGGCTGCTTGGCAATGAAGTTACAGGCTACTCCGCTGCGGGGATGACGGGCACTAATTTCAATGTCTATCGTGACGGCGCCAAAATCGCGTCGGTTGATGACAGCACCAACTATGTGGATACGAACGGCACAACCTCTTCCCAATATTATGTGGCGGCGGTCATAGATGGGCAAGAGGTGGATCAAAGCGATGCGATCTCCCCATGGAGCAATGCTTACTATGATCTCCCCCTGCGCAAGCCGGCTGACGGCGTCACCCCTGTCGGCGAAGCCTACACCTATGCAGCGACAGATATGAGCGTAGGCGACGTAGACGGCGATGGCGCGTATGAGTATTTTGTCAAATGGGACCCTTCCAACTCGAAGGATGTCTCGCAAAAAGGGTATACCGGGAATGTCTTTATCGACGCCTATCGATTTGACGGAACGCTGCTCTACCGAATTGATCTCGGCGTGAACATTCGGGCTGGCGCCCATTACACCGAGTTTATGGTTTATGACTTTGATGGCGACGGCAAAGCGGAACTGATGTTCAAAACCGCGCCAGGCACAAAAATCATCAAATTTGACGGGCAAGGCGCTGTTACATCCGAGCAGTACATTACGATGCCGCAAGCGGATATTGCAGCAGGCTACAGCCACACCGATGATTACCGGGTAAGCCGCCAAGATTATTATAACCATGTCGTAGAGATGTTTATGGGCTGGCAATCCCATGAAGAGGTTGTAAACGGCAATTGGCCTGCGACTTTGGAGGAAGCTTTCGGCATGGCGAAGCAATATAACTACCCGCTCTCACGCGCGGATGCAGAAGCCTTAACCGATTATTTCATGGATGTGTATGCGCCAAGCAGAAGCGCCAACAATAAGCTCCGCGAATTCGAAGGGTTTATTTTGAAGGGACCCGAATATTTGAGCGTATTTGAAGGCGAGACGGGATCAGAGCTCGAGACGATCCACTATAAGCCAGGGCGCGATGATGATGGACTTATGTGGGGGGATTACGCATTAGGCCGAATTGAGCCGGGCAACCGCGTTGATCGTTTCCTCGCCGGTGTCGCCTACTTGGATGGCGCAAAGCCTTATGCGGTCTTTGCCCGCGGCTATTACACAAGAACGACGCTCGTATCATACGCTTGGGATGGCAGTCATTTGAAGGAGCACTGGTTTGTGGATAGCGGCTGGGCGCCGATGACGAATCCATTCAACGATAGTCCGCATGGCAGGCCAGGCACCGATCCTCTTCTTGGATCATTGAATACCCAAGGTGCCCATTCCCTTAGTACGGCGGATGTAGATGGGGATGGCAAGCAAGAAATCATTTACGGCTCATCAACGATCGATCATGACGGTACTTTGCTTTACAGCTCGTCGGATGTCCTTCCTCCGGGCAGCGCTAATCCAGGCGTCGTTGCTGGACTCGGACACGGCGACGCGCTTCACGTTGCCGACATCGATCCGGACCGTCCGGGGCTTGAGATCTTCATGGTGCATGAAGGCGGCACCTATGCGCCTTACGGATATGCGCTTCGGGATGCTAAGACGGGCGAGATCATCTATGGCGGATACACAGGTAAAGATACGGGCCGCGGAATGGTTGGCGACGTTGATCCTGACCATCGTGGATTAGAAACATGGGCAGTCGGCTTATGGACTGCTGCCGGCACACGGATCAGTACGTCTGCTCCAGGCACGAACATGAATATTAAATGGGCTGCGGATATGACAACGCAAATCGTGAACGGCTCCGGCAACAGCACAACTACGATAGATGATTGGAAACGCGGACGACTGCTTACGGCAACAGATACAAGAACCAATAATGGCACGAAAGGAAATCCGTCCCTTGTTGCTGATATTTTTGGAGACTGGAGAGAAGAGCTGCTCGTTCGCACTGCGGACAGCTCTGCTATTCGTATCTTCGTCAGTACCGAGGTAACGAATCGCAAGCTGTATACGTTAATGCATGACGTTCAGTACCGTACCGGCATTGCATGGCAAAATACGACCTACAATCAGCCAGCATACCCGAGCTTCTATTTTGCATCCGATACAAGCTTCGCGAATGTACCGATACCAAATTTCTGGACACCTCGCGTAGATGAAGAGGTATTAAGCGGGGGCTCCTTATCCGGGCCAAAAGCAGCTGAAATCGGACAATCATTCACCCTTACCTATGCGCTGAACAAGGAGCAGAAGGAAGTGGTCGCACAGGATCTGACCATCGCCTTTGACGCAGATCAGCTGGAGCTTAGCGGACCACCGGAAGCAGTGGATGCGAACAAAATAACGATTGTCGATTCCGATACGGATACGCCTGGGCAATTGCGAATTCTCGCCGTACATCTAGGTGAACAAGCGCAACATGCCAGTGGCGAACTCATCAAGCTAAGTTTTAAAGTCAAGCCGACCGCCTCTTCTGGCATCTCCAACATCAGCATCGCTAAGCTGCATATCGCCGATAGCAGCGGCGTAGAAACCGTGCTCCAAGGCCATACGCACAGCATTGAAATTGGCGTTGATAAAGCCGCATTGAACGCGCTGATCACAAATGCTCAGCAGAAGCATGATGAAGCAGTAGAGGGCAATCGAATCGGTCAATACCCTGCCGGCTCAAAAGCTGCGCTGCAAGCTCAAATCGAGATTGCCAAAGCAACCGCAAATAACCCGGCTGCAACGCAAGCCCAAATCGAACAGGCTGCGCTTGATTTAAATGCAGCGCTCCAAACCTTCCTTGCTCTAGCTATTCAAAAGGTTGAAGGCGACTACAACAATGACAATACAACAAGTATCGGCGACCTAGCGATCATGGTCAAAGCATACGGCAAATCATCGGTTGATGCTGATTGGAATACCGTTAAAGCGTTTGACCTCAACAAAGATAATATGATCGATATTCAAGATCTTGTTGCGCTTGCCAAGCTCATTCTCAAATGGTAGCTATGGCAGCTAATTAATAGTTGATTGAACGTGGTGAGGGGAGGACAGGAAGCTGTCTTCCTCTCGCTCATTATGATGAAAGAAAGGATGATCATCATGAGGCGCAAGCTGACTTCGGCTTTATTAGGCATCATTCTCGCAGTAGTATCTATCCCTTCCATCGCTATGGGTGACAACGCTCCCTCATTCTCGCTATCGCTTCCCACTACAGCAGTCTCGACCAACCAAGATGTACGTGTAACGGTAAAAGGGGAGCAATTGGTCGACTTGTACGGTTACGAACTTCGGCTTCAGTATGATAACACGCGACTACGCTTCAAAAGCGCGGCTGCCCATTGGACAGGCTTATCCGTTCCAGCCTCCGATAAGGACGGTGTCATCACGTTTGCTCATACCAAACTTGGAAAAGCATCCGGGGAAAGTGGCACCGCCCAGATCGCTACGCTATCTTTTGAAACGATAGCTGCAGGTCCCGCCACATTTAAGCTAGAGCGCGTCAAGCTTGTGGACAGTAAGGTCGCGGCCACCACCTTAACGCCTAACGTGCAGGCAAAAATAAATATTTCTTCAAACAACCAGCCTATCCTTTTTGTTGATCTAGCGGGTCACTGGGCCGAAGCAAACGTGAAACTCGCAGTTGAGCTCGGTTTCATTAATGGTTATCCAGATGCTACGTTCAGGCCGAACGCCCAAGTGACAAGAGCCGAATTTACTGCTATGCTCGCTCGTGCAGTGCCATTGCCAGCCGGTGCTGTAGGAGAAGTGGCTCTAGATTTTGCAGACATCAGCGTGTTTCCAGACTGGGCAAAGCCTTACATAGCGGAAGCAGCGGCTGCCGGCATCATTTCCGGCTATGAGGATCGAACGTTCCGTCCCTGCGGCAAAATAAACCGTGCGGAGATGGCCGTTATGATTGCCCGTGCAGCAGGCTTTGTTTTAACGTTAAACCAGACCTCAACCTTCTCAGATGAGGCGCAGATTCCTAGCTGGGCCAAAACTGCCGTTACTGTTTCAGTTGATAAAGCGCTACTGATCGGCCGGGGCAATAACCGCTTTGTTCCGCTTGGGGATGCCACCCGGGCAGAGGCGCTTACGGTCATTCTCAAATTACGCGATCTACGCTAACATGCCAAAAAGGCGCTTAAGGGGATTGAACCCCTATGCGCCTTTTTCGATTGAGTTGTTACAGCTCTACTTTTTTGTTTAATAAATAATTCATCAAAAACAAGAATCCAACGGTAAAAGCCAGCTCAATGAGGAACGGACCTGCAAAATAGCTTAAATCATTGGAGGCGCCGAATGCAAATGAGCCTTCTGTCGATGTGCCCTTAATGGAGAAGAACCCCATCGAACCATCATCATGATTAAATACTACACTTGAAAGCCAAGCGATCAAAGCTTGCACGCCGAAGAAAAAGAGAATGCCAATCCAAGTTGATTTTTTAAACCTAAAGCTCCTAGCCACCGTAATGGATGCTAGGACCGATATCGTAAAAGTCGTGTAGGTCCATATTATGCTTAAAATCATGTAAAATATCGAGCCTTTTTCAAATTGAATATTCTTGTTCAAAAAGCTGTTATCGATATCCGAGAAAGCCGTATAGATGGGAATATGAATAGCTGCAATGGCAATGATCAGAACCGCGCAAATCCAGCTTAATAGGATAGTTGTGCCTGCTGCTTTCATTGGATGCAGCGGCAGCAGCCGGCGGCTGAACGACTTAATGTTTTGGTCAAACGTTCGGCAGCAATGGATGAACAACAGGATCAATGCCAGCGAATAGCCGAAAATACTGAACGAAATAACTAACGCTTCATTCCAGTTCCGCGTTATTCCGGTAATCGAGAGTGCCGCTTCTAAAAGAATCAATATGGCAAGCGTGCTGAGGATGCCATCGCTGCTTCGCTTCCAATCATATTTCAACAGCTTGATCATTCCCCAAACACCTCCTTAAACATTTCATCGACGCTTTTTCCGTGCGTGAGCCGAATATTTTCCACTTCATCCTGCAGCACGATCTTACCCTCCCGTATGAAAATAACTTCATCAAAGATACGCTCAATATCGCGTACAAGATGGGTTGATACGAGCAGGCTGCTCTCTTCGTTGTAATAGTTTACGATAGCATCCAAAATTTTCGCTCTTGCGACCGGATCTACCCCGCCAATAGGCTCATCGAGCATATACAGCTTAGCATTTCGGGATAAGGTGAGGGTAAGCTGCAATCTTTCGTTCATGCCCTTGGATAAAGCACTGACGCGATCCTTTTTGTTCAGCTTCATAAAAGCTAACATTTCATTTGCTTTCGCAACATCAAAGTCAGCATAAAAATCTTGATAAAACATGATCGCGTCCTCTACGCGCATCCAGCTCTCCGTAAGCGGCTGATCCGGCATAAACGAAGTAATCTCCTTTGTTCCTTGGCCAACTGATTTACCGTCTACACGGACAGAGCCGGAGGCTGGCTGAACAAGGCCTGCAGCGATTTTCATCAGTGTGCTTTTGCCGCTTCCGTTGCTTCCTAGCAAGCCAACAATCTTGCCGGGCGCTACGCTAAGCGATATATGATTTAAAGCCGTCTTGCCTGCATACGATTTTGATACATCCGTTAGTTGCAATACGCTTTCCACGTTTTCTTCACTCCTCTTTGTTATCCTTCTCTTCTACCGCTTGCGCAACAATCGTTACGATATCGTTGCTCGCAAACCCAAGCTCCTGCATTCCCTGTATGAAGCGACCGAGCAAATCGCCAGCCATCTCCTTTTTGATCTCCATAATTTTCGTCTCCTCGCTAGTCACATATCGTCCAAGCCCGCGCTTCGTCTCAACGATTTGTTCACGTTCAAGCTCCTGGAAGGTCCGCTGTATCGTATTCGGATTAATTTGCAGCTCAAGCGCCAGCTCCCGCACAGCAGGTATTTTATCCCCAGCCTTTAGCTTTCCGATGACAATCTCTTTCTTGATATAATTCATGATTTGCAAGTAAATCGGCAAATTATTATCGAATTCAATGCTCACAATTTTCCCTTCTCCCCTCCGCTGCTCTTAACAAAATTTGTTTTGCTAGGCAATATCCCGTTTTTTGAAAGTAACAAAGCTCACTGCAAGAAATAATGCGACATACGCAGCACATACGAGACTAGGGAATGTTATCCCTCCCGCGGATTCACTGCCTGTAAAGAGTGTCAAATCCGTGTTCATAAATAGAAGATATTTGGAGAAGTCATAGCTCGACAATAGCATTTTAAGCAAGCCCTCAAGCAATACAGCAGTCATCCCGATCCCAATGGTAGCTCCTGAGGAGCGCGTTAAAATGCCGAACATAAAGGTTAGAGTAACATAGATCGTGGTGTATACGGTTTGGAAGAGCATTGACTTTGCGACATCAAGCCATGTCACGTCGCCTGCCGAACCTTCAAAACCAAATGCGATTCCGCTTGCGGCAAGAGCAGCTGCTATCGTAAAAATAACGAGCGAGCAAACAAACAAGATAGCTGCCACATATTTTGAGGCTAAAATGGTGCTTCTTCTATGCGCTCTGATTAGCAAAAATTTGACTGTGCCTAATTGATGCTCCTTCGCCACGATCCCGGCTGTAAATATGATCGCTACTATCGTTACAATCTGCCCAACTCCGTTGGTGGACATAATCGATGCCGCAAATTCAAGCATAGATGGCAATCCCTCTTGAGCCAGTTCCTTAATTAAATAAGTGAAGCCGGCAACTGTTATGAGCATGACCGCGTATGCGATAAAGAAGCTTCGCTTCTTCGACATTTTTAACCACTCGTTCAAAACTAATTTATTAAAATTAAGCAATGCGGCTACCTCCCGTCCATTTCAAAAACTCATCCTCAAGCGACAGCTTCGTTTCCGTAATTCTATAAATTTTTATTTGCTCACTGCCTAGTTTGGCAACGACCTGTGGAATAAGCTCATTATCTAACGCCAGCAGTAGCTCATTCCGCTCCGACGTAAGCGGTGCAACCTCGACCCCTTTAATCGTTGCAGCGACCTTAACTGCGAGTTCCGCATCATCTACCCGGATGGCAACCGTAATTTGCTGTGATGGCTCTGCTGCGTCAATTAAGGATCGATGGGTTACATACTTCCCTTCCTGAATAACGACTACTCGGCTGCACATCAGCTCCATCTCGGATAATAGATGGCTGGATACGAGAATGGATATGCCCTCCTTGTCAGCAATTTGCTTCAAATATTGCCGCATCTCGCGAATTCCCGCTGGATCAAGGCCATTGGTTGGTTCATCCAGTATGAGCAAGGAAGGACGATCCAGCAGTGCTTGCGCAATGCCAAGTCGCTGTCTCATACCAAGAGAATAAGCCTTCACCTTCTTCTTCATAGCTGCCTCCAAGCCAACAAGCTCGACGACTTCTTTAATCCGCTCATCCGTAATCCCTTCAGACATCCGCTGATATTGCTTCAGATTATCCTGACCGGTCATGTAAGGGTAGAACTCCGGATTTTCGATAATGGCTCCAATATGGCGAATGGCCTTCGTGAAATCGTTGCGGATGCTATGGCCCTGGATGATCACGTCACCCTCCGACATTTGAATAAGTCCCACGATCATGCGGATTGTCGTTGTTTTCCCTGCTCCATTTGGGCCAAGCAAACCAACAATCTCGCCTTTATGAATATCAAAAGACATGCGATCTACAATTGTTTTGCCTGCAATACGCTTCGTTACGTTCTTTAACGAAAGAACGGCCAATGCTTCTATTTTCTCAGTAGCTGCTTTCATCTTCGCTTACCTCCAGTGTCCTTGTGTGTTAGTTACATAGTACACTAGGAAAATGGTTGTGTAAAGGGGGTAATTTAGGAAAATAATGAAATAGGTGAAAACACAAAAAAACTCTCAAGATCCTAAGGATCTCAAGAGTTTATGTAAGTAATTATGGTGCCGATGAGAGGACTCGAACCTCCACGGTTTCCCTCACGATTTTGAGTCGCGCGCGTCTGCCATTCCGCCACATCGGCATTTAGGTAAATATGGCGTGCCCTAAGAGATTCGAACTCCTGACCTTTTGATTCGTAGTCAAACGCTCTATCCAGCTGAGCTAAGGGCACATATTTATTTCTCAAAAAATCTGTGGAGGCGCCACCCAGACTCGAACTGGGGGTAGAGCTTTTGCAGAGCTCTGCCTTACCACTTGGCTATGGCGCCAAATAAATGGAGCGGAAGACGGGAATCGAACCCGCGACCCTCGCCTTGGCAAGGCGATGCTCTACCGCTGAGCCACTTCCGCATATAAATGGCTGGGGATTCAGGGATCGAACCTGAGAATGACGGAGTCAAAGTCCGTTGCCTTACCGCTTGGCTAATCCCCAACAAAGTATGCAATGCTAATTTTTGAATTAATGGGGCGATCGAGGGGAATTGAACCCCCGAGTGTCGGATCCACAAACCGATGCGTTAACCACTTCGCCACGACCGCCACGTTCAAAAATATTTAATTGGCAGGGGCAGCAGGAATTGAACCCACACCAAAGGTTTTGGAGACCTTTGTTCTACCTTTAAACTATGCCCCTAAGGTAAACTGGTGGAGGATGATGGATTCGAACCACCGAACTCAGAGAGAGCAGATTTACAGTCTGCCGTGTTTAGCCACTTCACTAATCCTCCATGTGGTGCCGTCGAGAGGACTTGAACCCCCAACCTACTGATTACAAGTCAGTTGCTCTACCAGTTGAGCTACAACGGCATATTCACTTGTCAAGCATGTACATCTAATGGTGGCTCGGGACGGAATCGAACCGCCGACACGAGGATTTTCAGTCCTCTGCTCTACCGACTGAGCTACCGAGCCTGATGTTGTTTAAGTGGCGGAGCTGACGGGATTCGAACCCGCGGTCTCCTGCGTGACAGGCAGGCATGTTGGGCCACTACACCACAGCTCCACATCATAATCTCGGAAAGATCCGAATGGTAAAGAATTTTGGTTGCGGGGGCAGGATTTGAACCTGCGGCCTTCGGGTTATGAGCCCGACGAGCTACCGGGCTGCTCCACCCCGCGTCGTTAATATTTAAATGGTGGAGGCTGACGGGATCGAACCGCCGACCCTCTGCTTGTAAGGCAGATGCTCTCCCAGCTGAGCTAAGCCTCCGTGTTGAGCGACCTTCATATCATATCATAGGCCTTTGTTCTGTGTCAAACACTTTTTTAAAAGAAATGTTGGTGACCCGTAGGGGACTCGAACCCCTGTTACCTCCGTGAAAGGGAGGTGTCTTAACCACTTGACCAACGGGCCTTACTGGCAGAGAGGAAGGGATTCGAACCCTCGAGACCCGGTTAGAGCCTACACGATTTCCAATCGTGCTCCTTCGACCACTCGGACACCTCTCTACAATGGCTCCCCGAACAGGACTCGAACCTGTGACAACTCGATTAACAGTCGAGTGCTCTACCAACTGAGCTATCAGGGAATATTAACACTTTCAAAGCAAATTGCGCCCTGAAAACTGGATACGAAAGATTAGGTTTGCTGAAAACCTCTTTAACTGTGTCTGCTGGATGTATGGGTCGCAGCAAACGGTTTTAGGATAAGCCCTCGACCGATTAGTATTCGTCAGCTACACACATTGCTGTGCTTCCACCCCGAACCTATCAACCTCGTCGTCTTCAAGG
>NZ_LIGH01000001.1:3391383-3393794 GCF_001273905.1 Paenibacillus sp. FJAT-27812 | reverse complement strand
GAAGGACAAGATCCGCTCGACTTGCATGTATTAGGCACGCCGCCAGCGTTCGTCCTGAGCCAGGATCAAACTCTCCAAATTGGTGTTTGAAATGCTCATTACTTTTTTATCGCTTTTTTCGCTCATCCCGAAGGATTTGCGAGGCAGTTATTACTCGTTGTTCAGTTTTCAAAGAACAATCTTTTCTTTCATGTCAACCGCGTATTTCGTATCGGCGACTTTTATAATATATCACATTCACCTATCTCTTTGCAAGTACTTTTTTTCGTTATTCGACATTTTTTTTGAAATGTCGTTTTCGCGTTTATGTATCCTGTAAAAGCGGCGAGTACTAATATATCATCTGAACTTTATTTAAGTCAAGCTTATTCTCGAATTATTTTTAATATAAAAAAAGCGCTTATTTGCCTTCGAAACTCGGGCAAACCAGCGCTCTATCTTCCTATAAGAAGCCATTATTGGCTTGGCGTGTTATTGACCATATACCGCAGCTCAAGTGCGCCAATATCTCCAAGCTCATGCATAACGGCAACCTCTCGTATATACTCTCGCTGCACCAGCTTCTGAAGGACGAGCGACAAATCGACATGCAGCACATTAATTAAGGAATGCGACTGCAGCTCGGCAATGCTCCAAGGCTCCTCCCGGCTTCCGAGTATTTCAATCAGCAATGAGCAGCATGCTTTCATTTTGTTCATTACGGAGAACTCACAGCCCAGCATTACTAATTGTACTCTTTGCTCCAACGTTTCCGGGCTAACCGTTAACTCCTCATAAAGCTTGTATATCCCGGGATGGACTCGCTTGAGCTGCTTCCAAACGGTGAGTTCAGGATGTCGGCCATCTTCTATTAGAACAATATGAGCCCAATGATGAAGCGCGATAAGCACATGACTGTATGCATCCAGCAAATTGCCGTCGAGCAGATCCTGCTTCGCTTGCAAATAAGTTCTCAAGAAACCCGCAAACTCCGTAAACTGCTTTTGCTCCCGCATGGAATCAGGGAATTGAAGCAGACGTTCACGCACACTGCTTAAATAGCCGTTGCGATCCAACAAGATCTCCCCCCGAACTAGCCACTCAATAATATTGCGATTTTCTCCGCCAGCCAGCCATTCATCTAAACCTCTGGCATCGATGGTACGAATCATTACGCGTTTGCCGTTAATTTGAACATGCTCCGTTTCCTTCCGAGCCTGAACATCCTTTACAACAACGAGTACTAATGAGTCTAAGCCATCGATCAATGGATTATAAGGATATGGGTTTTCAATAACAGCTAAACCAACCACATTAGGTTCATCACGATAGCTGTCTACGAAGTGTGCTTTTATATGTTCCACTGGTTCCTCCATATAGCTAATCACATTTTATTAAGCTATAATAATAATCTACAGTTTTATTCTTTTTCGACATGTTGGAGGCACATTCCTGCTTACTAACTTAGAAACAGTTTCAAATTCATAAGTCATTAGTCATAGGAAGGGTTTGAATCCATGAAGAAGTTCTTTTTTAAGTCCGCCAAGATCAATGAATTCCGGCTTTGGGGGCTCATTTTCACGCTGGTAGGCATGGGTGTCATGATACTTGGAACGGCCGGTATCGTATTTTTGGGACAAGCAGGGAAGATTATCGCGGCTATCTTCATGGTAATCGGCATGGTTTCTCTCCTGATCAGCGTAGCCGTCTATTTCTGGGCAGGCATGATGTCGACAAGCGCCACGATGCTGCAATGTCCGGAATGCGGACGACCGACCAAGATGCTTGGAAAGACCGACCGCTGCATGTATTGCAAAACAATGCTGACGCTGGATCCTGCACAAGCCACGCATAGTCCGGCTGAACAGCAAGTGTAACAAAGAAAAGCCCTCTTCCATGTGAAGTGCACCCCTTATAGTAGACATTGTAAAAACACCCTGGTGTTTAAACCGATGGATATTATAGGGGGTGCTTTTCGTTATGGCGAGAAAAGGACAGAAATTTGAGACGTATAGTTTTGAATTAAAGAAGAAGGCTATYGAGCTACGACATGGGGGAATGACCAAGCAGAGGGTAGCGGATGAGCTTGGGATCGCAGATATTGGGCGATTAAAGGTGTGGATGAGGAAGTATAAGGAACAAGGCGAATATGGGCTTATGGAACACCGAGGCAGACGAGAACAGTACAAGGATCAGGAACGTTATTTAAAGCGATTGGAGATGGAGAATGCTGTCCTAAAAAAGTGGTTGGAAATTACGAAGAAGGAGGTGTACCAGAGAAGTATAGACTCGTCTACGAAATTCGTGAACGATTTAGCGTCAAAGAACTCTGTAAAGAAATCGGAGTCTCCCGAAGCGGATTCTACGCATACGTGAAGCGCTTGAAGACAGATAAGAATAAGCAGGATAAACAGGTCATTCATGATACCTTT
>NZ_LIGH01000001.1:3150743-3385123 GCF_001273905.1 Paenibacillus sp. FJAT-27812 | reverse complement strand
GAGAGCTTCTTCTCGCATTTGAAGACAGAAGCACTCTACCCTTATGATATTCGATCTGTAGAAGAAGCACAAAGCCGAATTGAAGAATATATACACTTTTACAACAACAAGCGTCCGCAAAGAAAACTAAACAAGCTGGCTCCGATTCAGTACCGGCTCCAGCTTGTTAGGTAGGGTCTTTTATTCAGTGTCCGCTATATGGGGTCTTGACCAATGATCACTCATGCGAAGAGGGCTTTTCTTTGTTTATTATTCATGTATTATGGCTTCAATTTTATAGCATCATCAATGGTTTTCCAGATGGCTGGCGTTTGGAACGCACGCTGCCATGTCGCAACGCCGGCTAAGTCATATTTGCGCGCTAATGCGACCCGTGCCTTCAACGATACTTCATCCTCAATCCAAATTCGCTTGCGTGCTCCATCTTCCGTATACTCCACATAATTTTGACCTGCCGCAGCGTCAAACACTGGCTTTAGCTTCTTCGTGCTTATTATTTCCTTGATCCGCTCCATGCCTACCGCTTTTGATGAGACATCTATCTTCCCATCCTCGCCTTTCTTCTCTGTCCAGATCCGGGTATAGAGCGGCATGCTGAGCATAAGCTTCCGGGCAGGAACGCCGTCCTCCTGCATAATACGCAGAAGCGAGCTCTCCGTCCAAGGCAAGGATGCGACCGAACCGGATTTCGGGCTAGCCGCCCAATGCTCGTCATACGCCATTACCATCATATAGTCGACAATTCCGCCTAATGCTGGGCGGTCAAGAAACAGCGACCACATCTCGCTATTCGATTTTGGCGTTACATCCACCGATACAACCAAACCCTGTTCATGCAGGAGAGGGGTTAGCTCACGAACAAACTGCACGAAGTTTGCTTTATCGGACGTATGAACATTTTCGAAATCAAGATTGATCCCTTGCAAGCCATATACTTCAGCAAATCCGATCAGCTGCTGGATCATCGAGAACCGCGTCTCTGCACTTGCCAAAGCCTTCGTCGTACGATCCGGCTCAAAATCATTGCTGAAAAGCGCCCAAATCTGCATCCCTTGATCATGCGCCCATTTTACATACGCGGGGTCGGCCTTGCCTTTAATTGTCCCTTTGTCGTCTGCAAGTGCAAACCAGGTTGGACTAACGACGTTTACGCCCGGCATAGGGCTAATTTTAGTCGTGTCGATTTTTCGTTCGTACACGGCTTCCCACGTCATGTTGATTTTGTTGCCGAGCACCTTCCAGGCTATAAATGCCGGCTCCTTCTTCGCTTCAGGCATTTGGTCGATCGCCGTTAGCTTTACGTCTTTTTTGTTAATGAAGCCCGTCAATCCGTCGCTGCTTTGGACAAGAAGCCAGCCGGACTGCTCCTCCCAAATTCTAACCGTCTGCGCCGCCGGCAGCTTATTTATATATGGAGCTCGAATAGTCGGCTCGGTTCGGATGGCTGTCCCTTTTTTCGGCGTAACCTCCGCTAATTGAACGGTGTCCCCTGCAGACAGCAGCGTTACGTTGCCCGATTGCTGATCAAATTCCACCTGTAAGCCGTAAAGTTCCTTTAATGGCTCCGCAGGTATATATACCGTTTCATTAGAGGTTTCTGCGGCAATCGTCAAATTGTACGGCTTCCGGTTAATCGTTGCCGTTAAAGAATCGGTCTTTAGATGAAGCACTTTATTTGCTGTTGTCAAAATAATAGAGCCGGAATCCGGCTCGTACCGGATAGGCTTGTCCTCTCCCAGCACTTGCTGAAGCGCGGCGAGCGGAAGCTTTACTTCATTATTTTCGATAATGGCTCCTTGCTTTGCCTCTATCCCATGTATGATGATCGGATGCTCCGACTGATAGGGCGGTTCAACCTTTTCATTATTCGGAATAAAACGCATATAGCCGTACCAGCAAAAAACGGCTGCCATCGCTGCAATAAATAAAAACATGAGTCCCCGAAATCCCCGGTTGCCTCTTCGGCGGGGCGCTCGGTTGTACATCGTTTCCAAATGCTCACTCTCCTGTTCAATGCTTGTCTGCAATCATTCATGATAATAAAAAACGTGCTGATTAGCGTTAAGTCGCTTCCCGGCACGTTCTTATAGGCTTAACGCCATTTATTTCGCTGATGTGGTATTACATGTCGAGCAAACGCCGTATATTTCCATCCGGTGCCCCTCAACCACGAAGCCCGTCACTCGTGACGCTGCACGCTCTACTTCAAGCAGCGGCGGATAATCAAAGTCGACGATAGAACCGCAATTTTTGCAAATGGCATGGTAATGATCGGATAAATCCGAATCAAAACGGCTAGAATCATCGCCATATGTCAGCTCACGCACTAATCCAGCTTCTACAAATAAACGCAGATTGTTATATATGGTAGCTACGCTCATGCTCGGGTATGTTGGAGAGAGCGCTTTATAAATTTCATCTGCAGTCGGATGAGACATCGAGTCCATCAAGTAGCTTAATATGGCGTGACGTTGCGGGGTCATTCGGACGCCATTCATCTTCAGTTGCTCCAGTGCTAAGTTAACGCTGGCTCCCATTCCCCTCACGCCTTTCCTAAGTAGTTACAACTATTGTACGTTCTATTTTAAGAGTTTGTCAATGAAAGCGCCTTTTTAGGAGAGCCCAAACTGTTTAATCGTTATGCTGTTCGTTGCATTTATCTGGATCCGGAAAGTGCCCTCGCCTATTGTGCCTCTTATCGTTTTCTTACTTACCTCTAGCGGAAGCTCGGTCGTAATATTACCGAAAGTTACCGATCCGTAAACGGTGAAATCTCCGTCCTGCGGCATGGCTAGCTTCACTTCGCCAACGGAGCTGTCCAAATCCCAGACGCCGCCAACCGTAGCACTGCTTAGCTCGATGCTGCCATTTAGGGTGTCTGCTTTCACAGAAGCACCGGCACCGTCCATTTTGATTTTACCGTTTTTGGTTTCCGCTTGAATGTCTCCATCGATCTGCTTAATTTCCAAGCTGCCGTTTAACGTATTCGCAAACAGCTTGCCCTGAATCGACTCAGCCGCGATCGTGCCGTTCTTCGTCTCAATGCTGCTGTCTCCGGTTATGCTGCTGATATGGATATCGCCGTTATTTCCTTTGACGGAAACCGAGCCATTAATGTTGCTGACGGTAATAATCCCGCTGCTGCTCCGAATATCGAGACCTCCCGGCAGCGCCAATGCTTTTACTTCAACAGGACCGTTATCTGATTCGACCTTCATTTTCAAAACCGGCTGCTCCTCTTGCGTATCTTCCGGAATTTCTGGCGTTTGTTCCGGCTCATCCGATGGATTATTGCCTGTATTGCCCGGAGCCCCCGTTGCCAGCTCCAAGCTTGCATCCTGCGCGGTTCCAGAAGTCAACGGCATTTCTGATTGCACAGCGTCAGCTCCGTCAATAGGCTGTTCGGAGTCCAAAGGCACGGGCGTATCCGAAGGCACATCTTCCGCTTTGAACTGATCCGACAACGACATCGGCACCGTGATGACCATATTCATTCTAGGCTTTCTGCTTCCGTTTGCCCCGTATGATTGCCCCTTTACTTCAAGCGTCACCTCCGTGCCTGGATTAATTTTTACCGTCGATTGCTCCGCTATGGCATCTGCTTCCGTCTTGTCGGTTAAATCAACCCATACCGCTGTCAAAAGCTCAATTTCCTGCACGTCGCCCGAACGAACCGTTACTTGTCCATTCGGATTTACGATGCGTATAAGAGAAGCTGCTTCATCGAGCGGCACCTTAATGATTGCTTTGTCATAACGAAAGCCCTTCTCTTCACCGTAATCCGCCGTTCCGTTCAGATCGACATTGAATTGATCCAGCCAGCGAAAAGGAATGTCCGCGTATTGGGTAACCACATAAGCAGTGAGTGTAATGACTAACGCAATCATTCCTCCTGCAACGTCGAGCCTCAGCTTCTTTTCCGCTCCTTTAAATTTCACGCTGAATAAGATCACTTCAACGCCTAATAATATAAATATGACCGGCCACCATTGTCCAAGTAGCGAAATATCATTTTTCCCTTGGATTTGATCCCACAGCAGCAGCGCCCCAACAGTCAGGACAAGCACCGCTGCCGTAAAACGACCTAGCTTAAACATAGATACCGATCCTTTCCGCGAACGCAGCTGCAAGATGATCGCTGCAATAATTATAATGGGACCTACGCAAAGCTCCGCAAGCTCATTCATCCATGGCAAGATGGCATGCGGAGGCTTTACCAAAATAAGCATAATAGCCCCCGCTGCCAAAATAATAAAGCCAAGCGTGCGATTTAATGCGACGGGG
Source organism: Paenibacillus sp. FJAT-27812 (assembly GCF_001273905.1). Taxonomy (NCBI): domain Bacteria; kingdom Bacillati; phylum Bacillota; class Bacilli; order Caryophanales; family Paenibacillaceae; genus Paenibacillus; species Paenibacillus sp. FJAT-27812. Next base: position 3,380,839 of record NZ_LIGH01000001.1, on the reverse strand, counting down.
CTATGATCCTCCGCTTCCGTACTTTGCAAGGAATCAAAGACGCTTATGAAATAAAAAACAGGAAGCATAATGCCCAAATAAACAATTAATAGCAAATGCCTGCCGCCATCTGAATCCGCTAGTCTAACGATCGCTGTCAGATCCAGCAGAAAGGCGGTAATTAACAGCAAACCCTTTGGGTGCTGCCCCGTATACATATGGCCAGCGCCTGGCAATGCGAAGGCGAGCATTACGGTGAGCAGTCTGTTTTTAGTCCGATTTATTCTGAGCTGACCCAACGTACACCCTCCAAATGCTTTATTTTATCAAGCAGCATAAGCAGTTTTTCTGATTTTGGCAATGTAATGTAGATCTGAAGCATAATCTGTCCGACATCCCCCTCGTCCTCGCACTCCTCCAAGAGCATTTTTCGAATGACGATTTTCTGGTCAGTCAGCAATCCATTGATATCGAGTAAAGCTTGAGATAAATTGTTGGATTTTATTTTGAGCAAATGCTCCTTTTTCGCGCTAATATACCTTTTCTCTAACTTATTAAACGCCCAAAGTGTAACTAAAACCATTATCGTTGCCGTAGCGGACGCAAAATAGAAGCCGGCTCCGACAGCAAGCCCGATCGCGGATACGACCCATAAGGACGCCGCGGTCGTTAACCCTGTGATTGATTTGCCCGTAAATAATATCGTACCAGCGCCAAGGAAACCAATGCCGGTAATTACCGCAGCGGCAAGACGCGCAGGGTCAACTCTAACGTTCGGCTCATCTACAAATGAAGCAAAACCATACATGGATAGCAGCATGAGCAGGCATGAGCCCAAACAAACCAATATGTTAGTCCGGAGTCCTGCCGCATGATTCGACTGCTCGCGCTCAAATCCGACAAGGCCGCCTAGCAGCAGGGCAAGGAGCAGTCTTAATAAAATGTGCAGCTCACTAATGTACCAGGGATTATGAAGTTCATTTGCCATAGAAGATCCCGACCTTTCTATACTAGCTATTGTAACATAATTGTATGCGGCTGCTAGAACATACAGGTCTCCTGTCCTTGGCGTCGGCCAAAAAGAAAAACGCGGCTCATCTTCACGATGAACCGCGTCTTTGCATGCGACTGCAATTATTTCAAGCGCTCAACAAGCAGCTTATTTACAAGCGCAGGATTTGCTTTCCCTTTGGATTCCTTCATAATCTGTCCAACGAGGAAGCCAATCGCTTTTTCTTTGCCCGCTCTGTAATCTTCAACCGATTGCGGATTCGCTTCTACGATCTGATTCACTATCGCTTGAATCGCGCCTTCATCGCTAATTTGAACGAGCCCTTGCTCCTCAACGATCTGCTGCGGCAGCTTGCCCGATTCCAGCATAGCTTTGAATACGGTTTTGGCGATTTTTCCGTTGATCGTGCCTTTCTCAAGCAAGCCGATCATCTCGCCAAGACCTTGTCCGGTTATTTTTACATCGGAAATTTCCTGGCCGTTCGCATTCAGGTAGCCTAGGAGATCGCCCATGATCCAGTTTGAAACGGTTTTGGCATCCTTCGTGTAAGAAAGGCTTTCCTCGAAGAAATCCGCAAGCTTCTTGGATGAAGTAATAACCTCAGCATCGTAAGAAGGCAAACTGTAGTCGTTTGTATATCTCGCTTTGCGAGCGTCCGGCAGCTCTGGAATCGTAGCACGGATGCTCTGCTTCCATTCTTCGCTGATGTGCAGCGATACAAGATCCGGGTCCGGGAAGTAGCGATAATCATGTGCTTCTTCCTTGCCGCGCATGGAGAACGATTTGCCAAGCGCATCGTCGAAGCGACGAGTCTCTTGGATAACTTCGCCACCGGAATCGAGAATTTCAGCTTGGCGGAATTGCTCGTACTCAAGGCCGCGCTGTACGCCGCGGAAGGAGTTCATGTTTTTGAGCTCGGCACGCGTTCCGAATTCCTTCTGTCCGTAAGGACGGAGGCTTATGTTGGCATCGCAGCGCAAGCTTCCCTCTTCCATCTTCACGTCAGACACATCGCAATACTGCATGATCGCTTTGATTTTCTCCAAGTAAGCTTTCGCTTCCTCAGGCGTGCGAATATCCGGCTCGGATACGATCTCGATAAGCGGCGTACCGACACGGTTGAAATCGACTAGCGATGCATATCCGCCGTCAACGTGCGTAAGCTTGCCCGCATCCTCTTCAAGATGAAGCCTAGTGATGCCGATGCGCTTCACTTCGCCGTTCACTTCGATTTCGATCCAGCCATGCTCGCCGATCGGTTGATCGAATTGCGAAATTTGGTATGCCTTCGGCGAATCCGGGTAGAAATAGTTTTTACGGTCAAACTTGCTGATGTCGGCAATTTGGCAGTTAAGCGCCATAGCCGCTTTCATCGCGTATTCAACCGCTTGGCGGTTCAATACCGGCAAAACGCCGGGATGTCCAAGACATACTGGACAGGTATGGGTATTCGGCGGCGCGCCGAAAGCCGTAGAGCAGCCGCAAAAGATTTTACTATTCGTATGCAGCTCCACATGGACTTCCAGCCCGACAACCGTCTCGTATTTGTTCGGTTCAGACATTCGTATCGATCCCTTCGTAAACGTATATATGACCGCTTATAGCTGCGGACGTTGTTTATGATGCTCCGTGTGCTGCTCGAACGCATGAGCGGCGCGCAGCACCGTCGATTCGTCGAACGCCTTCCCGATAATTTGCAAGCCGATCGGCAAGCCGTCAGCCGTACCGCACGGCACGCTTATAGCAGGAACGCCCGCCAAGCTTACCGGTATCGTACAAATATCGTTTAAATACATCGTTAACGGATCGCCAACCTGCTCTCCAATACGGAACGCCGGTGTCGGAGCCGTAGGCCCGATGATTAGATCATATTGGCTAAACACTTGGTCAAAATCTTGCTTGATCAGTGTCCGCACCTTCTGTGCTTTTAAGTAATAAGCATCATAGTATCCGGAGCTAAGCGCATACGTACCAAGCATAATCCGGCGTTTCACTTCGGGGCCAAAGCCCTCGCTGCGAGACTTTTTGTACAAATCGATCAAATTGGCCGGGTTGTCCGCACGAACGCCGTAGCGTACGCCGTCAAAACGGGCCAAGTTCGATGAAGCTTCCGAGGAAGCGAGCAGGTAATAGGTAGCGATCGCATAATCCGTATGCGGAAGCGAAACCTCTTCCCATGTCGCGCCAAGCGATTCATATACCGACAATGCTTTGAGCACCGCTTCTTTGACGCGAGGGTCAATACCCGCTCCGAGGTATTCCTTAGGAACGCCGATGCGCAGCCCTTTAACATCGCCAGTCAATGCTGACGTATAGTCCGGAATTTCCACGTTTGCAGATGTCGAATCGCCTGCATCGTAGCCTGCAATAGCTTGCAGCACGTAAGCGGAATCTTCTACGTTTTTGGTAAGCGGGCCGATCTGGTCAAGGGATGACGCGAAAGCGACTAGGCCAAAGCGCGAAACAAGTCCGTACGTCGGCTTCAAGCCCACGATTCCGCAATACGCTGCCGGCTGACGAATCGAGCCGCCTGTGTCGGAGCCAAGGGAGAAGTACACTTGACCCGCAGCAACAGACGCCGCGGAGCCGCCGCTTGAGCCGCCGGGCACATAATCCGTATTCCAAGGATTGCGTGTTGGATAGTAGCTTGAGTTCTCGTTCGAGCCGCCCATAGCGAATTCATCCATATTCAGCTTGCCAATCGTAACCGATTGAGCCGCTTTAAGTTTACTTACTACTGTAGCGTCATAAATTGGATTGTGATTGCTTAGAAATTGGCTCGCGCAAGTCGTAAGCAGCCCTTCCGTCACAATATTGTCCTTCACACCCGCCGGCAAGCCAAACAGCAAACCACGTTCGCCGCCCTCTTGCAATTGCTTGTCCAGCTCGAAAGCCTGCAAGCGCGCATTCTCTTCATTCAATGTAATAAAAGCCTGGATAGCAGGCTCGGTCTCTGCAATTCTCGCATATGATGCGCTAACCAGCTCAGAAACAGACAGTTCCTTATTGTTAAGCTTGTTATGTACATCCTGCAGGCGCAAATCAAACAGTGCCAACAGTAGTTCCTCCCTTCATATAAAACCCATTCGTATTATTCAAGCACCGCAGGTACTTTAAATTGTCCATCCTCTTCATCAGGCGCATTGAGCAGCACCTTTTCGATCGGCAGCGACGGGCGTTTCTCATCCGCACGCATAACGTTCGTAATAGGCAGCACATGGCTGGTCGGCTCGACATTTTCCGTGTCTAAGCCATCAAGCTTTTCCGCATATTTCAAAATAGCATTGAGCTGCTCCGTAAACTGATCCTTCTCCGAATCGGAAAGCTCTAACCGCGCCAGTCTGGCGACATGCTCTACATCCTTGGGCGTAATGCTCATCAGGTATTCTTCCTTTCCTATTCCTGTAATCATTCTTCCTATTATATCTCACAATTAGGGCGAACATCAATGTAAACGGCAAGTTCCTCTTTTTGCGCAAAAAAAGACTGATCCGTTTGTCAGCACGCTGACATACAGAACAGTCCGATTTGGTCTTTTGCTGCTTAAATCCAAGCTTTTAGATTAACCTGACGAATAAAGTCCGCTGGGCTAAGCGGTTCCTTGCCCGTATTTTCCGGTTCTGGCTCGATCTCGTTCTCGCCATTCATAATGCGTTTAAACAATTCCTCATTATGAGTCGCAAGCGCAAAATCGATTAGCGCCTCCCGCTCGATGCGGTCAACCTCATCCTGAATAAGCACCTCTTCAAGCTCCACGTCTTCATCAGGAATAAGGAAGTTCCGATTAGCCGATGGGACTCTCAGCACATAATCAAATACATTATCCGCATTGCGGTCGTAAGCTATTATATAACCATGTTCTCCGATGGGAAGGTTTTGTTCATATTGGTCAGCCACTATGACGACCTTTGTGCCTAATTGTAGCATCGTCCTCAACTCCTGTTTCTTCGCCGCTGATTCTTTCACTACTATCCTACTAAAAAATAATAGCGGTGTCCAATCGAAGAATGAGTTGATAGAGTTGGCTTCCTTTTATTCGACTGCCGAGCTTCTGCGAAGCACCCATGCGGATAAGGCAACGGCGGCTGCAATCCCGATAATGGTCAGCGTTACCGCCAAACCGAATCGACTAACATTTACTATCCCTGAGGACACCGATGCATAAGCAAAGCCGCTCAGCGCGCCCGGACTCCACCAGAGCTGCTCTGGGAAAAGGCTTGCCAGCAGCGTAAGCGCAACCGCGCCGCCAAGCGCCGTGAAAGCCGCCGCTGCCGGACTGCGCAGCAACGCGCTGAAGAGAATCGTGAGCGTAACCAGAAACGACAGCCATAAGCCGAATATGAGCAAGCTGCCGATCATTTTGGAGAAAGAAACTTCATCAAATAAAAGTGCTGTATAATACCAGGCAGCAAAATAGCCCAGAGTCAAAGCGCCCCAAGTAAGGAGCAGCATCGCCGTCCATTTGGAGCTTATAAAGGAGAGCACGGAAACCGGCTTCACAAGGATGAGCGAAGCCGTACCGCTATTGCGCTCACCCGACACCGTGCCCATGCAGACGAGTACAATAACAAGAACGCCTAGCGTGCCGAATTGCTGGAGCGTTTGAGCAAGCACTTCAGAACCGTTCGGCATCGGAATTTCAATAACCGTTCCTTCCGGCAGGCTGCCGGCTTTCTCTAATATGATCGGCATAAAATAAGTTGACACTGGCTGCATGATGCCAAGCAATATAAAAACAAGCGGTACCCAAAGCAGCTTGTAGCTTCGAACCAGCTCCAGCAGCTCCTTCTGAACCATGACGGTAAAACGGGTGAAATGGGATGAATAAGCCCGCTCCATCGTTCCGCGATGAACATGTCCTAGCGCCTTCGTACTCATTGGGTCACCACTTTCATAAATAAATCCTCTAGTGTCGTATGGCCGACTTCCAATCTGCTTACCTTAACCTGCTCTCTGGTCAGCTCCTCCAACAAGCTGCGCCTTGCTGCATCCACTTCGTTAACGGTGAAGCGTGCGATCCCATTCTCCAACTGGACAGACTGAAATAAGCTAGCCTTGCCTTCAGCACTCCCCTTTGGAAGAATGCGCGCCATATAAGAGTTTAGCCAGCTCTCAGACTTCGAGTCACGCTCAAGCTGGAGCTCAATGACCGGTTGGCGATGGTCCTTGCGGATTGTCTCAATTTCCCCTTGCAGCGCCACCTGCCCATTTCGAATAATGATGACATCATCGCATAGCTCCTCCGCATCATGCAGCACATGCGTGGAGAACAGCACCGTCGTTTCCTGCTTCAGCTCTCGCAGAAGCTCAAGCACCTCCCTGCGGCCAAGCGGATCCAGCGCCGATACCGGCTCATCCATAACAAGCAGCCGAGGCTGATGCACAAGCGCTTGAGCAAGGCCAAGACGCTGCTTCATGCCTCCTGAATAGGAGCCGATCCGTCTCTTGGCGGCGCCAGAAATTCCAACCCGCTCTAAAAGCTCCTTCGCGCGTGTTTTTGCGGTTGCGGCGCTAAGGCCGCATAATCTTCCCGCATAAATGACGTATTCGATTCCCGTCATCCATGGATAGAAGGATGGGGCTTGCGGAAGATAGCCGATAAGCGCCCGATGATTAATCCCTTGAGCCGAACCCTGAAATTCGAGTTGTCCCGCCGTCGGCTTAAGCAAGCCCGTAATCATCCGAATCGTCGTTGTCTTCCCTGCGCCGTTAGGTCCAAGCAGCGCAACGCAGTGGCCTTCGGTTATCGAGAAATCGATGCCTGCTACCGCTTTTACCGCACCGAATGTCTGGGTTAAGCCTTTCACCTTAAGCAGTGTGCTCATCGCTCGTTCCTCCTTCCTGCTATAAAGAAAGCAATCGGTCCAATAATATTCCCAAATATAATAATGAGCGCCCACATCCACTTAGGCCCGCGCGTGCTCTCGGCTTTCATGCATAAGATCAATGCGATCACCATCAATATCAACTGGATAACGATAATAGGCGCAACGATAGGCAAGATTTGCGATAGTTCGATTTGATCATACTTCATCCAAATGACCTCCTTACTTATTTAAAGGCAGCCTAGCTGCTACTTGTCCTTGTTCCTGTTGCGGCGGAACCAGCCGCTTCGCACAAATATGAAATAAAACACAAGCGGCATCGGCGTTTGGATTAAACCCCAGATGCCCCAAAGCCAAGGCATGCTGTCCCTTTTTCGAGCGTCAACAAATAACCAAGTCGATTGCGCGATCAGCACAGCGGCGAGCAGTATCCAAGCCCAAATGGGTAAAACCTTTAGCTCCTCCATGTCCGTACCTTCCTTCGGCCAAATGTGATGCTGACAAATCCGATGCCACCTGCTGCAATGAGAGTTTGAAGGACGGCAAACCAGACCCAGCTCCGGTCCAGCATCCACAGCATCAAGCCTAAAACAAGGCAGGCCGTCAGCCAGAACAAGAGGAGCTCCTTCCATAACCCCCGCTTCATCTCTTGCTTACGCCCCTCTACGAATGCCTCGAACTGCTGCAGATCGGGAACGTTCGGTGCATGAGTGGCGTCAAAACGGTTCACCGCTTCTTTAAACTGATCGTCGAACCACTGCTGATCGTAATCTTCCTCTTTAGGCTTCTTCATGCTCCGTTAGCTCCTTCCGCAGCTGCTTCAAACCATTATGCAGCCTTGATTTTACCGTTCCTACGGGAATGTCCAGCATGGTGGAGATCTCCTCCTGCGCATAGCCGTAATAATACTTGAGCAGCACCGGTATTCGGATATCGCTGCTTAACTCGCCTAACGCTTGAAGCGCTGCCGGCCAATCATCCCCGCGCTGCAACGTTTCAAAACGTATAGCATGCATCGACTGCTCCGACTGGATCCAATTCTTCTCCAGCTCATTGCGACGAATGCGGTCGACGACGAGTCTCGATGCAATCGTAATGAGCCATGTCGAAAATTTAGCTTTATATTGAAAAGTCGCTATTTTCTCAATTGCCTTCAGCATCGTCTCCTGCGTAATATCCTCCGCACGGGTTTTGTTCATCGTAACCTTTAACACGTATTGATATAAAAAAGAATAATGCTGTCTCAGCAGTTCAGAGAGCGCTCGCGAATCGCCGCGAACTGCTTGTTTAATCAGTCCCGTCTCGTCATGCACGAGCGCGTAACCTCCTTTTGTTCAACCGGTTATAGCTATGACGTTTAATGGTTTCATTTCGTTCACTCTGGTCAGAAAGTTTTTTTTATGACGAATTGTAATATGAAGTGCGACACCTAGAAAAACAAAAGGCTCATGAAGGCTTCGTGTAAAATGGAAGTTACCACACCACCATTTTGTACAGGAGAAACCATCATGAGCTACTTCCATCTTAACATAATTGAACGAGGACAACTAGAAGCGTTGCATCGATTGGGCTGGTCATGTCGCAAGATTGGGCATGAGCTGGGTCGACATCCTTCTACTATCGCACGAGAAATAGCACGTAGCGGCAGTAAGAAGAACGGAACTTATACGGCTAGTTCTGCCCAAGAAGAGTCCCATGAGCGAAGAGCTTCTAGCGTGCCTGTCGGCAAATATACTAAGGCACTTGCCGAAGAACTCAATCTAAAGCTGCTGGAAACCTGGTCCCCTGAGCAGATCGCCGAGAAGCGTCGTATCGAAGGGAAACCCTTCGTTTGCTTCAAGACGATCTACAGATGGCTATACGGGGGGCGCCTCACTGCGGGAGTCAACGTGCTGCGACATAAGGGCAAGCGTCAAAAGCCGATGGAAACACGTGGTCGCTTCCTCGTCGGTACGCCGATCAGCAAGCGACCGAAAGAAGTCCGTAAGCGTACGACGTTCGGTCATTGGGAGCTTGATACCGTGGTTTCCAGCCGTGGCAAAAGCAAGGCCTGCGCTGCTACTTTCATCGAGCGAAAGACGCGACTGTACGTTGCACTGAAGATGCCTGATCGAACGGCYCACTCGATGGAGGTCGCCTTTGGTGTCATGCTCAGCCAATACCCACGTGGCACCTGCCAGACGGCCACAACTGATCGTGGCAAAGAGTTTGCTTGCTACGCGAGCCTAGAAGCTGTGCATAACTTAAAGGTCTACTTCGCCGATCCCTATTCCTCTTGGCAGAGAGGCTCTAACGAGAACGCAAACGGTCTTCTTCGGGAATTCTTCCCCAAAGGGCATGACTTCGCTTCCGTTACCGATGACCAACTCACCGTTGCCATTCGTTTAATTAACAACCGCCCTCGTAAATGTCTCGGGTGGAGGTCGGCTCACAAAGCCTTCATGGAAGAGGTGTCGCACTTAGCTTGACAATTCGTCTTATAAAAAAAACAACTGCGGAAGCGGCAAGCTCTTCAGCAGCTGTTTATAGGCATCATTTATTTTATGTCTTGCGTTGACTGCGGCTGTACCAATGCCATACGGGTTCAACATCCTTGCGGTCAAGACACTTTACGCTGTAATCAAACGGGCTTCCCATCGTACGTACCGAAAGCGTTAGCAGCTTCTTGCGCTGCTGCCCAATCGTACGGTTCACCCGCATCGTTTGAATCTGAGGACGCCGAATCAGATAAGTGGTTCTCGAAACAAACCGATTGCGAAGCGTCAATTGGCCCTCGTCCAGCTTAACGCCTGCCGCGTTATAACTGCTTTTTCTCCACCATAGAACGATAGGCACGAGCAGCAGCGACCATAAACCGCCAGCTTTAAAAAATAGAATGAACGCGGCGCATACGAGCAAAGTAAACAGAAGCTCTATTCTAACGTAGTATAGCAGCGCGCGCTTCGGAGCGCCCGTTATATGAGCATTGGGAGGAAGCTTTACCTGCGGAACAAAATCGTTCAGCACCTGCTGAATCGCAGAGCGTTTGAGAAAAGGATGCAGCATTAGCTGCTCTTTCTTGTCCGACGACACGATCTGAAGCTGTATTTCAGCATAACCAAAGGCTTGGCGAAGCAATCCTTCCTTGATGACGACAGCCTGCACCTTTTTGGGATCAAATACGAACGTTTTTTTCTCCAGCAGCCCGTAGGAGACTGAAATTTGTCTGCCATCCTTCTTTACTGAGAAGCCGCTGTATTTTAAAACATACAATACGATTGAAAGCAGCCATGCGAAGCCAATTCCGGCTACGATCAAAACAAAGATAAGAATAAAGTTTGTCATTAAGCTAGCTGAATCTTTAACGACGTTCTCGAAAAAATGGTCTGGCAGAAGCACATTGACGAGATCATCCGCCAAAGAAAACAAACCGACCATAAACGCCGCAACGAGTCCAAAGTTCATCGAGGTCGCTGCCGCTTGAATCAGCTGTGTTGCATTTAGCGTAATGGCAGGCATTTTCCTGCTTGGTTCAGCTGGAGCCGCCTGCGTGAGCGGCTTGTCGTTCATTTTGACAACCAGCTGCTGCTCCGCTGACACGCTTTCCGGTACAGCGTTTACAAGCGCTGCAGCGTCAGCAGGCTGGGCTTTAGACGAAGCTTGCCTTCTCAGTATTTGCTGGATGTCATTCGCCGCTTCAAGGGAGAGTGCCGGCAAAATGCCGTCTGCCTTCTTGTTGCCGCCAGGCGTCTCGATCTTAACCTGCGCTACTCTAAGTATCCGTTGGATAAAAGGCTGCTCCACATTTACGGAATGGATGCGTCCATAATAGATCGTCTTCTCGTCCCGGAACATCCAGCCCTTGCGGATGATGATCCGGTCCTCTTCCAGCCAAAAGCCAAAACGCCGCCACTCCAAATAGCTGAACACGAGTATGACCGCTGCCAGCGCGGAAGCGCCTGCATACCAATACCATGCAAGACCGCTCCAATCCTTGCCTCTAACTAAACCAATCAATATAACGGGAATGAACCCTTTAATCGTATTCAGCAGCCCGAATAAAATGTAAATGGGATGAAGCGTACGGCGCTCACTCATCCTTATCATCCACCTTAGCCAATATCCCGATTTGCCGTTTCAACTGCTGCGCCTCGCTCTGTTTTAAGCCCTTAATTTGATGCGTGGTAGCAGCAGTTACAATCGATACGCTGGCCAGATCGTATTTGCGCATGAGCGGCCCGCTTTCAAGCTCGACATGCTGTACCCGAACCATTGGAACGAGTACATTTTTTATGAAGATAAGGCCAGTTTGTATTTCAATCTCATCATCAAACAGCTCGTATCGAAATCTTGTCGTCATCATTTGAGGAAATGTCCAGGTAAAAAGTATCGCTGTAACGATAAAAATGAATAGAGCGATCCAGCCGGGGACAAGCGTCCAATCCCAAATGATCGCCATCGTAAAATAGGCGATGATTAGAGCCAGAAATATGCCGTTTGTAATGAGCTCAGTAATGCGATAAACGGTTATGTAATCACGGTGAAGCCGTTTGGTCAACTCCCGATCCATTTGATCGATCCCCCTTTCATTGGTCTAAGGCAAAACAATAAGCTCCGCCTTCGTTTTTGTGAGCGCTTTGGCACCTTGCTCCGAAATGAAGTAGCTGTTCTCAATGCCAACGACGCCCTGACCTGGAAAAGTGAATTTTGGCTCTACGGCAATGACCATGCCCGCCGCCAGCGGCGTCTGAAAGCCTCTGGCAAGCACCGGCCATTCATCGATTTCAAGTCCAATGCCATGTCCTAAAAACTTGGCTTGATCCGCGCCGAATCCCATAAAATGATCCGATAACTGCGCAGCAGCGCATCTAGCTAATGCGTCCTCGTACAGCTTTGAACAAAGCGTGCCGGGAACCATGAGCCGCTCTGCCGCGCCAATAACGGCTTCCGATACCTCATATGCATGCTGAAGCGTTTCCGATAGCTCGCCAATCACGGCCGTACGAGTCTGATCGATGACATATCCGTCTACACAACAGCCGATATCGATTAGAATAGGCTCGTTACGTTTAATAATCGACCTGCTAACGCTTTGCGGTGACGAAGCTCCAAGACCAAGGCCGCCTGCCGGTCCGTCAAAATAAGATGGAATCGCCGCCGCTGCTCCCGAAATGACCATGCCGGTCGTAATCTCTTGATTGTAGCCTCGCATTCGCATTAAGCCGATATGCCCGCGCATGCGAAGCTCATACTCCACGCGCGCCATCCACTCTAGCTCGGAGATGCCTTCCTTCAATTCGTCTAATGCCTCGTTCAGCGCTTCTGCTACAACCTCTGCAGCCGCTTCAATCCGGCTTACCTCCCAAGGCGCTTTAATCATGCGCAGCGTGCGAATGATGGCTGAGCCGTCTATCAGCTCGCAGCGGCCCGCCTTGCCAAGTAGCTCGGAGAGCTTTATGTAAAGCTGCGCAGGAAGCACATCCAGATCGGCTGCTATTCGCAGCTCAGATCCTTTAACAAACAAATACGGATAGTTCTGCGCCAGCGTTTCTCCAAAAAGACGAAAAGCACCAAGCTCTGCCACCTGAACAACTGTCTCCTGTCTCGCGCGCGATACGCTGCGCCGAACGTAAAAGGTAGGCTCGCCCGTGCTTGGAACGAACAAATATCCATTTTGCATAGACCCGCTTAAATAGTAAAGATCAACATTTTGAGTGAGCAAAAAAGCATCGATTTGCTCTGCCTTCATCGCTATCTGTAAAGAACGGATTCTCTGCTTGATAAGCTCGGCAGGAATGTCCGGAAGTATGTCCATCATATCAATAATCAGCTCCTAAATAAGTTCCCTCCCCTTATTACATCAATTATCCAGTTTCCCGTCAACCTGCAACGAGCTCGGCAGCCCCCTTTATATTCCATTCAATTGCGTCCAAAATACGAAAGGCACGCGGATAAGCGATATGTACGATCATAATGACGCCCGGCCGCTTCAGCGTGACCTCATAGTTATAGGCATCATTTCGATAAGCATAAGGAAAAGTTTGATCCGCATTCACGATTTTAAATACGGCAACATATACGCGCTCCTTCAGAAATGATTCCGGCAAAGGGACGCCTCCTGCGTCCAGCTTTAGGTTCTCCTGCAAATATAAAGCCGCAGCATTTGCCGCAGCATCAGGCTCCAGCCTTAACAAGCCTTCGCTAAGCGCTGCCGGATCAAGCTGCTGCGCTGCCGCATGCGCAGCTCGATTAACCGCATGCTTGCCTTGAAATAAAGCTTTCATGGCAAGCTCCTCCTCCACTTGCAGCAGATGAATCGAAATCCATACCGTCATCATCACTACGATAAGCAGCAGCTTGTACATCGATTCACCCGCTTCCTTCTATCATGGCACATATTCGCTCATTTTCATTCCAAATGCCCGCATCCGCTCATCTGGCATTGGCGGCGTCAAACCAATTAATCGGTCAATTTCAAATAAATTCTCATACGGATAGCTAATCGTTAGCGAAATGCCTGTTCCCCGAACTAATGGTGCATTCGGATCGGAAGCGGCTAGCCCGCTAGTTGCAGCAAGCTCAAAGGCGATGTCGTCAGCCCGCATGCCAAATCGGGCTAGACGCTGCCTGGACTGCTCTTGCATTTGCTCGCTGATGTAGCCATAATTTCCGCTTGCTCCGATTTCCAGTAAATAATCGACCTCCTGCTGCAGAACGGCTTGCCTGACGATGAAAACATGCTTGTAAATAGGAGAGAACATAATCCAGCATAATAGCGCTGCAAACAAGACAAAAATTAAAATTTGCTTCATGGGTCTATTCCTCTTATGTGGTCGCTGATTGAGCCGCCCGCTCCATCGATCTGCTGCTTCATCCCGCCGTCGCCCTCTGCGACCGATTGATAAAGAAGAATGACGGTAATAAGCAGCAGCATCGATACGAGTATTCCCCGCATATATGGACACCTCCGCACATTTGCAACTACAAGTCCCCAGCCTATGGGAGAAGCTCGCTGATACGCGTATTAGCTGAAGTTCCTTGCGACGTAATTTGGCTTCTAGTTCCTGTCGTGTCCTGGGCGATGATTGTATTGAATAGAACAATAACGACAACAAGCATCATAACCGTCATCAAAATATTGCGCATGCTACCACCTCCTTTCGTATGCCATCACCATTCGTTAACTAAGGGACTGAAACAGCTTCTGCCCCTCTCTCACCCACGGATAAATAAACACCTGAAAGGTGTACAAAATCGGGATGCCTGCGATAATAAACAAGAAATAAGAGGTTGATTCCTTACGGCTTTCCTTAGCTAAATCGATTTTTTGCTTGTAATCCTCAATCCGTACGCGCAGCAGCTCATAGTATTGCGGACTCTCATGCAGGCGCAGTGCGTCTAGCGTTTCTACAAAGCTTAAGCCTTCATCCGTTCCGAGCCTTTGCTTGAATCGCTGCAGCGCTTCGCCTGCATCGTGATACCATTCGGCAAGAAGCTGCTCCAACTCATGGCGCATCGTTTTCGTAAAAGGGATGCAGCGCAGCAGCTTTGCATGGAGATGCAGCGAGGAATCGGACAGGTAAAGCAGCTGCTTGCTCACTGAAAATATTTCTTTGGTCACCTGAAGGGCGCGCAGCTTATGAATGGATCGCAGCCACACGAGGTCGATAGATAAGAACAGCATGGCAAGCAACAAGCCTGGAACGATGTAGGTCATGGGGACAAATGCATTTATTTGTTCATGCCATACGGCGGCAAAAAGAATGAGCCCTTGGGCAGCAAGCAGCAAAAGCCGCCTCGCGATCACGTACCACGCGGCGTCCGCCGTTACTCCGCAGCCCGCGAGCAGCAGCTCTCTTTCCATGAAAGAGGAATGCTGTCTCGATATGCGAAGCAGCTTAAGCCATTTTGCCGGCGCTTCCTTCGTTCGCCAGCTCAATACGGCCAGATGCTTCCACCGGGCTGGACGCTGCGGCAAAAGCTGCAGCATCGCATAAATCGCCGCTGCCCCGAATACATACTGGCCTATCATCAAAACGAGGCGAACCATATGCTCTGTCCAAAGCGGCATTTGCTTTCTCCTTTCACATCTTTTTGCGCGAGAGCCATAGCCCCATCAGAAACGAAGCAAAAATGAGTACCATCGCATTCAGCAGCATATCTCGTCCCTCGGCATCAACGATGTAGTAATAGTAGGAGTTATCCTTGTTATAACGAAGGTTGATTCCGATAAATAAAGCGAGGAACAGCAGCGGCGAGAAGTTCGCGACGCGTATTTCCAGCAATCGATTCCGTTCCTGCTCATTCGCGCGTCTCGCCTTGCGCATATCGATCAGAAGCTCCTTCAAGCTGTCTGTGACGGGCACACCCTCTACAAGCGCCACTCGCAAAATATTAACGAAATAGTCCGCCCAAACATGGCCTAGCGATGCGGCAAGCAGTCTCAGACTCGCCTCATCGTCGCCTCGAACGGACAGGTTGCGATAAAGCTGCTCAAATACCGATTGCATCGGTCCAAGCAATCTTCTCTCCTCCACCGTACGCTGCAGCGCGATCCGGATCTGCCGCTCGCCCGTCACGAGGTAGCACTGATAAAAAAGCTCAACCGCAGGCAAAAAATCCATTTGCGTCTGCATCCGTCGATGGATGAGCATCGTCATCAAAACCGTATAAGGCAAGGCGCCCAGCACGCCGCCGAATATTAAAGTACCTTTTACGCTTTGAAAAAAAACACCGCCTGACGCGATTCCTGTAAGCAGCATCAAGCCGGATAGATAAGCAAAGGCAAGCGGCGTCATCTTCAATTGGAGCGTTTCTAATCGTTCAGCCAAATGCTGCTGAAGCCATTCCAGCCGTTTAAACCGTGCAATCAGCAGCTTCCGCCAGTCTCTACCGGCTTGGTATGACAGCTTGCTTCTGAGCTGCTGCTCCCTCGACCAAATTAAAAACAGGTTGTACAATGCGATAAAAAACAAACAAAACAATAAACATGCCGCCGCTGCTGTCGAAAGTTTATTCATCCGTATCACCCCCATTATTGGTTGCCAGCTTCGCTCTTGGCGATGGGGGAGATGGGAACAGCCAATCATCCTTCGCCTCGTCGAACCGTACCCAGTCTCTCACGAAGATTTGCCCAGCCTCCCAGCATAGCTCGCCAATCCTGCTGATTACCCGCCGTCCGCCAAGATAGCTCATTTCAATGCCTATCTCTGTTACATATTGTGTTATTCGTTTGGAGAGGCGCTCGGCATTCATTCCCCTTCCATCGAGCATGCACATATCCGCAATCGCCTCCGGCACATCCTCAAGCCTGTTGGCATGGACAGTCGTCATGCTTCCAGAATGGCCGCGCGTGCAGGCACGAACGTATATATTCGCGTCCACGTCGCGTATTTCGGCATGGATGATTCGCTGCGGCGACTGCCTGAGCGCGAGCTTAAACGCCTGGTCTGAGCGATGATAGGAATCCTCTTCATCCGCCATGTACTCCACTATATTTTTACTTGGAAAATCACGTCCGAGCATCATCTCGAATCGGCCTTCGATCGTAATGATCCGCTCCTCGTCCGGAAGCTCCGCGATCATCGCCTTCATCAGATTGGTTTTGCCTGAATTGGTTGGCCCAATGATGACAAGGTTGAGCCTTGCAGCCAGAATCGCTCTGAGCAACCGCTGCACCCGATCGTTCATCGTCCGATAAGCAGGCATGCACAGCGTCGCCAAGCTAAAGCTGCGCACGGTGTAGAAGCGGATCGTCAAGGTTGGGCTCGCCGTAAAGCCAAAACCGGTCATCGTCACCCTTGAACCGTCTTGCAGCATGACCTCGGCCCATCGCTTGCGCGGATTGATGCGATCATTATTGTAGAGAACCAAATTTTGCTGGATGCGCTCTACTTCACGAATGTTGTCAAATCGGAAAGGAGACGGCGTCGTTAATCCATTCTTCACGATGAAGATCCGCTCACCAACAACTTGTATTTCCTCTAGCCCCTCCTTGTCGGCTAGCACGAGCTCTAGCACGCTTAGGCCGATTACTTCTGCAAACAATGCTTCAGCAAGCGATTGAAAAGGATGCTGCACATTTACGGCCCCGTGGATCCGCAGCCTTATCAAGCGGTCTGTAATGACTGCGAGCACCTGCTCACGCTCCTGCGGGTAACCAAGCACGGCACGATTCAGCGTCTCGCTGTATTGCCTGCGTTCCTCCTCGCCTAGCCCATGAGGAGCGCTTAAATAGGTTCTGATATCGTCTGCAAGCTTGGCGAACTCGCCTTGCGCATCCGCGCTCAGATAGGGAACCTCCGATGCCGCCGCTTCGCTGCTCAGCTTCTCCGATTGCATTTGCGCAGCAAACTCCGAGGGTGAAAAACGGTTTTGCTGCGCCGTCACGAGCTTGTACCGCTGCGATGCGCAAGCAGCTTCCGATACCACGGCTGAACCGATCTCGATGACGACATCCCCCGAATGCCGTGCCGCTTCATAATCGCATGAGCCGGCTCCCGCATCGTTTGCTTCCCTTCCTCATCCTCCTTCAGCCACTGCGCATAGGTACCGTTGTCCAATTGGCTGAAAACCGGCTCGCTCAATTGAATCTGGCCAAGCGCAGACGTTCCAAGCTCCTTGCAAATATGCTTCATCTGATAACCTCCATTTCTCCAAGGACTATTGATGAGGACTGTTTCGTATTGCCGAGGCGCAACCCCGAATAACGGGGATACCTGGCCTATCCAGCGCTTGCCGTCCTCTTGAAAATGCGACAAGGCCGGTGTGGTAACGAGAATTCGCGATCCCGCTCTGCGCAGCGAGCATATGGTAGCCGCATTATCCCAATAAGCGCCTACGTCCAAAACAATAAGCGAGAACGCCTGCTCAGCGATCGTAAGCAGATGCTCCGCTTCCTCCGGCGTGAAATACTCGGCTTGATCCCTCATGAGATTGCCGAACAGCACCTGCAGATTAGACTGGCCGGGCACAGGGTAAGCAGCTCTGCGCAGCTTATCCGGCGTCAGCGTAAGCGAGCGCAGCTCCGGACGAAGCTTATCCAGCGTAACGAGCGGCTCATCAACGCCTATATAGCGATGGATCTTCGCGCTTTTGAGATTGAGGCATAAATAGCCGATTGGCTTGCCGCTTGCTTCCGCTATCCGGTAAGCTGCTGCAAACGCCGCTGTCGTCGTTCCAATATTGGGCGTTGTACCAATAAAAACGGCTATAGGCGCCAAAGCTTCGCTCACGATTCATCCTCCCCGCCAGTTAACAGATCAAGCGACAACGGGCTGTAAGCTACGACCAGCTTCAACTCGCCGCTCTTGCATACGCTATCCAGCTTCAGCCATTGCTCCTCCGACAAATTAACGTTTAAGTAATCGATCATCCCGTTAGCTTCTCGCCTAGAAGCATACATTTGCTCCTTGTTTCCCTCGGCTAGCGAGAATAAATTCGGATTGTCCATATTGTCGATTTCCACATTGCCCGATGTCTTTACCGAAGCTACCGTAACCGCTTCTGGGAAAAGCCGCATAGAGGGCGAGTTCTCTCCCGATGCATATAGCAGCACCTTGTCACCCGCTCTAATTCCGTTTGATATCGAGCGGATATATTCCTTCGGAATTTGAAAGGTCGATTCGGTTCGCTTGGGCTGCAAATAAAAATCGTTGACCTTCCAAAGCAATAGCGGCTCTCCCTTGCCTAATGGGATTGCGGTCTCCTTGCCGACAGCTAGCTCCAGCTTGTTGACCATATCGGAGACAAAAGCAGCCTGCGGCACCATTCGATACTCCAGGTCGCTTTCCTTCAGTCGCTCGCCCGCTCCGATAAACCGTTTCGGAACAAGAACGGCGACCGTCTCCTCCTTCTTGATTTGAATCCGCTGCAGCTCATACATGCCATAAACCAGACTTGCCGATAATACGGCGGCCGTAATGCTAATAATCGCATTCCGTCTCCTCTTCATCTCCACTCCTCTCTGAGCATAAAAAAAGAACGCACCAGCAGCCATCTAAGGCGTACCGCGTGCGTTCTTCGCATAATAAAGCTCATATATAAGGTTAGCTATACGTATTTGAGTTCATAATAGCAAATTGAACTTTCATTTGTCTATCATTTTTTTCCTTATTTTATCAATTTTCAACGAAAGCCGACAAAAAAAGCCATTCGGCAAGAGGAACCCTCTTCAAGACGCCAAATAGCTTCCATTTTACTAAAAATCAATTAATCCAACGCTAATCAACAAAGCATCGTCAACCTTACGCATCGTTTCGTCATCCAAATGCGTAATTTTGTCGGTGAGGCGCTGCTTATCAATCGTTCGAATTTGCTCAAGAAGCACAACGGAATCACGATCAAATCCATGGGCTGCCGCATCCATCTCAACGTGAGTAGGCAGCTTAGCCTTTTGAATTTGAGCGGTGATCGCAGCTACGATGACCGTAGGGCTGAAGCGATTACCAATATCATTCTGAATGACCAGTACGGGGCGAACACCGCCCTGCTCCGATCCGACGACTGGCGATAAATCCGCAAAAAACACATCTCCGCGTTTTACAATCAACCTCTACACCCCGCTAACGAGACGGCCTAACGTATGATCTGCTTCTTCCTCCGCTTGAAAAGCTTCCGAGGCCATGTTCAGGTTTATTTTCGCCATTTCCATATACCCGCGCTGCATGGATTCTCGAATTTGACGTTTTTTGCGCTCCACCAAATACAGCTTCATGGCTTGCCGAATAAATTCGCTGCGGTTGGAGTTTTCCTTAGCAACAATCCCGTCAACCTCTTCCAGCAAATGATCTGGCAGGCTAATCATGATTCTTTTGGTATTTTGTACATTGGCCACCGAACTCGCACCCCCAAAACTTTTCCAAAACCATAATACTCATTATGACAATATATTGCCGTCGCTATACTTCAACATATCTATGATCGCCGTATATCAAATATGCTGTATGTTTTCATGTATAGTCCTTATAGATGATCTACCTTACTACATTCGTGGGATTTGGCGAAAATCCTCTTCTTTTACGAAATAATGCAAAATGAAGATTTTGCTAATTTGATTTAAATCAGTGATAAGGAGTTATGAGTTGCCATTATTTGGCCTCCGCTGACGTATACGCGAGGCAATCGTCCGGCAAGCATGCAAATAACCTCATAATTAATCGTACCAAGCTGCTCTGCCATGTCTTCCACTGTAATAAACGAATCACCCTGGCGGCCAATAAGCACAACCTCTTCGCCCGGCTCAACCGGCAATGGTGCTGCTTCCGTAACAGCAGGATCAAGCGCTATCATGCATTGGTCCATACAAATGGTGCCAAGCACCGGTACTTTCACGCCGCGAACTAAGGCATGCGCCTTGCCTGAGAGCATTCGGCTGAAGCCGTCAGCATACCCTATCGGAAGCGTTCCGATACGCTCTTCTCCTTCTGTTACATAACGCGTGCCGTAGCTGATTCCCCAGCCCGCTGGTGCTGTTTTGGCCATCACGACTTCTGTTTTGAGCGCCATGACAGGCTCAAGCTCAATACGCTTCTGGTTAACCTCGTCAGACGGCAATAAACCGTACATACTGATACCGAGCCGCAGCATGTCTCCTGCATAATAGGGTGTGTCTATGCCCGCTGCGCTGTTTGCCGCATGAATAATCGGGATAGGCAGACCCTGCCGTTCCACATATTCAGCTACTTCACGAAAACGGTCGTATTGCAGCTTCGTATAGTTTTTGTCAGTCTCATCTGCGCGGGCGTAATGCGTAAACATCCCTTCGACCTCAAGCTGCGGTACTTGCAAAGCTTTCTCGATAAAGGATATTGCTGCGTCCTTTCCGATCACGCCAAGCCGTCCCATGCCGGAATCGATCTTGATATGCACCTTAAGCTTGCGTCCGCTGCTATCAGCGGGCAGCTTGGCGGCTGCCTCCAAAATGTCATCTCTAAACAAACTGATCGTCACATTGTGCTCTCTTGCAACAGACAAGGCATCCGCAGCCACGAAACCTAACACGAGAATCGGGGTTTGGATGCCTGCATTCCGTAATTGCAAAGCTTCATCAAGAAAAGCGACTCCAAAATAATCTACGCCAAAGCGTTCCGCTTCACGCGCCACTTCCACCGCGCCATGCCCGTAAGCATTCGCTTTGACCGAAGCAAGTAGCTTGCATCCCTCCGGAATCGCATCGCGGAAAGCCTGTAAGTTATGTCGTAATGCATCTAATGACAGTTCAACCCTAGTAGGGCGATAAAACGAATCCAAGCCTTTCACCTTCTCCTCATCTGGCAGCCATAACAGTCCGAGCAGCAAACATCAATAGCAATAATGTTATACGTTGCTGCTGCGACTGTCAATGAAACGAACCCCGGAAATGGCTAGTACGTCTTGGAAATTCGGCTGTTTTCCCGCTTTATTTCCCGATTTCACCCTGTACCGATTGCGCGACCTTAATCATTTCAGATTCAGGCAGATTCGCGCTTGTCAGCCTGAATTGATGGCCTTCGTAGGTCCAAGTGAGCGTTTGCTGCTCATCGCCGCTGAGCTGACCCATCGTGAAGCCCAGATCTACGAGCAGACCCGGCACATACGATGCCGCTTGATCTTTTGGCTCCGTTTGAATGAGCGTGTAGCTATAGTCGCCTGTGAAGCGAGTCATTAGACCCGGATTGCCGCCAAATACGATGTCAACCAAGTCTTGCTGCGTTACGCCGTCAGGTGTATACGTAGGCGTCATCGCCGCAAAATCGGCAGTTGCATCCGGTTTTGCTCCGGTCGCAGCATCGTCGCCTTCCTCGGTCGCATTGCCGCTTCCATTCGTTTGATCATCGCCAGTTACGGCGCTGTCTTCTTCTGTCTGATTGCCGCTGTTGTCAGGTGCTGCCCCATCTTCGTTTGCATTAACGCTTGCATTGCCATCCGTGTTGTTTGTTGCATTGCCCGATCCTGCATTATTGCCATCGCCATCAGGCAAAGTCATGGTCGGCTCTTCTGTTGATTGGCTGGAAGGAGCAGCATTCATATTCGCTTCTGTCTCGAATACAGCCTTATCAAATTTTGGCCCAAAATCAAACTTGTCGAATTTCACTTCAACCATAACCGCAGCATTGGTGTCGCTGACTTCGACCTGAACCGGCTTGTAATCCGATTTATTCAGCCAAATTTTTTGGCGGGCCAAGGAGCCGTTATTATAATTTGCCATTACGTCAAACACGTAAGCATTATCATCGATTACGAACTGGCGTGAATTATCCACTAGAATGCTTTGAATTAACGTTTGGTACAAGTAGACTTGGCCTTGGTTTTGCGGCCAATCGCTTTGGAAGCGGAACACTTTATTCAGCTTCGGAGTGAGTACGAATACGCCGTCGTCATTGCGAAGCACGATTTGTGTAATGTCCTTCTCTTCATTCGTCAGCTTAATCCGATAGTATTGCGGCTTTTGGTAGGATACCTCCACTTTATACTCAAGTGGCTGCTGTCCTGTCCGCAATGTCATCGTACCGCTTCCTTGATAGCTCTCCATGCTGTTTACTACCTTGTCGAGCTCCTTAACCACGGACTCGGCGTCCTTCGTTCCGCAAGCAGCTAATACTAATGAAAAACATAATAATATTGCCGCGGTCCATGTCATGCGACGCATGTAATCATCCCCTCTGCACATTGTTTTTTACTGGCTGATAACATGTCTATGAGGGGACTTGACCAAATATGCGGACTAGTTTGACAAGCATGACAAGCTCGGTGCTTTTTTTTCAAAAATGGCGATGAGAAACGATGCTGTCAAACAAAAAAAGCCGCTCCTAAGCGACTTTTTTAAGAGATTCATATAAGGTATCCGATCTTTTCCATTCGTAATATTTTCTACTTGGAGGACGTTAACGTCTCCCCTTGCACCGGATGGATTCCATCCTTCCAATTAATATTTATCGACTGTGACTCAAACAAATTCGCGCCGTTAGACACCTGAAAATGGAGATGGGCCTCACTGGAGTTGCCCGAATTGCCGAGCTTTCCGATTTCATCCCCCCGCTTGACCAGGTCGCCCACCTTGACGGAGACGGTGCCTTTTTTCATATGTGCCAAGGTGCTGAATTCAATCCCTCCGTGGTCAATTACGACCGAATTACCGGCAGGAGCCTTCTCATTCATTACGCCTACGGGCTCATTATCCGGAATATCGTTCACGATGGCTACAACCTTGCCATCCGCTGGCGCAAGTATAGGTTCGCCAAACGCATAATAGCTTTCATTTTTTAATGGATCGCCTTTATAGGAGTACCCCTCCTTGCTCTTTACGATGTCGTATGCGTACCGCTGGCTCTCGTGCGCATAATGATAGTTGATAAGAACATTCTCTCCGCCCCAGATCACGAGCCAATCGCCACGGAGCGGCAAATCGTAAACGATTTTTGTCTTTTTCTCATCCGTTTCCGGCCAATTGGCAAGCTCCTTGATTTCCAGTCCCAAGATCGTGCCTTCGCCGTCAAAGACACCGGTAAGGCCGGTTGCTTTAGAATCGCTAACCCAGGTTAACATTTTGCCGCCATTATGCTGCAAGGAAGAAACCTGCTCAAAGGATTTGACTCCCTTCGTAAAATCGGCTGCAGTCGCAAGGAAATCCGCCTTAGACAATTGCGTCTGGAAATCTTTGCTCATTCGTTCATAGATCAATTCATATTTGCCTTCAAGCAGGGCTTGAGTCAAATCCTCCGGCTTCAAAGCTTCTTCCACTGGCGGAGCTGTCGCAGCTTGATTATCCGTTGCTTCAGACTGGGTTACAGCCGGACTGCCGGCCGGATCATTTTTTGTCACCGCGTTATTTTCCCCTCCACATGCCGTAATCAGAACTGCAAGCGCGCCTGCTGCCATAACCGTCTTGCTGATCGTAATAGCTCCGTTAAACGTACTGCTCCGTGCTTTCTTCATTTCTTATTCCCCGCTTCCTTCAAATCCAGTTTGTCTCGCTTATTTTAACAACTGAATCTTATGCCAAGCGAAACGCTCTATTACCTCACCCTTAATTTTCCACTTGCATGTGAGCAACCGAATTAAGCTTCCGTTAAGGCGGTGTTTCGTTTATGCCAAAAAATTCATGCTATGATGGAATAAACGATGATTTTGGTGAAGGGAATGAAAGAATGAACGATGCAGCTATTTTGCTTGTCGATGATGAGCAATCCATTTTAGAGCTAATGATGACTGTACTCCTCAAGGAGGGATATACGAATGTCGATACTGCCGCTACAGGCGAAGCGGCTATCGCTGCCTGCGAAGCAAAAACCTATGATTTAATCGTATTGGATGTTCACCTTCCAGGTCGCAGCGGAATCGACATCTGTCCTTTTCTCCGCCAAACGACGAATGCCCCGATCTTATTTCTAACCGCTCGGACGACTGACTTCGATAAGCTGACCGGCTTTGCCGTTGGCGGCGACGATTATATAACGAAACCATTCAACCCGCTTGAGGTCGTCGCGCGTGTCCGATCACATCTGCGCCGTTATTTCGCAGCTCTAGAAACAGGGTCAAATAAGCACTCAGACAAAGCTTTCACGGTATACGATTATGGGCGTTTTCAAGTCGATGAAGCGGCGGGAGAGCTGAAGGTCGAACAACAAACGGTTGCCTGTCCCGCTCTCGTCTTCCAATTGCTGCTCTTTTTGTGCAAAAACCCAAATCGTATTTTCAGCAAAAGCGAGCTTTATGAATATGTTTGGGGCGAGGATGCCCTTCATGATGACAACACCATTATGGTCCATATTCACCGCATTAGAGAACGAATTGAGCCGGACCCGTCGAATCCGCAGTATATCGTCAATGTCAGAGGGCTTGGCTACAAGCTTATTCAAAATGAAGCAAGGAGCACCCTTTAATCATGACGATAAGACGCCAGTTGACGATGCGGTTTGTTCTTCAGCTCGCAATCGCCGGCTTAGTTGTCCTTCTAATCGCTTCCATGACGGTCATCTGGGTAATCAAACGTTTTGCTGATATTAGCATCTCCCATGACTTCGCTTCAGTAGGGCTTGCACGGCTTGTTGAATCTTCGGAGCTTGGCAAAGATGGCATTCGATTCGATCCGCATCTGCTTGAGCAGGTGAAAAAAAACGGCGGCTGGCTGCAAAGCTTGGACGAAAATGGCCAGGTCGAAAATTCATACAATACGCCTAAGGACGTTCCTCTGCGCTATAATCCCGGAGAGCTGATCGCATTTTGGAGAGGAGCAAAACCTTTTCCTTATCATCTTTATTTGTGGATTCAAGATAAAGGCGGCAAGCGCTATACGCTGCTGTACGGTGCTCCTAACTATACAGGCCTCTTATTAAATGCTGCTGCCCGCAGCGGGAAATTATCTTCTGACGGAAAGCTGCTGCTTCCAGATGAGGCTACGGAGAAGCTCAATCGAATCGAAGGTTTCGTTCAATTGCTTGATTCAGCCGGCAATGAGCTAGCTTCCTATAATAAACCTAAATCGATACCGGCTACATACTCGCTCCAGGAGCTGGCGCTTCGAACGATGTACAATAGCGTGTACGGATTCCGCCTCGATTCCGCTTTTGAGGATGAGACAGGGCGTACATGGATAATCGGCGTGCCGAATGCGAAAGGGAGCACCCGAGGGGATGCCTTGCTTATACCCGCTGAAGTAAAAGTGGTGCTGATTGCCGTTATTACGATGTTCTCCGCCATTCTTGCCCTGTTCCTGCTGCTCTCGCTGTGGAATGCCCATCGGTTCGGCATGCCGATGCTTCATATGCTCACTTGGCTGGATGCGCTGGGCAAGGGAGTGTATAAGGAGCCTGCCGATCATCGAGGCGTCCCCCATAGCCGAACGCGATCGGGCAAGTGGCGACGCCGTTACCGTGTTTTTGCGGATGTCATGTTCTCGATTGACAAGCTTTCAGGAACGCTGCAGCGCGACCAAGCCATGAGGCGTCAAACCGATAGCTTGCGGGAGGAATGGATCGCCGGAATTACGCATGATTTGAAAACGCCTCTGTCATCCATTAAGGGATATGCGCATTTGCTGGCGGAGCCTAAGTATGAGTGGTCATCGGAGGAGGTACGTGAATTTTCAAGCCATATGCTCGACAAATCTGCGCATATGGATATGCTGATCAGCGATCTTGCGATGACTTATCGACTGAGGACAGGGGTTCGTCCGCCGGAGGCAGAGGAAGTTGATCTGAATAGCTGGCTGCAAGAAGCGCTTAAGCAAGCAGCCGCCAACCCCGACTATGGCATGGGTAGAATTACGTTTCATGCACCCGGCAGAGCCGTAATCGTTAAGCTCTATACCCCATGGCTAGAGCGGGTCGTTAACAATTTGACAGCGAACTCACTGCTTCATAATCCGCCTGATACGTTGCTTGACGTAACCCTTTTGGCAGATGAGGGGCTCACGATACAGTTCGCAGATAACGGCGCCGGAATGGATGAGGATACATTAAACAAGCTGTTCGAGCGTTATTACCGGGGTACGGATACTTCCGCAACGCCGAATGGAACAGGCCTTGGAATGGCCGTGTCCAAAGGGTTGATCGAAGCCATGGGAGGCAGGATTACCGTGGAGACCGCTCTAGGCAAAGGAACGGTCATCCGGTTAATTTGGGATCACATCGAATGAATATACGGCTTACTCGATCGATTTAGGAAGCTGAGGCACCTCGAAGGTTATCGTCGTGCCCTCTTCGCTTTTACTTGCAATGTTAAGGCCTTGCCCATACAAAGACATTAAGCGCCGATGGATATTTACGAGTCCAACTCCCGTTCGTTTTCGTTGGTCATGCCCTTGCAAAAGAGTGCCCATCTCCCTCTGCTTCATTCCCACCCCGTCATCCGATATGGAAATGAACAGGTTTGTCTCCGTATGCCTAACGGCGAGCACAATCGTGCCGCCTGCACTCTTCTGCATTACGCCATGCCTTACTGCATTTTCTACGATCGGCTGAATGCTGAGCGGCGGAATATAGGCATCTGTTGGCTCATCTATATCATAGATGATTCGGAGCCGCTCTCCGAAACGCGCTTGCTCAATTGCCATATAAGCTTGAACGAGCTCCAGCTCCTTCTCCAAGCTCACAACCTGCTCGCGATTTTGGAAGTCGAAGCTGCTGCGCAAATAATAGCTCAAATCCAAAAGCAACTCCGCCGCTTTCTCCGGATCGACAGGACAAATCGAGATAATCGTATTCATCGCGTTATATAGAAAGTGAGGTTTGATTTGAGCTTGCAAAAAAGCCATCTCTGAGCGAATCGCCGCTTGCACGGATTGGCGCAGCTCCAGCAGCGTCCGCACGCGAGCGCGCAGAACAGCACTATCGACGGGCTTAGTCAAAAAGTCGTTTACGCCTGCGCTGAAGCCCGTCTGAATATCGCCGGCAAAATTTCTCGCGGTAAACATCAGCACCGGCAGCTCCGATAACGCATAGCGCTCACGGATTCGCCGGGAGAGCTCCAGTCCCGACATTCCGGGCATCATCCAGTCCGTAATGACAAGATCGATGCGTCCCTTGCCTGCCAATACCTCCAAAGCTTCTGCTCCGTTATCAACCGGAATGACCGAATAATGGTCAATCGACAGCAGATTGATTAACACCTGCAAGTTAACAGGATCATCATCAACGATGAGCACGGTAAACTCAGACGTGTCGTTCACTTGAATGGCGGCAGCGGCTTCTTGTTCTGCAGCTTGAACGATATGACCTGCCCGCTCCTCAATCAGGCTTGTTTTGGCTATAGCGGTGACGCTGGCCGCAGGCAAGGTGAAATAAAACACAGACCCTGTGCCAAGCTCCGATTGCACGCCGATCTGCCCATCGTTCAGCTCAACGAGCTTCTTCGTAATGTTCAGGCCGATTCCCGTTCCGCTGTAGCTCCCTTGTAAATCAGGAGCAGCAAGACTGCTATAAGGCTCGAATATATCGCTCAGCCGATCCCAAGCAATGCCGATTCCCGTATCTCGCACGCTAATTTTCACCATCTGGTCTCGAACTTCCGCATACATGCCAATCTCGCCTTGATGGGTAAACTTCACCGCATTGCCTAGCAAATTAAACAAAATTTGCCGAAGCCGATCCTCATCCGTATCGAGCAGAGGGAGCTGGTCTGGCCACTCCTGCGTGAGCCTTATTCCTTTTTTGGCGGCTAAATGTCCAATGACCTCCATTACTGACTGTGCGGTTGCCGGCAAATCAACAGGCTGCCGGTTCAAGACCAGCTCCCCGTTGCGTAAAGTAGAGAAGTCCAAAATATCATGGATAAGATAATTCAGCCTTCTTCCTGTCGATACGATCATCGAGAGCTGGCGAGCTTGATTCGGATTGGTTGGCCCCGCTACTCCCTCAAGCAATGATTCCGCAATATTGACGATGCCGTGAAGGGGAGTCCGCAGCTCATGCGATGTATTCGCCATAAATTCATCCTTCAGTCCATCGAGCGTCAGAAGCCTTTGCGACAGCTCCTCCACTTTGTAGAAGGAGTGCGAAAACCGTCTAGCGAGCATAACGACCTGAACAATAACGAATATGAGCAATTCGAACGATAGAAAAAAAAGATTTTCCAGCATCCCCATTACATTCATTAGGGTGACCATGATATAAACCAGCATACTTATAGCGCTCAGCAGCAAATAAATCGCGTCGCGCGAGCGCAGCAGCACGCCCCTGACAAGCGTATACATCTGGACGCTGTAAACTAAAAATGAAGGTAATGAAACGAGCATAAACCACTGGGAATACAGTATCGTCGGCACAAAGACCGCTCCTATAATAGCGCCGATTGTCACGGCATTGCATACTCGCCATACCGTTTTGTTGACCGCTCGCGGCACCGACACATTCACATACTGCAGAATAAAGTAATACCCGCAGGTCGAGGATATATTTTGCAGCTTCATGACCCAATCGTAATTCAGCCCCGGCCATACGATCGATATGAGCTTCTCGCCATGCGTCAGCACATACACCAATATCGCCAAACAAAACAACGCCAAGTAAAGCAAGGATCGCTCCTGCCTCCGCATATAAAACAAAAGCAGAAAAAAGAAAGAGAACATCGCAAATCCGCCAACGTTCAAAAAGTCCCCGAACATCGCCAGCTCTCGGCTCTTCCTAATCTCATCCTCGTGTCCGAACCAAATGGGATAAATGATGCCGCCAGATGCGTAGTTGAAATTGGAAACCTGAACGATCACCTCAACCTGATTGCCCCGTACCGATACAAACTCTACATAAGGAACATTGTTAGACTCTCCTGTCTCATTCGTATCGCTGGGTATTCCGCTTGCGCCCGCTTCCCTGCCATTCAGAAACACTTTATTCGCCATTCGGATGTTCGTTGTGCGTATGCCAAACATTGTCTCATCTTTATGGTTGCTCAGCTCTACCATTAATCGATAGGTACCGAACCCTGCGGCCTCTGGATTTCCCGTTTCAGAAATATAGTCATTCCACTGTCCTGGCACAGGAAAGAGACCTGTAAGCTCAGGCCTCTTGCTTGCCGCAGGCGCCGCATCGGCAAATTGCTCGGGCGTCAGCAGCTGATTGCGATAAAACTCCCATTCCCCTTTTAGTGGAACAAGACCGTCCGTGTCAAAATTCCAATCCCGCAAATCGAGAACGCCTCCGCTAGACCTCGGTGCGTCCGGACTCGCTATATGATTATAAAAATATCCATATACAGGAAAAGAAACAACGATTAGAAAAAATAAAGCGATTAACCACCATTGCTTTCTCATCCGATTATTGCTCTTTTGCATAAATCCCCCTATTTTCCTTCATCCGCATCTCTTAAATTTCCATATTTATAATAACATGCGATAGAATAATGGACTACTAGGGAGCTATAAAGATATAGCTAGCGAGCAACAAAGCGAAGCTAAGGAGCAACAAAAGCAAAGCTAAGGTCCAATAAAGACGGTTAGCCTTCTTCTTTCTTCATATCTGCCAGCAGCAGCTGCAGCTCGGGATTGGCGGGCGGCTCATTTAGATCCAAGCTACGCAAAGCTTCGACTGCGATTTGGAGCACGGCGTAATTGCGATACCAGCGATGATCGGAGGGGACCACATGCCATGGCGCCTCTTTGCTGCATTTTTCGAACAGCTCTTCGTAGTACTCGCGGTACTGCTTCCATGATTTGCGTTCCTGCAGATCGGCCGGGTCGAACTTCCAGTTTTTGCTTGGATCCTCGATGCGGCTAACGAGCTTCTCAAGCTGGAACTGCTTCGAGATATGCAAAAAGACTTTAACGACCTTCACGCCGCTCTCGGCGAGCATGGCTTCAAAATGATTAATATGCTTAAAACGCTGCTTGGCCTCCTCGTCCTTTACCTTGCCATGTACTCTCGTAATGAGTACTTCCTCGTAATAGGAACGGTTAAACACAGCAATTTGGCCAAGGGCGGGAACGGCACAATGCGCTCTCCATAAAAAATCATGCCGCGCTTCCTCCTCCGTCGGCGCCTTAAAGCTGTGGGCAGAAATGCCCTGCGGATGCAGTCCGGCAAACACTTTTTTGATGACGCCGTCCTTCCCGCTGCAATCCATGCCCTGAAAAACAAACAGCACCGCATGCTTTTTGCCGGCTGCCAGCTTCTCTTGCAGCTCCTGCAGCTCCAGCTCAAGCTCCTTTACTTCTTTAGCGACCTCATCTTTATTTTGAAAGCGGCCTGTATCCTTCGGATCAATGTCCGTTAAGTCCACCTTTTTTCGCGCGGGCAACTTATTGTTCTTTGACACTCTCGCCACAACCTTCCCAGTCATTTATCTACTTATTTGTATCCCACTAGCCTTTCTTCTAAACAAATAGCCGATCGCGATTTTGGCGCACCAGAGCGCAAAGATACAAAAGATCGCTGACCATACAAAGGCTGGTAAGAATGTAACGCCGCTCAGGCTGGCTGCATCTCCCGCCGAAGCCGGCTCGGTAACCGCAAGATAAAATAAGATAAACGGACTAATGACCGACTCCACCAGGCAAATGAAAGCAAGAAGCAAGTAATAACCGGTTCGCAGCCAGCCTGGCGCGGCAAAACAAATAAGTACCGTCAACGCCGTAAAGCCTGCGCTCCATGCCATGCCGTAGCCATTGCGAACGAATAGCGCGAGTGCGACCCCGGCAGCTATCGCGATTAAAGCGAGTCCGAAGCGCTCCTTGCCCTTCGCATGCAGAAAGAACAACAGCAACGAAAACACCGCGGAGCCGGTGTATCCGGCAAGCGCAATCGGGATGATCATCCAGCTGTCCGTATAAGCCGTGTAAGTCACCCCGCTCTGGTCAGCGAACAAGTAAATATGCATGACGTTTCCTTTTAGCAGCAGTGTTACAAGCGCGTGGGCAAGCTCGTGAACCAATGTGTTCACATTTTGAAAAAATGCCGAAAACGGGATGAATCGAGTCAAAAATACGGTGACGATAACGATTACCGCCATCCTAAGCCAAGAAAACATGCTCCAGCCTCCAATCCGCTGTCTTTATTTTAACTCTTCATACGGCTGAAAAAGATTTATTTTTCAAATCGTCCTTAAATGGGTAAAAAAAGATATAGACCACGAGAGGAGAGATTCGATGGGACATTACATTGAGGTTGAAAAAAATGTGCGATTATTTGTTGAGGATATCGGCTCCGGCCCCCCTGTTATCTTCCTGCATGGCTGGCCGCTGAACAGCCGGATGTTTGAATATCAGTTTACTTTGCTCTCTGAGCAGGGCTTTCGCTGCATTGGGATTGACCAGCGAGGCTTCGGAAAATCTTACGCCCCGGCAACAGGCTATGGCTATGATCGGCTCGCCGACGACGTAAAAGCGGTGATCGATTATTTGAAGCTGGATCAAGCTTATCTTGTAGGCTTCTCTGTGGGCGGCGCAATAGCTGTCCGCTACATGGCGCGCCACGGAGGCTATGGCATCCGCAAGCTTGCGCTGCTTGGCGTTGCTGCTCCGTCGTTTACCCAGCGGGATGATTTTCCGTATGGCATGAAGAGAGAGGATGCGGATGCGCAAATCGCCGCCGTCAAAAAAGACCGGCCGCAGCTGCTGCGCGACTTCGGGGACAAGTTTTTGGCAAAAGGCGCGGATGCCGATGTGATAAGCGAGCCTTTTAAGGATTGGCTGCAGCAGCTTGGCCTTGAGGCATCCGCATGGGGTACGGTTCGGACGTTTGAGTCGCTTCGCGACGAGGATTTGCGTGCTGACATCCTGCAAATTAAGACAGCTACAACGATTTTCCATGGCTCGCTGGACACGATCTGCCCGCCCGAGCTTGCGAAGCAGCAGCTGAATGGCATAGACGGCTCGACGCTCGTTACGTTTGAACAAAGCGGCCACGGCATGCTGTTCGATGAACCGGCGAGGTTCAATAAGGAGCTGCTGGCGTTTTTGAAATAAACATGCTTCAATAGCTTGCACTGACGCGAATCATCCATTAAAAAACGCCTCTAACCCCACTTGCGTCGTGGTTGTTGAGGCGTTTTGTTGGGGCCAGCAGGAGGTTATGGGGTTATGTCGCTAGATAGCTGCTCTTGATACTTAGCCAATAAGTAGTGGAAGCGCTGGAAATCGCTCGTCAGCACTTTGATTTTTCTTTTTAGTCTAGCTTTTTTCTTATGGTCATCATCGCCGTTCATCAGCTGATCGATATTTTTATCCAGCTTCTCACGCAGCGCCAGTATAAGGCCGATCGAAATATGGGACCTTGCCATCTCCTGCAAATCTGCGGCGAGCGCTTCCCCCAGGTGATCCATCGCAAACTTTTGCCTGCGTAATTTTTTTTCAATCTTGATATGCTCAGGTGTAAAGTCTTCGCGGTAATCCTGTCCAGGAACCTGATTCCAAAATGCATTCCATTGCTCTAACTCGCCAACCTCGTATAATAAAAATTTATGAAAACCGCACAACCATGCCGTACAGCTCGTATTTCGCTTCTGGCAGCCTACCCCGTCAAGCAGATGCTGGCAGCCGTTGCAGCATGAGCCGCTGTTTGCGATACAAACCTTACAAATATGATCTGCTCCCAGCTCATTCAAGGCGGTTAGTCCCGCGTCGATAAGCTCAGCTTTACTCACCAATGAGGATGAGTGAATACTCGAATCAGCAGACTTGTCCATTTCTTGATCAAATGCAGTATCGGGCATTCAGGCACGCCCTCCTTAAAAATGAAGTCATTATAACTAAAATATACTTCAAATAGATATGGAAAACAATTTCACCCGTTTCATCTTGCTGGCTTTCCCTCGCATATCTTATACACCAGTAACGTCGGACACTGTCAATTGAACAGATCTGAATTAACGGGAAATTATCCTGCTAATATTTATTTGGAAGCCTGATAAACCCATTTAGCTGGAAATACTCCCGTTAATAAGAGCAAATTGAACCCATATCGATCAAAAATGAATAATTAACAGGAGTAATTCCTGCTAACCCTGATTTTTGTTCAAAATTCGTGAAATTAACGGGAGTATTTCCTGTTAATCTTTTTTCAGAGCATTTTCGGTTTGGCGGGAGGCTCGTAGCTGGGGGCTGGGGCTCGGGTGCACAAGCTCTCTCATTAACACACCAATCTGTTCACACACAAAAAAAAGAAAACGAGCAGCTAGAATGGCTTCCAGTGCTCGCACTCCCTATTCAACATCCATTAAGCTCAGCTTACCATGCGTTTACGCCAAGCTTGCCAATCGTCTCGCGGATGAAGGCGGGCTCGTCCTCCGGCGTCCGTGACGTAACCCAGTTGCGGTCCACGACAACCTCTTTGTCGACGAAGTTTCCTCCCGCAGCTTTGATCTCTGACGAGATGCCCGGATACGAGGTTAGCGTACGGCCTTTGAGCAGGCCTGCTGCCTCCAAAATTTGCGGTCCGTGGCAAATAGCCGCGATCGTCGTGCCCGCTTGATCGGCTTCCTTGACGAAGGCTTGCACATCCGCATTATTCATGAGGTGGGATGGCGATTTGCCGCCAGGAATAATAATGGCTGCATAATCATCCGCCTTCGCCTCTGCAATGCCCAAATGCGAAGTATAGGCAATCGTGCCCTGCTTCCCTTTCAGCTCCTCATTGCTCCTCAAGCTGATAATAACGGCTTCATGCCCGTTTTTAACCATTTCATCATATGGATTTTTCATCTCGGAATCTTCAAAATCGTTGGCCAGTAGAAAAGCGACTTTTTTCGCCTGCGACATTTTAAACACGCTCCTTTCTGTATTCAAACCATAATGTACTTTACCCCAATTCCGGCATTTTGAAGCATGACCGCTCTCTAACGCGATTGTCCACGTAACGAAAAAAAGGGAGCCATAATCGGCCCCCTTCTCCTCTCATCCCGTTGCTATGCTTGCAGCTGCGCTAAAATTTGCGGGTCCTTCAGCTTGGCGTCCTGTGCCAGCAGTACGATTTTGGACAAAATCTCCGCTGTCTTCGGATCTTCATCCATGAAGGGCAGGAACAACCTCCCGCGATGCTGCGAATGGACGGGTACAATGGAGAGCGCACCCTTCGCCTGCTTATGAACCATACCGCTGCCCAGATGCACGCTGTACTCGCCAAGCTTGCCTGCGATCAACGCATGATTGCCCTCGAGGCGCACATTGTCGATCTTAAGCAGCCGCAGCGATTCGCGTACGATAGCTGTACGAATGCCAATCGTAGTAAGGCTTGCCTCCGGATCGACGCCGCCGACATGAGCCACGCTGACGACCAAATCAACGTCTCTCATCACCTCTGAGAAAATCAAGCTTGGCACCTGCGCAATATCCAAGCCTTTAAGTGTATGGCGATCAAAGAAACGAACCGTTTCCAGCGTCGGACTCTCGATATCGGAGGGAGAGAACCAATCGGCAAGCGCATAAATGCTGGCGATGACGTTCTCCTTGTAAAATACCTTTTGCAAGCCCTCTTCATAGCTTACCGTCCATCTTCGGCCTTTGAGGAGACTGACCGTTTTGCGCGGCTGCACCTGATGCCCAGCATACCGGCGCGACAACGAGCCGCTTGCAAGCTCATCGCCATTTGGCACGTAAAGCTCCCTGAAAATTTGCTTGAACGGCTGCTTCACTTGGCGGTCGAACAAGTCCTTCTGATAGGAGCTCCACTGTCCGCTTTCAAAGAAATGGAGCGGATGCGCGATGACCAGCTGCTCGCCATCCTTCACCTCATAGCGATCTCCCTGCGGGCTATTGAGCGTTCCCGTCTCCGCGTCGAAAAACCCTAGCGACTCGCCAGACTTGAATACGAGCACGCCCACTAATGGAGACAGGACAGGATTGCGAGCCAGCTTGCTGACTTCCTGCAAAGTGAAGCCGCTGCCCGCTTCCATCGAGCGCTCAAGCTCGGCACGTGCTCTTCTATACTGCTCCGTAAGCTCGGCTTTTGTCTCTTTGAGCACTGTAATGTACTCATTTTTCTTATATGCCGCGGGAACCGACTTCAATTCCTTGCCATGCTTCAGCACGCGAATATCGGTTTTGCCATCGCCGTCGATAACGAGCTGCGCGGTCAAAATATCATCCAGCGCATGCGGCTCGAAATAATGGAGAAGCTCATCCAGCTTCCTGCCTTCCATATCCCAAGTTAAGCGAATCACGTCGGCGTAACCCGCATTGCGAGCCAGATTATCGAGCGCGATGCTCGCCGTCTTCGCTTCACTTGCCCGGCGCTGAGCGCCGAATGTCTTGCTTTCCTTCAAAAACTGCTGAATAAACGTATAGCGCCCCAGCACGTCACGCGTTTGGCTGCCCCCTTCGCCGAACGGAAGCAGGCTGTAGCTGAGCAAGTGATCCTTATTCCGCTTCTCCGACGCGGAAGCATACAGCTCGGCAAGCTTCAGCTTACCGAGCACAGCGTCTGCGAACAGCTGTGACCGCCTGTGGTTCGAGCCTGCCGATATATATTTCGCGCATTGGTAAAGCAGCTGGAATTTCTCTTCTCCAAGCTCCTCGTACGCTTGCCTGAACCAATCGATATCGAATGCGCCATCGTTAAAATCCTGCGGTGAAATCGGCGAATATTGGGCAACAATCGTCTCCTTCTCCGCCGAGAACGATTCATTGATATGCGCGTGAAAATACCATGCAGCGCTGCGAAGGCCGCTCCAGCCCAAGTGGCGCGACACGAGTTCAACCCACTGCGGCGCATACATTGCGGCTTCCAGCAGCCTTGTCTCCGCGATGCTGCGACCCTTCAGCAGCTCAGCCATCAAAGCTTCGTCCTCATCCTTGCGGGGATGGCATACCTTTAGCAGATGGCTGAACGTCTCCTTCTTCGTCACATCTCTTCCGTATCCATAAATATAGCCGCGCACAAACGATTCCTTATCGAGCCCTGCCAGTATCGCGAGAAAATGCTCCATCCCGTCGATATGCTGAATGCTCGTCGCCAGATTCGTCACCTCAGTAGCCAGGTCCCCGCGATTCAGCTCGATTTCTAAAATGCGCAGCACGACTTTCTCCTTGAACTCGATCAACTGCGGATATTGCTCCAGCAGCTTACTTTGCGGATTCGTAAGCTGCCTGATATGATTGCTGCTTTGCGGCCTTGCGATCAGCTCCCTAAGCAGCTCATGCTCATCAATAACACCCAAGCTGTATGCTCGCGCAAAATCGGATAAAGTCAGCAGATGGTTGTCATAGCCATTCATTTCATAGAGGTGGTAATAAGTGCGGAAGCATGCGATAAACGATTCGTCGTCATGAACATTCGCGCGTACCCATCTCCCCCAAAAGCTCGTGTACAAATCGAGAAGCTGACTCTCCTGAGCGACGCGTTCGGCAGGAAAACATTGAATAATTAAGTTTAACACGTGATTCGCCGGCTCAAATTGCTCTTGCTTATCGCATTGCTCCACGTAAGCGCCAATCAGCTTATTCACTTGCTGTCCATAAGGCAAATTCTCAAACAGGCCAAAAGCTTCACGCAGCGTTTCCACCTGATAGAGCTGCTCCAACAGCTCTTTTCGCCAGCCCTCAGCCGGCTCATAAGAAGAACTTCTCCAGTGCTCAAGCTCGCCGTAATAATAGCCGCATAGCGTCTTCTGCGTTCGGTAAAAATCAAGCTGCAGCAGCTCGGCTGCGCCAAAGCCGCTCTCCTCCAAATAATCCGCCCATACTTGCGAGAGCGGATACCGCTCCAGAGCTGGCGTAGTATCCTCTGAATCGTAGCTCCAACTCAGCTCTGTCAGCCGGGCGCCGATGAGAAGAGACTGCCTCGCGCCCGAATAATCGAGCATTTCGTATTCATGCTCACGATGAAGATGAACGAGATCCGCAAGTCCCGTGACAAAATCACGGATTTGCTCGGTCGTAAGGTCAAAGCGGCTTCGCGCCTCCTGAAGCGCAGAGAACGGAAGCTGCTCTCTGCTCGTAAGCTCCGCGTCTACCGCAGCGGGATCAAATAACCCGAGACCGTTGCTCAGCGTGTACGAGTCCTGCTGCTTCAGCTTTGCAATCAGCAGACGCTCTTTATCGGTTGGCTCCGCAATCGAGTCCACCTCGTCCTGCAGCGCGTTCGAAAGCTCGGCATGCGCCGGCTCATCCTTCATCTCCGTCAGCAGCTCCAGCGCGGCAAGGCGCTGCAGCTCGTTACGGCTTTGCAGCAGAAGCGCCAGAGCCGCTTCCAATTGGCGGGCAGGCTGCTTCAGCAGCAAACCGATGGCCCCCTGGCGCAGCGATCCCGTCTTTAGCTTCAGCAGAGCAGTAACCGCGTCGATTTCATCTTCGCTCAGCTCCAAATTCGCGGCCTTTAAAATAGCCAGCTCGCGATTGCTCATGCTTTTATCCGACAAGCTTGCAATGAGAAAGGAGCGTTGCACGCTATTCGATACGTCATTCATAAAATATTTAAGCAGCTCGCCCCTTTGATCTGGACCGAGCGCATCCTTCATAGCAACAAGCTCAGCAATCCAATCGATATCCATGTCATGCGCCGTCAAGAAGAGCAGCTTCCGAACGATCATATCCGAGGAATACGTATAGCCGATCCAATCAAACACTTGCGACTTTGCGGTTATCTCCTTTGCAGGCATGGCGCTTAGCATCAGCTTGAACTGTTCGTACTGCTGCCTTCTTGCTTCTTTATCCGACAAGTACGATGACTGCTTCAGCTCAAGACGCGATTTATTCTCGCCATCCGCTCTCTCCCACTTATAAGAGTAATCGAGAGAGTAATTGGATACGAGCCAATATTGCAGCTCTTTATTCGTTTCGCCCAGCCAATCCTTAGCGATTGCGAAGCGGACATCTTCGTTTTGGCTTTGCGCCAGCATATATTGCGCCACGATTTTGCGATAGTCATCCTTGCTCGTCATGAGGAAGCGGATCTTGTCATAAAGCTGCTGCTCCTCCCGGACGGCAATGGCCCATAGGCTCATATACAGCTCGTTCACGTTGCTGCTCGCAAGTCCCTCCTCACAAGCTGAGGCATCGGCAAGGCATCTTGCGGCAAATTCAAGATTTTTCTTCGCTACCCGCGAATTAGCAGCTTCCAGCCCTAAGCCGGTCCATACATCTAGCGCCCTAATAACCGAGCTATAGCGAATCAAATCATGCTCGATTACGACCTCAAGCATATACTGCATCGCTTCGATCGTACCCTCATCCATCGCTTCAACGATGCTTTGGCGGAGGCCCTCCTGCAATCTGGCGGCGACGAGCAGCTCCCCAAGCATCCGATAAGCCTCAAGGCTGTGGCTGAGGAAAATGCCTGAAATCATGCTGCGCGACAAAAGTGCCGTGTTGTTATCACCATATATAATATCTTTTAACGCGGTCATAACCGCTTCATTGTTATCGTCAATGCCATATGCAATAATGTCGGCAATGGCCGTTTTGGGAAATTGGTAGTCATTTTCTGCTATGTAATTGGCTTTCGTCAAATATTCGATCACGGAGAACTGACGGCCATTCAAGTAGAATAAGGAAATCATTTTTGCCAGCAATCGATCGAGATGCAGACGCTGCTCCCTTGTTCGGAAGGGCCTGCGCGCATAACCCGTGCTATAAGGATATTCGGTTGCGTACGTCGCCATATAGCGGAAAACATGAGCATATGAATCATCCAGCAGCTCAGCGATAATCTCAGCAAGCGGCTCGAACAGCTGCTGCTCCTCACCCGATGCCAA
Source organism: Paenibacillus sp. FJAT-27812 (assembly GCF_001273905.1). Lineage (NCBI taxonomy): Bacteria > Bacillati > Bacillota > Bacilli > Caryophanales > Paenibacillaceae > Paenibacillus > Paenibacillus sp. FJAT-27812. The sequence continues at coordinate 3,341,947 of NZ_LIGH01000001.1, read as the reverse complement.
GACGAGAAGCTGCTCCTTTATTTGTCCGCTGATCTCATAGTCGTTATAGCCGCGCTCGCTGATTTGTACAAGCAGCCCAGCCAGACGCTTATGCGAATCCGAAAGCGTCAGCTCATCCACCTTATCCTTCATATTTTGAAAATACAGCTTTTGCTCTCCTCTTTCCATCCTCGCAGCCTCCTTCGTTTCGCTCTACCACGTGCTGCCCGCCAGCATCGTAAACCGAACGAACGCAATTTCATCGCCTTCATGCAGCGTAAGCGCATCATCCAGTTGCTCTATCTCATTTCCGTTAATAAACACCCGATATAAACCGTCCTCAAAAGCGAGTATAGCCGTTGAAATGGCCTCTTTCTCGTCTGCTTTCTTCTCGTTATAGAGCGCGCCGAAGCCAATTTTCCCGCTCTGGCCAAGCTGCTCGATATCGCCCTGCGTCAGAAAAGGAACAAGCGGCGTCTCGGTCTCCCGTTCGTTGAGCTGCCGGACATTCGTTGTCACCATGTCGATAATTAACGCCTTCAGCGTCAGCGGCACTTCGGATAATAGCCATGCAAGACGGTCAAGATGGTTTTTTCGCTTACCTAAGCTCTTAACCGTTATGAACACATTTAACACAGCTGCACCTCCAGCTTCTTAAATAGTCTATTACGAATACTGTACCATAATAAGGATTTTGGTTCCTAAATCAGAAATTTTATTGCAATCGATGACTGCCGCCAAGCAAAAATAAGCCGCCGCAAGGCACATGGGCATGACCTGATCGCGGCAGCTTCTTATTTTGACTCATCGACTGATCCATGGCTATCTGGATCGCGGTTAATGGCGTTTACCGAGCAAAACCAGCCGGTATTCGCTCCAGCAGCCGATCCCCATAAACCCGTTCCAGCCCGAGCTCCGGCATATGAATGTAGCCGATGTAACAGCCGCATTTTTTCATCCCGCAAGCCCGTTCGGCAGCTAATCCTTCCAATCCGTCTCGGTAGAGATGCCCGATAACCCTTCGATCGCTGTAGCACCGTTTGACGATGCCGGCGCCCTGCACGTAAAACACATTCGCCCCTGCGCCGCACGGCTTGCCTATGCTATCGTAATCGGGGACGTTCAGTCCGAAATGTGGATCGATTTGCGTTAAATACGCGATCTCTTCCTCTGAATAATAGGCTTTCCGATCCTTATAAGCGTTCACCCAAAGGTAGACATCCTCCGGAAGCAGCTTCCGCAGCTGCGCAATCGCATCAAACGCGCTTCGAATCCCAACCGAGCCTACGCTGAACGAAATTCCCTGCTCATAAAGCTTCATGCACTGGCTTAGAAATTGCTCCTGGCCCGTTTGGCCGGGATGATACGTTACCCAGAACGCTGCTTTGTCCTTGGCAAGCTGCTGCGTCCAATCAAGCTTAACCGATAGGTTCGTCTGTACGGCTACCTTCTTCACATGCGTCATATGGGAAAGCTCGATCATCGCATCGCGATACCAGCGGTGAACGAGCGCTTCGCCGTAAGGATTAAAAAAAATCGACAGCTGATGGCCCGCTGCTCCTTGCTCTCGAACCCACTCCATGAAAGCATGAAGCTGCTGCTTATCCTTCGCAAGCGTCTCTTTGCTATCCTTCGTTTTGCTGAAGGGACAATACGGACAGTCATAATTGCAGGATGACATTGCACCGCGGTAATAGAGCACCGCCTTCATCGGATCACGTACCCGTTCATCAGCTCTCTTACCTCGCCCGAAATCAGCTCATCCCCGATGGCGTCCGAATAAGCCAAACCAAGCGTCGTCAGCCGCAATACGCCCGACTCAAGTTCCGCTAGTCCCGTGCCGAGCAGCTCATTCAAATCAGGCTGATCCAGAAGCAGATCGGTCCCGAAGCGTTGCTCGTATGCGGATTGCTCCAATCCCTCCCGGTGCAGCAGCGCCTTAAGAACGTATCTGCGTTTTTGCTCCGCCTCGCTCAAGACAAAACCGTAATCTGCCGTGTCGTAGCTCTCAGCCGTTACATATTCCTCAATGATGCTTCTCGTTGCAGCGGTGCTTACGCCGTAACGCGAAGCGTAGTGGACATCGCGCGTATAGGAACGGGCGCCGCAGCCAAGGCCGACCATCCCTTCCTCCTGACAGCTGAAGGGCAGCACGCTCTTATGATTAAAAACGATATCCTTCGCGAAGCGCCTCATCGAATATTGCTTATAGCCGGCAGCCTCCAGACGCTCGCGGGCAATATGATAGAGCGAGAGCCGAATATCCTCTCCTCTGCCGAGCACTTGCTCCGGCTTCAATATCGTATTTTCACGCGTATAAAGCGGATATATAAAAATCTCCCCAGGCGCATAGCTGATTGCCTTCTCTAGGGAATACAGCCAGGTGTCCGCATTTTGCCCCGGTAAGCCATAGATAAGATCTACGTTTACGAGCGGAAATTGATAGCTCATCAGCGTTTCCAACGATTCCTCCGCAAGCCGCGGCTTCTGCGGACGGTAGATGGCGGAGGCTTCCTCCTCGACGAAGCTTTGGATGCCCATGCTGACGCGGTCAACCTGCCTATCCTTCAGCACGCGCATCCGGTCGGCAGTAACCGTCTCCGGCGACGTTTCTACCGATATCGATGCCTGCATAGGGTTAAGCCCCATCGTATGCTCGGCAATATCGAACAACCGATTCAATTGGCCCGCTTCCAGCAGCGTTGGCGTTCCGCCGCCAATCGCGAACCTGGAGAATGAGCGATTTTCAAACCAAGGTGCCCATTGCTCCGCCTGCCGCTGCAGCGCATCCACATATTGCTCATGAACATCGACGCGCCGGTCCGGCAGTGTAAATAGATTGCAAAATCCGCAGCGAGCCCCGCAAAAAGGAATGTGCATATACAAAAAGTGATAGTCCGTTTGATCCTTCTCCCACAGCTCCTTCAGCGATTGCGCGGGCTGCAAATCCCGATAAGCGGTCTTATGAGGATAGGAATACAAATACGAACGGTATGGAGCCTGCGTAAAGCGCTGCTCCCGCTCCCGCTCACGCAGCTCGGCAGATGATTTTAGCGATGATGATTGCAGCAAGCTGCATCCCTCCTTATTCCAATATAAACTCGCGATAAGGCACATCCCAAACGACCTCATGAGCCAATCGATGTCCCTCATAGCCGTCCTCGCCATACGCCGTCCCATGATCGGAGAACGCTAGGCAAAACGTTTTCCCCCTGCGCCGCAGCGCCTTGAATAACACGCCAAGCTGACTGTCCACATAACGAAGCGCTGCGCGCTGCGTCTCTATGGAATCCCGCTTTGCGCCTGGCACGAAGTAGTGATTAGGCCCGTGCATAGCCGATATATTCATAAACAAAAACAGCTTCTCAGCGGGATCGGCCTGCTCTAGCAGCTTCAGCGCGTGGTTCACCTGATGCTCGGTTGAGCGCGGATTCGTCACCCCAAAGGTCATCCGCCAATAGCTTTCTTGAAAATAACTAGGCAGCACCTTCGCAAGCTTATTTTTCTTCGTAAAAAAAATGACGCCTCCGATGCAGATCGTCCGGTAACCAGCCTCCTGCAAGCCGGATACGAGATCCGGAGCGTCAAATAACCATGTATGAGGGTGCGTCTTAAGCCCTGTATTTTTGGTGTGAAAAAGCCGCACGTGAGAGGCTTTGTCCGTGTTCGCGGGAGTGGGCAGAAAACCGCCGAAAAAAGCATGGTGGGCGGCATAGGTAAAGCTGCCCGGCGTATGCCGCTTCTCCCAGCCTCCGCCCGCGCAAAGATTCGGACAGTTCGCTTCCTCGAGCTTCGCCACGTCATAGCGCAGCGTATCAAGCGTAATCATCAAAATATCGTGGCTGCCCACGATTTGGTTCATATCCGGCATACGTTGCTATTCCTTTCTGAGAAGCTTGCGCATTTGCCATTCATAGGTGTTCATCCCCTCGTACTCGGCACCATAGAGCAAATCGCCAAATGGATTAATGTCTATCGCATAGGTAAGTCCGCTGCCCCGCTGAACGAGCACATCCACGCCCGCCGTCCTGCTTCCCGGAAAAGCGCGGAGCGCAGCTTCCGCAGCCTGCTTCACCGCCTGCTTCACCTCTGCCGAAAGCAGCCCATCGACATCCATTCTTCGCTCGTTGCGAAGATGCAGATTGGTAATGGGCGTGCTGCTCAGCCGCAGCACCGTATGGCAAGCCTCGCCGTCCACGACGAGCTGGCGCACGTCAAACGACTTGCTCTCGAAGCTGTCCTTCTCGATCCAGCGTTCAATATGTGCGCCTTCCCTGCACACCCAATCGATAATCGTCCGGATATCCGAATGCTCCCGGTAGCGCCGAAGCAGACCTGCATTGTAAAAGCTGCTGCTTCCGGCATGCTCCTCTACGCCAATGGTCGTAATCGCAAGCTCAGCGCCTGTGCTCGGGTTAATCTGATAGGCAATAACGCCTGAAGCGCCGGAGCCGCAGGCGAGCTTAATGAACAGCCGCCTCATGCCGCTAGCAGAGATTGCCGCTTGAAGCTGATCGTAGCTTCTTATCGTACCAACCGGCGCCGGCAGCGCCGGCACGCGAAGGCCTTGGCGCGACAATAGCTGCCAGCAGCTTCTTTTGTCGAACATGCTCGCGATGCTGCCGGGCGAATTGACCCAGCGGACAGCTTTTCTCGAAGCCCCAGCCTCCCGCTGCATAGCGGCAAGAAACCGGCAATACCCGCGGTACCACTGCGCCGGAAAATAAATTCGTCCATGCTGCTGAGGAAGGGCGAGGGCGTCTGCCGCCGGAATCGAGATGCTGCCTGGCAGCGAGCCCGCTGACCAGAAAACATCGTCGCCGCTCCGGTCAGGCGCGCCCCATGCGATCAGCTCCCGCTCAACCGCCTGATCCTCGCCAGGCGCATCGAGTCGTACGATGATCGGTTCGTCTCCCGCAAATTGTTGCAATACATCTTCTATGTACAAGGAACGACTAAGCAGCTGCTCATAGGGAAGCACAACAGCCGGAGCCAGCCCCAGCTTGCTCCTTGCCGCCTGCAGGCCCATTGTCCGTTTGTTCGCCGGATTCCCTATTAATAGAAAAGGAATCTCACCGTCGCTCTTTGCTGAATAGCTGCCCATCACTCTGTAAGGAAAGGATAACGCCAATCATCTTCATCCGCTTCCTGCTGATCGGTTACGTCAACCGACAAGCCCGACTGCTTCCAGCGCTCCAGCAGCTCGCCCGTCATATAATGATAGCTTAGGTTAAGATGCTTCAGCTTCTTAATGCGCTCGCTTGCAAGCAGTGCCTCCCCGCCTTCATCGGATAACGTGCCGTAAGAGAGATCCAGCGTATCCAATTGGTCCAAAATAGGCGCATCAGCAATCGCAACCGCGATTTCATCCTGAATTCCGCTGTCTTTCAAGCCCAAATAAGTGAGCTTCGGAAACAGATCACCCTTCATCAGCGGCAGCACATCCCCAATGCCGCCGTCAAAGCCGTAATCCTCGACGCCCAAATAGAGCTCAAGCCGCTTCAATTCCGGCAGCCTCGCGCTCGCGATTTCCTCAAGCACCGACTTTGGCAGTCCTCCGCAAATAATGACCAGCTCCTGCAGCTTGTCGTGGACGAGCGGCTGCAAGCTTAATTCTTGGCTGCCCTTAATCGATAACGACTGCAAATTCGGGAATGCCGCAAGCAGCGGGGAGAGATTAGTCTGGTTAATCCAGGAAACCTCGCATTCCTCAAAGCCCATATCTCCAATGAATAGTTTCGTTAGGTTAGGAAATGAATCCTTATGGCTGATCAAAGTGTCCAAAAAGCTATCTGGAGAATTCTCATACGCCTGACCCCAATCGCCAATCGTTAGAATAGACAGCTGCTCGCCATCCGCGCTCGATGCCAGTTTTTCAATTAAGCTAGACATTCTAATTCCTTCTTCATACTCGTCATAGCCAACCGATAAGCGAATTTCAATCAAGAGTATCCCTCCAATAGTTTCCATATGGAAATAGGTTAACATGCCATTTTTCAGCACGTCAATGGTCCCTTAGTCATATGTGCCTATCCGTAGACGAAAAAAAAGCCTAGAACCCCAGTAAATGAGGCTCTCGGCTTCTAAGCGGGATAATGGCATGCTGCCCAGTGCCCTTTCTCAATCTCTTGCAGCTCCGGCTGCTCGCTCTTGCACAGCGCAGTCGCTGCGGGGCAGCGGGTATGAAAACGACAGCCTGAGGGTGGACTTGCGGGGGACGGAATTTCGCCGTCAATCGTTAGCAGCCCTCTCTTGCGAGATGGGTCCGGCCAAGGAATGGAGGCAATCAGCGCTTTCGTATAGTGATGCGCCGGGTGCGTGAACAGCTCCTCGCTGTCGGCAATTTCTACAAGCTTGCCCAAGTACATGACGCCGATCCGGTTCGAGATATGTCTGACCACGTGAAGGCCATGGGCAATGAACAAATACGTCAGCCCCAGGCTCTGCTGCAAATCCTGCATCAAATTGACGATTTGCGCCTGCACCGATACATCAAGCGCCGATACCGCTTCATCGGCAAGCACGAAGGAGGGACGCAGCGCGATCGCTCTGGCGATGCCGATGCGCTGCCGCTGGCCGCCGGAAAATTCATGCGGATAGCGCTCATGCGAGGATGGATTAAGGCCTACGACATGCAGCAGCTCTTCAATCCGTGATTGTCTCTCCGCTGCGCTGAGCGAGGTGTGGATCGAGAGCGGCTCCCCAATGATATCGCCAACTCGCCAGCGCGGATTCATCGAGCCGTACGGATCTTGAAAGATCATCTGCATGTCCTTGCGCACCTCATGCAGCTGTGATTGTCTCAGTTCAGTCAACTGCTGCCCGGCAAAGGTCACCTTGCCCGCCGTAGCCTTCTCCAGCTGCATGATCACGCGGCCCAGCGTCGATTTGCCGCTGCCGGATTCGCCAACGAGGCCAAAGGTTTCCCCCTTGCGAATTTGGAAGGTCACATCATCGACAGCTCGAATAGAAGAGGGGTGACGCGAGAGCAAGCTTTTGCCAAGCGGGTAATATTTTCGCAGCCCTTCGATTTCAAATAGGTTCTCCGCAAAGGCCGCTCCCGCTTCCTCATGATCGCCTTCCACAGCTTCTTTAACCACTATAGACGTGTTTGCCTTTTCTGAACGTTTCCAAGCCTGCGTCTCCGCCAGTTCCTCTGCATACCAGCAAGCTGCCTTACGATCATTTACGTCAAAGAGAGGAGGGCTTTCCTTCACGCATTTTTCTGTTGCATGCGGACACCTTGGGTGGAAGCGGCAGCCACTCGGCAGCTCGAACAAATTCGGAATGCTTCCATCAATGGAGAACAGCTTCGAGCCTCTATCGCTGTCCAGCGTCGTAACGGAACGAAGCAAGCCCTGCGTGTAAGGGTGATGAGGCAGCTCGAACAGCTGCTCGGCCGTTGCCTCCTCAACGACTTGACCGGCATACATCACGATGATGCGGTCAGCCATTTCCGCGGCAATGCCCATATCATGCGTTATAAGCAGAATGGACATATTGAATTCTGCCTTCAGCTCCTGCAGCAGCTGCAAGATTTGCGCTTGTATCGTCATATCGAGCGCCGTTGTAGGCTCATCTGCAATAAGCAGCTCCGGTCCGCAGGCGAGCGCCATCGCAATCATCGCGCGCTGAAGCATGCCGCCGGACAGCTCGCCCGGATACTGCTTCATCCGAAGCTCCGGCTCTGGTATGCCGACGCGGCCCAGCAAATGAATTGCACGCTCCCGCGCCTTCTCGCGGCTGCCGAGCTTATGTCCGGCTATCACCTCGACAATCTGGCTGCCGATCGTAAACACCGGATCAAAAGCAGACATCGGCTCCTGAAACACCATCGCCATTTTTTTGCCGCGCAGCGTTCGCATCCCTCTTTGCGGCGTGCGCACAAGATCGATGCCGTCCAGCTTCATCTCGCCGCTTGCGATAACGCCGTTCTCATAATCGATCAAGCGCATGACCGATTTGGAAGTAATCGTCTTGCCGCTGCCGGATTCACCGACGAGACATACCGTCTCCCCCGGCTTCATGCTTAGCGATACGTCCGATATAGCGGTCAACCAGCCCTTCGGAGTAGCAAACTTGACGGTCAGATGCTCGATTTCAAGCAATGTTTTCAAATGAATGCCTCCTCCTAAACTCTGCTTTTCTTCGGATCAATATGGTCTCTAAGCTTGTCGCCCATCAGATTGACCGACAATACCAGCAAAGTAATGGCAAGGCCTGGGAAGGTGGACATCCACCAAGCGACCGTCAAATAACCTCTTCCCTGCGACAGCAGCGTGCCCCAATCGGGAATTTCCTTAATGACGCCCAGCCCAAGAAAGCTTAGCCCCGATCCGATCAGAATGGAGGTGCCTAAACCGATCGTAGCCATAACGAGCAGCGGCGACCAAGCATTCGGCAGAACATGGCGGAAGAAAATGCGCAAATGGCCGGCCCCGACCGAGCGTGCCGCCGTAATGAACGGACGCCCCTTGACGCTCATGATTTGGCCGCGGAATACTCTCGCATAACCCGGAACGGCCGAGAGAGCAACCGCCAGCACAACGTTAAACAAGCTTGGTCCCATCGCAGCCGCGATGGCTAGGGCGAATAGTATGCCGGGAATCGTCATTAGCACCTCGATAAAACCCATAATAACCGTATCGAATATGCCGCCAAGAAACCCCGACAGCGCGCCAATCGACGCTCCCAGAACTCCGCCGACGATAACCGATGCAAGACCGATCATCAGCGAGTCGCGGCTGCCATAGACGACTACGCTAAACACGTCGCGCCCGTAATAATCCGTGCCGAACAAATGCGTGAAGCTTGGCGGCAGCATAATATCGGTCATGATCATTTCTGTTGGCGAATAAGGAGCGATATGCTCCGGAATAAGCGCGCACAATACGATGAAGATCACGATAAAACCAGCTAGATAGACAAGCAAGTTGGATACATTAAGTGTGGCCCCTTTAGGCGCCGAGCGGCGCGCTGCCCTATATCGCAGCCAGGCCGGCTTGACGACTGCGGTCTCCTTCATGTGAAGCCCCCCTTTGCTTATTGCGAACGCCTTACCCTCGGATCGATGATCCGATAGGAGAGGTCCACAATTAAATTGATGACGACGTACATAATGGCCGAGAAAAAAACTACGCCCTGCACGACAGGCAAATCCTTGGACATGAGCGCATCCGATATGACTCTCCCGATTCCTTGGCGGGAGAATACCGTTTCGATGACGACGGTTCCCGCGAGCAGCTCGCCGCTAAGCACGCCAATCATCGTTAGGGCTGGAATAAGCGCGTTGCGAAGCGCATGCCGGTACATGACAAGCTTCTCCGACACGCCCTTCGCTCTCAGCGTCACGATAAACGGCTCGTTGATGACTTCCAGCATGCTGTTGCGGACGAGCCGCACGACGAAGCCCGCTCCGACAATGCCAAGCCCGATGGCCGGAAGAACAAGCGTCTTCCAGCCTTCCGAGCCCATCGCGGGAAACCAATCGAGCGTAATCGAGAAGATCAGAATAAGCAAAATACCCGACCAAAAGGTTGGCATCGAAATGCCGAACAACCCTACTATTCTTGCTGTTATGTCGATCCAGCGATCGCGGTGAATCGCCGACAGCACCCCAAGCCAAATGCCGACAACGGCTGCTATAAAGCAGCTTGCGGCCGTCAAAGCGAGCGTCGCCGGCAAATGAGCAATGATTTTGGGCAGCACCGGCTCGTCATTTACGATGGATTTGCCAAAATCACCTTGCAAAACCTTCGCTACATACGAGCCGAACTGTTCATAGAGCGGCCGATCAACGCCAAGCTGCGCGCGCAGGCTCGCAATCACCTCGGGCGTCACGGTGCTTGGATCAACCATAGACATAACCGGATCACCCGGCAGCAAATAAACGATAACAAATACGAGCACGAGCGAACCGAGTATGACGAGCAAGGAGGTAAACAACCGAATACTAATCGCTTTAAGCATCACTTACCTCCTTTGGAAGGATAGATTTCCACTGTTTATTTTTGAATAAACACATCATTGAACAACGGATAAGCAAGCGAATCAAACTTGATGCCATTCACTGTCTTCGAAGCTGCGATCGTATAAGGGAAAACATAGATCGGAATAATGACTGCTTGATCGATAATCGCTTTCTGAACGTTGGCATACAGCTCTTGCCTCTTCGCAGAGTCTTTCTCGATCAGACCTTGATCGATCCAGCTGTCCACTTCGGCGTTTTTGTACGCGGAAAGGTTTTGCTTGCCGGCTACGCTGACCGAATCCGAGTGATAAAATGCGCGCAGCGCTTCAGGATCGGAGTTAACCTGGCTGTTTCCGTAAATATCGTAGTCGCCATTCTCGAACACAATCGTGCGAACATCCTTCGTAATTTCCACTTCCACAGCAACGCCGATTTGCTTTAACTGCTGCTGAATGATGGCGGCTATGTCGTTTCTTTTCTCGCGGTTCGGCGAGCCGTCGACGTAATGAAGCGTCAGCTTCTTGCCGTCTTTGGCACGGAAGCCGTCAGCGCCCTTCACGTAGCCCAGCTCATCTAGCAGTGCATTTGCCTTGTCTAAATCAGGCTTTACGCCGCCCTCCAGCGACTTGTCGTAGCCGAAGGTTCCCGGCGTAAGCGGCGACCAAGCGCGGTCATACGTGCCCAAATATAACGTTTTGACGATTGCATCCACATCAATGGCCGATTGAAGCGCCTGCCTTGCTTTGAGCTCATTCCATGGCGCTTTCGTTTGGTTGATGAACAACGTATACGGCAGCCCTTGCGTATTCGATTTGAACAATTGAAGCTTCTCGTCTTTCTCAAGCGCGAGAATATTTTGCGGCGGAATCGTTTCGCCTGCCAGCACTTGGCCGCTCTGCACGCTTCCGATCCGAGTAGCCTCCTCGGGAGCAATTTTAAAGACGACTTTATCAAGGTATGGCGCTTCCTTGTTCTCTACGAGAGGCGGTGCCCATTTGTAATCGGGATTGCGCTCCACCGTAATTTGCGAATTTTCTTCCCAGCTCACAAATTTAAACGGTCCCGTTCCAACCGGATTTTTGCCAAGCTGATCGCCGTACTTCTGCGCGGCGGTTGGCGATACGATGCTGACCAGCGCTTGGCTGAGATTGCCTAGAAACGCATTGGAAGGCGTCTCCAAATTCAGCTTGACCGTATATTCGTCAATGACCTCGGCTGATTTGTAAGGCCTGATCAAAGCGGCTGAATTAGCGGCTTTCGTCTCCGGATTCAAAATCCGGTCGTAGTTATACTTCACCGCTTCCGCATTAAACGGAGTGCCGTCATGGAATTTAACGTCTTGGCGCAGCTTGAACGTGTAGCTCTTGCCATCCTCTGAAATTTCCCACTCCGTTGCCAGCCAAGGCTGGATCGTGCCGTCAGGAAGCTGGGCGACAAGGTTATCGTGAATCGTCCGAATGGCACGAACCGCCACCGCCAATCCGCTGCGATGCGGATCAAGCGTATCCGGCGACGTGGCCAGCGCATAGCTCAGCTCCCCGCCTTTAACCGGCCCGGCAGCGGCTGTTGTGTTCGTACTTGAGCCTGCTGCCGCCCCATCGTTTTTGCTGCCGGTTTTGCTCGTCCCCGCACAGCCGCTCAGCACCAGAACTAATGCTGTCGTAAGCGCAATAACGGTTTTCCATTTTTTTCTTTTTTGTAACATCTCCAAATCTCCCCCGTTCCTTCTATTTAAATTACAATGCTCCGTTCGCCTGCGCTGCCGATGCTGCTTCTGCTTCTGATGCCTCTTGATCCTCCAAAGCTTCCAGCTGCTTCAGGCGCTGCTCGGTATATCGATTGGTTGGAATCGCAAGGCCGAGGTTGCCGCGCAGCGTATCTGCCTCGTACTCGGTGCGGAATAAGCCGCGCTGCTGCAGTACCGGAATAACAAGCTCCACAAATTCGTCCAGCCCCGTCGGAACGCCCGCTCCGATAATAAATCCATCGATAGCGCCCTGCTCAAACCACTCTTGAATCAGGTCCGCAACCTTCTCCGACGTTCCGATAAACGGCGTTCTTGGCGTTGCCGCACGAAGTGCAGCTTGACGCAGCGTTAAGCTCTGTTCCTTCGCCTCCCGCTTAATTTTGTCCGTTGTGCTTTGGAAGCTGTTTTTGCCTAGCTCGCCAAGCTCAGGGAACGGTCCATCCAGCGGATATTGCTTGAAATCATGATGCTCGAAAAAACGTCCCAAATTGTCGAGCGCATTATCGATGCTGATCAATTGAGCCACTTCCTCGTATTTGCGCTCCGCTTCTTCATCCGTTGGCCCGACGATAACGCCAATACCCGGAAAAATAAGAATCTCTTCGGGCGAGCGTCCGAGCTCCGCCGCTCTGCGCTTCACATCCTGGTAGAAGGCTCTCGCTTCCCCCAGTGTCTCGTGGTTCGTAAAAATAGCATCAGCCGAGGCGGCTGCCAAGTTTCTTCCGCTCTCCGATGAGCCTGCTTGGAATACGACCGGCTGCCCCTGCTTCGATCTCGCGATGTTGAGCGGTCCCTTGACGGAGAAAAACTCGCCTTCGTGGTTTAGCGTGTGCAGCTTGCTTTTATCAAAAAACTCGCCGGTTTCCTTATTGCGTACAAACGCGTCATCCTCCCATGAATCCCATAGGCCGCGGGCCACCTTCAAATACTCGGCAGCGATGCGATAACGTTTGCTGTGGTCGGGATGCTGCTCAAGCGGAATGCTGTAGTTGAGCGCTGTGCCTTCAAGCGGAGAAGTCACGACATTCCAGCCCGCGCGCCCTCCGCTAATATGATCAAGGGAAGAGAACTGTCTAGATACGGTAAACGGTTGGCTGTAAGAAGTGGACAAGGTGCCTACCAGCCCGATTCTTGAAGTGACAGCGCCAAGCGCGGACAAAATGGTAATCGGCTCGAAGCGATTCAAGAAGTGGGGATTGGACTTTTCGTTAATGTACAAGCCGTCAGCAATGAACAAGAAATCAAATTTCCCTTCCTCTGCCTTAATAGCCTGCTGCTTGTAAAACTCAAAATTAACGCTCGCGTTTGCTACGGCATCCGGATGTCTCCAGCCCGCGAAGTTGCCTCCCGCACCATGCAATATAGCACCCAATCTAAGTTTCTTTTGCTCCGCCATAAATATCTCCACCCCTCATGTTTTAAAATATTTGAATACTATATAATTCAAATAGGTTTTATTGGAATTATGATGAGATGAGTCTACCACCTTCGTTCGAACGCAGTCAATTGCTGCCATAATAGATAAATTCTATTTCTATATTCAATAATTCAATGTTCTCGCTTTCTTACAAAGAGAAGGGAGGAAGGAAGGAAGGGGACGAGGGCCCCCTCGTATTTTTTCGGGAAGATAACCATCATTGAAGCGCTTTGCGGAGAGTCCATTCAATTACGCGCCAAGGGAGCATTTTTTTCATGAGGAAAATCAATTTGGCATCGCTGCCGCATGTATAACGAAGCTTTGGAGCGCGCGCTTTACAAATTTTCACGATCGTATTTGCCACATGAATCGGGTTAGGGGAGTTTTGCTCCGACTTTGCGTTGAAGTGATTAAATCGCTCAATCATATGGCTATACGGCGAGTCGGAATGGCTGCGATACACATGCTTGGCTGCAATGCCCGTATCATAGGTACCCGGCTGGACGAGCACGACAGGTATGGAAAATGACATGAGCTCCAGGCGCAAGGCTTCGCTAAACCCTTCCATCGCAAATTTTGAAGCCGAGTAGGCTCCCGTATTAGAAAATCCGATTATGCCCGCACCGCTGCTTACATTGATAATTTTGCCTTGCTTGCGCGTTCGCATATGAGGCAGCACCGCTTTCGTAACGGCTACCGTTCCGAAAAAATTAGTTTCCAGCTGAGCCCGCCAATCCGCCATCGGCACCTCCTCGATGACGCCCATCACGGCATAACCCGCATTGTTGATGAGCACGTCGATGCGCTCCCAGCGCTGTATGACAGTCTCGATTACAGCTGCTACGTTTTCGTGGTCCGTAATATCAAGCTTCATGGTCTCGATTCGTTCAAGAACGCCATTTTCTTTTGCTTTTGCGAGCAGTGCTTCTTTTTTTCCCATATCCCTCATCGTTGCGATGACGCGGAAGCCCTCCTGCGCCAGGCGGATTGAGGTTAACAGCCCGAACCCGCTGGATGCCCCGGTAATCAAAGCGATTGGTTGACTTGATAATAGAGCGGCCTTTGGCACCCTAATCCCACCTTTAACAAAAATAAATGATGTATGACTGATGTCAAAAAGCATTTGTTGTATTGAGTATAGCTTATCGGACGCAATTAGCGAGAGCAGGCAAGCCTTTGTTCCGAATAAGCAGAAGGGGCTGCCCCTTCGTAGATGAATCTACTTAAGCGACAGCCCCTAATGATATTCAATGTTCATTTTAAATTCCATAGTTCCATTCGGCTTGTCGATACAGCTACAGCTCCTGCGCCAAATAAGACGGGGAGATCCTCCTTTTTCTCGATGAATCCGCCCAAAATAATATCGACTCCGGTCTCTTTCTTGATGGCCTCTATTTTCGGATGCGAGAAGCTAGGCATAATTTCAATATAATCAGGCTTTATTTGCTTAGCAGAATTAATAATCGTCTTCATGGCGTGAGAATCGATGATGAACCCGCGTTGTATGGCACTCAGCCCGTATTTCTTGGCATTCATTAAGGACGAGGTTCTCGTACTGATCACTCCGTCGATCTTGATGCTTTTTGACAAAAAATGAATCGAGGCCTCGTCGTCCTTAATTCCTCTCACCATGTCCAAGTGGAGATATATTTTTTTGTTGGCGCTTTTAACGCATTGTACGATGCTTTGCAATTGGATCAGTTCGCCTTCCAGCAAAAAAATGACCTCTTGCGGCGATGCCAAAGCTTTCTCGAGCTCCTTAAAGCCTCGTACGGCCGGAATAACGGTATCTTTTATCATAGCTTCCCTCCTAGCTAGCATGGTCTAATTCCTGAATGGGAAGCTAGCTTCACGAACTAAATTATAGACTAATTCTATAAAATTTGTCATTTTATTTTGTTAGGCTAACGCCGCGACCTATCCTTAGGAGCTTCTATTCCTCCTCTTTCTCCCACTCCATCGTCCGTTTCACTGCCTTCTTCCAGCCTTTATACAGCCTGCTGCGAACCGCTTCCTCCATTGACGGCTCGAAGGTTGCCATGCCGCTTGCCCGCTCTGCGATTTCTGATTTGTCCCAGAAGCCTACCGCTATCCCCGCCATATAAGCTGCTCCTAGCGCAGTAGACTCCGTAACCTCCGGTCTTTGCACTGGCACGCCCAGTATATCTGCCTGGAACTGCATCAATAAACGATTAGCCGTAGCTCCGCCATCCACGCGCAAGGACTGCAGCTTAAGGCCGGAATCGCTCTCCATCGCGCCAAGCACATCTTTGGTCTGGTAAGCCATGGAGTCGAGCGTAGCCCGAACGATATGCTCTTTTTTCGTCCCGCGCGTTAAGCCGAACATCGCTCCCCTTGCATACATATCCCAATAGGGTGCTCCGAGCCCCGCAAACGCCGGCACCACATATACGCCATCGGTGTCCGCCACTTTTCCTGCGTAATACTCGGAATCCGATGCGGAATCAAACAGCTTCAGCCCGTCGCGAAGCCACTGGATCGCTGCTCCCGCGATAAAAATGCTTCCCTCCAGCGCATATTCCACTTTACCGTCCATCCCCCAAGCGATCGTTGTCAGCAAGCCCGATTGGGAAGCTACCGCTTTTGTGCCAGTGTTCATTAACATAAAGCAGCCTGTGCCGTATGTGTTTTTGGCCATCCCGGACTCAAAGCAGGTCTGGCCAAATAGCGCCGCTTGCTGATCCCCCGCAACGCCGGCAATCGGAATTTCCGCTCCTCCAAACGTCTGCGGGTCCGTGACGCCATATAGGCCAACGGAAGGTTTGACTTCAGGCAGCATGGATGGCGGAATGTTCAGCTCCGCAAGCAGCTTTTCATCCCAGCTCAAATTCATAATATTATAAAGCATCGTGCGGGATGCATTCGTGTAATCCGTCGCGTGGACCTGCCCTCTTGTCAATTTCCAGATCAGCCAAGTATCCACCGTTCCGAATAACAGCTCGCCTCTCTCCGCTTTCTCCCTCGCACCATCGACATGGTCTAAAATCCATTTCACCTTCGTTCCAGAGAAATAAGCGTCCACGACGAGCCCGGTATTTTCCCGAATATATGCCTCAAACCCTTTTTCCTTCAAGCCATCGCAAATGCCAGCCGTTCTTCGGTCCTGCCACACGATTGCGTTATAGACGGGTTTGCCTGTGTTTTTGTCCCATACGATCGTCGTTTCCCTTTGGTTCGTAATCCCGATCGAGACGATTTCCTGCGGACTGACACCTGCGGTTTCAAGCACTTCGCGGGCTACGCCGCTTTGCGTTCCCCAAATCTCCATCGCATCATGCTCAACCCAGCCTGCTCTTGGGTAAATTTGCGTAAATTCTTTTTGGGCCGTCCCTACGTTGTTGCCTTCACGGTCGAACAAAATCGCCCGAGAGCTGGTCGTTCCTTGATCGAGTGCAAGCACGTATTTTTTTTCCATCCTAAAAACCTCCTATTTTTATCATTGCTTATTAACCAACAAATACGGATGTATAGAAGATTGCAGCAAGCACGCCTCCCACAACGGGGCCAACGACCGGGACAAATGCGTAACGCCAATCGGAGGAGCCTTTGCCGGCAATCGGCAGAACAAAATGCGCAATTCTTGGGCCCAGGTCGCGTGCCGGGTTTATCGCATAGCCCGTTGTTCCTCCCAATGAAAGGCCGATAACGACGACCAAAAATCCGACAATAAGCGGTGCAAGGCCATCCGTGATACGATTAGCCCCGATTGCCATGATCGCCATCACAAGGACGAATGTACCGATGATTTCGCTGACCAGATTGGCTCCAAAATTCCGAATAGCCGGGCCCGTCGCAAATACCGCCAGCTTGAGCTCGCTGCTTTGCGTCTCTTTCCAGTGGGGCAGGTAATGAAGCCATACCAAGACTGAACCCAAAAATGCCCCTATCAACTGCGCAAAAATATAACCCGGCACTAGACTCCATTCGAATTTCCCTGCCACCGCAAGCGCAATCGTTAAAGCTGGATTTAAATGCGCTCCGCTAAAGCCTCCTACAGAATATGCCGCTACGGCAACGGCTAGTCCCCAAGCTAATGTAATGACGATCCAGCCTGAATTTTCCGCTTTCGATTTCCTTAATAACACGCCAGCTACTACACCGTTGCCTAATAAAATCAATAACGCCGTTCCAACGGTTTCCGCCATAAAAGATGACATCGTGTTGACCCCCATATTGTAAGTAATAAGTAGAAGAACATACTCTTTTGGCTAGACATACATGAAATAAATCTCAAATAACGGCTACATCACCCCCGAAAAAAAATAAACAGCCATCATTAGCCGCTGCGAATGCTCCTAAATAGGACACTCGCAATTGCATAATAATGGCTGTTCTCCGTTTCTCACAGCTAACGCTATTCACTTGTTTCGTATTATACCTAGCAGATCTATTTTTGTAAACCCTTTCATTGACTTATAATTCCATCTGCCCAAAATCCTAACGAACATGCTGCCCTATTGCTCGACATTAAACTGCTGCTGAACAAGCTTGGCATACAAAGCGTGGCCTGCAAGCAGCTCGGCGTGGGAGCCTTGGCCGGAAATTTCGCCTTTCTCCAGCACGATAATTTGGTCCGCACCACGAATGGTCGAAAGGCGATGAGCGATAACAAGCGTCGTTCTCGCCTTCATTAAGCCTTGAAGAGCCTCCTGCACCTGCTGCTCGGAATCGCTGTCTAGATGGGCAGTAGCTTCGTCCAGCAGCAAAATATCCGGGTTTCGCAAAATAGCCCGCGCTATTGCAAGCCGCTGACGCTGGCCGCCAGACAGCATAACGCCTCTTTCACCAACCTCTGACTCATAGCCGTCTGGCAGCGAATGTATAAAAGACGTCAAATTCGCCTGCCGCACCGCCTCGTTCATACGATCATCTTCTACATGCCCCAGTCCATAGGTGAGATTATGCCGAATCGTACCCTGCATCATCGGACTATCCTGCGATACGTAGGCGATCCGTTTGCGCCAATCCTCGAGCCGCATGGCGGCAATCGGTTGCCCGCCGTACGTGATCTCTCCCTCAGTCGGCATGTAAAATCGCTCAAGCAGCGAGAATAGTGTCGTCTTGCCGGTACCGCTCGGACCTACAAACGCCGTTACTTGTCCTTGCTCTACTTGGAAGGAGAGCGAATGCAGCAGCGGCCGGTCGTCCGAATAGCCGAAGCTTACCCGATCAAAGCCGATAAAGGAGGCAGCTGTTTGAGCCTTCGCATGCGGCTTGGCTGCCTCTGGCATTTCCTCGCCAGATTGTTCCTCCCTCTCGTTCAGCAGCTCCAAAATTCTTTCAGACGCTCCCATCGCTTTTTGGAATTGCGTAAAGAAGGACGCCATTTGCGTAAACGGCATTACGATTTGGAACATGTATAAAATAATGGCGACCAACTCACCGCCCGTTAAGGTGCCTTGCGCTACGCGAACCCCGCCATATCCGATTAAGATGACAAGAATGAGCAGCATGACGGTCATCATAAGCGGAGTGACGACGGACAAAATTTTGGCTTCCTGCAGGCCGAATGTAAACAATCGCGAGATGCGAAAAGCTCCTTGACGCTGCTCCACAGGCTCCGCCAGCGAAGCCTTCACTAAGCGGATATCGGACAGCACCCGGCCCAGATCGCCTTGGAACAACGCCGTCTCATCCTGCATCGATTTGGACACCTTAAACATTTTGGTGCCGAGCGGCCATAAAATAAGCAGCGCGGCCGGAACGGCAATAAGCATAAGCAGCGTCAGCTTCCAATCTATCAGCAACAGTAAAGTCACGCCGCCTATTATCGAAATAATGCCGCCTAGAAACGAGATGACATGGCCGATTATAAAATCTTTGATCACATTCGTATCGTTAGTCACCCGGCTCATCGTTTCGCCTGAATTGTTGCGGTCGAAGAACGGTACGGGCAGCTTTAACACCCGCTCCCACAACTCGCGCCGCAAGCCGGCAATCACATGCTGGCCTACGTAAGACATCGTGTAAACGGAGAAGCCTGACAAAATCGTCTGTGCCAGAAAAACCGCTCCAAGCATGACAAACGTAGCGGTCTGGACCGCGGATTGCGACAGCTCATCGACYAGATTCTTAGTCAGCAATGGAATAAGGAGCGACAGCAGCGTCTCGCCGAGCCCTAACGCGATCGCGGCCGTTATCAAAATAGAAGCCGGTTTATGCTTCGCAATCAGCTTG
This sequence comes from Paenibacillus sp. FJAT-27812, assembly GCF_001273905.1. Lineage (NCBI taxonomy): Bacteria > Bacillati > Bacillota > Bacilli > Caryophanales > Paenibacillaceae > Paenibacillus > Paenibacillus sp. FJAT-27812. The sequence goes on along the minus strand of NZ_LIGH01000001.1, from coordinate 3,322,636 downwards.
AAAAATTGCGGCAGGCTGACGGCTGCTTGCATTTTCTGCGCATCGGCATGATTATCACTCATTCGTTTTGCCCTCCTTGATCTTTTTTGCAGCCTCCAGATGGTCGAATGCTTTGGTCAAAAAGGCTTCTTCCTCCTTCGTGAACGCGTTAGGAAACAATATCGGGTCCATCGGCTGCGCAGCATCATCGAGCACCTCGATTTGGGCAAGCTCCGCTTCGTTTAGCCCTTCAAATACAGGGCTTAGAAGCTCCTCCAAGAGGGAAACCAGCCTTCTCCCGCATGCAAGCACTTCTTCGTCAAGCGGTTGTTTCCCTTGCTTATAGTACTGCTTAAGCTCCATGACGATAGCTGTTAATCTGCGCTCCATTTCCAGCCGTTGCTCAGGCGCCATGCCTTCCATGAATAAGGCATCAACGAAGGAGGAAGGCATTTTTTGCGACAGCCACTGCTTCTGATGCTCCTCATACTGAATATAATGAATAAACACGAGCAGCAAATCGCTATCGATTTTGCCTGCTCCCTCACTGATCCTTTGCATGCGTCCAATCGTCTCCAGCACACGCTCCAAATGCTGCTGCTTTTTTTGAAGCATCTCGTATTGCGAGGCAAGCGATTGCTGCATATCCTCCTCCGGCCTTGCCAAATAAGCAGCGATGTCCTCCAGCGAGAAGTCCAAATATTTTAGCGTCAATATTTTTTGCAGCTGAATTAAGTCCTTATCGGTATAAAAACGATGCCCGTACTCATTCCGGCTCGATGGCTTCAGCAGCCCCTTGCGATCGTAGTATCGGAGCGTCCTCTCCGTTACTGCGGTAAGCTTCGCGAATGCGCCAATTGCGTAAAGAGTATGATTTTCCACAACTTTATCCCTCCTATGGAATTGAGTATAACCCTTGACGCTACGTCAAGGGCAATGGTTTTTTATCAACTGTATAATCACTATTAATACTGTAAAATTTATGTTTACTAGAATAATAGACTATAGCTAGATTCGACATTATCCGTTTTTATTTTCTTATATAATTTAAGACAATCTGGTCAATAATTTAAAAAACATCTTATTTTACAAAAATTAGGGTTGTAAACATTAGGAATTTATATATAATAAATTTGTGAACAAATTGTTACAGAAACAACAGATCAAAGGAGAGAGATGAATGGATCAGTACCAACCGCCTCAAATTAATACAGGTGTGCCTAGCTACGACTATAACCCGCAGCAGCCTGTTTCACCCGTCATTACAGTAAAAGAATGGATGCTTACTACGCTTATTATGATCATTCCGGTCGTAAACGTCATCATGATGTTCGTATGGGCGTTCGGGGAAGGCAATCCTACCAAAAAGAACTATTTTAAAGCGTCCTTGATTTGGGCTGCTATCGTTCTTGTCATTTATGCCATCATTGCCATTATATTTATCGCTGCGGCAGCTTCAACGGCTACATCGATGAATTAGCCGATACAAAAGTTACATACGTAACAAAAAGGGGCATCCCGGAAGTTGAATTCACTTCCGGGATGCCCTCTTTAACGATTATCAGCGGCAGATAAGCTCCAGCTTTACTCTACTGCGCGGAAACGATACACCTTGCTCGAGAAGTCGCCATTAAATTGCGGTGTAGCTAGGCCAGCATAAAGCAGCTGATCGCCGCCGTAAACGGTTTCTTCGCCAATTAGCTTGTAATCGCGATTCGGATCCAGACCTTTTAGGCAGAAGCGGTTAAGCATCGGATTCGGCTCTTGCAGGACAGATACGAACACAACAAACGCTTCGCTTTGATCCTTGGATACGAACATCCAAGCGGTTTCATTGCCTTCGAACGGACTAAGCAGACGGTAAAAATCGCCGAATTGCACGAGATGGCGCACGTCTTTGTACAATGCTACCTGCTCCTTAACCTCGCTTTTTTCCTCTTCCGTGAACTGAGTCAAATCAAGCTCATAGCCGAAGTTGCCTGACAACGCGACATTTCCTCTCGTCGCAAGCGAAGTGATGCGGCCAACCTGATGATTTGGCACTGCGGACACATGAGCGCCCATCGAGCTTACCGGGTATACGATGCTCGTGCCGTACTGAATTTTCAAACGGGATACCGCATCCGAGTTGTCGCTTGTCCAGGTTTGCGGCATGTAATGCAGCATACCCGCGTCGAAGCGGCCGCCGCCGCCTGAGCAGCTCTCGAACAGTACATCAGGGAACGATGACGTGATTTCCTCAAGCACCGCATAAAGGCCAAGCATATACCGGTGAGCGGTCTCGCGTTGACGCTCTGCAGGCAGAAGAGCCGAGCCGATCTCGGTCATATTGCGGTTCATATCCCATTTCACGTACGTAATCGGCGCGCTTGAAAGAATATCCGAAATTGACTTCACGATATACTCCTGCACATCCTTGCGCGACAAATCAAGAATAAGCTGTTGTCTCGCTTGCGTGCGTCTGCGCCCTTCAATATGCAAGCACCAGTCCGGATGCGCTTTGTACAGCTCGCTCTCCGGCGAGATCATCTCCGGCTCGAACCATAAGCCGAACTGCATATCGAGACGCTTCACGCGGCTGACCAAATCTTCTAAGCCGTTTGGCAGCTTATTACGGTCTACGAACCAATCGCCAAGCGAAGTGGTATCGTTGTCGCGTTTTCCGAACCAGCCGTCATCCAGCACGAACAGCTCGATGCCAAGCTCTTGGCCCGCGCGGGCGATATCTTCGATTTTATCCGCGTTAAAGTTGAAGTACGTCGCTTCCCAGTTATTAACGAGAATCGGACGCGTTTGGTCACGGAACGTACCGCGAATCAGGCGTGCGCGGTAGAAGTCATGGAAGCTGCGCGACATGCCGCCAAGCCCGTGCTCGGAATGAACCATTACCGCCTCAGGCGTCTGGAATTGCTCGCCCGGCTCCAGCTGCCAGTTGAAGTCAAACGGGTTAATGCCGATGAATAGACGCGCGGAATGGAATTGATCCACCTCTACGCCGGCTGTGAAGTTACCGCTATATACAAGGTTCACCCCGTATACGTCGCCATGATCCTCTGTTGAGCCTTCTGAAAGCAGCGCGACAAAAGGATTTTGCATATGGCTGCTTGAGCCGCGGCGGCTCTCGATGGACTGCAAGCCAGGCACGAGTGCGCGCCTATGAATATGACGCTCGCGGATCCATGCGCCTGAGAGCTGAAGCATTTCAAATTTGTCGTGCACAAAATCGAGGCTCATACTGAACGCGCGCTGCAGCTGCAGTGTGCTCGCTCCGTTGTTGACGATTCTAGCCGAACGGGCAATCGCATCAAAATCTTCAAATACCGTATAAGACAAAATAACCGACAAGCCCGTTAGGTCATCCTTGAGCGTAATTTCCAGCGTTTGCGCTTCGGATTCGTTTTCTACATACGTAGCCGGCAGTCCGGCAAGCGCTGGTTTGCCCGCGATGATTTGATACGATTCATAACGCAAATCCGTTACGGTTGTGCCGTTAGGCAGCTTCACTTGAAATGCAGGCATCCGGAAGTCGGAGTTGCCATATGCGGGATACTCATGCGGAAGCGTGTCGAGCGATAATTCCAACTGGTCAAGCTCCGTGCTTGGCGTGAAGGATGCGCGGCTTGCCAGTTCAAATAAACGGTCCATCTGTACGCCGCGTACCTTTTTGCCCCAGTATACATGTGCAGGATAACCTGTTTTCGTGATATGGATGACATAACTCGTATCCTTCGATTGCAAGTGAAATAACGAACGCTGCTGATCATATTGAATAGTCAAAATAATTACCTCCTAAAAGTGTGTGGGTAAGATGATTTGTGAGCATTGATGAGAGTTGCTGAGATGATGCGTTTTGTAAGCCTTTGCGATAAAACTAATGAAGAAAATTGGCTTTTGTAAGCCTTTTCGGTAATGGAATTGATCTTCCCTCTACAAACAAACCTGATCAAAACTAGTCTCCATGCTCGCGCATTTGCTCTACATCAAATTAACAGGAAAAACTCCTGCTATTTTTGAGGCAAAAGGCTGTTTTTTCGGTTTAGAGGGAATTACTCCCGTTAATCTGCTGCATTTCAACAAATTGGCGTGTTTTTGCTCAGATTAACGTGAGGTTTTCCTGCTAATTGCTTGTTTAACACCCGAATCAGGATAATTAGATGGAGCTTTTCCCGTTAACTTCGCTTGACCACCAAGGTCCGTTACTCTTCAAACAAATTACTCATATGCCTGCTCAGCATAACGAGTGGTTCTTCTGCTGCTTTCGCCTAATTGACTCCTTAATCGAGAAGAACAGCTGGCGCTTTACACCTGCGCCGTTCCCCTTACTCCGAAGCCTTCAACGAGCTCCCGCAGCTTTCCCGAACGATGAGCGTCGTGTTGATCGTCAGGTGAATCGCCGCTTCCCGCCCTTCGATTCGCTCAAGCAGCAGCTGCACCGCCGCTTTGCCCATATGCTCCGTATGCGCGCGAACGGTTGTTAGCGGCGGATTCAGATAAGCGGAAATTTCGATATCGTCAAAGCCGACGATCGCCATATCCTCAGGCACTTTAATTCCGTGCTCATGGAGCGCCCGAAGCGCGCCGACTGCCATGGGATCACTTCCGATAAAGCAAGCGGTAGGCAGCGAGCTTTGCTCAAGCAGACGGTTCATCGCTTCATAGCCGCTATTGGAGGACCAATATGCCTTCAAGACATAGCTCTCGTCATAAATCCCCTGCTCGCGCAGCGCCTTCTCAAAAAACACGCGCCGCGGCTCGTCGTTTTCCGTTGCTTCATAATGGCTGCTCAATCGGTGCACGCATTCATTGCCGCCAATGTAGCCTATTTTTTCATGCCCTAGTTCTCTAAGATGTGTAATAACCGCTCTAGTTGCTTGTTCAAAATGAAGTTTAACCGTATCGTATTCGTTCAGCTCGTTCGAATGGTTGACAAAAACAACTCGATTGCCGTTATTGTACAATTGACGCACGTCATCTTCTTCGATCGATCCGACGACGATCAAACCATCCAGCTCGTGCACGGGCTGCATTTCTACGCGGCTGTTGCCTCGCAGCACTTTAATGATGCTGATGCCAAGCTCCTCGCAGCGCGTTTCGATTCCTTTGCGAATCGAAGTAAAATACGGGTCCTCATGTTCATCCTCTAGCGTGGACCACATAAGAAGGCCGATTTGCTGACGAGAGAGCTGCTCCTCTTTTTTCATTCTCCGCAGCCTGGAAGGCTTATATTGCAGCTGCTCGGCAATACTAAAAATACGTGTTCGCGTTTCCTCGCTAACTGCCAAGGTCACATCGTTGTTCAAAACCCGCGATACGGTAGCAGCCGAAACGCCCGCCTTCTGCGCAATATCTTTTATCGTTGCCATTCCACACTCCGTGTTTAGTTAATAAATTTACTAAATAACATTTACAGTTTAGCAGACATCAATAGATACGACAAGTACCTATGCAACTTTTGCAAGCCAAACACGTCAGACTTTATGAAGACGCTAAAAACGAATCAACAAGGGGAGGAATCACTATGTATAAGTGGATAGCTGTTTTCGCGCTTGTGCTGCTTCTATCTGCCTGCAGTACGAACGCAAACCAAAATACCGGTCAAAATCAAAGCACCGATACCGCTAAGCCGACACCCACCAGCAACGACAAAGTTAAAGATGATGGACATGTACAAGCCAAAACGCCAAAAGATGCGGCGAACGCCGTTATCTTGGCATTGAAAGATGCTGACATGGCTAAGCTCTCCTCTTATGTTCATCCTGATAAAGGACTATTATTCTCGCCCTATGCACATATTGATACTGCTACAGCCAAAGTATTCCCAGCTGCAAAATTGCCCGCTTTAACGGATGCAACTCTCTACCAATGGGGCGCCTACGACGGCTCTGGCGAGCCGATAAAGCTTACCTTTAAGCAGTATTATGACAAGTTTGTTTATGATAAAAATTTTGCTGAGCCGGAAGCCGTTGGCGTTGATCAAATCAAGGGAACCGGTAACACGGTCGTCAATATTAAGGAAGTATTTCCGAATAGCTATATCATGGATTATTATTTCAGCGGCTTCGATCCCCAATATGAGGGCATGGACTGGGAAAGCCTTACACTTGTGCTTGAGGAGTTAAACGGAGCTTGGTATGTAAGTGCCATCGTCCACTCCCAGTGGACGATCTAAATCGATCATGCTGCCTCCCGTTTATTCTGGGGGCAGCATGATTTAAAAGTCTTTTCGTTTCATAACGAATAAGCCTAAAGCAAGCAGGGCAGCCGCATAGATGACAACATAGATTAAAAAGGAATTTGATGGCGCTCCGCTAATCGAAAAAGTGCTGAGATCCCGGTTAATGTTAATGAGGCCGCTGAGCTCCGAAATCGAGAACAGCTCGCTTAACATCCGCTGCTGCAGAGCATCGGCAGGCATCACCATCTTAATCAAGCCCGAAATCGTCTCAATCGTCTGTACCCCCTTTAACTCAACGTTCCCAGCGCCCATAAGACGACTGATGGTGCTTCCCAGCCACCCCATTCCAAACAGCATCGTCATACTGATCCCATTGCCTAAAGGACTTAGATAGCAAGAGCCAACCATCGTCATCGTAACTAGTAGCGGCACAACTGAAGCAAATAATGCAAACGATTTTAACAGTACGGTTAGTTCGAATATCACGCCTGTCTCGAACCAGCAAATCGAAATGATGGAGACAAATAATAGCAATGCGTATATGGCACCATAAGTAACAAAACCAAGCCATCTTCCCATAAACCATCTCGAGCGCTTAATAGGCCTTGCCAGCACCGATTGCAGCACCCCTTGCTCCGCTTCACCGGTCACAGCGGCAACAGAGCTGAATATAGCCAGAAAAGATACTGCAAACGCCCCAAAGAAAAATCCGAGCGTCAGCACCATTGCCCCGCTCAAAAACTTGCCAAACAAATCAAGCGATGGATCTATGGACATCCCTTGCCTCTCACCTGCAATAGCATCTGCGACAAACCAAAAAGCGACCCAAAACAGCACCGTCATAATGATCGTCATCAGCGTCACGCGTTTGCGAATAAGCTCCTTCCACGTTAAGCCCCATACAGCGATCATCTGCGTTCCCCCCTATGCTCAAGGCCATTCACAGCTTGCAAAAACCATTCATCAAGTCGCGACTTCGTTTTTCCAACTTCATAAAGGGTGAGCCCTAGCTCGATAAGAATATAATTCACTAATCCAATCTGCTCGTCATCCTCAAGCGTAAGCTCAAGCCAAACGGAGCCATCCTCAGCCGCTTGCTCGGAAACAACGACATCCGCACCGAGCATTTGGCGGATTCGTTCAGGCGCAAGCGGCGTATATCCGCTGACGCGCAAACGAAAATTCGATTGTGCACGAAGCACCTCCGTCACTTTGCCTTCTGCCAGTACTCGTCCATTATTAAGCAGGGCGACCGTATCGCATAAATGCTCCACATCCTCAAGCAAATGCGAATTTAGAAATATCGTTTTCCCTTGGCTCTTAAGCCTGGCAAGCAGCTCCCGCACCTCATGTCTGCCTACCGGATCAAGCGCGGAGGCCGGCTCGTCAAGAAAGACGATGTCGGGATTGCCAAGCAGAGCACATGCAAGCCCAAGCCGCTGCTGCATCCCCTTGGAATAACCCTTGAGCTTATCTCGCCCTCGGCTGCCGATGCCCACTTCATCCAAGAGCTGATAGATGCGCCGCTTTGCTGCCGTACGGTCGAGTTCACATAACTTCGCATGAAAAGCAAGCACCTCTTCACCGGTTAACCAGTCCGGATAACGAAACAACTCAGGCAAATAGCCCAATCTTCGCCTTGCTTCGATAGTGCCTGAAGCATGGCCGAATAGTTGAGCTTTACCTGAGGTAGGCTTGATTAAACCGGTGAGCATTTTGACGATCGTGCTTTTGCCTGCTCCATTAGGACCGAGGAAGCCAAAGGCTTCCCCTTGTCTAATGGTTAACGTAACATCCCGGCAGCCGCGCCCGTCACCATAATCCTTGCATAAGCTGACCGTCTCAATTGCATGTAATGTCATGAGTGAACCAGCTCCGCGATAGCGGATTCTACTTTTTGGGCATCGCCGTAGTTCTCGAAGCCCGCTGTTACGATATAACCCTTCTCTAGCCACGTCGCAGTAGAGTAACTGCCGTCACGATGCTCCACGTAAACATCGATGCCTTTAAGCGAAATTTTCTTCGGTTCGCCACTAGTAAAGAGCGGCATCGGGATTTTGCCATCCTCCAAGCTGGAAGCTTGCATGAGCGAGTTACGCAAATGGTCTGGCAGCGCCGGGAATCGAGTAACAGCCTCGAAAGCGTCTTGAACGTCAACGGAAGGATCAACTTTAATCGTCGGAGCCTCCAAATAGTTTATCCAAGCGCGCTGCTGGGAGGAAGATTCGTCTTTTGGCGAATAGGAGATTTGTGTCCCCCTGCCTGTGTTAAATATAATTTCCTTGCCGTCTACCGATGAAGGCAGCAGCTTATCTGCGCCTAGCTTACGCATCGCGGCGTTGATTTCATCCACCTTCAAGCTGAATTTAAACGTCTGCGAGGAGGTCGACGAAATATCGACAAGCTGCTCGTCAGCAACTTTTACGGCAGGAATCGCGAAGCCTAGCTGCTTGGCAGCCTTATCAGGAGCTAGCTTCTCCCAATTCGAATGCGACGTCTGTTCAAAATCGCCGAAGCGGTTAGACATTTCAAGCGTCTCGCCTTCGTTTAGGAAGCTGTTCATAAGCGATGCCAAATCATTTTCCTGCACGACCATCACCTTATCCATGCGGAAAGTATTGAGCCATGCCGCTAGCGCTTCATTCGTTGCGGGAGTAGCGATTACAACCGTGATGATGGCTGCGGCGCAAGCGGCGATCGTCTTGCCTGCATTTCTTTTGAACCAACGGCGGGCTGCTCCGTTCTTGCCTTGCTTATTCGCACCCTCGCTTGCGCGATTGCGAGTTCTTCCCACCGGAACGGCATTCATCTGTTCCTGCGCCTGGATCAAACCGCTCGCTTGTACCGGTACATGCACAGCTCCTGTTGCTGCCGGCGTCCCTTGCTCTTTAAGATCAGCATTTTGTTGATCCTGCTTCTCCCATTTCTCCCAAAGCGGGGATTGCTCTGAAGCGAGCAGCTGCTTCTCAAGACGCGCCCATGCGTCTGCCGTTTGCTCTTGCTCTTTTTTATTATTTCCGTCGTTGATTGTCATTTCGAACTCCTCCTAAAAGGTTTACTCACTAGACATCGCGCCTTCTGCTTTGAGCGCATGCCGCTTCAGCCGCTCGCCGGCTCTGCGAAGCATCATGCCGACCTGCGGCTGGCGTATTTGAAGCTGTTCGGCTATTTCCGCGTAGCTATAACCTTCATATCGCAGCAGCAGCATTTGCTTATCACGCTCGGGCAGCGTATCCAGCCACTCCCTGACCTGCTCCTGCTCGCCTTTGTCGATAACCTGCTCCTCATTGGACGGAGCCGCTTGCGGCTGCGCCATCATGCTTTGCTCCTGCTTCTGCGTTAGTGCGCGCTCTCGTGATTTCTTATCCATATAGTCATAGGCAAGCCTCGTCAGTACCCGATGAAGCCAGCCTCCGATTGCTTCGGGCTGATCCGGTGGAGTCCGGTAGAGCCTTAGAAATGTTTCCTGAGCGAGATCCTCAGCGGCTGCTTCATCACGAATAAGCGCAATCAGCTTGCGTCTTACCGACGGATAATGCTCATTAAATTGTTGACGAAACAAATCCGGCGCCGAATGTTCCATTCCGTTGTCCTCCTTACGTTTTTTGCTCAAGCTATAAGGAAGACGTAGTCTCCCTTCATTTTGTAACAGCTTCTGCAAAAAAATTTATTTTACGATCCGATATGAAAAAAACCGCCTCCTCGTGCAAACGGGAGACGGATTGTCTATTAAGCTTCTTCTTTATTATGCTCCATATAAAGCTGTACGAATCTAGGCGCTGGAACAGGCGGGCTAAAAATATAACCTTGAACCGCATCGCAATTATGATCGGATATAATATTCAGCTCCTCTTGCGTCTCCACGCCCTCGGTCACAACCCTCAAATTCAAATTATGCGCGATGACGATAACCGATTTGAATATCATTTGCTTCTTAAAGTCGCTTACGATGCCGTTGATAAACGATTTGTCGAGCTTCAGCGTATGAAGCGGAATGTTCTGCAAATAGCTTAACGACGAGTAGCCGGTGCCAAAATCATCAAGCGACAGCTTAACGCCAAGCTGCTGCAGCTCATGCAATATTTTGATCGTGTGCGCAGGGTTGTCCATGAAGATCGACTCGGTAATTTCGAGCTCGATCTGCTCGGGATGGATGCCCGCTTCAGAAATGATGCGTTCAATCGTATGGACGATTTGCTTCTGCTGGAATTGAATCATCGACATATTCACGCTCACCGACAACGAAGGCAAGCCCATCCGCTCCCATTCGCTAATTTGCTGGCAGGCGGTGTAAAGCACCCATTCGCCGAGCGGAATAATAAAACCTGTCTTCTCCGCAATAGGGATAAAATCAAGTGGCGAAACCATGCCAAGCTCTGGATGCCTCCAGCGTATTAACGCTTCTGCCCCATAGATGGCTCCAGTAGCTACGTCAATTTTAGGCTGATAGTACAACATGAATTCACCATGCTCTAAAGCCCTGTACATGCTGTTCTCCAAAATAAGCTCCTTCTTGGGCACATCATTCATGGAAGAAGCATAGATTTTGCTCGTGTTGCGTTCCTTCTTGGCGACATACATCGCAATGTCCGCTTCCTTCACGAGCTGATCCGCCGTGCCAGGCGTGAACTCGTAATGGATGCTTATTCCGATGCTAGCCGTGATGTAGAACATTCGATCCTTGAGCCTGATCGGCTTCGCTATGACCGACAATATTTCTTCCGCAATATGCATCACTTGATGCAGTTGATTCACGCTCTCCAAAAGCGAAATGTACTCGTCGCCCCCGAACCAAAATACGCGTCCTTCGCTGCCAACTGCATGCACGATGCGTTCTGCTACCTGCTTAAGCAAGTGGTCGCCCATTGCATGATCGAGCGTATCGTTTATCATTTTGAACCGGTCAAGGTCAATAAATAATAAAGCAACTGCCCCCTGCGTCCAGCCGTTCTCCGCAGATTTCCCCTCCATATAACGTCGATAAGCGTTGCGATTAGGCAAGCCCGTCATTAAATCATGCGTAGATTGGTACTCGATCAGCCGCGCCGCATCCTTCCTCTGCGCCAGCATATTATTGAAGTGATTCGCCATAAATTCAAATTCATCATTCGTTTTGATGCTGAGCTGATGCTCTTCTTCACCCATGGCGATCGCATAGGTTGCTTGAACGACCTTGTTAATGTTAACCAAGATGATCTTCCGAACAAGCAATACCATCACGAACGTCATAAGCAGCAGGGCAAAAGCTGTTATGAAAACCGATTCCCGAAGGCTTTTATAATAGTCCGACAGCATATTTTTCTTGGGAATAACCGTTTCAATATGCCAGAGTACATTGTTGATTTGAATCGGGTAAAACATCCGAAGCACCGTTCCGTCGTAACCGGTTTCGGGCGTATAGCCAAGCCGCAGCGTCGTTCCTTTCATAGCCTCAAGCTCATCGATCCCCGACCATAGCCGATAGGGAGCGTTCACAAGCCGTGGATTGCTGCCGTTAGCCAAATATCTATTTTCGGTCGTAACGATACTCGCATAACCGCCTAGCGGCCGGAATGCTTCAATTTTCTTTTGAACCGACTCTAATGAAATATCCGCTCCCACTATCCCCAAAAAGTCGCCTTGCTCATTCAAAATAGGCAGCACTAGCGATATCATCAGGACGGGCTCTCCATCTATGTCATAAGAATACGGCTCTATTAAGGAAAAGGACTTTGTTATCTTCGGAATTTGATAGAAGCTCCCGCTTACCTTATCCTCATAATGCTCGATTGCAATAACTTTAATGGAGCCGTCCCCGTCCTTGCGTACGGCGTAAGGTATAAATCGGCCAGTTGCATCATCATAGCTGTTTTTGCTGCGGTTAAGCTCATCCTGCCCATCATACGCATTTGGCTCCCATAACGTATAGACGCCAAGCACTTCAGCTTGCCTCTCTAGCACCTGCTGGAGCAAATCGACGATGTATTCGCGATTTTGCAATCCGCTTTGTTTCCTTTGAAGCATTGTTGCTTCAAGCGTGCTTAGCATTGCCATCGTCTGGTCCATTGTTTTGGAGAAAGGATTTATGTATGCCATTGATTCCGTTTGGGCGAGCAGCTCGCTCTCGCGAAGATTCGAGTGATATAGTTTATTGAGGTGGGCGGGTACCAAAATACCAAATGAAAGAATAACGAGCAGGCCAAGAGACAGTATTAATTTTTGCGCAATGCTTAGCCTAATCTTTCTCATCTCATCTATCAGCCCCTTGTTGTCGGAGAAAGCGAAATAATCGACGCAATATGTCAAATTATGATTTGGTTCTAGTATACTTGACATTTTGCACCAAACACAATGATAAAGATAGGATAAAAACACTATATATTTCGACAAAAAACTACTTTTGACACCTACTCTTATTAACCGCAAGAGTCGGTTGGCTCTATTTTTAAATCGGCGCTCTAGCAAGTTATTCCAGCTGCCTGTTTTCCCTTTCCCGCATATAAAAAAACGCCACCCAGTCAATGACTGAGCGGCGCTTCGTTAGGCTTGTTAAACTTGGTTTTTCTTTTCCTTCTGTTTATCCTCGTTATCTTCAATCGCGCGGTCATGATCCTCTAAACGATGAGGACGTTTGCCTTTTCCGCCATGAAGCTGGTATAGCTCTTCGCGCAGTTGATCCGACGTTTTGCCTTCGGTTTTAATGCCATGCTCCTCGGCTATTTTGCGCAAATGCTCCAGACGCTTCGCTTGATGCTCCGCTTTGAACGCTTCCCACTTATCTTTATTGGCAAGCTTTGCCGCTTCAACTTCCTTCTTCAGCTGCTCCGCGTTTTTGCCTTCGGTTTGAATGCCAAAGTAGGTCGCCATTTCCTTCAGTTTCTCTAGCCGGTACGCTTCAAAATCCTTGCGCGTCATTTTTCCCTTGTGATGCTTATGCTCGCTGTCCATTTCGGACTCTTTAGGGTGCTGAACGACTATTGAAGCATTCGGCAAAGCCGTTATCGATTTTGCCGCCCACACGGGAGCGACCGAAAACAGCACGGCAAGCGCCGCGGCGGGGATAAACCATTTTCTAATCATTTGCTGCCACACCTTTCCATTGCTATCGTGATGCAGAGGCTGCTTTTCATGCCTCATCTGGATTATTTTGCCCAAGCATTCACGTGAATAGACATGATAATGGCAATTTCGACAGCATCTGATTGCGATTAACTTTATTAATCAGCCGTATGCTCCGCTTGCTCCAGAACCTCCAGCTCCCGGAGCAGCCATGCTTTGGAGAAATGCTCTCCAATAAATACAGCCACGTCCTTTACTTCGCCCTGCGGATCAATTCGGATGAAGTCGGATTCCTTATACGCGTATTGAAAAAGAAACCGGCTTGGCGCATCCGTAAATGTCACGATTCCCTTCGCGCGGTAAATGTTAGCCGGCATTCGCTGAAGCAATGACTCAAATGCCTCGCTGCTTACCGGACTGCGCCAATAATGGGTGACTACCATGACATGGTCATGTGAATGATGATGGGCTGTTTGGCTATGGTTGTGTTCATCATCATGGTGATGGTCGTGATGATGGTCATGATGGGTGCAGCCTGTGACTGAACATGAGTCTGCTTCATGGTTATTTGGCTGGGCGTTATGCCCCGTTCCCACGGCTGGTTGCTGGTGCAAGTGCGAATGTGTATCTGCTTGCGCATCCTCCAGCCAGCTCCAATCGTCAATCGCGCAGCGAACGGTCGCTATCATTTGAGCGTGGGCGTTTAGCTCGCGCAGCTGCTGCTGTGCTTCCACCAGCTGATCCGGCTCAAGCTTATCCGCCTTATTCAATAGCAAAATCGTTGCGCAGCGGATTTGCTCCTGCATCAGCTTGAACGTGCGGCCTTTGCCATCGCGGCTGCGCGCCAGCAGCTCAGGCCCATCGACTACCGTAATAACGCTGCTCAGATCGATCGCCTTGTACATTGCCGCCTCCGTTACGCCATCCAACGTCTCCATCGGATTGGCGGCACCCGTTGATTCAATAAAAATGACATCAGGTTTATGCTCGTTGATCAGCACGCTGATCTCCATACCCAAATCGCCGCGCATCGTGCAGCAAATACAGCCGCTTAGCATCTCCGCCATGGGCACCTCGTCGCCGACCAGCTGACCATCTAAATTAATATCCCCCAGCTCATTCATAATGACGGCGGGTTTCAAGCCTTGCGCCGTGTAGTAGTCAAGCAATCTTCTTAGCAGCGTCGTCTTGCCGCTCCCTAAAAATCCGGACAGCAGATGTACCGGTATATTTTGTTCCTTATTTGTCGTCATTGCGATATCTCCCGTATGCCATATTTTAAACCAAGCATGAATGGTCTTATTATATCGTAATTGTTACGCTCTTTCATCTATTCGCGATAAAAGCTCCTGATCCTTATAAAAAAAGACTGGCGGCCAACTTAAGCCTTTCTATTGTATTAACTACATTGTAGCCCGCTGCTCGGATCAATTCGAGCTATTATCATTGATTAAACTACAGCGTAGCTTCTATTTAATATAGAAGACGGGTGCATTATTTCGTTTAAGTTGTGGTGCGTGAGCGGATGTTGGCGCGGACATGCTACTGCTGCGGAAAACCAAATTCCCGCTACCGCAAACCCACCTCACCTGAATCACAGTCCTGAAATACACAAAAAGCGGTACCGCCCCCGCCAGGGTACGATACCGTCCTTTTGCATGATTAACCTTTTACAGCTCCCGCTGTCATCCCTTTCATGACTTGCTCCTGAAATATAAGGTAGACAATGATCGTCGGAACAACGGCAAGCGCCATGGCTGCCATCGTCAGCTTGTAATCTGTCGAGTAGCCAGTCGCGAAAATGGATAGGCTGAGCGGCAGCGTCTTTAAGCCTGGATCGCTGATGAATACGAGCGCGAAGGAGAAATCATTCCAATATCTCAAGAAGGCGAGGATACCGACCGTTGACAGCGCCGGCAGGGACAACGGAAGCATCATGCGGAGAAAGATCCCCCAGTAGCCTGACCCGTCGATCATCGCAGCTTCTTCAATTTCTTTCGGAAAATTGTTCATATAAGCTACACAGACGAAGATCGCAATCGGCAATTCAAACGCTGTGTAAGGCAGGATCAAAGCCGCGTAGGTGTTCAAAATATCAATTTTGTTCATCAAAATGAACAGCGGAACCAATGTACTATGGATAGGAATGAGCATGCCGAGCATAAAGATCCCCATCACGAGCAGCTTGCCTTTGAATTGAAAGCGAGAGATGACATAAGCGCATAACGCGCCCATTACAAGCGTAATAACAAGCGCTGTTACCGTAACGATGACCGAGTTCATGAACGCTGTGCCCATGTCGGCTACTTTCCAAGCGCGTGCGTAATTGCTCCAATTCCAAACATCCGGCAAGCCGAATGGGCGGGAATAAAACTCTTCATTTGTTTTAAAAGCGCTAATAAACAACCAAATGAGCGGATAGAGCGTAACAAGCGCGTATATCGTCAAACCTATCGCTAACAAGCTTCCTCTCATTTTGCGCAAACCTGTTCCTAATCCTCCGGAGGAGGCTGATTGAACGGCGCTAATCGATGGCGTAGTCATAAGCAAGATCCCCTCCGTTATTTTTTGGATTTCATAAGGTACTGGCTTCCTGCAACGAGAACCAAGCTGATGATAATAATCATCGTGGATACCGCGCTACCGTAACCAAAACGATAGATCGAGAACGTATTGTTGTACATGTACGAGGCAAGCAGCTCAGTCGAATTCGCTGGTCCCCCGCCGGTCATGACATAAATCAGATCAAACGCTTTAAGACTGCCGGATATGCAAAGCACTACCGCAACCTTAATCGTGTCCCAAATCATAGGCAGCTTGATCGAAAAAAGCTTGCGTGAGCCGCGCGCGCCGTCGATTTGGGCAGCGTCGTCGATTTCGCTCGGTATATTTTGCAAAGCGGCAATAAACATAATGAGATAAGGTCCTACGTTAAGCCAAATAATCGGAACCATGATGGCATACATCGAAATTGACGGATCAGACAGCCACTGCTGCTTCCAACTGCCGAGTCCAAGGCTGTCGAGCAAAAAGTTCAGCACGCCGATTTGCGGATGGTAAATATAACCCCAGATGATGCCGACTACGACGGATGAGAGCACCATCGGCATAAAAATAGATGCGCGGATAAACTTCTGGAACCAGCCGTTCTTGAGCAAAACTAAAGATAACAAAAGCGCAATCGGGACTTGGCCGAACACGGAGGCGGCAACGATAAGCAAGTTGTTTTTGAACGAATGCCAGAACAGCCGGTCCTGCAAAACCTCCTTATAGTTATCCAATCCGATAAACCGCATCGCACCAATGCCCTTCCAATCGAAAAAGCCATAATAGGCCGACCAAAGGATCGGTACGATCACGAAAAAGATAAACAGCGCAAGCGCCGGAAGAAGTCCGATAGCGATAAAGCCTCTGGTGCGTAAAGATGATGACATATTCGTCTCCTCCTCCAAGGTTTGCGAAGCAAACCTACTTCGTAAGCAATAGCCAAGGTTTGCATCTTTGCAGCAAACCCGCTTCGTAGAACAAGCGAAGGGACAGGTTATTTCCATGCAGCCCAGCTCCAAGCCGTCTGCTCTTCCACCGGACTATGCTAGGAAATAACCGCTGCCCTTATGTTTTATTAATAAAACCGCTTGATTACTTGCCTAACGCTTTCGCCTGTGCCTCTTGGATTTTTTTGGCTATGTCTTCCGGCTTGCCGCCCATCAGCAGCTCTTGCAGACCGTTGTTTACTGCATCTGCTCCTGCGGAGGTTAGTTTGCCGTCATATACCGGAGTCATCTTCACTTTGTTCACCAGATCATATACTTCGCTGAAGATCGGAGATACTTTGCTCTTATCAAGCTCTGCTTTGTAGCTGACAAGCTGGTTGCTCTCAAGCGTGCGTTTTTGTGCGTCAGGACCGGACATTGCATAGATAAGCTCGAATGCCGCGTCTTTTTTAGCGCCTGTCGCATCTTTGCCAAGACCCATGCCTACGCCAACTACGCCTGATAGGGAGTTAGGGTCGCCTTTGCCGCCAGGAACCGAAGGAAGAACCGTCGCACCCATCGCTTTAAGCGCTTCTTCAGAAGCATTTGATGCTAGATTAGACAATGCCCAGCCGCCGTCGATCATCATTGCCGCTTGTCCTTGGGCAAACATTTGCTCCATTTGCGTGTTGTCGATAGAGTTGAAGCCGTCTTGGAAAGCCCCGGCATTGCCAAGCTGCTGCATGTAAGTTAACGCTTGTACGAACTCAGGATCTGTAAATGCCGCGCCATCTTGGCTAGCTGCCTTCAAGAACCATTCTGTACCCGTTACGCGATCAGCCAATGAGCTGAAAATACTGGATTGGGCCAGCCACGCCGCTTTGTTGCCCAGTGCGATTGGCGTAATTTTCTTTGCTTTCAGCACGCTGATCGCGTTCAGAAGCTCATCCCATGTTTTTGGAACGGTTAGGCCGTTTTGCTCGAGAATCGTTTTGTTATAGTATAGAATCGATGTTGGAGACAAGCCCATTGGAGCGCTGTAGATTTTGCCGTCTACTGTAAAAGCATCGAAGGAGTTCGGCATGAAGCCTTCTTTCCAATCCGGGTGGCTGTCAATCAGTTCATTCACCGGTTGAATGAGTCCGCCAGCGGAAAACTCTTGTGTCATGGAGCCGTTCGATAAAATGAATACATCCGGCATTTCGTCTGCCGCAGCGACCGTTTTGAGACGCGTCTTGTAGCCGTCCGGCGGAATTGCTTGAATATCGAGCGTAATGTTCGGGTGATCAGCCTGGAACTGCTCGATGATCGAGCGCATCGTTTGCGCTCGAAGGTCTTCTCCGGTAAAGTTGTGCCAGAGGCTGAGCTTCACCTTTTCCGCTGCCGGCTCATTGCCGCCCTCGTTCGTCTTGCCGTTATTATTCGTCCCGCCGCATGCTGCCAAAATTGAAATCATAAGAGTGACCATAATCGCGATTGATAATGTTTTCTTCATGTCATGTTTCCTCCTTGATATTTGTCTTACCTCCGAGTATAGGGAAACGAAGTAGACATGGGCAGGGGACAGAACTCAGGAGTAGGGTAGATAAACTTCAGCTTCTCGAACGGTACTCTGAAGGGGTATAGCCTGTACTGCGCTTGAACAGTTGGCTAAAATATTTCATATCCGCATAGCCTACACGGCCCGCTACCTCGCTCACTTTAATCGGCGATTCATCCAGCAGCCGCTTGGCACGTTCCATTCTCATCCGAGTCACGAATTCGATATAAGTCTGGCCCGTCTCCCGTTTGAACACCTCGCTGAAATGATTGGGATTAAGGTGTACATGCTTCGCAACCTGCTGCAATGTCAGCTCCTTGTCCAAGTGGTCGTGGATATAGGCGATTGAACGCTTGATGTAAGGTATTCCTTCCTGTTCTACCGATTCCCGGTACATATCCATTAGCTCGTTCAGCTGTTCAAACAGCGTTTCCGCACGGGTAGCTGTTTGGGAGGACGGGCTCGTGCTATGCGCCAGCTTCACGCCAGATAGCATCGAAGCGTCGCCATACGCGGTGACGACTCGCTCGACCCAGCGATAGGCGGATATTTGAACCGAGTGAAGAAATCTTCGCAGCGATTCCGGCGTCGTGCTCGAATCCTTTAGCTGAAGCTCGATTAGCTTCTGCACCCATTGGCTCAGCTTCGCAGCATCTCCCTCTTGAAATAGAGCGGTCAGCTGCCCTTCTTCCTCCTGCGAGCAGACGGTACGCCCGCCTTGGCGTCCTCTTATATCCTCATAGGAGAGCAGTCCTTCTTCTGCCGTTATTCCTTTGTACAACGACGTATAAGTCGCCTCGGCATAAGAGGCTTTCATTTTGCGCCAATCAGGAACAACCGAGCCTGCCGCAGCAAACAGCTTGCACTTTAGCTTGCGCGAGATTCGGTCAAGCACCCTCGTAATCTGCAAAATATCCCCTCGAGGGCTTTCATGCCTGAGCAAGACGACTAGGCTGTCGTTACGCAGAAGCGCTTCCCCTTCGATCAGCTCGCTGATCATATTGTGAACGGCAAACAGCAGTAAATAGCTATGCCCAGCCGCTTCGCCCCAGCCTTCAGCCGAGATGATAATTGCTTGATAGCAGGACTTCTCGTTCATTCTCAGCTGCGGCAGCAGCTTAGCGGCTTTATCCTCCGATCTGCTGTCCAGCTCCGTGCCTTCTACAAGCCGCTCAAAAAGCCGGTCGCGCAGCTGGTCGCGTTTCAAAGACTCCCATTTTTGCAAAATCCGCTGCTTTGCCCCGTTTACCGCGCGTATAATTTCATCAGGCCGGCTCGTTTTGAGCAAATAATCGCCTGCTCCTTCACGAATCGCTTGCTGCGCGTAGGAAAATTGGTCGTATCCGGTCAAAATAATAACCTCGCAATCAGGCAGAAGACGCCTCGCCTCGCCCGCAAGCTCCAGCCCGCTGCGACCCGTCATTTGAATGTCTGTCAATATGATTTCCGGCTGTTCCTGCTCGATCCGCAGCAGCGCCTCCTCTGCTGACGCGGCAGGCTCGAGCAGCTCATAGCCAAGCTCCGCCCACTTAATAACGGTGCTAAGTCCCGTTCGAATAATGACCTCATCATCTACAATCAACAGCTTCATTCGACTTTTCCTCCCTCGTTTAGCATCGGGACCAAAAAGGACACGCGCGTGCCGATTCTTTCCGTGCTTTCAATGCGAAGACCTGATTCCGTGCCATAATGCAGCTGCAGCCGCTTATGTACGTTGCGCAGTCCGTAGCTGCCGCGTTCCAAGCGCTCACGCTCGCGCTTTCGGTCATCCGGACCATGAAGCTCTTTATAAATAGCAGCCAGCTTCCCGGCATCGATGCCGATGCCCGTATCCTCAACCGCAAAAGCGATATAAGTCCCTTGCTTGTGCGCGGCAACTCTGATTTCGCCGAATTCCGCTTGCTTCTGAATGCCATGGATAAGAGCATTTTCGATTAATGGCTGCAGCAGCAGCTTTAGCATCGTTTGACCCAGCAGCTCTGGATCGATATCTACAGTAAGCTGAAATTTATTCGGAAAACGAATCGATTGAATGTTCGCATAGTGGCCTGCATGCGCCGCCTCCTGCTCAACCGAGCAAAATTCCTCTCCGTTGTTCAAGCTAAACCGCATAAAATCGCTTAGGCTGCCCACCATATCGGCGGTTTTCTCATCCTGATTCATAAGCGCCATCCAATGAATCGAAGACAACGTATTGTACAAAAAATGCGGATTGATTTGCGCCTGAAGCGCGTGCATATCGGCTTCTTTTTTGTAGGATTCCTCCAGCTTCACCTGTTCGGTCAACCCTTCGATCCGCTCGCTCAGCTTATTGTAGCTGCGCACGAGCTGGCCCACCTCATCCATCGATTCCACCGGATACGTTTGCATCGGCTCCTCTGGATTTGAATGCTTCAAAAATTGCGTCAGCATGATGAGCGGATTCGTTACCCTTTGCACGAAATAAAGGACAAGCACGGCGACGAGCAGCACTGAAAAAATAATAACGATCGCCATCAGCTGGAGCACGTAATTGTTTTGCGCTTTGTATTCCGCGAACGGCATGACGCCGGTCAGCCGCCAGCCCACATCCGCTACCGTATCGTAGAGTATCGTCTGCTTATTTTCGCCATTGCCATAATTAAGCGTGCCGGAATTCCCGTGGATCGTAAGCCCTGGAAGCAGCTTCTCCATCGTTGTTGTCGATTCGCTCTTATCGCTGCCGGACAAAACAAGCCCGTCCTGATTGGACAAGACGACGTAGCCGCCCGCCGGAATGCCCGCTTGCATAAGCAGCTGCGCTACCGCCTTTTCGTTCAAGCTGATGACGAGCGTTCCGATTTGTTTAAAGCTGTTCAGACTGCGGATTGGCCTAACTAGCGAGATTACCTGCTTAACTCCCGCAGCCGTGTTCGTCTCGTAGCGGCTCGTCCACCACTTCACTTTGGATTGATAATGCTGAACATCCTGCCCCGTCAGCTCAGCGAGTCCCGTCTCGAAAATCGTCGTATTGGACACGGGATGGGATTGATTTTGAGGATAAATCGTAATATCGGATATATAGGCCTTGGAAAATACGAGGTTTGATAAAAATTCGATCATCTGCGTCTGCTTGACCGCATTTTCGCTAGTGCTGCTTAAATATTGCTGGACGTCTTTTTGCCCGATCAGAAATAGCGACATGTTCTCGATGTCCTGCACAATGAACTCAAGATTCGTGCCCGTTTGACGCAAAATACTTGTGCCTGACTGCTTCGCTTTCTCTTCCGTAGCCGTCGCCGCCATGTTGTAAGCGAACAAACCGAGCGCTAGCAGAGGAATCAGAACCGATAGCAGCAGCAAAAAGGACAGCTTTCTCTTCAACGAGCTGCTGATCCAGCGCATGCTTCATCCCCCTCTTCTGATATCTTATTGTGGATCATAAAACAATAAAAATATCCTATCATACTTTTTTTTAGGTTAACAGATTTTTTGTTTGATTTTTTGCGCGAGTCATAGTACCATGTGGGCAACGAGGCTTTATGGAAGACGGGAGTGTGATCGCAGGTGGAATCGATATCGCAGGAATTAGTCTTTTTGACAGAGATGGCCAAGGGCATTACCGCACAATTCGGAGAACGCTGCGAGGTCGTCGTCCATGACTGGTCGAAGCCGGTGGACAGCACGATCGTCGTCATCGAGAACGGCCATGTAACAGGACGTGAGGTCGGAGATCCGGGAACGAATCTCGGGCTCGAAATTATGCGGGGGACGTCGGAGGGCGACAATCGCCATAATTATGTGACGCAGACAAAGGACGGGCGCATTCTCCGCTCTACCTCCATGTATGTCAAAAATAACGCAGGCAGCATCATTGGAGCGCTGTGCATCAACTTCGATATCACCGATCTGATGATGGCGGAGAAGACGCTCCAATCGCTGACGGCAAGCGGGTTCACGCCGGTTCGGGAATCCTTCGTCAGCAATGTGAACGATTTGCTTGATACGCTTTTGCAAGAGGCACAAGAAACGATTGGCAAGCCGCCGGCGGCTATGACCAAGGAAGACAAAATCAAAATCATTCAATTGCTCGATCAAAAGGGCGCATTTCTCATTAAAAAGTCAGGTGAGAAGGTTTGCAGCTATCTGAGCATTTCTAAATTTACGCTATACAGCTATTTGGAGGAATCCAAAGTCGCTGACGGCGAAGGAGGAACAGTAGAATGAATGACAACTTGAAAGCAGATTTGTATGACGGCCGCGAGCTGGAAACCCCTTGCCTTGTCATCAACAGCAAGCTTGTCGATGCCAATATCGCTGCCATGGCGGAGAAGGTAAAGCCCTTTGGCGTAAAGCTTCGTCCCCATGCCAAAACGCATAAACTGCCGGAAATGGCCGCACGTCAACTCGCTGCCGGAGCCATTGGCATTACCGTTGCAAAAATTTCCGAGGCTGAGGTGATGGCGGGCAGCGGCATTCGTGATATTTTCGTCGCATACCCGATTATCGCAAAATCCAAAATTGAACGTGCCGCACGGCTAAGCCTGTCCGGCATTCGGCTAATCATTGGCGTGGACAGCTTGGAAGGCGCGGAGCGAATTTCCGAGGTAGCTGTCCGCGAAGGCGCTGAGCTAGAGGTGCGCCTTGAGCTGGACACCGGGCTGAAGCGCACCGGCGCAGCAATCGGAACGGCCGTGCAGCTCGCCAAGCAGATCACCGAGCTTGCGGGGATTAAGCTTAGCGGCATCTTCACCTATCGCGGCACGATGGTTGCCGGTGCATCCACGCTCGATGTGAGAGCCGCTGGTCTTGAAGAAGGCCGCTTAATGGCTGATGCCGCGGCTGAACTAAGAAATGCGGGCATTGCGATACAAGATGTGAGCGTCGGCTCCTCGCCTACGTCCGTTGCCGCGGCTGAGGTAGAAGGCGTAACGGAGGTTCGCCCCGGCACTTACATTTATCAAGACCGGATGCAGACTGTTTTTGGCATCACCACTCTTGAAGAATGCGCCGGCGCCGTGCACGTTACAGTCGTCAGCCGTCCTTCGCCGAACCTAATCATTGTTGATGGCGGCAGCAAAACATTTGCTACAGATGTACAGCCAGGCCATGCGCCGCTTAACCTCAAAGGTTTTGGGCACGTCATCGGTGATGCCGATGCGGTGCTAGAGCGAATGAATGAAGAGCATGGCATGATCCATGTGCTGCCTGAATCACCCTATAAGGTGGGCGATATCATTCGCATCATCCCTAATCACATTTGCAGCACTGTCAATTTGCACAACTTCGTCTACATCAAGGAAGAGACAGGCGTGCTGCGCAAAACTTCGGTAGCGGCACGCGGAATGCTCGAATAACGAGAAGAGGAGGATAACAGCATGCTCGATCTAATACTGAAAAACGGCAGAATCGTTGATGGCAGCGGCAATCCTTGGTATAAAGGCGATGTCGGCGTAAAGAATGGCCTTATCGTTGCCATCGGGAGCATCGATCAAGAGGCAGAACGGGTTATTGATGTTGAACGCAAGGTCATCTCCCCCGGCTTCATCGATGGGCACTGCCACTCCGACCTGATGATCATTGATCATCCCCACAGTGAAATTAAGCTGCAGCAAGGCGTAACGACGGAGGTTGTCGGCAACTGCGGGCTTGCACCCGCTCCATTCGTCCGGGATAAAGCAAGCCTGCTGCAAACTTACGTGCAGCCGGTACTCGGCAGCACGACTTGGGAATGGCCGTGGGAAACGGTTGGCCAATATATGGACTTTGTTGGCCGCTCGAACCCTTCCGAGCACATCGCCACCTATGTCGCGCACGGCGCCCTGCGCATCGCGGTCATGGGCTTCGAGAACCGCCCTGCGTCAAAGGACGAGATCGAACGCATGAAATCGCTGCTTGAAGAAGGCCTTCGCGCTGGAGCAATCGGCTTATCGATCGGCCTGTTGTATGCGCCGGGCAGCTATACCTCCCGTGAAGAGCTTGCTGAGCTTTGCAGCGTGCTGCCGAAGTACAACGGCCTGCTCTCCACTCATATTCGCGGAGAAGGCAACAATTTGCTGCCTTCCGTTGCCGAGGTCATTTGGATCGCGGAACGGGCAGGCATCTCGCTTCATATCAGCCATTTGAAGGCAGCAGGGCGCGCCAACTGGGGCAAGGCGCTTGATGCGCTTGAGCTTGTTGAAGCGGCAAGAGCCCGCGGCATGGATGTTACTGTCGATGTATATCCTTACGCTGCCGGCTCCACCACCTTGACCACCGTCCTCCCTCCTTGGGTGCTTGAGGGCGGCATTGATGCAACGCTTGAGGCGTTCCGCGATAAAGCGCTTCGCGCACGCATCAAGGAGGAGCTCAGCCATGAGCAGGATACGTGGGACAACCTCGTATGCTCGACCGGCTGGTCCAGCATTATCATCTCTTCGATGCAGACCGAAGCGAACAAAAGCCTTGAAGGCAAGTCGATTGCCGAGGTTGCCGAGCTTCGCAGCCAGCATCCCATCGATTGCATGATGGATCTTCTGCTCGAGGAGAACGGCCAAATCGCTATCGTCTACTTCCACATGTCGGATGACGATGTGAAGCAGGTTATTGGCTACGAGAAATCGCTAATCGCTTCCGACAGCCTGAACTGCGAGATCGGCAAGCCGCATCCGCGGACGTACGGCACCTTCCCGCGTGTCTTCGCCAAATATGTACGCGAGGACAAAGTGCTTTCTCTAGAGCAAGCGGTTCGCAAGCTGACATCATTCCCTGTCCAGCGCTTTAAGCTTGGCAAACGCGGTTTGCTCGTTCCGGGTTATATCGCTGACATTACCGTGTTCGACCCGGCTGTTATCCAAGATACAGCCACCTTTGAGGAGCCGCGGCAATACCCGTCAGGCATCTCGCAAGTGATCGTCGCCGGCCAGCTTACGCTTGAGAACGGCACGCATACGCATAAGCGTGAAGGCCAGCTCATTCGTGCGCAGCATTGCTGCACGCATTAGCTAACCATTACGATATATATTTTAAATACTAAGGAGCTGTTCTATTATGTCTATTATTGAAAAACGCCTTGCCGAGCTTGGCATTACTTTGCCGGAAACAACAAAACCGAAATTTTCTTACATCCCTGTAAACCAAACCGGAAACCTCATTTACACTTCAGGCTTTGACTGCCGCATCGACGGCGTACTCATGTATGAAGGAAAAGTTGGCTCCGATCTCACGATTGAGCAAGGACAAGAAGCAGCTCGCCAAATCGTAATCAACCTGCTTGCAGCTATGAAAGCTCACCTAGGAGATCTTGACCGCGTCGTGAAAATCGTTAAAATTCTCGGCTTCATCAATAGCGCTCCCGGCTTCGGCGATCAGCCGTACGTGCTTAACGGCGCATCGGATTTGCTAATTGAAGTGTTCGGCGAAAACGGTCGCCATGCCCGTTCCGCTATCGGTACAAGTGACCTTCCCTTCCATACGCCGGTTGAAATTGAGCTTATCGCAGAAGTTCGCGAATAGCATGCCATGCAAAACCCCCAAGGCTCAGGCACTTGGGGGTTTTGAATGCTATTTGAATTAGTGGAAACGCGATTTTACCGATTTACAAGTAAGCTTTGCCGACTAGCACAACCAAGAACGGGAAATAATAACTAGCAGAATGAAAAGTACCAATATAATGCCAAGACCAGTACCTACTCCGCAACTTCCAACGCCAGCAACTGGATAAGCTGGGCCGCAGTTACCTGCGCCAACTCCCCCTACTCCATAGCCCATTTGTTCATCTCCTTTTTTCTAAGGTACAGTATCCTATGATTTCTGGAGGAATGTGTATAGGCTATTGCGATAAATGTGCTCCTGTACATTTTTCTTAAAGCCCACACGTCCTTATGCCCAATCAATCAGCTCGCGAGACTGGCCAAAATCCGCTCAATGCTTTCATAAACCGATTGATGAGCTGCCGCGACCGCGCTGCATGATATTTTGCCATGAATGACGTTTATCCCTCTTGCTAATTCCCTATTGCTTAGCGCCGCCTGCCTATAACCCTTATTCGCAATTTGCAGCGCATAAGGGATGGTTACATTCGTCAACGCAATCGTCGAGGTGCGTGCGACCGCTCCCGGCATATTCGCAACCGCATAATGGACGACGTTATGCTTCAAATAGGTGGGTTCGCTATGGGTCGTAATGCGGTCAATCGTCTGAATGGAGCCGCCTTGATCGATCGCCACGTCAATAATAACCGAGCCAGGCTGCATGCTCTTCACCATTTCCTCTGTCACCAGCACAGGTGCCTTGGCGCCTGGCAGCAGCACCGCTCCGATTAGAAGATCCGCGCTCTTCACAGCGGCGGCTATCGTATAGCTGTTCGACGCCAGCGTCCTCAAACGCCCTTGAAATTGATCGTCCAGCTGCCGCAGCCGGTTCGAATTAATATCGAGCAGCGTCACGTCAGCTCCTAGCCCAACCGCCATCTTCGCCGCGTTGGCTCCGACGATTCCGCCTCCGACAATGACCACCTTGGCAGGCGCTACGCCCGGAACGCCGCCAAGCAGGACGCCCTTGCCGCCTCTAGAGCGCTCAAGAAACTGAGCGCCGATTTGGATCGACATCCGTCCCGCCACCTCGCTCATCGGCACCAGCAGCGGCAGAGAGCCATCCTCGCCTTGAATCGTCTCGTACGCGATGGCTACCACCTTATGCTCGATTAACGCCTTCAGCAGCTCCGGCTCCGCCGCCAGATGCAAATAGGTAAAAAGAATAAGCCCCTCGCGGAAGTATCCGTACTCCTCTGGCAGCGGCTCCTTCACTTTCATGACAAGCTCAGCTTGCCACGCCTCGCTCGCCGTTGCTGCGATGCTCGCTCCTGCCTCCGCGTAATCGGCATCTGTAAATCCGCTTCCGAGTCCCGCTCCCGTCTCCAGCCGCAGCTCATGTCCGGCTTTCACAAACGCGGAGACGCCAGCAGGCGTAATCGCCACTCTATTTTCGTTATTTTTAATTTCCTTCGGAATTCCGATCAGCATTTTCATTTCATCTCCTATTTATTGGGCTCAAACAAAAGCCAAAAAGCTGACAGCAGCCTATGATCTGCTTGTCAGCCTTTCTGCTTAAGTACAGATTATGATTTCGGCTCGCTCTTGCTGTCGTAACGGGTGCTCCACTCGCTAAGCACGCTGTCGCGCTGTTTAGCCGCTTTCTGAAGGTCGTATTTAATCAATTGCTCAATCGGATTTTTAGTATAGCCATCCGGAATGGCGCTTGCATCGCCCTTCACGGCTACGATTGGATAGTTTTTGCTATACTCAGCCATTGCATCGTCCGTAATCGCCCAGTCCAAGAAATCCTGAGCCGCTTTTTTTGTTTTCGCTTTTTTCATCAACGCGTTCGCTTCTACATCCCAGCCTGAGCCTTCCGTAGGGAAAACCACTTCTACAGGAGAGCCGTCGTTTTTCTCTTTGATGCCGCGGTAGCCAAAGGAGATTCCGATTGGATATTCGCCTGTTCCTGCCATTTTTGCCGGCTTCGAGCCTGAATGCGTGTAAATGCCGATATTTTCATGAAGCTTGTCCAGGTACTCCCATGCTTTGTCTGCTCCAAGCAGCTGCTGCAGGCCAGATACGGTAAGGAAGCCTGTACCAGAGGATGCCGGGTTAGGCATTGTAATTAGACCTTTATATTCCGGCTTCAGCAAATCCTCGTAGGATTGCGGCACTGCCAGACCTTTTTTGTCCAGCTCGACCGTATTGGCGATAATCGCCGTTTCCCATGCATCGATGCCTACCCAGTGCTCGGGGCTTGCGCTGTCTTTGAACTCAGGTTGAATGCGGTCAACGCCGGCCGGCGAATATGGCTCAAGCATGCTGTTTTGGTCAAGGACAAGGAGGCTTGTTGCGGCAACGCCCCATACGACGTCAGCCTGCGGATTATCCTTCTCGGCTAGCAGCTTAGCGGTAATGATGCCCGTTGAATCACGGACGATGTTCAATTTGATGTCAGGGTGCTTTTCATTATAGGTTTTCAAATATTCCTTGATCAGGTCATCCTCAAGCGCGGTATAGACGGTAAGCTCCTTGCTCTCCGTATCGAGAGCTGATTCTGTTGCCTTCGGCGAGTTTCCGGATGCGTTGCCCCCTGCATTGCCCGCGCTGCCATTGCTTCCGCATGCAGATAAAATCGTTGTGACGATAACCATCGTACTCAATAGCAGAAACCAGCTTCTTTTCATTTTTTTCTCTCCCTTTGGATGTTCTTCTTCTCTAGTTCTACTATATGCTTGTTTGTTTAACGCACTGTAAAATACAAGTAAATAAATTGTTTTGTTTTACGTTTCTTCGTTTTAGTTGTGTTTTTACTTGCGATTAGATGCAGTTCGCTAGATATAAAAAGAACCTTTAAGCCAGTGATAGACTTAAAGGTTCCGTATTTGCAATCCCTATTCCGCTACGATCCAGTGCACATCCTGGTCATCCAGCTTGGAGCGCCAAGCCGGCGGAGGCGCCACATCGCTAATAATCATATCAATCTCTTTGAAATCGGCTATCTTGTAATAATGGCTCGTGCCTATCTTCGTATAATCGGCTAACACGATCGTTTGCTTAGCCTGCTTCATGAACGTTCTTGCAAGCACGCCGCGATCATCCTCGTAGCTCGTTATGCCGCTGTCGATCTGCAAGCCGTCCGCGACGATAAATGCCTTGTCCACGTTGAAATTAGACATGAACTCCATCGCCAGCGTCCCCGAGGTACGGTAATGCTTCGGATTAATACGACCTCCGATCAGCACGATTTCGCCGTCGAATATGTTGCGGTTCTTGTAGCCGATCAGCAAATTCAAGGTATAGACGGACGTCACGAGCACGGTCAGCTGTTTCTTGTAAACGAGCGAATCAATCATTTGCAGCGTAGTGGTACCGTCATCGATGACGACAACGTCTTTATCCTGAATTAGGGAAGCGGCAGCCCGGCCAATCATTCTTTTCTCCTCGGCCTGCTGCACCTCGCGCCGAACGTACGCCGGCTCTTCCCTCTCCACGTTAATTTTTATGGCGCCGCCATAAACCCGCTTAAGCTTGAGCTCATCCTCCAGCTCCTCCAAATAGCGGCGGATCGTTTCCGATGATACATCAAGCGCCTGCACGAGCTCAGGCGTACGAACCTTGCCTTTCAGTTGCAGCATATTAATGATGATCTGCTTCCGTTCTTCTCCGGCTAGCGACATCGCGATATCCCCTTCATCTTCAGCTTAGGCTTCCGTTATAATTAATAACCGTATTCTAGCGTACTTCTTGTAAACTCTCAATCTTTTCGTGTACGAAAATACCGCGCCTGCTTAATTGCTCAAATATAACGCTTGGCTCAAAAGCTTCTTCCGGCGATAGAATGCCCGTGCGATCCTTGCAAATCATCTGTCCGCTTGCGATCAGCTCCGTCGCAATCGCTAGCGGAATGCCTACATTCCGGGTATAGGCACGGAGCTGCTCCCAGCCTTCAACCGAGCCATCCGACGCCGGATGCGTATGCGTAAGCGTATGCCTGCAAGCTTCCCCGGTCTGAGCGGAAATGCCTGTTACTTCAATATGCAGGGAATAACCGTATAGCTCCGTCTCATGGCCCTCCCGCGATTCGAACAAATATTGTCCGACCGCATCCATGATGCCAACTTGCCGATCCCCGATTTTAATGCGGTCATTGCGCAGAAATCCATATTCGAATAACGCATGGACAAGCCTCATATTAGGCTGCGGCCACGTTCCGCGCACCTCGACTAATTGTACTCCCTTGCTCTCAAGCGACTTTGCCAGCGTCCGCGTCTCTGCGTGGGGAATGATATATTGAATGGATTTGCCATAAGGCTCCGGCAGCTCGATTTCCCGCGGGCGCGCGAACGGCTCCACCTGAATGAACTGTCCCTTCTCGTACACGACGCGACCCGGCAGCTCCGGGTCATATTCGTAAACAGTCGTTTCCGCGATCGACTTGGAGAACGCAATCGGACGGTAGGAGCCATGGCTGACCCGCACCTCATGCACTTCGCTCAGCTGATTCGCCGCATGCATAGCCATCATCTGCGTGACGCCTGGCGTCATCCCGAAGCCGGGCAAGCAGACTTTGCCGTTTTGGACAAAAAAGTCGTGGCTGGCATCCTCTTCGCCAAAGCCGTTCAAATTAATGCCGTGGCAGCCCGCTTCCGCAATACAAGCCGTTGACAAACCGTTTAATGTAATCGTCGTTCCATCCATTACGATGTCGTAGCCCCGAAGCTGTTCAACGGTAGCCGCATGGTTATGCACGTTAACTTGAACCGCGTTCACGCGCGGATCATCCAGTGAAGCAGCAAGCTGCTCCGCAGCCTCCAAATTGAAATCGCCAATCGTGATGATCTCGAATGCGGAGTACTCGACGAGATCACGTACAGCTTCCATACATATCCGGCCTGCGCCGCCTAGGCAAAACACTTTCATCTTCGTCACCCTCCTATTTCTCGATACAAAATCTTTTGATCACCGCAACAAGCCGGTTCATATCCTGCGGATGGACATCTCCGATGCTCCCGATTCGGAAAGTAGGCTCCGAGGTCAGCTTGCCCGGATACAGCACGAACCCTTCCTTCTTCAAGCTCGCATAAAAGGTTTCAAACGAGAAGCTGCTGCTCGGGTAACGAAAAGCGGTGATGACCGGCGACTGCCACTTGCGAGGCAGCAGCGCGGAGAAACCAGCTTCCTCCATGCCCTCGGTCAATACCCGCTGGTTGCTGCTATAGCGCTCTTGCCGAGCGCCGATGCCGCCTTCAAGCTCCAGCTCTTTTAGCGCTTGATCGAATGCTCTCACGACATGCGTTGGCGATGTATAACGCCATTTGCTATTGGAGCGCTCCATCATATCCCATTGGTCGTACAGATCAAGCGATAAGGAACGCGCATGGTCCTTGCACGCCGCAATCGCATCGCGTCGTGCGACGACAAACCCAAAGCCCGGAACGCCTTGAATGCATTTGTTGCTGCTGCTGATCAAGAAATCAATGCCTAGCTCGTGCATGTCCAGCGCTACGCCGCCAAAGCTGCTCATCGCGTCAACGATAAATATCATTTTCCGGCGTTTGACCACCTCGGCAATTTCCCGCAGCGGATTTAGAATGCCTGTCGTCGTCTCGCAATGGACAATGGCTGCATGCGTAATGGAAGTATCGTCTTGCAGCGCTTGCTCGAATTGCTCCGGATCAATTGGGCTGCGCTCGTCGAAGCGCACAACGGCAACCGGGATGCCGAGCACCTCGGCGATTTGCACGATTCGCTCGCCATATGCGCCGTTAACCGCAATCGCCAGTTTCCCGCCCTGCTTAGGCAGCGCCGTTCCAATGGCCGCTTCCACGCTGAACGTCCCGCTTCCTTGCATCAAGACGGCGGTATAATCATCCGCTGCCGCCGGAGCAGCGAGCTGCGCCAGCCTCTCCCGAATGGACGCGACGAGCCGGTTATACTCCTCGTCCCACGTGCACCAGTCCTTCATCATCGCTTCCTTCACGCTGCGGGTCGTCGTCAAAGGACCCGGCGTTAATAGTAGATATGGATTTTCGGTTATGGCAATGGCTTCATTTGATAATTTCATGGACGCTCCCCCGCTTGCATTCTTTCGTTGATATGTGCAATTACGCCATCCAGCTCCCCGATCTCGCGAATAATGAAATGAGCTCCCGCTTGCGTCAAGCGATCCGACACTTCAACGAAGAGCCTCTCCTTCTCCCCCGCCGATAGAGCATCGGTCTCCGCTTGCGTTAGGCCGATTTCATTCCCGCCAAAAATAACGCCTACCGACCACACGCCTGCATTTCTCCCTTCCCGCATATCCGCTTCGGTATCGCCGCATTTGACGATATCGCTCATCGGATAGGTGCCGAGCACTTCTGCGTTGCGGTAAATCATCCACGGATACGGCCTGCCTTCAGCCGCCTCATCCGGCGTTACCGTATGGTCAGGCGAATAACCCTGCATCGCCGCTTCCGGCGCAATAATATCCATCATCGGGCGCGTGTAGCCCGTCGTTGTCCCAATCTTAATGCCCTGCTCCCGCAATCTAGCGATCAGCGCAAGCGCGCCCGGCACCGGAGTTGCATATTCGTGAAGAATCGAGAACAGCATCGGCTCGAACTTTTCATACATTTCGTCGATATCGCGCTCGCTTGGCGCGCTTCCAAACTTCGCCTGCCAAGCGGCAGCTACGCCCGAATCTGAGCAAATGTCGCGCAAATGATCCTTCTTCATCCGTCCCATCGGCTTCCGTATCGCTTGGAAGGACGCTTCAATCCCTTTTTCCTCGAACAATCGGCGAAAAGCTTCAACAGGAGCAAAGCTGCCGTAATCCACTACCGTACCTGCCCAATCCAAAATGACTGTTTTTATCATGATTAATAGCCTCCATTGTTAGTTGTTTGGTTTTTCTAAAAAGCTGCCTTATCGCTTCTGCCAAGCCGACATTTTGCGGCGCAGCCTCGATGTTCCCGTTTCATAGAGGAAGCGAACGACTACATTGAGGAGCACCACGAGTACGGACATTGCTGCGGCTGCTGCCGTATCTCCCGCATCATCCATGCTTACGATCGATACCGACGCGAGCCGCAAATCCGAAGCGTATAGGAAGACCAGCGCGGACACCGTGACCATCGCATTTACGAAAAAGTAAACCGCCATCTCCAAAATAGCCGGCAGCGATAACGGCACCGTAATGCGGGTGAACGTGCGCAGCTTCGAGACATTCATAGACTCCGAGACGTTGTCGAACTCCTTGTCGAGCATTTTCAAAGTAGCTGTCGCCGTCATGAACGGAACCGAATAAAAGTGCACGACATTAGCCAAAACAAGGATGATCATCGTCCCGTATATAAAGTGGAACGGGTTCGCCGGATGGTTAAAGAAATAAATAAAAGATAACCCAATAACGAGACCCGGAAGCGCCAGCGGCAGAATGGACAGGAAATATGCCGCTTGCCTAACCGGACGGTATACACGCCCATTTTCGATTAAGTATGCGAACATGAAGGTTACGAGCGTGCCGATAACGGCTGTCCACGCCGCCATCTCGATGCTGTTCCAGAACGGATCGAACCCGCCCGCCGCCGCATTTGAGAAATCGAAGTTGCTCCAAGTAAATGACATGTCATACGGCCACTTCTTCACGACAGAGGCGAGTATGACCGCTCCCATCATCAGCAAAATCAAGGCTGACAAAATAATCGCGTAAGCATAAGACCCTACATTGCGAAGCCGGCTCGGCTTCACGGAATAAGGAACGGACTTTGATGTGACATAAGCCTGCTGCTTCCGCGTGACGATTCGGTCCACGACGAAGGCGATAATGGCGGGTATCGTCAGCACGATGCCGACCACCGCGCCCATGGACATATTTTGCTGGCCGACTACCTGCTTGAAAATATCGGTTGCCAGCACGTTAAACTGTCCGCCAACGACCTTCGGCGCGCCAAAATCCGTAAAGCTAAGCGTAAAGCAAATGACCACCGCGCTGAGCAGCGCGTATTTTACGGACGGCAGCGTGATCGTTACCATTTTGCGAAGGCCGCTCGCTCCCATTGAATCCGCTGCCTCGTATAAGCGATAGTCGCTGATCGCTAAGCCTGCGCACAATATTAGAAACGCCTGCGGGAATGTGTAGATGACCTCCGAAATAATGATGCCCGTTGATCCATAAAGCGGAATTCGCCATTCGAATGGCAGCAGACCGAACAATCCGGTAGAAATCAGCCCTTGGTGGCCGAACAAATACGTAAGGGCAATCCCGTGCATCATCGTCGGCGCAAACAAAGGGAGCATCGCGAGCGCCTTGAAAAACGACTTCCCTTTTATATTCGTTCGCGTCAATACGTAGGCTAGTCCAAAGGCTAGCGGAACAGCGATTGCCGTAGTAGCCGCCGATACCGTGACCGTATTCAGCATCGATTGAATAAGCGATCTGGATTGCAGATAGGTTGCAAAATTCGTTAAGCCGACCAGATTGCCTTCGGAATCAACAAATGCCTGCTTAAACATCGACAGCAGCGGCAGCACAATAACGGTAATCAGAGCAAGCAGAAGAATGATCAGCATCAGCTTCATCAGCCAGTTGCTCTCCAGCCTGCTTCTTTTGTTTTTCTTCATCCACGCCAAAGACATAGCCTCATTTGATTTCACCTTCATCCGCTACACCTCTACGATCGCAGCGCCTGCCGCCGGATAGTGAAGCATACGCTCCTGCGGCAAATGAAGATGAAGCAGCTTGTTGCGCGACCATTCGAACCGGTTAGCCGTTTGCGCTGAAATATCAACCGTCACGTGAATGTCGGTAAGCTTGCCGGATTCATTCGCCATCTGGAGGCTGACACGGTAGAAAGCGCCCCGAAACTCCACATGCTGCACGAATCCCCTTATCCCTCCGTCCATATGATGAGAAGCTAAGTTTTGCTGCTCATCGATTTGGATATGCTCCGGCCTGATCGCAAGCAAACCGTTCGGATCAGAACCGCTCCACCTCGTCGTTCCCGCCGGGAAAAAGTTAATCGCCCCGATAAAGTCAGCGACAAACGGCGTATTCGGTTTATCATAAACCTCTTGCGGCGTGCCGATTTGGACGACGCGCCCATGATCCATGACGACGATTTGATCCGCCATCGTCAGCGCTTCCTCCTGGTCATGAGTCACCATAACCGTCGTAATGCCCAGCCGCTCTTGCAGCTCGCAAAGCTGCTCGCGCAGCTTCTCCCTCACCTTCGCATCCAGCGCGGACAGCGGCTCATCAAGCAGCAAAACGTCAGGCGACAACGCTATTGCTCTCGCAAGCGCGACGCGCTGCTGCTGGCCTCCTGAGAGCTGAGCAGGATATCGGTCTCTAACCGCAGTTAGCCCGATAAGCTCAAGCATCTCCTTCACGCGCTCTTCGATTTGGCGCTTCGGCTGCTTGCCTTTAAGCCCATA
Organism: Paenibacillus sp. FJAT-27812; assembly: GCF_001273905.1. Lineage (NCBI taxonomy): Bacteria > Bacillati > Bacillota > Bacilli > Caryophanales > Paenibacillaceae > Paenibacillus > Paenibacillus sp. FJAT-27812. The sequence goes on along the minus strand of NZ_LIGH01000001.1, from coordinate 3,287,536 downwards.
ACCAATGTTCTCGCTGACATTCAAATTCGGAAACAGCGCATAGGATTGGAAGACGATGCCAAAGTTGCGTTTGGCTGTAGGCTGCATCGTAATATCTTTTCCCTCTAGCATAACCGTGCCTGTATCCGTCTGTTCAAGACCTGCTATAATACGAAGCAAGGTCGTCTTGCCGCAGCCGCTTGGGCCTAATAGACAAGTGAACTTGCCTTTTGGAATATGCACACTGACATCATGGAGCGCTTGAAAGCTGCCGAATGTCTTGCGAATACCGCTAATCGCCAATCCTTCATTTCTCATCCTCATTCTCCTTGTATCCTCGTTTTCAAGCATCAAGTACAATATCATTAAGTTGCTGCATTACTTTGATTACCTAGTTGTATTCTAAAATAGTTTTGTTAACTACATGTCAAAAACAAGTAAATATTGTGTGTTTAATTGTTTTAATATTGATTTAGTTGTTTTTATAGGCAAGAATATGATTATATAAAACAATTAGCTTGTTTTTACGTTTCTTTCTAAAAACCAACCAAACAAAGGACTGATTCCACGCTCATGAATACCATTATTTTCGACTTGGACAATACGCTTATATGGGATGAAAAAAGTACCGACGAAGCGCTTGATGCGACATGCAAGATTGCGGAGCTAGCGGAAAGCTCTGATTCCGCGTTGCTTAAGCAAGCTGTCATAAGCCAAGCTCATGCTTTATTCAGAGAGCTGGAGGATCACGCATATCTGGAAAATATTGAAGTAACGGCGATGGAAGCGCTGTGGGCACGCTTCGACGACGGGGCTGCGCCGGAGCTCCAGCGGATGCGGGAAGCCGCACCATTTTACCGCAAGCAGGCATGGGAGAATGGATTAAAGCAGTTGGGCGTCGATAACGAGGAGCTGGCTGCTAAGCTTGCGGATACCTTTCCGGCAGAGAGGCGGAAGCGTCCCTATATATATGAAGATACTTTTCAGGCGCTGCGCTCCTTACATACTCGCTATCCGCTCATGCTGCTCACGAACGGTACGCCGGATTTGCAGAAAGAGAAGTTATTTGGCGTGAGCGGCCTATCTTCTTTTTTCACTCATATTGTGATTTCGGGCGAGGTGGGCTGCGGCAAGCCTGCTCCTAAGATCTTCGAGCATTGCATGGAGCTTGCGGGACTGAGCGCTGATGCGTGTTTAATGGTCGGGGACAATGTGTTTACCGATATTTTGGGGGCAAGCCGGAGTGGAATGGCAAGCGCTTGGCTCAATCGCTCAGGGCAGCCGCTGCCAAGCAACGCCGTACAGCCAACCTTCGAAATAAAGTCGCTCCTCGAAATTGAATCGCTGCTCCCCCTTGCGCCCATCGGCTAATAACGAATGTGAGGCTGTGCCCCGTCATGATGACGAGGCGCAGCCTTTTTTTTGTAAATTCTTCATATCCCGATTACACCTGATTAACAACACAACTTTATGATAAAAGAGAAACAAAAACACATAAAAACAATTAATTACATAATTATTAGACATCATTTTATTTGTTTTTAATCCTCGTGTGGAAAGGACGATGGTATTTGCCGCAATGAAAAATAGGTATGGCTGCTGAACCTAGTCCTCGTCTTGCCCGCTCAACAATAAAAACCATTTTAAAACAGGAGGTTACGATTCATGAAATTTAAGATGAAAAAAGCATTCGCAACTACGCTTGCCGCCGTTACGCTTATATCCGCTGCAGGTGGATTCGTGCCGCTCAGCCAGACCGCTTTTGCAGCGGTAGTACATGCAGACCTTCATGCAAAATTCAGTTTTGAAAACAATGCTGCAGACGCATCCGGCAGCAATATCTCCGCTACCGTAGTCGGTGCTCCTGCTTATGTTCCCGGACGAATTGGACAAGCGCTATCCCTCAACTCTACTAGTGCAAATAAACAATATATCAATCTAGGCAAACCGTCGCAGCTGCAATTCGGAGCGGATAAAAGCTTCAGCTTCTCCTTCTGGGTCAAATCGCCCGGTGTAGCTTCCGATCCGTCGATTCTATCCAATAAAGATTGGAACAGCGGCGCAAACGTAGGTTATAACCTCTCGTTTAAGACGGATAAGGGACTGAGATGGAATTACAACACGGCAGGCGGAAGCCGCATTGATGCCGACATTCCAAACGTAGCTAACGGAAGCTGGCATCATATCGTCGTCTCGCATGACCGCACGGTCGGCCGGGTCGATTTTTACAAGGATGGCGTGCCGGTAGCAGTCTCTACAGCAAACGGAACCAAATACAACAATATTGCCAGCGCAATCAACATTTCCGGCCGCACGGGCACGATTGACTCCGGTTTATCGACGATGATCGGCAATGACGGCACAGGCAATTATTCCGCAGCTTTGGAAGCGCAGCTCGATGATCTGATGATTATGAATCGCGCGGTTACCGCCGAGGAGGTTACGGAGCTCTTTAACAGCGCGCCTCCCATTGTAGTAAGCGATAAATTCAACGGTACTTTGAGCTTCGTCGGCGCGACGCAGTCAGCGTCTGGCACCGAATTCCGGGAAAACCTCGACCTGCGCACGCCGACGATGACAAGCGCGATCGACAGGGCAACCGTAGAGATTACCTATGACAGCAGCAGATTTACATTCTCCCGCGCTCCTAAGGCAACCAAAGCCGATGCTTCAACACCGGGCGTAGTTAAGCTTGAGCTCCCCGCGGGCAGCGTATATAACAAAACAAATCCACTAGAATTTGCGACATCCATGCTGTCTGATGTTTACTTTTTTGCGAAGGATGTGAGCGGACAAGGCACTATTCAGGTGACCTCCGCTGACTTCTACATGGGAGGAAACAAATACACGAAAGAAACGTTAAACACGCCTGCGCAGACGGTGCAGATCCACACTAAAGCCATAGAGGATATCAATAAAGACAGCCATATTACGATCGGCGATGTTGCTTTGGCGCAAGGAAAATCCGTACAAGAGCTGACGGCCATCGCCGACAAAGCAAAATATATGCCTTATAAGCGAGTTGTCGTTATCGGCATCGACGGCGCCGGCATTTCCGTATCGAAGGATGCCCCTTACTGGGAAACGGCCAGCTCCGTGAAGGAAACCGTAGGCAATCGCCTTGATTTGCCTGCATTGCGCGGCATTATCGAGAAAGGCGCTGCTACTTATTCCGCCATTACGACTCTGCCAACCGTCTCGTCCCCTAACTGGGGCGCTATGATAAACGGCGTCGACTACAGCAAGCATCAGATCGACAACACGATCAGCGGAATGAATACATACAGCGAAACGTCGCCGTATCCGTCCGTTTTCAAAAAGCTAAGGGAACAATTTCCGCAAACAAAGCTTGCAGCCTTCACCACTTGGTCCAACATTATAACTGGACATATCGAGCCATCGCTTGGCGTTGAAGGCTACTCTGCCAGCGATAAAGCGAACGTCAATGCTTTTGCGCAATACGCGGCAAACGATCGGGCCTACGATGCGTCGCTAATCTTTTTCCAACTGGATGATGTGGATGGCGTCGGGCACTCGCTCGGATTTTACACCAAAGAGTATTACGCAAAGCTCATGGAGACCGATAAGCTCGTCAAAATCATCTATGACTCGTTAAGCAGTAAAAACCTGCTGGATGATACGCTGATTCTCATGACCGCCGATCATGGCGGAGGCACCGAAAACGCAGACCATACATTAGGCAGCGCTACCGCACACGGGCAAGACTCGCTGCTCGCCAAAACGGTGTTTATTGCGGCGAATGGCCGGACGATTGCTACGGATGTAGGCAAAGAAAAGCTTCTGCAAGGAGGAACAACAAAGGATATCGCGGCAACCGTTCTTGCTGCGCTTGAGGTCGATGCGCCAATTGGTGACTCCAAAACAGTCGATGGCATGTTTGTTCCTCAGAAGGAGCAAAACAAGCCGGATGCGCCCAACCTTCAATTAACCAAAGTCGTTGCTCCTTCATCAAAGGAGTTAAAAGGGTATGAGCTTGCGGTCAGCAATCTCGGCTCGAATGCAAAAGCGCTTGATATTGAACTTGAGACGAATGAGCTAAACATTCAATCCATCTCTCCCATTCAGGCTGGCGTTACCGTACTGCGCAATGAAACCGTGAATGGCAAAACAAGAATCGTGCTCTCATCGGATTCTGTTATTTTGCAAGGCCAACCCATCGTTCGAATCGTGACGCAGTCTCAGAACGCGGCCGCATCAGCAGCGCTTTACCATGCAATGGTTGCGAATGCGCAAGGAAAGGAATCGCTGCCGAACTTTACTTCAGCCGTAAAAGAAGAGGATAACGAAGCAGCCGGTCCGACCGCTGTTTTGGAGGGAAGCGCATCTGTCGTTTCCGGGTCAACTTTTACGATGAATCTAGCATTAAATCAGTTGACTGACAGCATTTATGCGCAGGATCTTTCATTCAGCTACGACCCGAATGAATTCGAATATGTATCCAGCCGTTCCTTGCTGAACAAGGTACAAATCGTGAACTCGGTTCATGATAATAAGGGGAAAATACGACTGATTCTCGCAAGCGAAGGGGCAGAGAATGCCATTACCGGCAGCAAAAAAATCGTGGAGCTTACCTTTAAAGCAAAGGATACAGAGCGCGCTGTTACGGGTAAGGTTACGGCTGAGCCTATTGTTTTGTCAAACGGAGAGACTGAAGTAACTGCTGCTCCGCATAGTTTAAGCATCCAAGTATCGCCAAAAACAGTAACAAACCCTGCTGACCAGAACCAAGACGGCAAAGTGAGCGTCACGGATCTTGCCATTATCGTTAAGCATTACGGCAAGCAAGCAGGGGCTGCTGATTGGGAGCAAATTAAGAGCGCCGACATCAATAAAGATGGCGCAATCGACCTATTGGATCTCATTTTGGTCGCTCGTACCATTGTAGAGTAATCGTAAGCTGCAGCTTGTCCATAAGGTTCACATATAACATCCCCGCGGCTCTCGCCTGCGGGGATGTTATTATGGTTTCAGTTAGTGGAAATACGCACGGATCAAACTGCCAGTTAGCTCAGTCTTGGCGATTACAGCCAAGAACGCGATATAATGACAAGTAGGATAAAGAGAACGAGAATAAATCCAATGCTTGAGAATCCGCCGTTGCCGCAATTACTTACGCCTGCAACTGGATAAGGTGCGCAGTTTCCAGGTCCTACGTTAGCACCTGCAACTCCTCCATAGCTCATGTGTTCATCTCCTTTTTGTTAACTTACACAGTATCCTATGGATTCAGGGTGAAATGTGTATGGGCTTTTGGAGGAAATGAGCATATGCCTAAATAGACAGATGTACGGTCATTTTGAAGGTAAAGAATGAAGTTAATTTAAAGGAAATCATGAACCACGCCTACTGTTGAAGCCGGCGGGGTTCATCTATTTTCGCGAGAGGATAATCGTATTCAGCCATGCCAGCTCCGATAGTGTCAGGGAGCCATGTTCTGCTTTTTGCTTCCATTTGGAATCCTCCAGCAGCTTTTGATCCGTAAACTCGGTAAGGGTGGCTACAAGAAGCTTTTGCTCCCCATCCGACAAAATCAAATCCGACTTTCGATTGTCTGGCAGCGTAGTCGTAGGCGGTGGCGGTGGCGGTTGTATCATCTCCGCAACTTTATTTTTAAAAGCGTGCCAGCCTGTCCATTTGCCGTCATCGTACATTAACCTCGGACAAATCTTCCCGCTCCAATCGTAATGGCGGCGAAGGCGATCAACGCCCCAGCCGTACTGCTTCAGCAGCTTCGCCGCAAGTTCTGCTGCATTGCTCAGCGACTTGGAATAGTCACCGCTCTCGCAGATCTCGATGCCAATCGAAGTTCGGTTGCCGCTCGTCTCGCCGCTTCCATCGCCCGCGTGCCAGCCATTTTCATTCAGCGGCAAACACTCGATCACCCCATGCTCGTCCACCACGAGATGATAAGATGCAGTTCGCGTGTTGGAGGCGTTGGTTAGCCACGCTCGTTCATTTTTTGCCGTGCTGACGGGGTTTCCGGTGTTGTGAATCGTAATGGATTGGGGCAGGAGCAGGTGGCCAGGGCGGCGATTGCTTGGAGTGTTTTTGGGGATATGGTCTGTGTGGTAGTTAATCATGGTTTGGGTTCCTTTTATCTGTAGTAGATTCAGTTTTGGAAGCATGATCTGCTTCGCTATTAGTATCTCGGCTTCCGCTCCTCTTTGTCGCTCGCTCCACCTTCGCTTGAAGCTCGCTATCGATATGCTCGATTACCGATTTGGGGATCCACTTCTCCCAGCCCGCTCGGTAGGCGTTGGCGGTTAATGACTGCCAGGTGTGGTAGATGATGCCGAGTGTAATTCCATAAAAGAGCAAGCCAGGGACACCCAGCATCGAGTCTAATAGATTAGCAAGCGCGGGCAGAGAAAGAAGAAATATCGTTCGCGGCACCCCCTGTTTCAAATCGTACTCGCTGGAAAACACCGTATCCTTCTTTGCAGCCGAAATGCCGGTAACCCAATCCAATCCAATAACAATGATAAGAAGCAAGATTGGAATTAACCGGCCATCACCATAAATCAAAGATACCCAAGGCGCAAGCACTGCACCGATTCCTGTCGCTATTGCTCTCCCTTCTGTCACGTCTACTGCGAACCATTTTTTATACATAACCATTCCTCCCTTCATAATGTTTTCATTAAAAATGAATTGAATGCAAAAAAGCCCCGCCGAGGCGGAGCACGAGTTCTAGGTATGATTCTTGTAGTTTGTCATGTGGTTTAGGATCAATTTTATATATAATGATATCCTTTACTACGATAATCAATCCATCTAACTCTAGAAATTACTATATATTGCCCCCTAATGAGCACTCCCATATCTTGTAAACCTTCGAAACTCTACCGGATTTCTTTATTGTATTGTGGTAGGAAACCGTAACTTTTCCAAAAATAGGTAATAAACGCAGTTTACCTCTTCGGCAATAATCTCAGTAATATTATAACTTATAAAAAAGAAGCTACTACTATTTAGCAGCAACTTCTATTTTGTTATTATTTTTGATTATGCTTCAATAAGAATATAATTCAAAGTTACTCCACTACTTTGATAGGGCACACGAACTAGCGAAGAATTAACAACATAATCATAGACGCCAGATCGTGAATAAAGTCCGGATAGACTATCAACGTTATTATTTTGACTAAGAGTGTATACAGTATCTCCCCAGCCCTCTACCCATCCATTTTGTCCTAACACCGAACCAAATTTGGCCGATATTGTCCGATTATACCCGTCATACATTCCCCAACAAAACATTATATCAGGTTGGAAACCATGACCAGTTATTTCAAAGAAATAATTCATCTGGCCTTGTGAACTTCCCATTTGGAATGGACGACGTGATTGCGAGGAAGTCATCGTGCCAGCTGCTATTCTCTTTCCTGGTATCATAGTACCGATGTGACCGAAGATATTTACACCTAATCTAATATTAGACGGAATAAAATCGGGATCGTTAACTCTAATCCAGCAATCTCCCTCGTATAATTGTTTTCCTGTCCCCCCAGCGCCGTTCGGTCTTACAAAGAGATTTTGATCCCATGCAGCTATCTCCGAGGGAGAATGGTGATTAACGTTAGGAGCCCATCCAGTTCCATTGACGTTATCCCTAACAGGAATAGATCCTTGCATTCCGAAAATATTCTTATTAGCGGGAACATTAAGAGGTACTAAATCTGGTGAATTAGCTAATAAAGATCCATATCCATTAGCGTTCTTCCCGGTCGTGTAGTATCCTGTTGGTGGCTCCATGATGATATTCCCACCTTGATCTGCAAGAGCGGATACAGCAGTAACATATCCCCCTCCTAATGTAGCATGAGCTCTATTAGGCATTGTCCCAGCTCCATCATACAAAACTCCAGCGGAGAATTTCTTCCCCGCTAGAACATCCGCAGCTCCGGCAGTTCCCGGTACTAGAATTTGTCCCATTCTTACACCTCCAGTATTGTAGATGATACAAACATGTTGTTAGCAATGGATGCAGTAGCTTTAACGGTAATGGTCGTTCCTGCTGAAGTGTTAATATAGCAAGGCAGCAGGCTATAGCTTCCTACTGGGGTAGACTGAGCATTTAATAGGAACGTTGTTTGCGCTCCGCCAGGGTCATTATAAGTTACTTTCAGCGTCACTGTAGTCGTCCCTGTCAAACGTAAGTACGTTCCTACTAAGAAATTGCCGGCTGAAGGAGTTGTATACGTATTTACTGTAGTCTCTGACGTTACTCCGATAAGCTGATTGTATACATAGCTTCTGCGAGCTACTCCAAGAGCCGTCCCTGCATTCTTAACGAAGGCTGTAGTCGCTAACTGATCGTTATTAGTAGCTAGTGCTGCTGTAGGAGCCGTTGGTACTCCGGTAAAAGCTGGAGAAGCTGTTTCCGCTTTCCCATTCCAAGCCGCTTTCTCCATATCCGTCACAAAGCGGTTACTCGCATCTTGAGTAATGATAGACGCTGGATGATTAGCCGGATGCACATAATTATTTGCACCAGCCGCAACCCCAGAAAGCTTTGTCTTCTCTGCCGTAGTATAATCCTCCGTCGATAGCTGCTTGCCAGCCACTTTATCTACCTTGCTGCTAACAGCGGTATCCAAAATATCCGCATTCCCGTTCAAATCCGCAATATCGACTACATCCGTTCCTTCCGGCTTTTTCAATCCTAAATTCCCGGTCGTTTGCATATATTCACTCTCCCTCGTAAACTCTTAGTTCGCTCCATGTTTTGCTATTCGCTTGCTGCCAGTTCATCGTTCCGATTTGATTCCATACCGTATAGGTATACTTCAAGCTAAAAGCTAGGTGAGCCGGTTTAATATCCTCCAGCATGCGGATGAAACCAGCCATATTGGGCGGAATTCCTTTTGTCCCAACAAATACGACCTCGAAGCGGCTCTCCGCCGGATATTCGATCACATTCACTTCGCCGCCCGAAAAGGCGAAAGCCGTTTGAATAATCTTTGCTTTGGTCGTCGTGCCCGCGCCGCGCAGCTTGGCTATAATGCTCTCCCGCCTGCGGGCATCAGGCAACGACGAATCACTCCCCAGCCCGAGCACTTTTTCCCAGCGCGCGAGTCCCCACGTTGCCGACCTTACAAAATATTGCTCAAATGCCTCTTCAATGTCAGCCGACTGCTTCCCTAATTCCCCGCCAAGCTGATTTTGAATAACTTGCATCTCCAGTATGGGATGATAAAAGGAAGGCAAATCGTTCATCAGATCAATCTCGGCATGCGGAGCAACCTCCCCGCCGTCCGCCTCTTCCCCATACCCTTGCTCGCCATATACCGCCATTCCATATGACAAAAGCTACACCCCCTTTAGCTGATTCCAGGTTACGCCCGGTCCCAGCTTGCCGCTTGCTAAATCATAAGCGCGCTTTACCGCATTTGCCGTCGCCGCCTGCACGACGCTCGTACTGTTAGTAGCATCGATTAATTGGACAACGCCCGCAGCAGATACCGATGCAGCAGGCAATCTCGCCGCAGCAACGATGCCTGATGTAATGTCCGCTGCCGCGTGAGCATGCGCAGCTGGTGCGAAGGCTGTTGGTTTGCCGCTTATGCCAGACCAAGGCACGCTGTCCGCGGATTCCGCGTTGTCCACTTTCCCATTATTGTTCGTATCATAAATGCTTTTCAGCATGTCGCCCGTCGCCTGAGCAGCGGCAAGCACGATATTGCCGCCGGCTGTGCCGATGTACAGCGTTTGCGTATCGGTGCAATACCCTAGCTCGCCGACTTCAAGCAACCCGATGCTTGCCTCAAGCCCTCGCCGCAGTTGAATGAGTACTTTTCTTGGCATCCGCTCACCTCCTAGAACGTGCCGCCATCAATAACGGCAACCTTCAAACGATTGCCATTCGCGGCATCGTACACGATGCTGTCCGCATCGATGCTCACCTCGATGCCTGCTGCATTAACGAGGACGCCTTTGCCTGCTTTGGCGCTAACCGCTGCGCCAGCAACAGTAATCCCGTTCCCCGCGCCAACGCTTAGGGTGACCGTATCGGCTTGGCCTCCGCCTGTAAGGCCGCTCCCAGCTGTAATCGTCTGCAGCGCACCGCCTGTCCGCACCCACGCCGAACCGTTCCAGCTATAAATTTTTTGTTCGTCGTCCACATAACAGGTCCAGCCTACTTGCGGTGTGTATATATCCCAAGCTGTACCGTTCCATTCGGCAATTTTGTTTGTTTGAGAGGCCCATGCGCCCGTCGCCACTGCCGGAATCAAATAACGATCCGCTGCAGCGGGCGATGCGGGAGGAGCAGCCAAATCCTTATCCTTGACCGAGGCTTGCGGCTCGATATTATGTTTCGCCAGCTCAATTTCGTTTTTAATTTTTTGTGCCGACCACAAATCCGTAATAGCCAAGCCTGCATCGTTTATGGTCCGGTGCTTGGCCGGATCGTCCAAATGCGTCTTAATCTCTGCCGCGGTCTTTACGTTAACGCCATCCGATACTTTGTTTACGTGACCGCTTGTAACATTCGCTTTTAGAACTTTGGCGTAGGTTGCGCCTTCCGAAATATCGTCCAGCGTCCCCGTCAAATCGGTAAGCTTCTGCGCATTGATTCGTCTCCAAGCCGTGCCATCGTCAAAATATAAATATCCCGTATTCGTACCGCTGTTTACGTAATACAGCCTGCCTGGCACAGACGCAACCGGCCTTGCCGCCTCAGTTCCCGATAAAGCCCGGCCGACCATGCTGTTCGCTGCTCCATCGCCTACATAGACTTCCTTCGTATCTGTGCAAAATCCCATTTCTCCCGGCAATAGCGGGCCAAACGCGGTTAGTTCAGCTTTTGTCCCGCGCTTTATTTGTATCGTCTGCGACATCTAACTCCCCCTCGAAAATGATCCTCCATCTACGCTTCCTTTGCCCTTGTATCTATCGATCTCTGCTTGCGTTGCCATTATGCTGGCCTGCAAATTATTAATATCCGCCGCTTCCACGCGGTCGCCAGGCGTCTCATAGGTGACAAATACGGCATCTGCCTGTGCAAAAAGCTTTATCCGAAGCCTCCAAGGCATCTCAGCCGGAACGGTTAAAAAATAATTCGGTACCTTCTCGCCCGATAAACCCTGTCCCGTATAAACCTGAATACTCTCCTTGCGTATGTCATCATGTGCAAGCTCTCCATCGAACACGCCGGCTGAGACTGCAAGCTTTTCTTCCATAACATATAGCTCGCTGCTTTCCTTCTTATTCAGCTTCTCCGTAAACCGATCCAGCTCCGCAGGGTATGGCATGGGCTACACCTCCAATTCAATAAGCCCTGCAACAGGCACTTCATCAATATCTAGTCCAATATTGGCGTTGCCGCCATTTAACAGCAGACCATCATAATCGAGTACGCCCGGTATTCCCAAAAGCAAAGTACCAAGCTTTGCGATGCTCACATAGTTGATTTGGAATGCTGTTTCTTCTAAATAAGAGGTTAGCTCAGCAGTAAATGCCGCACTCACAAGCTGAATCGTATAGCCGGCCGCGAGCGTAACCGAAGCTTTAATACGGATCGGAACGCTGGACGCGGATACGACCGATACCTCTGCTCCGATTGGCCTGTTCTCATTAATAAAATGGAGCACCGCGCTTTGCAGTACCTCACTTGCAGGCTGTTTATCCGCATTGACGATAACGACCTTCACAGTGCCCGGACCGTTCCACAATGGCAGTACTCTTGCCCCGCCAACGCCCGCTACCGATAAAGCCCATCTCATATAATCAGATACGTTGCCGCTCGTACCCGGATTTTGCACCTCGGCAAAAAAACGGCCGCGCAGCTGCTCATCCGACTCCTCATCCTCGCCAGGCACGAGCACAGCTGCAAGTTCAGCGCGAGCTAGCGAGCTAATATAATCGATGGGCAGCATATCCCCAAATTGCTGATTCCCAACCACGCCCTCGGTTTCGCTCTCTAGAACGAACGAGCCGGCGCTAAGCTTCTCTCTTACCACATAGTTGATCGAGCCCGCGGAATAGCGGCTGCCGATAGGCACATCGACAGCCGAGCCATTTTCGCCATAAAATTTGCCCTGCCGCTTGGCTCTCGTAGCCGCTTGCCTGATTACGCCAAAATCAGCCGTACGCCGCGATAAATATTCGCCGCTGGACGTGTCGGCAAACGCCAAATTCATGTTCACGTCTAGCTGGGCATACAGCTCAGAGAGCTCAGCGGCTGCCGGAGCCAGCGCATCGTAAATAATGCTGCCTTCCCTCTTATCCACGTCGCCGGGGACACTGGCTAACATGCGTTGAAGCAAATAACTAAAGGTCATATTTTCATACACGCCCATTCACCTCCTCTCCAAAGCTTCCAAATTCCGTAACGACAGTAAATTGTATAGCAGCGGATTCCTCTGTTACGTCGAACTGAAAATCAGTGACGCCGGTTATCCGATCATCCTGCATCAAAGCCTCCCGTATTCTCCGCTCCATCTCGGAGCGAACAAAGGATGGCGCTTCGCCAATTAATCCCTGCAGTTCAGCTCCATAATCGTCGCTATAGCAAAAATTACGATAGCGCTCTGTTTGCAATATTTTAAAAACAGCTTGCTTGACTGCCTCAAGCCCATCGGTCGTGCCGACGATACGATTATTTGTCAGATCCAGCTTGTACGTCGCGCTCGTTTCAAGGCGATCATCCAGCACGGTATCACCGATGCTTGCTCCTTGGGGAATCATGGCTTGACCACCTTATCCAGCACCACAAATTGCTGCCCGCCTTGTACACGGAGCATAAGCACCGTGTCTCCCGCTTCTAGGCCTGTTCGAATAAGCAGCTTCCCGGATGACGGCAAATCCGCTTCAAACCGTACAAGACTTTCCGGAACAATTAAAAAATCCTCCGTTAAAGTAAAACGTTGATCCACGTTTACTTCCAGAGGATTTAGCTTTATTACTTTTCCGACCATTACGGCCATCGGGTTGCCTGCTGCGTACGCTGCGGCGCCTGCTTTTTTAATCGAATCCAATAATGCCATTAAACCACCCTCAATTCCAGCTTCATCGTGTGCGTATCCGCATCAAATTTATGCGAGCAGTCGTCCACGAGAAAATATTGATTAATACCTAGTTCCTTAATGACAACGGGAATAAAGCAGCCTGCCCTGACTCTCAAATCGCCGATCGCGTCCATGCTGATGCTTTTTTGCTCGCGGTTTTTCAATGCCATTAACTGATTAAGCTGCTCATTGATTTGCGCTGTATTCATTTTTTCGTCCGCCTGCTGGTAAAGCTGAAGACGTCCCCACTTCGCTATATTCGCGCTGTCTTGCAAAATGTGAATGTCCCGCTTCCCAGTCTGCTTATTGTCCTGATAAATCTTGATTCGGTTGTACGTGTCACCATCAATCGAGCGCTTCAGCCCATAATCATACATGAGACTGTAGTCGCCGATAACAAAATCAACCTTCATGTCCTGAATATTCCGTACTGACAGCTCGCCGTAATCATCAAAAAACATAAAGTTCCCGCCTTTATGAATGAGCGTCAAATCCAGTGCCTTGTAGATAATATCCAGCAGCTTCTTATTGTCCTCAATCATCGATGGGATCTTGTACTCCGTATCAGCAAGCAGCCCCGTCTTCATGTCAAAATCATCCGCAATCCGCTTCACAATCTGCGAAGCAGTCACATCGCGGAACACGTACGTATCGTTTGCAAGCAAATATCGAATCTGATCGTACGCCTTGATCGATACGCTCTCGTCCTTGCCCGTATTAATTTCAAATACGTAGCCGTAAAAGATATTGCGATCATCATGGCGCAATCGGATAACATCGCCGCTGTTCACCTCAAAAGAAGCACTCTGATACTGGCTCCCCTTGATTACAGTTAGATCCAAGCTCGACGCGGCTCCGCTCCGCTTTGTTTTATAGGTGAGAGAAGGAACAAGGCTTGTAATATTCCATACCTTTCCGTTGCGGTTATCGATTAAAATTTCCAGCATATGATCACCCCGGCAGCTTCAGCGTCATACCGACGGGCAGCTTCCTTAGCTGCGCGTCCTTGATGCCGTTCAGCTTCTGAATTTCTTGCCAGCGCCCTTCGTTGCCAAGCTGGACTCGCGCTACCTTTATAAGCGTATCGCCGGCAACCAGCTTGTACGTCTTCGGCTTTTGCTTATCGGAAGGGCGCGGATTCGTTTTGGTGCTTGCGCCGTCCTTCGTTAGAATGACAGGCCTCGCGCCGTAAAAAGCGAACTCCTTCAGCGAAATGCTGTACTCGATATCACCGGAGCCTGCCGCTTCCTTCCACTCGAACTTCTCAATGCTCATGGGCAAATTGATATCAAACGTTGCGCCTGTATAAATAAATCGGATAGGACGCTTATTATCCATCCACTCCAAAATAGTCATGACATAAGCAACAGGGGCAGTCCAAGTATTACTAGTTACAAAAGGATACGAGAAGGCTGGAAAAAAGCTTTCAAACGAAATATCCTTAAGCTTCGGGCTTTGAAGAACGTTGATCTCGCCTAAACCCGACACCTCATAGGTTTTGCCGCCCGCAGCATCACCGATTTTAATTTCTGGCGGGTTAACAGGCAGATGGATAATTTGCTGCTGATTCCCGTAGCTCAGCCATATTCCATATTCATAATTCCGATTGCTGATCATCAAGCGTACACCCCTTCCGCTGAGGAAGCGATTTCCTCATTTAATGAGCGCTCAATTCGTCCGATAATCGTATCGATATCATAGCCGTTATTAATGTCTCCGGTTTGCACGCTGACAGTCGGCTGCAAGGACACGAAGTTCTGAATGTTCTTCATCTCCGCAAGCTCCCGCATCGTCTTCAAATCCTCGCTGGAAATATCAACGGTGTCGTTGATTTTGCCGACTTCTCCGACTCGGTTGATGTTTGGGGTTATAGTCTGGAAACCAGTCTGGGAAGGCAAGCTCATCACATTTCCACCCCCACTTGCCAAATCTTTTCCACCAGCTAACTTACTCCAATCAGCGGTAATTTTATTGGGATCAATTAGGGGTTCGTCTTTCGTTGTACCTTTTTTAACATCATCTGCGGCTCTGTCCTTTATGAACGCTTGAAGACTTTGGTCTCTTTCAGCCGCCTTTTTCGCTGCCCTAGCATAAGCATCATCTTTCTTAATTTTCATAAAATTAAGAGTGTCATCCATAAATTTATCTGTACTGAAGCTAGCAGCAAGTTCAAATTTCGATCCGGTGACCTTGTTGATAACCCCCAAAATAGAGTTTATATCATCAATGATCCCTTTTATAACCGTATCAAAAACATCACTCATTCCTTTTATCATATAAATCAGCGGGTTTAGGATCCATTCAGCAAGCTGCCAAAAATAGGCGGGTAAACGGTCTAAAAAGTTTAAGATACCATACCAAGCTCTTAAAAAACCTATCGCAAACGCATCATTCTTTTGCCAAAGGGCAATGATATAAACAATTAGACCCATGATCAAAGCAATTATTATTAGGATGACATTCGCTTTCATTACTGCATTTAATGTTCCCCAGGCAGCAATTGCTCCACGCATTACTAATGTTTTCAAAGCAAATGCAGCTGTACCCGCTGTAGTTGATGCAGTCATAATAGCTTGATATGTTGTATAAGCAGCTACTGCTACACTACCTAACTTGGTAAAAAAGTTTAAAACCGTTAAAGCAGTTACAATTCCCCAAATAATAGGCTCAATATAAGGCCAAAAGGCTGAAATAATATATACAATCCCCATTGCTGCGTAAGCAAGCCATGTAAATAAAGTAGCAGCAATCGATAATGCACTACCAAGAGAATCAAAGAATGGTTGAAACACACCTGCTTGAAATAATATATTCAACACTGTGAGAGGTTTTAACATAGCCATTATAGGTTCAGCACCCGCCCCTGCAAATGCAGAGTTGATGTTTTGTTCAAGAACTTGAGCTTGCTTTACAGGCGTCGCCATCATTTGCTCCATAGCTTCTTTTCCCATATTTGCATGTTCAAGTACTTGCCCTAATGCAGAAGTAAATGCATTCATATCTCCAGACCTAGCTAATCCTTCCAAATCAAAGGCCTCTATAGCAGTTTGAGGAATATTATATTGTTTAACAAGCAATGAACTATCTCCTTGTGCTGCTGCCGTTACTGCTTTTGCTGAAGCTTCATTCCCCATTCCCTTCGAATCAAGAGTTGATATTTGAAGAGACAATTCTGAAAGCTTATTAAGTTGTTCTGTACTTTTAGTAAATGCTCCTAAAATCATTGCTCCCTTAGCTGCCTCTCCAATCGGAGTACCTGTACTTAACGCTTGATTCTTTATCGATTCAAATAATGCATCGCCTTCATTCTTATTGCCAGTTTGATTAATTAATATGCTTCTAATCTGTTGCTCTTCTAATCCATTTGTTAATGATATATCAATCATTTTTGTTATTGATTCCTTGTTGAAACTGGAGTCTAGTTTTTTCAATAAATCAATAGCTGTTTTACCCGTATTTAATGAGATAGCTGAGCTAGTGATTGGAGCAGTTACGGGCTTACTCTGTTCTTGTATGACCGTTTGTCCTTCTTCTAGCGAAGCAGGCCTCGAAAATGATTCTTTAACAACAGATGCAACATTAAACTGGATTGGCCCCAAAAAAGGGGTGCTCCCACCAGAATTTGTTTTAGTAGGCTGCGCATAAATAGAATGGGCCATTTTTGATAAACCTTCGAGCTTTTGTTCTAAATCTTCCACTGCATCAACCGTTCTATTAATAGCGGATGCCACTTTATTTAAAGAACTATTAATAGTCATGGCTTGACGATTGGAATCCATTAAGAATTTTGTAAAAGAAGTACTTCTATTTATTTGTTTATCAAAGTTTTTAAAAACTGAAATAGATCGATTCATTGCGTTTGTCATTAATTTCATTGCCCTTGACGCTCGATTTTCCTCAACGGCGTTACTATTACTCGCCATCCTTCCACCCCCTTCACACGGGCGAAAGCGCCCCCGCATGGGAGCGCTGCCCGTCCTTATTTTCGTTTTGCTTTGGCTCGCTGTTTCTTCTCGTTCTCGATGCGAACGTCGATCATCGCGTAGATCGCCGCTTTCTCCCGCCGGGTCATGGCCATCAGCTCATGCGGCAGGATGCGAAGCTCGTGGAGGGCGTAATAAGCGTAATTCGCTTCTCCGTCGCCCTCTTTGATTAGTTTTTTACTTCATCTGCCAAATCGTTTAGGCTTTGGTTAAAGCCGTTGATTTCCTGCACGCGCTGTACCAGCGAAGCGTATTCGCCAGGCAGCAGCATTTTGCGCAAAAGGTTCTCGGCACCGAGGGTACCGTACGATTTTTGCAGATCCGCATCCTTTAGATTCGGGAATTGAATGCTGCTGACGACGAGCTTGGCAAGATATTCGTCCGTATTGGTCTCCGGTACAAAAACGCCGTTTTTCCCCTTCACCTTGCGGGTGGACGACTTGCGGCATTCCTCGTTCTCGGCTTCGTTCATGCTGCGCAGCTCCCATGCGACGGCTTGTCCCTCCGCATCTTTAAATCGCTCGGATACGATAAACAGCTGCGTCGCTTCGACGGCTGCATTTTGCGCAAAAAACACACTTAAATCACTCATTTTCTGTTGCCTCCATTCATGAATTGTTTAACCTAGCGAAAGTGACGAGAAGCTGTCTTGAATGTCCACGCCTTCAAAGGTGAACTCGATTTCCTCTTCAAGCGCTTCGCTCTCCGTGTCGAGCTTGCCGATAATGACCTTATTCAGATTGACCTTGTTCAGGACAACCGTTTGTTTGCCCGTGGCAGATGAGGAATCCTCATTCATAATGACGATGTCAAAATACGCATCCACGCCGGTTTTTACGTAGTCCAGCATCATTTGGCGGAACTTCGTTGTGACGTAATAAATGGTCATCGTGCCCGTACCGGACCAGCCTGTCGCTTTGTGCTGCAAGCCCCGGTGCCCAAGCGTCTTGATCTCCGCCTTTTGTTTCTCGATGCTCGCCTCCAGCGTCTTCACATAAAACATTTCTTCCCTTGAGTTGTTAATCACCGTAAAAGCTTTGCCTTCGCGGCCCGAAATCGTGTCTCCTGCGTTCAAAAATGCCATATTACTTCACCGTCACTTTCATATATACTTTTTCTACGCTATCTACTGGCTGGATGTGGACGTTAATGACAATGCTGTCGGTATCCGTGCCGGCAACGACCGACAAGTCCGTCTGCGAGTTAAAATTTTGGATCGCGTTCAACGACTGCAAATGGTTCAAATACTTGGTGCACTCATTGCGGAATAGGCTCCGGCCATCTGCGTTATTATCCACTTTGCCGATATAGAAGCTCTCGAAAATATGTTTAAAGTCATTTGCGATGCCATCCAGCACGCGGATCACTCGGTTTTTGGAAAATGCTTTCCCTTTCTCAGGCGTATAGCCAGTAAAGGTATTAATATCCTGCTCCACTATGACTTTGCCGCCGCTTGCCGTAAACAACAGCTCGCCTGCTTGAAGCGCCGCCACCGTTTGCGAATTCGTATACCGAATGTCTGCATCAACTGCATCCTCATAAGCTTCATAGGTCAGCGATTGATTAATAGAAGCGCCTGCCGTTGCCGCAGCAACCCATACTGTCGCTTTCTGCGCATCAATGACTGTGCCATCCAGCAGCTTGACGCCATTTTTGACGCTTATCACCCCTTCATGATCCGCAGACGGATAATTCGCCAGCACGACTTGGATTTTGCGGCCCTCTTCCTCGCGCAGGCGGCGAGCAAAAGCAGCGTATACTGATTTCAAAGCTACATCAGCGGATACGAGCGCAATCGTATTAAAATCCTGCAGCTCGATCTGAGTCAAATAGTCGGTATGCTCCTGATTCGTTACGGTGCCGTTGGCGCCGCCAACAAGCGGTGCGCCTGCTGATAGTGTCAACGTTCCCGTGCCGCTAAAATCAACGAAAGCATTGCCCTTAAGCGCCGCAATAGCAGCCACCGTTTGCGAATCAACCGCCGCTTCAGCGACATAAGTGATAACATCAAACAACTCCTCGTCATCGACGTTTTGCTTTACAGCCACCGTGATGTCATTGCCGCGTACCCCGCCAAACTTAGCCGTAAGCGTTAAGCTGCCGATAGCAGCTGTTGCTTTGGTCCCTTCATTCAGGCGATATAGAAGCAATGTCTTTGCCTTCTTAAGCGCTTCTCGCACGAGCAGCAGCTCGGGTGCGCTTAGATCGTAACCGAGCAAGCTTCTTACGTCCTCGCCTGCATGAATCGTTAGGACCGATCTCGATTTCCCCCAATTCAATGCCAGCGCAGCAGCGACTTTGCCTCGTTCCCCCATGCTGCCCACCGATTGTTTTTCTCCTGCCAGATTAATATAAACGCCGGGGCGCACCTTATTTTGAGTTGTAAATGTTCCTCCTGCCATGTTCTACATGACCTCCTTTTTCAAATGGGCTGTTATCCGGGATAACGCTTGTTCATGGGTATAGCTTTCTTCCTCCTGCAATACGGCAGAGAGCACATCCTTCTGCGATGGCATGTACCTTCTTGCTGCCAGCAGCTCTTTTTTGCTGAAGCTTGCCTCAATTCCGGCAGCCTGTAGATCCGCTTTCTTCATTTGACATTCCTCCGGCTTCCTTCATTTGGAGCGGCTTGCCCACCATCCAGCAGCCTTGCCGCAAGCGACCTTACCGCTCTCCCGCTACATCTCACTCACCTCCTTTTCTGGAAAAAACAAAAGGGACGCTCGGTATCGTCCACCGCTCGTCCCCGCTTATGATCTATTGCACAATATCATAATATCACGGTTATTTGAGCAAAAACGGACATTAGCCGGACAGAAAGCGGACAACTTCAGCAAGCGCCTTTTGCTTCCATCTGCGGAACGTGCGGTCGACGATTCCAAGCTCTGAAGCAACGAATTCAGTAGGCTTCCCTTCAATAAAACGCAGCTTCAGCAGCCGTGCGTAATCAGGTTCATAGGCTTCGAGCGCCTCTAGCGCTTGGTCGATCGCTTGCAGCTGCTTCTCAATATCTTGAAGCTCGCTGATTTTATCGATAACGCCCATATAGCCCTCAAACCCGCCAGAGCCGGCGCGTGCTTCAAGCACCTTCTCGATTTTTTTCTCCAGCTCCCTTAGCAGCTTCTCATCCTCTGGGTTTGCGGCGGTACGGCTTCGAATCACTTCGCTTAGCTGCGCCTTCGTTCCGATCGGATACTTGGATAGGTTGGCATGCGCCGCAGCCTCGATCCGCTGCTCCTGTTCATCCAAATACATATAGGAAGGAAGCTTGCGCAGCTGCCGGTGCAGCTCCTGCAAATGATCATCCTCAGAAACGGCGCTTAGCCGCATGCCTGGACCGACCGATGTCCCCTCCAGCTGTTTCTTTCTTGCCTTAAGCCGTTTATAAGCATTTAACTGGTCAATAACCTGCTTTTCCTCTTTCATTCACATAACCTCCTATAAGTTCTAATGGTTTAGTGGTATTTAAAATACCGTTAATGCCAAAAAAATATAATACAAGTCTCGGTATTGACAATACTCTTATTGGAAAATATACTAGCTTTGAAGTAGCTAAAATAGCCATCTGGCTTTTCTGATAAATTGCTGTATGTGTTCGTCTGATGAATCTCATTGTATTTGGTATTTTAATTACCGTCAAGTATTTAAAATACCAAATCTCGAAAAATGGAGGGTATTCATAATGTCGTTAGGTATGAGAATAAAGCAGCTGCGCGTTGAACGCGGATTAACACAGCAGGACGTTGCCTCAAAGCTGGAAATGGGCCGGTCTAATTTTGGGCATATCGAGAATGACCGGGTCACGCCGACGAGCGAGGACCTGCAAAAGATGGCCGATATTTTGAATACGACCACCGATTATTTGCTTGGTCGCGATGCAGCGTCGGCAACAATACCCGAGTGGGCGACGTATAAGGATAAGCGCGACTTTAAGAAGCTGCTCGAAGAAGACGGGGAAATTATGTTCGACGGCGTACCGATGAGCCCGACCGACCGCCAGCGCGTAATGGATGTATTGACGGGTCTGTTCTGGGAAGCTAAGCAAATGAATAAGCACAAAAAAAAGGCCGAGCCAACCGACGATGCTCCTGATGATGATGCCAAAGGGTAGGTGTTGCTATGGATAAAATGATTTTAAAGCTCATTCGAAAATTCAAAACCAATGATCCATTCACCATCGCCGAAGGTCTTGGCATCCATATCCGATTCGCCGACCTCGGTCAAGGCACGCGCGGCCTTTATTTCAAAAAGCTGCGCCGCCGATTTATAGTCATTCACGATGCGCTTCCAGATGATTGGCGCAGGTTCGTATGCGCGCATGAGCTTGGGCATGATCGGCTGCATCCTGGCTTCAACCGCTTTTGGCTGGATGAGCAGTCATTTTTCAATGTGGGGAAATACGAGCGGCAAGCGAGTAAATTTGCGGTCAGGCTGCTGACAGCCGGCGACTCTCCAGCTGCCAGCGAGACGCTGGAGGAGCTTTTGATGCGAAACGGCGTTCCTGCGGAAATGCAAAAGTTTTATTTTTGAAGCGAGGCTTTATGATTTAAGTGAATCGCTGTTGTTAAACAAAACAAGCTGCAGTCTAGGGCGTGAACTTCATGCTCTAGGCTGCAGCTTGCTGCTTTTAGATCAGATTATTTTCTTTGTAGGATTCAAAGCCGCGATCGGTGAGCTGCTTTAATTCGAGCAAAAGATCCTGCTCTGTTTTTTTGAAATTAAAGCAAGACTTTCCCTGCATGCGTTTCTTCAAACCGTCTGACATCTCGCTTAGCAATTCAGGAAATATATACGGGCATAAGGTGGTAGCTTATATCATTTTTTTTGCTTGAACCGCCCCAAAAAAATCGGTTTCTTAATTATAGGATATTAGTTAAATATCACGTATGCTGGCAAAATGGATGTTCCTTGCAGGCTGCTTCACAGCGACTTTCGCTGAAAATGGATTTCCGGGCGGAGGAGCTCAAATGGCCGTTTGGCGGGAGCTCTCGCTGAAATAAGTCTAGTTTCTAGCCTTATTTCTGAAAATCCAGCTAGTTTGTTGAGAATAGAGCTAGTTTCTAGCTCTATTCCTGAGCGAATGAGCTCAAATGGCGGTTTGGCGGGGGCTCCCGCTGAAATAAGTCTAGTTTCTAGCCTTATTTCTGAAAATCCAGCTAGTTTGTTGAGAATAGAGCTAGCTTCTAGCTCTATTCCTGAGCGAATGAGCTCAAATGGCCGTTTGGCGGAGGGGACCAGCGTCCATAGGGTTCACGAGGTTCACCTTATCTATTTCAAAACGGACATCATCTTCCCACATAAAAAATGGAATCATGCTGTAAAAGCCATGATTCCATCCCATCAATCCATCAACCCATCCGTTCTACGGATTAAAGATCTTCTGAGCCATCATCGCAAGGTCGAGAATATCGACCTTTTTGTCGCCATTCAAGTCGGCAAATCTTGCAACGTTCCAATCCGGACTGTTGCTATCCTTGCCGTAGTGGCTCGCTATGATCGCCAAATCGCCAACCGAGAACCTGCCGTCATGGTTCAAGTCGCCGTCGGAGCCGCTGCCGCTTTCCACAATCGTTACCGTAAGCTCAGCGGTTGCTGCTTCTGTCTCGTTGCCTTCGCCATCAGCCAGCACCGCTTTGATCACCGAAATTTTGCCGGAGGCCGCAGGGGCGCCTTTCGCTTTAAAGACAACGTCAAGAAGCAGAAGCTCCTGCTTGACTTGATGATCATCGCCTATGTTCACCAGCACGATGCGCGCATTGCCTTTTCCGTCATCCACAACCTTCACGACTTCAATGCCGTCCGCAGCGGAGTCTACCTGCTGCAGCTCGAACAAATTCGCATCATAGCTCAGCGTGATATCCGAAGCGTATACGGAATCCGTCACGTTCGCCGCGCCGAGCTTCACTTTAAACGTCGACCCTTCTTTCACGCTGCCAGCGCCATCCAATGTCATGCTCAGCGGCGCTTGCTCATTCAACGATTGAACCGTGAAGTAGTCAATATCCGCATTCATCGATGTGCTATCCAGCGCAGAAAAACCGTAGATGCCGATCTTGACTTGACCCAGCTCTGCCGTTAGCGGATCTGCGGCCTGCTGCCACTCGGTTCCATTCCAGAAATAAGTCGTATACGCATTGCCGACTTTTTTGATTTTCATAAATACGTCATCCGTGCCCGGATGCTTCGCCATATTCGTCGCCTTCGTATATTTCTTATTTACTTCCTTGGCCGTTTCCAAGCTGTATCCCGCAGCACCGAGCGTATCCCAGACATGGCCGTATCTCACGTAGTTATCGACATCCTGCCATACGATTAAGCCTGCTTGCTGGTGATTTTTACGGATAGGAGCGTTTAGCTTGATCGTTGCCTCAAAATCTTCGCTCGGAAGATCCCGCAGGAATACGTTTTTGATGTCATTCGACCCTTCAAACATTTCCCCTCTTTGCGTCACAATCCGCAAGGAGCCCGGGTTATCCGTAAGCGACCAGCCGCTTGCATCCGGATTATGAATGCTCCATTCATCCTTTAAGGCCGGCTTATCGAATGAATCAAGCCATGCCTTCGGCGAAATCGGCGGCACTGCTTTTACCACGCTTTTGCCGAACTTCTCGATCGCAGCATTTAAAGCGTTAATCGCCTGCTCGATCACTTCGGCAGAAGCATCCGGCTTATCCGATACAGCCTGCGCAGCCGCAATCGCAGCGACCAAGGCATCTTTCGCAGCCTGCGGATACTCGCCAGGGTTAGTGCCAACAACCGCCTTATCCAGCGCCGCCTGTGCCTTCGTAATAACGCTCGTTAAATCCGAGATATGGAAGCTTCCGATTAATTCCTTATGTGCTTGCGCGACGCGGATAAAATCCGCTTTTTCCACTTTGCGGTCATAGGAGAGCAGTCCGTTAATCTCCATTTCAACGTCTGTTATTTGAGTGTATACCGCAGCACTTAGTCCTGTTTTCTTCAATGCCTTCAATTGGTTAATGAAGGTCACATAACGATCCGTCAGCTTCGTTACGTTCTCTTGCTCCTCGTAGCTGAATACGTTCGAGTTCCACTCATGCCCAGGCACCTTCAGGCCAAGTCCGCCATATTCGCCGAGCACAGCGGCCCGGGTATCCGTCGCTTGCGGCGCATTAGGTGCAGGGTACGCGTGCATGTCGACCAAATGCCCGACATTTTTATCCGTCCAGCCGCTCGCATTGTTAATGAGGCGGGTTGGATCATAGCTCATCGCCCAATTCGTCAGCCGTTCGGTTTCGTATTGTCCCCAGCCTTCGTTAAACACGGTCCATACGACAATGGAAGGATGATTGCGGAACTGGTCGATCATTTCTTTGAATTCCTTCTCGAGATGCGCCCGGTTATCGGCAGAATCCCCGAATTTGCTCACTTGATCCTGCCATACCACGACGCCAAGCTTATCGGCCCAGTAGAACCACCGATCAGACTC
Source organism: Paenibacillus sp. FJAT-27812 (assembly GCF_001273905.1). Lineage (NCBI taxonomy): Bacteria > Bacillati > Bacillota > Bacilli > Caryophanales > Paenibacillaceae > Paenibacillus > Paenibacillus sp. FJAT-27812. The sequence goes on along the minus strand of NZ_LIGH01000001.1, from coordinate 3,263,093 downwards.
CACCTTCATATGCTTGCGAATCATGTTCATGCCAAGCCGCTTCGCCGCCTCGATATCGAACTTCAAAGCTTCATCCGTTGGCGCTGTGTATAAGCCATCCGGCCAATACCCTTGATCGAGAGGTCCCATTTGGAAAATAAACTTACCGTTAATGAGCGGACGCGTAATGCCGTCTACTTTGCCGAGCTTAATATCCCGCATGCCGAAATAGCTGGCGACTTCATCCACCTTCGCGGAGCCTTTCACCAGATTAACCTTTAGATCGTACAAGAATGGATCATCAGGCCACCACAGACGCGGATTCGGAATTGGGATCGACAATTCCTCGCCTACCGCTCCGTTTATGCGTGCAACTTCCTGGCCTTCCTTCAACACAATCGCTTCAACTGTTTCATCCGTAACGCCAGCGCTTCCTGTAACCTTCAGCTTCAACAAATCATCAGCAAGATTCGGTGTCATGTCCAGCTTTTCGATCGAGGCAGCAGCTACCGGCTCCAGCCATACCGTCTGCCAAATGCCCGATACCGATGTATACCAGATCCCTTCCGGCACATTCCGCTGCTTGCCGATCGTGTACCCGCCATCGTCTGTCGGATCTGTTACATAAACGATCAACTCATTTTGCCCCGCAGCCAATTGGTCGGTAATATCAAAGCTAAAGCCCGTATAACCGCCGCGATGCTTGCCGACTTCATGCCCGTTGACATAGACCGTCGCTTCAAAATCAACAGCTCCAAAATGAAGCTGCACGCGGCTACCATCCCAATCCGCAGGAAGCGTAAATTGGCGTTTGTACCACATTTTATCTTCCTGACGCTCAAGTCCGGACAGCTGTGATTCGACCGCAAACGGAACAAGAATCGTTTCGCTTAATTTTTTGCCAGTAGGAAGGACCGCTTGCTTCGTGCCGCTCTCAAACTCCCACTCGCCGTTAAGATTTAGCCACTTGTCACGGACAAGCTGCGGACGCGGATATTCCGGAAGGACTTGGTCTTTATCCACATCCTCCGCCCATGGCGTCTTAATCATAAATTCGGAGCCGTTAGTCACTTTGGTAGCTACAAACGTGGATAATGGCTGTCCGTCCTTCCTGACAATGGCCCCTTGCCCGTCATACGTGAGCATGATCGCATTATCCGGCTTGTAGACAGGAATATCCCATTTCAGCTGAATGACCGACGAATCATTTGGACTCAGCGCTGCGCTTGTCGGAATATGATTGCGCAGCCCTGCCGCAACGGTAAAATGTTTTGCTGCATCCGCTGGAACCGTTTGTAGTTCACTGCCAAAATGCAGCTCAGCCTGCATCCCGTCCTGAAGAATGACGCTTTCCTTAGGGCTGTGATTCACAAACCCAGCAGGCAGCAGGAAAGCACTTTCCGGTACAGCTTGCTTCTGCAGGTTAGCTCCCGACCATTTTAGATTAATGTATGCTCCGCCAAAGTCCTGAAAGTATTCTAATTTAAAGCTAACCTTCTTGCCGGCTTCCAAATGGATGGCTGCACTAGTCTGCTCCTTATCCCAATCATTCACCCAGTGATCAATGGCAAGCTTGCCGTCGATCCATAGGCGGAATCCGTTATCAGCCTTAATGTAAAACTTGTAATCATCCGTAGCCGGCGCTTCCAGCTCGCCAGTCCACCTGACCGCATTAAACTCATCCTGTCCGGTAAACGCTTTCAGAATCGGTTTAATATTAGCAAAATCAATTTTTGCATCTACCGTCGTAATCTTTAAGGTTTTAAAATCAAATTGCCCTCTTCCCGATGTAGTGTAATATTCTGCCTTTAATCCACGGTTCTCCGAGCTGGCGCCCGGCGTCTCCTCTGCCGCCATGGCAGTAGACATGCCGAACACCTGCAGGATCATCATCACAGTCATGATAAGCGAAACAGTACGTTTTTTCATTCGTTACAGCTTCCTTCCCTGATTCCTGTTTTTGACGTGCATTTAAAGCAATGTTTTCATTCATCCGTTTTTTACATCGTTTCCCCCCTTCCCGACAAGAGTATTGTACAAATAATCCCATGGGAAGTATTTGTAATATTTGGCGAAAAGTTGTGAATTCCCGCCGTACTTTTACATACACAAAGAAGCCTCCCATTCGCTCAACATGTGAACGAGGGAGGCTTCCAGGCAGCCTGCTGCTGTATCATTTTCGTACAAAAGCTTATCTTATCAATAAGGGCTTTCTATCTTCATGATATCGAGGAAAGGCACCTTCGTTACGCTTCCCATATGCTCGACATGAACCTTCTTCGTTCTTGAATCGAGCGTTGTAATGACGCCTCTCACTTTCTCTTCCGCCGCCCAAATCGTGAGCAGCAGCTCCGTGCCTTCCTGCTTGGCCTCTACTAATCTCTCGCCCAGCTCCTCAAGCTCAAATTCATCCCTTGTTGGCCGCTTCGGTCCTTTTGCCACCTAATTCCCCTCCCGCTATGTATGGCAACCCGTATTTTCAATAAAAAAGGATCTCCTCCGCTCCGAGGAGACCCTAATCCTATCCAGTTAAGTTACGCGAATAGTTCTATTATAGCATGTTGGCGATTGACTCTGTTAAAAGAAAAAACTAGAAATCCATGCAGCGGCCTCTATCCGGCTATTTGACCTTATGATCGTGGTTTCTCCTTAAATAGAACCAGCCTAGCATTAAGGCAGGAAGCAGCACACAGATCGTCAGATCGAACAAAGGCCAATAGTCTTTATTGATTTCATTGTAAATGACGATATTAGGGGCGCTGATTACAGAGCCTACCAATAAAATCATAGCCAGCGGAATCGTCAGCATATTGCTCTCTTTTAACCGAAGCAGTTGGGTTATTCCTTGCGTGATCGCATAGAAGATAACTAGTGTTTTAAAGAACACCGTTACGATCCAGATAAATGCCAGAATAGCCTCTATCCGCTCCAAAAAATTGCCGATCCTTATTTTCTGAGCGAGCACGAACATCGGGTAATACTTCGTTTCCATTAAGCTTGCTCCGAGCACGAACACGCACAGAATGACAGTGATGAATAAAATCGTACCGCTTATGAGAATGCCGAGCAGCAGCGGCTTCATCGTCGCATTATTGCCCGCTACATGAGGCACAAGCATTAAGATAACGAACAGCTCCGAGAACGGTACCGTAAAGGAAATGAATACCCCGTTCATAACAGGTGCCAGACCATCTGCTAGCACCGGCTCCAGCTTGGAGAGATGAATCTGCGGCAGCAGGAATACGGTCATGAGCAGAAACAGCAGCAGAAATAGGGGAAATAGCAGCTCTCCCATCCGGGCAAACGCTTCTACACCAAGGCGGTAAGCAATGATAATAACCGCCATAAATAACATAACAATCGCATTGATCGGTGTTTCCGGCATCAATTGCGTCGTCATGAATTGGCTCATTTCACTGGTTAGCGTCATATGGATATAAAAGAAATAAATGATCAGCAAGATGCCAACCAAGCTCCCCGCCACATTTCCCATGGACTGCTGGATGAACGTGATCAAACCGACTCCCTTCATCATTTTCGCAACCGATCCAAACAATACGCCTACCGCAAGTCCCAGGACAAGGCTAACGAGCATCGTTATCCATGCGTCTTGCTTAGAAGCCGAGGCAAGCAGCGTTGGAATAACCAGCATGGAATCGCCTATCGTATACATAATAACCAATATCATAAATTGTCTAGGCGATATTTTGCCATTGCCGTTTACCACGTCGTCGCTCATCCGTCTCACCTCCTCTTCATAAGGCGTTCCTTGTTCAGTACAGCCCTCCGTAGACAAGCTTGATGAGCAAAAACGGATTAGGCAGGTTCACATTCATAGCTAGCGCACCATACAGACCCGTACCGAGGAGTAGAAGCGTAATAAACACTGCCATCTCCTTCATAAGCTTCTTTTCTTTCAGCTTCGGCAGCTCCCACCAAGCAACGAGTATAGCAAAAACAACTACTCCAATTAATGACGGCATCGTTATCCTCCCGCGCTAAATAGGCTACGATCTCATTTTTGTATTGCCGGTCGTACCCGTTTTGCGGATAAATACTTTGACATGAAAATGCGTTTCCATGACGGGGAACATCCTTGTATTCCATTCCTGCTTAGCCTGCTTCCATAAAGCCGGGTGCTGCTGTCCTAACGTAACGCCAAACCCGAATACATCGGTTTGCAGTTTTTTCGCGTGCCTGATCGAGGCATCTGCATTGCTTTTCATCACTTTCTCTMCCTGCCGCTGCAGCTTTTCAATCGTCTCAGGATCCGTTAGATCTACAGACTTGCAAGCTCTATCCACGATATTAGCCTCTGTTCGAAAATAAATATCCGCTACTGGCTTGCCATCCTTCATTCCCATCTTAATGCGTGATTCGGAAGATTCAATCTCTACCCCCATATACTTATTGCCTTCACATCGTATCTCAACGGAAGTGCTTTCCAAATGATTGGTAATGTCCGTGTAACCCTTGCTCTCTTTTTCATTTAACCAGCCTATTAGCTTATCCTTTTTAAAAACCGCGAGCCCCGTATAGCGAAAGTGTCCTGCCGGCTTAAAGATTTCCACATTTTGCTTCGTCTCCGCTTTTTTTTGGTTTCCTATCACTTCAATGCCTGTTAACGCCAGCTCCTTGCCTTCACCGGACAGCGTGCTTAAAATATCGTCCAGCGTAGTGGAGACGGTAGGCGCCCATGATTTGGCTGAGGTCTCGAGCGACCTAAGCATATTTTGGGTAGGCAGTTTCTCAAGCGGCGTATAGATTTTCAATAACTCCTCCGCTTTCATCCCTTTTGCGATCACGACGTTAAAATCCATTCGCGATTCGTTATCCCGTAGCGTGCTGTCCAGAAACTGGCTTATCCCTCTTCTTGCCATCTTCTCGCCGATGACATAGATTTGCAAATGGCCTAAATATACTTTACGCGGCGCTTCTGCCGTTAACGTGCGCGCAGCCTCAAACATCGTTTTCCCTCTGCCTTGATACAACGTGCCCGGCGGGCGATCGCCGCCTCGCCTCTGCGCGGATATTTCGCTTGGATTAACAACCTGAAAGGACACGACAAACTGCCCATCCTCCCAATCCACGGCTATGCCAAGCACGATTAACAGCTCATTAAGCTCGCGTCTGCTCCAGCAGCCTGTCAGAAGCGCCATGCACAAAATGATCATCACCGTTTTACGCAGCATCATGGCAAAGCTCCTTCCTGCATCTCCCTGCTATTTCTTGCGTTGCCTGATCCGATTGCTTTTCTGCGCTGTGCTTGGCCTTATAAAATGGATCCAACGCGGCATGCGGATAAGCGTATCCTGTTGATTCGATGCAATAAAAGGACTAAGCGGCGACATATACGGCTCTCCGAAGGAACGCAGCGAGCATAAATGCAGCAGCAGAACAAACAAGCCCATAATAATGCCGAACAAGCCGAAGCTTGCCGCGAGCCCCATTAACACGAATCGCAGCATACGTATAGGGATCGATATACTGTAAGCGGGAAACGTAAAGGTTGAAATCGCCGTTACCGATACGACGATAACCATCGCGGCGGAGACGATTCCAGCCTCGACGGCCGCTTGGCCGATAACCAGCGTACCCACGACGGATACGGCTTGACCGATCGCCCGAGGCATTCGAAGTCCGGCTTCCCGCAAAATCTCAAACGTAACCTCCATCGCTACCGCTTCAATAAAAGCAGGGAAAGGCACGCCCTCCCTCTGAGCGGCGAGACTGATTAACAAGGAGGTAGGGAGCATATCCCTGTGAAAAGTCGTAATGGCAATATACAAGGATGGAAGCAGCAGCGAGATAAATCCGCTTATATAACGCAATAATCTTAGAAGACTCGCGTAGAGAGCCCTTTGGTAATAATCCTCGGCAGATTGAATAAAGCTGACAAATTGCGTAGGGACGATCAGCACGTTCGGCGATCCATCCACTAGAATCGCTACTCTGCCCTCAAGCAGCTGCGCGGCTACGCTATCTGGCAGCTCGGTATTGTAAACGGTTGGGAAGATGGACAATTTCGCATCCTCGATATACTCCTCGATATAACCGCCTTCCAGCACGCCATCGATATCAATCGCTTGCAGCCTCGAGCGTACCTCCGAGATAACGGAAGGTTTGGCAATGCCATTCAAGTACATGATCGTAACGTCGGTTTTCGTAATTCGGCCGATCGCAACCGTCTCAATCCATAACCTCGGATCTTTGATTTTCCGGCGCACGAGCGAAGTATTAACCCGCAGCGTCTCGGTGAAGCTCTCCCTTGGTCCCCGGACGGATGTCTGGTTGGTCGATTCCGTAACATCGCGGCCTTTCCACTGGCGAATATCCGCCCGGTAAGCATGGTCGCTGCCGATCAGGAAAATAATCGCTTCGCCAGAGAGCAGCGACTGATACAGCTCGCCTGTCTTCGCGACGGGGTGAAGCGAGCCTATGCCCGATAACAGCTGCTGTGCAAGATCTTTATGATCCATCTCAAGCTGAAGCGAGCGGTTTAGATAGTCAAAAATATAAGTATTAATGATGGTGGCATCGGACATGCCATCGATATATACAATGGCAGCGGTTGACGCATCACTGCCGGCAGAGCGAATTTCACGGATGACAACATCATCGCTGCCGCCCATATCCTTTAAAATCATCTTTAAATTTTGCTCGATATTTGCTGCTAAGGGTTCTCCCTCATGCTCAAGCCGTGATTTATCGTCGATAAATTCCTTCGTTGGCTTTGTCATAGTCAGTTGTCTCCGGTTCCGTTGTCTCTTTCCATTATGACCACGTTGGAAACTCGTTAAACTAAACACCGGCATTCGCCATATACAACAAGAAGCCCTTTGCAGGGTTCCCCATGCAAAGGGCTTCTTTATTATTTATGAACGCTTAACGCCGACAGTCAAAATCTCGCATGGTCCAACCGTCAATTGCAACGACGATTGTCCATTAAGGGCAAGTCCTTCGACTTCGTGCTCAAGCACATTGCTTTTGTATGCTTGTCCGAGTGATCCAGCAGCTGCCTCTGACAGGTTCAGCTCCGTCTCAGCAGGCTTCATGTTAAACCATCTTAGCATGAAATCACCGGACTTCTCGTTCACCTTCAAGGAGGAGAATGCCAGTCCGCTGCCATCCCAGTTGAACAAGGACAATGCTGGAGCAAGCTTGCCAGAGTGGACACCAGTCTGGCTGACTGTCCACGGCACTTGGAATTGATAGCTTCTCGCGTAAGCGCCAGATTCAGCGCCGTCTCCGTTATGCGGGAGGATGGTCAAGCTGAAGCTCTGCTCGCCCAGACATTGTGCTTCCGGAGTAGGGAACACGCCCCAGTCGCCAAGCTCTGCTACCGAACGAAGCAAGGTAATCGCAATGGAATTGCGTCCATCGCGCAGTACTTCGTATTCGTTTAAGCCGAGGTTCGAAACCGTCAGACCCGCATGCTCGCCGCTCACGTCAACGAATGCTTGCTGATGCTGCGCATTGCTTGGATTGATCCACTCCGCTGCCGGCTCGATATCGCGCGTTGCAATCTCGAAAATTGAATCCGCTTGATGGACAGCTGTCTCAAGATCAGTAGGGAACAATACGCGAACCCGGTGATCCTTGGCTTGGTTGTTGAAGGAAGATTTCCATTCCACACCTTGCCCAGAGCGGCTTATTGCGATTTCCGTACGAATCGTAAGCGGGACGGTCGCTTCTGTACGCTGCGACTTCCGGTTAGGGAAATAAACCGCCTCTTGCTTCTCGACTTCAAAATATGGCTCTGCCGAAGCAGGTACCGCCCATTCATGCACGATTTCGATTGCTGCGCGGTAAGGCGTATTCTCGACAAGGCGAATGCTGGCTGGCAGACCCTTCGTCGTTAATGTTTGTTCGCCTGTTGGCTGCTTGTACATGTATTCATTGCCGATATCGCCTGTGTTCTCATATACGCCAAGATCGCGGTAAATTTGACCGCTGCGTTTATCGGTTAGACTAAACGAGCCGTCGGCTTCCACATCGATCCGAACAAATTCGTTCTCCAGCGATTGCTCTCCTGCGACTAGCGATACTAGCGGCAGTTCAGCTGCTTTCGCGTTGCGAACGTAAGCAAATGCTGCCAAACCAAGCGCAGCGACCTGCACCGCTTCAAGCGTTAGACGCACTCTGCGGCTCATATATGGCTGGCGGAATTTGTCATCCGGCAGATCATAGCCAAACTGAAGTCCCAAATCAACTGCCGAATGAGCGATTGCTGTACCAAGGTGATCAACAACTGTTCTTCCTGTTACATCAACGCCGTACATTTTTTGATTCATTTCATCAAGCGACAAGCCGTCACGGAAATAGATGCGTTCGATATCAAGCTCGACTTCAACCACTCCGCTGCGCTCCCAGCCGGTCGTATTATAGACGACAAACGGTAGGACGTCCTCGCCGTATTGCTCGAATACGGTCGTGTCGACCGCATCTGCAATGACGGCTTTGCTGTCGTCAATAATCGCTTCCGCCACATGGCGGCTCTTATCGAAGCGGGTCACCATCTCGCGGTGAACCTCGTCCACGCTGCAGCCGCAAATGCTGTCATGCGGATGGTTCTGCATGAGCGTTTTCCACGCATACGTAAACAAATGATGCGGATACTCATGCCCAAGCGAATACGCAAGCGTAGCAAGCGGCTCCGCTACCTTCTCCAGCATAGCTTGGCCGAGCTGATTCATTTGCTTCAAATAGACGCGTGCGGATGCTGTATTCACAAGCGTTGACCAGCCGTCCGTCCGCTGGCTGCGAAGCTCGCCCTTCACGACAGACAGCTCGCGCGTCAAGGACTCGTTCACAGAAGCTAGGTAATCTTCGAAATTGGAATGAATAAATTCCGTTTCAGGGAAGAGCTGCCTTGCTGTGTCCAGCGCAGCAGACAAATCCTGCTGGATCGGCTGATGGTCGCAGCCGTTCATGAACAGCAGCTGGCCGGTAGCGGCATATTTCTCCGCTTCCACAAGCTTCCGCTCCCAATATTCTTTGGCAGCAGCTTCATCCGTTGGCACTTCCATGCCGTTGCAGTACCAGTTCGCGAATAGAACGCCCAGTACGCGGGAGCCGTCCGGCCCCTCCCAAATGAGCTCGGAGAAGGACGATTCATAATCCGAATCCGCTACCGTGTTATTAAAGCCGGTTGGCTTAACGCCTCTTCCGAACACGGCATTATCAATGCCGGCTTGCTGCAGAATCTGCGGAGCTTGGCCGATATTGCCGAACGTATCCGGGAAATAGCCGACTTTCGCTATCGTGCCGTAACGGCTCGCATCCTGATTGCCGATTTGCAAATTGCGAAGATTCGCTTCGCTGCTCGTCAGGAAGGCATCCTGCAAAATATACCAAGGTCCAATTGGAATACGGCCTTCTTTAATATAACGCTCAAGGCGCTCACGGTTCTCCGGACGAACCTGTAAGTAATCTTCTAGGATGATCGTTTGCCCGTCCAAATAGAAGCTTTTGAAATCAGGATCGGTATCCAGCGTATGAAGCAGCGTATCCATTAGTTTCACAAGCAAGACATGATGCTTCTCATAGGGCAAATACCATTCCCGATCCCAATGCGTATGCGAGATAATATGGGCTGTGCGTTTGTAGGTCATCGTTCAACACCTCTTCTTGTTCGTCATTATGATACGGCTATACACACTTGATCCGGCCGATAGACAGCTAACAGCTGACCCTCTTTATCCACTGCGAATAGAACAGACCTTTCCTTCTCCAGTGCAAAGGAATATCGGACGCCAGTCACAGGGTCCTTCACTTCAATATCAGCATTATGGCTGTACTCCGACACGAATACGTACAGCGCTCCCTCTTGGAAAGTCAGCTTGCGGCCGTAGACGCCCGGCAATTGTCCGCCTGCTATCCACTCCAGCTCCTCGGAACAACCCGCGGAAGCCAGCGCGTATTGGTACAAGGCCGAGATCGGCTCGATACGGTCGTTCAGCTCAACCGGCAGCGGACTCCAAATGATGCGTCCTTTGCCGTGCGCCAGCTCGATGAGCTGATCGCTGCCAAGCGCAGTATCGCTTACCTGTGCTTCCTTCCAAACCTGCGCAATGCGGCGGCTGCCATAAGAGACAGGCAGCACGCGATCTCCGATACGAATTTGTTCCTCGCGGAGCACGTTCACAAGCTCTCTTGCGCCAAACAGCTCCGAGTGGCGATCAACTGGACGCCAATAAGCGTCAAGGCTTGTTGGCCCCGTCAGCAGAAGCGTCGCACCCGTTCGTTCAACATAACCTAGCAGCTGCTCAAGTGCAGTATCGTCTATATTGTGGGCGCTTGGAACGATGACGAGCTTGACAGGATTTGCTTCAAGCTCCTCCAAATGATATTCCGAAGCACCGCGGAAAGGTTTATTCAGCTCGTAAGCAAGCACTCGCGTTGCTTTCGTTGTTGCGTCAAACGCCAGCTTGCGATTTGAGAAATCGTTCGAATAAGGGAAAACGACAGCGGTATCCTCAAGCTCCCGCCCTTTGAACAAGTCTCTGATCCCTTCCATAAACCGTCCAAAATCGTAGGACACATCTGCTTCCGGCTTCTCTGTGCCATCCGCACGAAGCGCGCCGATATGCGATTCATTGGCGTTATCCATATAGAAGTTGGTATTCCAAATCCACTGAACCGCACCTGCTCCGCCAGTCGCAAAGGCATAAGCATATTTGCGCTCAAGGATGTTCCGCAGCTCCGCTTCCGAACGTTTCGCGCGGCCCTCCGGCGTCTCTACATACATGATGCCGGTTTCCTGCACAAGATTAGGCTTGTCAGCTGTTTTCGCAAAGATGCTGTCCCAAACGAGCTGATCATTCAGCCACCACGAATGGACAGTTGTATAGTCAACAGCCTCGCCATAGAAGAATGGGGAAGGCCTTTGCGCGCCGAGCGCTTCATCCTGTCCAACCGTAACCATATGGTCAGGGCATTCTTCTTTGATCGTTGCGTACAGCTCCTGAGCCCAGCGATTATGCATATCCATGGAAAACAGCACATAATCAAGCCAGCGTGTTCCCTTCTTGCCTTGATGCATGTCTTGCACGTCAAAGTTGATTTCCTCTGGCTCCGGCGGCACAGCCGATTCAAAGCTTGGCAGCTGCTCCGGGGTCATGTTCCACAATTTTTGCAGCTTCGTAATCGACCCGTGACGCTCTTTCAGCCAAGCAGCATAAGCAGCCTTCTCGAATGGATCACGCGTTGATCTTGGGCCATCGGAGAAAATACGCGGCGGATCGAACATCGACGGCTCATTAATTAAATCCCAGTCCACATGCTTGGACTGGCTATGTCTAGAGACGATCGCCCGAATAAACCGTTTCTGAGCCTCGACGCTTCTTGGGTCGAGGTATGGATTTTGCCCTTCCCACGTTTCCGGGGTAAAGGAGAAGAACGTAAAGGTTACCTGCAAATCATTCCGCTTCGCCGTGAGCAGAAATGCGTCAATGGCGCGAAGCGCCTCTTCTGACGCATGGCCGTCCACCTGCATCACATTGCGGTAAGCGGTCCATATGCCGGTTCTGATCCAATTGATGCCCGCTTTGCGCATTTGCGCCATATCCCGCTCCCATACGGAAGCGTTCGGCAGGAACAAAAACTTGCGCGCCACATCCGAGGTCATGTATGTCATGCCCACAACCGGCATCGGCCGGCCGTCCTTCATGAAATAATCGCGCTCAGCGGTAACAGGGCTGCCTTCGGCAAGCAGCTCGCGGTCAAAGCCCCAGAACCCTTGACGAAGATAACGAACTTCTCCTTCAGAGGATTCCGCTTTGCATTCCACGCTGTAATAGCCGCTCACAAGCTCAAGCGGAACCGGAATGCGAACGATAAGCTGCTTGCTTGCAACATCCTCTTGCAGGCTGGTTGTAAAGCGCTGCTCCGGCTTGCTGTCATGCTGAACCACAATGGAGAAGCTCCAGCTTACAGGAGATGCGCTTGAAGAACGACTAAGCTTCTGTGCTTGCAGCGTCAGCATAGCCCGCTCACCCGGCTCGAAGGAAGCGTAGTTTGGCTTAAGCCAAAGCTCCGTTACCCCTTCTCCGCAAAACGCCGTCCAGCGGCGAAGCTCCTCAGCTCCCCCGCCTTGCCAGAACTGTTCCGTAAGCGGCTGATTAACGAACAGCCAGCGCCCTCCCGCGAACATCCCCTTCGTATTTTCCCAAAGCACGATCGGAGCGGCTACCTCTCTATCTTCAGCAGAAACGCCTTTTAGAAGCGGGAACAAATGGGCGTCCATTGGACCTGCCGAGCCCATCTGATGAGGCAAATCGCTTGTTTTTGTCACATGCGGCACTAGATTCCAAGTGTTGGATACTTCAAACAACGATTCCTTGCCTTGCAGCAGCGGAATGTCAGCATGCGCAGACAATGTCCTAATCGGAGCTGCGTCAACAGGCAGCGCTTCGTGAATATGAAGCTCGCGGTGATAAGCCGTTTGCTCGGATTCGGTTTCCCATGCGCCATCCGCATTCTTGGTAACGGGATATTTAAACGGAGCTCCGCCAATATTGATCAAGCTGCCGCCGCGTTTCAAATAAGCTAGGATGTCTACCCAAGCTTCCTTAGGGAAATAAGGCGCGTGCATGTTTACGAAGCAGCCGCCGTCCGCATCGCGCAGCGCCTTGCCTAGCGCATTCGCGCGAACAACGTTGCCAATTTGAACAAGCTGCCCCTCGGAATCAGAGCTTAGCCGTGAACGCAGCGGAAACGACGGATCATAAAAAATAATGGTGCTCATGCTCATAGAATGTCATCCTTCATCGCCTGATAGACAAGCTGTGAGAATAGGCTGTTCGACCAAGCGAACCATTTGCGCGTGAACAAAGCAGGATCATCCGAATGGAAGCCCTCATGCATGTAGCCTGTATCCGCGTCGGTTGCTTCCAGCATCGCAATCAAAGCCAGCTTCTCTTCGCTGCTTGTTGCCGTAATCCCTTGCATCGACAACGCCATATGCCAAATGTAGCCAGGAGGCGTATGCGGGCTGCCGATCCCTTTCGCTGCCGTGCCTTCGTAGTAGAACGGGTTATGCTTGCTAAGCGCAAATTTTCTCGTATTTTGATAGATCGGATCATCTGCATTCGTATAGCCAAGATAAGGAATCGACATCAAGCCCGGCGTGCCTGCATCGTCCATTAGGCAATAGTTGCCGAAGCCATCTGTTTCATAAGCATAGATAGGGCCAAATTCCGGATGCTGATAGATACCGTACAGTTGAATGCCATGATCGACATCATCCTCGAGCTTTTTCAGCTCCTTAACGAAATCCATGTCACGGAATACCCATTCCGCTATTTCTCTCATTTGGCGCAGCGCGACCACAGCGAACATATTATCAGGTACGTTATAGTGGAAATCACACGCATCATCGCTCGAGCGGAAGCCCGACCAGATCATGCCGGTATAGTTGATTGGCATGCCTAGGCCGTCATTGCGAAGCGAGTCTGTCGGAATGCCGTTATCACGGATAAAACGGTACGGGGAGCGCTCAAAGTGGCGCTGCTCCGTTTTCCAAAGCTCAACGATGCTGCGCATCGCTGCCTTGAAGCCCGAATCAAAAATATCCGTCAGCTCCGTTTCCTTCCAGTAAGCATGCGCAAGGCGCATCGAGAAGCAGATAGAATCCAGCTCGAACTTGCGCTCCCACACCCACGGAGACATTTCCGTCTCATCCGTAGTATTCCAGTGCCAATCATTGTCCGTTTCGTTAAAAGCATTCGCGTAAGGATCGATCTGGATATAATCGATATGGCGTTTGATCAAACCGCCAATGATGCGCTGCAAGTCCTTATCGTTCTTAGCAAGCGGAACGTAGTGAATGACTTGCTCGACGGAATCGCGCAGCCACATTGCAGGAATATCGCCTGTGATGACAAAAGTAGTGCCATCGTCCATCAGCTTCGTCGTCGTTTCCAGCGTATTGGGGAAGCAGTTTTTGAACAATTGCAGCAGCTTCGGACGGTGCGCGAGCTTCTGCTCCGCTTCCTTGAGTACGTCTTGGACAGCCTGCGGCAGCGTCAGCTCCGGCATTGGAATTTTCGGTAATCTAAATTGCTCCATGATAGTTGCTCCTTTAGGAAACAGATTCGTTATTATTCTTTAACGGCACCAACCGTCAAACCTTGAATGAAATATCTTTGGAAGAACGGATAAGCGAATACGATTGGGCCGGTTGCAAGCACCACCATCGCCATACGCGACGTATCCTGCGGCATCGACTGCAGCACGCCTACGCTGAGCGAAGCATTTTGCGAGTTCTGCATAATAAATTGCATACTATTTTCAATCCGCATCAGCATCGATTGAAGCGGCACTAAATTCGGCGTGTTAATATACAGCAGCGCATTAAACCAATCGTTCCAATAGCCGAGCGTGCTGAACAAACCAATGGTAGCAAGACCTGGAAGAGACAAAGGCAGCACCAGCTTAAAGAAGATGCCAAACTCTCCAGCGCCGTCTATTTTACCTGATTCGATAATAGCATCCGGTACCATCGTTGAGAAGAACGTGCGCAGAATCATAATATAAAAGGCGTTGACCGCAAGCGGCAATATCAGTGCCCAAATCGAATCTTTAAGTCCAAGAAGCTGCGTGACAATAATATAAGTCGGCACAAGGCCGCCGTTAAACAGCATCGTAAAGAAGGCAAAGAAAGCGAAAAAGTTGCGGTATTTAAAGCTGTGGCGCGAGATGGCATAAGCGAACAGCGCCGTGAACACAACGCCGATAGCCGTACCAATAACCGTAACGGCAATCGTTACCCCATAAGAGCGGAGCAATTGATCCCCTGCTTTAAACAAATAGCTGTAAGCCTCTACGCTCCATTTTTCCGGAAACAGCTGATAGCCGTTCTTGGCAAGAGTGGACTCATCCGTAAAGGAGATAACTGTAACGAATAAAAAAGGAAATACGCATAGTAATGCAAAAATACCGGCTACAGAATGAAAAATGATATTCCAAGCGGGCGTCAGCCTATGAAAATCGCGGCCTTTCGTCGTTTGAGCGGACACAGCGGTTTTCCTCCCTTCGCAATGCTTGTCTATTGGGCCGTTAAGCCGCTATGACTAGAACAAAGCATTGTCTTTGTTGAATTTGCGAACGATCCCGTTCGAAGTAATGACAAGAACGAAGCCGATAAGCGATTGATACAGGCCTGCCGCCGTACTCATACCGATTTCACCTGTCGATTTAAGACCACGATATACATAAGTGTCGATAACGTTCGTTACGCTGTACAGCGTTCCGGAATCGCGCGGCACCTGATAGAAAAGTCCAAAATCCGCATAAAAGATTTTCCCGATTGCAAGCAGTGTCAAAATCGTAATAAGCGGCGTTAGCATTGGAATGGTAATGTTGCGAATTTGCTGCCATTTGTTCGCGCCATCGATCATCGCTGCTTCGTAAAGCGATTTGTCGATACCCATAATAGCCGCCAAGTAGATAACGCTGTTATAGCCTACCGATTTCCAAAGGAACACAACTACGATAATGATTGGCCAGTAGGTTGGATCTGAATACCAGTTCACCGGATCGATACCGAACCAGCCGGCAACTTGGTTAACGACACCTCTATCCAAGCTGAGGAAGCTGAATACGAAGTAGCCTACGATAACCCATGATAGGAAGTACGGAAGAAACATTCCCGTTTGGTATACTTTTGCTAATCTTTTGTTCGTAATTTCCGCCAGCATAATCGCCATCGCAACGGCAATAACCAGCCCAAGCACGATAAAGAATATGTTATATAACACCGTATTGCGCGTTATGATATAAGCATCGTTCGTACTGAATAGAAATTTAAAGTTTTGCAGGCCAACCCATTTGCTTTCGATAATGCTTGCCAAGAACCCATCTCGGCTATAACGGTATTCCTTGAACGCGATAACCATACCCGCCATTGGCAAGTAAGAGAAAAAAATAAACCAAAGTGTAGCTGGCAATACCATGATCAACATCGCTGTATTTTTATTAATATCTTTGAGAAAACGCCCTATGGCTCCCACGTGATCACCTCTCTGCAGTCAGATTAATGAGAGAAGGTATGAATCGAATGCCGAGCATTCGCCTCATACCTCCCGCTTGTTTACTTGTTAGCGGCTCTCCACTCGTCAAGCTGACGCTGAGCCTCAGCCATGATTTTATCAAGTCCAGCTGCCTTAAACTTCTCATTCGCACGCGCCAAGTATGTTTCAGGATCAACTGTTCCTGTCATAAGTGCCGCCCAATATTCTTCCTTCACGTTGTTTACGGACGCGATTTCCGTTGTTACCTTCGACGTATCGAAGTTGAAGCCTAGAAGCGGAGCTTCCGTACCTGCATCGTTAAACTTCTTGAACTCTTCCCACTTGTTCGTAGGGTCAGTCGTGTTCAAGTACGTGAGCATAACATTGCCAAGCGAGAAAGTTGGCATATCATAGTTTTTGGATTCATCAAGGTTTTCCATTACATTGTCGCTTGCTTTTTTGTAGTGAACGCCTTCGATACCTGAATCAACCATGTTGCGAAGTACAGGATCTGTGTTAAGCAGGTTCAAGAATTCCATTGCTTTCTCTGGGTATTTCGAGTTAGCCGAAATCGCTTGCATCGAGCCCATTACAGACCAGTTATAGATAAGAGCATCGCTTGCTGGCGTCGATACGACTGGGTAGCCGTAGCTTGCCGACCAAAGGTTATCAGCGAAAGGCTGCGATGTCGCGCGGTCAGCGAACCATTTGCCTGTCGTTTGAACATCTGTCATTGAATCCATAGTAGCGGCTTCAGTTGGGATGTAACCTGCTTTGTAGTACTTGTGCATCGTGTTCAAAATTTGTTTCATTTCCGGTGTTTCTAGTACGTTAACGATTTTGAAATCCTTCGTATCGAGCTTAACAGCCATTGGCAGCTTCTCGATTACATAGTCGTAAGGCACGTAAGGCATTTGGTTTTTATCAACGGCGAACGGATATACGCCCGGCTCGTTTTCTTTGATTGTTTTGAGCATTGGCTCTAGGCTTTCAAGCGTGTACACTTTCGAAATGTCCAGCTTGTATTTGTCTACATACTGCTTGTTGAAGCGCCATACTTCTTGGGCAGGCAGCTCTTTGTTAGCTGGGATGCCGTAGTTGTGACCATCGATTTTGGAACCTTCAAGGAATGCTGGGTCAAGCGTCTCAACGATGCCTTTGCCTTGCTCTTTAAGAAGGTCATCGATTTGCATGAACGCGCCTTTTCTAGCATTTTGAACGTAGTCGAATGCCCATGAAGCTGTAAACATAATATCTACTGCTTCGCCGGAAGCTGTCATTACTTGCAGCTTCTGTGCGTAGTCGCCCCAATCGATCATGTTCATTTTAACGGTAACGCCAATTTTTTCAGCTGTATATTTACTAACTTCAGCCATAACCTTGTCCACATCTTTTTGAGGCGTTCCGATCGTGTACCAGATCAGCTCTACCGGTTTTTCGGCAGTGCCTTCCGAGCTCTCGTTTTTGCTGCCCCCACATGCGCTAAGCACAATGGACATGACCAGCATCAACGTAAGCGCTGGTATAAATCTTTTTTTCTGACTCATTGTAAATCCTCCCCGTATCGTGTTGCGAAGCACAAACCGATTGCGTAAGCATACGCTTACTTTATTGTCTTGTCCCATATTCGCGATGCGTCTTAAGGACTAATATAAAAATAACGGATGTAACGGTTTTCAAATAGAGAACAAAGTAAAGGTATGGTGTACAAATTAAAGAAAAAAGACTGCCCAATCTTGCTTTAGAGCAGTCCTTTATAATCAGTGGGTGAAATGCCGACATATTTTTTGAATTGCTTGTAGAAATAACCAGTTTCCCAGTAGCCTACCTGCATGGCGATCTCCTGCACCTTTAATTGCGTTTCCTTCAGCATTTCCTTTGCCTTGTTGATTCGATATTTGTTGATATATTCGGTGAACGTCTCACTCGTCTCCTTCTGGAATAAGTGACCCAGATAGACCGGATGAATGTTGTATTGCTGGCTGAGCGATTTTAGCGACAGCGCCTGCGCGTAATTTTCATGCACATAATTGAGCAGCTGCTGAATAATCGGGCTTTTCACGTCACGCATAAGCGAATCCACCGTTAACGTTGCTGCTTCCTTGACGACCGAGACCAAACCTTCAATCGTCTCCGCGTGCATGATCTGCACGAAACCCGCTTTGTACAGCTCCGGCTGATCAGCCTGCTTGATTTCTTTGAGCTCCATCTTGAAGCGGATCATCAGCTCGATAGCCATGCTCTGGATATAGGCTGGCGTAACTCCCTCAAGCGCTTGATACAGCTCAAAATCAGCATCAATCGCCGCGTGCAGGCTCTCCAAATCCTTGGCCTTAATAAGCTTCGAGTAGGAAGACCAATCCAGCGGCTGTGCCGCTATATTGACGATGCCATTCTTCTCCGTCAGCGATCCGTAATCCAAGATAGCCGGTTCGTCCATCAGCAGAAAATATTCCTGCGCCTTCTTCGCATGGGCATAGCTTCTTGGCGCTCCCTCGCCCATTTCCTCCACGCTGCCAAGCGAAATTCGCATCTTGCTTGGCGCGAGCCGCTTTTGCATATTGTCAAGAATGCTAATCGCCTTTTCCTTGCCGGCAGCAGGATCATCGAGCATAAACACGATAACCAGGTCGCCATCAATATCGACAAAAGGCAGCATCGACGGGTCTTGAACGGCAAGCCGCTGAGCCGCCTCATAGGATGGCTCAAATTGATTTTCCGTACGGAGAACGGCCGTGACGAGATACGGCGCATCGAGACGAATGTCCAGCATATCGGTCCGCTCGCTCAGCTCATTTGGCGCTATGCGCCCGGTTAACCAGCGATACAATATATTATCCCTAAGAATGCGGATATCATAATCGCTAAATAACCGGTCTGGCCTCGTCGTATTCAGCTTGTCGATCGTACCGACGAGCGTCTCCTGCAGCTCGTCGATATTAATCGGCTTGAGCAAATAATTTTCGACGCCAAGCTTAAGCCCCGACTTAATATAATCAAATTCATTGTAGCCGCTCAAAATAATAACCTTCAAATCCGGCCGAAATTGCCGCGCTTCCCGAATTAAGGTTAGGCCATCCATGATCGGCATCGAAATGTCCGTTAGCAAAATGTCCGCCGCTGATTCCTTAAGCGCCTCCAGCGCATCTTGGCCATTCTCCGCGGAGCCGACGATCTCTAGGCCGTATGCCGACCAATCGATAATATCGTAAAGACCCTCGATGATGAACGGCTCGTCATCTACTACGAAAACTCTATACATGCTGTGCTTCCTCCTCGCTTGGAAACTCAATCGTTACGATCGTTCCAACGCCTTGCGTGCTTGTGATTTCAAGGCCATAGTCCGTTCCATAAAGCAGCTTCAATCGCTCATGCACGCTGCGCAGGCCAAAGGAATCGCCAACCTCCTCCACCGAATCAAGCGACTGGCGGATCGCCTCGAGCCGCGTAGGATCAATCCCGATGCCATTATCCTCCGCTTGAATGCGCACTCGCCCATCTGCCTCATAAACGCTTATGCGGATATGATTATCCGATCTGCGGGGCTGGAGACCGTGCACCACGTAATTTTCTATAATCGGCTGGAGCGCCATGCGCATAATATTTTTGCCTGCCAAGCTCTCGTCGCACACAATCTCGTAGGATAACTTGTCCTTGTATCGAATGCGGAACAGCTCCAAATAAAGACGGGATGTCTCAAGCTCATCCTTAAGCGTGTTTTCGCCTTTGGGCTGCACGAAGCTTTTGAACAGGACGGACAAGCTATAAATCATCTCGCCTACATCCTTCGCCCCTTGCGACACGGCGCGCATGCGAATGACTTCGAGCGTATTGTACAAAAAGTGAGGGTTCACCCTTGCCTGCAGCGCAGCAAGCTCCGTGTGCTTCTGCTTGATTTCCGCTTTATATACGCGGTCGATATGGCGGGTCAGCTCGCCCAGCATATCATTAAAGCTGCGGGATATTTGTCCGAGCTCGTCTTCCTTATCGTCTTGAATGCGTGCCGACAGGTCGCCGCTTTCCACCTTGCGCATGAAGCGGATAATTTTATTCGTTCGTTTCGCAAAATTAGTGACGACCAGAACCGGCACGAGCAGCACCACGATAATGCAAATCGCGCTTATGAGCGCAATGGTATGCTTCAGCCTCTGGTACGCGGCGGCAACCTCTGCTTTTGGCGCTACGCCTACGACCATATAACCCGCTTGATTCTGGGTAAGCGTCGTCACATACGATTCCTGTTCAAGCATCGCTGTATCGAACAGCGATTCGATTTTATCCGCATAGGGATAACGGATGCCATAATAGCGGTCAGAGGAGTCGAATAACACCTCGCCCGTTGGCCCAAGCACAATAATATAGCCCTTTAATTGCTCCTTATAGCTCTCTAGCGCTTGATTTATTCGATCGGAATCAAAATAAACGAGCAGCTGCCCTAAATTTTTTAATGAATTTTTGTCCGTGATCGGTACTCGCATCGCATAGAGCTTCGGATCTTGCTGATCAATCGCTTGGCGAACCCAAGCATTCGGTACGGACATCATGCTATTCTCCAGCGCCATTGCATCCGGTATATAAGAGCGAGAGGCGTTAGTTGAAATCAACTTGCTCACATGCCCCTGCTTATAAGCGAATAAAAACTGCTTCTCCGAGCTGTACAGCAGCAAATTTTCAATATCCGCATCGCTATCCAGCTTATTTTCAAAAAAATCGAGTCCCTTTGGCATATCCACATCTGCTTCATTGGTATAATGGTCCAATTGATATTTCATGTAATCCTCGAACGGATGCTGCAAGAAATAAGTAAGATGAAGCGCTAGCGACTCATTCCTGTACACATCCAGTACCATCGATTGCACGGATTCATATTTGCGGGTCATGTAGCTATTAACGCTATCCATCGCCTTTTTCTGATTTTCCAGCTCGTTGCGAATGATCGATTGCGACATGACATTGAACATGAAATAAGAAAAAGTCACGATCGTTACGGTCGTAATGAGCGCGAACAGCAAAATCATTTTCATAAACAGATTATTTTTGACATAGTTGTCGTACAAGCTTCTAGCCTTCAAAATAAGCTCCTTCCTCGTGCTGCCCGGAACCATTGGTGAGAGGAGAACACGATAAACGCTACAACGCTTAATAATACTTCACGATGATTTGTAGACACAAGTAGGCTTCCTATCCCTAGTTCCAATGTTCTCTCATGAGGCAATGGTTAAAGGCAAGGGTTGAATGACGCCGCGGGAGGAGCGTATAATGAAATGGTGAGGAAATCCGCAGGGATTGGAGATGAGCGCATGACGATTGTCAAAATGCTTCGCAATGTTTCCTTCGGCCTTATATTCGGCGTGCTTGCTATTGGATTATTGCCGTTTCTGGTCATTTTCAACTGGGCGGAGATGCTCAATCTGGTCGAACTGGAAACCTCGCCATTATTTATTCTACTCGGACGTTTTATTGGACCTGTGGCCCGCAAGGGCAGCACTAGAAGCACTAGCCGGCCGGAGCAAAAGAAGAACCTCGATCAATAAAACAAACAGCAGCTTGAATGATTGGAATGAATCATGGCCCGAAGGAAGACACTTGGTTGAAGGTGTCCTGCTTTCGGGCCTTTCTTTTCTCGCTTAAACCCGTTATCTATAGTAAAATGGGGCGATGCAACACTATACGATTATGAGGTGCCTCCATGTCCATTAGCTTTACATCGTCCATTATAAGCCGTTTAAAAAGAGAAATCGCCGACATTCAGATGCAAAGCGCAAGCGATAAGATAAAAAGAGAGAAAGCTCTCGCCAAAATAAAACAGCTGCAAAAGAACATTAAAATGAGCTCGTCCCCAACCGATCTCAGCAGCAAAATGACGCAAATTACGAAGCTAACCGAGGAAGCTGCCCGTATCGAGGCTTCCCAGGCTGCTATAGCCAAGCAGCTCACCGCTAAAAATGCGGAGCTTAGGCAGCAGCTCGCTAAAAACGCCCCGCAGGATTAGAACAGCACAGGACTAGAATAGCAGAGACCTTTCACCAGCTCCATTGAGCGGTGGAGGGTCTTTTTGCTATTTGGTGGCCAGAGCCGCCTGCCTATCCGCTTTTTCGTATACTTTGACCAAACGCGCGCATCCTATTGAAAAAAAGCAGGGCGGGGATTGGATGCATACAGTTTGGAAAGGCGCGATTAGCTTCGGATTGGTTCATGTGCCGGTGAAGATGTTTACGGCAACGGAAGACAAGGACGTCCATTTTCGCCAAATACACAAAGTTTGCGGCATGCCTATTTCTTATGTGAAGACGTGCCCGCATTGCGAAGAAGAAGTTAAGCCTGAGGATATCGCCAAAGGCTTTGAATATGAGAAAGACAAGTTTGTTCTGTTTAATGAAGAAGAACTGGAAGCGATGAAGCCGGAATCGGCGCGGGTCATCCAAATTCTCGACTTTGTTGATCTCACCGATATCGACCCTTTGTATTATCAAAAGGCTTATTACCTCTCTCCTGACATGGCGGGAGCCGGTGCCTATAGTCTGCTCCTTGAGGCGATCAAGCAAACGGGAAAAATCGGCATCGCCAAAATTTCGATTCGGAGCAAAAGCAGCTTGGCGGCGATTCGAGCCGTCGGAAATTGCCTTTGCATGGAGACGATGCATTACCCGGATGAAATCCGGCCTCTGGCGGAGGTGCCTAACCTTCCCGAGCAAACGGTTATTAACGAAAAGGAGCTGCAAATGGCAAAGCAGCTCATCGAGCAGCTGTCGGAGCCGTTTAACGCTGACAAATATACGGATGATTACCGCGCTGCGATGCTGGAGGCGATATCGCATAAAATTGCCGGCGAAAGCGTCGACAAGGTATCCGCGCCTGCCGCTGGCCGATCCAATATCATTGATCTTATGAGCGCGCTTCAAGCCTCCCTCGAGGCAGCTAAAATACCGCCCGCCGCTGAACCGAAAAAACGGAAAAGCAGCCCAAGGAAAGCGAAGGATGTTGTGTCATGAGCAAGGCGTCCCTCCCGCTTCCGAAGGTCCCGATGGCGCCAGTCACCTCACCCGATATTCCAACCGGCCCGGAGTGGGCTTATCAAATCAAATGGGATGGCGTCCGTACGCTTGCACGGCTGGATGGGAGCGGCGGCGTTGAACTATTTTCCAAACGGGTCGAGCCCCGCAATGCCACATTCCCAGAAATCGTTGAGCTTTTGTCGCCGCTGCGCGTGGGATCTTGCATCCTTGATGGTGAAATTGTTTATTTTGACGGCACGCGGCCAAATTTTCAGCGCAGCAAGCTAGGCGTCCAGAAGCGGCCAAAGGGCAATGAGCTGTTGTTTGTCATGTTCGATATGCTTAACGACAACGGCGAAGATTTGCGAAGCTTTACCTTCCGCGATCGGTACGAGAGGCTTGCCGCCAAATTTCCGAACAAGTCGCCGCAGCTATTCGTTACCGACCTATTCGACGACGGGCAGTCCCTTTGGGAATGGCTCATCGAGCGGGAATGGGAAGGGCTCATCTCGAAACGTCTGGACAGTCCATATACAGAGGGCAAAGGCCATACGGATTGGTTTAAAAAGCGCAAGGAAGTGCGAATCGTCGCGGACGTAGTCGGCATCAAATTAAAGGATGGCCGCGTCTCAAGCCTCGTGCTGCAATATGAAAACCGATACATCGGACATGTGTCGGGACTCGACAACGCCTCCAAAAAAATGCTGCTGCAGTTCATGCAGGAGCATCCTGGCGATTGCCCCTTCCCTTCGCTCTCGGCAGGCATGAAAAAATCGGACGTAGCTTGGCTCGCCGTACATTTCCCATGCAGAGTGACCGCATTAGAGTTTACCGACTCCGGCCTGCTTCGCCAACCAAAGCTGCTTGGCTTTGGTGCAGGAGATGGAGGTGGTTAAAAAAGTTGGTGCGGCTGGTTAGGCTGGTGCAGCTATTACTACAGGAGCACAAGCCACATGATTAACAGGAATTTCTCCCGCTAATTCAAGAAATTTCAGCTGCATTTAAGAGTTTACGGGAATTTCTCCTGTTAATTTCGCGTACTTTAGCCAAGTCGTGCGATCCTGCTTCATTTAGCGGGAGTTTTTCCCGTTAAATGGTTTTTCCGGCTCTACAGCGGACAATTAGATGGATATTTTCCCGTTAATTCCTTACAGCTGCAGCGGTTTAGGGTGCGAGTCACAATGCGCACACGTACACGCCGCCTTCTCCCATCATGCAAAAACGAGCCTTAGAAGCGATTCTTCGGCTCGTTTTCGTTTCATATTTTTCTATCCCCGCTAAGCTTTAAGGCCTGTATGAATCGCGTCAAGCAGACGGTGCGTCTCGTCGCAGCCATATTCCCAGAACATGACGCCGCCGAGCTCGTTCAGCTTCACATATTCGCATTTGTGCTGCAGCGATTGTTCGTCCTCGTAGGAGATGAAGCTGCTTCCGTTAAAGAGGTACGGCGCTTTGGCTTCATTGTCCCAGTATCGAACATAACCATTTTTATCGATGTACTCTGCTGCAAGCGTGGTGAAATTCGGCCCATAACCGCCGGTGGTTCCAGCCATTTGGTGCAGCCCATGATTACGATCAGGGACCTGATTCCACATTCGGGAGTAAAATGCCGCGCCAATGACAATCTTCTCCTTCGGCACGCCTGCGCGTACGAACAGGTTAACCGATGCCTCCGTACTGATGCGGAATAGATCACCAGTCGGCGTGTACAAATTCGTATGGTGACCCGTCAACACTTGAAAGCCTCCGCGCATGTCATAAGTCATCAACTGAACAAAATCCAAGTACTGCTGGACTTGATCCATCTCCGTGCCATCTACGTAATATTGATCCGCTCCCGCGGCAATCGTAAGCAGGTAATGCCGGTCATCGCTCGCACCTTGACGATCGAGCGCCTCGCGCATCGTCTTAAGCAGCAGCGTAAAGTTTGTCTTATCTGCCGGGCTCGACGCTATTTCGGCTTCGCCGTAGCAAGGATATTCCCAATCGAGATCCACTCCGTCAAACGGAAGGTCGGTCACTGCGCGAACCGCCGAATTCGCCATGCGGCTTCTTCCCTCTTCGGTAGACGCTGCTTCGGAGAAGCCGCCAGCGCTCCAGCCTCCGACGGACAATATAATAGTAAGCTCCGGGAAATCGCGCTTGATTTTCCATACGGCATCCATATTTTTCAAATGTTCTGTCGTAATCTCATCATTGCGCACATGTCCAAACGCCACATTCAAATGCGTTAATTTCATCAAATCTTCCTGCGTCATATCCGGCAGTACGGAATCAACGGCGTAGCCCGCCACGATATATTTCTGCTTTGTCACCAAGTATCACTCCTTTAGGTTTATTGCTGCCATACACCGCTTAGAAGCTGCAATGCTTCCTTCCCGGTTCCGATCTTATATCCGGATGCGGTATAACGAATTTGGTCCTCGCCATCCAGCACGAAGAGATGCGGGAAACCCGCCTCGCTTGCTGGCGGTCCTGCAATAAAAGCAGGCAGCGAAGCATAGCTGGAATCTCGAACAAATATCGTGTTAGGCGGGAGCTTCGGATAGCTTGAAGGATCAAAGGAAGCGGTCCACTCCAGATCGCCGACAATGAGTACGATTGGGGCACCCAGCTCTGCGAACGGCTCAACCAACTCGCTCATTTCGCGAATCAAATGCTTGGTCGGCTCCCGTTCCGGCTCCATCCATGCGACAATTGCGCCATTGCTTCCGATCAGCTCACCCAGCTTCTTGCTCGTTCCGTCAAGAAGGCTGACGGTACTGCTCCGATCCATCGTTCCAAGCACCGGAATATCGAGCATAGCCTCGCGGAACGTGAGCGGAATTTCCGTTTGTTCTCCTGCCCTAACTGTAAAATAAGTCAAGCGTACGCGTACCGTTCCATCCTTGAGGCGTATGCCTGACGTTAATCGATAGGAGCCTTGTTCGACCTCGAGCGGTTCATCGAACATATCCGATTTGCCGTGCGGGTAAACCAGCGTTTTATAGACTCCGTTCTCCAGCCGCGCAAACGTAAAATTGTCGGAGTACGCAGCTGCGGGTGCATCTGCCGCCGCCTCGTTATCCCGAAGCAGCCGCAGCATGCCGTTGTCATTCTTCTCTAACTGCTCCGCACTCTGCGCAATCAACTGATCCTGCCGCCTGTCGTTCTGCTCTGATTGTTCCGCCGCTCCTTGCGTAAACCACGCATCCTGCCAGCTGCCGCTCGCCATGAATTGCGGCTTTTGCTCGCTCGGATGCAGCCTTGCCGGAATGCCTAAGCTGCGGCAGATCGCCACGAACAAAATATCGACGGAAGCCCGGTCTCCCTTCTTGAGGCCAAAGGTACCTACCGGATTCCCCTTCCCTTTCAAGTTCGGAAGGTCCTCCCATAGCGCCCACTCCCTGTCCAATATACGGACAAGACCTCTTGGATCTTCGCGGAACGAACCCGCTTCCTCTTCGGTAAACGTATCCTGAAAGAAACGTTTATAGGGAACGATCATCTCGTGCTGCACACGCGGGCAAAGGACATAGGGGACAAATAAATCTTCCGAAAGCTCTCCGCGCTGCGACAGCGAGCCGATCAAATGATCTTCAAGCGCAGGTCGGAACGTATCGATAAGATCCTTCTCCCTCATGCTCTCGAGCAATAGCAGCGGCCACTCCCCATGCACGGTGGAATTCTCCTGCAAAAAAGCTGCAATCTCGCGGCTATTTCCGCGCGCCTTGCGCAGCACTTCCCACACCCGCTCCGGCGGAAGTCCAGCGGCGAGCGCAAGCTCCGTCGCTTCTGCTTCGGTAAGAAACGTATCTTCATAGCTGGTACGCAGCTTTGTTCCTTCTTCAATCCGATGATTATGCTTTAACAGCTTCTCCTCGGACAGCGGATCAGAAGACTCTCCGCTCCGCTCCGGCGGAGGAACCATGTCAAAGTCCAAGATTCCTTCCGGCTGCTGCGACTGATTCAAAATAACCTCGAAATAATCGGCTTCAGCGACGGTAACCTTCACTTCTCCCCATATGCCATCCTTCACAGCACGGATCAACAGATCGCCGAAGCCCGTCTTGAACGTTGCCTCGCCCTGCTCATTAGAAGGCAGAATAGCAATCGGATAAAATTCAGCCATATTGTACAGCTCGAAATAAACATCGGCTCCGCTAACAGGCTCTCCTTGCTCATCCTTCACATGGACAGTAATGCTGCGCGTTGGCGCGTAACCCTCTAACAAATTAATTTCGGTGAACCATTCATCGGCTAACGTAATATCCTCAGGTCCCGGATAATTCGCAAAAATCCGCGTATTAATCAGCATCGCCCGCCGGGCAGGCGGACTGAACCAGCCTTGGTTCAGCCGCGCTTCCGGTTCGCAAGCGCCGATGTAGTGCCACTTGCCGTCCGCCCATGCTTCCACCCATGCATGGTTATCGTCACAATGTGCCCAGCGCGGCGTGTATACTTGGCGGGCAGGAATGCCAATGCTGCGAAGCGCAGCAACGGCAAGCGTTGACTCCTCGCCGCAGCGGCCCCGCGCATTCCGAATCATCGTCAGCGGCGATATCGTCCGCAAATCGCTTCCGATATAGTTCGCCTTCTCATGGCACCAATAGTTCGTCTCGAGAATCGCATCTTCCATCGACAAATGCGCGGTCCGTTCCGCCAGCTCACGATACAGAATGCCGCGTGAATCCTCGATATTTTCCGTGTTTACGCGGTATGGCAGCACAAAATGCAGAAACAGGTGATCAGGCACTCGCTCGCCCCATGGCACTTGCCTTCGAATATCCAACGTCTGGCGCACATGGCTCAAAAATAACGTCCCGTCATAATCCGCCAAATCGTTCACCGGCATATAGGCGAATAAATATTTGAGCGCCCATGTCTCTTCCTCGGTCAGCTCTTGCTGAAACACGTCAAACAGCTCAGCCGCTCTTGCCCGGGCGATCAGCTGCTTCTCACGGAATTTACGCTCGATTTGCTCCATCGCATCATGTTCTAGTGAGAACACAGAGGTTTGTATCGCCACTCGCCTTCACTCCTTCCATAGCTTTCCGTCTTCTCTAATGCAATAGATAGACTTTCCGTCCGTTGACGGTGCTGAAATTTGAAATAAGGAGCGGGTCGTTTCAATTTCCGGTAAAATGCTCCAATGCTCATCGTCCTTCTTGAGCAGGTTCGCTTCCTTCGCAAATTCCCCATGGCTGGCAAAGTAATTGCGCTCACGGTAATAAAGCTTGCGCAGCTCCCACTTGATGCGCTCATCCTGCGGCAGCTCGAACGATTCCAGAGCATCCACATCCTCAAACACGACATAACCCCATAGCTCAGGATAATGCATATTAATAAGTCCCATCGGCGACCACACCCAGTTATCCTCTGGATAGGACTTCCCCGTATCCGGGTTCACAACCTTGCGGTACTCGCCATCCTGCACCTCTGCCTGCCATTCGACGCGGGAGAAGTTGACGCGCCAGAACTCACCCTCAGCCGGCGGCCGGCTTTCGGCTGCGCATTCGCGCAAGCTTTGCCAAGGCATCGCCACCTCGATGCTCCACTTCCGGTTCTCCGCTCCCGGCTTGTTCAGCTCGCCGTCAATGTGTACCGCCGTCCGAAGGCCGCTAATATCCCAGCCATTTACCGGAGGGCCTCCGTCACGGTAAGGCTTAACGAGCATTAAATCCCAAACCGTGTTCAGCGCGTTAATTTCGAACTCGTAATAGTTATGGGTGTCGCCGTCGGGATCAATGAAAATTTCAAAATCATTATCATAAAAAATAACCGATTCCCGCTCCGTCAGCGTCGCCCAAATTTGATCCTCAATCAATTCCGCCGCGAAATAAAAATACTCGTCGTCCCAAAGCATTTTGACCCGTGTCTGCTTCGCTGGCTTCGGCTTAAGAGCGCCTTCGATATCGACAAAATCATCCGTCCAGTCCGCCGCTGCCCAAAACGGCTTATCGACACGCCCATCAAGAACGAGCTCTCCTGTCGCACGCTTGCAAATATAATGCTTGGGAGCGTATTCAATCCTAGGCTCCGGCACTTCGTTTAATTTCATCTGATTCCCTCCGATTGTATGTGCTTTAGTCTACGAAGCTAAGCAATCGTTAACACTCATCCCAGAAGCGGCGCAAGTTGTCCATTGCGATGCGGGATGCCGATTGGCATTCCTCCATGCCTTCGAACTCGATGGTGATATATCCGTCATATCCCGAGTCCTTGATAAGCTTGACGATCTTGCGGATCTCAATATCCCCATGCCCTACAATTGCCCCGCGCAAATAGTTGCCGTTTGACGTCAAGAACCAATCCCCGCCCCCAGGCTGCTGGTCATACGGACGGAAGTAAAAGTCCTTGAAATGAATGAGCGATGCGTAAGGCAGATTCTTTTTGACGCCGATGATCGGATTCTCATCCACGCACATGAAGTTTCCGACATCAAGCGTCGTCTTAAAATTCGGCCGGTCAACCGCATGCAGCACACGCTGCACGCGGTCGCTGGACTGCACGCTAAAGCCATGATTTTCTATCGTCGTTGTAATGCCAAACTGCGCGGCGTAGTCAGCGATAAGCTGGCTGCCCTTCACCATAAGATGCAGATGGTCCTCGAACCATTTGATCGTCGTCTTCTCCTCTGGGAGGGTAAAGGCGGTCACGTCATGGCGCATATGGTTCATGCCAAGCCGGTGCACAAGATCAACATGCTGCTTGACCCGGGCAATCTCCTCGTCGAACAATTCATCCGTATCCTGCACAAAATTAGCCGGCATCGAATAGTTCGACAGCGCAATGCCCGCTTCCTTCGCGGTCTCCCGCACGGCATCTGCAAGCTCTGGGTTGTCCACCAGCGTATAGCCATAGGGAACGATCTCCATATGCTCCCCTCCGTTATCCGCAATCCAGCGGATCGCATCAAGAACGGTCATTTCTCCAGCTTTAATCGCGTTCAACAAGCTATAAGAGCTTAATCCCAGCTTCATCGTTTCTTCCTCCTTGGAGAGCATGCAAGACTACTAGATTAGTTATGGGTGACAACAGCGCCGGAACCGCCGTACATATCCAGCTCTTCATCGAATTCCAGCTTAAGGACCGTAACTTGATTATGAGTGTCTTCCGAAGTCATATGAATCCATGTCGTTCCCGGTATGTTGAACCACGGCACGCCGCCGTGAATTTCATGCGCAAGCTCCTTGCCGGAGTGAAGCACCGTAATTTTTTTGATCGGATTCGATAATCCCTTCAGGCACACATTTTCTTTCGGATCATCGTAAACGAACAGGTACAACGTCTTTTTATCCTTCGAAACCGTACTCCCGCCTAGATAATAACGTGGCATAATGCCTTCTTCCGTTCCGAACACCGCTTCCTCGTGCGTGCGAATCCATTCTCCCAATCCTAGCAAAATGTCCTCCTGCCTCTTATCGATCGTCCCGTCTTCCATAGGACCGATATCCAGCAGCATATTGCCGCCCAAGGTAATGCAATCACAGAACATCCGAATGATCTGGTTCAAGGATTTGTACTTGTCATCCGTTGGAACGTATCCCCATGAGCTATTGATCGTCGTGCAGAACTCCCACGGACCCTCCGGGCGCGTAATCGGAATGCCTTGCTCGGGTGTCTTGTAATCGCCATAGCCTTGCAGGCGCGAATTGATAATAATATCCGGGTTAAACGATTGAAGGTACTGCTTGAACGCTGGCAGATTCCACTGCTCCGCGCTTCGTTCCCAGTCACCGTCGAACCAGAGCAAATCAACCTTTCCGAAGTTCGTCAGAACTTCCCGCAGCTGGTCATTGTTGAACTGTAGAAATTTTCTCCACTTTTCTTCATCCTGAATGCCATCGGCAGGGCTTGAAAAACGATTCAC
The DNA here is from genome assembly GCF_001273905.1 of Paenibacillus sp. FJAT-27812. Taxonomy (NCBI): domain Bacteria; kingdom Bacillati; phylum Bacillota; class Bacilli; order Caryophanales; family Paenibacillaceae; genus Paenibacillus; species Paenibacillus sp. FJAT-27812. The sequence goes on along the minus strand of NZ_LIGH01000001.1, from coordinate 3,232,254 downwards.
CGTACTCAAATCATCAGGCACCCTGCCGCCTTCAAAAACGGACGGGTAATCGGGATGCGACCAGTCGATGAGCGAATAATACATCCCAAGGCGAATGCCTCTGCTCGTAACGGCTTCCGCATACTCTTTAATAAGATCGCGTTTGGCCGGCGTTTTTTTCACAACGTTCAAATCGCTGTACTGCGTGTCCCACAAAGCTACCCCGTCATGATGCTTCGTCGTTAGCACCGCATATTTAGCGCCGGATTGCTCGATCAAATCCGCCCATTTGTCCGCGTCAAATTGGGATGCCGTAAAGCCGTCCAGCTGTTTCATATAATCCTCATAGGACATTCTCCCGTTATAAAAGGACCATGACTCCGCAACGCCGTCTACCGCATAAATCCCATAATGTATAAAAATACCGAGCTTCGCTTCCTTGAACCACTCTTGCATCTCTTCTTGCCCCTCTCCGCTACTTGATTCGGAATACATGCGCAATTGGCGCTTGCACTAACCGTTCATTTTCCGGCAAAAGCACGATAATCCCGTTGTCCGTTCTACGATATTGCAGATTTTCCTGACCTCCTACGAGATCGATCTGGCTGAAGGCTTGCCGGTAAGGAATATGCAGCTCCTCCATCACAGCCTCTTGCTCGTCCTTGTACAAGTAGAAGGCATAAACCGTATCGCCTTTTCTCGTAAACTGGCAATTGTCTACCGAATACGGCTCGCAAATACGCGTCCCATAAATCGCCTCGCCATAGACCTTGAGCCATGCGCCCATCCCTTTGATTCTGCTAATTGCGGTTTCAGGAAGCCTTCCGTCTGGCTGAGGGCCTACATTCAAAGCCAAATTGCCTCCTTTTGCAACAATTTCGACAAGCAAATGAATCAGTTGCCGAACGGTCTTATATTTATCTTCATAACGGAAGGAGAATGAAGTCCCCATCGTGATGCAGCTCTCCCACGGCACATGAAGCGGACGCTCCGGCAAGGTCTGCTCTGGCGTAATCAAATTCTCATAAGGTCCGCCGACGGTACGGTCAGCCGACAGAAGCCAAGGCTGCGTCTCGCGCGCCTTCTCCACCACTTCGCCTAACCGGATGTTTTGGTCGCGATAGTCATTGACCCAGCCTGCATCGAGCCACAGCACATCGATTCGTCCGTAACGCGTCATCAGCTCCATAATTTGCTCATGGGTGAATTGCACGAACTTCTCCCACAAGTGGGGATATTGCTTCGGATCATACGAAGGTCCGCGCGCCGTAAACGATCCGCGCTCCATCCCCGGCGTCCAGTAGTAGGGCGTATGCCAATCCGCTTTTGAGAAATAGGCGGAGATGGCAAGGCCCTTGGCGCGAAATGCATCAAACAGCTGCTTGCAAATATCGGCGTTTTTGTTCATATGGAAAGGGCAATCCGGGCCTGTAATCCGGTAATCGGTCGTATGGGTATCCCACATGCAGAAGCCGTCATGGTGCTTAGTCGTGAAATTCAAATACTTAAACCCGTTCTCCGCAGCTAGGTCCGCCCATAGCTCGGGCTGCAATCGAAGCGGATTAAACGTCTTATTCAGCCCAAAATACTGCCGCTTCAGCTCCTCCGCATCAACATCCCAGTCGATGCCGTCGCGCGACCATTCTTCGTCCTTATCGCTAAGCGCCCATGATTCTACGACGCCAAGCTGAGAATACGGCCCCCAGTGCATCATCAGTCCCAGCTTCTGGTCCTTGAACCATTCGAGCCGCTCCAGCAGAAGTGGTTCCTCTGGTTTTACCCACTGCTCTTCGCTGCTATAGTTGTGCACTCCCTGCTCGACCGCTTGCTCCTCTGCTACCTTCATCTCGCTCATCGTATACCTCCAGCGCCATAGGCTTATTGTTATTTGATCGTTTCTAGTATTCTTTCGCTCTATGTCCAAATTGTAAATTTGTTGATATGATAGGAATCAATTAAACGGCTTGGTCAATAACAGGGGGCAGAATACATGAAACGGAACTACTTTAAATCGAAACTGTTTTTAAAATATATCTGGTCCTACTTGTTTATTTTACTTATCCCTTTAATCCTGATGACACTATTTATCTACCAGAACGCCGTTACCAATCTGAGATCCGAAATCGAACATTCCAGCTTGAGCCAATTAACGCAAACGAAAGTCATCATTGACGGCAGGATGAAGGAATTAAGCGAAATCGCATCCCGCATCTCCTATGACAAGAGGCTGACGCCATTCCGGGTCCATGATTCTTACTACAGCGGAGAAGCTATTCAAGCGCTCGACCAATACAAAGCAACAAGCTCGATTATCGGGGAATTGTTCTTATATTTTCATAACGACAAGAACATTTATTCGGCAAAAGGTCTGTCCAGCCTTGACGTATTCTCAAGCACCTTCAGCTTCAACAACTGGAGCAAAGATACGGTTCTGCAAGACTTGAACCGCGTTAAATTCCCAACGATGCGGCCAGCCGATACCGTTATCCGCAACTCTACCCTGCAGGATACGATGCTCGCTTATTTGGTTCCCATCACGCCATACAGCCCTAATCCGCACGGAACGATTATGTATCTCATCAAGGAATCCGAGCTGACCAGCTTAATTGATTCGATTCTAGGCAACTACCAAGGCTTAACTTATATATTGGACAACAATGGCCAAATTTTAGTAGACAACCGGCAGGGTGAAGCCTTAACGAATGCGGAAGCGCAGTCCTTGTTCGGCCTATCGCCCGGCATTCATGACAAAATTTTAGACGGCAAGCCGCACTCGATCGTATCGGTAAAATCAGAGAACAACGGCTGGACGTACGTGACCGTTATGCCTAGCGCGCAATTTTTCAGCAGCGTCGTGCATGTCCGGAGCTTTATCGTCATGTTGTTCATCATCGTCGTAATCGTTGGCGCTGCGATTGCTCTCTTGCTAGCCAGAATGCAATACCAACCGATCTCTACGCTGCTTGAGTTTGCCAATTCCAAATCCAAACCGAAGCATCAGGCCAATGAAGCTGCCGGAGCCGGCAACGAGCTTGACCGGATCCGAACAGCGCTGCAGGAGTACAGCTCGCGCGTAGATCTGCAAGAGCCTTACGCCCGCAATCATTTTCTGTCCATGCTGCTCAAATACGGAAATGCGCAAAGCCTTACGCCTGAGCTACAAGAAGCGTTCGATGTCCATTTCGACCGTACCCATCACTTTGTCATGGTGATCGGCTGGGGAGAATCGGGCGATACGCACGAAGATAAGCAGGATCGCCAGGAAATTATTGAGCTTCTAGCCCAAATCGAGTTCCCGGAATTGGAAGCGCATGCCTACGGCGTGGAGCTCCCTCAGCTCGAGCAGCTCGCGCTTATAATCAGCTTCAATATGGATGCCGAGCAGCAGCCATTCACGCCAGCTCGCCTCATCGTCGAAGCGGTTCTAAGCAACATGCTGGAAACGTTTGATGCCGCTCCTTCAATAGGCGTTGGAACCTGCTACTCCAGCCCGGATCAGCTGAACCAATCCTTTATCGAAGCTTGCTCCGCCTTCGAGATGAGAGGCTCGAGCGGCCACGGCACCGTCACTTATTTCGAGAAGCTGCTGGACACGACCGACCATACCTTCTGGATTCCGGCTAACTCGCTGATGAAGCTCTCCCAAAGCTTAAAACAGGGAAGCTATGATGTCGCTGAACAGACGATCAGCCCATTCATCCGAAGCCTGCAATCACCTGAAATGTCCGCTTTGCAAAAACGTTGCATCAGCTTCGATATTTTAAATACGATGCTCAAAACCGCATCCGAGCTTGGCATTCATAATTTGATCCAGGATATGGCGCCGAATATGATTTACAGCCATTCGCTGGATGAGCTGGAGGCCGGCTTCCTAAGTCTCGCCTCCCGAATCTGCACGCAAGTGGAGCGGGATAATCAGAAGGAAGAACAATCGCAGATCGACCGGATTGTATCCTATATTGACGAGCATTATAGGGATCATGCGCTCAGTCTGGAGACGATCGCCTTTGAATTCGCAATATCGCCTTCTCATGTCAGCCGATCCTTCAAGGAAAAGATGGGTCTTAACTTTATTCAATACATTTGGCAAAAAAGACTGGAGGAGGTTATGCACCAGTTAAAAACAACAAGCGCTCCTCTTAAAGACATCATCATTCAAGTCGGCTATTTGGATACGCCCAACTTTATCCGAAAGTTCAAGAAGGAAACCGGCTATACGCCCGGCCAATTCCGCAAGCTGTTCTGGGAGAACGGGCAGGCTCCAGCCGTATCCGAGCTGGATGACGAATAATAAAACAACACCCGGTCATGATTTCGCATGACCGGGTTATTTGTGTTTCTTGCTTCATGCCCTTATACGGTTATTTCCTGCGGTCCTTATCTGTCGTAAGCGCTTTGGTAAAGCTCAGCGATACGGTCCCCGCCCATTTTTTTAATTTGCTCTAAATACTTGTCCCAATTGGAGAGAGACTCTTGCCCTGTCACGAACTTCGCTTCCATTTGTTGAACATACGTGTTCAGATCAGATAGCAGAGTAGAAGCTTCCGTTTGCTCTTCATTCGTCAAGTAAACGTTAGGGAATGGCGCTTTGGCGATTGGCACAAGCTTTTCTTCATTTTGCTTATCGATCCATAAGTCAAAGTCGCTCCGCAAACCGATGGAAAGCTCGCTCGAATTCACGCCCGGCGTAAGGATACCGTAGTTTGGCGTAATCGTACCGCGGTATTCGTCACGGTCGCCGCCGCCTGGAACCGGAAGCCATTCTTTCTCATGTTTTTCTTTGTCCTTATATTTCCAAAGCAGATTCTCTGGCCCTTGGCCAAACAATGTAGCGCCTTCATAGCTGTACAGATAATCTACCCAGCGCATCGTTGCTTCCGGTGCGGGGTTGCTGCTCGTAATCGCAAACGTACCGTTTGCCGAAATACCAGGGTGTTTGCCGTAAACAGGAGAATCGGCTATTTCGCTTTTCACAGGCGTCATAAGCGGGTTATCCTCGCTTGGCTCGCCGCCTAGCGTAAAGTAAGGGAAATAGTCGTTGAACACGGCAACTTGATTGTTTTTCCCTTTCGCTTTCTTCTGCTCATCCGTCTGCGAGAATGTCTCATGGTCAAGCAAATCTTCTTTCCATAGGCGGTTCAGGAATGTCAAATATCCTTTGTATCCTTCTTCTTGCGGCGTGTAGTGTACTTTTCCGGCCTTATCCGCATATACGACCTCGTCATAAATGCCCCAGAAGCCGAGGAAGTACATGCGCAAATCATTCAGTTTCACAGAAGTGAGCGGAATTTCATCCTTTTTCCCGTTACCGTTTGCATCTTCATCCTTAACGCGCTTCAGATAAGCATATAGCTCTTCTGTTGTTTTAGGCTCTGATGCCCCAAGGGATTTCAGGAATTTACCGTTGTACCACATCGGGCCGCGGTACCACACGGCAGCCAAATCGACTGTAGGCAGCGCATAAATATGGCCGTCTGGCGTTGTGAATGACTTGCGGATATCGGGATGGTCGTCAAAAATCTTTTTGATATTAGGCGCATATCCCTCATCAATATATTTTTCTAAAGGGATAAGAACGCCTTGTGTACCGTAAGTCACTTGTTCTGCTGGCTTAAGGTCTGCTGCATAGAACATATCCGGCAAATCGCCGCTCGCAAATACGAGGTTCTTCTTGGTAGCAAAGCTATCAAGCGGGGCGTTTTGGAATTCAAGCTTAATGCCTGTCAGCTTCTCCATCTCTTGCAGAACAGGCATCTTGTTCCAATCGGCAACGCCAACATCCTGAGACATCATCTTGAGCGTGATGGGCTCGGTTACGACAGGAAATCCTTCTTTGTTCACCCCTTTGGCCTCATTGGAGGTTGACGCCTCTTTGCCAGCATTGTTGCCGCTTGTTTTCCCCTCGTCATTCGCGGAACCACAAGCTGTTAATACGGAGACAAGCAGCGTGAGGCTAAGCAAAACCGATGATGCTTTCTGTAGCTTTTTCATCCAAAAACCCTCTCCCTTTTTTCATATCATTTATGAGCAAAATCAGCCCTTAACGGAGCCAATCATGACACCTTGCACAAAGTAACGCTGAAGAAACGGATAAATGGCGATAATCGGCGCAGTCGCCACGATAATAACGGCGTATTTGACCAGCGAAGCGATCTCTGCCTTGTTGTTGAGAGCAGATGCGCTCGCCGCATCGAGTGCGCCCCCGCCTTGAGCCGACATCTCCTGCAGAACAAGAATCTGGCGCAGGACAAGCTGCAGCGGGTATTTAGCGGCATCGTTCAAATAAATAAGTGCCGAGAAGTAGCTGTTCCAGTTGCCTACGCCGTAGAACAAAGCCATTACGGCAATGATCGGCATCGACAGCGGCAAAATAATTTTCATGAACAGCCGCAGGTTGGTACAGCCGTCAATCTGTGCGGCCTCCTGCAGCTCTTTTGGAATGGAGGATTGAAAAAACGTGCGGGCTACGATAATGTTCCAAATCGATGCGGCTGACGGTATGACAATCGCCCACATCGTATTGACCATTCCGAGTTCCTTGACGAGCAAATAACTTGGCACCAGGCCGCCGCCAAAAAACATCGTAACCATAAACATGCCCATAAAAAAGTTGCGTCCCATAAAATCCTTGCGGCTTAGCGCATATGCCGCTGGCAGCGTCACCAATAAATTGATCGTCGTTCCAACCACCGTATAAAGGATGGTGTTGCCGTATCCGGTCCAAATGCTCGTGTTCTGGAATACACGCTGGTAGCCTTCAAACGTAATGCCTTTGGGCCATAGCCACATCTCGCCGGAACCGACTAGCTTAGGATCGCTTATAGAAGCGCTGATCATATAAATAACCGGATAAGCTACGACAATAAAAGCCAAGAACACATAGATATAGTTGCAAATGAGAAATACTTTGTCCCGTCCGCTCTCTTTAACGGCGCTCGTCATCGGTCGCACCCCCTTCTTTTACCACAAGCTGTTTTCATTGGTACGTCTTACAATCTGATTCACCACAACTAACACAAACGCATTAATAACGGAATTGAACAAGCCGATCGCGGTCGAGAAGCTGTACTGGGCATCGACAAGGCCTGAACGATACACGAATGTCGAAATGACATCGGATGCTCCCATATTCAGCGAGTTTTGCAGCAATAAAATTTTCTCAAACCCTACTCCTAGAAGACTTCCCATATTTAAAATTAATAATATGGTCATCGTCGGGACAATCGTCGGAATATTAATGTGACGCACCCGTTGGAACCGTGAAGCTCCGTCAATAATCGCTGCTTCATGCAGGCCTGGATCTACGCCTGATAGCGCTGCCAAGTATATGATCGTACCCCAGCCTGCGCTTTGCCATACACCTGAGAGCACATACATCGTCTTAAACCATCTCGGATCAGTCAGAAAATCAGGTGCGTCAAACCCTAGCCATTGAAGCAGGTGCGTGACAATCCCTGACGAAGGCGACAGGAACGTAATGATCATACCCGCCATAACGACGACTGAAATGAAATGCGGCGCATAAGTGACGGTCTGAGCCATCTTCTTAAAGAAGCCGCCCTTAATCTCATTGAAGGCAAGCGCCAGAATAATCGGAATCGGAAACCCGATAGCCAGTTCATACAGGCTAATGCTCAAAGTGTTCCATATCAAGTCCCAGAAGTAATAAGAATCAAAAAATCGGACAAAATGATCAAAACCTACCCAAGGGCTTCCTAAAATCCCTTTTGTCGGTATAAAGTTTTTGAACGCAATTTGTATGCCATACATCGGAAGATAAGAGAAAATAAGAAAGTAGAAAAAGGCGGGGGCGATGAATAGATACAGCTCCCAATTTTGAAACAATCTTTTCCCCACTCTGCTCTTCATCTTGCCCGGCTTCAGCATGCTGCCCGTTGCAATACGTTTAACCTCCTGCATAGAATCACTCCTTCCCCGTTTCGTAATTATTGTTCTTGTTTGTGTTTGGCGATTAGGATTTCACAAATGCTATCGCTTACAATTACAACGATAGCCGACAAACGGAAAACCCGTAAATATGTCGTTTTCCATCTTCATGAAAGCGCATAACTCTTATGAAGATATATAAGGAAAATAACTAGTCCGACTATTCCGACAACAACGATTATGTGTCATTTTTGTCCGAAAACCCCCGGTTTTACTGCATCCGCAAAATATACCAATCGCATTTAAAGCGGCTGACACCCCTTCGGGACAGTCAAAAATGGTGAAATCAAGAATGACATGTATGCGTTTTCATAAAAAGCTTCAAAAAGCGCCTCCAAATTAGCCAGCCGCTTGCGCTACTTTGAAAAGGCATAAAAAAGAGGCCCCGCAAAAGTTCGATGAACTTCTGCACAGCCTCTTATTCAACCTCTGCGGTTATAACCTGCGGCACCTTACTTCGACTCCATCATTGCCGCAAAAGCATCCTCTGTTATTACTCGGCGTGCCGTTACGTAACGCTTCTCATAATAGCTATCGCTCAGCTTCGTAATCGTAACCCCTTTGCTTGTAGAAGAATGAGCGAACTTTCCTTCTCCTATGTAAATGCCTGCATGGGAGACTCCTTTTCCGCTTGTATTAAAAAATACAAGATCTCCCTCACGCAGCTCATCTTTATTGACCTCAGTACCCGTCTCGGATTGAGACTGGGATGTTCTTGGCAGCTTCACATCAAACTGGTTAAAAATATGTAAAATAAAGCCCGAGCAATCAAATCCTTTATTCGTTGTGCCGCCCCATTTATACGGAGTTCCGATAACATCGCCTACTGAAGCGTCAAGCACCGAGCGCTCTGACTTCTCAGCGAGCACGCTCCCTCCGCCAAGCAATAACATGATGCAGGATAAAAATACGACTAAACTTCTTTTCAAAGCTGCTTCTCCCTTCGCTGCCTACGAGGTTAGCTTATGGGTTCGGTTGAAGATCCCTATGCTGTAGGATAATCCTTGAGCAATTCACCCTAGGTGGTTCCCCCGTTTCTTACAAAAACAAAGAATTAGGCACGTAAATAGACTACATAGTATAGTTTAATTCGATTGTTTCAGCCATAATCCTCCAAAATCTATATTAGAATCCTTTCATTTTTCATTATCTTTCCTTTTGGTTTGTCAAATAGTTGATTTATTCATGCCAAAACTGTGCTCGAGCTAGCCGATAAAAAAAGAGTATCCGTATTTACATACAGTTACTCTTTGCTTTTAAGCGTGCTCCAAATGCTTCAAGGTTTGAACAAAAATCTCTTTGACATGGTCATCATCAATGGAGTAATAAACCGTCTTGCCTTCCTTGCGGCGCTTAACGATTCTCACATTGCGCAAATAGCGAAGCTGGTGGGAAACGGCGGACTGCGCCATGCTGAGTACGAGGCATAAATCATGCACGCATAACTCATGGTTCAGCAAAGCATGTATCATTTTAACCCTTGTAGGATCACCTAGCGCTTTAAAAAGCTCAGCCAAATCAACCGCTGTCTGCTCCTGCAGCTTTGCTTGATTTAACACATTCAGATTCATATCGGTGCCTAAACAAGTATCGTCGCATTGTTCTTCCACTACTCGATCCATCTCTCTTTGCCACCGCCTTTATATTCGTACTTTTCATTATATCAGAAAGATTACGTTTAAGGCAGTCTATCCTTGTATATCAAATTTTCGGTCATTTGTCATATGAGCATACATTCATTTATTGCCAATTATGATATGATGCTTTAGAAACTAACCATCGAAACGGAATTTGGAGCTGGTAACCTTGTATATTTACTTTTTCGAAACACTGCTTTATTTGTCCTTTGCCTTTACTGGCGGTTACATATGTCTTTTATTCGTTCCTGACCGCTCAAAGCCAGCCATTAAATATCCAGTGGACTTATTCCAATACGCGATTCTCGGCATTCCATTATTCTCGTTTATGTCAATCATACGAACAACGATTGTCCTCAGCGATTTTGCCGAAAATATGTCCTTTGTGCAAATTTTGCTCATCGTATTAAAGGATTACAACTACGGGAACGCATGGATCTGGAACCTTATCATCTGTACGGTCATGTACATGATCACGGTATTAAGCGGCTTTCAGCATAAGTGGACCAAGTGGCTGCTTGCCATCACCTGGATATGCAGCATACTTGCTCACGGATGGGCAAGCCACCCGACCGGTTTCTCCGCCACATGGGGATTTCTCTCCCAATCCATCCATGTCGCTGCCGTATCGATTTGGCTTGGAACGCTTCTCTTGGCAGCATGGTTCACAAGGGGCGAACTGAGATGGAACGCTTTTATCCGCTGGTTTACGCCGCTATCGATTGTAAGTATGGCGCTTATCATAGCCGCTGGGCTAGTGATGATGTCGCTTATCGTTGACGGATATATCAATTCATGGGGCATCAATTACGGCGAAGCCCTTCTGCTCAAGCATCTTGTCTTTCTGCCGCTTCTCCTTCTTGGCTTTATGAACGGTTTTCTGGCGAAGCTAACGAATAATGGCAAAGATGAACGCAAGCTGCTATGGTGGCTTCGCCTTGAAACGTTTGTAGCCCTTGCGGTTCTTATCATTACAGCCTTTATGGGCGTACAGGAGCCCCCGCATGAAGACGAGTTTGAGCTGCCGACGCCTTCTCCGTTATTTAAGCGGCTGCATGGCCAAATGCAAACCTTAGACCTGCAATGGAGCTGGGGTTTTGCGCCGCTTGCGATGATCGCACTCGGGCTCATTGCTCTGGCTATGCTGATTCCTCTATATAAAAGAGAAAAACGCGGCCTATTTATCACAAGTATGTTAATGGGTATATTGCTTCCGTTCCTCGGTATACTCTTATCTGTTAAGTAAAGGCACGAGATCATTTCCTGCGAATATGATACCATCGGACTGTTTAGAAACAGCTCGATGGTTTTTTTATGTTTTTATGTCACATTTGGGGAGAATAAGTTTGACATAAATGTTGGATTCGCATATTATATGAGCAAGTATTCATATATTGATTTTGAAAGAAGGCTAACGTATGAATGAATATCGCATAAAGGGGCTGTCCTGCGGCGGATGCGCCCTCCGTATGGAGGAAGAGATCAAGCAATTGGAGCATGGCGATGATGCAAAGCTTAGCTATAACTCAGGAAAATTAACGGTTAATCCGCAAATTTCCATGGTCGAAGTCAGAAAAATTTTAAAATCGGACAATGCCTACATCGAATCGAGCGCGGAATCAAATACCGAGCACAATCATAATCACCATGATCATGACGGTCATACGCATGATGGACATGATCATGGTCATGACCACAGCCATGAAGACGGCAATGGGAAAATGCTGAAATTGCTCATTACATCCGGCGTTGTTTATGTCGCGGCATTGCTGCTTGACGGCGTACTCGACAAACAAGCGGTCATTATTTTGTACGTGCTTGCGACGATTATTAGCGGCTACACCACCTTTTTCCGCGGACTCAAAAACCTATTCAAACTAAAATTTAATATCGATACGTTAATGACGATTGCATTAATTGGCGCGGTTGCCATTGGCGAATGGAAGGAAGCTACGCTCGTTGCCATTTTATTTGGGCTTAATGAGCTGCTCGAAGGGTATGGAATGGAGAAGGCGCGGCGTTCCATGGAGGCTTTACTCCAAGTTGCCCCTAAGGAAGCCTTAAAGCTGGACAACGGCCAAGAGGTGATCGTTCCGATCTCCTCCCTGCAAGTCGGCGACTTCGTGAAAATAAAGCCCGGCGAGAAAATCCCATCGGACGGTACGGTCACAGACGGGAAAAGCTCGGTGAACGAGGCTGCGATTACGGGAGAATCGCTTCCGGTTGAGAAGGAATCCGGCGAGCCCGTATTTGGCGGCAGCATTAACAATGAGGGACTGCTGGTCGTTCGAATCGATAAAGCGTACAAAGATTCTTCCTTGGCTAAAATACTCCATCTCGTGCAAGAAGCACAGGAAACCAAAACGCCAACTGAACTCTTTATTAATAAATTCGCCAAATATTATACGCCGCTTATTATGCTTGTTGCAGCGCTTGTTATGCTTGTGCCTCCGCTCCTCTTTCAAGGAGATTGGATGACATGGCTTTATCAAGGCTTATCGGTACTCATCGTTGGCTGCCCATGCGCACTGATTCTTTCCTCCCCCATTGCGATTGTTTCGGGAATTACGAGAAATGCACGCAACGGCGTACTGGTCAAAGGCGGCGTGTTCCTAGAGCAGCTTGGCAAGATCGATACGCTCGCTTTTGATAAAACAGGCACTTTAACGAAGGGCGAACCGCATGTCGCTCAATTGGAAGCTTATGAAGAGGAACTGTTTTTCCAAGTGGCTGGAGCGATCGAGAAGTCCTCTTCCCACCCGCTGGCAAAAGCGATTATGAAGGAAATAGACAGCAGAAGCATCATCGTGCCTGAACCGGATGAGATTCAAACGCTGACTGGCCGAGGGATTAAAGCGCAGGTTAACGGTCAGACGTACTGGCTTGGCAATGAAAAGAGCATCGCGCATATTGCGGTTCCAAGTCCAATCCAAAGCCGCATCGAACAATTAAAAGACGAAGGCCTCACCCTTGTACTCGTTGCAGACGAGCAGCAGATTCTAGGCATGTTCGGCATTGCAGACGAAATTCGTGAGGAAAGCCGCTCTGTCATTGCAGCTTTGCACAAGCTGGGAATTACAAGCACCGTCATGCTGACAGGCGATCATCAGAAGACCGCTGCCAAAGTGGCTTCGGCTGTCGGCGTCTCCGAATTTTACGGGAGCCTGCTTCCGGAAGACAAAGTGAAGCGAATTAAAGAGCTTTCTGCCAACCATAAAGTAGCGATGATCGGTGACGGCATTAATGACGCTCCTGCTCTCGCGTCCGCGCAGCTCGGCATTGCGATGGGCAAAGGAACGGACAGCGCGATCGAGACGGCGGATATCGTCCTTATGCAGGATCATTTGGGCAAGCTTCCGGAAGCCGTTTCGATTGCCAAGAAGGTCAATCGCGTCATTCGTTTCAACATCGTTGTCTCGCTGGGGCTGAAAGTAATCGCGCTCTTGCTTACGATTCCCGGCTGGCTCACCTTATGGATCGCCATTCTCTCCGATATGGGAGCTACCGTATTCGTTACGCTGGTCAGCTTGACCCTATTAATCGAAGGCAAGAAACGTCTCGGTTAAGCACATCATATAAAGAGCCGCTAGAAACATTCTAGCGGCTCTTTGCTTGCACGTTTATTTGAGCTCCTTCGGCTTCGATTGATCGTCTGCTTTCTCATCCGGGTCTATTATACCTTTTGCGCCTCTTCTGAACTCGGACAACGTCGTGCCAATCGCTCGGCCAAGCTGTGGCAGCTTGGATGGTCCAAAGAGCAGCAGCCCTAAAATAACAAGCAATATAATGCCCGCGACACCAATATTCATCGGCATTTCAATCTCCCCATTTCCTGCTTGGTCCTAGAAGTTAACCAAAAGAGCCGTTACATACATCATCAAAATGCCAAGCGTCAGACTGGAGAAGTTAAGCCATGAGACGGAAGGTGCCCCTGCAGCCCTAGCGTCTCTTAAAATCATTTTGAAAATCACATAAATGACTTGAACGATGGCACCTGCGCCAATCCCGAAGAACAACGCTGCCAACGTCTGATTAAAGACGAATCCGCCGACCCAAGTTCCGATAATTGCCGGTCCTCCGCCCAAGACGGCTAAGGCGAGGAAGGTTTTGAGTGTCGGCTTCGCTTTCAGGAGCGGCGCTGCGATTCCAATTCCTTCGGTGATATTGTGCAGCGTAAAACCAATAATAAGGAATGATCCGAGCGCAGCCTCTCCCGCTGCAAAGGCAGCGCCAATTGCGAGACCTTCTCCGAGATTATGAAGACCGATGCCGCCGGCTATTTTGAAGGATACCTGCTTGCCCGCGTCAATTTGGCTTAGAGCCTTCTTCGATTTCGTCTGATCTATGGCAATCAGGAACAAGAAGCTGAGCGCCGCCCCGAACCAGACCAAGCCTGTTCCTTGGAATACGCCAGGTGCTTCCGTGCCAAGCTCTATCCCTTCTTGAATGGTGTCTATGGCAAGGAAAAATAGTAAACCAACCGTAAATGCCATAACCGCCTGAATACCTTTAGTTGAGAAGCGGCGCATAAAAGGATACCATAATAGCCCGAGCCCCACCGGTACAACGCCAACATAAAAGCCAATAAGCGAATATTGCAGGAACCGGTTCGTATCCGCAGCCGGCGTTTTTATCGCAGCCGCAACTTCCCCTACAAAGATTAAGCCGTTAGAGGTGATGAGCTTAATTTCATGAGGATCACCCTCTACCCATGGATAAGGGATCATAATCGTCGCGCTGCCGAACCTCTCCAGCGTCGGGCTTGGTGAATAAGTCGCATTCCAAAAGGAGCCATCCACCACCACTTGAGCAACGGTCAGCTCCTTAGGCCCAGAATTGAGAACACGAACCTCGAAGCCATCATCTGTCAAAACAATACGTTCCATATTCAGCACTTCTATCGGTGCTGCTTGCTGTTCCTTCACGCCTGTACCCCATGTCGCGATGATTGAAATCATGCCTGCCAGCAGCAGCAAAGGCAGTACGCCAAGCAGCCAGACGACTGCTCGATTAGGCTTCTTCATTACCTTTTCGGTCTGCACACCATACACCCCCTCGTGTTATCCGACTTCAAAAAATCCCATCCAGCCGAGCTCCGTGAACTCACTCTGGTGCGCATGGAACATATATTTTCCTGGAGCGGGGAACGTGACTTCAATAATGCCTCTCTCCCCCTGGCATAACATAATCGTATCCGTATAATAAGGCCTCGCGTCCGGATCAGCTCCAGTCGCATAATAATGAAAGAAATTAGCATGCAAATGGAAGGAGTTAATCGGATCAAATTCTGTTAAATTGCTTATATAGATTCGCACCAGCTCTCCTGTTTTCACCTTAATCGGCCGCGATTGATAAGCAAAAGCGTAGCCATTTACGGTATATACCTCGTTTTCGCCATCCAAATCCAAGTCGAACCCATTCATCACCATGCTCAGCTCTTTTGCCGGCTTCCTTGGTTTCTTCGGATCAATAATGAACTGCCCATAAAGCCCTTTGTGGATATGTCTGGCGAGCGGGGGAACATGACAGTGATAAGGCTGAAGCCCTGCTGGCCTCGCTTCAAACTCATACACAAATTCACCGCCGGTCGGCACTGGCTCCAAGCCGTCCATATTCGTTGGATGAATGCCATGCAAATGAATAGAGTGCGGATGCGCCGAGCCGTTCCCGAACTTGATTCTGACGATGTCTCCCTCCGTGCAGCGCAAGGTTGGTCCCGGAACTGTACCGTTGAAGGTCCACCCTGGAAACTTGAGGCCTTTCGCTATTTCCACTTCAGCATCCCATGCTTGAATATCGTATTCCCTTATCGTTCTTCCATCCGGCGAGGTGCTAACGACCCCGTAATCGAAAGCGGTTAACGCTTTAACCGCTGCTTCCAATCCCGGCGTTGAATCCGTTCCCGGATCATAGCCATGCGCCATCCCTTGCTTCATTTGATCTTTGAGCGTATGGTGCATTTCCTCCTTGCCCATCGCACTGGCAGACTTGCCGAATAGAGCAGTAGTGTTTAAAAAGCTGCTCCCAAGCACACCGAGCAGGCCCGCTGCTCCGACTTTAAGAATGCTTCTCCTTGAAAATGACCGATTTGGATCGAGCGGCATGACATCCACCTCCATGTTTATATAAGGAAATTATTTTGCCCGGACGCAAAATAATTAATAAAAAAATTTTATTTTACTTAGGGACAAAAAGTTTACTCAAGGAAACTTTTTTGAATATGTAAAATATATGCTAACCTAGGCGCTTTGTAAAGTGTTTTTTTCATTGCTTGTTCCCTCTTTATTGAGAGAGTAAAAGACCGCCAAGCTGCTTGGCGGTCTAGTCGATTTAGTTTATAAATTGCAAAGCTTGCAGCATACGTTTCAGCGTTACCGCAGCTTGCGCGCGTGTTGCTTGTTCATTCGGAGCAAACGTTTTTTCCGAGACGCCTCGTATAAGTCCTTCTTTCAAAGCCTGCGATACCGCTTCTCTTGACCATTCGCCAATATCGGGGGAATCGGCGAAACGGTCCAGCAAAGCGATGTCGCCTTGGATTTCCTTTCCGCCCGCTTTCATCGCGCGAATCATCATCGTCACCATTTGTTCGCGAGTGATGTTGGCATTTGGTTTAAAAGTACCGTCCTCGTAACCCGTGATCAATCCGGATTTAAGTGCTGTGCCTACGGCACCGGCGAACCAGTCGCTTGGCTGTACGTCGCTGAATCCGCCCGCCTTGGTTTCAACTAACCCAAGCGAACGAACCAGCATGGCTGCAAATTCCGCACGCGTAATGGAGGAATCCGGCGCAAAGTACAGACCGGTTTTTCCTTTTAAAATCCATTTATTCGCGAGCAGCTCTACATCCGCCTTTGCCCAGTGTCCTTGCAAATCGCTAAACGATTTGTCGGATTGGATGACAGTGTAAACACTATTGTGCGGAGAACGAATCGTTATCTCGGAAGAGCCGTTTTTCGTTGTAATTAAAGCTGGCACAAAAAATAGGTTGTTGTTCGAATCGACCCATACCGCCGTTACCTTACTCGGGTCAACCGGCAATGTCCCCAAGCTAATCGTACGATTGACGTAAACACCGCCGAAGTCGGCTATTTCATTGCCGCTAACCGTGACCGTAAATTCGATTGGGTTCTTAATGGATTGCTCCGCATCCAAGCTTTTTACAGCGGCCTTTATCTCCTCACCGACCGTGCCGGTTACTTTAGAGATCATGACGTTTACGGTTGATCCTTGAGCAATATCTTTTAGCAAACGTATCGGCAGCTCATAGCTTGCGCCATTTGCTTTAATTTGAATAACCGCGCTGCCTTGCTTACTGAGCGCATGCAAGATCGCATTGCCCGGCAGCTCAACATTTACGATGGAATCGCTGCCTTTTACAGCAATGACAACTACCGGAACCGCCAACGCTTTTTCAAGCTTATCTGCGTCTATAGCAACCTTCGATACGGACGTCCCGTCAGCGGCTGTTTCTTTCGTTACTTTCGCATCCTTTTCAACATCGATGATGCCCGTATTTGGCCCGGATGGCGATGTCGTTGTGCTGCCAGGATTTGTCCCCGGACCGGTTGGACCACTAGCCTCAGTAACGGTTATTGCTGCTGCTGCCTTTATGGACGTACCGGCTATCGTCGCCACAATCGTTGCTGTTCCTGCTTTTATACCAGTAACGAGACCGTTTGCATCTACTGCTGCAACGTTAGCGTCGCTGGACAGCCAATTTACCGTTTTATTCGCGGCATTACTAGGTAATACCGAGGCTTCAAGCTGCTCGGCAGCGCCTTTATTGATCGTCAGGCTGCTCTTGTTCAGCGATAATGATTCCGCAAACACAGCCTCCAGCAGTGTTGGCGCCGAGATCATAAATTTGCGCGAATACGGGTCTGTTCCCTTAGACCTTGCCGTTATTTTAGATAAATCAGTCACATCACTTGGCAAAATAAAGCTTGTTTCGCCTGCCGCTAAGTTAGCCAGCACCGCTTCGCCGTTGTAAACCGCGTAGCCTTCGCTGGATGAATTGGAATCCCATTTCACGGTTTTAGCGGTACCGCTATCTTCAAGCAAAAGATTCTGCGGAGGCGTTGGCGCATTAAATACTTGCACTTGCGTAAGCCGTGGCGGCCCCGTAAGATCCGTATCCGTATTGCCGCCTGACGCGTTCTCAACCGTTACTTTGATGTACCGTGAATGATAGGTTTTGCCAAGGTTTATCGGGTATGAGCTGTCTTCGGAATCAACGCCGCCGTTAAGGTTGCCGGTAGCAAACGTGTATCCCTCGGCTGTCTTTTTATCCACTTGCTTAAATGCCACAGCTTCAAAATCAGCAGCCGATGTATGGTTTCCGATATCATCCGATACATAAACAGTTGCGCCTTTTAATCTCGTTGATTTGGCAAGCAGCCTGATTTGGCTAAAATCCATCGCTTGCCCAAGGTCGATGACGAAGCTTCCTTTACGCTCACCGTCGGCGCCGAGCCATGAGTAATCTCCGATTTGATCGAGACTGGTCACATTCGTAACCGGCCAAAGCTTCGGATCCTGCAGCACCCCGCTCGTCAGCTTGTTGGCATTTCCGTATACATTGCTAGTAACGGACTGCAACTGGACCGCATTGGCTCCTACCGTAGGGCCTATGTTATACGCTTTTTTATTAAGGGCAAGGTTCACCGAGGATATGCCTGATGCTGCCTTGCTTATCGTGATGTCCGAGAGCTGAAGCTCCGCATCATAGGCAGAGTTTGTGCCGTTAGCGGAGCTGCGGTAAATGCCCCATTTTGGACGCAAATATTGGTCAAAGGCAGCGGGATATTCGGTTTCAAAACCGCCGCTTCTCTCCGGTCTTCTCCATAAGTCTTTGCCGCCGTCGGTTGCGCCTTTGTCTGCGAACGGTTGAAAAACATCCGGGTTGTCAAACGTATATATTTTGCCGGTAACCATATCGGTAATCTTAACGGTGAACCAGCCCGAGTCCGAAATAAGCGCGTCAAGCTCCACCTTAATCCAGTGGCCGTCGATTTCCTTTAACGGAATTCTCAGCATCGTCTTGTCGCCGTCGTATCGGTTATGGTTCACAACAAGCGTCCTCGTCGTCGTCCCCGAAATTGACATTGCGAGAATGTATGCGCCGTTCTCACCGCCAGAGTTGCCGCCGGGCAGCGTATTGGCCTCTTGTGCATTCACTGCCTTGAGCTGGAAGAGATGCCTGAAGTTCGGCTGGTTCCACTGGTTGCCGTCAGGAATATTCCAGAGCCATTCATAGGAAACTAAGTCGCCCTCATATGCAGTAAAATCGTTGGTCGAATCCTCGCTTGGGCGAATTTCAACTCTTTGCCTGTCCGTAATGGAAGCTCCGCCTACGACATAACCTTTTTCCGGGTCAAAAACGCCTTTATGGGCGTATTCGCCGTCGCGAACCTTTTCTTCGAATTCATTGTTCATGCCTCTGCCATGCGCCGTGACTTTAAATACGTTTTTGTTAAGCGTACTGTCCCAAACGGTCTTTATATGATCGTCCGCCGCAGTCGCCAAAGGCTGATTGCCATAATAACCGTGGTAGGCGTCCCTTATGCGCTTGGTCACGCCTTCCACCGGCTCATCCGTTTCCATTGCGCCGCCCAAAATGTTATATGGAGACACGCCTTCAATGGCGTTCATCTTAATCGTCTTATGATTCGCGCCATAGCCGCGGGCGGTTACGTCCAGTGCAAATCGGGATGGATCACCGTTGTTGAAATGGAACGCAAACTCATTAGTGCCAAGCGGAAGTTTAGCAAGATAGGAATGAGCAAATGTAACCGTATTGCCCGATGACGAATAATCCGTATCCGCAATAAGCGTATGGCCTCCATTCGTTATGCTCGCCAGGGTCTGCCCGTCAGCAAGGCTAATCGTTGTCGTTATGGGTGCCGCCTGATCCCATGTGCTGTAGGTCGCTTTAGCCGGTTCGAGTATGGTTGCGTTAGCTGCCCAGTCTTTCCCGTAAATGGCGAGTCCAGACAGACCCATCATCGCGGCGCTATCTTCTGTACGCGAATCACGGGGACCAACCAGTACCGTGTTGATCATCACATAACGTGCTGTAAACGGATACAAAAACGTCTTCGTATCAAAGCCCCACTGTTGCCCGTTGTATGTAACATAAGACCATAAGCCTTCCGTTTCCGTACCGCCTGCGAGCGTCCAGCCGTTTCCTTTCCAGTCGTAATTGTACGCCGAATCCGAAACCGTGGGCGCGCTTTCCCATGAATCGATATTATTAGAATAGTAGACTTCAAATCTAGTCGCGTTGCTTTGGATGTTCGGGATCGAGTTGGGTATTTCAAGATACAGCTTATCAATCGTTTTGGGAGCGCCAAAGTCGAGGGTTAAAGCCAGCGTGGATGGCGAGTAGTCATTCATATATACGTTTGAGCTTGAAAAACGCCAATAACCACTGCCCCCTGTTCGCAAAGCGTCTGACCCCGGATGACCAGCATCCTCCGAGCTTGCCTTGAGATTCACATCTGCCACAGGCGTAAAAAGCGATGGGTCCAACAGGTTGACAGAACCTGCTGTCGAGCTTCCCGCTGCATCCGTTGATGCCGGAAAGACGCTAATAAGCGATAGAACAAGCGCAAACGATAGAACTGAGCTGAAAACCTTTTTTAAACCTTCTTGCTTAAACATCATAAAGCCTCCTTAGAGTCCATTAATGATTCATTAAACGCGGGCGAAAAAGATTAGCTGCATGTCGAGATCCTACTTGCGTTGCAGAATTGATAGATAGAATAGCGGGTAGCCTACACATTCATTTTAAGGAAACGGTTGTGTTGAAATCGCTTACAATTATTCCTTTTACGCTCCTCCTCCTTCCTAGCAATTGTTATCTTAAAATACGAGCCCCCTTCCGAATATGGAAAAATTTACGATTGGGGTGGCATTATTTATTATTTAGCGGGAAATACGCGGAGCTTCCATTCGCTTTTCACGACAAAAGAAGAGACCTTCTACAAGTTACATGAACTTGTGAAAGGCCTCTTCTATTCCATAAACGGCTGTTTTCTCAAACCTATCTCTGCTTCTTATTGCATGCTTTTGCTCTTGCCTAATCGAATCACATGCCAGGAATGTTTAGCCAGGCGAGCCTCCAGCAAGCCATCCTGCACAGACGAATGCCCATCGCTATGCGGCTTTACGTTTTGCCCCGCAATCGAATTTACAGCTTTTAAATTCTCGTTCTCCAATACGATATGCTCTATTATGGCGTAGTTAGTGAAGCTTCTCATATCGCATGCTAGACTTAGCGACTCCTCCAGACTGCGATTGAGCGCAAACACCGTTAATTCCTCCGTCTCAGGATTATGGACGGCTACACTATCCAAATACGGCACGTCCGTAAACTCTTTCGAATCGTATTTATCAGAGGAAATGACCGGCTGAAGCGCAATTCCTCTGCCATAGACAGATGCATGCATATACGGATAATAGATCGTTTGCTTCCATGATCCGCCTCCGTTTACCGTCATAATCGGCGCTATTACGTTAACAAGCTGTGCGAGGCAAGCGATCTTGACCCGATCAGCATGCTTCAAAAGCGTAATCAGCATACTGCCTACAAGCAGCGCATCCTCAAACGTATAAATATCCTCAAGCTGAGGCGGCGCAATGGACCAAGGCTCAATTTGTTTATCTGCCTCATTCGAATGGAACCATACATTCCATTCATCAAAGCTCAGATTAATCGTCTTCTTGCTGCGCTTCTTAGCTTTAATGTAGTCGCAGGTCGATTTAATCGTTTTGATAAAATGGTCCAGATCCATGGAATAAGCGAGGAAGCTGGCGGTATCGCCGCTTCGGTTGCCATAATACTGATGGAGCGAGACGTAATCCACAACCTCATACGTATGCTCAAGCGAAATTGCTTCATATTGCGGGAAAGTAGGCATGCCCGTATTGGAGCTTCCGCAGGTGACCAGCTCGATCGTCGGGTCTACCCATTTCATCGCCTTCCCCGTCTCCAGCGCAAGTCGCCCGTATTCCTCCGCTGTTTTGTGCCCGATCTGCCAAGGACCATCCATCTCATTGCCTAGGCACCAAGTCTTAATCGCATGGGGCTGCTCGTAACCATGCTTTTTGCGCAAATCGCTCCAATACGTACCGCCTGGATGATTGCAATATTCAAGCAAGCTGCGAGCTTCGTCAATGCCGCGAGTGCCGAGGTTAACCGCCATCATCACTTGCGCGTTCACGCTGCGCGCCCAATCTACGAACTCATTCGTTCCGAATTGATTGGTCTCAATCGTTCGCCATGCAAGCTCCAATCTTCTTGGCCGTTCCTCCTTCGGTCCGACTCCATCCTCCCAATTGTACCCGGATACAAAATTGCCGCCCGGATAACGGACGATAGGTACCTGCAGATCGGTGATCAGCTTCGCGACATCCTTGCGAAAGCCGCTCTCATCGGCTTCAGGATGACCCGGCTCATAAATACCGCCATAAACGGCGCGGCCTAAATGCTCGATAAAGGACCCATAAATGCGCGGGTCAACTTCGGAGATGGCAAAATCTTTTTCTAACGTCATTTTCGCTTTAAGTGTCATGGAATCACCTTTCTTTTTGAAAAGATAGTTTGGTATGCGAGCTGCCTTAGCCTTTGACTCCGCCTGCGGTCATGCCTTCGATAAAATACTTTTGGAAAAATAAAAACACGAGCAAAATGGGGACAATCGCCATCACCGCGCCTGAAATGAGCATGTCGAAATTGTTGCCGTAAGGCGTGAGGAGCGTCGCGAGGCCAATCGGAATCGTCAGCTGCTCGGTCGTACGCAGAACGATAAGCGGCCATAAGAAGTTATTCCATGCGAATAGCGCTTGCAGGATTGCCATCGACGAGAAAGCAGGCGCCATAAGCGGCATCATAATTCGGAAAAAAGTTTCGAACTCCGTAGTGCCATCCACACGGGCAGCGTCGAGAAAGTCCTTCGGGAGGCCGCCGGCATATTGACGGAAGAAAAAAATCGGCAATGGAGCAACGACAAAAGGCAATATGACGCCCCATATGCTGTTAATCAGCTTCAGGTTAATCGACAGCTTGTACAGGGGGAGGATAATAATTTCGATCGGCACCATCATCGTAATCAGCACTAGAGCAAAGATGAAGTTGCGAAACCGAAAGTTATAAACCGCGAGGCCATAGCCAACCATGGAAGAAAAGAGCAAGCACAGCACCGTGAAAATAGCCGTAATCACCAAGCTGTTTTTGTACCAGGTTAAATACAGCGAATCGCCCGTGAACAAATAAGCATAGTTTTTAAAAGAGAAGATTTCTGGGCTGATCTTCAGATTTAATCCAAAGCGCATAAGCTCCTGCGCAGGCTTGAAGGATGCGATCGTCAATGTAACCAGCGGAAACAGCGCGAACGCTGCGAAGATGATAAACAAGAGAAGCAGCAATACGGTATTGACGGTCCATTTATGTTTCTCTGCATGATTCATCCCCTACTCCTCCTTCTTGAACATGCCGAATAATTTAAGCTGGCTGATCGTGATAATAAAGGTGAGAACTAGAAGCACGATACCAACCGCAGAGCCAAGACCCAAATTATTTTGCTCAAGCCCATTTCGGTACAGATAGCCGACGATCGTAAGTCCGATATCATTCGGTGAACGGTTGCCGTTCCACAGCATATAGCTTTCCGTGAACATGGAATAACCGCCGTAGATACTAATCGTGAATACGTAGATCGTAATTGGCTTCAGCAAAGGCAATGTGATTTTCAAAAATTTATTCCAGGTTGATGCGCCGTCAATCTCTGCCGATTCATACAGCTCCTTCGGGATATTTTGCAGTCCGGCCATAAAATAGAGCAGATTAATGCCAATCCATCGCCAAGCTGCAAGCGTTATTAGCGTCAGCATCGCGAGATGCTCCTTGCCAAGCCAGCGCTGCTTCTCAAAGCCAAGCGAGGTGACAATGGTATTCATAAGCGAGCCTTCCAATTCTCCAAAAGCTAGTCGAAAAATGGTTCCTGCTACAACGACGGAAGTTAGCGCAGGAATGAATAACGTGGAACGAAAGAAGTTTTTGGCAACCATCACCTTTGAGTTCAGGAAAACAGCCAATACAAGAGGAATAGGGATCAGGAGACACAAAGAAAATAGCGTATATTTACTGCTGTTAATGATCGATTTTAGAAACGTCGGATTCCATAAGTCCTTGTAATTCTCAATCCCTATAAAGGCTACCTGCCCGGGGAGAACCTCCTGAAAGCTCATGACGATAGCCGAAATGACCGGATAGGCAAAAAATACGGCAAACGAGATCAAGAAAGGCAATACGAAAAAGTAAGGGGCCATCTTCTGTGAATACAAAATGCTAGAGCTTGCGGAAGCTTTAGATGTTTCCACTGCCTTTAACGCCTCTGGCGAGCCTTTTGCCATAAAACCCTTCCTCCTTACCAAGCGTAAACAGCTGAAGCGGCTATTTGAAGGCTAAAGCTTGTTTCGCAGCATTGAATCACTATCGTGGAATAGGCAGTATCACTAGCCCTCGCGAGGCTAGTGATACCTTCTCATTCTATTATTTTAGCTGGGCAGCCGCTTCCTTCAGTACTTTATCCACATCCTCGTTGTCGAGCAGTATGCGAACAAGGATCGAGGTTTTGAAAGCATCGGAAATCGTTGGCGTATTTTCATTAATGTTCACGCCTTCAATTTCGCCTTTGATATCCGTCAGCACGTCAAAAATATCGTCTCCGAAATACTCCGTAAATTTATTCGGCTCACTCAGCGCTGGGTCTGTCCATACATCCGAGCGGAGCGGGTCAAATCCAAGCTGCTTCCAAATTTGAATGTTGCCTTCCTTGCTGATCTTTGCGAAAGCAAGGAATGCTTTGGCTAATTCCGCATTTTTGGTCGTTTTCGTGATAGCTGTCCCAGTCCCGCCCATACCTGCGGAACGAGGCTGTCCTTCTGCCCATGCCGGCATAGGCTTAATTGCAATCTTGCCTTTCAGATCCGGCATATAATCGGTGAACCGCCCCATATACCACATCGGCATCCATAGGGAGGCAGCACCGCCGCTGTTCATCAAACCATAGTACTCCTCACTGTGATGGCCAGTTCCCGGCGCTGCGATAGCGATGCCTTGTTTAACTAGACTTTGCTGCCATTTGAGCGGATCTGCTACAATCGGGCTTGTAATATTAAGCTTGCCATCCGCTGTTTGGAGATCGTCATTGCCCGGCGCCTGCGCTACCTGAGGCCATAGCGACCACAGATCTCCGCTTTCGAGTGTAGCCATCGGAATGCCCGTTTTATCCAGCACTTGCTTGCCAGCAGCTTCATAATCAGCCCAAGTTTTAATTTGATCTGGATTAACGCCAGCCTTGTCGAGAATCTCTTTGTTGTAGTAAATAACAGCTGCGCCAACATGGAAGTCAATGCCGTAATAATTGCCGTCTTTCGAGTAAATATCCAGCCTTGATTTCACTAAATTATTAATCTCAGGCTCAATGATATCGTTAAGGGGAAGCAGCTGCGGGTCGCCTTTAAGAAAATTCGGGAATTTATTCAGCTCAATATCCGCCATATCCGGTGCTCCTGTTCCCGATTGAAGCGCTACCAAAAGCTTGTTATGCATATCGTCATAGGGAAAAGTGTTAGCGACTAGCTGAATCTGTTGCTCCGGGTTTGCTTCATTCCAGCGTTTTGCCATATCCTCATAAAACTTTTGATGCAGCTCGTTAAACGTCCAGAATTCAATTTTTGTCGTTTTCACACCGGTTGCAGCAGAGTCTTCCTTGTTCGTAGTGCCGTTCTTCGTGCCGCCGTTATTACCCGAGCAAGCAGCCAGAACAACGGTAAACATGACTAGACAAGAGAGCATGACCAACAAATGCTTTTTCACTTGTATTCCCCCTTAATAAGTATGCTTCTATGCTTAATCCCATTGGGATCAATGCCGCTACTTGGGTGAAACTCGTTTGTTTTATACTTTTATGTATTTACTTTATAAAAATCTAAACTGTTTGATATTCCCATCATAATGAGGACGGTTTTGTTTGTCAATCACAAAATGTATGCGTTTACTTTATTCATTTGTTTTAACCTTTACTAAACTAAGATCGCCTTCTTTTTACACAAAAATGGATGTTTTTCGCAACACGAATGAATATCTTTAGAAAAACGTTGCTTTCCGCTGCCATCCATCCCTCTTTTTACATAAAAAACCTATCCCTTCTCATTCGTTATCATTTGATTTATAATAAGTTAAATCAATTACTTGTCAGGAGAGGGGCGACTACTCACATTGATCCATATCAAAGAGCTCCGTTCAGGTTTAAACATCTTTAAAGCGCTTAGCTCGGAAATCCGAATTGAAATACTTGAATTGCTGACCAAACACGATAGCTTGAATTTAAATGAGATCGCTGAGAAGCTTGGGCTTACCAACGGGGCGATTACGATGCATATTAAGAAGCTTGAGGAAAGCGGCTTAATTGATATCACGACAGCGGTTGGCCGCCATGGCCGCCAAAAAATATGTTATTTGAACGAGGATTTATTATCTGTCGAATTGAGGAGCAAAGGCAAACAAAATGTATACGAAGTAGAGTTGCGAGTTGGCCACTATTGCGACTACCATGCCGAACCAACGTGCGGATTAGCTACAAAAGACAGCATCGTTGGGGAATTCGACAATCCTCGCTATTTCGCTGATCCTGAGCATATCAATGCCGGAATCGTATGGCTGAGCAAAGGATATTTGGAATATCGAATCCCAAATTACCTTAAATCCAATCAACGCTTCAGCGAGCTGCAATTTATATTGGAAATCGGCTCCGAAGCACCCAGCTTTAACAACGACTACCCTTCCGATATCGTGTTTAGCGTAAATGGAGTAGAGCTTGGCATGTGGACCTCCCCCGGTGATTTCGGCCTGGAACGCGGCACGTATAATCCGGAATGGTGGCCGCCCCACTTGAATCAATACGGCTTGATCAAGCTGGTGCGCGTCAACGAGAACGGCTCCTTCATCGACGGCTGCCTAATATCGAATGTTACGATTGCCGATATCCAGCTGAATGAGAATACAGATATCAAATTCAAGGTTGCCGTTGCAGAAACAGGCAATGTGGGCGGCCTTACCATTTACGGCCAAAGCTTCGGCAACTATAAGCAGGATCTCATCGCTAGAATTATTTATGATGAGGTTGATAGGGGTTAAGCCAACACAAATAAAAGGCTTCTCGATAAGTTCAGATGAACTATTGAGAAGCCTTTTAATTTAATAGTATCGTTTTCTCGTCTCTCCTTGGTTTCCCTATTTCCAACTTAAGGTCCACAAGATTTTCAACTGCAGGCGCCTATTCACCTGAACGCGTTTTTATAGCAAACAATGCCAATATCACATTAATTGGTCAGTCGCTCACACAATTGATTCTGTGCATCAAACGAAAAAAAATGATACTATGTATGATGGGTAAAGGACTTTGCTATAGCTTATATCGATTTTATATGTTGCAACAGGAGGAAGTAATATGAGTAACGACCAAAATTTTTGGCTTGATTTACCAAAGCCGTTTTTTATATTAGCGCCAATGGAAGATGTCACAGATGTTGTATTTCGTCACGTCGTTAGCACAGCTGCAAAACCCGACGTATTTTTCACGGAATTCACAAGTACAGATAGTTATTGTAACCCTGCAGGAAGAGACAGTACTCGCGGTCGGTTAACGTTCACAGAAGATGAGCAACCGATCGTCGCTCATATTTGGGGCAATAAACCTGCATTTTTTGAACAGATGAGTATAGATATGAAAAAACTAGGCTTTCGTGGTATCGATATAAACATGGGATGCCCGGTCCAAAACGTCGCATCCAATGGAAAGGGTTCTGGATTAATACAACATCCTGAAGTTGCAGCCGAAATTATTCAAGCAGCAAAAGCAGGCGGATTGCCGGTTAGTGTTAAAACAAGATTGGGTTACTTTGAAATTGACGAGTGGCGCGATTGGTTAGGACATATATTGAAACAAGATATTGCGAATCTTTCCATTCACCTTCGTACAAAAAAAGAGATGAGTAAAGTAGAGGCGCACTGGGAACTAATCCCTGAAATAAAAAAATTACTCGATGAAATTGCACCAAATACGCTGTTAACTATTAATGGAGATATTCCTGACCGCGCAACAGGATTAAAATTAGTGGAACAATACGGCGTTGATGGTGTCATGATTGGCCGCGGCATTTTCACCAATCCATTTGCTTTTGAAAAAGAACCTAAAGAACATAGCGCGAAGGATTTTCTCCATTTGCTACTTTTACAGTTGGATCTTCACGATAAATATTCAAAAGAAAACGAACCACGTCCATTTAAACCGCTTCTTCGCTTTTTCAAAATCTATGTGCGTGGATTTAGAGGCGCAGGCGAACTAAGAAACCAATTAATGGATACCACGTCAACAGATGAAGTACGTCGTTTAGTAAAGCCTATTTTAGATCAAGTATTAGATTGAAGCATTCCCACCTGTGCATGATTCAAAAGACTTGCTGTTAAAACAAGATAGAGTTTTCGGTATCATGTGTATAACTCTCTTTCAAAATAATGGAGAGCACTGAACCTGCTTTCGGTGCTCTCAAGACATAAAACATAAACTGACGTATCCAAAGTTGCAGACTATATAAAGAATGAAATGACCCACAGACAAACAAAAGAGAGTACTCATGGTGAAGTACTCTTAGCGCTAATCGGTTACACGATATATATCTCTATTCAAACAGTTGAAATTTATATTTCTTTATCCCCTCTGGATATTTGGTCATCAACTCAAACCTCCTATTCTCGTTTGGTTCAATCCCTAATGAACCAATGGCATATGTCCAATCAGTATCAATCACATTATCATTTGCATCCATATATATAGCCATAACCTTTATGTAGGAATACGATGTGTCTCCATTATTCTTTACTGATCCTATTGCACGAATGTAATCTCCATCTCGACTCACTTCTATATCAGTGAGATCAAGCATAGGAACTGCATCTTTATTTATTCCGTCCAGCAATTCAGTAAGGAAATCCATATCCTCTGACTTTATTACAACATCCGATATAACCTCAAATGCTTCTTCTGTCTTTCCTTGCTTATGTAATTCATTAGCTTGTGCCACCAATTCATTGTATTCACGGTCAGAGCTTGAATTAACAATATCCGCACCGTTTGAACATCCAGAGAATATGAAAATAGATGAGGATAAGGCAATGAATATTAATATTGCATTACGCACTTCAAACACCACTCCCGTTTATCCTATGAAGTACCTGCTTCCCATTTATGCCCACAACTCATACAGCCAACCATTAGCTTCTTACTTCCAATAAGTCCTCCTAGTAGTCCAACTCCTCCTAACAAAGCACCTCCAACAGCTGCCTTACCAAGGCTAAAGCCTTTGTCTCCTGCGGACAACTGAGTGGATTTGCATTTTGGACAACGCAATATCTCGTTTGAATTATCCGTATCTTGAAACAACTGTTTGTTTGCTGGCTTCTAATGAGGTTTGAAGACTCTCAACAGGAGCACATAATAACTGTATTGAACTTATAGCCAATGTCATTCGATTGACAGCTAATATAATAATTTTTTCCTGATTCATGCAATAACTTCATATCAAACATACGATTCCACATTTCAACCAAACTAGAATAATTACCTATGAATATACTAACATATTCCAAATGAATTGGAGCATAAAAAGTTGGCTAGAAGACGTAGAAAAAATCTACATTTGTTGAATTGGCAATGCAACTTGCAAATGTCTTCTCTGTCGTGTTCTTGCACCGTCAGTCATCAAGAAAATCCTGAAAAGCAAATTTTAACAACATAAAAAAGACTACCTCCTGTTTTTTAGGAAGTAGTCTACACTTTAGAAAATAGTTTTTAACGTGACCAGTTCTCACGATGGACGAAAATAGTCTAAACTATTTCACAATGTATAAGGGTTTAACCCCTTATTACATCATGCCGCCCATGCCGCCCATACCGCCCATATCAGGCATGCCAGCGCCAGCACCCTTAGGTTCTGGTTTGTCAGCAACAACCGCTTCAGTTGTCAAGAACATAGCTGCAACGGAAGCTGCGTTTTGTAGAGCTGAACGTGTTACTTTAGCAGGGTCAACGATACCGGCTTCGAACATGTTCACCCATGCGCCAGTAGCTGCGTTGTAGCCTACGCCGATTTTTTCGTTTTTCAGACGCTCAACGATAACGGAGCCTTCTTGGCCTGCGTTAGCTGCGATTGTGCGAAGCGGCTCTTCAAGGGAACGAAGAACGATGTTTACGCCTGTTTGCTCGTCGCCTTCTGCTTTAACAGCAGCAACGGCATTATATACGTTAATGAGGGCTGTACCGCCGCCCGATACGATACCTTCTTCAACCGCTGCGCGAGTGGAGTTGAGGGCATCTTCGATGCGGAGCTTGCGCTCTTTCAATTCTGTTTCTGTAGCTGCGCCGACTTTGATTACTGCAACGCCGCCGGACAATTTTGCAAGACGCTCTTGAAGCTTCTCGCGATCGAAGTCGGAAGTTGTTTCTTCCAGTTGAGCGCGGATTTGGTTCACGCGAGCAACGATGTCAGCGGAGTTGCCGCTGCCGTCAACGATGATTGTTGTTTCTTTTGTGATGCGGATTTGACGAGCGGAACCTAGCGATTCAACGCCAGTCGATTTCAGCTCAAGGCCGAGTTCTTCTGTAATTACTTGGCCGCCTGTAAGAGCAGCGATATCTTGAAGCATTGCTTTGCGACGGTCGCCGAAGCCTGGAGCTTTAACCGCAACGCAAGTGAATGTTCCACGAAGTTTGTTCACTACTAGAGTAGCTTGAGCTTCGCCTTCAACATCTTCAGCAATGATTAGCAATTGCTTGCCGGATTGTACGACTTTCTCAAGAACCGGAAGGATCTCTTGAATGCTCGTAATTTTTTTGTCAGTGATCAGGATGTAAGGGTTGTCGAGAACCGCTTCCATCTTGTCTGTGTCCGTGATCATGTAAGGGGACACGTAACCGCGGTCGAATTGCATACCTTCAACCACTTCAAGCTCTGTAACAAAGCCTTTCGACTCTTCTACAGTGATAACGCCGTCGTTGCCCACTTTTTCCATTGCTTCTGCAATCAGTTGGCCAACTTCATCGTCAGCAGACGAGATCGAAGCGACTTGAGCGATCGATTGTTTGCCTTCGATTGGTTTCGAGATAACTTTCAGCTCTTCAACAGCAGCTCTAACCGCTTTCTCAATACCTTTGCGGATAACCATAGGGTTAGCGCCTGCAGTTACGTTTTTCAAGCCTTCGCGAATCATCGCTTGAGCAAGAACAGTTGCGGTAGTTGTACCGTCACCTGCTACGTCATTTGTTTTTGTAGCTACTTCTTTAACGAGTTGAGCGCCCATGTTTTCAAAAGCGTCCTCTAGCTCGATTTCTTTAGCGATGGATACGCCGTCATTCGTGATGAGCGGGCTTCCGAATTTTTTCTCAAGTACAACGTTGCGGCCTTTTGGACCAAGCGTTACTTTAACTGCATTTGCAAGAGCGTCAACTCCGCGCAGCATTGCGCGACGAGC
Source organism: Paenibacillus sp. FJAT-27812 (assembly GCF_001273905.1). Taxonomy (NCBI): domain Bacteria; kingdom Bacillati; phylum Bacillota; class Bacilli; order Caryophanales; family Paenibacillaceae; genus Paenibacillus; species Paenibacillus sp. FJAT-27812. The sequence goes on along the minus strand of NZ_LIGH01000001.1, from coordinate 3,201,096 downwards.
ATCTTCACTAAATTTAATTTCCTTAGCCATTAACGTAAAACCTCCCAAAATAGTTTAAGTAGAACTGCTATGTCTTGCCTTCTATGTGTCCCTAAGCGGGCTGTTATTCAAAAATCGCGTGAATTTCGCTTTCTTTCATAATCAAATACTCTTTACCTTCGTATTTGATTTCAGTACCGGCATATTTGGAGAAAAGAACACGGTCGCCTTCTTTAACTTCCAAAGCAACACGAACGCCATCTTTCAGCGTACCGCTGCCAACTGCTACCACTTTACCTTCTTGCGGCTTTTCTTTCGCCGAATCCGGCAATACGATACCGCTAGCTGTTGTTTCTTCTTTCGCGATTGCTTCGATCAATACGCGTTCACCCAAAGGTTTGATCATTGAAAATAGCCTCCTTCAAAATTTGTCGCTTCTTTTATTCTCGTTAGCACTCGAAACCTTCAAGTGCTAACAACTATTTTTATCATACTCATTTTCAAAGTTAATTTCAAGTGCTTGGTTTTAATTTTCCGTTAATTTACACTATACCCAAAGGAACAACAATCATTCCCGCCTCTTCCTCCTGTTTGATCGTCACTTTGACGCCATAAATATCCTTCATCGTTTGCTCCGTAATGACCATCTTAGGCGCTCCCGCCATATGTACCTCTCCGTCTTTCATCACAATTATGCTGTCGCTGTAGCGAACCGCTTGATTCACATCATGCAGCACCATCACAATGGTCAAGCCATATTCAACGTTTAAGCTTTTGATCAAATCAAGCACTTCTATCTGATAATACATATCGAGGTAGGTCGTAGGCTCATCCAAAAATAAAAAAGGCGTCTTCTGCGCCAGCGCCATTGCAATCCATATGCGCTGCCGCTCGCCGCCAGACAGCTGATCCAACCTCAAATGCCGCTTCTCAACGAGCTTCGTGCATTTTAACGCCCATTCAATAGCGAGTTCATCCTCCGTGCCGCTTTGCGTCCACATGCTGCGATGGGGGAGCCGTCCGTAGCTCGTCAGCTTCTCTACCGTCATATCAGACGGCGCTTCATTCTGCTGATGCACGACCGCTATTTGGCGGGCCAGCTCCTTCGGCTTAAAATCGGTTATGTTTTTCCCATCCAATATGACATGGCCGCTCTTCGGGGCAAAATTACGCGCCATCACGCCCAGCAGCGTCGATTTGCCGCTCCCGTTAGGGCCGATAACCGTCGTAATCCGACCAAGCTCAACGTCCGCGGATATATTTTTCAAAATATCGGGCTGTCTTTCATAAGCATATGTAATTTGATTAAGCTCCATGAATGCGGTCACCCCTTCTCAGCATGAATACTAAAAATGGCCCGCCGATAATCGACATTATAATAGAAGCCGGAATTTCGGTCGGTGCCAGAATCGTTCTGCCGAGCGTATCCGCGCTTAATATGAGCAAAGCTCCGGCTAACGCCGAAAAGGGGATAAGCAGCCGATGATCCGAGCCGATCAACAATCGCGCAATATGAGGAACAAGCAGGCCGACAAAAGCGATCAAGCCGCCAACGGCTGTCGCAACCGAAGCAAGCAGCACCGCGATAATAGAGATAATTAGACGCGCTCTCGTCACGCTAAGACCTAAGTTTCCTGCCGTTTTATCCTGCAAAGCCAGCATATTGCACCACGAGCATACGAAAAGCGACAAAATAAGCCCGATCACGCCATAAATGCCTAATATCTCAACATCGCTCCATGTTTTCATCGTAAAAATAGAGCTGATCGCCTGATTGACCGAGGTCACCGCATAGCTTCCGCGATAATTAAACGATTGTCCGAGTCCGGTGAAGGTTGCATTAATCGCGACGCCTACCAAAATAATGCGCATCGGGCTCAGCCCTGTTTTCCAAGAGAATGAATACACCAAGAAGCACGCAAACGCGCCTCCTAAAAATGAAAACAGCGGCATCCAAAAAAACATCGCCGGAAAAATCGTCACCATAAGCAGCGAAATAAAGCCGGCTCCCGAAGAAATGCCGATCACGCCCGCGTCGGCAAGCGGATTACGCATGACGGCCTGAAGCAGCACGCCAGAGACGGCAAGCGCCGCTCCTGTCAGCAAAGCGACGATAATGCGCGGCAGCCGCAAATCTTTGACAACCTCTACTTCCTCATTCGTTCCGCTGAACAAGCCCTCCGTAAGCTCTACCAAGCCAACCTTTATACTGCCCGTTGTCGCAGAAATCATGATAACGCCAAGCAGCAAAATAATTACGCCCACAAAGCTGACAATTTTTTTGTTTATTTTCATGGATAAAGCATCTCCATCAAAGCGTCCATCGCTTCATTGGCCGCTAAGCTCGCAGTCGTTCCGAACAGCGCCTCTTCCAGGTCATACACCCGATCATTTTGCACCGCGTTAAAATGTTTCCAAATATCGTTTTTCTTAAACTCCTTGTCGAACATCTTAATAACCTCCTCCGGCATTCCGTGCGCGGCCCGCAAAATCACATCCGGGTTAGCCTGCTGCAAATACTCGGTGTTGGAAGCCAAATATTCGACGGTCTCGCCCTGCACGATATTGACTCCCCCAGCCAGCTTCACAAGATCTCCGATATACGAATTTTCCGTTGCAACGAGGTAACTTCCCGGCACGCCTAGCAAAATAAGTACGGTTGGCTTTTGCTTGCCTTCCATTTTGTTTGCCATCTCCGCTATTTTCTCGTCATAGCCAGCTGCAATTTCGTTTGCCTTCGCCTCTTTTCCATAAGTCTTGCCTAGCTCAATGATCGCCGCTTGCATATCGGCAAGGCTCGTCAGGTCAAGGAAGTTTGCCTTTACGCCTACATTTTCAAATACTGGCTCCAGATCGTACTTCAGCGTCGTTACCGATAGCACTTCAGTAGGTTTTAATGATTTCACAAGCTCCATGTCCGGGCTCATCGGATTGCCCACCTTGGTTGCCGTTTTGTACCGCTCAGGCAATGACTTCACGCTTGTAGGAATGCCGACGAGATCAACGCCCAGCGCATCCATGATCTGCGTAACCGCCACGGTCGTCGCGATCACGCGATGCTCTTGCTCCTCCCCCTCCTCATCAGTCTTTTTCTCATTGCCTACTGCCGTTTGCCCCTTGGCCTGTTCGTTATTGATCGTTTTCACGTCACTTTTAATGCCGCCGCAGCCTGCTAGAGCGACCATTAAAGCGGCTATGATGATCGTCCATAAGAATTGCTTCATCTCTTCCCTTCTCCTCCCTAAAAACACCGCAGAGGACACCATCCATATGGCGCCCTCCCGCATGTCATTTTATAATGGTGCGGCTATTAGACCTTTTTGTTCATCGCTCGCTTACGCAGCATCCAAATCGCGATCGCGCCGACTACAGCAATAAGAACGGGGATCGTCACGACCCAAAACGTTCTGCTGCCCGATTGCTCCTGCACATCGAGCACCTCAGCTGCGACAACCGCTGGATCAATCGAAGCCTTTACGGTCTCTGCTTCAGCATCCAGCGCTGCCGTTTGCCCCGCTTCCTCCGTAGGCGCAGGCTGTTCAGAGGCTGTCTCCGCTGGCACCTCGCTTGACGATTCCTCTACCGCTGGCTGTTCGCTTGGCGCAGCTGACGGTTTGGCAGTTTCCTCTTGCGAGGCGGCTATAGCAACCTCCGGCTTCCCTTGAGCCGGTTTCGTCGTTTCAATTGCCTCAGCTTTGGTCTCTGGCGCAACTGTCGCTTGTGCGTTCACCGTATCGGTGGCTGCTGGCTTAACAGGCTTTGCACCCGTTGCTGGTTTAGCCGTGCTTGCCGGCTGTGCGGGCTTCCCCGTTGCGGCCGGATTTTTCTCCTCCTGCTTGGCAGGCGCCGTTTCTTTGGGCTCGGACTGTGCTGCCTTCACGAGCTTAAAGCTATCCTGATCGAATACAATACGAATGGTGTAATCATGATCATAGTCAATGTCCGCAACCGTCACATGGATTTTCGAAGTAACCGGCTTTGACAAATCATCGGCCTTAAACTCGACTACTCTTTTATCCTCTGTCATATCCCTGCTAATGACCTTCGCATCCGCATGGCCGCCAGCACTCGTCACCTTAAATTCCGTCACCCATTTGCTGTGATTGATAGTCAACCGAATCGTCGGCTCACCCTTCTCGATCAGAACGGTCGCCGGCTTTTCCCAATAGTCATTAGCCATCGATACCGAATCATCCTCCGCTTTGAGAACGAGATAAGTAGCGGTATAGGTACCGTCTGTCCGATCGGATTTTGCCTGCACGGCAGATGCGGCGAGCAGCAGGCTTATCGCACTAATGACCGCTATGATATAAGACCGATAAAATCGTTTCATCATCATTTTAAACCTCCATTATTTATGTAAAAATATAGTATATATAATCATTATAAATAGGTTTTTATTTTCTTTTTTAAAATATTATCTCATTCATTCCGCATTCATAAGTAATGATTATCATTCTCATTATAAAACAAAAAAATATATTCCGATTATTTGCGCTTCATTTCTAAAACCTTCATAAAACCTGCGATTAAAGCCGGTTCCATCCCCTCATGTCTCACGCTCTACCGCTCGGCAGCCTATCCCATTCACGGGCCCCATCCCCTATAAAGTGACTCCTCTCCCTAAATTAAGCTTAAAATCTTAAACCACAGACGATGTTACTCCACTTTCAAAGCAATCGTCAACCTTTATTAAATTTTTAAATAATCGATATTTCGTTTATATAAATGTGTTAATCTCAATACAATAAAAGTAAAAATTTTCTTTTTAGAAATTTGGCTGGAGGGTCCTATGAATAAAGGCTTGTTGCTTTGCTGCGCCGCTCTGCTGCTCACTGCTGTAGGGTGCAGCGGACAAACATCACGAACAAATGAGTTTTCGGATCCGCCCCCCGCGCGGATTCAAGTAAAGGACTTTGCTGGACGCATGATCACCTTTGACAAGGTGCCAGACCATATTGTCGCTTTGAGCAATGGTGAAACGGATATTGTGTACGCGCTAGGCGGGGAACTGGTAGGCAGACCTGCTTCAACCTCCTCCTCACTCCCGGCTGCAGCAGAAAAAGTGGAGCAAATCGGCTCTGCCCATGAGGTTGATCTTGAGAAAATCACGCTGCTCCGCGCAGATGTCGTGCTCGGCAACAATCCGATGAATACAAAGGATGTCCCCGTACTTGAAGGGGTTGGCTCTAAGGTCATTCTCACAAGCGCCAATTCCGTTAATGAGATAAAAGCGCAAATCACTTTATTCGGCCAGCTTCTGCAAAAGGAAGCGCGGGCGCAGGAGCTTAATCAAACGATAGACGACAAGCTGAAGCAATTTCATACAGCAGCAAACCAAGAGAAACCGAAAGCTCTGCTCGTCTATGGAGCACCGGGAACTTATATGGCTGCTTTGCCAAACTCGCTCAGCGGCAACATCCTAGAACTGGCAGGCGGTACGAATATCGCGTCCAACTATCCGAGCCTGCAAAGCTATCCGCAGTATGCGCAGCTCAATTCGGAGCGGATTGTGGAAGCAAACCCCAGCCTTATTCTCATTATGACCCATGGCAATCCGGAGGAAGTGAAGAAGGGGTTTCTAAAGGAAATGCAGCAAAACCCTGCCTGGAGCAGCCTGGATGCCGTGAAGCAAAACAAAGTGGAAGTATTGCCGTCCGACTTATTCGGCTCCAATCCGGGAACTCGCATTATTGAGTCGCTCGAATGGCTGCACGACATGTTGGAGACGGCAGCGCAGCGCTGAGAGGAACAAAATGAATAAACAATTGCGAACAAAAAGAAGAAGGATCGCTTTGGCGGTCGCCCCGCTGCTTCTGTTATTAAGCGCTTTTTATGGATTGTCATACGGCTCCGTATCGATATCGCTCAAGGAAATATGGCTTATCCTTACGACTGATATACAATCGGCGCAGCAAACGATCATTATGAATTTAAGGCTGCCTCGCGTATTGGTTGGTTTGCTGACAGGCGCATGCCTGGCTGCTGCCGGCGCTATCCTGCAGGGAGTTATGCGCAATCCGTTAGCGGATCCCGGCATTATCGGGGTATCGGCAGGCGGCGGGCTTGCCGCCGTTATGATGATGGTGCTGCTGCCGCAGCTAAGCTATTTGCTGCCTGCCGCAGCTTTTGCTGGCGCATTTGCAGCGTCAATCATCATTTATCTCATATCGTGGGATAAAGGCGCTTCTCCCGTCAAAATCGTCCTCGCCGGTGTCGCGATCAACGCCCTGCTTGGCGCCATTATGAACGGCATCATGGTCGTTTACAGCGATAGGATCCAGGCGGTTTTGCCATGGCTGTCGGGGGGATTGAACGGCCGGAGCTGGCATCATCTGTCTTTTATGGCTCCGTACGCGCTAATCGGCCTTGCTCTCACGTTTCTTGCTATCAAGCCCGCAAATGTGATGCTGCTTGGCGATGATTCCGCTAAGCTGCTCGGCCAGAAGGTAGAGCTGCAAAGATTGCTGCTCATCCTCCTTTCTTCCTTGCTGGCAGGCGCCGCGGTCAGCGTCGCCGGATTAATCGGCTTTGTCGGGCTCGTTGTCCCGCATGCGGTAAGACTGCTCATAGGAGAGGATTACAGGTATCTCCTCCCTGTCTCCATAGCAGGCGGTGCGGCGCTGGTCGTGTTGGCCGATACGATCGCCAGATCATGGTTCGATCCGATCGAGCTTCCGGTTGGCATTTTGCTTGCATGCATTGGCGCACCGTTTTTTCTACTATTATTAAGGAAACGGAGTAATTGGCGATGACAGCTAACGATACGGCAATTGATTTAAAGGAGCTTGCGCTTGAGATGGGAATGTTCCAGCTCATCGACATTTCTACTGCGGTCCCGCTTGGCAAAATGACAGGCATCATCGGCCCGAACGGCTCCGGCAAGTCGACCCTGCTCAAAATCATCGCCAAGCTGCTGGATGCAGACAAAGGGGAGATTGCCATTGAAGGCAAGGCTGCTAAAGCCTATTCAAGAGCTGACTTTGCCAGAACCGTCTCCATGCTTCCGCAAGCGAAGGATATGCTTCCCGAGCTAACCGTCCGCGAGCTGATTGCATACGGACGTTCTCCCCACAAACGTTTGTTTAGACAGAAGCTAACCGATGAGGATCAGCAAATTATAGATTGGGCGATGAAAACGATGAGCATCCGCCGCCATGACGATCGGATGTTCCATACTCTATCGGGAGGTGAACAACAAAAAGCGCGTATTGCGATGGCTCTGGCCCAGAAGACCAGCATCATTTTGCTCGACGAGCCCACGACCTACTTAGATATCTCCCATCAGCTTGAGGTTATGGGCATGCTTCGTAAAATTAATCAAGAGCATGGCATCACGATTGTGATGGTCCTTCATGACCTGCAGCAAGCTGCCGCCTATTGCGATCATTTGATTGCAATGAAGGAGGGTGAGATTGTCTCAAGCGGTAATCCGCAATCGGTTATTACTTCTCGCTTTTTGAGGCAAGTGTATGAAATCGAGGCTAAAGTAAGCTTCGCAGAAAACTATCCCGTCATTATTCCCATACCAAAAAAATACGAGGAGGATGCAACAATGATTATTGTGACGAATACATCCCATATTACGAAAGGGAACGGCGACAAGCTGATCGAACGCTTCGATCGAATCGGCAAAGTAGAAGCCATGGAAGGTTTTCTCGGACTAGAGGTGCTGCTCACGCAAAATACGGCAGACTACGATGAAGTATCCGTCGTCACGCGCTGGAACTCCAAGGATGATTTTAAAGCTTGGACAAAAAGCGAGGCATTCCGTGAATCCCATTCCCACCGCAAAACGCCCGACTACATTATTTCAAACAAAATCACCTTCCAAGAGGTCAAAATAAAGCGCAACCCGCTTCCGCCTGTACAGACCGAAGCTTTCCCTGAAGCGCAGGCACAATAACAACCAAAGAAGGCAGACGACGGAATTGTCCGTCGTCTGCCTTTTTCATGACCAGCCTCGCTTACTTCAATGCCGTATCGATGCCAAACGGCTGCCCCGACCACGCCTTCTGCGCCGTCCATGCCTCATCTGCCCCGCTCCAAAACGGATGCTCGCTCGGCAAGCCTAATGGCAGAAACACCGCAGCGCACAGATAAAGGCTTCCGGTTGAAATATAACGCTCGCCTATATTCGGCTGATGGCCGCAGAAGCCGATGGTGAGCCAGCCGTCCGGCGTAAAGTTGCCAGGCTGTTCAAGCGTCCTCCGAATGGCTGCCGTTAGCGCGCAGCGAACCTGCGCGGCACTTACATCCTCAGGCAAAGCGTCCAGCAACGCGCTTTGGGCCAAGCTCTGGAAAGCGCCAAAGCGGTAGGCGAGCGACCGCCCAATCGGCGGATATGTTCCATCAGCTGCGATCAGTCGCTCTAACACGCCCGCATAGCGGCTGGCACGGCTCGTTATTGCAGCCCGCATCGCGTCCCATTCCTCGTAGTGATCGCCTGCAGCGGCAAGCACATCAACGAGCATCGGCTGAATTACGAAGCTGTTGTAATAGTCCCAGTGAAAATCCGGACCATCCCCGTAAGCCCCATCACCCAAATACCACTGCTCATGCTGCTTTAAAGCGTAATCGATCCGCATAGGGTCCCAGTCGCTCTCTCCAAGCTTAAGCAAAGCGGATTCGATCGTTGCAGCGAACAGCAGCCAGTTCGAGAATACCGGCTTCCTCGTCCGCGTATGCTTCAGTGCAGCAATAACATTAGCTTTCACGCGCGGCGAAAGCTTCTCCCCAAGCTCTATAGGGGCACGAAGGATCGCTTGCGCCAAAAAAGCCGCATCAACGATCGGCTGGAAGCCATCGCTAAAGTTCATGCAATCCGGCGACTCCGGATCGGTGCCAGCATCGATTGCGGTGCGGGCGAGCTCAGCATATCGGCTGCGCAGCTCTTCCTCTACTCCTGTAAGCCCTCCGTTTTCAAGCCAAGGAGCCATACCGGACAAAAGCCGCCCGAGCGCTTCCAAATGGGTGTATTTAGCTCGGTCCGCCAATAAACCCGCTTTTTCTTCCTCACTCGCCCCTTCAATTTCTGCGCATTCAACCGGCATCTTTTCCTTCAGGCGGCGCTCGGCGAGTGCTGTAAGCACTGGGTCGCTTATCGCTAACAGCTGCTCCAGCCAATATTCGCGGGCTGGAAGCGAGCTATCCATCTGATGTTGATTCAACATGCTCAATCCCCCCTCCTACCAGAACGTCTCGGCATTTCCTCGTAGCCGCGCCAAACCTTCAACGAAGAAATAGTCACCGTAAATAAGCGGTACATCGATATTTCTGCGCTCTGGATAATGGCTTGTCCCATGCAGAATCAAGCCTTCTTCCGGCGAATTGTCCCAAGCGCCGTAATGCTCATACATCGTTCGCAAGATTCTTTCTCCCGCAGCTTGATAAAGCCCGGATTCCTCATCTGGGACCGCTCTTGCAATTTCTAGCAAGCCGCAGGCCGCACAGGCGCCAGCCGAGGTGTCACGGTAACGCTCAACGCCTGAAGGCAAGCGGAAATCCCAATGCGGCACCGAGTCCTCAGGCAAGTTCGCAACGAAGAAATGAGCGACCCGCTTTGCTGCCTCCAAATATCTTATCTCGCCCGTATACCGGTAGCTAAGCGCCATCCCATAAATCGCCCACGAAGCTCCGCGCGACCAGGCAGAATTCGGAGCAAAGCCTTGACCGCCGTTTACGCCTTCAAAATCCCCCGTTTGCGGATCAAATACAACGATATGATTAACGGAGCCATCCGTCCGGATAAAATGCGCCAGCACCGTATCCGCGTGCTCCATCGCCAAATGCTTAAATCGCGGATCGCCGGTCGTTTCGCTCGCCCAGTAAAGCAGAGGCAAATTCATCATGCAATCGATGATCGCCCAGCCTTCGTTGCGATCGCCCTCGCCCCAAGGATTCCAAGCCCTTATGTAATTCCCTTTTACATTAAACCGTCCGCTAAGCACGCTGGCAGCAAGCAGCGCCCGTCTGCGCGATTGTTCCTCGCCAAGCAGCTTATAGCGGGCTACGCTCGTCAGCGACCAAATAAAGCCAATGTCGTGGTCCAAACGGTCATAGCCGAATAGCACCTCATCGAGCTGCTGCTCGCATGCTTCGGCAATATCCTTATAGCGCTCATCCTTTGATTCCGAATCACGGTATAATAACCAAAGCAAGCCCGGCCAGAAGCCCGCCGTCCACCAATGGGGCGCTTCCAGCACATAAGCGCCATCCACGCTTGCATGCGGAAATCTAGCGCCAATGCGGCTGCTCGTTCGCGTTACCTTCTCATGTACCTTTTCCCAAGCTTCATTTACCCACAACTGTTCCATTGCCATTCCCTCTCCTCGCAGCCAATAAATGATTTATGAGTCAAATTGAAAAATAAATTCAGCAGACAAAGCTGGTCCCGTGACAGCCTTAGCTTGAAAATCAAGCGTATACCAAAAGCGCTCATGCCCAAAATGATCGGTATCGCTGCGCGGAGTCACGGCAGGCTCCCATAGCTGATGGTTATAGGACATGCTCAATTGCCGCTTGCCTTTTAGCAGAACTCGGCCCTCCCCAGCTAACTCGGGAGCAATAAAAGTGATGAACCGCTCCGTCACGGTATGCTCCTTCTGCCCGCTGCTTGCTGCAAATGCAATCGTGTCAGTCAGCGTCAAAACTGGCAGCCTATCCTTATTCCAGAGGAAGCGGCGCTTGAAGCATTCAAGCTCGGCATGACCATAAGCCGCGCTTAATTCTAGCGTCAGCTGGTCAGAGAGCTTGTCTGCAGACGCTTCCATAACGGTTGCTCGGTATGTAGCGCCATTTTGCTGATGACAGCCATCGATGATCGGGACAGAATGTCCCTGCGAGCCATTGCACCAAAGCGTGTACCGCTCCTCGCCAAAATATTGCGCCGTATACATCCCGCTGCCCAAATCAGCCAAATACGTTTGTCCATCCGCATGCACGATAAAGTGGCCAGTATCATTATGGTTATGGGGCTCCTCATTATGGCCGCCCTTAGCCGCAAAGCTATAGCTGCCGCCATCCTCCGCAGCATGCCTGGACAAAAGCCACTGCACATCGGGCAAATAATACGATTCTGAGGGCCAGATCGCCACGCTGCCGGAAGCGTCTGACTCCATCCATTCCTCGCGCACCCATACCAAATTACGAATTGCAGGCGCCCAGCGGCCGCAATGATCTGCCGAATAGTCCGCTCTCAAGCTCGCATCCGGTACGATTACCTCTTCATATTCACCATGCAAGCAGCAGCTAAGTCCCATAAAGATGCCGCTTGAAGCGGGCGAATCAGAGAAATTGACGACCGTGCTGCCGCCTGTAAAGCTTTTCTGCTGGAAAAGCGCGATCTCCTTCACCTTGTCTGAATCAAATAAATTGATTTTGCCGTCTGTCGCCGACTTTAGGAGCTGGGCAAAATAGACGTAGTAGCCGAATCCGTACTGCCAGTACAAGTAACCTTCGGCGCATGCGCCATCCTCTCCGAAGCCGCTCAAATAACAATCCAGCGAATGAAGCACCCGCTCAAGTACCACTGACAAACGCTCCGTATCATCAATCAGGTGAATAGCCGCAGCGCCTATCGACCCGGCGCATACCGCGGACCAATTGTGCTCAGCCGTCTCCCAGCCATACGGGCCTTGGTTCAAAAAAGGACGGAATATCCGCTGCTCCACCTCTGCTTCTATCCGCTCGCGGAGCAAAGCAGGCAGGCGCTCGCCTAATAACAAGCTGACTTCGCTAAGCGCAAAACCCGTCTCCGCAGCAAACAAATCGATGTCCGGCTTCTCCGCTCCCGCATTAAAGTGGGCAGGCAGGCACCATGTAAACTCATTGCAAATCGACCAAATGATATTCAAAGCGGCTGTTTCATACCCCTTATTGCCCGGCTCCAGAAGAGCCATGATGACAAAAGCGTTCAGCCTTTTGCGCCGTTCAAAATAAACGCGCTCGTACGCCAATCGTTCTCCCGTTTCGCCGTATACACGAAATAGCGAATAGGTAAGCTCAGGATCAGCCGTCTGCACCAAGAGGTCAGCCTCCGACTTAATTTCCATAATCAGCGTCTGATTCGTTTTGGACTCCCGCAATCGTGCAACAAGCCTATCTGATGAGCTCTCCGAAGCAAGCAGCGTGAGTCCGCGCCTTCTGCTAAGCTCCAAAACTTCCTTCATTCGCTTGCGATTCATTGTTCGTTCGCTCCTATTACATTTGTGTAAGCTGCCGAGCACGGCGCACATTCATCATTCTCACAAACTCATTACGTAAACGCTTGCAGAAAATCATGAACACTCATTACGATCTTTCTGCCTCTTTATCGATTGTACCAATAGTTAGGGAATAGTAGAAGGCTGAAGTTATTCACCTATTTGCAAATGATTGCATTCAGTCAACGATTCCAATCTATTGCGTAGTAATTTCTACCGTTAATTTCTCCTTTTCCAGTTAAACCCACTTGTCGATCGCAAAAGCCAAAAAAAACTACCGCACAGCGATTGCTCGCAAAGCGGTAGTTAGTGGTTCATGCTAGTTTTCCTTGCAATACAAGCCGCCCATAATGAACGCAGTCAAATCCTCGCTCATCGTCTCCAGCGATGGATGCTCTTCTTCAAGCAAGATCGCCCAATAATCCGTATGTCTATGAAATAAAAGCGCGCCGATAATAGACATCAAAGCGGTATCTAGTGAGCGAAAATGGAACAGCCCCTGTTCCTCGCCCTGCTTTAGCCAGTGGCGCAGCAGCTTCCACATCGGCATGACATGCTTGCGTATTTTTTGAATGCGGTCCGTGTTCATTATGATTTCCTGCTGGATGATGCTGATGAGCTCATAATCGCTATATCTAAACCTCGTTACCTCGCGAATAAGCAGCCGCACGCCTTCTACAGGATTAAGCGTCGAATCTATCCCAGCGATTTGATCATTGGGAAAAAAGTTCTCGAATAAAGCGCCGAACATATTTTCTTTTCCGCCAAAATGATATGACACGAGCGCGATGTTAGCTCCAGCCTCCTCGCATATTTGCCGAACGGTCGTTTTTTCAAAGCCGTTCTTTGCAAACAGCTTTTTGGCTGCTAACAATATTCTAATTTTTATATCCGCGTCGCCTGTTGTCATGATCATCCTCCATGAATCCATATTTCTTTTATTTAGTTCTATTTACGGACAAACAGCAAGCGAGTGCCAACTTTTATCGTTTTTGGCCTGCAATTACCGCTTGAGGCTGCTGCTGCTGAACCGCTTGCCGCTTTGCCGCTACAGCAAGGACGCTGATTGCAAACGCGACAACCGCAATTATGACTAATTTCAGCGCGTCAGGCGTAGCAGCCGGACCGCCGAACAAGATGTTCATCGTTCCGTCCACCGCATAAGTAGCTGGAAGAGCATCGCCTAGCTTAATGTAGAAATCCGACAACAATTCACGTGGAACGATTGCGCCGGAGGTAACCAGCTGAGCCGACAACAAAATAATGTTAAAGAGCATGCCTGCCATCCCAAACAAATATAGGAACATTTGGGAAACGAATATGAAGGTTAGCAGGAAGAGCAGCTGGAACAACCAAATGTGAAGGAAGCCCTGATCCATTTGGCCGCCAAAGGAAGCAAGCATCGTCGAGCCAACTAAGGATACAAGAACAGCAGCTACAACATTAATGATGCTTCTTGTACCGAATCGGCGCCATCTGCTGACAGTAGCGCTCGTAGCCATGGACGACTGCTCAAAATTCATGCCCATGATCATGGCGCCAACATACGATGCAAGCACCATCATCATCGGAACCATCTGATTGTTCATACCTTTTACCGCATTCGTCGATTGAATATCCGACGTAACGCGCTGCGATAATCCTTGAGCCGCAGCCGCTGCTTGCTCAGCAGGCATGCTCATATTGCCAAGCACCGCCTGAATGCCGCCTGTTACGGCCTGACGATTAACCTCTGCTGTAATTTGCGCAGCCGCGCCGCTCATGATGCTTTTAATAAGCGCAGGATTCGATTCATTAATATAATATTGGATCGAAGCTGTTCCGTCTGCCGCTGCCGCCTTTTGCGAGAAATCCGCCGGTACAACAACGACCATTTGAAGCTCACGCTCATCCAACTGCTTTTTAGCTTCATCAACACTGTCTACCTTCCTCATATCAAAAGGCAAGTTTTGAATTAATCCGCTTGAAATTTGTTGCCCCATTTGCTGATCCTCATTCACAACCGCAATCCGCAGCTGATCCACACGATCCGTGACGCCGTTATAACCCGTCATCCAAATGACCGAAAAAATCACTTGGAACATTAATGCCGTAATAATGCCCACCCAGGTAGTCGGCCTTTTCATAAATGCTTGAAATGCATGTTTCATTCTTATCCACTCCCGCTCTCTCTATTTAAACAACCGTTTTAAACGATTGTTTAATTATTGCTTGGAGAGGCTTGTCTTGTCAACAAAAAAAAGAAGAAGAGCTATTTTCTCTTCTTCCCGCTATACATGATTGGGTGACTCTCCGTAATCGGCTTCCCATTTGGCATCTGCCGCCAGCTGCTTTTTGTGCACCGTTCCGGATAGAAAAACACTGATTTCATACAAAATGATTAAAGGGATGGCCACCAAAACATCTGAAATGAAATCAGGCGGCGTAATAACAACCCCGATAAACACCATAATAAAATAGGCAAGGCGACGCATTTTGCGAAGCCGCTTCGGATTTACTAATCGAATGGCCGTCAAAAACATAATGACGAGCGGCAATTCGAATAGGAGCGATATCGGAATCAACAGATTAAACATAAACGTAAAATATTGGGCGATGCCGTATGTTTCCTCTAGATTCAAATGCTGCGAAACCGTTCTTGTAAAGTTGAATGCGAGCGGAAACACAACAAAATACGAAAACGCCAATCCGATCAAAAACATGAACAGCGCGAATGGCACGTATTTGAGCGTAGAGCGCTGCTCGTTCTTGCGCAGTGCTGGCTTTACGAACGCCCAAAGCTGATACGCAATGACAGGCAGTGCCAAAATCAAGGCGATAACAAAAGCGAATTTCATATACATCCCGATGCCGTCCCATAGCGAGAAAGTATGTAAGGAAATCGTATTGGCCGGCTTCTGGCTCATAAGAAAGTTATAAGCAGGCTGCGCGAAAATAAGCCCCACGACTAAACCTAAGGTTAGTATGATGAGCACATACACGAGGCGTTTCCGAAGCTCGCCAAGATGTTCAAGAAGCGGCATTAGCCCTTCTTCGCGCAGAAGCGCTTTTCGTGATTTTTGGTCCGAGTGGTTTTTTGCTTCCGATCCCACCTGCACTTACCTCCTTCGCCTAGCGTTTACATCCCTTTGTTCAAGAAAAAAGCGGGCCCGATTAGTCCGGAAGCCGCTTATTGTCTTTATCGATATTTTCCGAGCGATTCACTTCAGCCCGACTCGAATCCTTGTCCTTGCGGTCATCGTCTTCCATGATGTCTTTGGCGCCTGCTTTAAACTCACGCAGCGTCCGTCCAAATGCGCGTCCAAGCTCTGGCAGCTTGTTCGGTCCAAACAGAAGCAAAGCAACCAAGACAAGCAATATAATACCCGTTGCACCTATCCCTGACATGATGTTACCTCCTCAAAGCTTTACGAGTAATGATACTTCGTAAGCGTTATACATTAGCAGCTATTTAGTCCGCCATATCCCATGCTGACAATATCTTCACGAACGATCGTATCTCCAGCCAGAATACGCGGCAGTAGAACATCGAATGACGTATAAGGATCATGCATGACACAGCCCGGCAAGCCCATAATAGGAACTCCGTTCAAATATCCGATGAGCAGCATCGAGCCCGGCAGCATCGGCGTTCCATAGCTTACGATATCCGCTCCAGATGCTTTAATTGCGCCTGGCGTGCGATCGTCGGGATCAACCGACATCCCGCCTGTTACTAGTATCATATCATAACGCTGCTCAAGCAAATAGTGTATTTCCTTGACAATTGTTTGTCTATCATCCGGCGCAAATCGCTGCTCCCCAACCTCTGAGCCAAGCTCCTCGAGCTTGCTTCTTACGGCCGGACCAAATTTATCTTCGATTCTGCCGTTAAACACTTCTCCGCCTGTCGTCAGCAATCCCGCCCGAATTTTCCGGAAGGGACGTACGTGAAGCGGCGACGCTCCCCCGTTCGCAATCCGGTATTCGGCTGCAAGTCGCTCTACCTTCTCGACCTTCGCTTTGGATACGACGAGCGGTATCGCCCTTGTTGCCGCCAGCTGTTGACCAGGCTTGACGACCGTATTGGTCTTAATTGTAGCCAGGGCAATCTCCCCTAGCTCATTAATGGCATCAACTATACCTTTATCGATGGAGGCTAGGCCAAGCATATTCGACTTTATGCTTACTTTCCCCTCATGAGGTTCAGATAATAGCAATTGATCGCCATATAAAGCTTCAGCCATTCGAATCGCCGCATCATCTTCATGGAGCTCGTTCTCGCCAAGCTCCATAATATAGATATGCTCTTTCCCGATATCCAGAAGGCTCGGAATATCCGATTCTTCCACCACATGCCCTCTTTTGAATAAACGGCCCTTGAACTCGCCTGGAATAATACGCGTCAAGTCATGGGCAAGACGCATTCCAATCGCATCATATACGGATACTTCTCGAAGTATGGTTGTGCCGTGCTGCTCTGTTCCGTCCTGTGCATGCTCAAGGTTCCGGCTCATAAGCTATGCTCCCCCAGCTGACCGGATAAAATGCCCAATGCATGCGGCAATTGATCCATGATCGCCATTAGACTCTCATGTACGCCCTTTGGACTCCCTGGCAGATTCACGATAAGCGAGCTGCCTCTAATGCCGCATACGCCTCTCGAAAGCATCGCTCTTCTCGTTTTCTGGAGCGCGCCCATCCGCATCGCTTCCGCAAGTCCCGGAACAGCGCGGTCAATGACCTTAAGCGTCGCTTCTGGAGTAACATCGCGCTCCGCAAGACCTGTTCCGCCTGTCGTAAGCACAAGATCAGCATGGAAATACTCGGTCATTTCAATGATAGCTGCCATAATTTCGTCCTGCTCATCCGGCACAATCCGGTAATCGACAATTTCTCCGCCAAGCTCTTCCTCAATTAACTCACGAATAACTTGCGCGCTCGTATCTTCACGTTCCCCGCGCGACCCTTTATCGCTTGCTGTTAATATTGCTACCTTCCACCGCATTTACCATTCCTCCCATCCCTAGTCCGCTCATGGGTTTGACGAAATTCGATAATCACCGCTTTTGCCGCCCGTTTTCGATACCAGCTGCGTTGGTCCAATCACCATATCCTTTTGCAGCGCCTTGCACATGTCGTACACCGTTAAGGCTGCGGCTGACACAGCTGTCAGCGCCTCCATCTCGACGCCGGTTTTTCCGGTTGTCTTTACAGTGCCTTCTATGTAAAGCTCATCCGTCCCATTATCGCTGAATACTACATTTATGCCTGTGAGCGGGAGCGGATGACACATTGGTATCCAATCAGCTGTTTTTTTTGCGGCCATGATTGCGGCAACCTGAGCAACGGCCAGCACATCGCCTTTTCCAACCTTGCCTGCCTTGATTTGAGCTAATGTGTCAGGGTTCATCGTTACTTTGGTTTGTGCGACCGCTGTGCGTGAAGTGACTTCCTTATCAGAGATGTCCACCATCCGCGCCCGGCCCTGCTCGTTAAAATGCGTCAGCTCCACCTCTATCGCTCCTTTTAGCCTAAACGACTCTCCACCCAAAAAGGCCGTCGCCGCTTCGTTAATTTAGCTTGCCTCTCATTTTCATTAAAGCAAGTAAACGCCTGACTCCGATATCCATCCATCCATTTTGAGATCATGTTCCTCTAACCGAACTTCAGCAATGAACTGTGCCTCAAACGACATCCCGAGCCATAACGTCTTTGTTGTTTTGTCATTTCCTCCAGCTACCGCTTCCGCAAATCGGTCATAATATCCGCCGCCGTAACCAAGGCGTCCGCCATTCCGATCAAAAGCGATACCCGGAACCAATACGATATCAGGTACATAACCTTCTTCGATTGGCGGTGTCACAGCGGGATTCGGCTCCATAATGCCGTAAGCACCAGGCATAAGATCGTCCCAGCTGCGCAAATAATGAAGAGTCATCGAACGATCGGACTCCACGCACCTTGGTACAATTACCTCTCTTCCCGCTTGCCAGCAATCTTCAATGAGGCTGGTCAAATCGAGCTCGCTTCGAAAAGACACGTAAACCATAAGTTTTGCTGACAAATGATGCTCAAGCCATTTTCCTGCATTCGCGCAGGCAAGGTCTGACCATAATTTCCGCTGCTCTGGCAGCAAGCTGTTGCGCTTTATCGCCATCTGTTTTCGTATGTATGCTTTATCGACAAGTTGATTTTGCTCAGCCAAAAGCACTCACCTATTCTGCTTCCCATCATTTTCTTTCATTAATAGTAGTTTACCACTGTTATGCAACTTTCGCCAATGTTAGCGCTCGTTTATGGTACACTATTGAGTAGTAAAAGCATTCGTTCTTTACAATTTTTTGTTGGAGGTTTCAAAATGCTGCTGCAAGTTTCTAACGTAACGAAGAGCTACGGCGTAAATGTCGTATTATCCAATATTTCTATGCAGGTACAAGAACGAGAACGAATCGGTCTCGTTGGCGTTAACGGCGCAGGCAAATCAACGCTCCTAAAAATTATCGCCGGCGAAATGTCCGCTGACTCAGGCGCAATCCATAAAGCAAAAGAAACAAAAATCGGCTATCTTGCTCAGAACAGCGGCTTGCAATCCGATCGGACGATCGAGGCGGAAATGCGAGCTGTGTTTGCCCATTTAATCGAAGCTGAACAGGAGCTGCGCGAGCTTGAGGTCAAAATTGCCGATCCGGCGCTTCATGAAGATGAGAAACGTTATGCCGATACACTCGATCGGTACGCTAAACGCTCAGATTGGTACCGTGAGCAAGGCGGCTTTGAAATCAACACCCGCATTAACAGCGTCCTTCACGGTATGGGCTTTGGCAGCTTTCCGCCTGATACGTTAATCGCTACATTAAGCGGTGGACAAAAGACTCGGCTTGCTCTCGCCCGAATTTTGCTTCAAGCGCCCGATTTGCTCATGCTTGATGAGCCTACCAACTATCTCGACATTGAGACATTAACCTGGTTGGAATCCTATCTGCGCGGATATTCGGGAGCGATTCTTGTCGTATCCCATGACCGCTACTTCCTAGATGCGCTCGCCCAAACGATTATTGAAATCGAGCGCCATACTTCTAAGCGCTACACCGGGAACTATAGTCGCTATATGGAGCTGAAAGCTGCCGAATACGAGATCAATATGCGCCAGTTCGAGAAGCAGCAGGATGAAATCTCGCGTATGGAACAATTCGTTCAGCGCAACCTTGTGCGTGCTTCGACAACGAAGCGCGCGCAAAGCAGGCGCAAAGCGTTGGACAAAATGGATCGTCTCGACAAGCCTCAAGGCGATTTGAAGAAGGCTCATTTCACTTTCGAAATCGAGCGCCAGACCGGTAAAGACGTGCTGTCCGTGTCTGATGTATCCGTCACGTTTCCTGGCAAAGACTCTCCCATCTTCCGCAATGTCTCCTTCCAGCTTACTCGTGGAGAGACCGTTGCCCTGATTGGTCCGAACGGTATTGGAAAATCCACGCTGCTGAAGGTGATCGTCGGCCAGAATGAGCCAACTACGGGAACCATTCGGTTCGGAACCCATGTGAAGCTTGGTTATTATGATCAAGAGCAAACGAGGCTAAACGGACAAAATACCGTTCTAGAAGAGGTTTGGGGCAGCTATGCCCATATGGAGGAAGCCCGTATTCGCACCGTTCTCGGCAACTTCTTGTTCAGCGGTGAAGATGTGCTCAAGCGGATATCATCGCTAAGCGGCGGTGAGAAAGCACGTGTTTCTCTAGCCAAGCTTATGCTTGCCGGCGCCAATGTGCTTATTTTGGACGAGCCTACGAACCATCTTGACCTCTTTAGCAAAGAGGTGCTTGAAGCAGCATTGCTTGACTATGAAGGGACATTGCTCTTCATCTCGCATGACCGTTACTTCCTAAACAAGATGGCAGAACGAATTGTCGAACTTAAACCGTCAGGTACGGATCATTTCCTAGGAAATTATGACGAAATGATAGAGAAAAAAAATGAAATCGAGGAAGCACGGCTCGAGGCACTGTCAAAACAGGCTTCAAACTCGAAATCTACAGCTAATTCCGACAATGCGCCTGTTAGCTCCTACGAAGCCGACAAACAAGCAAAACGCGAGGAACGGGCAAAGCAGCGGAAGCTCGAACAGCTGGAGCAAGAAATTGCTGCACTTGAGCAGCAGATTACGGAGCTTGAGGAGCAGCTTGCTGATCCTGCGATTTTTAATGATTATATTCGGATTCAAGAAATCCAAGCTGCTATCGAAGCACGCAAAAACGCTTTATCGAATGCTTACGAGGAATGGGAGCAATATATGTAATAACATTCTTCTGCAGAATCGTGAAACGATGGGATTATGATAACATCCGATTCTAAAGATCAGCTTTCAGCTCGCATGCTGCAGTGGGTAATCGATGCCGTGCACCCGCAAGCAGTCGTTCGATCCATCCAGCGGCTGCATGGCGGAATGTCCTCCATCATGCATAGCATCGTGCTTCATGTAAATGACGACGAATTAAAAGTTGTATTACGGCAAGTCGACAACGAAAAGTGGCTTCAAGAAGAGCCGGATTTGGCGCTTCATGAGGCAGAAAGCTTACGCTTAGTCGCGCAAACCGATGTTTCGACACCTCGAATTCTTGCTTATGACGTAACTGGCGACAGTTGCGGAATACCGGCTGTATTGATGACGCAGCTGTCTGGTACCGTTGTTTTGCGGCCGCCTAGTATGGAGTCGTGGATCGACGGCTTGGCGGAGACGCTCGCTCAGATCCATAAAGTCGAAGCAGACCATTTTACTTGGACATATTTCACGTACCAAGATCTTTCTACTTTCGAGTCTCCATCTTGGTCAACCTATACGGAATGCTGGGACAAGGTTGTCGCGCTAGTAAAAGGGCCGCAGCCAAAGGCAAAACCTTCGTTAATTCACCGTGACTATCATCCAGCCAATGTAGTATGGAAAGATGGCAAAGTAAGCGGTGTTGTCGATTGGGTTAATGCTTGCCGCGGACCTGCCGGCATCGATGTCGGTCATTGTCGAGTCGATTTAGCCCAGCTGTACGACGTTGAGACTGCCGACGCATTTTTGAAAGCATATATGAAATATGCAGGTCCCTCCTTCCAATATGAGCCTTATTGGGATCTCCTGTCCTTGGTCGACATCTTGTTTGGACAGCCAACGGTATATGCTGGATGGGCAGCATTTGGAGTCAACGGATTAACCGATGCATTAATGGCCGAGCGATTGAACAATTATATGCTTAGCCTATTATCAAAATGAAAAAACGGCAGATGAAGGAGCACTCCTTCGCCTGCCGTTTATTATTTACCAGCTAAATGCTTAATTCCGTGAATCATGGAACGATAACCTGACAAACTTAATATTGTTCCAAGCTAATAAGGCCTAGGCGCTGCGCCTCTTTAATCGCTTCCGAACGAGAGCGTACGTTTAGCTTATCGAATATGCGCGACAACTGSTATTCCACATTTCTCTGACTCACATGGAGCATCGCCGCCAGCTCTTTATTGCTAATGCCCGTTGCTACCTCATGCAAAATCGTTTGCTCTTTTTCGTTGATGGATACATCCTCGATCGTTACTTCCGAACGACCAATGGTGACCTCATGACGTCTAAGCTGTTTCAATAGCGAAATCGGGATAACGGTGTCGCCTCTCATGGCACTGCGTATTGCGTTATGCAGCTGTTCTCTGGATACCGTCTTGGATATAAAGCCTGAAACACCTGACTCTATTAACAAATTAAAGTGTGATCCAATCTCATAGCCGGAATAAATAATGACCTTGCGCTGAGGATCCTGTTGAATTAAACGCTTGGTCAATTCTAATCCGCTAATGCCTGGCATATTCAAGTCACATAAGATCAGATCAAAATGCTCTATTTGCACGATATCCAATGCCTCGATCGCTGATAGAACAACCGAGACAGACATTTCACTATCTTGCTCAATCATGTTTTTAGTTCCTTCCCCAACGGAAGGATGATCATCAACTAATAAGATACGAATCACGCGATATTCCCCTCTCCGATCTGCCGGTTGTCATGTCTTCTGGCAACAAAATAACAACCTCTAGGCCGTTACCGCGTTCCGAATAAAATGATATGTCACCTTCTAGACCTGTCACCCGCTCTTTAATACCCGACAAGCCCATATGCTCAAAAGAAACAATCATTTGATTGACATCCATTCCGACACCATCGTCCTGATATCGGAAATATATCGTTCCTTTACGTAGCTCGAGCTCGAGAATGACTAATTTTGCCTGTGAATGCTTGTCTGCATTGCGCAGCAATTCTTGCACGATCCGATAAATAGCCGTAATTTGTTCCTCATTTAGTGGACGGCTGAATGTTTTCGCACGGAAATCAACCGCAAAGTTCACCCTCATTTGCGTATGCTCTATGATCGATTCAACAGCCTCAACGACGCCCATCTCTTTCAAAAGCGGCGGCCGAAGCTCGTTGCAGGTCTCACGAATTTGGTGAATAACATCCAGCAGTCCCTCTTTGATGTCCTCCAGCTCGCGACCGAGGTTATCCGAAATCGGATAGTCCATCATAATGGCTTCAAGCTTTCTGTACCATAGCAGCTGATCCTGGAGCGCCGAGTCGTGCAAATCCGCGGCAAGCTTTCTTCTCTCGTTCTCTGACAAGCAAAATAACAAACGAAGCACCCATGGCGAGGTGGAATGTTCTTTGCGAACCTCAGATTCCAGATCCTCGATTAATCCTTCAATTAAATATAAATTCTCAAATACGATGCTTGAATAGCTGGACATCGTTTTTAGCCAACGGAGCTCGTCCGAGTTAAAGCGGGTATGGTTCGTCTTCATGCCAATCCATAAAATATGGTATCTCGACCGCTGCCGGCCAATAACAAGTCCTAGACCGTAAGGAAGCTCGATTAACTCCCCTACCTGAAGGGAGTTTACCGTTCCAAGCAAAAACTCCGCGGTGATGAGCTCCTCGGGGTGCTCTCCCATCGGATATACCGTGTTCTCTGATTGCTCTACAAGCAAAAAAGTAATTCGTTTTACCGGCAAAAGTTCCGAAATTTCCTGCATCAGAACCGCTTCCAAATCACCTTGCTTCATGACTCTGGCGATTTTGCGAGAGAAACGGTCAAGGCTATCCTGATAGCTGTACATCGCCTTGAAGAGCTTAGGTCTGAATCGCTGATCAATTTGTTCCTTCCCATATAGAAACAACGTCATTCCGATGTAGATGACAAAAAATACGCCAAACCATACGGACCATGACGGATTATTCTCTCCTAGTATTAATATCGCCACTAGCGCGGACACAATGATTGATGGAAAGATGGCTAGTGCAGTGTAGTATTTAAATCTCGTTAAAATAAAATCGATGTCGAACAATTGATTCGAAGTTGATAGATAGAAATATACAATCGGCAAAACGAATAAGAAGAGCGCTGTAAATGCAGCAGGGAAAATTTGGTTCTTTCCGAAAATTTGAGGAAGTAAATTCAATGTCGCAAATGGCGTAAAAGCTACCAGATGTGAGATTAAAGTTATCGTAAACAATGAGTGTAATTTGGTATTGCGATGTTCGATAAACTTGCGAATAAGCTTATATACGCACACTAAATTGCCTAAGAGCAAAATACCGCTAAAGGCCATCTTAATATAAATATAAACTTGTATTGGAAATAGCTCTGTCCAAAAATATAACAAGCTTGTAAAGCCTACTCCGCCCACTACCGCAAATAATAACCGCAGCAGCCTCTTGCTAATGAAGCTTACGTTAAATCTTTGCAAATATATGCTCATGAAGCTCATAAACAACAATGGGATAAGTGGCATTACGAGATAAAGAATGGCGGTTCCAACAGGATCGCTTCGATAAGAAGCCGCTGAGCTGTAATAGCTAATTCCTATCGAAATAAAAAATAAAATGAGCATAATTGCTGCTCTATCGTTTCTACGCTTAACATAAAGAAATCCCGAAAATGCACAAAAAATAATAAGCGATATGCCTGGGATGTATAGCTGAATAAATAGCTCCCATAGCGAGTGTTCGCCTGTCCAGCCTTTTGGAAAGGTGATCTCTTGCTGACTGTTGTCTTTATGTAAAACAAGCACATTATCAGCATACTCTATCGAATTATATTTTTTCACATTTCGAAATTCATTAACCGGCTCGCCGTTTACCTCTAAAATCCGGTCGCCAACCCTAATTCCTTTTACTTCTGCCTGACCCGCGGGCTCTATCGATTTAACGATATAATTATCGCTCGAATCATTGATCAGAATAGCCCCGATTGATGGGATAGTAGCTATAACCGAAGTTAAGTAAACTACTGATGAGAGAAGCACTGCTAGGAAGAGGATTGCTACAATGCGGTTTAAGAATGTAGGTCTCATGCTGTCCTCTTCCCTTCAAACAATATCAAATTCTTAGCCCCACATGTATGCGTATCCGCTGTTTTTCTCGTTTTTGTTCTTCAGTTCACCAAGAAGAGCTTTTTGTTCTGCAGCCGAGACACCTGCAACTTGCAATTGTCCACCCATAGCCATGGACATTTTTTCAGTGCTGTTTACCAATTGACGAATCGCTTCTTTTAACATTTTAACTCCTCCAATTCGTTACTATTATTATAAAAATATACTACTTCTCTACTATAACAGGAATAGAATCGACAGAAAACGCAAAAGTGATTCGTATTTACCGAAGTGACTTTTGCGCGGTGTGTTTTTATGCAATTTTTTGATTTATAATATGTAAAAATGTCGATTTCCAAGGACTAATCTCCTGAATAGAGTCTACCAGCTCTTCAAATCGATTGTAGTGCATCCGGCTCATGACTGAACCATACAAAATAGTGCCTGTTCTTTCGCATGTTTCGAGGAAAAGCTCACGCTTCATGGCTACATCCTCTAGCGAGATCCGTCCTTCAAAATACTCCTTTATCCAGCAATCCGCCTCTGCTTCGCTCTCTATTAAATAAAGCGTGAGCAGCGTACGTTTGCGTTGGAGAAAATCGCTCTTGTCGTCCCATCTCAGCAAATCCCGCAGATCATTTTGAATTTGGGCGGCTATGCCAATTTCAGCTGCATATTCTGCCACCACTTCGTTCCAAGGCTCACCGGCAAGCATAACACCTGTCATACAAGCGAGCTGCAGCAATGTCGCTGATTTTTGCTTAACCATGTCCAAATAGGATTGCTCGTCTACAATCTCATTCATAATGTCGAGCATCTGGCCGTTGGCCGACTGAAGCAGCAGCCTGTTCATCATTTCCATAAGCGCGATTCTCATCGCATCGGAAGGAGCGCTGCTCAGCATTGCTTGCTGCGACAACGTTAATAGCGCCGAGGCAACATGAATCGCCACAGGCTGAGGAGCCTGCATCCAGGGCTTGTGTGGAGCGTCCTGGTCCTGCAAATCATCCAATATGTCCGATGCCAAAATAAACAGCTCAACTGCCGCTGCCGCTTCGTACACTTCGTCGCTATGACCGCCAAACATGCGATAATGAATAACGGTCAGCTGGCCAAACCGAATCGTTTCAGCAAGCTTGTCCTCAATAAAAAGCTCTGCGAATCGTGCAAGAGGTTCAGCAGTAAAAAACCGCTGAACCATCGTCCGCATTTGATGACCAATGAGTGGAATACTATCGTTCACAAGCGATCCTCCGCCAATCAAGATCATTCTATTATACTATGAAATCATAAAGTGAACATACGGTGTACCACATTTACAAAATGAGCTAACCAATGATGCTTCATTATGCCGTAACAGTCGCTGGGATGTTTGCGCTTATTATCCGTTTCGCTATCTTGTTTCTTATTTCCCCCCTCGCTCATTTGATTCATTAAGGTAGCGATCATCTCCATTCGTAATTCCAATAATTCTTTGCGCTCGACTGACGGACTTTCGATGCGATCGCGATGATCCATTTCTAAAAAGCCCTCCTTGAACATTTCCCTTTTAAATCCTTTGCTTAATGTTTGATTATCCTTATACGCTGACACTCCTATCCAGTTCAACTGCATGGTGCATATAAACAGCTTCCATCGTCATGCCGCCGCCGGGCAGCTGCGCGATAAGCGACGATGGATTATCGCATGTAATAAATTCGCCTTTGCGCATCACGCAAACGCGATTGCAGTTCCGTTGAATCTCTTCCATGTCATGCGAGGCAACGACGATCGTTTTCCCCTGTTGCTTAAGCAGCTTAAGCAGCGTCCAATATTCTTTTTTGGCTTGCGGGTCCAGACCCGTTGTCGGTTCATCCAAAAATATGATTTTAGGATCATTTACTAATGCAATTGCAAGTGCCGTGCGCTGTCTCCAGCCGCCTGAGAGGCGCTTTACTAATTTATCCGAATATGGGCTAAGTCCAAATTGTTCAATGATATTGTCCAAATCATTTTTTCGTTTGTAGAAGCCTTGAAACAGCTCCATAGCTTCACGAACATTCATTTTGTCGACCAAAGACGTGCTTTGCAGATGGATTCCGATGTCTTCCTTCAATCGTTCTGCATCATGCACCACATCGTGGCCGTATATGCGGATGCTTCCTTGGTCTGGCATACGAATACCCATTAGCATTTCGAGCAGCGTCGTTTTTCCTGCACCGTGCGTACCGATAATTCCGAAAATCTCTCCTTCATTTACTTTGAAGGATACCCGATCCACTGCCTTATTCGCACCATAGTACTTGCTGACCGAACTTACTTGAATGATCGTTTCCTTTTCCATTCCTTGGTTAACCTCCATTCACACTTAAGCTTTGCGTGAGTTATTCGTTAATATGCTAGATTCATGTTCTCGGTATATTTCATAGCTTCACGATAACGCATAACACAAACTATTTCACCGAAAACATGACTAGTAATTCACGCAAATTTTTTGCGGTACCGCAATGTAAGCGCAACCAAGTGATAGAGGATCAACTATTTCCCAGTCATACTAAATATTAGACGTATTTTGTTATCCACAAAGATATCAACAACTCTGTATAAATTGTTAGTTAATTCTGTCGATAATAAGCAGGCATTATAGTAGTATTTTCGCGGATTTCGTCGTTTCATAGGTACAAACTCATACGTTCCCTATTGTTTATCCATGTTATACACATTATCCACAACTTTAGTATGAAAAAACTATCCCCTTTTCGCACACAATGTGAAGCTTAAGTAAATCCAGTGTTTTCAGGGTTTTCTTCATCTTATACACAAAAAGACACTCGATTGTGGATAACTTTGTGCACAACACTAAATTTGGCAATTAAACGAGGTTATTTTCTCTTGCCGACATACAGCAAATGCGAGGAGGTTCCCAGCAGATGGACGTTATCCGCGTACTCGCAAACAAGCTCCATACATTTTGCATATTCACGCTCTCCAAGCGATTGCCAATAATCGAATTGCTCCTGCGTCAAAGCGCCGGCAACGCTCGATGAGCCTATTAATTTAACCGTTTCAAATCCATGTGCCTCCATAAGAGGTTTTATCTCTTCTATTAAATGATAGTAGACGCCAGTGAACCTGCCTTCGTCCGTATGATTAAAGATGCCGTTGTCCATAAAATCTAAAATGGCTCCCATATTGTCGGTGGGCTTCCAGCTCTGCGGATGCGCAAGCGCTGTGAGCAAATGTCTGATCCTCGTCATAAAAGAAACAAACACATACCCGCCGCTTTGCGTTACGCGGTATAGTTCTCGGACAGCCTGGTTACGTTCCTCCTGCTGCTGCAAATGATACAGCGGCCCCATCATAAGCGAAGCGTCAAATTGCTCATCTTGGAGCATCGTTAAACTTTTAGCATTGGCAGTATAGAATCCTTTAAAGCGCTCTGCAAGCCCAAGCTCCTCCGCCTTATCCTCTGCCTGCTGCACCAGCCTTGGCGTTAAATCCGTTAACGTAACGTCATAACCGCTTCTTGCCAGCTCCATTGCATACTTGCCTGGACCGGCGCCGTTATCGAGCACATGTCCGCTCTCCGGCAAGTATCGACTGATATGAAACCAATTTACGATAAACTCAAGGGGCGCTCTTTCGAGACGCCCCCATTCATCAAATTGGTTGTAGTATTGTATGATTTTATCCATCATAAACCACTCCCTTTATGGTTTAAGCCACAATCAGTTAGCTGCTTTAGCCGGGCTGGATTCCACATACCTTTTTCCCGTTGTCATGACCGCCTGATTGCAAGCTGCGATGTAGGCTTGCGCAGCGGCTAGAACAATGTCCTTGTGAATCGAAGTGCCACGGAAGCGCTGCTGCATATGCACAATGCTCACAACCGCTTCTCCATGCGCATCTTCGCCTGTTGACAAGGAGTGAAGCTCCAGATCCTCAAACTCGGCTGCTACCGGAATCGCTTGTTGAATCGCATGGATAACCGCCTCAATAGGCCCAGCTCCCATCGCCATATACGACTGCTCCGTCCCAAACTCATTTTCCCGAATCGTTACCGTCGCCGTTCTAGACCGCTGCGTACCCGCATGAACATGCAGATCAACAAGCACATAAGGATCTGGCTGCGTCTCTATCAGCTCGCCCGCAATCCGGATCAGCTCGTCATCCGTGACGATCTTTTGCGCGTCTGCCGTTTCCTTGAATTTGTCGTACACATCCTGCAACTGAGCATCCGACATGTCGATACCGTATTCGGAAAGGCGGTGCTTAATCGCATGGCGGCCGGAATGCTTGCCTAGTATGATCATGTTGCGCGGGATTCCCATCGCTTCCGGGTCCATGATTTCATACGTATTGCGGTTTTTGAGCAGGCCATCCTGATGAATGCCTGATTCGTGCTGGAATGCATTGCGTCCAACAATCGGCTTGTTGTAAGCGATCGGGAAGTGCATCGCGCGGCTAACCATACGGGACGTTTCAAAAATCTCACCGATTTGAATGTTAGTCTCCGCTTGAATCGCATCCTTGCGCGTTTCGATTGCCATAACCAGCTCTTCCAACGAGCAGTTGCCCGCTCTCTCGCCGATGCCGTTTACCGTCACTTCAATTTGCGTGGCGCCCCCATGGATCGCCGCAATGCTATTAGCGACCGCAAGGCCAAGGTCATTGTGGCAATGTGCGCTATATCTTACCGTTTCGCCGCCTCTGGCTTGCTTGCGCACTGCGCGGAACAGCTCGCTCATTTCCTCGGGCATGGCGTAACCAAGCGTATCTGGCAGGTTGATAATCGTTGCTCCTTCGGCAATGACCGCTTCTACGAGCTGAATGACAAAATCTCTGCCTGATCTTGTAGAATCCATGGCCGAAAATTCGATTTCATCCACAAATTGTTTTCCGTATGCAACCATCTCGCGGGCAATTTGCACGACCTCATCACGCGATTTGCGCAGTTGATGATTAAGATGAATGTCCGACGAGGAAATAAATAAGTGAAGCCGTCTCCGCGCCGCATCCTGCGTCGCTTTCACAGCAGCGTCAATATCAACCTTTACAGCCCTAGCGAATCCGGCGATCTCCACATGCTGCAGCTCGCGTGAGATTTGCTGCACCGCTGCGAACTCTCCGGGGCTAGAGACCGGAAAGCCCGGCTCTATGACATCGATGCCCAGTTTGCCCAGCTGGCGGGCAATGATGATTTTACGTTCCGGATCCAGGGAAGCACCGGGCGATTGCTCGCCATCCCGCAGTGTCGTATCAAAAATTTGAATTTTTTTCATTTCATTTGTCATGATTATATGCCTCCTAAAGGTGGGTTGGATTGTTTTTGGGTACAAAAAAAAGCTCGTCGTCTCCTTGTAAGAGACGACGAGCTTTACGCTGCCGTGGTACCACTCTAATTGGCCAGTCCTTGATGCAGAAGCATGGGCGAGGCACATCCGCTAGGACGTCCTGCTGCTTTCTGCGGGGATCTGAGCCCGCTTAAATGCCCGATGACGGCGGCTAGCCGTAACGGTGTACGCGTATTGTCAGCTGACAATCCGTTTCCACCAATCCGCTCCCAGGCGAGATTCAAACTTCAGCTTCGACTGCGTCGCACCACCCCGCAGCTCTCTGTACGATTTCGAGTGACTCACCGCAATGCGATGAGCAAGCCTCGAATTTCGTTATGCCAGCCTATTGTTCTACTGCTCCTGTTCATAGCGTTTCCACTCTATGTTGTTTGTTCCTTATCGCTTTCATGCTGCATACTTCACTTCCTAGACAACAAGAAAAGCCTGTCGTCTCTTGAATCAAGAGACGACAGGCTATAAAAGACCCGCGCGGTACCACCCTTGTTGACACCCATACGTTCGCAAACGAGCAGGGACGCCCAACTTAAGCATATGGCCAACTCCGGATGTTGACTCACATGCACCCGATTACGGTGGTTAACCGTAACAATGTACCTGCATGGCTATTGGCAAAATGCCGCCACCGTTTCCACTGTTCCGCTCCCAGGTGAGCTTCAAGCATCCTTCGACTGCGTTGCACCAACCCGCAGCTCTCTGTCATCGGAGCGATGTATGAATGATGCTCATTCATAAGCGCGCTGCCGACATTCCCGGACTAGCTTTACTGTTCCTGTTCATTGCGTTTGTAACGTATGAAGTTGAAGTTTGAAGTATTGTTGCTTATTATATGCTCTTCAAAATAGTCTGTCAATTCCATTTCCAAATTTTTTTTGGAATCGAACATTTCCAGCATCATGCAGCCGTTCTATCAATTCGATGCAACCGCAGCTCCCTATTAAAGCTTTCTTACTTGCTCACTGACCAGCTCTCCAGCGAGAAGCCCGGGTCGCCCTTCATTTCGAGGTCCGTATATTGCGCACGTTTAAGCTTAAGATATGCAGCCGCACCGATCATCGCCGCGTTATCCGTACAGAGCGAATTCGGCGGAATAAGCAGCGGCACCTTGTCCGACTCGCAGCGAGCCGTTAACGCCGCTCTGAGGCCCCGGTTAGCGGCAACTCCGCCGCACAGCAGCAGCTGCTTCGCGCCAAATTGCCGGACAGCGCGCAGCGCTTTTGTAACAAGCACCTCGGTGACCGACTCTTGAAAGCCGCGTGCCAAAGCCGATTCATTAAGGACTAAGCCCTTCATTCTCGTCTGGTTAATAACGGCCAGCACCGCTGATTTCAAGCCGCTGAAGCTGAAATCATAGCTATCCGCCTCAAGCCATGCTCTTGGCAAAACAATCGATTCCTCCGCTTCAACAGCGAGCTTATCGATATGCGGTCCTCCTGGGTATGGCAAGTGAAGCGCACGCGCAACCTTGTCATAAGCTTCGCCGACCGCATCATCCCTTGTACGGCCTACAACGCGAAAATCGCCCTCGCTTTCCATCAGCACAAGCTCCGTATGCCCGCCGGAAACAACAAGCGCCATACAGGGATAAACAATGTCATGGACAAGCTCATTGGCATAAATATGACCTGCGATATGATGCGTGCCGATCAGCGGAATATCGAGTGCCATCGACAAGCTTTTGGCGGATACAATCCCAACAAGCAATGCGCCTACGAGGCCAGGACCCTGCGTTACAGCTATAGCCGACATGTCCTTCAGCGTCAGGCCTGATTCCTTAACCGCCTGCTCGATAATGAGTGTGACCGACTCCACGTGCTTGCGTGAAGCGATTTCCGGCACAACGCCTCCGAACCGTTCATGAATCTCGATTTGACTGGATACCACATTGGATAAAATATGCTTGCCGCCGCGAATGACAGCTGCCGATGTCTCGTCGCAGCTCGTTTCTATCGCCAAAATAATATCATTTGCCCGCTCGGCATTTGCTGCTCTCTCTGACTGACTCACGTTCATTGCTCCCCTGTCTTCAACTGCTCATGGTCAAGCTCTGCCCACATAATAAGCGCGTCTTCATTGTTATCCGAGTAATAGCGCGGGCGAATGCCTGAAGGCTCAAAGCCGTATTTCCGGTAAAGCCGCTGCGCGATTTCGTTGGAAGGACGAACCTCGAGCGTCATTTTGACAGCGCCAAAAAAAACTGCCGTCCGCTGCAGCTCCATTAGCAAGCAGCTGCCCAGCCCTTGTCCGCGATAGTCCGATCTTACGGCTATATTCGTTACATGCGCCTCGTCCATAATGACCCACATGCCGCCGTAGCCAATAACCTCGCCCTCATATTCCATTATCATATATCTGGCAAACAAATTGTTCACCAGCTCATTCGTGAACGCCTCTGCCGTCCAAGGACTCGAAAAAGCTTCATGCTCAATAGCTACGATTGCCGGGATATCAGCCATCGTCATTGAGCGATAAATGAGCTTGTTCACGTCTACTTTCATACCTTAGCCCCACCTTCCTGCTTTGCCTTCCATACGACTTCCGCTTCGGTGAGCTGCGTGTAGTTTGGAATAAAAGTATGCGGGTTCTCGGTGAGACCTGCTTCCAGCCGTTTGCGTCCAAGCTCTGCTATCCATTTGCCTTCTTGGACAAACGGCTGCAGCCGGACGGTTACTCCTGCTGAATCGCCGATTTCCTGCAGCCGTGCCGCACCTGGCTCGTGAAGGGATAAATCCCCGACCAAGGAGATGCTTTGAACGGCGCCTTCCGGCAGTTCAGCCAAACGCTCTTTCAACTGTTCGACAAAATCCTTCATAAGCCGTACGCCATCCTCTGACCAGCGGCTCCACTTCGCATGATTCGTCATCGAGAAGCAGGACGAATAAACCTGGCCGCGCCTAGCGTCCATTATTGGGATAACCCAGTGTTCTCCGTCGCCAACTGCTCTTGTCTCTTTCGCTTGCGCGCCTAATTGTTGATGCCAAGCACCGTAAGCAATCGCCTCTAGGCTGGATACGCCGACAAGCGGCTTCTCCCAAACCCAAGCAAGCGTCTTGGCAACCGAAACCGCAATGCGCATGCCCGTGTAGGAGCCTGGCCCATTGCCAACAGCAATCGCTTCGATATCCGTTTCCGTTATGCCGCTATTCTGCAGCATATCCTTGATATGCGATACGACATGAACCGAATGATTTCTTTCCGCTAACGACTGAATTTCAGCCAATACCTCATTTTCGCTAACGATAGCCGCAGCCATCGATGCCGTCGAGGTGTCTAATGCCAAAATCACTCCAGCTTGATGCTTCTGCTCTGTTCTCATCTGTCCGCTCCTAACTTGTTCACGGCCTCGCACCAGCTTGCGTACATTTGCCCGTAGCCAGTCAATTGAATTCGCCGTGCTTCATCGCCAAGGTGCTCGATATACAGCTCCAGCCTCTCGGCTGGCAGCAGCTCTTTAATCAAGCTTGCCCATTCCACGATCGTTACGCCATCGCCAAAAAAATAATCATCTAACCCAAGCTCATCCGCTTCCTCCAGAGATAGCCTGTACACATCCATATGATAAAAGGGAAGCTTATCCCCTTCATATTCTTTAATAATCGTGAATGTCGGACTGTTCACAATGCCCTTAACGCCAATCGCTTCGGCAAAAGCTTGCGAAAATCTCGTTTTGCCCGCGCCAAGATCGCCGTCCAGCGCAAGAAGCGAGCCTGAATCTGCCATAGCAGCAAGCTGCTTAGCCAGTGCTATCGTATCCTGTTCGGATTGCGCCACCCAAGTGGCCTCACCTATCTGTTGTTGCATGCTAATCACCCGTTCATCACAAAAAATGATTGTATCCGCGCTTCTTAAGATTTATTCGCTTCTCGTTCGAAGACAGTAGTCCGCTTCCCTTGCTTGCTTGATTGTAGCGTATAAGCTGTACGTCCGGCTCGCCCGCTTCGGTTTCCCCGATGATAAAAAAAGGAATGCCCTCCTGCTGGAAGGCGAGCTGCATCGCTTCGGCATCCTCAGACGCCATCGTGCCTAGCAATACGTAATCCTCTCCGCCATAGAGCATCCACTCCAGCGGATCAACGCCCGCGCTTGATGCATAAGTCGACATGCTTCCGCTCCTTGGCAGCCGCTTCTCATGAAGCATAAGACGCAGCCCTGATGCCTCTGCAATCTCCCACGCTTCGCTTGCCAGACCGTCGCTTACATCATTAAGCGAATGACAGCTGCCCCGCTCAAGCAGCAGCCTGCCTGCCCGCACCGACGGATTTGGCCGCTGGTGCGCCTTCACCACAGCCGCAAGCTCCTGATGCCCCGCATCTGCGGATGCCATAACAGCTCCACGCGCCTCCTCGGCAAGCAGCGCATGCAAGCCCGCCGCCGACATGCCTACCGCGCCGGTCACAAACACCGCGTCGCCCGGCTTAGCGCCCGAACGCCGCAGCTCGCGCCCCGCTTCAACGGTTCCCGTCACCGTTACCGCCACTACCAAATGCTCCGGCGACGACGTCGTATCGCCTCCCGCAATCGCAACCCCGTAGCGCTCGGCGCACTCGTACAGCCCATCATACAGCCTCCGCATCCGCTCCGGCGTATACGCGGGCGGTACGCTGACCGAGACGAGCGCAT
This sequence comes from Paenibacillus sp. FJAT-27812, assembly GCF_001273905.1. Taxonomy (NCBI): domain Bacteria; kingdom Bacillati; phylum Bacillota; class Bacilli; order Caryophanales; family Paenibacillaceae; genus Paenibacillus; species Paenibacillus sp. FJAT-27812. Next base: position 3,166,583 of record NZ_LIGH01000001.1, on the reverse strand, counting down.
GCAAGGGCACGCCTCCCATCGCGGCAATATCGCTTATGTTCGCGGCAAGCGCCTTATAGCCGACATCCTCGTCCCGCATCGTCGACTGCTTGAAGTGGACGGTCTCCACCATCGTGTCGACCGCCAGCAGCAGCCGCTTCGGCTCGGCTACGCCATCCGCGGCCGCGGCCAGATCAACAACCGCGGCATCATCGCCGATGCCGGCAACAATGCCCCTCCGCCGCTGCCATTCGTCCTCTTGCCTGCCTGCTGTCCAGTGATGAATGCTCTCAAACTCGTCCAATGCGATGATCTCCTTCATCCTTATCCGATAGCCAGCCGGTTCAACGGCTTCGCTGTCCCTATGCAAGGACTACTATCATCATTAGTGAATATCCCGTTTCTTAAACCGTCCGCCCTTCACATCATGAATATTGCCTACTGCGAGAAATGCCACAGGGTCCAGTTCATGAACGATCGACTTCATCTTCGCTTCCTCAAGACGCGTAATGACGCAAAAGATAACGCGCTTGTTTCCGCCTGTAAAGCCGCCTTCGCCGTGCAAATAAGTAACGCCCCTGCCGAGCCTGCTCATAATAGCTGCGCCGATTTCCTTCGCTTCGTCGCTAATGATCCATACTGCCTTCGATTCATCGAAGCCCTCAATCGTAATATCGATCATCTTATAGGCAATGTAATAGGCGATCAACGAATACATCGCCCGATCCCAGCCGAACACAAAGCCCGCGCTGCCAAGGATGAACAGGTTAAAAAACATAACCGTCTCGCCTACCGAGAACGGCAATCGCTTGTTGAATACAATCGCAACGATCTCCGTGCCGTCGAGCGAGCCTCCGAATCGGATAACCATACCAACGCCGACGCCCAATATGACACCGCCAAAAATAGCAGCCAGAAAAGGCTCTACAGTAAGTGGCGGCACCGGATGAAGCAAAAAGGTTCCGAGCGACATCACCGATACGCCATACAGCGTCGAGATTGCGAAGGTTTTGCCAATCTGCTTATAGCCAAGAAACAAAAAAGGAAGATTTAACAGAAATAGAAACAGGCCCAGCGGCACTTTCGTTAAATGGGAGGCCATAATCGATATACCGACAATACCGCCATCAATAATGTGATTTGGTACGAGAAAAATTTCCAGTCCAACCGAGACCAGCGCTGCACCGAGTGTAATAAACAGCACTCTTCGCAGCACTTCTAGCTTCGAAAGCTTGTGGTGCTGTACTGCTCCCATAATGAACGCACATCCCTTACTAGCTCTATTTCTCATTATTTTACCTTAAACACTATCAGATATAAAGTAACTCTATCATTATTGCAAAAAGAAACCTCCCATATGAGCAGCAAAGCAGCCGCTAATGGAAGGTTTCTCTCAAAGCCTGTTTAACCGATTACTGCAAAAGCCTCGACCCCAGCCGGAATCGATTTTGTATGATACACTCTACCAAAGCTGTCATAGACTTGAAGCGTATAATTGGCCGTTGTCAAAGTCGGTGCCTGACTGAAATATACAGCTCCGAAACGGTCGAACGCCGCTGTCTGCACAAGTGTCGTACCTCTAAACAATGCGCCATAGAAGCCTGTCGTATTAAATGGAACACCATTTAAGTCTACCCACAGTATCGTTAAAAGGCTGAATGTCGGACCGTTTTGCAGCTTGCGGACCTTCGTTCTCTTCAACAGCGCCTTGTTCTTTTTCTTTGGACCTAATATTGGCGGTTTGACTCGATTTGCCATGCCGTCACTCCTTCCCGCATTTATTAAAATATGCGGGTGAGTGCAAGGCGGTATGGTCAAGCCCCTACGCCTAATGCCTATTTATGTCCAGAAAGGCAATTAGAGCTCTTTTACAATGGTGATGAATAGCTCGTCCTTCAGCTCGATCTCATACGGCGAAGCGGGCTGAGTGCCATTTGCCTCCATAATAATACGGACGCGAGGACGATGCACGGCAAGCTCATTGTTTTCTGATACGACGCCTACCTGGCCGGTGCTGAGCAAGAGCGAGGTGGAAATCGGATAAATCGATATATGTCGACAAAAAAGCTTGATAAGGTCCAGATCAAAAAAAGTGCCGCCCGCAGCGAACAAAAACTCGATCGCCTCGCTTGCCGTATAACGCTTTCGGTGCGGCCTTGGCGAGGTCAATGCGTCAAAAGTGTCGGCTAGCCCAACGATTTGTGCATACATATGTATTTCATTTTCCTTGAGCCCGCGCGGGTAGCCCGAACCATTAAAGCGTTCATGATGCTGCAGGGCGCAATGCGCGGAAACGATCGATATATCATGATACTTGCGTAATATATCAAAGCCATCCTTCGCGTGGCTATGAATGATTTTGTGATCCTCCGCCGTATATCTGCCTGTATTCGCCAGCAGCTTCTGCGGCACCTTCGTCATGCCGATATCGAAAAGAAGAGCGCCAATGCCAAGCTCTTCAAGCTGATTGCGATTAAACCCTTTCGCCATGCCCATAATGCCCGCGAGTACCGCGACGTTAAAGGAATGCTGAAACAAATAACCATCCATAGCATGAATGCTGGTTAGATTGACGAGCATATTAGGTCGTGAGGACAGATCCTGCATAATTTGTCCGAATACCGCTCGGAAATTTCGGCCCATGTCAGGAGCGATCGTCCGTCCCTTTGTCACAGTCTGGTCTTTAAAGGAGTTCATCGTTTTATAAATGGTATCGACTGCTTGCTTGCGCGTTTCCTCTCGGATCGTATCCTCGGGGATCAAGTCCTCCGTCAGTCCGTCCTCGATGAACAGAAAATCAATGCCCAAGTTTTGCAATCGATCAATGTAACGATCATTTAGCTCTACCCCTTCTCCCAGAAGAACGTTGCCGTTTTCTTGAAAGATAGGTTTTGCCACCTTGTCTCCCGGCTTGACCATTCCAATTTGCACTTTTCTCATTAGATTAGTTCCCGCCTTCGATAGTAATAGCGCCTTTAACCGGATAGCTTCTATTTTATCAGAACTGGCTCAGACTGACTATGCAAGCGCCATTAAAAAAAAGGCTGAACGCTGCCGTTCAAGCCTCTAAGCTAATTTGCGTTTGACGATCCGATTACGGCCACTATATTTCGCTTCGTACAATGCGGCATCCGCTTGTGCGAGAAGCTCTCGCAGAAAAGCTTTTGGGTCTGCAAGATCGGAAGGCTCAAAGTGCTCAATCGAGATGACGCCCATGCTGACCGTAACGGATATCGGCTGCTCGCCGATGCCAGTATTCACCCTGTTCTGCTCAACCGATTCCATGAGCTTCTCGGCAATCTGATCCGCTTGTTCCCGGTTTGTATGCGGCAAATAAACGGTAAACTCTTCCCCGCCGTACCTAGCCAATATATCCGTGAACCGCAGCGCTCCCCGGACGGCATCAACCGTGCTGCAAAGCACTTCGTCGCCGACCAGATGACCATGTTTATCGTTGATCGATTTAAAATGATCCAAATCAAATAGAAAGATAGAAAAAGGTATGCCATAACGGATATTGGTAACAATCTCTTGCTCCAGCTGATACAGCAAATATCGGCGGTTAAAGCAGCCTGTCAGGCCATCCGTTATCGCCATATGCTCCAGCTTCTTATTCGCTTGGAACAGTTCATCCTGCATAATAAGCAAATCGCGATTGCGATCCTGCAGCATCTCATTCTGATTATTCGTTTCTTCCACAAGCAATCTAAGCTCCGTTACATCCTGAAAGGTCAGCACTCTGCCCACCGGCGTTTTCTTATTGTTAAGAATCGGAGAGGATTGCACGATCACATGGCGATACTTATCATGTTGGATCGCTATCTCGAATTCATGCCTCTCGAGCGGGCGCGTGCGCTGCGCTTCCATAAACGCTTTCAACTCTTTGGAAGCCTCTCCCTTGAACTGGGAGCCCAGGAGAGCGGGATTAAATTTGTCTCCGATCCGCAGCCGGAAAATCGGCTTTATCACTTTATTCACTTCAATGATCGTATCGTTCTCATCCAGCACGATAATGCCCATTGACATCGTATTCATCACGTCGCGTTGAACGGTCTGAATGATATCGAGCACTTTATTCCGTCTTATGGCATGCACCAAATATACGGCGGCAAAGGCCATGCCTACCGATATAAGCGGAATATAGCGATTAAATCGTTCAATGATAAATATATTGAGCACTAAATCGCCGATGGCGAACAAGACGAGCACGAACATGCCATTGAACGCCGTTTTGATTTGCGTGCGCTGCCGCTCGGCTTTCTCCACCCTCAGCTTGTAGAACATAATAATAAACGACACGACCATATAGAGGACCAGCTGTACGACCATGATCCAGTATAACGGCCCATGCTGAAGCTGCTTCAGCGGAGTAAGCTCGGTATTAATTTGAAGAAACATGCCGTTTGGATTCACGATGACTGCAGCAACCGAAATAAGCGCAGGCAGCGCTAAAATGAACAACCGGCTCTTTCGTATTACATACGACTGGCCGGTAAGAAAAACGATAAATACGAACCAACCGATTCCTAGCAGCGAAAGCGCTGTGTATGAGACGGAAAGGTAGAAGAGTTTAAAGTGAGTTTCAGTCGTTGTCTGCGAAACAAACTGAAAGAGCGTCCAGATCATGAATACGGTATGTAGAAACAAATAAATACGATGCAGAACCGTTACCGTACTTGAGGCTAACACGTAGAAAAACAAGCCGAACAGCACTAGAAACATACTAAAGTCTAGCCAGATCATCCATCCCAATACGGTTCACCCATCCATTTGACAGCCATCTTCTTCCATTGTAGCAAATGTTAATTGCATCGACAATTATTTAATTTTTAGCATCTGGCTTGGAAGATTGCTTCGGCCATCGGTCGGCAAGCATATGCTCTAGCGATGGAGAAATGCTCAAAAACTGACGGAATTGCTCGTATTGCTCCCATTTTTTCACCGAAATCCCTTGCTGCTCCGAGCGTACAGCGCGAATGAGCAAGTTTTTTGGCGTATGCTCCGGATCGACAAATTCAAGCATTTGAACCTTGTAGCCGAGCACCTCAAGCAGCGTTCCGCGAGCGGCATCCGTTGCCAGCGCCGAGAAGCGCTCCTTTAGCAGCCCTTGCGAGAGAAGCGGTGACAGGACATCGCTGCTGACCTGCTTGAACAGCTCATGCTGGCAGCATGGCACCGACATAATAACGGAGGCTCCCCAGTTTACCGCTTTGGCAAGCGCGGCATCCGTAGCCGTGTCGCAAGCATGAAGGGTAACGACCATATCGGCAGTCTGCAGCTCCTCATACTCCGCGATGTCTCCAACGAGGAATTGAAGCTTGTCGTAGCCAAGCTTCTCCGCAAGGCCTGAGCAAAACGCGATGACATCCGCCTTCAAATCAAGTCCGATAATGTTGATTTTCCGCTGCTGCTCAACGGCTAACAAATGGTAAAGCGCAAACGTCAAATAAGATTTTCCGCAGCCAAAATCAACAATCGTAAGCTCCCGGTCCGTCGGCAAATACGCCAGCACATCGGTAACCATCTCTAGAAAACGATTGATCTGCCGGTATTTATCCTGTTTCTTTGCATGGACGAGCCCCTCTGGCGTCATGATGCCCAGCTCGACAAGGAATGGCGCCGCTTTGCCTTCGGCCAATATCCGCTGCTTTTGCCTGTTATGCTCCAGATTTACCGGACGCGCCCCCGCAGTAGCGGGCTTCCTCAGGATAGCGGCCTTGCCCTTCTTGCTAAAGAGCAGCTGCACATCGGCCTCAGGCGTCTTCACCAGCGCTTGCCGGTAATTCTCTTGAAGCAGATCGATGACCCTCTCGGCAGCCTGAAGCTCCGCAACGTTGTCATGCGTCACTTTATTTGCAAAATGATATTCAAACTGATAAAACAACCCGTTTTTCAGCTTCAGCGGACGAATGATTGTTTTAGGCGCTGCCCCTGCGTCCTTGCGCTTTGGCTGGCTTAGCGTAGCCTGCAGCAGCTCCCCGCTTTTGACCCAATTCGTGATATCTAGCTGCCATTGTTCTGTCATGCTGTACCTCTCACTCCTAAAAAAGATAATGGAGCCAAGCTCGCTTTCGTAAGCTTATGCTATAAACCTTGTCTATTCTTTCAAAAGGGCTTCCAGCCCTTGCTCAATTTCCTCGCGCGGCAAGCCGCCTGCCACAAGACGCTCATCGGGCTGCAGCAGCATTCGCCTATAAATATCCTCCGCCGCGGACGGGGTAAGCGCGTTATCGCCCAGCAGCTCGTGCATCATATTTTCGGCTAAATCAAAGTGCCCCTCTGCCTCATGCCACTCCATCATCAGCCGCTTGGTGGATAAGGGAAGCTCATACGGCAGGAGCCGCTCAAGCAGCTCCTTGATTTGTCCTCGGGGCTCCACAATCGTAGGCTCGGCATCTACAAGCGATAATCGCAAAAACAGATGCAATGCTTTAACATACGCTACGAAGCTTTCGTCCTCGCGTCCCAGATCACCGTTAAGCTCGGCCTCTTGCTTCATTAATATCGCTATAGCCTGCATATGATCGGTTTCAAGCACCCCGTTTGTCGTCATCATCCGCATTAAATCCTCGTCGGATAAGGAACGGATAAGCTTGCTGCTGAGCCGGAAGCGTTTATCGAGCAGCTCGTCAATGAAGAGAAGCGCCTCCTCATGCTTCCGCTCGCGCCGCAAATTCATAATTTGGCCAACAGCCTCCGTCATCTGTTCAATCATTCTCATGAAATAATCGCGCTGAAACATATGCTTCCCCCTCCCTCATACGTCTTACTGCTTGGATTTCATGAAGCTAAGTATCGCTTGGACTAACTCCTTCGGCTGCTCAACCATCCCCATATGGCCCGCGCTGTCCAGCACGACCTTCACGGTTGATCCGTTTGATGCGGCAAAAGTGCTATCTGTCGGAATGACTTTATCGTTTGCTCCTGAAACTAGCAGTACAGGAAGCTCGGTCTGTTCGATAATATGCGTGCGGTTAGCTCGGATTTTCATGCCTCTTGCCGTACCGACCGCTCCTTGCAGCGAGGTGCCATAGCCGATTTGTTTCGCTCGCTCAATCTCGCTTGGCATTGCCTCCACATTCGCCGGTGCAAACAGTTTAGGGATGAGTCCGTCCACAAATGGCTGAACCCCGCTTTCCTCCAGCGCCGCAACCGCCTTATCGCGATTTTGCTTGGCCGCTTCGCTGTCTTCAAGCGCTGTCGAATGGATGAGCCCAAAGCCCGAAAGCTTCTTCGCATACATCTCAGCGAGCGCAAGCGTGATGTACCCGCCTAAGGAATGCCCTAGCAGCACCGCATTATGAATTTGTAGGGTGATGAGCATTTGGGCGACATCCTCCGCATACATTTCCATCGTATAGACGTCCTCGTTTGTCGCGGAGCTTCTTCCATGCCCGCGGGCATCAGGAGCGATGATACGTACATACTGCTCAAGCTCGTCAACGATAGGCTCCCAATAAGCCGAGCTGCCGCAATAACCGTGAAGCAAGACGATTACCTCGGTAATGCCGTCAGCCGCTCCACCGTCATCAGGATGGGAATCATAATAAGCGAGCTCAACACCGTTATTCAAAAATAGCTTCCGCTGCGCAATCGAAATTTTCTCAACATTTGCTTCTGTCATTGCCAACACGCTCCTCTATACATTTGGTATTTGTAAAAGATTGCTTTGGTTTATCGGCTTGCCCTCATGCTTGCTCCAGGCTAGATCAATGGCTGACACTATTTCTTTGGCCATTTGCAGCACATGATAAAGGGAGGTTGTTTGCAGCATCCAATAAGCCTTAGGGCCGTTTGCGTTCACAACGCCTGCAACGCTGTAATGCCCAATTGCCGGCAGCCGCCTGCCGATAGCCTTTCCAGGCTCGATAGGGCCTTCAGATGCGATAAAACGGCCAACCGATCCCGGCTTGCCAAGGCAGGCGTCGACCGCTATGACGATCGCATCCTTATGTATCGCTTGAGCCGCTTGCTCTACGGCATGCGCATCGCAGGGCTTCTCTAACGTGCCGATGACATTCGGCCAGCCGCCCTCCTGCAACATGGTGCCCACCAGCGGGCCAAAGGAATCGCCGGTTGAACGGTCGCTGCCGATGCAAATAAATACAATGCTGCCCGGGTGGCTATGCCTTTCTGCAATGGCATCAAAAAATTGCTCTATATCCTTCTTCGCTGCTTGTTCCGTTGCCCTGCACCTGCCCTGTGATCATTTGCTTTTCATTTCTGCTTTAATTGTATCCAATTTCATGATGCTGTTCAATTTGTGGTCATTCGCATTTGAAACATGGTACAATTGCTGCAATGCAAAACGTACGAATAAGCCTATGCTTCGAGGCCGCTTTCGGCTCGCAAAAACTTTAGGAGGCACTCAATGAACAATTTACAATTGCAAACGCAGGAAAATGTGGAGTATATGATTGAAGTTATCAAAACAAAGCTCAAAATGGCTTCTGCCGCAGCCATGCAGGCTTCAAACTTCGACCTCAATAAATATGAGGATATAAAAGACCTGTATGAGGTCGTTGCTTCGAAGGACAAATTCAGCATCAGCGAAGTCGAAGCACTCGTCTCCGAGCTAGGCAAGCTGCGAATTCAATAAAATTTTTAACTATCAAGAAAATTATTCCAGTATCAGACATTTCTTTTCATTATTCTACAAAACAAGAACCGAGCCTGGCACTTTAGCCTAGCTCGGTTCTTTTTGGGCTGGTGAGTGAGCTTATTCCTGCTCTTCCGCCTCTACTTCAGCCGCTTCTATAGACAGCTTAATCGTAACGTCCTTATGCTCTCCTTTGAGGAAATGCGCGATTCTCTCCAGCTTATCCGCAAGCTCAGGCCCGCTCAGCGTCGTGTTCAAATGGTAATCGAAGCTGTCGGTCAGCTTCCGATCCGAATACGCGCTTTGGCCGCCCCATGCCCGATCTCCGCCCGCATTCGCTCTAGCAAGCAGCTGCTCTTGAACCGGATAAAATTTATCGGATTTATTTACGACTCTTTCGTAAATGCGCAGCTTCTTAAGCAGCATGTAATACTGGGCAGAATGCTTGAAATTCCAAGCTTCCCGAATGTCTTTAAGCGTATAATCCATCTTCCAACGTTTCAGCTTTTCAACTTGCTCATCAGTGCTCAGCTGCAAAAAATCGTCTAAGGGCAGCATTTTTTCGGACATCTAGACCCCTCCGCAAAATAGTTTATAGAGTAATGAATTAATAATTTAAAAAGATTTTTTTATCATATAAAAAATACCATAAATTTTGGCTGTTTACAAATTAATATAATTTCACAATGCATTTTATCATTCATTTTATAAAAAAGCGGCTCAACAGTAGAAAACCCCCATTCAAACGCGTTTCGCTCCGCATTGATGGGGGTCTGCTTTTTATGCTGTTTTATGCTCTCTGGAGACCGGTCGATGTTAAGAATCGCTCGAAGGCTTCGGCGCCTGCGGCCGTACGTTTGTATACGCCGGCATCCTTCAGCACATCAAGAAACTTGCTGCCCGTTTCGGTTTGCACGATCGTTTGGGCTTGTTCAGCCGCATTCGAGGTGCCAAAGCGCTCGGTAAGGGACAAGATCCACGCCGCATGCTTGTGTAGAGGATGCGAGGTTTCCTGAAGCTCCTCTGCGGATGCAGACGAAGCGCCTGTCAAATAAGCGGCGATTTGCTCAAGCTCATCCTTCAAACGGCCTGGCAATACGGCTAGCCCCATCACTTCAATCAAGCCGATGTTTTCTTTCTTCACGTGGTGCAGATGCTGATGCGGATGGAAAATACCGTCCGGATGCTCCTCGCTCGTTCGGTTGTTGCGCAGCACCAGATCAACCTCGTACTCGCCGTTATCCCGCAGCCGCGCAATCGGAGTGATCGTGTTATGCGGCGTAAGCGTGCCGTCCTCTTGCTTGGTAAAAGCAAGCACATCCGCGGAAGCATCGCTGTAAGCGCGCCATTCGTCCAGAAGGCGGCAAGCCGCGCCATGAACGTCAGCCTTGGTCGAGCCGTTTACCCGGACGACCGACATCGGCCAATTAACGATGCCAAAGCGAACGCCAGGAAGCTTTGCATCTACAAATTGCGCATCTATTGAAGCAGTCTCCATCGGAAACACGTGACGGCCGCCTTGGAAATGGTCATGGCTTAGAATCGAGCCGCCTACGATTGGCAAATCAGCGTTCGAGCCGATAAAATAATGCGGAAATTGCTCAACGAAGTCCAGCAAGCGCGCGAAGGAGGAATGGGAAATAACCATTGGCTCATGTGCGCCTTTGAAAATAATGCTGTGCTCGTTGTAATATACATATGGTGAATATTGGAAATACCATTGTTCCTTCTGAAGGGTCAGCGGCAATACGCGCAGGTTCTGCCGTGCAGGGTGATCGGGACGGCCGGCATAACCTACATTTTCGACGCATAGCAGACATTTCGGATATTTCGCTTGCGGCATCGTCTTGAGCAGCGCGATTTCCTTCGGGTCCTTCTCAGGCTTCGAAAGGTTGATCGTAATCTCCAGCTTGCCAAATTCCGTCTCATGCAGCCAGTACAGGTTTTTGCGAATGCGGTCCATGCGGATGTAATTGGAATCGATGCTTAGATTGTAAAAGGCATCGGTTGCCGCCGTCAGCCCCTCCTCCTTCACCTGACGGGTGAAGGCAGCGCTCGCCTCGGAAGGCCGTGGAAGCAAGAGGCCCATAATGCGGGCATCGAGCAGATCGCGATAAGTCGTCGTATGATCTGGAATCAAACCGATTGTATAGCCATAATCGAGCAATGGCTCAAGCAGCGGAACAGCGCTCTCCAAGCTTTCCTCCTCAACGTTGCCCTCAAAGGGCTCCGCGAAGCCGAATAAGCTCAGCAGCTCATTTCTTGCCGCATGGGTATCCAGCGGGTCGTTCAGCAGCTTCCGCTGCTGCGCGAATTGCAGCAGCCGTTCGATTAGAATCAGCGCATCGTTTGCTGATGTCACTTGTTGTTCATTTGCCACGTGATGCAGCTCCTTTCCGTTAAACGGCGTCTTTAGCCGTTGTAACCATTCGGATTGGCCTCATGCCAGCTCCAAGCGCTCTTAATAATGTCCTCCAGCTTGTCACGCTTAGGATTCCAGCCAAGCTCCTTGCGAGCGCGATCCGATGATGCGACCAGAATGGCAGGGTCGCCTGCACGGCGTGCTTCAAACACGGCAGGAATCTCTTTGCCGGTAACCGCACGCGCGATCTCGATCACTTGCTTCACCGAGAAGCCCGTTCCGTTGCCTAGGTTGTATACGGCACTATCCGCGCCGCCGCGTAGACGGTCAACCGCCAGCACATGCGCATCTGCGAGGTCGCTGACATGAATATAGTCACGGATGCAAGTGCCGTCTTGCGTCTCGTAATCTTCTCCGAACACGGAGATATGTGGCCGCTGGCCAAGCGCCGCTTGCAGCACGATTGGAATGAGATGCGTCTCAGGGCTGTGATCCTCGCCGATTTTGCCGCTCTCATGAGCGCCTGCCGCGTTGAAATATCGAAGCGATACGAATTTGATGTTATGAGCGACATCAAACCATTTCATCATTTTTTCCATCGCCAGCTTCGTTTCGCCATAAGCATTGGTAGGCAGCGTGCGGTCATACTCATCGATCGGCACATTTTCCGGCTCGCCGTAAGTTGCGGCAGTGGACGAGAAGACGATTTTGCGAACATTGTATTCGTTCATCTTCTCAAGCAGGCAAAGCGTGCCAAAGACGTTGTTGTGATAATATTTGCCAGGGTCCTTCATGCTCTCGCCAACGAGTGAATTCGCCGCAAAGTGAATGACCGCATCAATTTCGTTCTCTTTAAAGACGGTATCCATAAATTCCGCGTCACGAAGATCGCCAACGTACAGCTTGCCTCCAAGCAAAGCCTCGCGATGTCCCTGCTGCAAATTATCGACGATAACGATCTCCTCGCCGCGCTCCTGCAAGGCTGCTACAGCATGCGAGCCGATATAGCCAGCTCCCCCGGTTACTAATACTGCCATGATTCATTTCCCCTCTCCATATGGTTATTGCTATTTAAAAGCTTTTTATACGAGCCGCTCTACGCCGTTGCCGATTGTACATACATAAAAGTCCGCCGTTAAGCCGGTTGCTTCTTTATATTTGCGTCCAACCTCTTCTTGGAACGCTTCCACGCTATCCTCATGCACAAGGGAAACGGTACAGCCGCCGAACCCTGCTCCCGTCATGCGTGAGCCAAGCACGCCCGGCACCTCGCGAGCCGCCGCTACCATCGCGTCAAGCTCGGCTCCCGTTACTTCGTAAAGGTCGCGCAGCGAATCATGCGAGCCATTCATCAGCTGGCCGAATTGTTCAAGGTCATTCGCTTTGAGCGCTTTGATCGACTTCAATACGCGGTCGATTTCTTCCACTACGTGCTGGGCGCGTTTTCTGACGGTTTCTTCCTTGATCAAGTGCTTCGCGGAATTGAATTGCTCCAAATTGATTTGTCCTAGCAGCGTAATCTCCGGGAATGCCGCTTGCAGATCCGCTACAGCTTGCTCACACTGCGCACGGCGCTCGTTATAGGCGGAGTCTACCAAACCGCGGCGCTTGTTCGTATTGCCGATCACCAGCTTGTAGCTGCCTGACTCGAACGGTACAAGCTCATACTCAAGCGTGTCGCACATAAGCAAAATCGCGTGATCCTTTTTGCCGTTCGCTACTGCAAACTGATCCATGATACCGCATTTTACGCCGTTGAACTCATTCTCCGATTTTTGCGAGAGCAATGCGATTTTTACCGTATCCGTCTCCAACCCTTCCAGCGATTGAAGCGCGTAAGCCGTTACTACTTCAATCGAAGCGGAAGAGGAAAGCCCGGCGCCGTTCGGAATTTCGCCGTGGTAAAGCAAATCGTAGCCGCTGCTGAACTGTACGCCGCTTTGCTGAAGCTCATGGACGATGCCCTTCGGGTAGTTCATCCAATCATCGGCTTCGTCATACACGATCGTATCAAGCGAGAAGCTCTTGGAAGCCGGGAAGTTGGTCGTTGCCAGTCCCAGCTGATTGTCTGAACGTTTCCGAATGAGCAGCGTCGTGCCAAATGTTAATGCGGCAGGAAACACATATCCGCCGTTATAGTCCGTATGCTCGCCAATCAAATTTACACGGCCCGGAGCATGGAACACCGCGATGTCGCTTGCGTCTCCGCCGTATTGCTGTATGAATTGCTGTGTTAGCGCGTCAATGTTTGCCATTTGCTATCACGTTCCTTTTAGTCAATTTTTGTGTGGTTGTTTGCAATTTCAGTATAAGATAACCATCTGCAAAACGAAATGGCGCTAAGTGCTTATTATATGGATTAATGTGACTTAACTTATGGCCTTAGGACATGCTATGATAATGCAAAACCTACATTTGACCCTATTTTCATTCGAATATAAAGCAGGTGTAAAGTATAATGCAGCAGGATATGTATACGGTAGCCTCCAATCCGATTATAAGCAGCGATGAGCACGCGCCCCTTAACGTATTGTTTGCGGGCGAGAGCCAGACGAAGCCGCTCCACCGCCTTGGTCCAAAGGTATATGACTTCTACTTGATGCACATCGTGCTGAGCGGCAAGGGCATCTTCATTTGCGACGGCGCAAGGCATGAGCTGCGCGCTGGCCATACGTTTCTGATTGAGCCGGAGCAGCTAATCAGCTATGAATCGGACCATGACGATCCATGGCGCTATCGCTGGGTCGCCTTTAATGGCATGCAATCGGCGGAGCTCGTCACAGCGGCGGGCTTAACGGCGGAGCAGCAGGTCGTCTTCAGCGCAGACAAGCGGCGGGCTGCCGCGTTGTTCCGGCAAATTCACGAGACCTTTCGGCGCGGCGGCGCTGCGGCGGACATGATGGCTGCCGGATACCTGCATCTGCTGCTTGCCGAGTACAAAACCGTGCTGCAAGCCCGCAGCGAAAGCCCGCTCCGTACCGCCCAGGCGGAGGGCGACCATCTGCTCCAGCAGGTCGTTCATTACCTGTCTACGCAATATGCGCATCCCGTATCGATCGAGCAAATGGCAGAATCGCTTGGCTACAATAGAGCGTATCTATCGCGTTTATTCAAGCAAAGAACCGGCGAATCGCCCGTTACGTTCCTGCTCAAGCTCCGTATCGACAAAGCGCGCCGCATGCTGCGGGAGCGGCCAGAGCTGACGATCGAACAAATTTCGGCTTCGGTCGGCTTGCAGGACGCCCTTTATTTCTCCAAGCAATTCCGCCGTTTCCACGGCCAATCTCCAACAGCCTACCGCGAGACCATGAGAGGTCTAGCGGAATAACAAAGCTAAGTTAGTATCAACTAACGGTCGCTTCATATTCGCAAATTCGGGTAATACTACCATAGGGAGTGATGACCTATGAAAGAGCTGCATACCGGCAACCTATACTGGCCGGTTACACTAGGCGATACGCGGGAGTATGAACCGCTTCGGCAACACAAAAAAACACAGGTAGCCGTCATTGGGGGCGGCATGTCGGGATCGGTTTGCAGCCTCATCTTCACGAGAAGCGGCCTTTCCACCATTATGCTTGAACGCGGAAAGGTAGCAGGCGGAAGCACCTCGGCGAATACAGGGCTTTTGCAATTCTCTAACGACATTATGCTTTGTGATCTAATCGACCAGATCGGGGAGCGAGATGCGCAGACTTTCTACAAAGCATGCAAGGATGCCGTCAATATGCTTGCCATAACGGCCGATTCGCTCTCCTTGGACGTTGGGTTCAAAAGAAGAAGCAGTCTCTACTATGCCTCTTCCGAGCAGCAATTGCCTAAGCTCAAAAAAGAATACGAAGCGTTGAAGGCTTGCGGCCTTGATGCCGAATTTTGGTCGCCGGAAGAAATTATGAGCCATTTTCCATTCCGCAAATCAGGCGCTATCGTAACGCACGGCGATGCCGAAGTAAACCCTTATCAATTCGTAAACGGTGTGGCGAGCGCCGCAGCCGACGCCGGCCTTCAGATCCATGAACAAACGGATATTGTAGCGCATGATACACTGCCAAGCGGTCTCCACCGCCTGCGCACCGCCGATGGGTTTGAAATTGAGGCAGAGCATGTCGTATATGCAGTCGGCTATGAGCCTGAGGAGCTTCGGGGCAAGCTTGTCAAAGCGGATTTGAACCGTTCATACGCGCTCGTTACCGGTGTTCAGCCAAATCTTCAAAGCTGGCATGAGCGGTTTCTCATTTGGGAAACAGCGCGTCCTTACCTATATATGCGTACGACGGTTGACGGACGTGTCGTCGTTGGCGGTCTGGATGAAGAGATTGAGCAGCCGCTTCATAGCGGGAAAGCTAGGCATAAACGTAGCGAGAAGCTGCTTGAACAGCTGCAGGCGCTATTTCCCGACCTGCAAGCGCCTATCGAATTCGAATGGAATGCCACATTTGGCGAATCACGCGACGGACTTCCGTTTGTGGGCGCCGATCCGGCATGGAAAAACGTCTATTACTGCTTAGGCTACGGCGGCAACGGCACGGTGTACAGCATGATCGCTGCCCATCTCCTGCGAGATCTTATTCGCGGCGATAGCCATCCCTTAACGGATATCGTGAAGCTGGATCGCAAATCGTTAGCCAGTATATAAAATAAAGAAGCCTCAACCTGACGCATGGATTCCCTGGGGACTGACCCCATAACGTGAGACAAATCAAAACACCTTCAAGAAAATGCAACCATGTCGTAAGATATGGAGACAACCTTGGAGGTGTTTTTACGTTGGCAACAAGAGTAAGTTACCCAGTGGATATAAAGACAAAAGCAATTGAAATGAGAATAGCAGGCATTCCGGTCAAGGAGGTAATGGAGCAACTCAACATACGAAATGAAACGCAAGTGAAAACTTGGATGC
>NZ_LIGH01000001.1:3062501-3148928 GCF_001273905.1 Paenibacillus sp. FJAT-27812 | reverse complement strand
CGAGACTACATCACTTACTATAACGCAATTCGTATTCAAACGAAACTAAAGAACCAGTCGCCGATTGATTACAGGCGACTGGCCGTTTAAACTTGAAAGGTGTTTTGATCCCTGTCTCATAAATGGGGTCAGTCCCCTGCGCCGTTCACGAGGCTTCTTTTATGCTTGTTGGCTGGTATGCAGATACTTACGCTCCGTCCGCTATGGACGAAGCGCTGCATGCGCGAAACACGGCTTCCGCTGCGCCTAACCTCGACAAATCGGGGCCGCCGTCCTTATCGAACAATGACTTGCTCTCATCCGTCTCTACGATAACGATTAGCGAGCCGCTTTGCAGAGCGTCACTGCATAGCTTTACTTCATCGCCATCCAGCCCAAGCGCCTGCAGCGTGTCGCTATGTTCGTCGTCACCCAGCAGCATTGCTGCCGCAAAGGGATAGCCGCCCGCAATATAGGGCGCTGAACCATAGCCTGTTATGCCATACACGGCATTGACGCCTGCTCCGCCAAATCCCGATGCAGCAGCCATGCCTAGGCTGCCGAGCCCTTGGCGATCCGGCATATCCTCAAGCTCGCTAAGCTCATCCACATGAACGTTGCTCTCTGCTTCGACGCGCCGGGAATGATAGGAATCCTTCGCCAGCACCTTAAGCTCGCTTTTTACGAACCCTGCTTGCTCAAGCTGCTCTATAGCCGTTATCGCTTGCTGCTCTGTGTCGAATACGCCTATTTTTTTTGCCATGTTTTCTCCTCCTAAATGACTTTGCAAATGCAAAAAGTGAATTGGAATGCAGCTGCTTGGCACACTTAAATCGTCTTATGATACAAGCTAATGTTGGTATGCCCTGTTTTATGCGGAATAAGTCGGATCGTGTCGGATTAAGGCACGTGCATGTAAAGGTTTTGTCTAATCCGCTTGGCAGGTTGTGCAAGCCTGCAGTTCGCGGTATGATGGAGAAATAGATATTGGAAAATCGGACAAGCAGGAGGCAAAGCGATGATCCATCGGATGCTTCGCTATCCCGCAGGATGGGAATGGCATGTGCTGCAGCAAGCAAGGGGCGAAGCCGTAAGGAAAGAACCCTTGCCAAGCAGAAAAGATGCGAATAAACAAACATCAGCTTCACACGAAGAGCGAAGAGCCGTCAAAGCCATTTCAAAAATGGAGCAGGATGAAGCGGTATCGCAAACGGATGAGTTAAAGAAGCTTTATCCGGAGTGCGCTTCCTGGATTGACGAATGCGCGGGAAGACGGACTAATAATATATCGGTTGGCGATGCATCCACCTCGGAGAAGCTGCTATACGGAACGGTCATGTTCCAAGTATCAGAGGATCAAACGGACATTCAACCCTTTCATTTCTGGCTGACAGATAAACGCCTGATTACGATGCATGAGGATATGCGCCTCCCGCTGCGGCTGCAAGCCATTGAGCATACGCCCAAGCTTGAAAGCTGCGAGACGGCGCCAGAAGCCTTATTTATAATGATCAGCATCATTTTAGACACCTTCCACGCCGGACTCGACGGCTTCGAGACGCGGCTCGGCGAGCTTGAAACGACGATGCGCAGGGAAAACCGCACCGGTCTTATCGATATTATTTTTGAGAGACGGTACGATCTGCTGCACTGGAGCCATCTGTTCATTCCGGTTAGAGAGGTGCATAGCGCCGCTCAAGAAGCTTTTATGGACGAGCTGACTGAAACGGACAGCTTCAAGCGGATCTCACATAAGCTTGAGCGAATCGAGGCGCTGCTGAAGCACTACGCTTTGGAGATTGATACGCTCATTTCGATGGATGACGCGATCTCAAACTTTCGCGGCAACGATATTATGAAGACGCTGACGATCTTTACGGTGCTCTTCCTTCCCGCTACGATCATAGGCGGCATTTGGGGAGTCAACTTCGAGAACCTTCCTTTTAAAGAAAACAAATGGAGCTTTGCCGCGATGATAGCGGCGATTGCTGCCATTACGGGCTTTATGTATATATGGCTGTGGAAGAAGGGTTGGACGGGCGATTTGCTAAACGGGCGCAATCCGAAGGAAATTGTCGCGGACAGCTCGACCACGCGCCTCAAGAGATCGCAGCGCACGAAAGCCAGCCGTTCCGAGCAAGCCGCTTCGGCTGCTGCCGAGCAACCTCAGGCGAATACGCGCTCTGCAAGAAAACGCAGGTAATGCAATCTCTCTCTTTTTCAAAAAAAACCGTGCACCAAGGCAAAAGCCTCGATGCACGGTTTTTTACTTTTTTACAGCTTCACCGGCAGCCCTGTGCGCGCAGAATCATTTGCTGCAATCGTCACGTTATGCGTTAGCACAGCATCTGCATAGGTTGAGCGAATTTGCGAAGTATCGCCCGTTTTAAGCGCATGAAGGAAAGCTTCGTTCTCTCGCTCGTAAGGATCGGATGCATTGGCATATTCCGTCTTGCGTCCTGCTTCCGTATCGATCAGCCCGCCATGGGTCAGCTCAAGCACGCCTTTATTCGTATAGATATGAAGTCCAGCGCGGTCACCTGCAGGAATTGCGCATGTATTGCTGATCGTCGCCACCGCGCCCCCAACCAGCTTTAAGGTAACGGTTCCAACATCGGGCACGGTTACGCCGTCCTCCACGCTGCTCATAAAACGATCGCCATATGCGGCATATACCTCGCTTACTTCGCCTACCGTATATCTCAGCAAGTCGACGATATGGGTCGTTTGCTCGACAAATTGCCCGCCGGAGCCTTCCATTTTGCGCCACCAGCTCACGCCCGGCATCGATCCCATCCAGTAACCTAGCGCCATGAGCGCCGTCCGATCGCGCAGCAGCTCTTTAGCGCGGTCTGTTCCGTCCATGTAACGGAAGTGATAGCCTACTGATGTAATCAGCTTTTTCTCTTGTATCCCTTGCAAAATCTCCGAAGGAAGCTGCTCGTCTACGCCAATCGGCTTCTCTACCAGGAAAGGAATGCCGCGCTCAATCAGCGCTTTCTCGATTTCTCCGTGCGCGAACGGCGGCACACAAATATAAACGGCATCAAGCTTCCGATCATCCAGCATTTGATGAATAGATTCATAACCGCGTGCACCATCAAAGCGCCGTGCTGCCAAATCCGCTTTTTGCTGATTCGTGGCCACGAAAGCCGTTACCTTAACGCCAGGCAGCTTAGCCAGCTTCTCCGCGTGCATCATTCCAAACCAGCCTGTCCCAACAATACCTATTTGAAGTGTCATATATGAATCCCCTTTCATAATGGGTTTACTCCCCGATTATACTTGCAGCTGCAGCGTAAAGTCCATTTTCTATCCGCTGGTACCCATCCGCCCATAGCGTCATACAATACAACATCAGTATGGCCGGAGTGGTATGAGCGGAGGGATGATATGAGAGCCAAAACAAGAAACACGGTTGCAACGCAGCAACTCGATCTTCGAACTGCCCTATTTTTAGCTGCGGTTTGCGGACAAACGTACCTGCAATACAATAACAAGGACGGACTGTTTCTGGTACCAAGAACCTATAGCTTAGTAAGCGAATTCACAGCAAGAGCCTATGAGAGCAGCGATGAGAGATTCGGCTTTGTGCTGACCTCGGAGCGTGCGTCTGTGCTTGCTTTTCGCGGAAGCGGCTCGGCCGTCGATTGGGTATCGGATTTCATCGCTCAGCAGACGACTTATCGTCCGGTCAAAAATACGGGCCTCACCCACAAAGGCTTCACTGACATTTACATGTCCGCCCGCACTCAAATCTTCGAAATATTAAAGCAGCTGCCGCCGGATAGGCCGTTATTCATTACCGGCCACAGCCTTGGAGGGGCGCTTGCTACGCTGGCATCAATTGATCTGGCCCTCAATTCCGAGTTTACACCTATCGTATATACTTTTGGCGCTCCGCGAGTCGGCGATCCGAAGTTTGCAAGCAGCTATAACGCAGCCGTCGCGACGCATTGGCGTTTTCAAAACGAGTTTGATATCGTCCCTCATCTGCCTACGCTCGTCTATCAATCGCCAAATACGAAACAAACCTATTACTACATGCACGTAAAGGGCGAGGTGAAGCGGTCCTTCCGGATGGGCTCCGTCGCCGGCAACCACATCTTATCCAGCTATTTCGCTGATCTGGTCAATGAAGAACCCGAGTTTGCTCTAACCGTATGCACGGAGCCGCCGGGCTGGTGCCCTGCGATTGAGCTTTAATCTATGTTAGCCCAAATAAAAATAGTGAAGGCCGTATTATTCACCAAGAAGCTAACTTCACGTTGAATAATATGCCTTCACTATTTTCGAATAAGGCTTCTATTTTGGTGCGGCTTCGTCACGCCGGCAGCACATACAGCAAAATGGCGAAGAAATGGACGATCGACCCGCCCAGAACAAACAAATGCCATACGGCATGGTGATACGGAAAGCTGCGCCACATATAAAATACGGTACCAAACGTATACAGCAAACCTCCGGTAATGAGCAGCTGCACGCCGCCTGGCGCAAGGTGAGCGGTCAACGGTTTCCATGCGAATACGATAATCCAGCCCATTGCGATGTATACAAGGGTTGATGTGAACAGGAAACGCGAGGCGAAAAACGCTTTGAACGCAACGCCGACTACGGCCGCTCCCCAGACGATGCCAAACAGCACCCAGCCCAGCTTCCCCTGCACGATATGGCATAGAATCGGCGTATAGGTGCCGGCAATAAATACATAAATAAAGGAATGGTCCAGCGATTCGAACACGCGCTTCGCCTTCCCCTCAGGAAAGCTATGTACGAGTGTGGAAGCCAAATAAAGCAGCAGCATCGCTGATCCATATATAGTAAAGCTAACGACATGAAAGGGCGTTCCTTTGGTTGCCGCGAATACGATAAGCACAACTAATGCTGCAACGCTGAGCCCTGCGCCGATGCCATGTGTAATTGCATTCGCTATTTCTTCCTTCTTGGAGTACGTATGGGTATTCGCCATAGGCTACTCACCTCCTAAGTGGCAAACAATCGCTGAAAAATGATTTTAGCGCTGTTTGCTCTCCCCTTAGTGTAAAGGATCACACCCACCCTTTCAACCAGTCGCGCATGCGATCAACGGTTTTGTCGAGATTGCAGACAGCCTCTTGGTCCGTATAGTCCTGTGTATGGCGAAAATAATCGGCATGCCCGCCGACCATCGGAATGCCTTCCACATAGCCAGGCGCATATTTCATGCGGTTCCACCTCGGCACCTTAAATCCCGTTCTGCTCCAGCCGCCCCATGTTCCGATTCGGCTGATCGGATCGTTCAGCTTGCCAAGGCTGTCGATCGAATGAAAATAACTGACGCGGTCCTGGAGCTTAGGCTCGATTGGCGTTCTTGGCGAACCGACCTGCACGATGCGAAAATCCTCGATGCTGTCTTGTTCATATAGCATCTTAGCCGCTTGGTAAGCTGCCGCGCCGCCTCCGCTGTGACCGATCAGCAGCAGACGTTCGCTGGTTAACGTTTCTTTGATTTTGCTGAGCGCTAGCTGCCCGCCGATACGTCCAGCCGTAAGCCGGTTGGACAAGTCGCTCTTCACCTCAAGCACCTGCCTAACCACGCTGCGGCTGGCATCCCCATATGGAAAGATGACATGGATGGCTGGCTCGATTCCGTCTGATTGGAACATTTTTTCGAGCTTTATTTTGCATTCGGTAAAAATACTATTGGATGTTGCCACACCGGCAAGCAAATAAATGCTCATTCGTGATGGTTTGGTCGCCGTCATAACGAATCCCTCCGTAATTCCTTCGTAATAAAGGTTAAACAGCCTTGCTTTTAATAAGCATCATCGTATATTCATTATGTGGGTTTGCTGCTGAAATCATTCTTGTATATAAATGTTATTCCCGTATAGGTTGACCTCATATCCGATGCCTTTCGCTGTTTGCTTTAGGGGCAATGCTTGTACATTTCGGTAAATAAGCCGCTGATCTCTCGTTTTTGTCCCCGTCCATATTTTACGTTGAATGACCTTAACAGGTGCCATCGCAGCCATCGTGCCGTCCTTATGGAAAATACGGGCGGTTTGTGCCCCGCTTCTATCCTGCCCCAGCTTCACCTGCAGCTGCATCACCCGCGAGAAAAATTGCTCATCCACATACGTAATCCCGTTCTCCCGGAAAACATAACCGCGGTACGTGAAGCGCTGCTCGACCGGTTCTTTTGGCAGCGACTGCGCATCCGGCATTTTGCTCAAAAAATGCTCCGACTCCGTAGCCTTCCGATACGCCTCAAGCAGCTCCTGATCGCTTGTTATCGAATAGTCATTAACCTTGCGCGCTTCATTATAGGCCTCTACATTGTTCACGTCAAAATAAAAGACCGCTTTAACTCTCGGGTAGTCATTCCGCAGGTGGCGGTATAAGCGGGAAATCCGATTAATCGCGAAGCTGTTGTCCTTTTGTCCGTCCGTCGTGTTGTAATGGGTTACCCCGAATTCAGACAGCTGAATCGGCTTCGTTCGGCTAAAACGGTTATATACATAATTGATCAAATCAAGCGGATCCTCGTCGCTTGCTTGATGAACTTTGTCGCCATTATGATACTTCACATTGTAAACATTCACGCCAACCCAATCCACATACGCATCGCCGGGATAAAAGCTCTCGATCGTCCTCATCGGAAAGGTAAGCACCGTCCATACCATCACCACATTCGGTGCATGCTCCGCAAATAGGTTATGAACCATCCGCCAGGACCGCTTATAGGCTTCCGGATCGCCGCTGTAATTCGTCCATGTGCCGTTCATTTCAGAAGCAAACCGCAAAAAGACGGGAACTCCCGCTTGCTTCGCCTGCTCCGCGAATGATCGAATGTAAGCAGCGTCCTTCACCTCATCCAGCCCTTTATTCGGCTCCCAAGCAATATGCGGAAATGCGCCTACCGCTTTCACCTCCTCGACCCATTCTGAAGGAAATGGCTTGCCGAAGCCGACGTACTTGAAGAAGCTCGCGTGCTGCTTGCCTGTCCGCTCGTTAAAAGCATGCATGCTGTATCCTATTGCGGCATCCTGCAGGACGTACGCACCCAAGTATACGCCTTCCACAGGCTCAGCATTAGCCAGCTTGTAGGACGGCTCAGATGGAATAAAGTGAACGGTCCAATCCTCCTTAGGAGCGACTTTAAGCTCAGGGCTTTCAAATCTGGAATGCCTGTCCGCTGGCGCGCCTTCTACGCTTGGAACTGCTTGCAGCAAGGCTGCTATAACAAAAACAAACACGAATAACCTCTTCCGCCTTGAACGTCCGGCGCTGCTTGGGCTAGCTGTATATTGCTCCATCACCTTTATTCTCCTTCCAACACAGAAACAATCGGTCTATTGCTCTCAGCATTTGCTATCTGGGCCGTCGTTATTCCACCTGACGCTAAACTGCCTTTGGACAAAAGAAAGAGCGCCTGGCTGTTGCCAGCCGGCGCCCTTCTTCGTTGCTATATCTGCGGCCAAAATAACGACTCCAGCAGCTATACACCCATTTTTTTACGCTGATTGTTTACCTTCTTCGTGTTTTGGCTCTTCAGTGCCTGCGTCCCTGTGGAAAGATGCGTTTGGCCAGGAGCTCCGCCAGCTTTCGCTTGCTTCTTCTGAGCGAGCAGTTGCTTCGCTTTCTCCGCTTGAGTCAGCTGCTTCGGCTGCTCTTCGGATTGGTTTTGATCAATTGTAGACATAGGTTCACCTCGTTTCATGCGCTACATAATTCTTATTCTACTACACTTATATATCTGGTAAAAGAGGCTTTACTCAGGGTTGTGCTTTTCGTTATCCGCCAGGATGCTTTCTCGAGCTGCGCGGCGATCGGAACAGTCGTCACAATAACCGCCCGCTTCGCCCATTTCCTTATGGCTAGCAGCATTTCAAGCTGCTCTTCCTCCGGCAGCACGGAGCATAAATTGTAAGGCATATCTACAATCGCCGCATCGTATTGCCCTTCCAGCAGCCTCATATCGCCAAGCTTCACCCGGTCCGGATAACCAAAATGGGCCAGATTGATGCGCGCGCCCCTCACCGCAAGCGGATTAAGGTCCACGCCCTCTATGTCGATGCCCATCGACATCGCTTCGATTAGAACCGTGCCCATTCCGCAGCACGGATCGATGACCCGCAGCTGCCCAATGGCCGGCCCTGCCGCAACATTAACCAATGCTCTCGCCGCTCTTGTCGGAAGCGCCGTCGAATAGTTTTGCGGCTTGCTCTGATGCTTCAGCCAAGCGGCGCCGTTTTCCTCGCACGGCCCGAAATACCAGCGTCCGTTCAGCTTCGTCAAGCCATAGAGACATTCCGCTCTCCGCATATCCGCCTTGCCGCGAATTACAGCGCCTGCTGCCCGCTCATGCTGGCGCTGCTCCTCAAAAGCAAATGACTCATCGCCGGGTGTAAACAACACTTTAAACGTTTTGCCTCCGAGCTCTAAGGCAGGAAGCTGCAAGGCAAGCTCCTCAAAGCTGTTGGCTTCCAGCATTACGGATATTCGCCGCTTCATGAACGGGCTGCGATCGACCGGCAGCTCATAGGGGCTGCTAATCGCTCCACCGCAAACGTCCTCGTAACCAAACAGCGTTTGCAGCTCGAGCTGGCATAAGTTTGCCTCATCCTCATGGCATGCATACGTATAAATAAACATGATTGGCCTCGCTATCTAAGTTGTGTTAGTCGACTTGCGGCGCTGCTTCCGCTTGTTTCGGCTCAGAGCCCAGCACTGACGGGGAAATGCCAAGCCGTTCTGCTTCAGCCGTCAGGGAAGCCAGCTGCTTCTCCAACGATTTTACGGTTCGCTGAAGGCGGATCTGGCGAATGAGGCCTAGCAGCCCTACCGTTACGCCTCCAAGCAGCGTCGATACCAATATGACGAGAATAAGCGGAAGCGTCGTCTTCGCAAAGAAAAAGTTAACCTGTACGGAATCGACATTAATTACAGCAAATATCGCAATAAGAAGCGCAAACACTAACGCGGATATAAGTACGCCTTGTCCCTTCACTCCGTTCCCTCCCTTTTCCAGAAATCATACCATAAACCCCATCGATTCGCCTATCATCGCCGAATAGGGAATTCGCCTCGCAAAAAAGCAGATGCCTGCTTATGGGCACCTGCCTTTGCACAATTACTTTACATTTGCTGTCTTGCGCGCCGGCGCCGATTTGAGAAGCTGCGTCACGCACACTTTAACGATAATGTACGCAAGCACCGCCAGCTGCGGCAGCGTTGTTTCCCATGTCGGATAGACGCCAAGCGCCCCTATGGTCGGCAAGCCCGCTGCTGTATGCGACGATACCCATCCCGATACCTGCAGCGAGTGAATGCTCTCGCCTAGGAAACGAATGACCAAATAATAGATAAGCGCAGAAGCCACTAGAAAGAATGGGCGAATCGGTAGCTTGCTGCTGAACTTGATTATGGCAAAGCCAAGTGCGAGCAGCAGCACGAACGTAACGCCAAAGCCTAGCGCGAGCTGAAGCGGATCGATGGAAGGAGCCATTCCGACATAAAAGATTGTCGTCTCCGCGCCCTCGCGGAAAATCGCCAGCCCCGATACAGCGAACAGCGACCACAGGCTGCCCCGCGCCAGCGCGCTGCCCATTTGTTTATCGATATATTGATTCCAGTTGTTCATATTCGATTTTTTGTGCAGCCAGTTGCCGACTGTGAGCATCAGCACGACGGATAACAAGCCTGCGATCCCTTCAATCGCCTCCCGCATGCTGCCGGCCGCAATCTGGGCAATCGCGTAAGTAAGCACAAAGGCCATAATACCGCTTAATAATAGCCCTACCCATACGCCGGACCATACCCATTTGCGCTTATCATGATTGCCCGTACGCTGCAAATAAGCCAGCAATGCGGCAAGGACCAATATCGCTTCAAGCCCTTCGCGCAGCAAAATCATGCCCGCATCCCAAGCGGTATAACGCGTCTCCTGCATCATCGGCTCAAGCTGGCCCAGCATCTTGCCAATCAGCTCCTCAGCCTTGCCTGCCGCAGGCGGATCGGACAGCAAATATCCGCCTACCTCTGCCATGCTAATCTCGATGCTATTGTACAGCGTGGCGGACCGCAGCCGAACCGTTCCCTCGACCGCCGGCCACTGCATGATAAAGGCTTCCATTTGACCGGATGCCTCAGTAAAATGTCCCTGCTGAACGTCACGCAGCGCTTGATTAAGTATTTCGACTTGATCCGTAATCGTCAGGCCCGAGTCCTTCGGAGCAGCGGCAACTTTACCATCGCGGTAATCATTAATTAATTGAATGAGCGCAGCCGCTTCCGTCTTCGCTTGCTCTGCGCGCGGCGGTTCGGCTTGCACGGCGATCCGAAGCATGCTCATCTTCGTCTCCATGCCACCGTACACGCTGGAATTATCCGCCCGAACCGCAGGCTCGACCTTCGGCCAGCTGGCGTTCAACTGCAGATAATCAGCCTTTGCCTTTTCCCAGTCGCCAGCCTGTACGCTTGCCAGCAGCTGCTCCGTAAGCGGCAGCATGTTTACCGCCGCCTCTTGACCGGTTAACTGCGGCGTTTCCGGCTGCAAGCTCTTCACATATTTATTAAATGCCTTCGCCAGCGACGATAACGAAGCCTTCGCGGCATCTGAATCATCCGCAGATCCGGATAACGCTTTAGCAGCTCCCGCTAGCGCGGAATCTACAGCCGCGGCTTCCTTCGACGCCGCCGGGTCCAGCTGCTTCCACTTTGCGGCAGCTTCCTCCACATGCGCTGCAGCTTCCTCCCATTTGCCTTGCCCGACCTCAACAAGCGCACTGCCGACTAGCGGGAGAAGCCGATCCAGCTCGGCCGCTTGGTCTCCCTCAGCATATGCGTGCAATCCACTACTGCTTACCATTATCAATAGAAAAACAACGGAGAAGAAACGTAATA
This sequence comes from Paenibacillus sp. FJAT-27812, assembly GCF_001273905.1. Taxonomy (NCBI): domain Bacteria; kingdom Bacillati; phylum Bacillota; class Bacilli; order Caryophanales; family Paenibacillaceae; genus Paenibacillus; species Paenibacillus sp. FJAT-27812. The sequence goes on along the minus strand of NZ_LIGH01000001.1, from coordinate 3,138,062 downwards.
CATGCCGTTTCATACCGTTGTTAGGTTGTGCGAACATCATCGTCCGCCCCTTTCGTCATAAAACTTCTATTTTATTTATGAATGCGCTTAGCTATCCGTTAAAACAGCGTCTCACCGATATATCCGCCTTGACGCACGCCAGGAAAACATGCAAACATCGCGCTGCCAGTATGAACGATATACTCGTTTAGCAAATCGCTTTGTCCAAGCTTCTGCTGCATCGGAATAAATTGCTTGCGCGAATCGCGATTAAAGCAAATAAACAACAGCCCCGCATCCAGCTGGCCTGTCTTATGATCCATACCGCTTGAATAGGAGAACGAACGGCGCAATATTTTGACCGAGCCGTCTCCATGCGCTAGGCGGATATGTGAATTCATCGGGATAACCGGCTTGCCCTTCTCATCCTTTTTGTCCAAATCGATTTTATCCGTTTCATGTACGGAGCCGATCGGAGCGCCGCTGTTGCGGTGACGGCCAAAGGTCGCTTCCTGATCGCCAAGCGTAGAGCGGTCCCACACCTCGATGCGCACCCGAATACGCCTTACGACCATATAGCTGCCTTGATCCATCCAAGGCGTCCCATCGGAAGCGGCTGCCCAAACAACCTTTTTCATCTCCGCTTCATCGCTGACGTCGGGGTTATTCGTCCCATCCTTAAAGCCCATCAGGTTACGCGGCGTTGCACCCGCAGGATCAGCGCCGCTGGTCCGCTGGAAACCTTCCTGCGTCCAGCGGAGAACGGCCTTCCCCCTCGCGATGCGGGCAAGGTTGCGTATCGCATGAAAGGCAATTTGCAGATCATTCGCATTCACCTGCACGCCAATGTCGCCGCCTGACCATTCCTCGCGAAGCTCATCGCCGCCGAAGGCGGGCAGATCAGCCAGCGCGGCTGGCCTCTTGCCTGCAAGGCCATACCTTCCGTCAAAGAAGGATGCGCCCACGCCGAACGTAATCGTCGTGCGAGAAGGCGACAGCCCCTCTGCTTCACCCGTATCCGATGGCGGCAAATTCAGATTCTCGTTGTTGCTGCCAAGCATCTCCCCGCTTGTCATCGCAGCGGCTGCAGCCGTCCACGCCTGGAACAGCTTGCGAACATCGTCCAGCGAATTCGCCGTTAAATCAAAAGCGGCAAAAACGATAAAGTCCTGCGGCGGGGTCGTAATGCCCGCCTGATGCGCGCCATAAAAATCAACGATTTGACCGCTATCCGCTTTAGCTGCTTTGGAAGCGGGCTTCGCCGAGCTTCGCTCCTGCACAGAGAATAGCCCGCCCATTCCCGTCGCACCAAGCAAAAGCCCTGCTCCGCCTACGCCAGCCATGCGCAGCAAATCTCTCCGGCTGATTTTTTTGTCGATAATGCCCGGCTTGCCTTCTTCTTGAGATTGTCCATTCTGTTCTGAATCGCTAGGTCGTTTCATGTTGTTTTACGCCTCCAAAATAGTTCCCATTTGCGAAAGCGGTTCTGCGAGCGCATCGATAAGCTGGCTTAGCTTCTTTGTATCTTCCTGTTTCAATTCCAAATAGGATACGTAACCATCACCTGATTTGTAAGCAGCCAGCGCTTGCTCCAAATCTGCGAAGCCTTTGCCGATCTGCTCATCAAGCGCAGCATCCTTCTTATTCAGATCCGCCTTAACCAGCTGATAGATTTTGTTCGCGCCTTCTACGTTTGCAGCAAAATCATAAAGATCCGTATGCGAATAACGTTCTTCCTCGCCCGTTACCTTCGAGGCGGATACCTCATTAAGCAGTTCCACCGCACCGGTAACAAGCAAGCTAGGCTCAACCTCTACCGTTTCCATCAAAGCGCGAAGCAGCTTCGCGTCCTCGAGAAGACGATCCGCATAGTCTCCCATGCCTTCTGTCGTGTTTTTCTCCCAAAGCGCTTGCTCTAGGCGGTGGAATCCGCGCCAGTCCTTCTCTTCTACATCGTTCTCACGCGCATCGATATTCGGGTCTAAGTCGCCAAGCGCTTCAGCAATCGGCTCAATCCGCTCGTAGTACATGCGAGTCGGCGCGTACAGCTTCTTAGCCGTCTCGATATCGCCGGCTTTGACCGCATTTACAAATTTCTCTGTTTCCAGAATAAACGTATCTGCCTGTTCAATCGTAAACTGGCGGTAGCTCTCCAAAATCGGAGCCCAATCTTCCTTAGCAACGGCTGTTTCAGCCGTTTTATTGCCTTCTGCTTCTGTTTTAGCCGGTTCATTCTTCTCCGCTGCATTCGATCCGCAACCTGTAAATACGATCGTACATGCCAGTAAAAAAATGGATAACTTAAGCTTCATTATAATAGCTCCCCTGCTCCAATAAATTCGTTCTGTTTTTGTCCTAAAATGAAGTATATTCGCAATTGATAATCATTGTCAATCCGAATGTTTTGGAAGAAAAAAAAGGACTTTCCCTGATGCTGTGTAAGCATTCACGCAAGTCCCTCATCAATCGTTATTTCATTTTAGATGCTGCTTCAATAAATCAAGTGAAGACCTCTGCATTTCGCCCAATCTCCATATCGCCGCTTTGCCGTATCCGGCTTGCCCGGCAACCTCGATCCATTGCGACAACGTTTCTTCGTCCGCATACCATACCGTATGCTTCACTTGATCCTCGGCCGTATAATCAAAATATACGCTCCCGCTTGCTTCATCGCGCCGAATCGTACTGCCTGTCTGCTTTGCCAAAATGGACGCCTGCACCTCAGTCAATGCCTTTGCCTTGCCGCCCTCCTGCCAGTCAAACCCTCCGACAGAGAACGCAATATACGGCTGTCCAGGCAAAGAGCCCATTCGGCTCGTTAATTCCTTAATAAAAGCATGGTCAGCCTTCGGCCCCGGACCGCTGTGTGAGCCATATAAATTATAAGCCATCATGACATAATCAGGCCCCTCCGGAAGCTTAAGCTCCTCGATCTTCGCCCTAGTCTCGAGCACGATGCGAAGCGACTTCCCTTTTTCCTGCAGGCGAGGGTATAGGTCGGAGAAAAACAGCAGCAGATTGTCCCAATCCTCATCCGCCACTCTCTCATAGTCCAACTCGATGCCGCCGAAGCCGTACTGCTCCAAGGCCGCTATCAATTCATCCGCATGTTTCCTGCGGCTCTCCACCGTGCCCATCAAACGCGTAATCAAAGCCGGGTCCTTCTGCACCGATTCGCCGCTCGGCTGGAATTGATCATTCACAACGGTCAAATAGACGTGATCAAGCCCGCTATGCTCATAAAGCTTTAATACCTCAGGCAGTGCCTCGTGGAAGCTATCGGTGAAATAGAGGCTGTCCGTTTGATCAAAATAGGCAGCGAACATCTGCAGGCTCGTCAAGCTTCCCTTTATTGCATCCAAATTCTCAAGCCCGGTTTGCCATTGCCAATCCGCAAGCCACGCAGAGAGCTCGGACGTCTGCCCCTCCTCTTTAGAAGGCCCGACCAGTTCATCCATACATACCGCTGCGCCAATGAACAAGATAAGCAAGCTCGCTGTTAAAAACACCTTCCGGCTTCTAACCAATCTTAACACCCCGTTTTTGTCATTCATAATCAACCTAGAAGGTGTCGATCGCCCAGTCAAAGGAAGCATTAACCGCATTCCTGATTCTGCTGATTATTCCTTCAATGCCGGCGTATCCATTTTTGTACAACAGCTTCTGCTCGCTTCCAGCTTCCGTTACGGACATCACTTTGATGTCATCAAATACCGCATCGTATATGTCGTCCTTCAAATTCGCCCTGCTGGCTTCCGACGCAAGCGCAATCTCGCCGCCGTTGATCGTGCCTTTAATCTGCTGCCCGTTAAACAGCTGAACATCATCCAGAGACAGCTTCAATTGATTGCCGTGCATAACGATCTCCAGCTTCTTGGCAGCATCTTCTGCCGCGTTCTTCAGGGTATACTCTTGAAGCTTCTCTGCCTTGCCGCCCTTTTCCTTCTGCTCAACGATTATCTTGTTGTCCTCAAGCGATATGCGCACATAGGAATCCTGCTTCCGGTTATACCTCACATAAACCGACTGTTGGCCAATCGCGTGGCCCTTTAGCTCTGCGGTTAGCTTAACATCGCTATAAGCCCCGCTGCCCTTCAAATAAAGCAGGCCTTTGCCTGCCGGAAGCGACGTTAACGCGATGCGGTTATCAGCGAACTCAGCAGCGCCGCTGCCAAGGGTCCATTTTGCCGCACGCTTCTGATCGCCGGTTACAAAGCTGACTTTCTCGCCCGTATCCTTGCGCAGCTTCATAAGCAAATGATTCGTATACCAATAAGACGCCGGCTGCACTCTTGTTAGATCATATAAACTCTCATCGCTATCATTGAAGGAGAATCCTTCGCGGTTAAAATGCATGCCGAACATCGACTTAATGTTATCGGCATTCACATTTTCAACTAGCCGGTTCATCCCTCCGTAAAGATAGTTGGCATGCATGATCATATACACATTAGGCACAAAACCGAGCGTGCGCTTATAAATGTCGTTCATGGACTTATAATCCGCATTTATGCGGGCTTCCATTTGCTTGCGGTTCTCGGTGGGCACAAGATTCTCATCCCGAATGAAGTCCATCAGATAGTGGGTATAGTAGCTTGCGTTTTCTCTATCCTTAAATTCATTCTCGTCCTTCACCCCGATCAGCTTGCCTGCCTTGTCAAAAATATTAATGTACGTGAGGCGGTAGCCATTGCTGCCCAGCTCCCAGTAGCCGGTTTTCATCATTTTGAGCATGTCCTTGGGTTGAAGGAACTTGGATTCCTTGCTGCCAACCTTGTTCGCATACGACAAAATGGTTGCCTTGAAGTTGTACTTCTCAAGCAGCGGCTGCGCAAATAAGCTCGAATCGTTTCTTCCGTCCTCGAACGAGAGGAATAGCGCTTTAGGCGGCAATGGCTTGCCGCTCTTGTAGTAGTCCAATACATCCTGCTGCGAAATTGTCGTATAACCTTGATCGTAAAGCGCCTGAAGCTGCTGATCCAATCGTTTTTTGGCAATCAGCTCCGAGGTGCCCGTTCTTGCCACGCCAAAATAAGACAGCGCAACAAATCCGTTCGTGTTGCTCCACTGCGCATGGTCAGGCACCGCATACTGCTTCGTATCGAAAATCGCATGATAAAGAATGAAGCCAACAACAAGCAAAATAATCGATTGTATAATCGTTTTGATAATCTTTATTTTATTCTTTTTCTTATAATCAAAGGCTCCACTCGCAATTCCCTTTTTCATGGCGGCCATCCTTCATCCTTGAAATAGGCCATGCTTGCTCTAAAGCGGCACGTCCATATTTTTTTTGTTTTTGTTCTTCCTGGCTTCCTTTTTATTCCTAGCCTCGATATCCTGCGGCGTTTCTCTCGTTCCCCAAGTCGACTTCCAGAACGTTACCCACGCGACAGGCATTTGCCACAGCAGCACGAGCTCGTAGAAGACACAGAATACGATCCCAAAAACCCACAGCTTGCTCTTGCGAAACAGCAGATGGGCAAAGCTCATGAGCAGCGCCATCAGCAGCAGCCCCATTAGAAAGGTGCTCGGGAATACGTGATGCACGATCGGCACATAAAACAAGTTGTATAACACGATAACCGGCGCGGCTATCGGAACGATAAGCCCGATGTAGAAAAACAATGCCATAAACGGCTCTTTGCGCCAAATAAATCCGCCTGCCCGAAGCGATTCGCGCAGCCAGGAACGCTTCCACCGCATTTGCTGCTTTAAGAAAACAAACATGTCGGATGGCACGATCGTCGAGCAAATCGCCGTGTCCTGGTAGCCTGTCCGATGGGTTTTCAAAATAAAATTCGTCATGCTTCGGTCATCCCCGAACGTTGCCGGCTGACCGAGAAACTTCTGATTAAGCCAAGCATCCTTGTGCTTCAGGACCAGCTCTTTCCGGTAACAGGACAAAGGCCCGGACAAGCAGGTTACGCTGTCGAACCATGACTCCGCTGCCTTCATAATGCGGAAAGCGATGTAATAGCGCACCGTTTGCAGCTTCGTAATGGAGTTGGTGTATTTATTCTCTACGTCCGTTCTTCCAGCTACGCCTCCCATTTGCGGATCTTGAAACGGCTGAACGAGATGCCTGATCGCGGTTGGCTCCAAGAAGCTGTCCGAGTCGACGAATACGACCAAATTATGCTTCGCCATCTCTACGCCCTTGACGAGCGCGACGCGTTTGCCTCCGTTTTCGGCGAGCACATGCATTTTCAACCGATCCTTCGTTGCATACCGCGCCGCCTCTTGATGAACAAGATCGATGACCTTCTGGATTTGCTCTACCGAACGGTCCTTGGAGCGGTCATCGACAACGATCACTTCAAGCTTATCGACAGGGTAGTCCTGATTCATACAGCTCAAAATCGTGCGGTGAATCCATTTTTCTTCATTGAAGCAGGGAATGATTATCGACACGCCAGGCGTATAGTAAGGGTCAATCGGCACATCCCGGTGCAGCGCCCCGAAGAAATAACGCGTCAGCAGGAAGGCCGCCGCCGTGATGCTGTATAAATAAAGCAGAAAGTTGTATTTGAAATAAATGATGCTCTCCACGCGCATCAGCATAATGATGCCGACGGCAACAAACAGCAAGCTGCTCGCCATATAGACGGAGTAACCCCATCGTTTCCGCTGCAAGTACGCCGATATCGGCTTAACGAATTGGAAAGCGATTAATAGCTTTATTCCTTCTTCACTATCGCGCGTGAATGTCCGAATAATGACGGCTTCCAGCTTTACCGACGATTCAAAACCTTCCGGCATCGTACCCGGAGGAATATCGAAGCTGAGCTGATAGTTGCCTCCCTCCCGTAACGAATGGTCGGCAAGGCCAGGGTCCAGCTCAATTAAGATGCCAGTGGAAGAAATATCGACCGCCTGTCCTTTTATCCGTGACTTCTTGCTTCGTCCTTTTCGAAGAAACCAAACGTCAAAGCTCGCCTCGTAGCGCAAGCTTAGCTCACGCATTTTTTTCATATTAGCCGAATCAAAATAGCCGTCAGCAGGTTGTCCCTCGGCCGCTCCTCTTCGATCAACCTTTAATCTAAGCTGTTCCGGGTCAGGTACGTTAGAGAGGGTTCGCCTGTCCGTTCTTGGAACAGACAGCACTTCTTCAGGCTTCTTTTTTTGTCGCTTAAACATAGCTGCTGTCTCCAATCTGGCACTACAGGCTCCAATACTCGTAACGGTGTTCCTCAAATTCGTTTTTATTGAATATTCCTTTTATATCAATGAGTAGCTTCGTTTTATGATCCTCGTACAGCTTGTCAAAATCACTCACGCCCATCTGCTTAAACTGACTGTGGGGCACGGCCACAACGACTACATTCAGCCCTTTGAGCGCGTCCATCTCAACAAGCTCGATGCCGTATTCCCTATACACCTGCTGCTTGTCCACATTCGGATCAGCTACAAGCGTCGTAATGCCGTACTCCTCCAGCTCGCGAATGATGTCGGTTACCTTCGTATTGCGAATATCCGAGCTGTCCTCCTTGTATGAGAGGCCGAGGAAGCCGATTTTGGCCGTATTCATATTTTCCTTCAGCTTGACCAGCTTCTTAATAATTTGCTGAGCTACATATTTTCCCATTCCATCGTTTATATGGCGTCCTGCTAAAATAATTTTCGAATGATAGCCAGTGTCCTCCGCTTTGTAAGTGAGATAATAGGGATCAATTCCGATACAATGTCCGCCCACCAGTCCTGGCGTAAAGTTTAGAAAATTCCATTTGGTGCTTGCGGCTTCCAGCACGGCTTTGGTGCTGATCCCCATATTGTTGAATAACATAGACAACTCATTCATAAAAGCGATGTTAATGTCCCGCTGCGCGTTCTCGATCACTTTCGCCGCCTCGGCTACCTTGATGCTCTCGGCGCGGTATACGCCAGCCTCAATAATAAGCTCATACATGCTCGCTACTATATGGAGCGTATCCTCATCCATCCCGGATACGATCTTCGTAATGTTCTCCAGCCGGTGGACTTTATCACCCGGATTGATCCTCTCTGGCGAATAACCGACCTTAAAATCGACGCCGCAGGCCAGTTCCGACTCCGCCTCGAGAATCGGCACGCAGATCTCCTCCGTTACTCCCGGATACACCGTGGACTCAAATACGACGATTGAGCCCTTCTTCAGCTGTCTGCCGACCGTCCGGCTTGCGCTTTGCACATATTTCAGGTCTGGAACATTGCCGCTTTGAACAGGCGTCGGCACAGCAACAATGAAGAAATAAACATCGCTCAGCTCGTTCTCATCGGAAGTAAACCGGGCCGTGCTGCTCCCGAGAACGTCATTGCCGACATCCCCCGTTGCATCGAAACCTCGTCTATAGGCGTCAATCTTTGCCTCGCTTACGTCAAAGCCGATCACATCCACTTTTTTGGCAAAAGCGACCGCGATCGGTAATCCCACATACCCTAGCCCAATGACAGCCATTTTCTTCTGTTTTGCAACAATCTCTTCGAATAACGCCATATGCCCAACTCCGTCTAGGTAGAAAATGTTATTTCAAAGCCATTTGCGACATGGGAACAAATTCATAGCCTTTGCTTCTCAGCTTCTCAATGGCGATCGGCAGCGCCTCAATCGTATGGATATCATCAAGCATATGAAGCAATATGATACTGCCGCTTACCGTTTGATCCAGAATGCCATTTACGATATGGTCGGCATCGCTGGCAGAATCCCAGTCGAACACCGTAACGTCGTACATGGCGATATCTGTGTAGCCGGTAGCTGCTACCATCCTCGCTCTATCATCGTCAATGGCACCGGTCGGCGGCCTGAACAGCATCGTAGGCTTTTGCTGAATCGCCTCTGTTATGACTTGATGGGCTTTTACAACTTCCTGTTGCAATTGCTCTGGCGTTATCTTCGTAATAACGGGATGGCTGTAAGTATGGTTAGCAACATCATGGCCTGCGTCTGCAATGGCCTTAGCTAAATTCGGGTTTTTCTCAGCCCCGTTCGCACGCAGGAAGAAGGTCGCCTTAATATTGTATTTAGCCAATATATCAAGCAGCTTGGTAACCGTATAATCAGTGCCCCAATCATCAAAGGTCAAGGAAACGGTCTTCTTATTCATCCCGAGGTTATTGATAAGCTGATACTTGGCATCCTTGTAGTTTAAATTGATTTTCGCAGCGTCGTAACCCGGGATTTGTTCCAGCGGCTTTCTCTCATGACCGCTCTCAATCAGCTTTCTAAGCGGAATCAGCTTATAGCCGACATCCTCTGCCGCCTTTGCGATAAACGGAACGGATTCGAGAACATGGGTATCCAGCTCTGAATCCAGTGCGATGATTCCGCCGCGTGTGACATATTTTCGAATGTAATTGGCTTTTTCTTGTTCGGTTTCATTTTGCCACTCATGCAAATTAAGGCTGTACGATACAACGCCCGACAACCCGCTCTGAGCCGCGGCTAAACGGACATTGTCGTTATAGTCGCCTGATCTCGTTCTCAAATATTGCGGAGTGACGCCTGTTTCTTTTTTTATAACTTCATTGCTCACATGAATTTCCTTGTAAACTTGCTCGTAGGTTAAATTAGTAAGATCCAATTGGTTCAGCGTATTATTCTCGATTTCATGCCCTCTGGCCAAAATCTCATTCGCGATATCCGGCTCCTCCGCCACCCTCTCCCCTGGCAGGAAAAAGGTCGCCTTGATACGGTATCGATCAAGCTCATCAAGCAGCTTAGCCATAATTTCCTCGTCACCCATGCCGTTGAAGGTAAGCGAAAGCTCTTTATTCGTCGTGTACACGAATGGAATCGCCTTGCTCATCTCACCGTTATAAGGCATTTGTGGCTGATTCGTTTCCTCGCCTGCTGCCAGGTTCGCGTCTCCGGAGTTCGAGCGGTTACCAAATAAACTGCAGCCCGTTAGAATAGACATCGTTAATAGAAACGCTAGAATGAGTGTTGCCGTTCTTTTATCGTTTTTTTTGTTGAGGGAAAACATCCGCTTACTCCTTTATACCCATGATTATTCCAATAAAGTAAATTATTTTATCAATTATATCCGACAGAAATGTACAATTTCTGTACAATTCGACCCGCTAAAACAAAAAACGACTCAATCACAATGGTTGTGATATAGAGTCGTCTACTATAATTATATTTTATCATAGGGCTAGGAAAACCCCTGCATGTAAATGGTACCATTTTTGTGTACTATATGTCTTATTATCTCGTCCAAATCTGCTGATCTGTATGAACAGTTTGACCTGATTCAATCGCTTGTCCCATCATTAGCGCCAGATAGTGATCCTGAGCTGCTTCGGCAAGACTGTAAAAGGAAGGTCCTCCTGAAGCGTAATCGCCCATGCGAAGCAAGCATGTAGCTATCGCGATCTCGTCATCGCTTAGCCTTGCGGGAGCGACCGGATTTTGGTACAGCCACTCCCCGTCCGCGGTGACGCCGCGATGGTAATAGCCCTCCAAATTGCCGTGATGTCCGGTATCTATCCTACGAAGCTCAGTGTGGATAGGTGTAGCATAGTCCTTTAAGTAGCTGACATCGGAGTCCACCAGCTCGCCCTTGCTGCCTCTGACGAGAACGCGGCTGCGCCGAATCCAAGAGAAATATTGGTCGCCTGTAAAATCGTAAACAGCCAGCTTATCTCCAAAACGGAACGTCGCGATCCGTTGAACCGACTGCACGAAACGTTCCTCGATAGGGTCGCCTTGCCGGCTTGGCCCTTGCATGATCGTCGATTCAAACTGCTGGCCGCTAATGGCGGCCGTCTCGAAGCCAACGCCAAGCAGCTGTCTAATAAGGCTAATGCCATGATAATCATGAGCAGCCGAGACCTGTACATGCTTCACCTCGCCCAGCTTGCCGGAGCGCGCGATCTGAATGCGGGCGGCATGCATTGGCTGGAATAAATACTGCTCCGCAACCTGTACCTTTGCACCCTGTGGCAATGATCCATAAAGCGCATTAAGAGCAGCCAAATCCGCGGCCGGCGGCGTCTCTGCAAGCACCGGAATCCTATGCTCGGCTAATTCACGGAGCATGTCCGGAACTGCGGTACGTGGCACGGATACGACTGTGAAGCTCATATTCGCCGCCTCTTCTATGAATTGTTCCATGTTGCGGACCGTTCGAATGCCCCATTTTGCCTCGAGAGCCCGTCCCTTCTCCTCATCCCGCACAAGCATCGTATGAATACGAAAGCGCTCTGGCAGCGCTTTTGCTATCCTTATGTAAAACTCCGCGCGCCAGCCTCCGCCGATAATGCCAAAACTGATCATGGACATTTTGAAAGTCAGCCTCCCCGATCTATTGTTGATTCCTTTAAAAAGAAAAAGATCTCCTCATGAGAGATCTTTTATTATGCCGTTCGGAAAGTGCCTGTCGCCTTTATTTCCTCTTTGACGCCCGTATAGGCATGCAGCTTGCCGTGGTATACTAATTCTAATAATGCCGTATTCTCCAAATCAGCCGGCGTTACGAATAAAGATGGCTTGTTGACCAAATTCACTCCGCTTTCTTCGAAAACCGAAGCGACGAACTGCGAACAGAAGTAAGCGTATTCTCGTTTCATCTCGATATTAAGCATGATGCCTAACATGCCAAGCAGATTATATTTGTATTGGTCTCTATTCTTCTCCATATAGTGAATCTGGTTTCTAATATTGATATAAGCGCAATGGCTGATCGTGCATCGGTATAGAGCACAGGTAGAATGCTCAAAAAACTCGCCGCGCACATCCTCCTTCACAAACCCCGCAAAAAATGGGTTGCTCGGATTTTTTCTCCCGAAGCTATACACTTCATTCAAATCGCTGTCAAATGCTATTGATGCATGGTTTAACATATTTTTCGTATACCATCGAATGGTCTTTGAGAATAATGTACCCGTATTCGTTAAGAGCACATAAATTTCTACATCTCTATTCATGCCGTACTACCTCCACATTAAAGAACTCTCATCTTGGTATTAACTTTAATGCAGGAGAACAAAATTCTAAACCTGCTCAGGTAATAGGTATGTCCCCGACCTTAGTCCAGTTTTGTAAACATAGTGTGACAGAGGGTCTTCTACCAATCATTCAAACTTCCATAGCTTTACTCTATTTTACTGGATTTTCTCTTTTTACTCAATAAGGTAGTTCGCCTTTTTTACCTCTTGCTTAAAAAAATGTTAACATTTTCTTATTTGGAAGATGGTATAGTAGGAAAAGATTTACACGGTTCATTTACTATTTATATGCGCCAACTTACAATTTAGTATATTCATTTCAATTCCTATAAATGGTCACGGAGGGTTTCGATATGGAATGGTTTACTCGATATAAAACGCAGCTGGAGCAAGTTTATATGGAAGCTGAGCGCCGTATTGCCGTTTTTCCAGAACCGCTTAACGCGATTGGCCTTGCTTACGCCGACAAGTTCAATCCTGTGAAGCATGATAGCGGCAAGGATTACATATGCAGCCTGCTTCCCTTCTGGGTCAAGGAGCCGAGCGGCATTAGTGATGCACAGTGTGAGAAGCTCGCTTTAGCTAATGTATATGGAATGCTCTATTTTTTTATTCAGGATGACGTGATGGACAGCCTTCCCTCTTCCCGCTGGAAGGAGCAGCTTGCTCTCGGCAGCCTGCTGCAGCTTGAAATGTTCAGCCTCTTCCGCGAGTTGTTCCCTTCCGATCCCGTGTTTTGGTCCTATTATCAACGTTATGTGACGACATGGGCTGACAGCGTCGTGAACGAGAATCGCCAGGATTATTTTATTAACGATCGGATCCGCACGGCAGGCAAAGCAGGTCCCGTCAAAATCGCAAGCACGGGCGCGCTTCTCTTAACAGGGCGGACAGAGCTAATCGACAAGCTGGAGCAAATGATCGACATCGTGCTTATGACGCTTCAGATGGCGGATGACTATGCGGACTGGCGGGAAGATTTGGCAGATGGCAGCTATAACGGCTTGCTTGCGATGATTGCTGCCGATCGCCCTGCTGGAACCCTTTTGACAGAGAAGGATGCTGAAAATGCCATTTACATTCGAGGATGCCTAAAGCCATATGTGCAGCTGGCCGAGGATAATCATGCGAAGATAGCGGCTATGGAAGCGGGAGCTGGGGAATTGATAGAGTTTCACGCTTTTATAGTGAATCATTTGAACCATGTATATGAGACGATTGAATCAAAAAAGAAAAATCTGCTTAAGGGCGGATTTAACTATTTTTTCGGAAATCAATCAATTGAATAGGTGCAAAAGATTCTATTATTTGTCGAAAAATTGAAAATATATATGGAATATGTCGAATGGTCATGCTAAACTGAGTATGGTAAACATATACATATTCGGAAGGGTGATCATTGTGTCCACTAAACAATCATTGCAAGAACAAATCATTCAAAAAGCCTGGGAAGATGCCGAATTCAAAAAACAACTTCTAGCCGACCCGAAAACAGCCGTTAAAGACGCTTTTGGCGTTGATGTACCGGATACAATCGAGGTAGAAGTGGTAGAAGAGACAGCAAATAAATTTTATCTCGTTCTTCCCGTTAACCCTGCTGAGAAACAAGATGAAGCTCAAGTATTCTTCCCGATGTGGGTATAAGAATAAAAGAAGTCTCCTTACTTTAAAGTAAGGAGACTTCTTTTATCTCTTGCTGAAATTCAATAATTGCTTCAGTACCAAAACCCTTTTTACTTGTAAAATGCAATGTCCCCTGCATCACTTCGATAATTCGGAATGTGACCATAAGACCAAGACCAGTGCCTTTAGTCTTCTTAGAATAATAAGGCTCACCAAGCCTTTTCAAATCATTCTCTGTCATGCCTTCTCCGTTATCTTTAATTCGAATAATAACATTTTTTGTATCCTTATTTTCATAAGCACGAATATGTATGGTACCTTCTTGGCCCAATGCCTCAATACTGTTCTTGATAATATTAATCAGTGCTTGCTTAAACTTTGATGAATTTCCTCGGACATAAAGATTTGATTCCAAATCTACTGTAATAAGCCCCCCTTGCATTGTCGCTAAAGGAACAAGAATTCCTTCTATTTGCTGCAGCTCTTCTCCAATGTTAAGAATCGTAGTCTGTTCAAGTTGGGGCTTGGCGAAGGTAAGAAAGTCAGTAATGATTTCTGAAGCACGATCTAGCTCTTCAATGGCAAGCAGCATAAACGTTTTATCCTTCTCACTGTTAGCCTTCTCCCCGATAATTTGTAGAAATCCTCTTGTAACTTGTAATGGATTACGAACCTCATGCGCAACTGAGGCGGCAAGTTGGCTAATGATTTCCATCTTCTCAGACCTCTGCAGCTCATTGTTAAATATATCCATTTGCTTGGAGTATTTAACCATTTGCTCGTAATTAAATATGCTTCTACGAGCTAGTATAATAACTAATGCACCTAAAAAACAAAGAATTCCCCATTTCCAAACAAACATGTAGTAGTCCAATTGTTTAATATAATACCAAGCTAATTCACCTCCACCTATTACAGCAAACATACTAAAACCGACTGATAGGATAATGGCTTCCTTGTTTCTTTGCTTACAATAAATTGCAAGTAAAATTATTAACAGTATATTGCTTATTAAGATAAAAATTGCGAATACTGCTGCACCAAAAATCGTGTACCAGTCTCTTACTTCATGCGATATAAAACTAATAATTAAAAATACTGTATTAATAACTGCAAAAATAACATGAAGCTTTCTAAAACGATAAATTAGCTTAAAAGGTCCCTTACCAAAAACTCGCTCAAAGAAGAAAAAAATGGAGGGCATTAAAAGTGTCGAACCCAGATCAAATGAGTAATATGAAATAATACCTATTTGAGGATACATCATATGTAAAAATGGAGAGTATGTAAAAATCATTAATCCTACAGATAAAATAATAACTGTTAAAGAGTTTCCAGCAGCTAAATATGATTTTTTAATAAATATAAAACATATTAGTAGGCCACATGCTATAAACACTAGTGCCGCACCTAAAATAACATCTAAAATTCCATACTTCATAAACCCTTTTTCAAGTTGTTGAAATTCACCCAAATGTATATTGCCTTGAACTCCAATTAACCCTACATTAGTAGCTAATTTTATATAAACGACTATATTAGATTCGTTAGCCGAAAGTGGTAAGATAATTTCATTTTTATTGTATGGATAGTTTCGATGTGAATTGTAAACGATCTGATTATTAATGTATATCGTCACATCTCTAGCGGTTAATCTTTTTATTGATAAAGCTGGTCTTACTAAATCAAAAGAAGGCACTTTCACTCTCATCCATGCGGTATCAATATCAACAGGTTTTCCAAGAGATGCGTTACCTTCAGAAAATAGCGCCCACTCCCCTTCCCTTTCCTTGGAAGAAACATCCTGAACCGTACTATCAGGATCCTCTTCCCACATCATTTCCCACTCCGTGATGGCAGTAGTCGCAGCAGAAGACTGCGCATAGGCGGACACAGCCAGAAAGGCGCTAGCAATAAATAACGATAGGACGATAACAATTACATATTTATGTAAAGCTTTCATTGAACACCTCATATGATAAGAATCACAATTCCTTATACGGTACTATATTTCGACAATCTTCGATTTAGAACCTTCTGACTTTACCCTTTATTTAAAATAAACAACAAGTTAGAACCAGATAAAATGGGTTATTAAGCTAATTCCAGTTTATTCCCTTTAGTGAAAAGGCACAATAGTTTCTATTATTTGTCGAATATTAGAAATTTACGTTTTATAACATATATCGTAAAATGACAAAAAAAGCGCTCGTCCACTCTAATATGAGCAGACAGCGCTATTTTTTTGCTGAAGGGATGTGGATGACGGCTTCCGTACCCACGCCTTTTTTACTATTAAACTTAATCTTCCCGCCCATAGCTTCAATAATACGGAAGGTCACCATCAATCCTAAGCCGGTTCCTTTCGTTTTTTTGGAGTAATAAGGCTCGCCTAATCTCTTCAGGTCGGCCTCGTTCATCCCTTCCCCATTATCCTTTATAGTAATG
Source organism: Paenibacillus sp. FJAT-27812 (assembly GCF_001273905.1). NCBI lineage: Bacteria > Bacillati > Bacillota > Bacilli > Caryophanales > Paenibacillaceae > Paenibacillus > Paenibacillus sp. FJAT-27812. Next base: position 3,122,081 of record NZ_LIGH01000001.1, on the reverse strand, counting down.
ACCACGTTGTTGAAATCATTCATGTAGGTTCGAATCAAAATGGTTCCATCTTTGTTTAGAGCTTCAATACTGTTTTTGATAATATTAATTATCGCTTGCTTTAGTTTGGATGAATCACCGCGAACGTATAATTGAGGTGATAACTCCGCCTTGATAACGCCGCCCTGCATGTTCGCTAAAGGCACCAGTATTCCCTCTATTTTCTTAAGCTCGTCGGCAACGTTCAAAAGCGTCATTTCTTCGAGCTGCGGCTTAGCAAATGTTAAAAAATCCGTAATAATATCAGCCGCCCGATCCAGCTCATCTATTGCCATCACCATAAACCCTTTGTCTCTTTCGTTCGTTGATTTCTCACCGAGCAATTGAAGAAAACCTCTGGTCACTTGCAGCGGATTACGAACCTCATGGGCTACCGAAGCGGCTAATTGGCTGATGATATCCATTTTTTCGGCACGCTGAAGCTCATTATTAAAGACTTCCAACTGCTTGGAATATTTTACGACCTGCTCGTAATTCAACAATATTCTTCTTACTAAAATAATAATTAAGGAGGCAATAAAACTAAAAATGCCCCATTTCCAAAATATCAAATCATAATTTTTGTCTTGAATAAAGTACCAGCCGAGCTCTAACGCTGCTATCGCTGCGAAAGTGCCGAATCCAATCGTAATGATGATAGCTTCTTTGTTCCGTTGCAGACAATACTTGATGAAACAGCCAATAAGCAGCATGTTCCCAAAAACGACCGTCCCGGCAAACGTGAGCGTCGTCACGAGTATATAATACTTTTCAATTCCATCCGATAGGAAAGAAGCAAAAAACCAAACAATAGAAATCGCCGAAACCATGACCTGCAGCTTTCTAAAACGCGTAATTAATCCGTAGGGACCTCGTCCAAATATTTTCTCAAAAAAGATAAAAATAGAAGGCATCAATAAATTTGAGCTGACATCAAACGTGTAATAAATGATAAATCCATATTCCTTATATACCGAATGGACATAGGGAGATAAAGAAAGAAGCATTACCCCGATTGAAAAAATAAAAACACAGAGTGAATTTATCCCCGACAAATAAGATTTATTTAAAAATAAAAAACATAAAAACATAGCCAGCGATACAAATAAAAGCGATGCCCCAATAACGACATCGAACATTTCCTGCTTCATAAACGCTTTGCTGAGTATCTGGCCTTCACCAATCATAATGGGTTTCTTTAGGCCAAGCCAATCTGAATCGGTATGCAAAAGGATATAGACCATATGATTAGCTTCATGTTCCGTAATAGACAAAAGAATCTCGTTTTTATTATAAGAATAATTACGGTCTGACTCATAAACGAGCTTATTATTGATAAAAATCGAAACGTCCTTGGCTGTTAACTTGCTTATTAATAATACAGGCCTTGCCAGATCATATTCCGGCAGCTTAAACCTAACCCATGCCGATTGAATATTAGCTGGTTTCTTCGGCAACGCATCCCCATAGGTAAATGCTTGCCACTCGCTTGAACGCTCACTTGAAGAAGCATTTTGAACGGTCTCATGCGAGTCGTCCTCCCACATCATTTCCCAATCGGTTATAGCAGCCGGAGTAGAATTCGATAACGCATAAGTGGGTGTTGAAAGGAGCGGAATGGCTATAAATAACAATAAAACAAGAGCCTGCATAAATTTATGGGAAGCCTTCATCGAACACCTCGGCATGTTGAAAATACTATTTTATATTTCTACTATATTTCGACAAACTTTGATACGCCTCCTTCTTCTTTCCCACTATTTCCAAAAAGCACAATCATTTTCGCCAAGGGGGAAAATAAACAAAGCAGCCCCAAAGATCGTCACGACCTTCAGCAGCAGCCTTGTCATTTGCTATTAAAACATTTTTTTCTTGATCGCTACACGGCGAAGGATCCTATCGTTCAGTACCACGATAATCGCTATCACGAGGATGGCAAGCAGTACGACTGCAGCGACTGGCGTATGCTGGGCATTAAATGGGGATTGCAGCAGCTCGCCCAGCCACTTTGAGGTTAATACGATGTCCATCGCCACTGCCGTAACAATCGCCACAAGTGTAATAAGCAACCCGTTCCGCCAGTGGAACCGATAATAACCCGAACCGATGAGCCAACCGCTGCCAAAGTAAGCAAAGAACAAGCAAAAATATTCAACAAAAACCAAGCCTAGCTGCGAAGGGGAAGTAAATAGATGAGTGTTTTGCAGCTCAATGGACCAATTATTCCGCTCATAAATAAACTGCTCGAACGAAATGCCTGCCATCATAAGGAGCGCTAACAGCGCTGAGCTCACTGCCATGAAGAGAGTCACGCCCCGTATGAAATGCCGCCTCGTAACGCCGCACGCAACAAAACTCGCAAGAGACGCGGGGGTCAGCAAAATGCCGATGACCATGAGAAATATTTTAGGGGAAATCGTTACGCTCTCCCATATTTCATTTAAATTCAATTCTCCGTCAGGAATGACCTTTTCATTTACTAAAACAGCAAGGCCAATAAAGACCAATATGAAAATAATCCAATAGAAGAAGAACGTCCAGCGAAAGGTGTACAGCAGATGCTGTGCTACATTCAGCACGGGATGTTTTCTCTTGCCGCTCATAACTCATCCCCTCGTTTCTTGGTCAAATGAACGAACAGATCCTGCAGCGATACAGGCCCAAGCTCAAGCCCTTCCGCCAATGCTGCCTTTCGTTTTTGTTCCGTGAGTTCGCCGAACACCGTAGCCGACTTCGTCTTGCCCAGCTTCTGTTCGCCAAGCACCGTCAAGCCGCTAACGAAACGGTCTACGCTGTCGCTTGGTCCGGTAATGGATGCGCCGCGCGCGCGAAGCGCCTCTGTTTCCTCATGCATGAGCAAGCGCCCTTTATCCAAAATAAGCACCTCCTCAAACAAGGAGCCTACCTCCTCAATTAAATGCGTGGATAAAATGAATGTCCGAGGCGCCTCCATATAATCATTTAGAAGCTCTTCGTAAAAGGTATAGCGAGAAGGAGCATCCATGCCAAGATAAGCCTCGTCAAAAATCGTAACCGGGGCGCGGCTGGCAAGGCCTAATGTCACGCCAAGCGCAGATTTCATTCCTCGCGAGAGCGATGCCACCCGCTTCTTCAGCGGAAGCTCATATTGACGTATGAGCCGGTCTGCGTAATCAGCATCCCAGTTCTGCCAGCAGCTTGCTGCTAGCTTTAACACATCTCGTACGTAAAGGGTTTCGGGCATGTGGCCGCTTTCTTGAACGAAGCATACTTGCTCCATAATTCGCGCATTTTCGAAGGGGGCTTCGCCATCAATGGCTACGTTGCCGCCTGATTGTTCGCGATAAGAGGCTAGTATCGATAGCAGACTTGTTTTGCCAGAGCCGTTCCGGCCTAGAAGACCGTATATTTTGCCGCCCTCCAGCTTAAACGAAATATCCTCAAGCGCCGCAAAAGAACCATAACGCAGCTGCAAATGGCTCACCTCTACCGGAAGCGTCATTTCCCGTCCCTCCCTCTCACCTGTTCGATTCGACCTATAATATCTGCCAGCGGCACTCCGATCTTCTCGGCCTCCGCAAGCATTTGATCGACAACCTCCTCAAAAAAACGCTCCCTGCGCTGCATAAGCAACGATTGCCGCGCTTCACCGCTCACAAACATGCCGATTCCCCTTTTCTTATACAAAATGCCTTCCTCCGTTAACAAATGGAAGCCTTTCGCTGCGGTAGCCGGGTTTATGCGATAAAACGCAGCATATTGATTCGTAGACATCACCTGCTCATCTTCTTGCAGAACGCCGCTAATGATATCGTCTTTAATTTTGTCAGCAATCTGCTGGTATATGGGACTTCGGTCATCAAACACGCCATCACCTCTTTGCTTCTACGGTTCATTACTTATGTAACTAACCATACAACTAACATTATCCGATGTCAAGCCTATTTGGATACAGCTCGTCTTTTTACAAAACAAAAAAAGCCGCCCCATCAGGTCATTGACCTCATGAGACAGCTTCTTGTCCTTACTTTATGCCAAGCACAGCAAGACCATTCCATCGTTATGGATATTTACTCAGATGCGTGAATACCCTTCATCCAACCAAGCAGCTCGCGGCTAACCTGATCCAGCTGCTCCTGTGGCGTAATGGTCGCTTGTTTATCGCCCTTTTGAACGCCGTAGGAACCGAATTGGCCGTGGTTGCCGCCTTCAATGGTGACATACTGCGTATGGCTAGGCATAAACGCCTTCCCCTTGCCCCAGTCCTCCCAGTTCAGCACCCCATCGTTAGAAGCGGTAATTTGCAATACCGGAAGCTTTGCATCGGCTAGGCTTCCGGCCTTTTCCGCATAAGCCGCCAAGAAGAAAATGCCCTCGATTTGATCCGGATGCTCAGCGGCATACCTTGACGCAAAAACACCGCCAAGCGAGTGTCCGCCTAGCACGTAACTCTCGTTAGGATGCTCGGCAATGAAGGCATCCGCTTTATTTTGCCCCATAAAAGCAAGGTTGAGCGGCATGCTGGCGATGTATACACGGTGACCGGCCTCTGCCAATTCCCGCGCAAAAGGAGTGTAGCTCTTAGGATCTACCAATCCGCCCGGATAAAAAACAACATTCGGCTGCTTCACAGCCGCCTCGCCTGCAGCAGGCTCAAAGCGATAGCCGGCTTGTCCGATGCCGACCGTTACCTGGTCATCGCTTTTCATTGCCGCTTTAGCTTCCGGCGACGGCGAATATACCATAACCTGATACACGATAACGAGCGTTAATAATAGAGCTAATACAATGCCTGCCGCCCAGATCAGCACCTTTCTTCTACGCCCCTGCTTCGGTTTTGGCAAAGCCGCTGAATCCTGATTCATTTCATACACGTCCTTAATTCAGCATGCTCATCAGCAGCTGTTGTGATTTCAAAGCCTCCTCGCCATCCACGGCGAGTTTCTGATCATGAATGATGCATTGCACAAAATGATGCACGGCATCCTCGAAGCCGCGCTGCTTCAAAATCGTCTGCCAAGCCGGAGGGAAAATCGTTGTAAGCTTATCATCCCGCTCCACCTCGAGCAAACTCATATTTTTGACGCGAATCATTTCGCCTGCCGCGACGATTTCAAGCTGTTCGATGCTTGTGCCGGCATTGCGATGCATCGCGGTCGATACGCTATAACCAGCTGACGCATTGTATTGGTGCTGTGCATATAACAGTTGATTTTCATCGTTGATCCGGACGATCCCGTTTTGCAAATCGGCTTTGCCATCCGCCAACCATCTTGCCGTATCCACCAAATGCAAATAATCATCCAGCATCGTAAAATTCACCATATGAGGACCGACCGAATTTGTGCGATGCTTCTCCATTCGAATCCATGCAGCCTGAACCGTATGCTGCTTCGCCTGTACGTATAACGGCGCGAATCGGCGGTTGAAGCCAACCATAAGCTTTCTCCCAAGCTTCACGCTTAGCTCCGCAAGCTGCTCCGACTCCTCTAAGGTTGCCGCAAGCGGCTTATCTACATATACATCCTTACCCCGATTGAGGAGAGTAGACACAACTTCAAAATGGGAATCCGTCGAGCTATGTACAAATACCGCATCGCAGCTTTCTGCTAGCTCGGATAAGCTGCCGAACGATTCGATTCGATACTCCCCGCAAATAGCCATTCGTTTCTCCGCACTAGGAGAATAAGCGCCTGCAAACGTCCAATCCGAGGCTCTTGATAATAGGGGGAGATATACTTTTTGAGCGATACCGCCAAGTCCAACCATTCCGATACGAAGCTTACTCATTCTCTGGCACCTCTTCATTTGCTCATTTTTTTAGCCTTGCATAAGCATGTTAACAAATTTTATATCCGCGGGAGCAAAAGAATAATCAGCTAATTGCTCTGAGCGGACCCAGCGATACTCATCATGATCGATCAGTGCAATAACGCCTGCAATAAACTTCGCTCTATAAGCTATTAGTTGAATCTGTAAGTCACCATACCAATGCTCATTTATGCCAAAATACGTTTGCACTTCGATCTCGACGCCCATTTCCTCCATCAGCTCTCTGCGCAGACACGCCTCAGGCGACTCCTCCTCCTCCAGTTTGCCGCCTGGAAACTCCCATAGTCCACCCTGTGATTTTTCTATTCTGCGTTTTGCTATGAGCAGCAATCGCTGCTCATTCTCAATAATAGCTGCTGCTACCCGAATCAATCAGACACACATCCTCTAATTGCGAACTCCTTACCTCCCATTTTGGTATTCATTCTCGAAATTTGCAAGCAAGATTCCTTGCGCATATTTGATCGCAGCCAAAAAAAGCCGTTGGGTTGTTGAGGTTGATGCTGCTACGCTTAAAATAAAAACGAAGCTGATGACATCCGCTTACAGTTCAGCTACAATACTTTTAGGTGAAGAACACCGCTTATTCTCTGGACCATTGTCCGAAGAACAAGCGGTGTTTTTTTATTTTCAGGAGATAGGAGCGGGTCGGTCTTATGGAAAATCGAATGACGTTTGACGGCGTGAATATTGGATCAACCATTAAATKGGGTGAATCCGAGCTGGCTTATCGGGAGTGGATACTCAAGCATACCGAGCTGCGTGATCCAACAAGTGAGCGAAGGCGACGGTTAGTGGAGCGGGACGATCATGGAGAGCAGCTGTTTGCAATCGGCATCTGGTTGCCTGTTCTGCAAAGCTTTGAGCATTTGCATCCGGAGTACGAGGTGAATGATTATCGTGATGGGAGCCGATTTTTAGACTTCACCTATATGCGTCCACCCTATCGCATCTCCATTGAAATTGACGGCTATGGACCGCATCAAAAAAACGCCTCACGACGCAAATTTTCAGATGACCGCTTTCGGCAAAATCAGCTTGTCTTGGACGACTGGATCATCGTCCGTTTTTCCTATGACGACCTTCGTGAAAGGCCACGGCAATGTCAGCAATTTATCCAGCAGCTGCTTGGCAAATTGTACGGCCTGGGTCGTGATCAATTGCTGGATCAACCCTTGCCTGCGTTCGCCCGTGAGCTCCTGCGTTCCGCACAACGCCGTGGTAATAGAGCACCCTTCAGCCCTAAAGATGTCGAGAAGCTGCTTGGAGTCAGTCACTCTACAGCTCTTAAATACCTGAAGCAGCTGCTGAAGCAAGAGCTTGTTGAACCAGCATCCGGAGAAAAGCGGATACGCACCTATTGCCTTACAGCCAAGGGTGCTCGATTGCATCTGTAAGCATTTTTTCTGAAATCCGCCCTTTTCGGTGGGCGAGCTGGCAGGGGCGGGACGAGTTAGGTCCACTTTCTAGCTCTATTTTGTGAAAATTGGTTAATTGGGTGGGTTTAGAGCTAGTTTCTAGCTCTATTTCTCTGGAATCAGCCCTTTCCGGGGCAGATTGACCGGGGCGGGGAAAAATTGATCTACTTTCTAGCTCTATTTTGTGAAAATTGGTTAATTGGGCGGGGTTAGAGCTAGTTTCTAGCTCTATTTTTCAGATGCCAGCTTTATGGGCCTGGTCGGCAAGGGTTGCCGTGAATATGAAGCCGCTGTGGAAGTTGACTGGGCACACGGTGGGCCGAACTCTCGCGACAGGCTGGCTGCGTACGCGATAAGCCTGCATTTCAGGCTAGATTCCCAGTACGGGGGCCGAGCTAAAGAAAGGGCATCCCTTTAGCAGATAAAACGGCTAAAGGGATGCCCTTGTGCTTTAAGTTAGTTACTCATTAATCAGTTCGAGCTTTTGCATCATATTGTAGATGAGAACAGCGCCCTGGGCACGGTTTGCCACGTCGGTTGGACTGAGGCTGTTGCTTGTAGTGCCGCGGATTATACCTTGCTTTAATGCATACGCGAGCGCTTCGCGCGCCCAAGGCGCAACACTTGCCTCATCGCTGTATGCACTTAGCAGTTGTTTCGTTTCTTCTTCCGACAAAACTTCAATTTTGCCTGTGTATTTGATTGCATGGTATAGGATGGTCACCATTTCTTGTCGGTTCAGAACGCCTGCCGGTCTAAACGACCCATCCTCATAACCATTAACCAGTCCCATTCCATACCCGGTTACAATCGCATCGTTATGCCATTGTCCCGCCTTTACGTCCGTAAAGGCCGCAGCAGAAGTGCCAGACGGTCTAATGCCAAGCGCCTGCAAAATCATCGTAACATATTGAGCGCGAGTTATTTCGCTGAATGGCTTGAAGCTGGCTATGCTTATGCCGCGCAGCACAAACTTATTGCTCAAAGCTTGAATGGCTTTTGTCGCAAATGGAGCAACTGTGCCGTCCGCAAACGTCCGCATATGCCGCCAAACCGTATATGCCCCGCTACCCTTAAGCTTTAATTCCACTTTGGTTACTATGTTAGCCTCGCCGCTAAACAAGGCAGGAACCGAATAAGCCTCGCCATTCTCGCCGTTCCCAATAGATACGCCGGCTAATTCATACGCTTTAATCGAGCTGGCATCGTTCGTCGGCAGCTTCATAATAAGCTGAGCGTAGCTCCCCTTATACTCGAGTGCTTTAGAGCCGCCATCCTTCTTCACTGCTTTTAGTTCAAAACCTACTACCGGCAGCCCTATTGATGAAGCACCGTTGAATGGAAGAGCAGACTCGGCACGCTGAGCCTCTTGGCTTTTCTCGTTAAAATTTAGGACAACATGAATGGTGTCCGTCTCCGTGTTCACTTGATCCTTTAGCTCTGCAAGCGGCAAGCGCAATGCGCCAATCGCCGTCTGGATTTCTAAAAAGGCTTGCGGATTATTGGTCGACAGTTCGACTATCGCTGCGGGGATGGCAAGCAGCACTTGCTCCGCCGTGTCGGATATAACCCCCACGCTAACAGTGGCTGGTCGTGGGGAAAGCGCTAGCAGCGCGTCCACTCCCTTACTGCTTATAACAACCTCTACATTGCCATTCGCGGCTTGACTTGCAACGGCATCCTTCAAAATCGCTTGCCCCGCTTGTCCGCCAATCGTTTTATCAAGCAGCTTCTCACCAGGATTGGTCACATTTCCGCTAGCTCCCCCTGTTCCGCTATTTCCGCCAGTACCGCCATCTCCGCCAGTACCGCCGTCTCCGCCAGTAGCTGCAGCTCGGAATACAGATACGGTGTACGTTCGGGACTGTCCGTCCTGAGCTGTTACTTTCACAGTAATCGGAGTTTGGGCCCCAGCAATAAGCTCGATGGATGCCGATGCCGTTCCGCTGTCTACCTTCACGCCGTTCACTTCAATAATAGCTGCCTCGTCAAAAGCTGTCGGCGTAACCTTGATCGTTGAAACCTGATTGGCTGCATCTGCTCTGTACGCGTCCTTCTTAGAATCAAACGGTGCATTTAGCGTAGCCCCCGATAGTGAGAGTGCCGCTAATTGATTTCCTGCAAAATCAAACTTCTGTACCCGGAAATTATAGCTATCCGTTACAAATACATTACCAGTCCCGTCCACCGCTATGCCTCGCAGTCCGTCGAATTCGCCTTCTAACTTCCCCTTGCTTCCCCAGCTTTCCAGCAATTGCCCTTCCGGTGAATATTTACGAACCAACTCGTCCTCGCTGTCCGTAACATACACGTTTCCGACACTGTCTAGCGCGATATCCGAAATATTTCCAATGGTCTCTTCATTCAAATTCCCCCACTCTGCTTCCAACTGCTCGCCGCCAAGCGTGAACGTTTGAACATGGTACGTATCCGTTGTGTATACGATGCCCCTCTCGCTATCAACCGCAATGCTTTGTGGCCTAAAATAAAACCCGACCGCGTAATCCGGCTCGCCAACGAAGCTGTTCACCTGCTCATCCTCTGCATTAAAGACTTCAACGGTATGTCCGATTGTATTAGCAACATAAACATGGCCATTACGATCAGTCGCTACGTCCTGCGGATCGCCAAGCGCGCTATCCACTACTTTTATCGACTCATCAGACGGATTGTATTTTATTAAGTCACTATAGCTTGTTATATAGATTTGCCCTGCTGCATTGGCAGCTAGACCATATGGCGAGAAGTTCGAGTCCCCGCCCTCCTCTTCCAAAAAATTCAGTCTATTATCGAATTTTTGCACACGATTATTGCCTAGGTCTGACACATAAATACTGCCGTCCGCGTCGATGGCTATATTTTCGGGCATATAGAACTGACCGCTCTCGCCCCCGAGGCTTCCCCATGTGTCTAAGTGCTGCAGCGCAGCATCAAACTTTTGGACGCGGTTATTATATTTATCAGCCACATAGACACTGCCGTCGCCTGCTACAGCAATGCCCTCCGGCTGATCGAACTGGCCATTTCGCCTGCCTTCCTCACCGATAACCGCCGCATTCCATGATGAATCAAAACGAACAACACGGTTGCTCGATCTATCCGTTACATATAGATTGCCGCTGCTATCCGCCGCGATTCCTCCGATTTCATCAATCATCACATGAGTTGAGCGATTAAGTTGCTCTTCGTTCCCCTCGCTTCCTTGCCATTGATCCAGCAGCCTTCCTTCGTTATCCAGCTTCAAAATCCGGTTTTCATCCGATACGTATAAATTACCCGCATGATCGACCGTTAGGGCTGACAGCTGTTGGAATGGGCTGCCTCCTTCATCCCCAATGTCATACGAATCAAGGCTTGCGGACACCGGCTCTCCCGCTTCCAAAATCCATATTTTATTGTAATAGTTATCGGCTGCATAGAGCTTTCCGCTCTCGGAATCAACGGCCAGTCCGCCAATATAGCCAAAAATCTCCTCGCCATTCCATTGCTCCACTTGCGAAAAAACAAAGCTCTCGCTCACCGCCAGTTTATAAATTTCGCTTCCGTTAGTCACATACACAAAACCGTCCTGGTCAATAACGATATTGCTTGGCCGGAACTGCCCTTCCCCAAAGCTGCTCGTTGCCCCAAGCTGCTTTCCAGCCGCATCAAATACAACAATTTGACGGTTAGCCCAGTCGGCTACATACACATTTCCGTTTGTATCCGTTTCTACATCACTAACAATTTCAAAGTAATGTCCTTGCTCCGGCGTCATCCGCTCGAACCTATAGCTGCCTCCCGCTCCTTCTGCCGCGGCGCGCTCCACCGAGATGCCTGCTGCACTCGATGCAAGCAAGCATGTGACCAGCAATAGCCGTGCTGCCTTTTTGATTCCGAAAAATCGTTCCATCCTTTTCACTTCCCTTTCTTCAAGCTGCTTTATCGTCGTCTACGATTCTAGCAACAGAAAAAAAGGAAAACGATTGCCGAAAGTTAACTTTTGCTCGATTTTGTCAGAAAAAGTAGCCTATAATAGAAAAAAAGAGAAATTTGTCATCATTTGTGGAGGCGTTATGAATCCATCACCCAATCATGTTCTTTTGCAAACAAAAACCGTGCTTCCCCAATTAAGAAAAAATCTAGTGCCGCGCAGAAGGCTGACGGAGCTGTTGGACCAAGGAACAGAACGCCGTTTGACGACTGTTTGCGCGCCCGCTGGCTTTGGCAAAACAACGCTGCTCAGCCAGTGGATTGATCAAACAAGCAGCCTTGTTAGCTGGCTTTCCTTAGAAAAAGGAGACAATGATTTAATCCGCTTTTGGCGATATGTCGTGCAGTCCGTCGCCGCGAGCGCCTCCCCTCATTTGGTTAAGCGAGTCTCGCAGCACTTGCCTCTGCTTCCCGCTGCGTCTATCCATACTTTCCTTGATGCATTTATTAACGATCTCTATACGATTGCTCAGCCGGTCGTCCTTGTGTGGGATGATTATCAATATATCGAACTGCCGGACATACACGCCAGCGTTGCCTATTTTATCGACCATCTTCCCGGGCATGTCCGCCTCGTCATCGCTGCCCGCTCCGAGCTGCCTTTCTCCACTGTGAAGTGGACCGCGAAGGCTGAGCACACCGCGATTGATGTTCGTCAGCTGCAGTTCACGCTGGCAGAAACCGAGGCCTACTATAGCCATACTGCCGCGCTTCCCCTCACTCGCGCGCAAATGGATGCTTTGTTCGAGCGAACGGAGGGCTGGGTTACCGCGCTGCAGCTTATTTCGATCTCGCTTCAATCAGACTCTGATTATGATAGGCTCATCGATAGTTTTACAGGGGGCCATCGCGCCGTCGCCGACTATATGTTCCAAGAGGTATTGTCCGAGCTGTCCGAGGAAATGCTGCAATTTCTGCTTCAGACCTCCATGCTGGGGCGAATGGATGCTGCGCTTTGCGAGGTTGTTACCAAGAACCAAAACAGCCATCAACTGCTGGAGCAGCTTAAAGCGCGCAACCTCTTCCTTATTTCACTGGATGAGCATAACGGCTGGTTTCGGTACCATCATTTATTTGCTGAATTTTTGCAAAATCGGATGAAGCGGCTTCAGCCTAATGAGTGGTTAACCTGCAACCGCGCGGCAAGCATAAGCTTCGCATCGCGAGGTTATGTGATCGAAGCGATCGACCATGCGATAGCCGCCTCTGATTCTGTGCTTACGGAAAGCCTGCTAGAGAAGTATGCTCCCTACTTGCTCATGCAAGGCGAATTTACGGCGCTGCTGCGATGGCTGGACAGCTTCCCAGAGGATAGGATGAAGCGATCGCCCGATACGGCGCTGCTTCATGCCTTTGTCCTTATCGTGACCGGACAGTCCGATCGCGCCGAGATGATGATAGAGCGCATTCAGCAGCTGCCTGATCATGAGCTAGGGCAAGAAATACAGAGCGGGCTGTTATTCGTCAAATCAAATTTGCTGTTTACGAGCGGCCGATTCGAGCAGTGGATAGCCTTTGCAAATGGGGGATTAGACGAGATGCTCCCGCAAAGCTCCATCTACTATAATTTCAATTACAACCAGACGGAGCCGCTTGTGCGGCGAACTTCCTTTGGCATGAACGGGACGCTGACCGCTGCTACCGAGAGCATTGCCCATCTTTTTACAAGCACGCTGAGAAGGCATAACTGGAATGAATCGCTCATCAATCTCTATGTGATGCAATCGCTATGCGAGGGCTACTACGAGTGGGATCGGTTAGATGACGCCGCTGCCCTTCTCCCGGTTGTTGAACGAGCCGCGCGCGCAAACCAAACGCCGGGGCTGTACATTCCTAATCAAATCACGCAAGCTATGATTTACATGGCGCAGGGCATGGCGTATTTGGCTCATGATACGATTGATGCAGCCCTTCAAGCCATGACAAGAGAACGCGAAAGCTTGCACTGGAAGCAGGCGCTGATCGCATGCAAAATCAGGCTTTATCTAAGGGAAGGCAATCTCCCGCTTGCGAGGAAAGAACTGCCTAAGCTCCATATTTCCGCGAAGGAGCGGCCTGTGCTCAGCCGATGCTACGAATACGTGACGCTCGCGAGGCTGCTCGGCGCTCAGCACAAGGAAGCCGACGCGCTTCGCGTCCTCTCGCTGCTCAAAGCTCAAGCGGTTAGAGAGAATCAGCTCATAAGCGTCGTGGAAATAACGATACTCGAAGCTTGTCTCACGGAGCAGCGCGGGCATCGGGCGAGCGCGCTCCGTCTTCTGCACGAGGCGCTGACTATTACCGAGCCTTTTCACTATATAAGAAGCTACGTCGATGAAGGAGCAAGAATGCAGGGGTTGCTCCAAAAATATGCAATGCAGCGGTCGCTCGCTCCTGATTCCCCGCTGAATAGCACTGTTGCAAATGAATACGTACAAAGGCTGCTGCAGCATTTTCCGAGCAGGCTTGAAGAAGCTGCGGAGGCAGCTCCTACTGAGGAGTTAACCCGCAGCGAGCTTGAGCTGCTTAAGCTGATCCGCCAAGGAGCTTCGAACAGATCAATTGCCCAAACGCTGATGCTCGCAGAGGGAACCATCAAAGTATACGTCTCCCGCATTTATGCGAAGCTCGGCGTCTCGTCGCGAACGCAGGCACTGCTGGCTGCACAGCAGCTGCAGCTGCTGGACGGGGAATAATTTTACACAAATGACCTTCTTTTCGCGCAACTATAACCGCAATCCTTTCGTTAAGGAGGGTAACCAAATCTTGCTAGATAACTGCATCATCAAAAATAGGAAATAGGAGGGTTATTCATGCGAAAAAAAGCGGCTGCTGCGCTGCTTCTAGCTGCGTTATTGCTTCTCGCTCCCGCGGCCGGGGGGCCGTTCCTGAAACAGGTTTCCGCGGATTCTGATATTCAGCTTGTCGTTCGGGGCACAAAGCTAGCTTTATCTACCCATGTTTTTATCGAGAATGGCAATACCGTTGTTCCATTGCGGGAAATTTCGGAAGGTTTAGGAGCAGAGGTCAGCTACCAAACCGGAACAAATGGTCAGCAAATGATTACGCTCAAGCGCGATGATCGAACCGCTTCTCTCACAATCGACTCTGCCTTAATGACCGCAAACGGCAAGAGCATTCGATTAGAAGCACCCGCCCGCCTCTATCACGACGTTACAATGGTTCCGCTCCGTGCCATCTCCGAAGCGCTAGGCGCTGTCGTAGCTTGGGATGCTGTCAATCGGATCATAACGATTGACGATCCGCTGCAGCTGCCGACGATTGGCTCTGAAGAGAAACTCCGCGAGCTAATGGGAGCAAGTAACGCCCAGGGCGGACAGCTTAATAAGATCGAAATACTAGCAGGTCAAAACGAGATTGTCGATAACGCAGCCCCCGCCTCGGAGGAGTCCAAAAGCGATGGCGACTATTCTCAAACGAATGTACAAGTTGGCGGAGTAGATGAGGCGGACTGGGCCAAAACGGATGGCCGCTTCATCTATCAGCTTAGCGGATCGCGCGTGCTCATTACCGATATTGCTGATCCTGCTAAGCCGAAGCTTGCAGCAACGGTTGCATATGCGGCGAAGGACGGCTTCACGCCACTAGAATTTTATGTCGATGACAACCGTTTAGTCGTCATTGGCCATCATCAAGCCAGACTGCCCAATAATGCGGATACCGGCACTACGCCAGCTGCAAGCGGCAATGTCGCAAGCAAGGAGAGCGGCACGGCTGCCTCAACCGCCTCTGAGGCAAAAAGAGGGTTATGGATGCCCGTACCGATGCGCTATACGGTAAAAACGCTTATCTACGAGCTGAATGAAGCGGGTCAGCCGAAGCTTATGCGCGAGATCGAGCAGGAAGGCAGCTACGGCTCCTCGCGTAAAATCGGCAGCGCTTTCTATATTGTGACCAACAAGAACAACTATGCTTACCCGTTGTACGATAAACAGAGCGGCGGCGATGCTGCGAAAGATCAATACGCCCTCTCCTTTCAACCCGTGTATAGCGATTCGGCGGTGTCTAGCGAGCAAAAATCACTGCCCCTTGATTCGATTCGCTATTTCCCTGATTCACCCGAACCGAATATGATGCTCGTCGGAGCAATCGACCTTGATGCTGCTGATCAGCCATTGCAATTATCAGCTTATCTCGGTTCAAGCGAGACGATTTACGCCTCTGAAAAACATTTATACGTTGCCATTTCCAAATATACAGCGAAGGATGGCACCTATAAGCAGGAGACGCAAATTCACAAATTCCGCCTTGACCAAGGACGAATCGTCTATATTGGCGAAGGGTCGGTTCCCGGCACTATTTTAAACCAGTTCTCGATGGATGAGCATGAGGGCTTCTTCCGAATTGCATTGACGAAGGACGGCATGCTCGCAAACGGCAAAGAAGGCTCAACCAACAACCTCTACGTGCTGGATGAGAAGCTTAACACGGTCGGGAAGCTGGAGGGCTTGGCGCCAGGCGAGCGCATTTACTCCGTCCGCTTCATGGGCGGCCGCGCTTATATGGTTACCTTCCGCAACATTGATCCGCTGTTCGTCATTAATCTGAATAACCCGGTTAAACCTACGGTGCTCGGGCAGCTGAAAATTCCCGGCTACAGCGACTACTTGCATCCTTATGACGAGAACCATATCATCGGCTTCGGCAAGGAAACGATCGAGCTCCCTTCCAAAGGAATGAGCGCTGATGAGACGACCGCTTTTTACCAAGGGATGAAGATCGCCCTGTTCGACGTCTCGGACGTTAACCACCCTAAGGAAAAGTTTAAAGAAATCATCGGTGATCGCGGCACGAATTCCGAGCTTTTGCAGGATCATAAGGCATTGCTCTTCTCCAAGGAAAAAGGGCTGCTGGCGTTTCCGGTAGAGCTTCAGGAAATTAAGAACAAAGCGACGCTTAAGCCTGCCGATTCGCTCTCTTACGGTGAATTCACGTATCAAGGAGCCTATGTCTATGGCATTGACTTGCAGAAGGGCTTTACGCTGCGCAGCCGGATTACTCATTTGACAGCAGAAGATCTCGCGAAGAGCGGGCAATACGGCTTTGATTACGAAAAAGCCGTTCGGCGCATTCTCTATTCGGGAGATATGCTCTATACGCTGTCTGATCGTATGCTCAAAGCAAACAATCTAACTACGTTAAAAGAAAGCGGCTCGCTCACCTATCCGGCTAAGCCCGAGGAAAGCACGGTATATCCGGACGGCCGGCTGGTGCAGCCATTGATGGTTGCCGAATAACCTGCATCTTCGAAATCTGTCCATTAAGCAAAAGATCGCCTTCGTCTTCCCTAAGGGTAGAACATGGGCGATCTTTTACTACTCTGAATATGAAAAATGGCCCATTGTGTAACAATATCTCCCAAATTTCAGCTTTTTGTATAAAACCTCCAATAATCGCTATGAATTTGCTACACTAATAAAAAATGATCAATAAGAGGATGATGACGATGTCAGATCATAACGACCGCGATGAGCTCGCCGATCGCCGTCGCAATAAGCTGAAAGTGCTTCATTTTGATGCAAACGGCAAAGATTTAATTGAATCCGAGAAACCGGATGAAACTTTCGCTGATGTAGGCGGACTTGAAGAAGTGAAGAAAAAAATTCGCATGAACTTTATTTTGCCGCTGAAGCAGCCTGAGCTGTTTGCTGCCTATGGCAAAGAAGCGGGCGGAAGCCTGCTGCTGTACGGCCCTCCCGGCTGCGGCAAAACCTTTCTGGCTAGAGCGGTAGCCGGAGAGATTGATGCGAACTTCATGCACATTGAGCTGCAAGCTATTCTTGGCATGTACGTTGGGCAAAGCGAAAACAATTTGCACGATATTTTCGAGAAAGCGCGAGAAAATAAGCCCTGTGTCATCTTTATAGACGAGCTTGACGCGATGGGCGGCAGCCGCAACCAGATGCGTCAGCATCATGACCGCATCTTGGTCAATCAGCTGCTGATGGAGCTTGACGGGCTTCGCACGTTTAACGATCAAGTATATGTCATTGGCGCGACGAACACGCCTTGGTACCTCGATTCAGCGCTGCGCAGGCCCGGTCGGTTTAACCATATGATCTTTGTACCGCCGCCGGAAGAAAACGAACGGGAATCGATTTTGCGGCTGAAGCTTGCAGGCAAACCGCTTGCCACGCTTGATCTGAGCAAAATATCAAAGGAAACAAAACATTTCTCAGGCGCTGATTTGGAGCAAATCGTGAAGGATGCCGTTGAAGAGGCCTTGGAGAGAACGCTGGAATCCGGTGTCATCGAGCCGATCTCGCAGGATGATTTGAAGAAAGCGTCCAAGCAGCGGAAAGCCACTACGCTTGACTGGTTTGCCACTGCCAAAAACTACGCAACCTTCAGTGATGTCAACCAAGACTATCAAATCGTACTCGATTATATGAAAAAAAACAGTTTGAAATAATCGACTAATAGCGAGGTAGGCATATCTATGATAGAGACGGCTATAAGCAGTCAGCGTTATGATCGCATTACACAGCTGATGCAGTGGAGCAAGTATAAAGAAGCATCCGAGGAGGCGCTCCAGCTTATTCGGGAAATGCCGGAAGATCCGGATGCCTACGCGCTGCTTGGACATGTATGCTTTCGAACGGAAAACTTTGACCACGCCCTTCGCTGGTCCGGCGAGGCGCTTAAGCGTGATCCGGAAAACGGGCTGGCCTGGTTCGTTAGAGCCAATTCCTATTACGCGATGGAGCAGTGGGCCGATTCCTTGCAAGCAGTTGACGACGCACAGCGAATCGATCCCTATGAGCCGCACTATTTTTTCTTGCGCGCTAATATAAGCAACAAAAAAGGGAGATTTGAAGAAGCTAGAGACTACCTGTTGAAAGGTCTTGAGATTTCGCCTGAGAATCCGCTTTATCTGGCTAACCTAAGCTATAACGAAGCTCTGCTGCAAAATTTCCCCGAATCCAGACGGCTGTCGAACATCGCCTTGCGCCTTGAGGTAGAGTCGGATTTGGTTTATTTGTATCTGGCTTGGTCCGCCGAAAGGCGGAATGATTATGACGATTATCTGCTCATGCTCAAAAACGCCATCAGGCTAGATCCGGATAACAAGCAAATTCGCGAGGAATTTCTGAAAGGGCTCCAAAAAAATTATAAATTTTATCGTATTATGCTTCTGCCAGGCAATCTGATTAAGAAAATGAAGCCGTGGCAAATTTTCCTCAGCTGGATCTTTCTTTGGCTCTTGTTTAAACCGCTCGTCATCCTATTTATCGTCCTATATATCATTACCCACTGGGTTACCAAGCTTCTTGTTCATGTCAAAGTGTATGGCTGGACGCGCCGAAGATAAGCCGCACAATAGCAAAAAGACGTCTTTACGGCCTTCATGGACCGTATAAGACGTCTTTTCTTTTGTGATGCCTATTCTCGTGCTATTCCAATGCTTTGTCTAATCGTCCGATTGTAATGTAAGCTTGCTGGCGCGTATACGTGCCTTTTGGGCTGAAGTTTTTACTGTCCGTTCCTTTCATGATCCCGAACATAAATACAAAATCAACGCCCGGCTTCGCCCAGCTCGCGATGCTGCTGCTGTCAGCAAATGCCGAAGCATCTACTTCCGTTTCATAGCCCAGCACCTCCGCCGTATTCGTGAGCATAATAGCCGCTTCTTGTCTGGTGATGCTGCCGTTAGGATCAAACTTTCCATTTCCTTTGCCGTTAACGATCCCCATCAAATTAGCAGCAATAACTTCTTTAATCGCTGTATCCGTGAATGGATTGTCGGCAAGGCTAACTTCATTTTCCAACAAGATTTCATCGATGGTTTGCCCTGTTTTGACCTCTAGCAGTTTAATAATGATTTTCGAAAAATCAGCTCGTGTAATTTTTTGTTTATAGTTTGTACGCAGCTCAGTCGGTACGAGCCCGGCAGCAATGGCTTCATCCACCTCAGCTTTTGCCCAAGCATCAGGCTGGTCCGTTGTAACCGCACCTTTTTCAGCCTTGAAATAATAAATCGTTGTATTCTCTGTTGCCTCATCCCATATGAACAATTCATAGTAAGGCAGCCCGTAAGAGAAATTCACGGTCACGGTCGTATTTGCCTTCAGGTCATTCGTTCTTACCTCTTTGCCATTAATCGTCCAAGGCAATTCGTTTCTGACCATAATACCGTCCTTCAAAATGTAGCCCGACACGCTAGCTTTCATATCAACCTTCGGCGTGAAAGTTAAAACTGTATTTTCCGGAACGATAGTAGCTGTAATTTCTAAATCCTCGTAAATATCTCCAAAATCGTCAAGTGTGATCTTTTCCTTTACTTCACCCGACTGTTTGGACACAGAAAACGTATAGTTTTCCTTAGGAATTTCGGCTGCTGCAGCCGGAATAGCGAATGAAACCGCCATTAAACATACTGTAAGCAAAAATACAAAAGCTTTGTTACCTTTCTTCATGCCTTAACCTCCAAATAAAATGAATAGTACTTCCAAATTAATAATTCAACAAAAGATCCAGCATTCCCTTTTTCCCCCTACATATTTCCAAACATTTATGGCTCAAAAATCAGGGTTGCGCTTTCATAGCGCAATTGTTATCATCATCCTAGCTTTGAGCACCAGCATAAAAACTCTATAAAAAAGGCGGTTAGTAAAATGGCACAGCCCTATGATTTGCCCCTTGATCAATTGCGGGAATATACGCCGGCCCTGACGCGTCGAGCGGATTTTGATGATTTCTGGACCGCGACGCTAGCCGAATTAGCCGCAGTACCGCTTGCTTATGAGCGCTCTGAACTGAACTATCCGGTTAAAGGCTTAAAGGTTTACCGCGTGTTCTACCAAGGCTTTAATGATGCGAAAATCGAAGCGATTCTCGCTTTGCCCGTACAGGCGGAGCCGCTCCCGGGCATCGTCTCTTACCACGGCTATAATTGGTGCGTTGATGGGGATATTCATGATACGGTTAACCTTGCTTTGAAGGGCTATGCCGTACTGAAAATGTTCTGCCGAGGCCAGCATGGCGAGAGCGAGGACAATGTTGTTTCATCTAACGGCCATGTAGCCGGTTGGATGGCGAAGGGCATCCAGAACAAAGAGGAGTATTATTACCGGGCCGTCTACATGGATGCGGTGCGCGCCATTGAAGTATTAGCCGCTATGCCCGAGGTTGATGCCAGCCGAATCGCCGTAACCGGCGGCAGCCAAGGCGGCGCGATTACGCTGGCGGCAGCCGCCCTATCGGATGTGCCTAAGCTGGCGGTTGCCGATCACCCGTACCTCTCGCATTTTGAGCGCGCAATTGACGTGACGCCGCGCGGACCTTACAGCGAGTTGAACGACTACTTCCGCCGCCACTCCGGCAGCCCTTTGATCGAAGCTAACGCGAAGGACACGTTAACCTATTTCGATATTATGAATTTGGCACCGCGCATTCGCTGCTACTCCTGGCTGACGATCGGGCTCGTCGACGATATTACGCCTCCATCCACCGTCTTTGCCGTTTACAACCATTTGGCATGCGAGAAGGACATCGCTGTCTATCGCTACTTCGGGCATGAGCTTGTGCCTGGCTCCATTGCGCCGCGCCTGCAATTATTTATAGATTATTTGCAAAAATAAAGTCGTAAAAACGCCAAAGGACACCTGTACACGACCCCCGTGCGCAAGTGTCCTTTGTTATTACATCTGATGCTGATGAATCAGGTCCCGCTTCAGCTCCCATAACGCTACGCTTAAATTAACGCGATACGCTTCAGCGTTCAGCTTGCGCAAATATTGCGGCCAAAACAGCTCGAACTGTCCGCTATGATAAGTGCGGATTTGCTCCAAGCTCGGAAGCTTGTACACTAATTCCCCCTGCATAAAAATCGGTTTTAAAAGCGGGATCGCTTCATAGCCTTCAATGTATTTGTGTATATAAGGATGAATGGGATCGAATAGCTTAATTCGTTCTCCCCTTGCGAGATGCTGTTCATCTCTAAGCGTAATATAATCCGCCTCCGCTTTCCCGGTTTGTGTATTAATGATTCGGTACAGCCCCTTAAAGCCTGGGGTCGATACCTTCTCCGGGTTAGCCGAAATTTTGATAACCGGCTCGTAGCCGCCGTTCTTCTCACGCGCGACCAACTTGTACACGCCGCCAAGCGAAGGCTGATCCGTAGCGGTAATTAGCTTCGTCCCTACGCCCCAGACATCAATCTTGGCTCCCTGTGATTTGAGATTAGCGATAATCGCTTCATCCAAGTCGTTAGAAGCAACGATTTGAACGTAAGGCAATCCCGCTTCATCCAGCATCTTACGCGCCATCTGCGACAAATACGCGAGATCGCCGCTATCAAGGCGGATGGCATTCATCCGTTTTCCTTGTTTCTCTAATTCATGGGCAATTTTAATGGCGTTCGGAACTCCGCTTTTGAGCGTATTATAAGTGTCAACCAGCAGCGTCACATAGTCAGGCAGCGAATTCGCATAAGCGCGGAACGCATCTTCCTCCGTGTCATGACCCTGTATCCAAGAGTGCGCATGCGTTCCTTTGGCAGGGATACCGAACAGCATGCCCGCTCGCATGTTGGATGTCGCATGAAAGCCTGCAATATAGGTAGCCCTTGCTCCCCAAATGGCGGCATCCGCCTCTTGCGCGCGCCTTGTCCCGAACTCAAGCAGCACATCATCCGGCGCCACCTGTTTAATCCGTGCAGCCTTCGTCGCAATCAGCGTCTGGTAGTTCATGACATTAAGAATCGCCGTTTCCACAAGCTGCGCTTCAAATATGCGCGCCTCCACGCATAGCAGCGGCTCGCCGGGAAAAACCAGCGTTCCTTCTTCCACCGAATAAATATTGCCCGTAAAACGAAACTCGCGCAGCGCATCCAGAAACTCCTCTTTGTAGTTCTCCTCCTGCGTGCGCAAATATGCAATTTCCTCATCGCCAAAATGGAGCGAGCGGATATAATCGACAATTCTCTCTAGTCCCGCAAATACGGCAAAGCCGTTGCCAAAAGGCAGCTTCCGGAATGAAGTTTCGAATACAGCCTTTTCATTCATCGTTCCTTGCAGAAAGTGCGCGTACATCATATTGATTTGATACTTATCGGTATGAAGTGTCAAATTCGTATAGCTCATCCCATTAACTCCCTTCCTTTAGTAATCTTTCCTGAAGTCGGATCGATCACTCTGAAACAACAAAAAATACGCCCGTGAGAACGTCATAGCCGTCTCCATGGCGCATTATGATTTCAGCTTTTGTCCGCCTGATAATTTTTGATTCGCTTTGCTGATTCGATCGATTCTCGTTTCAGCCTTCTTCGCCGATTCAATCCAGCTCACGCATTCTTTCTGACCTGAGTAGGCGAGGCTTGCCGCGACCTGCGATTTTTGCCCAAAATGCTCTTCCACGTCAAAAGGAACCGTTACATATGTCCAAGCCCCGACTGCTGCCGGCTTCACCAAAACCGCTTCAAAATTAAGGACTTTCATTTGAACCAGCCCTTCTCTTTAAAACGAGTAATCGCTTCAATGCGGTTGCTGACATCAAGCTTATCGAGAATGACGGAAATATAATTGCGGACCGTTCCCGTCGTAATGAACAGCTCGCTTGCAATTTCCTTCGTGTTCTTCCCGTCTGCAACGAGAACAAGCACTTCCTTCTCCCGCTCCGTTAACGGATTTTCCTGGCCGTATGCCTCATCCACCAGCTCGGAGGCGAAGATGCGCCGTCCCGCCATCACGCTGCGAATCGAATCGGCAAGCTCCTCGCTTGGGCTGTCCTTCAGCAAGTAGCCGCTCACGCCTGCTTTGAGCGCACGTTCAAAGTAGCCCGACCTTGCAAATGTCGTCAAAATGATGACCTTGCAGCCTTGCCCCTTAAGCTCCTCGGCAGCATCAAGCCCCGTCTTTGCCGGCATTTCAATATCCATAATACAAATGTCAGGCTTATGCTGATGAACTAAACTAATGGCGTCTTCTCCGTTGCTCGCTCTTCCGACGACCTTCATGTCCTCTTCCAAATCAAGCAGAGAAGAGAGGGCGCCAAGCAGCATGCGTTGGTCCTCGGCAATAACGATTCGAATCATAACCCTCAATCCCTTCGTTCGCAAAGCGTTAGTTTTGTTTAATGACATTCGGAACCCTTATCACGAGCTTTGCCCCGTCTTCATTGACGATATCGAGGCTGCCGTTTACGAATTCAAGCCGCTCCTTCATGCCTTGAAGGCCATGCCCGCCGTAATTTCGAGCCTCATCGGGAATACCGACGCCGTTGTCCTTTACCTTAAGCAAAAAATCGGTGCGCGAGGATTCAATCGCAACCAAGCAAACCGTTGCCCCGCTATGCTTCACGACGTTCGTTACCGCTTCCTTCAAGCACATGCTGAGTACATTTTCGGTCAACAGATTCGTTTGTCCCAGCTTCAAATCGCCCTCAAGCTCGAACTCGATTTCGGCCGCCTTCAAAATCTGCTTTACCCGAAACATTTCGTCCTCAAGCCTTGTGCCGCGCATTTGCGTAACCATTTCCCGCACTTCCTTTAATGCCATTCTCGCCGTCTGGCGTACGTCATTAATTTCAGCTTGGGCCTGCGCCGGGTTTTTGACCATTAGCTTTCCTGCCAGATCGCTCTTTAAGCCGATGAGAGAAAGCTTTTGTCCAAGCGTATCATGCAAATCACGCGCGATCCGCTGTCTTTCCTCAAGCTTAACCAGCTCTGATATTCGCTTATTCGCATCCTCTAGCTGCCCTTCCAGCTGTCCCTGCTTATTCCGGCTGTACGTGTTGAAGGGAAGGAGAATAACGACGATAAGGCTGATCAGGATGAATGGGAACTGTGTGAAAAATAAGGAGTTTTGCGTGGCAAAGCCGTAATTGACCGTAACGAACGTACTTACGATATGAATCGTATACAGCGTGAAGAAGCCAGCTCGATTCTGAATATTGCCAATAAAGAAGGCCAAAAAAATCGAAAAATAGACGTAGCTGAACAACATCGTCATCGCAATCGATATGACGATTTGCACACTCGTCCAGAAGTATACGAGCCATCCTTTGGAAACGAAGGATAACCGATAACAAATAAAGAACAGGATAATCATAATAATGCCGGATACGACCTCGTAAGGCGAGGAAGATCGGAATATAAAGTAAAAAGGCAAGATACAGAAGACTACCCATACGTAAGGGCTCAGACCTGTATTTTTATGAAAAATCTGATACCACTTGTTCATGGTCGTCCACCCTTTTTTTGTGCCATGCTTTGATTGCGATTGTTGTTGCCTTCATTTTATCATATACGTTTGTACAAGTATTTATTTTCCTTGCAAACCATAAACGCCAGAAGCCAGCCTTTTACGGCATGGCTTCTGTGAGTCGATGCTATATCACGGTCTAAACTTCAAGCTTGGGACGCGTTGTTTTGAGCTTCTCAGAAGCCTTTTCCATTTTCCGAAGACGCTGCTTGATCCCTTTGAAGCTGACGAATTTTTTGTCCGTTTCATCCCATAGGCGGAATTGAAGCGACTCCAAGCTCTCGCTAATCGTAATGGTCGTCGCTTTGTGAAGCGGCGGCGTCGCATTATGCGCCTTCTCCAAGTTATAATTCGGCACTTTCGGGCTCAAATGATGAACATGGTGGAAGCCGATGTTTCCTGTGATCCATTGCAGCACTTTTGGCAGCTTATAGTACGAGCTTCCATCAACGGCAGCTTTCACATAGCTCCACTCATCTTCATTTTCAAAATAGGAATCCTCGAATTGATGCTGCACATAGAACAACCAGATGCCGAGCAGTCCCGATACGAAGAACACAGGACCCTGCACAAGCAGAAACGCTTGCCAGCCGATCGCCCAAATAAGCAAAGCATACACGCCAACGATCAATGCATTCGTTAAATAAGTATTCATCTTTTCTTTGCGACGTGCGCCTTTTACGTTAAAACGGTATTGAATAAGGAATACGCCGATTGGACCTAGTCCAAACATGACGAGCGGGTGGCGGTACATGCGATAAGCGATGCGGCGCATTAGCGGCGCTGCAGCATATTCTTCAACCGTTAGAATCCACAAATCGCCAACGCCGCGTTTATCGAGATTGCTGCTCGTTGCGTGATGAATGGAATGGGAATTTTTCCACTGTCTATAAGGAACAAGCGTAATAACGCCCGTAATGGTACCAATGATGTCATTTGCCTTTTTGCTCTTGAAGAACGAGCCGTGGCAGCAGTCATGGAAGATGATGAATGTCCGAATCACAAAACCGGAAGTAAGCAGCACCAGAGGAACCGTAAGCCAGTACGATATCGAGAGACTATAGTAAGCGGCATACCAGAGCAGAACAAGCGGCACTAAGGTGTTAATAAGCTGTCTGATGCTCGACTTTAAATCCGTTTTCTCAAATGGGGCAACTTCTTTCTTCAGGTGAGCATGTTTCGGCTCTGTCATCGCATTCTTCCTCCTCAATATGACGCTTGGAGAGTATCCCGGACGTCTAACGCAGTATTCTAACTTTATTGTAAAGAAAAGTGTCAGGTCATCACAGTCATAAACGTCAATACGAGGACATGACAAATGTCATATAGCGAGCTGGAAAGTTACCGGATTAATGTATCAAGTCCCAGAAAACAACAAAAAAGAGCTGTCCGAAAGAAGCTGCGCTTCTTCCAGATAGCCCTTTAACATCATTTTGGATTAAATTGCCCAATTTCCTTTACGGAAGATCGGTACAACCTTGCCGTCCTTCGTAATGCCGTCGATATCCATCTCGGCGGAGCCGATCATGAAATCGTTATGCGTAAGGCTCGCGTTGACGCCGTGCGCTTCAAGCTCTTCCGGGGACATCGTCTTGCCGCCTTCAATGTTGAAGGCATAGCCGCTGCCGATTGCAAGGTGATTCGAAGCATTCTCGTCAAACAGCGTGTTATAGAACAAAATGTTAGACTGTGAAATCGGCGACTCATGCGGTACGAGCGCGACTTCGCCAAGATAATGCGAGCCCTCGTCGATATCGACCAGCTGCTGCAATATCTCTTGCCCTTCCTCGGCCTCAACCTTCACGATGCGGCCATTCTCGAACGTCAGCTTGAAGCGGTCAATAATGTTGCCGCCGTAGCTTAATGGCTTGGTGCTTGAAACATAACCGTTCACGCCCGTTTTGAGAGGTACGGTAAATACTTCTTCCGTAGGCATGTTCGCCATGAACGGAACGTTGTCTACGTTCGTGCTGCCCGCAGCGACCCAAATATGCGTCTCAGCCAATTCAATCGTAAGATCAGTGCCCGGAGCGGTGTAATGCAATTTTTGGAAACGGTTCTGGTTAAGCGTCTCGCCTTTGCTATGTAGGGTTGCGTTATGCTCTTCCCATGCTTTGACCGGATCAGCCGTATGCAGCCTGACGGAATCAAAGATTGCCTTCCACAGCAGCTCAACCGCTTCTTCTTCTCCTGCTTTAGGGAATACTTTTGTTGCCCATTGCTTGCTGGCAGCCGCAACGACGGTCCAGCTTACTTTGTCAGACTGAATCGCTCTGCGGAATTCTTTTAGCCCTTGGCCCGAAGCCTTCTGGAAGTTCGAGATACGGCCCGAATCGATTCCTTTCAGCAAATCAGGGCTTGAGGAAACGATGGAAATAAATGCGGCGCCGCGCTCCACGAACGAATTGCGCTTGCCTGTCTCCCATTCCGGGAACCGCGTGAACACCTCATCCGCCGCTTTCTCATATTTCAATCTGGACAAGGAATCATCTGTCCAATCCACATGCACATTGCTCGCGCCTGCTGCATATGCTTTGCTTGCGACAAGCCGAACGAGCGCCGCATTATCGACAGCTCCCGTTATGAACACCTCTTGTCCTTGCTGTACGTTCACGCCGATCTTAACGATTAGTTCCGCATACTTATCTAAATGATTTTCAAACCCGCTCATCATTCATAATCTCCCTTCCATGATAACGACTAGGTACTCGGTAAATCCATGCTATAACCTAAATTGTATCGAATGAAGAAGCCTATAGTCAAATTACGCAAAGTAGAGCAGCATAAACAAAGATCGTCCTCCAGACTTGCCGGAGAACGATCCTTATTAAAGCTTCTGTTAAATTGCTATTCCACGGCCGTCCATATCATTTTGGCAATTTCGGCGCGCGTTACATTCGCTTTTGGCTCAAACCGGTTGCCTCCCTTGCCGTTAACAAGTCCGAGCGCTTGCGCTGCTTCAATGGACTCCCGTGCCCAATTCGAAGCTAATGCAATATCGTCGAATGCTTTGCCAGCAGGGGCTGCTGCGCTTGCAGGGTTCACATACGCATAAACTCTCATTAAAATCGCTGCTGCTTCTTCGCGTGTAATCGCGGCATCCGGTCTAAATTTACCTTGATCGCCCGTTACCAGCCCAAGCTCAGAAGCTTTATTGACATATGCCGCATAATATTTGCCGGAAGCAACATCTGTGAACGCATTTGCTTCAGCTTTCGCATCGAGGAAGCCCAGCGCCTTCACTGCAATAACCGCAAAGTCTGCACGCGTTATCGCTTTGCTTGGCGCATAACGATTCGCATCGACGCCGGTAACCGCATGTTTGGCTGCCAATTTCGAGATGAATGGCTCTGCCCAGTGCCCGGTTACATCCGTAAACGTTTTGCGATATTCAAGAATTGCATAATGAGAGAAATGATTCGTTACAAAGGTTACTTTGTTGCCTTCAAACGTACTTGGCACATATTCTGATGTGCTGCCGTTTAAGTAATACACACCGGCATAATCAATATCAAATGCCTTTAGCTCGTCTGAGGAGAGCGTGCGTGTTACCTTAACCGGTTGATTAAAGTGATGAACGGTTTCAGCGGTGCCGCTGCTGTTTACGCTCTTCAGCTCCAGCGTATAGACAAGTCCGGTCGCAGCAAGGCTTTTGTTTTGTTCTACAGCCGCTCCAGTCGCCGAGGTCGTCTCATCCGTCGCTTTGACGTTCATGATCAATTGTATGCTGCTCGCTTGTACGGCAGCTTCCGGAAGCGCTCCGGCTGGCAAATCCAGCGTTACGGTTCCGGAAACGATACGAATGGGATGCGAGCTTTGCTGCAGTGCTCGAACACCCTCTCCGGCAAGCTCAAGCAAGCTAGCTCCAGCCGATGCTGGCGAAGCGAGTCTCAATTCAATGACCGCGTTTGCCGCTGCGCTGCTAATCGCTTTCTGAATCGCATCTTTGTCTAGCTTAAAGCTGCCGTCCTTGCTTGCTTCAAGCTCAATAACAGCTTGAGCCCCACCGCCTGGTTTAGGTGTTGGCGACGGTGATGGCGTTGGCGTCGGCGTTGGTTCGCCTGGATCGGGATTTGATGCGCCTGTAGAGAAGCGCCAAACGTCCGAGAGCGCTAAACCGCTATGCTCATCCTCAGCTACCGCATACCATTCATATTCGGAATTAGAGTCCAAACCGCTCCATAATGTCGATGCTTCCGTACCGCTTTCAGCGTTTACTGTCTCTCCAATTTGGTTGCCCGTATAGACGCGTACGCCAAAATAGTCCGTTGCAACACGTTTGGTCGTTGCGCCTAGATCCAAATCAAGCGAGAATTCATCCTTGCCAGGAAATTCTTTAGGATCGTAGTAATTGTAATCATCAAGCGTAGGTGAATAAGTCTTAATATGCAGCTTGTTATTTTTCATATCAAATTGCATCAGTCTCATATAACCAAGACCGCCATCCTCTGCGCCTTGGTAATCAGCAAGCATTTGATACACCGTACGGTCAGCTACACCGTCGCCGTTATCGTCAATCGCATCCGACTTCAGCTCGGCATCGTGATAGTGGCCCGATAGCGTAGCGAATACGTTTTTGTTAGGAAGAACAACCCGCTCATACACCTTGTCAGCGATTGGCGCGCGGTTGCCCGATACAAGCAGATATTCATGAAAAGCCAATATCGCCTTGCGGTTCGGGTATTGCTTCACGATCTTGTCCATCCAGTCGATTTCAACATCGCCAAGGCCCCAGCCCATATAGACGATGATAAAATCGTTTCCGCCTGCCGATACCAAATCATAATGCCCCATGTTGTTCTTATAAGAGCCGCCGAACGTTGGCTGGTCCTTGAAGCGGTCCTCGCCAAACCATTTCCAGTAGTCTAAGTAAGAGCCTTTCTGATGATCAACGTCATGGTTGCCGGCTAATACGCCGTAAGGAATTTTTGCGTCATCAAGCACCTTCATGTTTTTATCCGCTTCAATCCACTGATATTCCTTGTCCGATTCATCTACGATGTCACCGGTATGGATGACGTATTTGATTTTGTTATCAGCCAAATGATCGCGAATCCAAGCTACATTGTCGCGGTAATATTGGAAATAAGTCTCGGAATAATATTGCGTGTCTGACATCCAGACGAAAGAGAAATCATACGGATCGTCAGATTCCGCAACCTGATCCTGCACCATGACCTGAATGCTGTTTCCATTTCTATATTGGCCAGCCTTCACCTCAGCGCCAAGCTCAAAATCCTCGTTGCCCGCTACGACCGTATCCAGCATCTCCCACTTCCCAGCAGAAACGCTCCATGCATACAAGCTGACTTTCCGGCCTTCAAGCGATTTACCCTTCCAGCTGATTTCAACCAGATCCGAATCGACGACCGAATGATCCAGCGTAATCTCAAAGCGCTGATACGGGAATTGCTCTACCGAGTCGTCTACTAAGTATTGTCCGTCGATCTTGCCAATTGCCTTATATTCCTCTTCTGCAAAAGCTTTCTCTCCGGCAGGCGCCATCTCCTTCGGCGGCTCAACATCCGCTGCGTTGCGATATGCTTTGAAGCCGGCCTTTGCGTTCGCATCATATTTGAAGCCTTGGAAGAACAGAACCTTCATGCTGTCACCCAGCGGATCCTTCACGTTGACCGACAGCTTGACCGAGTTGCCCAGATCAGCTGCATCCTGCTGAGGCGAAACGAGCTCTGGCGCAAGCGGATTTTCATCCGGCACTGTAAAATTCACCTTAGCGGCAGCTGTATTCCCAACCTGATCCGCAGCCGTTACTTCAAACGTGTGCGCTCCATGCGCAAGCTTAGCGGAAGACGTCGGGAAAGGCAGCTCGATTATTTTGCCGTCAAGCATGGCTTTCGTTTCCTTTACTCCTGCAATCGCATCGCTAACGTCTGCGTCAATTACGAATGAACCGCGATAGTCTTTCCCCTCTGTTAATGACGGCTTGATCACAGGAGCGGTATTATCGACCTTCACCTTGCGGCTAATCGTACCCGCTGCATTATGGCTGAGCGCAATCGTATGCTCGCCATCCGCCGTTTCTTTCGTGTCCCATTTGTAAGCTTTTGCATTCAGCTTTGCATCCGGAATCGCAAATTTAAAATCAACAAATTCATGCTTGCCCGCGCTGTCGCCCATTTTAATAGAAGCGGTCTTGCTTGCAAAGGCAGGATCATAAATTTCAGTGCCGTCCGCAAGCACGAGGCGAACATTGCGCACCTCAAAGTCATCCTTATTCTCATCCGGACGATCATCGAACGGTCCTGATTTGGAGCCCGCGTAAATGGACAATACATTCTCGCCTAGCTTAAGACGATCCGCGGAGATTGGAACGGACAATGTAGACCAAGACGGGATAGGATCAAGGAAGGTATGCAAAATTTCCTTGTTTTGAACAACCGCGTTTTTGAAATAATAATCCGCGCCTTGCACCTCGAAAGCAAAGTACGCATCTCGTTCCACGGCGTTGTAAGTGTCCGTATTTAATGCCTTGCCGTCAATGGATAGCGTAAGCTCGTCGGCTGCAGCTGCCTCAGCTGTTCCCCGCAAAATTTTGGTGCCTGCAAGGATATCCTCGTTCGATACGTTGAGCCGCAGATCCGAACGATCCGCCCCGCCAAGAATAGTTACTCGCTTTGGATGGGTCGTTACCGTATTCGTACCGTCGGATACCTCAAAATAATAGTCCATATATTTGCGGCCAATAAGCTCCGGTGAGAACAACGTGTGATGATACAAGCTGTCATCATAGCTTTTGGTCAAATAACGTTTGGTATAGTCCGTTTGAATATCGGATTTATAATGCAGAAGGACGGTCTTCACGGATTGCTCGTCCTTTGCGTCGCCTATTATTTCAAGTGACTTGGATTGGTCGACCTCAGCCGCCGCCGTTAAATCATCAATCGTAGGCGGTATAAGATCCGCCACAACATGAACCGGCTCAGCCGGAGCTTGCCCTGCAAGAATACTGCCTGGCGTCGCTGCCGTGCGGCCAGGACTGTATTTGATCATCGTCGTGGTGCCGTCTGCCGGATATTTATAAAAAATGCCTTTATCCGCTTTCGTTTCTTCGTCGTTATCGTAATAAGCAGCCGTTATTTCTATTCCGCTGTTCGTTGAAATGACGATCGCGCGTTTTCCGCCATTCGCCATGCCATCGCTGTAAAGCTTGAATAGATTAACCCCTTCCACAAGCTGCGTGCCGCCATAATTGGCATTAAAGCTAGCCGCTGTCGCAGCGGTATTGTAGCTATTAATGACCCAGAATACGGCCGTCTCCCGAGCCGGAATAATGATATCTTCATTAGCGGTTGGCCAAATGACATCTGCCGAAGGGCCGGAATCGGTATAGCGGTAGCGTATTTTGTAATCCTTCAAATGGATAGGAGCATCGGTGTTATTGTATACCTCCGCGAATTCATATCCGTCTCCGCCGCCAATATTAGTCGAGTCTGGCACAAGCTCTGTCAATAGCAGCGCCGGAGCCTTCTGCGAGTCAAACTTCTCTGTATTTACGGTTACCGGATACTCGGCGGTCGTTGCTTTATGAACGCCGTCGCTGGCTTCAATATAATAAAGCATCGTAGCTTCCGTAATCGCTGAATGAGGAATAAGTGCCTTATAGCTGCCAGCCGTGTACGAAAGCGGAGCCGCCGTGAATTGCTGCTGTGAAACCGTCTTGTAATAAATAGAGGCCTGAAGCGCCTCCGGCTTCTCGTCCGTTATGGCAGCGGAAACTTGGATGCCGCCTTCAATCTTAGCGTAGCTTACCGATGAGACAACCGGCGCAGCATCAACCGTCTCCGGCAATTTCACCGTTTCAGCCGGAAGCTGCTCCGAAGCATTGGTGCCGGGCGTTGCAGCCAGCTTCCCTGGCTGGTCCATCATTCGCATCTGCTTGCTTCCATCAATCGGATAAGCATAAAAAATGCCTTTGTCGGCAACGGTTTGCTCATCGTTTTGGTAGGATGCGACGGCAATATCGACGCCGCTGCCGTCTTTTATAACCAAGTCCCTAGCTGATCCGTTTGCCATGCCGTCATACGTTTGCGTAGGAAACAGCGTTTTGTTCGGGACGAGCGCTGTTCCAAACAAGGCATTGAAATCATCTGCGGTGTAGCTGCCGTTGAACTTGTTCTTCACCCAAATGACGATCGCTTGGCGTGATGGGATAAGCGCGGCATCCGCCGTTTCGAGCGCCCATGCCACATCGGCGCTTGGGCCTTTGTCCGGGTAACGGTAGGCTAAGCTGTATGTTTTGAAATCAATCGTTTGATCGGTATTGTTATAAATCTCAATAAATTCAAATGCGTCGCTTCCGCCGCTATCCGGCACGTTTGTGCTATCGGGCAGCAGCTCCGTAATAAGAAGCGGAGGAACTTTGCTGTAATCAAAAACGTTCGTTTTCACCGTTACTTGATAGATCGAGGTTTTCGACGTCTCAACGCCATCCGATGCCTCGATATAGTAGTTCAACTGCGACTCGGTCAGCTTTTCTTTTGAAATGACTGCTTGAAAGCTGCCGTTCTCGCTTGTCATCGCCTGCTGCGTAAAAGCAGCATCCGAGCTGTTCTTATAGTACACGCTAGCAGTTACCGTAGCGCCCGATGATGCCGTGATTTGCGCGGAAACCGTCAAGTCGCTCTCATACGTTGCGTTCGTTACTGCCGCGTGCGCAATGGCCGGAGGCAAATGAGGCTCGCCCGGAACCTGCGCGGGGTCGACGACGCCCGGTGTTGCCGCCAGCTCGCCTGCTCTTGCCATCATGACCATATTTACGCTTCCATCCGTAGGATACGAGTAGAAGATCCCTTTGTTTTCTTTCGTTTGATCATCATTCTGATAGGAGGCGATTGATATGATGTTGTTTGCCTTATCCTTGATAATCAAGTCGCGAGGCGCACTGTTGCTCATGCCGCCGTCCGTTTTCATCTCGAATACATTTACATCCTCCGCCAAGGATGAGCCATAGTTCGCATTGAACTGGCTTACGGTAAGAGCTGGATTTAGCTCATATATCGTTTTGCCCTTCACCCAAAAAACAACCGGCTTATGAGAAGGTATCATCACTTCTTTGTCCGTTGACAACGTCCAAGGAATGTTCTGCTCGACATTGGAAGAATCAAAATAGTGATAGATCAGGTTATAATCCTTAAAATTAATCGGCTGATCCGTATTGTTATAAAGCTCGATAAACTCATAAGCGTCCGCGCCGCCCGCATTTTTCGAATCAGGCACCAGCTCTGTAATCATAAGAGCAGGACCGTTCGCTGCTTCTATCGTCTGCGGCTGTGTCAAAGCTTCTTCCGCAAAGCTTGGCTGCGCTAGCGCTCCGAATAACATGGTCGTTAGCGTCACTGCCGATATCCATTTTTTTATCCGTCTAGGCATTGCTTTCACTTGGATAACACGCTCCTCAAGTAATTTCAGCCCGAATTCGGGCGCAGGAAAGCAAGCGAAGCCTGATTAAGCTCCGCCTTATCTGCTGCTTCCCTGTTTATTGCTGGACGTACCTCTTATAAGCCTGCTCATAGATACGCATATACTCATCCAGCCCCATTGTCTCTAAGGTAGACGTATAGCGGTCCCATGCCGTGAACGGAACATTGCCATTCACAAATTTCAATTCCATATCGCTAACGTAGCTCTCCATATCCGCCCCGATGGTAGACATAAACAAAGCCTCGTCCTCGGTAAAATTGAATTTTCCCCACACTTCCTTTATCGCATCCGGCTTTGCTTTCTCCGCTGCTGCCAGCGCTTCCGGCAAGGATTCCGAACCCTTGAAGTAGGATTGCCGCACAAAGCCCGGATAGCTGCCGCCCAGCCAAGTGACATAAGGCATAAGCGCCTGATCCTGCGTTAAGCCGTCCGAATGACGGGTGATGGAATCGACATATTCAAGCGTGCCGTCAGGCTTCTCGGTATAGGTTACGCCCTTCTCTCCCATGAAGAAAAAGGTCGCTCCCTCCTCGCCAAAAAAATAATCCATCCAGCGTACCGTAGCTTCCGGATAACGATTGGCTCTCGTTATGGCGAACGCCCCTTGATGGACAAGCGGAACTTTCATTTGCGTATAGAGATGATCGCCATGCGGTCCTTGCAGCGCTCCGAGGCCGACAAATTCATCTCTTCCCATCACCGTTGCCGGATTTGGGACAATCGCAGCGCCTAACAAACCGTTTTTTCCTTTCGCGTTCAACGCGCTTTCTTTAATGGAGAAAATCTCCTTGTCCAGCAGCCCGTCTGCCTTCAAGCCATGAATATACTGCAGCAGCTCCTGATAGGCTGGCAGCGACTTGGTGAATCTCAGCTGCCCTGTTGCGGGATCAACATCGACCAGCTTATGCCCAAGTCCCCGGTTGCCGAGTCCCCAAGCTCCCTTTAACTGATTGATCAGCGTGCCTATGCCGACGCCGCTATAGGGCACCTCGTCATGGATTCCGTTTCCGTTCAAATCCGCAGCTTTCACTGCGAGCAAATAGGCTCGAAACTGCTCCGTCGTTTTGGGTTCAGCCAAACCTAGCCTCTCCAGCCATTCTTTGTTCACCCAAAGCGGCGTTCCGATCTGCATCGACAAATAGTCCGGGTCATAGAAGGACGGAAACGAATAGATATGGCCATCGGGCATCGTAAGCCCTTTGCGCAGAATCGGATACTTGTCCAGCAGCGCTTTGAAATTAGGCGCATATTGTTCGATTAAGGCATCAAGCGGAATAAGCACACCCTGCTCGCCATACTTCGCCAGCTCCTCCGATGTCAGCCGTGCCGAATAGAAGGCATCGGGCAACGGCTCGCCTGCTAGCGCCAATGCCCGCTTATCCGCCAAAACCTCGAAGGGTACAAGCTCAAATCGCACATTCACATTCGTAAGCTTCGCATAGCTTTTCCAAACGAGTGTTTCCTCGAAGGGTTCGCCATTGTTCGGAGATTTACCGGTGAAGAAGGTGAGCGTTATCGGTTCTTTCACGATAGGCATACCGGCCTTGCCGCTTCCTTGCACGTTATCCCGATTCTGCAGCGCTGGGCTGATCGGCGCTAACGGAGCCTCGCCTCCACACCCGGCAATTGCTGCCACTGCCAAAATCCACATCGCAATCACATATCTAATAGGCTTGTTCACCCGCAAGCAGCTCCTTCTCATCTCACTCCCCGTTAGATCTGGATCATGCTGCAGTCCGATCTTATAACGGAGCGTTTATTTTTGTGTATCATCGTTTCTTTCGATAGTTGCCCTTTCTTTAGAAACCGCATTAACAATGGAAATTTCAGTATAAATAGGCACTAGACCGAAGCATTAACGGCCTCTCTTTACAAAAAATCAAAATGGCTGACATACCGCTGGACCCATGCTTGCAGTAACATAAAGAGAGAGCCCGTCCCATACACCATCGTTCAGTCCTCATGCCGAAAGGAGCTTATTGCCGTGACACTCCGACGCTATTTGCCGTCACGCTCGCTTTTTGTTACGAGCTTGCTATGCTTTATATGTATCATAGTTTTGTTTTCGCTGTTTAACGGACTTAGCTTTACGTTCTTTAAATCAAAGCTGGAGCGAGAAATTATCGCCTCCAACCGGATGCTGCTTGAGCATACAGCAGAGCGTTACGCCAACCATTTCTCTAGGCTGGAGACGCTTCTCTACAATAGATACAAGAGCAAAGAAGTGCAGAGCTTCAACCGGCAAATCCGCATGTTCGGAGAAGCCGATACCGACTACCTGACCGCTAGCAAAATATCAGCAGGACTTCGGCCCGAAGCCAATGATCCGCTGTTTTATTTAGAGAGCCTTATCATTCATTTGGGGGGAAATGCGTTCGCGGTTGATCAGGAAGGCAGCAGCAGCGCGGAGGATATGTTCGAGAGAGCGTATGCGAGCAGTACTTATCCTTATCCATTCTGGCAAGATCAGCTGCTTACGGCGAGCTCGCTCACTCTTTTGCCTGCTGCGATATATAAGCATTCTGTGGAATTGCCTGCGAGCAGCACGCTCATGCCGCTAGTATTCAAGCTCCCCGGCGATGACTATCAAATCATCGCTTTGCTCGACATGGATAAGGCCCGGCATGCGTTCTTTGGCGATTCATCCACTCAGCAGCTTGCCATATTAGACGACAACGGGCGTTTATTGTACCCTGCCGAAGGAGCCTCCGCACTAACTGCCATACCGGAATTCAATAAGGGTCAAAAACATATGCTCCGGGATGGGAAGTACTGGTTTAGAGCTACCGATTCAAAGGGTCTTACTTACATATCCGCTGTTCCCGCCATTGAAATCACGTCGAAGCTTCGCAAATGGAACGTCCTTGCCGCTGCTTTGGCCGCTATCATGCTGCTGGTTGGCTTAGGCGCATCCATTCTCTTCAGCAAAAAGCTGGAACGTCCGGTCAAGCAGCTTATCGCTGCCGTCACGAACCGTCATGCGGATACGGCGGATACGGTACAAAGCCAAATTAAAGAATTCACGTTTATTGACCGCAGCATCAAGGAGCTGCTCAAGGAACGCGAGGAAGTTCAGGCGAAAATGACCAAACAGCGCTCCATCTTAACGAGCTTCGGTTATATTAGCCAGTTGAAAAATATTAACGAGGATATTGTGGAATGGGAACAATTTTTGTCCACGAATGAGAGCTATACAGTGGTGTTATACGAGCTGCGCTTTCGCAGCCCCGTGCTTGGCGAGCTTAATATCAGGCCGGAGCAGGCTTCACTTGCCATTCGTGAGCATATCCGCCTTATTGCCACTCAGCATTGTCCGGACTCGCATACGTTTCAAATGGAGAAAAATTATATTTTGACCGTAGTCAAAGGCAGCCAAAAGCATGAAACCGGAGAGATGCTGGGGGAGCTTAAGGAAATGCTCGACCTAAATAAGCATTATTGCCTAGTGACTGTTGCGGTTAGCTCGCGATTCGAGCATCCCTCCCAGTTCAACTATGCCTACGAGCAGGTGCAGGCGCTTGCAAGGCAAGCCTGCCTGTTGGAAGAAACGCAGCTAATTACAGAGTTCCGCGAAATACCGGATATGGTTCGTTTAACGGCGATGCAGGAGCAGGAGCTTGCTGCCGCTCTTCAAGCCGGACAGGGAAATGAAGGATACAAGCTACTTGCGTATATGCTGGATGAAATGTACAGCCGAGGGGCGTCTGCGCTCCAATACGAAACTTTCGCTGAGCATGTGTATGCCATGGCGATATCGCTGCTGGAGCAGCAGCGCATCGAGGCCAGCCAGTCATGGTCGATCAAGCCGATTCATTACCGGCTTGCTGCCTGCTGTACGCTGGAGGAATATAAGGATGTGCTTTACCGGCTTATGGAAGCGTCGGGGGAGCTGGTGAAGGAGAATAAGTCGGACGCTGCCGCCGACCCGATCATCGCGCGGGTTATGGCTATCATTGAGACACAATTCGCTGAGGAGCTGTCGCTTGATTATTTGGCTGATAAGCTGAACATGTCGGGCGCTTATCTCTCCGCTTATATTAAAGAAAAAACGGGCATCAATTTCAGCGAGCATCTGAACAGCATTAGAGTCGCGAAGGCGAAGGAGCTGCTGACCGGCACCACATTAAATATTAATGATATTAGCCGCCAGGTTGGATACCATAATATTACTTCGTTCAACCGCATGTTTAAGAAAGTAACCGGGTTTGCGCCAGGTGAGTTCCGCAAGCAGCATGTGCTGGAGAGGCAGACGGGATAGCCGCTTATTATTTATACTCTACTGCAACCCATAATGAATATTGATTGCTCTTGCCTCCTCCATAACTCTTGACCGCAGTTCAGCAGGCTCAATCGCTACAATGCGCGAGCCATAGCTTAATATAATTTCGCATGCGGACTCCAGCCCTTGAAATTCAACCGCTGCTGTTAGCCAGCCCTCCTGCCCGGAGGGCTGGCTTTCGATTATTTTGACATATCGCTCCTTGGACAGCCGTGTTAGCACCGATTCCAATACGTTCACCTTGGCTGGATATTGCGGCAGCCGCTGCTTGAACTCGCCCACAGACTGCTCCCAGTAAGCCGCCAAATCGAAATCCGAAGGCCGCTCAAACCTCTCCGCTAACACCTCAGCTCCCAAAAGGCGCGAGATGCGGTAAGTCCGCATCTCGCCCTCTATTTCGCCGACCAAATACCATACGCTGCGCTTGGCCACAAGGCCTAACGGGCGAATGATTCTCTCCGCTTCACCATCCTCCCGCTGATAGCGCAGCCGCAATAGGCGTTCCTCCCATACCGCCTCCTGCGCGACAGACAAGAGAGGCATAAGCTCCTGCATTTGGTGCCAGCCCGCTCCGTCGATATGAATTTTCTGCCTTGCGAGAGCAGCTCCCTTGCTTACTTCTGCCGGAGAAGCTGCAAGCAGCTTCTGCACGGCGGCATCGTACTGGCCTTCGATTCCTAGATCACCAAGCAGCGCAGAGTGGCTGGCGACGAGGACGGAAACCAGCTCATCCGTATGCATGCCGGTCAAATTGGTCCGATAGCCCTCGGACAACACCCATCCCCCATGCTGCCCTCTCTCCGCATACACCGGAACGCCCGCTTCGCTTAACGATTCCATATCGCGAATAATCGTCCTCTCGGATACCTCAAGCTTTTCTGCCAACGCCTTCGACGTCATCTTCCCGTTGTTTTGCATCAATAATACGATTGCGATTAAGCGCCCCGCTCTCATGCGCCCTTCCTCCTCTGCCGCTCACATTCTTTTTTATAATTGTAGCATGAATATATGACAGGAGCTGTCGTATATCGTTTGCTAAACTGACAAAGAGTAAACCTTATAACGATGATTGGAGAGATCAGGATGAAACCATTACAAGGTAAAATAGCTGTCGTTGCCGGCTCCACACGCGGCGCAGGCAGAGGCATCGCAGCAAGTCTAGGGGAAGCGGGCGCGACGGTATATTGCACGGGCAGAAGCATTCGCGGCCATGCCTCTGACCTGAACAGGGCGGAAACCATTGAGGAAACAGCAGAGCTAGTCACGGCACGCGGCGGTATCGGCATTCCGGTCAAGGTTGATCATACGGTGGAAGAGGAAGTACAAGCGTTATTCGAGCAAATCAACATGGAGCAGGACGGCCAGCTTGATCTGCTTGTCAATAATATTTGGGGCGGAGAGAAATTAACGGAATGGGGAAAGTCATTTTGGGAGCATTCGCTTAGCAAGGGGCTGTTAATGCAGGAGCGTGCGGTGAAGGCGCATCTGATTACGAGCCATTACGGCGCGCCTTTGATGGTTAAGAGGAAAAAGGGGCTCATCATTGAAGTAACCGACGGGATCGATTACCGTTATCGCGGGAGCTTATTTTATAGTTTGGCCAAAATATCGCCGATCCACCTTGCCACCGCTATGGCAGCCGATTTGCAGCCATTTGAAGTAGCCGCCGTTGCGGTAACGCCCGGATTTCTTCGTTCGGAGGAGATGCTGGACCACTTTGGCGTGACGGAGGACAACTGGTTTGATGCGGTGCACGGCGGCAAGCAAGATGCCGAGCATTTCGCCCAATCGGAAACGCCGTATTTCGTCGGCCGCGGGATAGCTGCGCTTGCAGCAAGCAAGGATCTTTTGGAGAGATCAGGTCAAGTTTTCCCAAGCTGGCAGCTGTCCGATGAGTTCAACATCATCGATGTTGACGGCAGACAGCCGCACTGGGGAAATTACGCGAAGCAGCATGGTTTCCTGTAATTCATTCCATTGTTCTTTATCCGTTAACGACTTCTCCGCCATTGATATGCAGCATTTGGCCGGACATAAAGCTGGAATCGTCACAAGCCAAGTAGACGTACGCAGCTGCCAGCTCATGCGGCTGGCCCGGCCGCTTCATCGGCGTATCCGAACCAAACGTCGCCACGGACTGCTCATCGAACGTCGCTGGAATCAGCGGCGTCCAGATCGGTCCGGGCGCGACACCATTAACCCGAATGCCCTGCTCCGCCAAATTGACCGAAAGCGCGCGGGTAAACGAAACGATCGCTCCCTTTGTAGCCGAATAGTCGATTAACATCGGATTGCCGCGGTATGCGGTAATCGAAGCCGTATTGATGATCGCGCTTGACGCCTTCAAATGCGGCAAAGCGACAATCGTTAAATAGAACATGCTGAACACATTCGTCCGGAATGTCGCAACAAGCTGTTCGGATGTAATATCCTCAAGCTTCTGCTGGACATGCTGCTCGGCCGCATTGTTTACTAGAATATCAAGCTTGCCGAACGCCTTTATCGTCTGTTCGATTACGCTCTTGCAAAACGCCTCGTCACCGATATCGCCGGAAATCAGCAAACATTTGGCGCCAGCCTTCTCGGCGATCTCCTTCGTTTTCTTCGCGTCCTCATGCTCGTTCAAATAAACGATCGCAATATCGGCGCCTTCCTTCGCGTAAGCAACGGATACCGCGCGGCCGATGCCGCTGTCGCCTCCGGTAATAATGGCCGTCTTCCCCTTTAGCTTCCCTGCCGCCTTGTACGAATCAGATTCATAGATCGGCAGCGGGTTCATTTCCGATTCGATACCCGGCTGGCGATTTTGGTGCTGCGGCGGGTTTATCGGTTTTTGGGATGCGGAATTTGGCATGAGAAAATCAGCTCCTTATATTTTTTCCATAAAAGATTTCATCCATCTCGGTCTTCAATCTTCTCGTTATTTCTTCTTGTTCCTTAGCTGTCAGCGAATCCTTCGTATAGCCGAACAAATAATTGTTCAAATCGAATTGCTTCAGCTTGCACTTGGTATGGAACACATTTTCCTGATAAATATTAACGTCGATCATGTCATACAAAAGGCACTCTTCCTTCGGTATGTAATTTTGGATCGAGTTGATGTCATGATCAATAAACAGCTTGTGGCCGTTAATGTCACGCGTAAAGCCGCGTACGCGGTAGTCAAGCGTCATGATGTCCGTATCAAAGGAATGAATTAAGTAATTCAACGCTTTCAAAGGCGATATTTCGCCGCAGGTAGACACATCGATGTCTGCCCGGAAGGTGCTGATTCCTTCATTCGGGTGATACTCGGGATACGTATGGACCGTTATATGGCTTTTATCCAAATGCATCACAACTGAATCAGGCAGCGGGCCCGGCGATTCCTCGAACGATTCATTCGGCCCGCCGACGATAGGGCCTTCCGATACGAGCAAGGTCACGCTGGCGCCTTGCGGCTCATAGTCCTGCTTGGCAATATTCAGTACATGCGCGCCGATAATGTCCGATACGGTGTTTAAAATTTTCGTCAGCCTATCCGAATTGTATTGCTCGTCAATATAGGCAATATAAGCTTCGCGCTCTTCCCTTGTTCTCGTATAACACACGTCATACATATTAAAGCTGAGCGACTTCGTTAAGTTATTAAAGCCATGCAATTGGATTCGCTGTTCCGGCGTTAGCTTCAAGCGCACATCCCCCTTCTTTCCTTACTACTATTTCCTTTTACCCAAAGCGCGATGCGATAAAACGGCAATCTGCAATAAAAAAAGCATTTCACGCTCGGGATTAGCCAAGCGCAAAATGCTTTTTATAGTCAAATCTATTCAGATGACACCGGCTGTACGCCTTTGATTTCCAGACCAAATGCCAAAGCCCGTTTGAGTGAGTCCTCCGTAAATTTCGATTTCGGATATTTTTTCTCCACTTCCTCTTTTGTAAGCGGGATCCATCTGAAATCTTTGTTTTGGTAAACGTACTTCTTCATGCCCCAGTCAACATGAATCGTTCTGCTGGCTACCTTCGTCACCTTGCCGATCTCCGTTACCAGGTTTGAGGAACCAAATGTTTTGACGCAAAATTTGTTCACGATATCGTTCATGCTCTACTCCTCCTATCCGTATCCTTTAACAACGTATTTTATCATCAATTAAGCTTTTTCAATTCCTTTATTCGGAGTATGGGGTCGCCCACATAGACTTGTGTTTGGGGCAAAATGCCGTCGCGCTGTTTAATCGCAAGCAAATTAAGCGCATTGACGAGCTCTTCATGCTCCTTCTCTTTCATTTGAAATTGCACGCCGTATTCATAAATATCATTGTCCAGTTCATTGTACCAGACTATAAAGCCATATAGCACGTACATTTGATTGACAATTTGGGTTTTGAACATCAGCAGAATATCGCTGTTGACGGGAAGCTTAACGCCTACCATAAACCGAAGGCCGCCTGGACCGATATTTCGGACGAGCACCTCCGTGCTGCCGAGCCGCACGCTTCGTCCCTTAAACATCGTAATCGTCATCTCTGCCAGCAAGCTGTGCTTCATCTCGATTCGAAAGTATTGTCTGCGGTTTGGGATCGGCTCCATGCTGCTTCTTAGCAACGCTGGCTCCATAAACGTTTTTTTGCGCAGCAGCTGAACGATGCTCTCAGGGTCAACGGGTCGGCTAAAATAATAGCCTTGGATCTCGTCGCATTGCTGCTCCCTTAAATAGTTGAATTGCTCCTTGGTCTCCACGCCCTCGGCAACCACATGCATTTTCAGCTCTCCAGCAAGCCGAATCATGCATTCGATAATGCTCTTATTGCTTGGCTCCGTCATCATTTCCTCTACAAACGACCTGTCTATTTTGATCGTATCCAGCGCTAACCGCTTTAATAGATAAAGAGAGGAGTAGCCCGTGCCAAAATCGTCAAGCGATACTTTAATTCTACGCTTCCTCAGCTCGAGCAGCAGCTCCGTTACGACCTTCTCATTGCTGATGAAGGAGCTTTCCGTAATTTCGATTTCCAACCGATCTGGCGATAAGCCTGTCTCTTCGACGATGCAATCAATCGTCTCTAATATATTTTGTTTCAGCAGCTGCTGAACCGAGAAATTGACCGACATAATAATAGGAGGCAGCCCCATGTTCTGCCAACGTTTGCTTTGCATGCAAGCCTCTCGAAGCACCCACTCGCCTATCGGCACGATAAGTCCGTTCTCTTCCGCGATCGGGATAAACTCCGACGGGGATACCAGCCCCCAATCCGGATGGTTCCACCGCAGCAGCGCCTCAATGCCAACAACCTCCATCGTTTGCGCGTGGACGCGAGGCATATAATCGAGGAAAAACTCCCCTTTTTCCATCGCTTTGCGCAGATCATTGCTCAGTGAAAACAATTTAAAGGTTTTCACATTTAGCGAAGAGGAGTAATACTGTGACTGGTCCCGTCCTTTGGATTTGGCATGGTAAAGGGCAGCATCCGCGTTTTTCATCAAAGACTCAACCGTGCAGCCATCGTCCGGCGATTGACTGATCCCGATGCTTGCTGTTACATTCAGCTCAAATCCATCTATAACAAATTGCTCTTTAATGAGCTTAATAAGCTGCTCCGCAGCGTCCGTCACATCGCTCTGCTGCTGCACATTTGCCAGTATGATCGAAAACTCGTCTCCGCCAACCCGGTAAGCTACTTGCGATTCGCTAAAGCTGCTCATCACCCTCATCGCGATTTGCTTCAGCAGCGCATCGCCAATGGGGTGCCCGAGCGTATCATTTACATATTTAAACCGGTCTAAATCGATGAGCAACACAGCAAGCTTTTGGTTAAAAAACTCGCTTATTCTAAGCTGCGTATCGAGCTGCTCCTCGAACTTCCTCCGATTGGGCATGCCCGTCAAGTAATCGTGGTAAGCCAAATACTGATTTAACTCCTGCGCCTTGTTCCGCTCCGTAATGTCCAAGACGGTGCCTATAATGGCTTTTTCCCCCATATGGGACACTCGGTTAACATGCACTTCGCAATGAATGACCGTTCCGTCTCGTTTAATCGCCCTCTGGCAAAAATTAGGAAGCGTCTGTCCTTCCGTAAGCTGCATGACCTGACTAATGATCGATTCACGATCGTCGATATGTATCGTTTCTTCAACCGCCACTCCAATTAGCGATTCATATCCAAGCATTTTATCCAGCTCTTTGTTCGTGTAAACAAAGTTTTTTTTCTGAGCGACAAATATGCCGACGATAGACTGTTCTATGATGCTGCTGAATTTCAATTCCGTCTCCGAAAGCGACCGCTCCATTTTCTTCTCCTGCGTAATATCCTTAGCTATGCCATATATCCCGACAAGCTCGTTATCGATGATCATCGGTATATTGGTCACATTGACATCGATCTTTCGTCCGCTCTTCGTCACGCCCCTCGTATCATAGTTACAAGGCCTCTGTGTTCTAACCGTTTCCTCAAATAAATGAGTCGTACTCTCCAAATACTCCTTATCCACCATCTGGTGGAAGTTGCCCCGCATAATTTCGTCTCTCGTATAACCAAACATTTGCTCCAAGGC
Organism: Paenibacillus sp. FJAT-27812; assembly: GCF_001273905.1. Lineage (NCBI taxonomy): Bacteria > Bacillati > Bacillota > Bacilli > Caryophanales > Paenibacillaceae > Paenibacillus > Paenibacillus sp. FJAT-27812. The sequence continues at coordinate 3,077,406 of NZ_LIGH01000001.1, read as the reverse complement.
AGGATTGCAAGACAAAAAATGTCCGTTAATGTCAAATGAAAAGACCGCATCCGGATTATTTTCAAATATCGCTTTATAATGCTGTTCTTCCACTATTAATCGATGCTTCAAAATTTTATTTTCCGTGACGTCCTGAATCGTGCCTACCGTTTTCGTTACTTCGTTGTCATCGCCGAGAATAAATGAAATATGCTCCAGTACATAACGAATCTCCCCGCTCTGGCGAATGATCCGATATTCGCTGATGAACTCTTTTTTCATTTCTGCCGATTCATAGAACTGTTTCTTAATACGCTCGCGATCCTCGGCATGAATAAGATCAAAAAAATCTTCCTGCTTTACCGAGAAATCCGTACTCATCCCATATATATCAAACATTTGATTCGACCAAGACGCTTGTTTCCGAACATGATCGAATTCCCAGTATCCTAAATTCGCGATTTGCTGAACAAGTTCAAAGCTTTTGCCGTTGCCGTTAAAAAGCTGAATGTTTTTATCCATTGCTTAATATCCTTCCCTCTTATTAACATTTGCGGTAACCTGTAGTTTTGAGGAAGAGGATATAAGTATAGTATCTCTCATCCCTTTGGCAACCCAGCCACCTTTGGAAATTCCCTTTAGGCCTGTTGGCTTTGCGTCATTGTCTTTCGACAACTTTGCTCTTTACTAGGACTTTTTACTTATATGATTATTTCATACAATTCCGATATATACCATATGCAATTTCAGAAAATAAGTCGAAATTTGTCAAAAAACCTCCCCTGAGGGGGAGGTCAAATGCTAGAGACAGATCATTACAAGCGTGGATCAATCTCCTTCTCTCTGGCAACCTCAAATAGTAGATTTGCAGCAGCAGCCTTATACGCTGCGTTATCCGGCGCAATCTCAGCAAATGGAATCGCCAGCATTTTTTGCCCGAGCCGGTGCTCTTTTAAAGAGGTGCGAAGCTTCAGATGAATGCTCTTCTGTCTAATGAGTTTGTTGTACTTATGCGGGAAACGATAATCATAGCCATAAATAATCGACATATAGTTCGCATTACGCACCTTCATATAAGGAACGATATGCGGATCTGAGTATTCTTGCTTAATGACGACTCCCTCCATATGGTTATCCACCGTGAGCGTTAAGAAATACTGCTCCGCTTGCTCATAGCTCTCCTCTGCGGATAGATTGAGCGCAAGGAACGGATCATCCGAGAGGAAATGATACATCTCCGATGTCTTCCATTCAGGCAGCATCTCCCGGCCATCCTCATAGATGATTTTGAGCAGCGAGAACGGTTTGTATGCCAGCTCGCCAGCCTCCGCATACAGCTCAAGCTGCTTCTTGTACGTGCTGTAGGCGTCCATATGATCGGCAAGAGGCATATGCTTCTCCAAAACCGAATGAACATATTTGTAGCTTTGGTAGACGTTCAGGCCATATTTTTCATTAAGCGCCCCTTTGGACAGATGGAATTGATCCTTCTCAAAGCCGCTTTCCTTGTATCCTAGCGCAAGCTTATCGAACGCTTCCTCGAACCCATTCGCCTTAAGGAACGCAAGCTCCGACTCAAGCGCCTTTTCGATCGGTTTAAACTGCTTCTCTATAAGGCCTTCTCCGAGCGCCTGCCAAGGCAGCAATTCACCGTCGAGAATGAGCATCGCAATGCCGTTTTCCTTCATATAGCTTCCTAGTCTTTGCTGCAATCTCTCGTATACAGCCGTAAGATCAATCTTATTGATCTTATAACCATTGCGGCTTACCGCAAAACATTGCCCAAGCTCCGCATGCAAATAGACATTGCATCTTGATCCCATATATTTAGGCTGGAGCACGACCTCTTTAACGCCCTGCCTTGCAAAATAGTCCAGCCCTTTCCTCAGCGATTCAAGCTCCTGCGCTGCCTCATCCTTGTCTGCTGGCGCCATCGTTCCCGATATAAAGTTAATCTTATTAGCCGAGCAGTATTGCAGCCTGCGCGCTTCATCGTCACCGAGCTCCTGCAGCGACACCTTATGCTCTTCCTTGAACAGCGTGTGCAGCACATCCGTCATAGCCGCTTGCTCTGATTTTTGCGATTTATACATCGGCTTCGCCGAGAGTATCACCGAGGTAAGCAAATTGCCGTGCACCGCACCCGAATCAAGATGGATTTTATTTTTAATTCGGAACGCGTTTTTGGCTGCGATATGACCGAATACGTGATAAGGCTGATTATATGCCGCCTCCCGCTTCAAGAACGAAAGCTGCTCCTCCAGCGGCGCCGAGCGGTCGATCCGGAAGTTCCGCTGATGCCTAACCGAGTTCGGGTCCAGCTTGCCCAAATATTTATTCGCACAGGGCGCATGCGTCACATAGAAGGATGCTCCTCTTTTGCCCACCATCCGATAGAAGGGCTTTGATAGCGACACTAGATGATTAAACCGCCGAAGCAGCTCTTCATCCTGACGAAGCACCTCGGTTGAATCAAAGTACGAATGAAGCAGCTCCTCTTCGACGCCTTTAATTTCTCCGCGCATAAATTTATATACGAAGTTCTCATGGTTGCCTAGCACGAACAAGAAATGCTGCTGATTCGTATATAGAAAATCGATTATTTCCTTCGTATGGCCGCCCTTGTCGATCCAATCCCCAACAAGCAGCACCTTCGTGCCCTTCAGCTTCTCCGTTTCAATCAGCTGGCCGTCTTCCAATTGAAAGCCATGGCTAACGAGCAATCCTCTCAGCTCATCTGCGCACTCGTGAACGTCGCCTACCATAATCGTTTTTTGATCAAGCGGCAAAATAACATCCAAATAGTCGTCCGCATCCTCAACGATGACCTTATAATCCGCATTAGCTATTCCGGCAGACGGTGAATAAAAGTCCTTCGCGCGAACTTTATGTATTTTGGAGTAGCGCTCCCTCGATAATGAGCCAAGCACCTCTTTGCGCAATCGGTTGATATGGCTTGTAATGAGCTTCTTCGATCGCTCCGATGCGTAATAATCATCCCGCTTTCGGTAATCGAACAGCACTACCTCAAGATTGTAGTTGTTTTCATTTGCAATATCCTTTACCTTCGCCCGAAAATCCTCAGCCAGCCCTGTTGTGTCCACGACAACAAATTCCGCATTTATAGGAAAGGACGTGACCAGCCTCAGCTTCTCGAACAGAAGGCGGAAAGCCTGATCGCTCGCTTCCAGCATCACTTGGTCATATTTATCATAGTCAAAGCCAAGCAGCTCCTGGCGGATGCTATCAGAGGAAATATACTGCACATTGGCATTTACTCCTTTAGCCTCATCACTAAACCGCAGCTGCCGCATAAGAATCTCGTTTGCGAATGTCGTTTTGCCGCATTCCGTCGAACCGATCAGCATAAATATCGTATGGACTCTCGTTCTCATTTCCATCTCCGCTATTCCCTCCTTTTCCTCAAAATCGCTCCCTGCGTCGTCTGAATGCCATTCACGCCATCGCCGATTGCTACAAATTCCGTATCAACGTTTTGTTCTCTCACTGCTGCTATCAGCCATTCCTGAAACGCTGCTGTCCCAAGCTCCCATTTATGGTCATCATGACGGAAATCGTCCAGCTCATAATATGCGTTAAATTCCGCATTCGGAGTGGTCAGCACAAAATGATCAAAATCGATCTGCCCGCAAATTTGCCGTATAAGCGCGCTAGCCTCGTCCAGACTCATATGCTCAATAACCTCTGTCAAAACAACATCCACCTGCTCTCCGTTATACTGCTCAATAAAGTGATCGATGGAAGGAAACGTTGCGATGTTTTCCAGCTCCTTCGCATCCGCTTTTCTTTGTACCACCTCTAGCAATGGCTCGCTTATATCTATCGCATAATAGCTGGCTTCGATCTTGGACGCAAACGGGATCGCATAAAAGCCTTCTCCGCAGCCTACGTCCACAATCGATTTATCGAAGGGAAGCACGCTGCCGATGTAGCTCCTCCGCTGCTGCGCCGTGCCGCCAAAAGCCAATTGGATCGAATACCGCTCCGTCTTCTCAAGCTCCTCCTTGTACTTCTTGAAGCGATCTCTGGATGCAAGGAAGTTGCGGGCAAATAAGCTGCGAAGATAGAACGGCGCATCTATAATTTGAATGCTCTTCACATATTTGATCAAAATATCATCGGAAATATCAATGTACTCATCGCTGAATATCGATAGGAACAAACAAAGCACGCTTACGACATGCATAAGCTCATACAGCGATTTCTGCGTCTTGATCGTCAGCGAATAGCTTTTGTGCGCTAGATGCACCGTTTCAAACGAGTAATCCGTCAGATGCTTTTCAAAAAAATGAATATAGCGCAGAAGCTCGATATGGATCATGTTGATATGGAAGGAGTGCTCATATTGTTCCGTATCCTTTGGATCCTGTGCTTTGAGCGGCGCAGCAAAAAATTCGTTTATCGCTCCTAACACAAACAGCGGCGTATTATAACGAGACACATTAAGATATTCAAACTGGTCCTGTCTATGCTGTTTATAAGAAACCTCGTTGTCTGCATCCTTAAAATAAACGTTGAACGTCCCTTCATCCGTATACCAGCCATACGCCATTCCTTTGCGTACGGCGCGCAGCAGCATGCCGGAATGCGGATTCTTTTTGATGACGAACGAAAAGCTTGGGTTCGTCGACTTCACTTGCACGATTGCCATATTTACCTTCCCCTCACCTATCAGTTGCTTCCTTAACGCCATACCTCTTGTAAAGCGCTCCGGAACAAATCATCTAGCTGCTCATCCCGCGCTTCCTTGCCGTCCCCAAGCGCCAGAGCTGTTCGCTCAAAATAGGCGATCCGATCCTCCAAATAATGATTGATCGGATGTATCCTTGGCTCCAAGTCCAGCTCCTCCCCTGCTTTCTTCCGCTGCAATAACTGTTCGATTGCCGCACGCAGCTCGCTTCTCGGCGGAATTAGCGCCTCTACCAAACGATCAAATGCAATCGGTGGCATCGTATGGTAGGTCTCAATCCATTCGCATGCCAGAATGGGCCTTAGCACGTAAAAGTATTTTTTTATTTTCACTTGCTCGCCTTGCAGATACTCTCTATAGTTGCCCTTCGCCATATTGAGATAATGATACATACATGATTTAGGCGAAAAAGCTAACGGTGAAATGCTGCGAATTTGCTCAGCCACCGTGTATTTCGTGTAATAAGGCATCGGCGATTGCAGCCATTCCATCAGCGGCGGATTCGATTTGCGGAACAGGTTAAGCGCCTTGCGTAAATCCCAGCCGTTAATATCCAGCAGGTTGCTGATCGGGCGCTCGATAACATCCCGCTTATTAAAGATCGATAAATACCATTCCACTGGCCTGACGTAGAGGAAACGGACGTCATAATCGCTGTCCTTTGACGGAAAACCCCATGCCCTGCTTCCCGATTCGCAGGCGTATAGAATGCGCACTTGCTCTTCGCGCTCAATGCGGTCCAGCTCCTCAAAAATGTCAGCTCGTATATCAGTCATGCTAATGACTCCCTTCTTCAGCTTTAGCATAAAAAAAAACCATGGACAAATTCGTCCATGGTTAGCAATGATGAATAGGGTGCGCTGGGGCTAACGCTAAGCCCGCACACGCCTCCCTTCAAATACCGTACAATGGGTCCGATGAAAAAAGATGCTCGCTTATACGATTGTAAGAGTTGATTTGTTCGAACCCATTTAATGGATGATTTTCTAGTTGATTGTTAACCATTCTACTCGGACCCCCTCAATACCTTTTTGTTTAAGTTCCTTTTACAGCTGCAAGCGGCTTGCACTTCGCAACCACCTGCGCGAGCCCCGCGCCTACGACGCTCTCAATGATTTGATCAACATCCTTGTATGCCTGCGGCGACTCATCGACCAGCGATTCCATGGAGCGCTGATTCACAACGATTTCATCATCCGTACCTACCCGCATCGCGGCGGCTACCTCTTCAACGGATACCAGCTGCTTCGTCGCATTGCGTGAGCGTATGCGCCCTGCTCCATGACAGATGGAATAATGATTTGCTTTTCCTTCCGGGCTGCCGACCATAATATACGAAGCGGTTCCCATCGAGCCTGGTATAAGCGCAGGATGCCCCGTACTGCGGTATGGCTCCGGATTGTCCGGATGCCCCGCCGGGAGCGCTCTTGTCGCCCCCTTGCGATGAACGAAGTAGGCTTGCTCATCCTGCTCTTCCTCCCACGCATAGTTATGCATGAGATCATACRACGTACGCAGCTCGAATTTGGAGCCGAATACATCCTTGCCCGCCTCGCGGACTGCATAAGCGATCAAATGACGATTCACAACTGCGTAATTGAGCGCGGAGTACATGAGATTCACATAGGTTTGCCCGAGCGGATGGGAAAGCGGCGCGTAAAGCAGCTTGGGATCAGCGGTGCCGATTCCTTCATGACGCATCATTTTGGCAATATCGGTGCCGCAGTATTGACTGACCGCGCCTCCCCAGGCACGCGAGCCGGAATGAATCATAATGACGACCTGGCCGTCGTATAATCCCCACTCCTCTGCGATTTCCCGGTTTTCCTCGGCAATTTCAATCGCTTGAATCTCGACAAAATGATTGCCGCCTCCAAGCGTGCCAAGCTGGCGATGCGCGCGATGCCATACGACCTCCGGAAACTTATCCAGCACCTCTTCGTCAAAATAAAACCGGCTGCTCTCCACATGGGTTAAGGAGGTTGCTTTGCGCGGCGTGTACGCATCGGGAATATATTTTTTGGGCAAGCCGTGCAGCCCTTTCTTCACCACATTCTCAAGTCTAATATCCGAGAAATGGCCTCTTGCGTGCTCCTCCACCGGCAAATGCTTTTCAATCGCTCTAACCAGCTTCCGGCGCAGCTTTACCTCCTTCAAGTCATCCTTATGGAGACTCGTGAGCTGTACGCGCATCCCGCAGCCGATATCGCTGCCCACAATCGACGGGGATACGAAGCCGTCGCTCGTATTCCACACCGCAGTTGTGCCAATGCAAGTACCTACCCCAACGTGAACGTCCGGCGTATAGCTCATATAAACCTGATTCGGAATTTGCAAATTGTTGTTCGCCATTTCAAACACTTTATAATCTAAGGACGCGAATAGCTCCGGTCCCGCATAAACATGCACCTGCCCCGAAGGCAGCTGAACTTTCTGATAATAGGTTTCTTTCATAAACGTTAAAACTCCTTAAATTCAAATGAACACAAAAAAGCCATGGACCCTAAACATGTCCATGGCTTTACTTGCGCCTTTATTTCCTAAACTGTGCAGCTATAGCTTGCAAAATTTTAGAAAACAGTCACAGGCCACGCAGAGGCCGATGAAATGGACTTGCTATATGAAGCTGCATTAAATGCTAAATTATGTTCGTGCATGTTCATCGGCCTCCCTTCATTTGATTTACATCATAATACGCCCGTCACCCAGCATCTGTCAACCTTTTTAGAAATTTTCCAATAATGACTCTGCTGCTTCCGCACGGCGTATTCCCATTTACTCGTTTATAATTGATCCAATAAGTTCGCGCGCACCTCTGCTAGCGTAAGATCCCGAATGAGCTTCCCGTCCTCAAATACCACTTCCAGCTGGTCTTCTGCCGCGCGCGCCTCATACTCCGCAAGGCTTAAATTATCGGTAAAGCCGAGCTTGCCATCCTGCTCCGTCACGAGCACTAGACCCGTTTGCGATTTTTTCACGCCGTTATCGGTTTTCGGATCTTTATAAATTTTTCGCTCCTCGCCGTTCACAACGGTAAAGGTCGATTTCAAAGCGAAGCCGAACGTATCCCGGGTATTGTATTGGTACGTAAACGAACCGATGCCGTACACCATATTCGTCGAAGCGAAGCCTTTGCCCGCAAGCCGTTCGCAAATTTCGCGGCAGCGCGAAATCGTAATCGCATCGCCGTATATCGCGCCAATGTGGCTGTCGAGCTGCTTATAGCCCTTCTCCGTCACCGTCCCGCCAAAAATATCCCATAGTATTTCGATAACGCCCTTGCGCTCGAACTCGCTCTCCCCATCCGGGTCGCCGCAGATGATTTTAACCGGATCGCCGCTGTCAGGCCGTATGACCACCTTGCCGTCCCTGCTCATGATATCTTCCTTCAAGCCGCGGATAACAACGTCCAATACGCTCCACAAGTCCCATGTATCCGATACGATCGAGACGAAGCCGCTCGGATACACCTCTTTGATCAAGTAACGGTACGATGCCATTTCGTCCCGTCCATGCGCGCACATGACGCTGTGCTCCGTTGCCGGAATCGAGGTTCCGACCAATTCCTTCTCGATATTCGCATTATAGTAATTTTCCATATACAAAATAGCCGGTATCGTATCCGTTCCCGTGAACGAGAGCAGATGTCCCGCGCTGCTTCCAAGAGCCGATTCCAGGGCGCCCATGCCCCGCATCGAGAAATCATGGCCTTGGAAGGGCACGCCTGCCGTATCACCGTTTGTATTAAGCGCATACGCTTCTAATATTTTGCGATATTCAAAGGCCAGCGTCGCGCTCGTAGCCGGCATCCACAGCTGGCACGACATCAACGTCTCCAAATAATTGGTGAGCCAGAAAAACTCCGGCTTCGTATTCTCGATCGTCAGCATCGGCACTTTTATGGGAACGAGGGCACCCTCTTTGATCGCTTTGATTTTGACCGGCAAGTAGCCAAGATCATGCAGCTCTTCGATATGCGAAGCATCCGGCTCCGCCGCGCCAAGCGCATATTGAATGACACGTTTGTACTCTGCCGCTACTTCTTCTTTTGTCCTAGCAAAAAAATGCTCGTTAAAATAATCGATCAAATATTGTTTAATAAACGATTGGAAGCCAAATGCCACTACCTCGTTAATATCATCCAAGCGGCTTGTACGTGCTGTCCAGGTCGAGTAAACGAGCTCCGTGCCTTTTGGATACTGATTTTTATGGCTCACCTTGTAAAAATCGCACAACAGCGTAGCTGGATAAACGAATGTTTGCGTCATCTTATAAACCTCCCATTTCGAATACGTGAATTTTATGGTGTTCAGCCTTGCCTAGTATCGTATCGGTCGTATATACCTTATCAATGAGATCCGATTCCAATATTTTTCCTTTGTAAATCGAATTCTCGCAATGCCCGACCAGCAAATAAATATGCGTGGCTCCTATCTCCTTCAGCTTCTCCGCGCTAAGCATAAACGTGCCGCCATACGAGCATAGGTCATCCACAATGATCGCTTTAAAGCCTTTGCCATCCACATTCCCGACTACATCAAGGCTCTTGATTTGTCCCGTCTGAAAGTCCCTCGCCTTAAAGCCTACCAGCTGCTTGTAGCCTTGCACCTTGCTGTAGCGCTTCTGCGCGCCTGCATCCGGGAAGAACAGGTAATCCTGCTCAGGATCAAAGCCCACCTCGGCAGCAACCTGCTCCAGCAGTTGAATCGTCGGATATTTTCCGATGCTTCGGTCGATCAGCGCGAGCGATACATCCGAATGCGGCTCAATGATCGTCACCGACTCAAAATTCAAGCTATTGATGAAGGCAGCCGTATATTTTAATGTAAAAGCGGACGTTCCTTCTACCCGGTCCATCCGGCTATAGGGCAAATAATAAATCGTCAGCGTGCTTTTGACTCTGCGGTCATCGAGATAGCTCTTAACGAACATCAGCTTGATGAGATCGCCGTCATCCTCATACTTCCAGACGATCGTATTGAAATCCGCCATATGCGTTAAAATCTCATCCCCGTTCACAAGCGTCTCGCCGTTTGGGAACTGCTTTAAGCCAAGCTCCACTCCATTAAACTTCAGCATGCCGTCACTCTCCTCATAAGCATTCAGCTATAGATAGACAATCTAGGCTCTTCCTTCGTAAAACGGTACAGCTGCGCCGCTCGCTGCGAATACTGCTTGGATTGCTTCGGCATGCCGTCCTCATCCGTCGCTTCCTCGATGATCGTACTGCGGCTCTTCGTCGACGTTAGCTTGCGAATGAAATTCGGCTCCTCAAAGTCTGGCACAACCGTCTGTATGACCTGATACAGCTCGCTAAGCGTGAATTCCTCTGGGAGAAACTCCTTCGCAATCGTCGTCGTGAGCATTTTCTTGCGAATCCCTTGCAGCGCATCCAGCAAAATTTGCTTATGGTCAAAAGCCAGCTCCATCTGGAGCGCTTCCTCGACTGTGAACAATTGCACATCTGAGGCATCAACGGCTGCCGCCCGATTTGCAAGCACCCGCTCATTAACGAGCGCCAGAAACGCGTGGGAGATGATCCAGCCCCGCGGATCACGGCCGGGCGCGCTGTATACGTTAAAATATTCGATATGCACATCCTCGACTGCCGTCTCCTCCTGCAGCTCGCGCTTCGCGCAATCGTATACCGTCTCGTTCTCCAGCGTGAAGCCGCCCGGCAATGCCCACTTGCCCTCAAACGGCCAAATGTTCCGCTGAATCAGCAGCACCTGCAATTCCCGCGTAGGCAATGCCTTCTTCGCTGATTGCTTCTCCATGGATACGATTGTAAAGATAACGATATCTGCCGGTGCGCCGTCCGGCGTGCGGTAGTGGCTTGCAGAGTAATTCGCTTCATGTTCAACCATCGTTTTTCTCTCCCGATCCGAATGTTGTTTCGTTTTGATATTATCATAATGACATTATTGATTATCGTTGTCAATGCCTTTTACAAAAAATAGGCATTTGGTCTTGGCCCGCAGCGAGTAAAAAAAACGAAGCAGCTGCCCGCCACTTCGTTTCTCTTAGATGTCTTTATAGGGATGCCGCTGCATCCGCAGGGTAGGCGAGTCCGATTTGCTTACGCGCCTCGTCCATGATTTCCATCGTTGCAAGCGAATTTTCAAATGTATTTACCGATGACTCCGTACGTCCTGCTCTAATAAGCGCGATAAATTCCTTCGCCTCATAGAACATCGATTTGCTGTTTGTATGCTGCGAAAGATCCTCTGCTTCTCCCTTTCGATATTGGAGTTCGATCTTGGCAGGCTCGCTAATTTTATCAATGACAATGCTTCCGCTTTCCCCTTGGATTTCGGAAGGCAGCGACGAGTGCGTAATTTTTGAATACATGATAACCGCATCCATGCCCGCATATTGCAGCACGATGCTGCCTTCGCCATCCACGCCGGATTCCAGCATAACGCCTGTAGCTTTAATCGCATCCGGCTTGCCGAATAGCGCCACAAGCGGATAGATGCAATAGATGCCTAGATCCATCAGCGCGCCATTGGAGAATACCGGATTAAAGGCGTTAAGCACCGTGCCTGCTTTGTAAGCATCGTATCTCGAAGAGTATTGGCAGTAGTTTGCAAAATAGCGCCGTACCGTCCCCAGCTTATGCAGATTGTCCTGAACCGCCTTGAAGCTCGGAAGCAGCGTCGATTTGAGCGCCTCCATCAATAGAACGCCGTTCTCTTTGGCTGCGGCGATCATTTGACGAAGCTCATGGGCGTTCGAAGCGATTGGCTTCTCGCAAAGCACATGTACCCCGTGGTTCATGCACGTTATCGCATGTCCCGCATGAAACGAGTTCGGGCTCGCAATATAGACCGCATCAATCTCTCCGCTTGCTGCCATCGCCTCCACGTCCGTAAAGGTAGCTGCGATGTTATGTTTAGCCGCGAATGCGCTCGCCGTCTCTAATGAACGCGAATAGACAGCCGAAAGCTTAAAGCCTTCAACCTCGCTTGCCGCGTCGATAAATTGTTCTGTAATCCAGTTTGTACCGATAATGCCAAATCGAATGGTAGTCGTCATTCATGTCTCTCCTTGAGGTTATTTATTGGATAAAAGCTTTACGCTATTAATCATTGGATAACAAATTCCGCTACTGCTTATTATAGCTATTTTAGGGTGAGCCTGTCCAAGCTAACCCGCTTGCATTTTTGACAATCCGACTAATTTGTATTAGTATTCGTAATACAAATAATACTTTGTAAGATGGGGTGATCCGATGATTATGAAGCTTGATTACAACAGCGAAATACCGATCTACGTCCAGCTCCGCAACCAAATCGTCATCGGAATTGGCGTAGGCGGGCTTGAGTACGGCGAGCGATTGCCAAGCGTAAGGCAGCTTGCTGATGATTTAGGCGTTAATGCCATGACGGTGAACAAAGCATATGCCATTTTGAAAAACGAAGGGTTCATATCCATTGATCGGAGGCATGGCGCCAAAGTGTCTACAGTGTGGGGCAAGCAAGCCGGCTTCATCCAGAAGCTGGAGCGCGAATTAAAGCTTGTCATATCAGAGGCCAGCTTGAAAGGTGTTGGACAAGAGCAATTTATGCAGATTTGCTCGGACATCTTCGCTGCCGCAGCCAGCAAACATCATTCCCTGCCAGAATAGGAGCGTTTTCATGAACAATCTTTTATTGATTATTCCAGCCGCAATTGTTTATATCAGCATTCTTGTTATGTTTTTTAAGCAAGCCAATCCCAGCAACCATATTTTATTCGGTGTGACTCTCCCGCCCAAGGCTTTTAATGATGCCGCAATCAAGCAGTTTCAATCCGAATACAAAAAAGCCTACGCCATATACGGGATCATCGCGTTGATTACCTTAGCTCCATTTTTCCTGCTAAGCGATTACTTCTCATTGACCCTTAGTTATATGTTTCTTTGGTTTGCTGCGTTCCTTTATTCGTCTAAGCTTCCGTTTAACAAAATCCATCACAAAACAGCTGCGCTCAAACGTGAAAAGCAGTGGTTTGTTGGGGAAAAGAAGATCATCCGTATCGATGCTAAAGTAACGCAGTTAAAAAAATCAACGCTTGCTTCGCCCTATTGGTTTATGATTCCCGCACTATTATCCGTCGTGCCCATCCTCCTATCCTTTATAAACACCAATATGCTCTTGCGAATGACTGGATTCGCTTCACTTGCGATGACCGTCATTTTGTATGCCATATACGCCGCTTTTGGCAATATGAAGACGAAGGTGTATAGCAAAAATCACGATATTAATGCCGCTATCAACCGTGCTGCAAGACGCTACTGGTCCATCCTATGGCCAATTCTCGCTATTTTTGAGAGCATCAACGCATATGTCGCTTATACGATTTTGACGCAGGGAAGCTCCCTTAGCTTCACGCAATGGATCATTGGCATTATTATGGTATCGCTGGTTCCACTAGGCAGTATTTTCTTCGTACATAACAAGGTACATGCGTTAGAGGAAAGTCTGGCGGAGACGGATGGCGAGTCCATTGTTACCGATAATGATGCCTACTGGATCAATGGCTCGACTTATTTTAACCCGGAAGATAAAGCGATCATGGTGCCAAAACGCGTGGGCATCGGTTCAACGGTCAATATGGCAACCCGAGGCGGAAAATGGATTCAATACGGCGGGATCGTGCTTGCACTTGTTATCATCATTCCGCTTGCGGCGTTTGCCGTGCAATCAGACAACACGTCCCCATTACTTACGATTAATGATAGCGGCAGCGTCTCCATTGATTACCCGCTCTACGATTACAGCTTTAATATGAGTGATGTAAAGGAAGTCACGCTTGAAAATGAGCTGCCTAGCGGCTTTAGAACAAATGGCACGGCAACAGCCGAATATGCCAGAGGCAACTTTTCATTAGATAAGCTAGGGGCCGCCAAGCTGTATGTATTCAAAAATTCACCGCCATACATTTTCATTCAGCTAGACGGCTTGTACGTTGTTTTTAACGATAAGGATGCCGCTAAGACGGAAGCACTCTACCATGAGCTAGCTTCACGCAAGCCACAGCCTGCAGCAAGCTAGACGGAGCCATCGTATACGAAGCGCTCCAGCACTGCCAGCGATTGCTCATCCAGTCCTTTAGAGTTGTCAAAATAAAGCACAGAAGAAGCTGGAAGACGCCATTTCAGCTCTCTTCTAACTAATGAGCGGCTAAACTTGCTCCAGTTGTCGAGCTTGTACTGATCCAGCGCTGAACCTCTCTGAACGATTCGATCGTAATGGAGCTTATCATCCCGCAGATAGACGAATACAACCTTCACATCCACATCAAATAACGTCGCCCCGATTGTAGAGAGCTCCTGCTCGATCCAACGCGGGGTTTCCGTTTCCTTCGTGAAGGGCCCAATAACAAAAACATCCACGTCATTAGCGATATTCTCAAGTGCGGCGTCCATCGTAATCCGATAACCTAAATCACGGCAAAGCGTTTTGTACGCACTGGAATCTCTATCGTTCGGATCAAGCCCAGCTTGCGTCATAAGCGCCACCGCAGCCGGACGCAGCAGCGTATCCATATCTAGAATGGCTACCCCTTTCTCCTTTGCCAGCGTCTTCGCAAGCGTCGTCTTGCCTGCCCCAGCCCCACCAACAAAAAATACTAATTTACGCATGGCGTCCCCCCTCATCGACCGTTATTCTCTTATTCATAACAAAAAAACACCCCGCAATGCAAGGTGTTTTGAATGTGTTAAATTGGAGCGGAAGACGGGAATCGAACCCGCGACCCTCGCCTTGGCAAGGCGATGCTCTACCGCTGAGCCACTTCCGCAAATCAATGGCTGGGGATTCAGGGATCGAACCTGAGAATGACGGAGTCAAAGTCCGTTGCCTTACCGCTTGGCTAATCCCCAACATCTATTTTCTGTGCTTTTTAGTTAAAATGGCGGAGCTGACGGGATTCGAACCCGCGGTCTCCTGCGTGACAGGCAGGCATGTTGGGCCACTACACCACAGCTCCATATGTAAGCTCGGATAAATCCGAAGGTGAAACCTTGGTTTTGGTTGCGGGGGCAGGATTTGAACCTGCGGCCTTCGGGTTATGAGCCCGACGAGCTACCGGGCTGCTCCACCCCGCGTCAATTAAAGCATATAGTCAGAACAAATTGCGCCCTGAAAACTGGATACGAAAGATTAGGTTTGCTGAAAACCTCTTTAACTGTGTCTGCTGGATGTATGGGTCGCAGCAAACGGTTTTAGG
>NZ_LIGH01000001.1:3026399-3053026 GCF_001273905.1 Paenibacillus sp. FJAT-27812 | reverse complement strand
GGCACGCCGCCAGCGTTCGTCCTGAGCCAGGATCAAACTCTCCAAATTGGTGTTTGACTTGCTCAATACTTTTTTATCGCTTTTTTCGCTCATCCCGAAGGATTTGCGAGGCAGTTATTACTCGTTGTTCAGTTTTCAAAGAGCAATCTATTCTCTCTTGTGTTTCGCTTGTTTTGCTTGTCGTCCGCGTGTTTCTCTCGGCCGGAATTAGAATATACCATGTATGCGCCTAGAAGGTCAAGCGTTTATTTAAACTTTTTTAAATTAATCGTAATTTCATCAATAACCGTTGTTTATTGCGCCGTTTTCCCTTGCAGCTCACGCCATACCTTTTTGTTGCTGTACTGGCGTTCAGTGCTGATGTCCTTGCCAAACCAACTCGGCGCTTTGAACGTATTGGCTGCTTCTTCCGAGTCAAATTCAACCTCAAGAACAGAAAGCTCGATTTGATCATAGGTATCAATCTCGATGATGCGCCCATTCCATTCAGCGGTAATACGATTTTTCGTCAGCGGTACGAAACCGAATGCTTTAATGATCTGCTCGTAAATGTTCTCCGAAATCGAATATTCGATCTCTTCGCGGGAGAGGCCGTTGCCTACCTTGAAAGTATGCGTATGCGTGACCTCGCCGCTCGCCAGATCAACAAGGCGCCGAACGCGAAGCTCTTGATTTTCATCCATTGCCAAATAGGTCTGTTCAATTCTTTGCTCGGAGATCACTTTTAGTTTTTCTTCTTCTATTAACGCGTTAGGAAACTCGGGCAGCAAAAACTTGCGTTCAATCTCAAGTGACATCCTTCACAGCTCCTTTGATTTTAATCCTCATCTAGAAAAAGCTCTTGCAGCATTCTTTCCCGGTTATTAACGAACTGCTTCATCAGCAGAAAATGATCGGTCTCCTCTAATGATGTGCGCTCAATGCCATCCGCGGACAAATTGTAAATAACGGCATCCGGATACGCCATCAAAATCGGTGAATGCGTAGCGATAATGAATTGCGAGCGCTGGCCCACCAGCTGATGAATACGGGAAAGCATCGCCATTTGGCGAAAAGGGGATAAAGCCGCCTCCGGCTCATCCATCATATAAAGCCCGTTTCCGTTAAAACGATGAAGGAACGTTGCAAAAAAAGATTCGCCATGCGACTGCTGATGCAACGACTTTCCGCCATAGGAATCAATAATGCGAGCGCCGAGACCGCCCTCGCGGTCCATTTGATCAATATTAGTAGCCAAATTATAATAGCTCTCCGCCCGAAAAAAGAACCCATCCCTCGGTTTATGCACGCTGCGGGCAAGCCTTAGATATTGATGAAGCTCGGAATGCGTTGCTTCCGTGGAAAAATTGAAATTAATCGTCCCGCCCTCCGGGTTGAAGCCGAGCCCTACCGCGATCGCTTCCATTAGCGTAGACTTCCCCATTCCATTTTCCCCAACGATGTAGGTAACCTTCGGGTGGAAATCCAGCTCATCCAAGCTCTGAATCGCATTTAGATGAAAGGGATAGGCATCGAAAGAGGGTACTGACTCCCTTAGCAGCTTAACGCTTCTTAAATAAAGCCCTTGCTGATCTTGTTTCACGCAGTACGCCTCCTGGCTCGATTAATTATCATCTGCTTCCGGCTGCTAGCCGCAGCATTTCTTAAACTTTTTCCCGCTCCCGCAAGTACATGGATCATTACGTCCGATTTTTTTCTTCGACTGGATATCAATTACATCTGCTTGAACGGCTTGTATAGGGGCGTTATTCAGCAGCATGCTGGCGCTTGCCCGTTTGGCTGACAGCTCCTCCGGGGAGTAGCCTTTGATGAGCCACTGCTTCGTGCTGTTCATTAAAGGTACAAGCAGGTTCGTTATAGCTGTCAAGGTCTGCCGATTCGGAATATCGATAAAACGCTGCGCGATCTCGATAACGGTAGCTAAAGAATCTCCATTTTTAGTGGCGTCGACACATTCCTCTGCCATAAGATCAGCCTCTTCACGGTCAATCTCATAGTGATGGAGGACGTAGCGTACCAAATTCATATACTGGCTGCTCCGCTCGACGTACTCTGGCTCTCCTGCTTTCAATAGCTGCTGCTTCGTAAATGGGCAATAATCGAGATCATGCCTGAGTGCCCGCTCCTTCAAAATCGCCTGCGGATCCGTTACCCGAAAATCACAAATTAATAAATCGTTCGTTTCGTCCATTACGATCTGTTCATAATAGTCCGATGCCTCGAACAAAATGTTCATAAGCTCGCATTGATCAAGCGGATGCTCCTCACCCGTAATGATGAATGATTTCAGCTCATCTGCCGTCAATACTCCGTAATAGTAAAGCAGGCCTTGCGCGTGCCGAATCCATTCCGTATTTCTTTTTATGTTAGGATGTTCCTCTTTCGCTTCCACTTCCTTAAAATACGCCAGCAGCTCGGAAGGCATCAAAACTACCTTTTTGCCATCTACTGTTGAAGGAAAAAGTATCCCGCGCTCGCGGAAATATTCGTATTGCTGTGGTTCGAGCAGCGGCTTGTCCCAAAAGCCGTCGTTTTTTACGATTTTCTGAACAAGCTTCAATCTATTATGGTCAAAACAGCGAGTTGCCATCGAAAGGTTCTCCGGTATCAACTCTGACAGCTTCTCAACGAGCCCCTGCTTGTTAAGCGAACTTAGGTTGCTTATTTGCAAATTCGTACGAATACTAGTCAATTGCTGCTTCGATAATGTGCCCAGCGCATCCGCAAACGATAGCGGATAGGGGAGCTGCGGCCAAAATTTATCCATTGCTTTATCTAGCTTTGTAGTCATATTAATCTCCTAAATCATGATTGTATTTCAAGCCGTTCTATTCATTATAAATGGTATGCCAATAAACATGTAGGTTCAAAGATAACAAAAATTGAAGATGGAATCAAACAAAATAATTTAATATTTTCCTCATAAATTGTAAGTTTGTCCTATTAATGATGGATGTAGATACGATAAAAAGGGACAAATAACAGAGAATAAGAAAGTAACATAGAAATCATTTGCTGCCATAACAATTGCCTGGAAAAGAAGTAAAAAGGCAGGTCACGCGTGCAATAAGACTAGTTTCTAGCCTTATTTCCGGCGATGGTGCTGGCTTGAAAGAAATAGAGCTAGATTCTAGCTTTATTTTCGATTTTCGGGAGAGAGCTAGTTTGGAAGATTCAGAGCTACAAAAAAAGAAGCTGCCCCAAAAGGTCTTTACGGACCTTAACAAGACAACTTCTTAATCTGGCGCTATCATGGTTTATCCATCGTTTTCACGCTTAGAAGCGAGTTAAGCTGCTCTAGCAAGTTGCCGCCGCCGGTGAGGGAGATCGTGCCGATCTTCTCGCAAATTTTCTCGAGAAACTCTAGCTCCTTCAAGCGATACAGCGTACCGTTCTCGTCCATCAGCTTCGCGGTATTCAGCAAGCTGCGGGTCGAAGCCGTCTCCTCGCGCCTGGTAATAAGGTTGGCCTGAGCCTTCTTCTCCGCAAGCAGCACCGTATTCAGGATATCCTTGATATCGCCGGGCAAAATAATATCCTTAAGACCCGCCGATACAAACTGCACGCCGTAATGCTCCTGCTGTTCGTTCAAGCGTGTGAGGACAAAAGTTGCTATTTCTTGCTTCATTCGCAGCAGGTCATCCAGCTTCAGCGTACCCACATACTCCCGTAAAATAAGCTGCAGCAAAATATACACCTGCTCCTCGAACGACTTGATCTGGATCGCCTTCAGCGGGTCGATCACTTTATATTGGCACACAAAGTTAAGCCGCAGCGTCACCTTGTCCTCCGTCATAATCTCTTGTCCGGTCATATCCAGCTGCAGCTGGCGCAAATCGAGCGTCTTCACCTGCACGCTAGTTGGCCCCTTCCAGAAAAAGTACCTGCCCGGACGAAGCTCGCGCTGCAATACATTATTGTAGAAAAGCAAACCGGATTCGTGGCTTGCCACCTCGAACACCTGTATATAACCTTGCAGCTTCGCCAGCAGCGAACGATCAACTTCTGCCAATATTTCAGGATTACGTATATCAACACGAATAAACGTATGTTTTTTCATAACATTCCAGAAGGCATACAATCCTGAGGTCAGAAGCGAATTGAACTTGCCGTCCTCAAAATGCAGCACATACTCATAATCCTGTACGTCTGCAAGCGTCAATTCCTCCACAAGCTTTGCGTCTTGAAGGAACAGGTTCAGCTCCTTGTTCGGAACGGCGAACCGTTTCGCAACATTTTGCAAGATGACGCTATCGTCGGAAAACGAGCTGTGGCGGTATACGCCCGGCTGCAAATGCTTGATGTAGCTGCCTTTTTTGAAAAGCAGGCCACGCTCATCGTTTTTGATGATTATTTTTTTGAACATCGTTATACACCTCTTTACGGTTGTGTTGGCCTTCGTAACAGGAGTTCTCCTGCGGCTAGGCCGGAATCAGGCTTAAGAAGGGAGCAAAGCTGCTTTATGGCTTCATATCGATAGCTGAATTCGCATGCAACTTCCATCCATATTCACGCTATTTTCCTAATCATCCAAAAGAGGCAGCGGGCTCCCTTCGGTATCCACCGATTGCATAGGCTTCGCTGTAGTGAACGAACATCAGCTCGCTCTGAGAGCTCCTGTTAAAGGCCGGGTATTGCTCAGATTTTTCTCCTTGGAGGGAGTTTTGCATACTCTACCACAGAGTCTTCGCGGATTAGGCGAATAACCAAGGGATTCGAACCCTTATTTTTGTGGAGATTCAGCCGATATGGTCATACAGCATACAAGCGCACAGCGTGCGCAAGCACTGCGGAACGATTGGAATGTCCCAGCCAAGGTACGCCATTCGTACATGAACCTCATCTATTATTGAAGTTATCTTTAATAGCGATAGCAATGGATTAGATGCCTTTGATGGCAGCCATCGGCTTGCATTTGGCTACCACGGCAGCGAGCGATGCGCCAACGACGCTGTCGATGATCTGGTCCACATCCTTGTAGGCCTGCGGGCATTCATCGAGAATCGTCTCCAAAGATCGGTGGTTGACGAGAATTTCCTCCTCCGTGCCGATCTTCATCGATTGCTCGAATTGATCAATCGTGACAAGCTGCTTCGTTGCTTTGCGAGACCTTGCGCGACCCGCTCCATGGCAGATGGAATAGAAGTTTTTTAAGCCCTCATTTTTCCCCACCATAATATAGGAGGAGGTTCCCATGGAACCGGGTATAAGCGCCGGATGCCCGGTCTCCTTATACACCGGCGTATTTAGGAAGTGGCCCGGCGGAAGCGCGCGCGTCGCCCCTTTGCGATGAACGAGCATCGGCTCGTTGCGGTGAAACTCCTTGAGCGCGTAATTATGCATGAGATCGTAAAGGACAGGCATTTCCATACCCGCTCCGAACACCTCTTGGAACGCTTCTCGTACGCCAAATGCAATCATATGCCGGTTGCTCACCGCAAAGTTGAGGGCGGAATACATCAGATTCAGATAGGTCTGCCCTTCCTGGCTTGCAATTGGAGCATAAATCAAGCTTGGGTCGGGATTGCTTACGCCCCACTGATCCATCGCTTCCTTGATCACCTTATTATGCTCCCGCCCAATCATGCCGCCCCAAGAACGCGAGCCGGAGTGGATCATCACCACAACCTGCCCGTCGAACAAACCCCATTTTGCCGCTAATTCCGCATATTCCTCATTGATCTCCAAATATTGAATTTCGATGAAGTGGTTCCCGCTTCCGAGCGTACCTAGTTGTCCGCGCGCATACTTCATCGTTTTTGGCGGAAGCTGCTTGAGGTAAGCAGGGTCATATAAAAAATAGGATTGCTCCACATGGGTCAGCCACTGCTGATCCGGCACATACTTTTCGGGAAGTCCCTTCAAGCCGTGCTGAACGACGCTCATCACGTCGATATCGTCGTAGTTCGAATTCGTGCGCTCGTTCGTCGGGACATATTTCTCGACAGCCGCGATCAGCGCTCTGCGAATGTCCTTCGCTTGAATGTCGCGCTTATGCAGCGAGGTCGTGTGGACACGCATGCCGCAGCCGATATCCGAGCCGACGATGGAAGGAGATACGCAGCCATCTTTCATGCTCCATACCGCCGTCGTGCCGATGCACGTTCCGATTCCTACATGCGCATCTGGCGTGTAGCTCATATAGCGATTCCGTGGAATTTGCAAATTGTTGTTAGCCATTTCAAATACTTTATTTTCAAAGGATTGGAATACCTCTTCGTTAGCGAATAAGTGAAGCTTCCCATGCTCAAGCTCCATTTCATGATGATTGCCGCCGTGCCTCTTATGCTGCATCAACATTGTCAAACCTCCAGTGCCTGCTGCTTTTTTTCAATCAGCCGTAATGCCTTCTTACGAGTTCTATCTTCTCTTATTTGGAGACCCGCGAACATGGCGAAAGTATTACGACAAAGGAAAATTTTCCTTTTTGTTCAAATCCTTCAGCTTCCTGTTAAGATAGATGGAGAGTGCTGCTTACGATCGGGGGAATTCAGAAATGGCAAGAGAAAGCTTCGATAAAGAGATTCAGTTTTTGCGCATGCTCGTCTTAACGAGCGGCGCCTATAATCGTCAACAATACGCAGACCGATTAGGCATTTCCATCCACACATTCGATAAAACGATAAAGCGGCTCAAAGAAATCGTGAACGCCGTCCATCAACAATTGCCTGAGGAGCAGAGCAAGGAGTTCGCTGAGACGATCCGCTACAGTTATCTTGAATCATCCGATCCGATGCTGCTGTTCCTGTTCCGTGCGAAATCGCTTAAGGAAACCGAAAGCCAGCGTTTCTCCCTGCTGCTCGCTGCTATGCACGAAAAGCCGCTGACGGCTATGGAGCTGCTTGATTTATGCTGCGGCAGCATGCCGGCTGAGCTCTCGCTTCCCGATGAGAAGACGATACGCGGCGACCTCAAATATTTGGAGCAGGTTGGCGTGATTAAGAAGGAGCCGGGCACGCGTCCCTTCCGCTACCGCATCTATAATGATTTTGTACGCGAGCTGTCGTATGATGAGCTGCTGGACTTATATGATTTTATAGACATTATGGCGAACACGCAGGTGCCATCCGTTCAAGGCTATTTGCTGCGCGACGGCCTAAAAAAGCATATTGCCCGCGGGCAAGCCGATTATAACCAAATCGACCCTTTCTTATATAAGTATCACTATTACTCTCGTATTTTGGATGAAGCGCATCTCTTCACGCTGCTAGGCGCTATTCGCAATCGGCGGTCGATCAGCTTCCTCTACTTCTCGCCCAAGAAAGAAACGAGCTACGCCGCCAAAAACACAAATCCGTTGTTCGAACGCGATACCGAGGGCATGCAAGAAACGACGCTTCCGCTTAAAGTCGTCTACGATCATCAATATGGCCGTTGGTATTTGCTAGGCAACCATGCCAGACATGGCATTAAAAAATACCGCTTGGAAGGAATAACACAGATCTCAGAAGAGGAATCCGTTGCCGAAGCTTTTTACGAGGCAAAAAAGACTGAGCTAGAGCAGCGCACTGCGCATAGCTGGCTGATCGACACAGGCAAGCCCGTCACCGTTCGCGTACGCTTCTTTCATCCGGGGCACGGCATTCACAATTTCGTTAGAGAGCGCGTGCTGCTTCAAGGACAATGGGGTGCCATCGTAGAGGAATCGGATGATAGCTTCGTCTATGAAATTGAAGTAAACGGCACCATCGAGATTAAGCCATGGATTCGGAGCTTCGGCTCAAGCTGCGAGGTGCTTGCGCCAATGAGGCTGCGGCAGGAAATGATCGCGGAGTGGAAGGAGATCAAAGCATATTATGAATCTGTTTGAGAAAATATTTAACTATCAAATTTTAGCCAAGCTTGAGGATTCGGGAACGTTTATGGTAACAGCCCACGAGCGCAGCTGGCTCAAGACGATGCTGGAGCATGCTGCTGCAGCCGAAGCTTTTGCTCCAGAAACACTACAAAAGCTGCAGCTTATGCTAGAACAAGACCTCTCTCTCGATACAGGCGCGCTGCTGCACAAGGCAGCCAGTAAAGAGAAGTATGTCTACCATCCCAATGTTCGCCCATTGAGACAGGCTGTTACAAATAAGAGCATGCTGCGCTTAAGCTACACCGTCAAGAATGAACGTACGCACAGCGAGCAGGAATGCTTTCCCTACAAGCTTGAATATTCAATGGTGAAAAGGGATTGGTATCTGCTTTGGTACCATGTGAAAAACCGGATGCTGATGAGCACAAAGCTGGATATGATCATTACAATCGATGAGCAATCATGCGAGGTAGAATACTACGGGCAGCTGCGGGCGAAGGTCCACGCATTGCAGGAGAAACGAAGCGCCAGCGCTGATATACGCGTAATGCCCGAATACAATGGAGAGCTGTCGCGTATTTTGTACGCTTACTCATGCTTTGAGAAAGAAGTGAATTATGATGCGGATACGAATGAATATACGATTCGTCTCTTCTTCTCTGGCAGCGACAGCGAGTATGTGCTCTCGAAAACCCGCTTTCTCGGAAAGCGGGTAAACATTATGAATGGCAAGCAGCTCCGCAGCCGCATGCTGGAGTCCGCTACGAAAGCGCTGGGACGTTATGGGGAATAGCGTTCATGAATCCCGAAAATCACCTAATAAGAAGCACATGCTCCAGCCCTTCAACCTGTGCCAAATGCCCCTTGTCTCTCTAACCGCTCACCCTATTCAAACGACAGCCAATCTCACATTTTGACGAAAAATTTTAATTGTAATGATTATAAATTGATATTGATTTTCCTATAGAAAGCGGTAACATATAAAATGAGGCGCAGTCACACAAATTTAATGAGGTGATTCTATTATGAGTAATGAGAAGAACAAGCTTACGACTAGCTGGGGAGCTCCCGTTGGAGACAACCAGAACTCGATGACAGCAGGATCTCGTGGTCCTACATTAATTCAAGATGTGCACCTTCTAGAAAAACTAGCCCACTTCAACCGAGAGCGCATTCCTGAGCGCGTCGTTCATGCTAAAGGCGCAGGTGCTCATGGCTACTTCCAAGTGACTCATGATGTTACGTCTTTCACCAAAGCAAGCTTCTTATCCGAGGTAGGCAAAAAAACGCCGATGTTCATCCGCTTCTCGACGGTCGCGGGCGAGCTTGGCTCTGCTGATACGGTTCGTGACCCGCGCGGCTTCGCTGTAAAGTTCTACACCGAGGAAGGCAATTACGACTTAGTGGGAAACAATACACCGGTCTTCTTTATTCGCGATGCGATTAAGTTTCCCGACTTCATTCATACACAGAAGCGCCACCCGCAAACCCACTTAAAAAATCCGAACGCCATCTGGGATTTCTGGTCCTTATCGCCGGAATCGCTGCATCAGGTCACGATCCTTATGTCTGACCGCGGTATCCCTGCTACATTAAGACATATGCACGGCTTCGGCAGCCATACTTTTAAATGGGTGAACGACGAGGGTCAAGCGGTTTGGGTCAAATACCATTTTAAAACCGAGCAAGGCATCAAAACGATAACCAATGAGGTTGCAGCCAAAATTGCCGGCGACAATCCTGACTATCATACCGAGGATTTGTTTAATGCGATTGCAAGCGGCGATTTCCCGGCATGGAAGCTTTACGTGCAAATCATGCCTGCCTCGGATGCGAATACATATCGTTTCGATCCTTTTGACGTGACGAAGGTTTGGTCCCAGAAGGATTATCCGTTAATCGAGGTTGGCCGGATGGTGCTCGATCGCAATCCCGAAAACTATTTCGCCGAGGTTGA
The DNA here is from genome assembly GCF_001273905.1 of Paenibacillus sp. FJAT-27812. Classification (NCBI taxonomy): domain Bacteria; kingdom Bacillati; phylum Bacillota; class Bacilli; order Caryophanales; family Paenibacillaceae; genus Paenibacillus; species Paenibacillus sp. FJAT-27812. Next base: position 3,043,271 of record NZ_LIGH01000001.1, on the reverse strand, counting down.
GCAAGCAACGTTCTCTCCCGGCTCGTTTGTTCCAGGCATTGAGGCTTCCCCTGATAAAATGCTTCAAGGCCGCCTGTTCGCTTATTCCGATGCCCATCGCTACCGGGTTGGCGCCAACCACAATCAACTGCCGATCAACAGACCTACCGCTCCGGTGAACAATCACCAGCGCGACGGTCAAATGCGTGCGGACGGCAACGGCGGATCGTCGCTTTATTACGAGCCTAACAGCTACGGCGGTCCAACGGAATCCGCTGAGAACAAGCCCGCTCCGTTCGAGGTATCGGGCCAAGCAGACAGCGTAGGCTACGACCATCATGACCACTATACGCAGGCCGGTGATCTCTATCGATTAATCAGCGAAGAGGAACGCGCCCGCTTAATCGAAACGATCGTTGGCGCTATGAAGCCGGTTGAGAAAGACGAGATTAAGCTTCGTCAAATCAGCCACTTCTACAAAGCTGATCCCGATTACGGACAGCGGGTAGCCGAAGGTCTTGGCTTATCCATCTCACAGCAGGCTTAACTGCACTTATTCCTTCTATTCAAACCATGCGGCTCTCGGATCCAACTCGACAGCCGCATGGTTTTATATTATTGTTAATTCATTCGCAGCTGAGAATGAGACAAGGAGATTATGATTTTGGAAACAACCGAAGACCAAACAGCGCTAACATTCATGCAAGGAGTAAGGGATTGCCTACCGACCCTTCTTGGCTATATAGGCATCGGAATCGCGGCAGGAATCGTCGGTGCATCCGCGAAGCTAAGCGTACTGGAAATCGCCCTGTTGTCGGCACTGGTTTATGCCGGCGCTTCGCAGTTCATCATATGCGCGATGCTAATTGCCATGAGCCCGCCTTCCGCTATAATTGCCACCACGTTTATTGTGAATCTACGCCATTTCTTGCTGAGCGCAGCGCTAGCCCCTTATTTCACTAGGTACTCCCTGCTCAAAAACATTGGAATAGGAGCGCTTCTGACCGATGAATCGTTTGGCGTTGCTTCGCTTAGAACCTCAAGCGGCCAGCCCATTAATGACCGGTGGATGAACGGTCTAAACGTAACTGCTTATGTCGTCTGGATCATCTCCTGCATGGCAGGCGGATGGCTGGGCAGCTGGATTGCAAATCCTGCGGCATTTGGTCTGGATTTTGCTTTAACTGCCATGTTCATCGCGCTGCTCGTCCTGCAGCTTACCGCATTGCCAGGCTCTAAGCTGAAGCATTACCTGTCTCTTATTGCTTATACGGTTATCGCTGTTTACGTTCTGTCCTTCTTCCTATCCATTTATATGGCTGTTCTGCTGGCAACGATCATCGGAGCGGCTATTGGGGCGGTGACAGAGAAATGAGTATCGATTTATCGCTGCTGCTCGTTATTTTAGGCTGTGCTTTGGTGACATTTGTCCCCCGCATCGCTCCGTTTGTCCTTATCCGAAACTTGAGGTTGCCGCAGCCTTTGCTGAAATTTTTGAATTATATCCCCATCTGCTTATTAACCGCGCTTATCGTGCAAGGCGTTCTTGTTAAGAGCGGTTCAGGGGTTTCCATAGACTGGCATACGCTGATCATCATTATTCCGACGCTGCTGATAGCGTTAAAGACGAAGAGCTTATTGCTGACCGTCCTTGCAGGCATCGTGTCGGCCGCTATCGTTCGGTTCATTTTTTAGCAAAAGGCATGTGAAAAAGGGGCTGTCTCAAAAGGTCTGAAATGACCTTAGGACAGCCCCTTTCGGTTCAGAAATCGTTAGATCAGTTTATTCAAAAGGGTAAATCCAGAAGCGTTCTGTTCCAAAGCGCTCCTTAATTTCCTCATCCTCAAGCTTTTTGTTGCCTACCAGTTCAGCAGCTTGAAACTGCGACCGATGCGCTTCAATCGAAGCCATCTTATGCTTCAAAAATGCTTTTACATCGTTTGCGACTTGAGGCATGCCGATCGCCTCTTGATGGTTTTTGGAAAAGGCCGAGCAATAAACGACGGGCCGCTCATCTTTTGGAAGCCTGCTGATCGTGCGAACGACCGCTGCTCCGCAAGCATCGTGGTCAGGATGAACGCTGTACCCTGGATAAAAGGTATACACGATCGACGGACGCAGCTCCTTCAAGAGAGCGTCAATTACGCCATCCAGCCGTTCCGGGTCCTCGAATTCAATCATTTTATCATGGAAGCCCAGCATTCTCAGATCCTGAATGCCGATGGCGCGGCAGGACTCCTCCAGCTCGAGCTTACGGATAGCCGGCAGCGTCACCCGATTGGCGAACGGCGGAATCCCCATATTTCGGCCCATTTCCCCAAGCGTCAAGCAAGCGAAAGTAACATGAGCTCCGTTTTGAATATGCTTAGCCAGCGTTCCCGATACCGTAAAGGCCTCATCATCGGGATGCGGCAATACGACTAAAATATTTTGTCCCACAGAAACACTCCTCTCCTCTTTCATCAGAAGGGCACCCGGCTGAGCTGCAGCGATACAACGAGCTTTCCTTGCCCATCATGGCCTGCCAGAAGCAGTCTATCCTGTTCCTTCTCTTCCCAGTGGGTAAGCCCCTCCGAGTAAATCCAGCCCTGCTCCATTTTCAAGCCGACCCGGTAAGGTCCGCTCCCTGCAATCGAACCATGCGAATAACGAATGACCGCATTCGTTATGAAGTTGGCCGCCGGATGCTTCGAGCTATCGAGATGGGCTGCATAAGCGCCCGTAGTCATTTCCAGATGAATATATAGGTCCTGATCCTTAAAGCTATCAATGATATGCCGAACCTTTTCTTGATCAATAAGCTGCATCTATATCCCTCCCATATATCAGTCCAACCTGTTGAATGAATCTGATATTGAAATCATTCTAACATACTTATACCTAAAGAAAATAACGAATGCAACGCACCTTCGATTATCGATTTGAAAAGCTGTCGTTACCCCGCTCGCATATAGCGCTTTCATCCTATTTTTTAGGTAGATTCGATCAAATTAAGTGAAACTTAAGAACTAGCTTGCCGTAATTATATATGCTATACTAACTTTCAAATTTATAGGAACGAACTACCATTTATTAGCCAATTCGATCCTATAACCAACAGGAGGTCCTACATGAGAAACCTATCGATCAGCAAGAAATTGCTCGGCGGATTTATATCTGTCCTCATTTTATTAGCCGTTATCATGACGATTAACTTTTTGCAGCTCGTCTCTCTCGACCGTACATACAAAGAATTAATAAATGATAGAACCGTTAAAATGCTGCAAATCAAGGATATGGACATCGCAGTCAAATCCGAACAAGTTGCCGTCCGCGTATACGCCATGCTTGGCGATGAAACATCGCTCAAAGGAATCACTTCGGCCCATGAGGATTACATAAAGGTCAGCAAGCAGCTTGCATCAACCATTTACTCCCCTGCCATGGTTGATGGGCTCAAGGAAGCTGATCTCATAGAAAATCAATATTTTGAGATTGCCATGCAGGTCAGCGAGCTGAAGAAGCAAAACAAAGAGCAAGAGTTTACCACGCTTCTGTCGAATCAAGGCCGCACCTTGATCGCGCGCTTAGAGAAGGTATTGACGGATATGGAAGCTTTTCAGCAAAACGAGCTTACGATGAGCTCCGAAAACGCATCTAAGCAAGTGGCAGACGTCCAAAATCTAGTGCTTATTCTCGGAATTATCGCTCTGGTGCTAGGGATAAGCATCGCTTTATTTATGGGTCGACTCATTACTAAGCCTATCAGCGAAGTAGCCAGGGCTGCTGAGAAAATTGCTGCCGGAGACCTCACAGGCAAATCCATCGTGATGAAAAGCAGCGATGAAGTCGGCGTACTCGCCAGCTCGTTTAATATGATGGCAAACAATCTTAGAGCCCTAATCATACAAGTAAATACGAATGCGGAGCAGGTCGCGGCATCCTCTGAGGAATTAGGCGCGAGCGCCGAGCAAACCTCTAGAGCTACCGAGCAGATTGCTACTGCTATGCAAGAAGTAGCTACAGGCGTTGACATGCAAGTGAAGCTCGTTCACGAGGGCTTCCAAACCATCAATGAAATGTCGATCGGCTTCCAGCAAATTGCTGCAAACACGCAAACCGTCTCATCCAAGACTGCTGAGGCATCGGAGAAAGCTTTGCTCGGCAACGAATCGATTAAAACGGCTGTCACTCAAATGAGCTCCATTAGTGATACGGTTAATGGACTGGCAGCCGTCATCGAGGAGCTTAGCGGACAATCCGCTGAAATCAACCAAATCGTCGGGGTCATATCCGCACTCTCCACCCAAACGAACCTGCTGGCGCTTAACGCTGCTATTGAGGCAGCTAGAGCTGGCGAGCATGGACGCGGCTTCGAGGTCGTAGCTACGGAGGTTAGGAAGCTGTCGCAGCAATCGGCACAGTCGGCACAGCAAATCACGGAGTTAATTTCCTTTATACAAGCTGGCATGAGCAAAGCCGTTCATTCCATGGAGGCTGTAACCAAAGAGGTGCAATCCGGCATCGACATTGTGAATACGGCAGGAGAATCCTTCGACTACATCCGCAATGCTGTTAATGATGTCGCATCGGAATCCGAGGAGGTTTCCGCCGCTGTGCAGCAAATGACTGCCGGGGTCGATGAGATGACGAGCTCCATGAAGTCGATCTCCGAGATGACAGAAAGCTCGGCTGCGGGCACGGAACAAGTTACGGCGTCCACGCAGGAGCAAATGTCGTCAATGGAAGAAATATCTTCTTCATCCAATGCGCTCGCCAAAATGGCGGAGGACTTATTGCTCACGGTTAGCCGCTTTAAAATCCGATAAAACGGCATCTGCTTTTGCTCACGCATTTTGTGGTATACTGCTACAAGATTATAATGCAGGAGGTTCACCGCTATGAAAATTTATGTCATCCAATCGTTTAACGAGGACGGCTTGGAAAATGTGTACGTAGGCGCTGATGAAGAAAAAGCGTTGTCGCTGAAATCAGCAGATTTTGACCATTGTGATGCTTTGTTCGTGGAAATCTGGGAGGATGGCGAAAAAACCGATGATTTCCGCTTGGTGGAATCCCCCGAAGAAAACGATGAGGAAGCGGAAGATGCGATTGAAGAGGACAAGTAAGCTTGTCCTGAAAGAATAGGTAGCTTTGCAACCTTTTGTCGAACACGGTCGTCTAGTGTTCGACATTTTTTTTACTCGAGGAGAGACTTGCATGCTACATCTTAGGAAATCATTAACCAAAATGGCCGTACTCGCGATCACCGTATCGATGCTCGCTGCAGGCTGCAGTGACGCTGGCAAAAAACCGGCCAACAACAAGCCGGCAGGCAATGCTTCGAATGAGACTGCTACGGAACAGCCTGCAGTGAATCCAGCAACAGAACAACCCGCTGCTACCGAGAAGCCGGCGGTTGACTCCGCAACGAGCGAACCGGCTGTAACGGAAGAGCCGGCAGCAACGGATGAAGGCAACAAAGGCAGCGAGGCAGCCGTTAAGCCTGCCGCTACGGCGAAGCCTAGCAACAAACCGGAAGTGAAACCAACGGCTAAGCCAGCCCAGAAGCCGGCAGCAACCGCAAAGCCAACACAAAAACCGACGCAAAAGCCGACCCAAAAACCAACCTTAAAGCCAAGCGCAACGCCGAAGCCTTCCTCGGACATTAAGGTATCGGATATTTCCGCCAAAATTTTGAAAGACATCGAAATGCCGCGCCTCGTTACTGTAGAAGGCGAGCGTATTAAGGATGTATACGGAATTGATTCAGGCAGCCTGCTATCGGAGGCAGTATTTATGCAGGCTTTGATGAATACGAAAGCAACTGAGCTCGTTATCGTAAAGCTGAAATCAGATAAAAATTACGATGCAGTCGCTGAAGCCTTGGAGAATCGCGCAGCCAGCATCCAAAAAACGTTTGAAACGTATTTGCAGGACCAATACGAGGACGCGCAGAACTACAAAATCGTTCGCAGCGGCAGCTACGTCATGTTATCCATCTCTCATGACCAAGATAAAGTAGTTGAAATTTTCAACGACTTTTTCAAATAATACATAAAAACCTGACCTCTCGAGTCAGGTTTTTTTATTTATCGGTTCGATTAGCAGGGAAGCCGCAGCTTACTGCGGTAAATTTCTCGTCCGCTTCGCTGCCAACGACTTAGAGCCTACTAAGCTGAAAAATGCCGTGGCCGCCACACATTCGATGAGGGTCATAAACAACAGCATAAAGTCCTGTCCGATGTTCATACTCGCGGCGTCCCAGCCCATTAGCAGGAAATTTAATCGCATAAACAGAATATGGCCAAAAAACGTTACGATGCTAAAGAGGTTAATCCTTTTATGATAAGTCTGAACGGCCGGGCTTTTCATGCGCAGGATGCCATAAAAAATGAGCAGCGTATTCGGAAGCATGCTGAAGGCAAACTTGTAATCCGTCGTCCATTCACTGAATTGGAGCAGCAGCGCCGTCTCTATCACGGTAAAAACAATAGCAAAAATAATAATTGGCCTTATCCTTATTTGCATGAACTGCTCTTCATACTTAGCTAGAAATACACCGGCTGCTACAAACGTGAAGCCGAAGCCTATATACCTCGTCACCAATAAGTCCAAATACTCCATATAGTCGGGATTCATGAATGGAATGCTTGCCGCGGTCACTCCGAAAACCTTCATCAAGCTGCCGGAAACGAATTGAATAGCAACAAATCCTATTAGCGCCAAAATGACCGCAAGGCGAACATACTGCTTCTCAAAAAACCAGTAGGCGGCTAGAAGGCCAAAAATGAGCGGAGGAATAAACCAAAACTGAATAAAGGGTCCGTTCAGGAACACCGCAATAAAAAGTATTTTGGCCTGAACAAACAGATTTCCCGCCGACAAACCGTCGCTAATGAGCTTAGGCACGATGTGCTCCGCTACAAAGAAGCAGCAAAAGAAGCAATAGACGATAACTAACCGCTTTAGATACTTTTGCATATAAGAGCGTGAGCTAGCCGCATGGCTCCAGCCTTTATACGCCAGAAAACCTGCTATGACATAGAAGCAAGGCACGACTATCCTCGTCGCAAGCGAAGCAAACTGCACGAGCGCTTGCCCCGGAAGGAGCGTCATATAGCGTATAAGCATAATGTGAGCGACAAGGACAAGCAACGAGCCTCCCAGCTTAAAAAGCGTAATGCCCGGATAATATTTACGCATTCTTTCGCAGCTCTCCTATCCCGGGAAGCACAAGCGACTTTATTTCGGCAATGGAGATCTTGCCTGTCGGCGAGAGCGGGAATACCGGAAGAAACACAAAGTAACGCGGCAGCTTAAAAGCGGACAATTCCGGTGCCAAATCATTTTTCAGTTTATCTGAAGTTAGATTAGCTCCCTGCTTGGCTACGATACAGGCGCATATCTGCTCGCCATAAAGCTCATCCGGCACTCCGATTACAAGCGCTTCATCCACATCCTTATGCTTTAGCAGCACGTTTTCAATCTCTAAGGGCGAGATTTTCTCTCCGCCTCTTGTAATCATCCTGTGCAGTCTTCCGGTAATCGTCAGGTTTCTGCGGTCGTCCAAAAAGCCCAAATCCCCGGATTTATACCATCCGTCTGCAGTGATGCTTGCGCGATCTTGAAGCTCGTTCGTATAGCGCATGACGCGGTGGCTTCGAATCGCGATTTCACCCTGCTCATGGGAAGGCATCGTCTCTCCCGTCTCCGGATTTAAAATTTTCACCTCAACAACCTTGTCTACCTTGCCGCCTATGCTGTAGGAGCCTTTTTCAAAGTCCTTATATTGAATTAATCCGCTTAGCAGGCTCGTGTGCTTTAATAGCTGATAAAGGAGCCGCAGCATAACGTTGTTCCTGCGGTTGACGAAGCATGTTGCATTTGCAACCGCGCCGGCTTCCGAGGACCCGTAGCTCACCATAAAAAAGTAGAGATTCAAGCTTTTCATAATCTTCTGCAAAATAATATTGTTCACCGCAGCGGAGGTAAAGGCTACACCGAGCAATGATTTTAAATCGAATTCCTCCCGCTTCGGAGAAGAGAGCATCTGCTGGATCATAAATGGCGTGCCGATGAGCACCCTACACCTTTCCTTCTCTACAGCCGACAAGGCATTCACAGGGTTAAAGTGGGTGAGCATGACAATCCGAATATTGCAGGCTTTCAAGCCGGTAAATAAAGTAGCAAATCCGCCTAGATGGTATAAGGGCAGCAGGTTCATGATCGAAAAATAGCGGGTTATTTTATCGCTTAGCTTCATGAGCATTGCGGTGCTTCTTCCCGGCTGTTCGCCAAGATTAGCCGACACTAAAAAGGAGGCAGTGGTACGCAGCACGCCCTTTGGCATGCCAAGCGTACCTGAAGTATAAAGAAGGATAAGAGGGTCCTTTGGGGTATTGGCTGTGCACGCGGTTAGAAAATCACTTGCCTCAATCGCTGCGCCAAGCACGCTGAGCTTTGAATACGGCTGAAAAGGCGCAGCCAAGTGGCCCGCTTCATCCAGGACGAATATGTGCTTAGGAAGCCAGCTGCTGTCCAGTCCCTCTTTATGGCTATCTAAAATAATCTCTACCATCATAGCGGGATAATGAATATGTTGCCCCTCTGTCCCCATAATGAGGGCTGCCGGGCGGGAGTCCTTCAAATAATGCTGCAGCTCCTGCTTCTTCGAATAGGTATTGAGCGGGACAATGATCGCACCTACACAGGCTGCCGCAAACATCGAAACGACCAGCTCTACCCGGCCGGGCATAAGCAGCGCAATCTTATCGCCTTTCTTGATGCCCAGCTGCAAGAAGCCCTTTGCGACAAAACGGACCTCTTCCCAAATCGTCAGCCATGTATGATGTGAAGAGTTGGCCGGAAAGCTGTACGCGACATCATGAGGGCAATCGGCTGCCCTCTTTTGAAGCAAATAGGGTATCGTATCCTTGTTCAACATATTGCTGTTCTTCATCATTCTGAACCCCCGCAAATATATAATATACGGCACTGACACGTCTAATATAGCATCTATTAAGTTCTTAATAAAGAACATTTTTAATAAAAAAAGCGCTGCTCAGAGAATGTTAAACTCTCTTGCAGCGCATTTATTACGATTTGGCAGAGACTGTAGCTGCCAATTGGCTTGGAACTTCTTTATCTTTGCCAACCTTCGGCTTTGTTCCATCTGCCCGTTTCGCCTTGCCAACGAGCAAGCTTAGCGGAAGCGCAACGACTGCTACCAAGGTAGCAACAACATACACATCGTTCACACTCATCGTGAAGGACATCATCGTAATATGAAGCTCGTCGACATCGCCTGCTTTCATAAAGTCAGTAGCGTGAGTTACCGACCTTGTTGCGAGCATCGTGGTGAAGATCGCAATCGCGAATGATCCGAACACATTTCTCGTCCAGTTCGTTATTGCGGATGCATGCCCGGAGAGCTCGGCTGGAATTTGTTCCATTGCCGCGTTGCTCGAAGGCATAACGACTAGCGCGATTCCGATATTACGCACGATCATCCACCAGATTACGTAAGCATGCGATACATCGAGGCTTAGCCAGCTCAGTGCCAGCGTTCCGATCGTCAGCAGCACAATGCCGCTTGACATCAGCCAGCGAGGTCCGATAATGCCATAAAGCTTGCCGACAACCGGCATAAGCAGCGCCATTGCGAGCGAAGCCGGCAGCAGGATCATGCCCGTATCCATTGCGGACACATGCTGAATCCGTTGCAAGAATATCGGTGTCAGCAAGGTGCCTGAATACAAGCTGATCGTAATAATATTGGAGATGATTGCATTTAACGTGAAGCGTCCGTTTTTAAACACCCTTAAATTAAGCAGCGGTGTCTCGGTCGTCAGCTCCCTCCATACGAATAAAATAAGGGCTATCGCGCCAATCGCGAATAGGGAAACGATTTTCCAAGATCCCCAGCCCCAGCTATGGCCTTGGCCCAGCGCAAGCAGCAAGGACGAGCTGCTCACAATAACGGTAAGGAAGCCCAGTCCGTCAAAGGTCTTAGGAACATTCATCCGATAATAAGGGATATAGGCATAAACGAAACCGATCGCGATCAATCCAATCGGAATGTTCATGAGGAACAGCCAGTGCCAATTCAAGTTCTCCAGCACCCAGCCGCTAATCGTCGGACCGAAGGCTGGCGCCAGCATGGCAGACAAGCCCCAGAACGCAATAGCCATCGCTTGTCTTTCTCTCGGAATAATTTGATAAATAATCGACATTGTAGCCGGTATGATCAAGCCGCTGAATGCTCCTTGCAATACACGGAACAAGATTAGCGAGCCTTCGCTCCAAGCAGAGGCGCATAATACCGAAGCAACCGTAAATCCAATCAATGAGAACAGGTATAACCTTCTGTAGCTGAACCGCTCTCCCAAATACCCGGCAATTGGCGCCGTAGTACCCATTGCCAGCATAAAGCCGGTTAACGTCCACTGGACAGAGCCTAGCGACGTATCAAAATGGTCCTTCAAAATTTCGAGCGCCAAGTTGATTGTAGCCGACGCCAATACGCATAAAAAAGAACCGATAAAAATAGCAACCATTACAGGCCAGAAACGCACCTTCTTAAGTTCTTCTTGATTCATGTACTTCTCCCACACCCTTTATTATTACTTTACAGCTTAACTATTATATTTTAGTTCTAAAGTAATTTCAATGGAAACAATTTATTCATTTAAACATCTAATCCGACTAACGTATTTTCCTTCTAATCATGCTGGCCCGTAATCCTAAAAAAAGAACAAAGCCCCGGAGAAACCGCTCCGAGGCTTTGTTCATCTTTATTCCCTTATATCTTCGCATTCGCGCGACTAGAAATTCGCTGCCCCATACCGCTGTCCACTGTTCGTTCATACCAGTGTAGCCCTGCTAGCCCTTAACGCCAGAAATAGCGACAGACTCGATAATTTGTTTCTGGAACACAAGGAAGATGATAAGCATTGGAAGCAAAGCAACGAATGAAGCGGCCATAATTAACGGATAATCCGTTTGAATCGCATAGGTTGCATTAAAGTTCGCGATAACAAGCTGAAGCGTCTGCTTCTCTGGCGAATTCAAATAAATGATTGGCGCCAAATAATCGTTCCAAATGCCCATAAACCACAGAATGACCTGTGCGGCTACCGCCGGACGGATTAACGGGAATACGATTTTGGTGAAAATGCCAAAGTAAGAGGCTCCGTCGATCTTCGCCGCTTCTATAATAGCGCCAGGCACGCTGGTCAAATATTGACGCAGGAAGAAGATCATCATGATGTTTCCGAACAAGCCCGGTACGATAAGTGGCTTTAACGTATCGACCCAGCCAAACTCAGAGAACATGATGAACTGCGGAATCATGATCGCCGGATAAGGAATCATTAAGGAGGATAACAGCAGCATGAAGATTTTGTTCTTATGGTTAAAACGCAGCTTCGCGAACGAGTACGCCGCCAAGCTCGAAGTAAACGTCCCGATAATTGTGACGCATAGCGTAATTAGCAAGCTGTTCTGAATACCGCTGAGCAGCGGACCCTTTTCCCAAATCTCCATGTATTTAATGAAGTCAAATTTCTCCGGTATCCATACGGGCGGCAAAGCGAACACTTCCGCCTTCGTCTTGAACGATGTTGAGACCGTCCATACAAGCGGGGCTATCATAAAGACAGCGCCTATGCTGATAAGAATAAAAATGATAGCATCCGAAATTTTAAACTTTTTGGCCGATAGCATGGTTAGGCTCACTCCTTCCCTCTGATGTCGTTACTCCAGGTCTTTCGACGATCTTTCATTCATCTTGAATTGAACAAGCGTGATGACGAAGATGAATAGGCCAAGCAGCATCGCCATGGCGGAAGCATAACCCATTTGCAGGTTGCCGAAAGCTTTTTGCCAAACATAGAATACGACCGAGGCAGAGCTGTACTCCGGACCGCCAGTTGACGTCATAATGTTGATTTCCGTGAAAATTTGCGCGCCGCCGATCACTTTCGTTACGACGATAAAAAAGGTAACCGGTTTAACCATAGGGAACGTAATGTGCTTGAAAATTTGAAAGCCGTTCGCCCCGTCCAGCTGCGCTGCTTCATAATAATCTTTGGGCACGCTTTGCAGCGCCGCCAAATAAAGAAGCATCGAATAACCGAGGTTTTTCCATACCATCATAATAATGAGTGCCGGTTTCACCGTATATTTATCAGTCAACCAGTTGGGCCCATCAATGCCGAATAGGGCAAGAAACTGATTCACTAAACCATAGTCGCCGTTATAAGCCCATTGCCATAAAATCGAAATCGCCGCAAGCGAGGAGATGACCGGTATGTAATAAACGACTCGAAAGGTTGTCGTTCCGAACATTTTCCGATTAAGCCCTAGAGCAAGCAGCAAAGCTAGCACAATTTCAATGGGTATGCCGATCATCATGAACAATGTATTGAAGCTCGCCTTATGGAATTGCTCATCCATAAATATTTCTTTAAAGTTGGCAAAGCCGATAAAATCCATCCGGCCTAAGCCGTCCCAGTCGGTAAAGGAACCGTAGAGCGAATATAAAAGCGGATACAAAGTAAACAAGAGAAATCCAAGTACGGGCGCAAGTACAAATAAATACCCGTAGTAGCTTTCTTTGCGATAGAGATTCGACTTGGTTTTCATCTTCCACCTCTGATTCACCCGGCATAAGAGTGATGCCAGCTCTACGAGAGAGAACTAACATCACGGCTTGCGGGTTAAAAATGATTAGCTCGGATTATTTCTTTGATTTTGCTTCTTGTTCGATCGCTTTATCAAGCAAGCTTTGCATCTTCGGCTGTTCCGCTTTCACATAATCGGCTGCCGTTACTTTGCCATCAAGCACGGGCTGGATATCTGTGAAAAATAGTTGGTACCATTCTGCATTGTAAGTCAATGTGTTCGGCATTGGTTTGCCGTAGTCTTGCACGATATCAAGGAATTCTTTTTTGTTAGCTGGCTTTGTCTCCGAATTAGCAGCCCAAGTTTCAGCCATGTCGATCAGGTTAGGAATTTGCACCTTCGCATCAACCAGCTGCTGCTGGCCTTCTGGCGATGCTGTTAAGTAAGTGACAAGCTTAGCCGCTAGCTCAGGGCTCTTCGAGTTGCTCGATACGCCGATGCCGAGCGATCCTACAAACGTTGCTGATTTGCCAGTGGAGCCGGCAGGGTAAGGAATCAGATCATAATCGAAAGGCAATGTTTCATAGGTCGCTAGATCCCAAGGACCTACTGGGAAGAAAGCAAGCTCGCCTTTCATCCAGCGCTGGTATGTATCGAGTGTTGCCGCATCTTCAATAGAAGGCGTAATTTTATATACATTTTGCATGTCAGCAAAATATTGCAGCGCTTCCGCAAACTTAGGATCATCGATCGTTACTTTTGTGTTCGTCTCATCGAGCCAGTCAGCGCCGTTGCTCCATACGAAAGCTTGCAAAGCCCAGTTTACGTTAAAGCCTGTGCCGTACTGGTCGATCTTGCCATCGCCATCGTTGTCCTTCGTAAGCTGTTGGTTTACTTTGATGAACTCGTCCCACGTGTATGGCTTGTCTTTGTCCGGCAATGGAATGCCTGCTGCTTCGAACATCGCCTTGTTATAACCAAGCGAGAAAGGACCAACATCCTTCGGCAAGCCGTAGATGCTGCCTTGGCCTACTGTTTCGCCGTCGTAGCGGTAGCTATCAACGCCGTATTTCCAAATGTTATCGAATTTTACGTCGGAGACGTATTCCGTAATATCTTTAAGTACGCCTCCGTTTGCATACGCTCTCAGATCACCTGGGTCAAAGTAGAAGACGTCTGGAACGCTTTTTCCTGTAATGGCCGCTTTTAATTTCGTTGCATATTGATCGCCGGTTGTTGTAATGATTTTAACTTTAACGCCAGGGTTGTCCGTCTCGAATTTTTTGACAGTTGCTTCATAAGCTTTTTGCTCTTCAGGACCGCCTCTGAACATAAACGAAATTTGTTTGGATTCTGTTTTTTCGCCTGTGCTGCCGGTGCTGCCTGAATTGTCCTTCCCACCGCATGCGGATAGTACTACGGCCAATGACATCATGATTGCAAATGCTGAAAGTAAACCTTTTTTCTTAGCCAACCTAACCCCTCCTAAATGTACTGCGTTCACAAACAGCCATTAATTAATGTCAAATACATCAAGTAAGCATTTTTGTTAAATAATTAACACTTTTGTTAAACCCATAATAATGCAAAGCGCTTTCATTGTCAATACTTGTCGAAAGGTTGCTTGAACACCATTTATACACACTATTTCATCGCCAAAATAATATTTACCAGCTTTTTCTAATCGGTCGATATGATGTTCGGACCGAAAGTCATATGTAGTTAACAAATGAGCAAATCAGCTAAAAAATTATTCCGCTGCCACAGGCCCATCTGCAACCGGAATGCCAAAGTCCGGAGTACCGTCCTCATTCCAGCCAAATACTTGCGCTCTTGTATGGCGATTTGGATCATAAAGCGGATCACCCACAATTTCTTTGTAATTACGGGCATGGTAAACGATAATATCCTGCTCTCCGTCCGGGCTTACCGTAAAGCTGTTATGACCAGGACCATACTGGCCCGTCGCTTCATTCGTTTGGAAGACGGGCTCTGCTGATTTGCTCCAAGAAGCCGGATTAAGCAGATCACTCGTATCTGCTGCTGATAGCAAACCCAGGCAGTAATTATAATCGGTAGCGCTTGCCGAGTAGCTGATAAAAATTTTCCCATTGCGCTTCAGGACGGCAGCGCCTTCATTGACGAGAAAACCGATTTTCTCCCAATCGTATTCTGGAGTCGCAATCATCACCTGCTTGCCGCTAATCGTCCAAGGGTTGCTCATCGGCGCTATGTACAAATTGGAGTTGCCTTTAATCGCAGGGTCCTTCTGAGCCCATACCAAATATTGAACGCCCTCATGCTCAAATGACGTCGCATCAAGAGCAAAGGACTCCCAATTGGCTTTAACTTGCCCCTTCTCCGTCCAATTCCCCTCCAGCGGGTTAGCAGATTCATTCTCAATAACAAACATACGATGGTCAAATAGTCCGTCTACCGTCTCCGAGGTTCTAGCCGCTGCAAAATAGATATACCATTTCCCTTTAATAAAATGGATTTCCGGCGCCCAAATGTTTGCGCTCATCGGCCCTGTCTCATATTTTCGCCATACGACTACAGCCTCTGCCGAGCCAAGCTCCTGAATGGTCTTCGCTCTGCGTACTTCAAGGCGATCATACTCAGGCACCGAAGCGGTGAAATAATAGTAACCGTCCGTATGCTTGTATACCCAAGGATCGGCGCGTTGCGGAATTACCGGATTCGTAAATGGTTGAATGGCTGCTGCTTGTTTGCTTATCATGTCATCAAAACCCCTTTTTTTGTTATATGGCTATTAAGCTTCTAGCTGACTTATCTGTTTGCCCCATACGGCTGCTCCTGTGCCCGTCAAGCCCGTGAATACGAGTGCTGCTCGCTCCCTTTCCCAGTCCCATGCAGGTAGAACGGTTCCTCTGCAGGTCCACAGCTCCACTTGCGATTCCCAGCCAAATGTATGACTCGAAAGCTGCAGCTCGACTGTCGCCTGATAGACAACACGCCAGCCATGATTCATTAAGCTGGAGTCGATGCCGGTGTCGATACTGCCGTCCGGTTGAAGGGTTAGCGCAATTGCATCTACCATGCTGTCTGCTCTTGGATCATGTACGATCCACTCCCACTCCCCTGCCAGTTCATTTGGCGATATCATTCGCTGCGGCTCTCCTGAGTACCGCTCCGGAGAAACAAGCGGCCAGCAATCCTCCGTCCAGACGATCGATCTCACATGGAGATGGAAGCAGTGTCTATTCATCTCTTCTCGAGCATGGTGCACCATATAGTAGGCTCCGTTATCCTCCAAAACCGAGTTATGTCCAGGCGCCAACCAGCCGGGAGCATGATTGAATCGATAGTTAATAAAGCAAATAGGCATCATGAAGCTTGATTACATCAGGCGCCCATAACCCGTCAGCCCCGGTCCAGTCTTTCGCTTGCTCAGGAACGCCATCAAAAGCATGACCAACCCATTCCCAATCCGTAAGATCCTTTGAACGTCTGACTTGTATGCCTCCGCGAAAAGCGGCCGTTCGTTCTCCCGATACATAGCATCAGTCGAAAACGTGTAATAGCTGCCGCTGTCCTTGAAAATGCCAGGATCATGCGTATTCAACGTTTTCCAAGTCGTCTCATCCTCGAAGGTGTCCGGGTCAAACAGTCGCTGCTCAGGCGGCTTTCTTGGATGATTCATCTCATTTCCTCCATGAATAACAAAATAGATATTTCTCAATTTCATGTAATGTTTATATATTTATTGATTAATTCATGTTAAAGTGAATTTTAACAACTGATTATTACTGCTGTCAATAATTAAATTTATTAATAATTTCATTAACGTAAGAAGGAGAATTGAGGAGATGCTGAAAGCCAAATAGGGCTATTCCATTTATCCGCTGCTCTGGATGATGGATAGCCCTCTCATAATGAAATCATTTATGCCGTTAACTTGCTGCGGGGTGCCTCATTCAAGAGGATCCAAGAGTCGAATATGACAATGGGCATCCTCGCGAATGGGAGAAGGAGGAACTTTGAATACTGGGCAAAAAAAAAAACCTTGTTCAATTGAACAATGGCTTCTGAAAAAAAGATATGGTGGAGGCTGACGGGATCGAACCGCCGACCCTCTGCTTGTAAGGCAGATGCTCTCCCAGCTGAGCTAAGCCTCCATGAAAACAATAAAACCCACGGTATGTGGGGTTGTTTCTTAGCACAAAACAAGTTGCGCCCTGAAAACTGGATACGAAAGATTAGGTTTGCTGAAAACCTCTTTAACTGTGTCTGCTGGATGTATGGGTCGCAGCAAACGGTTTTAGG
>NZ_LIGH01000001.1:3007309-3018374 GCF_001273905.1 Paenibacillus sp. FJAT-27812 | reverse complement strand
GAAGGACAAGATCCGCTCGACTTGCATGTATTAGGCACGCCGCCAGCGTTCGTCCTGAGCCAGGATCAAACTCTCCAAATTGGTGTTTGAAATGCTCATTACTTTTTTATCGCTTTTTTCGCTCATCCCGAAGGATTTGCGAGGCAGTTATTACTCGTTGTTCAGTTTTCAAAGAGCAATCTATTCTCTCTTGTGTTTCGCTTGTTTTGCTTGTCGTCCGCGTGTTTCTCTCGGCCGGAATTAGAATATACCATGTATCAATATCGTATTGCAAGTCTTTTTTTAAATTTAATTTATTATTTTCAATATTATTATTCTGAATGCAATACAAATCAGCTATTAATCATAGTCAGCAACGCTTATAAATCAATTAAAAAGCATGCTTTCTTATACAAAAAACATCATTAATATCTTATCTATTAACTCTTCCCGACAAGACGCAAACGTTACTCGTCCTCTGCTTGCTATATATGCCCTGTTTCGAGTTAACCCTCTATGATACGGCAACACTACCACTATACTCCCCCGGTTTACTTGATTTTCATCAGATAAATCACCATGTTTCAAAGCCAATTTTTCTCGCAAAAAAACAGTTGACCTTCTCGCTGCGTGAAGGTGTACGATGATGTTGTCAGGAGGCGAGCACATGGAATACACCATAAAAAAACTAGGGCTGCTGGCAGGTATTAGCACAAGAACGCTGCGCTATTACGATGAGATCGGAATGCTTAAGCCAGCACGAGTTAATTCCTCGGGCTATCGCATTTACGGGCAAGCGGAGGTGGATAGGCTTCAGCAAATTCTTTTTTATAGGGAGCTTGGCGTCAGCTTGGAGGAAATCAAACTAATCGTGACTGCACCCGCCTTCGATGGAAAAAGCGCGCTGCGCGAGCATCGGCAGAAGCTTCTTGAAAAAAGACAGCAATTAGATTTGCTAATCGCTAATGTCGATAAAACATTAGCCCAAAACGAAGGGAGAATAACAATGACAAACAAGGAGAAATTTGAAGGCTTTAAGCAGCAAATGATTGACGAGAATGAGAAGAAGTATGGCAACGAGATTAGAGAAAAATACGGAGATGAGCAAGCAGAGCGCTCCAATCAAATCCTCAAAAACATGACAGAAGAGCAGCATACTGAGATTGAACAATTGGGCGCCAAAATTTTGAGCCTGCTCATTGAGGCTTATGCAACGGGTGACCCTGCCGGCGAGCTGGCGCAACAGACTGCAGATTCGCATCGCCAGTGGCTCACCTTTTATTGGGGCAGTTACAGTAAAGAGGCACATGCGAATATCGCCCAAATGTATGTCGATGACGAGAGATTTGCCGCTTACTACGATAAGCACCAGCCTGGCGGAGCAGTTTTTTTAAGGGATGCCATTCATGTATACACCGGTACTGGGCAGCAATAACGAAGAAGCAGCACATCCTCCGCATGAGGATTGTGCTGCTTCTTTTTTACTTACACTCCCGTCCCTATCCCTTGACCGAGCCCGCCGTCAATCCGCGGATAAAGCTTTTGGAGCCTATTGCGAATAAAATGAGCACCGGGATCGTGCCGAGCGTCAAGCCAAGAATTTGAGCAGCCAAGTCCGTCCGATACGCATCTCCAAGCGCCGTAATTCCAAGCGGTATCGTGTATAGCTCCGGCTTATTCACGATAATTAGCGGGAGCAGATAATTGTTCCAAGACCATAGGAATACAAGCAGAGAAAGCGTAGTAATGGCCGGGTATATAAAGGCAACCACAATTCGAAAAAACACGCCGATATCCGAGCAGCCGTCTATACGCGCGCTTTCCAGCACCTCGGTTGGAACCGCGCTTTTGATAAACTGAGTCATCCAATAAACGCCAAACGCATTCGCCACCCAAGGCAGAATAAGCGGCAGCAACGTGCCCGACAAGCTGAGATAGCGCATCTCGATGACATAAGCGACAAGCCCCAATTGACCGGGAATCATCATCGTGAGCAGCACCGCAGCAAAAATTTTGTTCTTATACTTAAAATGATGTTTGGCAAAAGCAAAGCCGGCAAACGCACTGACGAGTACCGACAGCACCGTACTAAAGAGCGATACGATGATGCTGTTCCAATAAACCAGATCGAATCGGCTAGCCGCAACCGTTTTGAAATTTTCCAATAAATAAGTGCCGGGCACAAGAACGATTTTCGTAAAGAGGTCTTCATTCTGATAAGTTCCCATAATGGTCATAATATAGAAGGGCAGCAGCGCAAAAATAGAAAGCAGAGCGATTGCGGATGTCGCCAGCGTCGTCCGGACCGATTGACTCATTCCTGTTCCCCCCTATAAAATCTTGCGCCGATAAACGAAAAGAATGCAATAATGATGCATAAGCCATAAGCGATAGCTGCCCCTAGCCCGTAACGGGTCATGCTGCCATAGGCGGTATCATACATATTCCATACCGTGGTCAAGCAGCATCGATCCGGACCGCCGATGACCGCCGTGCTTGAACCCATCCCAGAGCCTCCGAGCAGAAGCATCGGCTCTTCCAAAAGCTGAAAACCGCCAATGATCCCTGTAATGACAATAAATACGGTGACCGGCTTCAGCAGCGGAAGCGTGATGGACATAAATGTTCGATAGCCAGATGCTCCATCCACTTGCGCAGCCTCATTCAAATCCTTTGGTATGTTGGCGAGCCCCGCCAAGTAAAAAATCATCGTATAGCCGAAGCCTTTCCAGAACAGCATGACGATGATGACTATTCGGGCGTACAACGGGTCTCCCAGCCAATATATGCCCTCATCGATCAGACCAAGATGAAGCAGGATTTTATTAATGAACCCCGCTTGCCAGTCAAAGAGAAGATTAAACATAAGCCCCACCGCAACAGGCGTTACGATATAGGGGAGAAAATTCACCAATTGAAAAAAGCCTTTCCACTTTACCCACCTGCTGTATAGCAGCGAGGCTATGAGCAATCCAAAAATGATTTGGAGCGGAAGCGTAAACACAACAAACAACAGCGTATTGCCAACCGATTTGAAAAAATAAGAATCCGGATTAAACAAAAATTTGTAGTTGTCGAGTCCAATAAACGTTTTATCCCCTATGCCGTTCCAGCTCGTCAAGCTGACATATAACGAAAACACCATTGGAATAAGGCCAAAAGCCAAATAAAATAAAATGTACGGGGAGAGGAAAAAGTAAGGCACCCATTTTCTTTTTAAAGCATGCATCGCCTACACTCCTGACTATTTGACATCTGGTGAGAAAAGAAGCGGCCCGATGAAATAAACAGACCGCTCTTCATGCTGCCGCTACCCGTCGCTTACTCCCAAACGATTTTAGGCGCTTTGGCTTTCAGCTCCTTTTGAATCCGGTCCAAAGCCTGTTCTACGCCAAACGAGTCGTCTTTTGCGAGCGTCTGGAGCACGATATTCATCACATCATCCAGCACAAGGTCATTGATATTTTCCGGCATGTCCTTTGTGGTCGCAGAGATGTCGACAAAGAACTTGTCGCCGATATCTTGACTGCCGAAGTTTCGCCAAGTCCAATTCGTAAATGATTGATCCTCATAAGCCTTCTTGAAGTGCGTAAATACGCCATCCTTTTTCTGCGCTTCCGCGCCTTCCTGCGACATCGACGTAAACTCGATCCATTTCCAGGCTAACTCCGCATTTTTGGCTCCCTTCGGAATACCGTGCGAGGAGCCGCCTCTGATGAATCCTCCTCCAGGAGGCACCATCAATACCCAGCGATCATCCTTCTTATCGTTAGGGCCAATCACATACTGCGGCATCCATACGGGAGACATGGCGAATATGTATTTTTCTCCGCCAAATGTTGCGTTCCATGCAGGCGTCCATTGATCAAGCTTGTCTATAATGCCTGAATCCCGAAACTTGACCAAATCGGTTACGGTGCTCGTAAGCATAGGCACATTCAGCTTGTCGCCATCAAAGTAAGGCTCGGCGCGTTGTCCCTTCAGCGTTTGGTTCACGTCGCCGAGGCTTGGAAACATTTTAACCTTGCCGCCGCTCTGCTGCAGCACCTCTTTTCCCTTCTCAATAAACACATCCCAGTTTGTGAAGATCGCCTCCATTTCCTCCGGATTATCCGTACCGAAATATTGTTTGGCGAGCGATTTGATGTAAGCAATCCCGGCTACGCTCATATCGTCGGGAATAGCTATGAGATGATCGTCTTTGGCAAAGGTTGCAAGATCATAATCGAACAAAATCGATTTATCGGCATTATACGGTGCCGTTTCTAGATTTTCGAGTATATCCATATCGAAGATTTTCGCCTTTTGACCACGTTCAATCCTTACGACATCCGGCAATTCGCCGCCTGAGGCGATCGTCGTTTGCAGCTTTTTCGAAATATCCTCCGCAGCAACGTTTACGCGTTTTACTTTGATGTTGGGATACTTCTCGTTAAAAGCCGCCAAAGCGGTGGGATGCTCCGGCTCCCACGTCCATAAAACAAACTCCCCCTTGTAATCGGCATTTCCTTTGACTGCTGCGTTGCCCGCGTTATCTTGTTCCCCGGTGCCTGTGTTATTGGCTGCCGCCTCTTCCTTATTGTTGACGGTATTGCCTCCTCCGCAGGCGGCCAGCATGCTTGCAAGCATCATGATGGAGATCACTAGGCACATTGATTGGATCCAAATCCTCTTTTGCATCGTATAATCGCTCCTTTGTTCACCTTATAATGTCTGCGCTTTCAATATACATGCTAGCGAATGTAAGCGTAAACATTGCTATTCTACACTTTTGGTCGCGATCCTACTTTTCCCCTTGCTTCTCTATCCCTTATGTAAGTTATAATCAATCATACAAAAAATCCCGCGGAGGCGAGCATGATGAAGATCATATTGGTGGATGACGAACGAATTGCCTTGGAGCATGTAAAAAGTCTTCTCCTCTGGGACGAATATGGTTACGAAATTGCTGCATCCGCCTCAAATGGCAGAACCGCTCTTCGGCTTTGCGAGGAGCTTCGCCCTCAAATTATGATTGTCGACATTCGCATGCCTGTAATGGACGGGCTCGAATTGATCCGGGCGGTCTCCGAACGTAAATTAGGCGTGAAATTTATTGTGATGAGTGCCTATCAGGATTTCGAGTATGCAAGGCAAGCTATTGCTATAGGGAGTGTCTCCAGTTATCTGATCAAGCATGAGGTAGACCGGGATAAATTGCTTCATGAATTAAACAAAGCCAAAGAAAGCTGGGAATGCGAACAAAAACAAAGAAAGATCGAGCGCTCCGATCAGCTCATGAAAGCAGTGACGGGGGCAGCAGCAATGACCGTGTTTCAGGATAACCAAGCTGCGCCGCCTTACGCCATCCTGCTTATCCAGAGAGATTCGCCATTCTCTGCCATACCTTCTCCCTTTGGGAAAACATCGAGCCTTCAAGCTCTCGACTTGGCTTCTCATGAAATCAACTTGTGCTCGGGTCAATCTGATTGGCAGCTAATTGGCGAACTCTCCCTGAACCGGAACCAATTCATAGCGCTGTTCTCTCAGAAAAATAAAACCGTCTCCATGCAGCGCCAATCCTTTGAATATCTTGCAAGGTCTACTGATTCGCATCTAAAGCTGCATGATGACAGCAGCTATTCCTTCTATTACTCATTTCAGAGCACTGATTCCTCCTCGCTCCACGATTCCTTTCGCAGAGTCGAGGCTGCCGCAAGGCACGCTGTATTTAGTGGGAAAAACAGCCTGCAATGCGCGGATGAACTTCCGATGCTGCCTCTGGACAACAAAATCCATCCACCGTTGCCACCTCGCAATATCTACTTTGAGGAGCTAATTGAAGGGATGGATCAGCATGATCCCGCGATAATTGAGAGCGTTATCAAAAGGGTCTTTAACTCGCTATGCTCCCCCCTCTGGGATCTGGCTGGCTTGTACGAGGCCATCCATGCGCTGACCGGAATTATAAATAAGCGATATGCCGCCAAAGGATTGCCGGAAGCAGATCCGCTCACATTAGGGGAAGCAACCCCCTTGTATCACATTGATGAGATCATGAATAGATTTATCGTCATCCTTCAGAGGTTGTGCTCCAATAAAGCTGAACTTGACCGCTTATCCAATAAGCTGCTGCGGGCAATGCAATATATTCAAATGCATTATCACGAGGATGTCAACATTGAAGACGTTTCCCGATCGATAGGCATAAGCCCCTCCTATCTTCATCAATTGTTCAAGCGCGAGCTGGGGCGTACGTTTCTCGATTATTTAACGGAGTACAGAATTAATCAGGCCAAACGTATTTTGAATCAAGGGGATGCGAAAATGACCGAGGTCTCCGCAAGAGTCGGCTACCGTTCGCCCCAGCATTTTAGCCAAGTATTCAAAAAAACGACGGGCATGCTTCCCCACCAATACCGGCACGGGGGCCACCGTTTATGAAGAGCCTGCGCTCTGTCATCCTGCAGCGGATCGTTATCGTTGCTATTGTCAGCTTCCTTCTCTCAGCGGGCTTTACCTATTATTATTTTAAAACCATAGTGGTGGAGCAGATGATTCATGAGGATGAAACGGAGCTTAGCCAGACCGTTAGACAGCTTGAATACATGTCGGATGATATTGCTAAGTTTTCCTTTTCCCTTATTATTTCCGATCAGCTTCAATCCTTCTATAAAACTTATAATCAGCTGGATATCTTTGATCAATTTGCGATGGTTCAAGACACATTAGAATATCTTGATGATAATAAGGGACTGCGCAAGGAAGTTAGCAGCTTCGCTCTTCTCCTGCCGGACAACCGGGTATTCTGGAGCGAGGCAAGAAACGATCATTACTTTAGCGAGTTATTAAAGGAAGAGTGGTATTTGAATTATGCCCAGTCAGGCCGGCAGCATGCCTTTACCGAGCCGCATGAGATGTTTCTAACCGGCAATACGTTAGAAAAAGGGAAGATCATTAGCTTTATCGTTACGGTAAAAGATATTGAGCAGCCGGGCCAAACGATCGGCAAGCTGATTCTAAATCTCGATTATGATAGCTTCGAGTCATTGCTTGACTTTGGCAGCGCGGGCTTCGAAGGTTTTTTGTGGCTAAACGACGCAGGTTATTTATTGTATGAGAAAGCTAGCCCATCATCGGATTTCCCGTTGGTCCCTTCACTTATAAAGGCTGCATCAGAGGAACAACAAGAAGGGATCTCTTCCATTGATAGAGGCTATATGCTGATCGATCGGTTCGAGAGCATCAACTGGAAACTGGTCGCCTTTGTCTCCCAAGCCTCACTGATGGAACGGGGCAAAATCATCATCTATCTTCTCGGTGTATTTTCGCTAACGAGCACGATACTAATTCTGCTCTTAATGATGCCTGCCATCTTCCGCATCACGAGACCCATTATGCGTTTATATCATGCCATGAACGCCGTCTCCAGCGGAAAGCTGCACACCTCGGTCAACATTAAAACCGGCGATGAATTAGAGAAGCTTGGCCTCGGCTTTAATCGTATGACCCATCAACTGCAGGCCCATTTGGAACAATCGATTCGCCATGAAAAAGATAAACGAGAGCTGGAACTTGAGCTTCTGCTCTCCCAATTGAATCCGCATTTCGTATACAATACGTTAAACGCCGTTATTTACATGGCTCAGAAGCAAGGGAATGACGATATTGTCCGAATGGTCAGCTCTTTTATAAGGCTTCTGCAGGATGCGGTTAAAATGGACGGGGCTAAGACCTTAATCCCTTTGCGGGAAGAGATCGGATTGTTGCGCGATTATATCGCGATTCAATCCTTTCGTTACATCGACATGTTTGAGGTCGCATGGGACATTCAAGATGAAGCTTATGAGTGCCTGGTGCCTCGCAACCTGATTCAGCCTTTTGTTGAAAATGCGATTTTCCACGGGATTTGTCCAAAAGAAGAGACCGGAATGCTGCGCATATCCGCTTCGCTCGCCAAGAACGTCCTAATTCTGAAGGTTGCGGACGACGGGATTGGCATTGAAGCCGACCAGCTGCCGACCATTTGGGAGAAAGGGAAGCCTAAGCAAAACGCTGGACTCCGGCACATTGGCTTATCGCATACTCGCAAAAGAGTCGAGCATTTATTTGGCGGGCAAGCCTCCCTGCGGATGGAAAGCTGCCTTGGCCAAGGCACTACTGTTACGGTTGAACTGCCAAAGCAAATGGCCCATGTGGATTAAGGATCAAGAAAGGACCGTCCAGGATAGAGGCAAATCCCTCTCTCCTAGGCGGTCCCAAGCTTCATTCCATTCTTATGATCAGCCCTTCTTGTTGAATCTGCTCCATTCCTCATCGGCAGCAAACGGTGGCTGCTCCCCCCATGTATCATCAAGTGAGCAGCTATAAATGCTGTATGCCAAAATCATGCAAGCCATTATTGCGTCTGTCGCATGCTCAATCGGCATTCCGATTTTCTTCCCGCTTGGCTGCCTCGGAACGCTATCCGGATCAAGCCTTATGGAGAAGCTTGGATCAATCTTATTTTTGAAAGCCGCATCCAGCTGCTCTAGGGCGTAATCGTCCTCTCTATTCAAGCCAAGCTTCGACCAGCCATGACTCGGATAAACTTCGTACAAACGAGCCGCATCCGCCCTATGCGCATCAAACGGATAAATAGCAGCATCATTTAGCAGGTTAAATAATAGCTTGCGTCCCCCATATACCATTCCATTCATACTGATAGGCGTTTCTGCAATTGGACTTTTAGCGTCTGCGGCAATATCCGTTAATCTGCAATGCTGTGTATTGTTTTTACCGCTATGTATTTTGCCGAATTTGGTCTTGAACTGCATTCGCGATTCCAAGTAAGCGGTATGAATAAAGCTTCTCCACGACGATTGGTAGTGATTCGCCAGATGCTCCTTCGGTACGGAGAAGGGAAAATCCAGTCCCCATGGTGCCGGCGCATGCTTAATCATACTAAATAAATCGAGCCTGTCCTCGCATGGAATGACTTCCGTGATCGTTAGGGATTGCTGCTCTAAGTTTCCTACCGCTACATATATTTTGCCATTTGGATCTTTTGCCCCGCTAAAATCACACCCGTATACGATCATGTTAGCCTCCTGCCGCATCGTCAACCGGAGGAGTAAGAGGCAAGATGAGCTTAAACTCACTGCCGACTCCCTTGGTGCTTTGAAGCGTTAGAGAGCCGCCCAGCAGTCTTGCAAGCTGTTGGCTGATCGAGAGTCCTAGACCGGTTCCTTCGTATTTCCGTCTGGTGGTGCTGTCTTCTTGCAAAAAGGTTTCGAAAATGAGCTGCCGACTATGTTCGTCGATGCCAATTCCAGTATCCCGAACGGCAAAAGCAATGAAGCCGGGTTCCGATTCATTTGATATATGTACGGTAACACTTCCACGATCCGTGAATTTAATTGCATTAGCCGTTAAGTTGCTTAAAACTTGACTAAGCCGAAGTCCATCTGATACGAGCAGAGCAGGTACATCCTTATCTGCAATAATCTCAAAGCTTAGCTTCTTCTGATCCGCCAATGGGGCAAGCTGATGCTGAAGCAGCTGCGTTATATCCGCAATGGATACTTCGCCAAAGTCCATCTCCATCTTCCCTGCTTCCATTTTCGCGAGGTCCAAAATATCAACGATAATGCGCAGCAGCTCCGTGCTGGAGCTATTTATAATTTCTGCATACTGCAGATTCTCGCTATCCTCCTTGTCCGCCTCGTTTTCACGGATAAGCTCGGAGAGAAGGATAATGCTGTTAAGCGGCGTTCTTAGCTCATGCGACATATTCGATATAAATTCGGATTTGTATTTAGAGGAATTTAAAATTTGAAGCGCTCGCTCTTCAAGCTCCTTATGGGCTTCTTTAAGCTCGTTTGTCTGCTCCACAAGGATTACGTTTTTA
The DNA here is from genome assembly GCF_001273905.1 of Paenibacillus sp. FJAT-27812. Taxonomy (NCBI): domain Bacteria; kingdom Bacillati; phylum Bacillota; class Bacilli; order Caryophanales; family Paenibacillaceae; genus Paenibacillus; species Paenibacillus sp. FJAT-27812. Next base: position 3,008,527 of record NZ_LIGH01000001.1, on the reverse strand, counting down.
TTTCGAAGCTCTTCCGCCCGGTGCTGCTCCTTATAGAAATCGTAAATAATAAATAAGAAAAACGCGCCTAGCAGCAGAGAAAGCGGAAGCGTATAAGGCATGATATGCTTCAAATAAACCTCACGGGATAGAGCGCCAAAGCTCGCGATACCTATCACCTGCATCAAATTGATGGTCAGCAGCGAGATCGTCGCTTTTTTGCGGTAACTCCATTCCTGCTTCCGTTCGTACAACATAACGAGTCCTGAAGCGACCAGACCCAAAATAACGATATTAATCGATCCGGTAAGCGCATTCGGGGTTACTCCGTTGACACAGTACCTTGTTGCGGCAATTCCCAAGCCGATTATGAAGACATACCGTGGATTTCGAAACATAAGCGATGCAAAAATAATCGGCACCACCCGCAAGTCTAATACAGCGCCTTCCTTCAGCTGAACGCCTACCATCATCGCCAGCCAACCGCAAAAAATAAATATTACTATCATTGCGCTATTTTTGACGATTGAGGATGCATGCTGAAATAAGTTCTTATAAAGAAGGTTGAACAGGTAGGCACAAGTTATGAGAATGCTCATATTTGTGAAGAAGGTTACGTAAAAATTCATAGTCCGCCTCCCTTATTGGCTTAATTGTACACGATTGTTGCCAGCTTTGACAAAAAAAAAAGACCTAGGATCTTTGATCACAAGGTCACTTTTTGGCGTTCAGCCAATAAAAAAAGCCTTGCTCAGCAAGGCTTTTTTTATTAAATGTATGCGCGTAGAGGGACTTGAACCCCCACGGTCGCCCGCCAGATCCTAAGTCTGGTGCGTCTGCCAATTCCGCCATACGCGCATGTGAGAAAAAAATGGTGAGTCATGTAGGATTCGAACCTACGACACCCTGATTAAAAGTCAGGTGCTCTACCAACTGAGCTAATGACTCATAGTAATGGTGGAGGCTGACGGGATCGAACCGCCGACCCTCTGCTTGTAAGGCAGATGCTCTCCCAGCTGAGCTAAGCCTCCAGGGAAACAATAAAACCCACTGGCATGTGGGGTTGTTTCTTAGCACAAAACAAGTTTTGTACCTTGAAAACTGGATACGAAAGATCAGGTTTGCTGAAAACCTCTTTAACTGTTGTCTGCTGGATGTATGGGTCGCAGCAAACGGTTTTAGGATAAGCCCTCGACCGATTAGTATTCGTCAGCTACACACATTGCTGTGCTTCCACCC
>NZ_LIGH01000001.1:2997439-2998029 GCF_001273905.1 Paenibacillus sp. FJAT-27812 | reverse complement strand
GGCTGCTGCGTAGGTGTATAACATAACACCTGCTTGGCGACGTCCTACTCTCCCAAGACCCTGCGGTCTAAGTACCATTGGCGCTGGAGGGCTTAACGGTCGTGTTCGGTATGGGAACGCGTGGTTCCCCTCCGCCATCGCCACCAAACGGATGACTTAACGTATTGAAAGAAGGTTTCCGGGGTCCCCGAAAAGTAATCGGTATAAGCTACAACGCTTATCTTCACTTTTTGGGGTACGGTTACTCTTTCAAAACTGACAACGAGTAAAGCGATAAACTGCCACGTTTATCCGAACCTCATCGGGTTCGGGTATTTCCTTAGAAAGGAGGTGATCCAGCCGCACCTTCCGATACGGCTACCTTGTTACGACTTCACCCCAATCATCTACCCAACCTTCGACGGCTAGCTCCCTTGCGGGTTACCCCACCGGCTTCGGGTGTTGTAAACTCTCGTGGTGTGACGGGCGGTGTGTACAAGACCCGGGAACGTATTCACCGCGGCATGCTGATCCGCGATTACTAGCAATTCCGACTTCATGCAGGCGAGTTGCAGCCTGCAATCCGAACTGAGACCGACTTTGATAGGATT
>NZ_LIGH01000001.1:2776317-2990349 GCF_001273905.1 Paenibacillus sp. FJAT-27812 | reverse complement strand
GTCCGCCGCTAATCTTATCCCGAAGGACAAGATCCGCTCGACTTGCATGTATTAGGCACGCCGCCAGCGTTCGTCCTGAGCCAGGATCAAACTCTCCAAATTGGTGTTTGAAATGCTCATTACTTTTTTATCGCTTTTTYYKMYSATYCSKWAGRATYWKMRRGGCAGTTATTACTCGTTGTTCAGTTTTCAAAGAGCAATCTTTTTTCTTTCGTTCCGGTGTATTTCTTGGCCGGAATAAGAATATACCATGTACTTGCCCACTATTGCAAGTGTTTTTCAAAATTAATTTCATTTTCTTTTCTTGGCCTCGCCTCAATCAATGAATCCGCTACCCTGCCACACAAAGCCTTTATTTAGAAGAAACACATTCGCGGACGCAAATAACGCAGTAGAATGACCTGGATAACTACGATTATTCCCATCCGCCAAACCAGCAAAAAACCTTATTCATATTTCGCCATGATCTCCGAAAGAATCCCTTTCATACGCTCCACGAGCTCTGCCGGTTCTTTTACCGTCGCCTCGTTCCCTAAACCAATAAAGAAATTCGCAAAAAACGATAGATCAACCTTTCGAATGCTGCCATCTAACCTGCCGCTGCCATCCTCATTTTTATAAAGCTTTGGAGAAGGCCATAATTCAGACTCGCAGCGCCGAACCCCTTCCTTGCTTAGTTCAACATAAACAGGGATATACGCTTGCTCATTCTGAAAGAACGCATCTTGGTTGCCCAGGTGAACATGGCGAAAATCCATTGGCTGCAATCCCGAAGTGTCAAACACAGCTGTATGAATTCTGTCGCATCGGAACAACCGGGATTCCTCGCGAAGAAAACAATAGGCAGAACAGTACCACAGACCGATGCTTGCATACACGCCAATCGGCTGTATTTGCCGGCTCGAGCGCCCTTCCCGCGATTCATATTCGATGAGAACTATTTTTTGCTGAATAGCTCCTTCAAGCAAAATCGACAAACAGGGAGACTTCACTTGCCTTGCAGGCGTAAAAAAATCAAAGCGGTTTTTTAATTGATCGATACGATCCCGCACGTCGCCAGGCATATAAAAGTAAAATTTGTTCAATGCCGATAAAGCCTCTGACTCAAAGGGAAGGTAGGAATAGTGGCGCAAAGCATGGCTTGCAAAAAAGATAGCAACCGCCTCTTCCTCCGTAAACGCGATGGGAGGCAAAATTCTTTCATTGAGCACCTGATAGCCGCCATGAGGCCCCACCTCTGAATAAAGGGGCACGCCCAGCTCGCTCAGTTCCTGCAAGTCTCTTAAAATAGTCCGGGTTGACACTTCAAATTCATCGGCTAGCTCTTTCACCGTAAACTTGCGCTTCCGGTTAACGGTCATCATCAATTCGATCAGTCGTTTCGATTTGGACATTATCGTACTCCGTTATTTTTATATTTATGACAATCCCTGTCACTATTATAAGCTACAATAAAAAACGAGCCTAGTCGAATTACTTCGTTATGCCCATTTCAAATGAGGAGTGAAAGCACATGCAAGCCGTTAACGAAATCAAAGCACTATTGCTCGAGGAATTGGACCATATCGTAAAAACGTCCGCTCATTTAATCCGCAAAATCTCGCCTGATCACTGGGATTACAGACCGCAGCCATCTATGAGATCACTGCTGGAATTGGTGGAGCATCTCGTATCTGTCCCTTCATCCGACCTACTGATTCTTCAGGAGAGCAGTGAACCGGCCATTCGCAAGCTGGAAGCGGATATTGCTGAAGATAATGACAAGGAAGCATTGATTGCTTGGATGGTTTCTGGCATGGATCAGGTCAGAAAATATATGGAAGAGCTTCCCGAAGAGGAATTCCTCCATAAAAAAACAAAGCCGTTTTATTTGGAGCATGGCTCGGTTCAAGCCAAATGGTTGATCGAGATTACAACCCACGCACAGCATCACCGCGCACAGATGTTCACCTATATGAAAACATTGGGCTACGAAATCAACATGTTTGATTTGTACTAAGCAAAACCCCTCACACCATAAAGGCTCTGCTCGCAGTCTATGCGGCAGAGCTTTTGTCATCCTATCGTTCCCTGCTTATCCACCATCACATGTCCTCTTCCCAGCTCGGTTTCAACAAAACCTGCCATTGCTTGCTGCTGATAATCGATGGCTTTATTACTCCCGATCACAATGATATTTCGCATAGCTGACGTATCCTTGCCGGGCAGCGAAAAAGCTTTGGCATAAGGATAAGTTTCTACTAAGGTAGAATAAATGGCATTCATTAATCTATCATTCTTGATTTTCCCCATTAGATTCAAAATAATAGATCCTCTGGCATCGAGCTTTTTTTGCGTCATACCGAAAAATTCCGCCGTTGTTAAATGAAAGGGAGTGCCTTCCTTGGTGAAGGCGTCCACAATAATATAATCGAGCGAATCCGGCTCTTCCCCGCTAAGAATCTGGCGGCCATCCCCGATTACGACATTGTCGCGGCGATAATCAAAATACGCTCTGCTTAGCTCCACTACTTTTTCATCGATTTCCGCTACTTTAACTTGTTTGTCAGCGTAATGTCCGGCGATCGTCCCGATGCCATGCCCAATCATAAACAAGCTTTTGAACGACGGATGATTGCACTCCATCAAATGGATAATCGCTCGCGGATATTCAAGCACGATTCGCTTCGGATCCTTCAGATCGATTGCCCCTTGCACCGCATCGTCCGAAAATTGCAAAAAACGAAATTTGCCTGTCTCCCCATACAGAGAGTTAGCGTCATAAACCGAAATCTCTTGCGTTAATGTCTTTTCCGTTGCTAAGCGATACAATCGATCGATCTCCTTCTGTTATTATTCACGCCGTATCTTTTTCTGGAAGCTAGTGAGCGACAAACGTTCTTCTACTTCTATTACACCGGTCTCGAAAAAGCCGTTTGACGTGTATAAATGGATGGCTGGCGCGTTTTTGGAACCTGTTGAAACGATGAGGGTATGATAATCCCCTTCGAGATTTTCGACGTAACGAAGCAGCTTCTGGGCAATTCCCTTCCTAAAATGATCGGGATGCACGAGCAATCGATGAATATCGATCTCGCTGCCCTCAGCCTTTATAGCAATTGCCCCGCACAATTCATCTTCTATGTAATAGCCATAAAAGGTTTCTCCGCATGCGAGCAAAGTATCCACTGTGTCCTTTAAGGGCGGTATTTCATCAAAATCAATTAACGCCGCCTCTACCTTATAGGCTGGGATTTGAATGTTTAACATTTTCTCTGCAAGAGCTCGGTTTGTAATATCGATTTCTTTAATCAAGGCTGATCCTCCCATTTTCGATTATTCCACATCGTTGGACACTTCCAGTAAATTCATATCCGGATCGCGAAAATAAACGGACTCGATCTTGCCGATCGCTCCCGTCCTAAAAACCGGGCCTTCCTCCACTGCTACGCCGCATTCGGCTAAATGCCGAATCACTTCAGGCAGCGGCAGCGCTGTAATAAAGCATAGGTCCGCTGATCCCGCAGCCGGCGTTGCTGCTTTCGGTTCAAATTCTTCTCCCAATTGATGCAGGTTGATTTTTTGATTTCCGAATTGCAGCGCCTTTCTTCCTTCCCCAAAAGTAATCACCTTCATGCCCATCACCTTGCTGTAAAAATCACAAGACGCCGCAACACTCTGAACCGTGAGAACAAGATGATCCAATCGATCCATAATCATAAAAAATCCTCCTCGCTAGCGCGCCGCTATTCCCATCACTTTGCATCCGTACGTACTTCTCCGTCAATCGGCATAATGACCACATTCGCATATTGTTTATCCGTATAACGATTAATGACTCCTAGCTCCGTATATTTACCCGTGCTATCCACTGAACCATAGGTCAGCATATCAGCCATAAAGTTATCCGTGAACGTGACCGACTCGCCAAACGGCTTCGGTTCCTCTCCGGCTTGGCCGTTTTTGCCTAACGTATCCTTCTGCCACTTTATTTCAGCAATACCTTTAGCGTTGATTTCCACATACGTTTCTAAACCTTTATACGAAATAAAATAGCGGAGCGCTTCCCCCTTAGGGAATGTGTAGGTCGTTGAAAATCCTTCGCCATAAGGCTCGATCTCTTTGCCATTATTTATCCGAGTCAATTTAATGGCAAGCGCCCGCGCTTTCGCAAGGTCGCCGCTTTTCAAAGTATTAAACTGCTCATCGCCGGTTGGGGTCCGGACAATGATATATTTTGCGCTGCTGTCGTAATCAACTTTACCGCCGAGCGTCTCGGTTACGAAACGAACGGGAATGTAAGTACGCCCTGCCTTCACGGTGACAGGTGCATCCAGCTTCACATCTTTGCCGTTTACTTCCGCTGTTTTCAAACCATTTTTTAGAAGCACCGTCATTTTCTTGACCGGATTGTTGATGATAATGGTCTTTGTTGCTGTCTCATAGGAATAAATAAATGATTTAGGGTCGTTAAAAGCCCGAAGCTGAACCATCGTTCTGTCGTTTACAATCAACATGTCTTCTTGGTAAACGCCGTTAATGAACATTTTTGACGGCTTCGCTGGCGCTGCCATGCCGGTGGCGCCCGCTGACAAAACGCCTGCTACCGTTAATGCGGCAGCTGCCGTTTTCAGAAACTTTTTCACTATAATCGCCTCCTCATTTGCAGATATAACATAGACGCTTGTTACTAACACAAAGTTACTCTTCCGCCATAATTAAGAATTAGCTTTCTGTTTCTCGCAGATATTGACCATTCAGTGTCCTTGATGAATAAGATGGACGAAGAGCAAGCTTTCTTTTTTTGTATTTTCCGGACTAATCAGTCCGATATTTTTTTTGACTTTTCCAGACCAGTTAGTCTAGAATAGACAACCCTTTTTATATGCAGCAGGCGCTTCATTATACGGCAGTTCAGTCCGGTCTTGGATTTTTGCCGCTCACTTTAAGCGCACTCTTAGGAGCAAAGCTAGTCAATCGTGTGCTAAGCGCATTTGGAATAGCGGGAACGCTTGGCAGCGGCATGGCGCTCGGGGCAGCTGGTTTTATGCTCCTTACCCAGCTTTCGCATCATGGAACGTTCTTTGGATTTCTCCCCGGCATATTAATTGCTGGACTTGGCCAGGCAATCGTATTCACAACAATGTTTATTGCAGCCGGAACAGGCATTGAGCCAAAGGATCAAGGGGTATCCTCTGCTATCGTTTCAACAGGCCAGCAAATAGGCAGCGCGGTTGGGCTTGCCATCATCATGGCTATCGTTACGGCGGCAGCAACAGCAGATTCCGCACTGGAAGCTCAAACGCCAGAGATGCTGACCCATTCTATTCAGCTCGCCTTTTACACGAGTGCGGCGTTTGCTTTAATTGGCGTGATCGTCGCATTCATTATGCTTCGGAACAAAAAAACGTCAGCAAAGCAATAAATGTCTAGTGAAACGAAAAGAGAATGGAGGTTGTGAGAGGATATTTATGGATACTACTAGAATAGATTCAGTAGACCATATCTAGGAGTGAACCTATGAGTATCTCTACTTATCCGGAGTTCGTAAAGCTTGTTGGCGAATATAAGATTTTCCCTTTTTCCGATCTGATTCCTGACCATCCCTCCCTATCCGCACTCGTTCCGAGCGACAGCTGGCATACCGAAACGGAGTTTGACCCATGGCCATGGCGCGTCAAAATCGTAAAGGATGAGCATGCGGCATACGGCAAGTTTTTTGGCAGCAAAGCATCCTTTATTCATATTGACCTGTTTCCATACATCCAGCCGCTGCTGACGCTTGGAAAAAGCGTGGATGAGCGATATAACAACGGTCTTATGTCGCAGCACGCCAAAAACATCTATCATATCGTCAAGGAAGCCGGCAATATCGATTCGCGTCTACTGCGCAAAGAGAGCCAGCTTACGGCCAAGGAGCAGAAAAAAGATTACGACCGGGCGCTGGTCGAGCTTCAGAACTTCGCGGATATTGTCATTACCGGTGCGCAGGAAAGTGATTTTGAAGGCGGCTGGAGCAGCATGTGCTTTGAAAGCTCCGGCCACTGGCTGCAAGCCACACTCGGCAAAGAGCTGCCCGCGACCGACGATTTATCAGAGGTCAGAGGGATCGTCAAAGCGGAGCTGAGCGAGGTTTGTTCAGAGAAAGCGTTAAAATATTTGGATAAAAAGCTGCGTCTAAGCGTATAGCGAAAAACAAAGGGAGGTGCTTGCCATTAGCAAAAACTAATGAGCCGAGCATTTCCCTTTGTTTGATTCAGCCTAATCTTTTTCGATAGCCGGCCGTAACCTTTCTTGAGCCGTTTGTAAAACTCGATTCAAACATTTACCTGTGCGATAGCTTGTCTCATATCCTCCGTGTTGGCGCTGAGCACGGCAGACGCTTCATGCACCTGCTTCATCATACCGAGCTGCCTGGCGGTCAGATCTTGAATGCGCTCAGTCATTTCGGATACTCCGCTAGCGATGTAAGCAATGTTGCTTACGGTAGCGGCGACCTCCTCGGACCCGGCGGTTAATTGCTCGGTTGTTGCGGAGACCTCCATAATTTGCTCGCTTACGAGGCGGAACGACTCCACGGTATGCTCGAACGATTCCGCGGTTTCGCCCGATAAGGAGACACCTTCGCCAATATCCTTCGAGACTTTCTCCATCTCATCGCTAATTTTACTTGAAAAAGCTTCAATATGGCTTAGCAGCTCGGTTATCTGCTCGACGGAGGAAGCGGATGCGTCCGCCAGCTTGCGCACCTCATTGGCTACAACCATAAAACCCGAACCATGCTCTCCCGCCCTTGCGGCTTCGATGGATGCATTTAAAGCAAGGAGCTTCGTCTGATCGGCAAACTCGCGAACCGAACCGATGACAAGTCCAATCTCCCCTGTATAGCCATTTAGCTTTCTTGCAATATCAAGCGTCTGATCGGTAGACTCGGAGATGCTTCTAATCTGATTATTGAGCTGCTTCATAGCAAATTCGCCTGACTGCGCGATTTCCAGTGACTGAACCGCAGCGCTGGAGACGGTTGAAGAAGATTCGGCAATTCTTACGATGCCCTGTGCGATTTCCTCCATCGCTTGCGCGCTGTCATCCGCACTCGTCTTCTGGATATGTGCGCCTTCATAGATTTGCTGAACCGATCCATTCATCGTCTCGCCCATGGTCAACATCTGATCGGCACTGCTGGCAAAAGATTGCGAGGACGTCACAAGCTGCTCCGATGTTTTCTCGACGTTGACGACCACTCCGCGCACTCTTTCCGTTAAATGCTCGGACATCATGAGCATGGCCTTGTACACGGTTCCGATTTCATCGATGGACTTTACAGGCTTTGCCCGCAAAATCGCATTCGCCTCCGCCAAATCTCCGACAGCCATCTTCTCCGCGCTAGCCTTGACGGTTTGCAGGGGCAGCAGCGAGCGTCGAACAAACCATACGATCGCTCCGATCAAAACGATGGTGACAACGAGCATCATCATATAGAGAGGCATGCTCTCCCATATCACATTTGTCGCAAGCTGCTCAAATACAGCCGCATCCGTGTCGATGCCTATTGCGCCTACAACGGCGCCGCTTGCATCTTTTAGCGGTACGTAAGCCGATAGATAAGAGCCGTATACCGGGTTTTTAATAAGCGGCGAGCTTGCGTTTTTGCCGGCAAAAACGAGCTCGGCAGCCGCAGCAGGCATATCCGTCACCTCATCAATGGGCGATGCGGAATCATCATCTTTAGGAAGTCCGTCGATCATAATTCTCGGCTCCCGATTTTCATCCAGACGGACAAAATATACATACCGGGCGCCTATCTTCGTACGGAACTGAGCAAGCTCTTGGCGCAGCGACCAATATAGCTCCGTCTCCTGCGGCTGCTTAAGGAATTCGGCAAACCGATCCGCTTGCAGCGTAACGGCATAGCTCTCCGCGATCCGTATATTATAGCTGTTAATCGCCTCTTCAACAGCAGACTTCGTTTGTGTAACTTGAGTGCCAATATAGCCTCCCGCAATCAAAACCATGACTACGATCATCGCACATAAAATACGTACAATCAGATGCTTTCTCAATATTGTTACCATACGCTGGCTTCTCCTCTGCGCCCTTCCCATGCGGGCTGATGATATTTTGCTATAATTTTCATCATACCACCATTTTTCGACATAAGGGAGAAATATACCAAACTTTATACGCTATCAAAATAGTTCTTTAGCATCGTGAAATAGTCCATTGGAATGAGTTTCTCTCATCATTAAACGAAGAGGCCGCCAGCCTCTTACGGCTAACGGCCTCTATTTTCTTCCATCCATTTTACGCCAAAATCGACTAGTTCCTTCATCGGCATGAGCAGAGCGTCGGCGTTGCCCACCTTTCCTCTCCGAACATAACCCGTTTCCCGCTCAAAAGCTTCGCCAATCTGATCGAAATCATCCGAATCAAAATCGATATCTTGAAAATCAACCCACTGCTTCTCTCCATCTGCCAAAACCGGCGCTTTACTGATGATCTCCGTTTTGCCCTTGTAATTCGCACGATACTCAGCCAAATGCAAGGAGGTATTCCGATTATGGGTTACGCCTAGCAGCAGCACCCAGCCATTCGCCTCATAAAGCCTTGCTAAAGGGGATTGTTCGCTCAGGCTGTATGCCAAGCTATGATTGGCTGTCATGCTGTCTTTCTTAGAGCCCCATGCGGCAAAGGAGACTTGGGGATGGTTGCTCCGCATGACGCCGTTTTGTTTGCGGAAGCATTCGTTTATCGCCCCCATGCCTCTGCAAGGGGTTAGATCCGCCTCAAAAGCGGGCATCGATTGCTTGATCGGCTCCCACCATGATTCTCTAACGGGAGGGTATCGCCAGTTCGTAGGGTCAGATAGGTCACCCGTATGCGTAGGCATGACAAGTGTGCCACTGCTGCCCAGTAATTCCTCGATCGCCAAAATAACGGCAACCGGCCCGCCATTTACATATCCGCCTAACGCCTTCATGGAGGAGTGCATCATAAGCGACATCTCCGATGTGACGCCCAGCTTGGCAAAATCCGATTTTAATGTCTCTACCGTTAATAAATCACCTTGAATTTCTTCCATATGGATCACGACCAATCTTCTTCTTCGCTGCGTTCATAAACGTTACGACTTCATCCAACTGGTCCGTCTGCAGAGCCAGCTTCTCTGTATCAAATACTAGAAAAACGGGAAACGCCTTGATCCCGAATGCCCTTTTCACATCCAGCACGTGGTTCGGGTCGTACTCCTTAGCGCTGTACCCGCCTTGAAGAACGATGCCCGCTTCCTTCTCGATCTGCTCCACTTCAAACGGTTCAGCTTGACCGCTCTCGTAGACCAGAGTCGTTCGGTAGCTTCCCTTTTTGCTGGCAAGAAAGCCTGCTCGCTTCAATAGCTCTTCATTTGGCATCGTCAAAATAATGAGCTCATCCGGCGTATCCGTCACCTTCTCTGTTGAAGGCGGATTAATTTGCACCTTCTGCCCCTGCTTCAAATCGCTCCATCCTAGCTGCTCGCCCGCTTCATTGGTAATGCGGGTGCCTGGAACAACATGCGCTTCATAGCTTGCCCCCCAATCTTCTATTGCCGGCCCTGGCTCATCGCGCTTCATCCACTCCGAGATATCAAATTCGATGGTCTTGCCCTGCTCATCTACGCCGCTTACAAAACCTATCATTTGGCCGTCCTTGTATTCGCCATACGGCTTGGAGCTGCAGCCGGTTAATGCTATGCAGATGATCAAATAGACAATGACACCAGCTCTCTTTAATCGCCTCACGATTTGCCCACCCCCTTAACAACTGTTGACGTTCACCGCTAGCGATTTGTTTCAACATTTTCCATTTAGACGATTGCGCTAAACATGCCTATCGTTTCCTCATTTCCGTCCTTGATATATAATAGACTAGATTAAGATCAGACCTCGGACTTTCAAAAATATTTAAAACATATACGAAGACTAAGCTAATGCTTGCTCACCAAACTAAGCGTATGCTTTCGAAGTAAGATTTGCTTCACAAAACTTTTAAGGAGACCACCCATGGATATCATTGAAATTGTTACCGATTTAATTGACGAGGATACCGATCAGCCCAGGTATCAGTTCGACGAGGAAGCGCTGCAGGAATTGATGAAAAGCATCGATGAGATCGGCCTGCTCTCGCCGATTAAAGTGCGAACGACCGGCAATGGGCGTTATAAAATCATCTACGGCAACCGCCGTTACAAAGCTAGCAAAATGCTCGGACGGCCTACGATTCCGTGTATCGTATCTACCGTTACAGACGAGATGGAAATTTATTTGGAGCAAATCGCGGAAAATTTGACGCGTGAAGGCTTCTCTCCGATCGAGGAGGCAGAGGCGTTCAACAAGCTGCTGAACGATCCGAAGTTCAGAAGCTCGACCAAGTTTTTGTCCGGCAAGCTCGGCAAACCCGAGTCCTACATCAAAAACAAATGCGAGCTGCTAAAGTTCGGCAATGCCGTGAAGAAGCTGATCGTCGGCGGAACTGAGATCAAGAAGGACAAGCTGACCGAGGATCAGCTGCTCCCGCTTAAGGATTTGCCTATCGAGCATCGTGATCCTCTTGCCCTTATAGTCGCTAGGGACGAGCTTCCGGTGAGCGATGTGAAAAAAATCGCGAAGCTGTTCAAAGATAAAACGATTTCGGACAGCACGAAGGATAAGCTGCTGTTCAAAACCGGCAGCGGCCTGATCGAAACTTGGTCGACCCATGAGCAGAACAAGGCAGAGCGCGCGAAACCAGCGCAGGCCCCAGCGCCTAAAGCGAGCGCACCTAAAGCAGAGAAGCAGGCTGCGCAAGAGCCGCTTGAGCAGGCAGAAGCAAACAAGGGAGCTCTTCAAGCTGCCCCCGCCGCTTCCATCGAGCTTGTCCTTCAACAGCTGGCAGCCGCTCTTTCCGCTCCGAGCGCTTTGTCCGCGGACATGGTCCAGTCCATTGAAGCGATCCAAGCAAGCGGACAAGCCCCGTTCATCCAAGGCGTTGACGCGCTGATCGGCCATTTGGAGCAGCATTTGGCGGAATGGAAAACGGTCCGCGAGCTCGCGAACTCAAAATGGCAGGCTGCTGCCTCAGCAGAATAATACGTTCACAAAGGCTGCTTTCCACGTCATGCGACGGGGTGGGCAGCCTTTTTTTTGACGCTATTTCAGCCAGCGCGGCGCCCACCAGTTCCATTTTCCGAGCAGGCTCATTAAGGAGGGAACCAGCAGCATTCGAATAATCGTTGCGTCTATGAAAATAGCTGCCGCGATGCCGATGCCAAGCTGCTTCACTCCCGCTACCTCGCCAAACGCGAACGGAGCCGTGACCGCAATCATGATGGCTGCTGCCGAGGTAATGATTTTGCTGACCGAGGTTAAGCCCGTTATAACTGACTGCTCATTATCGCCTGTCCTGCGATATTCCTCGTAGATGCGCGATACGAGAAACACGCCGTAATCCATGCTTATTCCGAACACAAGGCCGCAAATGAAGACGGGTATCATGACCGCGATGCTGCTCGGCTCCATCCCTAGTCGGCCTTCCTCGAAGATCCATGCCAAAATGCCAAAGGCGGCTCCAATGCTCAACAGGTTCAATAGAATCGTCTTAATCGCAATGAGAACGGAGCGGAAGGCGACAAAAAGGACGATGAAATTCGAGGCAAATAAAAAGAGCAAAACATAGCACAAGCTGCCAAAAATAAGATCAAACACTTCCTGCTCATATTTGGCTTCTCCCCCGAGCGAGAAGGCAAGCGTCGATATTTCCCCGCGCTTCTCCCAATTCCTTAACCAGCTCATCGCTTCGTTCGAAGAAGGCTCGCCTGTTATCGTCACCTGCAGCAGCATACGGTTATCTTTGAGAAACGGCTTCAGCACCGACTCGTATTTCTTTTTTTGCAGCGGCTTACCGGCTATTGCCAGCAATTGCTCGGGTGACAGCCGCAGCTCTGAAAATACCGAGTCAACCCGTATGACACTTGGATCACGCTCCAGTGACTTCGCAAGCGCGTAAGCACTTGTCCAATCCTTTTGCTTCCGAAAGCCCGTTTGTCCCTCTGCGATCACCCAAACCTTGGATGTGGACGGCAGCTCAAAATGTGTGCGGTACGTCTCGGCGGCCATGCGGGAATCGTAGCTTTGCGGCAGCGATGACGCATCTGGAATGGCGACCTTCATGCTGCTAAGCGGCAGCAAGCAAACGATCAACACTCCCCCTGCAAGCAAGCCTATGGCTGCCGGGCGCCGCATTACGAAGTGAACAACGCCGTTCCAAACGGCTGTGCGGCTGTCCGCTTTCGCTTTATTGCTCCACAATGCAGGCAAGCAAAGCGCAAGAAGAGCGGGCAGCAGCGTGAACGAAAGCAGCAAGGAGACCGCAACTACCGTCATCGCGCCAAGCGCAATGGAGGAGAACATGGGCAGCGGAATCCAGACGAAGCTTAGCAAGCCTAAGAAGACGCTGGCAGCAGATACAAAAACAGCCCTGCCCGCTGTCCTCATCGTCTGGGCAAGCGCCGCGGCAGGCGGCGTGCCTTCGCTAAGCTCCTCCCGAAACCGGCTGATCACCATAAGCGCAAAATCAATGCTAAGAGCAAGTCCCACCATCGGAACGACATTCAAAACAAAATTGGATAACTCGAGCTGCGTACCTAACCTGTACATGATGCCCATCGCAGTCGTCACCCCTGCGACTCCGATCACAATGGGGATGAGCGCGGCAGCGATGCTGCGAAATACGAGCCATAGAATAAGAAAGGCAAGCGGTATCCCGATAAGCTCCGCTCTTGCTAAATCATAATGGCTCGCCTGGTTTACATCCGCTTGCACGGCAGATTTGCCAGTGACCTTAACAGAAATGCCGTTATACGTTGGCAGCTTCTGGTCAAGCTGCTCAAGCGTTGTCAGCATCCGATAAGGCGGATAGCTGAACGATAGCAGCGCATAGGCGTTGTTGCCCTTCATCATCCCTTGCTGCTCAAGCGGAGAGAAGATACCGGTTAGTCCCTCAAGCCCTTTTGCCTGAACGAGCGCCTGCTCGATAAACGAGCGAAAGCGAGCTTTGGAAATGCCGTCCGCTTTCTCGAAAACCAGCATTACCGGCGAGTCCGGCACCGCAAAATCGGAAGCCAGCATTTGCTGCACCTTCGCATATTGCCCATCCTTGGGATACAAGCCATGATCTTGAAGGACCGAATCCAGCTTGAACGCCTGCGAGCCTATAACAAGCAGCACAATTGCCCATAAGAGGATCATTCCTCGCGGAAATCGGAAGGATTGCTGCGCGAGCCAAAGTCTACTCATGAGCGTTCTCCTCCAGACTCCAAATGGGCTTGTTAGCTGCTGAATGGCTTTAATCTTGTCGCATGTACGAGCTCTTGCGCTAGGCTTGGCGCCAGTCTGGCAGCATTCGGCAGCCAATTGGATAGCATGGGCGAACCGAACAGCCATTGCAGGAGGCTTCCCCATTGCAGCGGCCGCTTAAACTCCCTATTAATCGACCCCGTAAAGGATTGCTGCCAGCCAGCCAGCGATAGTTCCTCTCGCAAAAAACGGTCTGCGAGCGGCGCACATAGCGCTGCCGAGCGCAAAGCCATTGACATGCCGTCTCCGCAAAGCGGCGGAATCATCGTTGCCGCGTCGCCAAGAAGCGGCAGCCCATCCCAAGCCAGCGGCTTGCGGTTTAGAAATACAGGCGCAACTGCGGCCTGCGTGCCGAGGACGGGCTCGGCAAACCGCAGCCTCTCGTGCAGCCTCGCATTTCGCTTCGCAACCCCGCTTATGATAGCGAGTATCGTTTTCCCCGCATCTACCGCAGCCTCCCGCGCAAGCAGTGCCGACGCGTTTACAAGACCGCCCTCAATGGGGCACAAACCCAAATAGCCGCCGCGAAAAAAATAAAGCTCAATGACCGGCTCCATAGCGATGCCGCGGAAATGTGATTTGACCCCTATGTATGAGCTCTTAATGGACGCTGGCCTTCGATAGCCCGGCAACCCGGAGCGCTGGCTCGCGCCCCATGCCGCAATAACGGTTCTCGCTTCCATAACGCTAATATCGCTGCCTCGCTTCGTATGAATGAGATAGCCGCGATTCGCCTTCTGAACATCTGTCACGGTTACTCCCGTTTGCAGCTTTGCCCCTGCATCCACCGCGGCTAGATGAAGAGCGGAATCAAGCGTATATCGGCTGAGTCCCCAAGCATGGCCGGGAAGCGGCAGCTCCATCTCGGACCCTTTTTCAAAAATGATCCGTACCCGCTCCACTTCACAGTGACCAAGCCCTGCAATGGAATCGGCAATGCCCAGCGCATGCAGCGTGCTCTGCGACTCCGGCGAGAGAAACTCCCCGCATACCTTATGCCTTGGAAAGGATTGGCGATCGAGCAGCAGCGTATCCCATCCCTTATCCGCAAGCGCTTTGGCAATACTGCTCCCGGCAATACCCGCGCCTAACACTGCCGCATCGAGAATACGAGTCATACGAGCCCTCTTTCGTCGGATGAATTTATTTGCGCCTTATCAATGACAACCGCGTATCGGAATAAAGGCCTCCACTTATAATAAATGGCGGGAAGCCCCAGCATTTGCCCAAGCTTCCTCCAATCGCCGGCGCGGAATCCCTTAGCTACAGACAGCGGCCCATCGTTCAAAATATACCGATTGGTCGAAATCATTCTAGTCGTCAGCCATACAGCCGCCCAAGCGATCCAGTGGCGATGGATATCGTTAATGACGACCCCAAGCCTGGACACGCTCAGCATGCTGCCGACTGTATGGGGCAGCTCTTCTTCATCAAAATGATGCAGAAACTGAGTCCCCGTCACGATATCCGCGCTTCCTTCTGGAAGTGCAAATAAATCGCCTTGCTTCACCTGAACCCTAGACTCATTTTGGAAAAAGAGCCTCGCCTCCTCGCAAGCCTCCTCCGT
Organism: Paenibacillus sp. FJAT-27812; assembly: GCF_001273905.1. NCBI lineage: Bacteria > Bacillati > Bacillota > Bacilli > Caryophanales > Paenibacillaceae > Paenibacillus > Paenibacillus sp. FJAT-27812. Next base: position 2,975,433 of record NZ_LIGH01000001.1, on the reverse strand, counting down.
CAAATCCACCAGCCGAATCGTAAGCTCGATCCCCTGTATGTCCGCCCATCTCAGCAGCTGTCGGTTCACATCGCCCGAACCCGCTCCAACATCCAAAATAGACAAGCTTCTTGGCTTGTTCGCTTTCTCCCAAAGACGCTTCACCCCATACAGCGTAGGGGCTGATGCGACAAATATCCGGTTCAGGAGGCGAAGCTGCCTTAGCGCTTCCCGCAGCTCGGAGCCTCCGATGGAGAAATCGTCCATCAATTCCGCCGCCTCGGCGCGCATGCGAAGTCCCTTAGACATATGCCCCGTCCGCCTGCTGCTGCCCACGCTCTCTTGCGATGGTTGCAGGAACATATGCAATCTTGATCATTTCGGCTGTAAGGCCGGGTCCGAATGCAAGCGCAATGCCGCTGACCGCGTCTGACCCGCTCTCCTGCAAATGCATTCGCATGGCATCCAGCACAAAAAGAATCGTAGCGGAGGATACGTTGCCGTAATCGCGCAAGACGCCTAGGCTATGTGCGGTTTGCTCATCGGTTAGCTCGAACTTATTTTGCAAAATATCGATAATCCCCTTACCGCCCGGATGAATCGCCCATAGCGCAAGCTCTTCCTCGCCGCACAGCCGCTCTACCTCTGCCGGGATAAATTCGCCGATCAGCTTCGGAATATGCGGGGATAAGTACAGGTCAAAGCCGTGGTTGCCTACCTCCCATACCATTTCCTCGGCGCAATCAGGCAGCAGGACGGAGCGCTCCTTGCCAAGCTCGAATAGAGGTTGGTAAGGAGGCTTCGCCGCCCCAATGACGCAGGCCGACGCCCCATCCCCGAAGAACGATGCGGCAAATAGAGATTCCCTGTCGCCAGATGGCTGAATATGCAGCGTGCAAAGCTCAACGCACACGACTAATACATGCGCGTTATTATCGCTTGCTACGATTTGACGCGACAATCCAATTGCCTTGAGGCCGGCCGCGCATCCTAAAAAATTAAGCGGGATGCGGGTTATCGTAGGAGCCAGCCCCAATTGCTGCACGATAGCCGCATCCATGCCCGGCAGGAATTGTCCGGTACAGCTGACGGTGATCAGATGCGTAATGGCAGCAGGCTCAACATCACCATCGGCTAGTGCTTGTCTTGCCGCATGAAGCCCGAGCGGAACCGATTCCCGCTTGTAAATGCCCATCCGCTCCGAAGTCGATGGCGCTAGCTCTGGAGTCGCACTTGGCAAGTAACGGCATTCAGCCGCTTCCGCAAGTAAATTCGGCTCGCAGGTATAACGGCTTTCCACTCCGCATTGCTTGAAGATTCTTCTCCCCCAGCGGGCGGAATCCGGCTTGTCGCTCAGCGCATCCACTAGTCTTCTTGCCGTATCGGCTTGATCAATTAAATAGGGCGGCACGGCTGTTCCAATGCCCAATATGGCAATATTCGAATTGGCCTTCGTCATATCAATAAATCCCATCCTCTCTGGATAAACCTAAACGGACAAGTTTTCTGCTTAAAACAAGTCTATTCCGCTCATCTCCCTAATATGTACATAGAAATTACAGTCTTTCCCATTCATTTGTAATAAACTTGAAATCTAATCTTCATCTCGTTTTAATGAAAACAACCTATACTATAAACAACCCCCTTTTGTAATATATATATTTAAGACCCACAGCACCGAATGCTGTGGGTCTCTTTTTGCGTACATATGAGGGCATGCTTTCAGAAAAATCCCCTCATACGGAACATACAGCTTAAGCTGCATGCTTCCACATAGGGGGATTTTCTTTTATTTCTTGGTATTAGTTCACCAGCAAATACAACCGGTGAATAATAGTTGCTGCTTGCGCACGGGTAGAATTAGACAATGGAGCGTATTTGTTGTCCTCCATTCCTTTAATCAAGCCCTCGTGCTGCATGGCGGATACCGCATCCAAAGCATACGCAGCGATTTCATTCCGGTCGCTGAAGCCTCCCGATGCCGGATCGGATGTTAACGGCTTGCCTATAAGGCTGGCTGCTCTATACACCATGACCGCCATTTCCTGGCGGGTGATTCGGTCGTTAATACCGAAGCTTTCATCCGCTTTGCCCTTCACGATGCCAAGCATCTGTGCGGAAGCTACTGCGTCATAATACCAAGCTCCTGCAACAACATCCTTCAGGCTGGTGGCCGGATTGTCAGACTGTAGATCGAATGTCCGAACCAGCATAGCGATAAATTCTGCACGAGTCACTTGACCATTCGGATTAAACTTGCCTTCGCCAATACCGTTAATCGCTTGTCTTGCAGCAAGCGCTTCGATCGCATCTTTTGCCCAAGCGACGCTGCCGATATCAGTGAATGTTAATTTGACCGTGGCAATTGCATATTTGCTAAAGTGCTTGGCAGTAAACTCAACATTGCCCGTTGCCGGACTAAATCTGCCGTTTTTAACGATTTCAAGCTCGCCATTGTCATTAATGTAGTAAACGACAATTTGATTGGCATTTTCTCCGTCTTTTAGTTTGTACGGCATGGCAACATCAATGCGATGGGTTCCAAAATGACTTTGTTTCTTGCCATCGATAGTCAGATTGAAATCAAATACTTCATTATTTCCAAAAATGCTTTGCACAGAAGCTGGAAGCGTTGCTTTGTCAACCAGCGATACGGAAAGTTCTAGTGCCGCTGCCGCCTTTCCATCTTCATGCACCAGCAATTCAGGCGCAATGGAGACACTCGCAAAGCCCGTATCGATCGCTAAAGTCGTTCCCGACTGAAGCTTCGCAACCGGAACAGAGATCGCGATATCCTTGGTGCCCGCTTCCGTTTTAACCTCAATACTAATTGTTCGGTTTACGGAATGGTTTCCTGCGGCTAAAATATCTTTTTCATTCAGCACGACATTCGCTTTGCCATTTGCATCTGTCTTAGGCTCCAGCTTAATGCTGCCTTTCGGGTCAACAACAGATGGTTCTACAGGCTTCACAGGCTCGTTAGGTCCGCTTGGACCAGGTCCCGATGTACTTGGCGCGGTTACCGTAACGGTCGTCGTTGCTGTATAGCCGCCATCCTTCGTTGTCACTGTAATTGTCGCTGTACCTGCTGATACAGCAGTAACCTCGCCTGTGCTGCTTACTGTTGCAACAGCCGCGTTGCTTGTGCTCCACTCTACATCCTTATTTGTTGCATCCACAGGTGCAAGCGTCGCTGTCAGCGTCGATTTCGCTCCAGTTGTTAGATCAAGTGTGTTCTCGCTTACGGTCACGCCCGTTACCGCAACTTGCTGCGCCGTTACCGTAACGGTCGTCGTTGCTGTAAAACCACCATCCTTCGTAGTAACTGTAATTGTCGCTGTACCTGCTGATACTGCAGTTACCTCGCCTGTGCTGCTTACTGTTGCAACAGCCGCGTTGCTCGTGCTCCACTCTACATCCTTATTTGTTGCATCCACAGGTGCAATCGTCGCTGTCAGCGTCGATTTCGCCCCAGTTGTTAGATTAAGTGTGTTCTCGCTTACGGTCATGCCCGTTACCGCAACTTGCTGCGCCGCTACCGTAACGGTCGTCGTTGCTGTATAGCCGCCGTCCTTTGTTGTCACCGTAATCGTCGCTGTACCTGCTGATACTGCAGTTACCTCGCCTGTGCTGCTTACTGTTGCAACAGCCGCGTTGCTCGTGCTCCACTCTACAGCAGGATTCGTCGCATTCGCAGGCAGAATTGTCGCTGCCAGCGTTGACTTCACTCCAGTCGCTAAGCCAAGTGACGGTTCACTTACTGTTACGCCTGTCACCGCTATTTCTTTTACAACATCAACACGCGGGATGAGCAGCGCGTCAGCCCAGTCAGCATGGTCGCTGTTCGTTGGATTAGACACAGGCGAGCCTGCATCGCTCACATAAAGCGTAAGCTCGTATACTCCCGTTACGTCCACTTCAATCGGAATGCCTTGTGCTGGAACTCCGTTTACGGCTTGCAAAGTCGGGCTCTTATAAAGGGATACGCCATCCCCTAGAACCTCAAACCATATGCTGCTTGGTGAGGTCGACGTATTTTTCACATCGTCTATCCCAATGACAGCTTTAAATTTACCGTATCCTCCGCCAATGTTATAGATTATGGTTGAAATCGCATGCGTTCCGATACCTTTAGCATACGTCTTGCCATTGATCTTAATCGGTGTGGAAGCGCTGTTGATGGCACGATCCTTGAGCGGCGGATGCCCTGCCCAACCACTAATTGCGCTTTCCCAATCGAGGTCAGAAAGATAGACTTCTTTGCTTGCCGGTTCTGGAAGCGTGCCATTGAAGTGATAAACAAACGATGTAATATCACTATCGTAATACTCATCCTTAATAGCAATCGTCTTCAGTATTGTCGATTTGGCGATGTCGATTGCACCTGTATAAAGCGTGCTGTCCTTCGTTGGCTTATCGCCGTTTGTTGTGTAGTAGATGGCTGCGCCTGCTGTTGCTGTTTCAAGTGTAATTTGGAACGGATCATCGTAGCGCCCTCCTGGCTTGCTGGCTGTTGGATTAGCGGCCTTAGGCAGCACAATCTCATAAGCAAAGGTCGCTAATTCACTATCCGTCCATTGCTCCTTAAACGCAATGGCTTTTACTGTCGTTGTTTTCGTAATCTTGATCGGATTGACGTACTTTGTGCTGTTCTTTGTTGGGGTTTTGCCGTCAATCGTGTAATAAATATCTGCACCTGCCGAAGCCGTGCTTAATTCGATTGATAAAAACTTATCGTGCAATCCCGCCTCTACATTCGCAGTAGGGATCGCTACAATCGGCGCGTTAATCGTGTAATCGTAAGAAGCGATATCGCTGTCCAAAAGCGTCTCACTGGCTGCAATCGCCTTTAACGTTGCCGTTTTTTGAATGATGAATGGACCCGTATAAAGCTTGGAGTCTCTTGTCGGCGTCGTGCCATCCAACGTGTAATATACTTTTGTATCTGCCGTTGGCGACGTTAACGCGACAGAAATCGTTGTAACATAGGTGTCAGACGCTTTATCGCTGGATGGGGCTGCTGCTTTATTCGCTGTCCCCGTTGCGACTGCCTCTGCTTCAACACTAGAGCCTACCGCAACCAATGTCGTAATATAGCTTACTTTCACGCCATTTACGGTTTTATAAAGTGCCGGCGTATCTGTACCGTTAAGCTTGATCGTTGGGAAGTTTCCGTAAAAACGCGCTTCCCATGTAATCGGCTCTGTGCCGGTTTTATTTTCAAACACGGTTTTGGTGTTGCTTGTATGGGCAACGCTTGTTTCATTTTCGCCGATTCTCAAGTAATTAACTTTAACGTCCGGAACTTCGCTTGAAAGCCTTGGCGCTGTTGCAACCGCATGCTTAGGTGCATTCGGCTCAATGCCCATCAGCCCTTCAACCACGTTGCCGATGATGGTGTACGAAATTTCCGGATATTCGCCGTTTGTCAATGTACCGGAGTTAAACTGCTCATGTTTGTTCGGTCTCGTTTCCATGATGAATTTAAGCCATTTCCAGCCCTCATTCACACGGTTATACGGATAGAACGTATCTGGCAAATACGTATAGGCCTCAACGTTTGCTGGAGAATTCGGTTTATCCAGCTTTGCTTTTGCAGTTGGGCTGTCATAGAGCAAACCATTGCCGATTTGGCCCGAAATATAGTCCAGGTACTTGCTGTTTCTTTGTCCTGGCTCGGTAATAAGCTTCATCGGCATAAACCAACTGTTCTCTTTACCGAAATTCGTATATTTCGTAACTCCGTTCTTATTCAAAGCTCTAGCATAATTGCCCTCTGTATCACCCTCGTAGACGCTCCACTCATTGTTGAAATAATCTTTCAGTTGTTTTGCTTTAGCGAAGTACTTAGCTGCTTCAACGCTATTGCCTTTCGCCTCCAGCATATTCGCATAAGCAAGGAATGCTTGATACTGCGAGCCAATCGCGTCGCCGGCTTCGATAATAACCTCGTCGCTTCTCTCATTGTAGCTTACTGCGCCTGAGAAAATACCGGCACCCGTGCCCTCTGCAACACCATTGCTGTTCGTATCATGCAAAGTAATGAAATCGGTAACGACCTTCGTATAGAAATCCCATAAGAACGGATCATTTAGGTAGTCTTCGTTGCCTGTCCATAGATATTGCTTATACGCCTTCTCGACTAGCTCAAACTGTGCAGGCACCTCACGGACAAAGTTGGTGTCGCTCTTCCAGTCGATCGTATAGTTGGAAGCGTCAAAGTTATACGCCCATAAAGTGTACCATTTTCTTGCTTCCGTCATCCCTTTGGCAAAGGTTTGGAACATGCTGAAGTTCTCGTTGTTAAGTCTGAGTATGCTCGCTCCTGGTGCCTGATGGACAAAGTCTCTGCTATAAAAAGCAGTGCGATGCTTATAACCCGCCCAATAAGATGGGATATATTCAAATGGACCTGGCTGGCCGCCGCCTTTGTTCCAGTTAACCGGTCCAGATTTACCCGTTTGTACAAACGAGAGCGCCTGACCGATTGCCCATTCGAAATTATCTTTAAGCAGCGTGTTTGAAGATTGAAGACTAACTTGCGGTACCTTTACCGTGACAGTCGTCGTGGCTTTCAATCCGCCATCTTTCGTTGTCGCCGTAATCGTCGCTGTACCAAGCGCTACCGCGGTTACCTCGCCAGTGCTGCTTACTGTCGCAATCGCCGAATCGCTCGTGCTCCACTCTACGCCCTTATTCGTCGCATCCGCAGGCGCAATTGTCGCTGTCAGCTTTGATTTCTCACCCTTAGCAAGACTCAATGATGATTCGCTCAATGTCACTCCCGTTACCGGCTGCGTAACCGTAACAGTCGAAGTTGCCGTAGAACCGCCATCTTGTGTGGTTACTGTTATAGTCGCCGTACCTAGCGCTACTGCCGTAACTTTTCCTTCCGCATCTACTGACGCAACTGATGGATTGCTTGAAGTCCATGTTACCGCTTTATTAGTCGCATCTGATGGAGAAACGGCAGAAGTAAGCTGCTCTGTACCGTAGACAGACAATCCTACTGTCGATTTGTTAAGTGCAACGCTTGCAACCGCACCTCGCGGGAAAATTTTTGCGTCAGCCCAGTCACCATGATCGCTGTTTGAAGGATTGTTTGCTGGCGTGCCAGCATCATTCAATACAAGCGTAAGCTCATTTACACCTACGATATCCAATTCGATTGGAATGCCAGCTGCTGGACCGGTCACTGTGTTCATTGTCGGGCTCTTATAAAGAGAGAAACCATCCCCCAGCACCTCGAACCAAATGGTAGTAGCCGTGCCCTTCTTGTTTTGAACGTCGTCTATGCCGATTACGGCTTTAAGTGTGCCGTATCCGCCGCCAATATTATATTTAATAATAGAAGTGGCGTTAGCTCCGATCCCTTTCGCATAAGTCTTGCCGTTAATTTTAATCGGCGTATTCGCATTATTAATGGCACGATCCTTTAGCGGCGGATGCCCCGCCCAACCTGTAGTTGCGCTAACCCAGTTCATGTCGGATAAATATACGGTTGCACTTGCAGGATCAGCAAGCGGACCTTTGACGATTCGATAGGAATAGGATGAAACATTACTGTTCGTGTAAAAGTCTTTCATAGCAATTGCCCTTACCGTAGTTGATTGGGTAATGTCAATTGCACCTGTATAGAGTGTACTGTTAATCGTTGGTGTATCTCCGTTTGTTGTGTAGTAGACGGAAGCGCCTGCCGTTTCTGTTCCAAGCGTTAATTGGAACGGCTCAGTGTAACGACCTGTCGCCTTATTCGCTGTTGGTGTGCTTGCAACAGGCAAGACGATTGCATAGTCAAACACGACTACGTCACTATCTACAAGCTCATTTTTATAGGCAATTGCTTTTACTGTTGTTGTTTTATCAATTGCGATTGGATTGACGTACTTTGTGCTATTTCTAGTCGGCGTTTTGCCATCTGTGGTGTAATAAATATCTGCTCCTGCTGTGCCTGTGCTTAGTGTAATCGAGAAAGGAGCACTGTACGTTGCTGCCTCTTTCGATGAAGCTGGTTTTTCTACAATCGGAGCGTTAATCGTATAACTATAAGAAACAACATCGCTGTCGAGTAGTGTTTCGCTTGCTGTAAACAGCTTTAACGTAGCCGATTTTTGAATGATGAATGGGCTCGTATAAAGGTTTGAGTCTCTTGTTGGCGTTGAGCCGTCCAATGTGTAATAGATTTTTGCATTGGCTGTTGGTGTCGTTAATGCCGTAGCAATCGTCGTTTCATAAGTGCCAGTTGCCCGATCACTGGAAGGGACGTCTGCCTTATCCGCGACTCCAACTGTACTTGCCTCTGCTTGCGCGGTGTCGCCTACAGCAACCGATGTCGTAATGTAGCTTACCTTCACGCCATTCACTGTTTTATGAAGGGCAGGCAGATCGGTTCCGTTTAAATTAATCGTCGGAAATTCACCGTAAAAACGAGCTTCCCACGTCAGCGGCTCCGTGCCTTTTTTGTTTCCAAGCTCTGTTTTGGTGTTGCCTGTATGAGCAACGCTAAGCTCATTGGCTCCGATCTTCAGGAAATCAACCTTCACGTCGGGAACCTCGCTTGCAAGCCTTGGCGCAGTTACAACTGCATGCTTAGGTGCGTTAGGCTCAATCCCCATAAGCCCTTCAATAACGTTGCCGATAATCGTGTAAGAAATTTCCGGATATTCGCCGTTGGTCAGTGTGCCCGAGGCAAATTGCTCATGTCTGTTAGGTCTCGTCTCCATGAGGAATTTAAGCCATTTCCAGCCTTCATTCACCCGGTTATACGGATAAAACGTGTCGGGCAAATAAGTATACGCCTCCACATTGGTCGGAGAATTCGGTTTGTCTATTTGGTATTTCGAGGTCGGCGTTGCATATAGCAAGCCATTGCCAATTTGGCCCGAAATGTAGTCCAGATAGTTGCTGTTTCTTTGACCAGGCTCGGTGATGAGCTTCATTGGCATAAACCAGCTGTTCTCTTTGCCGAAGCCGGAATATTTCGTATGGCCGTCAATTCCGAGCGCTCTGGCATAAATGCCTGCTTTGTCGTCGTCCTTGATGCTCCACTCGTTGTTGAAATAATCTTTCAACTGCTGTGCTTTGGCAAAGTAATTTGCTGCTTCAGCGCTGTTGCCTTTCGCTTCCAGCATATTGGCATACGCAAGAAATGCTTGATACTGCGATCCAATCGCATCGCCGGCTTCAATGATCTTCTCGTCGCTTCTTTCATTGTAGCTTACTGCGCCGGAGAAAATGCCGCCGCCCGTTCCTTCGGCAACTCCATTGCCGTTCGTGTCATGCAAGGTGATGAAATCGGTTACCGTCTTGGTGTAAAAATTCCATAGGTCAGGGTCGTTAATATAGTCGTCATTTCCTGACCAAAGATATTGCTTATACGCCTTCTCGACAAGCTCAAATTGCGCGGGCACCTCACGTACGAAGTTAGTATCGCTCTTATAGTCGACAGTATAATTGGAAGCGTCAAAGTTATACGCCCAGAGGGTGTACCATTTTCTTGCCACCGTCATCCCCTTGGCAAAAGTTTGGAACATGCTGAAATTTTCATTGTTCAAGCCAAGTATGCTCGCACCTGATGATTGATGGACGAAGTCTCTGCTGTAAAAAGCAGTACGATGCTTATATCCCGCCCAATAAGATGGGATATATGTATACGGCCCGGGTTGGCCTCCTCCCTTGTTTCCATTAATGACTCCTGACTTGCCCGTCTGGACAAACTCAAGCGCCTGGCCGGTTGCCCATTTAAAGTTATCCTCTAACAGCGTATTAGATGATTCCAATGTGACTAGCCCATCATAAACGGACTCATAAACGGAAGTGGTAACGGTTTCAGAACCTGGCTCGTCAGATTGGGCATGAACGGTTGCTGCTGGCCAAACGGCTGCTGGAAAAAGCGTTGTCGTCAACATGAAAAACAACAAACCCATACTTACAATCCTTTTTCTCGATCTTGACAAATTGAACCCTCCTTTTGTTTTTTTCAGAGTACGGACGTATCTCTATAAAAATCATACTTGCTTTGAAAGCGTTTCGAAACGCTACTAAACTACGATGTAAGCGCTCTTTTCTACGCTGGAAAAACACTTCCGCCATGATTCTCCTAATAACTAGGAGAGTCATGGCGGAGGACTGATAGGCATCATGTATGATCCGTCTCTATGCCAAAAAAACCCAGACCTCCTTCGGTCTGGGTTTTGACACAAGCGTATATTCAACTGCTCTATTCATTTGCTCTCTTCAATTCAACCAACACAACCTCCGGCCGATTAAACAGCCGCTGCGGAATAATGCTGTTGCCGAGCCCGCGGCTAACGATCATCGTGGAGCCGCCCTCCGTATATTTGCCTCCGTCGTATTTTGGCAAGAAGCCTTGCCCTGGAGCAACCAGCCCTCCGAGGAATGGCAGCCGAACCTGTCCGCCATGCGCATGGCCGGAGAACGTTACATCGATTTGGTTTTGCGCATAGACAGAGAATAACTCCGGCCGATGCGACAGTAGAATCGTATAAACGTCCTTTGATCGGTCGACGCCTTTAAAGGCGGCGCCAAGATGCGCGTTCATCTTGTCGACGTCGCCATCCGCCTCGTGATTAAAGGTCGGATCATCTACGCCGGCAATCCGAATCTCGCCTTTGCCGAGCTTAACGAGCTCGCTTTCATTGCGCATGACATGAACGCCCAGCTCCCTAAGCCCCTTCGCTAAGGAAGGAAATCTCGATCCCCATTCATGATTGCCCGTTACGTAATAGACGGGAGCAATCTCGGTCATTTTGCGCATCAGCATCAGGCTGATTGCCTCATTGTACCGTCTGCTGTCAACTAGGTCGCCTGTCATTACAATAAGATCGGGCTTCAGCTTTTTTACCTTGCGGGTAATCGTGCTCTGATCCTTGCCAAACGATGTGCTATGCAGATCCGTCAGGTGGACGATGCGATAGGACTCAAAGCCTTCAGGCAGCTTAGCCGAGCTGAGCTGGTACTTCGTGATACCGATGGCATTGTTCTCAAAGTAAAGAAATACGATGATAGCTATAATGGCCAAAGGAATGATCGTGAACAACCGTTTTTTCGTCATTCGCATAACAGCAAATCTCCTTACCCTTCATTAAGATAATAAGGCTTTTCTAATTCATCCAATAAACGAATAGCGGCGTTAATGACTGCCTCCGGCTTATGGATTGGAATGGAATGCCAGCTATCCTCGACTATAACCTGCTTCGTATATCGGGTCAAATGAACAAGCTTTCCCTGATCCCGCAGCCATTCCTCATTCTGTTTGCCCGCGCTTAATACGATAACCGGCAAGTCCTGCCGCAGCGGCTTGGCAGCCTTTAACTCAAGGCTGCTTTCCGCCGTGCTGAGCAGCTCGGCATACGCCGCCCTATAGGCGCCTGCCCGATAGCCTAATGCACGAACCGGCGCCAGCCACTGCTCCGGCAGCCTTTTGCTCCCGATATGCTGCTTCATTAGCCTTGGAATGCCAAGCGGGGCAAGCAGATAACCTAACTTATACCGTTTGCGGCTGCTTTGCAGCTCTTTTTGCCGCTGAACTGATGTCTGATTAGGCACGAACCTGCTCTCATGAGTGGCATCAACCAGCACGAGTCCGCATACCTCATCCGGAAAACGTGAGGCAAACAGCCTCATGATCATGCCTCCATAGGAATGGCCAATAAGCAAATACGGCGGCGCGGCGCCAAGCGTCCTAAGCAAGGATCTCAGATCATCGACATAAGCGTTGCAGGTTGGAGCATCCACCACCCATGCTCCAGCCAAAGCCTGCCCGGTCGTATGCGATGACGCTCGATCTTTTGGCAAGCTCAGGCATAACAAGCGCCCAGTCCAAGGAGCACCCGCCCATTCCCGCTTCCAAAATAATCGTTGGAGAACCATGTCCCTCAACGGTTACGTGCAGCTTCCGCGTGCCGATGTCAGCCAGCCAGCCTGCCGGACTATGCTTCTTCATCTGATACGCAGCAACCAGACAATGGACAAGCGAAAGCGGGAAGCCGATTAGCGAAAGAATCAAACGAATACTGCGCTCCAATCGTGATATTTGCGGCATAAGGCTATCCTCTCCCTGCTCTTATTCCTTCGCCCTCTGCTGCGATAAGTTCCAGGACTGCCATTTGCTGCGGTGATGGGCCTGAAGCTCCAGCCTATCAACGACTTCATTGATCCCAATCAGCGTTGGATGCTTCTTTTGCAGCTTTCGCAGCTCTGGCGCGGCATCCGTTGATAACGTACCTAGATAAGCGACATCGATATTTCCGGTACGCTCGAAGCGATCAATATTATTTGAAGCGATACGCGCATCCAAATTGGCATAGTTCATAACGACAAAAGCGATGATCGATACGCAAATATAAGCTTTGCCCATCGAGAAACGCTCCCCCCAAATGCGAAGCAAGGCTATCACAAGCAGCACCCCCAAATACAGCATAAAGCCATGCACCAGCAATCTCGTTTGCGTGAAGCCGTATGCTTCCTCATATAACGACAAGCGGCTATAAGCAGATACAAGCATGACGATCGTACAGCCGATTAGCACCGTAAGCGCCAGCTTGCGAATCCACTCCGCCGCCGCACTCGTCCGCCGAATCAAATGAAGCCCGCACATGAGCAGCAATACGTTGATCAACGCGACCATAATTAATTCCGTGAAGCCTCTGCGCGCATACTCGGCATAAGCCGAGCCCTCGGGCAGCAAACCGTTCGCAGCACCGAATAAATAAGAAAACTGAATGACGACAAACAGCACATAAACGATGTTGATGCTGATAAGAAGCGTGCCTGCCGTAATCGGATCAAACTCAATCCGCCCGTTCTGCTTAAGGGCAGCTGCCTGCGGATCTGCAGCCATTCCGCTCGTTGTATCCTTTAATTTATTGAAAAGCAAACCCCACAAGTAACAAAAAACATAAAAAGCAAAAAATGCGGCAACAATGATCCGCCAAATGCCGTCTCCTATAGAGAAGCGGCCGAATACGTCTGGAATTTCAATCAGCCACGACAAAAATATTTCATCAGCCGATGCCAGCAAAGAGACAACCACGATAAGAATTGGTGCAGCGAGGAGCAGGCCAAACGATATTTTGCCGAACTTGCTCTTCGTAAACGATATGTTCTCTTTCCCTCTTAAGCGCTCGTTGATCAAGCTGAACGGTACGCCGATGAATGCAAATGGCTTCACAAGCGCCAAAAACAAAAGTTCCGTATAAAAGATTCCTCGATACCAAGGTTTCGTGCTGCTGCTCGTCATGAGCACGGTCTGTGACACGATAAGCGCAAATAACGCAAACAGATTCAGCTGCCGAAATAAATGATTGGCATAAAGGGCATAGGTTATCGTAAGCAAAAAAATCGGAATGAACAGCAGCCAGCCTGATCTGGCCTGGCCCTGCCATTTCTCGAATCCGCCCATTCTTCCCTTAATGGAATAGAAGAACAGCCCATAGAATCCAATAACGAACACTACGGCTGATAGGCCGGCAGGCGCTCCTACGAACAAATATTGACTGCCGAGACCAAACAAAATGGAAAGAACAAACATTCTTTCATACCTTTTTTGCCATGGTGCCGGATCTCTCATGTCACTCACTCCATCTCCATGCTCCATTTGTTAATTTCCTCCTTTTATTGTAACCTAGAAAACAAGAACAAAAAGTGTAAGTTATAACTGGAAAATTTCATATTTTAAACAAGGAGTATTTTGCATGAAAATACGTCGGCATTACTTAGCGCTAAGGCGCTCATATCCTAGTATTCAAGAGAATATCTCCTTTGAAGTGACTACACAGGAGCTTGCAAATTTGCTGGATTGCACACATCGAAATATGGTTCTTTTATTGAAGCGAATGCAGCAGGAGGAATGGCTCACTTGGGAGCCTAAGCGAGGGCGCGGCAACCGTTCGGCGCTTTCCTTTCTTGTCAGCAAGGAGCAAGTCGCCCTGCAGGAAGCGCAGGAAATGATGCAAAAGCAAGACCTGCATGCAGCGCTTCAGCTTCTGCAGCAAGTCGAGGAGTCACCTGCGCTGCGCGATCAATTCCAAGAGTGGCTGTCCGGGCAATTCGGCTTTCATTCCGAGGTACAAGGCAAGCGGCGTACCGATATATTGCGCTTTCCTCTGCCGCAAACGATCTATTCGCTCGATCCGGCGGCCATCCATTATACGGGCGAGTCCCATCTCGTCAACCAAATTTTCGACGGCCTCGTTCGCATCGATCCGAAGGGCGAGCATATTTTGCCGCAGCTTGCGCATGCTTGGGATGTGGATGATACACGTACAAGGTGGACGTTTTATTTGCGCAAAGGGGTTCTGTTCCACCATGGTCGCGAGCTGGATTCCTCCGATGTCAAGTATTCGCTGGAGCGGCTCAAACGGCTTGCCCCGCTCGGGCTCTACAGCTGGGTCTACTCCGGCATCGTCTCGATGGACACGCCGGATGACACTACGATTCGCATTCAATTATCCGAGCGCAACGAAGCTTTTCTTGCTTTTCTCACGACCAATCGCGCATCGATCGTCCCTCAGGACGCTTGTATAGCCGCAGGTGAGCAATTCGGCGAGAAACCAATCGGCACCGGTCCCTTTAGATTTGTTGGCAATGAGCAGGGCGTTTGGATTTTGGAGGCTTTTGCCCCTTATTTTCAAGGAAGGGCATTTCTTGATCGGGTCGAGGTGTGGACCATTGCCGAGGAGGAAGCACGCGAGAAACATGCCGAGCTGCAATCATTCCAGGTGATGCACAATGCGAGACTATCCGGCCATGCAGCAGAACGGTGGCAGCAGGTCAGGCAATCCGGGATGACTTGCAAGTTCATTACCGTAAATGAACAGAAGGACGGCTTATTGGCTAGCCCTGCCATTCGTGCGGCAATTGACCTCGCTACCCAGCGTACCGAGCTATTGAAGCTGCTTTCGGGAGATGTTATTGAAGGCGTTAACAGCTTTTGGCCCGATAAAACAAAACATTTGCCGGAAGATGCCGACTGTGACTGGGATATGATTAAGCAGGAGCTTGCACGCTCAGGCTATAACGGAGAAACGCTTGAGCTGGCGACCATTCCGCAATATGCGGCAGATGCGGAAATCATTCGGCAGGTATGTGCGAAGTCAGGCATTCCGCTTCATATAAATCTCATTCCTGCGGAACAATTTAAAGGTACGGCGCGTATGTCCGCGGATCTGCTGCTCTTCGCCATCATGCTGGACGAGCACCGCGAACTCAGGCTTATTGATTTGTACAAAAGCATGCAGCAGCATGCGCTGCCGGAGATTCACGATATGCTGGAGCGCAGCATCCGCTTGCTGCTGAGCGAGCAAGACCGGACGCGGCGGGAGGCGATTTTTCTAAACATCGAAGCCCAGCTTAAAGAGAGGCACAGCCTGCTGTTTCTTTACTGCAAGCATTTAAAAACCGCGTTCCACCCGTCCGTTCGCGGCATTTCACTCGAATCGCTGGGTTGGGTGCGGTTCCGGGATATATGGTTTACATAAAAACAAACATGAAGGAGTTTTCAAAATGGGACAAGGGAACGTGAACGGCCAAAAGCAGCGCTTATTTATTGCCATACCGGTGCCGGAGCCAATCGCTAAATTGCTCGCTGACTGGACGCTTGTCCATAAAGAGAAGCTTCCTTTTCGAAAATGGACCCATCCGCGCGATTATCATATTACGCTTCAATTTCTTGGCGATACGACGGCTGCCCAGCATGAAATGCTGCTCTATTCCCTTCGCGAAGTAAAGGGAAATCCGCTTACGCTAGCATTGAACGGAGCAGGCACCTTCGGCAAACCGGAATCACCGCGCGTGCTTTGGGCAGCAGTTGGCGGAGACGTGGAGCCGTTAACCGCACTTCAAGCGGAGGTGGTCAAGGCTACCCGTACCGCTAACTTCGAACCGGAGGAACGTACCTTTCGGCCTCATCTAACGCTTGCCAAAGGATTTGCGGGAGGTTTGCTTCTATCCAATGAGACTCTATCCTCCATACCTTCTTTTGAATGGGAAGCAGACCGTTTTGTGCTAATGCGAACCCATATGAACGCTTCGCCGATGTATGAGGTTATCTCTGATTTTCCGCTCTAAATCACGAAAAAACAGCTATTTCCCCGAAATGGCTGAACATTGTAACATACCGATTACTGCACAACAAGAAAAAAATTATTCATACGTTTCGCTCAGCTCCGCAAAATAGGAATAAAAACCGCTTTGCAGCTAGCTTTTACCAGCCTTTTAGATTTCTAATAATCTTTTTGTTCCAATTTTTTCAGGTTTTTTCCCCTCTCTAGTAATCTTATAATACGGATGAGACTAACACAGAGGAGAGATCACATGAAAAAAGGAATCAAAAGAAAAATCGCAATCTTGATGTTAGCCATCAGCTTGCCTGCAACATCATTATTACAAGTACATGATGTCGATGCTGCATCCGCATCCGTAGTTGCTAAGAGAAACAAGGTCGTACAAACTGCAATTGGTTTAACCAATAAGGTAGATTATGTACACTGGACAAAGAGACAAGAAACAAAAGCACCTTATAAAACGGACTGCTCGGGATTCACATACCTTGCTTATAGACTTGCAAACGTCGGAGTCAAGCTTGTCAACAAAGATGATGACGCGCAAGCAAAAGTTGGACAAAAAGTAGCCTGGGGAAAATTTGAAAAAGGCGATCTGATATTCACTTGGAACAGCGGTTCGAAGAACAAAAGCGATGTCGGCCACGTAGGGATCTATATTGGCAATGGCAAAATGATTCATAACGCAGGCGCCAAAAACGATGTTATCGTATCCAACATCTATAAGGGCAGCTATTACAAGGATAGATTTATTGTAGCTAGACGTGTAATCAAGTAGCTGAACGTTAGCGTTCGTAAGCGCTATCAAAAAAACACACACTTCGACTTAACCAAAGTCTATCGTTAAATGATCACCCTACTAACCCCGCATGGCGGGACGAAGGGTGATCTTTTTCTTTTTGCCTTTCATTTTGGATCACAACACTTTTAGTTCGGGCGCATCGGAGCTGCGTTTAATATGCTGCTTCACATGCTCATACATCTTCTTCATCCTTACAAGCTCGCTGTTATTTCCGTTTGCCTGTTTTTTCAATTCGTCTTTCAAATTCAGCACTCGAAATACGCTCCTGCCTCCTGCTTTGGTGATCCTCACCCAAGTAGGAATGAACTCCGCATTCATGATTTCCGTAGTGCCATCATCATGTTTCCTTATTTTGAGCCTTGTAATGAGGCCCGTTAGTGTGTGATCATTCCTATATAAACGTGTAGAAATAAAATTGCCTAAGGAATAGATTGCAAATCTTTGCTTGTTCTCGCCGGTATGATCTTTTGTCTTATAAAATAAAGCGGGCTGAATAACATGTGAATGCGCCCCAAGAATAATATCTGCCCCATTTTTGAATAATAACGGAACGAGGGTTTTTTGCTGGTCATTCGGGAACATGCCATATTCCCTTCCGAAATGCATACATACAATAACAAGATCGACCGCTCGCGCCTTCAGCTTCTTGATATCCGCAATAATCTTACTTGGTGAAATCAGATTAACTGCCCAAGAATGGTCTGAGGGTACCGGAATTTGGTTCGTTGTTTTCGTATAGGCCAAGACGCCGATCTTAATTCCTTTCACATCTTTAATTAAATATTGCTGCGAATCGCTCTGTGATCGGAACGTTCCTGTATGAGCAAGGTCATGAGAATCCAGCACCTTTAATGTTCGTTTGAGACCGTTAATGCCGCAATCCATACAATGGTTGTTTGCAGTGGAAAGCACGTCAAAGCCAAGATTTTTTAGCGTGCCTGCGAATTGATCGGGACAATTGAACATTGGCCAATTCGTTTTCGGATGCCTTTTCACTACGGAATATACGTTATCGCTCGTTTTTCCGCCAAAATTCGTTTCAAGATTGCCAATCGTAAAATCTGCGCTGCGCAGATGAGGGGCAACTGCTTCAAATAGCTTATCAAAATCGTAGCCCTTCTCACCGGAAACTTTAACGGAGTTAATAATCCTAGTCTTAATTAGGAAGTCTCCGACCGCGGCGATCGTAATGTCGGTACTCATGATTCATCTCCGTTCTCTAAATCATTAATGAACTCTCGATTAGCGCGGAGCCACACCATATCATATGATCCGGGCACTAGTCCCGCATTGGATATTCGCCTATATTCCAGATTCAATTGTAAAAATAGAAAAAAGGCATGAACGCCCGTTACAAGCCAGACTGTTGTAACTGCACAGCCTGCCTCTAACATGACGCCCATACCTATAGGATTAAATCGGTCGACTATTTAGTAACTACTTTGGTGTAAGTACTGTTTGTCGTTATGTATGCGGTCTTGCCATTTACTTTCACTTGATACCAATAACTATTAACTTCCTTAACGAGTTCCGCTTGCTCTCCAAGCTCCAGCCTTCCAACCGTGCTCGAGCTCTGTTTGGCCGACGCTTTGAGAGAGACCCAGCCTTTTTTCGTAACCACATACTTTTTCTGTGATTGCTGATCATCCGGCTTTGGCGTAACCGGCGGTTTTGGCGTCGGCTGCGGCGTTGGTTGCGGTGTCGGTTGTGGTGTCGGCTGCCCTGAGCTGCCATTTCTCCAATCAGCTAGCTTCTTCTGCGGCGGAAGCACATAGGATTGCGGGATGACTGGCGCCTTTTCCGTTTTCCCTGCCATTCCGCTTAAAGCTGAATCCGGCAATACCCGTCTCGCGGAATGGAATTTCTCGCCCCACCAATAGGACCAGCTATCTACCGTTCCGAGTGCAGTAGGATTGCCGTCTCCTCTTGTTCCGATGACGACAGGCTGGCCTTCTCGGTTCGTCCCCATATAAATGGCAACATGTGAGATGTGATCAGTCTCCTGCCAAGTCAGGATATCTCCGATCCGCAGGTTTTGAATGCCTGTAAGCTGCCATTTCCCATTTACCTGCTTCTTGCCCACGCCTGCAACCTTAGTTCCTACGGTATCATAGCTTTTTGAAGTTTCAGTAATGTTGTAGCCAAAGTCACCATAAACAAGGCTGGTAAAGCCTGAACAATCCTCGTAGCCATACTTCCCGTAGGCTTTGGAGCCATGTCCGTAAATAAAGTATCCGTTCTCCATATACCATATCGCACGCTCTACGACCTGATAGGCCAGCGTTCCTTTGAGACTAGCGTAATTGCTGCGGAAATCCGCTACATTATACAATTCGTCTTTTACGTAGCTGTCCGCATTTATATATTTATTATACTTCGCCACCGCTTCGGATGTAGAAAAATCAGCAGCAGCGAAAGCCATTCCCGTCGTGCTTAAAGACAAAGCCAAGGTCAAGCCAATAATCTTTTTCTTCATAGATCTACCAACTCCTTATATGTGATTATTCCTATAATAGCAAGTTTTACTAGTCTATTTCGCTGGTATTTATATCCAAGCATGGTTCCGCTTCAATCTTTTTCCATATGTAAAACACCCTTCAACCTGCATAAATGCAGGTGAAGGGTGCTTGGTTTTACTTCTTCGCAAGCAAATTCCGCGCATAATGAAATGGAATATGAAGGCATTGCTCCCAGGCCTTTTTCCCGTATAATCGCTTAATAATCATCTTCCCCGGCTTAATGTTGATCTCGATGAGCCAGAGATTTCCGCTCCTGTCTACAGCGAGATCAATGCCAAGCTCGGACAAACGGGATTTGTATGATTTTTCCACAAACTCCGGTATATATTCAGCTACCTCAACGATCGATTTCGTGAGCGCTGCTCCATTTTCACTGCCTTGCTCTTTCTCCAGATAATCCTCTACTTTAAAGGCGTCGCCGCCGCTCTTAATGTTTGAGGTAATTTTATCCTTCATGCCTTCGCGGACGGCCATTCCCGTCATGACCCAATCGCCGTCATCTTTCTTTTGCATAAGCGCGCGAATGTCGAACACTTTCCCGTTTTTGTTTCGTATGTCAATCCACTTTTGCATCAAATGTCTGCCGCTCTTCAACACGCCCCGAATGTAGGAGTCTAATCTAGAGCTTGGCAGGCTCAGCTTAGCCTTCCCGTCCCTTTGGACCACAAAATGTTCATTCTCGAGCGTAACCCGTATAATCCCACGCCCGCCCCACCCATTGATCGGCTTCAGCATGATGCTTTTATGCTTTCTCAGAAATTGAATGAACTGCTGAGCACTGTTTACCTTCTCTGTTGGCAATAAGTACGGCTGGAGAACCGAGGAGCCTATCAAATGACTTTGAATTTTGCATTTGTTGCCTAAGCCGTAACCGGTAAAACGAAGCTGCTTGCTCTTCTTCACACGGCTGGCTCTTCCCTCCAGCGCCGGAGGATAAAAACCGATATCCATATTGATTTTGGGATAAGGGACCTTTTTCCAAGCCCAGCTTCCGCTTTTATACACGCAGCCGCGGATCTCCCGCTTCTCCAGGTTCACATCCTTCGGCGTGTAAATAATGACGCCTTCGAATTTCTCGGCCAGCGCGGACCGAGCATGCCTAGTAAAGCTTTCCGGGCGCGTAATTCGGTGTGTCATAATGCCTAAAATATTATCCATAATCGCTTCTCCGATCTTTTTCGTCTGCAAGGCTCTCGCAAGCGTGGAACCGTTTGATATCTTATGCAGAAAGGCATTTGTCCCGCCTTGGATATTCGCCCAAATCATGAATAATGACATGGTTAGGTACTCTTTGTAAGAGGCTGGAATAACATGAATAACGTCGATCGCAGCTTATTTCATGACGTGAATTGCTGTTAACAAGCGGAGGAGATTCCAAAGTGAAAGCTAGATTGATTAAATATCCCGGAAGGAAATGGTTGAAGCATGAATCGCTCTGGAGCGAGCCGGAACTCCGTAAGTATTTGCCCGAAACAGAGCTGTTCACCACACAGGCCTTTATTCAATTGATTGAGCGTCATGCTGTCCTCTTCGTTAAACCCGATGTAGGCATGCAGGGACAAGGCATTATGAAGATTACGCGCGACGGAGACAAATATGTCATTCGGACGGCTTCTCAACGGTTTGTTTATCGTGATGTCAATAAAGCCGCTCTAAAGCTGAAGCAAATCATCGGATCTGAGCGGTATCTCGTGCAGCAGGGGATCGATTTAATTAAAATCGACGGCAATCCGATTGATTTTCGTGCCCTTCTGCATCTTAAACCAAACGGAAAGTGGAAGTTTTTTGGCATTATGGGGAAGATTGCGGCTCCTAACCGCTTTGTAACCAATCACAGCAGCGGGGGTCGGGCGATACGGCTGTACCAAGCCCTTCGAGTGACGAAAGAGGACGGAGCAGAATGGGATGAGCGGATCAAAAAATTGTCCGGCCTGATCGCTCACGCGATGAAGCGGCATTTTCCAAAAATTACAGAGCTCGGCTTAGATATCGCTATCGATACCAATCACCAAATTTGGCTGCTTGAGGCGAACACGAGACCTCAATTTCAATTGTTCAGATATCACTCAGACCCGCGTTTGTTTGCCAGAATCGCCTCTTCTGTTCGCATGATTAGAAAACATTCTGTTTAGGATAAGGGGCGGCATGCAGAGGCGGCTTTTATCAGACTGGGCAGCGGTTTGCAGGATATTGCATTTATAGGTCCAAACCGTTTTACGACAAGTCAGTGCTGGGAAGGAGTTCGCATGAATCTAACAAAGGTAACGCTGCAGATACAGAGCTCCAGCAACGTTTCAAATGAATCGATCCTCTTGCTTAGCGAAGCAATCGGTAAAAAATGGGCGATTCCCTATGATCGGCATTTGAATCTAAGCTTCGGATCTGGCAGCCATCAAGTAGTAGTCGAGCCCTCGTCACAGGAAAGCATATTGCTCGTCAGCTCAGTGCTTGCTTCCAAATGGGGACTCGCTCATGGCGACGAGCTGCGCATTCAGTACCATGCGAGTTCGGAAACGATTCAGATCGGTCCGCTCATCGGCGTATTGGTTAGTCGTATCAATCGGCATACCCCTAATAAGCCATTCGGCGTCAATACGTCATTTTGCCGGGAGCTGAGCGATGCATGCAAGCTTGAAAATTCTGTAATCTTTTTTTTCACACAAGAGGATGTTCAGAAAAAGTCCGATAGCATCAAAGGCTGGATTTATACGACCAAGTGGGTACCCCGGCGCTTTCCCATTCCCAAGGTCATCTATAACCGTATCACTTCCCGCAAGCTAGAGGGCAAGGCAAGCTTCCAGCAGTTTATAAAATACGCTAAGAGCCGCCATCATGTAGTATTTTTCAACGAAAAATACTTAAACAAAATAGAAGTTTTCCGAGCTCTAAGAAAAGAGCCTGAGCTGCATGTCTATCTTCCGGAATCCCATTTGCTCCGCAATGTTCGGGTTTTGAAATCGATGTGCAAAAAGTACGATGTCGTCTTTCTGAAACCGACCAACGGCAGCTTGGGCAATGGCATTATCCGTATACACCGAAATGCGAATCAAACGTACACCTGCCATTTTAATCATATGAACGGCATCCGGACGCAGACGTACATGAGCATAGAGAAGCTGTTTAGCGCGCTCTCAAGCAAGGTGCGAAAAAGCCGCTATCAAATTCAGAGGGGACTTAGGCTTCTGACTGTAGGAGGCAGGCCAGTGGACTTCCGGGCAGTCGTCCAGCGCGGTGAAACCGGGCAGTGGAGCATTACCTCTATCGTCGCTAGAATCGCCGGAAATGAGCAATTCGTATCCAATGTCGCCCGCGGAGGAATGATAACGACCGTTAAAGCCGCTCTCGCAAGGACCGGAGCCAGCGCAGCGGCCGGCGGATTGTCGAGGCTGAGGCGCGCCGCGCTGCAAATAGCCAAAGGCATCGAAAGCCGAATGACGGGACACTTTGCAGAGCTGGGCATTGATTTGGCTATCGATTCTAGAGGCCAGGTGTGGCTGATCGAGGTAAACTCCAAACCGTCGAAGGACGATAATGCGCCGCTGTCGACAGAAAACAAAATCCGGCCATCCGTGAAAAAGTTTGTGCAATATGCTTATTTTGCCTCCAGCCTCAAAGACTAGCTTCCACGCACAAAAAAGCCCTATTGCTCCACCAAGATGGACGCCCATACCATTATGGCGCCTATCTTGGCAGAGCAGAGCTATTCGGCGGACTTTGAGCAGCCGCTGCCGGTTAAGGCAAACGGTATAACGCAAAAGGATCACCATAGCGGAACGGCTTGCTAAGCGTGTCCAGCCTCGCCAGCGTTGCCGCATCCAGCTGAAGAGCGACGCTCTTGCTATTTTCCACAAGCTGCTCGGCTCGCGCAGCCCCAACGATTACCGTCGAAATGACAGGCTGATGCATCAGCCAAGCAAGTGACAATACGCTAGGCGTACAGCCCAGCTCCTCGCTAAGCTTGTTTACCTCTTCGCCGAGCGTTAACGTCTTGTCGTTCAGAAACCGGCCGAAGCTCGGGTCGGTCTGTGCCCTCGAGCCTTCCGGCGCTTGGTTGGATGAGCTGTACTTGCCGGACAAAATACCGCCTGCGAGCGGAAAATAAGGAATGATGCCGACTCCTTGGTCCAGGCACATCGGGACAAGCTCCGCCTCGGGCGTCCGATCAGCGAGCGAGTAGCTCACTTGTGTCGATACGAATCGGTTCAGCCCAAGCCGTTCGCTAATGCCGATAGCCTTCATCAGCTCCCAAGCGAAATAGTTGGATGCGCCGATATAGCGCACCTTCCCTGAACGAACCATATCCTCGAGCGTTCGCAGCGTTTCCTCAAGAGGCGTTGCCGGATCAAAGGTGTGGATCTGATAAAGATCAACATAATCAGTTTTTAGGCGCTTTAGGCTGCCTTCCAGCTCCGCCATCAAATGATGCCTGGACGAGCCCCGTTCATTCACGCCCGCTCCGCGGACTAACCCCGCTTTGGTTGCCAGCACGACATTGTGGCGGCTTCCCTCTAGCACCTGCCCAATAATTTTCTCGGACTCGGTACCTGCGTATATATTAGCGGTGTCTATGAAATTGATTCCTTGATCCAATGCATGATGGATGATCTGCTTCGAAGTCTCATAATCAGCCCGTTTGCCAAAGGCGTTTGTTCCAAGGCCCAGAATGGACACGTGAAGGCCGCTTTGGCCCAGACGTCTGTATTGCATGGCGGTCAGCTCCTTTTTTTTTCATATATAAACGCTCTAATCTCTCCATTATAACCTAGTTGGATAGCATTTCAGTATGGGGTTATGACCTGGCCCCTAAATTCTGATATGATAAGAGCTAGCTTATAAATCGGAACAAACGTTTCCGTTTACGGAAAGGAACGAGGCGATGAGCGTTCTACTCACCCAGCGTATCATTAAATTGCTTTGCGGCGACACGTTCTATGAGCGCGGCGAAGCTTACTATAAAGATGGAAATGTAACCATTACGAGCTCTGATCCGGAGGCGTCCAGCTACGAAGCTACCGTAAGTGGCGAAGGGCGCTACGAGATTACGGTCGATATCGACGGCGATGGGGACGTCGATGCGACCTGCACCTGTCTCGCATTCAGCACCTACGACAAATATTGCAAGCATGTGGCTGCTGCGCTCCTTCAGATTCTGGACCTCCAAAAGCAAGACAACAAACCCGCACGTACCTACCCCTCCCTTCTGCATCCCGAGAACCGTCCTTATGACGATGAAGAGGAAGAGGAAGAAGCGTATCTTCAGCCCCGGTATGCTAGGCATGCGGGATTGGAATTGGCGGACACCAAGCTTGCCATCGGCATGCTGGGCTTGTTCGGCGGACGGCCCCTGCGGGCAAGCCGCAGCCAGGCGCTCTTGGATACGAGGACGCAGCTCGATGTCGAGATCACCTGCAAGCTCTACCCCTATGGATACCGAAAAAATAAGTTCGGCATCGAGCTGAAGGTTGGCCCGAAGCGGCTTTATATCGTTCAGCGCATACGAGAATTTCTTGAAAAGATAGAGCATCGGGAGGCATTCGTATTCTCGAAGCATTTTACGTATGACCCAGCCATCCACAGCATCCAGCCGGAGAACGATGCGGTACTCAGGCAGCTCTATCAAATCTTTCGAAATGAAACCTTCATCCGTGAAACGTCATCTCGTTCGTTCATTAAAGAGGCTCCAGCCGGCGGTGATCGGATGCTGCTCGTGCCTCCCTTCTCTTGGGGCGCGCTGCTTCCGCTGCTCATAGCCGCTCCAAACGTGCAGCTAGCCTACGGAAGTCGAACGGTCGCTGGCATTTCGCTAAGCGACGAGGCGCTTCCGCTTCACTTTGCATTCGATCAAGCGTCGAGCGACGGTTATCAGCTAGATATTCAAGGCTTGGACCAAATTGTTTTAATGGAAGAGTATGGGCTGGCTATTGCCGATGGCAAGCTGCTCAAGCTGCAGCCGGATTCCTGCAAGCGTCTGGCGGAGCTTAAGCATCTGCTCGACAGCTCCCGCAAGCCAAAAATCCATATTGCTCCCGAGCAGATGGAGCCTTTTATGGAGAGGGTCGTTCCCGGCTTGATGAAGCTTGGCAGCGTCAAAATCGCGGAGACCATCTCCGACCGTATCCTGCAAACGCAGCTTAAAGCGAAGCTGTATTTAGACAGGGTTAGAGATCGGTTAGTCGCTGGGCTTGAGTTCCAATACGGCGACATCGTTATTAATCCGCTGGAGGGCAGCGATAAAAGTCGCGGCACCGACCGTATTCTCATGCGGGACGGCGAGCAGGAGCGCAGCATTCTGGAGCTCATGGAGGTTGTCCCCTTCGCCAAAACCGAAGGCGGTTATTTCATGGAGGACGAGGATGCGGAATTCGGATTTCTGCACAACGTCATCCCGCAGCTGGAGAAGCT
Organism: Paenibacillus sp. FJAT-27812; assembly: GCF_001273905.1. Lineage (NCBI taxonomy): Bacteria > Bacillati > Bacillota > Bacilli > Caryophanales > Paenibacillaceae > Paenibacillus > Paenibacillus sp. FJAT-27812. The sequence continues at coordinate 2,949,649 of NZ_LIGH01000001.1, read as the reverse complement.
GCTTGCTGTGTATGCGACCTCCGCCGTGAAGGTGCGCATCGTAACCAAGCATGCGCCGCCAAAAGTGACCGTTAACGTGGACGAGCGCACCGACTGGCTTGAATTTAAGTTTAATATGGACGGCATTCCTGATTCAGAAATACGCAGCCTGCTGAAATCGCTTGAAGTGAAACGCAAATATCACCGCCTGCCGGACGGCTCGTTATTGCCGCTTGATGGCGCCGAGTTCCAAGAAATTATTCGCTTCTTGAACGAAGTCGGTCTCCGCAAAGGGGATATACAAGGGTCTGAATTCCGCATTCCTGCGGCGCGCGGTCTGCATCTCATCGACTCGCTTGAGAAAGGGAAAGCCGTGAAGCTCGGCAAATCGTTCCGCCGGCTGCTCGAGAATATGCGAAATCCTGACAATCTGGATTTCCCTGTTCCTGATAGCCTAGCGCCCGTGCTTCGTGATTATCAGAAGTATGGCTACCAATGGATGAAGACGCTGGCTCACTATCATTTTGGCGGCATTCTTGCCGATGATATGGGCCTAGGCAAAACGGTACAAGCAATCGCCTTTATCGTCTCCATCCTGCCAGACATTCACGAGCGGGAGCAGCCTGTCTTAATCGTCTCCCCGGCTTCGCTCGTATACAACTGGCTTAATGAGCTGGGAAAATTCGCCCCCGAGATTCGGGCGGTCATTGCCGACGGCAGCAAAGCGGAACGCAGCGGCGTACTGAAGGACCATGCAGAGGCGGATGTGATCATCACCTCGTATCCCCTGCTTCGCAGAGACATCGTTCAGTATGCGAAGCAAAGCTTCCATACGCTCATTTTGGATGAGGCACAATATTTCAAAAACCATACGACCCAAACCGCGCAGGCGGTTAAAGCCATTGAAGCCAGCTTCCGCTTCGCATTGACCGGGACGCCGGTGGAAAACACGCTGGAGGAGCTATGGTCGATCTTCGGTGCTGTGTTCCCTGAGCTTTTCCCAAGCAGGCAAGCCTTTAATGAGCTATCCCGCGAGGCGGTTGCGAAGCGGGTTCGCCCTTTCCTGCTGCGCAGGCTGAAGACCGATGTGCTTCAGGAGCTGCCTGAGAAAATCGAATCGATTCAGGCATCCGAGCTGCTGCCGGAGCAGAAGCAGCTGTACGTAGCCTTCCTCGCCAAGCTTCAGCAGGAAACGGTGAAGCATTTGAACGAGGAAGGTTTCCAAAAAAATCGGATTCGGATTTTGGCGGGCATAACGAGGCTGCGCCAGCTCTGCTGCCACCCTGCGCTGTTCGTCGAGGATTACAAGGGCAGCTCCGCCAAATTCGAGCAGCTTCTCGAAATTATCCAGGAATGCCAAAGCGCCGGCAAACGGCTTCTCATCTTCTCGCAGTTCACCGAGATGCTTGGCCTAATCGGGAGGGAGCTTGGTTACCAAGGCGTGCCTTATTTCTACTTGGACGGGCAAACGCCTGCCTCTGAGCGCGTTGCACTTTGCAACCGATTCAATGACGGCGAGCGCGATGTCTTCCTGCTGTCGCTCAAAGCCGGCGGTACCGGACTGAACCTCACAGGAGCAGATACCGTTATTTTGTACGATCTATGGTGGAATCCTGCTGTCGAGCAGCAGGCAGCCGACCGCGCGCACCGCATCGGGCAGAAAAACGTCGTCCAAGTGATCCGCCTCGTCACGCAAGGAACGGTTGAGGACAAGATGTACGATCTGCAGCAGAAGAAAAAAAATCTGATCGACGAGGTCATCCAGCCAGGGCAGGAGTCATTGTCCTCCTTATCGGAGCAGGAGATTCGTGAGATTCTGATGATTGAATAACGCAAGAATAACATGTAAATAAAAGACGGAGGAATCGAATCGATTCCTCCGTTTTTATTTGCGCGCTTATCGCGCATCCTCGCCGTTAATCCGGTCGTATTGCTCTCTTGCCTGCTGGACAAGCGGATAATATTCAGCCGTCCACAGCTTTAAATGCGTCATCGTATTTATTAAAGTGTCGCCAAGCGGGGTCAATGAATAGTCGACAATCGGCGGCACAGACGGCGTTACATCACGTCCAATTAGGCCGTCTCTCTCCAGCTGCCGCAGCGTTTGGGTCAGCATCTTTTGCGAGATGCCCTCGATTCGCCTTCTTACTTCTCCGTAACGCAAGGTACCGTCCGCCAAAGCATAAAGAACCAGCGCCGACCACTTATTCGAAATGATTTCGAGCACCCTGCTGTAGCTGCATGCCGTAATCGATAGATCAGGCTGTTTGACTTGAGCCGTATTTGCCATAACTCTCCTCCTTGCGCACCTGAAGGTTCGCAGCGAACGTTAAAGTGCCTACTTACTAAATATTAGTATATGTATTAATGTATGTCTACACCTACAAAAAAGGAGAGATCATCCATGAACGTATTTGAAATACAAGATGGCTTCGGGCTTGATCATGTGAGGAAAGCAGAGCGCAGCATTCCTGTTCCCGGCACTGGCGAGGTGCTTATCAAAATGCGCGCGGCTTCGCTCAATTACCGTGATCTTGGGGTCATCAGCGGCTTCTATAATCCGAACCTGCGGCTGCCCCTTATCCCCGTCTCGGACGGAGTTGGCGAGGTGGTCGGCCTTGGGGAACAGGCAGGCCGCTTCAAGCTGGGCGATCGGGTTAGCGGCATTTTCACGCAGAGCTGGCTGTCCGGCGAACCGACGCAGGAGGGCCTGGCCAGCACGCTGGGCAATCCGCTGGACGGGCTGCTTGCCGAATATGCTGTGTTGAACGAGCAGGGCCTTGTTCGCGTGCCGGCTCATTTAACCGACGAGGAAGCCGCTTCGCTTGCTTGCGCGGGAGTGACCGCATGGCATGCCATAGTAGAGGAAGGCAAGGTTAAATCCGGCGACACGGTGCTCATTCAGGGTACGGGCGGCGTTTCCTTGTTCGCGCTCCAATTCGCGAAGCTTCACGGCGCAACCGTCATCGTGACTTCGAGCAGCGACGATAAGCTCGGGCGTGCCAAATCGCTAGGAGCGGACCATGGCATCAACTACAGAAGCACGCCGGAATGGGCTCCAGCGGTGCTTGAGCTGACGCATGGCAGAGGCGCTGATCTTGTTGTTGATGTTGGCGGCGCCGCTACGCTGAATCAATCGCTCGGCGCCCTGCGCCTGGGCGGGCAAATTAGTTTGGTCGGCATTTTATCGGGGGCAAGCGTGGAGGGATTTAATATTATCGCCGCGATACAAAAGAAGGCTCGCCTGCAAGCCATTAATGTCGGCAGCAGGGCTATGTTCGAGTCGATGAACCGTGCCATCGAGCAAAATAAGCTCCGTCCCGTCATTGACCGTATATTTCCGTTTGAACAATCCGTTGATGCGTTCCTCCATCTTGCTAAGGGCACGCACTTTGGGAAAGTATGCATCACTTTCTAATCCTTCCCCCTTTAAATAAAACAGACAAGCGGGCTGCCCAAACAGCTCGCTTGTCTCTTGTTCCGGTATTCCGGTACGCTATGCCAATCAAGTAACGCTGCCTTTTGTCCCGCTCAATAACCTCCTGGGAAGCAGCAGGAGAAGTAGCTAATTAAGCCCGGAACAGCCCATAACCGCTAAGCGGAACGACAGGCTCCGAATCTACTCTTAAACCCTCCGAACGCGCATGAAACGCAACATCAACAAGCCACTGCGTAAAGCCTGCAACGTCCATCGACTCCAGCTCCTGCAGGGTGAAGAAGCCCGCAGCGTCAACCTCCACAAAGTCGGGGGTAGGCTCGCCGCTCACATATTCCATATCGAACGCGACGTAGAGATTATGTATGCTCCTCGGCTGGTCGCGCAGCGCCAGGACGTTTTTAACGCTGGCTTTCACGCCGCACTCCTCTAGCACTTCTCGCTCGATCGTATCTTGAATCGCTTCCAGCTGCTCAATGTATCCGCCCGGATTCGTCCACTTCCCTTTACCCGGCTCCTGCGCCCTGCGAACGAGCAATATTTTATTATCCTTAACGACAAGCGCACCTACGCCAATGCTATAGTTGCCCCAATGCACAAAGCTGCAGCTCGTACATGCCCTTCTCATCGTCCCGTCAACATCGCGTGTTTCAAGCTCATGCCCGCATGCCATACAAAATTTAGCTTCCACTAGTCTCACCTCTGTTTTAAGCTTTGATCTCATCAGATTATACGAATTATTGGCGCCTCTGCATAGCCCGCCTTCCCAGCCACCAGCCCGCTGTTTTTTTCCTATTGGCTCTTTCTGCGAGTTTTTCGACATCTTTCTACATTATCGCAGGACGAACTATTAATATTTTCCAAATTTTCGCTCAAAAATAGAGGACTTTAGTAGGAGGGTGTCGAATGACTCATGTTGGTAAGCTATGGGAAATATAGGAGGAACGTCATGAATTGGCTGTCAAAAAGATTTACGTTTGTCATCATTCCGGATGCGAATCAAACGGTTCAGCGGTTCCGGTTATCCGGTCTCGTTATCATTTTATTACCGATTGTTGTCTTATTGCTTACGCTTTGCGCCATTTTATTCTTTCTATTATTATCGCGGCACGCCTCGGTAACCGACACGCTAAAAAACCAGCTCGCGGCATCGGCTCTCCAATATGAGCAGCAGCTGTCCGACAATGAAAATCATATATCCGAGCTTCAGACCAATCTCGTCCGGCTTTCGGAGCAAGCCCAAGCAATGGAAAACAAAATGGTGGAAATCAACGCACTCGGGTCCCAGCTGAAGCAGCTAGCCGGCATCGATACCAAATCGCCTGTCTCCATCTCCAGCCTCCATACTGTGGAAGGCGGACAAGGCGGCGAGGAGCTGCCGCTGCAGGAAGAGGCCGGGGACGATCTCTATATGCAGACAAGCAAGCATTACGCGGAAGTATTGCAGCAAATGGACGCGATGATTCCGCAGCTGCAGGACACCAAAAAAGCGGTTGTTGCCTATCAGAAAATTTTGCAAATCACGCCTACGATCTGGCCGACCGATTCACGCAAGGTGACGTCCTTGTTCGGCATACGCAAAGATCCCTTTACGGGACGAGCGACCTATCATTCCGGCTTCGATATCGGCGGAAATACCGGAGATCCTATTTATGCGGCAGCAGATGGCATTGTGACGATATCAGAAAGAGACCGGGTCCATGGCATAAATGTCATGATTGATCACGGCAGAGGCGTCAGCACTCGTTATCTCCACTTGCATAAAAACATCGCGGAGGTTGGCGACAAGGTGCAGAAAGGCGAGGTCATCGGCGAACTAGGCAGCACGGGCCGAAGCACCGGACCGCATCTGCATTACGAGGTATCCATCAACGGCAAAAACGTAGATCCCGTTCCTTACATTAAAGCAGACAGGAAGGAGCCCTAATATGTTTAAAAATAAAAACGTGAAGCTAAATCCGGACACGACCGATACGCTTGTCGGAGAAGGCTCAACCTTCGAAGGTAAAATCAAATCCGAAGCCAGCATCCGCGTCGACGGCCATGTCATTGGCGATATTGAATCGGCAGGCCATGTCACGATCGGTGAGAACGGCAGCGCCCGCTCAACGATTGTCGCCCGCGACCTCATCCTCGCAGGCAAAGTATACGGCAACGTGGAGGTAAAAGGAACGCTAACAATACGCGCGACCGGCTCCCTCATCGGCAATCTATCCGCGGAAAATCTCCTCATTGAAGCCGGCGGCGTTTTCCAAGGAACAAGCAAGATGGCTGTTAAGGAAACTAGCGCTGACGCAGCCTCAGTAAAAGCCGCAAAAACGAACTCAGCATAATCTACAAAGCGATGAAGCATTCCATGGGACTCCCTCCTGTGGAATGCTTTTTTGGACTGGTTTGATAACTGGCTCTTTATGCAGGTATAATTGCCCTTAAGAGCTACTACATAGGAGGAGAATAACGATGCGCTTTGTAAGCAACAACGGCATTACCGACCCCACGCTAAATTTGGCGTTAGAGGAATATATATTGCGTTCATTGCCAGACAATGACGATTATCTGCTTTTCTACATGAATGAGCCTTCGATCATCATCGGCAAAAACCAGAATACGGTCGAAGAAATCAACGCGGAGTATGTAGAGACAAACGGCATTCATGTGGTCCGCAGACTGTCTGGAGGCGGCGCTGTCTACCATGATCTCGGCAATTTAAATTTCAGCTTCATCATGAAGGATGACGGCCAATCCTTCCATAACTTCAAGAAGTTCACAGAGCCCGTCGTTCGCGCGCTCCAACGCCTCGGCGTAGATGCGGAAATGACCGGACGAAATGATCTTCAAGTCGGCGAGCGTAAAATATCCGGCAATGCTCAGTTCTCTACAAAGGGAAAAATGTTCAGCCACGGAACGCTTTTATTTGATTCCGAAATCGAAAATGTCGTATCGGCGCTCAAGATCAATGCGGAGAAGTACGTGTCAAAATCAACCAAATCGATTCGCAGCCGCGTTGCTAATATTTCAGAATTTTTGAAGGAGCCGCTGACGGTCGAGCAGTTCCGGCAAAGCTTGCTGCAATCGATTTTCGAAGGCTTCGAGGAAATTCCGTTCTACGAGCTAACGGAGCAGGACTGGGAGAGCGTTCACAAGCTTGCTGACGAGCGCTATCGCAGCTGGGAATGGAACTACGGCCGCTCTCCTGCCTTCAACGTGCAGCAGAAGAAACGGATAGAGGGTGCCGGGACGTTTGACGTACGCCTTCAGGTAGAAGAAGGCGTAATCGTAGGCGCTGCCATTTACGGCGATTTCTTCGGTCGCGGCGACAGAAATGAAGTGGCTGAGAAGCTGATCGGCACTCGGTATGAAGCTTCTGCGCTCAAGCAGCTCATCGATGGCATCGATTTGCCGTTCTATTTTGGACCGGTAACGAATGAACAATGGCTGGAGCTTCTCTTATAAAATCACGATCAAATAGCCTCCAAGCTTGAAGCTCGGGGGCTGTTTGCTGCTTCTAACGGGAAAATCTTCTAACCATCCTATTGATTGCCGCCGTCATCCGCTCGTTATCCTTGCTCTTCTCTTCCTCTTCTTTCGCTCTTTCCAGCGCTAATAACCCTAAGCTATAACCAACAATTGAAAGGGACACTGAAATTTTAGCCAAATCATCAGCTGTAATTTCTTTTTTGGAAGTCATCTTATGCTCCTTTATTTGAAAATAGATTTAGCATGCTTATGATAATTAGAAAGAAATTATTATTTATTTGAGGACTCCGTTCTTTCTTTTATGATTGCGAACAATCCAAATAAATCGCCAATTATTAAAATAACTGCACCCCACAGGGCAAGATCGTCAGCTGATAGTTCGTTGACATCCGCTTCCGCTATAATAGCTCTTTTTGACATTTGGATTAAGCTCCTTGGTTTCATATGATGATAACAGCCTATGCCAAAGCGCAGCATGGGGTTTGGGCGTATGCCGCAGTGTCTAGAAATAATGTTGGACGAATGGCTATGCCAAAAGAAAAAGAGCCTTTAGAATCGCTTCTAAGGCTCGTTTGTCGTGTCGGGGGTACTACTTCAATCGCCAGCACCCCAGCTGCGTGCAACTAACAGGAATAACTCCATCTAATCTTTGGATTCAGAGGGCGTATGGAACGTTTAGCTGGAAAATCTCCCGTTAATCGGAGCACGTCCAGCCCATTTGGGCTAAAAAGAACAAATTAGCGGGAGGAAATCCAACTAATCATAAATTTCGCTCGATATCGGCTGATATAACGGGCGTTTTTCCCGTTAATCCTGATTCCGGCGGCTGAAGCCTCTTGCCTCAGCTTCAACTTCAGCGGCGCGCGGGGCAAAATGAGGGCTAGGACAACTTTTTCACGCAGGGAGATAAAAACGGAAAAGCAGCAGCGCCAAACCGTTCCTCCTCGGCATACGAAAGGGCACTGGAAAATACAGCTTTTCCAGTGCCTCTACTCGAGTATTGCTCGCTGACTGGCTTACTTCTTAAGAAGCTCCAGCATTTTCAGCAGAACGGTTACCGACTCCGCTCTCGTCGCTGAATCGTTAGGCGCAAAGCGCTTGCCCCCGCGTCCTTGGATAATGCCCTGCTGCACGGCGGTCATGACATAACCTTTCGCCCACGCGGCAATTGCTGCGTCGTCAGCAAAAGTGGTGCTGTCGATCTCGCTTACCGGCAAAGCGGCAGCCTTGACAATCATCGCCACCATTTGGGCGCGAGTAATGATTGCATCGGCGCGGAAAGTGCCATCCTCATAACCGCTGATAATGCCAGCCTCTGCAGCTAAAGAAATAGCATCCTTCGCCCAATCACGCACCATCTCGCTATCCTTGAAGGCGAGCGGCTTAGCTTCCCCTTTCAGCTGGAGAGCGTTAACCAGCATAACTGTAAACTCCGCGCGTGTAACCTGCGCATTCGGTTTAAAGCTGCCGTCTAAATAACCGCCAACTATACCTTTCGAAGCAGCATCCTTAATGTTAGTCTCTGCCCAGTGTCCAGCAATATCGTTGAACGATACGGGAGGTTTCGTCTCCGCTAATTCCTTCACATCAATGCTAAAGACAGCGAATTTGGTAAAATGATCAACCTCTGCCGTAATGATGTCCCCTGCTGCTTTTCCCCCGACTTTAATCCATTTCTTGCCAGCTTCATCGTAGTAGAAAATGACCGGCACACGGTTTGTTCCAACTTTCGATGAATCGAATTTAATCGACAGGCTCACTGGTTTCCCAAAGCTTCCGGTCATATTCTTTAATAGTTCAAAAACGGGACTAAGCAGAATGTCCGTATTGCTTATCAGTGGGGCCGCATTCGCTAGTTTCTCAATGCTGACGCGCAGCTCCTGTACCGATGCGCCGGCAGGAACGACCAACGTCAATTCATCGTTTAGCTTAACCGTTCCTGTGCCATTTGCCGCTATGGTCAGGTCTGCTTTAGTTGCGGGCGCAGGTGGCGTAACCGGTGGCGTGTAGCCGCCGTCAACAGGCGGGTTCCCACCGTTCCCCTCGCCATCGCCCGGCGACTCGCCGCCCTCATAGGTTAAGGCTTTCCGCAGCAACATAACGGCTTCTGCCAGCGTAACCTCGTTTTGCGGCGAGAGTGTCTGGCCTTCTGCAAACAGCGGCGCAAGTCCGTTTGCAAACAAAGCGTTAATATAAGCCTTAAATGGCTGATTCACGGATTCCACGTCCGCAAACTTGCTTAGCGCATCGGTGTCAACAGCCGTATTGAGCGCTAACGTTTTGGATATAATCGCCAATAGCTCCTCACGGCTTACAAGCAGCTCCGCATCCATGCTGTAATCTGCCGCAATTTGCGCCATAACGCCCTCGAACGTAAGCTCCTTATTCAGCGCTTTATTCATCAGGCTTACCAGCTCGGACCGTTTCATGGAGTGATTTGGATCAATATTTGCGGTATCATCCGCTTTAAGGATGCCTTTCTTGATCCAGTCCTTGAGCTCGCTTTCCGCCCAGTGCCCTCTTATGCCGCCAAACACCCGTGCTTCAAATGCTGCTCGTATGCTTTCTTGGTCCGCATAACCTTCAGCCGGACGGCTCGCTAACAGCTCCGAAGCGATATAAGACTTTTGTTTATCATCAAGCAGGCTGTACAGCTCCATCGACAAGCCAAGCCCGGACGCTTCCAACGCTGTCTTCATAGCAGCCGCATCCTGCGCGCCGTTAACCGCCGCAACGGCTGTCCTAATCATTTCTTCGACATACGCTTGAACAACCGCGTCGACGGCCGCTTGCAGCGATGTTTTGTCCATGAACCCGCCAACTGGTTTGTTCTCCCACACTTCATAGGAAACGACTCGTTTCGTATAGTCATCCAGCTTATTGTACAAGCTCAAATTCAGATTAAGCCCCGGCGACTCCAACGCAGCCTGCATATCCGCGGCGCTTTGAACGCTGTTCATCATTTCGACAAACCGGCTTTTGAAGCCGTACACTTCAAATTCATAGATCCGCGCAGTGTTATCCGTAGCCGTCGCTTTATCCAGCTGCAGCCTTACATACCTCACTTCCGTCAACGGTATGTTATGCTCGGTTACGCTATACGTATTTCCTACTACTGTCGTTACATCGCTCCAGGCCGCGTTATCGCTGCTGATCTGGATTTTATAGCTATCCGTATTCATGGCATCAGCTTCACCGCCATACGCGGCATGGCCGATTTTAAATTCGCTGATCAATGCTTTCTGCCCCAAATCAACCTTTACCCAGTGAGGATTAGTGGCTGAGTTGGCGCACCATTTGGTTTTGGCGTTGCCGTCAAAAGCGAACTTGGCTGCCTCGCCAGCCGCGCATTGCGAGTCGGCCGTATAAGCGCTGTCTGGCTTGCCCAACGCCATATTCAGCTTCCCGCCGATAATGTCGCTCGTTACGGTAACCTGCGCCGTTGCCGTATCCTCTCCAGCGCTATTGATAGCGGTTAGCTTCACCGTGTAGATGCCTTCCTGCGCATAGGTCACCTTCGGATTTCCCGAGCTGTAATCAACCGTACCGCCCGGAAATTCCCATACGACCTTCTCCTTCGTTTCAAACGACTGATCATAGAAGGTGACGGTATCGCCAGGCGCAGCGTACCAAGCATCAGCTGTAAACTTCGCTTCCGGCTTCGGATACTCCGGCCATTCCATAATCGCTTGCGTCCCCGCGCCTTGTCTGTAGTACGGATCAACAGGAACAACCTCGATGACGCTTGTCAGTTCCTTGCCGATGCGCTTAATGGCAGGTACGTAATAAGCCGTATTTGGCGTAGCGCCTTGGAACTCCCTGCTGCCGTCCGGCTTAATCAGATAAATCTCGTAATAAGCGGCATTTGAGCCCGACCCGTCCCATTTAATCCGGGCATCGGCGGTGATGTCCGTGATGAAGTCGTTTTCGACTGATAGATCACGAACGGCTTCCGCTTCATTCCCTTGTGCCGAAGAAGCAGTCACAGACAACCGACCAATATTGATCGAATAGTCAAGAACGGCTTTCTGGCTGGTGAAGTTTAAGGAAATGGCTGCGATCGTCTTGCCTTGGTACGCCGCTAGCGGAAGATTTTTCGTGCGCCAAGCGCCAGGTGTCGCTTCCCCTGCATCAAGAAATACAAATTGATCGGGTGCATCGGCAAACGCTAGCCCTACCTGCATATTGGAGTCCGTCATGCCCGGCGTATTCGTTTTGAACGTTAACGCAAGGCTCGTGTCAGCAGCTACCGGCAGCTCTGTTTTGTAGAGCTTAACCTGGGTAGCGTTTTTCGCATTCAAAAGATTTCCCGCCACCTTCAGCGAGCTGCCGCCATAGTAAGCGGAAGAGAAATCGATGCTAGGCTTCAACGCGGTTCCTTGGCTGAGCGTTATCCAGCGCCATGTCGGCATGACATCCTGCAAGCTGCGGTTGTTCCAAGGCTTCGTGCGCAGCACCTCGCCATCCACCGCGAAGAAATCGCCGTTGCCGGTATTAAAGTTAGTAATGAAAGGAAGCTTCGTTACCGGCGTTTTTTCCACGAAATAATTCGCTATGCCCTTCCAGCTTGCCGTCGTTGTCGTACGGCTAGGATCGCCGTTTTGGCCGACCCAGAACAGGTTTTCCTTGGCATATAAATCTTCTCTGCTCTTATGCACCTTGAACGCCCAATCCGGGCGGTAAATGCCGAGCGAGAGCGTTGCCGGCTGATTATTCGGGAAGATGGCTCCCCAATTCGGATTCGATCCCGTCCCGTTCGCCTCAACATCAATGCCGGCGTAGATGTCGTACGGGCTTCTGCCCAGACTCTCCGCTTTGGCTCTGGAATTGTTCAGTCCCGTCTGATTCCATGAGAAGTCAATAAACATGCTATCGGACACTCTGCCATTATCCTCGACAAACATGGCATTGTTATTGTTCAGCTGGCGCTGCCAGCCGACCGCGCCCGTGCTGTTCATCGCATCGTACCACTGCATTTGCATGCCGGGCTTTTTGTGCGCCTGCAAATACTTTAGAAACTCCTGCATCAAGCTTGCAGTAGCCGCATTTCCTCCGGCTGTCTCCTGATTGATAAACCAACCGTCGAAGCCGTAGTAATCGGCTGCTTCGATCAATTTATCGGCAAACGGAAAGGAGCCGTCGGCATTTTTTTGCAGCGAGGCCGTGACCCAGGAGAACTTTCCTCCATATGCCGTCGGCGGATAAAAAATATTGCCTAAAATCGGCACGCCGTTTTTGTGAGCCGCGTCGATCGCATCAGCGCTCGGCGGCACGATAATGCCCTCGCTGGAGGAGCCTGCCCAGTGCACCAGCAAATCAACGTACTGCCAGTATTGAAAAGCATATACGTCAAATTGCTCCGAGCCTTGGGAAGGCACCTTGCTGGTTGATTGATACATTGCGGAAAGAGCAGCCAGTTTAGGAGCTGTTGATGCATTCGGATTGACTTGATAACCTCCATTAGTCCGGCTAGCAAGCGGGATTGAAGCTCGATTGAATGCGGCATCCGGGTCTGTCTCCGGCGACCATTGCAGCAGATCATCAACGAACCAAGCGGATGCGGTCGGCTGCTTTGCGCTGGCCGTGCCGCTCCATGCCATACAGATCGAACAAGCTAAAAACAAACCCGCTATAAGCTTATACCCGTTTAACTTCGTGATCATTTCAATTCCCCATTTCTGTTTCCCTGCTCCCCTATCTGTATCCGATTCTGTATTTTTCTATTTACTTGCGCGCCATTCGTCAAGCTGCTTCTGTACTTCAGCCATAATCTTGTCAATTCCTTGCGCTTTCAGCTTCTCAACCGCTTTCGGCTGAATTTCATCCGGGTTAACCGAGCCTGTTTTGAGCGCATTGCCATACTCGTCAACAGCGTTTTTCACGTTGGCAATTTCCGACATTACGCTTGTAGGATCGAATTGGAATCCGAGCAGCGGCGCGTTCGTAGCGGAGCTGTTAAACGCTTTGTACTGCTCCCATTTATCAGCCGGATCATTGGCAAGCTTATCAAGAAGGAACATATTTCCGAGCGTAAATGCCGGCATCGAGTAGCCCGAATCTGGAATCGGCTCGAACGTGTCCTCCGTAAGCTTCTTGTAATGGACGCCTTCAATACCGTTGTTCAACAGGTTGCGAAGGTGTGCATCGGTATTAAGCAGATTTAGAAATTCCATCGCTTTTTCCGGATATTTAGTCTGTGCCGAGATCGCTTGAAGCGAGCCGGTAACCGACCAGTTAAATACCATTGGCTCATGGATTGGCGTGGACGCAATCGGATATTGCATGCTGTCCGTCCAGAGAATATCTGCAAAAGGTACCGTATGCTGCTTGTCTACAAGCCATTTGCCTGTTTTCTCATGTTCATTTCCTTGCTTAACTGCAACGTCTGGAGGCAAATAGCCTGCTTTATAATACTTGTGCATCGTGCCGAACATTTGCTTCGCTTCTGGCGTATCCCATACATTTACCACTTTAAAATCGGTCGTATTCAGCGGCACGCCAATTGGCAGCCCTTCAAGCGCATAGTCGAACGGCAGGAATGGATCGATGTTGCTTGGGATCGGATAAACATCCGGCTCGCCTGCTTTAACCGCTTTCAGCATCGGCTCCAGGCTCTCCAGCGTTGTCGCCTTCGTAATATCCAGGTTGTATTTATCGGCTAAATTTTTGTTGAAGCGCCATACCGCTTGTGCGGGCAGCTCCTTGTTCGTCGGGATCGCATAATTATGGCCGCTTACTTTGGAGCCCTCTAGGAAAGCTGGATCAAGCACTTCCTTGATGCCCTTGCCATACTCGTCTAGCAGCGCATCCAGCTCGTAGAAATAACCTTTTCTTGCGCTTTCTACGTAGTTGAACGCCCAAGAAGAAGTAAATGCGATGTCGAACGGCTCGCCTGACGCTGCAATAACTTGCATTTTTTGCGTGTAATCGCCCCAGTCGAGCACTTTCATTTCAATCGTTGCGTTTATTTTCTCTGTCAGGTACTTATTCACTTCAGCGATTACTTTATCTTGATCAGCCTGCACGCCGCCAATCGTGTACCAGATCAAGTTAACTGGCTTTTCTTTTTTCTCTGCTGCCGGCTTCTCTCCCGCATTGTTCGTTGGCTCCGGCTTTTCGCCGCTGCCGCTATTCTCTTTTCCGCTGGAACAGCCCGCGAGCGCTGCGACAGCAATCATAATGAAAACAAGTACAGTAAGCATACTTTTTCTGCTTTTGGCTACCATTCTTTGTTCCTCCCTTTATTGGTGAAAATATATATTAACACGTCGATGCCGGTTGCCGGCTCGTGCGCCTTAATAACGCCTTTTAATTATGCTTGTCGTGCTATTCTTTGACAGCCCCGATCGTCAGGCCTTGTACAAAATACTTTTGGAAAAAAGGATAAGCGAACACGATCGGCACCGTTGCCAGTACAACCATTGCCATTCTCGTCGTCTCCATCGGCAGCGTTCTGATAAGCTCCGAGCGTTCTGTGCCGGCAACGCTGGTTGAGTTTTGTACAATAAACTGGATGTTGTTCTCGATCTTCATCAGCAGCGACTGCAAAGGCACGAGACTCGCATTGTCTATGTAGAGCAGCGCATTAAACCAATCATTCCAGTAGCCTAAAGCGCTGAACAAGCCGATCGTAGCGAGGCCCGGAAGAGAAATAGGCAGCACTAAATAAAAGAACACGCGAAACTCGCTGGCGCCGTCGATTTTTCCCGACTCAATAATGGCGTCAGGAACCATCGTTTTAAAAAAGGTGCGCATAATGAGAATCGAGAACGCGCTAACGCACATCGGAAGAACCAAAGCCCACACCGTGTCTTTCAAATGCAAAACCTGCGTCATTACGATGTAGGAGGGAACTAGTCCCCCGCCGAACAGCATCGTGAAAAAGGCGATAAAGGAAAATATGCCGCGATACCTGAAATAGTTGCGCGAGATTGCGTAGGAATAAAGCGAGACGATCGCGATCGTCAGAAGCGTCCCCACAATGGTGACAAACAGCGTTACCCCATAGGAGCGCAGCAGCTGGTCGCCCGTCTTGAACATGTATACGTAAGCGGACGCGGACCATTTTTCCGGAAAAATACTGTAGCCATTGACCGCGAGCGATTGCTCATCCGTAAAGGAAATAACGATAATGAACAGGAACGGATATACGCACATGAATGAGAATAAGCCCATAGCCAGATGCGCCAGCCCGTTCCAAAACGGAGGCAGCTTATGAATATCCCTCGTCTTCTTTGTTCTAACCGGTTTGCTCTGCTGTTTGACGATTATGTTTTCAGCCAAGTTGAACGTCCCCCTTTCCTTTAAAACAAAGCTTGCTCTTTGTTTATTTTTCTAACGATCATATTCGTTACGATAACAAGCACGAAGCCTACTACAGCTTGATACAAGCCTGCTGCGGTACTCATTCCGATGTTCCCCGTTACCTTCAGCCCCCGGTAGACAAACGTATCAATCACGTTCGTTACAGGATATAACGCGCCGGTATCCCGAGGCACCTGGTAAAACAAGCCGAAATCCGCTCTGAATATGCCGCCGATTGCGAGAATAAATAGAATAACGATAATTGGCGTAATCATAGGTATCGTTATTTTCCTAATCTGCTGCCACTTGCTCGCCCCGTCGATCATCGCCGCTTCGAAATAGGATTTGTCGATGCCAACAATCGCCGCCAGGTAGATGACGCTTCCAAAACCAACGCCCTTCCACAAATTCACGAACACCAGAATATAAGGCCAGTACGCCTTCTCCGAATACCAATAAATCGGCTTCATTCCTAGGAAATCAAGCATTTGGTTCAGTGCGCCTCTGTCAACGCTTAGAAAGCTGTAGACAAAATAGCTCACGATTACCCAAGATAGAAAATGCGGCAAAAACATGCCGGTCTGATAAATTTTCGCCATCTTCTTATTCGTAATCTCGTGAATGACGATTGCCACAAATACGGACAAGGCCGTTCCGAGCACGATAAATACGGCGTTATAGAGAATGGTATTGCGAAAAATGATAAAGGCATCCTGCGTCGTGAACAGAAACTCGAAGTTTTTAAAGCCTGACCATTCGCTGTTGAGAAGGCTTGCAAGAAAGCCGTCCCTGCTAAATTTATAATTTTTGAAAGCGATGATAGCCCCCGGCATCGGAAGATAGCAAAAAAGAAAAAACCAGATGGCACCAGGAAGCACCATCAGCAATAAAGCTTTATTTCGGCCTATCATTCGAAGCTCGCGCATTAGACTCGTCATGTTGTCCCTCCCAAATCCTTGTCTTTGTTGACCTAAATTTAGCATAATGAAAGCGTTTGCCAAAGTGAACAAATCAATAAAAAAGTGGATAAAACAAAGAAACAAATTCGGAGGCTCCCCTATTTTTAGGAAATTGTGATACTCTAGTTTTTAGAGAAAAGCCGTGCAATTTCAAATTGAAAGCGTATACTTAATAACGTTAATGACACCGGCAGGGGGTGCTCTATTTCATGAAGAGAGTCATTGATTTCTATAGAAAGCATTACAAGCAAAAGCTGTTCAACAAAATATTAACGATGTATGCCATCATAACGATCGTATCGCTAGCGACGCTCTCTGCCTTTGTCTATACCTATTTAAATAATTCGCAGGTGCAAAAGGAATTGGATTTGAACAAGCAAATATTGGCGGGCGTAGGCAGCCATTTGGATATCAAGCATGCGACCTCGCAGCAAATTATTCAACAAATCTATCGGGATGGACCTTCGGCTTCCTCGGCCTTGCTGAGCGATGTCCTCTCTTTCTTGCAAAACAATTTCTCTGATTATTTGAACAAACGGCTGCTGCAATACAGCGCAACGGGCGTCCGGACGCCCGACATCAACTCTTTCCTGCGCCTGCTGCTCGCCAATAACCCGGATATACGTACGGTCGCGCTGTACAGCAAGGACAAAAAATTTCTTTTCACGCTGACGAAGGATACGCAAAACTATTATTACGTGGATGGCGATCTGCAAGCCGTGATTGGCAAATACATCGCTACCGGCAAAAGCTATACGACCGTTAGCAACATTAATAATATGACGACGCAAGAGAGCATCGGCAACTTGATCATCGATTACGACTCCACGGCGATTTACAGAACCTTTCAAAACAAAACCGATGAAATGAAAGGGTATATCGTCGTGCTGACGCCGGCCGGGGACGTTATTTATGATTCGTCTAACCGCTATTACGGAAAGCCGTATCCTTATACCTCCTTACTGAATAACCCCTCTTCGATTCAGCGGTTTGAAGAGGAATCATACATTAACATGCAAACGACGAATAAGTTTGGTTATTGGATCGTAGGCGTAATCCCCAAATCAGCGATTAACGGCAACATGAAGGGACTCAAAAACACGCTTATTTTAGTGACGGTAATTTGTATTGTAGCGGCCATTACCCTCACCTATTTCACGATCGTCAATTTCTCCCGCAGGACAAAGGTCATCGTGCAAGCGATGAAAAAAGTACAGGACGGCGACTTGAGCGTCCGAATTCCGCGGGAGAAGGAGGACGAATTATTTCAAATATCAAGCCGCTTCAATCAAATGTGCGAGGATTTGACGCAATATATCGATCGGGTATACAAATCGGAGATTCGCGAGAAGCACGCTGAGCTCGTCGCCTTTCAAGCGCAAATCAAGCCTCATTTTCTATACAACACGCTTGAGGCGATCCGGATGCGGGCATTGTCCAAAAAAGCGGATGACGTCGGCGAGATGATCTATATTTTGGCAACCTTGTTCAGGTACTCCGTCAAGAGCGAGACGATCGTCAAACTATCGGATGAAATCGAATATTGCCGCTTGTATCTCGATTTGTTCCGCATTCGGCTATTGCAGAAATTCACCTATGAAATTAATATCGAGCCCGAATGGATGAGCATTCCGATTCTAAAGCTCTCGATTCAGCCGATCATCGAAAACTACATCATACATGGGTTGAATATGTCGCAAAGCGACAATCACCTAACCATTTCCGCCGAATGGGATGGCCGCGATTTGCAACTGGTCATCAGTGACAACGGCAACGGCATTGAGCCTTTGCGGCTGATGCAGCTGCGGAGCAGCCTAGAGCAGCATCCGCCGCAAGCTTCCAATTCCATCGGACTTATTAACGTAAATGAACGGTTAAAGATATGCTTTGGCAGCAGCTACGGGCTGCAAATGAACAGCGAGGCTGTGAAAGGCACCGACATCACCGTAAAAATACCGGCAGGTCAAGGGGGACAACAATTTGCGTAAGGTGTTTATAGTAGACGATGAACCATTTATTTTGGAAGGATTAGCTTCCATTATCGATTGGGAGGAATATGGCCTTACGTTAGCCGGCCAAGCCTCGAACGGTCTGGAGGCGCTGGAGGCGCTTCAAAAATCGGCTGCCGATATTCTCGTCACCGATATTATGATGCCTCATATGAACGGCCTTGAATTAATCAAACAGCTCAAGCCCATTCATCCGAATATGAAGTTTATCGTGCTTAGCGGCTACCATGAGTTTGATTATATTAGGGAAGGCATGCGGCTTGGCATCGAAAATTATTTGCTGAAGCCCATCAATATCTGCGAGTTAAGGGAGACGATCGAGAACACGGTAGCCAAAATACATGTGGCTGCGGGATCCGCGTTAACGAGCTCCTATCAGCTTGATATTTTGCGCGACAATGTCGTTAACCGCTGGGTGAGCGGGAAGATCGATCAAACGGAGCTTAAAAATAGGCTGCAGCTGCTCGGCATCCCGACGGAAAACTGCTGCTATGCGGCAGCGTCCATTAAGACGGTGCAGGACTTGCCTAATTATTCAGGCGGGGACTTCTGGCTGCCAGGACACTGGGATAACGAGGTTTACAGCATAAGCAGGAAACAATCGGACTGGGCGGGCAATGCGATTTGCTTCAGCGACCGGGACGGCGATATCGTTATTATTTGTACAGGAGTCAGCTCCGAGCAGGTTCAAGAGACGGCGCTTTCCTTGCTTTTGGCCATTCGGAAAGAGCTGAAGCAGCGGCTTGGGATACAGGTGCTTATCACGCTTGGCAGCGTGGAGTGTGATTATTCGGGCGTGTCCCAAAGCTATGACCATTCGAAGCGGCTTCAAGAGTATTTTCTGACCAATTCGGAGGATGAAATTATTCGTTATGAAAAATTGGCTGCGGCAAACCGCCTTTCGACTAAATCGGTCGACGTGAACACGCTTGAATATGAGCGGCTTCTGCTTGGTCAGAACAAGGCGGCGCTGAATGCTTTTATCGACGAGCAATTTACGATGCTGCAAGCGCAGGAGTCGCTCTCGCCTGCCCATATACATAACTGCGCCATTGAACTCATACTGCTTACGAAACAGACCGTAAAGGAAAACAAGCTCAATCATGAGCTCGCGACGAGTGACTATAAACAGCTGTTTGCCGCTTTATTTAAAGCGCAGACCATCTCGCAGCTGACTGAGCACGTCAAGTTTATAGCCGGCTCCGCGATGGATTATTTATCGGTCGAGGTCGACGACTTCAGCCCAGTCGTCAAGCAGGTCATACACCAGATCCAGACACGTTATTCGGAGGAGCTGTCGCTCAAGACGCTCAGTCAGACGCTAAACATTCATCCGTTTTATCTGGGGCAGCTGTTCCAGAAAGAAACAGGCGAGAGCTTCTCCGACTACGTGAATACGTACCGGATCAGCAGAGCGCAGAAGCTGCTTAAAACAACCGCCATGAAAACAAGCGATATTTCCAAAAATATCGGCTATTTGGAGCCTGGCTATTTTTATAAACAATTCAAAAAGTACACCGGCGTTTCACCCAAGGAGTATCGGGGCAGCCAGCTTTGAGCTGACGGCCTCTTCCTTATTCCTGTGCGTTAAGCAAAGCATTTGTCTGCCAGCAGCTTATTAAATTCAACGAGCGGAAGCGGCTTGTGGTAGTAGTAGCCTTGCGCCTTGTCGCAGCCAAGCTGCTTTAACTGCTTTAATTGGTCTAACGTCTCTACGCCCTCGGCTACGACCTGCTTTTGCAGGTCATGCCCCATGGACACGATGGTTTTCACAATGGATAGTCCGCCTTGATAGGCGTCCATATCGGTAATAAAGGAGCGGTCAATTTTTATAATTGCGATAGGCAGCTGCCTCAGTACGCTTAAAGAGGAATAACCTGTACCGAAGTCGTCAATCGCGATATGAATGCCAAGCGCGACAAGCTCATCGAGCATTTTCCGAGCCACATTCAAATTGTTGACCACCATGCTCTCCGTTATTTCCAAGCACAGCCGGGCCGGCTCCAAGCTGCTGGAACGCAAAATCTCCTGCACCTTGTTCACGAAATCCGGCTGCATGAATTGTCTCGATGAGACATTGACCGACAGCATAAAATCGACCCAGCCCTGCTCCTGCCAAAGCCTGCCCTGCTGGCATGCCTCGGCGATGACCCACTGTCCGATTTCATTGATTAAGCCGGTCTGCTCCGCAAGCGTAATAAATTCCCCCGGATGAACCATCCCAAGCTCCCTCGATTGCCAGCGAATAAGCGCCTCTGCCCCGATTAACCGCCCGCTCATCAAATCAACCTGCGGCTGATAATGAAGCACAAATTCGTTGCGCGCAAGCGCTTTGCGAAGATGCTTCTCCAGCCTGACATCACGCTGGACGAGCACAATCATATCACTCGTATACAGCCGGTACTGATTGCCGCCGCTGTGCTTCGCATTGTACATCGCAATATCAGCCCGCTTGATCAATCCATCCGAGCTGTTATCATCAAACGGATGGACACTGATGCCAATGCTGCCGCCTAAGTAAAAATCCTGTCCTTGCAGCGTAATCGGAAGCTGAAACGCTTGATGGATATTTTCGGCAAACGATACGATTTCGTCATACTCCTTAGCATCCCTAATCAAAATAATAAACTCATCGCCGCCAAGCCGGGCAAGCAGATGCTGATCACTCACATTGTTCAGCAGCCGCCTGGCAATTTCGTTGAGCGCTTCGTCCCCGTATCGATGCCCAAGCGTGTCGTTAATGAGCTTGAAGCGGTCCAGATCGATAAGCATAACGCCTAGCAGCGCCTTTGACGATTTTACTGATTCAAGAGAGGCTTCGAGCTCTCTATTGAAATGGTAGCGGTTGGGCAGCTTAGTGAGCGCATCATGATGTGCCAAAAAATGAACAAGACGCGCCTCCTCCTTCTGCTGCGTGATGTCGCGAATAACGGCGAGGATAAATCCGTCCTCATATTCAGACATCCACTCGGTGTCTACGAGAATGGACCTCTTCTGTCCCAGCCGATCCACGATGGTGAGCTCGCGATTTCGCCAAGCCTCACATGGGGTAGGCGCCGCATGCGCTTCCTCCACGCCCGTCCATTCAGGCTCTACAATAAATCTCGATAGGGACAGGCCCTTGAGCTCATTCTCGTTAGTGAAGCCCAGCAGTCGAAGCGCCCCGGGATTCGCCTCCTTCATCGTCATTTTATGGTCCAGCATAACGATAGCCGTTGGAGATAAATGATAGAGCAGCTCGTACTTTTTTTCGGCTGAAGGCACAAAATCATATTTCATAAATACGCGAAGCGAGATGCTCCAGGTGATCATGGATAAAAAAAGGATCGTATCCGGTATAAAGAGGTACGGAGAGAGCCCAAAAAAGAGCAGCGTTGCGATAATCGCCGCCACCAGGTAAAACAGGTTCGCCTTAATAAGCACCCTGTATCGTTTGCGCTCGGCACTATTGATTGCTTTAGCTTTGGCTTTTAGGCTGACCGCCAAATTAAATAATGAAAATAAAAAGATCATGCCCAAAATGATATGCATAGCTGGAGCAAACAGCGCCTGCTTCCAAAATGCTTCCGTTCGGATTCCCGTAAATAAGAAAGGTTCCCCTTTTATTAATAGCATTAGATAATAAAGGATAAGCGGGGCAAATGCGACGCCTGTGCTGCTTAAGCGTGGAAAACGAAGATATTTATTCGCCGCTCGAATATGAAATAATACGCTTGTGCTAGAAGAAGCGATGCCGACCGGATAGACCAAATATACAGCTATCGCCAGCGTCCTATCGGCGGGTAACAGCTGCTGAATATATTGAAAGAAAATGAGGAGCGCGAGCAAGCTTGTCGTGATGGCAGCGAGTCGATTTTCGATATGGCGGGGGGTTCGTCTTATAATGACCAATGACGTATCAATCATGAAAATGACAGGCAGCATGAATAATAGCAAAAGCAGAACGGATTGGTACTCATTCATAACATGATGTCTCCTCGCTTAGTATAAATAGAATGGGATATGCGATGCTTCATCAGGTAATGCTATTTTCCCTGCTACGCTCTAGCGCCCTATCATCTTTTCACATATTTATCCAACCTTCTACTCCTATTATAGAACTTAACGCTCGACAGGACAATCAATATTCCGACAATCGCAGCGGTTTATAAAAAGCAAAAAGAAGCCGCAATCATGCGGCTTCTAAAGAATATTACATATGCCGTTGCCCTGCGGCAAAGATTAATAGGCTGTCCAACCTGCGTCCGCGGTAATAACCGTACCGTTTACAAAGCTGGAGTCATCCGAAGCCAAGAATAGAGCTACTTTTGCGATGTCTGACGGCTCACCCGTGCGCGGATTTAAACCTATGCCTGCCATCGCCCGCGACATGCCGAATTCATTCGGCGTGCTGATCGAGGTGCCGATATTTGTAGCTACTCCGCCTGGCGCAATCGCGTTGCAGCGAATGCCCAGATTGGCATATTGGAACCCTACGTTTTTCGTGAAGCCTACAACCGCATGCTTGGAAGCCGTATAAGCCGCTCCTGCTCGGGAGCCGTATAAACCTCCTGCGGAGGCAATGTTTACGATAACGCCGCTCTTCTTCTCCGTGAAAATAGGAAGTGCTTTCCGTGTAGTTCGCATTGGGCCAGTCGTATTAATCGCAAATACGCGATCCCAAAGCTCATCAGTCAAATCTCCCGCAGGCACAAAGTTATCCATAATGCCCGCATTGTTTACCAGTATATCCAAAGTTCCGTAAGTCGCTACGGCTGTACCAATAAGTTGAACCACGTCTTCTTCTTTCGCAACGTTAGCCACGACAGCTATTGCAGAGCCGCCCTTTGACTCGATCTCGGCAACTACCGCATTTGCAGCATCTGCGTTAATATCGGATACGACAACCTTGGCGCCTTCAGCCGCGTATAGCTCAGCAATGGCCTTGCCCATCCCCGATGCCCCGCCTGTAACTATTGCTACTTTTCCAGAGAGTTTCATATTCATTCCTCCTGTAGTGTTGGTTCGTATATTACCCATAGAAATTATATTTACTGAACACTCGTATGTTACACAACGTGTGCGATTTAAAGTATAATGATTTATTGCAACCCGAACAATCAGTAAAAACCTCGCGTTTGTACGATAACGTACAGTTTCAAGCCTATTGTTGAATATAAACAGAGGAATGATTACGATGCCAATAGATAATCCCAAAACAGATCGGCGAATCATACGCAGCAAGGAAGCATTAAAGCAAGCTTTACTGGCGCTTATGTCCCAAAAGCCCTTCTCGTCGATATCCATTACCGAAATCGTTGAGCATGCCAATTATAATCGAGGAACTTTTTATTCCCATTACGAAAATAAAGAAGGTCTGCTCGACGATATTTTAAATCAGTTGATATCGGAGCTTATAAAATCGTTTCGCGCTCCTTATGAGAACACCGAGTTATTTCGGATTGATGAGCTGTCGGCTAACGCTGTCATGATATTTGAGCATATTTTTCAAAACGCTTCTATATATACTGTACTTTTAAGCTCGGAAGTATTACCGGATATAAGGGAAAAAATGTTTCTAGCCTTGAAGCAGATACTGATCGAGGACCTGGACAATGCTGACACGACGCTCAACCGCGAATTTCACGTCATCTATTCGATCCATGCCTTGCTCGGCCTCGTATTCCACTGGATCGAAGGCGGGTTTAAATATTCGCCGGAGTATATGCAGGAACAGCTCGTGCGCATTATCCACTGGCACCCGTCAACCGTCATCAACAAGCATAACGCTGCCAAGCGAAACTTGAATCATCAATAAAAAAAGGAAGCGCAGCTCTAATCGAGAGCTGCACTTCCTTTTTCATTATCCTATTTAACCGTATTTTTGCCTCTAGCCGCAGCGCTTCCGCCTTTAAAAGCGGTGCTGCCCTTAGGCATATTAGCGCTTTTCGCATTGGCTGTGCCGCTTGCGCCTGTTGCATCTTTCTCGCCCTCGGCACCTTTAGCGCCTTTGTTTCTGCCGAACACCTTTTTGGCTAGTTTCTTTTTTTCCCCTGCCTGCCAGCGATTCCAGCCCTTCTTGTCCGTGCCTCTGCCGGTTCCGCCCTTGCCCTTTGCGCTACTCATAACATCACTCCATCATATCTTCTATGCCGAGTTAAATTTCATAAAATGCAGCCACAGCATCTATCCGAACCTTGATCCTCGTTATCTTCTTATTCATTATACCATTAATTTCGCTTATAAAATCTTAATGATCATATCCAATCCAGCCCACAGCGCATATGGGTGTCTACTCTTCCCATGAGAAATGATGATGCTCATCCAAATAAGCAATGATTTGCCTCGCTGATTCAATAATCGATTGTTTGTCGGAGATTACCCTGATCTCAGGGTTTTCCGGATGCTCATACGGCGAGGTAATACCGGTGAATTCAGGTATTTTGCCTTCTCTCACTTTTTTATATAAGCCCTTCGGATCTCTTTCCTCACATATCTTCAAGGGACAATCGACGAACACCTCCACGAACTCATCTTGTTCGAAAATAGCCCTTGCCTTCTCGCGGTCGCTCCTTAGCGGCGAAACTAACGAAACAATGGCGATCAAACCGGCATCAACTAGCAGCTTTGCGGCTTGGGAGGTGCGCCTGACGTTCTCGCTTCGATCCTCCATGCTGAAGCCTAGATCATTATTTAAACCATAGCGCAAATTGTCGCCGTCCAGAATGGCCGTACGAATATGGCGGGCGTACAGCTGCTTCTCCACTTCATTCGCGATTGAAGACTTCCCCGAGGCGGATAAGCCTGTAACCCATAATACGAAGCTTCGATGCTTATTCCGTTCCATGCGATGCCGCTTCGTTATTTCAAATTGTTGGAAGCTTATGTTTTTTGCTTTTCCCTCCATCATTAGGTACTCCTTAGCGATATATTTAAGCGGGCAGATTCCACCTTACCATTTTATACGGTTGGGCAGAACAAAAAAACCGAAATCGCACGGGCCATTTCCCGCTGCTCTTTCGGTTTCATTTTATAATAGATTTATGACAGCAATCACACGGTAACCGTACCGCGATCCCATACCGCATTTGGAATTTCCCGGCGCAGCACAGGCGCTACTTCCTCGGCAAACCGCTCAACCTGCTCGCGCTGCTCCGCCTCGGTCAAGCCGTCGACGCTAATGCTCAGCACTTGGTTGCCGAAGGCCTGATGGTAATTCAATATTTTTTCGATGACTTGATCAACGCTGCCGACGAGCGAGGGACCATTCTTAATGGTATCTTCAAGGTCCTTAAAAGGCGATTTGTTATGCTGCGCTGCGCTTGTAGCTTGAAACGCGTCATAATAAGGGCGATAGCGCTTAATCGCTTCTTCCGACGTATTCGCTAAATATAAGCTGCCTGCTCCCGAGCCAACAACAGCTTGCTTCGGATCATGCCCGTAATAGGCAAGCCGCTCACGGTAATGATCGATGAGCTCCTTGTACTTCGCCTGCGGGTGGAAGCTGTTGGAGGAGAAGATCGGTTCGCCGTACTTCGCAGCCAGCTCTGTCGAAAGCGTGCTTGATGCGCTCCCATGCCAGATCGGAATCGAAGCTTGGAACGGTCTAGGCTGCGTGGTCACGCTATCCAGCGCCGGGCGGTACCTTCCTTCCCACGTCACGTCCTCCTCGTTCCACAGCCTTTTTAGCAGCGCATACCGCTCAGCTAACGACTCCCACTGCTCCTCCTCGGTTATGCCGAAGAGCGGATAGTGGCGCGGGTCGTTTCCTTTGCCGATAATTAGCTCCAGCCGACCTTCGGACAAATGGTCCAGCGTTGCATAGTCCTCTGCCACCCGAACGGGATCAAGCACGCTCAGAACCGTTACGGTTGTCAGCAGCCGAATGCGCGTCGTTCGGGCTGCGATAGCCGTCAATAGCACCGGCGGCGACGAGGACAGAAACGGAGCGCCATGCCTCTCCCCAATTCCATAAGCCTCAAAGCCAAGCTCCTCCGCCAAAATCGCCTGCTTCAATATATTTTGAAATTTTTGCTGAGGCGTTAACACTTCCCCAGTCACTGCATTCGGAATATTCATCACTAGACTAAACAAAGCGAACTTCATCGTGCGTCTCCTCCTTCGATCGCTCCATTAGCCAAGTTCGACATAGCGGGCTCAATATTTCAGCTATTTAATGAAGCTATAGTAGCATAGCGCGAATCCGCCCGACAACCTTTTTCATACTATTCCGATTATCATACTATTCTATATGTATATAAAAAAATTCAATGCGTATTACGAGCAACAAAAAAAGGATTCTAAACGGCATTAAAACTAAACCAGCATTAGTTTTATTGCCCTTAGAATCCTATTTCATCCGTTGCTCGTATCGACTGACTCACCCCTTAATAAGCATGGACCTTCTTGCTCATGATTTTCCAAACGATGCTTTTATGGCGCTCGGCTCTTGCAACCATTGCCTTCAAAGCGTTTAACGCTTCATCGGCCTGAGCCTTATAGTACTCGTCACCAAATAACACGAACAATCTCATATAATCATTATATTCATCCAGCCATTCATTGAAGTAAGAAGAGGTCATGTCCATCACTCCCTTATTTCGATTATAGATCAAGAACATTAAGCTTTTATTAGAATAATCTAAAGACAAGCTAAATTATTCTAGCAATCCCTTGTTTCTATTATAGTCTATTATTTTAATTTTCAGAATATTCCTGATATATTTATACAGATTTAACATTGCCAACTCTCCTTCCGAACATTCCTCTATCTTCTATTAAATAGGAAAAAGCATCAGAATAAAATAGAAACTTCTTGAGCTAATGTTTCCTATTTTATTGGATTCCGGCATAAACCCGATAAACTCCCATTCTTTCATATTGACCGCGGCATTATTTGGTAGGTATTATGAATTTGCTGACGAAGTGATGGCTCTCGCAGACATCACGCTTCAGGATATTTATGAACCTTATCTTATGAAGACCATCATTAGAAATTATTGGAGGTTTAAAGATGACATTAATCGAACAAAACGCAGTTGTGTTATTTCAAGGCGACAGTATTACCGATGCGGGCCGCCACCGGCCGGATGGCGCTAACCTTGGTTCTGGCTATGCAAACCTTGCAACAG
This sequence comes from Paenibacillus sp. FJAT-27812, assembly GCF_001273905.1. NCBI lineage: Bacteria > Bacillati > Bacillota > Bacilli > Caryophanales > Paenibacillaceae > Paenibacillus > Paenibacillus sp. FJAT-27812. The sequence continues at coordinate 2,922,375 of NZ_LIGH01000001.1, read as the reverse complement.
CTTTGTTTACGAGTAAATATCCTGAGAAGCAAGCAACGTTCCTGAACAGAGGGATTTCGGGCGACCGTGTCGTTGATTTGGAGCGGAGATGGGAAGAGGATTGCCTTGATTTGAAGCCGACTTGGCTATCGGTCTATGTTGGCATTAATGATACATGGCGCCGTTATGACAGCAACAATCCGCTAAGTACAGAGGAGTATTATACCACTTACCGCAGATTGCTTAGCCGGGCAAAAGAGCAGCTTAACGCTAACCTTATTCTAATTGAACCGTTTGTGCTGCCTGTGAACGAGAGCCAGAAGCAGTGGCGCGAGGATCTTGATCCGAAAATCCAAGCCGTTCGCGAGCTGGCAGGCGAATTCAAAACGCTGTACGTTCCGCTAGACGGCTTATTCGCTCAAGCCGCTGCTCAGACAGGCCCTGCTTATTGGGCGCCTGATGGCGTTCACCCGTCGCATGCCGGTGCCGCGCTTATCGCAAACGCATGGCTGCAAGCGGTTAAAGCATAAATATAACGAAAGAGGAGCGGGACGCCTAGGCATCCCGCTCCTCATCTTTATCTTATACGTCAGCCGGATACCGTAGGCCCCATTGTTTCCTAATCGTATCTAAAGTGGTCATAATCGCCAGCGTCTCTTCGAGCGGAATGACAGAGCTCTCCAGCCTGCCCTCGCGAAGCGCGTTCATCGCTTCCTCCGCTTCGAACTTGTAGCCCTCGGCAATACGGTCATCCACAAAAGATTCAGGCTCCGCATTTTTCGCATGAAGGGTAGCCGACTCGCCAAATAAAAAGTTTGGCACATGAATGTAGCCTTTCGTGCCATAAATATAAGCATCGTTAACCATGCCGAGCTGAACCGCTCCGTTTAGCGCTGCGGCGCCCCCGCCCTCATATTCGAACAACAGCGAAAACTGCTCGTCTACGCCTGTCTCGCCGATTCTTGCGGTGCTCATAATTTTGGTAGGCTCTGACCCATAAATCAAGGAAGCAAACGAAACCGGATAAATGCCGGCATCCAGAAGAGCTCCCCCGCCAAGCGCAGGATCAAGCAGGCGGCTCTCCGGCGCCCAGCCGATATCAAAGCCAAAGTCGGCTTTCAGAAGACGCACCTCGCCGATTTTACCGTCAGCAAGCCATTCCATTACTTTACGGATTGGCGGCAAGAAACGTGTCCACATCGCTTCCATGAGAAATACGCCTTTTTCCCTTGCCAGCTCGATCATTTCCTTCGCTTCCGCCGCATTCATTGTAAAGGGCTTCTCGCATATTACCGCTTTGCCCCCGCGCAAGAGCGCAAGCACATTCTCCTTATGTACCGGATGCAAGGTTCCTACATAAACGATGTCCACATCGGGGTCATGAGCAAGCTCATCCACGCTGCCATACGCCCGGGGAATGTTATATTCCTTCGCGAAGCTCTGCGCCTTCTCTTTATTTCTTCCGCCCACCGCGACGAGCTCTGCGCCTTCCGCATAAGCCAAGTCTTTGACAAACTTAGAAGAAATCCATCCTGGACCAAAAATCCCCCATTTAATCGGTTGAATCGACATGCATTCATTCACTCCTCGAATTAGAATGATTGTATCCGGTCCTGCTGCCCGCCTCCGGCACACCACTGCAAAGCTTGCCCGATCATCTTCTGATATTCAGGCTGCTCGAACACCTGCAAAAAATGTCCCGGCGTAAGCACGCATACGCGCCCTGTGCCTTGCTCCCTTAACCAGCCGGCAGGCTGCGTGCCATGCTCCGACTTCGAAGTCATAAAGATTTGGATGCGCCCCTCCATGACCTCCATATGATAATGCTCGTCATGAACCGCAAATACGTCAGTATCCGGGCTGCCCCATAACACCTTGTCTGTATAAGCAAAAGAAACGGGACCCGACTCGGGATGATGCTGGAACACGCCGCCAACAAGCCCGTAGAAAACAGGCTCATTGCGGTAGCCCACCGTACCTGCGTGAAGAACTAGAAGCCCTTTCCCCTCTTCAACGTAGCTCTGGAACCGCTGCTGGATCTCCTCCGTAAGCCATGGCGTCTTATCGGATGACGAGATTTGATTTGCTTTTGCAAGAATGACAGCATCCTGCTGATCCATCCACTTGGAGGACCACTCCGATGCATGCTGAATATAATCGAACTCGATGCCTTGTTTGCTTAGCGGCTCCAAGCCTTCCATTATCGTTTTGCCTGGGTGCCAGCAATCATCGCAAATAACGCCAACCTTCATCTTCACATCTCCTTTGACTCTATTAAGTGCCTTAATAGAATTATAAACCTTTCCGCAGCGCATGGCTTACTAAAAATAGCGATGAATAAAGGCCCTTAGCTGGGACCTCAAGCTTAAGCTGTTGTTTTGGCGAAAAGAATAAAGAAGATCATGATTTCACCCAAAATAATATGAGGGGATGCGACCATAAATAAATTCAAGACGAACATAACGCCGAGCAAGCCCGTTAACAGAAGCATCGCTTTAAACGTTGGTTTTAGATGCTTGAATCGATACCGATACAAGACAAACATGACTGACCAGAAATATAGCAGCACCGAGCCAAAAGTAAAGCCTAACATAAACAAGTAGTTTAACTGGTCAAGGAAGAGCAGCTGAATCGAAGCCGCAATCATGCTAAGCGAAAAATAGATGAACAAATGCCCGTAAATAATGGTTTGCCCCGCTGTCCGCCTCGTTTTATCGACTCGCTTCTCCACATTCTCAAAGTACTGCCACCATATCCCGATGACCAATACAAACGCTAATGCGGCAAAAAGGATGGAAGAGCCCGTTAATTCATCCGCTTGCAGCACAGAAAGCATGCTTACAACGGATTCTCCTAGCAGAATCAACGTAAAAAGAGCAAATCGCTCCAACAGATGCGCGGTGTGTATAGGCGTTTTGACTAATTGCTTGCGCCCAATTAGCGGCACGAGGATATCAAGGGCAATACCTGCATACAAGATGGCATAACGTACCCATGAGTCAAAAAAGACAGAGAAACAAGATACGATGATGCCGAGCCAGAAGTAGGTTCCGAAAAAACGAGCCGTTCCCCGCTTGTCAGCAACCTCCGACTTTTGCGTGATTACATATTGAATGGCAGTCAATATTCTTGAGCCGATATAACCTACGAAAAAAGGCACATAATAAGCGTCAAAATCCACGTTTAGACTAGCCGTCATAATTAAAACAAAAAACAGCTGCAAAATCATAAAAATCCGATGCGTCGTAATGTCGCGCCCAAACCGATTGTTGTATACCGTCTGGCCGACCCAAGCCCACCAGATCGGAATGAAAATAAGCACGAATTTAGAGAGATGCTCAAACGAAATGATCCCGTGCTCGACATGCAATAAAACATGGGTAGCTTTTGAGATCGCCGCCACAAACAATAAATCATAAAACAGCTCCAGCCACGTAACCTTTTTTTCATGCATCGGTAGGAAGGCCCCTCTCCAAAATTAAATCTCAAATTGTATTATCTTAAATTAAAGATATATTTTTTTGTTAGAGCTGTCAATGGGTTTTTATAAAAAAAAGCCAGATGCTTGACCGCATCTGGCTCGCTGTTTCACGGAAGGAGTGCTTCCGACTCTATTATATATATTGCTTTAAATTTTGAAAGCTGATAGCCAAGCTCTCGAACGGATCACGTCTGCAAACATCCTGCTCCACAACGAACCATTCGACTCCCGTTTCCCGGCATGCATCAATAATCGCTTTGAAATTCAAGTTGCCTTGCCCGATTTCCGCAAACACCTGCTTATGGTCAATAATCTCCAAGTCCTTCAAATGAACGACGCCCATGCGGCCCTTCACCTGATGGATCGCCTCTACCGGATTGACTCCGCCTACATGCACCCAATACGTATCCAGCTCGAAACCGAACGCGGAAGGATCGCTCTCTTCGCGCAAAATATCCATTCCCGTTCTGCCGTCATACTTTTGGTACTCAAATTGGTGATTATGATAGATGAACTGCAAATCATGCTCCTTCAGCTTTTTCCCGATTTCAGAAGCCTTCTTGGCAAAGGCGGCATACCCCTCCGCGCTAGTCCGATACTCTTCCGGGATCGAGCCTAGTCCAACATATTTGCAGTTCCATAGCTTATGCTTCTGAACCGTGTTATCGAAGTCGTCCGCCAAGGCATCAAAGCCAACATGCGTAGCACAAATGCGCAAGCCCGCAGCATCTGCAAGCTCCTTTACCTTCTCCGGCGCAATCGGGCCGATGCCGGATACCTGAACGGCTTCATACCCAATTTCCTTCACCTTGCGCAGCGTCTGCTCCAAATCAGCTTCCGTTTTGCAATAGTCCCGTAACGTATAGAGCTGCGCTGCAATCGTAGATAAATTCATATATTCGCCGCCTTCTTATTTTAATGGGTTTGGTTTACCGCTGTCTTAGCTTAATTGTAGCATCTTATATGAAAGCGCTACTTTACTGAGGTTAACGAACCATAGGCCGCCATTTGATTATGATTGATCAATTTGAAGCAAAAACAGCGCAAGAGGAGTCACGCGCTTATGTGCGTGTTGACTCTCCTCTTGCGCTGCATCCTCTAGCTCGTTAGCCTTCGATCAGCTTCTTATATGCATCCATTTGGCGCTGAAGCTCAGCCAGCACCTTGTCGTAACCAGCCGTTTTCAGCTTGCTCCGGAATTGCTCGACAGCCTGCGCCGGGTCTCCTGCTTTGCCGTACGTAATGGCAGGCCCCATCTCGCCCGTAACCTGCGTGATCGCCGTTAGCTCCGCTTCAACCGGCGTCTTGTCGAATACGAATTGGCCGTAAGGATACGGCTTTTTGATTTTGTCGTATTCCGCGTAGAGCGTTTCCTCCAGCTGATCCCATGTCGTTACGCTTGGAATTTCGAATTTATCGACGCGGCCGCCCCAGAAATCAGCGTAGAACGCATCTTTTGCTTCGTCGTAGCCCTCAGGCTGCGTGCGCTTGCCGTCTTTGACTTCATATTGAACGCCTTCCAATCCGTAGTTGATCAGGTGATAGATTTGCTCGTCATTGCGAATCAAATCGTATGCCATAAGCGCCCGCTCAGGGTTTTTGCTGTGCGCGCCAAGCGATGTTCCGCCGTGCGTAATCGACAGCTCCGTCAAGTTATTGCCGCCCGTGCGGGCAAAAGGGAACATTTGCAGCTCAGAGCCCGGCTGATCTTTGTCCATCGTCACGCGAAGGCCGCCAAAGGTTTGCGTATGATGCTGGTCAAGCCCGGACAATCCAGCCCGCAAAGCAGAGCGGTTGTCGTTTTTGTTGTTCAATACATCCTCGCGCCAGTAGCCTTTATCTGCCCAATCCTTCATCATCGTAGCGAATTTGAGGAATGTGTCCTCGAATACGGGACTTACTACCGTAAATTTCTCATCAAACGACTTGGTCGTAAATACAGGCAAATAACCAGTCGAGATCGGCAGCTCTAAATTATCGGTATAGGACTGATCATAGCCGCCCCATATGCTGGTTGAAGCCACTGCATCCCAAGGAACGACGCCCTCTTTGTTATCTTTGATGTATTGCAAATATTGGCCGATGCCTTCCCAGTCCTTGATCGGTTCCGTAATGCCTGCTTCCTTCGCCCAATCTCCGCGGTAGAAGAAGCCGTGGTTTACCCATTGCGTATAATCATTTTCTGGAATCAGCACGATATCGCCGTTGTATTTGCTCTCTGCCCAGTCCTCTTCTGGAATGGAGCCCCAAGTTTGCGGCGCATATTCCGGCAGCAAGTCATCCAGCTTCATAAAGGCGCCGCGCTGCGCGTTGCCCCAAGTATCGAGCCAATCCGTACCGATCGTAATCAAATCGATCGCTTCGCCGGATGCAAGCAGCAGGTTGTATTTCGTTTGCCAATCTGCCCACTCGACCCATTTCCACTCCAGCTCGGCATTGATTTTTTCCTTCATCAGCTTATTTACTTCCGCCAGCACCTTCTCGAACTGGCCGTTCTTCGGCTTGTCGCCGAGGACAACATAGCTGATTTTAACGAATTTGGACGTATCGCTCGCCTTATTGCCGTCCGCCGTATTCGTGGCTGCCTTATTGCCGTTGCCCTCGCTTTTGTTAACTTCACTTTTATTTCCGTTGCTGCCGGAACAAGCTGCCAGGCTAATGATCATGATCATGGCGATCAGCAAAGCAGATACCTTCTTGAAGTTTGACATAAGCACTTCTCCCCTTTGTTTTCATGAATCGGGCATTGCCCGTTATGTGAAGAGGCCGTTTGAAGGCCCGCGGCACATCAGCCTTTTACAGCGCCAACTGTAATCCCCTTGATGAAATACCGTTGCACAAATGGGTAGAACAAAATAACAGGGCCGGTAGCAACCACCGCCGTAGCCATCTTCATCGATTCCAGCGGCATATCCCGAAGCTGCACGTTAGATGCCGCGGACGAGTTGCGGATAAAGTCCGCGCTGGTGACGACGTTGTACAAGAACAGCTGGAGCGGACGGTATTTCATATCCGGCGAGAGGAACAGCATCGAGTTGTACCACTCATTCCAGTAGCCTAGCGCGATGAACAGGCCAATCGTCGCTAAAGCGGGCGTCGTCATCGGCAAGATCAGCTTCAAAAATATTTTGAAGTCGCCGGCTCCATCAATCTTGGCAGATTCGGTAATCGCATGCGGGATGGAGCGAACGAAGCTTTTCATCATGATGATGAGAAAAGGACTAAGCAGCCCCGGCAGCAGAACAGCCAAGTAATTGTCCTTTAGAGACAAATACTGCGTCATTAAGAGATAGAACGGAACAAGCCCGCCGGAGAACAAAGTCGTAAAGTAAATGAAAAACGAGATGCCGTTGCGGTAGCCGAAGTCGGGACGCTGCAGCGCATAGCCGGTCATCGCGACGAGGAAGAGGCCGCATACCGTCCCTGCAATCGTGATCCCCATCGTAACGAGATAAGAGCCGATAATGAGATCCGGATTTTCAAATACGATTTTGTAGGCAAAGGTGCTGAAGTCGCGCGGCCAAAAGTTGAACCCATACTTTTTGATCGTGCCCTCCGCCGTCAGCGAGGTACCGAGGACGAGTAAAAAGGGCAATAGACAGCATAGCGCAAAAAACGAGATGAAAAGATATCCGAACGCTTTAACGACGATTCCGCTGACGTCCGTCCGAATGCTGCGTGATTCTTCCGAGTTTTCCATAGTCGACACCTCCTAAAATAACGAGTTTTCGGGTGAAGCCTTCTTCACGAGCCAGTTCGCGGTCAAGACGACGACAAAGCCGAATACCGACTGATAGAGACTTACGGCACTGCCGATCGAGAAGTTGAAGTTCGTCATAAGCGAGCGGAACACATACGTCTCGATAATATCCGTCGTCGGATACAAGGCCGTATTGTTAGCGCCCACTAGGTTGAAGAACAGCCCGAAGTTCCCTTTGAGAATGCCGCCGAGCGAGAACAGCATCAGGATGATGAAGGTAGGCTTCAGCCAAGGAAGCACGATATAAATAATGCGTTGGAAGGCATTGGCCCCGTCGATTTCCGAGGCTTCAATAATTTCATTGTCAAGTCCCATAATGGCGGCAAAATAGATGATGGAGCCGTATCCGGTCGACTGCCACAGGAATGTGAGCACGATGATGAACGGCCATATTTTCGGATCGGAATAGGTTTTCACCGGCTCCATGCCAAGCGATTCCAATAAGCTGTTCAATATGCCGTAATCGTAGCTGAGCACGTTGTAGGCGATCAGCCCGATAAGCACGGCGGATATGAAGTGAGGCAGGAACATTAACGTTTGCGTTACTTTTTTGAACCATTTTCGGCGAATTTCGTTCAGCAGGATCGCTACGAAAATTTGCAGCACGTTCCCCAGTACGATAAATACCAGGTTGTAGGCAACCGTGTTGAACGAAAGCCGCCATAGGTCGCCGTTAATGACGAGAAAACGAAAGTTATCGAATGCGACAAACGGGCTTTTGAAGATGCCGTCGGAGTAGTTGTAGTTGATAAAAGCCAGATACAAGCCGGGCATCGGCAAATAAGCAAAAATAATAAAAAAGGCAATGGCAGGCAAGCACATGAGCAGAAGCGTTTTGTTGTTCCAAAATCGTCTTAGCTTGCCGCCGCTCATTCGCTGCAGCTTTCTCTGGGGCATCCTCTCGGTTGTAGTCGCGGTCGTGTCCATCCTAATTCCCCCTCGTAGTCCTGTGCTAGACGGATATGAATTGAATCGATTCCAAGCGTCCCTGCTTCCCCCGGTCAACCGCCTCTAACAAAATCGCCACTTTTCCCTTACCCGCCTCATACCAAGCACCCGGCAAATAAAAGGAATCGGGGCTCCCGCCCGAGAAAACCGGCCGGTTCTCGCCGCTTGGCAGCCAAAGCCGCCCAACGATCCGTCCCTCCAGCAAGACGGTCAGCTTAACGCCCGACCCGGCAACCTTCGCCCGCCAGCCTGCTCCCGCCTCCGAATTGACTGTAGAAGCATATAGCCATGCGGTTTCGCCGGGCTCTAGGTAGATAGGAAACGTCTGGCTTGCCTCGCGTACCCTTGCACTCTCTGCATGCTCATGCAGCTCCGCCTCCTCAGCCGCGCTGACCGACCATCCGGCAGCCTCAACGCCCTCGTACAAATGCACCTGTCCAGACGGCAAGCCAAGCACTCTCTCGACATAGACCGTAATCGTCACCGTTTCTCCAGCCGTTACATGCTCAGAGATATCGACGAATGGATCAAACGGATGGACCGCGCCAACCTCCTTGCCGTCCACGAACAGCCGCGCCAGCGACTGAATGCCCTTGAACTGCAGCGTCCATGAGTTCGCTCCTTCGGAGGCAACGAACGCTTTGCGGTAATATTCGAATGCCGGGTGATCCGGCGACAGCCAGCCGCCAAAATTGACGATGGGCCACAGACTGCTATCAGAATTATCAATCAGCTCCGTACGCAAGGTCCGATCCGCTGCCCGATAGACGCTCCAATTGCGGCTAAGATCACGCGTCTCCGTTATCGCCGCCAGTCCTTTGATTCCTTTCATCGCGTGCAGCCGAAGACCGGGAAGCCTCGCATCGTCAAAGTTTGAATGCCCCCAAATCTCCACTCTGGCAAGCAGCCTGCCGTCTTGCCTATTGCTGCTCAGAGGGAGATAGGCGCTGCCCCCGCCCGGCGTAACGGTTCCGGCATACTCCCCTCCTGCGTATAGCGATATGACATCGCTGCCCTGCCGGATCAGCACTCCCTTCGGCGCCTTGCCTTGCGTCGACTGAACAGCCGCCTCGTACCAAGCATATCCGCGGTAAATGCCGTGCTGCTCTAAGTAATCCGCCTTCGCTGTGGTCAGCTGCGCACCCTCATCCGCTGCGGATAATGGCGCTGCTGCATCGAAGACGCTCAGGCGCCAATCGGTCGCAGCCTCCTCAGGGCTATCTGAGTAACGCTCCAGCTCTCCAAACTGAGTGACGCCATTACCGTCTACCCCCTCGAAATAAAGCGCTTTCTTTCTATCGGTTATAAAAAGCTTCAGCTCTCGTCCATCATTCGTGGTGATCAAGCAGAAGCTATCTTCTTTTCCATCAAAAGTTATCGCAAGCCGGTCCTCCGATGATTCGGCTGACGCATTCTCCGGCACGACCTCAAGCGGTGCTTGAAGCTTAAGGCTGATTTCGCCGCTACCTTCGGTATGGAAGGCTAGACTTACTCCGCTGCTCGTCGTTTCCGCCATATATAGCTCCGCGGTGGAGCTTTCAAGCACGCCTTCCAACCCCCAAAGCGTAAGCGGAATGCCGAAGGGAAGCGCCAGCGACCGTCCTGCGTTAATGGTGAAGCTGCTTCCCGCAGTCGCCGATGCGTCGGTCTCGCCGGCTTTCTCGATTGTTATCTCTTTATCCCGGTCATCCAAGTTCGTAACGAATAGAAGGCTTCCGCCGCCAGCCAGCTGCAGGGCGTAAGGACCGACAACCCGCTCGTTGTCTCCGGCAATCGTCCAAGTGTCAGATGACGCTTCTCCCAGCGGAGCTGCTTGTGCTAGCGGTGCGCCATAAGCGGCAATTAACCTGCTCAGCAGCCTGCCTTCATAGGCTTCTTCACGGATATGCCCTTCGGGTGAGATCATCCCGCCAAAATCATAATCCGAGGTCATGAATGCGAGCGGCTTGCCCCAGTTGTTCGTCGCATTCGTAAAGCCAAAATCGGTACCCGATACTTGCAGATAAGGACCAAGCAGCTTAGCGCCGCAAGAGAGCAATCTGCGCAGCAGATAATGCGCCCGATTCGTCTCGGTTACGAGCAGCGGGTACGCTAGCTCTGCCAAAGCGTCGCTATAGTGAAGCACCTTCTGCTCAAATTCGGCCTCGCGGTTGTCCGGATAGAAATTGCAGGTTGGAACGACCTTTTCCACTAGCCCAGACGCTTGCTGCAAGCCGCCTTGGCCTGCGCAGGCAAAGAGCGGAACCGTAATGCCGTGTTGAAGCGCCATATCGCGAAGCGCCGTTATATATCCTTTTGGATCATGGCAATCATAGAAATCAAGCTCATTATCCAGCTGGACGCCGATTACCGTCCCGCCCTCTCCCGCTTGATACGCCTTCAGCAAAGGCAAAATCCGGTCAAACCATTTTGATACATAACGCAAGAAGCCAGCGTCATTGTCTCGGAGCTTCAGCCCTTTGGTCAGCAGATACGCTGGCAGCGCGCCTCCATCCCATTCCGAGCAAATGTACGGGCCTGGTCTTGCGACGACGTATAAGCCTACCTCCGCCGCCGTTTCCAGAAATGCACCCGCATCACGTTCTCCGCTAAAATCCCATTCCCCTTCGGCCATTTCATGATAGTTCCAAGGAAAATAAACATCGATGCTGTTGTAGCCGAATGCCTGGAGCTGCTCCATCCGCTCCTTCCATAGCGCTCTTGGAATTCGGAAATAAAACAACGAGGCGCATAACAAAATTTGCGGGGTTTCATGAATCCTTACGGCATCCGCATCAAACCGCACAGCCGACCTAGCTCCAATTTCCATGACCATGTCATAACCTCCAACAAAATAGTTGATAAGCACAAATAATGTAACCCGTTTCATGAAACCCGTTACATTTTTAGAAAAAAATAAATACACTCCATGACCGATATAAAACAGAACTGAATTCCTGCACGGTACGCTGATGTGTATTGTGGTATGACTCGTTTGTATATTGGTGCTCAATGGTTATGTAACGGGTTACATTTATAGCGGTGACACGCCGTTATCGTTTGACATCTTGATTTTATTCACAAATGTAAGCGTTGTCAATCATTATTTTTAAACGAACTTTTAGTGTTCGTTCATCTTGCGCGGCGCGGCCGTAGACTCTCTTACAATCAGCTCAGGCCTTAGCTTCGTGCTCTTGTTTACCTTGTTTTTCGTGATCATCTGGTGGAGCAGCTCGGCTGCATTCCGTCCAACGTCATAACATTTTAAAGAAATCGTAGTCAGCTCCGGTATGCTGTTGGAGGCGTATGGAATATCGTCAAAACCTACTAGCGACAGATCCTGCGGCACACTTAACCCCGCTTTGTGGGCTGCCTTCATCACACCAATCGCAACTAGGTCGTTGGCGCAAAAAATAGCGCTCGGCCGCTCGGCCAGCTCCATCAGCTGGTTCATGAACGCTTTGCCGCTGTCGACAGAAAAACCGCCGTTGCGTATCCATTCCTTGCGTGTGGGCAGGCCGTTTTTCTCCATCGTCTTCACAAACCCATTTACGCGCTGCATCGTATTGGACATATGCTTATACCCGCCGACAAAAGCGATATCGCGATGGCCTAAATCAATCAAATGCTGTGTTGCCAGCTCCGCGCCCTCTCGCTCATCCGCATAAACACGAGTCAACCCCTCGCCCGGAATATTGCCGTTTATGAGCAGCAGCGGCACGCGCTTGCTCGCTTCGACAACCTCGCTAACCAACTCCTTGCTTGGCTTTGCCAGGTTAATGCGGCCGCCGATCATGACGATGCCATCTACCTGCTTTTCCATCAAAATGCTTAAATATTGCGACTCGCGCACATACTGCTCTTCCGAATCGCCATTTGTCGAAACGGTATCGCACAGAAAAAACGTATACCCTTTGCTGCGCGCCTCCTGGTCAAGCCCGGCCAGCACCTCAGGGAAAAACGGATTGGTAATGTCAGGCAAGATGACGCCAATCATGCCCGTTTCCTTCTTGAACAGGCTCCTGGCAAGCGCGTTCGGTTGAAATTGGTGTTTCGTAATCAGCTCCATTACGCGATCTCTCGTCGACTTTTTTACCGGAGCCGTGTTGTTGATTACGCGCGACACAGTGGCTACTGAGACGTTGGCTTCCCTCGCAATATCATATACAGTAACCGGCTTAATAACGGCTCACTCCTTAGTCCAAAATTCGATTCCTCAGTAGAATAACAGACTTTTGGACAAATAGAAATGAGTGTATTCCAATATTTTCAATTGTGCGCTTGACCGTATTTTTTACTAAACAAAAGGCCAGCCCATATGGTCATGCCAGACCATACAAGCCAGCCCAAATCAAACACACGGCTGCCGCCGCTTCTGCTCGCTTATGCGCTACCCTTTGTTTCCTGCTCATCCTTACTCTCGGCTACCAGCTCGCGGGCGGAGCTCTTAAACTCATGAAGCGTCCGTCCGACCGCTCTTCCGAGCTCGGGCAGCTTGGATGGTCCAAATACGATTAAAATGACGACTAAAATCATGATCAATCCCGGTAATCCAATACTTTGCAGCATGAATCATCACCTCATTCTCAATTGTGTAAATCGGCTAGCTTTGCTTCCACAATAGCAGATGCCCCGGCGGCTGTCTCGAAGTATGTCATATAATATGACACAGTTTTTCCGTGGACTAATTTCCTTTTATTAGAAGCAAACTAGCTGTTGTACGATCCGTCTAATTACGTCTCAAATTGTTAGGTTCATCATCTAATGACAGCACAACTCTCCGTAATTATCATTAGGTACACATCCAGTTTGCGTGAGTTTATATTCCATAGTGGTGAAGGGAGTGGCTTTTGTAACGCCAAAATAGGGGCAAAAGGAGCTGTCATCATGTCGTTTATGGATAAGCAGGTCATGAATATCGGAACGGTAAGCGAGCTTACCGGATTGTCGGAGAGACGGATTCGTTATTATGAAAATCGCAAGCTTATTACGCCAAAACGAACCGTGGGAGGCACTCGCAAATATTCCTTCCGCGATATTGAGAAGTTGGTCGAAATCGGCAAGCAAATCGAAGTAGGCTGGATGACAGCGGAAATTAGGCATAGCGCTAAGAAGCGCGGTATCGATTCCGCTGCGCACGGTTAGGAGGCGAACCCGATGCTTGCACAACCAACCCTAATGGATCATTTAACGGAGCTCCGCAAAAGAATCATTTATGTGCTCATCCAATTCGCCGTTTGTCTATGCGGCGGCATTGCGCTCGTTCGTCCGGTGTTAGCGTATTTGCAGCAGTCGTATTCGCCTGATCAGCCGATTTTGTGGAACGCCTTCTCCCCTTTTGACGCCCTGCAATTATACGTGCAGACTGGAGTTGCGATCGGCATTGGGGCGTCGGTCCCTTTTGCCCTGCTGCAGGTATGGCTGTTCGTAAAACCAGCTTTGACCCAGCAGGAGCGCAAATCGGTCCCTTGGCTCATTCCGTTCGCGCTGCTCCTTTTTCTAATCGGGCTGGCCTTCAGCTGGTTTGTCGTCTTTCCGATGGCCGTGCAATTCGCCTCCTCCGTCACACAGTCCATGGGTCTTGTGGAAACGTATGGCGCAGCACAATACATCCAGTTTCTGATGCGAATCGTACTGCCGTTGTCCCTTGTATTCGAGTATCCGATCGTGCTGATTTTTCTAGCCAGAATCGGTCTTGTCACTCCTGAGCGGCTGCGAAAAAGCAGAAGGTTTGCTTATGTGATTTTAGTTACCGCATCTACCATACTGACGCCGCCCGACTTTATTTCAGCATTCATTGTTTTGATACCGCTCGTCGTCTTGTTTGAAGCAAGCTTTCCTATCGCCAAATGGGCTAGTAAAATAAGAGATTAGAGGAGGAGTTTTATATGGATCAACAAAAAAACGGCTTATCCCGCAGAGAATTTATAGGTAATGTTAGCAAAATAGGCGGCGCTTCAGCCGTTCTTGGCGTCATGGGCTCCATGGGCCTCTTCTCGCCTGAGCAGGCTAACGCGGACAGCGCAAAAAAGGACGACCACAAAACGAAAAAGCCAGGCAAAAACAACTCCTACATGCTGCTAAACGTTCGGCTCGAAAGCGGATATAAATACGAGAACGGGCAGGTCGTAGCAACTGAAACCGTCCTTCGCAACCTTCAAATCGATAAAGGCACCATTACCAAAATACTCGAGCCGAAAGCGGCATATCCAAAGGGCATTGACTGCTATGACGCCAAAAACATGCTGCTTCTGCCTTCGTTTCGAGATATGCATATTCATTTGGACAAAACCTTTTACGGCGGCCCGTGGCGTGCGGTCCGACCGACGAAAAACGGTATTTTCGACCGTATTGTCGAGGAACAAACGCTGCTTCCGCAGCTGCTGCCAACCGCTCAAGCAAGAGCTGAGAAGCTCATTGAGCTCATCCTTGGCTACGGCTCCACCTATGTGCGAAGCCACTGCAATATCGACCAAACCGTCGGCCTCAAAAATCTGGAGAAGCTAAAGCTCGCCTTGGCTAACTACTCGGATAAAATCACGCATGAAATCGTCGCATTTCCGCAGCATGGCCTGCTTCGCTCCAACGTAGAGGGACTAATTCGCGAAGCGATGCAGCTTGGCGTGACGCATGTTGGCGGACTTGACCCCACGCTCGTAGACGTCGATATGGAAAAATCGCTGAATACGATGGTGCAAATTGCGGTGGACTACAAAGCGGGCATCGATATTCACCTTCACGAGGGCGGCGAAACGGGCATCAAAGCAATCCGCAGATTGGCTGATCTCACGGAGGAAGCTGGCCTTCAAGGCAAGGTTACCGTCAGTCACGCCTTCTCGCTCGCTTCATTAACGGCAGGCGCCGACGTAGAAATGGCTGACCGACTCGCCTCGCTCGGCATCTCCATCGCATCATCCGTGCCGATTGGCAAGAGCGTTATGCCGATTCCGCTGCTTCAAAAGCAAAAAGTGAACGTGCTGCTCGGCAACGACAGCATTACGGATCACTGGTCGCCATTTGGCATCGGCGACACGCTGCAAAAGGCACATCTCGCCGCTCAGCTGTACGGCTGGTCAAGCGAGTACAACCTGTCCCGTGCACTCGCCTTAGCTACTGGCGGCGTTATGCCATTAGATGAAGCAGGCAAGCAAACTTGGCCAAAGGTCGGCGACGCGGCAACCGCCGTGCTCGTTCCGGCAAGCTGCTCGGCAGAAACGGTTGCCCGCCTGCCAGAACGTACTGCCGTTTTGCATAAAGGGACTTTAGCCTCCGGCACGCTTGAGGTAGCGAAAGCGAAAAAATAGCTGCTGGATTTTGAATAAATAAAATGAGCCGCATATCTCAAAAGGGCGCCTTCTATGAAGGTGCCTTTTTTTATTAGCTTTTCTAGATTCCAGTCTATAAAACTAGTTCATTGTCTATCACAGCCTTTAATGAAAAACATATGATAAGACAGCTAACGCAGGAGGTGTACTCATTGGATTGTCCCATCCGTTATCGATTCAAAAAAAGAAAAAGAAAATGCTCAAAAGGCTGCAATAAAAAATGGAACATTACTAGAATCCGCCGCAAGCCAAAAATGAATATTATCGCCCATCAGGGAAAACGAGGGCTTGCAGGACCTCCCGGGCCACAAGGCCTTCCCGGAACGCAAGGGCTGCCTGGCCCATCGGGATCCAGGCTGCTGACATCGTATCAATTCGTTGAAATTCCTGATCCTATGGTCGCTGGAGGCCCAGCAATCACCACGCTTACTCAGCCGATAGCGCCCGCTACAATTGGCCCAGAAGTACAAATTAGCAATCCATTTGTTACTTTAAGCAGCGTCAGTGCCAGCAGTCGGGTCGTGCTAAGAGCGACCATCGTATGGAGCTTCAGCTTTGTAAGCCTGGCTGCCCCTGAACTCTCGATCGCCAGTCAGGCTATGCGCTTTAGCATTTTCCGCGATGCGCCATTAGTGGGTGTACGGGTAGGTACAGTTAGTGACACTGGAAGCGTCACTCAAATCAATCTGGAGGGCAGCGGTACCATGCTGGTTAATGGGGTTTTTACGACGACCTTTGAAATCACCGATACAGGAGCGACAGGCCCTAGCACGAATTATTTTTTGACGGGAGCAGCAGGCGCAGCCTCGGGCTTTAACGTTAGTATGGATGGCGCGCCTAGCATCATTACTAATTTTAATAGCCCTACTGTCAATGAGATTCATTTCAGTGGCGAGGTTATTGGTCCTAACGTCCTCTAAACACAGAAATAGGCTGATCTCTCCCTAGGGGTGAGATCAGCCTATTTCGATTTTTATTTATCGGCTCGATGAAATACGCGCTTGCCCCAGCTCGCTCCGCCGCTTTATCCATACGCTCACCCCAGCGGCAGCCATCATCATGCCCGTGGCGACAAAAATCCAATGAATGCCGACAGCTAGTCCGAGCAAGCCGCCGATAAGCGGCCCAAGCATGGAGCCGAACTGATTCGCGCTCGTCGTAAGCCCAAACGATCTGCCTCTAAACTGCTCATCCGTGCTTTGGACGACAAGCGTATTTACAATTGGTCCGATGCCCGCCATGAACAAGCCGAAAATAAATTGCACGACTGCGAATAGCCATAAATCCTGAACGAAGTACTGCATACTGATAACCATTCCTGCAGTAATCAAACATATGACGAGAATCCGGTAGTACCCTTTCCGCTCGCCAAGCCTCCCCCAAACCGGGGATGCGAGAATACCGGCGATTCCAATCAGCGAAAGAACAAAACCCGCCGACAGCACAGCGCCTTGCAATCCGCCCTGCAATTTAGCAATGTGCAGCGTGAGCAGCGGCTGAATCATATTGACTGAAAGCTGGAAGAGAACGAGCAGCAGCAGCATGCTCATCAGCCCGCGGTTGCGAAACGCCATCCGGTAAGTGACTGGCTTCGCCTGCTTCTTCTCTGCTGAAGCACCTGCCGGCGCCTCTGCTTTTCCTTCTCTTACCCATAAAACGACCGCAACTGTCGCTGCCAGAATGATGATAGCTGCTGCAACGAACGACCGGCGCAGGCCAAACGCTTCTGCCAGCAGTCCCCCGAACAGGGGGCCGAGAATGCCGCCCGTCATCGTCCCCGCTTGCATCACCCCAAGGCTCCAGCCCAGCTTCTCCTTGGGCGCGACCGATGCCACGATCGACATGGACGCCGGAACGAATCCGCCGACAAAGCCATGCAGCATTCGTACGCCCACAAGCTGCCAAGGCGTCTGCACGAAGGCGATTAATGAATAAATAACCGCTAGACTGAGTCCTGCTCGGATGACCATCTTACGCTTTCCGTATTTGTCCGCGAGCAAGCCCCATAAGGGAGCCATCACGGCGCCGACGAGAAACGCCGAGGAATGCACGATTCCGGCCCATAAATTTACGGAGCTTTCCTTTACCCCCAAATCAAAGAGGAACAACGGCAGGAAGGGAACAGACATCGTATAGCTTGAGCTGCAAAACAAAACGCCGAACCATAAGATCCACATCGTACGTTTCCATGATTCCATGCAAGGTAACCCCCTGTGCCTTGTTCGTCCATTTCCGACCCATTTTCACTAATACCCACTATACGCCTCCTTTACCATTTGTTCAAAAACCATAATAAGGAGCAATAATAAGGAAAACCCTTACAAACCTCGTCTAATGAACCTTAACGGGGTTATTTGCGGTTAGAGCGGCCATAACAAAAAGACGAACGTTTAGGGCATGCCTAAACATCCGTCTTCTTGCCTAAAGCTTTATCCATTGCACTCCCTATGTACACGGCTATGCGTTGCTAAGCACCTTCAAAATCCGCAGCCCCGTCCCCGTGCTGCGTTCATCTTTCCGATCCGTATTTCGGACAGTGATCTGAAGCGTTTGCCCATGTGGCGAGAGAGGAAACATCGCAATGACGGGCCTGAACGCTCCCAAGCACCATTCATCAAACAATTGAACCTCATTAAAGGTTAATCCATCTAATGAATATTCAAAAATGCCTGTATCAGGGCCGCACAATAGCAAAAGCCCGGCACTCCGTCCACTAACGGCAAAAGAAAAAGAAGCACCCTTTCTATCCGCATACAGATGCTCGCCTTGATATCGCCAGTTAATGAGCGGCTCCGGCGCCTCCTTCATCAGCATAAAGCCTCCTTGCTGAACACCTTGATAAAAATCCAGCATCACGGCATGTTCATAGCTTTTGTCGTCCAAAGGCGACGGCAAAGCTGGATTTTCCCAACCCTCCTCATGGCCTGCATCATTAATAAAAGCATACTCCAAAAAGTGCCGCACAGCCTGCGCATACCGCGCATATCCCGCATCGTTCGGATGTACAAGATCTGGTGCAAGCTCCTCCCAGCGCGCCTGCCCCTCCCCTATCAAATCATAGATGCTCGCTGCGAAGTTAACCGATGGTATATGATAATGGGCTGCAACTTCCTCATGTACGGCTATGTTAAAGGGCATTCTAGCCGTCAAATTCTTCTCTGCCGCTGTATAGAGAAAACAAATATCCGCCTCCGGCGATAGCCGCCAGCATTGCCGTACAATCCCTTCCATGCCTCTAATCGATTCTTCGCGATCCTCGCCATCATTGACGCTGAATTCAACGAATAATAGATCAATCTCGCTGTTTGGCAGCGCATGCTCTCTCAAACGATGAACGCCGAAGGTGGAATTTGTGCCCCCAACCCCCGCATTCACACAAGTCACCCTATCTTCCGAAAATCGTTCTCTCAAATAGCTTTCCGTCAACGCGCGCCAGCTCGCCTTATCGGGATCGGACGCTCCGTAGCCCTCGGTAATGGAGCCTCCAAGAAAAGCAACGACAATAGGTTCGTTATGGCGCAGCCTTTTACTCAGGTTAGGCAACCCTCTGCGCAGATTTACATAGCTGCTGGCTGACTGATCAATCATGCTCATCTTTAATCCTCCTAAATAGAGCCCTCCTATGGAGTTAGGAGGGCTCTATCTGCTATTTAACCGATGCTGCTAAAATATCTCCGAATGCCCAGTGCGTGCTTGGCACATCCTTCCAAGGAGACTGCACCGAGCCGCTTGGTTTGTCTCTGCCGAGCAATTTGTTGATCATGACCGATGCTTCGGCCCTTGTCAGCGGATGGTTCGGCTTAAAGGTTCCGTCCTGATAGCCATTGATGATTCCGGCAGCCTGCGCTTTCAGAATATCGGCATTTGCCCAATGGCCCGCAATGTCCTTAAAGCCTGCTCCTGCTTTCTGCGTGTCGCCTATCAGCGACGAAACAAGCTTAGCCATCTCAGCCCGCGTAATTTGTTTTCCCGCGCCGAACGTACCGTCTTCGTAACCCTTCATCAAGCCCATTTTGGTCACTTTCAAAATAGCTTCATTCGCCCAATCGGTTGAATGAACGTCGCTGTAGGTGACGTCCTTCCCCGCTGCTTCGCGCGTAACGATTCTCGACAAGATTGCCGCGATCTCAGCGCGGGTCATTTTCACATCCGGTCTGAAGGTACCGTCTTCATAGCCGTTCATGTAGGCGATATCAAGCAGTTCCGGCTTTGCGGTCGGCACAGCCGTTGGTGTCGCTGTTGGCGTTGATGCCGGTGTTGTGACCGGTGTTGATACTGGTGTCGACACCGGTGTTGATTCAGGTGTCGTTACCGGCGTTGGTGTTGGTGTCGGCGTTGCCGTCGGTGGCGTTGCCGATGGCACTGTCGCCGCGTTCACGCTGAAGCTCACGCCATCCACTACCATATAATCGCCTGATTTTTTCACAGCCTTAATCGTATGCGGTCCGTTTGCCAATCCGGCAATGCTGTATACCGCCTGCTGTGTCAGCCTGCTCGCGTTATTTGCGCTTACCGTTTCCTTAAATACGTTGTCGACATAGATATCGATGTCGCCTTGAGCAGCCGACTTCGGCGCAAGGAGCGTGACGCCCGTTCCCGTGAATGAGAATTCTACATCATCCCCATTCGTCTCCGTGGCATGGATGTCATTTTGGAAATCGCCTTTATAGGAAATAGCCAAGCTGACCGATCCGTCCGGCTGTGCAGACAGGTACTCTTTCTTAATCGTGATTACGTTGCCCGAAATCGTGTAATCGACGTCCGCCGCAAGAGCCGCATTGCCATTCATAATGCCAAGCAGATTGCTGCCGTCAATGCTTAGCGTGGTCGTCACATCGGCCTGCGCCGTCTTGTCAAAGCTTGCTGAATCCGGACTGATCATATCCGCTATTTTGAATTTCAATTGATCCAGCAGCAAGTAGTAGCCTGATTTCTTAACGCCCTTAATCGTATGCGCTCCCTCAGCAAGCCCTTCAATGCTGAACAGCGTTTGCTTAACTTGCCTGCTTGGATGGTACGCACTGACCGTTTGCTTAAACACGCCATCCACGTAGATGTCGATATCCCCCTGCGAGGAATCCTTTTCCGTAATGAACGCCAAGCCTGTTCCCTTGAACGTAAACTCAAAATAATCGTTGTTCGCTTCCGTGAAATGCACATCGTCCTTATAGTTGCCAAATCCCCTGTTTCTGCTGTGCTGCCATGCGCCCTTATAGGAAATTTCGCTGTCGTCATCGTTAATCGATACATAGCGGCCTCTTGCTGTGTCGCTAATCGCAATTGCCAGAATCCGATCTGCTCCGCCGCTAAAGGACAATGTTAGATTCGTCATGCCATTTGGCTTAGCCGCAAGGTATTCCTTCTTAATCGTAAGCTGACTGCCCGATACTTGGTAGTCAACGCCAGCTTGCAGAGCCTCCGACGCATCAGTAATGCCGATCAGGCTGTTGCCGTTTAGCGTGATATTAGTCGTAACATCGGCCTGTGCAGCTGCTTTTTTGTCAAAGCTTAACGCGCTTGGGCTGATCGTGCTGTTCTGGCCTGTCGTATCGCTAACCGCAATCGATAACGCCTGTGCCATTCCTTGGTCAAAAATAAAGCTCAAATTCGCTGTTCCCACTGGCAAAGTTGCCAGATACGCCTTCGTAATCGTAACCTCATCATTTGAAAGCGTGTAATCGCTGCCTGGCACTAAGGTTGCTGAGCCATTAGAAATGCCAACCAGCGCGTTCCCATTAAGCGACATCGTCGTTGTGACATCTGCCTGCAAGTCCGCTTTTTTATCAAAGCTGCCTGTGGCTGGATTTATTGCGCTGTTCGTTGCCGATGAATCATTAACCGCAATCGATAACGTCTGAGCCGCTCCGCCATTAAAGGCGAAGGTCAGGCTGGTTGTTCCGAGCGGCTGCGCTGCCACATATTCCTTCTTGATCGTTACCACGTTGCCTGCCACCGTATAATCCGTATCCAAAACCAAGGCTGCCGCGCCGCTTGTGATGCTGCTCAAGCTGCTGCCTTCGCCCGTAGTTGTGATCGCAATATCCGCCTGTTGTCCGTCAGCTTTATCAAATGCTGCCGTGCTTGCGCTAATCAGATCCGGTACGCTGATTCTTAATTTATCCAGCAGCATAAAATACCCGGATTTCTTCACCGCTTTAAGCGTGTGAGGGCCATCCGCAAGTCCCGTGATGTTGAACACAGGCTGCTGCGCCATTCTGCCGATGTTATAGGTGCTCACGGTTTGCTGGAACTGATTGTCCACATAGATGTCCATTTCACCCTGAGACGGATCAAGCTCTGTAATAAATTCAATCCCCGTGCCCGTAAACGCATATTCAAAGAAATCATTGTTGTTGGCCTCCGCATAATGGACATCATCCATATAATCGCCTAGACCACGGTTATAGCTGCGGTTCCAGCCTCCCGTATATGCGATGGAAGCATGGTCGTCGTTAATCGAGTATGAGCCGCCAATGGACGTATCCCTTACAACTAGAGATACCTTTTGCTCCGAACCTCCGCTAAAGGAGAAGGCCATAGCCGTCGTACCTGTCGGAAGCGCCGCAAGATACGATTTCTTAATGGTAAGCTGATCGCCTGAGACGGTGTAGTCTGTCCCCGCCGCCAAAGCGTTACCATCCTGCTCAGCGCCCAGCAAGTCATTTCCGTTTAGCGAAAGCGTCAGCGCAACGTCATTCTGAGCTGATGGTTTCTTATCAAAGCTAACCGTTGCAGGAGTCACACGGCTATCCCTTATCGTTGTATCGCTTATGGTGACGGCAAGCGTCTGCGAAGCTCCGCCGCTGAAGGTAAACGTTAGATTCGTGATGCCAACTGGTTTTGCCGCCAAATATTCCTTCTTAATCGTCACTTCATTACCCGATACGGTGTAGTCCGTACCTGCAACTAGCGTTGTTCCATTGCTCGAAATACTATTCAGCGTATTTCCGTTCAGCGTCATAACCGTCGCAACATCAGCTTGCGCCGATGTCTTCTTATCGAAGCTTGCGGCTGCTGGGCTGATCACGCTATTTTGCGCAGTGGTATCGCTTACATCAATAACCAGATTTTGTTTGTCGCCAACCAGCTCTTGCCCGCCGTTTCGAGCCCAAGCACCCGTATACTTCATGCCGGTATCGTCATCATTTGCCGTTACCGTTCCATTCTGCGCCACTACCTTGAACAAGCGCGAACCATGCGAAGCCAAATCTACAGAGCTGAAGCCGGTATCGAAAGAACCCAAGTCCTCATGGCTCCAAAGGTCGCGAACAGTCGCAGGACCAGTTAGTCCGATATCGCTCCAATTGACGTTCACGGTCGCAGCCGAGCTGCCAAGGTTGAAGAGTCCAACCGTGTAGCTGCCATCGCCATTATTGGCATACCACACCTGCTGCTCGGTAGCTGTCGATACAGGATGCCCTGGACGGCCAGCCTGATTGACGGCGATAACCTCTTCATTCGTTAACAGCTTGGTGCCGTAATCGTCCAGCTTGGTCATGTCATTGCCAATATACAGCTGTGCGGATGAAATCGCCCAGAAAGACATCGCCGTTTGACGCTCGTCCTCCGTAATGCCATCCATCGCTCCATTTCCGATATTCAGCGAGTCAAAATCGTTCCAGCCGCCCGGACCTGCATGGCGCCAGAACTGCTCCGCCTTCGGGAAAAGTCTAGCGATGCTCGGCCACGTCGTTAAGCCGCCGCTGCCGCAGTAGCACTCGATATCCCAGTCTACGCGCCACCCGTTCGCGTATTGCTTCCAATGATCGATGTACTTAATATCAAGCGCCCATGAAAGCTCCAGCCAAATATTGTGCGGTGCAAGCGCCTCCGACCATGCCTTAACGTCATCCCGCGCATCAAGGGACAGGTCGGAGATGCCCGATCCAGGCGTCACGCTGTCAAACTTCAAAAAGTCGATTCCCCACTCGCCATACAAATCAGCTATCGAATCGATATACTTTTGAGCGCAGGGCTTCGAGAAATCAATCTTGTAGCCAAGACCCCAATAGTCCGATTGCTTGATCGGCTGAGCCGCGATGTCCTGCATCGAGCAGCCGGGAGCGCCATAGATCGGCAAATCCTGATCATACGCTTGCGGCGATAAGCCCGGAATGCCGTACAGACCGATCTTCTGTCCGTTCGCATGGACATAATCGATGACGGCTTGGAAGCCGTTCGGATATAAAGTCGTGCTCGGAATAGGCCGTCCATACCCGTCCATTCCACCGTTCCAAGCCGCGTCTATGTTGATATATTCGTAGCCATACGGCTGAAGCTTCTCATGCATCGCATCCGATTGCGCTTTAATGTTATCTTCGGTAATCCACTGTCCGTTGCCTGTATACACCTGCAAGCTGTAGCTGCTCCAGCCCATATAAGGCTTTGCGGCCAAGCCGTTATTAGCCGCTTCCGCGACATTTGCTTGCGGTACCACTATTCCCAGCTGCGTCGTGATCATCACGACGATAAGCAGCCACAAGCGCGATTTCCTCATCATCTGCGTCATTATTAATCTCCTTTTTTTATCAAATAGGATCAGGCTTTTATTTCGCAATAAAGAACCTGATCCTGTGGAATTTTTTATGATTTAAACGATGCGTCGTACGCTTTTTGCAAAATTTCCAGGTAACGATCGATTTTCAGATCCTTAAGCCCCTTCACATAAGCGTCCCAATCCTTCTCTAGACTTTTATTGCCTGTTACGAATTGAAGCGCGCTTTGCTCGATATACGACTTGATGTTCGTTTGCAAAATGCTCGCTTCGTCGACTTCCGCCGAATCGATCCAAATCGACCAAAGCGGGAACAGTTCCTTCGGCTCGTGGCCTTGGTACAGAAGCGTCGCTTGGTACAATCTACGCTCGTAGTTCGCAGAATCATAAATATCCGTACCTTGAACCCAGCTGTCCCGGTATTCCCTTGGCATGTAGAAGTGAGCGGTACCGCTCCAGCCCGCGTTGCGAGGCGCTTCGCCTTCAACGGCAGGAATCGTTGCAACCTTCGGCGTTACGCCTTCTCCTAGCGCAACTTCGCCTTCCTTCGGCTTTCTCCAGTCGATGCCTTCCATACCGGAAGCGCCGTTCGTTTGTCCTTCTTCTGTGAACATGTAATCCACCAATTTAATAAGGGCAATTTGTTGTTCTTCTGACGCTTTGTTCGTAATTGCAAATTTTGCTCCCGGTGCCACGCCGCCGCCGTCATGAGTCGCGAATGAACCATGCGGTCCCGTAAGCGGAGGCACTGGATTATAAGAAGCCGAGTTTTTGTTGCCTACATCGATGTTTACGAAAATTGCAGGGTGCATCCCGGCGCCCGCGCCCAAAATTTGAGCGTCGCCGTTTTCGCCGATTTTTTTGAACGCTTCCGCGTTTTGCGCGAATGCGCCTGGATCGATCAAGCCTTCGTCATACAAGGATTTGATATACGTTAAGCCTTCTTTCCATTCCGGCTTAAGCGCTGCCGATTCTACCTTCCCATTTGTCAGGTTCAAGTAGTTACGGTCGTCGTCATAGACGAAGCCGTTCATGAGGAATGGAATGACGCGTACGCCAAAATCCTCCTTCGATCCGCTGAGCGGCACTTCATCGGCAATTCCGTTGCCGTTTGGATCTTTTGTTTTGAACGCTGTCAGGACAGCTTTGAACTCTTCAGGCGTTTTTGGCATTTCGAGCTGCAATTTTGTAAGCCAATCCGTATTGATCCACATTTTGTTCGGGTACGAACAGTGGAAGCACTGGCTGTATGCGACAAGCCCGTAAATATTGCCGTCCGGCGCCGTGTTAAACGCTTTCAAATCGGCGTTGCTTTCCATCGCCGCTTTAATGTTAGGCGCATACTTCTCGATTAGGTCATTCAGAGGCAGCAGCACCCCTTGTTTGCCGTACTTCACGACATCCGCTTGCGTGAATTGGTCGATATAGCCTGGAAGCATGTAAGCATCAGGGTAATCGCCGCTAGCGAGTGAAATTTGGCGTTTTTCCTGCGCTCCATCGGGTGGAGTCGTTTCGAATTTAAGCTTGATGTTGAACTTGTCTTCTACAAATTTAGTAAATTTATTCGTTGCCAAATCAATATTCGTTTCCTGTACGGCAAATATGGAAATCTCAACCGGTGCGGTTGCTCCCGTCTCTTCCGATTGTGCAGTCGGTGCGTTTGAGGCCGTATTGGCAGGCCCGTTATTGCTTGAGCATGCAGCAAGCGTCATGCTGGCCATTAGGATCGTTGCCAACAAACTTACAAGTCTCTTTTTCAATTGTTATCGCTCCCTTTTCAATTTATGAAGTGTTTGCCTTTGTCTTCTTGTGCCTGCTTGCTACATGCCCACCACCTCCTTAAGTTACGAAGCTGCCGTACACGTGCTTTACATGACTACCCTTTTACGGAACCGACCAGCATCCCCTGCACGAAATACCGCTGTACGAACGGGTAAATGATGAGAACCGGCAAAGTCGCTACCACGATGAGCGAATATTTGAGCAGCTCGGACAGCTGCTGTCTCTCCACTTGCTTCAGCGCATCCGTTACGCTGGCGCTGTTGTTCATAATGATGATGCTTCTCAAAACGAGCTGCAGCGGGAACAAGTTCGCGGATTTGAGATAGATCAAAGCATCGAAGTATGCGTTCCACTGGCCTACGCCATACATCAGAAAGAGTACGGCAAGGATGGGCTTCGATAATGGAATAACGACGCTTCGCATGAACCGGATATCGCTGCAGCCGTCAATTTCACTCGCTTCAAACAGCTCATCCGGAATGGAAGACTGGAAGAAGGAGCGCGCAATGATGACCTGCCATACCCAAACGGCATTCGGAATGAGCAGCGCCCACCGTGTATCGATCATGCCAAACTCTCTCACGACCATGTACGTCGGAATCAAGCCGCCGCTAAAGAGCATCGTGAACGTAATGAGCATCATAATGACGCTGCGGCCAAAAAATGATTTGCGCGACATCGGGTACGCGATCATGACCGTAAGCCCAACGCTGATCAGCGTTCCTACCGATGTATAGAATAGTGAATTGCCGTAGCCCTGCATAATTTGCGGCGTAGAGAACAAGACCTTAAAGCCCTTAAAAGAAATGTCGACGGGCCACAGCCAGACGCGGCCGGACGTTACGGCAGCCGGGCTGCTGATGGAGCTGCTGACAATATAAATGAGCGGATAAATGACCGCGATCAGAACAATCGCCAGTACGGTATACACGATAAACATAAAAACTTTATCGCCTGTCGAATCCTTAATCGTTTGTCTGATTGGTGCCTGCGATGCTATTTTTGCCGATGCCATAGGCGCACTCCCCTTTTACCAAATGCTCGATTTCGTAAATCGTTTTGCCAAGCCGTTAACGGTAAACAATAACGCAAGATTAATGACTGAATTAAATAAGCCGACTGCCGTTGCGAAGCTGTAGTTGGCGTTTAAAAGTCCAATCCTATACACGTAAGTAGCAATAATTTCGGAATTGACGAGGTTGAGCGGATTTTGCAGCAGGTAAATTTTCTCGAAGCCAATCGCCATCACGCTGCCCACATTCAAGATGAGAATAATGGTGATCGTCGGCAAAATGCCCGGCAAATCAACATGGATGATTTTTTGAAAGCGCGAAGCGCCATCCACCTTTGCAGCCTCATAAAGAGTAGGATCGATGCCCGCCAGCGCCGCCAAATATATGACCGCGGAGTAACCTGCCGTCTGCCAAATATCCGACCAAACATAGATGGAGCGGAACATGCTGGCTTCCCCAAGAAAATTGATCGAGTCGAGTCCAAAATAATTTAAAGCCACGTTTGCAAAGCCGAGCCTTGGCGCGAGAAACAACATAATGATCGATACCATGACGACCGTCGATATAAAATACGGCGCGAACGTCACCAGCTGGACAAGCCGTTTGAAGCGGCCGTTACGTATTTCATTAAGCATCAACGCAAGTATGATCGGAATAGGAAAACCCGCGAGCAATAAATAACCGCTGACGTAAATCGTGTTCTTGACCAGCGACCAGAACATCGGATTCTCAAAGAAGAGCCTAAAGTTTTTGAGCCCGACCCATTCGCTTCCCCAAATGCCCTTGATGACGTTGTAATCTTTAAAAGCGAGCACCGCGTTCAGCATCGGATAGTATTTAAAGATAAGAAAAAACAACACGGGCGGTATGACGATAAGGTAAAGCTGCCAATGCTTCTTGAAGCTTCTGCTCGCTTCATCCGCAAGACTCCGCTTGCCCTTTTGCTTTAACAATTTGTTATTCAGTACCATTTCTTTTTCCAGAACAATCCCCCCTAGGTAGCTAGCTGCCGATGTATGATAGCGCTTTCTATACGCTGATCATAGTAGAAATCCACCATCCCCAAACAGGTACATTTGCGTCGTTTTACGTACAAAAACCCGTATTTCCGGGGGGCAAATGGCCGTACGGACGTACATTTCCGCTAGCGGCTGCCGTACAACGCCAAAAAATCCCGACTGCATCAGCAGCCGGGATTACATGCATCATTCGTTATGGTTTGGAGATCGAAAGATCATACGCTTTTTGCATCATTTGAACATAACGATTAACCTGCATATTCGCGAGCCCGTTTACGAAGCTGTCCCAATCTTTATCGAGGTCTAGGTCACCCGTAATAAATTGGAGCGTGCTTTGATCGATATAATGGACAAGATTGGATTGCAATATGCCTGCTTCATCAGCCTCGGCCGGATCGATCCAAATGGACCAGTCCATGAACAGCTCGGAGGGTGCATGGCCTTCATAGAGCAATGTCGCTTCAGAGAGCCTGCGCTCGTAGCCATCCTGCGAGTAGATGTCTGTGCTGGCCACCCAGCTGTCGCGGTATTCCTTCGGCATATAAAAATGCGCCATCCCGCTCCAGCCGGAATTTTTCGCCAGCGGCTTCTCGATCGGCGAGAGATTCGCGAACATCGGCTTGGTCCCCTCGCTCATCGCTTCTTCGCCCGCTTTTGCCTTCCTCCATCCCTTGCCTTCGAGCCCGGATTGCGCATTCGTTTGTCCCTCTGGCGTATACATGTAATCCACCATTTGGATTAACGCGATTTGCGCTTCCTTGCTCGCTTTATTCGTGATCACGAATTTTGCTCCCGGCGGTATTCCCCCGCCATCATATGTCGCATAGGAAGCATACGGTCCCGTGAGCGGCGGCAGCGGCGCGTAATCCTGCGTACGCTCGCTTACGAAAATAGCGGGATGCATCGCTGTAGCGGCACCGAGAATTTCCACATCCGCATTATCGCCCACCCGTTTGAGCGCTTCCGCATTTTGAATAAAGGCTCCCGGATCAATCAAGCCCTCGTCGTAAAGCGATTTAATAAAAGCGATGCCTTCCTTCCACTGCGGCTTATTCGCCACCGTATCCACCTTGCCGTCCTTCATAAACAAATAATTGCGGTCATCGTCATAAATAAACCCGTTCATAAGGTAAGGCACGATATGGACGCCAAAATCCTCCGTCGAGCCGCTAAGCGGTATCTCATCCGCCACACCATTGCCGTTGGGATCGTTATTTTTGAACGCCGCCAGCATTTGTTTGAACTCGGCAGTCGTTTTAGGCATTTCCAGCTTCAAGCGCTCCAGCCACTTCGTATTGACCCACATCTTGTTCGGGTATGAGCAGTGGAAGCATTCGCTATAAGCGACGAGACCATAAATATTGCCGTCAGGCGCCGTATTAAACGCCCTTAAGGAAGGGTCCTCTTCCATAGCCGCTTTAATATTCGGCGCGTATTGATCAATTAGATCGTTTAATGGGACAAAAACGCCTTGCTTCCCATATTTCAAAACGTCCGATTGCGAAAATTGATCCACATAGGCGGTTAAAATATAAGCCTCGGGATAGTCGCCGCTGGCAAGCGAGATTTGCCGTTTTTCCTTGGCGCCGTCCATCGAGATGATTTCCCAATTAAATTTGGCATTAAATTTTTGCTCCAGCAGCTTGGAAAAATCATTCGTTCTCAGATCGATACCCGTCTCCTGCTGGGCGAATACGCTGATCTCGACCGGCGCTGCCGAAGAACCCCCTGACCCGTCAAGCGTTGCTGATGGGTCCGTTTCATTCGGAGCATCGCTTTGTGTACATGCTGCAAGCAGCATACATACGGCTATTAAGGTCGCTAATAAACCCGCAAAGCTTTTTCTCAAGTCCAACCCTCTCCTTGTACGCCGCATCCGCCGATGGTTCATATTTGTATCGATTGCCTATAGGCGCTCGGCGCAATGCCCATTACTCGCTTGAAGGCTCTGCGGAAGGAATGCGAGCTATTGTACCCAACGCGAACCGCGATCTCATCAACCGTACATGCATTCGACCTTAGGAGCGCAGAGGCTTGCTCGATTCGAATCATCTCCAAGTAGTCGGACACGTTAATATCCGTTACTTCTTTGAACAGCTGCGAAATATATTTTTCGGGACGCTCCACCTTCTCGGCAATCCGGTATAACGTCAGCTCGGAATCGCCGTAGGCTTCGGAGATGAAATGTTTGATCTCTTCGACGGTTTGGAAATGGGCATGATTTTTTTTGCTGTTGATGACGCTGCATAAGGAATCGACAATTTCGATGATTTCATCCTGAATGACGCTTATTGCATTTGACGCTTGGATGCTGATCATTTGATTTTTCAGCGTATGCAGCAGCTCCGATTCCATAAACGCCTTCTGATCGAGCAATTTCAGCAGCGTCCCCTTCAGCTCGCCCACCAGCTGCTGCTTCATCTCGATAGATAGCTGCTGGTTTTCCGTGTTTTTCTCCATAACGGTTATAATCATGCGCTTCGCTTCATCCGGCTCGCCCGCGCGGATCGTACTAATCAAGCGCTGCTCGATATCCATCGGATAATAATACGTCGCTGTCTCCAGCCTGGAATCCGTAAACCAGATTATGCTCTTTTTGCTCTCATAATCGGTATACTCCATCATTTGCTTCGCTTGCTCGTAGGAATGGCTCACGTCGATCATCGCCGAGAA
Organism: Paenibacillus sp. FJAT-27812; assembly: GCF_001273905.1. NCBI lineage: Bacteria > Bacillati > Bacillota > Bacilli > Caryophanales > Paenibacillaceae > Paenibacillus > Paenibacillus sp. FJAT-27812. The sequence continues at coordinate 2,891,922 of NZ_LIGH01000001.1, read as the reverse complement.
GGAGTCGCCAAAAGCCGCGTTGAACGAAATCTTGTAATCGCTGTACGCGATATCGGCCAGCTTGCCAAGCGCAGCCTGAATTCTCTCTCTTGACGCCTCGCTCCCCGCCTCTCCATCTTGCCCCGTGAAGATCATCACCACTTTGTCCGAACCAAGATCCGTCATATGGAGATGGCTGTCCAGCGTGGTTAAAGTCTGCTTTAGAATCAGCCTTGCCGCATAAAGCTCATTCAATATTTCGACGCTGTCCATGCCGGAATATCCGTTGATTTGCAGAACGCCTACGTAACCTTCGTTCGTATCAAGCTTGGTATCCGCCTGCGCTGCCGCCGCGATAATTTCATCCGTCGTCTGGAACTCTCCCGCGATGAGCCGCTTCAAGAAGCCGTCCCTTACGAGCGGAAGCTGCCGGTTCAATTCATTTTCGAGCTGCCGGTTGCTCGTAATGATATTAGAAATGTTACCCTGCAAAAAGTCATATTCGTTCCGTCCCGTTACGCCATCCTTGCCGAACTGCTCTTTCATTACGGTAAGCAGCCGATTGATGGGCGCGCTATTGCGGTAGGACAAGACAAGACCGACTAGAAGCCCGAGCAGCAGCGCCGCTCCGGTTACGAACCAAGTAATGTGCTTGATTTGATTCGCGTTTTGCATCAGCACCTGCTTCGGTATTCCTGCTCGGTAGATCCAGCCGTTCTTGTCGGAATGAATCGTAATGACGAGGTCGTCATTGTAAAACTGGCTGACCTTACTCTGATCAAGCTTGGCATCCAAGGACAGCTTCTTGGCGTCTTCCTCGCTTATGCCCCGCAAACCGATCGTATTCCCTTCCGCATCGCTAATATGAGCCCATCCGCCGTATCGATCCTCAAGCCCGGCGAGCAGATTCGAAATATTTTCCTCGTCGATAATAACGACAACCGTTGCCGGTGATGAGCCGTTAAAGCTATCCAGCGGAAGCGACTGCATATACGTAATGACCGAGGTCTGCTTGGCGTTACTTAGAAAGGAACTAAGCGGCTTGATTTCGCTGCGATGCGTTTGATCCAGCACCGACTTTTTCCATTCTTCAAGCGACAGATCCGCATAGCGGTAGTTCTCGTAATAATGCTCCGGCCTGAAATAGGCAGAGCCCTGCGTAAAAATAACGTCATAATTGCTTAAATAGATAAAATAGTTTTGCAAAAAATCGTTCGTCTGGCTAAAGGGCGTAACCTGCTTCAATAAGCTCCAAATGCCGTATACGTTTACGGCCTCGCCGTTTTTCTTTTCATTCATTAACTTGTTTAAATCCGGATTCAAGGCAAGCTGCCTCGTGAAGCCCTCGACCTCAACCATTCTCCGCTCCAATATTTCCTCGCTTCGCTCAAGCTGCGTGATACTATTTTCGATGGAGATCGACTGCGTCACTTCAATTGAGGTCCGATAGGAAACGAAGCCCGCTATGCTTGGAATGATCAAGATAATAAGATAAGAAATAAGAAACTTGCGAAATATGGTTGAGTACTTTGGCACAGCCAACCACCTCCCCCCTTCATAAAAGCGCTTACAAAACATGGGCAAAATTTAAGATTCTCTATTAAAAAAGCTCCGCTCATTCATAATAACCTAATGATACGAAAAGACAACTACTAATAAAACAAGTAGTTGTCTAATACGTTCATTTGGTTAGTTAGATGTGCGCAGCTTGCTGCTTAATGACTTGCAGCTCTTGGTCAAGCTTGTAGACTTGGCCGGGAACAAGCGCGATGGATACTGCCTGCTCGCCGAAGCGTATAATCGCATCCCCGGCGGAGAAGGCTCGAATCGTCGCTTCCGTCAGCTTGCCATTTTCCCACGCGACATCGACCTCGGCATTTCCTTTTGCCCGCAGTCCCCTATAAGAGCCCCTCGACCAAGCGGCGGGAAGCGCCGGAAGCAAATGAATCTCGCCGGCATGGCTTTGCAGCAGCAAATCCGCTACCGCAGCGGTTCCGCCATAATTGCCGTCGATGACGAAAATATTCGTCTCCGCTCCGGCAACGCCTGCTTTGGAATACGTCAGCAAATTATCGAAGCACAGCTCCCCGATTAGATGAATGATATGTCTCAGCGCACGATCGCCGTCAAACAATCTGGAGAAGCCGGTTGCGAACAATACCGCCGTAAATTCAATATCCTCAAGCTCATCGGTCTGCATTCTGCCAAGCAGCGTTTCCCTTGCGGCAGCACTAAGCTCCGGCGTTTTCCGCGGCGTAATTTGATTGCCCGGATATAAGGCGAAGAGATGGGCAAGGTGGCGATGCTCCGGCTGTGCCTCCTCGTAATCCTCCAGCCATTCCTGCAGCTGTCCCCGCTTCCCGATCTGGAGCGGCGGCAGCAGCGGTATCGCTTGCTTCAGCTTCGCTTGAAGCTCCTCATCGACTTGCAGCTGCTCGGCTGCTTCCAGGCAGAACGTGAACAAATCCCGCACCAGCACCTGATCCATCGTCGAGCCCATCGACAGCTGCTGCGCTCCCTCCTCGCGGTTGCTCGTATAGAAGCTGTTCTCGGGTGAGTTCGACGGTCCCGTCACGAGCCAGCCATTGTCCGGATGCACAGTCATATAGTCAAGGAAGAAAATCGCGGCTTCCTTCATAATCGGATAAGCTTGCTTCGTTAAAAACGCATGGTCCAATCCGTACTCATAATGCTCTTTCAGATGAGTGGCAATCCAAAGTCCGCCCGTAACGTTAAGCCCCCAGCCGGTTTCCCAGCCCGGCGCCGAGAAGCCCCATGCATTCGAGAACACATGCGCTACCCAGCCTTCGCTTCCGTAGAAATCCTGCGCCGCTTGCCTGCCCGCGATTGACAGCTGCTCAATGTAATTCATCAAGGGCACATGGCATTCTGCCAAGTTGCTAATTTCCGTCGGGTAGTAGTTCATTTCCGTATTGACGTCCAGATGGTAATCGCAGCTCCAAGCCATCCGGTTCGCTTCGCCGTCATTCCATATCCCCTGCAAATGCAGCGGCAGCGGCGAATCCGCGCGTGAACCGGCAATCGTCAAATAACGGCCATACTGGAAAAACAAAGCGATCAAATCGGCATCCTCGTGCCGACCCTTCGAAAACAGCTTCATTCTCTCGTCCGTCGGCAGCTTGCCGCTCTCCGTATCGCCTAAATCAATTGCCACCCGGGCATACAGCTCCCTATAGTCGGCAATATGATCTTCCTTGAGGCGCTCATACCCTTTCGTAATTGCCGCTGCGATCTCCTTATCGCATTCCAAGGTCCATTTGTCATCCTTTTTCCTGTAATCCGTATGGATGGCAAAATAAATGATCGCCTCATCCGCATCCGATACTACGATTTCGTTCTCCCTGCTTTGAACGGTGCCGCCTACGGCAACAACCTTAAGCATCCCCTCGCAAAATACGCCGCATTTCCCGTCGCTGTGCACGTCCTCGGTCGCTTGCCCATGGAAGGCGAGCGTATCCTCATCTGTAATCACCGTGGCAAAATCGCACGTGCGCCCTTGAACGCCCAGCGAGAAGGAAATCGCCCCGGCTTGCTCGCTCTTCATTCTTGATACAACGATGCCATCGGCATGTGTGGCGAACGTTTCACGAGTGATTTTGTGGCCGGAGTGCGTATAGGAAACCTGCACGGTTGCATTTTCCAAGCTCAGCTCGCGTATTAAATTCTCTCCTTGCTGCCCGAAGCGCAGCTTCACGTCGCACACCGACAGGTTTGTGCCGAAGTTCTGCTTCTTAGGCTGCAGCGCCTGCTTGGCAAGCCGGTCACCCTCGTTGTAGTCTCCTTTAAAAAAGGACTCTCTCATCCGCTCCAGATCCTCTTTCGCGCTGCCGCTGCCTGGAATACGCTCCGTTTTGCCTGACCAATACGTGATCTCCGTCATGCTCCATATTTCGTTATCGATACCGCCGTGTATGACGGCGCCTATTCTTCCGTTTCCGATTGGCAGCCCCTGCTTCCAGTCCGCTGCTGCCCCGTTATACCACAGCTTTGCATGATTCACTTTATACACCCATCCTTTACTATGATTTGGAATAAGCTTCGCTCACCATCCGATTGGTCAAGCTCCCAAGCTTCTCGATCTCAATCGTCACCACATCGCCGTCCTGCAAATAAACGCGCTTCTCCTCCGGATAACCAAGCACGACACCCTCCGGCGTTCCCGTCAAAATAATATCGCCCGGAACAAGCGTCATATGCTGCGAAATATAGCTAACGACCTCATCGCATGGAAAAATCATATCGGAAGTATTGGAGTGCTGGCGGATCTCTCCGTTCACGGTACATTTGATCTCCAAATGATTCGGATCAGCGATCTCGTCCGCCGTCACCAGATAAGGGCCAAGCGGACTGAAATCGTCGCAGCTCTTGCCGAGCAGCCATTGCTGCGTTCTCATCTGGAGATCACGCGCCGACAGGTCATTCACGTTGCAATAGCCGAACACATGCTGCAGCGCCTCATCCTTGCTTACGTATTTGGCCGTTTTGCCGATGACAATGACAAGCTCAGCCTCATAATCAACTTGGGAGGTTACGCGTTCAGGCAGCGCAATATCCATGTGATGTCCCGTAAGCGTGTTGTTGAATTTGTTAAATAGAATCGGATACTGCGGAATCGGCGCATTCGTTTCAATCGCATGCTGCCTATAGTTCAGGCCAACGCAGATGATTTTGTTCGGCCTCGTCACGCAGGGCCCGAATCGAACCTCCTCTTCATGGAGGAGCAAAGCTTCGGTATACTCAGCAGACCCTAGCAAACGCTCCGCATACGCAGTTATCGCGGCAACGCTCTTTTCCCCGCCTTCAATGACAGCCATGACGTCCGTAGGCACAGCCTCATCAGGCAGTTGCTCAAGCGCGGATTGGATATCGAGGATACGCTCATCCAGCTTTACTCCGAGTCTAAATTGTCCGTCTTGCTCTATCGTTACAAGCTTCATACTGTTAGGTCATCCTTTCGTATTGTGAATTAAGCATCCTTGCCGAATACGACTCCGCCATCGATATATAGAGGGGAACCCATCATAAAGGACGATTCATCGGAAGCTAGAAAAAGCACGCCGTTCGCCACATCCGCCGGCCTGCCCAGCTCTCCGCTGAGCTGTCTCGTCTTAATGGCTGCGATTGCCGCCTCAGGGTCTTCGTAGGAGTTCTTTAGGTATTGCTCAACAAAAGGCGTCATAATCGTTCCCGGCAAAACCGCATTTACGCGTATATTGTATTTGGCGTAATCGACCTGCATCGACTTGGTCAGCGCCAGCACGGCGCCTTTCGTAGCCGAGTAGGAGGCGCGGCGCGCGAGGCCGATCTCCGCGATGCAGGAGGACATGTTGATGATATTGCCGGACCTGCGCTCCATCATATACGGAAGCGCATGCTTCGAAGGGAGGAATACGCCGCGAAGATTAACCTGTACGACGCGGTCCCAAGCTTCCGGCTCGATCTCATGCAGCGCCCCGACTCCGCTAATGCCGGCGTTGTTAAATAAAATATCGATCTTGCCGTGGACTTTGATCGCTTCCTTAACCATCGATTGGACCGAGTCCGAGTCGGTTACGTCGGCGTGAAGGAACAAGGCGCTGCCGCCGCTCTCTTGAATCGTTTTTGCCGTTTCTTGACCTTTTGCCTCGTCAATATCGTTAACGATGACCGTCGCTCCCTCTTTTGCGAATAGCTCGGCTGTCGTTTTTCCAATGCCTGAACCGGCTCCCGTTAGGAGCGCGACCTTGCCCTGAAGTCTCATCGGCAAGCTCCTCTCTCGTCCGCTATCTAATGCGGAACTCATTAAAGTATTTCGGTATGATTTCGGTGGAAGCGCCCGGCATCTCCGGCAGCACGTAATGGCCGTTTTTTACAGTTGCAGGCTCGGTGAAGATCGTTCGAATCCAAGGGATATATTCCAGCATGATTGCCCCCGGCGTAGCAGCCACCAAATGCTGATGAATTTGGCCCATATCGCCGACATGAGGGCAGACAGGGATATCATAAGCTGCCGCGAGTCCCGCCACCTGCAGCCATTCCGTAATGCCCGCTACCCGCGTAACGTCGACCTGGCAGTACTCGATTGCTCCTTGATGAATGTAATCGCGGAACGCATATTTGGAATAGACATGCTCACCGAGCGCGATCGGCACGTTAAGCGCGTCCGCCAGCTTTTTGTGGCCAAGGATATCATCAGGGTTAAGCGGCTCCTCTAGCCAAAATAAATCAAACTCCTCCAGCTTTTTGCCCCAAGTCATCGCCGTATTGATATTCCATTGCTGATTGACGTCGACCATAAAAATCACTTGATCGCCAATCGCCTTGCGAACCGCCTTCACCCGGTCGTAATCCTCATGCGGATCTGACTTGCCGACCTTGATTTTCACGCCCGTAAAGCCTTGCTCGACGATGTCCGTCACATCCTTCAGCAAGCGCTCCTTCGACCAGTTCAACCAGCCGCCATTCGTGTTATAAGCTTTGATGCCTGTTGATTTATGTCCGCCTAAGTACTGCCATAGCGGTTTATTGGAAGCCTTCGCCATAATGTCCCAAAGCGCGATATCAACGGCGGCAAGCGCCATATGCGTGATGCCTGCCCTACCGATCCAGTGCATCTTGCCGTACCGCAGCGTATCCCAAATTTCCTTGACCATAAAAGGGTCCTTGCCGATCAGCTCGGGCGCATAATAACGGTCGATCGTATCGACGATCATATCGTCGCCATGCGCGCAGGTACCCGTGTAGCCGTATCCGACAAAACCTTCATCCGTAAAAATCCGAACGCCCGACAATCCCCAATGCGTCGCAACATTAATGGCATCCGTAATCGGCGGATCAATCGGCACATGCAGCACGAACGTTTCTACTTTTGTAATTTTCATCGTTAGCTCTCCCTTATTTTTGTTTCGTTTAGTAGCCTAGCGAGGCGCCGCCTTCTACCGGCAGCGCTACTCCCGTGATAAAGGCCGCTTGCTGCGAAGCCAAGTACAATACGGTTTGCGCAATCTCCTCAGAGGTGGCCGGGCGGCCAAGCGGATGCATCGCATTTAGCGCTTGGATCGTCTCCGCAGGATCCGGCTGCTGCCTAGTCCATTCTTCCAATAAAGGCGTCATGACGCCCGCCGGGCACACGCAGTTGACCCTAACGCCATCCGCGGCAAAGTCCAGCGCCAATGATTTGGTCATCGCGATAACCGCCCCTTTGGACGCGGCATAGACCGGATTGTGCCGCTGGCCTACGAGCCCGTTAAGCGAAGCCATATTGACAATCGAGCCTTTTGTCCGCCGCAAATGCGGAACCGCGTGCTTTATCGTCAAATACACGCCCTTCACATTCACCGCAAGCACATGGTCGAACGCCTGCTCTTCGATTTCCTCAAGCGGCTTTGGCAAAATGACCGCCGCGTTATTGAACAGCACGTCGAGTTGGCCAAATGCTTGAAGCGTTTGAGCGATCAGTTTTTCGACCGCATTTTGCTGCGATACATCCGTTTGAATGGCTACCGCTATTGCTTGCGCGCCCGTTTGTGTAAGCCCTTTCACATTTGCGTAGTGTTCATTGAGCTCACGCGCTACACGCTGCCCCTCCGCCTCGTTCCAATCCGCAATAACGACATGCGCGCCTTCACCGGCGAACAGCTTAGCGCTAACCTCGCCGATGCCGGAGCCGCCTCCTGTTATAAGCACAACCTTATCCTTAAATCGCAAGGGCATCCCTCCTTTTAGCTCCATCTTTAACCCCGCTAAGCAATGAAGTTTATGTTATTAAATAATCCGCATTTTAGGTTGATTGTTCTTTCCCTTATTTTTCAGTTATTGTATCATCTATATAGAACCGTGTATTTGATCGGACATCCATAAAGTTGACAATTCATCCGCTAATTTTCCCATTATAATAGAGCAGAAGAGGGATAACGCTTGAGGAGACTGAATGAGCTTACGCCGCATGTCGGGGATTCAATGAACTATCTTTATGACGGCAGCTCCAACGAAAAGCTGCGCGTCTGCAGCGTCTATGCTTTTCATCTATTTACTGACGGACCGGGGCAAATGGAGATCAACGGAAAGCTGTTTCCTATCGACAATCGAACGCTTATTTTTCTTAGGCCGGATGAGCCTCACGCCTTCCATATTTCCTCTGACCATCCGTTGGCATCGCATAACGTCTATTGCGATTTATGGGATCAGCGCGATCCGCTATCCGTAAACCGGACATTTATCTACGCACCGGAACCTTTTGAGCTGAGCAGCATCGCTTTGTCTTTTCCTTGCGAGGAATTGGAGAGCCTGCCGAGCGTTTTTTCCTTGCAGCCCTATCCGGAGTTATATGAAGCCTTCCTGCTGTTAGCTAAGCTTTTTAATGATACGCAGCATTATCGCACGGAAATGGTAAACAGCCTGCTGTACGCATGGATACTCAACTGGTACAACACCATCCATACCCATCAGCCGACGGATTACCGAATCGTCCGTTTGCTCGCTCACCTAAACGCTCAGCCCGAGCAGCGCGAGCCGGTTGAAACCTGGTGGAAGTTCTGCGGTTTGAAACGAACCTACTTCCACGCCTTATTTTTACGCGAGACGGGTCTCACTCCAAAGGCTTACCATCATAAATTGCTGATGAGACGAGCCTCCCATCTCCTGCTGGAGAGCGAGCTCAGCGTAACCGCTATCGCCGAAAGGCTCGGATATCCCTCGATCCATCCGTTCACCCGTCATTTCGGCGCCTTTTACGGCGTCAGCCCCAAGCATTATCGGCTGCAGCCTCAGTCTCGGTAATAACCATTAGTGGATATAAGCACATATCTGCCTGCATTAAGCTCACATACACGCTTAAAGTACTGAATCAAAAAAATAAAGCCAAGGAGATCCAGGTTATCGACCTGTATCCCATGGCTTTTGTTTGTTAACCTGCACTATTTCAGTTGCCCACGCAAATCAGCGTCGACAATAGCCGGAACCATAACATCCATATTAAACGAGTTGCTGCGATAACATCTGCGCTTGTCTAGAAATAGCCCTTCAGCAGGTCATTCGCCAAGTTTCCGAACTGCCTGATATCGCTTAAGTAATCGTATCCGTTAGCGTTGCTTAGCTGATTGTACATTCTGACGACGACCGCGTCGTACTTCGGCACAACAAGGCATGCGCATCCCGTTATCCCAAGTATTTGATAAGAACAGCTTGGCAGCCTCTCGCCCAGTTGGTTGAGATCAGTGTCGCTTTGCAGCCACCAAATAAAACCGTTTCGCGGCAGGTGGGACGGCACGCCGCTTGGCGTCTGAAGTGACGTGACGCGTTCAAAAACACGTTGAGGCAGCAATTGCTCGCCGTTTATGCGGCCTTGGGCAAGATGCATATAACCCCACATTGCCAAATCTCTTGCACTAACAAACAAGTTGCTTTGGTCACCTGCGTCACTGTCATTTGGCCCGACCCATGTGTCATGGTCCTTGTAATAGTTGTAAATAAGATGCTCATGATTCGCCGTTCTCCAGCCCGTTTCATGAAGCTGATAACCCGCAAACACATGATCTCTCATAAAAGCGCTTAAGGTTCTACCCGATAAGTGTGCGACCAATTGAATGAGCATTGTTATGCCTTCGTTTCTGTAAGCGAAGCTCTCCCCCGCCGGAAAAGCTCTGCCAATCGCTCCGCCTTCCGCTTGTAGACCATGCGTATGCGTGAGCAAATGTCGGAGCGTAACTCCTTCTGCCACAGCTTTATATTCAGTTAAGTAAACGCTAATTTCATCATCAATGCTGGCTATCAGACCTCTTTCCATCAGCAAGCTTATCGCTAGAGCAAGATAGGTTTTGCGGATAGAAGCAACATTAAACTGCGTACGCTCTCCTACAGCCCTCGACTGCTCGAATGATTCATGCCGGCCTGAATACCATTCATTGACGACAGCATTACTTTTAATGATGTACGTGGCTGCTGCCGTGGCACCAATCTCTTTTTGCATGCCATATACATATTCATTGAGTGGTTTAAAATGACCCGTATCTATCTTCAGCATAGCGATACTCTCCTCGTTCGGCTGCCGCTTTCGGTGCACAGAGACCTACAAAACGGATACCAGCCATTTAATCCAGTAGGCGGCTGGCACAAGCAGCACTTGGGCAAGCAGCGTGCCTAATAAGCGCGAAACCATCAATAGGCCAAAAATTTTGTTAAGCGCGTTGATATCTTTTTCGCCTCTAAGCACTTTGTCGGTAATTAAACCAATTTGCGGGTCTATGAGTATGGTCAGCAATATAGTCGCCATCCCATTTATAAGCCCAGAGGCCTGTGAGGCGGAGATTGCATGTTCTTTAGTTAAGGTGGATGCCAATAGAGCAGCCAGCACGCCGATGGTATAAATGGCGGTCACCAAGCTATTCAGAATGACCAGCCTTTTCGGAATGCCGCCGATTCTGAGGCGTGACAGCATCGATAATTTGGGGAATCGCAAATGGTAGCGCACATTTTGCAGCTTTTGGATCGAAACCGAGGTCCGTACCATTTGGGGAATGGAGCCCGCCACTTCAAAATGGGATATGACCCGCTTGGACAATATGACCGCAGACGGAAAAAGCAACAACGCAATAAATGTCCCTACCGTCGAAGCGCCGATAATAATCCGCATCTGATCGACTAGATTAAAGTCCGGGTTCTTTTTGGCAAAATCTATTATTTTACCAGAGAGCGGGCCTTGAACCATATTGGCTGTTCTTGAAATGAGGAGAATGATGCCGGATAAGGATAAGGCAACCGCCAATTTCCCTAAACGAACGCCTGCAGAGCGGAGCGCATAGGTGAGCGTCTCGGAGAGATGAATAATAAAAGTAAAAATGACAACGAGCATGACCTTATCGAGCATATCGCACACCTCATCTCATGGTAACGGCATGTCTATTCTATTACAAATAATGCCATCTAATCAATTAATTTAGTTAGTCTACTATAATCGCGATAAGGAAAAAAAATAGCCTGCTGAGCTTCCTCAGCAGACTATCCCTTTAATTTGGCGCTAGTATTAGATAATGTAAGGGTTCGCTTCCATCTTCTCTGCTTTCGCAATCGCTTCTTCCAAAGTCATGCCGGCAAATGGTTGAGCGTGAAAGAACCGTCCGCTCTTCTGGTCATCTACAAAGGCACCGACTGCAATTCCAGGAATCACGCTTTCCACTGCGCTTGGCGCCTGCGGGCCTCCCAAATCGGTCCTGCACCAGCCCGGATCGGTAATATTAATCATGACGTTGGTTCCTTCCAGCCTTGATGCCAAATCCTTCGTAAATTTATCAAGCGCTGCTTTGCTTGCTGCGTAACCTGCCTGCTCCGGCTCATTCTTAATTCCACTTGTAGTATTAATGACGCGGCCAAAGCCGCGCTCGATCATCTTAGGAATCAGACGATGGCATATCGTAGCAATTGAAATAAAATTAATCCGGAAGCTCATCTCAAAATCTGAAATCGGCGTGTTCCAATAATCCGTCCTATATGCAATTTGCACCGCCGCATTGTTGAAAATAATATCAACAGCCGTCCCCTTACCTTCTATTTCATCCAGCATGGCAACAACCTCTTCGTGGTTAGCGAGCTCTGCTTGCACGCAATATGCCTCTACACCAAGCGCTTTTACTTCCTCTTCCACTTTCTTTGTATGTGCCCTATCTCTGCTATGCAAAATCAAATTGCAGCCTTGCTTAGCCATAAAAATAGCGGTTTGATAACCTACGCCTCTGCTTGCGCCTGTAATAAGCGCCCATCTTCCTGTAACGTCTGCCATGATAAGTTTATACTCTCCTTTTAAACGGCTGTTTGCTTGATTTTGAGCGAACGGCTGAAAGCCCCTCTGCTAGTTTTTTAATTGATAGCTGACAAAAGCCAGCTGCTTGCTATCGGGCGACCATGAATTAACGTTAATGGTGCCTTGGCCTCCGAACAGCTCGGCCAAAGTCCGGTATTGCCCGCCGCTGCTTGCCATCAGCCGAATTTCGACGTTTTTGTTGGCAGGGTGGTCGTTCGGCGCAACGTCGCCTTTGCGATAGGTGATATAAGCGACGGATTCGCCATCCGGGGACAAATGCGGGAACCAGCTGTTGCTCTCGTCATCCGTCATTTGAGTCTGCTCGCTGCCGTCTGCGTTCATTCGCCATACCTGCATCAAGCCCGATCTCGTCGAATTGAACCAAATATGCCGATTGTCCGGCGAGTATTCCGGCCCGTCATCCAGCCCCGGCGTATCCGTTAGCTGCGTCTCGATCCCGCCGTTGACTGAAATGGTATAAATATCGTATTGTCCATTCCGTTCGGCGCAATAGGACAAGGTGCCGCCGTCCGGCGACCAGCCGTGCAGATAGCTTGGCGCAAGCTCCGTAACGAGCACGGGTTGATCACCGCCTGCAAGCGGGAGGATATAAATGCGCGACTGGCCGTCCTCCTGCGTATGATGGCTGACCGCAATTTGCGAATCGTCCGGAGAAAGCACATGGTCATTGTTGCATCTTGTTGCAAAACCTGTGTTGATCACCGTACTCTCGCCGGAGGAGAGGTCAAAGGAGCAGAGCAGCCCTCCGCTGTTATAGATGAGACGTTTGCCGTCTATTGTCCAGTTCGGCGCCTCGATTAAATAATCGAATTCAGCCAGCACCTTCCTATCGCCGGTTACGACATCCACCGTTTCAAGAAAGCTGTTAACGCTGCGGTCAGCGTGCTTGAGAAGCTCCTGCAAGGTCTTCATCATTATCTACCATCCTTTGGGTACCCGTATTTAAACTTCTGTGCGCATCAACCACGTGATTGTGAACGCGTGTTTATAATCGAACAAAAAAATAATGCCATTCACTATCCTGTAGCATCAGGAAACTTTAAACAACCCAGCCCATCGAGTTCACTAAATGCGCCGCATCCTAACCAAGCTTAACTGGCCTCGCCATCTCCGTTACGGGTTTGTTTGTAAACACGTGTTCATAACTTCATCATACCTAATACATGAAATCGCTGTCAATCCTTTTTACAGCAGGACGCTCGCTTTTTCATCAGCCCACATAACGTATGCCGCATAAAAAATGGCATGCCAGGAGTACTCCCTAACACGCCATTTCTTATAATTTAACGATTATTTATCCAAATAGCGCCAGCAGCGCCTTAGCCTCTTCATGCTCCGGCTCAAGCGCTAAAGCGAAGCGCGCAAACTCCGACGCTTCCGCCTCGCTGCCCGTCTCATAGCAGCAGATCGCCATGCTGTAGAGCGTCTCGGCCGTTCCTTCATTGTCCTTCAGTGACCGCTCAATGTAAATTCGCGCATCCTCGTACAATTCCAGCTGATAAAGCAGCATGCCGCAGTCCAGCGCAAGATCATGCTTCTCGTTCATCGGGTAATAGCCATCCCACATTTGATAGATGCCTTGGCGAAGATCCTCTGCTTCCTCATCGCCGGCCTCCGACAGAAGCAGCAGCATGCGCTTCGCGCTTTGAAGGAACAATTGCGAATCGTAGAGGCTTAGCCGCCAAAAGGCGATGATTGGAGACAGCTCCATTTGGTCCAAATGCTCATCAAACCATAGCTTCATGCTGAAAAAATCATCTGGCCCGAACCGGTCGACAAACCGGCGGTAAGCTAGTCGCGTCTGGGCATAGCCAAGCGGATTCTGCAGCATAAGAATGCAGCCTACATTCAAGTTTTTATAATGATGCTCGGTAAAATGGGACAACGCCCCCTTTTGCTCGAAAGCCTTCTCAATCGCATGGTAATTCGCCGTTAAAGAGAAGCTGCCGTGATGAATCAGCTTGGGCGGCTCGGCGAACGCCCAGTTGTCCAAGCGGTGGTCGCCTTTGTCCGCCGTGAGCAGAACAAATCCCTCTTGGGACAACCCGCCAAGCCTCTCTAAGCAATCCATGCCGATCTCCGGGAAAAGAATATGCGAATCCTCAAGCTGCTGCTTATACAGCTCAAGCACCGCCTTGTAGCGATAGGATTCCTCTTCATATTCGGCGGCACGGCGATAATGATATTCGGGAACCATCTTCCCAAGCATGTCCGGCTCAGCCGCCGCTTCATCCTCGGCCATGAGCGGAAAAGAAACTCTGCATTCAAAAATACTGCCTTCATCCACGTAGATCAATTGCTGCGGGATGCTGTCAAAAAAATAATTTGCGACAAGGAGCAATGGCTGCTTCAGGCTTGCCCGGCGTATCGTATCGCCCGATTGGGTCAAATGCAGCTCTGAGTCCTGCACCGCATCAAACTTAGCGAAATCCAGTTTGCCCTGCTGTACGAACGGCTGCAGGCTAGGGTGCTGCTGCCAATATGCCACATTTTTAACCGGCAAATCACTCAAGACATACCGGAATGGCGGAAGCTCGATGCCAGCATAATCGATCAGCTCGGTTAACGCTTTAAGCACATAATAGGCTAAGCGGCCCGAGCCCGCTCCAAGCTCAAGGATCGTAACCGGCTCGCCTGCATTGCCCAGCCTTGCCCTATCCTGAAGGAATCCAAATATGATTTCCGCGTACGCCGTTGCGATCACTGGATTATTCGTGATATATTGCGGCACTTCCTCGTTCTGCCATGCCTCGATGCCCTGTTCTTCAAAATACGCGCGCTGCAGCTCCCAAATAGGCGCTTCACTAAATCGGTAAAGCGGTTGATCGTTATGATTCATTTTAAATAACCTACTTTGCTCTATGTATTAAAAGGATTTAAACAGGCTCCATCAAGTATGCTAGGTCAAAACCGTCCGTTTTAAACCTAGCATCTGTATGCTGCGTTGTCCACACTTAGCATTCTATAACTGCCCATTTGATACCTAAAACAAATATTGACAATTAGATTATTTCAGATTACTCTGAATTACAGAGTTATCTGAAATAATACGTATTCGAGAGGAATGGAGCCATGCAGACCGTGATTCAGTTGGATCAAGTATGCAAGCAGTATGGGACCACAACAGCCGTCGACCATATATCGATGCAGGTAAACAAGGGCGAAATCTTCGTTATCGTAGGACCTAATGGTGCTGGAAAAACAACGTTAATCGAAATACTTGAAGGACTGCGAAATGCAGACAGCGGCATCGCAATGGTATTAGGCAAGGACATCCGCAAGCATTCGCAAGAGATCAAGCAGCGAATCGGCGTGCTGCTGCAATCCACCGCCATGCCGGAGAAAGCCAAAGTTAAAGAAGTGCTGCACATGTTCGGCTCCTTATATAAAAAAACGGCTGATCTAAACGAAATTGCCGCATTCCTTGGACTTGAGGATAAGCAGAATGCTTTCATCAAATCTTTGTCCGGCGGGTGGAAGCAGCGCGTATCGCTTGCGCTCGCATTGATCAATGATCCCGAAATTATTTTTCTCGATGAACCCAGCATGGGTTTGGACCCGAATGCGCGCAGTGAAATGTGGGAGATGATTCACCGGCTGAAGAAGCAAGGCCGGACGATTGTCGTTACGACCCACTACATGGAGGAAGCCGAATACTTGTGCGACCGGATCGCGGTCATCAGCCGCGGGCGGCTGGTCGCTCTTGATACGCCGCGGAAGCTCATTTCCATGCTTGGCGGCACCAAACGCATCAGCTTCAAAAATCCCGGCCATTCAAACGAAAAACATTTCGCAAAGCTGGCACATGTCGCCCACGTCGAATACGGAGCCGATCTCATTAAGCTGCATTCGAGCCATATTGATGAAACGCTAAAGCAGCTGTTCCACTTAGCCTCACAAGAGGATTGGATGGTCAGCGGGCTGCGGCTCGAGGACGCTTCCATGAACGACGTCTTTACCGAGATGACGAATTTGCAAAGCAAGGAGGCTGCGAGATGACTGCCCTAATCCGATTGATCTCTTTCGATTTCCGGTTATATTTGCGCGATTGGCTGACGATATTTTGGATGCTCGTCTATCCGATTCTGATGCTACTTATATTTGGTTCTGTATTCGGCAATCAGCCGGGCGCGATAGAGGGCGCTGCATTCATTGATTCCTATATTCCCGCCTTATGCGCGATGAATGTCATCTCCGTATCTGTATTCACGTTAAATATTAATATGATTACGCAGCGGGAGAGCGGCGTTTTGCGAAGATACCGGGTTAGCCCTATTCGCTCAGGAGCGGTGCTGCTGTCCCATTCCATTCAAGGCGTCATTCTCGTAGTGGCAGGCGCCATCGAAATTATCGTCATTGCCAGCTTAGTGTGGGATATTCAGTTCTCTGTCACTTCGCTGCTCTTGCTCTTTGCTTGTCTATTATTCGGTTGTCTCAGCTTCTTCAGCCTTGGCTTTGCCTTGTCGGGACTTACCCATACGCCAGGCGCTGCGAGCGGTTTAGCGATGGTCGTCTTCTTCCCTTCGCTCTTCCTGTCTGGGATTGCGATGCCAGTCGAAATTTTGCCTACGTTCATGCAGAGAGTAAGCGAATGGCTGCCTCCGACTTATTTCGTGGAGCTTGCCAGAGGGGTATGGCTCGGAGAATCGATCGCTTCGTTCGGACCCCAGATTGCCATTATGGCTGGCTTTGCGGTTGTATGCTGGATACTTGCGTTCTTCCTTTTCAGATGGGAGAAATAAGGCTAGAATGGTTTTAGGTTAAGGAGTGGTTAGATTGAACAAGGATCATGACGTGGCGCATGCCACAGAGTCTCTGCAAGCTTTGCGGGACATCGATTTCATTAAGCAAATCATTACGCGAAACGAGAAGAAAATGGATCAATCGCCGCCCTACTTGTTCATTTGGGGCACATTCCTGATGCTGGGGATGATCGGCATGCAGTTCGACAACGAAACGTGGCCCATGTGGTATTGGCCGATCGCCGCTGTCCTTAGCAGCGTCCTTTCCGCTGTTACCGGCATCAGGCAATCGCGCAACATGCCCAAAAAGCAGGGTGGCACAAACGGCTGGATGTATGGGCTGCCTTTCCTCGTGATGATGGTGGCTGGCTTCTTCATGATGGCAACGGGCATGGTCGAGGCGCAGTATATCCCTTTATTCTGGTTCATGCTCGTAGGCATCCTATATGTTGCCATGGGATCGCTTATGGGAAAAGGACCAGTGATGATCGGGATATGGTTTATTTTGCTCTCCGCTGCGACAAGGCTCTTTTTTCTCGATTATCAGTTTCTGGTTCTAGGACTGCTAGGCGGCGGAAGCCTTGTCTTGGCAGGGGTATTGCTTCAGCGGCGCAGAGGGCGTCATGAGTGACAATTTGCTGGACGCGATCGATGATACGATTCATGCCAAAGCCCGCCTCGGCATAATGAGCCTGCTCATGGTACATGGCGAATGCGACTTCAGCTTTCTCCGCGGCGAACTGGGCCTGACCGAAGGAAACCTCGGCAACCATATCCGTGTGCTAGAGGAGGCAGCCTATATTCAGGTGAATAAGACGTTTGCCGGAAGACGGCCCAAAACGATCTGCTCGCCTACCCAGCTGGGGCAGGACATGTTTCACCAGTATATCGAGGGATTGGAAAAAATCATTCAAATGGCGCGTTCCATGAAAAAAGAAACCGAATAGCGCGAGCAACGCCCGAGCAAAAAAGAAGCCTAGCTGACCATTAAAGGTTAGATAGGCTTCTTTTTACTATCGAACAACTTAGAATACTTTCGTCGTCCAGGTTTCACAGTTCCACGTATCCGTAACGATATCGCGGTAAAATTCCGGTTCGTGGGAAATGAGAAGTATGCTGCCTTTGTACGCCTTAAGCGCGCGTTTCAGCTCATCCTTCGCATCAACGTCCAAGTGGTTCGTCGGCTCGTCGAGTACAAGCAAATTCGTCTCGTTGTTGATCAGCTTGCAGAGACGTACTTTAGCTTTCTCGCCGCCGCTAAGCACCGCGATTTTGCTTTCAATATGCTTCGTCGTAAGCCCGCACTTGGCAAGCGCCGCACGCACCTCGAATTGTGAGTAGGAAGGAAACTCCTTCCACACATCCTCGATACATGTATTGTAATTCGTTTCTTTCATTTCCTGTTGGAAATAGCCGACCTGCTGGTGCTCGCCGCGCTGTACCGTGCCGGAGATCGCCGGAATCTCGCCTAAAATGCTGCGGAGCAGCGTCGTCTTCCCGATTCCATTCGCGCCAACAAGCGCAATCTTCTGGCCGCGCTCCATGCGCAGGTCAAGCGGTCTTGAAAGCGGGCTGTCATAACCAATGACAAGCTCTTTGGTCTCGAAAATAAGCTTGCCGGATGTTCTTCCATCCTTGAAGTTAAACTGCGGCTTCGGCTTTTCCTTCGCAATCTCGATAACATCCATCTTATCGAGCTTCTTCTGCCGGGACATCGCCATGTTTCTCGTCGCGACGCTCGCTTTGTTCCGGGCTACAAAATCCTTAAGATCCGCAATTTCCTGCTGCTGGCGCTTAAAAGCCGATTCCAGCTGCTGCTTCTTCATTTCGTGAACCTGCTGGAAATATTCATAGTCGCCAACATAACGGTTAAGCTCCTGATTCTCCATATGGTAGATCAGGTTAATAACGCTGTTAAGGAAAGGAATGTCATGCGAAATGAGAATAAAGGCATTCTCATATTCCTGCAGGTAACGCTTCAACCATTCGATATGCTGCTCGTCCAAATAGTTGGTAGGCTCATCGAGGAGCAAAATGTCCGGCTTCTCAAGCAAAAGCTTCGCCAGCAGCACCTTCGTCCGCTGCCCGCCGCTCAGATCGTTAACATCCTTGTCCAAGCCGATATCGGTAAGCCCGAGTCCACGGGCTGTCTCTTCGATCTTCGCGTCGATCAAGTAAAAATCCTGATTCGTCAGCGTATCCTGAATCGTGCCAACATCCTCAAGCAGCTGCTCGAGCTCCTCCGGCGACACATCGCCCATGATGCCATACTTATCGTTCATTTCTTGTTCCATATCGAACAGGTACTGAAAAGCCCCTTTCAGCACGTCGCGGATCGTGAACCCTTTGTTTAACACCGCATGCTGGTCGAGATAGCCGACACGCATCCGTTTGGACCATTCAACCTTGCCGTCATCCGGCTGAAGCTTACCCGTTATGATGTTCATGAAAGTGGACTTGCCTTCGCCGTTGGCGCCGATCAGTCCAATGTGCTCGCCTTTAAGCAGGCGGAAGGATACGTCATTAAAGATCGCGCGATCTCCAAAGCCGTGACTTAGTCTTTCTACGTTTAATATGCTCATGAATGACACCTTTTCTTTTGGAATATTCTCGTTACATTATAAACGTTATGGTACCTACAACTCAATGTAGGATTATGGTTTCGCCAAAAAGGCCATCCCAAAAGGCGACAAACCTTCGGAGATGGCCTATTTTCGAATCCAAATTAGGGACTAAGCTCGTTAATCGCCGATTTCATCTCTTCTTCCGTCATGAAGCCTACTTTTTTATGGGCGATGTTGCCCTCTTTATCGACAAACAGGGACACCGGAATCGATCGGACCTGATACGCCTCTGTAACCTGTTTATCCGTATCCAATAAAACACGGAACGAATAGCCGTTATCCTCCTCGATATAGGGCTTTGCCTTCTCTTTATCCTCGCCAACATTAATGGCAAGCACGATCAAGTCCTTGTCTTTATACTGCTGATGGATTTTTTCGATATCCGGCATTTCTTTTTTGCACCATTTGCACCAGGTCGTCCAGAAGTTGATATAAACATTTTTGCCCCGCAAGTCACTAAGCGTAACCTGGTTCCCGTCCATATCCGTTAATGTAAAATCGATCGCTTGCTCCTTTGGCTCGCTCGGCGTTATTGGCTGCTCTGCCTGCTCAACAATGGGCGAATGGCTGGCTTCGGCAGTTGTAAGGCTTGTTGTTGCGGCGTTGCTAAAGCTGTTATTGTTCGTAACGTAGGCCGCAGCCACAACTAGAAGCACGGCTGCGACCGCTAACAGGATGTTTTTTTTCATCGATGTAACCCCTTTTATAAGCTGAAGAAGCTAAAATATGAATTGATCATTTCCAGCTTGTTCGTTAGCACAAGGATGCCCATAACAAGCATGATCACGCCGCTGGCAATGGACACGGCCGGCAAATATTTGGCAAACCTTTTTGAGAAACCCGTTAAATTTCCTACCAGCAACGCGGACAGCATAAAAGGCACGCCCAAGCCTAACGAATAAATGGCAAGCAGCAGCACCCCTTTATCGATCGTTTCCATGCTGCCTGCGTATAAGAGAATGGACGACAGAATGGGACCGATACAAGGCGTCCAGCCGGCCGCAAAAGCCATCCCTAATACAAAGGAGCTTAGATTGCTTTTGCTGGAGCTGCTTGGCATGAATTTCTTCTGTGCATACAGAGCTTTGATCTTGAACAAGCCCAGCATATGAAGAGCAAATAAAATGATGAGAATGCCGCCGATTTGTTTTAGCAGCATGAGATTAGCCGATAACAGTTTACTAACCGAACTAACCGACACGCCTAATACAACAAAAATGAGCGAAAAGCCAACTATAAAAAATAGGGATTTGAGGACTACGCTCCTTTTCGCCGCGACGGTGTTTATTTCGGTCAACGATGAGCCTACCATATAGCTTAGATAGACGGGAATAAGCGGAAGCACGCATGGGGATAAAAAAGAAAGCAATCCTGCTGAAAAGGCTAAAATGAAATCCAACGTATGACTCCTCCAAAAAAGTGATCCGCTTGCGAGAGCAGCGCAAACGGGAAAAATGGGCAGCCATTCGGCCACCCATCTCCATTATTATCGTTATTGCTTCGAAAGCAGGTTATAAAGCACTTGCGCCACTTGCGCTCTTGTGGACACGTCCTTCGGACTTAGCTTCGCGTTGCTTCCCGTAATAATTCCACCCTCTACAAGCGCTTTGAAAGCATCGCTTGCATAGTCCGCGATTTGGCCTGCGTCGCTAAAGCTTGATACGGTTGCGCCCGGTTGCGCTTTTGGAAGCTCGCCCAGCACTTCAAGCGAACGGTACAGAAGCGTGAACAGATCCTGGCGCGTAATTTTGCTGTTTGGCTCGAATTTATTGCCGTCAACGCCTGTTGTAATGCCGAGGCGCTTCGCTGCAGCTAGATAATTCGTGTAATAGGTGTTGCCTGCATCAGCAAAATTGTCCGTTTCCGTCTCATTTGGCGTGATGCCGTAAGCTTTCAATAACAAGACTACAAATTGGCCTCTCGTTACGGTAGCGTTCGGGCTGTAATGATTCTCGTCCGTACCTGTCGTAATGCTTCTTGCCGCAAGGAAGCTAACGGCATCCTTATACCAAGCTGCCGCCGGAATATCGGCAAAGCTTACTTTATTGTAGCCAATGATATATTGAGAGAAGTGCGTAGTCACAAATTCGACTGATCCTGTTGCTGCATTGTATTTGCCGCGAATCGTATCCAGTTCCCCGGAATCCGTCACGTAGTAAACGATAACTGCGTTTTGGTCTTCGCCCGCTTTTAACGTATACGGCACGCTAACCTGTAGAGCGCTGCCGCCAAATGTTGAAATTGGCGTCGTGCCTGCAAATACGGAGAAGTCATAAACCGGTCTATCGCCTAAAGCTTGCTTGCCTTCCTCTGTCAGCTCTACCTTCGAGATGATAATGCTGATGTCGCCCGTTTCAGCTGTTTTGCTGATGCTGCTCACGGCTTGGGCATCAAAGCTTACCGAACCAATGCCATAGTTGACCTTGATTCCGGCTTTGGTGCTGGAAGCTACTTCATTAAACGAGTTTCTTGGAATGCTGAGCTCCACGGATTTCGTTTGGGCTGCAGGTTCAACCTTAAACTCCAGCACAGCTGCTTTGCCCGCTGTTTCAGCTTTTTTCGCTTGCTCAACAAGACTGGTTACAGCAGACGCTGAAGCTTTCGCAACGGTTGCGCCCGTCGTTACATCTGTTGTCGCTGCTACTGTGGTTGTTGGTGCTGTTCCGTCATTTTCTGTGCCGGCTGGAGGAGCCGTCGTCACAGGGCCTGGCGGATTTGGATTGGAACCTGGGCCCGGGCTCGGGCTTGGACTCGGGCTTGGGCTCGGACCTGGTCCCGGATCAAACGCCGGAACGACAACGTCAATCGCCGGGCTTGCGCTGAAGCCTGCTTTAGCCGCATATCTGACATTGTAAGTGCCCGCTGCCAAACCTGTAACCGCCAGGTCCGTTGCAGGCGTATACTCTTTTGTACCGGACAAGCGATACTCAAGCGCCGTTGTTGTACCCGTAATTTGTCCGTTATCATTAGCTGCCGTAGTTGGCGCTACGCCCGCCAAACCAATCGGCGCAACTTGCACTTGTTCGCCAAAAGCTGGAATGACAACCTCAACTTTTGGACTCGGGCGATATCCGTCTTTTGCTGCATACCGTACATCGTAAGTTCCGTATACGAGATTTGTAACGGACGGCTCTGTTGCCGCGATATAATCGACAGCGTCTGCATGCTTATATTCGAGCGCAGTCGTCGTTCCGGTAATTTGTCCATCATTGTTATCGGCTGTTGTTGGAGCAACTCCCTTTAAGCCCGTTGGCGCTGCTTGCTCTTGAATAAACGGCGGAACAACAATTTCTACCGCTTGGCCTGCAAGATACGGTACTTCCGTGAACGGGTACACGCCATCTTTGACAGGAGAAACGGGTCCTTGATAACCTAATTTTGCTGCATATCTCACGCTGTACGTGCCTGGAACGAGATTCGTAATCGCTTCGCCTGCAACAGGGATATATGCGCTGTCAGAACCAGCAAGCTTGTATTCCAGTGCTTTGTTTTTTGTGCCTATGATTTGGCCGTCATCGTTGGAGGCTGATGTAGGGATTACACCTGATAGGCCCGTTGGCGTTGCTTCTACTCTTGTAAAAAGCTTATCCAACGCGTTCGTGTACGTTTCGTGAAATTTGGTTACGATTCCGTTCTTATCCTTATAACCAGGCTGAATCGTATCCCATGAGTACATCAATTCGATATGTCCAAGGATTGGAGCGTTATTTCCTGCAGCATCCTTGTTATCCTTATTGTATTGGAAAAGGAATGGAACCTGCGCTTTGCTTGCAATGACTTCTACGCCGTTTTCATTCGTATATTTGACATTGTTGCTTGCTTTCGCATATTGCGTGCTAATGTTAGTCAGATACTTATTAACCAAATCAACATACAAATTAGCGTAAGGATGATTCGTGTCCCGTACTTGAAGGAAAGTGCCGTTGTGCGGGTCTAGGTTTATATCTTTGGCAGAGATCCCGGCATCCAGCTTGGTGTCCCAGAAATATACCTTATCGATATTGTATTTTTTCGCATATTGATTGATAAACTTGATAGCCGCTCTCGTATTCGGGCACCATGAGCCGCCAAATAGAATGGTATAATTGCCTTCGGTTTCCAAAATCTTGGTCAGTTCGTGATATGTTACACGTTCAAATACGAGTTCGCCATCCGCTTCATCCAAAATCGTTTTGCCTGCGGCATTTTTGTTGAAGGCTGCTTTAATAGCCTCGGAGCTATTAATCGTATCGAATTTTTCGATTCCCTTAAACACATTGCCTACTTCAGCTTTATAAGCATCTACCTTTGCCGCATCCAAAGTGCCATCTGTTAAATAATCATTCCAGACGTTAGGCGACTCTAAGCTGGAAATGATCTTGCCCTTTTCTTCGCCTTGTTTTTTATTGTAGACAAACAAGAATGGAGCCTCGATTTTTTTGGCCGAACCCTGCGCAACTACTGTGCCAGTGGTGTCTTTTTTGGCATAAGTAACCGTATCCGCTAGCGGAAGAACTTCATCGAGGTTCGACAAATAGCGATTAACGAGTTCGACATACGCCTCGCCAAAATCAAAATAGGTTGTTTTGCCGCTAATTTGCTTTGTGATTTCCTTCGTTTGTGTCTGGGCGATTTCAAAATCTTTGCCGTCCAGTCTAGTGTCAAAGTTATAGATCGTTTTGACGCCATACTGCTTTGCTACCTGATTGATAAAGCCAATATTCGCCTGCGTGCGATCGCTCCATGCGCCGCCGAATAGGACAACGTAGGTGCCTTCGCTCTCGAACAAGTTAATGATATCCTCGTAAGTTGCCGTTTGAAGAACATGGCTCTCATCGTTCAAGTGCTCGTATACATCATTAAAATAGTTGTAGTGAGAAGCAGCGCTTGCGCCTGAACCCGCTGAGGCGTTAACCTGAGCCGCTTGGAAGACTGGCAGAACCAGGAAGGCTGCCAGAAGCAGCGCTAACACTCTTTTTGCCGCGTTCGTTTGTGTTTTCATCTTATTCCCTCGTTTTATTATATTTTGTCGTTATTCAGCTTGATGATTATGTATCGGGCTGATGTGCGTGGCACCTCTATCCTCCATGTACACCAACCCTCCAGCAATCGCTCTTAAAAACGGACTAGCACGCTTCTTCTACGACAGGGCAATCTTCTTCACTGGATGACGGAGCTGAAGGCTGAGACTCCGATGATGATGATGAAGACGACGATGACGATGAAGACGATGAAGAAGTTGGCGCTTTAGGCTGAACCGCTTCTTTTTTCACGAAAGTGATTGATTTTTTCTCTTCTTTTGGAGCTGGAGCCGGTTCGCTCTTTTTCTCTTCTGTTTTCGCCGCGGATACCGTTGCTTTTGCTTCTTCCTTGACGGTAGCTGCCGGAGCTTTAGGCTCGCTTGGCACCTTTGTAGCTAATTGTGCTTTAGGCTCGCTCTCTACTTTGGCGGCAGATTCGCTTGCTTTTGGCTTGCTGTCTTCTTTGGTGCCAGCAGCTGCCGTTTTGGAGCTGGCTTCTTCTTTCACCGATGCGGCTTGTGCTTTTGGCTCATTCTCATTAGCTGCATTTTTTTCTACTGCTGCTTCTGCTGCCGGCTCGTTTTCTGCCGGTGCTGCGGCCGTTTTGACAGCAGGCTGATTTTCCTTTTCTTCTACTGCTGTTGTGACAACTTCAGGCGATTTTTCGTCTGCGTTCACCGTTGCAGCCGTGTTCGATTGCTTATTTTCTGTTACAGCAGCGTTTCCATTGGCTGCCGAAACCTCATGGTCCTGTTTAGTGGCAGATAAGGCTGCATAAGTGGAAATTAATATAACTGCGGCTGCAATGCTGAGTGACAAAGTAAGCTTTTTCATAGTAATGGTCATCCTTTCGGTACGTTCTGGTTTTGGTATGAAATCTCGTTTGCAATGCTTTTAATCGTTCGACTTAAAGATACTCTCGCCCGCCTTTGACCCTTCCTCCTTTGATTTTTAGTGCCCGGATAAAAAAAGAAGACCCAACTAGGGCGTAAATATACGCTCCTTGCTGAATCTCTGGTGGACCAGTCGATTTATCATTCTCCGTTATCCATCAAAATGATTTTCCAATTCATTTTGTACGTAGGTTCTATATTATGCTCCCAAAATTACCCTGTCAATAACTAAAAGCATAATTCCCTATCTTTTTTATCGGAATTATTTTTCCGAGACGTGAATGAGCGAAAATAAACACAGAAAATGGAATTATCAGCAAGAAAATTTCCTTTTTCCACCGAATGCTTTACCTCGGCCTAGTCAGAGAGCGATCACCTCTCCGAGGAAGCTTAATTGCTCGAGCATGCAGCCGCCATCTTGAAACTTACGAAGGAGAATCCCGTGCTGCTTGTAATATTGATGGCAGCCTGCGCCTCGACACGATTAACGGGATTAATATTATTGCGCCACGAGGGTCGACTATTCTGATAAACGTTGGCTGAATCTACAGGCACGACGTAGCAGTAAGCAACCGCTCGGAAGACATTACTGCGGAGAATGGAACGAGAAAGGAGCCTGCGCTTGGTAGGCTCCTTTCTCGTTCGCTCTTATTTCTCTTTTTTCCAATCCAGCTCGATCAGCTTCGATTGCAAGTGAGAAATGTTTTGCTTCGCGTACCAGTCCGGATCGGATTGACGCGAGTGAAAGCCAATTTCCGACGTCAAGTAGCCTTTGTAGCCAACTTCCTTCAAAGCGCGCAGCACACCATCAAAATCACAGCGCCCGTGACCTGGCGGAAGTCGTTCGTTGTCAGAAAGATGAATGTGATGCAGCTTGCCAGCCATGCGATACACATAATCGCTTGCCACTTCGTTGCGGTACAAGGCGTGAAATGTATCAAACATCAGCTTTACATTATCTTGGCCGGATTGCTCGCTAAAAAGAAGTGCATCATCTGCGGATTCAACGAGATTGCTGTCTGCCGGCGTTGGTTCGACAACCACGGTAATGCCAAGCTCCTTCGCGTATTGCGCCACTTCAGCAAGCGCTTCTAGGCTATAATCCCATGCTTGCTTCTTCGAGGTACCAAATACAGCCCACCCCGCCAAGTAAATGACCGTAGGACATTCCCAATCATGTGCTAGGCGCAGCACTTCTTTATAATGGTTGATAGTATACGCTCTTTCCTCGGCTATCGGCGAGCTTGGATTGTGGCCCGGGCCGCCACCCGGCGCCGGCAGCATGGATGATACCTGTAAGTTCTCCTTCTTTAGCAGTTGGAAAATATCTTTGCGGCGCTGCGCGGATACATGATCCGGCCAAGCATGCGGACTTGCGCACCCAATTTCAATTCCGTCATAACCAAACGAAGCAAGGCGATGAATGACTTCTTCTAATGGATAGGAAGGCACCCACACCGGAAAGCTGCTGTACACCCATGTATTAAACGATATCCCTTTCACCTTGAACACAACCTCTCGCATTTATTGATAACAGGAATAATTAATCCCAAATAAATACAGCCTTCTCCGTTAATCGTTCATCAAACATCCGAAATGCCGTGGCAGCTTCATCCAGCCTGAACGTATGCGAGACCAACTTCTCGACTGGCAGCTTACGTTCAATAATAAAGCGCGTAATTTCATCGTATTCAAAAATTGGAAAATACCATGAGCCCATCACCGTGATTTGCTTGCGGATAAGCTGAATGCTCGGATTGATCGTCAGCTCTTTGCCTTCACCGATAAAGGCTGCACGGCCATGTGCCCGTAAACTATTCAGTGCCGTGTTCTGAGCATGCGGACTACCTGAGCAATCGATCGCCGCATCCGCGCCGCGGCCGTTTGTGATTTCCATAATGCGTTCCAACACATTTTCTTTTCCGTTAATAATATGATCTGCGCCCAGATCTTTGGCTACTTCAAGACGCTCGTCGAGCATATCTACTGCAATGACGGTTGCACCTAAACCTTTGGCTACCATTACACCCGCCCCGCCCATTGGCCCCATACCAAAAATAACGAGCGTATCTCTGCCATTGATGCTCATGCGCTTCTGAGCATGGTACAGCGTGCCGACCGCATCGGTGGAAACCGCTGCGACGAGAAAACTCATCTCATCAGGAATGCGCATGCAGTTCTCTTCCGGAACAACAACGTAGTCCGCATCGCCGCCATGCGTATCGAAGCCGATACATTTCCATTCCGGACAGAACATCTTATAGCCGCTCTTGCAGTGCTCGCATTCCCCGCAGCCAATCGCGAGGTAAACCGCAACGCGATCGCCAGCCTTGAAGCGAGCAACCCCTTCCCCAACCAGCGTAATTTCGCCTGCCGGCTCATGTCCTGGATGGATGCAGCCGGATTTAGTCGACTCTCCGCCAACAACCGGATCACTGCCATAGTAAAGACTCATGTCGCTGCGGCAAATCGCCGACGCCTTCATTTTAATAAGAACCTCGCCACTGCCCGGAACCGGAATCGGCACTTCTTTCACTTCTACTTGCTTGTCGCCTGGAAATACTACTGCTTTCATTGTCATCTCTATTCCTCCATCATGACTCGACTTGAACCCAGCGCTCTTCTTTATGGCTCTTAAGAATGGCTTCCATAATACACATGGATAGATGTCCATCCTCGAAGGTTGCGAAATTCGCATGATCCTTCAGCAAGCCCTTTCCTTCTCGAATGAACGTATAATATTGCAGCATCATATTTTTCACTGAATCCGGCCATCCTTCCGTATGACCGCCCGGGTGGTGAATGGAGGGTCTCGCCTCTTCAAGGAACAAAGCGGGATCTGCCATCAGCACCTCATTCGAACGATCACGGTGGCCAATCCATAAACTTGCCGGTTCTTCTTGCTTCCAATAGGCAGACTTTCGGCTGCCGTTTAATTCAAAACTGAGGGCGTTTTTCCGGCCGGCGCTAACCTGAGATACGGTAAAGGCACCCTTGCTGCCGTCATCAAAGCGAACGAGAACCGAAGCGTAATCCTCAGTATGGATAGGTATGTCTTTGTATTCTGGTGTCAGCTCGTCCTTGCTTGCACCAAACGTATTGGCATGGGATACGGTTTTTTTCCTAGTTGGATGCACCGTCCATAAATCAGCGAATACTTGTTTTATTTTTTTACCTGTCACGTATTGGACTGTGTCGCACCAGTGCGAGCCGATATCCGCGACCGCCCTCGACCTACCGCCTGTCTTATCTTCCAATCGCCAATTATAATCCGTTTCATACAGCAACCAGTCCTGCAAATAGCTGCCGTGCACCACATTTATTTTGCCGAATTCACCTTGCTTGACCATCTCGGAGAGCTGCTTCATCATCGGATATTGACGGTAGTTAAAATTAACGCCGTGCACAATGCCGTGCTTCCTTGCCAGGGCCAGCAACTCGGCAGATTCGGAGCTCGACATAGCAAGTGGCTTCTCGGACAGGACATGCTTACCGGCTGCGATGATCTCAAGGTTGATCTGATGATGCAGATGGTTTGGCGTACAATTATGAACAACGTCAATATCCGGATTGCGAAGCATATCCTTGTAATCGCCGTAGGCAAGCGGCACGCCAAGCTGCTCCGCCTTGATTCGGGCGCTCTCCTCTCCATTTTGAGCCAAGGCGATCACTTCAACGAATTCCAGCCTGCGTATGGCCTCAATATGCGCCGGTCCGATAAAACCCGTACCGATAATACCTGCTTTGATTTTATTTATCATTTTTTTACCGCTTTCTTGCCGAATACGACAGCCAAAATAATAATTAAGCCTTTGATCATCATTTGTTGGCTGACATCAAGTCCCATGATAATAAGTCCGTTGTTGATGGTTCCGATCATAAGTGCGCCTACTACGGTGCCGACTATCGTGCCAACTCCCCCGAATAAGCTGGTACCGCCAAGAATGACAGCCGCAATGACCGAAAGCTCATCTCCTTCGCCAAAGGAGAATCGTCCCGCATTCATCCGCCCAGCATACAAAAGACCTGCTAGACCAGCCATGGCTCCGGTGCCAAGGAACACGAGAAGCTTAATGCGCGCAGTCTTCACGCCAGAAAATTTAGCTGCGTTCTCATTGCCGCCTGTAGCAAGGGTCTGCCGGCCAAACGAGGTTTTACGCAGGAGCACATGCGCGATGATCGTAAATACAACAACCCATAGCAGCAATACAGGTACCGGTCCGATATCGCCTGAGCCGAAGATGAAATTAAAAGTGTCGTTAATGATAGGAATCGGAGCCGTATCGGTGATCCACATCGCCATCCCTTTAACAGCTCCCATCGAGCCTAGCGTAACGAGGAAGGAAGGAATAGCGGCTTTTGTTACAAGCAAGCCGTTAACTAAACCAATCGCAAGCCCCGTGCCGACACCAGCGATTAATGCGCCAACAATTCCGAGGCCGGATTGCAGCGCCAGCGCACCCGTAAGCGAAGATAACGCCGCGATGGAGCCCACGGACAGATCAATTTCACCCGTGCTAATGACAAATGTCATCGCAAGTCCCATTAACGAGATGGTAGCCGTCTGCCGCACGATGTTAAGCAAGTTGCCCGAAGTCAGAAAACCATCGTCGAACAAAGTCGCCGAGAAATAAATAAATACGCCGATAAAGGCCAAATAAACGATGTAGTTCCGCCATTGAAAGCTTTTTACAGATCCGGTCAGGCTCGGCTTGGTGACAGGCTTGTTTACACTAATATCCCTGGATTGCATATTGCAGCTCCTCCTCTGATTGAATCTCCCTGCGTTTCATCTCCCGTTTGATCTTGCCTTCATGCATAACTAACACGCGATCGCTGAGTGCAAGCAGCTCCGGGAGCTCTGAAGAAACAACGAGTATCGCCTTGCCGTTTGCGGCCATTTCACGCACGATATCAATAATTTCGGTTTTGGCGCCGATATCGACGCCGATAGTCGGTTCGTCCAGCAGCAGAACATCCGGTTCGGTTGCGAGCCATTTCGCGAGTACGATCTTCTGCTGATTGCCGCCTGACAGCAAGCCGCTTTGCTTGTAGATATTGTCGGTCTTGATGTTTAGCCTTTTTACGAGTCGCTCGCTCATCTCATTGGTTTTCTTGTTGTCGACCAACAGTCCTTTTTTCACCTTGGAGAGGATAGTAAGGATCATATTATCCCGAATGCTGTGCTGCAAAATAAGCCCCTGCATCCGGCGGTCTTCCGGAATTAAAGCAATGCCAGCATCGATCGCTTGCCGTGCGCTTCGAATTTTCTGCTTCTTCCCTTTCACGTAAACCTCGCCGCTATCCATCGGATCAATACCAAAAATCGTACGCAGAAGTTCCGTTCGTCCGCTTCCCATAAGACCAGCTAGACCGATAATTTCACCGGGCTGAATTTGAAGGCTGACGTTGTCGACCTTCGTTCCGGCTGTGACGTTCCGAATCTCAAAAGCGGGAGGCCCATCTGTTCTGTATTTGCTCTCGACCCATTCGAACGCCTTATTGAGCTCTGCCCCAACAATATGCTGAATAACAGAATCGAGTGTCGTTTCCTTGATGACCTCGGTTGTAATTTTGCGGCCGTCCCGCAAGATGGTGATGCGGTCGCAGATTTGAAAAATCTCATCCATGCGGTGTGAAATATAAATGATCGCGTAACCTTTCGCCTTAAGCTGATTAATGAACGAGAACAATATTTCCGTCTCCGTCTTCGTTAGCGACGAGGTCGGTTCATCCATGATCAGAACCTTCGCTTCCTGCGATAAGGCTTTTGCGATTTCGGTCATCTGCCAATAGCCGACCCCAAGCTCCTGCACGATATCGGAAGGTTTTATATCAACACCTAGTTCTTTGAGCAGCTTTTCAGTCTTGAGCGCATTGTCTTTGTCATCGAGCAGCCCCAAAGAGGTTTTGGATTCTCGGGTTAGATAAATGTTTTGGGCAACGGTTAATGTTGGAATTAAGCTAAACTCTTGAAAGATCATCGAAATTTTATTCGCTCTTGCATCTTCGTAGCTTTTAATACTAATCGGCTTTCCTTCGATTAAAATGTCGCCTTTGTCAGCCGTATAGACGCCGGTGAGAATCTTCATAAGCGTCGACTTGCCGGCTCCATTACCGCCCATTAGGGCATGAACCTCGCCTTGTCTCACCGAGAAGCTGACATCATCCAGAACCGTAATGCCATTAAATCCCTTAGAGATATTTTTCATTTCGAGAATAGGTTGATCCACTGCATTCACCTTCTTTAGTTGGAGGCTGCCCATGAGCAGCCTCCATAAATGGGGATGTTTATTTCTTCATTGCATCCTGTACACTTGCCGGTGCGTCTGCGCCATAGATGAGCTTCCAGTTTTCCAGTACATTTTCTTTGGTAACCTTAATAGCTGGCGATGCGACATATGCTGGCGCTTCCTTGCCAAGCAGTGCATAACCAGACAAAATGGCTTGTGCTACGCCTTGGTCATATGGCAGCTGGGCGCCAAGACCACGAACGATGCCGTCAGAAGCGATAGATATCGCAACGTTAGTGCCAAGATCGACTGTAGTCACAACTAGATCGTTCCTCCCTGCCGTTCTTGCAGCAGCCATAACACCTTCTGCCGGAACATCCCATGGAGCGAATATCCCATTTATATCCGGGTTTCTCGTGAGCATCGCCGATGCGACCTCTTCACCTTTGTTAGGATCTGTAATTCCTCCCTGAGCGACAATCTCAATATCGGGATACTTTTCTTTCATGCGGGCTTCAAAAGCATCGGAGCGGTTCTTCGTCACAAAAAAGTTAACGTCATGAAACACGATTCCGACCTTGCCTTTTCCGCCAAGCTTCTCCGCCATAATATCTGCGGCTAGCGCACCGTTGCCGTAGTTGTCGCCTGATACGATACTGATATAATCTTTGCCGGGAATAAGTCCTGAAGCTGCTCCATCCATAAATACCAGCTTCACGCCTTGATTGACCGCCTTCTTGTATGCGCTCGCTGTGGATACAGCATCAACCGGTACAGAAATCATAATGTCGGGCTTTTTTGCCAAAACAGTCTCAATATCGTTTACTTGCTTCTCCGCTTTGAACTGCGCATCTGTTACCGCAACAACTTCAATACCCATTTTCTTGAACGTATTTTCCATTGCACCTACAGCAGCAGTCATATAATCGGTACCGGAATAATGCATAACGATTGCAGCTTTGAATTTACCGTCTTTAATCTTCTGAAGCTCGTCTTCAGATAGCTGCAGGCTCTTCGCCGATACTGCTTTCTCGCCATTTGGGCCAATGTCCTGAACCGGTAAATCTGGAATGTTGGGATTAATCGTCAACGGGCCGGAAGCCGTATAGCCTTCATGCTCTTTTGGCGGCTCCGACTTGTTATGCGCGGCGCTACCGCAGCCGGCGATTGTCATTCCGCAGACAAGCAGTACAGCGAGTGATGCTACTAAACTTCTCTTCATATTGTGATACCCCTCACTTTATATATGTTGTAGATCGATTTATTCAAAGTAGCCGAACAATCGATTAATTTGAGTATAGAGCGAACGGGTTTGCCGAAGTAGACGATGAATTTAACCTGCAGGGGGGAATTTTTTAGTGGTCTTTACATCTTCAAACATAATAAGAGGCCATGCGATCACAAATCGCACAGCCTCCGAATCACCTATATGACACTCATTTTCAAGTATTAATAGCCGCTTTCTTTCATCAATCGATCCACCTTAGAAGCTGCTTCGTCCAGTGCGGTCCTCGCGTCCTTCTTCCCGGTCAAATACTGCTGCACCGCCGTTTGAACAGCCTCTGACACCTGATCATAATTGTTGATCCGCGGCCTTCCGACGCCTATGCTCAAGGAACGACCAAGCACTTCGTAATACTCGCGCAGCGACTCGTCATTCATCTTTTTAGCGGCAACATAAGCCGATTTACGGGTCACATGCTGCCGAAACTGCAAGTAATCGCGCTGAACGTCAGCACTGGTCAAATAATCAGCCAAAACGTAAGCGGCTTCCTTCTGCTCCGAATATTTGTTAATCGCTAAACCCCATGAACCAAAATGGGGACCGCGCACCAATTTATCGCCTTGCTTCACGCCCGGCAGCATGAAATAACCGACCTGCCCGCCTTTTACGTTCGGATGAAGCTTCATGTCATGGACGTTCATCCCCATAGCCGCTTGTCCGAAGCCAAAAGCAATCTCGACCTCATCCCAAGTGTAAGAGAGCACATCAGGTGAGGTTACTTTTCGCCTTAATATCCAACCTCCATAAGTCTCCAGCGCCTTCACGCCACTCTCGGAATTGAACACGGGATGGAGGTTTTCATCGAACAGCTTGCCTCCAAAATCACTTAGAAACGATTTGTAATCGACAAAATTGGATTCATGCTTACCTGCCATCAATGTCGTGCCGTACATATCTATCGTCCCGTCGCCATTTATGTCACGCGTAAAAAACTTCGCAATATCCTCGTATTCCTCCAGCGTGTTAGGAATAGCTAATTCTCGCTTAAACCTTTTTTTAAAAGCAGCCCGATTAGCCTCATCCTGGAATAAATCCTTCCGGTAGCTGACCGTAAGCACATTCGACTGGATCGGCAGGCTCCATACATCGAAGCCCGCTGCCGTTATTTGGTCCAAATTGATCGTATCCAGCGCAATCGGCGCTCTTTGAGGCGTGTCCTTATCAAAGACAGACGTGTCCAAAAACAATTTTGCGATAAAATCATCCATACCCGTGGTTGATTCCGCCTTTCGAATATAACTTGTCATCGGCTCCAAATGCTGAATGATTTTGGGCATCCACGGCGTATCGATGGCAATGAGATCATATTCGCTGCTCATTCGCGACAGCTCTGTAAATACCTTTTCCTGCAAGCTGTTATATGGAAACGTGCTGACCTCGACATGAATCCCCGTCTGCTGCTCGTAATTTTCCGCCGCATGAATGACCGCTTCGGAGCCCGCTTCCACTGTTGCATACAACACCTTCAACGTCGTGGCAGAAGCATGAGCCGATTCGCTCGGCGTCTCGGTGCCAGGATTCAAGCTTTTTCCCGCACATCCTGTACACCCTATCGCGAGTATGAATACAATAAGCATATAAGTCCGTAATCTGGCCACCCGCCACACTCCTCTCTTTATTGGCTCCTCACTCGGTCTCATCCGCAGCGGTCATGATCCCATTTTTCTTCCTAAATTCCGATGGTGAACAGCCAAATTCCTTCTTGAACAAGCTTCTAAAATAGGCATAATCGGCATATCCGATATCCTCCGAAATTTCATTCCCTTTTTTGCTTGTGTTCAGCAAGAGCTCGCTGGCATGCTGCATTCTTCTGCGCGTGAGAAACCGTACAAAGGTGATGCCCATTTGCTGCTTGAACATGCGGCTCAGCGTCACGGGATGAACATTAACTGCTTCCGATACGACCTCTAGGCTCAAGTTTTTGTCGCTCGAGCTTGCTATGACTTGCAATGCCTGCTTAAACCAACCGTTTGCTTGCGGCGCCTCACGTTCTTGTTGATCCAGGTTTTTTAACTCCTTAACACCGTTAAGAACCATGTGATGTACCCGGCCTATCAAATCGTTCCAAGTATGATGCCGCCCGACCCATTCGTCCCAATAATAAAGAGTGTCTTCATCCACCATAATAAGATCACTCTTGCCAAGGCCTTCATCCAGTACAGCCATCAGATGGGCACACTCCTTACGAAGATCTTCATAGGATATCTTCTTTAAGCATGTGGACCATTTAGCCATAGCAGCCTCCAGTTCCCCAACTTCGCCGGTCCTCGCAAGATGAATGATCGCCTGTCTGTGCCTTACAGCTTGTTTGGCATGATCCTTCCGATCAGAACGGCTCACAGGGAGGTCTGGATCATTTTTCTGAAAAAATAGAAGCTCCTTCTTCATCCGTATTTGAGAATGTAGCACGGGCAAAAAGTCTTTTTTCTCTCTAAAGCCTCGATCCGTATGCTCCACAGGCGCTCTGAACACGATCGCTTCAAGGTCAACATCCAGTAAAACGGTAAGAAGGATATCGTGAAGAGGAATACTGCTGCTTTTTTGAGCGGCTGGGTCTAAAAGCTCGACCTGCTTCCATTCCCTCTCGTCAAACCATAGGCTGACATTAGCGGTTCTCACCTTATCCAAGGAAACATGCGAAATCGGCGCAATATTCAAAAGCTGGTCGAGCTCTTTCAAAAATCGCTGCTCCATCATGCTTTTTACTTTGAGGACAATATCCGATAATTCCCCGCGATCCGCAGGCTTGAGCAAGAAGTCAGTGGCACCGTGCGTAAGAGCTCGCCTTGCATATTCAAAATCGTCATACCCTGATATAATGACCACATGAATGGCGGGGTACCTTTCATGTAAGCGTTGAAGAATCTGAAGCCCATCAAGCTCCGGCATCCGAATATCGAGAAATACAAGATCCGGCTGAATCAGCTCAATTCGCTTCAAGGCTTCATATCCAAACTCCGTATTGAACACTTGCACATGGGGAAAAAGTGCTGTCAGCTTTTGAATAATGCTGACTCGCACCTCACTTTCATCGTCGACGACACAGATTTTCATAATAAATCCAGCTCCTTCATGTAATCCTAAAGTGAAGCTTATCCAGGAGATGAAGCGATTAAGGGGGAACTCTTGTTTGACTCTTCTTACCTATTTGAAGCGTAGCATACAGCGCTTGTCCTTAAAGTACAAGCTATTCGTGCTGCTCGCTCTGATTTCGATTATCCCCATATCCTTGGTCAGTTATAGCTCCGAGTACTTTATGTTTCGCTCCGGCACCGAGTATTCCGCTTCCATTTCAACGCAGTATGTGGAGTTCGTCTCCAAGGAGCTATCCGATTATTTGCAAAACTTGAATGAATCTTTCGACAGCCTATTTATTAACGCAAGCTTTCATCATTTTATCAATATACCTGCCGACCAATTAAACGAGCAGGCAAATGAACTCATGCATTTTAGGCCGCTGGTTAGGAACTCGATGCAGTTCCATCCTGAGGTGCTTGGCGTGTTGTATATTGATCTCGCTCAAAAAGTATATTTCGATTCGTATCAGAAACAGTTGAATCCCGATTACTCATTTGGGGCAGAACATCTCTATCAATCTGCATTCGCAAGCAAAAAGCCCGTGCTTACTGCACCGCATCTACTGCCTTATATTTTGTATAGCAAAGCAAAAGTATTTTCATTTATCAGACCGATTCTTGATACGGACACCGGCGAAACAGAAGCCTTGTTCATCATAGAAATCCATGAAGAGAAAATCAAGAGCATGCTCAGCAGCAATCAAAAGGATGAGCAAGGACAAGTCATTTTGTACCACGAGCAGGATGGCACAACCGTATCTGAATCGCCAGTTGCCGCCGATCTGATGCAAGATTTTCGAAAGGCTAGAGTCAAGGCTCCTTTGTCGAGTAAACAGCTGCTGTTCACTTCCGGCAAACATGAATATCAAGCGATCTACGCCGAGCTGCCGGGCAGTGAGTGGAAGGTTCTATGGACTGCCCCGCTTAGCAGCATTAATAAAGGGGTAAGGCAGACGTATCAGCTCACACTGCTGATCGCCGCCCTTAGCCTAGTTACCGCTTTGATCATCGCTTTTCCTGTTATGAACGGCATTCTTCGGCCCTTGTACAGGCTGAAAAAAGGTATGCAAAGCTTAGGACGCGGCGTCTATCTCCCTGTTGCCGTGAAGCACAACTACGATGAAATTGGTTTTTTGATCCACAGCTATAACCAAATGCTCGATAAGCTTCAATTCATGGAACGGGAAGTGTATCAAGCCAACATGAAAGAAAAGGAACGCGAGCTGCTACAGCTGCAGGCTCAGATCAATCCGCATTTTTTATTCAATACACTGGAGACGATCGAGTCCTATGCAGTCAGGAACAATGGCGAGGCTGTCGGTGAAATGGTGCAATCCGTATCCCGCATGATGCGATACACGATTCGCAGCGATGACGGCTGGGCGACACTGAAGGAGGAAATGGCGTACATTAGCAATTTCCTGACCATTCATTACTATCGCAACGGCAAGGATGTTCATGCTCGTTTCGAGATCGCCCCCGAGCTGCTGGGCTTCCCAGTCATGAAACTCAGCATTCAGCCCTATATCGAAAATGCAATCAAATACGGCTGGAGTCCAAATATGAGTACGGATGAGTTTCAGCTTACCGTCAAGGTTGTGGCCCAAGCTGACGGTTTGTTGATTGAGATTTCCGATACAGGGACCGGAATATCTGCGGACGTGCTGAGCAAGCTTCGGCAGCTCATTCAAGAAAACGGAATGACTACAGACGCATACTTCCGTAAGCATACCGGAATTTTTAACACGTACCGCAGATTCATTCTCGTATATGGCGATCAGGTTAAATTCCATGTCGAGAGTTCGCCAGAGAGCGGCACCACATTTAAGTTCCGTATTCCGTTTAAAGACCCGAATAGAGGCCCAGCTTAAACATTCCAATCCTGCGCCCGCTCCCTATCCATTCAAACGAAGATATTCATATCGTGCAACAAGAGGTAACCAATTTGGTTACCTCTTGTTTGTTTATGCGTCTTGAACAGTTGCTCGCATTACCGCTGCCGGCTGCGGCGAGGACGTACTTACCCATCTGCCGGTGATAGCGGATTCCAATATAGCATCGGATATCACATGGATGCGATACCCGTCCTCGAAGCTCGGCGAGATGTCCGTATCGTTCACGATAGCGGATATAAAATCATGCGCTTCGATGATCTTTGTCTCCCCGTAACCAATGCCAAGAGCCGGAATAGGCCATAATGCGGCACCGCTTGGATGGGCTGGCCCTGTATAAATCGTACGAAAACCTCGTCTGTCGTCAGGATCATCTGCGAAGCAAACCTGCAGCTCGTCGCGGCGCTCGTAATTAAAGGCAATGGAGCCTTTGTCGCCGTGAATTTCAAAGGTTAAGTAGTTGTTCCGTCCCCAGGCGTTGCGAGTCGATTCAATGCTTCCGACGGCTCCATTTTCGAATCGAAGCAATGTACTTACTTCATCGTCTACGTCGACTGCCGCCATTTGTACGTCGCCCGATGACCGTACTGTACCTAGCTTATCCATGGAGCCTGTCGATACTGGACGCTCCTTAATCCATGTGTTCGTCGTCCCCATCACTTCGGTAATTTCTCCGACCAAATAACGGGCAAAATCGATCACATGCGTGCAAATATCGCCAATTGCACCCGAACCGGCTATGTCCTTGCGAAAGCGCCATGAAAGGGGGGAGTTTGGATCGGCCGACCAATCCTGCAAATAGGTGCCGCGGAAGTTCAATATGTTGCCAATTGCGCCCTCCAGAATATATTTCTTCGCCAGCGCTACAGCAGGCGTGCGGCGATAGTTAAATGCCACCATATGTTTTACGCCAGCCTCATTCACCGCATCAAGCATCTGCTTTGCTTCTTCTGTCGTACGGGCAAGCGGCTTCTCAGAGATGATATGCTTACCTGCTTTGGCAGCGGCAATAGCGATTTCGGCATGCGTATGATTAGGCGTCACGATATCGATGATATCGATGCTCGAATCTTCAATAACCCTTCTCCAATCAGAAGAATAGGATTCGAAGCCATAACGGGCAGCGGCTTCCTTTGCCAGATCATCATTGATATCGACTACCGTCTTGCGGAATGGGATAGCGGGCGCAGGCCAAAAAAACATCGGCATTCCTGCATAAGCAAGCGCGTGTGCCTTTCCCATAAAACCTCCGCCAATCATCCCAATATTTAATGTACGCATCGTAATCTCTCCTCTACATGTGCAATCTATAGATCATTTGCAACTCAATCTTGGTTATAAAAAAGGGCTACCTTATTTCGCTATATTTTGAATCGAGGCAGGCGCATCCGCATGATAAACCGTTTTCCAGGATTCCAAAATGTTATCCTTATTTACCTGAAGTGATGGCACGGCAACATAAGCCGGCGCTTCTTTTCCTAGCAACGCATAAGCCGCAAGAATCGCTTCCGCAACACCTTGATCATATGGAAGCTGAGCGCCCAGCCCTTTGATCATGCCGCCCTTGGCAATATCCAGTGCCACGTTTGTTCCAAGATCTATCGTTGAAATAGCCAAATCCTCTCGCCCGGCAGATCGTGCAGCAGCAAGCGCGCCTTCTGCAGGTACATCCCATACGACAAACAAACCTTTCATCTTCGGATGTTTCGTCAGCAGGGCTGCTGCCACCTTCTCACCATCGTTTGGACCCGAAATGCCGCCGCGGTCTACGATATTGATGTTCGGGTACTGTTCTTGAATCGTTTTCTCGAATGCCTCTGTTCTTTGCTTCGTGACGAAAAAATCTGCCTCGTGATAGATTACACCAATCTCGCCTTCCTCACCGATGGCTTTCGCCAAAATATGGGCGGCTTCAACCCCATTGCCATAGTTGTCCGCCGAGACGACGCTGACATAATCTTTGCCGGCTTGCAGGCCGCTTGCTTTATTGTCCATAAAAACAAGCTTCACACCTTGCTCAGCTGCTTTTTTGAACACGCTCGCCGTCGAGACCGCATCTACTGGAATACTTACTAGGATGTTTGGTTTTTTGGCAAGAATCGTTTCGATGTTAGCCACTTGGGTTTCCGCTTTGAAGTTCGCATCGGTTGTCGCGACGATCTTAATATTCATGCTGGCGAATGTATTCCGCAGTCCCTGCAGCTGTGCAGCAGACCAATCGTTGCCGGCATAATGCATCGAAATCGCTGCCGTATATTGGCCGTCCTTAATTTGCGCCAGCTCTGCTTCAGTCAATATAAGCATTTTCGCGGAAACGGCATTCTCTCCGTCCGGTCCTTTGCTTAAAATTTCTTTATCCTCCAAAGCCTGATTAATCGTGATTGGTCCGCTGGTTTCCGAGGAGGAGGCCACGTTCCCTTCTGTCTTATCGCTCGGCGCGTTTTTCGCTTCGGAAGCAGTACCCGTAGCGTCATTGACAACTCCATTGCTCACTCCACAAGCCGCCAAAGCCAAGCTGCAAACAAGCACACACGCTACCATTGCAAATTTACGTTTTCTCATAGCCAATGCCCCCAGTTGGATTATGCTTGAAAAATCCATTTCCCCTTCGCGCTTCCCTACTCCGCCGCACCTCATTACTCTGGCGCAAAAAACGTGAGACTACCCTCCTCGCACCTTCAGCTATTTACAAAAATACTGTGCTTATCTTAGCAGCAGCACTTATTGTAAGCGCGTTCATAATGAGTATAGAAGGTTCGGAAAAGGAAAACCGCGGAATAATTTAACAAGCGGGGAAGAACTTTTTAGCCTGTGTAGAATCGGAAACAAAAAAAGCCGGGCAGAAACAGGAGTGAATGTCCTGAAAATTGTCCGGCCAGGCTAAGGACATACTATGAAAGGGTAACGGTAAGAGAAGTTAGCGCGTGGACAGCTTCTTCTTTTTTGTTTATTCTTTATGTAAGTTTCATGAGCATATCAAAAAGGAGGTTAAATTATGAAATTTCAAGCGGTCATCCTGCTTAGCGGCAAGTCTGCAACAGGCATTCGAGTCCCAGAAGAAATCGTTACGGCGCTCGGAACGAGCAAGAAGCCGCCTGTCCAAATAACGATTAATGATTACACCTACCGAAGCACAGTCGCATCGATGGGCGGACATTTCATGATCCCTGTCAGCGCGGAGATTCGCAAAGGAGCAGGTGTTGCGGCAGGTGATGAAGTGGAAGTGGAGATTGTGCTTGATACCGAGCCCCGCGAGGTTGCCGTACCGGCAGATTTCCTAGATGCGCTTGAACATGAAGCAGAAGCCAAGCCATTTTTCGAAGGTTTGTCCTACAGCAACAAACTGCGAATTGTTCTCTCGATCGAGGATGCCAAAACAGCAGAAACCCGGCAGCGGCGAATAGACAAATCAGTTGCTATGCTCAAAGAAGGACGAGCCCAATAGCCCGTCAAACAGGAGCTGCGTGGAAGCCTGTCATTGTTATATTGCAGCAATGATTGCTCAGATTCCGGGCGCTCCCTTCTTTTTGCATGAAACCACCTCAGTATCGAAGTTGATAATTTTGAAAATTATCCGTTTTATCGCCCGCACAGACTAGTTCTTCTATTATTTTTTTAGAATTAACAAGCTTCGCGCAGATTCTTTTTATATCTGTATTGAACCAACACGCATTTCATCCAGTACCAAGCTATTTGAAATAGGTGAAGCTTGTGAATTTTGCTCATGCTCACACTACTCTCTTCCTCATGACTTACTTTGGCTGCGCAGGCGTCTCTTGATGATAAAACATTTGCCTCTTCAGCTCCCCATACTCACCACTCGTTAATCCAAAAATATATTCGTCGAAGTATCGTCCATTCGTAAATATCATATTTCTGAGCTTTCCTTCTTCAAGAAAACCGA
Organism: Paenibacillus sp. FJAT-27812; assembly: GCF_001273905.1. NCBI lineage: Bacteria > Bacillati > Bacillota > Bacilli > Caryophanales > Paenibacillaceae > Paenibacillus > Paenibacillus sp. FJAT-27812. Next base: position 2,850,478 of record NZ_LIGH01000001.1, on the reverse strand, counting down.
GGCGCTTATGCAGTGCGATCGAGCCCTCGTTAAAAGCATAAATATGCGCGGTCACCTTCTGATAACGCAATTCCTCAAAATAATACCTAAGCAGGATCATGATTGCTTCTGCAGCGTAGCCTTTACGCCAATGCTCTCTAAAAATCGCAGTCCCGTACTTAAACGTGCCATACCGCGGATCACAGCTATGTGTGCTTATGCTGCCAACCAGCTCCCCTTCAAGCGTTTCAATTGCAAGCATCACGTTATCGCCATCCGGCGCTTTGGCTGCCTGATGCTCGGCCCAAGCTTTTGTGCCGTCCTCCGACCTCGGAAAATGAACCATATCGCTCGCTCTCGCACATTCTGAGTCATAATCGTTTTGATGGAACCATTCCCAATCGGCAGGGACAATGGCACGCAATCTAACTTTGCGGCCTGACCATATATTTTTAATCATATCGTTTCTCCTAAAAGGTTTTGTTTCATCGCCGAAGCTATTTTTTGCTCATTCTCCCTCTCGCTTTGTTCCAGCCGCTGAATGACAAGCGCCTGCCGCTCCGGTCGATGATTCTGGCTCAGCTTTGCTTTGCCTTCTACTTTATTTATGCTTATTTTAAAGCCTTGGATTCCTTTGCTCATGCCTGCTATAAAATCCGGATCTACTTGATCAAGCTGATAAGGACTGTCTGGCGCTTCGTACTTCAATACCATTTGGCGCAAGGCGTCCAGCAGTTCATGTTCATCGTCTATAAGCTCCACCTTGCCATATACGTGAACGGCTACATAATTCCATGTGGGTACTGCCATTTCGCTCTCATACCAAGAAGGCGAAATATAACAGTGCGGCCCTTGAAAAACCGCAAGCACCTCTTGGTTTTGAATGTCCTTCCACTGCGGGTTTGGGCGAGCAAAATGACCGTATAAGCATCGGTTAGCCTTATCTAAAATTAACGGCAAATGCGTTGCGAACGGAGCCCCCGCATGTTGCGAAATTACAGTAGCGAAGCTGTTTTTTATCATCACATCAAAAATAATTTCTTCGTCTTCAATCTGAAATGGTGAAGGTATGTACATGCGTTTCCATCCTTTTTGGTTCGACTTAAGTATATAACGCCTCAAACTATTAGACTCCTCATTTTGGGAATTGTTGCAGGATAGACTGCCCACCTGGCTGCCCGTTTTTCTTAACTCTCGCTAGCCGAATTGTACGATCGCAATGTTTGTTTGCCTTGAAAACCATAAGGTATGGCTTCAGATTCAATCAGCCTTTGCAATCCGCCTTTGTAATACGGCATTTTTTGATTTGCCTCATTAAGATCTGCCCACTTTACTTCCGCTATTTCATGAGGCCGTGTAATCAGTACATCTGTGCTAACAGCCTTTGCTTTAAAGGTTGCAAATACGACATGCTCGTTTTTTTCTTCAAAAAAACATTCATTTATTGCACAAATACCCAATAACTCAACGGCAAGGCCCGTTTCCTCTTTGGCTTCCCTAACCGCTGCCGAAGACCATGATTCATTAATCTCTACAGCGCCGCCCGGCAGCGACCAACTCGAAGTATGTATGTTTCTTACGATTAAAACCCTGTCCTTCTCTTCATTCGTGATCAAGGCATAGGCAACATCCACTCGGTACAAAATGCTCACCCTTTCGGAAATCTAAATGACCTCAAACTCTCTTAATGCGTAAAAAATACCGCCTTCGCTTGCCTTCTTCGTAGCGTCAGACTCAACGTTTCTTTTAATGCCTGCAAAATCCGTTCATCGTCCGCGCCGATTCCATTGTGGCGACTAAATCGCCTCGGAACAAGCCTCCTTGTAATCACTTGTTTGCGCTAACGAAAGGACAAAAGGCCGCCGTGTGGCAGCCCTATTTTCAATAGTTCTATCTAAATGCTGATTCCAAAATAAGTCCGCAAGGCTTCTGCGTATTCTTCTTGCGTCCGTGGCGTGAACGCTCGAACGCCCTCTGGCGTAAAGATCCGAAACTCCTCGCCAGCTATCGAATTTCTGCCCGCACTTGTCCGAATCGCCACCATGGCATCTTTAGTGAAGATGGAATCAGGCGCGTGTTCACACCAATAGGACGTCATCAAAAAATCTTTAGGCAGCTGCGGCTCCTCCGTGAAAGAATAAAGACGGCTCCACTGCCCCTTCTTCCGCTCATTTAAAACCCACCCGAAAAACGAATCTTTCTCCAGGCGATACGCTTCGTCCTGTTGCTCTTGAACTGCATTTTCTATCATATGAATAGGGCTCCGAGGCGCAATGCCGCCTACTCCAACATCACACAAATAAAGCTCGCCTTCCGCTTCTACCTGCAAAATATGATGTCTGCGCTTAGGCGGCGTATCCGTCTCGTCGCGCCAGAACCTTGCAAAATAATTAGTCACCTTAAAGCCTAGCTCCATTAACAACCAGCCAAATAACGCATTAAGCTCAAAGCAGTAGCCACCGCGGCGGCGGACGACCACTTTATCGAATAAGCTTGGTATTTCTAAAGACAAAGGTATCCGATTTAAAATATCAAAATTTTCATAGGGCACCGTATGAACATGGCACTCTTGAAGTTTTGCAAGCGTCGCAAGGCTAGTGTCAACCGATCCGCTATATCCGATTCGTTCAAGGTAAGCGACTACCTCAGGTTTCAAACTGCTGCTGTTCACTATCATTCGCTCTACTCCTCGCTACTTGTAGACTTCAACTTCTATTATCATAGCTTCCTTTTTGAAAACCGTAAATGAGTTGACGGACAACCAGTCTGATGAGTTTGAAATTATAACAAAAGCAAACATTCCTTATAAGGAAAAACAATTTGTCTCGTGGTTTTTATAATGGTATTTTCATATTGTACAGTAAATTCATGGGTATTATGAGAATATTTCAAGGAGGGAAATCTGCATGCTGCTTTCAAAAATACTGCAAAACGCTGCTCGATTATATCCAGCACATATCGCGATGAAAGCTCAAAACGTGAGCTTGACTTATGAAGAGCTGTTTCATCAGGTTAGCCGTGCGGCTTGGGGATTTAACGAGCTTTCCATAAAGCCCGGTGAACGAATCGCTCTACTGGGGAACCCATCGCCTTACCTAGCTATTGCCGAATATGCTGCCGTTGCAATAGGCGCGATTCCGGTGACGATTTTCCCCGGCTTAGCCGCGCCGGAAATGAAGCAGATACTCAGCGATGCCTCGCCTGCTGCGATCGTGTACGACCATGAACATGCTCCCTATTCCATAGAGAACTTTATTTCGAATTGTCCCGCTTTCATCCAATGGCATGAAGCAGATCCTGACGATACCGCGCTTCTTATTTATACCGGGGGTACAACCGGCCGCTCCAAGGGGGTTATGCATTCGCATCGCAGGATTAGAAACTGGGCTTCTATGAATCCAGAACGGGGTGGAGGGCATAATCCAACCAAAAAGTCCCTTGTCCCGAATCAAGCCCATTTGACAGGTCAATTCATATTATGGTCTGCCCTGTTTGAAGGCGGATGTCTGATCTACGCAGATTCCTATCCCCTTCAAGCCGAAGAGGTTGTTGCTATCATTGAACGTGAGCAGCTTAAATTTTTGGGTACGGTCGGCCTTCTATTCCGAGATATTATTCATATCCAAAGCATGAAAGCCAAACCCTTGTTATCCATAGAAGGGATCTCTTGCGGGGGTGCTCCAATCAGCGAACGCACATTTCATCAAGCATCTGCTATTTTTCCGAATGCTCAAATTACGGAAGTGTATTCTCAAACCGAAAGCGGTCAATTCATCAGCTTCTTATCCATTAATCCATGTTTCGTTAACGGGATGGTCAATCGTCTGCGTTCCGTTGGCCGCCCGGAAGACCTTGCCTTATGGGGACAAAAACCATTCAGCATACGTATTGTTGATGAATATGGCAAAGACGTAAATCAAGGGGGCGTAGGCGAAATCATCTGTCAAGGCGAGCAAATGATGCTCGGCTACTGGAACAATCCCGAAGAAACAAGCAAATCGATACGTGACGGCTGGCTCTATACCGGAGATATAGGCAGATTTGATGAGGATGGTTACCTATATCTCCTAGATCGAAAGAAAGACATGATCATTGTTAATGGTTCAAACGTTTATTGCTCAGAGGTTGAAGAAGCATTAAGCAAGCACCCTTCCATTTTAGAGATAGCCGTTGTAGGAACTCCGTTGCCAGAAGAGGGCGAAGAGGTCACTGCGGCAGTCATTCTGAAATCAGATAGGGAACTTACCTTAGATGGAGTGAAGCAATTTTGCCTTAACCAAATAGCAGAGTTTAAGATCCCCACGCGGTTAGAGATCGCAGATGCCTTCCCTAGAACTTCGGTTGGAAAAATAAACAAGGCCGAGCTCAGGAAGACTTATTGGGGTGGAAAAACACGTTTAATCAATTGATTATGCCCTGTAGGAATCGTTCCATACCCTCTCGACTTGCTCCAATCGATTCATATTAAACGTCAATTTATAGATGTCGGGCTTTGACGTTGAATCCCAAAATTCAAATCCATATTGATCATCAAAATCGTTCATTATAATGGTCATAATATTTCCATGTGTACCTATGACGATATTTTTACCCTGTTGTTCCTCTAACAGCTTCTCGATGACCGGAATAGCTCTTTGCTGTGCTTGCCGCGTCGATTCTCCGCCCTTCAAAGCAAAGTCCTGATCAACAAATGATGTTCGGATGGCTTCATATAGTTCATTCCATGGGGCTTCATAATCGAGGCCCTTAATCGGGCGTTCAATAAGTTCCTCGTATTCTACGATCTCCAAGCACTTTTGGTCAGCTATGTATTGAATGGTCTGTTTAGCTCTTGTATACGGGCTAGATGCCATGTAATGCACATCAATACCCGTGAATAATTCAGCCATTTGCTTTGCTGCTGCAAAACCTTCCGTCGAGAGTCCCCGCGTTCTTTCTTGTCCGAACGCAAAGGCTGATTCCGCGTGCCTGACCATATAGATTGTTGTTTTCATAATGCCTCCCTATCATGAATAGCCGTATACATAACATCGCTTATTTTTGTCATCCTTGCAACCGCAGCTTGTATTACTAGAAAAAAAAAACGACCAGTAGAAATAAATCTACTAGCCGCCTTTTTGAGAAAATGATTAAATCTATTAAAACAGGCTTGCCGTTGGACGCACAATCATTTCACTAACGTCAACATCCGCCGGTTGTTCAATGGCGTACACGATCGCACGCGCGATTGCCGCAGCGGGAATCGAGACCCGTCGAAAATCATTCATCACCTGACGCGCTTCTTCATCTGAAATCGATTCTGCAAGCTCGGATTCCGTTACTCCAGGTGAAACAAGCGTCACACGGATATCGCCGCCTGCCTCCTGACGCAGTCCCTCCGTAATGGCTCTCACAGCAAACTTAGTTGCACAATATACAGCCGCGGTTGGTGAAACGGTATAAGCTCCGATTGAAGCCATATTTATAAATTGGCCAAAGCCCTGCTTTCTCATAATAGGCAGCCCCGCAGCAATGCCGTGAAGCACGCCGCGAATATTCACGTCAATCATCCGGTCCCATTCCTCTACCTTAAGCGCCTCTATGGGAGACAACGGCATTACGCCGGCATTATTTATTACAACATCGATTTGCCCATACGTTTTGTTCGCAAGCTGAATAAAAGCTTCCATTTGATTTCTATCCGTCACGTCTAAGCTCTGCAGCTCAACCAGACCGCCTTCTGAACGGATCTCAGCTGCAAGGCTTTCCAGCTTATCCGTGCGTCTTGCTCCTATTACGATACGTGCTCCTTTTTGTGCTAACAGACGTGCAGTTGCCTCTCCGATTCCACTGCTTGCACCCGTAATGGCAACAACTTTTCCTGCGATATTAGACATTTTTTTATCTCCTTTACTAATGGCTGATTTTTTTCGCTTACTCTGCAGCCTCATCAAAGGCCTAAAGCAAGTATAGGGTAGAGGGTTCGGAGGCCGGTATCAGGATGCTCCTGTTTTATTGCACGATCCTCCAGATCATAAAACAAAAAAAAGAAGCTGCCTCCTTTCTTAAAAGGGCAGCTTCTGAAAATCCTATATGGTTTGCTTGCTCGCCTGCAGCAAATTCAAAATAATTGTAATTGCCTCGGCCCTAGTTGCTTGCGCATGGGGCGCGAACTTATTGCCTGTTCTTCCTTTCAAGATCTCCGCTTCCTTCATGGCATATACAGCGCTCTTAGCCCAGGCTGGGATTTCGCTGTCGTCCGCAAAGCCGGTTGTATCCACCTCCGGAAGCTTTACTCCGCCGGCTCTGGCAATCATGACCGCCAGCTCCGCACGCGTAACACTCGAAGACGGACGGAAGCTTCCGTCCTTATAGCCGGTTACGATTCCTGCTTGCAGCGCTTTGGCAATTGCTTCCTGGGACCACGCGCCAATCTTGTCGCCATCGACAAAGCTCAGCTCGGCCTTGCTGTCAGCCAACTTCAGACCGTTCATGAGCATGACTACAAACTCTGCACGTGTCACCGTTGCATTAGGCTTAAACGTGCCATCCGTGTAACCTTTGACGATGCCTAGCTTCACGGCTTGCTCGATGCTCGCTTGCCCCCAATGGCCGTTAACATCCGTGAATTTAGGAGCTTCCGTGCCCTCATTTTCCCCGGTTCCACCATTTGAATGATTACCGTTATTGCCGTTATTGCCGTTATTGCCGTTATTGCCGTTATTGCCGTTATTGCCGTTATTGCCGTTATTGCCGTTGTTCCCGTTATTGCCGTTGTTCCCGCCGTTATTTCCGCCATTGCCGCCATTGCCGCCGCCGGTGTTTATAACTTTTACTTCAAGATTGGCGTTTTCGCCTTCGCTGAACGTAAAGGTAAGATTGGCGGTTCCTACCTCAAGAGCAGCCAAATACGATTTCATTATCGTTACCTTATCGTTTACCAGACTATAGTCTACATTAGCTGTCAGCTGCACCTCACCGTTTTTCACTCCGATTAGCGTATTTCCGTTTAACGCCACATCAATCACTGCATCCAGCTGCTGTGAAGGATTTTTGTCAAAGACGAACGATACGGGGCTAATAGAGGAATTGGATGCCGCCGCTTCTTTAAATGTAAATACATTAAAATCGTATACGCTGGCCCCGTTTCCGCTTGAATCCGTCACATTCAACCGAATATATCTAGCCGAGACGGCAGCTTCCTTGCGATCCTCATTTATTTGTTGCGTCGTAGCCGCGCTGGTCTTGTCGGCATACGCTGTCCAGCTATTGCCGTCCGAGGAGTACTCTATTTTGTATTTGTATCCCGAGTTCAGCTCAAATCTCGTTTTAATGCCTGTGATGTTGTAGGCATCGCCAAGATCAACCTTCAGCCACTGAGGCACGGTCAAGCCTTCCTGCTGCGCCCATCTGGTGGATGGGTTTCCGTCTATAGCAAACAACGGATTTTGGCTTTGTGACGATGCAATAACCGATTTACTTAAAGCGATATCGATTTCTCCACCACTAATTTCGGTTACGCTTACCTCTAAATGCTTGTTGTCGCCTGAACTGAATTCGAAGGTTAGGCTACTCTTTCCTTCACCTAGCGTTGCCAGATAAGCGCGATGGATCTGAACCTCGTTTCCCGTAACGCTATAGTCTGCATCAGGGCTCAGGTAGAGCGATCTATTTTTGATGCCGGTAAGTGTATTGCCTTGAAGATCCAGTCCAACGGTTATATCCGACTGGCTATTCGGATTTTTGTTAAAAGCAGCCGTTGTCTTATCAAGGGCAGAACTAGGATTTGTTTTGGTGCCATACACACTAAACTCGTATATGCTCGGGCCCAAACTATATAACGCCTTTATTTTCATATACCTTGCCGTAACCGCATTTTCGTTGTTGTCCTGGTAGGTTTGCTGCGTCGTTTCACTTGCTGTTCGGTCTGCATACGTGTGCCAGCTTTGCCCATCCATGGAATACTCGATTTTGTATTTATAGCCACTAGGCAATTCGAACATGGTCGTAACGGATTTCACGGCATATACGCCCTGCAAATCAACCATCAGCCAACCTTCGGTATTCCATATCCCTTCCTGCTGCGCCCATCTTGTGCTTGCATTCCCATCGACGGCATTAGCAGGCTCCAAGCTTTGCGACGAAGCCGTTACCGGCTTGTTAAGCGCGACATTGACGGACCCGTCGTCTTCAATGACATTCACCTTCAGGTCAGGGTCTTCTCCGGTTTCAAAATCAAACGTCAGGTTATTTTCCCCAGTTGGCAGTGATTGGAGATAGGATTTATAGATCAATACCTGATCCCAAAATAATTTGTAGTCTTGATCAGGTACCAGCTGAGCCGCCCCGTTTTTGATTCCATCCAGCTTCCCGCCGTTTAAAACCATTTTGACCTGCACGTCAACCTGCCTTGATGGATTTTTATCGAAGGTGACTTCCTTCCGCTGAATCAATGAATTGGCTTCGGGAGGCGTGCCGCCTTCTCCAGGATACACGCTGAATTCATAAATGCTTCCTCCCCAATCGTGAGACAGCGTAATTCGCATATACCGCGCCATTGCGTCATTTTCGTCCTGGTTGGTTTGCTGGGTCGTGGCAACTGCTGTCTTGTCGGCAAACAGCTCCCAATTCTCTCCGTCCTCCGAGTATTCAATTTTGTATTTGTAGCCTGTGTTTAGCTCAAACATCGTGCTTGTCGAAGCAATGGAATATACGTCTCCAAGATCTACCGTCAACCACTGGGCATCGGTTCTTCCTTCTTCCTGCGCCCATCTCGTGCTCGTATCGCCATCCACCGCGAATGCCGGATCTTTGCTTTGCGAGAATGCTGTTACCGGTTTTTTCAATGCGAGATTTACAGGCTCTTGAGGTGCCGGAAGCGGCGCTTTCCACGGGCCTGCCGCTGCAATAATATCCTGCGCTTCCTGCGGCCAGTTTTGGCCTGCGACGCTGATGTTCCCATAAGCCGTGCTTGATGAATTCACTCCGCCAAAGTCAACATTGTAATAGTTGTACCTAATGATATTGTCGTGCGCGGAACCCGAGAAAGCATGCTCCGTATTATCGATCACGTTTCGCTCAACCATCCTGTAACTCGTTTGCCCATCCAAATAGACGCCCATGATATGGTTCCAGGCCGCATATTCACCTTGCCTCATGTTTTTTATATAGTTGTGATAGATATTGGAGTATCCATCCATGCGACCCAGTGTGTAAATGCCGCCTCCGTCCTGGACAAGCCTTACTGAATCATGAATGTAATTGTTGCGCACCTGATTATTCGTCATGCCATGATCTGCATCAGCCCAGTTCCACCCTATACTAATGCCGGAATACGGCAGGTTGCTGATCTCATTATTTGCGATTGTCATGTTTTGGGGAAGCATGGCTCCAATCCCAACCATATCGCCGTAATCGAGCCCAATATGATCGATTGTGTTGTTTGTAATGGTATCAAATTGGCTTTGGCCATCAGGCAGCGTGTAAGAAAGATCTTTTCCTTCGTTGTCATCCCACAGATCGCCAACAATGCCCATAGCTACGCCGCCCCCGGCATTGTCGCTAAATTTGTTCCCGTCTATCGAGGTGTGATCGGTGCCCTCATACCCCATAATGCCCCAGCTTCCCGCATATTGAAAAATATTGTTAGAGATCGTAATATGGCTTGTATATTTCAACTCAAGCATCGCTCGGGATGCAGTATAACGGGCTGTATTTCTAATTTCGGTGTTATTTCCGCCAGTGACGGACTGATATCTGAAGCCTGCCTGCACATCTACATAACCATAGCTCGACGGCGCCAGCCAATTGCTGTGCATGAATGTAATGCCAGAAAATTCGATGTCATGAACGCTGCTCCCTGAGCTGCCTTCCACATTCACAACAGTCTCCAGCTTAGGGGCAATGATCCGAGTGGCATTGATGCTCTCGCTGCTTCTTGGCTTGTAATATACCGTTTCTTCAGCAGTATCCAGATACCATTCCCCTTCTGCGTCTAGTAAAGATAAAGCGTTTTCAAAAAAGTATGGCGAATTGCCTTGACTATGATGATTGTACGAAAAGCCGCTTTCAGGGAATTTAAAGTCTACTTGCCCTGTCGTTTCATTAATGGTGTCAATTCGGCCGCGCACTTGACTCCAGCTTTGCAAAATAACCATTTCAGCAGATGTTCCGCTTAATTCGCTGGCCCACGAGCGTGCATCCTCATTAATAGCATAAGGATATTCGCCGTTTTTAGCCCTATAATATGGACCTTTGACTACATCATTGGTCAAATTGGGCTGCCGTGCCCGGATTCCCCGATCCTCGCCAACATACAGCTGCCTGAAATTCCAATTTACGCCTGTCTTTTTATAGATGTTTTTATCGCTATCGTATAATTCCCAGCCTGCACTAATGTCGACGCCGCCGCTAATGACAGGAGTCGCTCCCGCATCAGCCGTGTAGATCACTTTGTATCCGTTATTACCGGAATCCAAGGTGTCGAATGTCAAAGTTTCATCTAACAGATATTCGCCATCCTGCAAATAGACATAAATATCATTTGTCATGGTGCTGTTTATTTCGCGTACAGCCTCCCTCGCTTTATCAATGGTCCTAAATGGCGAATCAGAGGTCCCGCTGTTGTTGTCATCTCCTAGCGGCGATACGTAAAAGCTCTGCTGCGAAGCGGCTTGAACCGGTTTAATCGCACCTGACAGGGACAAGCTTGTAAACACCATGTATATGGCTATTAGCAAAGCCAGCTTTCTTTTCATGGATAGACGCCTCCTACGTTTCTTTTCGTTTTTTTTCGCTTATGACCAGTGCGGCTTAACTGCGCCCGCACTGGCTATTACGTTCAGCCAAAGTCAGAACTCAGCCCCCTTTCCAAATCATATCGCATCAGAGAAGAAGCACTTCGCTCTTGCGATCAAGGCTCCAATTGATACGCGCTACCCCTTTAGCGAGCCTTCCGTCAGCCCCGCAATAAACTGCCGTTGCATGAACAGGTAGAGTAGAAAAATCGGCGCCGAGGCCAATACGACTAGGGCAAACACATCCTCCCAGTTCGTGCTGTACTGCCCAACGGCTTGAAAGATTCCCGTCGTTACGGTGTAGCTCTTCGTAGAGCCCAAAATAATGACCGGATTTATAAAATCATTCCAAATCCACAAGCATAAGAAAATAACGGCTGAAGCAGTCGCGGGACGCAGCAGCGGGAATAATATTTTCCAAAAAATCGTAAATTGACTCGCCCCGTCAATCTTTGCGGACTCATCCAGCTCCCTCGACAGCGTGCGGATAAAGCCTACAAATATAAATACCGTAAACGGCACATAAAACCCGATATTGTAAAGAATCAACCCCTGCGGCGTGAACATCAGTCCAAGCTTCGCCAGTACCTTAACAAGCGGAATCAAAATCACTTGCGGCGGAATCATTAAACCTGACAGCAGCAGCAAATAGCATACGGACAAAAAGCGATTGCTCACGCGGGCAAAAACAAAGGACATCATCGAGCACAGCACAATAAGCAGAACGACCGATACCGATGTAATGAGAACAGACGTCCCGTATGCTTTGAAAATATTAAAGGATGGCGTCACCGCCGATCTTATAAAATTGTCTAGCGTCAAATTGAGCACGGGCAGAGAAAAAGGGTTGTTCAAAATGTCCGTTCTTGTCTTGAATGCATTGACGACAGCGATATAGAACGGAATAAGCAATAACAGAGACAAAGGCATGAGGAATAGATGCCTGATCGAATGGGAGAAACTTCTCCTCATAGCAGCCTCTCCTCTCTTCTTCGCAAGTAGACCGTCAAGGAAACCGATAAAAGGCTTACGATAATCAGCATATAGACGGCAAGACTAGCAGAGTAGCTCAGCCGGTTCGCGCTAAAGCCGACCTTAACCACCTGATAGGCGATTGTTTCAGTCGCTCCGGCCGGTCCGCCGGAAGTAAGGATAGCAACGCGGTCGTATTCCCGCATAGAGCCCGTAAACATAAAGATGATGCTCATCGTAAACGCAGGTGCCAGCATCGGAAACGTGATATGCCTGAACTGCTGCCATCGGTTGGCCCCGTCCATTTTGACCGCCTCATACAAGCTGCCCGGAATCGATTGAAGCCCTGCCAAATAGATGACAATAATAAAGCCGGTAGACTGCCAGATCGCAAGGAAAGTAATGGTCAGTACCGCCAAATCCGGGTTCCCGAAAAACTCGATGCGCTCCGTCCCAAGCTTCTCCAGCAGGTTGTTAAGCAAGCCGTTGTAGCTCAGTATGCTCTTCCAAATAAAACCGATCGAGACTGTGCTCAGCAGCAGAGGGAAGAAGAAGACGGATCTATACATATTTGTCATCCGGCCTTTTTTGTTCAAGAGAACCGCAAAGGCGATTCCAAGTATATTCACAGCCAAGGTTGCCACCACCGTAATGAACAAGGTGACTTTCAGCGCACGTGCAAAAGCCTTGTCATGAAAGGCTTCCACATAGTTGCTTAATCCTGCAAATTGATAGGACGGGCTAAGGCCATCCCAATTGTAAAAAGAATAATAGACTAACAGGAAGATAGGGATCAGCAGGAAACAGAAGTAAATCATAATGCCTGGTGAAAACATTAACGCAAAAGACCATCGATCATTTTTAAGCAATTTGTATCACCGCCAAGTATCTTAATGATGCCATTGGGATAGGGGCGAGCCCTAATGTTCGCCCCTTCTGCCGCAGCTTTATTTATTGTTTTTATCCCAATATTCGTCTAGTGATTTCATACCCTTCTCCACATCCAAATCACCGAGCATAATGCTTTGCGCTACTTTGTTGTATTGGTCCTGAATGCCTGCAACAGGCACTCTGCCGACTTTATTGTTCATATGGCCAACCATTGGAGGGTTGTTGAGCAGCAGCTCGTAAATTTCCGTCTGCAAAGGAGACATTTCCCATTTGAGCGGCTCCTTCAAATTCGAGAACAATGCGTCTGCCTGCAAATAGCCTTTATGGGCTTCCGGGTCCAGCATCATAAATTTTGCGAATTTGAGCGCCTCTTCGGGGTGATTGCTGTTTTTGGCAACCGCATAACCGCCCGCATTTTCTCCGCCCAGCAAATATTGCGTGCCATCCTTGGTAGGTGTCGCAAATACGCCTACCTCAAAATCCTTGTCCGCAACAGCTTCAGCCGCGCTGAACCATGAGCCCATCGGATACATAGCTCCCTTGCCCTTCAAAAACTCCTGCTCAACTGCCGTGTAGTCGATGCTTAAAGCACCTTTGTTGAAGTACCCCTTCTCAACAAGATTGGTATAATAACCGGCTGCTTCCTTCCAGTTCGCATCTGTAAATTTCACTTTATTGTCGAAGCGGTCTGCGTACCAATTTTTATTGTCCTTATAAACGCTAGGCGATGTCATTACCGAAAACGTAAATCCAGCCGTCCAATCGCCTGCCGTAAGCAGCGGAGTAATATTTTTGGCCTTCAGCTTCTCCGCAGCCGCTTCCAGCTCTGCCCATGACTTCGGAGTGGAGGTAATGCCCGCTTCGGCGAATAGCTTTTTATTATAGAAAATAAGAGATTGCGGCTGTCTGATGGCCGAAATATTGTATAGCTTGCCATCAATCATCTCAGCCTCATAGTTGTTAATCTTCTTAATGTCATCGTCAATTGGAATATCAAGCAATGCGTCGGCATCTACGAACATTTGGATCGTGGCGTTCTGGACGACATCAGGGAAGTCTCCCGATGCAAGCAATGTTTTTAGGTAGCTGTCAGGCGATCCTTCGTTCGCCGGAGGCTGAATTCGCTTCACTTTGATGCCAGGGTTAGCGCTTTCAAACTTTTTAATCAATTGATCGTAATATTCGACCGTCAGGTTCGGAGTAATCCAGGATTGAAATACAATTTCAACATCCTTGACTGCTTCTTTATCCGTTCCCTTCTCCCCGCCGCTGTTCGTCGACTGGTTTGGAGCGGACTCCTTCTCGCCAGCGCTATTTCCGCTATTGCCGCTGCAAGCCGCCAATACCGCAGCCAGCATCATGATCGTACAAAGCGCAAACCACTTTCTCATTTCGACCACCTCTTCTTCTCTGTTAATAACCTCAAATCTATTATAGGAAGATGTTGTTAAACGCTGCCACAGTATAAACTCTACTTTAACTAGACCAATTAAACCTCTTTTCGCGGTTCAAAATATACGCCATTCCGTGTTTAAACGCACGCTGCCCCCCTCTGCAATTCATTATTTCCTTATTAAACCGATGCACCATTTCCGCTAGAGTAAAAACGATAGCTTTACTGGAAAAACTGTATCTTCACGGCTTATGCTCTGGCAAGATTAAACAGGAATTAGCGCCAGCCCCCCGCTTAGCCTTGCCTGAGATGCTTACGGCTAACAGTTGACAGCGCTTTAAATTTGTTCATAAAATGTCGTTAGATGAACAAGCGCTCACGACAAACCTAAATTCATCAACACCAAAGGAGTCGGCTCCATGTGATTAAGACCTTGTACCGCGAATGGATCGGCAGATTTATATTTCGCAAGCTGAATATCGGGATTGGCGCAGCGTTGCTTATCGTATTTTTGCTGCTTGGCCTCGTCATTTACGATAACTTCTATTCCATTCTGGAGAAAAAAGAGCATGAACTGCTAACCTTCCGCACAGAGAAAATAAAAATTCAATTGATTGATATTATGGAGCGGTTCAAATATGATTCCATGAGCATCTATCAGAACAGCAACATGCAGACCAGCGTGTATGAGTTGTTCCTCCCTGAAAATACTCCTAGTCATTTGGAGGACAGGAAAGCGGTAACCGAACAAAATTATCTCAAAAACGTGATGACGCATATGCTTTCCCGTAACCCCTATATTTCCGCAGTTATGATGTACCGGCTGCAGGATGAGCGATTATTTGTAGAATCACAGCAGCAAAAGTATCGCGTTAATCCCTCCTATCCGTATAAGCCGTTTTTCGAATCCTTTCCAAAGTCTTATCAGCATCCCTATTTCGGAAGCGCCGATCAGCTGCTGGCACCCGCTGACCGTATGCTTTACATCGTTAATCCCATCTATAATCCAACGAGCATTCATCCCGACCAGGTATACGGTTACCATCTCGTTACCCTAAATACACGTACCATTACGAATGAGTTCGATTCCCAGAGCTCGGACTACAGGCTTATTATTAAGCAGAAGGACAATGTGCTGCTGGATAGCAGGCCGGATGAACCATCCGCTTGGGACGAATCGGATGATTTGATCTCTCAGCTCTCGATCGATAAATACCAAATTGAGATTATAGGCATTAGCTACAAATCCAATTTGCAAAGCAAGCTATCGGACATCGCGGTTCGCGTATTAATCATACTTGGCTTAAGCTGGCTCGTCTGCATCGTGATCATCCATATTATTCAGCGGTTTATCGTCGGGCGATTTAACCAGATGAGCAAGCACTTCAAAAAGGTGCAGCGCAATCCGTTCACTCATCTGATGCCCGTAAATGGCGAAGATGAAATCAGCGATCTGATGCTCCGCTTCAATCGGATGACGCAGGAGCTGCAAAACCATATCAGTCAGGTGTACATAGCCGAAATTCGAAAACGCAATGCAGAGTTTATAGCCTTAAAAACCCAGATCCATCCTCATTTTTTATACAATACGTTGGAATCCCTGCGCATGCAGGCCGTCATTAGCGAGCAGCCTTCTCTGGCAGAGAAACTTTATCATCTTGGGCGGCTGTATCGCTGGATGCTCCAGCCGACGGACGACCTCATCTCCGTGCAGGAGGAGCTTGCGCATACGAACTACTACTTGGAGCTGCTTATGCTTGGCAAGTCCAACCGCATCGAGCTTCGGGTAATCTCCGAGCTCAATTTGGAAAACTGCTTCATGCTCAAATTCACCTTGCAGCCTGTCATTGAGAACGCCATACAGCATGGCATGCTGGAGCAGTATGATGATCCTGTTATTACGGTAACGATCAAGAAAGAATCCGATCTGCTCATGATCGAAATGCATAACAACGGCAAAAACATTTCCGCAGAGGAGCACAGCCGCTTGCAGCAGCTGCTGGAAACGGCAAATACATTTCCCGAGCAGCATCTGGGACTCAAAAATATTCACGAGCGCATCAAGCATTATTACGGCAATGAGTACGGCTTGTCTCTGCCCGAACATCAATCCGAGGCTATGCCCTTTCGGCTGATTATGATATTCCCCTATAAACGCTAGCCAGCTTTCTTGAGGAGGTTTACGATGACAAGTCTATTAATTGTCGATGACGATCAATATATAAGAGAAGGCTTAAAGCGGTTAATTAATTGGAAGGCGCTTAATATTACGCAATTATCCGAGGCAGAGGGCGCTTATGAAGCATTGGAGCTAATGGAGGCGAACAAGCCCCATATTGTCCTTACTGACATTCGTATGCCAAAGGGGGACGGACTGCATCTGATCGAGCAGATCAGGCTGAGAAACTGGAACACCTCTATCGTCGTGCTCAGCGGGTACAACGAATATGCTTATGTGCGGCAGGCAATGAAACATCAAGTCGAAGATTATTTGCTCAAGCCTATTGACGCATCAGAGCTTACCGAAATTATAGCCTCCTGCACAGAACGCTTTCAGGGGCAATATATTGCCGAGCAAATGCAGCGAGAGTCGTTCCAATTGTTGAAAAATAATATTTTGCTTCGCTGGGTGCAAAACCGGATTCAGCATGATCAGCTGCGTGAAAAGCTGAAATTTTTGCAATTGCCCCTGCTGATGAATGAACGGTACCAAATTTGCATCATTGATTGGCGTAACCCGCAGGAAGGAGAGCTGCCCCGGAATGAGGAGCAATACCGCTCATTTGCTATCCTTAATAGCGTGGAGGAAGTGCTGCAGGAAAGCGGACGCGGAATTGCCTTTCTTAATGAGCACAGGCAAATTATTGTGCTGTTCACGGACGAAGGTCATGATGCCGACCGGTTCAGCGAGAGCAATCACAGCTGGATGACCGACATTTCCAAGCGGTATGGTGAAATACTGAAAACCCCCTGGATCAATTACTTTGGGAAGGTCACCTGCCTGCCTAGCCAGCTGCATGAATCGTATAATGAAGCGCTGGCACTCTGCAATAATAAAGTATTTCTTGAGACAGACCGGGAAATGAACCTGATCTCACAGAACCCGATAGCCAGGCAGGTAGAACGATATGTACAGAAAAACTATAGCGAGGAGTTATCCTTGCAGCTGCTGTCGCTGCATTTTAATGTGAATAATGTTTACCTTGGAAGACTATTCAAGAAGGAAACGGGAGAGTTCTTCAATGATTATCTTAACCGTGTCAGATTAAGCCATGCCAAAAAAATGCTTGCCGTTACGCCATTAAAGGCATCAGAAATCGCCACCGCAGTCGGATTTCTTGACCCTAATTATTTTTTTCGCAAATTCAAGCTGGTGCATGGCGTCTCTCCCTCCGACTATCGGCTATCCGTTAATAACCTCACGGAGCAGTAGCGGGCTGCGTCCCCCTTTGCTTGACCCTCCTTTTTGTTTGAGCTATTGTTAATATGCTTTTGAGAGCACATAACGAGAATAAAGGAATGGAATGCATGAACCTATCTGAACTATCATCAGCCATTGAACCCATAGACTTGAGAAGCTGCCTGATCACCCAAAGCAACCGGATGCTGTTTGAGCACTATCGGGATCCGTCCATTCCGGCAGTAATCTCCAAAATAAACTCCTGCACAAAGAGCGTTCTATCGGCTCTGGTTTGCATCGCCATGGATCAAGAAATATTACCGGAGGCTCACACTCCTATCTCCGATTTTTTCCCGCAGCTTCTTGCGGATCCAGATCCCCGAAAAAGTGAAATCACGCTGGAGCATCTCTTGACGATGACTCCGGGGTTCGATTGGAACGAGTTCGGCGGGCAAAAGTCATTTCCGCGCATGACACGGTCCAGCGATTGGGTTGATTTTGTATTGAAGCAGCCCCTGTCCGTCGCTCCGGGAACCCGGATGGAGTACAACTCCGGGGCATCCCAGCTACTGTCTGCCATTCTTGTACAGGCAACCGGCATGCCTACAGCCCGCTTTGCCGAGGAGGAGCTGTTTGCCCCGCTTGGCATCGAAGACTATAAATGGGAAGCCGATCCCCAAGGCATCCATACCGGAGGATACGGCTTGCAGCTGCGCCCTGCGGATATGCTGAGGTTCGGGCTGCTGTACCTGCAGCAGGGACGATGGGAGCAGCGGCAGCTGATTTCCAAGAAACGAGTGCTTCATTCCGTACAGCCCGCCATTCTCGCAAGTTCGCCAAACCGCGGCTTTTACGGCTGGCATTGGTGGACGGATACGTTCGGCGAGAATAGGGTTGATGACCAGGAATGGTCCTCCCCTTCGCCTTCTTTTGACTACTATTACGCCAGGGGATATGCCGGACAGTTCATTTATATGATTCCCGTCTTGGATATCGTAGTGGTACTCACCGACGATAAACGGAAAAAGGATCGGCATCCATCAAATGTGTTCCGTGATTTTATCGCTCCTTTGCTGCTTAGCGCTTGAAGTAAGCTGCAAAGTAAATATTTTACGAGCATTGAACAATCCAATTGGCACAACCCCATTTCCTACCGTTCGCCTCCTCAGGCTCTTCGTCGTCCTTGTGGCTGTCTTCCGCGACCTTCAAGAGCCTGGGAAAGAACACAGCTTGCCCCGTTAAGGCTTCCGAATCTCCCTCGAAATCAGCATACGCATCTGTAACTATCTTATATATTTTATTGTTTTTTTTGTTGACTTAAACCATGGTTTAAGTCGTATCCTATTCCTGTCGACAATGAAAGATAAAATTTGGAGGTCTCCAGATGAAGTATTGTTCCATTAGCGAAGCTTCAGCCAAATGCAATATTCCCGAATCAACGTTACGTTATTATGAAAAAAAAGGACTGCTACCGCTAATTGAACGTGATGAAGCCGGCAGGCGGTTATTTTCAGAAGATCAAATTGCGCTCCTCGAAACCGTTATTTGTTTAAAAAACACGCATATGCCTATAAGCGGTATTAAGCAATATATGGATTGGGTAATAGAAGGAGATCGCACCATTGAACTTCGATTTGAAATGATGAAAAATCACAAGCAAACCGTGCTTGGCGAACTTGCGTTGATAACAGAATCCTTAAGAGGGATTGACGTAAAAATTACCCGTTATACAAATCGCATTCAAGAAAAATCAGAAGAAGGATAAGATGATACAAGTGTTCGTAACCGGCGCATATAAAGGAATTGGCTTTGTTTTTATGAATTGAAGAACATCAAAGAGAAGAGGAACGAGAATGAAGCTTTCAGGAAATACAATACTAATTACAGGCGGAAGCTCTGGAATAGGATTAGCTTTTGCAGAACGCTTTATTAAGGCTGGAAATAAAGTCATTGTTTGTGGACGACGTGAACATGTACTTCAAAATGCGAAAGAAAAATTCCCTAGCATGATTACTCGCGTAAGCGATTTGGATATTGAATCCGAGCGTGTCGCATTGTTTGATTGGGTAACAGAAAACTATCCGGACGTGAATGTGTTAGTCAACAATGCAGGGATTCAACAACGCTTTAATGTTTTAAAAGCGGATGCGAGGAACAATTGGCGTTATTTCAGTAAAGAAATCACAACCAACCTTGAAGCGCCTTTCCATCTCTCCATGCTGTTCGCTCCATATTTTGCAACGAAAGAAGAGGCTGCTATCCTTAACGTGACATCTGGGTTAGCTTTTACACCGTTTGCGATTGCTCCAATTTATTCGGCAACGAAAGCGGCGCTTCATTCATTTACGATGAGCCTACGGCACCAGCTTTCTGATACTTCTGTAGAGGTAATCGAAGTTGCTCCTCCGGCAGTGAATACAGATTTAGGCGGTGCAGGGCTGCATACGCAAGGAGAACCATTAGATGCCTTCGCAGACGAAATTTTCAAAGGATTAGAAGGGCATAAACAGGAAATCGGATATGGTACCTCTGTGAATCGCTTGCGCATGTCACGAGATGAAGTCGACGAATACGTAGAAAATATGTATAAGGCAACGAAAAGCACAATTGAATAACTACACTTATTCTTATTCAGCATAACAACGAGGCTGCCATTAGATCCTATGGCAACCTCGTTGTTTCGTTTATTTAGGCTCCCGTTCTCCTTTAGAACGACGATACGCTTTTTCATGGAATCGAGTAATGCTGCGAAACAGCAGCTTCCCATCATCCGGCAGCCGAATATCCTCTTCGAAATTCAAATACATCGCCTGATAGGGCTCTGGAACCCAAATGTACTGGTGAATATAAGCAGTGAGATGGAAACCGTTTGATTCCCAGAAATGGATTCGCCGGCTGTTTTCCTCGGTTGGTTCGGATTCCACTTCGACGATGATCCCTTTGCAGTTCGCAGCTGTACGCGCCCATTCCTTGATACGGTCAAGAAATAGTCGGCCGTATCCGCTGCCGCGAAAGTCCTTACGAACCGCTATATAATCAATTAGCAAAGCTCCAGCATGCTGATCGATTCCGGTCAATGCCATACCAACCATTTCTGAGTCCTGGGCCATTGTGTGTAGCTGGCACATCCGTTTTTCAAACATGCGACGAACGATATCACGGCTTTTCTTGCCGTCAAGGGGAAACGCTTGCTCGTAGATTCGCTCTGCTGCGATCCACCGAGCTTCATTCCATTCGTCGGTAATGCTGTATTCCAAAGCCTCCAATGATATTCACCGCTTTCGAAATCCTAATCGATATTCCTTTACGAGATCACGTTATTATGCCCGTAAGCCGAGCTTACTTTACTTGTTAGTTCAAGAGTTGGTAATCGGGAAACAGCCTTGCAGATTTCTGCACGGCTGTTCTTATCCCGCTTCATTATTTCGCATTTACTCATAAGCCCGTATTTCAATAATTTCTGCATAAGGGCATCCATTTGTAGCTTCAATTACAACACGTATCTTATTTGTAAGGGTAGGCACCAGCTGATGAGTCCGCTTACGTTTCTTATTATCCGTCTCACGCAGCAGTACCTTCCACTGCTCATCGACAAAAGCCTCAATCCGATAATCCTTCACCAGCTCAGGAATAACCTCAAATGGCGTCCTATGATGATGCAAATTGATGAGATCCTCATTCACATCATCATTGAAGGTAATATGAATGTCTGACAGGCACACGGAGGAATCCCACTCAAGAGAAAGCCATTCCGGCTTATTCGTTTCCATTCGATTAGATACCCATGTATGAGGACCGGCATAAGGTCTTGTGTATCCATCAATAGCAGATACCGCTTCATATGCTGTAGTCTCTGGGAATACTTTGAAGCAGAAAGGGGTGCGGTTTAGAGCTTTCATTTGCCAAGCCATGGTCTGCTGCGTATCCGAGAAACTGGAGAAATCAGCGGATGAATCGATCTTATTCTCGAAGCACAACACACCGTAAAGCGGTGTTTCAGACGTATACAATTGCAGCTCTTTGTTCGACTGAATCACAACGAATAAATTGATCATTTCTTCCGTCCGGTAATCAAGCGCAAAATCAACCCACTGCTTCGTTCCCTGCGTTACGTTCACTGTATGCTTGGAGATAAGTCCCGTTGGAATGTAGTTTTCTTTCTTTCCGGTAGAATGCAGCTCAATCGTCATTTCTGTATTCGCCAAAGCATCAACTAGCAGAGAAAGCTTATTTAGCTCCGCTGTGACCGGGAACGTTATCCCGGCCGGATTAAGCAAAGAATAGACCTTAGACGCATCATCTATATGCACGTTTCTCATCGTGCTTGAAGCAGTCGCTTTGGCGATTCTCCCTAGATCGCTGGCCTCTTCATTTCGAATACCGATAACGGAAGCATCTTGTCTAATCAGCGTTTGCTGCAGCTCTGCAAGATGAGACTGACCTAGCTCTCTTGGTGTAATTCCCTTCATAGCAGAGAGGGCAGCTCCCGTTCCAGCCGCTTCTCCCATTACCGCGCAGGTTGCCATCACTCTGGTCGTGCCAAAAGCAACATGTGTCGCACTAACATTCCTGCCGGCGAACAATAAATTGTTAACGTTGCTGGAATAAAGCGAACGGAACGGAATGTGATACGTGCCGTCTGCGTGGAAGTGCTTGGAGCCGCTCTCTTCCGCGTACATGCCTTTCGGCGGATGCAAGTCGATGGACCAGCCTCCGAAGGCTACGCGATCCTCAAATTGCTCTTGAGCTACGATATCATTCTGATTTAGGATATAATCACCGACAAATCTCCTGTATTCCCGTTTGCCAGGAAGAGAACCTACCCATTCCAGAGTCATATTTTCCGCTTCAAATTTGCCTGAGTTCTTAATGTAATCCCAGATTCCATAAATAACGGACCACAGCTCATCCCGTATTCTCTCATTCTCATGAACGGTATCCAGCTCGCCGCCCCATTCGATCCACCAGTAATGACAGCCCGAATCTCCGCTTCGCATCACCCGACGTACCGGTATGGAGGTTTGGGAGATATCCTTGGCAAAGCTTGGCGGGATATATTTGACTGGCTGGCCAGCATCCTTTGTATAAAATAAAATCGTGCTTCCGAGCGTAATGTCATCCGCAGCCTCAGGAGCCCAATCCTCCTTAAATTCATGCTGCGCTTCCCGTCCAATTCGAAACTTTGCTCCTGCTAGAAATCCTACCAGACCGTCCCCGGTACAATCTAAAAAAACTTTGCTCTCAAAGCGAATTCTGCGTTCAGATCCCATCATCCAGCCTGTCACGGAATGAATGTGGCGATCCGCCTCTGAACCTGTTGCCTCCACCTCATGTACATCCGTATTGAGAAACAGCTCTATATTTTTCTCCGCTTTAACGGCTTCTAATACGATTAAATCCCAAAGATAAGGATTGCCATCCGGATTACGATACTGATTCTCGACGAACAATTCACCCATAATACCCGTTTCTCTGGCATAACGATTCACGCCATGCCCTGTAGCGCCGCATACCCAAACGCGCACCTCGCTGCTGGAGTTGCCGCCCAAAACAGGACGGTTTTGCACCAAGGATACCGTTTGTCCCAATCTTGCCGCAGCAATGGCAGCGCAAACGCCGGCGAGCCCGCCTCCAATGACGGTTACTTCTGTCTTCATGTTCTCAGATCTCATGTCAGCACGCTCCTATTCTTTATGAGTGATCAGCCCTTAACGGCAGAGCCGGATATGCCCTGAATAATATATTTTTGACCTATTATGAAGATTAGGATCATTGGGATGATCGCAGCGGTTGCCGCGGCCATCATGCCGTTGTAATCGACGTTATTTTCCAAAATGAAATTCTGCAAGCCAAGTGGAATCGTATACAAATTCGGGCTGGATAAAAATACGAGCGCATTCTCAAAGTCATTCCAGTGCCACGAGAAATCGATAATCGTAAAGGTAGCTAGCGCGGGCTTTGCTAAAGGCAGAACAAGCCTAAAGAAAATACGAAAATGACCGGCACCGTCTATAAAAGCAGATTCCGTAATTTCCTTCGGGATGCTCATGAAAAATTGCCTTAGCATAAATACGCCAAAAATCGAGAACAAGCCCGGCAGTATAAGCGCCCAATGAGTGTTGTATATATGCATCCAGTTAAACATGATGAACTTGGGAACAAAAATAACCTGTGGCGGTATCATCATCATGGATAAGTAGACGAGGAACATCGCATTTCTGCCCCTGAACTCGATTCTTGCAAAGCCGTATGCAGCGAATGCGGACAGAAACACTGCGCCGACTGTGCTGATAATGGAGATTTTAATAGAATTCATATAATAAGTAATGAAGCTATAGTTACCTGTCCAAATCCGTTCATGGCTTCTCCAATCAAGCTTAGAGGGCAGCCATCTCGTAAATACTTCGCTTGGACTCTGCAGGGACGTGCTGACCATCCATAGAAACGGAAGTATCATGAACACGCCGCAAACGAGCATGAGTACAGTTAACGGCATCTTGGTTTTGAAAGAGCCGGCTAGATCGTTCATTGAAAACTCCCCTTTCTAATAGTGGACCCAGTGCTTCTGGCTAAACCATTGAATGACGGTTATCCCCATAATAATGGCGAATAAGAACCATGATATCGCTGAGGCATAGCCCATTTCATAATAGCTGAAGGCTGTTTTGTAAATGTAAAGCGATAAGATCGTCGTACTGCCGCTGGGGCCGCCTTGTGTGATCGCTTGAATTAAGGAGAAGGATTTCATCGTCATGATTAAGCCCGTAATGAGCAGCATAAATGTAGTCGGGCTAACGAGCGGCCATACTATGCGCCACGTGATGGTTCTGCTTTTTGCGCCGTCAATCTTTGCTGCTTCCAGCAGCTCAGGCGATACTTCTTGAAGGGCAGCAAGATAAATAATCATGTTGTAGCCTAACAAGAACCATATCTGTATGATATCGATCGCATACATCGCAGTCTCGGCATCTGCGAACCAGCCTGGCGGCGATACAATGCCAATCCAGCGGAGTATTTCATTGATCGGTCCTTGAGAGGGCTGAAACAAGAGCATCCAAACGAATGCAACAGCTACCCCGCTAGAAATATAGGGAAGAAAAAACATCCCCCGCAACAGCCCTTTCAAATAAACATTCTTATTCAGAACGAGTGCGACGACAAAGGCCAGCCCAAGCGACACCGGAACGGAAAGAAGGAATATCGCGGTATTCTTAATGGCGTTATAGAACTGTTCATCCTGAAAC
The DNA here is from genome assembly GCF_001273905.1 of Paenibacillus sp. FJAT-27812. Classification (NCBI taxonomy): domain Bacteria; kingdom Bacillati; phylum Bacillota; class Bacilli; order Caryophanales; family Paenibacillaceae; genus Paenibacillus; species Paenibacillus sp. FJAT-27812. The sequence goes on along the minus strand of NZ_LIGH01000001.1, from coordinate 2,825,824 downwards.
ATTCGCTTAATATTGTCTAGGCCCGTGAACGAAACATTGGGATTCGAAAATTGATAATCGGTAAAAATCAGTCCAAAGGAGAATAATGCAGGCACGACGAAAAACAACAACACTCCCAGCATATTCGGAAGAATAAACACATATCCCAACCAGCTTTGCTTGCGCAGCCAGTTCGTTTTAATCATAACAACCCGCCTTTCTTCGTTCACCGATAAAAAAAAGCAAGAAGGACTTGGCCGCTCCTTCTTACTCTCTTTACGCAGCTTATTTCTTGATAAATTGGTTGTGCCGCTCTGCCATGTTTTTCAACGTCGTATCGATGTCTTGCTTATTAAGGAAATACTTCTCATATTCCTCTTTGCGCGCATCGATAACTTGCTGAGGCACGTTAAGCTGGAATGATTCAAATTGGCCGAATACCACTTTATTTAGAGAATCCCGATCATACATGTCCTCATATCCTTTTAGGAGCAAATCGATAGCTTCCGTGCTGTCTACGCTTTTGGATGACGGAATTCGTCCTCCCGGAGCCATTGGCAGCATACCGCCATCAGCGTACCATTTCACAAACTCCCAAGCCGCTTCTTGATTTTTGGACTTCGCATTTACGGATAGCACGTCGCCCAATCCGCCTGGATATTTGAAGTTTGTTTGATCCTTGGAGATACGCGGAATGGGTGCAAAAGCAATTTTGAAATCATGCGGGAAATCGACTAGATTGTTCGCATTGCGGAAAATAAATTCACCAGCCGTCAGCATCGCTGTCTCGCCTTTTAGGAACATCGTATCCACCGGCATCTTGCTGGTCAGCTGCTCGCCATATTCCGGAGTCGATTTATCCTTGAACATCATGTTGTGCAGAATTTCAAACCCCTGCTTCCAGTAAGCATTATCGAAGTTAGATGTGCCGTCTGCTTTCACATACCCGTCTCCACCGATCGTGCCGTCGAATTGCGTAGTAAATGCAGCATCATGCTGGAGGAGGCCCCATACATTAGGTTGTTTCAATTTCAATGCATATTCCTGTACGTCAGACCAAGTCCAATCTAGCGGAGGAATAGGCAGACCCGCGGCATCAAGCATATCTTTGTTCAACCAAATAAATGCCATGTTCTTCTTTGTAGGCATGCCGTAATACTTGTCATTAATCATCCATTGCTTGGCATCAGGACCCATTTGCTCGTCAATGTTATAATCCGTCTTTGCGCTCATATCTACGGCTACACCCGCATCTATTCTCTTTTGAAGACGCGAGAGGGTGTAGTTTATGTAAAGATCTGCGTCTTGCCCAGCAATCAAAGCGGTATCCAGCTTTAAATTGCCTGCATCATCATTAACGAACCGCACATATTCCACTTGTACGTTTGGATTTTTGGCATTCCATTCGTCAACAACCGCTTGCGGCCCCGCTTCAGGAGGCACGCCGCCCCATAACGTAAGCTTAATCTTCTTAGTTGATGTGGCGCTACCGTCTGTTGGCGTTCCCGAAGCATTGTTATTGTTGTTTCCACCGCATCCAGCGATCAGAACCATGACAAGAATAAGAGAAAGCGCGGTCATCAGCATTCTGTTTCTTTTCATTTCTTTGCCCCCTAGAAACTTGTTTAATTGCTTAGTTAAATCTTATCACCGGGCATTTCGCGGGGTAAGGAACGATATTTGGCGATTGATGATACATTCTTTGGATCATTTATTTTGCTCTTTGCGAAATTCGCTTGGCGTCGTGCCGCACCATCGTTTAAATATTTTAATAAAATAGTTGTCATTCTCGAATCCTACTTGCCTCGCAATCTCGCCTACCGATTGGCTTGTTTCCGCGAGCAGCATCTTTGCTGCCTCAACACGGCGGTTCTGTACATAGTGAATCAAAGTTTGGCTCGTTTTTTTCTTAAACAAATCGCTCACATAGCTTGCATCCATCGAGATGAGCTCAGCTACACGCTTTAGTGTAATTTCCTCAGAGTAATGCTCCTCAATATGCCGAATAATCTTATTCATTTCAGGATGGTCCGTAGGTTCAGTCACATTTTTCCTCGGAAACCACTTGGCTGCTTTTCTTAATTGTTCTCGCTGCTCTAGTTCAAGGGCTACCTTCTCCAGGGCCTGCTTCAATCCGCTCACATCCATCGATAGCTTAAGTAAATAGCTGGACGCCCCGAACTCCAGCGACTGCCTTGCATACTCGAATTCATTCATGCAGGTAAGCATGACAAACCGGCAATCAAGCCCTGCTTTCCGCACAGACTTCAGCAGCTCTACTCCGTCCATCAAGGGCATATCAATATCGGAAATAACCACGTCTGGCTGCAATGCTCGAATCGCCTGCAACGCTTCCTCGCCGTCATTAGCCGTGGCTACGATTTCAAATGGAAGATTAGCTTTGCTCATCAGCTTGCTGAGACTCGCTCTCGCATGCTGTTCATCATCAACGATCAATACGGTCCACATCGCCGTCAGCCTCCTTTAAATAGGGTTTCGATAACAATAGAGGGAGATGCATCATGACCTTCGTTCCCTCGTCTGATGACGCAAGAGACAAGCCTGTACTCTGATTTTTGAAGAGCAGCTCCAGGCTTTCCCGGATATTTTGAATACCGATGCTTTTCCGCTTACGGAATACCTTCTTCGTTTTGGCGCGTTCTACGCCTACCCCATTGTCCGCCACTTCAAGATACAGAAGATCATGTCTTGCCTCCGCTTTGATTTCAATCCGGCCGTCACTCCGCGTCCCTCCAAGCCCATGTATAATTGCGTTTTCTACCAGCGGCTGAAGACAGAATTTTGGGATCAGTGCATATTTCAGCTCATCGCTTACCTCATAGCTGATTGTAATATGACCGCCGAAGCGCGCGTTTTGGATGCGCATATAGGAATCAATAAGCGCAATCTCATCCTTCAACAAGATAAGATCAACCTCTACATTCAATGTTGTCTCTAATATTTTTCCTAACGAGACACAAATTTCATAAATGTCATCCTCATCCTTCTCGAGCGCAATGCTTTTAATAACATTAAGCGTATTCAAGAGAAAATGCGGGTTCATCTGAGATAAGAGAACCTGAAAGCGGACGACCTGCCTCTGCCGTTCCTCCAATTGAAGCCGTTCCATTAAGCCATTTATATCGTCAATCATCGTATTGAAGCTTCGAGTGAGTGCAAGGATTTCGCCTCGCCCTTGCTCTGGCAGCTTTACCTTGAGATTTGTCTTGACCGAAATCTCCATCTTACGCTGCAGCGTTTTTAGAGGGACGGTAATCGTTGAAGAAATAAAATAGGTCATGATGACAAACACAAGCGTAATCAACCCAAAGATGACAAAAAAGCGTTTTTTCAACGTTTCCACTTCTTCAAACAGCAAGGACAAGGGTACCTTTTTTACGATAAACCCATTTAACTGGGCAATACGGCTGAACGTATATAATACCTTCTCGTCTTGACTAACAATCGAAGCTGACGCAGAGGGCTCTTTTACGTCTAGCATAGCGGATAAAATCACAGGATCAATCGTTTCATTGGCATCAGACTGCACCATTGATCTTCCTGTATGATCTAATAAATAATAAATGCCTTCGCGCTGCCTATCTCTCATCACCCTGTTGAACCATTGCTCATAATCGATGCTGATACGGGCATACGCGTACTCTTTGAGATTCTCATCGCGGAGCATCTGATAGAGACTAAGCATATTTTGATTCGGTTTAATAACCGTACTCACATAATTGGTATCGCTTGCATTCCAAATGTAGCTTTCCCCTTCACTGGAGGTAAGCTTCTTTACCCATTCTTCATTGGTAATCGAGGAATAATTCAATGGCTCACGAGGAGCAAAGGAGGTGTAAGCGTAGCCATGTTTGTCTACCAGCGTATAATACACCGTTGCGTCAGTCAGGAAGAAGCTGTTCTCAATGCTTGCGAACTTGTTCTCCACCAGTTCCTTCCGTCTTAGCGGATCTTGCTGCTCCGGATTTTTCATAACCGAGCGAATGGTGGCATCCTGCTCTAATAACAGACCTGTCTTCATAACAAGTCCGAGTACATCTAGGAAAGACTTCTCGATATCGAGAAGCTGGTCCTGGTTTTTGGCGGAGGCTTCCTCCTGCAGAACCCTTTCCGTTTCACTGAAATTATAGATGACTAATAATACGAATGGAGCTAGCACGAATAGCAAAAAAGCCATCAATATTCTGTTTTTGAACGTTTCTGGAGTTAAGCCTCTAATCCATTTGTTCACGCGATATGCCCCCCAAGTGCTCTCATCTGTTTAAAAATCGATTTGACATACCTCTCAACATAACGCGAATAGCCCTTAGGAGCAAGCATGAAAATAGAGCTGATAAATCTCCTTCGTCATGGCTATGTCCTCGCGAAGAATGTCCCCGTCCTAATAAGTTTACTACTCCCTGCTTCTATTGTTCTGTGAAAATTAAGGAATAGACAGACCCGAAAAACGAAACAGCAGCAGCCATGGACGAGAAAATAAGTCCTAGGCTGCTGCTGTTTTATTGAACAAACGTTTCCCGATAGTTAAACTAGATTTAGCATTTCATTTTATTTAGACAAAGTTTATTTGCCACGAGACTCCGAAGCGGTCATTCAGCCAACCGAACCTTTTGCTAAACCCATAATTATTTAATGGCATTAGAGCTTGTCCACCTTCTTCAAGCTTCCCATAAAGACCATCAATTTCTTCCTCAGTATTACAAGCAACATAGATTGAGAACGAAGGTGTAAAGGAAAATTTATGTTTGACATTACTATCAATGCACATAAACTCCTGCCCTTTTAATGTGAAAGTAGCCTGCATTACTGTTCCTTCTTCTCCTGCTTCATTAGCACCATACCGAACAATGCTTGTAATTTCAGAATCCTCAATGAGCGATGTATAAAAGTTCATCGCTTCTTCTGCCTTGCCATCTTGAAACATTAAGAAAGGTATTACCTTGTCCATTATATGCTCCTCCTTTAAATCTTTACTTTATATTATATCCGATCTTCATTTAAACTTCCCAAAGCGTAATGGGGCGTTACCAGTCTAATACTTTATTTTCGTTCAACAGCTGCACCACCGGACGAGTCTGGGAATCTGGTCTGCTACTCGTTCCGACCGCCTTCAAGTCATAAATACGGATCAAACAAGGAGCGAGGCGATCAAACCAATGGCGAGTTCGAGCGCATCAGCGGCCACAAAATGTCCAACGATCGCATCATTCTAGGATAACGTTTAGCGGATATAAAATGAAAACCGTCAAAGGATAATGGACCCTTTGACGGTTTCTTCTTGTTATTCTGTAATTTGAAAGTCGGCAAATTGGATTTTTGCTTCCTGAATGCCGGTAAACAATTTGCGGTAAATGCCCCATTTCGGACGATTAATAGTGGCGCCGGATCTCCAGTTGTCCTTCGTTCCGCTGTATGACATCAAGGTCGTTCCGTCTAGCTTTTTGAGTGTCATATTGATCGAGCCGCTATCGCTATGCTTCATGGTAACTGTGGCTTCAACCCATTGACCGTCGATATTGGAGAACGCCGTTTGCGCCAATGTTTGGACCTGAGAAGCATCTGCTCCGATCGGGCTATGCTTGAATTTCAAGTTGCCGCCATCGACCGAGAACGTCAGAATCGGATAACCATCGTCCCCATCCACCGCTTTCACTTGGAAAATATGATGGAAGCTGCCTGAAGGAGATTGCGGATAAGGGCTCATCGGACGGAACTTCCACTTGTATGTAGTCGTTTGGTCCTTTGAAGCCGTTGCATTGCTAGGCGACCCTTTGTACGCTTTAACCTCGACACGCTGTCTGTCCGTATTCGATCCGTCGAGAGCAGCCGTATCAGATGCGTCTCCCACCTTGAATTGAAAGACATTGTTACCCGCGATCTGCGATGAGGTCGTTTCGCTGATATGGTAGGAATCCGTCGGACCGTCGACGGGATCGCTGCCCAAATATTGCTGAAAGATTTGCAGCGGCGTCAAGCCGGTGTTTGCGCCATCGGAATTGATGGTAATTGTCGCAGCGTATGCGGTGGTTGCTACTGCTACGATAGACGCGACTGTAATTCCTGCGACGAATGATTTCATCCTTTTGTTCATTAAACTAACCTCCAATTGTTTTAGTGTTCTTGATCATGCATGCTGGTTGCCGTTGCCGTTACATGATGTGAAACTACAATTTAAAGCGCTTTCACCTCCTTGTGCCTATCATATTGGAAAATAAATCTAGTTTGGATGTGATATTTTACGCATAACCTGTATTTTTTTAAAACTTATTACCTTTTCAATATTCCTGGGCAACCTCCTACTTGGTCACCCCGTGGAGAACCGTGGCAACTCCAATATCGTGCTGGCCACTATGATCTATGAGTTTACGATGATGTTCCTGAATATCGACAGCGAGCGGCGCTACAAGCTTCTGTTCGGCGAAAGCCAGACGGCACTGCGCGTATGGAGGAGTTCATATGGGACAACGGAAGAAATTTAACAAGACCTTTAAAGAGCAGGTAGTCCTGCGTATTTTAGCTGAAGAAGCGTAAAGGGAGCTGCCGCGGCAGCTCCCTTCATCGTTTGTATAGAGTGCTTCTTTGAACTCACTCAGTACCATTCAATTTTCTCACAAATACTCGCTTATTCGCACGATTTCACCCTTTCCGAAAATGCGGAAAGATAGTAGAGAAAGATAGTTGCAGACCAGGACAACATGAAGGCGTGAGGAAATAGAGGGTGAGCTTACAAGCCCCATATCCTTCCATATACTGCACGCATTCTCCACGCCGCCCCTGGAGGTTATCACTCCCATCTCGGGGAGGGTCTTTGCCCTCTCAAGCCTCTACGACTTGCAGCTGTTGGCAAGCCAGGTCGTATTCAGCGAGAAGTTGCGTTAAGTGGAGCTTGTACGCATCAGTTGCCTGCTTAGAGCCAACAGAATGACGAGCAAGCGCAATAAGGGTCTGAGCTTTCTTGTTCCCGGGTTGACGTTGCATAATGGATTTCCAGCCACTCACCACGTCCTGAGGCGCTAGCTTTCTCAGTTCTTTAGGCGTTGGGAAAAGACGTAGTGTGGCCAATGCCCCCCCGCACAACAGGTTCTTAAATACTTGCCGCAGCTCAGGGAACACTACGTCAACCCAGCGATGGATTTGGTTTTTAGCGCTTACGAGTCTCGTCACGACAGAGTCGCGGTTTGAGAGATAAACACGCAGCTCTTCAAAGGCCTCAGGCATGCTACGAATAAAAGAGTAATAACCGTTTTTGACCATGTCTGCGATGACGAGAGCATCCTTTTTGTCGCTCTTCGATGGTGTATTGTCACGTTTTTCCTTATTCTTTTTCACGAGATGAGGATTAACAAGAACAACTTGAAATTGTTTCTCGGATAACCATCTAGAGATGCTTAGCCAGTAATGCCCCGTCGGTTCCATGCCGATAATTGCTAAGGTTATGGGCTTCTTGCAACGATTGAATCCAGCGAAGAAGGGCTTGAAATCCTTCTTTATCATTAGAGAAAGATAGCGGATTGCCAATTGCGATCCCGCGGAAGTTTACTGCACGAGCGACATGCGTTAGTTGTGCAATGTCGATTCCGAAGACGAGATGCTGAGGGGTTATTTTTTCAATGAGTTGATTATGTTTGTCTTGGGCTTTAAACTTCATAGTAGAGCGTCCTCCTGGATGATGTACCCTATTCAGTTTTTACCCATTTTACCGCATCTTCTACCGATCCCTCTGATCTTACATCCAGTGGAAGCTCAAGAACAGTAGTATATCAATTTTCTTTAAGTTTTTTACGGGTTCAGTTAATTTTGACCCTGGACGGGATGCTAATGCTACTTTTGCAAGAAGGGCTTCTGTCATGGCATAACCTAAGCCGTCGGAGGCACCGGTAATGACAACTTCTTTCATTTTAATATTTTAATCACGCAACTTTTAACATTTCCTGTATTGTCTCCACAAACCGTTCCTTTCCGTCAAAACACTTTAGGATAATACAATAGAGAGCAAGAAAAGAAGCGGAATTTTACCCGCTCCATTCATGGATGTACGAATGCCTATGATGACGGGATCGAATGCATACCTAAAGCGTATGATTCATATCATGTATCGAATCAGTCGAGAGGGAGAGGACGCAGATGTTGAAAATCACCCTAGAAGTCGCCAAAGTGTTGATTCACGCAGCGGAACTCCGGGCAAGGGAGCTCGGGATCGCGGAAGTGATCGCCATCGTAGACGATGGCGGGAATTTCGTTGCTTCTCATCGGATGGACCATGCCTGGCTGGCCAGTGTCGACATCGCCCATAATAAGGCATGGACGGCGGTCGCGCTAAAAGTGCCCACGGCGAGCCTTGCTCCGTTGGCGGTCCCCAGCGGGGAGCTGTACGGGATCAATACGACCAACCACGGACGCGTTGTCGTGTTCGGAGGGGGATTCCGTTGTCGTTCGAAGGGAGAATCGTCGGGGCGGTCGGCGCAAGCGGCAGTACGGTCGCAAACGACATTGAGGTTGCGGAAGCGGCGGTGCGAGCTTTCGAAACCTATCCGAAGGCGCGGATCGGGTCTTCCGGGAGATTGCTGTAAACCTGGCGGCTTTAGCCCTATAACGAAACTAGGTCCCGCCAATATTGGCGAAAAATCGGCTAATACATAGGGCTGTCCCTCAGTGTACAATACACCGTGGCACAGCCCCTCTTCTCATGCCATCATTTAAGGCTTCAGGACGAATTTAATGCATTCGTCCGCATGGTTGTAAAAGGTGTTGTACGCGTTATGTGCCTGATCGAGCGGCACTTTATGCGTGATGATCTCCGTCGGATCGAACTCGCCTGCCATAATTTTTTGATACAGCATCGGCATGTAATGAATCACGGGCGCCTGTCCCATGGTCAGCTTCACGTTTCGTTCCCAAATGTTTCCGAACATGAACTGGTTGTATTTAGAACCGTATACCCCAGTAATCTGAATCGTGCCGAATTTCCGCACCGCATTCATCGCGATGTTGATCGGGCTGAGCGTTCCGCCAACCAGCTTGGCCTTCTGCTCTTCCTCCTCCAATGGCGTCTTCTTGCCGTCCATTCCGACACAATCGATGACGACATCCGCACCCCCGCCCGTTATTTCTTTTATATACAGCCCCATGTCTTGGAAATCTTCAAAGTTGAAGATTTCGACGTTATTCATTTTTTTGGCATGGTTCAGCCGGTACGGGAGATTGTCGATCGCGATGACCCGTTTGGCCCCTTTCATCCAGGCGAATTTTTGCGCCATCAAGCCGACGGGGCCGCAGCCGAGCACCACCACCGTATCCCCCTGCTTCACGCCTCCGTTGTCCACGCTCCAATAGGCCGTCGGCAGCACGTCGGACAGGAACAGGAGCTTCTCATCCTCCAATTCACATGACTCCGGAATAACGAACGGCATGAAATTGCCGTACGGCACGTAAAGCAATTCGGCTTGTCCGCCCGAATAATTCCCGTAACGTTCGGTAAACCCAAAGTAAGCTCCTGTATCCACTTGGGGATTGGGGTTGGAGTTGTCGCATTGGCTCTCCATTTCATGCTGACAGTAATGACAGCTGCCGCACGAGATATTGAAAGGGAGCACGACCCGGTCCCCTTTTTTGACCTTTGTCACCTCAGGGCCCACTTCTTCGACGATGCCCATCGGTTCGTGTCCGACCACGTATCCGGTTTGGGCTTGAATAGCCCCTTGATATATATGGAGATCGGAACCGCATATGGCCGTCGAGGTGATCTTGACGATAATCCCGTCTTTTTTCTGAATCGTCGGATCCGCGACCTGCGTCACTTGCATGTTCTTCATGCCATTGAAAGTTACAGCTTTCATAATCACCCTCCTGTTATGGCATACCTTGAATTTGCATGCATTCTTCTATTATGGAACTGGAGAGTGGGGATCATACATTCGATGTACGGTATTTTCGATCGGATAATTCCAGTTCTAACTGTCTTAGACTCTGGAAATTCATCTGGTTCACGAACTCTGTTTTCATAATTTTGTAAGTGGCTTCGGCTACGGCATTATCATATGGACAACCTTTCATACTTAGAGATCATAGAGAAGCTTAAAGGTGAATTAGAGATTATGAATAATCTCCTTACCCGAGCCGAAACCGATCTTGCCGAGCTTCAAAATAATTAAACCAACTACAAGGGCTCTCCACACGGAGGGCTCTACCGGCTTACGATTTATCTTCTGGTGAAATCCTGCGAATAAGCGAGTATTCTTGAGAAAACTGCGTCGTACCGAGGGAGTTTAATGAAATAAGCTCATTTAGAAGCTTATTGGTGCATAATAAGCTAGTAATCGTGTTGTCTTTTCTCTATCAGTAAATTTTACTACAAGTTCTGTATCCATTCCTTCACCAAGTATTTCAATAATTTTACCAGTACCATACTTAGGATGTAGAATTTCTTTATTGATTCCAAGAGATTCAACAAATCGTTTTTTCTCATCAAGAATCTCTACTTCAGGTTCATTTAAATCTTGCTTTAAGTATTCAGGAGGTTGCGGATATTTATTTTCGTCATTGTTGTAGTATTCTCCATCATCTCCTTGAACCCGAGCATCTATTCTATTTGCAATTTCAATCATAAGTCCAATTACCCTTTCGTCAGCACGACTCAACATAAGCCTACCATCTTTATATTGAAAAGGTATTCCCTTGAATATGTCTAAGAGATCAGACACCTTCTCTAGGTCTTCAGCTGTTATAGGATTTTTTTCACTATATATCCAATGCTCTGCCTTAGTAATATGGACATCATAACTCATATAACCACTTCCTCAGAATTTAGAGTATTTGTAACATTCTAGTTGTAAATAAATAATCCCTTCAAGGTACACGATTTTTACAAGACTTATTAAACTAAACTGTCCGTTAGCTCAACAAAAGAAGTGCCTAAACATGAATAAGAAATTCAAAAACCCGACCTCATGAGGTCGGGTTTTCCATGGTGGGTATGGAGGCGATGGGGGTCGCCCCCCTTTATATACAGAATTTTTTCTCAGTACATTCTCACTACTAAGACATTAGTTTTAACTTCAAATGCTACAAGATCAGCGCATATGCTATTTTTCTTATTGACCCTTTCATTAACGAAGTTCACCTGAAGTTCATCATTTTCTAAGCAAGTTAACTTACGAATAGTTTTATCAACGAATTCTATTGATGTGCTTCCCATTTACATTCCGTTAATTCAAGTTCACTAAAAACAGCTTCAAAAGAAGAAATTTCAGGGCTACAAGCATATACTCCAAATTGTATTTCTCCTTCTCCTTCAAATAAATGGAATATACGCATTTGTTTATAAACTAACCCATCAAATGAATTTTCAATACAAAAATCACTTTCACGGCGGCTTAATCTATAGAAAATCGTCTTTATATCTGAACTGATGTCAGTGGTGGCCCAATCAGAATATCCGTGGTTAGTAACCACACTTCCTAACCTTTGATATTCCTCATTTTCAAATTCAATAGATGCTTTAAACCAATTATCACTGTTTTGATAAATGATTACGCCGCATTGGTCGAAACGTTTTTTACTGTCAAATTCCGTTCTGACAACAAATGAGAAGTATGGAGCGATTGTCTTCATCAATAAAGCCGGAGCAGAATCATTACGAAAACCATAATAGGTACGTTGCCAGAAATCCGTTTCCGGCTCTGTTTTAATAATAATCTTGTCTCCCTGAACGGAATAATCTTTTGGTTCATGAATCCAGAACAGTTTATCTAGTTCATATTTCATTTTGCAGTCCTCCAAAAATATATTAATAAAAATCCCTTAGCTTCACCATCCATTTAATTCTAAGAGCTTCTTACATAAGCTTTCAATAACATTACAATAACCCAAAGACGAATTTTATAAAACTTCCAGTTAGCTAAGCGAGGTTACCGATTAATCTCTCGGCAGCCTCGTCATGTAGTTTATTGAGCTCTCGTTTCCCGTTAGCTCAACGTTTAATTGTATTCCCCTTTAAATGGCTTTTTAAAATCCCGTATTTGTTTGTTATTTTGATCGTATTCAGCCCAATAGAACACATCTCTAAAATCTATTTTTGCAATGTTGAGATATTTTTGAAGCTGTTCAATACTTCCTTCAGATAAAAACAAAATTGATCTAATTAATCTCAATATAAACTCTTCTTCGGTGTGGAAAAAACTTTGATTAGTTAATAGGTCTTCAACACAATCGTATTGATCCTTATATTCCTGCTGTATTTTTTCAATAATATCCAAAGGAAGAATTAAACTCATATTTCAACTCCGAGCTTAATGGATTTTTGAAATTAATGGCACTACCGCAGTTTCTCATAGCGTCTTATTTGCGATGACCGTAAATTTCCCATAACTTTTGTCGGACCGAGAGCCGAATGGCTCGAAACGTGAATATGATGTTATATGATAGGAATGCCTTCGTGAAATACTAAAAAAGCACTTCTATTTGTTTATAATCTTTCGAAGGTGATTCCTTTGTTAAAATCTCTTTGTCATCACTATGACCATTATAAATATTCAATATCTTTAACTGATAAATCCAATCTCCTGTATCTTCGTGTACTAATCTACCGTTATAGATAATCCTTCCATATTCACTACTTTGAAGTATAAACGTGATTTCAGATAAGTATTGATATCTTGAATCATAACGAACAGGCTTGCCACAAGAATCAGAATACTTAAAATATACTTGTAGTTCGTCAATCTTGTTTTGTATTTCAGTACTAGCTATCTTCCATTCATTTAGGTGTGAGTCAAGATACTCGACTTTATTACTTTTAATTTTAAATCCATTTTTATTTTGAATAATTAGTATTTCCTGAAAAGGAATCGTAGTGCTTCCAATATAATTTATCAGCTTATCTGGAATTGGGAACGACTTGCTAAATCTATTTCTCAAAGTAGAGTATGGAGCTCCTCTGACCTTTTTGTCCCATAATATTGTGATAGATTGAATGATCACAAATATTCGCTCCTTAGTTTAAGTATTACATTCCTTTCATGTAACGTCTCATGTACGAACTACGCATATTCTCCATACTTGAAGTATTCGTGAAGTAGTTAAACTAACCTGCCCGTTAGCATAGTAATTCGAGCTCTCATAGCCGTTAATGATTTTCTTAATAATTCCCATCGTATCCACGGGAATTTCGATTGGTCTAAAGAACCCATATTCAATAACTTCTTGATTATCAATTTTAATTATGCCTTCAAAGTTACTGCTTATGTATGTTATAGCAATATAGTGAATCTCGTCCCCCGATGTTCTTCGTGAAGTTCCCTCTTAAGCGCTTCTTCAACCGATTCCCCGGGCTCTAATAATCCACCTGGAAGTCCCCATAAACCATCGCAATGCTTCACGAGTAATATTAGACCATTACAATTTCGCAATATTAAAGTTGGTCTTACCATTATCAATGGCAAGTCTGGCACACGATTAATAAGTTTCTGGATGTACATAATTGTTCTCCTATAAGTTATTTTCATCTGTCGTTTAACATACCCGCATGCATATTATTCTAGATAAAATAATTATTCCCTGTCTTTTGAAGCTATCCTGCCCATTCGTATTATGAGGTCACCAGATCTTTCTGGTAGACCTCATTTTTGTGAGGTCATAAGATAGCGGTAGCCGGGGATCGAACGTTTCTGCCCGTGGGAGTTGGATCCCGAGAGCTATACAGTTCATCCCCCCTACTTGTTAAACCATGATTAGGCTAGTTGGGACAATGATCCCGAATCACATGCGATAATGTGGACGACGAGAAGGTTAGGGGTTGCCGGCGAATATAATATCGGGAGTGATTGAATGAACCCTGTCATTGGATTAGATGTATCTAAAGGGGAAAGTCATGCACAAGCTTTTTCTGATCGAGGAATGCCTTACGGAAAGACCTTTCGATTTGAGCACAATCTTGAGGGATTAGCGTCCTTCCTCCGCTTTGCTCAAAACGTGGAGTCCTTTGCTGGGCAGCGTCCGGCCATTGTGTTAGAAGCAACGGGGCATTATCATAGTCCAGTTATACAGTTTCTAGATGAGCATCAATATCTGTATATCATTATCAATCCGTTAATTTCACACCAGGCGAAAAAGATGAATTTACGTAAGGTGAAAACGGATGTTGCTGACGCTTACCAGCTGGGGGAATTGTTCTACAAAGAAGAGCTGGAGCCTTACAAAAAACGGRGTCAGTATCTGATGAATCTGCGATACCTGACTCGGCAACATGAGTCACTGACAGAAATGTATGTCCAGACAAAGTTGCAGTTTCAAGCGGTACTGGATCAAGTCTTTCCAGAGTATCACGGCGTGTTTGGTGACCTTTATTCTAAGGTGTCGCTTCGTTTCCTGGCTCAGTATCCAACGTCTCAATCCGTGCTAGCGATGACCGAGGAAAACGTTACGGCGAACATACAACGCCTTGTTGGACATGTCGCCTCGAACCGGTGGTCGCTGGAACGGGCACAGAAACTAATGGCTGCAGCACAGCTAAATCCCTTTAGGGAGACCGCATTTCCGAGTCATTTAATCTCATTAGAGCTGTTCATTAATTTACTTCTTCAGTACCAGGAGCATCTAACGAAACTTGATAAATCGATAGAGGCCCTGGCTGAAGAATTACTGGAGTATGATTTAATCCAATCGATACCCGGCATTGGCACTAAAATTGCTGCAACAATTTTAGCTGAGATCGGAGAAATCGATCGGTTCGATCACGCAAAGAAGCTGGTTGCTTTTGCCGGTATTGATCCAAGTGTCTWTTCTTCTGGTAAATTTACAGCAACCCGAAATAAAATCACCAAACGCGGCTCCAGAAGACTCCGGACAGCCTTATATCAAGCTGTGCGATGTGGTTTGCGAAGCTCACGTAATAAGAAAATCAGAGCTTATTACGATAAAAAGCGAGCAGAAGGTAAACTAWTTAAAGTAGCCGTGATTGCATGTGCAAATAAACTAATCCAATGGATTTATGCAATTTTGACCAAGAAAGAACCTTACCGCTTGACTGAATAAGAAACGTTTAGATATTGAGGAAAACCTTCCCAAATTCTATGGGGCGGTTATTTGTCGTGCATTTTTACCAGTATAGCACCCTTCGTTTACTTCATTAATAATTAAATATTGACAGGCTATTAGCTGGTATAGCGTAATTAAGCAGCCGATCATTGTGGTCGGCTGCTTCCGTGTTTTTATTGAGCTATCGTTACCCGTTTGTTTAATAAAGTAAGCCTTCCTTGTCTGTTATAAATTTAGGCAACTTTGTGCTTATTATTTTCCGGTAAGAGTATGGTTCTTCAACCTCACAAAACTTCCGGTAAACGGCTATGAAGCGCATCTACATGAAAAAAGCAGCCGCAATCGGCTGCTTTTGACATGAACATTGATGTTTATTTCAAAGTGATTTCCTTTTTCCACGTTAATTCCTTGCCTTGCTCATTCTTGAACACGAATACAACCTGCCCTTTCTCGCCCTTCATCGCATCCGGATAGAAGAATCCAGTAAATTGTCCGTCGCCGCTAATATAGAAGCCGTCTCCACCGCTTGCTCCATGTTCAATGGCTACTTGAACCGAATTGATGATTTGGTTTTCCTTGGACACCCACTGCATTTCGGCAAGAGCAAATCCTTCCGAAAGCTGCTCCACGACAAAATCGAAGCTGTTGCCCTCAATTGGCTTTTCCGTCTGGTCAATGATAATTAATATTTTCTTGTCAGAGTCCGTATCCGCTGCTTGATCGCCTGTTGCTTCGTTCTCTGGCTTCGTTATAGGTGTAGCCGTAGCGTCTAATTCGTTGTTGGACTGATTGCCGCATGCGCTGGCCAGCAGCAGTACGATCAAAGCTGATATCAAATACATATATTTTGTTCTAGTCATAGGTTGTTCCTCCGTTTTCATCTAATGTAAAAGAAAATGCTACGCCTTGCTTCGTGTTCTCCACGCCATACTCGCTTCCATGAAGCTCCAAAATATGCTTGGTGATGGCGAGTCCTAGTCCCGTTCCACCGGATTTACGATCCCGTGAACGCTCCGCCCGGTAAAAGTGATCCCAGACCCGACTGATATCCTCTTCGGGAATCGGCGGTCCAATGTTTTCAATGACGGTTGTTATTTTTCCTGGTGCCGTTCGCTGGATGCCGATCGTAATGGCACTGTTCACATCGGCATGCCGAATGGCGTTGCTCATGAAATTCAGAATGACCTGCTCGAGGCGTCTGGGATCAGCCCGTACTAGCAGCTCTTCCTCTTCCTCTTTATCCGCGTTTATCCGCAATTGAAGCTGTTTCATCTCCAATTGCTGAGAGAATGCATCACTCACCCTTTGAATCAGGCTTGCCAGAGCTAAGCTTCTCGGCTGCAGCTGAATGGCCTTCGCTTCGAATTTGGACAGCTCCAGCATATCCATAATTAATGCATTCATCCGATCCGTTTCATTGACGATGAGGGCCAGATAACGTTCGCTTTTGTCGCTCGCCACGCCGTCCTGCAGCCCTTCCGCAAAGCCTTTCACAATCCCGAGCGGCGTCTTCAATTCATGAGAAATGTTCGCGATCAGCTCTTTGCGAAGCTGCTCGGACCGCCGTTTCTCCTCCACATCCTCCTGAAGCATCGCATTCGCATGGGTAAGCTCCTTCATGGAGGCGTCCAAATTCCGCGACAACGCAACCATGCTTCTCGACAGCTCCCCGAATTCATCCTTCGAATCGATTGCTGACTGCTCCGTAAAGTCCAGCTTGGCAAGACTCGCTGCAGAGCGGCTAAGCAGCACTAAGGGACGGGAGACAATTCTGGAATAAATCAAAGACAAAACAATCGCAAGCAGAACCATAAGCGGCGCCAAATAAACGACATATTGCTTAAGAATCCCGACAGCTTCCCCTACAGGCTGCATAGAGGTCATAACGAATAAATAGCTATTCTCTTCGTTGCCCTCTGAGAGCAGACGTATGAGAACCGTATAGGGGATACCACTCCATTTATCCTGCCAATCCAGCTGCAAGACCGAACCGCTCCGCAGCCTTGACTGCCATTGTTCCATTTGCGAATTCCAATCTAGAAGCACATCATCGACAAGAGCATCCTGATAAAGCGGATTATATGACCGCCGCTCCGGCAGCATGAGATCCGTTACTTTTCCTCGCACGCGTACTAAGCCCTCTTTGAGAACGGTATCGGTCTGCTGGATAACAACAGGATGCATAATCGTATCATCCTCATTCATGAAGATCCCATCAACCACCAGCGTCTCGCCTATTTGAATCTTTTGGGGGATTTGATCCACAGTCATGCCTTCTTTAGAAATCTGAATCGTTATCGTCTTGCTGCCAGCTTCCAGTTCCAAATAATAAGGATGTGTGCTTGTTCGCTCAAATCGGCTATTCAGGATGTCGGTACTCGTATCATGCTCATTCATGAATACACCTAGCAGTCGTGACACCTGTCGTTCACTCGATTGCGCCTCTTTGTATTGGCGAGCGAATTTATTCATGCTCTTCTCTAAAACATTAATTTTAGACATACGGTAAAACCGCTCGAAAAACAATCCTTGTGCAAGCAGCAATATGGTGAACACAAGCAGGATCAACACGGAAGTGACAACGAATAGTTTAAGGGCTACACCTCTTCTTTTCATCGACCCATCTCGAACTTATATCCAGAACGAATAACTGTCGCTATCGATCGTCCTTCGTCTCCGAGCTTTGCTCTTAGCTTTTTAATGTGGGTGTCCACCGTTCGCAAATCCCCCAAATAATCGTACCCCCAGACAGAGTCCAAAATATACTCTCGCGACAGCACCTTGCCGTAATGTTTGATGAGAAAGAGGAGCAAATCGTACTCCTTAGGTGACAAATTGATCTTAGTACCCGCTACAAAGACGGTATATGCCGACCTGTTCACCATTAAATCACCATAGACAAGCGTATCTCCCTCGCGTCCCATCGTCCCTTCCGTTCTCTTCATCAAAGTAGTAGCGCGGGCTACCAATACCCTTGGGCTCAGGGGCTTCGTTACGTACTCATCGGCGCCAAGCTCGAACCCCATCAACTGGTCGTCATCCTCTGCTCTGGCAGTCATAATCATAATCGGGACATCCGATTTTTCCCGGATACGTTTGCATACCGACCATCCATCCATTTCCGGCATCATAATGTCGAGGACGACCAAATCAACGGAATTCTGTTCAAAAATGTCAAGCGCGACCCTCCCGTTTTCCGCTTCAAACACGTCCCATTGTTCCTTCTTGAAATAGTCCATTATCACCTCTCGCATAAGCGTATCGTCTTCAACCAGCAATATCGTTCGTTTCATTCCACCGCACTCCGCTTTCGCCTGCATTTCTAAGTTTTATTACTCCCACAACCTACTTTAAAGGACACCTGTGTACGTTGTGTGTATTTCAAATGAATGAATCAACTTTATGTACTTCTCCGACTCATTTATTGGCCAGCAGCTTCCCGTTAGCAGCAAATGCTCTATTCGATAAACTATCCTCGTTAAATTCATTGCGTCGATTATAGCATAGTGATCTACAAACACTTCCCGCATGGTAGCTATCCTTAAATTTAGTCCAGCACATCAAATTAATAACTGCGACGAGAATAAATTGGCATGTTTAACGCCATTTAGTTCCTTCTCTCCAATCTTATGGATTATTACCTGCCCCAACCACAACCGAGATAATACCACTATCATCGTGCTTCAAGATAACGATGAAGATACCAGGCTTTGATTCGGGATCGAGAGTTACAGCGAAATCATAATATCCTTTCAGCCGATCTGCAAGGAGTTTACTCTCATACTGAAAGACCTTACGGACTTCGTTATCTGTATATTCCTTGACCTTGACAGCATCACTTGGAATGACCGAGGAAGAGTCATGTAATGCTTCCTCTGCAGTTCGCCATCGCGAATCCGTAGCTTCAAACGACAGGGTTATGTTGTTCGCTGTGTTTTTCTTCGTCACATCATCTTCGGCATACATTACGAGAATTGTATGTTTACATTTTCTGTATCCGTATTGGTTTCTTTCGCTGCAGCAGTCTCAGCAACTTCACTCTTTGCGGCCTCTTCAGAATTTCCAATCCCTATATTCTCGTTGGCTGGCCCACCACAGCCAGCTAAGGCTATTGATAAAGTAATAAGCCCAGCTATGACAAACAATTTCTTCTTGTGAATACGCATATCCAACTCCCAGCTTTATTTATACAACTCTACAATTGTAACATGACACTGTTTAATATTTCCTATTTCCATATTAATTTACATCTCGTTCATATATAACTGTCAGCTAGCCGAATAGGCTGCCGATGATCTGGCAGCCTGTTGTCATGGTACTATCGTGTCCCTAGTTGAACGAAAAAAGCAAGCCTATTTCAGTAAATAATTTGGCTATTCTTGAATTGCAGTTACTTCACCATCATCAAAATAAACATAACGACCATTAGCATAAACCCACTGTTCACTGACACCGTATTTAGTAGTTGTTTTGTTTGTATCTTCAGGTGCACCCCAACTTGAAGATCTAACTTCATCAGAACTCATTCCTATCTGAGGGGAAACCTTTTTGGGTTGATTTCGGATTCGATCTAGATTAGATAATGTAGCTGAATATTCTTCAAGATCTCTTTTATACTTTTTTTTATAAGTTAATATCTCATTTGACATTATTCCGTTATAATCATCCGGAATATTAATCAATTCTAGATAGCCGGAATAAACACCTTGTCGGATTTTAACTATTGTCCTTATAGCATCTAAGGTGACATCAACATTTACTGTCTGATCATATTTTTCAGTGATATCAAATGTATCCTCATATTTTTTCTTTTTAATTAAATCAAGTAGTATTGACTCTACCTCCCCCTTTTTCTTTTTTATCTCTTCATGAAATATTCCTTCATAATCTATTGGAATTTGGTATAAAAAATCGTAGATTAAAATAGGAATAAAACTAGAACAGGCAAGGGATTACGAGAATATTGATTGGGAAAAAGATCGAGGAAGAGATTGAAATAGAAAGAAAAAGCCGAGTGCTTTCAGGTGGAAATGCCTGAAATCAGTTCGGCTTGTAATTAGACTTTATAAGCTTTGTGCATGGTTTTAATGGTGGGCTTTAGAGTTTGGTGGATGTTAACACAACCGAACACTGTACCCCTAACTCCCTACTCCACCGTAACGCTCTTAGCCAAATTCCGCGGCTTATCCACGTCATGCTCCAAAGCAAGCGAAGCATAGTAGGAAATCAGTTGCAGCGGGATAACCGACAACGCCGGTGACAAGATCGGCAGCGTCTTCGGAATTGCGAATAGCTCGTCGACGGATTTCATGACTTCGTCTTCTGTGCCTACGTTCGCGATACCAAGGACATGTGCGCCGCGCGCTTTAACTTCCTTGATGTTGCTTAGCGTTTTCTCGTACAGCTCTTCCTGCGTTACTAATGCGATAACAGGAATGCCGTCCTCGATAAGCGCCAATGTTCCGTGCTTCAGCTCACCAGCAGCATAAGCTTCGGAGTGAATATACGAAATTTCTTTCAGCTTCAGCGAGCCTTCTTGCGCGACTGCGTAGTCTACGCCGCGGCCGATGAAGAACAAATGCTTGTGTACCGAAATCGATTCCGCAACCTGCTTAAGCACAGCCGCTTGCTCTAGAATACGTTCTACCTGTGCAGGCAGCTCATGCATTGCAGCAATGACCTCCGCGATATAAGAAGCGTCTTTCGTCTCAAGCGTGCTAGCCAGATGCAAGCCAAATAGATAAAATGCGATCAGCTGCGATGTGTATGCTTTTGTCGAAGCAACCGCAATTTCAAGACCAGCCCATGTAATAAGCACATGGTCCGCTTCACGGGCAACCGAGCTGCCGACTACGTTCGTGATCGCAAGCACGCGAGCGCCGTTGCGCTGTGCCTCGCGTAGAGCCGCAAGCGTATCTGCCGTTTCGCCAGATTGGCTTACAACGATTACTAGCGTATCCGGCGTTACGATTGGCGAGCGGTAACGGTATTCGGATGCAACATCCGTCTCTACCGGGATGCGCGCAAGCGACTCAATGACCGATTTGCCGACAAGACCTGCATGGTAAGCTGTGCCGCATGCTACGATCTGTACCTTGCGAATCGATTTAATATATTCAGCTGTCATGCCCAGCTCTTTTAATTCAACAGATTTGCCGTCTTCGGAAATACGGCTCATCATTGTGTCGCGATACGCTTTTGGCTGCTCATGGATTTCCTTCAACATGAAGTGATCAAATCCGGCTTTCTCCGCCGTTACAAGATCCCAATCGACATGAAATATTTCCTTGGAAATAGTTTCGCCTTCAGTCGTCATCACTTCGACAGCATCACGTGTCAAGATCGCCATTTCGCCGTCGTTCAAAATATATACGTTACGCGTATGCTCCAAAATAGCCGGAATATCCGAGCCAATGAAATTTTCGCCTTCGCCTACACCGATTACTAGCGGGCTTGCAAAGCGTACAGCAACAAGACGATCAGGTTCAAACTCTGTCAATACGCCAAGCGCGAACGCGCCACGCATACGTTTAACCGCGCGTTGAACGGCTTCCACGATATTACCGTTATATTCGTCAGCGACAAGATGGGAAATAACTTCAGTATCCGTCTCCGACACGAAAATATGCCCTTTAAGCATCAATTCTTCTTTCAAGTTCAAGTAGTTCTCGATGATTCCGTTATGGACAACGGAAAATTTCGCCGTGTTGTCGGTATGCGGATGGGAGTTCACATCCGACGGTTTCCCGTGAGTTGCCCAGCGAGTATGGCCAATTCCGACAGAGCCTTCAAGCGGCTCCTCGCGCAGCAAGCCTTCAAGGTTAGCCAAACGACCTTTGGACTTCGTAATTTCGAGCCCGTTTTTCGTGAAGACAGCGATACCGGCGGAATCATAACCCCGATACTCCAGCTTCTTCAATCCTTCGAGCAAAATGTCCTGAGAGTCGCGTTTACCAATATATCCTACAATTCCACACATAATTTAATAGGCCTCCGATAAGGTTATTTTCCCGTCCTTGTCGGATGCCTGCCAATGCGTGGCACAGGCAATATGAAGTTGTCACAGATCAGTTCCGAGTTATAGCGGAAAAATGTAACCCCTCTGCCCGTGCCCACCCCACCGGTGGCATCTTGGACATACGGGAGTAATCGATAATTGCATGAAAAAATAAGCAGCCTGCTGCACGATTGTATGACCGGTCGCCCGGCCGTTTTACGTAACAGCTTTCGGTTGGCTTGCAAATACCGGAAGGTCCCCGCCGAATGTTTCGAACACCTTCACCTCGTCAGCTTCCCGTATGAACACCCGCTTCAAGCTTTTCTTCCCAGCTCTACAACAGATCGTTCATCACGCAAGCTCTGGCGCTTAACTTGCTTAAATAACCTCTATCCTCGCTTTCCTTCTTGAATCATACTACCTATCATATTCATTTTATTGCTGCTGTGCAACCTTTCCTTGAAAATATCCACGCTTATTTTCCAAAAAAGGGCAGCAAAGGCCTGTCAGCAACAAGATCCGACAAGCCTTCGACACCATATTATAAAATTAACCTAGCTCACTTTTAACGACATCAGCAATCTGCGCAACATAAGCCTCGACTTGGTCCTTCTCAGGCCCCTCCGCCATTACGCGGATCAAAGACTCCGTCCCCGATGGGCGGACAAGCACGCGGCCGTTGTCGCCAAGCTCCAGCTCCACGCGTTTAACGGCTTCCTCAATGGCTGTATTGCCTTGATACAAGCTCTTATCGGCTACACGAACGTTAACAAGCTTTTGCGGGTATTTGCGCATAAGCCCTTTAAGCTCGCTTAACTTTTTGCCGGAAGCTGCTAGTGTATCGACAAGCTGAAGCGCAGTAAGAATGCCGTCGCCAGTCGTAATATGGTCAAGGAAAATGACGTGGCCGGATTGCTCTCCGCCAAGGTTGAAGCCGCCGCGGCGCATTTCTTCCATCACGTAACGGTCGCCTACAGCCGTTTGAGCCGTTTTTAGGCCAATGCGCTCCGCGCCTTTAAAGAAGCCGATGTTAGCCATAACTGTCGTTACGATCGTGTCTTCCTTAAGCTTGCCGGCCCGCTTCATCGCATCGCCAATAATGCACAAAATAAAGTCGCCGTCTACCTCTTCGCCTTTCTCGTCAATCGCAATCAGACGATCGGCATCCCCGTCGAAAGAAAGACCAAGATCCGCGCCATGCTGCAGCACCTGCTCGCGCAAGTATTCAGGATGCGTCGATCCCACGCCTGCATTGATATTAAGCCCATCCGGCTCTGCGCCTACCGTAATAATGTTCGCGCCAAGCTCGCGGAATACGGATGGAGCCAGCTCGTAAGCGGAGCCGTTCGCGCAATCAAGCACGATTTTCAAAGAGCTGAATTCGCCCTTGATCGTTGTCTTCAAATAGTCCAAATAACGCTGCTTAGCACCTTTATCGCTTGATACCGCTCCGATATCCCCGCCTTCAGGGCGTGGCAATTCATCTGTAAGAGCATCAATCAATTGTTCGATTTCGAGCTCGGTATCATCCGATAATTTAAAGCCGTCGCCAGCAAAAAATTTAATGCCGTTATCTTCTACTGGATTATGCGATGCCGATATCATAACGCCTGCGTCCGCATTAAGCTCACGCGTAATATAAGCGACTGCCGGTGTAGAAACAACGCCAAGGCGCACTACACTCGCACCAATAGACAATAGGCCCGCGATTAGCGCAGATTCCAGCATCGGACCGGAAATCCGTGTATCCAAACCGATAACAACCTTAGGCTTCTTCGCCTTGTGTGTCAACACATAACCGCCGCAGCGGCCGATCTTGTAAGCCAGCTCTGGTGTAAGCTCGCGATTGGCTACGCCCCGCACACCATCAGTACCAAAATATTTCCCCATAGTTAAAATGCTCCTTTGTTATATGTTGCGTTCGTTATCATCTGCTATATCTGCTAGTTAGTTTAAGGATTCGTATTCGTGCCGCTGCCACCGTTGCCGCCGCTGTTACCGTTCTCCTCGGCGGTATCTGGCGGCGGTGTAGCGGTAGGAGGCTCATCCGTCGGAGTTCCCCCGACTTCCTCTGAGTTGTCTCCCCCGGTTCCTGCAGTTGCATCATTGATAATTTCGATGGAAACGGTCAGCTTCTGCCCTTCTGTAAGAACTGTAGATACGTAAGCAGGCACATCAACCTGCAGCGTTACGACATGCAAGCCTGGCGCGAGCCCTTCCGTATTCGCAATAACCGTAATCGCCTCTGCCTTAAGCCCAGACAGCACCGATTCCGCTCCGCTGACGGTCACATTAAATTTGCCATCCGCAGGCGTACGTATGACGGCAGAGGTACCGGCTGCCAGCCCCTCGATCGTCACAGGCAATCCCGTAAAGGTCCGTGTAATATTAGGCGCTACGACCACGTCAAGCGTCACTTCACCCGGATCAACGGATTTAATGCCGTCAATTGGCTCGGCCTTCACCTGAATGCTGCCCGACTCCTTCACCTTCGAGAGATCGAGCACCACGCCATCATAAACCTTAAGCTCATCTAACGCCTTCTGTTCGCCGTATACGGTGACTTTATCGATAGCCGGCTTAACGGATACTAAGCTGAGCCCGTCAGGTAAAGTGCCGGTATAGCGGACCTGCAATGGCAGCGACTTAAATGGCGGCGTAATCTTAACCTCTACATGAACGGTTTCCGGAGAAATGATTGCATTCGTCATTTCAATGCCGTCTGTATCATATACGAGAACTTTAGCTTTTTTGTTCACAACTGTTTTATCAGCGCCGTCGATATTAACCTCCGTCGTGACCAGCCCGACGCGGCTCATATCATCTTTTGGCAGCGTAACCTGTACGGCTGGCGTTGGCGCTACGATCGTTGAGGCGCCTACTACATATCCAGGTGCAGGATTTCCTTCGGTAACAACCTGAAGTTCGAATGGCTTCGTCAAAATCTCCTCGATTTGCACCATTACGGTACGCGGCGACATGTCGATGAGCTGAATTCCTTTAGGTAAGCTTACGGTCAAGGGCAGCTCCTGCATGCCTGCTTTCGTCCCTTTCAAGTCCACCTTCACGACATAATCATCCAGTGAGGAATTTTTGAGCAGATCGGAGAGCCGGCCCTGTACGTTAAGCCTTACAACCGTTGGTTCCATGGCGGTAAGCACGTACTTGTCAGCATCTAGGCCCTCTGGCGTAATAACGGATGCCTCTATCGTCTTTGTATCAAAATTGGTTGTCGTTACGGTCTGAGGCGACGTGCCGGGATCAATATGTACAATCCCCCAGAGCAGCAGACCTATTAATACGGAAATGATTTTGAGCGCGGTGGGATGACTAAGCCATTTATCCATCACGGCCTCCTTTCCGCTTCCACAGGGATGACACGGTAACGCGTTCCTTCGTGCGTGCGTTCGTTTTTGGTGTCAGCTCATCGAATAGCTTGGAAATTAGCGACTCCTCGTTAATATCCCGAACGATCATGCCTCCGAGCGATAAGGATACTTGCCCCGTTTCTTCCGATACGGTTACCGAAATCGCATCCGTTACCTCGCTTACCCCGATAGCAGCGCGGTGACGGGTACCAAGCTCCTTGCTTATAAAAGGGTTCTCCGACAGCGGCAAGTAACAGCCAGCTGCCATAATTTGATTGGAGCGAATAATGACCGCACCATCATGAAGCGGCGTGTTCGGCGTGAAAATATTAATGAGCAGCTCCGACGTAATTTTCGATTCCATCCGGATGCCCGATTCAATCAATTCACTGAGTCCCGTACTGCGCTCGAAAACGATCAGCGCTCCGATCTTGCGCTCTGCCATAAAACGGACAGCCTTAATGACACCGTCAATTTGTTCATTAACGACATCCTTGTCAAGCGAATAGGCTCGCGCAAAAAACTTTCCGCGTCCAAGCTGCTCAAGCACACGTCTAAGCTCAGGCTGAAAAATAATGAGCACGCTCACGATACCGAATGTGAACATCTGGTTCATAAGCCATTTTAACGTGTACAAATTGAACCAGGTGCTCAGCCCCCATACCGCTACGAGTATAAATATCCCTTTCAACAGCTGAACCGCACGGGTTCCGCGTACAAGCAAAATCATTTTATAAATAATAAAGCTGACTATGCCAACATCGATGATGTCCTTTAACCAGTCATGCCAAGTCGAATCTGCGAAATAACTCATATGCCAACCCCCAACAGCCGATCCCCTTATTCTTGTCTTTATTGGTTTTCAACTTTATTATTTTCTAGATGTGGGATTGGAAATCCTTTTTTTCAAAAAAAAAATAAAAAAAGCCTCCCTGCGAGAGGGAGGCGGCATACATTAACGGATATTTCCGCCAAAAGTTTGCGTCACCTTATACCAGAACCAGTCGAGCGCTTGATCAATGGTCCTGCTCTGCCCCGCAATATGTCCGGTAGATGCCAAATTCAAAGTGCCGTCGATTACGGTTACGTTGCCGTCAATCTCGCCTTTTACATCAGCAATTCCATTTTCGACCGTCAGGTTACCCGTTAAATGGACGCCTTCCGGAACGATTACCGTGTTTCCTTCTATGATGACTTGCTGAAGATCCTCGCCTGCTACGATAAGCTTAGTGTCCTCTTCCCACATGGTAAAGAAGCTTCCTAACATAACGAGTACAAATACAGCAGCAGCGGTTACTCCAGGATAGCGATAAATAAATCTTACGATCCCGTTCCGCTGCTTGCTTTGTTTCTTCGGCAACTGCTGCATAATCCGCTGCGTTAATAGCTCCGATGCCTTCTTGTCATAATCCGCGGCTGGCTTAATCGCTTCTACAGTATGGAACACCGCGGCGTCCGTCTTCTGGAGCTGTTCAAACCGACTGCGACAAGCCGGACAGGAAAGCAAATGAGATTTTAACGTAAGGATATCTTCTACGGGCAGCTCGCCGTCCAAATAGTCATGCATCCATACGATGGCGACGTTGCAATTCATAGCAGCCAGTCCTTTCTTTCAGATGCTCGCGCATTAAGTTCTATTCTCGCTATTAGGATACGTAGCTAAAGAGGGGATGTTTCACTTTTTTTCGAAATCAAAAAAGTTGTGCCCGTGCACAACCTATAATTTGTGCTCGAGCTTCTTCCGCAGAAACTCCCTGCCGCGGTGAACGCGCGTCTTAATCGTCGTTACGGGCATGTCCAGCACGTCGCCAATCTCCTGCAAAGATAGATCCTGCATATAGCGAAGCGTCATCACGCTCTTATATTTTGGCGGCAGCGATGCGATGGCTGCATGAATAATCTGCTGCGTATCCGACAGCAGCAGCTCCGATTCCGGCGTCCGATTGTCGCTCGGTATCATCGAATAACCGTCCAGTCCTTCGTGCTCCGAGGACTCGGCGTCAAGCGAATAGCTCGGCTTGCGCTTGCGCAGCCGGTCGATGCACAGGTTCGTTGCGATCCTGTAGATCCATGTCGAAAATTTTAGCGTATCATCGTATCTATCCAAGTTTTTGTACACCCGAAGAAAGGTGTCTTGCACGACATCCTCCGCCTCCTGGCGACTGTTTAACATTCGATATGCCATATGAAAGAGCTTATCTTGATAGAGGTCTACAAGCTCAGCAAATGCCTGCTGATCGCCTTTGAGCGCTAACTTCGCCAGGCGTGCTTCCAATACATTCACCTTAACTCCTCCAAACCTTCCGTTCGTTCGGCTGATCGCCCTGCCCATTGCCGGAATAACGCTGCCTAGCTGAGCAAGCGCTATCCCATATCCGATAAGCGTTCATTCGCCTTCGCCTGCCCTAGCCTCATTCCGTGCAGCAAAGCGATTACGATATAACCGAACGTTATCATCATCGCAGATTTGTTGACGGAATCATAATCCGCTCAGCAATCGGCCTGTGAGAAACAGAAACAAACTTTATGTAACCGCGGATGACAGGCCGCTTAAGCCCCCTGCGCTATTCATCATTGCGAAATGATTCTGCTCCGGCAAACCCGGCAGCAAGCAGCGCATCTGCCTATTCGACAAGAATCGCGATAATTTGCCGGTATGCAGGCCAGCGTCAAAGCTATAAACACTCTAGAAAAATCGTAATCCACATGAACTGAAAAAGCAAGACCAATGAGACGTAATCTTCCAATTTCTTCAAAGGTTTATGTTGGAATGCAGTCATGCCTATGCCTTATCCGGCGAGCATGGTCCATTTTCTAAAGTTCATTGTTGCCAGTCTCCAGCGAGTACTGATCGTTCTGCCAATTATATACGTTTAACGCAGCGTCAGCAATCGACCTTAGGCTAGTTGACGATTCGACTTCCGGCTAGTTTTCACCATTTTTTATGTCAAAAAAGGTCTAGAAGACAGATGTCTCCCAGACCTTTTACAATTCTCTTTTGTGATTACAAAGTGTTTGTTTTCAATTTCTCGAGCACCTGATTAATGGTTGTAGTCGGAATGGCGAAGCCGATGCCCTGTGCCTCAGCGTTTACCGCCGTATTAATGCCGATCACCTCGCCCTTCTCATTGAGGAGCGGTCCGCCCGAGTTGCCCGGATTGATCGAAGCGTCGGTTTGCAGCAAATGCTTGTACTCATGATCACCCTGCTCATCCGCAATGGTTATCGGACGCTCCTTCGCGCTCAGCACGCCCATCGTAAGCGTCTGGTCGAAGCCATAGGGATTGCCGATTGCGATAACCCAGTCGCCAATTTTGGTTTCATCCGAGCTTCCTAGCTTGAGGGATGGGAATGCTTTGCCGTCCGGGCTCTCCACCTTCAGCACCGCTAAGTCCAGCTCGTAGCTTGAGCCAAGCACCTTCGCGGTAAGCGGCTCGTCGTACCCTTGAACGGTAACCTTCACTTCCTTCGCATCCGCAATGACATGCTCATTAGTCAAAATATAACCATCCTGCTCAAAGAAAAATCCGGTTCCCGAGCCAGTCAGCTGCAGCTCGCCGCTGCTTTCCTGCTGCTGCTGCTGTCCGTCGCCGCCCGATTGGCCGTCTCCAAAAAATTGGCGGAAACGGGGATCATCAAACATCGAATTCGAACGGGCAGGCTCCGCATAATTTTCAATTTTGACCACTGCCGGGCTTGCTGCTGCGTAGACCGAAGCGATGTCATCGCTTGTTTTGAGCGACGCGGTAGATAATCCGGCGTCCTGCTGAGCCGAGTTGCTGACTACGCTTGAGCCCGCGTTTTCCTGTGCTTGCTCATTTCCGCCGCTGAACATGTTGTTTTTATCCGCCATATACGAGAACCCGCCAATCACGATCGCACCGATTAAGAATGAAGCAACCAGCGTCTTAGCCGAGCCTCCAGCGGAACGTTTTTTGCGTTTGCCTCCCGCTTCAGGAGGTATGCTTTTGTCCGTTTGGAGTCCAAGCTCCTTCTCGTAAGATGCTCTGAGCTCATTTGTTGATCTGCTAGATTCATAGACGTAAGTAGTAACGGAATTCGTGTTTTCTTGGTTCGATGTATGGGAAGGATCGGCCGCCGTATAAGTATCGTTACTCGCATCCGTGCGCTTGTTTTCCTCGTTCATTTTTATCATCCTCTCAAATGTTAATGTTTGTTTCCTATGTACCTATCATGCAGGATGTACCTTAAACGAAACTTAAGCGGAATATAAATGAACATAAGAAAATAGAGCTTACGTTGATAAGCTCTTGTGAATGGTTCATATGGCATAATTACTCCGAGGCTCACCTTATACGGTCTCCTTTGTTGCATGCATCAGCCAGACATAACGATTAAGCTGCCGAAAAACAACCGAAAGGCCATGGGCTTTGCATATCCTCTCGAGCAAATCAAGCGTAGAATAATACTCGCTTTGCAAATCCTTTAACAAATTCGTATAACCCGCCTGCTCTGCAGCAAGCTCGGTTTGCTTGCGTGCCTCTTCATTCTCAAAGCTTGTATCTGCGAAAATAATTTGCCCGCTCTCTCCGAGCAGCGTACTGTAAAATGCGATTGCCCGCTCCTTCTCCTCATCGGTCAGATGATGGAAGGCATACGTGCTTACGATAGTATCCAGCTTCACCGGAATGGTCGGGAACTGCTGGAAGTCGCCGTCTAGCAGCACGGCATTTAAACCTCTCTTTTCAAATTGGGCGCGCATGCCAGCCGACGGCTCAACCGCGTAAACGGTGGAGGATTGCCGAAGAAGCTTCTCCGTCAGATTGCCCGTTCCGGCGCCAAACTCAAGAATAGTTCCGTAGGAGCGCTCCGCTACCGCTTCCAGTATGGCATCATAACCTTGAAACACTTCGGAATATTCCTCGTCCTGCCCCCGTACCGTAAGCTCATAATGATCCGCCCAATGGTCAAATAGATCGATAAACTCTCTTCCCATCGCCTCGCCCATCCTCTCACACGTTTAATCCTCATCGATCACATGGGATTAAAGGTATTTATAATCAGCATATGATGGTTGTTCGTAAATGGCGACAGGACGTCTTCTCCAAATGCAAAAAAAGCCAGCCACGGCGTATGCCATGGCTGGCTTTGTGATAGTCATGCTTGCCAAGCGGCAAGCTTGTTTGTTAGCCCGTATTCCGAAGGCCGGCTGCAATTCCGTTGATCGTGAGAAGCACCTCGCGGAGCAGCTGCGGATCATCCTCTTCGTTATCACGAAGAGCGCGAAGCTCGCTAAGCAGCTGCACTTGCATGTAGCTGAGCGGATCGACGTACGGATTGCGCAATCGGATCGATTCTTGGATGACAGGAACGTTATCCAAAATTTCCGTTTGGCCTGTGATGCTTAGAATAAGCTCAGAAGTCAGCTTATACTCTTGTTCGATTTGTTCGAAAATACGATCGCGGACCGTTTTGTCCTTGATCATATCCGCATATTCCTTCGCGATAACGAGATCTGCTTTGGCCAGAGCCATTTGCAGGTTATCGATAAGCGAGCGGAAGAACGGGAACTTCTCGTACATTGTTCGAAGCGTTTCGAGATTGCCCTCGTTCTGGTCGAGGTACTGCTTAAACGCTGTACCCGCAGCATACCAAGCCGGCAGCAAGTAACGGCTTTGCGTCCATGCGAATACCCAAGGAATCGCGCGCAAGTCTTCGAAGCGATCGCTGTTTTTGCGTTTGGACGGACGTGAACCGATGTTCAGCTCGCCAACCTCAGGCAGCGGAGTCGACTCCTTGAAATACGTCAAGAAATCCGGGTCGCGGAAAATAAGATCCTGATACTTCTCGAGCGCAGTCTCGGAAATCGAACGTGCAATTTCATCCCACTCGGCTTCCGCTTGCGGTGCTTGCTCTGGATATTTTGCCAAGCGAGCTGCCGTAATAAGCGCCCAAGTTGCTTGCTCCAAGCTGCGGTAAGCGATACCTTGCATTGAATAACGCGAGGAAAGAACCTCGCCTTGCTCGGTAATTTTGATGCCTCCGCCAACCGTATGCGGCGGCTGTGCAAGAATGCTGCGGTTAAGCGGCATTCCGCCGCGGCCAAGCGCTCCGCCGCGACCATGGAAAAACTTCAATTTTACATCATATTCTTTGCCGGCAGCCGTAATCTCGTTAAGCGCTACGCGCAGCTCCCAGTTCGCCGTAACCACACCGCCGTCTTTGTTGCTGTCGGAGTAGCCGAGCATAATTTCGTGCAGGTTGCCGCGTGCTTCTACCGCTTGACGGTAGATCGGCATTTCAAACAGCTGCTTCATAATTGCAGGCGCTGCGTGAAGATCGTCGATTGTTTCAAACAGCGGTACCGATTGCAGCGTACAGCGGATAGAACCGTCAGCCTCCTTGCGGAACAGGCCAACTTCCTTCGCGAACACCATAACCTCAAGCATGTCGCTCGCCGCTTCCGTCATACTAATCAGGTAGCTGGAGATACAATTAACGCCAAACTCTTGCTGCGCACGGTAAATCGTATGGTATACGTCCAAGCATTCACGCGTTGACTCCGTGTAATCCAGATGGCCCGAAGTAAGCGGCCTTGGATCATTCAGAAGGCGGTGAAGCAGGTCCGTTTTCTCTTCTTCCGAAAGGGATGCATAGTCTGCAACCACGTTCATTTTCGCCAAAATTTCGGACATCGCATTCTCGTGCTCTTGGCTATGCTGACGAACGTCAAGCGCCATGAGGTGGAAGCCGAACAGCTCAACTTGACGAACAAGCTTAGCCAGTGCCGTATCTGCTACATAATCGGCATAGTGATGGCGCAAGCTGCGGTCGATAACGAGCAAATCCTCACGAAGCTCCTCTGGGTGGTTATAGCGCATTTGCGAGCCTTTAAGCGACTCATCGCGCGTATTTGCCAGCTTCTCCAACATAAAGCCAAGCTTAATGCGGTAAGGCTCCTTCGTATTTCTCCATAGATCAACGCATTTCAGTTCAACATGCTCGCGGTCCGAACGAAGCGATTCAACAAGCTCGTCAGATACCTCAACCAGGTTCGTGCTGAAGCTGAGCAGATCCATAAGCTCGCCAAGCTTCTCTTCGTACTTGCGAATCGCCAGCTGGCGGTGCAGCGTCAGCGTCTCCCAAGTGACATTTGCCTTAACGGATGGATTACCGTCGCGATCACCGCCAATCCATGAGCCGAAGCGCAAGTAATCAGGCACATGCCACTTCTCGTCCGGGTAATATTTGCTCAGGCAGCGCTCTAGCTCTTCATAGACGTTAGGCAGCACCTCGAACAACGTTTCGTCAAAATAGTACAGGCCGTTACGAACTTCGTCGATAACGGTTGGCTTACGGTCGCGCAGCTCATCGGTCTGCCACAAAATAAGAACCTCATTCATGAGCTTCTCACGCAGCTTCTCGCGCTCGCGGTACGTCAATGTTGGGTTATCAAGCTCCATCACATCAACGGCGATCCGTTTATGAATATCAAGCACCGCGCGACGAGTCGCCTCGGTCGGGTGTGCAGTCATGACGAGCTCAAGCGAAATATTGCTCAAAATATCTTGAACATCCTCGATCGCGATATTCCGTTCCTTCAAATCCTGAACAGCGCTCTCGATTGAGCCGCGTTGCACCGTTTCGCCGGCAGAAACCTCATAATCGCGTTTCCGTCTAATCCGGTGATTTTGCTCGGCAATATTAACGAGCTGAAAGTAAATAGCAAACGCCCTGATGACTTGATGACGTATTTCCGGGCTTAGGGAAGATACGTTTTCTTTGAATTGATCGAATAACTCCGGTACAAATTCAGCGCGAAGCGCTTTACTTTGCTCACGAATCCGTTCCACGATATCAAGCAGCTCGCGGCCGCCTTGATGCACGAGAACTTCACCAAGAATGTTGCCTAGAAAGCGGACATCGCGTCGCAGCAAATTGTTAGCTTGCTGCCGGTTTGTCGTCAAAGTAGATGCAGATTGATCCGACATACTGTTCCTCCTAAATTTTTGCGAAGCAAAGATCGCTCCGTAAGCATTTACTTGTTTTTGCGAAGCAAAAATCGCTTCGGAAGCTTGCATGTACAACATGAACGTTTTTTGACTTCTACCATCATACTACAAAAACCTACAGGGTTGAAGCCCTGCAGCCAATCTCACAAAATCGGATTGGCGCAAGCCTTGCGGGGAACCCGCTTATTTTGAATCCTCATCATAAGTTAATTTATCCCTTTCAACATTTACTGAATCAGCTTTCCAAAAAAAGGCCGCAATCGCCTCTCTATAAGAGTCGTTGCGGCCCTGCTTCGATTGTATTACGCCATTAATTGTACAAGCTTGGCCAGCATTTTTGCTGCTTCCTCTCTTGTCGCGAAATCTTTTGGCGCAAAATAACTGCCTTCCTTGCTCGCATACGATTTGCCGTTAATAATGCCTGCTTGCTGCACGGCAGCTGCCGCTTCTTTCGCAAAGCCGCTAATGGATGAATCGTCTACAAATGTTATGCCATTTGTTTTCGCTGGCAGGCTGTATTTCATATACTCAGCGAATCTAGCGATCATCGCCACCATCTGCTCACGGCTGATGTTCGCTTTTGGGTCAAACTTCCCGCTTCCAATGCCTCCGGTAATTCCTTTCTCGGAAGCCCATTCTACGGAGGCCGCGTAGTAGTCGGATGCCTTCACATCGCTAAAGCTCGTAGACTTATAGCTGTCCAACTGAACGCCCGCAATTCGGGCAAGGATAAGCGTGAAATCCGCTCGCGTCATGTTGGCCTTCGGCGCAAACTTGTTCTCGCCCATGCCGCCGATAATATTTCTGGCGGACAGATACACGATGGAATCCTTGGCAAAGCTTGCTGCCGTATCACGGAAATCCACATGGCTGTAACCAACTCCGTAAGTGGAGAAATGGCTTACCGTGAAATAAACTTGGCCTGTCTGCGCGTCGTACACGCTGTTAGGTACAACGATAAGCTCTCCATTGTCTGCAATATAGTAGATAACAATGGCGTGGCTGTCTTCACCCGCTTGCGGCACATAAGGAATGCTGATACGGGCATTGCCTCCGCTCAAATCGTGAATTGCTGTATTGCCTGCCAAAACGTCAATGTTATACACCGGATGGCTGCCGACAGCTGCTTGATTAGAAGCGGAAAGCTTTGTCTTATCGGCTTTATTGACCGAGACCGAAAGCTCCGTATTCCCGGCTGCCGCCGTCAACGTTCCAATGGACTTTTTATCAAAGGATATGACGCCAAGCCCGACATTCAAATCTAACGTTTGAAGGCTGCTTGATTTAAGCTGTGCAATCGTCTCCTTCTCGAAACGAATCGTTGCGGAATCAGCATTAGCTGCGGCTATCTTAAATTCGACGGCAGCCGGCTTTCCGTTTCCTGCTTTATCCAGCGCCGCAAGTGTCGCAGCCAATTGCTTTGACGTTACTGTAGCGGAGGTCTTGCCGCTGTTATCCATAGCTGACGTAAGCACGGTTACCGCTTTTACGGTGTCGCCATTTTCAATCGATGTAGCAGGAGCCCCTGGAGTTGGCGTTGGTTTTGGTGTTGGCGATGGCGGTGGTGTTTCTCCTCCGCCAACATCGGCTCGCGCAACGGTTACTACCGTCTCGGCCGAACCGTAACCGTCCGCGCTAAGCGCTGTAATGACGGCTGTCCCTACCGCTACAGCTTTTACATTCCCGCCTGCGTCAACTGTTGCTACGTTCGCATTCGAGGACGACCATGTCGCCGTTGCAGCACTTTCGCCTACTGGCTCAACCGTAGCTGTCAGCTTCGCGGCCGCGTCTCCTACTTTCAAGGAAAGGGCCGTTTTATCAACCTTTACTCTCGTAACTTCCAGTTGATATACGCCTACCTTGCCTCCCACTTCGTAAGCAACTAGCAGCAATGGTTTGCCTGTCGGGCTAATGTTAGCCGGGATAAACTCCAAGCCTTCTGGACCCGTATCGGTGTTCAGGTTGTCCTTGCCTTGACCATCCTTGAACACACGCGTATTCGTATAATTCGCAAATGTCGCTTTCGCAGGGTCGGTTACATCGTAGGTCATAAAGCCGCCAATGCGCTCTAGGCCTACGAAAGCAAAGATTTTATTGCCTACCTTACCGGCCTTAATATCTTCCGGCTCAGGGCCTTTTTTGCCGCTGCGATTGTCGATCGTGGAATTACTGTTGCTTGCGTTGAAGTAGGCCGGCAAACGAGCAGCGGTAATCGTTTCGAAATCGTTGCCGCTGTCATACACCTGCTGCATCGAGCTTGCGTTCCAGATCGAGAAGGAGCGTCCGCCGTACATGTAGATGCCGTCGTTGCCCATATCGCTCGCTACTTCTACGCCGTCATAGGCAGTTTTGCCATTCAGGAATTTCGCTGCCTCCGAATTCGGGTCGAGCTTCCCTTTTAATGCGCCAATGGTGCTTCCATTCGTACGGTTAGGCCATTCCGTCACATCGCCCTCATTAGCCGTAAACAGGTACGTTTGACCGTTAATCATGTGCGTGGCAATACCGTCAGGCATGTACATGCCTTTGAACGGTACGTTTTCCAGCTTGATCGCGCCGTCTTTTTGAAGGTCAAGCGAGTTGTGGACATCGTTATAATCTTTTAGGCCAAGCGCCTTAACGGCATTCACCTTGCCTGTTGCGATGTCAATAATGGCAATTGCGTTATTCTCCTGCAAGGACACATAAGCTGTCTTGTTATCCTCGGATAAGCTGATATATTCCGGCTCCAAATCATATACGGCATCGGCTTTAGTGCCTCTGGATTTGATTTTGCCATCTGCCGGGTCAACAGGTCCGCGGATATGCACGCCATCTTCAATGACGGACGGGTCATCAAAATACACCAGCTTAACCGTTTTATCCACTGTGTTGACGATGGTAATGCTGCCCTTCGGATCTGTTGCGCCCGAACGCGGCTCCGCCTCATCCGCAGTCAGAATGTATTTGCCGTCAGGCGTCGACTTAATCATATCGGGCTGCACGCCGGCCGTATAAGTGGCAACCAGATTGCCGTCATAGTCGAGTACAAGTATTTTGCCTGGCTTCATGGAATCTGCCTCTTGTACCGATACGGAAACGCGCTTAGTCGCCGTATTGATGTCTACGCTGGTCAAGTCGCCGTACGCAAAACCTTCCGTCTCTGCCAGCGGCTTAACGAGTACGGTTTTCTCCTTCGTCAACGTGCCGGTTCCGTTACCCAAGCTTACAATGTCAAGGCTCGGCGGATTTCCAGATCCATTCACGAGATAAAATTTGCCGTTGTCTTTGTTGAATTTAACGATCTCGGCAACTCCGCCGTCCTTGTTGGACAGACCAACCGAGTATTCTCCGATTTTTGAGATGCTCAGTTTATCAACAAATTCAGCTGAAGCAGGCTTAATGACCAAGTCAGATGCCGCGCTTGCTACTGTCAGACGAACTTCGCCGCCAAAAACAGCTAGTGCTCCGGTCGCCTGCACGATATCGCCAGCCGCTACCTGCGGGAATGCGCCATTAATATATAGCAGCATATCATTGTCCAGCTTTATCGTACCAGCAGCCTTGTCAAAAACTTTGACTTTGCTTGTAGTCGAAACTCTTCTGCCATACATCTCAGCCGTTATCGAACTAAACTTGTCTACTGTATGCATAGAGCTATCGAACGTATCTTCTTTATTCAAGCTATATACGTTATTGTTCAGTCGCGTGACTTGCGGATTGCCCTTCACCCGCACTTCTCCTTCATGGAGACCAGCAGTTCCGGTAACCCGCACCTCTGCTCCGACTGGAATAGAAGGGTCCAATCCTTCAACCGCAATCGCTCCCGTGAACGATTGGATATATCTCACCGAATCCGTTTGGCTGTTGTCGGATTTAACGGCCGGTGTCGTGACCAAGCCTTCAATCGTTACAGCTGTATCTGCGGCAAGCTTTTGTAGTGATCCGATAAGCTTAACGAAGCCAGGAATAACATCAACCGTTCCTTCCGCTTTGCCGGATTGAGTTGGCGACGGATCAACTACCGCGAAGTCGGCAGCATTGTTGTTGGAATCTTGAAAGTTAATGCGACGCACACCTTTAATGGCCGCAGGGAGCGATGTGCCGTTACCAGCCGAAGCGCCCTCGTGCAGCGAAGTCTGCACGGCTCCGAAACCAACCGCATCAACAACAGCAGAAGCCGCGTAAGCTCCATTAAAAAGCTCCACCGTTCCATCGGTGTCAGACATGCCGATCGATTGCTCTTTTGTGCTTGCGTAGGCATCGGCATAGTAGGCTTCGCCATAGTTTTTATCGCTCGTATTTCCCCAAGTCGCTTCAAGGCGAACTAAGTAGTAATCATGAGGCGCGATAATCGCATTTTTCTCAAAATCGTAGCCTTGAACCGTCGTTGCGCCTTTATTGCTGTATCTTAAATGATAGCCGTCCAGAGCTATAGGCGAAGCAGTCGGGTTGTATAACTCCACAAAATCATAAAGATAAGGAGAAGCAACGGGAGGAACAGCTTTGTTGATTTTCCCGCCTCCGCCATAAACCTCATTAATTATCACATGGTTTGCAGGCGCTATTTCGGCATTAATCGTGATTGTAAAGGACTTGTCTACCGTAATAGGCGTTCCTGCTGTGCTGTCCGTTACGGTAACGGTTACGGATGCTCCAGCTGCAGCGGAAGTTGGTGTACCTGTAAGAGCGCCATTAGACGCAAGGCTAAGCCCATCAGGCAAGCCGGAAGCAGTGAAGGAATAAGGCGCTACCCCACCTGCGGCATCCAATTTCGCGTTATATGGAGAGTTAGTGTAGCCATCAGGAAGAGTTGAGGTGGTAATCGTTAAAGGCTCGACTACGCCTGGCCCCCAAGCACCGTCAGACCCGCTGCGAGGCGATACTGCAAGCAAAGCTGCTCCAGCTGCCACTTCATAATCAATTTGTTTAAAATCTATTTTATTATTGTCGGTATCCGCGAAATCGCTTCGGCGAATTGCCTTTTTCTTCGATGTGCCCTCAGTCGGGCCTGTAGGATAAGCGGTTTCAAATCCGTCAATATCGCTGCCGTTGTCATTGCTTCCTGATCCAATCATATCGACATAACCAGCAGGCTTTGTTTCAAAAGGATTCGCATCCGTCAGCTGGATTTGATTGCTCATCAAAGCTACTTTAAGCCCTTTGTTATTAATAAAACGCTCCCATGATTGGTCGCCTTTTGCCGAAAGATTCACCTTGGGACTAGTCGCACCTGTTGAGGCGCCTTTAACAAGAAAAGAGGAATGTGCTTTGATCGTTCCTGAGAGATCAAGCTTTTGCCATTGGAGAGTTGGACCTGTCTGAGCGCTGGACCCACGATCCGTATATTGCAAGGACCATCCAGAAAGATCGATATCGCTATTCGTGGGATTGTAAAGCTCGATAAAACCGTGGGAGAGAAGAATCGCAGAATCCGTAGACAAGCCCCCGCCGTATACTTGATTAATAATGACATGAGGGACGGTAACATCATAGCTATTGCCCACTGTATAAGGTGTTCCTGACAACGGCAAGTCTGCTGCCATAGCAGATCCGGCAGGCAGCATCAGGCTCGCTGTAATCTCCGCTGCTAACAGTAAGGATATCAATCTTTTACTATAAATCCTCAAGACAATCTCACTCTCCTATAGGTTTGAAGTTAAACCTTATACTAGAGTACGATTATTTTGTGATGATTAATTTTCCATTAAGCTTTGGTAAACGCTCATATGCGGTCTATGCTCAGCCAATTCAGCGTGACGAAAATCCTTTCCTATTAATATACAGTTTTCATTCCGTCGCACCATAATATAAATGAAAACGAGCCTATAGAAAACGCATCTACGGCTCGTTTGGCACATTGAAAGTTATGGAACCTGCATCGCTAAATTCGGCTAGTTTGAAATAACAGGAAATCCTCCAGCTAATTCACTCGGCAGAGCAGCATATTGAGCACTTAACAGGAAAAACTCCTGTTAATCTGAGCAATATCGCCCCTAATGGGCCTGGATACTAAATATTAACGGGAGAAAATCCATCTAAACGTAATTTTCGTCCGATAACACTTCATATAACGGGAGCTTTTCCTGATAATTCTGCTTTAGATCCGCTACCCTAGCTTACAACCGGTCTCTTGGAGCAACTCAATCCAAACGTTCCACAGTTTGCCCCAAAGCCCGCCTCATACTAGGTCGAGCACTCTACGCTTGTTGGATAGATGAAAACAAAAAAAGCCTTGCTGCGCAAGGCTTTCGGGTTTAAATAGTTGGAGCGGGTGATGGGAATCGAACCCACGCTATTAGCTTGGAAGGCTAAAGTTCTACCATTGAACTACACCCGCAGATAAAAAGTTTAAAGATGGTCGGGACGACACGATTTGAACATGCGACCCCCTGGTCCCAAACCAGGTGCTCTACCAAGCTGAGCTACGTCCCGAAGTGTAAATAAAGTGCATCTAATGAAGTGATAATGGCGTGCCCTAAGAGATTCGAACTCCTGACCTTTTGATTCGTAGTCAAACGCTCTATCCAGCTGAGCTAAGGGCACACATTATGGAGCGGAAGACGGGAATCGAACCCGCGACCCTCGCCTTGGCAAGGCGATGCTCTACCGCTGAGCCACTTCCGCATGTTATTTGCGTCAGCCGTTCGTGATGTTTATCATCGCGGCGACAAGTAATAATATATCACCCCTGAAAACAAAAAGCAACTGTTTTTATAAAAAAGTTTTAAATTATTTTTCCGAACACCAATTTACAGCTTCCAGATTACGAAAAAACGTTGATTTAACGCGGTTTTCCGCATTTTTTATCCTATGCAGCTGGCCATCTATTCATTCGATTTTTTCGTAATCAGGTCTGATCTAGAGGCCAATGACGCCAAAAATCTTTTTATAAAAAAAACCGCAATCCCGGGAGGGATTACGGTTACGGTTACGGTTTGATAATTACGCTCCTGCAGCCGCTAAAGACACAATGCGGCTGTTCATCGCTACTTTATCCGCAGCCGGTTGACCAGCCAGCGCATAAGGCAAGCATAACGGAACGCCTGTGCGCGGATCAGGAACGATATCTGCTT
Organism: Paenibacillus sp. FJAT-27812; assembly: GCF_001273905.1. Taxonomy (NCBI): domain Bacteria; kingdom Bacillati; phylum Bacillota; class Bacilli; order Caryophanales; family Paenibacillaceae; genus Paenibacillus; species Paenibacillus sp. FJAT-27812. The sequence continues at coordinate 2,785,398 of NZ_LIGH01000001.1, read as the reverse complement.
CAATATTAAATACTTCACGCATAATATCAGGGGTCATAACTTCGGCAGGCGTACCTTCGCCAACCACGACACCTGTTTTAATAGCGATCATATGATGTGCGTAACGAGTTGCATGGTTCAAATCATGCACAACCATAACGACAGTACGGTTGTTGGTAGCGTTTAGCTTTTGAAGCAGGTGAAGAACTTCGAGCTGATGCGCCATATCGAGAAACGTCGTTGGCTCGTCAAGGAACAGAATGTCTGTCTCCTGCGCTAGCGCCATGGCAATCCATGCACGCTGGCGCTGTCCGCCGGATAGATGATCGACCGGACGATCGCCAAAATCGTTCATTCCTGTCGCTTCAATCGCCCACTGCACGATGCTGCGATCTTCCTTGCTCATCGAACCGAAGCCCTTCTGGTAAGGGAAGCGTCCGTATGATACAAGCTCAGCAACCGTAAGTCCATCTGGAGCAGTTGGATTTTGCGGCAAAATGGCCAGCTGCTTCGCTACTTCCTTCGTCGATTGCTTATGAATGGACTTGCCGTCCAGAAGCACACTGCCTTGGGATGGGTTCATAATACGGGCCATCGTTTTCAAAATCGTGGATTTGCCGGAGCCGTTTGCTCCCACTAGCGCCGTAATTTTCCCCTGAGGTATAGCAATGTTTAAATTTTGGACGATAAGACGGTCATCATAAGCAATATCAAGACCCGACGTTGTTAGACGAATCATTGGACATGCACGCTCCTTCCGCTGCCGTGGCAGACACCTTTTAATCATGTATATGGTTATTCGCTCTAAACTAAAATTGATAACGATTATCATTGACGTTTTAATGATAATGTTTCTCATGCGAAAAGTCAATCATAATCTCTTCCCTTACTTGCAACAAGAAGAGAGCCAACCCGGAAGCAGGTTGGCTCTCTTCAAATTATGACAATAATGAAAGCAGCACACGCGATATATCCGGCAAAGCTGACTGAATTTCCACGGCGCCTAGCTCATAGGCTGCTTTGGGCATGCCATATACGATGGACGTTTTCTCATCCTGACCAATGGTTCGTGAGCCTTTGGTTCGCATGGACAGCAAGCCCCGTGCGCCATCCTTCCCCATCCCTGTCAAAATAATGCCTATTGCGCGATCACCCGCAGCCTTGGAGGCTGACTCAAATAATACATCGACCGATGGGCAATGACCGTTTACCTTCTCCCCGCTTCGGCATACCAGCTTAAAGCGATCTCCTGCTTTTACAAGCGAGACATGCTTGTCACCAGGTGCAATTAGAACGGTACCCGCTTGTACAAAATCGCCATCTTCTGCTTCCTTCACCTGCATCGCGCAGGATGCGTTTAAGCGTTCTGCGAACATGCGCGAGAAGATGGGCGGAATATGCTGTACGACCACCATTCCTGGCGTATTTGCCGGCAGTCCCTTCAGCATAGTATGCATCGCCTCCGTGCCTCCGGTTGATGCGCCAACCACAATGATGTGGTTTCGATTATTGATGGGCTGCTGCGGCTTTGTTTCATTGATCTTCTCGGATCGTTCCTCCTGGATGATCTTCGCCTTAGAGGCTCCTTTGATAGTGCGAATCAGCTCGAATAGGAACTGCTCTACGCGCTGGGGAGTCGCTATATCTGGCTTCGCTACAAAATCAACTGCTCCTGCCCTTAATGCGTCTAACGCTGCTACGCTAATCGAGCTAACCGTAACGATTGGCAGCGGGTATTGCGGAAGCAATCTGCGTATGAATTCTATTCCGTTCATTCCCGGCATCTCGATGTCGCACGTCAGCACATCAGGCTTATATTGAATGATCTTATCACGCGCGTCAAAAGGATCCTTGGCCGTTGCTACCACCTCAATAAAGGGATCAGTAGCCAGACCTCTTGCCAATACCTCACGGAACATGATGGAGTCATCCACGACGAGTACCCTTATCCTTTTATCCACCGTACTGATAATCAACGATGCCTCCTTAAGCCTGAACTGAATTTAGAGCTCTTTCCGATATACAGACGGCATGATATAGGCATATTCCGTTTTGTCGCGCTCAAGCGACTCCGAGAGTCCGATAAACAGGTATCCGCCTGGCTCGGTCATCTCATAGAACTTCCTAATTAGCTCGCGTTTAGTCTCATGATCAAAATAAATCATTACGTTCCGACAAAAAATGACATGGAACTTTCGTTTAAACGGAAAGGTTTTCTGCATTAAATTGAATTGGCGAAATATAACTTCCAATTTCACTTTATCAAGCACAACCGACTGCTCTTCATTCAGCTTGCGGAAGTAACTGGATCGCCAAAGCGCAGGAACGGTATCCAGCGCGTCATTTGAATAAGTTCCTTTTGCTGCAATCTCCAGCACCTTCGCTGACAAGTCGGTAGCCAGCACCTGCGTATTCCAACCCTGCTTCCTTGGACCGAAAAATTCATCCAACAAAATCGCTAGCGTATAGGGCTCCTCTCCTGACGAGCAGCCCGCGCTCCAAATCCGCAAATCATAGTCACGAATTGTGCGGACTATAATGGGGAGCACCTTATCTCGTAAATAGTAAAAATGGTTCGCTTCTCTCATGAAAAAGGTATGGTTTGTCGTAATTCTGTTTGCTAGCATTAAGTCCGAGGCTCCGCTGGAGTCTGCTTTAATATGCTGGAGATATTGCGCAAAGCTATCAAATCCCTGCTCGAGCAAATGACGCTGCAGGCGGGCTACCAGCAGCGTCTTTTTCTCTTGTTTTAAATTAATGCCAAATTGCGCTTTGATATAATGGGCAAGATGCTTGAATTCCTCTTCCGAAATGACAATCATCGTTAATATTTACCGAACTCGCGATCGCTTAACAGGATAGTGGAGCTTTTTGCTGCTGCGACTTCAGGCTGATCGCTTTCAATAACCCAATTCCGTTTCTTCGCCTTTCCAGCCATATTCTCCAGCATACGCAGCATTTCCGGGTCCAGTTGCTCGTATTCTTTATAGGTAGCTGACGGCTGCGTCTTGCGAAGTATGAATCGGCTTATCTGCTGCTTCAGCATCTCTGCTTGGCCTGTTAGCTCCTCAGAAGCTGCCGCACTCTCCTCCGAGGTAGCTGAATTCGTTTGAACGACTTGCGAGACCTGCATGATGCCTTGATTAATTTGCTCTACGCCTGTTGCCTGTTCGGTTGATGCCTCAGAGATGCTGTTAACCAAATTCGCTACCTTAGCTACGCCATCAACGATTTGGTTAAGCGCTGACGCCGTCTCGTTTGCGATTTTTGTTCCATCCTCTACTTTGCGAATCGAGCCCTCAATCATATCCGTCGTTTCCTTTGCCGCATTAGCAGAACGTGCCGCCAGATTGCGCACCTCCTCTGCAACAACAGCGAAGCCCCTGCCATGCTGTCCAGCTCTAGCCGCCTCGACTGCCGCATTCAAAGCCAATATGTTCGTCTGAAACGCGATTTCATCAATAACCTTTATTATTTTCGAAATGCTGCCAGAGGACGTATTGATTTCCTCCATTGCATTCAGCATTTCTTTCATCCTATCGTTGCCCTGCTGTGCATTTATTCTCGCTTGGTCAGCAAGCATATTTGCCTGAACTGCGTTCTCCGCATTTAATCTTGTCTGTGCCGCTATCTGCTCAAGCGAGGCAGTTAGCTGTTCCACAGAGCTTGCCTGCTCGGATGCCCCTTGCGACAATACAATGCTTGATTCCGATACTTGTCTGGCTCCTGTAGAAACCTGCTCTGACGCGTTTTGGATATTAGACAGCACTTCATTCATATTATCAGTCATCTTGCCAAAAGCGGCAGCCAATACGCCTACTTCATCCTTAGTTGCGACGTCGATCGTCATATTCAAGTCGCCATTTGCAATACGCTCAGCAGATTCAACCAGCTTGCTAATTGGCTTGCTAATAATTCGTGAGATCAATAGGCCCAGAGCTACTGCTGTAAGCATCGCGATAATAACAATGGCTAGCATTGTTGCAATTATCGTTTTTGACGAAGCAGTGTACACGGTTGAACGGCGGGCTCCTTCTGTATTTTTATCATGATATAAATCATCAATGAGTCCATCTACTTTTTTGGAAATGGCGGCTCCTGCTTCCAGCTCCTTCATGCCTTGCTCCGTTTGTTGTGACGATGCAAAAGCAATAATCCGATTCTGATACTGTCGATACTCCCCGAGTCCATCTGCCAGCTCGTTAAATCTAGCTTTCTCGTCCTCATTTTGAAGGCTTTGTTTAAAAGTGGCGATCAATGAATCGGTCTCTTTCATTAAACTATTAATCTGTTCAATCGCCTCGCTCTGCTTAGCAGTATCTGTATGCAGCAAAACATCGCGTACTAGAGCGCGAATATTTTGAAAATTCATGCCAATATTGCCAAGCTCCCCAACCGACTGACCAAATTGTTCATATAACTCGTTATAGCGATTATCCATGCTTTTCAAATTCGTGATGCCTATAGCACCGACAATTCCAGCCAATAGTGCTACCATAATAAATGAAGAAGTCAGCTTCTTGCCGATTTTCATATCATAAAACCATTTCATCGTCTTATTCCTCCATTTATTGAGCTATGAATAATTTATCTATTTCATTGTCGTTAAGCATCTTATCGCAATCGAGCAGCAGCATCACAGCAGCTCCTAGCTTGCCTATTCCTTGAATGTAGCGGTTCATGCCGCCGCCTGCCTCTGGAGGAGGAACAATGTCCGAACCGGGAATTGACAGTACCTCAGAGACGCTGTCAACAATAAGACCAACAGATATCTCTTGTATATCGATAACGACAATACAGGTTCTATCGTTGTATTCACGGAATGTTTTTTTAAACCTTAATCGCACATCCATTGCCGGAATAATTTTTCCCCGTAAATTAATAATGCCGCGTACATATTCAGGGAGCTCTGGCACTACAGTAATTGTCTGAATCCCAATAATCTCTATCACATGTTTAATCTCGATACCGTACAGCTCATTGCCAAGCGAAAAGGTTAGATATTTATCCTTCTGCGCATCTTCTTCATAACTGCTGTCCAAGCTCGACTGTTCGGTCATGTCCATCGACTCCTCACCTATTATGGGCAAATGCCGGCATGCTTCGATTTCGATTCATACCCATTAGATCAGCTACATCAAGAATAAGGCTAATACTTCCGTCACCCAGCAGCGTGCACCCAGCAAGTCCTTCCCTATGTATGAATTGTTTAATGTATCGAGGTAGATTTTTAACGACTACCTGCTGCTGGCCTAGAAGCTCGTCTACGAACAAGCACATTCTTTTGCCATCCTGCTCGATCATAACGAATATTCCTTCCGTAAAATCAGTATGGCTATTTCTAGTATGAAACCTCTCATGCAGACGCAGAATAGGATAGCAGTTGCCACGCACCATAATCATTTCGTTCCCGTCAGGATCCGTAATGACATCAGATCGTTTCGGTTTGAAGGATTCCTTAATCGAGGTTGTCGGTACCGTGTAGTTAGCATCTCCAACCCTAACGTTCATGCCGTCAATTATTGCTAACGTTAATGGAATTTTCATCGTAATGCTCGTTCCCTCAAGCTCCTTGCTCACCACAGAGATAACACCGCCGACCGCCTCGATATTGCGAGTGACAACGTCCATCCCAACTCCTCGGCCGCTAAATTCCGTAATTTTGTCTTTCGTAGAAAATCCGGGTAAGAAAATTAAAGCGTATATCTCTTTTTCGGTCAGTTCTCCATGCTGCTGATCGATGAGACCTCTCTCCACAGCTCTTCTTACGATATTATTTTTGTTTAAGCCCTTCCCATCGTCCCTGACAACAATCTCCACGTAACCGCCTGTATTTTTCGCTTCTAATGTAATGACGCCCGACCGTTTCTTTCCTGCTTTCACACGATCTTCGTTTGATTCAATGCCATGATCCAGCGCGTTTCTGACCAAATGCATCAGTGGATCAGAAATTTGATCGATAATATTTTTATCAAGCTCCGTATCTTCCCCGATTATTTCAATGCCCACATCCTTGCTTAGCTTCTGGCACATGTCCCTAACCACTCGGCGCATTTTATGGAAGGTAGTGACAAGCGGCACCATTCGGATCGACATGACGATATCCTGGAGCTCACCTGTTATCTTTCGAAGCTGTCCGGATGGTTTGTTGAAAGCCGAATCCTCTCTTGTATCATTAGAAGCTTCACTGCGGGTAAACATAGCTTCAGCAATGACTAGCTCACCAATGAGATCCAACAGTTGATCAAGCTTATTCACGCTTACGCTAATAACCGCATTTCTTGACGAGCCTTCTGACTTCCCTTCCCGCTCTCGATCCTCAGACCAGTCTGCCAGCTCAAAAGAAAGTTCGGTTTGTTCGCTTTCTGGAAACAACTCCTGATCTTCGGCATCCTCTATCTGGGTTAGATTCAATTGCTCCAGAAAAATTGTTTCCATGAAAAAACCATGAACCTCCTGATAGCTCTTTTCAGACTTAAAAGAGATATGAAACCCTTGATTCCTAATGGCTTCGATACTTCTTTCGTCATCAAGAAGATCAGTCGGCTCATGGTGTAGGATTTCAGATATCTCTTTTAAACGATGAATAATGTTAAATGATCTAATGTTTTCCATTTCGCAATCACTTTGAAAACGAACAACCGCTTGATAGGAAAATAATCTTATATTTATTAGTTGCTTTAGCTGTTCCAAATATTGCTTAATATCGTTAATAATGATGATAGGATTTCCATCCGGCTCCTTGCCCTGTGAGATTTTGCTTACCTCCGCCTTAATGAAATCCGCTACCCTCAGGACGAGATCTGACAAAAAGGTATGATTGAGCGACTGTTCCTTGTTCTCCCTAATAAAGTGAAATAGATCCTCTATAGCATGCGCTACCTCGGCAATGCTCAAATATTGCATCATAGCTGCAGAGCCTTTCAATGTATGCATGTTGCGGAAAATCTCATTTATTGCGTGAACGGAAAAAGAAGCCGCCTGTTCGCAATCAAGGATTGTCGATTCAAGCTGCTCTAATAGTTGTAATGATTCGAATATGTACATCTCCATGATAGGGTCAGTTAAATCTCTTCCATTCATCCATATCCCTCTTTCTATTTTGCTACGAGGAACCAACTGAACACGTATACATATAACGATGAATTATATACAAACAAAGGAAAATGATAATGCAATGAAGAATTATTTAGGGTTATAAACCCCAAGTGATGACTGAACGGTTGCAAAGGCAATTTTCCGTGAAAATTCGATAAGTAATAGGAAGGGTAGAGATGGACCTTAGAATCCCAAGGTTCTTTTTCGCATTTTTTCAATATTATTCAATTTTAGCCACATGAAGTGACAATGCTTCATAATTCGTGCTATTAGACAAATTATATTCGTAAATACGATTAATTGCAACTTTTATTCGTAATTACGATTAAAAACTGCATTCACGCGGATTCCATCACTCATACAAGTGACATTTTTCAATCTAGGAGGTATTCTTCATGCATGATATTAAACGAAGACTTAAACAATTAAGACAGGAGAAAAATCTTACCATGTCTGAATTTGCAAAGTTAATTTCAGTATCCCCCGGTAATGTTGGCGACTGGGAAAGTGAAAGCAGAACCTCCATTCCAGGCGCTAAAGCACTCATTTCCATTGCAACTATATTTGATGTATCTTTGGACTGGATATTGCTAGGCCATAAGTCAACTCCTCTTGACGAAAAACAACAAAATAGCTCTCTCGATCAGCAAACCATTCCTTCTCTAATAGAACTGATTCACACTCTGTCCTCAGAGGATAAACAATTAATCGCCACTCTTGCCAAGAGACTGTATCTCCTATCACACAGACAGTAAGCGATCTCACAACAGAAGCAGCCCAACAGCACTTCTTTCGAATACATATCCATGCAATCCCCATAGCCAGACGCAAAAGAAGCTGGATATAAAAAAGCTCACTAGATCAAATTCGATCTAGCGAGCTCACCCAAAAAAGGTTCAAATTAAATTTTTGCAAAAAAAAAGCCTTCAGGATTAAAGATCCTAAAAGCTTGTGTTGTAAGTATGGTGCGCGTAGAGGGACTTGAACCCCCACGGTCGCCCGCCAGATCCTAAGTCTGGTGCGTCTGCCAATTCCGCCATACGCGCATATAAGGTAAAGCTTATTTGTAGGACTTCCACCTACGGTTCTCTGTTGACATACAGAGCGTTTCCCGATGAAGGGTTTTAAAGATGGTGCGCGTAGAGGGACTTGAACCCCCACGGTCGCCCGCCAGATCCTAAGTCTGGTGCGTCTGCCAATTCCGCCATACGCGCATGTGAGATAAAAAATGGTGAGTCATGTAGGATTCGAACCTACGACACCCTGATTAAAAGTCAGGTGCTCTACCAACTGAGCTAATGACTCATACTATAAAATGGCTGGGGATTCAGGGATCGAACCTGAGAATGACGGAGTCAAAGTCCGTTGCCTTACCGCTTGGCTAATCCCCAGCAGCGATATGGTGGACGCTGACGGGATCGAACCGCCGACCCTCTGCTTGTAAGGCAGATGCTCTCCCAGCTGAGCTAAGCGTCCAAGTGTGAAGGCGCCTTTTTTGTCAAAAAGGAAATTGGTGACCCGTAGGGGACTCGAACCCCTGTTACCTCCGTGAAAGGGAGGTGTCTTAACCACTTGACCAACGGGCCATACATAAATTGAAGCTTGTCCTAACAGTTGAAAGTTTTCTGGAGCTCTCAACCGGGATCGAACCGGTGACCTCATCCTTACCATGGATGCACTCTACCTACTGAGCTATGAGAGCATAATGGCTCCCCGAACAGGACTCGAACCTGTGACAACTCGATTAACAGTCGAGTGCTCTACCAACTGAGCTATCAGGGAACATTGCATTTTTGAGTTGAAATGTCTCCAAGAACTTCAACTGCAAAAGAGGCACGGTTGAAAAACAAGGCAAATTGCGCCCTGAAAACTGGATACGAAAGATTAGGTTTGCTGAAAACCTCTTTAACTGTTGTCTGCTGGATGTATGGGTCGCAGCAAACGGTTTTAGGATAAGCCCTCGACCGATTAGTATTCGTCAGCTACACACATTGCTGTGCTTCC
>NZ_LIGH01000001.1:2697914-2764997 GCF_001273905.1 Paenibacillus sp. FJAT-27812 | reverse complement strand
AACAGAGCTTTACGATCCGAAAACCTTCATCACTCACGCGGCGTTGCTCCGTCAGACTTTCGTCCATTGCGGAAGATTCCCTACTGCTGCCTCCCGTAGGAGTCTGGGCCGTGTCTCAGTCCCAGTGTGGCCGATCACCCTCTCAGGTCGGCTACGCATCGTCGCCTTGGTGAGCCGTTACCTCACCAACTAGCTAATGCGCCGCGKGTCCATCYGTAAGTGATAGATTGCTCCATCTTTCCCGATTCGGTCATGCGACCGTATCGCGTATCCGGTATTAGCATTCGTTTCCGAATGTTATCCCAGTCTTACAGGCAGGTTACCCACGTGTTACTCACCCGTCCGCCGCTAATCTTATCCCGAAGGACAAGATCCGCTCGACTTGCATGTATTAGGCACGCCGCCAGCGTTCGTCCTGAGCCAGGATCAAACTCTCCAAATTGGTGTTTGAAATGCTCATTACTTTTTATCGCTTTTTTCGCTCATCCCGAAGGATTTGCGAGGCAGTTATTACTCGTTGTTCAGTTTTCAAAGAACAATCTTCTCTTTCGTTGTTTCCGCGTGTGTCTCGCGGCGACAAGAAATAATATATCACAGGGGCCCAATTAAATGCAACCCCTTTTTGAAAGTTTTTTTAAAAACTTGTTTTTATCGATAAGAACGTGCATTTAGCGCGTAACGCGACAGTTCTTTAGGGGAGGCAATACGGGCATACATCCGGAAGATGATTTTGTATCTTCTCGTTATGGCTTGCTTAATATCCCCATCTAATCGGGAATCATTTAAATCAAGCAGCATTTCATCCAGTTCTTTGCGAAGGACGTAGTCGAGTTCTTTGCATTCTTTATCGTTGAATAGTATTCCGAGCATAGCCGTGAGCGACCTCCTTTAGTTGTAAAGCGCAACAAGCCCATCCAAAACGAACAAAAAAGCAACATCTAACGCCAATGCGTTTCGACACTGCTTTACTGTTATGCTCAAATATTGGAAAAATTATTACATCGTTAACAACCATGTTGTAATTGTACTTTCTATAACCGCTGCAATGAGCAGCGTTATCGTCAATATAACCATGACGGGAACGGTACGAACAACGAAGCTCTCAAGCTCACGTCCTGACTTTTCCTGTTTTGACCTAGCGAAAAGGATGGATCCTCCCGCTTTTAAGACGAGCACCCCGAACCGCATGCCATAAGCACAAGCTATAATGATCGCCGGGATTTCCAATATGCCATGCGGCAGCAGCCCTTTAATTACGAGCTCCGCTACGAACCCGCCGCCATGCAGCTCCGCGCTTGTTTTCAGCAGATAGCCGATAAGCATCCCGTTCACAACTAGAAAGAAAAACGGCAAAATGCCAAACAAAGCTCCCAAATACATGACCAAAATCGATTTTATCGCATTGTTCAAAAAGATGAAAATAATCATCGTCAAGGTAGGATTGCTTGAATTGTCGATCATATTGGCAAGCTGGCCAAGTCCCTTCAGCTGCTCATCCAGAAATGCTTTGAATGTCGGATTCGTGCCCCCAACGACCATTCCAGCTAAAAATAATATCGTGCCAAATGCAATATAGGGATTCATTTGCTTAAAATGCTCCCATATCAACCGCCATTTAAACATTTTATTTTCCTCCGCACTATGTAAGTTGGCAACATGGATGAATATCTTTGTTGTACGAGCATAGATTGTACTACAAGCGTAAATGACTGCAGCCTTCCATGGAGGCAAAAGCTCGTTTCGCGATAAAAGATAAGCGAAGTATAAAGGTCGGATTTATACTTTCTTATCTTTGTACAAGCTTCCATTAGAGAGGAGTGCCCTTCCCCATGAACGTTTTTTATGTTTTGAACGGTCGCAAGTTGAAACGGTATTTTTTGATTACGATCGCCCTTGTCTTCTCAGTCGGCATTATTTATGCCGAGCGCGACAACATCACCGTATTCGCACCGCAGCAGCCGGCTGCCATCTACAGCGTACCCACTGACAAAAAGGTCGTTGCCCTTACCTTCGACATCAGCTGGGGCGAGAAACGAGCGGAGCCTATTCTTAATGTACTAAAGGAAAAGAACATTAAGCAAGCTACCTTCTTCTTATCCTCGCCTTGGAGCCAGTCGCATCCTGATATCGTCAAAAAAATTCAGGAAGCCGGTTTTGAAATTGGCAGCCATGGACACAAACATGATAATTACAGCAAACTCAGCGATGAGGAAATTCGAAAGCAAATCACCACTGCGCACACCATTTTGTCCGACGTTACTGGCAAACAACCGAATTTAATAAGGCTGCCTAACGGCGATTTTGACAAACGGGTACTGCGTATTGCAGAAGAGCTTCAATATAAGGTCATCCAATGGGATACCGATTCACTCGATTGGATGAATATTGGCACAGACAAAATTATTAACCGCGTTGTGACGCGTGCTCACCCTGGCGATATTATTTTGTTCCACGCAAGCGATTCCGTAAAGCAAACTCATGAGGCGCTGCCGACCGTCATTGATCAGCTCCGAGACAAAGGCTACGACTTCGTAACGGTATCCGACCTTATCACACAAACAGAAATCGACGGCAAAGCTGTGCAGGATAAGACTTCGTCTACATTCCCGCAGCTCGATGCCGCCGAATTCGAATACTAAGCGCTATACGACCGGCTTTGCGGCAATTGCTGCTGAGTCGGTTGTTTCTTTTTTGACCAGACGATGCATCATCATGATTTGGTATGCATTGCAAACGAATAAAGGAACCATCATAAAGACAATGGCGGACACGTTTGTTTCCCCTTGAAGAGCTGGCCAAGCCTCGATAAAGGTAACGACAAACATAAGGAACATCGTAGGAACAAAGGCTGTTTTATTCGTTTGCTTAACCTTGAACCATGATACGACGCCGGAGAAAACAAGCAGGATAAGCGGCAGCGTCCAGAAAAACCAGTTATTCATACGCTGCTCGTACAATAAATAGCCAAGTCCGGCTGCTGCAAAGATCGTCGTATACCCTTGAAGCGCATTCCATAAATATTTTTTGCCGAATACGCTTAGGGCGATATAGTTCAAGGTTAAATAAGCGAAAAAGCCCATCTGGCTAAAGGCTCCGATCATTAAACCAACCAATGCCATCATTAATGCGTTGAACCCTACTGCTTTGAAGCCTAAAAAGCCAAACTCCGGATCGACCCAAGCCATGATCGCGCCGGTTATTACGCAAGCGAGCGCGCCGACTACCATGCCGCTCCAAAATAAAAAGAACCACTTTTTTAAATTCACGTTCATTATCCTCCTGAATGTTTATAATGGCCCGCTATCTAACCATCTCATGCTCATTATTTTCGCTGCAAAATGACTGCTCATGATGCCTACTCCCATAATCGTTGTTAAGTTGCTTCCGCAATACCCTTTATTTTACCACGTTCACAACAAAAAGCTAACGATTCTCCATGATAATACGGTGAACAATGTGCATAATAAGACCATGATCAATCACTTTTAGAACGTTTTGCTTATCCAAACGGATTACAGCTGTACGGACATAGAAGGGAGCATGCTAAGATGCGTATGAGGTGGGTTTTATTGTCGGTTATCTCCGCAATGATGTTTATGCTTGCAGGCTGTGGCGCCGAGTCATCAGGAGGTAGCAATGAGCAGGTCAGCTACAAGGACTTGAAGTCCATGGTTATCGACATTTTAAAGACGGAGGACGCCCAGAAGGCTTTACAGGAATCCTCGCAGCAAATGTCCGGTTACGGCGGGCAAACGTCAAAGCTGCTGTCGGTGCAGGATCAAGAAGAGGTTCGCATAGCGGTAAAAGATGTGCTTATCTCTCCTCAATACGATAAGGTCATCAAGAAGCTTATGGTGGACACTCGCTTTGCGGGTGAATTTGCGAAATCCGTAAATAAGCAAAATAAAGAGATCCATAAGGAATTGATCAAAGACCCTTCTTATCAAGCCGATTTAATTAAAGTGCTTAAGAACCCTGAGATGGATAAAATGATTCTCGAAGTGCTGCAAAGCACGCAATACCGCAAGGAAGTCATGTCCCTCATGCAGGAATCGATGCAAAATCCGCTATTCCGGCTTGAAGTGCTTGATCTGATGAAAAAAGCGGTTCAGGAAGAGCTTAAACCGAACCCTAATGAGAAGGTCGACAAGAAAAAGGATAAATCCGGCGGTGAAGGAGGAGATTCTGGCGGAGATTCCGGTGGAGACTCTGGCTCGGATGAGGAAGGCAGCGATTCCGGCATGTAGCACCCATTAGTTAAAAATAGCCCGAACTGGTTGTCCCCATAAGACAACCGTTCGGGCTTTATTTATTGTAGATCGTTATTTTACTCGCACTTGCTTAGCACACGATCCGCTAACTCCAAGTACAGTCTGCCTGTATCGGTATCCTCTTTGTAAACGGATGGGGCAAAATCAGGCTCAGATACGTGATTGTCCGGAGCGCCGAGCGGAATTTGTGCCATTAGATCAGCATGAAGCGTCTCAGCAAGGCGAGCGCCTCCTCCGCGGCCAAATACATATTCCTTCTCCCCGGAGGTCGTAGATACGTAATAGGACATATTTTCGACGATGCCGATAATCTCATGCTCGGTCTTTAGTGCCATAGCGCCTGCTCTTGCCGCTACGAACGCTGCTGTGGCATGCGGCGTCGTTACGATGATTTCTTTGCTCTGCGGAATGATCTGATGCACGTCAAGCGCAACGTCTCCCGTGCCTGGAGGCAGGTCCAACAGCAAATAGTCCAGCTCGCCCCACTCGATTTCTTGGAAAAAGTTGCGGAGCATCTTGCCTAACATCGGTCCGCGCCATACGATCGGGCTGTTGTCTTCGACGAAGAAACCCATCGACATCACTTTGACGCCAAACTTCTCGATCGGAATGACTCGCTCGTTCACCACATCCGGGCGCTCTTCGATTCCCATCATATCGGGAACGCTAAAGCCGTAGATGTCGGCGTCGATAATGCCGACACGCTTGCCCCTGCGGGCTAAGGCCACCGCAAGATTGACGGTCACCGTCGATTTGCCGACGCCGCCTTTACCGCTGGCGACGGCGATGAACTTCACTCCGCTGCTAGGGTCCAGCAGCGGGTTGGCAAGGCCGGCCCCGTGGCCCTGCACGGGCGCGGCGCCGCCAGTTTTGCCGGCAGCGGCGCTAGCCGCAGCCGCTGCTTGAGTTGCCGCAGGCGGCGGCGTAGACGCGCCTGCGCCCGCGGCAGGCGCTGCCTCGGCCCGAAACCGGAAGTGCACGGTTTCGGCGCCCAGGCGCGCCAGCGCCTCGCGGAGCGAGGCCTCCAGCGCGGGCTGCGCAGCCGCGCTAACCCCAAGGACCGTCATCGAAACTTGACGGTCCCTAACCATTACGTCGCGGATGGTGATCTCATCCGCCTTGTGCCCTGCCGTCACCAATTCGACGGCCTCTATAACTTGCTCACGTGTCAACATAGTATGTGTCCCACCTTTATATAATCAAAACTATATAATAGTCATTATAACACAGGAAACGAATCAACCAAGCTATCCGCTGACAAGCCGCCGCGTTTTTCCGTCAGCACGATCAATCAGTCGTTACTTCCTCCTGCAATACGCTGCCGCTCAGCTTCTCGCCTGAAGCGTATCTCAAAATGCCTTCATAGATGGATGCTGCCACCTGTCTTTGATATTCAGTATCAGCAAGCCTCTGGGATTCTCCCGGATTGGATAGAAAGCCCACCTCAACAAGCGCTGTTGGTATATCCTCAATAGCTTTGAGCACGTACACATCCTTTACGGTAGCCGCGACCCGCGTCGTATTTTCCAAATTACGCTTGATCTCATCTTGGATGAAGGTTGCCAATATCTTATTGTCCGGATGATTGGCAGGATGGAAAAAGGTTTGCGCCCCTGTCCATTTGGCCGACGGAATGCTGTTCATATGTATGCTAATGACAGCCGCTGGCTTGCTATTTTTAATAAGCGCCACACGTTTCTTCAAATCCTCTGTCTTCCGCTTGCTGTAAGCTCGCGCATCCCCCGTTGCAAGGTCGTAATCCCCTTCCCTCGTCATGACGACCATTGCCCCAGCCTGCTGCAAATAATCACGCAAATAGAGCGCGATGGCGAGATTCAAATCCTTTTCGATAATCCCTTGTTTGCTGATTGCGCCTCCGTCCACTCCCCCATGGCCAGCATCGATTGCGATGGTCTTCCCTGACAAAGGCAGCGTCCAATAAGACCATGTTTTTGTTGACGGCATGGATTGCGTAAGCAATATGCCTGTCAATGCAATAACCAACAGTCCGATCCCGATTCGTATGAGACCCTTATACGTCAACCAAATGACTACATGCCGACTGATTCGGCGCATAAAAAACCACCCCGTTCTCCATCAAATGAATAAGCGGCAGCATTCAGCTTCACTTTAAGCTTAATGCACACTTTCATTTATATGGGACGAGATGGTCGTTTATGAGACAAACCTTATGCAAGTCTTAATATTAGCCTACTGGCTGCTCGGACATGCCTTCGATCAAAATTCGAGCTGCCTCGGGACTGGAGAATTCAAGTAGCGACACGGTTAAGCAGTACGCCGCCGTGCAGTAGTATTTGACTCATTGTTGTAATTGCTTTCTATGGTTGCTTTATTTATGCAATCCGCATTCTGTTTTTTCTTGTCCAGCCCAACGTCCAGCACGCGGATCTTCGCCTGGCATTACTTTGCGTGTGCACTGCTCGCAGCCAATGCTCGGATAGTTTTGGTCATGCAGCGGGTTATATATAACATCATTCTCACGGATGTAGTTCCAGACATCTTCACTCGTCCAATGAGCGATAGGGTTGAATTTCACGAGTCCGAATTTTGTATCATATTCGATTTTTTTGGCATTGGCACGTGTAGGCGCCTGATCACGGCGAATACCGGTAATCCAAGCTTCGTATTTGGAAAGGATATTAGTCAAAGGTTTTACTTTACGAATGTTGCAGCAAGCGTTCGCATCGGACTTCCAAAGCTCTTCGCCAAACTGTGCAATTTGCTCTTCAGGCGTAATTTCCGGTTTTACTTCTACAAAAGGAATGCCAGGGTAACGCTCTACCATACGGTCGCGCGTCTCATAGGTTTCCTTGAAATGAAAATCGGTATCCAAGTAGAAGATATCTGATTTGGGGCTAATTTTTTGCAGCATGTCAACGAGTACAACGTCCTCTGCGCCAAAGCTGCAAGCGAAAGTGATATTAGGGAAAGTTTCAACCGCAAACGCAATAATTTCTTCCGGTGTCGCGTTTTCGAACTCAACTTCCTTTTGCTTAATAAGCGCTTCTTTTTCAAAAAGGTTCATTTGTACGCCCTCCGTTAATAATTCCTATTGAATTAGTCTGTATAAAAATTATACGTCCCATGCGCAAAATGTTCAACATAAGTTTTCACCAAATTGAAATAAAGTTTTGGGAATTAATTTTAGTCACAAAAAAATGCCCTCTCTGGCAAGCAGAGAAGGCATTCGTTGTATAGATATTAACGTTTCGAGAATTGTGGAGCGCGACGAGCCGCTTTAAGACCGTATTTTTTACGCTCTTTCATACGCGGATCACGTGTCAAGAAGCCTGCACGTTTAAGAGCTGGACGGAATTCAGGGTCAGCTTTAAGCAAAGCACGGGAAACACCGTGACGGATAGCGCCCGCTTGACCTGACATACCACCACCGTTAGCGATTACAAGCACATCGTATTTCGACAATGTGTCAGTAAGGTTAAGCGGTTGTTTTACGATCAATTTCAATGTTTCTAGACCAAAATATTCATTGATGTCGCGTTTGTTAATAATGATTCGTCCTTCACCCGGCACAAGACGTACACGTGCAACAGAGTGTTTACGACGACCGGTTCCATAGTATTGCACTTGAGCCATGAAACTTGTCCTCCTCTTTATTACCCGCGAAGTTCGTAAACTTCAGGGTTTTGTGCTTGATGTGGATGTTCCGCACCTGCGTATACTTTAAGTTTAAGCTTCATTTTGTCGCCAAGACGGTTCTTAGGCAACATGCCGTGTACAGCCAGCTCGATAACGCGCTCTGGCTTGTTTTTGATCATCTCTTGTGCCGGAGTAGCTTTCAAGCCACCGGAGTACATGGAGTGACGGTAGTAAATTTTATCCGACATTTTTTTGCCTGTCAGATGGATTTTTTCAGCGTTGATAACAACAACGAAATCGCCTGTATCAACATGTGGTGTAAATGTCGGTTTGTGTTTGCCGCGGATCAGGGCAGCAACTTCACTCGCCAAGCGGCCTAGCGTTTTGCCTTCCGCATCGACGACGAACCATTTACGATCAACTTCAGTTGATTTAGCCATATAAGTGGTACGCATGGATGATCCTCCTTAATTTCATACATTAATCGTTTTATAACAACGTAAAGACGTTGGTTTGTTTATTCATTGTTGATAGCCAAGTTTGTGACGATCTCAGTCGGGGCTGTGGGTTAGCCACTTCGAAAGCACAAGTTATATTCTACTATAAAGTATGTGTAAGTGCAAGTAATTTATAGTGATTTATCCCTGTTTTTCGCTGGAATATTCAACATCCATCAGCATCAATCCGTGCGGCATAGCCGTAGGACCTGCGAGCGAGCGATTTCGACCCTCAAGGATGCTTTTTATCTCAGATGAAGCCATTTTCCCTTCGCCAACCCATAGCAAAGTTCCCATAATGACGCGAACCATATTGTACAAAAAACCGTTGCCTGTCACGTACATATGCACGATCGGGCCTTCCTGCACGAAGTCTGCTTCGTAGATCGTCCGAATGTGATGAGGCTTGGTAGAATGAATCGATGTAAACGAGGTAAAATCATGCTTCCCAACAAGGTAGCTGAGCCCCTCGCGCATCGCCTCTACATCAAGCGGCGTCGGATGATGAAACCGGTACTGGCGACCAAACACATCTGGAAACTTTCCGGTATCAATCGTATAACGATACGTTTTGCGCTTGGCGGATCTCCTTGCGTGAAAATGCTCCGGCACATCGAACGCTTCAATAATGACAATGTCCTTCGGTAATCGCGTATTAAGCGCGATCGCCCATCTCTCTGTCGGAATCGTAGATTCCGTATAGAAATTGAACATCTGCCCCTGTGCGTGCACTCCCGCATCCGTGCGCCCCGAACCGATAATAATGGTCGTCTCGCCCGTAAGCTTCTTAATGGCCTTCTCTATTTCACCTTGAACCGTTCTGCCGTATGGCTGCGTCTGAAAACCGTTAAAGCCCGACCCGTCATAGCTGACCTTTACGCAAATATTCCTCAACCTGTTCCCCCCTTAACTAAAGGGATTACTAAGTCCCTAAATCCTCTTTTCAAAAAGGACCTCGTGGCGCTTCGCCCTCTGCACACCCTAGAGATGTCGCATAAGCTCATCTATCGCTCTTTGGTTGCTTTTTCATGCAGCAGCATCATTTGCCTACTCAGCCGCTTACATGACGCTCAGGACTCGTTAAAATCACGATCTCATGCAAGAGGCGTTTCGTTCACATTGCTGCATGCCGAAAAAGTTTAATCAACATGATTAACCATTCAGATAGGCAAATAAAAAAAGGTGGCCGCAAGGGTCCACCCTTTTCACTAAAATACAAGAAGTACCGGGCTGACCCAAATACTTGGCTTATATCTCATTGCGTTAGCGTGCTTATACCGCCAGAGGAGGCATAAGCCGTTTACGCTCGCGTATAAAGCTTGGACAAGGTTTAACGCTGTGGACAAGCTTATACATTTTCGTGTTGTGCAGTACTACGCGCGGTCAACCAATTCCAGGTAAACCATAGGCGCAGCATCGCCGCGACGGGGTCCTAGTTTTAGAATACGTGTGTATCCACCTGCACGCTCCGAGTAACGGCTAGCTAGTTCGGAGAACAGCTTTTGAATAGCGTCTTGTTGTCCGTCAACGGACTCACGACGTACATAAGCTGCTACTTGACGACGAGCATGAAGATCACCTTGCTTAGCTTTAGTGATCAGCTTCTCAGCGATAGAACGAACTTCTTTCGCTTTAGCTTCAGTCGTTTGAATACGCTCATAAAGGAACAAGTCAGTAACGAGGTCACGGAACAAAGCTTTCCGTGCACTAGCGTCACGTCCTAATTTTTGATATGCCATCTTGTTTTCCCCTCCCTTGCTCTTTTGTCTATTCTTGTTGGTTTACTACTCTTCCATGCGTAGGCCAAGACCTAGCTCTTCAAGCTTCTCTTGAACTTCCTCAAGGGATTTGCGTCCGAGGTTACGAACCTTCATCATGTCCTCTTCGGATTTCGTGATTAGCTCTTGAACAGTGTTGATACCAGCGCGCTTCAAGCAGTTGTAAGAACGGACGGAAAGATCAAGTTCCTCGATCGTCATCTCTAGAACTTTCTCTTTCTTATCTTCTTCCTTCTCAACCATAATTTCCGCGTCTTTGGCTTCATCGGTTAATCCAACGAACAAGTCCAAATGCTCGGTCAAAATTTTAGCGCCGAGGCTTACAGCCTCTTCCGGTCTAATACTACCGTCAGTCCATACTTCAAGCGTGAGCTTGTCGTAGTTAGTTACTTGACCGACACGAGTATTTTCTACGCTATAATTTACGCGAGTAATTGGCGTGTATATCGAATCAACGGGAATTACCCCAATCGGTTGTTCGTCCTTCTTGTTGCGGTCCGCTTGCACGTAACCGCGTCCCCGATTAGCAAATACCCGCATATGGAGCCGCGCGCCGGAGGCCAAGGTTGCGATGTGAAGATCAGGGCTTAAAATCTCGACATCGCTGTCTGCTCGAATGTCGCCCGCTGTAATATTCCCTTCGCCATCCGCGTCGATTTCCAACACCTTTTCTTCATCGGAGTGGATTTTCAACGAGAGGCCCTTCAGGTTCAGAATGATCTCGGTAACATCCTCAATCACTCCGGGAACCGTAGAGAACTCGTGAAGCACTCCATCGATTTGAACCGAGGTTACTGCTGCACCCGGCAACGACGACAACAAAATCCGGCGAAGCGAATTTCCTAGCGTCGTGCCATATCCGCGCTCAAGCGGCTCGACGACGAAACGTCCGTAAGTTCCCTCATCATTCAGTTCTACGGTTTCGATTTTCGGCTTTTCGATCTCAATCACTAATAGTACCCTCCTTCAAACGTCGCTCCGTTACCTTACCGTTATTTTAAGTCAAATCTTGTAGTATGCCAAACCTTCACAACCATTATTCACAAGTTGTTGACATTTGATACCACATCGGATCCAACTATACGCGACGACGTTTCGGCGGACGGCATCCGTTATGAGGTACTGGTGTTACGTCTTTAATGAGGTTAACTTCCAACCCGGCAGCTTGAAGCGAACGAATCGCAGCTTCACGGCCAGCGCCTGGACCTTTTACCATCACTTCGACGGTTCTCATGCCATGCTCCATCGCTGCTTTAGCAGCTGTTTCAGCAGCCATTTGAGCTGCGAAAGGCGTGCTCTTACGTGAGCCTTTGAAGCCCATGTTACCAGAGCTTGCCCATGAAATTGCATTGCCGTGCGGATCCGTGATCGTAACGATCGTATTGTTGAATGTCGAGCGAATGTGCGCAACGCCAGTCTCAATATTTTTCCGGTCGCGACGTTTCGTACGAACGACTTTTTTTGGTTTAGCCATTGTCCATTATCCTCCCTTCTTATTTCTTCTTGTTAGCTACAGTCCGACGAGGACCTTTGCGAGTACGTGCATTCGTTTTCGTGCGTTGACCGCGAACAGGCAAGCCGCGACGGTGACGAAGACCACGGTAGCATCCGATTTCAGTCAGACGCTTAATGTTAAGCGAAATTTCACGACGCAAGTCGCCTTCTACTTTAACAGATTTGTCGATTGCTTCGCGAAGGCGAGCAAGTTCGTCTTCTGTCAAATCGCGAACGCGAGTATCGAAGCTAACTTCAGCTGTTTTCAAAAGTTGTTGCGACGTTGTTTTGCCGATACCGAAAATGTATGTCAGGGCGATTTCGACGCGTTTGTCACGCGGCAAGTCTACACCAGCTATACGTGCCATAGGCTATATTCCCCTCCTTCTATCCTTGTTTTTGTTTGTGTTTCGGATTTTCACAAATCACCATAACGTTGCCTTTGCGACGAATGACTTTGCATTTTTCGCAGATCGGCTTTACCGAAGGTCTAACCTTCATTGTGATTACCTCCCGAATCTTTCGTGAGCAAGTCCCTGCTGGACTTACTTACGATAGGTGATGCGCCCTTTTGATAAATCATAAGGCGATAACTGTATAACCACCTTGTCTCCTGTCAGGATGCGAATAAAGTGCATTCTGAGCTTACCGGAAACATGTGCGAGAATTTGATGACCGTTCTCCAGCTCCACCTTGAACGTGGCATTCGGCAACGGCTCAATGACCGTACCTTCGACCTCAATGATGTCTTCCTTAGCCAACCGTCATTCTCCTTTCGCATGTGCAAACTTCTGAATTGCGTAACGTAACTTAGCGTTGGTAACCCTGCCGGTTTCTTGCATGCTGCTTGAAACCTCTGAACTAATTGCAGGCTGTAACTCGAGATGTAGAACGTTCTTTTTCTTCGGCTGATCAAATCGGCGCTTGTGCCCATCCGCAATCATAACGAATCGATCGTCGACGATTGCCAAGATAATCGCATAGCTTTCCTCATCTTTACCGCGAAGTACTTTGACGAACTGACCAATCTGGGGACGAGCTTCCATAATCATAGACTATGGCTGCTGCGGCAAAATGGTCAATATTTCAAAGCCGTCCTCTGTAACAGCTACTGTATGCTCGAAATGAGCGCACCATGAGCTGTCTTCCGTTACAACCGTCCAATTGTCTTCGAGCGTCCGGACATATCGTTCACCGATATTAACCATTGGTTCGATTGCAAGCACCATTCCGGTCTTCAGACGAGGTCCGCGATCTGGTATGCCGTAGTTCGGTATTTGTGGTTCCTCATGGAGGTCCGCGCCGATTCCGTGCCCTACGTATTCCCGTACTACGGAGAATCCTGCATCTTCAATTACCTTCTGAATAGCATGCGAAATTGTATATAGTCTAATATCTGGTTTGATCAGCGCAAGTCCCGCATAAAGCGAAGCTTCCGTCACATCAAGCAGCCTTTGTACTTCAGGCGTAACGGCTCCTACCGCATAGGTCCAAGCCGAGTCACCGTGATAGCCTTCAAACTGCGCACCGATATCGATACTGATTATATCGCCTTCGTTCAACTTGCGTGACCCAGGGAAGCCGTGCACCAGCTCGTCATTCACAGAAGCGCAAATGCTGGAAGGGAAACCATTGTAACCTTTAAAGGAAGGGATCGCATTTTGACTCTTAATGTACGTTTCAGCGATTTGGTCAAGCTCACGGGTAGTGATGCCTGGTTTCACAGCTTCCGACATCAATCGATGCGTTTCCGCGACAATACGTCCGGCTTCCCTCATAAACTGCAGCTCCGATTCGGATTTGCATATTATCATTACAATGAACCTCGCAAGCAGGAAACAATGTCTGATGTTACAACATCGATGTCCTTCTCGCCGTCGACTTCGCGTAGGAGACCTTTAGCACTGTAGTAATCGAGTAGAGGCGCGGTTTTGGATGTGTATTCGTCCAAACGAGTTCCGACCTTTTCCTCTGTATCATCAGAGCGCTGATACAATTCCCCGCCGTCCTTGTCGCAGATACCTTCGACCTTAGGGGGGTTAAAGATTACATGATAAGTCGTACCTGTCGTTCTAGATATGCGTCTGCCCGTCAAGCGAGCAAGCAGCAAACTGCGGTCAACCTTTAAATTTACAACATGGTCGATACTGCGACCGAGCTCCGCAAGCATAGCATCAAGTGCTTCAGCCTGCTGCAGTGTGCGAGGAAACCCGTCGAGCAAGAAACCATTTTTGCAATCATCTGCTTCGAGTCTTTCTTTCACAATACCGTTCGTGATCTCATCGGGAACGAGCAGGCCTTGATCGACATACTCTTTCGCTTTGATTCCAAGTGCAGTTCCTTGTTTCATAGCGAGGCGGAAAGCATCGCCAGTTGAAATGTGGGGAATACCGAACTCTTCAACGATCCGTTCAGCTTGTGTACCTTTACCGGCTCCCGGAGGGCCCATGAATAAAATGTTCATTGCTGAGTTCCTCGCTTTAAGCACAATAGGCTCGGGCGGGCTGCCGCACAACGCTAGTTGACGAACGCGGAAGCCCGGTCAGAACCTATTGTTATTTATTGATAAACCCTTTGTAATGGCGTTTGATCAACTGGCTCTCAATTTGCTTCATCGTATCCAGTGCAACACCGATAACGATTAGCAACGAGGTGCCGCCTAGCTGCACTGAGCGCGGTAATCCTGCAAGTGTTCCGAAGAACACTGGCAATACAGAGATGATAGCCAGGAAGATCGCACCCGTCAACGTAATACGCGACATAACGCGTGTTAGGTATGACGAGGTCGGTTTACCTGGACGAATGCCAGGAATGTATCCACCGTTTTTCTTCATCTGATCAGCCATTTGCACCGGATTAATTTGCACGAATGTGTAGAAGAAGGTAAAACCGATAATTAACAATACGTACAATACCATACCAAGCGGTCTGTCATAGTTCATATTGTCAATAATCCATTTTGCCCAGACCTGATTGGACCAGAACTGTGCAATCGTAATCGGGAACATGATAAGTGAAACCGCGAAAATGACTGGAATAACGCCTGCGCCATTCACTTTCATCGGAATGTGTGTCGATTGTCCGCCGTACATTTTCCGTCCAACGACGCGTTTAGCGTATTGAACAGGAATTTTACGAATACCTTGTTGTACGAATATAACACCGACGATGATTGCGATAATCGCAATCAGAATCAGTACCATTTTGATGATGTTCAAGAACAGTTGATCTTGGGCACCTACGAATTGATCTTGCACGATCGTACGAATGTGTCCTGGGATACCAGCTGCAATTGCTGCAAAGATAAGAATGGAAATACCATTTCCGATTCCTTTTTCCGTAATTTGCTCGCCGAGCCACATCAAGAATGCAGTACCTGCAGTCAGGATGATCGCGATGAGTAAATAGTCTACGAATGTTGCGCCAACGATCATCTCATAACCGTATTGACGGTTAAATCCGATCGCTGTTGCGAAACCTTGGATCAAACCAAGAACAATCGTACCATAACGAGTGATTTGTGCGAGTTTACGTTTACCGTTCTCGCCTTCCTTTGCCCACTCCGCAAATTTAGGAATAACGTCCATCGATAACAGCTGTACGATAATCGACGCTGTAATGTAAGGCGTAATTCCGATTGCGAAGATTGAGAATTGGAACAAAGCACCGCCGGAAAACGTGTTAAGCAAGCCGAACAGATCCGCACCGGCTGCATCAACCTGCTTAAACACATCTTTGTTTACATCGGGTACCGGTATGAAAGAACCGATACGGTATACTAAAAGGATGAAAAGGGTGAAGAGGATCCTTGTACGAAGATCCGCCACTTTCCAAATATTGGACACGGTCTTGAACAATTAGATCACCTCGGTTTTACCGCCGGCAGCCTGGATTTTCTCTACCGCAGATTGAGAGAACTTGTTTGCTTTTACAGTAAGTGTAACGCTAACTTCACCATTACCCAAAATTTTGATTCCTGCGAGCGGGTTCTTTACGATCCCAGTCTCGATGAGAACTTCTGGAGTGACTTCAGTACCTGCTGCAAACGCATTTAGCTCTTCAATGTTGACAATCGCGTACTCTTTGCGGAACGGGTTGTTAAATCCACGTTTCGGCACTCGACGATACAAAGGATTTTGTCCGCCCTCGAAACCAGGACGAACGCCGCCGCCGGAACGAGCGTTTTGACCTTTGTGACCTTTACCGGCCGTTTTACCGTTACCGGAACCGATACCGCGACCTTTGCGCTTAGGCGCTTGGGTTGAGCCCGGTGCTGGTGCTAGCTCATGCAATTTCATCGTTCGTGCACCTCCTTATTTATTTCTTAGAACCAAAATCTATTCTTATACTTCTTCTACATTTACCAAGTGACTAACAGTGTTAACCATGCCACGGATAGCTGGGCTATCGTTCAAAACAACTGCCTGACGAATCTTTTTTAGACCTAAAGATTCAACCGTTGCACGTTGTTTCTCGTTGCGACCGATTAAACTGCGAACGAGGGTGATTTGCAATTTTGCCATCTTATTTCCCTCCTTAGCGTAACAGCTCTTCGACTGTTTTTCCACGAAGCTTTGCAACATCTTCCACGCGTTTAAGACGGGAAAGACCTTCAAGCGTTGCGTTAACCATGTTCATGGAGTTCGAAGAACCTAGCGATTTCGTCAAGATGTCGCCGACACCAGCAAGTTCAAGTACTGCACGAACTGGGCCGCCAGCGATAACGCCAGTACCTTCGGAAGCTGGCTTCAGAAGAACTTCACCTGCGCCGAAATGTCCGAGTACAAGGTGAGGAATAGTCGTTCCTACGATTGGTACGTGGATCAGGTTTTTCTTAGCATCTTCGATACCTTTGCGGATTGCATCAGGTACTTCGCCTGCTTTACCGATCCCTGCGCCAACGTAGCCTTTACCGTCGCCGACTACTACAAGTGCACTAAAGCTGAAACGGCGTCCGCCTTTTACAACTTTAGATACGCGATTGATATTAACAACTTTTTCAGTCAGTTCTAACGTATTTGGATCTACACGCAAGTCGTTTAACCTCCTTATAAATAAAGTCGATTAGAATTCAAGGCCAGCTTCGCGAGCTGCTGTAGCAAGCGCCTGAATTCTGCCGTGATACAAGTAACCGCCGCGATCAAACACTACTTGGGATACACCCTTAGCTTGAGCGCGTTTCGCAATCAATTCTCCGACTTTTGTCGCTGCATCGATGTTACCACCGTTGCCAACTGCTTCAACCAACTCTTTATCCTGTGTGGATGCGGAAGCGATTGTTACACCTGCAACATCGTCGATCAATTGTGCATACATATGCTTGGAGGAACGGAATACAGATAGACGCGGACGTGCAGCTGTACCGTTAATTTTTTTACGAACACGAAGGTGTCTTTTCAGACGAGCCTTGTTTTTGTCGCCTTTCGTAATCATTCAAGGTTCACTCCTTTCCTTATGCCTTAAGACGCTATCTTAAGCAAACTTACTGTCTGCTTATTTTTTCTTACCGGCTTTACCTTCTTTACGGATGATGCGCTCGCCTTCGTACTTGATACCTTTACCTTTATACGGTTCTGGTTCACGTACGGAACGAATTTTTGCTGCAGTAGCACCAACTAGCTCTTTATCAATACCGCGAACAGTGATTTTCGTGTTAGCAGGTACATCGAACTCGATGCCGTTATCTGGAGCAATTTCGACTGGGTGAGAGTAACCAACGTTAAGAACGATTTTATCACCAGTTTTGTTAGCACGGTAACCTACGCCAACTAGCTCCAAGTTTTTGGAGAAGCCTTCTGTAACGCCGCTCACCATGTTAGCGATGACGCTGCGAGTAGTTCCGTGCAACGAACGATGCAATTTATTATCGGAAGGACGTTCTACAAGAATTTCCGTTTCCGTTACATTCACTTTCATTTCTTTGTGAATTTCACGAGAAAGCGATCCTTTAGGTCCTTTTACAGTAATAACTGTGTTGTCCAAGCTGATTGTTACGCCGTTAGGCACTTGGATTGGTTTGCGACCAATACGGGACATTGTTACACCTCCTATCTTTATGACTTGTTACTTACCAAACGTAGCAAACTACTTCGCCGCCGGATTTAACCTGACGAGCTTCTTTATCAGTCATAATCCCTTTGGAAGTGGAAATAATTGCAATTCCAAGTCCACCGAGTACACGAGGGATTTCAGTTGATTGTGTATAAACGCGAAGGCCTGGTTTTGAAATACGTTTCAAGCCAGTAATAACGCGCTCTTGGTTAGGGCCGTATTTCAAGAAAATACGGATAATCCCTTGTTTATTGTCTTCGATATATTCAGCGTCGCGGATAAAACCCTCGCGCTTCAAAATCTCAGCGATTTGCTTCTTCATTTTCGAAGCGGGCATTTCCACGGTCTCGTGACGAACGACATTCGCGTTACGAATACGCGTCAACATATCTGCAACCGGATCAGACATAACCATTGTGTTAACCTCCTTCCCAAACTAGGCTGATTACCAGCTTGCTTTTTTAACGCCAGGAATCTGGCCCTTATGTGCTAACTCACGGAAACAAATCCGGCAAATTTTAAACTTTTGCAAAACAGAATGCGGACGGCCGCAACGCTCACAGCGCGTATACGCGCGCACTTTAAATTTCGGTGTGCGTTGTTGCTTCACTTTCATCGAAGTTTTTGCCACTGGGTATTACACCTCCTAAAAGTGGATTACTTCGTGAACGGCATGCCCATTTGGGTCAGCAATTCACGAGATTCTTCGTCCGTTTTTGCCGTCGTGACGATGACGATGTCCATACCGCGCACTTTATCGACTTTATCGTACTCGATCTCTGGGAATATCAATTGCTCTTTCAAGCCAAGCGTATAGTTACCGCGACCGTCGAAAGCTTTATTCGATACACCGCGGAAGTCACGTACACGCGGTAGAGAGATGTTGAACAGTTTATCTAGGAAATGGTACATACGCTCGCCGCGCAATGTAACCTTAACCCCGATTGGCATGTTCTCACGAAGTTTGAAGCCTGCAATAGACTTCTTCGCACGAGTAACGACTGGTTTTTGACCGGAAATGATACGAAGCTCTTCAACAGCTACATCAAGGATTTTCGAATTGGAAACCGCTTCGCCTACCCCCATGTTGATAACTACCTTCTCAATTTTCGGCACTTGCATAACAGACGTATAGTTGAACTTCTGCATAAGAGCAGGAGTTATTTCGTTTAAGAAACGACCTTTCAATCTTGCTGCCATTGATCATGGACCTCCTTTCCTACCGTAACGATTAGTCGATTACTTCTCCGGAACGTTTCGCGATCCGAACTTTCTTGCCGTTGTCGAGCACTTTGTATCCGATACGTGTTACTTTACCGCTTTTCGGATCGATGTGCATAACGTTTGAAACGTGAATTGGTGCTTCTTGTTCGATAATACCGCCCTGTGGATTAGCTTGCGATGGACGAGTATGTTTCTTAACAGTGTTGACACCTTCTACGAGTACGCGATTTTCACGCGGGTACGCAGCGATAACGCGGCCCTTCTTACCTTTGTCTTTACCGGTAATGACGATAACCGTGTCGTCTTTTTTCACGTGCAATTTGTTATTATGGGATTCGAGAATTTTTTTCAGCCTTGGCATGAGTTACACCTCCTGCGCGCTTGTGCTTTCAAGCTTATATAGGTTCTTAGATTACTTCTGGTGCTAGCGATACGATTTTCATGAAATCTTTATCGCGAAGTTCACGGGCAACAGGTCCAAAGATACGAGTACCACGTGGGCTTTTATCTTCTTTTACAATTACAGCTGCATTCTCATCAAATGCAATGTACGAACCGTCTTTACGACGAACCGAACGCTTTGTACGAACGATAACCGCTTTAACAACGTCACCTTTTTTGACAACGCCGCCTGGTGTTGCTTGTTTTACTGAGCAAACGATCAAATCGCCGATGTGTCCAACGCGACGTCCCGTTCCACCAAGTACACGGATACACATCAATTCTTTTGCGCCAGAGTTGTCAGCAACCGCTAAGCGCGAAAATGGTTGAATCATTTCAACGTCCTCCTTTCGGAAAAATGCTCAGATACTGCATACGCTCATTAGATAATAACAGCTACTTCAACAACTTCTACGAGTCTGAAGCGCTTGTCTTTCGAAAGCGGACGAGTCTCCATGATTTTCACGATATCACCAATTTTAGCTTGGTTGTTCTCATCGTGCGCTTTAAATTTTTTCGTAACTTTAATGCGTTTATGGTACAAATCGTGTTTTTTATATGTTTCAATAGCAACTACGATTGTTTTATCCATTTTGTCGCTTACCACTTTGCCGATTAGAACTTTACGGGCATTGCGTTCACTCATGTTCTTCCTCCTTCCTTCAGCCGTGTTTATGCATTCATGTAAGGGATAGACTAGCTGCTAATTCCGAGTTCTCTTTCACGCAAAATCGTTTTAGCACGAGCAATTCCTTTACGCACATCACGGATCCGAGTCGGGTTATCCAATTGGCCAGTAGCCAGTTGGAAACGAAGATTGAAAAGCTCTTCTTTAAAACCAGCGACCTGTTGTTCAAGCTCAGCAGAGGTTAGGTTTCTAAATTCACTAGCTTTCATTTGCTTCACCACCCACTTCTTCACGTTTCACGAATTTAGTCTTGATTGGCAATTTATGAGCCGCAAGACGCATCGCTTCACGAGCGGTTTCTTCGGATACGCCAGCAAGTTCAAACAGGATTTTACCTGGTTTAACTACGGCTACCCATTTCTCAACGTTACCTTTACCACTACCCATACGCACTTCAAGAGGCTTTTGAGTAATTGGTTTGGCAGGGAAAATCTTGATCCATACTTTACCACCACGTTTGATGTAGCGAGTCATTGCAATACGAGCCGCTTCGATCTGACGGTTAGTGATCCATGATGGTTCTAGAGCTTGAAGACCAAATTCGCCGAATGCTACTGTAGTGCCGCCTTTAGCGCGACCCTTCATATGACCGCGTTGTTGTTTGCGGTGTTTGACACGTTTAGGTACCAACATGATTAGTTGCCTCCTTCCTGGGGAGCTTTCTTCTTAGTCGGAAGGACTTCGCCGCGATAGATCCATACTTTAACGCCGATTAGGCCGTATGTTGTAGCCGCTTCAGCCGTGCCGTAATCAATATCAGCGCGTAGTGTATGAAGTGGTACTGTTCCTTCGCTGTAGCCTTCCGAACGTGCGATTTCCGCGCCACCGAGACGACCGCTAACTGCAGTTTTAATCCCTTTAGCACCTGAACGCATGGAGCGTTGAATTGCTTGCTTCAATGCGCGACGGAAAGATACACGACGCTCAAGTTGTTGTGCGATGCTTTCAGCTACAAGAATAGCGTCAAGATCTGCATGTTTGATTTCAGAGATGTTGATGTGTACTTTTTTGCCTTTAGTGATTTTACCAAGCTCAGTACGTAGGTTTTCTACTTCGGAACCGCCTTTACCAATTACCATACCTGGTTTTGCGGTTTGAATCGTTACGTTCACGCGGTTAGCTGCACGTTCGATTTCGATGTGAGAAACTGCTGCGTCTTTCAGCTTGTTTTTCAAATATTCACGGATTCTAACGTCTTCCATAAGAAGATCGCCGAAATCTTTGCCCGCGAACCATTTGGACTCCCAATCACGGATAACTCCGACCCGGAAGCCTACTGGATTTACCTTTTGACCCACACGTAATCCCTCCTTATTTTTCAGATACCACCAAGGTAATGTGGCTGGTTCTTTTATTGATCCGGCTTGCGCGACCCATCGCACGAGGACGGAAACGTTTCATCGTTGGCCCTTGGTTAACGAAGGCTTGCGATATAATCAATTTGTTTACGTCAAGCTGATAGTTGTGCTCAGCGTTAGCAATGGCAGAGTTCAGCAGCTTCTCCAAAATTGGGGATGCAGACTTAGGCGTGTGACGCAAAATCGCGATTGCTTCGCCAACTTGTTTACCGCGAATCAAATCCGCAACAAGCTGTGCTTTACGGGGAGCAATACGGATAAATTTAGCGTGCGCTTTAGCTTCTGGCATGTAGGAACCTCCTCTCGTTCAGTGAAAGATGTTAAGGGCAAATTAACGTCTGCCCGTTTTTTTGTCTTCGCCAGCATGGCCTTTGTACGTACGAGTTGGTGCAAATTCACCAAGCTTGTGTCCAACCATATCTTCCGTTACATATACCGGTACGTGCTTGCGTCCGTCATATACTGCAAACGTGTGACCAATGAATTGCGGGAAAATGGTCGAGCGGCGGGACCAGGTTTTGATAACGACCTTTTTCTCAGCTTCGTTCAATACCTCGACTTTTTTAAGCAGGTAACCGTCAATAAACGGACCTTTCTTTAAACTGCGACCCATTTGTGTTCCTCCCTTCATATAAGCGGTAGCGATACTTGCGCATCACGCGGTTTTTATCAAGCTGCTATTATTTCGTGCGACGACGAATAATGTATTGGCTCGATGCTTTTTTCTTCTTGCGCGTTTTGTAACCAAGAGTTGGTTTACCCCAAGGCGACATTGGCGATTTGCGTCCGATTGGAGCACGGCCTTCACCACCACCGTGTGGGTGATCGTTAGGGTTCATTACAACACCACGTACTTGTGGACGATTTCCGAGCCAACGGTTACGGCCGGCTTTACCGATTTTCACGAGTTCGTGATCTTCGTTACCAACAGAACCGATTGTTGCACGGCAAGTGTTCAAGATACGACGAACTTCACCGGATGACAAACGAACGGATACGTAGTTATCTTCTTTACCAAGAAGTTGAGCACTAGTACCAGCTGCACGAACAAGTTGTCCGCCTTTGCCTGGTTTCAATTCGATGTTGTGGATAACTGTACCGACTGGGATGTTCACAAGTGGCAACGCGTTGCCTGGCTTGATATCAGAACCTACGCCAGAAGTTACTTGATCTCCAACTTTCAAACCTTTAGGAGCGATGATGTATGCTTTTTCACCATCTACGTAATGGATCAAAGCGATGTTGGATGAACGGTTCGGATCGTATTCGATCGTCGCTACGTTACCAACAATACCGTCTTTAGTACGTTTGAAGTCGATGATACGGTATTTACGTTTGTGTCCGCCGCCATGGTGACGAACCGTAATTTTACCTTGGTTGTTGCGTCCTGCTTTTTTGAAAAGAGGAGCAAGCAACGATTTCTCCGGTGTGCTTGTCGTAATCTCTTCGAAAGTCGATACGGACATGTTACGACGAGCTGGAGATGTCGGTTTGTACTTTTTAATTGGCACTTCGATTTCCTCCTTTTCTAAACAGACGTTTCAAAGAATTCAAGTTCTTTGCTATCAGCGCTCAGTTGAACGATCGCTTTTTTCCAATCCGGTCTGTATCCGCTATGTTTACCATAACGTTTTGGTTTACCCGCAACACGCATTGTGTTAACGCCGGTTACTTTTACTTTAAAGATTTGCTCGATTGCAAGTTTGATTTCAGTTTTGTTTGAACGAAGATCTACTTCAAACACGTACTTTTTGTCAACCATGTAATCGCTCGTACGTTCCGTGATAACCGGGCGCTTGATAATATCGCGTGGATTTTTCATTACGCAAGCACCTCCTGTACTTTCTCTACTGCTTCTTTAGTGATGATAAGATTATCATGCACGAGTACATCCAGAACATTGATGCCGTCAGCTGCAACGAACTTCACACCTGGGATGTTACGAGCAGACAATGCTACATTGTCTTCGTAGTTAGCCGTTACAACTAGTGCTTTGCGGCCAACTTTAAGGTTGCTCAAGATTGCTGCGAATTCTTTCGTCTTAGGAGCTGCAAATGTCAGTTGATCCAAAACGATAATCTCGTTTGCAATCACTTTCGATGACAATGCCGATTTAATCGCTAGACGACGAACTTTCTTAGGAAGCTTGAATCCGTAAGAGCGTGGAGTCGGTCCGAATACTACGCCGCCGCCAACCCATTGCGGGGAGCGAATGCTACCTTGACGAGCACGGCCAGTACCTTTTTGTTTCCAAGGTTTACGACCGCCACCACGTACTTCGGAGCGTCCTTTAGTTTTGTGATTACCGAAGCGTTCAGATGCTTGTTGATTAACAACAGCACTGTGCAGAACATGAACGTTTGGTTGAATTCCGAAAACCGTTTCAGCCAGTTCTAGTTCGCCCACTTGCGCGCCGCTCACGTTATATACTGTTACTTTTGGCATTTCCTGTTCCTCCTTTCTTTAAGAGCAATTAGTTCTTAACAGTTTGTTTTACTTTTACAAATCCGTTTTTAGGGCCCGGAATGGATCCTTTTACAAGAAGAACGTTACGTTCTGCATCTACACGGATAACTTCAAGCTTTTGAATCGTAATTGTTTCGTGACCCATATGTCCTGGAAGGCGTTTGCCTTTCGGTACACGGTTCGCTTGGATAGAACCCATCGAACCTGGTCCACGGTGGTAACGGGAACCGTGAGACATAGGACCCGTGCTTTGTCCCCAACGTTTGATAACGCCGGCAAAGCCTTTACCTTTAGAAATACCTGTTACGTCAACGAATTCGCCCTCTGTGAATAGGTCAGCTTTCACTTCTTGGCCAACTTCATAATCACCCAGGTTAATTCCGCGAATTTCACGAACGTAGCGCTTAGGTGTTGTGTTAGCTTTTTTAGCATGACCAGCTTCTGGCTTGTTCGATCTGCTTTCTTTCTTGTCAGAGAAACCGAACTGAACAGCTTCGTAGCCATCGTTCTCTTGGTCTTTCTTCTGAAGTACTACGCAAGGTCCAGCTTCGATAACCGTTACAGGAACGACATTACCTTCAGCAGTAAACACTTGAGTCATACCAAGTTTTTTTCCTAAGATACCTTTCATGTTGACACCTCATTTCCTTTCTATGATCGCATATGCTGATATTACAGTTTGATTTCGATATCTACACCGGATGGTAAATCCAGGCGCATCAACGCATCAACCGTTTGCGGCGTTGGGTTTACAATGTCGATCAAACGCTTATGAGTGCGTTGTTCGAATTGCTCCCTGGAATCCTTGTACTTGTGTACCGCACGGAGAATGGTGATGATTTGCTTTTCCGTTGGCAACGGAATCGGCCCGGATACGCCTGCACCGGAACGTTTTGCAGTTTCAACGATTTTCTCTGCGGATTGATCAAGAATTCTGTGATCGTATGCTTTCAAGCGGATACGAATCTTTTGCTTTGCCATATAAGTCCCTCCTTCTATCGCCCAATTTATTATCGGACATACTCCGTGAGAAAACCCTGGCACATGCCCCATGGCAAAGGGGCCGGGTGTGTCGGCAACCTCTCACATCATCGCAACGTCAGACCAACAGACACTATTATACCGAATCCAATAGGCAAATGCAACATAAAGTTAAATCATTTTCTATTCACGCATATTAATGAGAAATCATGAATAAATTTTATGCCGCATTCCTATATCGGTAACTGGAACAGCTCGCATCCCGCGCTACATATATAATAGAAGAAACACTTCCGTTCATGGGTGAAACCATTAACTTCACTGCAGCTTGTCTGGCACTAACGCATAACTTGTCCATATAACGCCCATTATGTCCCTTATTACAATCGTTTAGAACCTATTATTATAATAACGGACTTAATGGGCGCTATCTGATTATAAACACATCGTGATCGAAAAGACACCACCAAATAACGCCAACGTTTAAGGGCATCATTCTGCCGCAAATAAAAACACGCAGAG
Organism: Paenibacillus sp. FJAT-27812; assembly: GCF_001273905.1. Lineage (NCBI taxonomy): Bacteria > Bacillati > Bacillota > Bacilli > Caryophanales > Paenibacillaceae > Paenibacillus > Paenibacillus sp. FJAT-27812. The sequence goes on along the minus strand of NZ_LIGH01000001.1, from coordinate 2,739,608 downwards.
ACCATTGGTCGCTGCGTGCTCCATTCTTCCAACCTTTATCCTAGAACGATTCTATCGTCAGCCAGCTTCTTGCCGCTAATGAGCTCGAACTCACCGAGCAGCTGCTCGACAGTAAGATCCTTTTTGCGTTCTTCAGGCACATCGAGAATGATTCGGCCTTTATCCATCATAATCAGTCGATTGCCAAGTCGGATAGCCTGCTCCATATTGTGCGTAACCATTAACGTAGTCAAATTCATCTCACGGACAAGCGTTTCTGTCAGCGTAGTGATGAGCTCGGCGCGAGAAGGATCAAGCGCAGCGGTATGCTCATCGAGCAGCAATATCTGCGGCCTTGTAAAGGTAGCCATAAGCAAGCTAAGCGCTTGTCTCTCTCCACCTGACAATAACCCTACTTTTGCGCCTAGACGGTTCTCTAGGCCAATACCAAGCCGCTGAAGCTCTTTTTTGAAAATAGTACGCTTCGCACGTGTTACTCCGAACGAGAAGCCACGAGATTTTCCACGGGCATATGCAATCGCCAGATTCTCTTCAATGGACATGCGCGGCGCCGTGCCGGCCATCGGGTCTTGGAATACGCGGCCGATCCATTGGCTGCGCTGATATTCGGTAAGCTGGCTTATATTGCGTCCGTCAATCCGAACCTCACCGGCATCCGGCTTCATTACGCCTGAAATGATATTCATCAGCGTAGATTTGCCAGCGCCGTTACTACCGATCACTGTAATAAAATCGCCCGGCTTCATAATAAGGTTGGCGCCAACAAGCGCCGTCTTCTCATCTACAGTGCCTGGATTAAACAGCTTGGACACTTTCGCTATCTCCAACATTAGCGTCCACCTCCAGGCTGCGCTTTATCCAGGGAAGCAAGCATTTCTGCCGTTCGTCTTCGCGCTATGTTTTTTTGCTTCATTACTCTGCGCGTTGACGGCACTACCAGTGCAAATATGATGATAACTGCTGTAATCAGCTTCATGTCTGAAGCGTCCAACCAATCCACGCGGAGCGCGAATGCATAAATGATCCGATAGATGATCGATCCGAGCACGGCTGCGAGCGTCGCTCTAAAAATCGTACGAGCTCCGAATATCGCTTCCCCGATAATAACCGATGCAAGCCCGATAACGATCATACCGATCCCCATGCTATTGTCGGCGTACTTCTGGTAATGAGCAACCAGACCGCCAGATGTTGCTACAAGCGCATTCGATAAAGCAATGCCAAATATCGTCGTAACATCAGTGTTTGCGCCAAAGCTGCGGATCATACGAGAGTTATCCCCTGTAGCGCGCAAGCTTAAACCGATGTCCGTACGGAAAAATAAATCGAGCACCAGCTTAACGATGATTACAAATACGATCATTACAGCAAGCGTCGATACGTTATCAAATAAATTGTCATGTCCTCTTAGGGACAGATTCGGCTTACCCATTATTCTTAAGTTAATGGAATACAAGGCAATCATCATAATAATACCTGACAATAAACCGTTAACTTTACCCTTCGTGTGAAGCAAGCCCGTACAGGTACCTGCGATAGCTCCGCCTATAAATGAACATATAATTGCAAGCCAAGGTGCCGTTCCGTTTACGGTTAAAACAGTTCCAATAGCAGCGCCTGTAGTAAAGCTGCCGTCAACAGTTAGATCCGGAAAGTCAAGAATCCGGAATGTAATATAAACCCCAAGTGCCATAAGTGCATACAATAATCCGCTTTCTACGGCGCCTTGCATCGATGCGAGCAAATGACATACCTCCTTTATCATAACAAGGGGGTGAACGAGTAACCCGATCACCCCATGTATACCTTTGTTGTATTACTTTTATCTTAACAGCACTAAATTACTCGATGATGTTGTTCGCTTGGTCTTTAACGAATGCTTTCATCTCGTCAGTTACAGTAATGCCTTGCTCTGCAGCAGCTTTCATATTGAAGATGAAATCCAGCTTTTGTGGGACCGTAACATTCATCTCCGCTGGTTTTTTGCCGTTTTTCAAAATCTCGACAGCCATTTGGCCAACTTCATAACCATGATCATAATATTTGAAGCCTACTGCTGCGAATGCGCCTTTTTCAACGGTATCGCGGTCAGCCGAGAAAAATGGAATATCCTTTTCATTAGCTACTTCAATAATTGCGTCTGCGCCGGTAACAACCATATTATCAAGCGTAATATAAATGGCATCAACACGGCCAACCAATGAATCGGCAGCTTGTTTAACGTCTGAAGAATTGGCTACAGATGCTTTGATAAGCTTGATATTATGTTTAGCAAGTGCTTCCTCAGCAATTTTGGCCATAACGACAGCGTTTTGCTCACCTTCGTTAATGATTAGACCAACATTTTTCACGTCAGGAATTTGGGATGCGATAAAGTCCATTGTTTGAGTAATAGCTGCAGGATTTGTATCCGATGCACCTGTAATGTTGCCGCCTGGCGCCTCGAGCTGCGTTACGATTCCTGCTTCAACAGGATCTGTTACTGCCGCAAACAATACAGGCATGTCCTTAACATCGTCAGCAAGAGCCTGTGCGGTCGGTGTAGCGATACCTAGTGCAAGATCGCTTTTGCTGTTAGCGATTTTTTGAGAAATCGTCTTAATATTTGTAGGATCGCCTTGTGCATTGTTGAAATCAAGCTCCAAGTTTTTGCCTTCTTCAATTCCTGCATCCTTAAGAGCAGCAACGAAGCCGTCATAAGTCGCGTCAAGCGATGGATGTTCCACGATTTGTGAAACCGCGATTTTGTACGTTTTTTCGGACGAGCCGCCCGTGTTTGTTGTCGAACCTTCGTTGTTCGTGCCTGATTTACCCGTGTTGGCACCACATGCCGCCGTTACAACCATAATTGAAGCCAGTGCAATACTTAGCCAAAACTTTCTGTTCATCCTTTAAACCCCTCTCATCTTATCAGTCGTCTTGTAAAGAAGCTGTTATGAACTAATCAAGTACAGCAAAGCATCATCGCTTTCTCTCATTAAAGTCTATGACTGTACGTAATCGGCTGTTTGTTAACGAGCAAAGACGACATTCTTCTACTATTCCCTAATATTAAATGGGCGTGAGGTGTACAGTCAATCATTAGTTGAATGTAAAATTAAGTAAGCCGACCTATTGACCGACTCTGCTTCTACATAAATCAAAAGCCCCCACCGAGGTGAGGGCTTTTGTTATTCATAGCGGCTAAAGCCGCCATCAATTATTTTTGGATAGAAGCTACAGCGCCAGCGCCTACAGTACGGCCGCCTTCACGAATAGAGAAACGAGTTCCCTCTTCAACAGCGATTGGAGCGATAAGCTCAACCGTTACAGTGATGTTGTCGCCAGGCATAACCATCTCAGTGCCTTCTGGCAGGTTGATGATACCCGTTACGTCAGTTGTACGGAAGTAGAACTGTGGACGGTAACCTGTGAAGAAAGGCTTGTGACGGCCACCCTCTTCTTTAGTAAGAACGTAGATTTGTGCAGTGAAGTTAGTGTGTGGTTTAACCGAACCCGGTTTAGCCAAAACTTGTCCACGCTCAATGTTGCTACGGTCTACACCGCGAAGCAATGCGCCTACGTTGTCCCCAGCTTGAGCGGAGTCAAGCAATTTACGGAACATTTCAACGCCTGTTACTACGGATTTACGGGATTCTTCAGCAAGACCGATAATTTCTACCTCGTCGCCGACTTTGATAACGCCACGCTCTACGCGACCTGTAGCAACTGTACCACGGCCAGTGATTGTGAATACGTCCTCGACAGGCATAAGGAAAGGCTTAGCTGTGTCGCGCTCAGGAGTTGGGATGTAAGTGTCAACTTGCTCGAAGAGCTCGATGATTTTTTCAGCCCAAGGACCTTCTGGGTTAGCAAGAGCTTCACGAGCAGCACCACGAATGATCGGAGTGTCGTCACCTGGGAACTCATACTCGGAAAGAAGGTCACGAACTTCCATTTCTACCAATTCAAGAAGCTCTTCGTCTTCAACCATGTCGCATTTGTTCAAGAATACTACGATGTAAGGTACGCCTACTTGTTTCGAAAGCAAGATGTGCTCACGAGTTTGTGGCATAGGGCCGTCAGTAGCGGAAACTACAAGAATAGCTCCGTCCATTTGTGCAGCACCAGTGATCATGTTTTTTACATAGTCGGCGTGACCTGGGCAGTCAACGTGTGCGTAGTGACGAGCAGGCGTCTCATACTCAACGTGAGCTGTCGAGATCGTGATACCACGCTCGCGCTCTTCTGGAGCTTTATCGATTTGGTCGAATGCGATTGCTGCACCGCCGTATTTTTTGGAAAGTACAGTTGTGATAGCTGCTGTCAAAGTCGTTTTACCGTGATCGACGTGACCGATAGTACCGATATTAACGTGCGGTTTGTTACGTTCAAATTTTGCCTTAGCCATTGAACTTGAGCCTCCTCAATATATCATGAATTTTTTTATGTGTGGGCCGACATCAGGTTTGCAAGCAAACGAAGCTGGCGGCCAAAAGCACTTGTTTAGAAGTACAAAAGCGATTACTCGCCTTTGTTCTTAGCAATGATCTCTTCAGAGATCGATTTTGGAACTTCTTCATAGTGAGAAAGCTCCATGGAGAATACGCCGCGTCCTTGTGTACCGGAACGTAGTGTAGTGGAATAACCAAACATCTCGGAGAGAGGTACCTTGGAGCGGATAATTTGTGCACCTGCACGAGTATCCATACCTTCGATACGACCACGACGGGAGTTAAGCATACCCATAACATCGCCCATGTACTCTTCAGGAACAGTAACTTCTACCTTCATGATTGGCTCAAGAAGAACTGGCTTACATTTTTCTTTGGCAGCTTTAAGCGCCATCGAACCTGCAATTTTAAACGCCATCTCCGAGGAGTCAACATCATGGTACGATCCGTCAACAACAACAGCTTTGACATCAACGAGCGGGAAGCCAGCGATAACGCCGTTCTTCATTGACTCTTCGATACCAGCTTGGATAGGAGCGATAAACTCACGAGGAATCGATCCACCGACTGTTTTGTTTTCGAAAATAAAGCCTGAACCTGGCTCAAGTGGTGAGAATTCAACCCAACAATGACCGAATTGACCTTTACCACCGGACTGACGAACGAACTTACCTTCAACCTTCGCAGCTTCACGGAACGTTTCACGGTAAGCAACTTGTGGCTTACCAACGTTTGTTTCAACTTTGAATTCACGGAACATACGGTCAACGAGAATCTCAAGGTGAAGCTCACCCATACCAGAAATGATTGTCTGGTTTGTTTCTTCGTCTGTATGTGCGCGGAAAGTAGGATCTTCTTCTGCCAGTTTGGAAATCGCGATACCTAGTTTATCTTGGTCGGCTTTCGTTTTTGGCTCGATAGCAACCGAGATAACAGGCTCTGGGAAGTTCATTGATTCAAGAATGATAATGTTCTTCTCATCGCAAAGAGTGTCTCCTGTTGTTGTGTCTTTAAGACCAACAGCTGCAGCAATATCACCCGCATACACTTCAGAGATCTCTTGACGAGCGTTCGCGTGCATTTGCAGAATACGTCCAATCCGTTCGCGCTTGCCCTTAGTTGAGTTAAGAACATAAGAACCGGATTTCAGAATTCCTGAATACACACGGAAGAACGTCAATCTACCAACATAAGGATCCGTCATGATTTTGAATGCCAGAGCCGCGAACGGATCTGTATCGGATGATGGACGTTCACCTTCTTCTCCGTCTTCAAGCGTACCTTTAATTGAAGGTACGTCAAGCGGAGATGGAAGATAGTCAACAACCGCATCCAACATCAATTGAACGCCTTTATTGCGGTAAGATGAACCAACGATTACTGGGAAGATTTTAACTTCGCAAACACCCTTACGGAGTGCTGCTTTAATTTCTGGAATAGTGATTTCTTCACCTTCCAAATATTTCATCGTTAATTCTTCATCCAGCTCAGCGACCTTCTCAATCAATTCCGTACGAAGCTCTTCCACTTGGTCAGCATACTCCGAAGGAATTTCAACTTGAATAGGGTCTTTACCTGTATCGTCTTTGTACTTGTAAGCTACACGTTCAACGATATCGATAACGCCGACAAAATCAGACTCAGCGCCAATCGGAATTTGAATGGCAACAGCATTAGCTTGCAGACGCTCACGCATATCTTTGATAACGTTAAGGAAGTCTGCGCCAATGATGTCCATTTTGTTTACGTAAGCGATACGCGGAACGTTGTAACGGTCAGCTTGACGCCATACAGTCTCGGACTGTGGCTCAACGCCTTCTTTAGCACTGAAAACTCCAACGGCCCCGTCCAATACGCGCAGGGAGCGCTCAACTTCTACTGTGAAGTCAACGTGTCCCGGGGTGTCGATAATATTAATACGGTGTCCATTCCATTGAGCAGTTGTCGCAGCAGACGTAATCGTAATACCGCGCTCTTGTTCTTGTTCCATCCAGTCCATCGTAGCTGCACCTTCGTGCACTTCTCCGATTTTGTGGGTACGGCCCGTGAAGAACAAAATCCGTTCAGTTGTTGTGGTTTTACCAGCATCAATATGCGCCATAATCCCGATGTTACGCGTATTGTTCAAGGAGAACTCTCTTGACATAAAATGGTCTCCTCTCGAATGTTAGAATCCTACCAACGGTAGTGAGCGAATGCTCTGTTGGCATCAGCCATTTTGTGAGTGTCTTCGCGCTTCTTAACAGCTGCGCCAGTGTTATTGGAAGCATCTGTGATTTCAGCAGCTAAACGCTCTACCATTGTTTTCTCACCGCGGTTACGTGAATAGTTCACGAGCCAACGGAGAGCAAGTGCAGTACGGCGTTCTGGTTTAACTTCGATCGGCACTTGATAGTTTGCACCACCAACGCGACGAGCTTTAACCTCAAGTACTGGCATAATATTTTTCATTGCAGCATCGAATACTTCCATTGGATCTTTACTCGTGCGTTCTTGAATCAGTTTGAAAGCATCATACAACAATGTTTGTGCAACGCCTCTTTTACCGTCAAGCATAATGCGGTTGATTAGGCGAGTTACCAGTTTGCTGTTATACAGCGGATCTGGAAGCACATCACGTTTCGTTACAGGACCTTTGCGTGGCATGAGAAAGTCCCCCTTTCTTCTAATAGTCGCTATTTCTAGCATTTCAATGACCCGTTAGGGTTATTCTTATGATTTTTTAACTTTCGGACGTTTCGTACCATATTTCGAACGAGATTGGTTCCGATTGTTAACGCCTGCAGTATCAAGTGCGCCGCGAACGATATGATAACGTACCCCTGGAAGGTCTTTTACCCGTCCACCACGAATCAATACCACGCTGTGCTCTTGCAGGTTGTGTCCGATACCCGGAATGTACGCTGTAACCTCAACGCGGTTAGTAAGACGTACACGCGCATATTTACGAAGCGCGGAGTTCGGTTTCTTAGGAGTCATTGTACCTACACGAGTGCACACACCGCGTTTTTGAGGAGCGCTGATGTTTGTAGCTTCACGTTTCAATGCATTGAAACCTTTTTGCAATGCCGGCGATTTCGATTTAACGACTTTCGCTTGGCGTCCTTTACGGACTAGCTGGTTAATAGTTGGCATGTTGCCACCCCCTTCCTAAATTCATGTCTTTTCGAAAATATAAGCATTTATAATCTATCGTTTATAAATCCACTTATATTTCTTCGCGTAGGCGAGCTCATTCCACCAAAGGACGGCAATAGCCGAATACGCTTGTATGGTAGACATTTTACCTAAAATTAAGCCCACAGATCCAGGCGGTTCATAAAAGAACAAACAAAAGTTCTCGCCAGTCAATCATCGTTAAATAATCAACTAACAAAAACGGATATTGCGTTATTCTTCTTCGGTTACGAGCGCTGCCATCGCGGCCCCGATATCAATGCCGCAGGTTTCCCCGAGGTCTTCCATCGTATCGAACCATTTAACTGGAACTCCCGCCCGCTCACATAGATGAATGATCTTCTCTTTCATCTGCGGATCTGCATCTCGTGCAACATAGACTTCAATGGCTCTTTGTTGCTCGAGCATCTTGGTCGTCTGCTTTGCGCCGACTTTGAATTGCATGAAAATCACCTTCAATTCTTCCATTCAGCGATCACACAATTAGGCACACTTCGATATAGTACCACCTACACTGTGCTTGTGTCAAGAAACTTTAAGGATATTCATTTGCAAACATTTCGTAAATAAAACCCATACTATAAACATACAAAAGAGCGGTCATCCTCCGCTTCCAAATGAAGCGGAAGATGTGACGCTCTTTCGTTATATGTTAGTGTCCGGTTACTGAAACAACTGCTCAATCAACGATTAGTCGACGGTAACAGCTTCTGTTTCTAGTTCGCCTTCTACTGCAGTAACGATTTCATCTTCTAGGCCAGCAAAGCGAATGTTACGATAACGAGCCATTCCAGTACCTGCTGGAATCAACTTACCGATAATAACATTTTCCTTGAGTCCAAGCAACTGGTCAACTTTGCCTTTAATAGCCGCATCAGTCAATACGCGAGTTGTTTCTTGGAAGGAAGCTGCTGACAAGAATGAATCAGTCTCAAGCGACGCCTTCGTAATACCGAGCAAAACTGGTTTTGCAACAGCTGGTTCAAGGTCTGCAAAGATCGCAGCGCGGTTTTGAGATTCATATTCATGAATATCAACAAATGCGCCAGGAAGCAGAGTTGTACCGCCTGCATCTACGATACGGATTTTACGGAGCATTTGCTTAATCATGACCTCAACGTGCTTGTCATTGATTTCTACCCCTTGGTTCCGGTAAACGCGCTGTACTTCTTGCAAAATGTAGTTTTGAACGCCACGAATACCTTTGATGCGCAGCATATCTTTAGGATCAATGGAACCGTCAGTCAGCTCATCGCCGGCTTCGATTTGTTGCCCTTGCGTTACGCGGATACGCGAACCATAAGTAACGGCATACACTTTGGATTCCGCTTCGCCTTGAACCTCGATTTCGCGACGGTCCTTAGCTTCACGAATTTCTTTGATTACACCGTCAAGCTCGGAAATGATCGCTTGACCTTTCGGATTACGCGCCTCAAACAACTCTTGGATACGCGGCAAACCTTGTGTAATATCATCGCCGGCAACGCCGCCCGTATGGAACGTACGCATCGTCAGCTGTGTTCCTGGCTCCCCGATCGATTGAGCCGCGATAATGCCTACCGCTTCCCCAATTTCAACGTGTTTACCAGTAGCTAGGTTACGTCCGTAACAGATCTTACAAACGCCATGACGAGCACGGCAGCTCAATACGGAACGGATTTGCAGCTTCTCAACGCCAGCATCGATAATCGCGTCCGCTTTGTTCGAGTCGATCAACTCGCTACGGTTAACGATAATTTCACCTGTTTTTGGATTACGAACCGTTTCAAACGCATAGCGGCCTTCGATACGGTCATAGAGATCTTCAATAACCTCTTTACCGTCTTGAATTTTGCTTACGCTGAAGCCTTTGTCCGTTCCACAATCTTCTTCGCGCACGATTACGTCTTGCGCAACGTCAACAAGTCGACGAGTCAAGTACCCGGAATCGGCAGTCCGAAGTGCTGTATCGGCCAAACCTTTACGCGCTCCGTGAGTCGAGATAAAGTACTCGAGGACGGTAAGGCCTTCGCGGAAGTTTGATTTGATTGGCAACTCGATGATACGACCCGATGGATTGGCCATCAGACCACGCATACCGCCAAGTTGTGTAATTTGAGATTTGTTACCCCGTGCTTTGGAATCCACCATGAGCATGATGTTGTTGTAACGATCCATTGACTTCATAAGAACGTCAGTGATCTCGTCTTTACATTTACTCCAAATGCTGATGATCCGGTCATAACGCTCTTCGTTCGTAATCAAACCACGACGGTATTGATTCATAACGGTAGCGACTTTCTCATCGGAGAGCTTCATGATTTCGTTTTTCTCTTTCGGGATGATTACGTCAGCTACGCCGATTGTAATACCTGCCTTAGTCGAGTAAGTGAAACCAAGCTGCTTAATGCGGTCAAGAAGCATCGCAGTAAGCGTTGTGTGGTATTGACGGAAGCATTCCGCAATAACTAATGCGAGATAATCCTTACCTACCGCACCCGGCGTCTCGATCGCATCCAAAAACTTAGGAAGATCTGCACCTTTTTCGTAAACGAAATATTTATCTGGCGTACCGTGCAATAGGTTCGTTTTCGTTGCTTCGTTGATATAAGGGAAATCTTCAGGGAAAATTTCGTTGAAGATTACTTTACCAACTGTAGTAACGAGCAGCGAGTTTTGCTGTTGCTCGGTGAAATTAACTTTCTTAAGGACGCGAACCGGAATGAAGATCCTTGCATGCAAGGAAACAATACCGCGCTGATAAGCAGAGATCGCCTCGTTAATGGTTCCGAATACGGAACCGCTACCTTTAGCTTCTTTGTTATCCATCGTCAAGTAGAAGCTTCCTAGAACCATATCCTGCGAAGGAGTAACGACCGGCTTGCCGTCTTTCGGGTTAAGGATGTTGCCTGATGCAAGCATAAGCAAACGAGCTTCAGCTTGTGCTTCGGCAGACAACGGAACGTGAACGGCCATTTGGTCACCGTCGAAGTCAGCGTTATAAGCTGTACATACGAGCGGGTGAAGCTTAATAGCGCGGCCTTCAACTAGAATAGGCTCAAATGCTTGAATACCTAGTCTATGAAGCGTCGGGGCACGGTTAAGCAGCACTGGGTGTTCCTTGATAACTTCCTCAAGAACATCCCATACCTCTGGGCTTACGCGTTCAACCTTGCGCTTAGCACTCTTAATGTTGTGTGCCAAGCCTTTATTAACAAGCTCTTTCATAACGAAAGGCTTGAACAATTCAAGTGCCATTTCCTTCGGAAGACCGCACTGGAACATTTTCAGGTTAGGACCTACGACGATAACCGAACGACCGGAATAGTCAACCCGTTTACCGAGCAAGTTCTGACGGAAACGTCCTTGCTTACCTTTCAGCATGTGGCTGAGAGATTTGAGCGGACGGTTACCAGGACCTGTTACAGGGCGACCGCGACGACCGTTGTCGATCAAAGCGTCAACCGCTTCCTGCAGCATCCGTTTTTCATTTTGTACGATAATATCAGGAGCGCCCAGATCAAGAAGACGCTTCAGACGGTTGTTACGGTTAATAACACGGCGATACAAGTCATTAAGGTCAGATGTCGCAAAACGTCCGCCATCAAGCTGTACCATCGGACGAAGCTCAGGAGGGATTACAGGAAGCACGTCAAGAATCATCCATTCCGGCTCGTTGCCGGAGTTGCGGAATGCTTCGACTACTTCTAGGCGCTTAATGGCACGATTGCGTCGTTGCCCTTGAGCCGTACGCAGCTCTTCCTTCAATTGCTCCAGTTCTTTGTCAACGTCGATATCCTGCAAAAGCTTTTTAACAGCCTCGGCGCCCATGCCAGCATGGAAACCATACCCGTATTTCTCCCGGTAGCTGCGGTATTCTTTCTCCGAAAGGAGTTGTTTTTTCTCAAGCGGCGTATCACCTGGGTCCGTCACGACATAGGATGCAAAATAGATGATCTCCTCAAGCGAACGAGGCGACATATCCAGTGCAAGACCCATACGGCTTGGAATCCCTTTGAAGTACCAAATATGAGAAACTGGAGCAGCTAGCTCGATGTGACCCATACGTTCACGGCGAACTTTAGCGCGAGTTACTTCAACGCCACAGCGATCACAAACGACACCTTTATAGCGTACACGTTTGTATTTGCCGCAATGACATTCCCAGTCTTTCGTAGGTCCAAAAATCTTTTCGCAGAAGAGACCTTCCTTCTCCGGCTTTAAGGTCCTATAGTTGATCGTCTCCGGTTTTTTAACTTCTCCGCGGGACCACGAGCGAATTTTATCCGGCGAAGCCAGACCGATTTTCATATACTCGAAGTTGTTCACGTCCAACAAGGAGCAACCCTCCTCCGTCATGTATGACAATGTCTATCTAATCAGCTAGATTCCGTCATAGGCGCGTGACCATGTGACGGAATCCAGCAACTAGTTTATTCAGCAGCGCCGATCTCGGCACCTTCAATATTGAGGTTGAGCTTATCACCCGTTGCCTCGTCTTCATCGTCCATTTCCTTCATTTCGATCTCTTCTTCATTCTCAGACAGAATTTTAACATCCATACCTAAGCTTTGAAGCTCTTTGATCAAAACTTTAAACGATTCTGGAACGCCCGGTTCTGGAACGTTCTCGCCTTTGACGATCGATTCGTACGTTTTCACACGACCAACCACGTCATCGGATTTAACCGTCAATATTTCTTGAAGCGTGTACGCAGCGCCATAAGCCTCAAGCGCCCATACCTCCATCTCCCCGAAACGTTGACCACCGAACTGTGCTTTACCACCGAGCGGCTGTTGTGTAACAAGTGAGTAAGGACCAGTGGAACGGGCATGGATTTTATCATCGACCATGTGCGCCAGTTTGATCATGTACATGACCCCAACTGTAACTTCACGCTCGAAGTTTTCGCCTGTCCGTCCGTCATACAGTACGGTTTTACCGTTACGCTGCATGCCTGCTTCTTCCATCGTATCGAAAACGTCATTCTCGCGCGCTCCGTCAAATACTGGCGTAGCGGCGTGGATGCCGAGATGTTTACAAGCCATACCCAGGTGAACTTCAAGCGCTTGGCCGATGTTCATCCGTGACGGAACGCCGAGCGGGTTAAGAACAACCTCTACTGGTGTGCCATCCGGTAGGAAAGGCATATCTTCTTCTGGCATGATGCGGGCGATAACCCCTTTGTTACCATGACGTCCGGCCATTTTGTCGCCTTCGGAAATTTTCCGTTTTTGAGCAATATAGGCACGTACCAGTTGGTTAACGCCAGGTGGCAATTCATCGCCATTCTCACGCGTAAATACTTTCACGTCTACAACGATACCGTCAGTACCATGCGGTACGCGAAGCGAAGTATCACGTACTTCACGAGCTTTCTCACCGAAGATAGCGTGCAGCAATCTTTCTTCCGCAGTCAGCTCCGTTACGCCCTTCGGCGTTACTTTACCAACCAGGATATCGCCTGCGCCGATTTCGGCACCGACACGAATGATTCCGCGCTCATCCAAGTTGCGAAGAGCTTCTTCGCCGACATTCGGGATATCGCGAGTGATTTCTTCCGGTCCAAGCTTCGTATCACGAGCTTCGGACTCATATTCCTCGATGTGAATGGATGTGTAAACATCCTCTTTCACAAGCTTCTCACTAAGCAGGATCGCATCCTCATAGTTGTAACCTTCCCACGTCATGAATGCAACGACTACGTTGCGTCCCAGAGCCAATTCGCCCTTTTCAGTGGAAGGACCATCTGCAAGAATATCGCCTTTCTTAATGACGTCGCCTTTGCGTACGAGTGGACGCTGGTTGATGCACGTTCCTTGGTTAGAACGCATAAACTTGTGTAGTTTATGTTTTACCAAGTCGCCTGTAACCGGCTTGCCATCAATTTGCTCTACGCGGCGAAGCCAAATTTCATTAGCGGAAGACCGTTCGATAATACCGTCATGTTTCGCAACGATACAAACGCCGGAGTCTTTCGCAGCTTTGTGCTCCATGCCCGTACCAACGAGCGGTGATCTAGGGATAAGTAGCGGTACCGCTTGACGTTGCATGTTTGATCCCATGAGGGCACGGTTGGAGTCATCGTTTTCCAGGAACGGAATTAACGCTGTCGCAACGGATACTACCTGCTTAGGAGATACGTCCATGTAGTCAACACGATCGCTTGGCATAGTCAAAATGTTATCAGCTTGCTTGTTGTAACGAACGATCGTATTTTCTTCTGCAAACTTATCATCAGGAGTCAGCTTCGCATTCGCTTGCGCGATTACGTAGTTATCTTCCTCGTCAGCAGTTAGGTAAGCGATTTGCTCTGTTACAATTCCCGTCTTCGGATCTACCCAACGATACGGCGCTTCAATGAAGCCATATTCGTTAATGCGGGCAAAGGATGACAAGGAGTTGATCAAACCGATATTCGGTCCCTCTGGCGTCTCGATCGGACACATCCGCCCATAGTGGGAGTGATGGACGTCACGGACTTCGAAGCCCGCGCGTTCCCGAGTCAAACCGCCGGGTCCAAGTGCTGATAGACGACGCTTATGCGTGAGCTCAGCAAGCGGATTCGTTTGGTCCATAAACTGGGACAGCTGCGAGGAGCCGAAAAACTCTTTTATAGATGCAATGACCGGACGAATGTTGATTAGCGCCTGAGGCGTAATCGCATTCGCGTCTTGGATGGACATTCTCTCGCGTACAACGCGCTCCATACGAGACAAACCGATACGGAATTGATTTTGAAGCAGCTCGCCTACAGAACGCAGACGACGGTTACCGAGGTGATCGATATCATCCGTGCTGCCTACGCCATGAAGCAAATTAATAAAGTAGTTAATGGAAGAAATGATATCCGCTGGCGTAATATGCTTCACGGATTTATCAATAATGCCATTGGCAATTACCTTAATAACTTTGCTTTCGTCATATGGCGAGAATACGCTGATCGTTTGTAGTGGAATACTATCAGCATCCAATACGCCGTTAGCAACGTGATACGTTTTGAAACCTACATCCTTCTCGAGCTTTTCGAGAATTTCATCAAGCAAACGACGGTCAATCATTTGTCCGGACTCAGCAATAATTTCGCCAGTCGTAGGATCAACTAGATTTTCCGCAAGCCGTTGGTTAAACAAACGGTTCTTGATGTGTAGTTTTTTGTTTATTTTGTAACGGCCTACATTGGCCAAGTCATAACGTTTTGGATCAAAGAAACGAGCTACTAGCAAGCTCTTCGCATTATCCAAAGTCGGAGGCTCGCCCGGACGAAGACGCTCATAAATTTCAATCAGCGCTTTCTCGGTTGAATCCGTGTTGTCCTTGTCTAACGTGTTGCGAATGTACTCATCATGACCAAGCAGCTCAAGAATCTCAGCGTCAGTACCGAATCCGAGCGAACGCAAAAGTACCGTTACCGGTATTTTCCGGGTCCGGTCAATACGAACGTAGATGATATCTTTAGCATCCGTTTCAAGCTCTAGCCATGCGCCACGGTTAGGAATAACCGTCGCTGTGTAGTTCTTCTTCCCGTTCTTATCGACCTTCGTGCTGAAGTACACACTCGGGGATCGAACCAATTGGCTGACTATGACACGCTCGGCCCCGTTAATGATAAACGTGCCTGTCTCTGTCATAAGCGGGAAATCACCCATGAAAACTTCTTGTTCCTTTACTTCGCCGGTCTCCTTATTAAAAAGTCGTACCTTAACGCGTAAAGGAGCCGCATACGTCACGTCGCGCTCTTTTGATTCATCGACCGAATATTTCGGTTCGCCCAAGCTATAGTCGATAAACTCAAGCGATAGATTGCCCGTAAAGTCCGAAATCGGAGAAATATCTTGGAACAACTCAATTAAGTCGCTGTCCAAAAACTTCTCATACGATTTTTGTTGGATTTCAATCAGGTTCGGGACTTCCAGCACCTCGTTGATCCTGGCGTAGCTTCTGCGCGCGCGCCGACCATACTGAACAAGTTGTCCTGCCAACTTAACCTCACCCCTCATGTCTGTATCACAGCATCGATATCCACTGCGTCACCATAGACGGACCAGCCGCCTATATAGTCAAATAAAGAAAAGCCCTTATCGAATAGTTCGAAAAAAGAGCATGTTCCGGCAGTTAACCAATCACAGCGCGGCCGCGATAGTCTCATATCAAATAATTTTGCCCAAAACGTAAACATTATACGTCAAACGTGTAAAACTTATGCATTCCGCGCTTTAAATTTACACTTGACATTTTAGTTAACTAAAGAGATCGAGCCCAATTTAATGCTGACATTTTATAATTTTACCATATCTAAAATGTCAAGTCAATAAATATAATTCTACTTTCAAACTTAATTTCAAAACAGCTTTTGAGATATTTAACTAGCCTTTTACAGCTTGGAAAATCCGGTAGCCTTTATCCTTCGTAACTTCCTCTACATCACTGAACAATGACTCGAGTTTTGCTTTGGCCGAAGGCGCGCCTTGCTTCTTCTGAATGACGACCCACATGCTTCCGCCTTGCTCCAGCAGTTCATAGCCTTCTTCAAAAATCTGATGAACCACCGACTTCCCCGCCCGAATAGGCGGATTCGTAACGACCGCATCGAACTTCATATGTTTGACGGCCTCATATACATTGCTTTGCAAAACAGTTACATTCGTGATGTTATTCAGCTTTGCATTTTCACGTGAAAGCTCCACCGCTCTCTCGTTTATATCAATCATCGTCACAAGCCCGTTTGGGGCAAGCTTCGCTGATGTTAGCCCAATCGGACCATAACCGCAGCCGACATCCAGCACTTTTGCCTTATCATCCAACATTAGTGCGTCGATCAAAACCTGACTTCCATAATCGACACCCGATTTCGAGAATACGCCAGCATCCGTCATAAAACGGAATGAAAAGCCTCGAAGCGATGCTTCATGAATTTGACGATTATGCTTCACATCCGGGCTCTGCGAGTAATAGTGATTTGACATGATCCATCACCCCCCGTTATTCCTTAGCGACAAGCGCATACAGCGATCGCCCGATCGCAGCGGTAAAGGCGCGTTTCGCGTTGAAAGATAAGAATGTATAAGGGCTCGCTTATACATTCTTATCCTTTAACATACAACGAACCCCTTGAAACCTGACGGTTCAAGGGGCTCGCCAGCCGATTCATCATTCAGTCGCATGATCAGCTTATTTTATTGTAAAAATACTACTTAACTTCTACGGAAGCGCCAGCTTCAGTAAGCTTAGCTGCAACTGCTTCTGCTTCGTCTTTAGCAACTTTTTCTTTAACAGCTTTAGGAGCGCTGTCAACCAAGTCTTTCGCTTCTTTCAGGCCAAGACCTGTGATTTCGCGAACTACTTTGATTACGTTGATTTTCGAAGCGCCAGCGCCGTTAAGGATTACGTCGAATTCAGTTTGCTCAGCTTCAACAGCTGCGCCAGCACCTGCTGCTGCTACTGGAGCTGCTGCAGTTACGCCGAATTCTTCTTCAATTGCTTTAACTAGCTCGTTCAGTTCAAGAACGTTCATAACTTTAATCGCTTCTAAGATTTGTTCTTTAGACATGGTTATACCTCCGGGAATATGGTTTATTTTTTTGTTTTATCATGCAGCCGGCTTTCGCCGGTTCAATGCAATTAGTGACTGTAATTGATTAAGCTTGTGCTTCTTGTTTCTCGCCGACTGCTTTAACCGCAAGCGCGAAGTTGCGCACTGGAGCTTGCAATACGCTGAGGAGCATAGAAAGCAAACCTTCGCGGGACGGAAGTTCCGCAAGTGCTTTAATCTCTTCTTGTGAAACGACTTTACCTTCTACAACGCCGCCTTTAAGTTTCAAAGCATCGTTCTTCTTAGCAAAATCGTTCAAAATTTTAGCTGGAGCAACAGCGTCTTCTTTACCGAATGCAATTGCAGTAGGACCTGTAAGAATGTTGTTCAATTCTACGAAATCCGTACCTTCAGTTGCGCGGCGAACGAGCGAGTTTTTAAGAACTTGGAATTCGATTCCTGCTTCACGAAGTTGTTTCCGAAGTTCAGTTACTTGCGCAACGTTCAATCCACGATAGTCAGCTACAACTGTACTGGAGCTAGCAGCAATTTTCGCCGCGATTACGGCAACTGCCTCTTGTTTCTCTTGGATGATATTTGCGTTAGCCAAACTGTACACCTCCCGTAATAGTATACATTCCGTTAATTACGACGGGCTTTCCACGCCTCGATGCATGAGAAAGGCCTTCGCAGACACTGCGAAGGCCATGATGTCGTTATCGCGCATCAACCCTAAAGGATCGAATGTTGCTCACAAACGTTTTATCATAACACCTCGGTAGGAAATTAAGCCTAAAGGCACCTACTGTCTACGGTATGCGTATTCGAATTTAGTTCCGTTCTTCTTAGCGATAAACCGCTGTGGAAACACGAGCGCCAGGGCCCATTGTCGAAGAAACGGCAATGTTTTTCAGGTAAACACCTTTTGCAGCAGCCGGTTTAGCACGATTAAGTGCGTCGATCAATGACTTGAGGTTCTCGTTGAGTTTCTCAGCATCGAAAGATACTTTACCGATTGGAGCATGGATTTGACCTGCTTTATCAAGACGGTATTCAATCTTACCGGCTTTGATTTCTTGAACGGCTTTAGCAACGTCAAACGTTACCGTACCTGCTTTAGGGTTAGGCATCAAACCTTTACCACCAAGGATCCGTCCAAGTTTACCAACTTCAGCCATCATGTCCGGAGTTGCGACGCAAACGTCGAATTCGAACCAGCCTTGTTGGATTTTGTTAATCATGTCTGCATCGCCGACAAAATCAGCACCCGCAGCTTCCGCTTCTTTCACTTTTTCGCCTTTTGCGAAAACGAGAACGCGTTTAGTTTTACCAGTACCGTGCGGCAGTACAACTACACCACGAACTGCTTGGTCTTGTTTACGCGGGTCTACACCCAAACGAACTGCTACTTCAACGGACTCGTCGAATTTAGCTGTTGCTGCCTTTTTCACAAGCTCGATCGCTTCCAAAGGCTCGTAAGTTGCTTCGCTGTTGATAAGCTTAGCAGCTTCTACATATTTTTTACCTTGTTTAGCCATTGTAATTTCCTCCTTATGTGGTTGTAGCGGAAAATCCTCCTAAGGATGATCCTCCCACTCGCGAAAGCCGAAGCTTCGCAAAGCAAGCTACCTCGCGGTATTAGTCAACAATAGTTACGCCCATGCTGCGAGCAGTACCTTCAACCATACGCATTGCCGCTTCTACAGAAGCTGCGTTAAGATCCGGCATTTTTTGCTCAGCGATTTCGCGAACTTTGTCACGTTTTACAGTAGCGACCTTCTTCTTGTTCGGCTCGCCTGAACCTTTTTCGATTCCAGCTGCGACGCGTAGCAATACTGCTGCCGGCGGCGTTTTTGTTTCGAACGTAAACGAACGGTCTTCAAATACTGTAATAACGACTGGAATAATCAAGCCTGCTTGATCTGCTGTACGAGCATTAAACTCTTTACAAAACGCCATAATGTTAACGCCTGCTTGACCAAGTGCTGGACCGATCGGCGGCGCTGGGTTTGCTTTACCTGCAGGAACTTGCAGTTTGACCATCTTGATGACTTTCTTTGCCATGCCTGACACCTCCTAACCCTTTATTCCGTGCGTAAATAACATTTGCCGCCAAAGGGGCATAGTTACTTCGCGTCCAAACCACCACCGGAATAAACCGATGGGTTCGGAAACCAGATATTATATCTTCTCCACTTGAGTGTAATCCAGCTCCAGCGGGGTCTCCCTGCCAAACATGTTTACATGAACCTTCAACTTTGCTTTGTCCAGCAAAATTTCTTCTACTGTACCAACAAAATCTGCGAAAGGACCTACTTTGACGCGAACCGTTTCCTTCAGATCGAACTCGATTTTCGGTTTTGGTTCTTCCATGCCCATGTGCTTGAGTATTTGCTCAACCTCATCTGGCAATAGAGGAATCGGTTTTGAACCGGAACCTGTTGATCCTACGAATCCAGTTACGCCAGGCGTATTTCGAACAACGTACCAAGAATCGTCGGTTTGAACCATTTCCACAAGAACATAGCCGGGGTAGACTTTACGTTGGACAGTCTTCTTCTTACCGTCCTTCTCTACCACTTCATCTTCCATAGGAACAAGCACACGGAAAATCTTGTCTTCCATGCCCATTGATTCAACACGGCGCTCCAAATTGGCTTTCACCTTGTTCTCGTAACCTGAGTAGGTATGCACGACGTACCATCTTTTTTCCATCACAAATCCACCTTTGGACCCTTCTTAAACAATGAGTTCAACCAGAGACGAGATCCCGATGTCAAGAAGCCAGAAGTAAATCGTTACAAGCGTGATCGTTAGCAAAACCACGATCGAATAGCTTGTCAACTCTTTACGGCTTGGCCAGCGAACCTTCTTAAGTTCCGCCCAGCTGTCGGCAAAAAAACTAAACGTTGTACCAAAGCTTTGCTTTAGTTTAGCCAAAAATGCCACGTTCACACCTCCAATTGACTATCTCGTCTCGCGATGAGGAGTCTGCTCGTTACAGAACTTGCAAAACTTCTTCAACTCGATGCGGTCGGGGTGATTGCGTTTGTTCTTGCTGCTCGCATAGTTTCTCTGTTTGCAGTTTGTGCATGCCAACGTGATAATTACCCGCATTGAATTACACCTCCCGAACTGCTACAAAATACGAATCATGAAGCTCTATATGAAAGTTCATTGATTCCAACGCCAAAACGAAAAAAACCTTCGAATTTAGGCCTACCTAAACACTTTATCATACAGCAATTTTGATGTCAATGTAAAAGATAAGTGTTTGGCCTACGAATAATTGGTAACAACCGCGACATCGGGCTCGTTCCTATCAGTATAGTCTACTTATGCCCTTTTAAAACAAAAGAACTGTACATTCCCTCTGGACACCGCCAGATAGAAGACAGTCCTCGTTAAAAACGATTTACGTATAAATGCGGTTAACCGCTAATGTCTCTGACTTCCAAGTAACGTTCAAGCTTGCGCTTCACGCGTTGTAGGGCATTGTCTATTGATTTCACATGCCGATCCAGATCGACTGCAATCTCCTGATAAGATCTTCCGTCCAAATAAAGCATCAGCACCTTACGCTCAAGGTCGCTTAATATTTCAGACATCTTATCTTCTAGGCCAATAAACTCTTCTTGATTAATGATTAACTCTTCAGGATCAGATACTCGCGTGCCACAAATGACATCAAGCAGCGTGCGATCCGAGTCTTCATCATAAATGGGCTTATCGAGCGATACGTAGGAATTAAGCGGGATGTGTTTCTGACGCGTGGCTGTTTTGATGGCGGTAATAATTTGTCTGGTTATGCACAATTCCGCAAAGGCTTTAAAGCTTGCAAGCTTGTCCCCTTTAAAATCACGAATTGCTTTATAAAGACCAATCATACCCTCCTGCACGATATCTTCACGATCCGCACCGATAAGAAAATACGAGCGCGCTTTGGCTCTCACAAAGTTCTTATACTTGTTAATCAAATATTCCAACGCTATGCTGTCGCCATTGCGGACCGCTTCGACGATATCCTCGTCCGTACTGCTGTCATACTCGAGCGTACTCCATTCTTTGAGGTCGATACTCACGAACTATCCCTCCGGCCTGCAAGGCGTACACCGCTAGATTCGTATTCACGCAAACCTATCTAACTGTTCCCAATTGCTTGGGCTCAGCAGCGCTTCACGTCGAGAGATAAGAAAGTATTCCGAGCAAAATCCACACGTTCTTATCGCTAATAATAGAGTCAGTATACATTATGTAACCTTACACCGTCAACCAATCGGAGACCCGAAAACCATCGATTTTATAGCAATTTTGTAACTTTGTGGCATGAATAAGGCGACATGTCCCGCTTCTGCCAAAGCGATTGAAAAGCCCATTCCCATTATTTCTCTCCACGGCGAAGCTTTTCGAGCTTGCTTCGAACCTCAAGGCTGACGATAGCGTCTACCGAATTGCGTTTTCCCGGCTTATCCTCGCGCAGCGACTGCTCGATGTTTTTGCGGTTTTGGCCGATATCGATAAGCAGCTCGCGCGCGGATACGCGGAGCGCTCCTTTACCGAAAGCGACATGCTGCTCCACTAGATCAGACGTAGCTACATAAATGTTCCTCCGTCTTACAAACAGCTCCGAGCAGAGACGCTCGATACATTCATCAGCCGTTTCCTTTTCTTTCGTATATACGATCATCAGCTTGTGGTGCCGATAAGTGGCCCCGAGTCCAGGCACTTGATGCGCATCAAACACTACGTATACTTGCATGCCCGTAAAACCTTGGTAGTCCGCCAGCATGTCGAGCAGCTTATCCCGAGCTTCTTCCAGAGCGTACTCCTTCAGCTTCTCGAGAACCGGCCAAGCGCCAATCACGTTATACCCATCGACCAATAAAATATCGTCGCGCCGATTCATGGCCTACATGCTCCGGCGTTGCCGCACGACCTCATACATCAGCACGCCAGCCGCAACTGACGCATTCAATGAATTCAATTGGCCAAGCATAGGCAGCTTAACGAGAAAATCACATTTCTCCTTAATGAGTCTTCCCATCCCTTTGCTCTCATTGCCAATAACAATTACTAGCGGCATATCAAATTTCATCTTATATACATCCTGTGAAGCGCTAAGGTCAGTGCCTGCAACCCATACGCCCGCTTCCTTCAGCTTATCGATCGTTTGCGCCAAATTAGTAACTCGCGCAACGGGAACATGCTCGGCAGCGCCGGCTGATGTCTTCAGCACGGTAGCCGTAAGTCCGGCAGAGCGCCTCTTTGGAATGATCACGCCATGAACGCCAGTACATTCAGCCGTTCTCAGGATGGAGCCTAAGTTATGCGGATCTTCAATTTCATCAAGCAGCAGGATAAAAGGAACCTCGTCACGCTGCTTCGCACGCTCAAGTATTTCTTCTACTTCCACATAGGCAAAAGCAGCCGCTTGAGCGACAACTCCCTGATGGGTAACGCCTGGGGTGAGGCTGTCAAGCTTTCTCTTGTCTACAAACTGCACGACAATGCCGAACTTCTTCGCTTCTGCAACAATGGGCTGCGTCAACGTTTTCTGCGCGCCGTCGGCAATCCAAATTTTATTAATCTCGCGTCCGGAACGAAGTGCCTCCAGCACGGGGTGCTTACCGGCAATCATCTCATCTTGAATCGTTTCTTCAGTCATCGGTTACCCTCCTCTTATCATTTTTATATTTTGATTGGCTGTTCCAGCCCTATTGCTTGTCTTGAACGCCAAGCGCTATTGCAAACAGCTCGTTCAGTCTATCTAAACGCCCCTCGTAGTAGAGATATCCTACCAGGCTCTCAAGCGCGGTTGCAAGCCGGTAATCGGCGAGATCAGCATTTTTGGGAGGAGTTCCCGATTTCGAATTGCGTCCGCGGCGGACAATGTCCGCCTCTTCTTCGGTCAAATGCGGCTGCCATAAATCCAGTGTCCTCTTTTGTCCTTTGGCCGAAACAAACTTGGTCGCTTCGCGGTGAAGATGATGCGACTTCTGATTCGGAAGCGATATTAAGTATTGCCGAACGAGAAGCTCAAATACGGCATCTCCAATATAAGCTAGAACGACCGGGTTCATCAGCTGCGGTTTTTTGGAAGGCGGATGAAAGAGCAGCATGTTCACATCATTATGCTCACTCATTTGCGCCGCCAGCGGATGCCTTGCGGCGTATCCTCAAGCACGATGTTTTTCTCCGTCAGCAAATCGCGAATTTCGTCGGCTCTTGCCCAGTTTTTAGTTTGGCGGGCTTCCGTGCGCTCTACAATTAACTGTTCGATATCCGCATCAAGCAGTTCAGCGTCCGCTTGCTGCTGTGGCAGAAGTCCAAGTACCGCATCCATACGCTCAAGGAGAGTAAGCAGAGCATATACTCCGTTTGCAGACGCATCTGCACGATTGAGATATTGATTCGCCTCCGTTACCAAATCGAATACTGAGGTTATCGCATCAGGCGTGTTAAAATCATCGCTCATTTTTGCATGGAATTGCTCATGTATCGCCTTAAGTCTCGCATCCAGCGCATCATCGCCCGAAGGGACCAGGCCATTGCCTGCCGCTTCTGCAAATTCACCACCCATGGCTGAGAGTCTGTGCTTAAGATTTGCTGCAGAGTTTGCGATCCGCTCTACGCTGTTCTCCGCTTGGGCAACCGTATCGTCGCTGAAATTCAGCGGGCTGCGATAATGTGTCGAGAGCATAAAGTAACGGATCGCATGGGGCTTAACCCGCTTCACCAGCTCATGCACCGAAATGCCGTTGCCCAGCGATTTCGACATTTTCTCGTTGTTTATGTGAATATAGCCGTTATGCATCCAGTAGTTTGCTAGGGGCTTGCCGGTCAATGCCTCCGATTGGGCAACCTCACACTCATGATGCGGGAATTGCAAATCATGCCCGCCCCCATGAATATCGAGCGTATCTCCAAGATAGGCACGCGCCATAGCCGAGCACTCGATATGCCAGCCGGGACGGCCTTCGCCAAACGGGCTCTCCCATTTGATTTCCCCAGGCTTAGCGCCCTTCCATAATACAAAATCCTGCTGGTTCTCCTTGCGATCGCCAATTTCAACGCGAATGCCGAATTGAAGCTCTTCAATATTCTGATGCGACAGCTTGCCGTAGTCTGCGAATGCAGCTGTACGGTAATAGACATCCCCATCGCTCATATAAGCATAGCCTTTGTCTATCAGCCCTTGAATAAACGCTACGATCTGAGGAATATGCTCCGTCACGCGCGGATTAAGCGTCGCTTTATGAACGCCAAGCGATTCGATATCCGCATAAAACGCTGCAATAAACTTTTCCGCCACTTCAGGCACTGTTGTCCCAAGCTGCTCCGCTTTGCGAATTAACTTATCGTCCACATCCGTAAAGTTTACAACATATTGGACCTCATTCCCGACATCCTCCAAGTAGCGACGAACAACATCGAAGAAAATAACGGGACGCGCATTCCCGATATGAATGTAATCATAGACTGTCGGACCGCATACATACATCTTCACTTTACCCGGCTCTTGCGATACAAACGGCTCTTTAACCCTTGATACCGTATTATAAATGGATACTGTCATTTTCGAATTTCTCCTCCAGCTACAGGTTCCCGAAGCTGCTTCAGTTCGGTTTTTAATTCATCTATTTCCTTCTGCATCGTGCGGAACATTTCGATGACCGGATCGGGGAGCTGCGTATGATCCAGCCGATCGCCCACTCTCTCGCCATTGCGTTTCACGACACGTCCCGGATTGCCTACCACGGTGCAATTTGCAGGCACTTCTCTCAGAACAACCGCATTCGATCCAATACTGGAAAACTCACCGACTTGGAACGAGCCCAGCACCTTCGCGCCAGAGCCAATAACTACATTATTGCCAATTGTAGGATGGCGCTTTCCTTTTTCCTTGCCGGTACCGCCTAGAGTCACACCTTGATAAATAACGACATCATCGCCAATTTCACAGGTTTCTCCAATGACAACACCCATTCCGTGATCGATAAACAATCGTTCACCGATTTGAGCGCCCGGATGAATCTCGATGCCCGTCATGAAACGGCTCACCTGAGAGATCACTCGTGCTAAAGTATACCATCCTCTGCGGAAAAGGGGATGAGCAATACGATGAGCCCAAATGGCATGCAAGCCCGAATAGGTGAAAATAACCTCGAATCGACTGCGGGCGGCCGGATCATTCTCGAAAACCGCATTTATGTCCGATCGGAAATGACGAAACATAAGCAATGCTCCTTTTTCATGCGCTCATATGATTCCAATAAAAAAAGAAAAAGCCTCTGCAGCATATTATGCTGCAGAGGCGTGTAATCTCGCGGTTCCACTCTGCTTGAACAAATCGACAGCTTAAGCGCTGATGATTCGTTCCTCTTATGGTCTTTAACGCAGACGATACGTTGTTGCCTACCCTGTGCAGCAAAATGTACGTCATAAATGATATGGCGTAGCCGCCCTACCCTTATTATCGCGCATTTCTTGATGCAACAGCTCGGAACAAAGCTCCCAGGTGCATATTTCCGTTCGGCGGACCAGACAACTTTCAGCCCCATTCTGCTTTCCCATTGCCACACTCATGATGCGACGCCGATTCGAATGACGGTTGTCCTCTCTGCGAATCCACAAGCAAACGTACTTCTCCTGTTCATGGCCGTTCGATTCATTCATTTATTAGTCATAGTATACCGAATACCCAAAAATGTGACAAGGGCATTATGTCCGCTCGATTACAAAGCGGCTATAAGCGTCTATACCCCGTAACCAGCCAAACGTCCGCGAAGACGGCTCGTTACCTTCTCTTTGCCAAGCAAAGCGAGCGACTGGTTCAAATCAGGGCCATGCGTCTGCCCGGTAAGCGCAGCGCGGATCGGCATGAAGAGCTGCTTGCCTTTGAAGCCCGTCTCCTTCTGCACCGCTTTGATCATTTCTTTTATTCCATCTACTTGGAATGGCGTTTCGCCCGCTTCAATAAGCTTCAGAAAAGCTTGAAGCACGACAGGCACCTGCTCTTCTGCAAGCACGATAGTCGCATCGCCCTCATCCTCAATCGTATCGCGGAAGAAAAGCTCCGTCATCGGCACGATTTCAGCGGCATAGCGCAGTTTGTCCTGGTGAAGCGCAACAAGATCCGTCACCCATGCACGGCCTTCCGCATCCAGGTCGCTAGCTACGCGCTCTGCCCGCTGCAGATGCGGCAAGCAAAGGTCAACGAGACGCGGCAGATCCGCCTTTTTCAAATATTCATTGTTCATCCAGCTCAGCTTTTGCGTATCGAATACAGCAGGGCTTTTGCTTAGACGTTCCGGATTAAATACAGAAACAAGCTCCTCGCGGGTAAACATCTCCTGCTCACCCTCCGGCGACCAGCCAAGAAGCGTAATGAAGTTAAACATAGCCTCCGGCAAATAGCCAAGCTCGTCGTATTGGGAAATAAACTGAATAATCGACTCGTCGCGTTTGCTCAGCTTCTTGCGCTGTTCATTCACGATGAGTGTCATATGACCGAATTGCGGCGGCTCCCAGCCGAACGCTTCATAGATCATGAGCTGACGAGGCGTATTGGAGATATGGTCCTCGCCGCGCAATACATGACTGATTTTCATCAAATAATCGTCAAGCACAACCGCAAAGTTGTAGGTTGGAATACCATCCTTCTTCACGATTACGAAATCGCCCATCTCCGCTGTATCAAAGCTGATTGAGCCTTTCACGATATCATTAAACGTGTAAGTGCGTCCTTCGGGCACACGGAAGCGAATGCTCGGCACACGACCCTCCGCTTCAAAAGCTTGCCGCTGCTCTTCCGTTAAGTTACGGTGCAATCCGGAATAACGCGGCGTCTCGCCACGCTCGGTTTGCGCTTCCCGCTCCTGCTCCAGCTCTTCCTCGGAGCAGTAACAGCGATAAGCTAGACCGCGATCAATCAGCTCCTGCCAGTACTTGTTGTAGATCTCGATGCGCTCAGTCTGGCGATACGGCCCATACCCGCCGCCGATATCGATGCTCTCGTCCCAATCCATGCCGAGCCACTTCAAATATTTAAGCTGGCTTTCTTCCCCGCCTGCAACATTGCGCTTCACGTCAGTATCTTCGATCCGAATAATGAATTTACCGCCTTGATTTCTTGCGAATAAATAATTGAACAAGGCCGTTCTTGCATTTCCAATATGTAAATGACCCGTCGGAGATGGGGCATACCGAACTCGAACCTCTGCTGTCATCTCAAATACCTCCTAAAAGTTTTCGAAGCAAAAGCTTGCCTCGTAAGCATTTACTAATATAGTTTTGCGAAGCAAAAGCTTGCTTCTGAACTATGGCTAAAGTTGAATAATCCCGATCATAGCACATCCTTGATCAGACAGACAACGGATTGCGCAGCAATCCCTTCGCCGCGTCCCGTAAAACCAAGCTGTTCAGTCGTAGTCGCCTTTACATTCACCTGCGATACGTCCGCCTCAAGCGCCTTAGCGATAACTTCAGCCATTTGCGGGATATAAGGCAGCATCTTCGGACGCTGGGCAATGATCGTGGAATCGATATTGCCTAGCTTATAACCGCGCTCGCGCACAAGCTTCCATATCTCCTCAAGCAGCTTCAAGCTGTCCGCATCCTTAAATGCGGCATCCGTATCCGGAAAATGCTTGCCAATATCGCCAAGCCCAAGCGCTCCAAGAATCGCATCCGTTATCGCATGCAGCAGCACGTCAGCGTCCGAATGTCCAAGCAATCCCTTCTCATAAGGAATTGTAACTCCCCCAATAATACATGGACGCCCTTCTACCAATTGATGCACGTCAAATCCTTGCCCAACTCGAATCATCCTTGCTCACCGTTCCCCTCTGCCCTATCGGCACGACGCTTCGCGAGTAAAAATTCCGCCCACGGCAAATCTTCAGGCGTCGTAATTTTAATATTTGTGTATTCGCCTTCCGCAACGGTGACGCTAGCTCCCATACGCTCTACAACCATCGCGTCATCCGTCCCAACAAATTGCTCTGCCAACGCGCGCTCATGCGCCTCCAGCAGCAGGACACGTCGAAAAGCTTGCGGCGTTTGTATCGCCCACAAGCTTCGGCGGTCCGGTGTCGAAATGATCACACCCGCTTCATTCACTTGTTTAATCGTATCTTTAACCGGCACAGCCAGTACCGAGGCGCCGCTCTTCTCCGCCTGCTCGCAGCATGAGCGGACAGCATCAGCCGTCACAAGCGGCCGAACGCCGTCATGCACCATCACCCATTCGCTTGTCAGCTCCTGAAGTCCGCAATATACGGAATGCTGCCGCTCCGCTCCCCCGGTCACTACCGCTGTTACCTTCGTTATTCCATATTCCTGAACCCACTTGCGGCAGCGCTCAACATCATCGCTTCCTACGACAAGGACAGCTTCCTTCACTGTATCCATCGACTGAAACAGCTCTAGCGTATGGACAAGAATAGGCTTGTCCCCTAGCTGCAAGTACTGCTTGCTCTCCTTCGTTCCCATCCGCGTCCCTCTGCCGGCCGCAACGATGATAACTCCCCAATCTGCTCCCATGCCTTCGACCCGCCTCACACTGTGTTAAAATATAAGCATGCATAAGACTCCGTCTTATCCATATTCTTATATTTCACCGCGAAACGAGCTTTTGACGCCAAAGGACGGCGTCAGCCGTTTGCGCTTAAACAATAGTACTATCATACCTTGTTACAGCGCTTTTTCCAACAGCTTCGGCTTTGCGAATATCATTCGGCCCGCAGACGTTTGCAGCACGCTTGTCACGAGCACCTCCATCGTCGTGCCGATATATTCGCGGCCGCCCTCCACAACGATCATCGTGCCGTCATCCAAATAAGCGACACCTTGTCCATGCTCTTTGCCGTCTTTAATCACTTGAACGATAATTTCTTCTCCCGGCAGGACGACAGGCTTCACAGCATTAGCCAAATCATTAATATTCAGCACCGATACGCCTTGCAGCTCACACACTTTGTTTAAGTTAAAATCATTCGTAACCACTTTGCCGTGAAGCGCCTTAGCCAGCTTAACCAGCTTGCTGTCCACTTCTCCGATTTCCTCGAAGTCTCCTTCATAAATAAGGACCTTCACATCAAGCTCTTTTTGAATCTTGTTCAAAATATCGAGCCCGCGCCGTCCTCTATTGCGCTTCAGCAAGTCGGAAGAATCCGCTATATGCTGCAGCTCCTCGAGTACAAACTCCGGAATAACAAGCGTTCCTTCAATAAACCCGGTCTTGCAAATATCTGCAATACGGCCATCAATAATAACGCTCGTGTCCAAAATTTTATGCTCCTCGTAGCCGCCTGCTTCATCTGCAGCCGGAGCGATCCTTCGCTTCTCCAGTAAAGCAGCAAAGCCCTCAGCCAGTTCCTCCTGCTTATGAAGGCCAATGCGCATGCCCAAATAGCCGAAGCATACCATCATAGCTGCAGGAATAAGTCTTCCTAAGCCTTCCAAGCCGGATACAGCGGGATAAATCAATACGGTGAGCAATAAACCCGCAAGCAGGCCGCCTGCCCCTGCAATCAACTGCTGCATCGGAAGCGCTGCCGTTTGCTCCGCGCCCTTTTGCATATAACGAATGACTTGCCCTGCAAGCATCGTTGCCACAACCACACCAAAAACCGCGCCAATTGCTACATTCATGTAATAAGTGCCGGATCGCTGTAGCATTCCGAAGGATGAGCCAGACCATACGGTCGCTCCATTCATCCATCCGTATACCTCACCGCCTGCCATACCACCGAACAACATACCCATTATTTGAATAATTCGTCTAACCATTATGGTTCACCTCCACTACAATTATGTTCCAATAATTGCCTTGCTAACCGTGGGGGAGCCTATTAATTGCAAACATTTATAAATTTTAATAATTCACATTTTGAAAAGAGAGGGTAGGAAGCTTATAATGGAAATTAAGATTACATCATACGAGGTTGGTGAAAGAGGTGGAACCGATGAGCGCTCCTACACTGGATCAATTTCAGCAGCAAGTATCCGAATTGCTGCTCCGGCACCGCAGCTTACTAGATGTCATGTCCAAATTCGGTCAGTCAAGCGCTTCTGTCAACCGTGCAGTCACGAAAGCAGTGACAGATTGCGGCTGTATCGAGCTAAATGCCCGCAAGCAGCAATACTCAGACGAACTTAATCTTGAGGATGCAAAAACAACACTGCAAAGTCATCTCACGGGAGCCGTGTGCGAGCATTGCCGCGACGTATTGAAGTCTGATCTTGGACGCAACTTATTTTACATGACGGCTTTATGCAATTTGCTGGATATTCAACTCGATGAGGTTATTGCTGACGAGTACGACAAATGCTCGACTTTAGGACTGTTTAACTTAACGTAAGTGCTTACAAGGACATAATGATTGAGCCAGACCATTGTCTAAAGCTTTGAGGACCTTTTCCTCAAAGCTTTTTCTTTATGTCCGGCTACTTCGCCTTCGACTTCATACAGCTAAAATATAGCCCCATTTCTTCATCGGGTATATTTAAAAACAAATCCACCAGCGACCCGTCAAACTGTAAGTCATTGTTTTTTTGCAGCTCGGTATAAGCCTGCTCCTTCGTAAGGGGCATGCGATAAGGCCGAGACGACAGCATCGAATCAAACGCATCAATAATCGAGCATGCTCTTGCGAAAGTAGGGATTTGATCTCCCATGAGCCCGTCAGGGTAACCGGCACCGTCGTATCGCTCATGATGGTATCTGACCAATTGCAAAATATTTACATCGTAGAATGAATGATTGATCAAAATTTCCTCGCCGTATTGGGGATGCCTGCGAAGTATGCTCCACTCCCATTCGCTCAATCGGCCTTTTTTGTGCAAAATTTCATTTGGAACTCTCACCTTCCCCACATCATGCAGGAAACTTCCCCTTATGAAGGCTTCTTTCTCATTGTCGCTAATAGGTAAATGTGGAGCGAATATTTCAGCCAACAGGGCTACTCTGACACAGTGCCGATAAGTAGCCGGACTCTTATACATCAAGTACTTCATCCAACTGCCTACGTTGGTTTGCTGTAAGGACATCACTTCCGCATAACCTGGACTAATCGTCATCCGCTTCTCCTTCTCAATCACATCGAGATTGCCATACAGTTGCTTTTGCAGCTCATTTTGTCAAATATAGTCTATAGACTTGAAATATTATACATACAGCGAGATGTCGCATAATAACAGTTATACGACAACAAGAGGAGGAATTCTGATGATAGTTGGGTCATTTTCAGAGGAAAGACTAGCTTTACAGGTAGTAAAGGAGAAAGAAATAACATTTACGGATGAACAAAAAATCCAGATGTTTTTGAGCAACCGCAGCAGATCGCAGCATACTTATAAGAGCTACTACAGAGCCATTGAACGATTCCGGATGTTCATATCCTACAAGAACATGAACGATGTTACGTGGAGAGAAATCGAGGCTTTCAAGGTTTATCTCCTATCGCTCAAAAATGAAAAAACAGGCTTGCCGCTTGCTCCAGCCTCCGTATCCGCAACCATCGCCGCTCTAAAATCGTTTTATAAATGGGGCAGTGATCCAAACATCGGATTGTTCCAGCAGAATCCGACTAGCAGCGTCCGCCTCCCCGTCATTCCGTTAATGAGCAAAAAGCATTTTCTAACTAAGAATGAGGTAGGCAAGTTGCTGCAATTTTTGCAATATGATAACAAGCGTAATTATTTAATAGCATTAAGCCTTCTTCTTCTGGGCTTGCGAGTGTCCGAATTATGCTCTATCCGCTGGTGCGATTTTTACTCAGATGCCACGGAATCAAACGTTTGGTTAACCGTCACCAGAGGAAAAGGTGGTAAAATAAGAGATATAAAAGTACCACGACATTTATGGCTTCTATTTTCCAGCTACTTAGGTACTAAGCCGCATCTAAGCAGCAGCTCTGATTCGCAAGTGTTCAGCATTACTTCCAGACAAGTGGAGCGGATGATTAAAGCCGCTTGCTTAAAATGCGGTTTGGACAAGCCGGTTACCCCTCACTGGCTAAGGCATACAAACGCCACACTTGCGTTATTAAACGGAGCTTCTTTGCAGCAGGTGCAGGAAACGCTTGGCCATTCGCACATCAATACGACTCAGCGATATTTGCATACCGTCGAACAACTTACGAAGTCAGCTTCTGATTATGTAGAAGAATTATTGATCGCCTATATCTAACAGACTAGTGAAGGAGGTTCTTATTGCCTATATAAAATGCAAACCACGTTGTAAAGATGGTATTAATGGCATATAATAGTAAGTGTTGATTTTATTATTTGTGTCTAATTTTGTCGTATAACTGTTATTATGCGACATCTCGTACGCATTTATTATATTTTTTTTCGTGTTAACAACGCTCTAAATCATTTATTTCTGCGATTTTATTACAAAAAATAAAAATAGCGTTCCTACACACCGATGATCGTGTGTAGAAACGCTATTTACTTATCTTTTAAGCTAACGGTTTAAGCTGGCTTCTCTGATTGAACAGGCTCTTCAGTGACTTCATCGCGTTTCTTCCGCTTGCGATTTCGCTTGGGCAAACGGCGATCAACGTTTTTTTTTAGGCCGTACAGCGCATAAAGCAGCAGCGGTACAAACAATATTTTGGATAAATCGTTTTTGAATACGAGGCCAAGTATGACGGATACCACAATAACGATTGGGACAACCCATACCGCGCTTTTAGGAATACCGACCTTTTTGAAATTCGGATATTTAATCGTACTGACCATAAGTATGGAAAGCACAAGCGTGCTTGCAAGCAGCACGGATACGTATATGTCATCCTTGAATAAAGCGAGCGTCGCTAGTACACCGCCAGCAGCCGGAATCGGTAGCCCGATAAAGTAGCCTGGCGCGCTTGAAATAACGTTGAAACGAGCAAGGCGCAAGGCTCCGCATATGGGAAACAATGCCGTTACAATCCACGCGAACGTTGGACTCAAATCTTGAAAAGCGACAACATACATAATGAAAGCAGGCGCTACGCCAAACGAAATCACATCGGATAAGGAGTCTAGCTCTTTGCCGAACTCACTTTGAACGTTCAGCGCCCGAGCAACGCGTCCGTCTACACCATCAAGCAGCATGGCGATTAACACCATCATGGCCGCTGTATCTGGTTTTTCATTAAATACAAGAATGATGGCGATTACCCCTAAAAATAGGTTCCCCACCGTGAGAAGGCTCGGTATCGATTTTGCGATCATCTTTTCCACCTCTTCTCTACTATGCCCCAAAACCCTTAACGAATGTACATCCCGTTAAAAGACCACATTCAATCCATTGTATGGGATTTAGATTTGCCTGTCAATGAACATCTGCTCTTGGATCCGCTTGAGACCCTCTTTGATAGCCCGTGCCCGCACTTCTCCAATGCCTTCAACCTCATCCAATTCTTCAATCGTCGCCATCAAAATATGAGGCAGCCGTCCGAACCGTTCAATTAGATTGTTCATAATAATGAGCGGCAATCTCGGTATTTTGTTCAGGAGGCGATAACCGCGTGGGGAAACGGATTCGTCGTTCATATTGCTCGTATGTGGATAACCGATCAAACGGATGATTGGCGGCGCATCAAGCAGCTCATCTGAGCTTAGCTTCTTCAACCCTGCCCGAATTTCCCGAATCTTCTCATCCGAATTTTCTTTTGCGTAATCCTTAAGTAAGTACCACGCGTCCTCTTCTACGCCGCCGACCAGCTCATCCATTTGCATGCTGATCAATCGGCCTTCCGTACCTAGCTCAATAACATAACGCTTAATCTCCATCTTGATGCGCAGCACCATCTCCACACGCTGAATAACATGCGCCACTTCCTGCAGCGTAACAAGCTCTTCAAACTCAAGCGCAGATAAATTCGTAAACGATTGGCTAAGCACCGCTTTATATTTCTCGAGCGTTTGAATCGCCTGGTTCGCCTTAGTCAAAATAACGCCCATATCCTTCAGCGAATAACGCAGGTTGCCTTGATAAAGCGTAATAATGTTACGTCGCTGCGAGATCGATACGACGAGCTTACCCGTTTGCTTAGCAACGCGCTCCGCCGTCCGGTGACGTATACCCGTTTCAATCGATGGAATGGAGCTGTTCGGAATGAGCTGTGTGTTCGCATACAATATTCTGCGCATATCCTCGCTCAAAATAATCGCGCCGTCCATTTTGGCTAGCTCATACAAATAGTTCGGTGAGAAGTCGCAATTAATGGAGAAACCCCCATCTACAACCTCCATCACCTCAGGACTATATCCAACAACAAGTAACGCCCCCGTTTTGGCCCGAAGCACATTCTCAAGCCCATCACGAAAAGGGGTACCTGGTGCGACTAGTTGCAATAATTGATTCATTATTTCTAACTGCGTAGGTTCCTTCATCGTCTGCCCCCCTATCCAAGCGCTGCCTTAAGTGCTTCCGACACTGTGGTTACGCCAATAATTTCTATGCCAGAGGGCGGCTTCCAGCCCTTTAAGCTCTTCTCCGGCATAATGACACGTTTAAAACCAAGCTTCTCCGCTTCCTTCACTCGCTGCTCCGCACGCGATACGGCACGAACCTCGCCCGTTAGCCCTACTTCGCCAAAGATGACATCGTATGGCTTGGTTGGGGCATCCCGAAAGCTGGATGCAATGCTGACGGCGGCTGCAAGGTCAACCGCCGGCTCATCGAGCTTCACTCCGCCTGCAACGTTCAAGTACGCATCCTGCGTTTGCAGGAACATGCCGTTTCTCTTCTCCAGCACCGCAATGATCAGCGCCATACGGTGATGGTCGATTCCCGTAGACATTCTTCTCGGAGATGGAAAATTGGTTGTCGCAACAAGCGCCTGAAGCTCAACCAGCACAGGCCTTGTTCCTTCCATGCTTGCGACGACCGTCGAGCCTGATACCCCAAGAGGGCGCTCCGACAAAAATAACTCGGAAGGGTTCGACACTTCCCTTAGGCCATCCTCGCCCATTTCGAAAATTCCGATTTCATTTGTCGAACCAAACCGGTTTTTTACGGCCCGCAAGATACGATACGTATGATGGCGCTCCCCTTCAAAATAAAGAACGCAATCCACCATATGCTCCAGCAGCCTCGGTCCGGCAATCGCGCCTTCCTTCGTCACATGGCCGACAAGCACAGTCGCAACCCCTTTGATTTTGGCGACCCGCATAAAGTGAGCCGTACATTCACGGACCTGCGAAACGCTGCCGGGCGCTGATTGCACATTCGGGTCATACACCGTTTGAATCGAGTCAATAACGAGAAAATCTGGCTGAACCGATTCGATAGCATCATTAATTTGCTCCATATTGGTCTCGCATAATACATACAGCGATTCCGTCAGCGCTCCAAGGCGATCCGCCCTTAGCCTCGTCTGACGCACGGACTCCTCCCCGGAAATATAGAGCACCTTCAGTCCCTTCACCGCTAACGCGTGAGAGGTTTGCAGCAATAGCGTTGATTTGCCGATGCCGGGATCTCCGCCGACCAGAATAAGCGAGCCAGGCACAACGCCTCCGCCGAGCACTCGGTTGAGCTCAAGCATCCTCGTTTCGATACGCGGCTCTTGCCCACTTTCTATATGTATGATGGACTGCGGCTTTTCTTTCGCATGAAACGATGACAATCCGACGCCCTTTGTCTTTACAACGGTTTCTTTTTCTTCCACCATAGAGTTCCATGCATGACAACCCGGACATTTTCCGAGCCATTTAGCCGCTTCTGTTCCACATTCCGTACAAACAAACTTTGTTTTAATTTTGGCCATTCCGTACTCCTTAAACGTTATGGGCTAGCACCAAATAGTTGAAGCCATCCCTCGCGATACTCCTTAAAATGATGCTACATAAAGTTTACCATTTAATCCCCAATGTATAAACCCACATTGTTGATGAAAAAGGTTATTATCGCTTCTATTATTCGTTTCCCACAATACAACCTATCCCTGTTCTATAATATCGGCATTGTCCACAGACTTATTAACAAGTTATCAACATTATCCACAAGTCATCAACATATCCCCACAGCCTTTCAAAGAAATAATCTATAAAAAAACGCCCCCTTTATCCACAGTGGATAAGAGAGCGAAATCATTCTGAATCAAACGGGTTTTGTTAAAAATGTACTACGCCTCAATTCCAGCTTGTCGAGCAACCAAAACGCGATGCGTCGTCAGATGCGAGCCTAGCATGACGCTTTCCGTTTGCTGTCCGTCAGCGCCCTGTGACTGGCCTCCGCGATGTGCATGCGCTTGGCGAAATGAGTCGCTGTTCACCCAGCCCTCGAAGGAAGCTTTGTTTTCCCAAGTGGTGCTTACTTTCAGCTCATCAAATTCCTCTAGCCCTTCTGTAAACAACACCTCCATGCGCACAAAACCAGGCGATTGGTCAATCCCTTTTGAATTTTGAAAACGTTTGGCTACCGTCTCCCCGTGGCCCTTTTTTACTTTAATTGTATTTGTAACAACTATCATCGTTGTTCCTCCCCTTCTATGTAATGCTCTACTGCCATTATACGATAATGATTCTCATTGTCAATTGTATCCCATAATAAAAACTGTCCCGCAAGCATCATTTCTGGTTGCGGGACAGTCTAGGTTTATGCTTTATTTCGCAGTTGATTCTTCAGGCTCTTGCTCCGAGATGGCTTTCGTAACCGTCAAGGCGCCGTCTTTTTCGTCAATAGTGAACGTATCGCCCTTTTGGATTTTACCCATCAGCAAATCTTCGGACAAACGATCCTCGATATGCTTTTGGATTGCCCGGCGAAGCGGACGCGCTCCGTATTGCGGATCGTAACCTTCCTTAGCAAGGAATGCTTTGGCTCCATCGGTCAAGACGAAATCAACCTCTTGCTCACGCAGGCGCTTGCGAAGCTCCTCGGACATAAGCGTAACGATTTGAGCAATATGCTCCTCGCCAAGCGAGTGGAATACGATGCTCTCGTCGATCCGGTTGAGGAACTCAGGACGGAAGCTTTTCTTAAGCTCTGCCATCACTTTGTCCTTCATTTGCAAGAAATCACGTCCCGCATCCTGCACGGCTGTAAAGCCAAGCGAGGAATTGCGTTTAATTTGGTCAGCGCCAACGTTGGACGTCATAATAATCAAAGTGTTCCGGAAATCAACGACGCGGCCTTTGGAATCAGTCAAGCGGCCATCCTCAAGCACCTGCAGTAAAATGTTGAATACTTCAGGGTGAGCCTTCTCGATCTCGTCAAGGAGTACAACGGAATATGGCTTGCGACGTACCTTTTCGGTTAATTGGCCGCCTTCTTCATAGCCCACATATCCAGGAGGCGCTCCGACTAGACGTGAAGTCGAATGCTTCTCCATATACTCCGACATGTCGATCCGGATAACCGCATTCTCGTCACCGAACATCGCCTCGGCTAGCGCTCTTGCCAGCTCCGTTTTACCAACGCCGGTAGGTCCTAAGAAAATGAACGAACCAATTGGACGCTTCGGATCTTTCAAGCCAGCGCGAGCACGACGGATCGCTCTGGATACCGATTTAACGGCATCCTCTTGCCCGATAATACGGTCATGAAGTATCTCTTCCATTTTGAGCAGACGCTCCGTCTCGCCTTCTGCGAGCTTGCTGACCGGAATTCCCGTCCAGCTAGCTACAACCTGAGCGATATCCTCCGGCGTTACCTCGGAATCGGTACGGCCCTGCTTTTCTTTCCATTGGTTTTTCGTTACATCAAGCTCTTCGCGGATTTTTTGCTCCGTATCGCGAAGCGCTGCCGCTTTCTCGAACTCTTGGCTTTGAACCGCGGAATCCTTCTCCTTGCGGATATCCTCCAAACGATTTTCAAGCTGTTTCAAATTTGGCGGTACGGTATAAGAATGCAAGCGTACTTTAGAGCCTGCTTCATCAATAAGGTCAATCGCTTTATCCGGCAAGAAACGATCCGGGATATAACGATCGGATAGCTTCACCGCTTGCACGATTGCTTCATCCGTAATTTTCACGCGGTGATGAGCCTCGTAACGGTCACGCAGGCCGTACAAAATTTGAATCGCTTCTTCCGGCGAAGGCTGATCAACCGTAATCGGCTGGAAGCGGCGCTCGAGCGCTGCATCCTTCTCGATATATTTGCGGTACTCGTCAAGCGTAGTTGCACCGATACATTGCAGCTCGCCACGTGCCAATGCGGGCTTCAAAATGTTAGATGCATCGATCGCGCCCTCTGCTCCGCCTGCGCCGATCAATGTATGAAGCTCATCGATGAATAGAATAATATTGCCGGCTTGGCGAATCTCATCCATGATCTTCTTCAGGCGGTCCTCGAACTCGCCGCGGTATTTCGTACCGGCTACAACTGAGCCCATATCCAGCGTCATGACTCGTTTGTCGCGCAATGTTTCTGGAATTTCATTCTCAATAATCTTTTGTGCCAGGCCCTCAGCGATTGCTGTTTTACCTACACCGGGTTCCCCGATTAGCACTGGATTGTTTTTCGTACGGCGGCTAAGCACTTGAATAACGCGCTCAATTTCTTTGCTCCGTCCGATAACAGGATCCAAATTTCCTTCCTTCGCATAAGCCGTCAAGTCTCTTGCAAGACCATCAAGCGTAGGCGTGCTTACGTTAGCCGGTGAGCCATGATTGCTCGATACTGCCTCGCTGCTGCCTAGCAGCTGCAGCACCTGCTGACGAGCCTTGTTGAGGCTGATGCCAAGGTTATTCAGCACGCGCGCTGCTACGCCTTCTCCTTCACGAATAAGGCCTAGAAGGATATGCTCTGTGCCTACGTACGTGTGGCCAAGCTTTCTCGCTTCATCCATCGAGAGCTCAATCACTTTTTTCGCGCGTGGCGTATATGCAATGTTGTTCGGCTGCTCTTGTCCGCGGCCGATCAACGCTTCAACCTCATCCTGGATTTTCTCAAGTCCTAATCCAAGTCCGATTAAGGCTTTGGCCGCTATTCCTTCTCCTTCGCGGATAAGACCGAGCAAAATATGCTCTGTACCGATATTGTTATGTCCGAGACGGACTGCTTCTTCTTGCGCTAATGCAAGCACCTTCTGTGCTCGCTCCGTAAATCTTCCAAACATCATATTCACGCACCCCCATGGCCTTTTTCACCGCGCAATTGCTTGCGGATGAGTTCTGCTCTCCTGAAATCCCTCTGCTCTGGGCTCATCTTCTCGTCGAAGGTTTGTTGTAGAAACCCGGGCTGAGTCATTACCAAAAGCTCATTCAACACTTGTGGCGTTACATCAGATAAAATCCCCAAATCTGCTCCAAGCCGCACATCCGATAATCGCTGTGCCGCTTCCTTGGAATCCATAATCGATGCATGAGACAAAATACCGTACGATCGCTTTATGCGATCCTCCGTTCTTAGCCGCGACTCTTGCATAAGACGCTTGCGAGCCGCTTTCTCATGCTCAATAATTTGCCTTGCTACGCTATAAAGATTTTCAATGATCTCGTTCTCGGATTGTCCCAGCGTAATTTGGTTCGACACCTGAAACAAGTTGCCAAGCGCCTCGCTGCCTTCGCCGTACAATCCTCTAACCGCTAAGCCCACCTGCGTGACTGCTGACAAAATACGATTGATTTGGGACGTGAGCACAAGTGCCGGCAAATGC
This sequence comes from Paenibacillus sp. FJAT-27812, assembly GCF_001273905.1. NCBI lineage: Bacteria > Bacillati > Bacillota > Bacilli > Caryophanales > Paenibacillaceae > Paenibacillus > Paenibacillus sp. FJAT-27812. The sequence continues at coordinate 2,699,883 of NZ_LIGH01000001.1, read as the reverse complement.
ATCATCACCGAAGCCCGAATGCCTGTTCCAACATTTGTTGGACATGTCGTTAAATAACCGCGTTTCTCATCAAACGCATAATCAGCCGCATCTTCAAAAATATCGTCAATTCCGCTGGCCAACGCCCAAGCCTCTTGAATTTGGAAACCTGGATATAGACATTGGATGCGCAAGTGATCTTCTTCGTTAATCATTATGCTAACAGATTCATTATCGCTCAAAATAACGGCCCCGCATCGCGAATCATTCGCTAAATTAGGACTAATCAGATGCTTTTCGACGAGCACCCTTTTATCAAGCTCGCTTAAATCTGACAAAATAATCGTTTCAAATGAACCAATGGACTGCAGCTTGCCGCTCTGGCTTACTTCAGTCAGCTGATCCATCACATCCTTGGATTGCTGATTCGTCGCAAGTAATGGAAATGGCTGATGCCTTAGATTACGAGCTACGCGCACTCTGCTGCTAATGACAATTTCTGATTCGGGACCTACATCCTTCATCCATTCGCTTAGTGCATGTTCTGAGAATCGATGCTTAGTCAAGAGCCTTACTCACTCCTTCTATGCCAGCTTACAGGTCGGCAATTTGGCGCTCCAGTTCACGTATTCGATCACGCAGCTGCGCTGCGCTCTCAAACTCCTCATGCTCTATTTTCGCTTGCAAATCCCGCCTCAGCTGTTCGATCTCGCGCTTGCACTGAATTTGTCCGCCTGAGCGCTTCGGTATTTTTCCGCTGTGTACGGTACTGCTGTGAACCCGTTTGAGAAGAGGATCAAGTTTACCTTCAAACGCTTGATAACAATTGCTGCAGCCGAAGCGGCCGATCTTGCTGAACTGGGAATAGGTTAATCCGCATTCCTCGCATCGCAGCGTTTCCTGCTTTATACCGGCAATCCCTGACCCGCCCAAATGCTCAAAATCAAGAAGTCCTGACAATAAGCTATGAATCGAGAAGCTATTCGGCGCCCCAGGAATTCCTTCCCCTTTCTCACGAGCACAGCTTTCACAAATGTGAAATTCGTTCTTCTCACCATTAATGATTTTTGTAAAATGAAGCGTAGCCGGCTTTTTGCCGCATTCTTGGCAAAACAAGCGTGATCCCTCCTCCCGGTATAAACGGTTTCGCGTTATTTAACCAGCAATGAGATAAGCATGGACCGGAGTAACCGAGCCCTCATTTCATCTCTTAGCGGCAGCTTGAGCGCGATTGTATCGCGATGCACGGCTGCACGAAGCAGGTTGCCTTCTCGCTTGGTAATGAGCCTTGCTTCCTCCAGCTGATAAATAAGTCCTTCCGCCGCACTTTGATCAACACATTCTCCAACCGTTTCCTCGATGTGGAATTGAATCGCCTTCAATGCCGGAAGATCAATCCGTTGTATACGGATATAGCCTCCGCCTCCGCGCTTGCTTTCAACCATGTATCCTTTCTCCATGGTAAAGCGAGTGCTGATGACGTAGTTGATCTGCGACGGTACACAAGAAAATTTGTCAGCTAAGTCATTGCGCTGAATTTCCACTGCGCCCTCTGGGCTATCTTGGAGCATATGCTTCAGATACTGTTCGATGAGATCGGAAATGTTACGCAAACCACCAACCTCCCTGAGAAATAACCAACAAAGCCAAAGTTGAAACATTAATACAAAATTGTTATTTAGCCAAAATCATCAGACACCGAATATTCGGACAATTGACTTTGACTTTCTTTGACTTTGATTTTATTATATGCAATTTTAGCAAAAGGTCAAGTGGTCGTTTAAATTCATTTATATAATAGCTTGGTGCGGTTGCACTCTGTTTATACATCGGCAGCCGTTTTTCAACCGAACGATGGACATTACTCCATAATATTTCCCCTAAGGGAAAACAACAAAAAACCTATCGCATTACATGCGATAGGTCTCTCGTGCTTGGCGACGTCCTACTCTCCCAAGACCCTGCGGTCTAAGTACCATTGGCGCTGGAG
>NZ_LIGH01000001.1:2583173-2690434 GCF_001273905.1 Paenibacillus sp. FJAT-27812 | reverse complement strand
TGTCTCAGTCCCAGTGTGGCCGATCACCCTCTCAGGTCGGCTACGCATCGTCGCCTTGGTGAGCCGTTACCTCACCAACTAGCTAATGCGCCGCGKGTCCATCTGTAAGTGATAGATTGCTCCATCTTTCCCGATTCGGTCATGCGACCGTATCGCGTATCCGGTATTAGCATTCGTTTCCGAATGTTATCCCAGTCTTACAGGCAGGTTACCCACGTGTTACTCACCCGTCCGCCGCTAACTAGGCGTTTCCGAAGAAACGCTTAATCCGCTCGACTTGCATGTATTAGGCACGCCGCCAGCGTTCGTCCTGAGCCAGGATCAAACTCTCCAAATTGGTGTTTGACTTGCTCAATACTTAACTAGCTATTTTAAAACATTATCGGATCGACGTGATCCATTTGTTCAGTTTTCAAAGAACTTGTTTGTCACATTTTGTCGTGACAAGAAATCATATTATCATCTTCATTCGACGCTGTCAACAGTTTGTTTCACATTTGTTTGTGTGTCATTCCATTGTTTATCGTGTGTCTCAGAAGCGACAAGAAATAATATATCACTTAAGCAAACGGATTACAAGTTGAAAAATTTTACAAATAGCGACTTTATTTTAGGTTATATTTCTTGCTTTACTGCACATCCGCCTACAGGGTTCGAAATACGAATAATAGATGCCTTTTTATCAATTTAGAGCTACCGCTATCCTCATAACAAAACGAACTGGAGAATGTCCCGCAAACTTGCCGTTGTTTACGCGAGCGCATGAATAGAAAAAGAAAACGAGCCTTTAGAATCGCTTCTAAGGCTCGTTTAAATTTCGGGGATCAATAAGACTCCCCTAATATCTTACTTATTCCAAGAGCTTGCTTACGCTAAGCAGTTGTTTCGCCTAACAGGCGCAGCAGCTCAGCTTCTTCTTCAATAACGGTAATGCCCAGATCCCGCGCCTTCGTCAGCTTGCTTCCCGCGCTTTCGCCTGCGATGACGAAGTCGGTTTTTTTGGAGACGCTGCCTGAAATCTTGGCGCCGCACGCCTCGAGCAGCTTGGCTGCTTCGTCTCGGGACATCGTTGGCAGCGTACCGGTTAGAACGACGGTCTTCCCGCTGAATACACTGTCATTTCTCGCAACCAGCTGCTGCTCGGCTTCCGCTTTTACGCCCAGCTCGCGCATTCTGGCAATGCTCGCGATAATAATCGGATCATTAAAAAATCCAACGATGCTCTCGGCGACAATGCCACCGATATCAGGAAGGGCAACAAGCTCCTCGGCCTCCGCCTGCATAATGGCATCCAAATTCCCGTAGTGGTCAGCAAGCATTTTCGTAGTCGATTTGCCTGTATTCGGAATGCCAAGCGCGAACAAGAACGACGAAAGCTCCCGGTCCTTGGATTTCTCGAAAGCCGCGATCAGCTTAAGCGCCTTTTTCTCGCCGAACCGTTCAAGCTTAATAAGGTCATCATACGTTAAGGCATACAAATCCGCAGGATCGCGCACTTCACAGTCCTTGTACAGCTGATCAGCCGTCATCACGCTGAACGTATCGATATCCATCGCATCCCGCGATGCAAAATGCGTAATGCGCCCAATAATTTGCGGCTGGCAGCCCAGCTTATTATTGCAGAACAGATGCGCGCCGCGTTGTTCAAGCTCCGTGCCGCATGACGGACAAACCGTCGGGAACACGATTTCCACGCCCGGCTCCTCATCTGCCTTGCCCAATATTTCTGGAATAACATCATTCGAGCGGCGGATCGTAACGAGCGTGCCCAAAGCATGCTTTAGGTTTTTGCGCTCGATGTCGCCGATATTGTTGAGCGTGCAGTTTTGAACGGTAACGCCTGCAAGCTCTACAGCCTCGACGCGGGCGACCGGCGTTATTTTCCCCGTGCGGCCAACCTCCCACGATACCGATTCAAGCACCGTCGTCGTTTCTTCCGCTTCGAACTTAAAGGCCACCGCCCAGCGGGGAAACTTATCCGTGTAGCCCAGCGCTTCACGCGTGCGCATATCGACAACTTTAATTACCGCGCCATCTATCAGGAAATCAAGGTGCTCGCGCTGCTCCGTGACGCGAACCAGCTCTTCTTGCACCTCTTCGATCGTGTTCTGATAGGTCACGTAAGGGTTCACCTTAAACCGGTTATCCTTCAGAAACTGCTGCATCTCGCGATGATCCGCGAAGGCTACCCCGTCGGCGTAACCTATATTGTAGAAGAATGCATTCAGCTTCCGCTCGGCCGTAACCCGCGGATTTAGATTGCGAAGTGCTCCCGCTGCTGCATTTCGCGCATTTTTAAGAGGCTCCGCCGCAGTTTCGTTGTATTTGGCAAGCACCGACAATTGCATAATGCCTTCGCCCTGCACCTCGATAATGCCATCGTTAAAAGGAATCGTGAGCGGCACCGAACGAATCGTGCGCACCTGCTGCAAAATGCCCTCCCCAACCGTGCCGTTTCCGCGAGTCGCCGCTTGCACAAGCTGACCGTCCTCATAGGTTAGATTCAGCGTCAGGCCGTCAAACTTCAACTCAACCACATAGGTTGGCTGAGGCAGCGGCTCTTCATCCGGATTTTTCGCATTGTAATCCGCAACCGCTTTGAGCAGCCTCGTATTCCATGCGATCAGATCTTCGACATTTTGCGCTTTGTCCAGACTCCACAGCCGGGCGCGATGCTTATAAGGCTCAAAGCCTTTGAGCAGGTCTCCGCCTACGCGCTGAGTCGGCGATTCAGGTAAAATGGTGCCGGACTCGGCTTCGAGTGCTACGAGCTCGTCGTATAGCTTGTCGTAATCAGCGTCATCAATGGTAGGCTGATCAAGCGTGTAGTAGCGATAATTATGCTCGGTAATGATCGCAACAAGCTGTTGCATCCTCTCTAATTGAGCGTTCACGGGAGGCTCCTCCTTCTAATCGTCCAAAATAGCTGATCTTGTTTACACCTTCGTTATTGGCGCAAAGCCGGCAAGCAATCGCTTGATCCCGACAGGCGCCGGGAACGCGATATTAAGCTCCATGTCCTTGCCCGTCCCTTTGACGGAGACAATGACACCAATGCCCCACTTGCCATGCGATACTCTCTCGCCAGTGGCAAAGGTTCCAGGCGCGGCATCGCCTGCCGCGCCGCTGCTCTGTGCCGCCCGAGCGGCTTCCTGCAGCGGCGTGCTCACCCGCACGCCGCCTCTGCCGCCCATAGCGGCTGGGCCCGTTCCCCCCATGCCTGGGGAACGGCCGCCTGCGCCAGGCGCGCCGCCACCCGGCCCGCGCCCTGCAATGCTGCGGCTTCCGCCGCCCTGCGCCGCTGCGCCGGTACCGCCTGTGACGCTGACGCCGCCACTGCGCGCGCCGCCGGAGCCTGCACGCGAGTAGCCGCCGCTGCCGCTAGAAGCGCCTTCTCTCACGCTCTCCGGTATTTCCTGCAAGAAGCGCGACGGCAAGTTGCTATTGGTGCGCCCAAACAAAGTACGCATCCGAGCGCAAGTCAGATAAAGCCGCTTCTCCGCGCGGGTTATGCCCACGTAAGCTAGGCGGCGTTCCTCTTCGAGCTCCTCATTGTCCGCAAGCGCACGGCTATGAGGGAACACGCTCTCCTCCATGCCGATGATAAAGACGACCGGGAACTCAAGCCCCTTCGCGCTGTGCATCGTCATCAACGTGATGGCATCCTTGTTCTTCTCCGCTTCTTCTTCCTCTTTGTTCAAGGAATCAATGTCGGCGATCAAAGCAAGGTCCGTCAGAAACGCGACTAGCGTCCTGTCTTCATTGCGCTTCTCAAAATCCATCGTAACCGACAAGAACTCGTCGATATTTTCAAGGCGTGCTTTCGACTCCAGCGTATTCTCCTGGTGCAGCTCCATCCGGTACTGCGACAGTTCAAGCACCTTCTCGGTAAGCTCGGTCACCGATAAATATTCAACCATTCGCGTAAGGTTGTCGATCATGTCATAAAACTCGCGCAGCAGCGTGCGCGTTCTTCCGTTTACTTCAACCTCGCCGAGATTGTTCAAGACGCGGAAAATCGATGTGCCCCGTCTTGCCGCTTCATCCGCAAGCTTCCCAACGGTCGTATCCCCGATGCCCCGCTTCGGCACGTTGATGATGCGCACCAAGCTGATGTCGTCATCCGGATTGGAAACGAGCTTCAAATAGCCGAGCAAATCCTTAATCTCTTTGCGATCGTAGAACTTTATGCCGCCCACGATTTGATAAGGGATATCGGATTTGATCAAAATTTCCTCGATTACCCGCGACTGCGCATTCGTACGATACAATATCGCATGATCGGCAAATTTATAGCTTTTATTCACGTTTTTACGAATTTCCCCGGTTACGAAATAACCTTCGTCATGCTCCGTATCCGCCTGATAGAGAGAAATGAGATCGCCGGCGCCTTGATCCGTCCACAGCTTCTTCGGTTTTCTGCCCGTATTGAGCTTAATAACCGCATTCGCCGCATTCAGAATGTTGGCTGTTGAACGATAGTTCTGCTCCAGCATGATCGTCCGCGCTTCGGGATAATCGCCTTCAAAATTCAAAATGTTCGTAATATCGGCACCGCGCCACCGGTAGATCGACTGATCGCTGTCGCCCACTACGCATATATTATGATGCTTATCAGCGAGCATGCGCGTCAGCATATACTGCGCCCTGTTCGTATCCTGATACTCATCGACGTGAATGTAGCGGAACTTGTTCTGATAGAACTCAAGCACCTCAGGTACATCCTTAAACAATTGAATCGTCATCATAATGAGATCATCGAAGTCCAGCGAATTGTTGCTTCTTAGCTTCTTCTGGTATTTCGTAAACACCTGGGCAACGATGCCCTCAAAATAATCGCCGACCTTCTGCTCATATTGCTCAGGCGAGATCAGCTCGTTTTTTGCTCCGCTGATGGCGGCTTGAACGGCTTTTGGCTCAAACTTCTTCGTATCGATGTTCATGTCCTTCATGCAGCCGCGAATGACCGACAGCTGGTCCGAGGAATCCAATATGGAGAAGCTTGATGTAAAACCGATCCGGTCAATATCTCTGCGGAGAACCCTTACGCACATCGAGTGGAAGGTGGATACCCAAATATCCCGTCCAGAGGGTCCCACGAGCGCACTCACCCGGTCCTGCATTTCCCGTGACGCTTTATTCGTAAAGGTGATGGCCAAAATGCTCCATGGCGCCACACGCTTCTTCTCTATTAAGTAAGCAATACGATGTGTCAGCACGCGCGTCTTGCCGCTTCCCGCTCCAGCCATAATAAGCAGCGGTCCGTCAGTCGTCTGAACGGCTTCCCGCTGCGGCGGATTCAGCTTCTGCACCGCTTGCTCGATACTAATATAATTCAACATGCTCCGACTCCTTTGTTCGCATATGTTCGCCTCTTCCCAGTGTAGACAACGGCCACTCCTGTGTCAATTTGAGATATTAGGAATGCAAGCTTCCTTTTGCCAGAACAAAATGTCAAACAAGCAAGCCATGCGAGCAGCAAATCATCTTAATTAAAGTGCGCCGTCACGCTTAACCATGTTTCAGCTGCGCGTAAAGCTGCTCGTACAGCTCTTTCGTTCGGATTTCCGGCTCGATTCTCAGATCCTTGCGGACCAGCTCCTCAAAAGATTCATAATAGCGCTGAAGCGCCGTTCTGTCTCTAAGCTTCTCGTAAGCCAGCAGCATATGGCGGCAAATCTCATCGGAGTAGGGCTCTCTCTCCTGCAGCTCGCTCAGCCGTAGCACCGCCTGAAACCCTCTTCCGCTTGCCAGCTCATAGGACGCTACCCCGATAACCACCTGCATATGTAACCGCCGCAGCTGCTCGCGCCTTGCAACGGCCCATACGCAATCAAGCTCCTCCAGGTAATCCCCTCGATAAAGGGAGAGCAAGCCTTCGTAATATTTCATGTTTTGCTCGGTGATAACCGGCTGATCGGTCACCTTCTCGAACAGCTCCGTATCCATAATAAGATTCTCAATCGTTAGCCGGTAGCTGTTGCGCTCAAACTCCACTTTAATATTGGGCTTCCAATCCTTAAGCAGCTTGCGGACTTGATATATGGAAGTATGTAAATGATTAATTGCTTTATCCAGCGTATAGTCCGACCACAACGTTTCGATAATTTGATTTTTGTCCAGCCATTTCCCTTTGTGGTGGAGCAAGTAGGCAAACAGCTCATGCGACTTTAAGGTTCTCCATTTAAAAGGCTCCATCCGATCAGGCGAGCTGCGCAGCACAAGCTTGCCAAGGCTAAGGATTTGAGCCTCGCCATCCTGAGCTGCAAGGTGAACCGCCTTCGATTCATGGCGATCCATATCGGCGGCAATTCGATCAACCGTCTTCGCTAACCGAGCCGGATATACCGGCTTTAGCAAATAATCGAAGGCATGGACTTCAAAGGCTTCGACCGCATATTCAGAGAAAGCTGTCACGAACACAATCGTGATGGAGCTATCCAGCTGCTGAATATACTCCGCGGCCTCCAAGCCGTTTATATCAGGCATTTCAATATCCAGAAATACGATATCCGCTCTCTCTTGCGCGAGATGCAGCATGCCATCCGCAAGCGACGTGAATTTGCCTCTGACATCGAGGCGGCCATCCGCCAGCAGCAGACGCTCAAGCTGAAGCAGCGCTGGATTTTCATCATCGATAAGAACCACTTTCACATTAAGTCACTCCTTACGCCTACCGTCGAACGCCCGGCGATTTTAGCTCTAGAAATCGTAAAGCTCACTGTTGTTCCTTCGCCTTCACGGCTTAGCACATGCAGCCCCTTGCCATAGAAAGTGAGCAGCCGCTGATGAATATTGCGAAGCCCTACCCCTCTCCGGCCTTCTGCCGTACCTGCCAGCACCGCAGCTGCCTTCTCACGCGACATGCCGACTCCGTCATCCGATACGGAGATCACAAGCTCGCTCTCGCTCTCCTGAACCGCAATCGTAACCGTTCCGCCGTATGATTTTCTCATAATGCCGTGCCTTATCGCATTTTCAACAAGCGGCTGGATGCTAAGCGGCGGAATAAACGTATACATTTCCTTGCCCAGCTCGTAACGGATCACGAGCCGATCCTCGAATCTGGCATGCTCAAGCGTTAAATAGGATTTGACCAGCTCCAGCTCCTGATGCAAGGGAACAAGCCGGTCCCGGTTATGGAAGTCAAAGCTCCCGCGCAAAAATTGGCTCAGCTCCATCAGCAGCAGCGACGCCTTCTCTGGGTTGTCCGGGCAGATGGCAATTACGGTATTAAGTGCATTATACAAAAAATGCGGCTTGATTTGCGCTTGCAAAAACGCCATTTCCGACTGGATAGCCTGCTGTACAGACTGCTTCAGCTGAATCAGCGTCCGCACGCGCGCGCGCAATTCCTTCGCCTCCATCGGCTTGCCCAAAAAATCGTTGATGCCTGCGCGAAAAGCCTTCTCCATATCATCCGGATAGCTTCTTGCCGTAAGCAGCAAAACGGGCAGCTCTGACAGGAGATATCTCTCCCTGATCAAACGTGTCAGCTCGATACCGGACATGCCCGGCATCATCCAATCGGCAATGACGAGATCGATATTCGAGTTGTTTCTGATCTCCGACAAAGCCTCTTCACCGCTGCTCAGCGCAATGACTTGATAGCGCTCGACAGACAGCAGGTTGTGCAGCACCTGCAAATTAACGGGGTCATCGTCAACGATCATAATGATGCCGCCGCTCGCCTGTTCCTCATCGCGGGACATTCCTTCGGCAGCCGCTGCCGCGCTCTCCATCATGCCAGAATCAGCTATCGGCTTAACGGATAGATAAGGAGCTGGGCCAGCAGCCTTCTCGTTAACAGCTATAGGCGATGTGAAATGGATTGCCGTTCCGATTTCCCGTTTCGGCTCCAGCCAAATACGCCCGCCGCCCAGCTCAACGAGCTTTTTGGCAATGCCAAGCCCAAAGCCTGAGCCTTTATTAGAAGAAACCTCGTAATCCGCATTCCGATTATCGCTGTGAAACACATCCTCGAGCCGCTCTACATGCATGCCAATGCCCGTATCGGCTACCGTAATCACTGCTTTCTCTTCCATAATGGCAGCAGAGATTCGAATTTCACCTTCTTGCGTAAACTTCACCGCATTGCCAATCAAGTTGTACAGCACCTGCACGAGCCGGTCCTCATCCGCATAGAGCAGTGGCAAATCAGCCGGCCATTCCTGGATGAAACGAATATTTTTGCTGCCAGCCGTATGTTTGACTACCTCAATTACCGACTCGGCAGCCGTAGGAAGATGAACAGGCCGGAATTTAAGTTTGATGTTGCCGTTCTTGAGACTGGAAAAGTCGAGAATATCGTGAATAAGGGAAGAGAGCCTTTTGCCTGTGGACGCGATCATCGCGATATGGCGCGACTGCTCCTCCGTAACGCTGCCTGCCGCTCCTTCGATGAGAGAGTCAGCCATATTAATGATCCCATGCAGCGGCGTTCGCAGCTCATGCGAGGTGTTCGCCAAAAATTCATCCTTCAGCCCATCGAGAGTAAGCAGCCTGCGTGAGAGCTCCTCGACCTCTTTATACGAATCAGCAAAACGGCTGGCCATCATCATCGCCTGCATAATGACAAAAAAGAGCATTTCATATGAAATGATTGACGAGGTATCCAAAATACCAAAATACATAAGCGCTTGAAGCACGATGACAAGGAGAAGGCTCAGAATGCTAAGCGATTCGAAAATGATATTGGTAGAGGTGCGAATCAGGCTTCTCAGCATGTTGAACAATACGAACAGCACTGTGCAAAAAAGAGGTACCACGCTAACTTGATCCATGGAGGATAGCAGATTAGTCGGCAAAACAATCGAGCATACGAGCAGCACGATCAATACGACTTTCAGCATGCGCAGCATTTTTGTGCGAGTAACCGGCGTGAACGATACTACAGAAGTATATAAGAGCAAAAAATAATAGATAAAGAGCGATGAGATTGCCTGTATTTTCAAGATAACGCCGTAAGTCAGCCAAGGCACAGCCTCGGCGAGCAGCTTCTCTCCATGCGTCAATACAAACAAACAGCAAGCTAAGCACATCAAGCCCAGATGCAGAAGCGAATGCTCTTTCCGCAGCTTGCGGTAGAACAGCAGCAGGTATACGGCAGGTATGATAAAGCCTATCGCCGATATCAGATCTTGAAGCACGCGCCACTCCCGATTTTGCAGGACGGCTTGCTGCTTGCCGAAGGAGATCGGAATAATGATCCCTCCTGATGCGTAATCGTAATTGGCAACCTGCACAATAATTTCTACCCATTCGCCAGTCACTGGTGCAAATCCTACATAGGGCACATTATTTTGCACGAACGTATCCTTCGATTCGGAGGGGACGCCGCTCGCGCCCGCCTCACGGCCGTTTATGTAAATCCGATTCGCCATCCGAACGTTCCCTGTATGTATTCCGTACAACACATCTGCTTCCTCTTTGATGCGAATAACCATCCGATATGTGCCATACCCATGGGAGCCTGAAAACTCCTCGCTCTTCATCATGTCATTCCAAGCATTTGGCACCACAGCAAGGACAGCCGTATCCGGCAGCGGAGATGCCGGCACCAACAGCTGATTGCGGTAAAACTCCCATTCGCCTTTTAACGGCACGACGCCATCCTCGGCAAAATTCCATTCTCTCAAATCCATTTGTCCGTTCTTGGCCTCAGGCATATGTAAGCCGGCTGCTATCATTTGAACGATAAAGCAAACTGGAAGCACCAATCCAAGCAATACACTGGCTGCAAGTGACAGCTTTCGCCCATCCATATCCCTTCCTCCATTCTTCATTTCATCATAACTGCAACTGCATAATTCTAGCAATAAACGAAAAAAAAGAAGATGAATGCTGCTTTCGCACACTCATCTTCTTATCAGCTCGCTGACATTCCGATATGAGAACTGAGCCTTCTTTATCGAAGCAGCCTCTTTCGGCCATTTTCTAAGTTTTCATTAATTGCCGCAGGTCGCTGGCAGCAATGACGAGATGGATGTTGTTCATCGTCCGCAGCGAGCCCGAAATGATGCCCGCCAGCCGCCCTTGCTCATCAATGGCCGGTCCGCCGGACATTCCGCTTGCTACCTGCGCGGATACGAGAACGCGGTCTCTGCCGTTAATTTCCGCTTTAGGGTTATTGACGATTCCCTCTGTAATAATAGGCGTGTTTTTGAGCGGGTAGCCAATTGCAAATATACGCTCGCCATGCTTTAACGCTGTTTCTTTAATGAGCAGCATGCTGTAGAGCTTTATTTTCCCCTTGCTATCCACTCGCGCAGGCAGCTTCAGCAGCGCTGCATCGGTAAGCTCGTCGTAACGAAGCAGCTTGACCCCTTTCAAAGCGCTGCCGTCGGCTAGAATAGCTTCTAGCCGCGCAGCATCCTTTACAACATGATAGGCGGTTGCCGCCTCTCCGTCCGCCGAAATGACAACCCCGCTGCCAACTGCCAGCACGGTGCCGTCGCTTCGCAGCGCCCGCAGATAAAATACGGCATCGCCCGCATTTTCATAAATGCCTTCGGCATTCTGGATGGCTGGCGTCTGCGCACCCGCTCCCGTAAACAAAACGATGCAAGACAATAGCGATACCACGATGCATGCCAGTAAGAGTTTGGATTGGATCGTCCGTTTCATGTTAAGTATCACTCCTCTTAGCCTACTTCAATGCAGCCGACATGATATCGCCATAAGCCCAGTGGGAAGGCGACAAATCGTTATAATGCATGTCTGACTCGCTTTGCTTGCGAGCGCCAATGACACGGTTGATTAGGACAACCGCCTGCGCTCTCGAAATTTCATCGTTCGGCTTGAACGTCCCATTCGGGAAGCCTTGAACGTAACCTGCTGCCGCAAAGGCATTAATGTATTTTTCTGACCAGTGGCCTTTCACATCAGAGAGCGACGCCGCCCCTTGCTTCGTGACCGAAAGCTTCAGCACTCTGGACATGATGACAACAAATTCAGCTCTCGTAAGTCCGCGCTCGCCTTGGAAGGTGCCGTTCGGATATCCTTCTACGATGCCAGCCGAGTTGAAGAAGGATACCAGTGCCTCTTCGCTGGCACGCACGTCGCTGAACAGACTGCCCACGCTAACGTCCTCTTTATCAAGCAGCAATGAAAGTGACTTCATAAGCTCATATCTAGTAAGTGCCGCATTAGGCTTGAACGCTCCACTCTCATAACCCGCCATATATGGGGTGCTTGCGGCATCGCGCTTCAAATCGTACTTGGCATTCTCTACCTCGTAATGAATCGTCACGACCTGATCGTTCTTATCGGTAATCGCTTTGATCGTCATCTTGCCGGTAACCAGAATCGGCCCCTTGTATCGCAGGCTCTTCGTTGTTGGCAAACTGCCGTCAGTCGTGTAGTAAATGATTTGATCCGCTGGCGCTGACAATACAAGCTTGCTGTTGCGCGCTACGATGATTGGCGCATCCGACTCCGGGTCTGCTGCTTTCTGTCCAACAACAGCCGAAATCTCAGGCGCTGTTACGACCGGCGGAACAAATCCGCCGCCGCCGAAGCCGCCGCCCGCATTCGGTTTCTTCGTCCACAAGCCGGAAAAGATCATACTATTCTCCTTCTCGCTAAATACCGTCATTGCTTTTATCGTCGTCGTTTCCGTCAAAACAATCGGTTCGATATAGAGCAGGGAATACTCATCCGGCTCGCTGCCGTCCACTGTGTAGTAGATGCGTCCGTCAAGCTCCTCCGTTGCCAGCTTAACCGTCACCTTATCGGTAAAGTTCGTTTCGCCAGAAACAACCGTAGGTGCAAGCGCCGTTTCCGCATAAGGAATCGCTGCCGCATTTACAACGATCGTGCGCGCTTTGCCATTAATGGATGCGGTTATCGCCGCGCTGCCCGTTGTGCTTAAGGAGCCCTTGACCTTGCCGGAAGCCGTTGTGATTAGCGCCTCCCCCGCCTTAGCGGTCCATTTCACCGAGCTATCCGCAGTCAAATCAAAGCTTGTCTTGATTTTGTTCACGGAATCACGCTCGTTCAAAAGGATTGCCGCCGTGCTGAGCGCAGTAGCATCATGGCCGTTAAAGGCTGACAGGCGCGGATAGAAGCCGGCTGCCGCCTTCCATTTCGCAGCTCCAAGCTGTGCTGGAAGCTTCGTTGAAACAAGCTCCGCCGCCAGCAAGCCTGATGCTTCGGAAGCTTGTCCCGCTGCGCTTTTGCCTGACGCATCATGGTAAGCGAAATTTGCCTTCAGCATTTGTTTATTGAATAGGTTCTGAATAAGCGCTGCCGCATTGTTCTTCTGGCCGGCTATGCCGCCGAAGAAGGTTTTGCCCTTCACCAGCTTGCCGCCAACGGAGGCAACGATTTCGCCTGTATTTAATGAATGGCTGATCGTTCCTGACGAAGCTAGCCCAGCAATGCCGCCTGCCCGCGCTTCTTCCGTGCCCTGTGCCGCTACACGGCCTGCATTATAGGTATTGTCGATCTCCCCTTGCTGAAGACCGGCTATTCCGCCTGCTGCCGCCTGTTTGGAAGCAGAACGAATGTCCGCGTAAGAGAACGATTCGGTTATCGAAGCGCCTGCTTTGTTATGGCCGGCTATTCCGCCTGCTGCGGTCACTTTCTCAGCGCCTACGCTGCTGATCGTTCCGCTTGCATACGTGGTTGCGATTCGTCCCTCGTTCACGCCGACTACGCCGCCGACATTGCCTTGTCCGCTGACCGTTCCGCTGACCGAAACATCTTCAATCGTTCCGCCAGCTCTATTGATGCCGGCTGCGATCCCTGTGCTCTCGCCGCCCTCTACGCTTGCTTCAGCAAACGTGAGATGATGAATTTTTCCTTCATTTTCGCTAATGAAGCCTGCTGCCCCGGCATCGCCTGCCGTTAGCTTCAAGCCCGATATCGAATGGCCCTGTCCATCCAGCTCGCCTGCGAACCGATTAATAGGCACCCACTTCCGGTTGTTCAGCGCAATATCGGACGCCAGCGTGATTTTCGCCAAATTCAGCTTGGCCGTTGCCGCTCTGTTGTACAAACGGTAATAATCGAGTCCCGTATCGTTATACAGAAGCACGACTCCTGCAAGCTGCTTGGCATTCGTTACGACAGCCTCCGTCGTTCCCTGATTCGAGAGGAATGTCGTATCCACATCAAAGCTCCAGTCGCTAAGTCCAAGCCCTGCTGTCAAATCCTTCGGAGTTAGTCCCTCCGCAGCTCCAATATTGCGGCCGATTGGTGCGAGAGCACCCTTGTACGAGGATTGCTCGGCCTTACCGTCTCTGAAGTTGTAGCCGATAAACGACCCTTTATACACGTTCGCGCCGCTAGCTTTAACAGCGATATCGGATACATCGGCGTATACGCTCTTTAATGTTCCGTCGTTATAGCCTGCGAAGCCGCCGGTATAAGAGATAGTTGCTGCGTTGATACCCGATGTCTGAATGCTGCCCAGCACCGCGTATGCCTTGCTAATAACCGCTTGTCTCTCAACAGCGCCTGCGAAGCCGCCGCTTCGCGTATCGAAGCCGGCATTTTGCACATTGCCGGACGCGTACGCATCGCTAATGGAGTAATGGTCCACTGATCCCGCGAAGCCGCCGACATAGGCGCCCGTTAGACCATTTACATTCAAGCTTCCCGTAGCGTACGCCCACTGAATGAGTCCCGTGCGGTTGTCGGAATCGCCAAGCAATCCGGCGAAGCCGCCCGCGTAAATCGTGTTATCCGGGTTGATGCAATTAATTTCGATTGGAACATTGGAGGTCGAATTCGTTATGCGGGTATAATCACCCGATCCCACGAAGCCGCCTACCTGCGCTGCCGGAACAACGCCTGGCTGCGTAACGGCGCTGCCGACTGCTATTTTCTCGCCATTTGGCGAAACTGCTTTTGTATAATGGATTTCGCCGCCGGCAGATAATCCGGCGATTCCTCCAATATGATAAACGCTGCCTTTATCCGCTAGGATGCCATTCTGAGCCTCCGAGCTGACAATGATGCCATCATTAAAGCCGGTCAAGCCGCCAATCGCGACGGTTTTCCCGCCGCTCACCGCAATGGTCGAGGCCGCCTTCGATTGGTAGATAGAAGCCGTGCTGTTTTTACCGGCAATTCCTCCTACGAATAGATCAGCGCCTTGAGCCGATTCGGTCGATTGGATCGAACCGCCCTGAACCATCGCATCATAAACGCCATGATAAAGCGGAATCAGTCTTCCGAAGTCGAACGCTTTATCCCGATCAGAGGAGTTGCTGATGCCAACGATACCGCCAATGGCGCTTTCTCCCGACTTTGCGGCAAAAACGATATTCGGAACAACGTCTGCCTTTAAAATAATCGTGTTTTGCGATAAGCCGGCAATACCGCCAGCCGTTACGTTTTCTCCCGCAGCCGTTATGTTCGCTTGGGAGGACAGATTAGTGATTGCCGTATCTGCGAGCTTCCCAGCAATGCCGCCTATAATGGCAGAGCTGCTGTCAGCCGGCGTAACAAGCACTGCTTGCTTGATAGAGAGGTCCTCCATATCGAAGCTGCTGCTTGCGCTGCCGAGCTTCGAACCGACAATGCCGCCTAGCGTGCTTTTGCCAACTAAATGCGGACCTTCACCGGCACCCGTCACCCTTAAATGACGGAGTGTGCTTCCCGCATCGGAGCGTCCGATGATTCCGCCAAGGATAGAGGCGTTGCCCGCCGCTTCCAGCTTGCCGTGCTCGAAGGCTGCTGTCATATTTTCCGCAGCACCCGTTACGTGGTTGCCGATGACGCCGCCTACTATGCTGTTATCACCCGTAGCATATATGCTTGCTGCTGCTTGTAGGTTCATGCTCAGCTTGCCTGCATCGCCGGTTTGCCTGCCGACCATGCCGCCGACAATGGCGTCAGCTGCCGCGCTTCCTATAGAGCCGCCTTGGATACGAATCGTATGCTCTGCAAAAACAGAAGCATTGTCGCCCACGATACCGCCAACTACAGGCTGGGCTCCTTTTCCTTCTATCCCGCTTCCGTCTGCAATCGACAGGGACAATGCAGCGATATTTCCCGTATTTTTGCCAATGATGCCGCCTACTGTACCGCCGCTTACGCCCGCGCCGTTAAGCAGCTTGACGCTAACTTGAGAGACAGCCCCTTTGTTAAGTCCGGCAAGCACGCCTGTGTATCTGCCTCCATCAATCGATCCTGGCTCAATGACCACATGGCCGAGAACTCCGTTTGTACCGATGACCCCGAACAAGCCGGAATAATCTTGGCTAGGCAAAATAGTCAGTCCGTCAATCAGATGCTCGCCGCCATCAAAGGTACCTTCAAAAGCAAGCGCCTCGCTGCTGCCGATCGGCATCCACTGCGTGGACTGAATATGAATCGGATTGACGATCCGAATCGTTCTGTCTTGGAAATCGAACCGTTCAAGACCCGGAATGGTACCGTTGACGATAGCCGCAAGTCCAGCCAGCTCCGCTTCCGTTCCGATGTCGAAGGCAACGGCATCCTTATCCAGCATGTACCATCTAATATTCGCATTGACGTCGCTGCCGCCACCGCCGCCGTTATTCGCGCTGCGATTCAGCTCCGGATATTTGTAGCTGGCATTTGGCGAGCCGTATTTCCACGCTTCGACAAAGTCCCAGCCCGACAGCGCCGGGAAAACGTTCCGGTCGCGAAGCGTCGCCTCAAGTATCGTGCTCAGCCTAGCATGCACATTAAGAAAGCGATGATTGCCGTCTGCAAAATCCGGCAAATCCTTATTAATTTGACGGTCCTCGTCCTTCACATAATAGGACTTGTACAGCAATTCCTTGCTCGCATTGTCATACCGTCCGGCAAAACCGCCTGCAAAAGCGCCATTAGTGCCCGATACCGGTACGGAGGAGTAGCTCGTAAATATTTTGCCGCCCGTAATGCGTCCAATGAAGCCTCCGGCGAAGGAGTTTGCGTTAGTCGCTTTTACTTCTTTGCCCGTGTAGGAATCCGTAATCGTTCCTGCCGTCTGCTCGCCTACCAAACCGCCTACATTGGTGTAGACGCCTGTGCCCGTTACATTCGCAACGCTGTAGGACTTCGTAATGTCACCGCTGTTCCGTCCTGCCAGTCCGCCCAAAGCGACTGATTTCGACGAAGTTCCCTCCGATTGGCCCGTAACATCGATGTCAACGTAAGAAGCCGTGATGCGGCCCGCATTGTCGCCGACCAATCCGCCAGCCAACGCATTTTTACCTTTAATGGTGAGGTTCGCATTGGAATAGGTATAGTATAAAGTTCCTTTTGATTGATTCAGGCCTACAAATCCGCCAACCGTTGCATTCATCCCCGTAGATAGCACCGGTGTTTTATCGGAGATGTTGTTATTGGCAATCAAGCTGCGATTCTCGCCAACCCAGCCGCCGGTAACAGCGGAAGGAGCCGCAACGCTAACCTTGCCGACAAATCGGCTTTTTTGAATCGTGCTAGGTGCCGCTGCCGGATCAGAGCCTGCATCCATCGCACGGGTGTCATTAAGCCCAACCAAGCCGCCCGCCGTTGAAAATGCTGCTTTATCGTTTACGGTCACGTTCAAGGTTTCTGCAAACACGTTCGTAATAATTGCGGTATCGGTGCTTCGGTTGTATCCCGCCGCTCCGCCCACAACGGTATGCTCGCCGTTAATGATCAAATTGATCTTGCTTGCCACTAAACGATCAAGCAGCGTATCCTCGCTATAGCCGGCAATACCGCCGATATGGCCGTTTGCTGCCGCCGCCGTTGTGGAGACAACCACATTTTCCGTATTCGTCCGGACGGAATCGCCAATAATGGCTCCTTGTCCGATTCGTCCCACTATGCCGCCAGCTGCAACCTTGCTTCCTTTAACCGACAGCATCGCGTAATCGGGCACGACGGAATCGACTACCGGGTTATGAATTTTCGTCCGGCTGGCAAAACCCGCGATACCGCCAATATTGCTGTCCGCTGCCGCAGCCGTTATCATTGGCTCCGCAGCCGCTCGAACGGACGCATTGGCAATAATCGCCTTTGGCGCGTTGTTCTCCGAGTTAGAGCGTCCCACAATACCGCCTGCGGCCGCCTTCGTCCCGTTCGCAGCAATTGCGATATTAACCGCTTTATTATCGGTAAGCGCGCCGGTATTGCGGCCTGCAATACCGCCAAGCTCATTATCCGATCCTGCCGCCGTTATCGTAACGTCCTCTGCCAAGCTTGCCGGAACCGCCCCGTGGTTCTCGCCGAAGAGGCCGCCGATATGCGCAGCGTCACCTTGCGCGTCCACCTTAATGGCGCGTGCGCTCAAGCTGCTTGCCGCACCTTCAAAGGCTGCATGATTGACGCCCGCAATGGCTCCTGCATGAACAGAAGCGGCTGGAACTTTAAATTCAGCGTTCTCGATTGTCACATTCACCTTCGGCGAGTAATTGACGCCGATCGCTCCGCCGACATTGCTCTCTGCCGCTTGAACGTTAAAGAGCATTTGCTCCACAACGATAGGCGTTCCAGCATCGCCGACAACGGCTTCAGCCGTTAATACGCCTGCTACCGCGCCCAAGCTGTGGTTTTTCCTGCCTGCCTCGCTGATGAAGCCCGTCTGCGTCACCTTGCTTGCCGCAATGGATAGAGCACCATCATTCGCACCTACGATGCCGCCTGCTGTAAACCGGTCCGCCCCGTCTGCCGGGTTGCTTGCAGCGACCTCGATTTGAACCGTATCCGCATGCTCCTCGTTTGCAGAACCAACGATCGCGCTGTTGATTTCTCCCTGTGCTCTGCCTGCGACACCGCCTGCCGTGCCGCCCGCTGTTTTCACTTTAAGGGAGAGCTGCGTGACCTCGGCCCCTTGCACCGTTCCTTTCAACCTGCCTGCAATACCGCCTGCATAACCATCGGTAACGATTTGCGCAGGGCTGCTAACTGCATTGCCGGCATACAGACCGGATAGGCTGCCGCCACTTACGACGCCCGCAATACCGCCCGTATACACCTCATCTCCGCCAGTCACGTCAAGCTTCCCTTGAAATGCGCTGTCGGTTATTACCCCGTTAACCAAGTAACCCACAATTCCGCCCGTGCGCACATTGTTGTCTACAGTCGGCGATGCCGCCGTGACCTTCAATTCCTTGGCGAATGCTGCGCCGGAAATCGTTCTATCGCTGCCTTCCGACAAAGTGCCGATAAAGCCTCCAGTATAGAGCTTAGCCGTCCCGTTAACTTCGATATTGGCTGTGCTTTCAACATTAAGGCTTGGCTCGCCGGATAATTTCGCATACGCCCGGTTGGAGATGATTCCGCCGGTATAAACGCCTGTTCCGCCGTTTACCGTTATTTTGCCGCTGTTCGCATACTCGCCTGCCGCCGCGCCGTCAAATAACACGCGGCTGCCGCCATAGCCGATTAGTCCGCCGGTATACGCTTCATCCGGTTGGCCGTTGACTGTTATTTCGGCTGTATTTTGCGCGGCTCCGTCAAATCGCACATCGCCTGATACGCTGCCGATTAAACCGCCCGTGTACACATTAGCCGAACCGCTTGCCGTTACGCTTACTTGGCCAACATAGCTCTCAGCCCAATTAAAATCGCTTTGAATATAACCCGCGATGCCGCCGGTATATACATTCGAGCCTCCGTTATTTTCGATCGGCCCGCTGTTTGAGAAATTCACATGATAAAGGTAGCTGCCTTGCTGCGCCGCGATCGCACCTATAAGCCCGCCAGCATAGGTGCCGTTCGCCGATTGGGCGTCTACTCTTACCGCTCCGCTGCTCGACGTGGATGCCGAGAACGTAATTTTGGAAGCCGCCTTGCCTGCAATGCCGCCCGCATAGCTGGCTGTTCCGCCCGTTGCCGTAACGTTTGCCGTATTGCTAATTGGCGTATCCTGCTCCTGCATCAGCAATTCGCCCGATGCATAACCGACGATACCGCCTGCATAAACTTCGGCGGCACTCGCATTGCCTGCTGCAATCGCACCCGCATTAGCCGTTTTCTTGATCAACAGGCCGCCATCGCTCGCACGTCCGGCGATGCCTCCTGTATAAACATACGAGCCTGCAGCGTCTACCGTAGAGAGATTGCTCGAATTCGAAATAGATCCCTCGCCCGAGCCAACAATTCCTCCCGCGTAAACGTAGGTTCCCGCTCCGCTTACTTTAATAGGTATATGGTTAGTGATGTTAAACACCATGCTGTTATTAGCCATAGCGCCAACTGCCGCTCCCGCATACGTAGACTGCGTGACCGATACAAGCTCGATTGTTCCGCTTGCGAAGTCGAAGCCGCCAACCGTTCCGCCGTCCATCAAGCCGACGAGACCCGCATAGGTATTGTCCGCAGCTACGTTCATGCCCGTCAGCGTAAAGCTTTGCCCGCCCTCGGTCACGAGAGTGCCTCTAAACGGATTTAACGCCGTTCCGATCGGCTCCCATGTGTAAGCAGAAAGATCAAAATGGTTGTTGATTTCAAGAATTTTGCCGCTAAAGCCGTTGATCGCCTTGCCGTCTGGCGAAACGCCGTCATTGACCAGCTTGGCAATGCCCGCAAGCTTTTCGGGCGTATCAATTTTATAAGTGTTGTAATCCTCGTTATACCAACTCACGTCCGCGTGCTCCGTCCAACGGTCCGAGCTTGCAGTCAGAATCGATACGCCGGCAAATACCGCAATTGCGATACTCAATACAGCAAAGACAATCCGGTAGATTGATTTTTGCTTCACTGCCATTTCCACACCGCCTCAAATTAATGTTTGCAAAAAAATCTATTGTTCCAGTCCGTTACGAACGAGATGACAGAGCAAATGTACCCACATAGGTCATTTCGACTTATGCGGGTACGATCTGTTATTAATGATTCGTAATAAATGGATCCAGCCTTGCCGCGATTGCAGCGGCCTGCGCCCTTGTCAGCGCATCGCCCGGATTGACCTTGCCTTTGTCTCCGAGAATAATGCCGTGCTTAATCGTCAGCGCGACCGGAATGACAGCCCACTCTGGAATGCTGTCCTTATCCTCGAACGAAGAGAGAATTTGCGCAGCTTCAGCCGCATCCAAATCTCCGCCTAGCTCAAGCGACTTCAGCAGCCTGCCTACCATCGCCATCGCTTCCATTCGGTTCAAGGTTGCCGCAGGCGCAAAGCTGCCGTCAGCCAAACCGTTTACGATGCCGAGCTTTGCGGCAATGGATACGCTTTGCTTGTACCACGCGTTTGCTTTCACATCCGTAAAGCCCTCGTCCGCCGTCTTATTCATTAATCCTGCAACCCGCAGCAGAATCGTAGGGTATTCGGCCCTTGTAATAGGGCTATCCGGTTCAAAGCGGCCCTTTCCTTTGCCTAGAAGGAACAGCTTCGATGCTGCTTCGCCGATGCTTTTCTCTCCCCAATAACCGACCCTCACATCGCCAAAGGCTTGTGAAGTAGTCAGGAAGATCAGCTTGCCTTCCCCGGTAAGCTTCACATCGACATATGGCTTCTCTGCCGTACCGCCAAGCTTCCATGGCAATGTGGTCCAAGTGCCGTCCGCGCTTTGCAGAATAACTGCCTTGATCTCCCTTGCTTGAACCGTTTTCGGAACGGCTGCATGCAGCGACACATAGCCGTTCCAGCTCGCTTCCGGAAGATTGCTCGTAATTGTCACGCCTTGCCCGTCGCCAAGCAAGGAGGAGCTCAAGCTCTTCGCCAAGTTCTTCGAAGCGTTAATGCCCGCTTCATCGTTGACGCCTACCTTAAAGGACAAGCCGCCTGCTGCGCCTTCCAGCATTTTTGGAGTGAGCGTGATTTGTGCCATAGGGAGGCTAATGCTAATGCTCTTGCCGCTGTCCACCGCTTGCTTCACAGCGGATGCATCCATGCGGAAGCTATATCCCGCAACCGCCTCGTCTGCACCTGCAATGACCACGTCGTCAGAGCCTGCCGCTTGGAGCATCTCCGTTGTAATCTGAATGGAGACGCCGCCCTGCTCTCGCTCCGCTTGGACAGGCTTGTTATTGATCACGACCTCAACCGGACCCTCCGGCATAACAGGAGGCAGGATTATTCCGCCGCCACCTCCGCCGCCTGCCGTCCATAGGCTGGCAGCCAGCTTCGCCGATGTAGCGGTAGCTTTTTTCGTTAATGATGCTCTAGCTGCAATAATGATCGTATCTCCGGCCGCAGCGTCCATTTGCCCATTCCTTGGGAAGTTAGCCCATTCGCTAAGATCCTGCCCGAAGGTTGGAAGCTGCGCATCTGCGCCATTTTGCGGATACACCTTGTACGCCAGCTGTTGGCCGGTCATATCGCCCGCCTCGCCAATCGTCGCCATCGTTTTGTTCGTAACGCCGCTGATTGGCGACAGGAATGCCGTAATTCTTCTTAGCGTGGTTTGCTCCGGCCAATCGACCGTTACCGCTGCCATCGCCTTGAGCGAGACATCATCCGTCAGTTTGTATTCCGCTTCAATTAAGCTAGCGCCAACATCAAGTCCGATGATCTCGCCAGCATCCGTCAGATGAACGGCATCTCCCATTCCGATTGAGAAATGCAGCCGCTTCAAGTCAGCCGCAGCTATTTCTTTTTCCTTAAACTTAGGTTTGCCGTCAGCGCTCTTACCGTCTGCAAACTTCAGCACTGCTTTGACCTTTACGCTGTCGCCGGGCTTGATCTTCTCAAGCGGCTTCAGCACCAGTGCTGCCGGAGCCTCGAATGAAGAATCGCTGACGATAACGGTCGCTGTATTCTCGTTGCCAGCCAAATCCTCGGAAACAAAGTGGAGCGGCGCCGTAGCTTCTTTCCCTTCGATTGACACTAAGCTTTTGAATTTTCCATCGTCCGCTACCGGAACCTCATGCCCGTTTACCCATAGGCGGGCATCGTTGCTTGTCATTCCGGCAACCTGTATCGTGCCCGTTGTTGTTCTAGCTCCCGTTACCGGCTCGTCGATGTAGAGCACAGGCGCTAGCGTATCTACGGTTATATACAGCATCGTAACGGATACATCATGGGTCGCTTTATTGGTAGACACCAATTCAATGGCATAAGGACCGTCGGTCTTAAACCGATCGAATGTCAATTCGCCGCGGCTATTCGGCCCCTCATTTTTGAGGCTTGTCTTGCCAATCGATTGATCCGCGTAGAACGCTTCCACCTCGACATCTTTATGGCTGGCAATAAGGCCGATGGTTTGCTCGGTTTTATTCGTAAGAAGCTTAATGAATTTTTTCGATGAGTCCAGTTCCAATCGCCCATCGGTCGAGCTCGCATTCAGCACAGGCTTATTCGGATAAGGCAGATGCTTCATTGCGCTTTTTACACTGCCTGCAAAATGATAGTTTTCATTTTTATCCGCAGCCTTGGTCGGTTTCGTAACGGCAGAAACGCCAATGATATAATCCTTGTCGATCTCAAGCCCCGTATATTTCACGTCAATGTTGGCATTCTTAAGCGGCACTAGACCTTTCTGGTCAATCGCGTTCGAAGTGGATGTCGCTGCCCAGCCTCCGATAAGGATGCCTTCATAGATGCCTTTTGCTGCATTCCAATAAGGAGCTAGCTCCGTCTCCGTAAACAATAATTGACCGAACGGCTCGTACGTCTCCAAAACGCCGCCGCGTTCCTTGAACGCATCAAGAGCGTAGCTGTGCTCAAAGCCGGCATGGCCTGCCTTCTTCGCCGAAGGCTTGAAGGAAAGAGCGAACAGCCCGTTGCCCGCAGGCTGAATCAAAACGTCGCTAACCTCGCTTGGCGCCAGCGGATCGATGATTTCGAACCGTTCTTTTGATGTTTTGGTGCCAAAAGCACCCTCCGACTTCAGCTCAGCGCGCAGATAATAATGGCCCTGCTGCAATAATCCGCGGATGTCCTCGGTATCTCCAAGCAAGGAAACATTCGATGCATCGATCGTTTTGCTTCCGCTAGTGATGCGGCCTGACTTGCTGCCATTGCTGTCAACAGGCAAGTCTTTGGCAATCAACAGCCCAGGCTCTCCCGGCTCCAGCACTTCCTGTCCGCCTGCCTTTGCCGTGCTTGCGTCTGCCAGCGCATCCTCTGTCAGATACAGGTTGATCGTATCTCCAGCCTGCGCGTTGTTAACCTTCCACTCAGCCGTAAACGCGTTTGCATCCGTTCCGCTTTGGTTCAGCTTAACGTCTGTCAGCTCCGGCGCAGTCGGGATATTAAGCAATCTGCTCTCGACCTTCTTCACGGAGGTAAGCGTCCAAGTGCCGCCTGCAGCTGCGCGATCCTGCGGAATAATAATGTAAGCCTTTCTCGAATCGACGCCGTCTGCCGACTGATCCGCAGAAATATGCTGCGTAAAGGCGTTCGCCTGCGGGTTCGTATTCGTATTGTCAAAGATAACCGGGTACAGCTTGCCCGACGAATCCTTCAGCGTAAAGCTCGGAAGCTCCGTCGCATCGTAATCCATCTCGATCATCGCATTGCCGGATACGCCGTTCAGCGGAATCTCGTGCACTCTTCCGCTATTTTTCACAACGATGCCGCCCATGCCAAGACCCATTGATCCGGTATCCAGCACGCTTACGCCTTCCGAAACTTTACGGTACGTAATTTCCTGCGATTCCTTCTCTGTATCAAGCCATGATGTGGCTAATGTCTCGACGCCTTGTCCAATGACCATCAGACGCGGACCCTTCTCCGGATCTTCAATCACCATATGAATGAAGCCTTCCGGCAGCTGTTCGCCTGAGGTTCCGAACTCAACGCCTCCGCCCCAATAATAGGTAATGCCGAGGGAAATAAATAAAATGCCTACGCTGCCCCACAGCTTATCATTATTAATGCCTAGGAATACGCTTGAGAGCGGCATGCCGCCTACGACGGGAACGCTTGACGGTATTTGCACTCTCGCGCCGATGTAACCTTCAAAGTCGATCCGGTTTTTCTCTAGGTTTTGCCCGACGAAAATGCCTGCTTTGCCGATAATGACATCCCAGCCGCCAACATCAACCTCCGCTTCAAGCCGCACAAACCATGGCGTTACCCACTGCGCCTCGATCATTGCTTTCGTCAGCATGGGTACAAGATCATCGTCCTCGGGCTCTGGATTTGAAGAGTAATCCATTTTCCCTTCAACCTTAAGCCCCGTACGTTTCACCGTAAGATCAATGTCCCCGAAGAAATATGCCGGAGCAACACCAAACTTTAAGCTAACGCCCGCTTCAACGATGAGCGGGAACGGGTCTTTCTTGGTGCCGCCCGCAATCGTATCCGCAAGCTCGCGCACCGCTCCTCTTATATCCGTCAAATACGTCGCGCCCGTGATGAGCACGCCAGGATCAGGCAAGCTTGTGCCAAAAGCGATCACATCCGGCAATATCCGGCCGTCATCGACCTGCTTGAGCGAAAGCTCAATCTGAACCTTGACCATATCCTTCAAATCCGCTTTGAACTGGAGTCCGTATTGATTGTTAACGCCCTCCACCTTTTGGGCAAAATGAACGATATTGATTTTGCCGCTGGCCGTTCCTCCAGACCCCTCTTCGTCCCCGCCATCCTTCGACTTCTCAGCACCGAATAAGCCGAGGTCTTGGCCCAAATCGAATTTAAGTCCGGCATCAATGCCTACAAAACCTTTGTCGTTAAAAATGACATTGCGCATTTCCGCTTCCAGTATCTTCAATGAAATCGAGCCGCCAAACGAGACGCCTCCCTCGCGGAGAATAAAGTCGTTGAAGGTGAGGCCGAAGCCGTCAATCGAGAAGCTCGGTGCCGCAAACAAGCTATGTTTGTTGAAATAAATCGTCTCAATCATCAGCTTGCGGAGCGGGTGAAGCGCATCTCCAAGACCGCCTGCAGCCCAGTCGAGCGAGCCGTTCAGACTATCGTCTTCCTCATTGCCTTCGCTGTCTGGCAGCTCCTCGTCGTTAACGATATAACCTTCGCCCAGCGATTTATTAAAGCCGTTATAAAAATCCAGCGTCCATTCCCCTTGATGGAAAACAAAACCGCTGCTTGACACGCTAAGAATGCCGTCGCCCTTCACGATAAGCGTGTCGAAAAAAGGAATGTCATTCAGAGCGCCCTTATTCGGCTGCTTGGTGAACAAGCCTAGATCCAGCTTGCCTGGCACAAGCACGATGTCTTTCCCGCTATACGCCACCGACTCATTAATAATGGCCGGCTCCGTCTTCGTGTCCACGACCAACTGCTGCTCATCGCCAGTGCCGACCTGCTTGATCATGCCGCGAATGACGACAAGCTGCTCCGGGCCATCCTCTTCTTCAAAAAACTCCTCCAGCTCCTCCTCGGATTCAAACAGCTGGTATTGGTAGGCAGCCACTTCTTTCAGCGACTCCGCATCCAAATATTCCGCCAAATCAAATTCGGGATCGGTCGCCTTGCTTGCCATGCCCACAATTGTTTTGGCTTCCTTATATCTCGTAACGGCGCTATAAAGATCGGTACCGTTCTTAAACGGCGTTCCCGGAAAAGCATCATTAATCTCTTCCAGCAGCTTGCCGCTCACATTAGGCGTTACGAAGCTTAAATCAACCGTTTGCTTATAAATAGCCAAAATGTTAGCTTCCCTGATACGGGATTCCTCATTGTCGGTTACAAAGAAGCTTTGGCTTGTCGTAATGTCATACATCGCCTCAATTTCCTTGTCGCCGCCTGCGGTTCCTTTATAATCGATCTCGACTACATATTCACCCAGCGGAAGCTCCGGTCCCAGATTCGGCGTCACGACAGTGCCCGCCGCGTCTACAAGATCGCCGCCCCGGTACGTAATCCGCATGTCGCCCGCGAAGCCGTCGGCACCAGGCTGCAAAATAACGGCATTTTTAACGTCTGCCTTATATCGTTTGCCGGTTACCTTCTCTTGCAAATAAAGATCGAAGTTAGGCGCCGTGGTATCATTGCCCGTGTTGTATGCTTCGATATTAGAGAGATTAAGCGAGATATATTTCACATCGGAGCTATACAGCTCTGGCGGCGACATGCCATACACATAAGTTGGCACCGCTTCTCCGACTGCCGGCAGAAGAATAAAATTGGTTTTGCTGGATTCGAATTGCGCTTTAATGCCCTCGTCCTTCATGCCTTCCATTTTTTTCTGGGTTTCCGGGCTTTTCGCCGTAACCATGTACTGCCGCGTTACGGGCCAAGGCCTGCCCGTTGCCTGTACCTTAAAGGTTGCCGTTACCGTTTCGCCCGGCTTGTACATCGGCTCGATGTTATTGGCCGTCTCCTCCGGCGTAGCGGTTTTCTTCCGTTCCAGCGATTGGGTGCGGAATGTCTCGAGCACAGGCTTGTTGTCCTTATCTCGGACAATATGACCGGCATTGTCTACCCTGACAAAGCTAAGCCCGTTCTGAAGCGCCATATCCACAGTAATCTTGGAATGCTCCATATCGAACATGGCAAGATTCTCAATCTCAACGTTGATATCAAAAATACCCTCGTTCACATAAGCGCTGTTATCCTCTAAGGTAGCCAGCTGCTGTACGGGATCGATATAACGAATCGAGAAAACTTTGTCCGGCGCAATGATTTCCCCTAGTCCATATACCGTCTCAAACGTTTTTGTCGCCTGCTTCGCCAGCTTCTTGGGATTCCAATAAAAGGCGACTGCCGAATCTGCCGTGCCGTAATCATTCGTATCGCGCGTAAAATCAAGGTTCGGATTCGGCGTATAATCCCACTTCGTATTCGCGAGGCTGTTCCAATGGCCAACCGTCATCTCGTCGACTATGTTGATGTTACCTTCGGCGAAATTGTTGAAGCCATACGCGATAACATTCGTTGCCTGCGGATTGTCGAGATCAAGCTTGTCACGCATCACCCAGTAGGCAGGCAGCTTGTAGACCGGCTGATCTACTGCTGGAATGCCCAGACGCTCCGGGTCATGCACCAGCTTTCTCTCTACCGTCAGCGGCGACTTATAGGTCGTTCCGATTTGGAATTCCGGACCGTCATTGCCCGCAACCATCGTATCGAGCAAAATTCGGCTGCCTACCTCAACCTGGGCGCCGCTTTTGTTGACGACCTCGTAGCGGATATTGACGTTACCGGCATTCAGCTTGTCGGCGCTGTCCGTATAAAGCATCAAAATTTGCTTAATTTCTACCCCTTTGATTTTCCAGATCGTTTCGATCTGCTTCGTTCCGTTCGTGTTTTGAATGATTCTCGGCTTCGACGTCTCCGAGAAAAACTGTGTGGAAAATTTATATGGATTGCCAAATATATAGTCGGTGCCGTCGATTTTGAACGTTGTAAACGAGGTTTCCGGATCGTCGCCGCGAAACAGCATATCGACATTCTGATCCTTTTTCCGAATCGGTTGGCCTTCTACCGTCCGGATACCGAAGCGGCCTGTGCTGTTATCAACCGTAATTTTAATAAATTCATTTTGCAGCACCGTCGTGCTGGAACTGTTCACCGCAGCTGCGACGGCTTCGACACCCGCGTAGTTTGAAGCTATAAACAATAACAACGCGAGTATGAATATACCGCTTCTCTTCCCTTTTCCCACCTGACTGCCCCCTATCTTCTGACTAACACTAGCAATCGCAATATGACTATCCGACCGCAAAAGAGACGCATGAACCATCAGCCGCGCATGACGCGCAGCCGATGATTTTTCGTTAGTGATCGACTATTGTGCTTTCGTTATGAAGAAGGTCGCGTATTCCCGCTCCCGCTCCTGATTTCTTACGATGATGGTGTACCAGCCAGCTTTAGGGAAGGCCACCGTGAACTTGCCGTTCACGAGCTCATCATAGGTTAGCTTGCTAGCAATATATTTCATTTGCCCTTCGCGATAGAGCCCCGGCTGATAGAGCAAATCATAGGTTCCCCATTCGTTGACATTCGTGCTGCCGCCTACGTTCATAAGGTTATAGCCGGTTATCGTGAACGTCAGCGTGCTGCGATCAAACAATGCCGTTTCCTGCGAGGCTGCCGAGATAAGCATGTCGTTAGCAAAGAGGAGCATGCCTCCCTCTTTCACTACATAAACATCCTGCACCGCTACCGCCGTATTGCCAACCTGGTCGGTAACCGTATACGTAACCTGCTGCCGTCCGCCTGCTTTGCTCAAATCAAGCTTGCTGATCGCAACCTTGATATCCGCTGCTTTCGACAAATTATCAGATACGGTAAAGCCTCCAAGATCGGTGCGGAAATCAAAGCCTTTCTTATTTTGAACGACAGCTGTCGAAGCCCGGTTTAATTTAATCTCAGGCGCTTTATTGTCCAGCCCGTCCACATTTATAGCGACCTTGTTCACATTGCCAAGCAAATCCGACAAGGCGAGGGTCGTCGACCCATTAGCCGAATAAATACGGGAATAGGTGAAGCTGCCGTTCGCATCGCTGATTTGATTCGTGTAGCCGCCGCTTTGCAGGTTCGGAACTACTCCGGCAAACACATGATTTGGCGCTGACGTCTTGCCGCTCAGCGTAACCTGCATGCTGCCTCTCGCGTACTTCTTGCCGTCGATCGTCACGATTTTGTTTGGCGGGAGAACGATTCCGTCCTCGTCTACAAACGTGTAGCTGATTTGGTCTGGCTGCGGCGGTGCCGCAATAATGTTGTCGACCTTCTCCGTCAAAACCGTCGTATTGCCGTAAGCATCGGATACGACGAACGATTGAACGCCATTGCTCTGGGTCGTAACGACACGGCCGCCCTTAACGAGATCAAAATCTTTGCCGTTCTCGTCTACCTTCTGCACCTCCAGCGTTACGCCGGAGGAGAACAATACGTTGCCGCCGGCGTCACGAATGGTGCCAAACGTTTTTGAGGCATTTTCCCCGTAGCTGTAGGAGCGCACGATATGAACCTTCGGCGCCTCTTTATCGATATTTTCAACCGTAGCCGTTGCCGTGCCGGTATTGCCTGCTTCGTCTATGAATTCAAAGGTAAAGCTGCCGTTTTGCGTAAAGGTGTAGACGCCCTTGCCTCCGTTATTCGTCACTTGGACGGGCTTGGAGGTATCCAGCTTTACCGTCACATCGCTGTTCGTAGCATGAGTCACCATATATTCAATGCTGCCCTCCGGCGGCGTTCCGTCAATATTGGCGACTACAACATACAAGGTGTCCTTGCGATCTGCGTCATTAATGTCAGTCAGATCAAAAGTATAAAAACCATTTTCCTTCACGTTGAACGTATTGCCGCTGCGATCCGGAACTGATGGATTCACTAAAGATGGCATAACCTTAATGCCAAGCGGCACCGTAACGTCGATGTTCACGCCAGTCGCAGGACCGATCGGCCGGGTTGTGCTCAGCTCAGCCAAAGCATATACAGGCTCGGTTCCCGACAGCGTCTCGATATTTATGAGCTGAGGTTCGCTAATTGCGCCCCCCGGCGTCCTGTATTTCACTTGAATGGTCAGCTTGTCCGCATCTCCTGAAGCGGTCGGCACCGCTGCAAAGCTGGTGTATGGGCGCCACTTTTTCCAGCTCGCGCCGTTATCCGGCGAGATGGAATATTCATAGCCGCTCTTATCCTCCGTATCGAGGGTGAGCTTCAAAATCGCGGCATAGCCATCCGCTTCATCGCCGTACAGATATATGAGATCGGAATGGGATGGAGCAGGCGGAACTTCAGAGCCTCCGCTCTTCGATACTTTAAATGTTCCGGAAGTGCTTTTAATGATGCTGTTGCCTGCTCCGTCGGTCGCCCAAACGTATAAGCGGAAATCGGCGATTTCACCATCCGCCAGACCCTTGCTGTCGATTGCTGTTGCGCCATCCTCAGGAAGCGTCTTCCAATCCGGAGAATCCGCATCGGGCGCAGCCTTTCCAGCCTTCACCCATTGATAGCTTTTCGTTAAGCCGTTAACGCTGTATGGCTCCTTAACGGTTACCGTCACCTTTTGCGTTTCGAGCGGGTATGCCACTCCATTTTTGCTAAACGTTACCGTCGGCGCTTGATTGTCAAAATAATAGGTTTTGGAGAAGTAGTAGTAACGGTCACCCGCCTTCGCCATCATATGGATATACCGAAGCCCGTTCTTGTCCGCATCAATCGGAATTAAATAATCAAACCCTTTAGCCATGCTGCCGCCAATCGAAGCTTGAAGCGGCGTGTAACCAGACGCATCGGCCGGACGAGTTGCAGTCGTGCTGAGGCTGTAGCCAACTACATCGGGCGTGAGCCCGCTGATGCTGAACACCACGTCATGGCTTTTTACATAATTCGGGTCAGCCGGAGGCGAGAATGCCGAGCGGACATTGATTTCTGAATTAACCGTTACGACCTTATCCGTCGAGGTTATGATTTCATTGCCCGCTTGATCGACTGCCTTAACATAAAGACGGTATTTGCCATCCTCGTCTACCTCGTTAAGCGTCGATGCCGTCAGCTTGTCGCCACTCAGCGCTGCATTTTTCCAATTGACTTCCTTCGGCTGCTTGCCTTCAAGCACCCATTGGTAGGAACTTTTCTTCACTCCGCTATGCTCATCGGTAATCATAGCGTTAATCTGGACATCGATCGTGCCGTCTCCATTAATTTCGTTAAAGGTGACGGCCGGCTTGCGATTGTCCAGCTTCATTGGAGTCGAACGGTACGTCCAGTTCGAATCATCCCATTTGAAATCATCCAGTTTCCACAGCGAGGCGTCTCCATAATTGCCTACTGCCGCAAGTGCTTTATTGTCGGCATAAAACGTTTTATCGGCCTCAGAGCCTGGATGCTCTTGCTTCCATGCTTCATATTGCGAAAGATTGTCTTCTACGTATTTTTTCTTTTTGTCGTACTGCATCAGCTCTCTTGCCGAGTCCCATGTCATATCGGCCGTCCAAGTATGCAAATACCATTCGCCGCTGTTGTCAGCAGTGAGCGCTTCCGCCGGCGGCGCTATCATATTCGTCTTGTTATTGACCACCTGCAGCATCGTGCCTGCGTATTCGCCCGGATAAAGCTCTTCTCCTGGCTGCTTAGCCGAAAGGGAATAACGCTTAATTGCCGCAAAATGATCATCAGCCTTGGCTGCAAAAGGATCGGACTGCGACTGGCTCCATACGTAATAAACGAGCCCTACCGCCGGCGAGCCTGCCCCTGTAGTGTTGGATGGACGGTAAATGCCGCGGCTTGGCTTCTGCGCTCCCGCTTCCACCGGATCAAGCGGGGGGATAATGACCGCGGGGTCGTTGGCATCAATCGTTACTTTCCCGTTTCTCTGATAGACCTGATCGTTCGCGCCGCCGCTCTCAAAGCGGTAATCGATGATCGGTGGCTGATTATCAATCGCAAGCCTGGCCCAATCGGTCTTCGAATTGACGAGAGACTCGTCTCCGTCTATATGTATGCCGTCATAGTTTGCCGGCTGTATTAGCAAATTGCCCGCATAATCCTGAATAACCGATGTATCGGATGCATCACCCTTGCTGTCATGCGATACGGCAATTGCTTTCAAAAGCGGCGTTTCCATCGAGAGCTCTTTTGTAATATTTGCTCTGAACGTCCAATTTTTCGTGTTGGAGCCCGACTCATAGTAGGCTCTCATCCCGTTATTGAACAAAATGAATGTGCCTGCCGCTTCCCAGCCATTTTTTACAATGGCCTCCTCGGTCATCTGCAGCGTAAAGTAGATGCTGTCATTTTTGTTCAGCGTGACGCCCGTTACGATTTCCGGCTGAATCCCGTTGCCGGTTTTCGTATATTTTGGCGCTACGGCATCAACGATGACCCGGTAGCCTCCATTTTCATAGTCAAACGGATTAAGCGTCTTGCCTTGCATATGCAAATTGCTGGCGCTGCTTGCTACATTCGGAAAATCCGTAATCGCGACATTTCCTGCCGCATCCGCCAGTACGGCTCCCCGCAGCTTTTCTTCCAGCGTCTGATTCATCGGCAATGCGCCTGATGATGTGCCGGTGATCAGAGGCTCCAGTGGCAGGTTGCCGCTGTTATGATATTTTGAGCCTGTATATTCGTAGGTAATGCTGCTCTTCAAAGACTTTAGACTGTCAGCATCATAGGAAGTATTTTGTAGATATTGCTGTTGTCCAGCGGCGGGCAGACCGGTCCCGTCTGGATTGACGAACAGCGGATGACGCAAGAAATGCTCAAAATACGCCGTATTTAGCGCAGTTGGCTTCACTGGCTCCGTGAAATTATAGCTAAGCTTAAGGTGCTCATCCTGTTTGACAAAAAGCTCCTGCTGGCCGGTTATCGGATTTTCCCGCTCCGCGCCGTCGCCTGTGAAAGTGTAGCTTGACATGACCGGACGGGTTTTGTCCTGAAACTTAATATACAAGCCTCTGGCTCCCGTAAGATCACCATCGTCGTCACCCTCGCCATATACTTCTATCGATATCTTTTTTGTTTTCGAGGTAATGACGGTGGATGCGCTTCTCGCGCCAACATCTCCGCCGCCCGTACGCCCGTGGAGCAGCTCCTCTCCATCCACTTCGAAGGTTGCCGTTGAAATACGCGTCCAGGTAGGTATGCCTAGAAACGAACCTTCATAATAAACAAGCCTTTTCCATCCGACCACAACCTCGGCATGCCCGCTTTTCGCAAGCTCGCTTAGGGTAGGGTTGTTTTGGATATCGATTTCAAATTTAACTGTCGTTGCATTGTCTCCCTTGCCTGTAAAAATATCGCCGCTGCCCCAATCGATTTGCGAATCCGAATCCGTTTTGGTCTGCTTAAACCCAGGCGTATTGGCGTAGATATTTATGAATGCATTATCCGCATCGTAGGTTAAATTACCTATGTGCGTACCTGCGCCGAACATAACCTCCAAATCTCCGCCAGCCGCTTCGACTTTGACTGCGGTAAAACCCTGCAGCAGCGTCGCCAGCATAAATAGGACCATTGCTGCCGCAATCCTTTTGTGCGCCTTGTTATGATTGTGCATGAACATCTGACTCCCCTCTGAACTCGTGCTATATTGCCAAAACAAATGACTTCTCTTTCGACTTCAAATGAATCCGATTTCACTATCGATCGTCATAATTCGGTAAACATTATCCTTTTCCGCCAGCAATCGACATCATCAGAAAGTGTATCAAACCACTCTGTGCAAATTCTGTGCAGAATCGGGTCTTTAGTCCCTAACCTATAAAATTCGGAGTAATGCAAACAAAAAAAAGCATTCGCCCTACCTATCCTGTTGTCATCATTTCTCATGATCAACAGAAGGTATGAACAAATGCTTTTTTTACTAAGCAGGAAATCAGATATTTTTAACCGCAGCCACTGTAGACAAAGCCGCCTCTAAATCGCTGTATATAATGTTGCCGACGACTACCGTATGGGCGGACTCCGCCGCTAGGCGAGCTTTGTCCGCATTATCGATTCCGCCGCCATAAAACAACTGGGCATGGGCAATGGATGCTCTAGCCCGCTTCACAAGCTGCATATCTCCGAACCTTCCGCTATATTCCAAGTAGATAACCGGAAGCCGCATCAGCCTGTCCGCCATCCGCACATGCGCGATGAGCTCCGATTCCGTCAGCTCGGTTTTTGCTTCGGTTACTTTAGCCGCCGTCGCATCCGCATTCAAAATAATATAGCCCTGCGCCGCCGTTTCCTCCCAAGGCACAAAGGAGCCATACTCCATCAGCCCTTCGGTTTGCCGTCCCGTGATCCATTCAGCCCGGCTCGTATTCAGCACAAGCGGCACAAAATATCCGTCGAAGCCGGGAACGGCTCCCTCTAGGCTGGACACCTCAAGCGCACAATCCACGGCATATCTGCGAACCCGCGCCATGAGATCAACCGTATTTTCAAAAGTAACGCCGCTGGAGCCTCCGACGATAATCGCATCCGTACCTGAGGTGCATATTTGATCCAGCACCTCATCGGATATTTTTCGATCGGGATCAAGCTTAAACACATGCCTCCAGCCAGAAAACCAAACCTCATTCATGAATAACCAAACCTCGCTTTTTCACAAAAATCGAATGTGAATCATTGCCCTTCCTTCTATGCTATGTCAGCGCGAATAGCGTGTCAAATGATCCGCTGAATGAAAACAGCGCCCCCATTGGCAGGAGGCGCCGAAATGCGGTTAATTGTGAACAAGCAAGCGATAGGGGGCTTTAATTGGACTCGTAAGCACGCAATCGAGCATTAAATGCATTGTATAAGGCGAATTATCAGGAAACTATCCCGTTAATTCACCGCATTTTAGACGAAAAAGGGAATTAGATGGATTTTCTCCTGTTAAAATTTTATTTCTCGCCCATAAGTGCTGAAAATGTTGATATTATCGGGAGATTTTCCTGTTAATTGATCTATTTACAGCCACGCGGGACAATTAAATGGACATTTTCCTGTTATTTTCCCTCAGAGGTTATTCGCCTTATAAAACTGCCTATGAGCATAAAAAAACGAGCCTTAGAAGCAAATCTAAAGGCTCGTTTTGTTTTGTCTTTTATAATAAAAAGCGTTTATTTCTTCACTAGCTGCCCGCGCGTTACGCCGAGCTGGTTGATTGCTTTCAGACTGCGCCATACTTGCGTGCCGCTAATGCGGCCATCGAGCGCATCGCGGTAAAGCGACAGCACTTCAAGCACCTTCTCCGGCGTCTCTTCCAAAAACTCGACGCGGAAGTGGGATACGCCGTAACCGACAAAGTTGCGGATATACTCTGCGCCTGATTGCTCAATCGCGTTGTATACCGTGTTGCGGCAGCCTTCGTCCACGCGAACGGGATGCGCCATGCCGATGCGATCCTGCAAGGAAGCACGCTTCTCCTCGCAAGGACGACCGCAGTTCGTAAAGTCTGTCCCTTCGCTCATAAACGTGCAGTACACGCAGTGCTCCGTATGGAACATCGGCAGATGCTGATGGATAACCATCTCCAGCATGCTAGTATCCGAGTTTTCAAGCAAATCGATCATTTGCTGAATGTTCAGATCGTACGATGGCGTAATGAGATCTAGGCCTACATCCGTAAACAAATTGACGGCCTTGTGGTTTGCCACGTTCAGCGAGAAATCGCCGATCAGCTTAGGGAAAGGCTTATCCGGATTCGCTGCACGGGCACGCAGGTAATAGTAAAGCGCCCCTGTGTTACGCACGAGCACCGCATCAGGCTGCAGCTTCAAAATATTCGCATGGTAGCCGTTCTCGCCCGGCATATGAATGCGCGGCGTTGCCAGCGCAATCGGCTTGCCCGCTGCACGCGCAGCGGCTACGGCAGCCGGGAATTGCTTAATAAATTCAAAATCGGCGTATACGTAAGAGATATCGGTCGTTACCGCTGCCTGTACCTGCTCAAGGCTGCGGCATAATGCAATCAGCTTCGCATCCTTGCCGCTTTGCGGCGCCAAAATATCCTTCTTCGCCGCATCAGCCTGATAAACATCCTCACGCGAGGCAACCGCATTCTTGATATAGACAGGCGGCTTCGGACGCTCGCCCGCAAGCAGCTCTACCGCCTCGCGGCGCAGCCGGTTCAGCTCGCGGATCGGTACGATTAGGTCGCCCTGCAGCTCAACTTCAAGCTTCTCCAGCTGATAAACGGTACCGCCGAGGCGGCCCAGCTGATCCTCAAGCAGCGCCGCATCCATCGGACGCTTCTGTGCTTGCTCCAGCTCTAGCTCCGTGACAACCTCTACCGTCGTTCCCTTCTGAACATCGGTCCACCAAGTGCGCATCGGCTGCCCGAGCGCTCCGGTTACTCTGACATGAAGCGGGAATACGCGGTACGGCTTCTCCGTTTCAAAGGTTGCTCTCAGTCGCTTATCCAGCGCAGGATCGCTTGTTTTCCAGACGCGGTCGCCGACATGCACCTTGCGCAAGTCAACATCATTGCGGCCCGCTACAAGCTCAATCATCGTGCCTTCCTGCGCTTCGCCTTCGATCTTCACGCCTTGTCGGCGGATATCGTAGACGCGGCCGCCCTCTTCCTTCTTCGTCGGGTCGCCTGCGTCAAACACAATGCCGTCTCCGCGCTTAAGCGGCGCGTCGATGCGCAGCGTAACCGCATCGCGCATAATGCGCTCTACACGGCCGAGGTAGACGCCCCGGCTTTTCGGGAACGTGCCCTCTACGAGCTGCTTGTTGTTCGTTCCCGACAGGAAACCATGCGTGAAGCCGCGCGAGAAGCTTTGCTGCAGCTCACGCACATCCTCCGTTGACGGCTTCGACAAATCGCCGTCAAAATATTTATCGATCGCACGCCGATACTTGCTCACGACATTCGCGACATATTCCGGGCTTTTGAGGCGCCCTTCAATTTTAAACGACGTAACGCCCGCTTGGATGAGCTCCGGCACGATATCGATCGCCGCCAAATCCTTCGGCGACAGCAAATACGCGATGTCGCCCATCGGCTGAACCTCGCCATCGACCATCAGATCATACGGCAGCCGGCATGCCTGCGCGCATTCGCCGCGATTCGCCGAGCGTCCGCCCCACATCTCGGAGGTAAGGCACTGGCCCGAATACGATACGCACAGCGCGCCATGCACGAATACTTCCATAGGCAGCTTCGCTTGCTCGCCGATCGTACGGATTTGCTTCAAGTTATTTTCACGGCCAAGCACGACCCGCTCAAGCCCAAACGGCTTCGTAAACTCCACCGCTTCAGGCGACGTAATCGTCATCTGTGTCGAGCCATGAATCGGGAAGTCCGGAGACAGCTCGCGAATCAGCTTCACAAGGCCCAAATCCTGCACGATTACCGCATCCACACCCGCATCGATACACATCTCAATAAGCTTCTGCGCGCCTCTCAGCTCCTCTTCGAATACGAGAATGTTAAACGTCAGGAAGCCCTTAACGCCGTACGTATGCAGAAAAGCCATAATTTCCGGCAGTTCCTCACTTCGGAAGTTGTTCGCGCGGGCGCGCGCATTAAACTTCTCTACACCAAAAAATATAGCGTCAGCGCCATTGGCTACTGCCGCACGCATGCATTCCCAATCACCGGCCGGAGCCAGCAGTTCTATATCCGATCTCACTATTGTGTCTGTCATAATAACGATCTATCCCTCACATTCTTAAAACCTGCTGCTACTATCTTAACAAACCATAGGCATCTATACCACTACACAATACTGGCATCGCGCAAAAAGACTGGCTTTCGCATTGCGAAAGCCAGTCTCCATAGTCTTATATTTACTCAGCGGCGCTGGATTGTATGTTTTGGCCGTCCTTCAGCGAATGCTGGCCAGACACAACAACGCTCTCGCCTTCCTTCAATCCTTCCAAAACTTCCTGGTAAATGCCGTTCACCCGGCCTAGCTTAACCGCCCTCTTCTCAGCAACGCCGGCGTTCGAGATATAAATAAAGGTATCGCTGCCTTCTCTCACTACGCTTAGCGATGGAACGGCTACAACCAGCTCTTCCTCGGTCGTCGTCAACTGGACTTGTACACGCTCGCCCGGCTTTATGGCGCCATCGGAATTATTCGCTAACAATTCCAGCGCATACATCCTGCTTGCCGCATTCGGCACATCGGAGAGATAAACAAGCGTTGCCTTCCTCTTGTCGGACGGATTATCGGCATTATAATATAGAAGCTCTTTTTTGCCGCGAGCGAGCGCCGCAGCAGGCTCGCTCAGCTCGGTCTTGATCGTCAGCTGCTTCACGTTTTGTACAACGGCTATCGTGGCGCCGACATTAATCGCCATTCCCTCCGTAATGGCAAGATCCGTTAGCGTTCCAGCTGCCGGAGCAATGACGCGATAACCCTCGAGCGCCAAATCCGCTTGCTCCAGCTGAACGGCAGAGGAATCCACCTGCCCTTCATAGACTACAAGAGAATTCGCGCTGTCATGGGATGCTAGCTGCTGCTTAGCGGATTCCAAATTTCTCCGCGCGGCGTCAATCAACTGCTGATCATCCTGCGAGCTTGCTTGAATGAACGCATCCTCTAGCGAGGCAACGGAATTTACAAGCGCAGCACGGCTTGCCGCCTGATCGTCCCTTGCCTTCTGCAGTGCTTTCTGGGCACTTGCGAGACCTGCTGCCGCTTGCTTCTTCTGCAGCTCGGCACTGCGTGATTCCAGCTGCACAATAACGTCGCCAGCTTTGACCGCGTCACCGTTCTTCTTCAGTATTTGAAAAACCTTGCCGCCTGCAAGCGCTGGAATATCCAATTTGACAGCTGCGCTGACCTCCGCTACCTGCTCTCGCGGCTCTCCCATGCTGACTTTGGCGGCGGCTTCTGTTTTTATAGGAATGACAGGCGTGCTCTCGCTCTCTTCGGTAACTGGCGCCGCTTCCGAGCAGCCGGCAAGCAGTACAATTGCTGCAATTAAAACAGCCGCCACCGATCCAGCTCTTTGCTTCCTTTTTGCAAATCGTTGAAACATATGAATCAGCTCCTCTCTATACCTCTAATCCTTTAGGCGTTTGGTTATCCGATGGACTTGCTTTAGTTTTGTTTGGCCGATTGAACATTTTATTTTTTATGACCTCGAGTATTTCATATACGACGGGTACAACAACGAGCGTAAGCAGCGTCGAAGTGATCAGCCCGCCAATAACAACAACGGCGAGCCCTTTAGAAATTAGCACGCCTTCGCCAGCGCCAAGCGCGAGCGGCACCATAGCTGCTATCGTCGCTACAGCGGTCATAATGATCGGGCGCAAACGAACTAAGCCCGCTTCGATCAACGCTTCACGGACAGGCAAGCCTTCCTCCCGCAGCTGCTGTGCGCGATCCAACAGGACGATCGCGTTGGTGACGACGATGCCGATCAGCATCATAAATCCGATCAAGGAAGTGACGTTGATCGATTCATTAGATACCAGCAAGCCGAGCAGTCCTCCGATAATAGCAAGCGGAAGCGAGAAAAGAATCGCAAACGGCGTGCTCGCATTACCAAAGCAAAGCACCAAGATGAAATAGACGATGGCAATAGCGATTGCCATCGCAAGGAACAATTGCGAGAAGCTCTCCGCAATATCCTCCGAGACGCCTTGTATCTCGGTCGAAACGCCCGTCGGAAGCTCGATATCTGCGAGCGCAGCCGTCACCTTCGCGCTGACTACCGTCTGATTCGGCGAGTTGATCAATGCGGTTATTTTCACAATTTGCGCCTGCGACTCCCTGCTAAGCGACACTGGGGCCTGTACCTCCTCAAGCTTCGCCACCTCTTGCAAATAGACGATTCCGGCCGTTTGCGATTGAATCGGCATTTTACCAAGCCGCTCCATCGAATTTTTGTCCTCGTCCGACAGCTTCACCACAGTGGTGTAAAGCTGGTTGTCGAGCCGGATATCGCCAAGCGGCTGCTCTGCGATCCACATCCTTACCGCATCCCGCACTTGAGCCGGGGACAAGCCTAGCTCCCTTGCCTTGGACTGCGAGACGGTAATGCTTACTTCGGTTTTGGCGTCGCTTAGCGTATCCTCGATATTGATCAGCTCAGGAAATTGCTTCAGCTTCTCCTTCACGACAAGTGCGCCTTGCTCCAGCAGCTGCTGGTCTTCGCCTTTTAGTACGTAAGAGAAATTAGACGTACCGACTCCGCCCGTGTCTCCACCGGTCGTTTGAGTCACCACCTCAGAGCCTTGCGGCAGCTGGGCTTCGATAATCGCTTTATATTGCTTCAAAACCCGCTCAACATCGGCATTTTCGTTCAGCTCCGCCGTTATGTTGGTGATATACGGGATCTGATCATCATCATCATTGTAGCCAACCAACGACTCAACAAAGGTGAACAGCTTGTCTCCTGCACTATCCTTTGCTTCGAGCAGCATGTTCTCGATCTGCTGCATCTG
Source organism: Paenibacillus sp. FJAT-27812 (assembly GCF_001273905.1). Taxonomy (NCBI): domain Bacteria; kingdom Bacillati; phylum Bacillota; class Bacilli; order Caryophanales; family Paenibacillaceae; genus Paenibacillus; species Paenibacillus sp. FJAT-27812. The sequence continues at coordinate 2,650,850 of NZ_LIGH01000001.1, read as the reverse complement.
CAGGTCATTGCTGGCAAGCGAGGTTTCGTAAGGAAGCTTCACCGTAATGAATACCAGCTTCTCCGGACCGCCGGATGGCAGGAAGTTAACCGCTAAATTCGGAATCGTAATGACCATCGTCGCAATCAGCAAGACGAGGGAAAGCAATAACGTCTTGATTCTGTTGGACAAGCACCATTCAAGCACGCGCTGATAGAAGCGAGGAACCTTTCCTTCATGCGAATGATCTTTCATTTTGATTTGCTTCCGGCTGCGAAGCACGAGCAGCTTCGTCATCATCGGAATAACCGTCAAGGCGACCAGCAAGGATGCGAGCAGCGCACAGGATACGGTCAAAGCGAAAGGACGGAACATTTCACCAACGATGCCGGTAACGAATGCAAGCGGCAAAAATACGCCTGCCGTCACGAGCGTCGAGGACGTAATCGCCATCGATACCTGCTTCGCTGCCATAATGACGACCGATTGGCTGCGCTCCTGCGCTTTTTCCAAATTGCTATAAATATTCTCAATGACGACAATACTATCATCGACGATACGCCCAATCGCGATAAACATGCCGCCAAGCGTCATGATGTTAAGCGTGATGTCCAAAGTCGACATCATCACGAGCGTAATCAAAACCGACAACGGAATCGAAACAAGCACGATTAACGTCATTCTTATGTTGCGAAGGAACAACAGGATCATGAGCGAAGCGAGAATAATTCCGATAAAACCTTCTTTTAAAATGCCGCCAATCGATTTTCTTACTTCATCGGCGCTGTCATAAATTTTGTTAAACGTAATTTGGGGCTGCTTCTGCTCCCAATCGGCTATAACCCCATTTACGGCATCCGAGAATTCAACGGCATTTGACGCGCTTGTTTTGTACAAACGAATGCCCAGCGCAGGCTTGCTATTAAATCTGGCTATAAACTTCTCATCATTAACAGCCTTAATTTCCGCCAGATCCTTGAGCAATACCGTCTGCCCTTTGCCCGTTACCAGCTCTAGATTTTGCAGCCCGTAAATGCTGTTTAAATCACCCTTCACGCGGGCCATTTGCGCTTTCCCGTCCAGCTCGACGGAACCAACAGCGCCGTTAGTAAGCGCCGCTTGAATCGCGCTCGTTACCTCTACGCCCGAGAGGCCAAACACCGACAACGCATCCGCCTTTAGCAAAATGTCGAGCGTTGTCTCGCTTACGCCGATCGAGTCCGTATGGTCAATGCCGTCCACACCTTCGAGACTCGGCTTGATTTCGTCCTCGTACAGCTTGTTCAGCTCGCCCTGCGACATCCCTTTGTCCGCATAAAGCGTCAAATAATAAGCCGGACTGGAGGAAAAACCAAAGGTCATCACTTTAGGCGTTGCTGCACTGTCTGGAAGAGCCACCTCCTGCACTAAGCTCTCCAGCTCCTTCTTCTTCTTCTCCACGTCGGCGCCTTGCTTGAACTGCACGATGATGCTCGACACATTATCGCTGGACGTTGAGCTCAGCTTATCCAGATCTTGAAGATTAGCAATCTTATCCTCAATCGGCTTCGTGACCTCTTCCATCACATCCGTGGGCGGTGCCGGATAAGCCGTCGCAATCATAATGACCGGAAACGAGATGTCAGGAATATTTTCTACCTTGAGCGACGATGCCGAGTAAAGCCCTCCTCCTATAAGCATCGCGATCAAGATCATCATTGCTGCCACTTTATTCATCGAAAAGCGGATCAAACCATTCAACCAAAACCCCTCCTGCCTTATCTTTCTACAAAAAACCGATTACCTTGAGCCGGAAATCGACACTCAATTACCTTATACAAAATTTAGTAATCAGATTGTAATGTAACATATTTTGCCATATACAACAATGAAAAATAGATAGATTAATAGACCTTATGGCATAGAAAAAAAGCCGGCCCGCCCCTGCACCATGCTGGTTTTGTTTATTTATTATGCGATTTTGTCAAAAGTGGTTTCCATTATGTGTTCTTATAATAGAAGTGGTATACTATGTTGGACTACTAAATCAATCCATTTGATGGATTCGGGAGGTAAATGAACAAATGAAATTAGGAGTATTCAGCGTGCTTTTTGCACAAAAACCGTTCGAGGAAGCACTGGACTATATCGCTTCCAAAGGGCTTGATGCTATTGAAATCGGAACGGGCGGATACCCGGGAGACGCGCACTGCGACCTCGATGGATTGCTTGCGGACGAAGGTAAGCTGAAAGCGTTTAAGCATGCAGTAGAATCACGTGGATTGATGATCAGCGCACTTAGCTGCCACGGCAATCCGCTTCACCCGCAGAAAGCCATTTCGTCTGATCACGATTCGGTTATTCGCAAAACAATTGAACTGGCTAACCGCCTTGGCGTGTCGGTCGTTAATACGTTCTCCGGCTGCCCGGGTGACCACGAGGATGCCAAATATCCGAACTGGCCGGTTGCTCCATGGCCAAATGATTTCCAAGATATTTTGAAATGGCAATGGGAAGCAAAAGTTATTCCATATTGGTCTGAGATCGCTAAGCTTGCAACGGCTGGCGGCGTGAAAATCGGCCTTGAGCTTCACGGCGGCTTCTCCGTTCACAGTCCGGCTACGTTGCTTCGCCTTCGCGAAGCGGCAGGCAATGCAATCGGAGCTAACCTAGATCCAAGCCACATGTGGTGGCAAGGCATCGATCCTGTACAAGCGGTACACATTCTTGGCCGTGCAGGCGCTATCCATCACTTCCACGCGAAGGATACGACAATCGATCCAATCAACGTTAACCACCATGGCGTAACGGATATGCAATCCTACAGCCTTATGCTGGACCGCGCTTGGCAGTTCCGTACGGTTGGTTATGGCCATGATCTTAAAGTTTGGGCAGACATCCTTAGCGCGCTTCGTCTTGTCGGCTATGACTACGTTGTCAGCATCGAGCACGAGGACGGCTTAATGTCTGTAGATGAAGGCTTCACGAAGGCTGTTCAAAATCTTCAACAAATCCTGATCCGCGAGCCGCTTGGCGAGATGTGGTGGGTATAATAGATAAACAAGAAAAAGGTCTGCCGGACTTGTCCGGCAGACCTTTTTCTATGCGACATGCTACGCTAACCATACTTTAGTGATCATAATAAAGTCGATCAATACAAACAATGCGAGCGCAACTGACGTAAATCCGATCGCGAAGATGTTTTTCTTCGGACGCGTATTCAATAGCCGAACCAAACCGATTGCGATCAAAATGGTAAAAGCAAGCATAAACCAATCGAAAGTACCAATTTTACTTGCAGCTTTAGCTGCTTCTTCTGCCAAAAACATGAAGGGACCTCCTTTTTTTCGCACGTAACCTATATTACTATATGTTAGCTTTTTGTGGCTCCAGGCGCAAGTATGAATCCGGATTCGTAACAACTTTGTCACGATTTCCTAAAAATCGCTCTTTCACTATTCTACCCCTCAACTATAAATTGTCCATCTCTTCCAAGATCTATAACTGCAAAAAAAGGGATCGGGGAGCGTTAGCCCATCTAACACTCCCCCATCCCTAACCGCCTATTTGCTATTCAGCAATGCTAAAATCATCGTAACCGCTTCTGCCCGGGTTGCGTTATCCGCAGGGGCGAAGATGCCGCCTTCTCTGCCTTGAATAAGCTTCGCTTTGAATGCGGCAGCAACATAAGGTTTTGCCCATGCCGAAATTTCATTAGCATCCTTAAAGGTTAACTCCGCATCGTCTTCAAGCGGAAGCTTCAAAGCCCGGACGATCATCGCTGCAACCTCTATGCGCGTAATGGCCTGAGCCGGACGGTAAGTATTGTCTTGGAAGCCGCCGACAATGCCGGATTTCACCATGCTCGCAATATATGGTCTAGCCCAAGCCGGAATGCTGTCCAGATCTGCAAAATCAAGATCTGCTGACGCCTCCAAATGCATCGCCCTTGCCAGCATCGCAGCAAACTCCCCGCGCGTTACCTTCGCATTTGGACGGAACGTATTGTCCGTATAACCGTTAATGAATTTGAGCCGAACCGCTTCTTGGATCGCTTTGGAAGCCCAATGCCCTTCAATATCGGTTAGCACGACAGGCTCCGATGGCTTCGAAGGCTCTTCTACCTCCGGTTTCTCAGGTTCAGGATTTGTAATCACTCCTCCAGGGCTGCCGTCTCCCGGCGAGGTTGAATTCGCTAGCGTCTTCACGACAACGCTCGGACCATTCTCGCTCCATTTTCCGCCTGCGTTGGTTGCTTCTATTTTGAACGTATAAGACGTATCCGCAGTCAGACCGCCAACTTGGTAGCTATACACACTGCCTGCTACGCTGACCTGCTTCACGCCATCTTTATAAATCGCATATTCGGTAATGCTAGGCGCATCAACAGCTCCGCTCCATTCCAAGTTTGCCGTTGTTTGGGTCACATTCGAAGCGGCAACCGTACCTTTTTCCCATGTTGGCTGCTCAGGTACGGGCTGTTTGACGTGAAGGGTTAGCGACTTGGTCGGCAGTGAAACTAATTCGCCTGTCGCAGCATATTTAATGTTGTCAAAGGCAAAGGTGCGTCCATTCGCGCTATCCCATAGGTAACCGAGTACGATCCGGTCGAAGCTTGTTATCGCCGTCGTTGTTTTCACCAATTGGCCATCGATATACATCTTCAAATCGGTTCCTGATGTGTAGTCCCACTTCAGCTCATGCCAGCCTGTGCTCCGCTTGACCGGTGTTGCCTCCCAAGCGGTTGAAGAAGCGCTTGCCCTTACCGAGTAATGGGTCAATGATCCGTAAGTGCCCCCATCATAGAGCAAACCCATTCCCGCCAGCAAGCTGCTTCTTGCGTTGCCGACATGCGCGATCACGCGCGTCTTCGAGCTTTCGGAGCCGTCATCATAAAGCATCATCGATACGACGCCCTGCTGCTTGCCGCCAAACACCTTTTGAATGGCGTTGCTGCCGTTTCCAACTACATATAGAGCGCTTTGATCGCCATGATAGGCGACTTCATCCGAAATGCTGCCCGTTGTAATGCTCGTGCCCGTTTCCGGCGTGAAGTCATTCCAGCCGTTCTCGAAGCTCTCCGAATAAATCAAATCCTTGTACTCCCGTACCTTTGCGGAAACCTCGACCTCGGTTACACCGCTTAAGTCGCCAGTCACTTCAAGCTTGCCCGTCAAGGAATCTACAGCCACATTCTCATTATTCGTCGCATACTCCACCTGATGATAGTCGGCATATTGGATCTTATTTTGCTCCTCGGTCACGCCGTCAATTCTTAGCTGCAGCGTAGACTTCTCATCTGATAGCTCCGTACCGTCCGAAGCGATCTCATAGGATACGACCTTGGAAGGTGCGTGAACGATGACACGAGCCTCTCCTTTAACACCCGGATTAATGGTGCTTTCAGCTGTAATGGTCGCCTCACCCTCAAGCAGCGGCGACACAAATCCTTGCGCGTTAATCGAAGCTACGGCCGGGTTGCTGCTCGACCACTTGATTCCTTTGAACCAAGCATTCTCAGGCCCGACTATTGCGGACAGCTTCTCGCCTCTATGCTTGGCATGAAGCTCCAGCACCGGCTTGTCGATGACGATCGTTTGCGGCATAATTTCCGGTGCCTGCCCGCTCGGCGCGTCACCCGAATACTCATGCGCTCCGATATCAGTTGCTGCAGACGGCGAAATCGGATTATTAAAGAAGTCTTTTGTCGCGGGTGCCCACACGGACGGCGTCAAAGCTGTCATATCGAGCCCGGCATCGATAGCCGGCGAGCCTGGGAGCAGTTTGTAGCCGTTTAATTTGTCTGTATCAAAGGCGCTTATTCTAGCATTAACGATGTCCTTCGGCTCCTCGCCGGCTCTTGCGAATAGCGGACTCATGAACAGGTTTTGTTCCAATGACAAACCGGTAAGCTTCAGGTTTTGGTACTCGCTTCCCGGATAAAAAATATTGTTTTTCACTTCGCCGCCGGCAAAACGATCTTGACCAATCGTCGTACCCGCCTTGGAATAGAAAATGTTATTGTACAGCCTTACATATTTGCCCGGATCGCTGATCAGCCTCGTTTGCACATGCGCATCCGTAAAGAAAGTGTTGTTATGAATCAGCGGCGCATCGCCAAGCGTAGTCGGCAGGTAATGGAAAATATATCGTCCGTCTCCATCATTGACGCTGACGTTATAACGGACGAGCGAGTTTGTGGAGCCGCTCATAAACAAAATGAATCCGCCGCGGTTGCTATGGCTATAGTTGTATTGATACAGAGTGCCTTCGCAGAACATGTCCACGTCAAAGGCCTGTCCGTCGTTGTAGCCATAAATACCGCCGTAAACCTCGTTGTATTGAATCACCATATCCTTCACGCCGATAACCCACAAGCCGGCATAGTTAACGTTGCCTACATTTTTTGCGGAATGCCGAACGACCGTATTGTATTCCATTCTGCCGTTGCTGCCCACATTGCTCATGACGAAGCCGTCACCTTGCACGTCGGCAACATAATTGTTATTAAACACGACATTTTTGAGCACTCTAGGGAAGTTGGCTTTTGTATCGCCTTCCCGGTAAAGTCCCGCATTCCGAATCCCTTCGATATCGACTCGTTCAACTGTATTTCCTTCAACGAGCACGTCCTCGATATTGCCAAGGATCAAAATGCCGCCGCTGCCTACCTTCCAGCCCGAAGGATTGCCGTCTACATCATGGATGTAGTTGTTTTTGACTACGATTCCCCGGTGTGGATTAGCTTCCCATTCCGTTACGTTTGTTGATGCCGTTCTAATGTTAATACCCGCACGCTGAGAAACGACGTCAGGGTTTTTGTTCGTCAATTCGAAATTGCTAAATTGCAGATAGCTGCCATCAACAACATCGATCGTTGCGGATAACGTTTTATCTTTTACGCCTGCATAGTTTAGGATAATTGCTGATTTTTCAGTCGTCGTTGTACCATTGCCGTTAATGATCGGCCTTATAGACGGATCGTCGCTGCCGTATTTATCAAAAACGATAGGCGCTTCCTCTGTGCCCGAAATGCCTCTTAGCTTCAAGGAGCCATTCCATACGTCTCCAGCCTTGAATAAAATTCGGTCTCCAGGCTGCCAGTTTACGCTGTTGACCTTCTCTAACGATGCCCAAGCTTTATCCTCTGATTTACCATCATTCTCATCATTGCCTGCATTGCTTACATAATAGGTAGAGCTTGATACCGTCTGTTCCGCAGCAGCGGGCGGCTGCGCCCCCTCCAATGATTCACTTATAGCCTGTGCCGAAGCAGCGGGAAGCGCCATTGACGTTAAGAGTGCGACTAATAGAACCATTGAAACTAGTTTTTTCCTCATAAGATGTTTCAAAAAAATCTACCTCCACATCGTTTGTTGAAATCATGTCTTGATCGTAATTTTGTGGAACACCTCCTTATTTAATTGAACCTTCGTTTCTTTCAATCGTTTGACGACTTCCGTCTCCAGCATCTCTTTCACATAAAGCTGAATGACTGAACTCTTCACGTCCTCATATTTTTCAAGCCCTTTATCCCGCTTCGCAACAAGCCTGTACATATACGCTTCACTGTCCGATTGCTCGATTTCGCTGTATTCACCTGTCGAAAAATCGAGAAACCGGGTGTATAGATTTTGCGACAGCGTATCCTCTTTCGAGGTCTCCTCTAAGTCCAGCGTCAGCTGCTCGGTCGTTACTGCCACGCCAAGAGAAGCTGCCGCTTCGTCTACTGGAATATTTTTTTCAATAGAAGCTTGGCGGATTTTAGTCAATTGCTCCTGCTTCCCGGCTTCGGTATGGATCGAAATTTTCTCATAGTCAAACGCATAGCCTTTGTGAAAATAGCGCTGCTTCACCTTGTCATAGTAAGCTTTCAGCTCATCACCCGACATCGTGCTCTTTGCTTCCTTCGTCCATTTATCGATTAATTTCTGAACGTTCATGCTTTGATAATAGGAGTAGTACTCCGCTATTCCATATTTTTGGGGACCGTAGATAGGCTGGTTATTTGCGATCTTTTTTGCTCGATCCTTATTTTCCTGTTCATAGCTCTGCAAGAACGCCTCATACGAAATGTCGCTGACGATACCGTTCTCCATCATGATGATTTGTTCGACCTTAACTTTAGTCAGCTCATCCAACGCTTTTTGCTTCGCATACGCCAGCGGGTTTTCACCGTTAAAGGTTGAGGTCCAAAAGCTCTTGCCGTAATCGGCATTATAGGTCCGTTTGAAATAGCTGGTCGTTAAGGCCTTGTTATTTTGCAAAAATGCCTCAAATTCACGATCTGATACGTTGTACTTGTCGATAGTGAAAGCTGTTTTTGCATTGGAGCCTGTCGACGGCATGCTGCCAAGCCCAAAAGCTCCCGCAATAAATAAAATAAGGATGCTGGCTAAAGCGATTAGAAGCCTTTTCTCTTTCACAGCGTCCTTCCTCCCTCCTCAAATGTAAGCACTTACAATGAAGCTTTGTACCATTATAGACAGAAAGGAAACTTCGCTATAATGAATAAATTTGACTGATGTCGTATAAATTTTACCTTTTGCAACAAATGTGGCTGATTATCTGCAATGAAACGCCTTTATGGGTTTGAGCCGCGCCCCTCGAGCGCAAAAAACCTCCGAATTCAAATGAATTCAGAGGTTCTTGTTTGCTATATGCTGCTGCCGCAATCGTTACCAGTAACCCTTAATCCCCTTTTGCATGCGAAGCAGGGCTTCAACATAATAATAATCGCCCCAAATCATATAATCATCCGGAGCGCGATCGCCGCGCACATGATAGGACCCGTGCTTCAGCAGTCCTTCCGCATCCGGCAAATCCGTTGTTGCATAACGGCTAACTAACGACTCCATGCTGCTTTGGAGTGCTTTCTCGAATATAGCATGATCGGAATCGTCCGCAGATAGAAGCCCAAGCAATTCAAGCAGGCCGCATGCGGCGATAGCAGATGCCGAGCTGTCCCTTGGTGTATGCGGTTCAAGCGGTACGTCAAAATCCCAATACGCAACTTGATCCTCCGGCAGATGCTCAATGAAGTAATGGGCCAGTCGTTTGGACGTCTCCAAAAAAGCAGCATCCTTCGTGTAACGGTAGGCAAGCGCGAAGCCATAAATGCCCCATGACTGACCTCTTGTCCAAGTCGAGCCATCCTCATAACCTTGATGCGTTCCGCCTCGAAGGGCATGGCCGGTCTTTGGGTCAAAATAAAACGTATGGTAGGACGATCGGTCTCCGCGCACCAAAAATTTTTGGCTTGCACATGCATGCTTGTAGGCAATGTCATAATACTTTTGCTCGCCAGTTTGCTCATAAGCCCAGAACAAGAGCGGAAGATTCATTAAACAATCGATGATCATCCGTCCGCCATTTTCCGGGTCATCCTCCTTGCCCCATGCTTGAATAATGCCAAGCTGCGGCCGCCAGCGCGAATAAAGCGTTTCTGCCGCCTGCAGGGCGACCGCTCGTGCTTCTTCGCTTCCGGTCACACGCCACTGCGCCACCGCCGACAACGAATATAAAAACCCGATATCATGATGATCCAGCGCTACATGGCGATCCAGGCGGTCTTTAAAGTTCGGCAGGTATGCTTCCGCCGCTTCCTTATAAAAGGAATCTTCGCTATATTCATAGGCAAGCCACATCAAGCCGATGTAGAAGCCCTCAATCCAGTCGTCATTCTCTCCCCATTCATAACGCTGCCCTTCCGTAATATGCGGCAGCTTTCCAGGGTGTTTGCCTATATTTTGTTTCACTTTGCCAATCGCATCATCAATTGCCGTTTGCCACATCAACGATTCACCGCCTTATACGATATCCTTATGAAGGACATATTCGATTCTCATATTTCCCGAAGCATCACGCTCAATAATTGGCGGTTTTGTCCATTCCAGCCGGTTTTCTTCACTGTTCGTCGCGCCAAATACAGCAGCAATTAACACATGCTCACCCGGCTTTAACCTGGCGGTTAATGTCGGAATCATCGTACGCGGCTTCAGCACATTCGTATTGGCCTCCGGATAAACCAGCTCCGCCTGTCCATACCCGGCAATGCTGATGATGCCGCTCAGACTATTTGGCAACTGCGCCAGCACGCTATCTTTTGCAGCTTGAACAGCATCATTGACCTTTAGATCTCCGCTCGCTGTCTCAATAGCGAACCCGCCTTCGGCGACGTCCAGCTCACGCTCCGTCTTTATGCGATGTACGCGAACATGCCACAGGCCCGCAGGAATAATCCATGTCCGCACCTCGACATTTGCCCATGGAAGCCAGCGGGAGTAGACGGAATGCTCCTGAATGCGGAATTCCTCGCAAAACCGCCGGACGCGGTAATGCTCATCGCATTCGCTCAGCGCAAGCGTCGAGTCATGGGCTCCCTGCGATAGTCCGTAGTAGCCCTTCGGAACGCTAAAGCCGAATAAAGTCGAATAAACGAATTTCGAATATTTTGCCGCGCTGTGCGACATGTCGAAGTTCGCCATTTGGCCGGAGCCATAAGCCATTGCATGCTTATGCCCTTCCGGACGGCTAATCGTCATGCGCGCATGCGGCTGAGCGACGAGCGGACTTAGCTTGGGCAGAACCTCTTCCTCTGCCTGCCAGAAGGGATGCTCGTCAGGCAAAGCTAATATAAGAAACGCTTTATACGACCAATACGGCGAGCCCGGCGCATTATAGCCTTCTCCCATTAATAGATTGGGGTACGCGTATCCGATGCTGAGCAAGCCATCAGGCGTAAAGATCGGCTGCGAGAACCACCAGCGCAAATGACGCATAATGATGCCCTTCATCACCCCTAATGAATACGGCTGCACATCCGCAAACACCAGCGCACTCCAAAAGGAAACCTGCGCGAAGCGGTAAGTCAGGCTTCGTCCAAACGGGATGCTGCTCCCGTCCTCGGCAAACCAATGAATAAAATGCTGCGCGAATAAGCTCGCTCGCTCACGGTAACGCGCAGCGCGCTCCGCATCCTCATGCTCCATCAATTTGGCATAAATAAGCCCGTAATAGTGCATCGCGAACGGAATGTAATAATCACGCTGATCCGTCTTCCCATCCGAATACCAGCCGTCGCCTAAGTAATAGGTATCAATAATAGCGAGATACTGCTCCATCAATGCCTGATCATGCGGCATGCCTATTTTTTTGAACCCGACATTCACAAGGACAGTGAACATCAGCCAATTGTTCGGATTGGAGCGATCAACTAGGTTGATCTGGTTCAGCCACCGAAACACATTCTCTTTTTCCTTATCCGAAAGCGGCTCCCAAATTTTATGGGGAGCAAGCGCGAGCCCCAAGCCAAGCACGGACTGCTCCACCATCCTTTGATCCTTCGTGCCGAAGTCGCCCCAATACGCCTCATGGTTCGGATCCGTTCCATGAATGATGCCCTGAGCGTACATCGGCCACAAATCCGACTCCCCGCCGCCGCAGGCATGCGGGACAAGTCCCCACAGCGGTCGCGCGAATGCCTCCATCAGGGCGATCGCCTCGCTATGGATTGCCCCTGTAGCGCCAAGCGCCAATCCGGCATGTCCGGGAGTAAAATGATTTTTCAAAGGTTCAAAGGCATCTGTAACCGCTTGCTGCAAATCCGCTTTCGAGTGCAATCCCTTATCCCCTAACCCTCTCGCTGCTGCCATGAAAGCTCTCTCCGTTTCACTCGAAATGACCTTTGCTCCAAACCGAATATTCGCTAGGTCTCATGCCCATCTCTCGCTTAAACAATTTAATGAAGTAACTTTTGTTCGCATAGCCCAAATAATCGGATATTTCTTCGACGCTTTTGCTCGATTGCTGAAGCATCTCCTTCGCTTTTTGCAGCTTGACCATATTGACGTATTCGATAAAATTTTGGTTCGTCTCTTTTTTGAACAGGCGGCTAAAATAGCTGGAATTCAAGTTCAAATGATGGGCCATATCCTCAAGCGTCAATTTCTCCGTAACATGCGTCACGACAAATTGCTGCGCTTTGATGACCTCCGTCCGTTTGGAGCTGATCGCATAGATGCTTAATCGTCTGGATAGCTCATTCAAATGCTGAATCATCCACTCTTCCAAATGGTCCAGCGTTTCAATCGCATTCACCGCATCGTATAATTTCTCGCCGGATAGGAAGGGATGATACTGCAGCGTAACCTTCGTCTTCATTTGCAGGTCCATAAGCAGCTGCAGCACTAACTCCTTCACGTCGCTTGGATGGAATTTTTTCGCTCGAACGCCATTGGCCCACTCCACAATTGTACTCCGCAATGCCTCAGGCTCATTTAAAGCGATGCTTTGATTAATGCTGGCGAATAACTGAGCATACTCGGTATACATGTCCTCCTTGGAAAATGGCGCGATTTCGAAGCTGTGAACGGTCGATTCCCTCAGGTAAAAGCAATGCTCCGGCTCCTTCAGCATCGGCAGCAGAACGTCCTGCATCTCTTTAGGACCCCTTGTTTCCCTTCCCTGAATACAGGAAACCGATATTTTCAAATACTTTTGGATCGCTGCAATCGCTTCCCGCATCGCGTAATAAATGAGCTGCTGATCTTTGGCCGGCTCATCGCTGCCGTACAGGATGACGAGCTGCTTATTGCTGTAACGGAACGTTAACCAGCGGGATGTATCCAATAAATCCTGCAATACATTTTCCACCGAGAACGCAATCGTATAATCGTTCAGTTTCCTATTGCTTGCTACGGTCGACATACGGTCAATAATAAGGACGAGCGGAATATAGCTTTTGGCTTGAAGCCGAACACCGTTGGTCCGGGCATGCTCGATCCAGGTCTCTTTTTTCCAAAACGATTGAAACAAGGTGTCTTTGAGAAACTTTTCTTTGAGCGCCGATTGATTCATCGCTTCTTTCTGCTTGTACAAAAGCATATCCGTCGTTTTCTTCTTTTCTGCCTGCAGATCGGTTACGATATTTTTCAATATCGCTTGCAGCTCCTCGACATCCAAGCTTTCCTTCAAAATATAATCCTTCACGTTCAGCTTCAGCGCTTGCTGCGCGTACTTGAATTCATTGTGGCAGGACAGCACAACCGCTCGGCCCCTCGGATTAATTTCGCAAAACTTCTCGAGCATTTCCAGCCCGCTCATCTTAGGCATGCCAATATCGGTCAAAATAATGTCGGGCGGGTTTTGGCATGCGGCCTCCCAAGCCTCTAAGCCATTTGAATAACAGCCGATCAGCTTAATGTCGAGCTCCTGCCATAAAACCGTTTGTGAGAGATAACGTACGACCGGATAATCGTCATCCACTAGAATTGCCGTCAACACGCTGCGCACCTGCTCTCTCACACTCGAATGGGAAAATCAAAGTTATCGTCGTTCCAACACCGGACTCGCTTTCAATCGTCGTTTTGACAGACTCTCCATAAACGAGCCGCAGCCTTTGAAACACATTTTTTACGCCGATACCGGAAAAGCTTTTTCTTTCGCCGTCCTGCGTTTCGGAATCGTCCTCGCTTTTTGCTTGCAGCTCCTTCAGCTTGCTCTCCGTCATGCCGATGCCGTTATCCCGTACCGTTATTTGGAGCAGCTCGCTTCCGCTGCTTTGCTCCTTGCTGGCGTCGATAAAGATCTCGCCGTCAAATTGCTCGAAGCCGTGAATAATCGCGTTTTCAATCAACGGCTGAATCATGAAGCGCGGAACCAACGCTTGCTCGCAGCCATCCTCGAAGTTATAAGCGACTCTAACCTGATTGGCATGGCGGAAATTCATCAGCCTCACATAATGGAGTACAGTATCCGCCTCTTCTTGCAGAGGAATAAACTCGTTATCCCGATTAATCGTCATTCGCAGCAGCGAGGACAACGACTTGATTAACTCCGCATTTTCCCGATCTCCCTGCACCAATATGTTAAGCCTGATCGAATTGAGCAGATTAAACATAAAATGCGGATTGATTTGCGCTTGAAGCATTTCCAGCTCGGCTTTGCGCTTCTTCGCCTGCTCCACCGTAATTTGCTCGAACATTTCCTGAATACGGTCCAGCATAAAATCAATCGTTTTAGCCAGATGTCCGACCTCGTTATGCCCGCGAATGCCATTTCGCTCGTCAAGCTGCCCGCGTCCGATCTTCGTCACGAACACGCTTAAATCGCGTATCGGCTTCGTCAACGCTGAGATCCTTATCGTCAACAGGCCAAAGAACAAAGAGAAAAACAACGCTTGAACGATAAAGCTAATGAACAATACCTGTTTATTTTTATCGATGGCCGCTGACAAAGGAATAAGGCTGACGACCCGCCAATCATTGCTTTCCAATACTTGCTCCACATAAATATATTTTTTGCCCTCTATTTCAATTGTTCGCTCCATTCCCTCCGGCTTCCACCAAAGGAGCTTCTCCCCTATTCGGGAAGGGTCAGCATGGGAAATGACAACTCCGCTCGCGTCTAACAAAATCATTTCCTGATTTTCGTTAGTGGTGAGATAGGGACGAATCAACCGTTCGTTCACATTAACGATCATGTAGCCGATTGGAATGCTGGCCGTCCGTTTGATCGGCCGTCCCATCGTGACGAAGGTAAACTTCGTCTTCGCCGATTGGACTTGTTCACCCAGCCAATAAGATGAGAACAACGGCAGCTTATTAAGATTGGGAAACCAGCTTTTCTCATACCATAATCTTGGGTTAAGATCGCTATGCGAATAGTTCGTATAGAAGGGCTCTTTCACCCCTAAAATCGTAACTTGAAAATCATCCTTTTGAATAAAGAGATCGTCCAAAATCCGCGACAGCTTGCTGAAATTGACCGCGTACTCTTGCTTCTGCTGCGGCGAGGCTAATTCAGCCTTATTAACCATAAGCATTTGGCGAATTTCGTTGTTCATCAACACAAAATTGGATAAATTCAACGTTTGCTCGAAAATGCTGTTAATTTCCGATTTAGCAACCTTGAGCGAGTCTTCGGCATTCAATACTACTTTTTCTAAAATAATATCTCTCGTAAAATAGTTCGTGACTAAATAAATAACGGCGAGTGGGATGACAAAACAGATCAATGCTGACCACACTAATTTCTTCCGCAGCGAATCTTGTCGAGTTAACACGAGTGCAGGCCTCATATCTGAATAGAATAGGGACAGAAATTGGTGCTCCTCCTGTCCCACAACATTGTAAGCCCTTTATTATGAAAGATCAATTTCGATTCGGCACTTCATTAGTTCCCGTTATTCTTAACAACCTCAGCAATATTTTTATCAATATTAGCAATCGTGGTGTCCACGTCCTGCTTGCCTAGAATGTACAGCTCCGCCTCAGGGATAACCGTATTTTTAGCTTCATCGGCGTATTTAGCAGGTACTGGCGCCGTTCCTGGAATGGTAGTGCTCATCGTATATTTCAGCGACTCCACGTCAATTTTTGAAGGATCCTTAGCTGCAGCTACAATCGTATCGATAAGCTTGCTGGAATCGGACTTCGCCCAGCCGGAGAATACGCGGCCGCTAATGCCAAGACCTTCAGAGGTATACCATCTTACAAACGTATATGCCGCTTCTTTGTTTTTCGATTTTGCAGCTACGCCCATATAAGTCGGTTGTACCGGCGAGTAATGTTTGCTCTCTCCGTCAAGTTTTGGAAGCGGCGCGAATGCCGTTACGAAATTAGCTGGAATCGCATCCGTGCCCCCGGATTCAGCTACCATCCAGTCACCCATTGGCAGCATAGCAGCTAAGCCGTTGAAGTATTGGTTGCGGTAAGCCAGCTTCTGCGAAATAATGTCCTCGTACATATTGGCGCTCTTGTCTTCATACATCATTTTTTTCATCATTTCCAAGTTCGATTTAAACACCGGATCAGTCGCATTGGATGTACCGTCCGCTTTCAGGAACGTATTATCGGTCGCTTTGCTCATCATTTGCAATTGGAAGTAATCCGGCCAGTTATGCAAATAAGCGCCATAACGTTTCGTTGTTCCTTCGCCCTTAGTGAGCTTTTTCGCATATTCCATGAACTCGCTCCACGTCCAGTCCGTCGGAACCGGCAAGCCTGCCTCGTCGAGCATCTCCTTGTTCAAGAGCACGAACCAGCGCTGCATGGAAGAAGGCAAAGCGTAAATTTTATCGTTAACCTTCGTATCTACCAAATACTCGTCTTCGTATTTATAACCGTCCTTTTCAATGTAGCTGTCCAAAGGCTCAAGCAAGCCAATATCGGCACGCTGCGAATAGTTCGTATAAGGCAGCTCGATAATATCAAGCTGGTCATTGGAAGCCGCCATCAGATCTAATTTTTGCATGGAAGCAACCGAGTCGCCTTTTTCATTGAGCAGGTCAAGCTCTACTTTAATATTCGGGTGTTTCTCTTCAAAAACGGAAATAATGTCGGTCCACTTTGCTTTACCGTCCGTTTGCCATGTGCTTAGCTTCAACGTTACTTGCTCTGCCGCCGCTGTCTCTTTAGGAGCGTTAGTAGCGTTTGTAGCATTTGTGGCGGAGCTGTTCGGAGTGCCGCCATTGTTGCCCCCGGAGCAAGCCGTTGCGAATACTGCCAAGCCCAATAACATCATCGATAATCTCTTTTTCATAGTAACCCTCCTAATATTTATGACCCGTCTAGTTTTTGAAAACGTCTACAATCAAATCCTACCACTTACAAATCGTATTCGAAGTTCTCATATTTTACTGAAGAGAAACTATTTTGACTT
Source organism: Paenibacillus sp. FJAT-27812 (assembly GCF_001273905.1). Classification (NCBI taxonomy): domain Bacteria; kingdom Bacillati; phylum Bacillota; class Bacilli; order Caryophanales; family Paenibacillaceae; genus Paenibacillus; species Paenibacillus sp. FJAT-27812. The sequence goes on along the minus strand of NZ_LIGH01000001.1, from coordinate 2,634,230 downwards.
TGTTACCCTTTTACGCCGCCGAGCGAGATCCCTTCGATAACCTGCTTTTGGCCAAGCGCAAAAATGATAAGCAGCGGAACGATCGCCGATACGGCGCCCGCCATCATAAGCGAGTAGATGTCCCCGTACTGGTCGCCAAACAGCCTAATGCCAAGCTGAATCGTGAATAGGTCCTTCGACTTCAAAAAGATTAGCGGATACTGGTAGTCATTCCATGTCCATATGAAACGCAGAATAGCATATGTTGCCAAGCCTGGACGAATAAGCGGCAGCGCGATTTGAAAGAAAGAACGGAAGTGGCCTGCGCCATCCATCCGGGCCGACTCCATAAACTCATTGTTCACGCCCATAAAAAATTGCCTGAGCATGAAGGCTCCAATAATGCTGAAGCTATTGATAAGTATAAGGCCAATATGCGTATCGATGAGGTTCATCCAGTTAAACAATAAAAATTGCGGTACAAGCGATGCTTGAGGCGGCACCATATACAAGGCAAGTACGAGAAGGAACATCGTATCTCTGCCGCGGAACCGCAGTTTAGAGAAGCCGAACGCTGCCAGTGCGCAGACGAAAACATTGATAAAGGTTGTCGTTAACGTAATGTAGATGGAGTTGAGATAATAGTTCAAAAATCCTCCTGTCCACACTTGCTTATAGTTTTCGATGAGATGCCACTTCGTCGGAATCCATTCAATCGGAAAATTAAAGACGTCCGCTTCCGGCTTGAACGAGGTCGTCAGCATCCATAAAAACGGGAGCAACGAGATCATGCCCGCCGCTGCCATAATGATGGTCCATCCTATTTTGGATACACTCACGTTTTTCATTAGCCATTCCTCCTCTCCGAATTAATAGTTGACCCATTTTTTTTGTGCGAGCATTTGCAAGCCCGTAATTGCTAGACAGATAACGAAGAGAACAAGCGCCATACTCGATGCGTATCCCGTCTTCAATTGATTGAAGGCCGTATCATATAGCTCGTACACGATAACGGTCGTCGAATTGGCTGGTCCGCCCTGCGTGAGCACTTGGATCAAATCAAAAATTTTGAACGTTCCGATAATCCCGGTAACGAGCAGGAAAAAGGTCGTCGGCGATATGCAAGGCACGGTGATTTTGCGAAACTTGGTCCATATATTCGCGCCGTCGATGTCGGCCGCTTCATACAAATCCTTTGGAATCCCCTGCAAGCCAGCGATGAAAATAATGATGTTATAACCAAGCAGGATCCAGATTTGAATCATCATGAGCGACGGCATCGCATAATCGATATCAGCCAGCCACTTCGGCGGGTTGTCGATTCCGATTGAAATCAAGAAATTATTTACCGGTCCATGCGAAGGGTGAAAGAGTACCTGCCATACCATCGCAACGGCGACCACGCTAGAAATGTAAGGCAGGAAATAAACGACTTTGAACATATCCTTTAAATAAACATGCTTATCAATAATGATCGCCAGCACCAACGCGAGTATGATTGTTATAGGTACCGTAATGATAAAGATAAGGTTGTTTAATAAGCTTTTCATAAACACGCCATCATGAAATAATCGGACAAAGTTATCCAATCCTGCAAATTTAATTGCATCCACCCCTGCGACAAAATTCCAATTCGTAAAGCTAAGCAATAATGATCCTAGAACGGGAATCAACGTTAGCACAACGAGCCCGATCATTAAAGGAGCGACAAATAAGTAACCTGCTATTTGCTCCTTAGCGCCCATACTGAGCTGGATCAACGTTTTTTTCTGTTTCATGAAGCTCCTCCTTCAAACTTTCTGTATAGCTTCATTTTAGAAAAAAAAATCGCAGCTCATAAGAATTAGATCTTTGTATTTTGGAACATATTTTACTTTTTTATCATTTCACACACAGGGATGGGCAAAAGCCGTTTTGTTCATCCGCGGTCGCAGCTCCGTCTCTTACAGGTTGTAAATATGCAAAAAAAAGAGAAAGCCATCTGATTAATCTCAGACTGCTTTCTCTTCTATTCTTGCTTATTCTGCTGCTGCAGCTACCTTCTGATTCTCTTTATGCTGTGCGATGGTCCTTGCGCGATCACGCTCAAGAATCGGCTTCAAGTATTTGCCCGTATACGATTGCTCTACCTTAATGACCTGCTCCGGCGTTCCTGTCGCAACGATCATACCGCCGCCGCTGCCGCCTTCCGGCCCTAGATCAATGAGGTAATCCGCTGTTTTGATGACGTCCAGGTTATGCTCGATGACGAGTACCGATTCGCCTGAATCAACCAAACGATGCAATACCGTCAGCAATCTATCGATGTCGTGCACGTGCAAGCCCGTTGTAGGCTCATCTAAAATGTATAGCGTCTTGCCCGTCGAACGGCGGTATAGCTCAGCCGCCAGCTTCACCCGCTGCGCCTCGCCGCCAGACAATGTTGTTGCAGGCTGACCTAGCTTCATATAACCAAGGCCTACATCAAGAAGCGTTTGCACCTTGCGGTGAATGCGCGGAATGTTCTCGAAGAAGGAACAGCCGTCTTCAATCGTCATTTCCAGCACTTCGGCAATGTTCTTTCCTTTGTACTTCACTTCCAGCGTCTCGCGATTATAGCGTTTGCCCTTGCAGATCTCGCAAGGCACGTATACGTCGGGAAGGAAATGCATCTCGATTTTGATAATTCCGTCGCCGCGGCATGCCTCGCAGCGTCCACCCTTCACGTTAAAGCTGAAGCGGCCTTTCTTATAGCCGCGAACCTTCGACTCTGTCGTGCTTGCGTACAAATCACGAATATCATCAAAAACGCCTGTGTAAGTGGCAGGATTCGATCTTGGCGTCCGGCCGATTGGCGATTGATCAATGTCGATGACCTTCTCCAAATGCTCGATGCCTCGAAGCTCCTTGTACTGCCCTGGACGGGTTTTCGCTTTATTCAAATCACGCGCTAGCGTCTTGTAGAGAATTTCATTTACGAAAGTCGACTTGCCCGAACCCGAAACGCCCGTAACCGCCGAGAATACGCCGAGCGGTATTTTTACGTTCACGTTTCTAAGGTTGTTTTCCTTAGCGCCGCGTACCTCCAGCCATTTCTCGTTTGTTTTGCGTCGTTCAGCCGGCACTTCGATAAACTTGCGCCCGCTTAAATATTGTCCGGTCAACGAGTTTTCATTTTCCATCACTTCCGCAGGCGTACCTTCGGCAATGACCATGCCGCCGTGAATGCCTGCCCCAGGTCCAATATCAATGATGTAATCGGCTGCGAGCATCGTATCCTCGTCATGCTCTACGACGATCAGCGTATTGCCGAGATTGCGCATATGCTCTAGCGTCTCAATCAACCGGTCGTTGTCGCGCTGATGCAAGCCGATGCTTGGCTCGTCCAGTATATAGAGGACGCCCATCAAGCTGGAGCCGATTTGGGTTGCCAATCGAATCCGCTGCGCTTCCCCGCCAGACAGCGTCCCCGCTGCGCGGCTGAGCGACAAATATTCAAGCCCGACATTAACAAGGAAGCCAAGGCGGCTGTTTATTTCTTTCAAAATGAGGCTCGCAATCGCAAGCTCCTTCTTCGTCAGCTCAAGCGACTCGAAGTACCGCTGCGCATCGCCGATGGAGAACGATGTTACTTGCGACACATTTTGCGCGTTGATCGTTACTGCCAAGCTTTCCTTGCGCAGCCGCTGTCCCTTGCAGCTTGCGCATGGCTTGGCGCTCATGTAGTTCTCAATATGCTCGCGCATCATATCCGATGCCGTATCGCGATAGCGGCGCTCGAGGTTATGGACGATCCCTTCGAATGGAACATAGGCCTCTTTGCGATGGCCGAAATCATTTTCGTATAAGAAGCGAACGCGCTCTCCGCCTGTGCCAAAAAGCAGCTTCTTCATCTGCTCGGGCGCAAGCTCCGATACCGGCACGTTTTGCGGAATGCCGTAATGCACGCAAACCGCGCTCAGAAACTGCGGATAATAGTTGGACGTGCTGCCTGCCCAAGCTAGGAAAGCCGCATCCTCAACCGATTTGGTCGTATCAGGTACAAGCAAGTCCGGATCAACGATCATTTTGACGCCTAAGCCGTCACACTCCGGGCATGCACCATATGGGCTGTTGAAGGAAAACATCCGCGGCTCCAGCTCTTCGATGCTGAATCCGCATTCCGGACAAGCAAGGTTCGAGCTGAAGAGCAGCTCCTCTTGATCGATAATATCAACGAGCACGCGTCCCTCGGACAGCTTAAGCGCCGTTTCCAAAGAATCCGCAAGCCTAGTCTGAACATCCGACTTCACGACGATACGGTCGACCACGACTTCAATGCTATGCTTTTTGTTTTTCTCCAGCTCAATCTTCTCGCTAAGCTCTCGGAGCTCGCCGTTTACGCGGACCCGTACGAACCCTTGCTTCTGAATATCAGCCAGCAGCTTGGTATGCTCGCCCTTGCGTCCCGAAATAAGCGGCGCCAAAATTTGCAGCTTCGTCTTCTCCGGGTATTCCATAATCCGATCGACCATCTGCTCGACCGTCTGGGAAGTAATTTCTATGCCATGCTCCGGACAATGCGGCTTGCCGATACGGGCAAACAATAGCCGCAAATAATCGTAAATTTCCGTAACCGTGCCGACTGTAGAACGCGGGTTGCGGCTGGTCGTCTTCTGGTCGATCGAGATAGCCGGTGATAATCCGTCGATCGAATCAACGTCCGGCTTTTCCATTTGTCCAAGGAATTGACGCGCATAGGCAGATAAGGATTCCACGTAGCGGCGCTGTCCTTCCGCATAAATCGTATCGAATGCGAGCGAAGATTTACCAGATCCGCTTAGCCCTGTCAGTACGACAAATTTGTCGCGCGGTATGGTGACGTCAATGTTTTTAAGATTGTGGGCGCGAGCGCCCTTAATAACAATTTTATCGCTAGCCAATCGTTTCTCCTCCTACTTAACCCATCTCTGCGCGCAGCTCCAGCAGCGCGTCCCGCAGCTCCGCTGCACGTTCGAACTGCAGATTTTTCGCTGCGTCCTTCATATCCGCTTCCAATCTTTGAACAAGCGCCAGACGATCCTTCTTGTTCATCTTGCCTGCGCCGGCTTCGGTCAAATAATCAGCCTTCTGCTCGGCTACCTTAGTTGCTTCGATAACGTCATGTACTTTTTTGCGAATCGTTTGCGGCGTAACGCCGTGCTTCTCATTGTAGGCAAGCTGAATCGTACGCCGCCGTTCTGTTTCTTTTATCGCGCGATCCATAGAATCGGTTATTTTGTCGCCGTACATGATGACTCGGCCTTCGCTGTTGCGCGCCGCGCGTCCAATCGTTTGAATAAGCGCGCGGTCCGAGCGAAGGAAACCTTCCTTATCCGCATCGAGAATCGTAACTAAGGATACCTCCGGCAAATCCAATCCTTCGCGGAGTAGATTGATGCCGATGAGAACATGGAATACGCCAAGCCTGAGGTCGCGCAAAATCGCTAAACGCTCTAGCGTCTTTATATCGGAATGGAGATAGCGAACCTTGATGCCAATCTCCTTCATATAATCGGTAAGATCCTCTGACATCTTCTTCGTCAGCGTCGTAACAAGAACCCGCTCATCCTTGGCAATGCGATCGCGAATCTCGTTCAACAGGTCATCGATTTGGCCCTTCGTCGGCCGAACGTCAATGATCGGATCGATTAGGCCGGTAGGCCTGATGATCTGCTCGATCATTCTGTCGGTATGCTCGATCTCGTAAGGACCTGGCGTAGCCGATACATAAACGAGCTGCTTCGCCTTCGCTTCAAACTCTTCAAAGCGGAGCGGCCGGTTATCCATCGCGGAAGGAAGCCTGAAGCCATGATTGACCAGCATCTCCTTGCGCGCGCGGTCACCATTGTACATCGCCCTGATTTGCGGCAGCGATACATGTGATTCATCGATGACGATAACCATGTCGTCGGGGAAATAATCGAGCAGCGTATACGGCGTGGCGCCGCGTTCTCTGAACGTTAGCGGTCCCGAGTAGTTCTCAATGCCGGAGCAGAAGCCCATCTCCGCCATCATTTCCAAATCGTAGCGCGTCCGCTGCTCCAGCCTTTGCGCTTCAAGCAGCTTGCCTGCCTCGCGCAGCTCGGCGAGCCGCTCCTCCAGCTCGCGCTCGATGTTCACGAGCGCTACCTTCATCGTCTCCTCCTGCGTAACGAAGTGAGACGCCGGGAAAATAGCGATATGATCGCGTTCGCCGATAATTTCGCCGGTCAGCACGTCAATTTCCGAGATGCGTTCGATCTCGTCGCCGAAGAGTTCCACCCGAATGGCACGCTCATTGTTGGCAACGGGGAAAATCTCAACGATATCGCCGCGAACGCGGAACGTTCCCCGCGTAAAGCTTATATCGTTGCGTTGATATTGGATATCGACAAGCTTATGCAAAATCGTATCGCGCGGCTTCTCCATTCCCACTCGCAGCGAAAGCACGAGCCCTCCGTATTCCGTCGGAGATCCGAGGCCATAGATGCAGGAGACGCTCGCTACGATAATCACGTCGCGCCGTTCGAACAGCGAGCTTGTCGCCGAATGTCGCAGCTTATCGATTTCATCGTTGATGCTCGAGTCCTTCTCGATAAAGGTATCGGTTGAAGGGATGTAAGCTTCCGGCTGATAGTAATCATAATAGCTCACAAAATATTCGACTGCGTTATCCGGGAAAAAAGTTTTGAATTCACTGCACAGCTGTGCGGCCAGCGTCTTGTTATGAGCAATGACGAGCGTTGGCCTGTTCAGCTTCTCCACCATATTCGCAATCGTGTACGTTTTGCCTGTACCGGTCGCGCCGAGCAGCGTCTGATGCCTCTTGCCTGCCTTTATTCCTTCCAGCAGCTGTTCGATCGCTTTCGGCTGATCGCCCTGCGGCGTATAATCCGACTGAATTTTAAACAGCTTCGTTTCCTTTGCAAGTTCGCTCACGCTTACCATCCACCCCCATCATTCCGAATACTCTTATCATTATGGTCAAATATATGAATTTCATTTCATCAGCTTTCACAAAAATAAGAATGTTTGTTCCCGTATATTATACCGTTATCTTTCCTGCCGCGCAATGATCCCCTAACAAAAAAATACCGCAGCAGCGTCCCTACAAGACTTATGCCGAGGTATTCCAATTTGTACGAGCCCGCCTTATGCCTGCGCCCTTACTGCATCCGCTCTCTGCCGTTTCTATTTCCCTGCCACTTCTTATACCATAAATTTACCTGCTGCGGAACAACTATGCCCAGCTCCTTCTCCATCGATTGGAGAAGCCGCTCGTAATGGGCTGTCACCTTGTCATAATAGCCGAGCTCATCATACAGCCGCATGACGATCAGCGCCTCTTCTTCATTATAAGGATCCATCGCTTGTATTCTTTCATAGATTTGCAGCGCATCGGATTTCCTATGGGCATCCTCCAAGTAATATGCGCCAAGCTGCCTCGCGAGGATCAGCCACAGCTGTCTCAAGCGCTCTCTCTCATACTCAGCCCAAATGTACCCGTAATCCTGAAGGTAGTCGCCCTCATAATCCGCCAGCAATTGCAGCACACGATCCACCTGCCCCGAGACAGGCCCGCTCAGCTTGCTCAGCTCCTGCTCCCACAGCTCTGTAATCAGCACGACTTGGCCGATGTCGAGAATATAACCCTCTTGGATGCTCGAATTATGAATCGATATGTTCATATTCATTTTCTGAATGCATTGCCTGATTTGATAAATAGCGGTATAGAGCTGAGTCATCGCCCGCTTCAAATCCATCTCCGGATAAAAAACCTCCAGCAGCGTCGACTTATGAACGATCTGCCCCCGATGGTGCAGCAAATAAGCAAAAAGCTCCTGCGCTTTAGCCGTCCGCCATTTGGGCAGCTCAGGCTGTTGCCCCGAGGACTGGAACTTTAGCATTTTGAAGCAATTGATTTTCTGAGTGTGGTCGATTTCAGCTATTGGCGCTGCCGGCAAGCCTCTCCGCTTGGTCAGCCTATCCATCGTTTTCTGCAACCGAGACATTTGAAGCGGCTTGAGCACATAATCCATCGCATTCAGCTCAAATGCTTGCACCGCATACTCATCATGAGCGGTTACAAATACGATATCCGCAAGCGGACAAACCTCGGAAAGCAGCTCGGCTGCCTGCAATCCGGAAATTTCGGGCATATGAATGTCCAAAAAAATAATATCCGGCTGCAGCACAGCGGCTTGCTCCACGGCATGCAGCGGATTTTGAAACGATTCAATTGACGTTACCTCTGTCGTTTGGCGGAGCATCCTCTCTAGTTGAACAAGAGCCAGTCTTTCATCATCTATTAAAAGCGCCTTCACCTGCTTCACTCCCACATCAGTGTAAAAATAATCCGATTTTATTACTTAAAAAGCGTTGTTGCCGTTTACATACTCCTATCGGCAACTTCTCCGTAATCATTTATGCTCTTGCCAAAAAACGATAAGTCTTAAGAACTATTATGTTCAGAAAATGTATAGATTGGGTTGATATAATGCTAAAGCATGCAATCCTGCTCGCAATTTAGCGAAAAAAGTAAAAAAACAACTAGAATCGAAGCTTCAAACACCCTCGCTAGGCCGGCGCTTTTCTCGTAAAGCTGCCATGCATACATAGATTATCTCATAAATAACAGCAGGCCGATCCCTACATTTTACCCGTTTAATTTAGAAAGGAATGATGCATTGCCGCTTAAACGTTAATCGCTATCTTCGATTAGACCCAATAGACCAAACCAAGATGGAGGATACTAAGAAATGAAAAGAAGAACGATCGCATTAATGGTTGCGTTTCTGCTGATTTTTCAGTACGTGAACTTCGCCGGTGCTTTGAAGACGGCAGAAGCAGCAGGTATTACAGACAATATTATTACAAAAATGAAACTGACTGACAAGGATACCCCTAGTACCGTCATAGCCTCTGTCTATCAATCCGTTTATTATGTAAACCCGGATATCCGTGTCGAATTAGGGCAATATCTGACTTTGAATTATGAGTGGGAGCTTCCTGAAAACCACACTTATAAGAGCGGCGATACGTACACCTTCCAGCTTCCGTCGCAATTTGTCATGTACGGCGGCAATATTTCGGAAAGGCCTTTGGCCGGCACGCCTTCAGTCGGAACTTATAAAGTTACGAACGGAACGGTCCTATTAACCTTTAATGAAGAGATCGAAGGCTCAGCCGTTAACGGAACGCTTAGCTTCTGGAATTACTTCACCGAGCAAAGCATCAACTACAAAACGGAAGTCCCTATTCAGTTCAATATCGGAGACAGCATCACGATTCCGATCGCGCCTAAGCCCGGAACCACCCCCATCGCCAAAAAAGGCATTGCGGACAAGTCCTTTAACGCAGAAAACATTAAATGGACCGTTGACGTAAATAAAAATTTGCAAAAGGTGAACGATGCCGTAGTGACCGACATCATTCCCAGCGGCCTTACTTATAAACCCGGCACGCTCAAAGTATACAAAATGGATACGGATACGAACGGCGTTTTGTCGAATCCCATCCTTGTAACGCCTTTGATCACGGAACCTACGGCTCCTGCTTACGAAATGAAGATCGAGCTCGGAAATATCGCTTCCTCATACCGCGTGGAGTACGAGACGCAAATTACCGATATTACGAAAGCGAATTTCACGAACACCGCCTTGTTGAAAGGCAGCAATATCAGCAATGCCTCAGCCTCTGATACGGTGACGAATACGCGCGGCAAGCTGCTCGAGAAATCGGGTACTTACGACGAGTCTACTCAACTGATTGATTGGGAAATTAAATACAATTTCGGCGAGGATACCATTGCCAATGCAACCTTGACTGACTTGTTTGATAATCGCCATGAGCTTGTCCCAGGCTCCATTAAAGTGTACCCTGCTGCAGATCCGGTTACCGGCACGGCTGGAGCTGAGATTCCGGCAGCTAACTATGCGATAGACACCAACGTTAGCAGCCATCCTAACTATACAGCTAGCAAGAACGGATTTAAACTGACTTTTACGAATCCGAATCCGATTACTGGCGCTTATAAAATCAAATACCAAACTCGCCCGTCATCGAACCTTTATGCCGACGCGACGATTAATAACACCGTTTATTCCGACACGAAACAAAGCTCAGTCAACAAAACGATAAAGCATCACTTCGTGCACAAAACAAATTCCAACGCTAACTACGCAGCTAGAACGATTGACTGGAAAGTAGAAATCAACGCCGACAAATACAATTTGTACGATCTCAAATTCGAGGATACATTCCCTACTCAGCTAGGCGCCTTAAAGCTTGTGCCAGGAAGTCTGGTCGTTAAGCAAAACGGAGTGACCGTCGGCAATTCTGTCTATACGCTTGCTTATAATCCGGTTGGCGATACTGCCACGGCTAAGGGCTTCAGCCTTGTACTCCCGGATGGAAATGCTTCCTATACGATTACGTATACGACGCAGTACGACTATGTAAACACATCTTATTTTTCCAATGCGAACATTGCTTTCACCAACAACGGCAAAGTCATTTGGAAAGAGACGCCTGCTGGCGCCGTTAAGGAGCAAACCGGATCTTCAACGTTTACGCCTAACAAAAACACGCAGGATAACGGCTACAAAAAAGGAAGCTATAACGCGACCGATAAGCAAATCACTTGGACGATCGGCGTCAACTACAATAGCAAAACGATTGCTGACGCTAAAGTCATAGACAAGCTCGAGTCTGTCCAAAAATATGAAGCCGGCTCTATCGAGGTTCGTAAGCTCGTAATCAACAGCAATGGAACGACTGCTCAAGGCGCTGTCGTTCCGGCATCAGAGTACAGCGTAACGAATCCAGATGCAGCAAATTCGAATACGCTGACCGTTGCCTTTAACCATACGATTACCGAGCCTTACCAGATTACGTTCAAAACGAGTCTCATGAACCAGTTCATTGACGACACATTGATTAAGAACGATGCTCTATTCAGCGGAACAGGCTTTAATGAGAAGACTTTGCACGCTGAAGTAACGATCCCTAAAGCAGGTGAATATGTAGCGAAAACCGGCGCGCAAAGCGACGATTCGATCAACTGGACGATCTATATCAACCGCGGCCAATCGACCGTGGCTGGCGCCAAAATCAATGATACGCCTAGCAAAAAGCAAACCTTGATCAAACAATCGTTCAAGCTATTCAACACATCCGTAGCTGCGGACGGTACGGTTAACAAGCTAGGGCCAGTAAATACTAATGAGTACGAGCTAGTGTTTACAGAAAATACCAATCCGGCTATCGATAGCGATGAAACCTTTGAGCTCCGCTTCCTAAATACGATTTCCAAGCCTTACATTCTTGAATATCAATCGATTATTGATGCTAAGGACGGCGAGAAGGTATCGAATACCGCTTCGTTCACAGGAAATGGCGTAGGAACAAAGATCATCGACAACCCTTCCGAGGTCAGAGTAGCACTGTCTGGCGCTGAGGGCAACGGCAGTGTCTATATCGGCTCCTTGAAGATAGAAAAGGTTGATGCGGATGATACAAGCATCAAATTATCGGGCGCAGCCTTTGAATTGACTCGTAATTCCAATGGCAAGAAGTCAAGTGGTACGACCAATGCCGCTGGTGAGCTTGAATTTAACAACCTGCGCTATGGGAAATATACGTTAAAAGAAACGGGCGCGCCTACTGGATATAACATTGACGGTAACGGAATCTATGAGATAACGATAAATTCCTCAACTCCTCTACCGAAGCAAATTGGGAATAAAAAGAAAACAGGCAGCTTGGAAGTGACAAAGGTAGACAAAGACAATAACGCAACCGTCCTTGAAGGCGCTAAGTTCGAGCTATTCAATGTCGCGAACGTAAGCCTTGGACAAAAAACGACAGCGGCTAACGGTAAAGTTTCCTTCACTGATCTCCCGTACGGCAATTATGTGCTGAAGGAAATATCTGCTCCTGCTGGCTACAGCATTGACGGCAGCGGTCAAGTAAATGTAACGATCAATGCAGCAGCTGTTACGCAAAAGGTTGAAAACAAAAAGATCCCTGTCGTTTTGCTTGGCAGCTTGGAAGTAACAAAGGTGGACAGCGCCAATATTGCTGCCGTTCTTGCTGGAGCCAAGTTCGAGCTATTCAATAGCGCGAATGTAAGCCAAGGACAAAAAACGACAGACGCCAGCGGCAAAATCACGTTTACTGATCTTCCTTACGGCAATTACGTGCTGAAAGAAATCTCAGCTCCTGCTGGTTACACAATGATTGGCAATGGCGAGCTGAGTGTAACGATCAATGCTCCAACAAATGCTAAACAAGTAGAGAATACGAAGATCCCGCTTGGCAGCCTGGAAGTGACCAAGGTTGACAGCGATAATGCTGCTATTGTTCTTCAAGGAGCGAAGTTCGAACTGTTCAATAGTGCGAATGTAAGCCTTGGACAAAAAACAACAGCCGTTAACGGTAAAGTATCCTTCACCGATCTTCCGTATGGCAATTATGTGCTCAAAGAAATCTCGGCTCCTGCTGGTTACACAATTAACGGCAGCGGCGAAGTGGCGATTACGATTCAATCAACCGTCGTTAATCCGGTTACCGTCAAAAACGTTAAATTCGTTGCGCCGGTTGTGACGCCTAGCCCAGCGCCTACGGCGACACCCACACCGACGCCAACAAATAAACCTACGGCGACCCCTCCAGTAGTGGTGCCGACTGCAGTACCGTCTCCGACGCCAACTGCTGCTGTTACTCCATCGCCAACAGCGTCACCTGCCGTATCGGCTACGCCGGCACCTACTACTTCTACTGAAAAAGAAGTAACAGAGGTCGACAAGCCCATTGAAGGCGAAGTAGAGATTCCTGAGGATGGCACGCCAATTGGCGGCGTTAAACCAGACCATGGCAAGGTTACGATCACGCCAGACGGCAAATGGGTTTACACGCCGGATCCTGGCTACGTCGGCAAAGACAAGTTCTCGATCATCGTCATCGATAAAGATGGCAACGAAGAAGAAATCTTCTTCGAAATTGATGTGGAAGAGCCGCCGCAAGGCGGAGTTATCGCAACGCCAGACGTACCGGTATTGCCTAAGACAGGCGAAGGCAGCTATCTGCTTATGCAGCTCCTCGGCTTCTCGATGATTACAGTTGGCCTTGCAACACTCGTTGTGAAAAGAAGAAGAACAAGACGTTAATGGTTATTAAAAAAAGGTGGATCAGGATTATCTCCTGACCCACCTTTCTTTTCGTCCACAGGTTCTGCCAATCAGCTCTCCGCTCTCTCCAGCGGAACATCGCGACGGTTCGACGTGCGCGAGCTCCGAAGCAGCTCAAGCAGCGATGCCGGCCCTGAAGCTGCATAATAATTAGCCTGCTCATCAGGAGCGAGTATTACGCCCAGCTGGTGATGCTCCCCCGCAAAGCGCGCCCGCTGCGCAAATTTTAATTCCCCGTCTAAATTCAACACTTCCAGCTTGCAAAAAGCGGAGTTTTGAACGAGCGCCTCATAAAGATCCTCTTTCGTTCTAACCCGCACGCCATTCACCTTATGCAGCACCTCGCCTGTAACGAGTCCCATCGTCGCTGCCGGCGTTCCAGGCACGATGCCCAGTATGCGCAAGCCGCGCGAGTCATGAACGTACAGTGGCGATTGAGCGGCTTCTACAGAGCGGCTGCGCCAAATGATAGCTTCATGGAAGAGCAGCGACACCAGCGCTGCCAGCGGCAGCAGCATAGGCTGCCACCAGGCTAATATTGCTGCACCCGCGAGGCAGATGCTGTATAGGAGCAGCCCTTTGGCTGCATGCTTTGCTTTATCTTTGGGCAGCAATGACCGCGTCATTTCGGTAAAGCCGATAATCATAGGCAGCGCCACAAACGTCCAGCCCTGCGACCAATCCGCTCCAAACAGCGGTGTCCATGGCAACGCCGACGTTGATGCTCCCGCTCCGGCAGTTGGCACAAGCATCAGTAGCGGTACGGGCCAAAAACCTTGAAGCATATAGCCGCCAACGAGCTTGCCTCTTTTTCCTTCAAGAAATAAAGGCGTAGACAACCGATCTCCTTGCCAGCGTACAAGGACAGCCTCTGCCAGATGGAGAAGGGCGACCAGCACAAGCAGCCCTGCTGCATCGATGCTTGCCAGCGACGCTGCCGCTGATCCGAGAAAGTCCGTTCTCTCTGCGAGCGGCGTCCATCCAATGACCCATTGCAAAAGCGTGATTACTCCTGCGCTATATGCGAAGCATAAGTACCTGATCCTTGCGAGCATAAGAATGGCGGCAACCGCCCATAGCCAAATTACCGACTCGCCCGTTAACGACACGCCTACGAACGCTCCTGCGACCGACACGGCTATCCCAATCAACAGCCCTGCCAGCAGCGCTTTAAAAACCAGGCCTACCCAGTTATGGAGCTTAACCGCGAACATTTGCCTCTCCATCCGGATTTGCCTCGTGTACTGTAAAACAATAAACAAAACCGCAATATAATAAAATGGCTGTGCAACCAATTGGACAGCCGCTTTTCCGAGCATTTCCAGCAACTCCATCGCCGTTTCCAAAGCCAACACTCCTTTGCTCGTTCCACATGTCCTTATAAGCGCAAAAAAATAAAAGGCCGACTCCGTTAAACAGAGTCAACCTCTTATTCATTCGACGCATGCGCATTATTTCCTGCCTACCGCTTTAATTGCTTCATGGAGCTGAGTGTCATTTTTCTCATCTTGAATCCATTTAATGACCGCTTTCTCCAGCGCTTCCCCGGTCTGCTTGTCGACCTGTCCCGTAGCCGGCAAGCTATGCTCCGTTTGGAACTTTTTAACGGCCGCCGTTGTATCGGCCCCGAAATAACCATCCTCGCGCTTCGGCTCGTAGCCAAGCCCGTGCAGCATAATTTGTACGCTTCGCACCTGCTCGCCCAGCGTATCCTGCTTAAGCGTCTCAGGCAGCGTTAATCTGGCTACCGTATAAAGATCCGGAGGCTTCACCTCAATATCCGGCTTAATCCCCTTCTCGTGAATCCAATTGCCGTTAGGCGTGAGCCATTTGGCAATCGTCATTTTCACCAGGCTGCCGTCCCCTAATGCCTTGTTGTAGCTCACTTGTACCGTACCTTTGCCGAAGGAGGTTTCGCCGACCAGCTTCGCGCCCGCGCTCTCCTGCAAAGCGCCCGCCAATATTTCCGATGCGCTGGCGCTGCCGTTATTCATGAGAACCGCGATCGGGTAGCTTTTGCTTTGCCCCTTGGACAGCGTTTTCTCCCGATTTCCGTCCCGATCCTCCACCTGTACGACCGTTGTGCCTTTCTCCATAAAGGATTGCGCGATTTCTACAACAACTGGCAGCACGCCGCCCGGGTTGTTGCGCACATCCAGCACAAGTCCTTTCATGCCTTGCTCCTCAAGCTTAGCAAGCTCCTGCTTAAAGCGCTCAGCCGTATGAAGAGAGAACTGTCTGATCTCAATAACGCCTGTCCCATCGGGGCGCAAGCTGCCGTATACCGTTTCCACATCAATATCATCGCGGATGAGCACGAGCTGAATCGGCTCAGAGAAGCCGGCCCGCTGCACCTGGATTTTCGCTTTCGTCCCCTTGGGGCCGCGAATCTTCGCTACCGCATCCTGCAAATTCAGCCCGTCCAGCTTCACTCCATTCACGGAAAGCAGCACGTCTTTAGCTAATAAGCCAGAGCGCTCCGCCGGTGAGCCCTTTATCGGAGATACGACGACAATACGTCCATTCTCAAGCGTCACCTCTGCGCCAATGCCTGTGAACGAGCCTTCAATCGATTCTGAAAAATGCGTCGCCACGTCCTTCTCCATATACACGGAGTACGGATCATCCAGCGAAGACATCATTCCGCTTACTGCGCCATCGAGCAGCTCAAGGCGATCGACCTTTTGATAATATTTTGTTTCGATTAATTCCAGTACCGCATTGATCTTCGTCAGCTCGTCCTGCTTGAGCTTGAAACGCCCGCCGTCATCGGCTGCCGAGGCCGTGAGCGCAGGCCTTGACGCCTCGTCTGGTTTAATAATTTGGTCCGCGATCGTCAGCGTAACGAGTACGGATGCAATCATCGTCAGCATAACGAACGCAAATACTGTGCGTCCTTTGAAATGCACCGGTCTACACCACCTTCTCATCTTACACGGTCTTATTTAAGACCATCCTAGTATATGACAATTCGCTTACAATTATTTGTATTTTAGGGTGAAGATGATCCACGCAAAATTTGGGGGATGTTATAGTTCAAACGAGGCAGCCACAATGGGCTGCCTCTAGTTGTTCCAATATGAATGAATGAGCGCTTATTTTAAATAGCTGCTTGGGTTAACCGGCGTTTCGTTTTTGCGAACCTCAAAATGCAAATGCGGTCCAGTCGAGTTGCCCGTGCTGCCAACCTCGGCGATTTTCTGGCCTTTCGACACCTTATCGCCTTTGTCGACCTTGATGCCGCCGTTGCGAATATGGCCGTATAACGTCCACAAGCCATTGCCGTGATCAATGATGACACAGTTGCCGTAGGTGCTCCATGCCTGCGCGACAAGAACTACGCCGTCCTCCGCCGCGTAAATATCCGTACCCTGCGGTGCGGCAAAATCGATTCCCGTATGCGTGTGCTTCTTGCCGGTAATCGGGTGAACCCGCGTGCCAAAGTTTGAGCTTATCCGGTAGCTGTCCCTGATCGGCATGCCCAGCTTGCCGCCCGAATAAGGGTTCGTTATTCTGTTTTTCTCCGCATTCAGCTTGGATACTTTAGCGGCAAGTGCCATCAATAGATCCTCTTGCTCCTTGCTAATTCCTTCAAGCTCCTCCAGCGTGCTGTCGATTTGCTGAAGCTTGCTGTCCAGCTGTTTAATATTGCTCTTATAGCTCGCTATCATCAGTTCCTTCTCTTGTTCCTTCTTCACAAGATGGGCTTCATACAGCTTGAGCTTCTCATAAATGGCCGTCACTTCGGCAAATTGCTTCTCAACCTCAACTTTTTTGAGGGCAACAAGCTCCTTCTCTTCCCGCTGCTCCGCCAAAATATCGCGATCCTGCGACAGAATCGATTGGAGCGCGTCAAAGCGGTCGATAAAATCAGTAAAGCTAGTCGCGCTGAGCAGCACGTCCATGTACGAAACAAATCCGTTTGTGTACATGAGGCGCATACGGGATTGCAATAGCTCATCGCGCGTTTTCACGCGCTCCTCGGCCTGCTCCAGCTCAAGTCCTGTCTGCAGCAGTTCCTCTTCCTTCGCTTCGCTTTGCGCCTGCGTTTTCGTTTTGTTAATGACGACATTATCGATCTCCGCCATTAAGTTAGCAATAGAAGCCTCCGCTTCCGATTTCTTGCCTTCAATATCAATCTTCTCGCTCTTGGCGCTGGTAGCCTGTTGATGAGCGCTTGCCGCTTGCTGCTCCGCTTTGGCAGCGCGTCTCTCCGCCGCTTTCATTTCCGCCTTTGCGGCTGCAATTTGTTTCTTGATATCGTTAAGGGAAGCAGCTTCTCCGCCTGTTGGCTGCAATACAAACACCGTGAGCATCATCGTAACTGTGAATAGTACCCATTTCTTCTTCTTCACGTTCGCGTCCACCTACACTTTCAAATACTTGCGTATCGAAATCGTACTGCCCCAAACACCGATCAAAGTACCGAGCCCTATAAGCAGCGTTCCGGTCATCAGGCCGGAATCCTCTATCGTGACAAGCTTTATCATCATGAGTGACAGTTCCATTTGCGTAAACTTTACAAGCTGCGAATAACCCGCCAATACCGCTATCGTTGTAATGACCGAGCTAATGATGCCAATTAATGCGCCTTCAATAAAAAACGGCCAGCGAATAAAGGAATTTGTTGCTCCGACCAGCTTCATGATGCCGATTTCCCGGCGCCGTGCAATAATCGTCATTTTGATCGTGTTAGAGATGAGGAACATAGCGGTTACTGACAAACCGATAACGACGACGATTCCTATGTAACGAACAGCGTTTGTAATTTTGAATAATGTTTCTACCGTGCCTTGCCCATATTTGATTTTGGCAATCGGGATAAGCTCGTCTGCTTTATTGATCGCGTCGATCTGCTTGGCTGCCGCTTCGATCGATTGCGGATCGTAAACCTCTACCGTAAAGGAATCCGGCAGCGGATTTTTTTCTTTTTCATAACCGTCAAGCAAATCCTTGTTCTCGTCGCCCAGGTTTTTGCGAAGCAGCTCCAGTCCCTCTGCTTTGGACACAAACGTTACTTTGCTTACCTCGGTAAGGTTGCCGATTTTATTTTGCAGCTCCGTTATTTTCGCTTTATCGACATTAAGTTGCAGGAATACGCGAATTTGCACCTGGCTTTCAATTTGTGACGCCATATGGTTCACGTTCAAAGCCAGCAATAAAAAGATGCCAAGAATGAACAAAGAAATAAAAATGGAGCTCATGGAAGCAAACGACATCCAACCGTTTCGAATGATGTTTTTGGCGCCTTCCCGGAGATGACGGAGTATGGTTCTAAGCTTCATAACCGTACTCCCCTCTTGCTTCATCACGAACGATATTGCCGTTTTCGATAGCAATGACGCGCTTGCGCATGGAGTTGACGATATCTTTGTTGTGTGTGGCCATTATGATCGTTGCGCCGCGAAAATTGATTTCTTCAAGAAGATTCATAATGCCTAGCGATGTTTCCGGGTCCAAGTTGCCTGTAGGCTCGTCCGCTACGATAACCGATGGGTTATTGACGATCGCCCGCGCGATCGATACCCGCTGCTGCTCGCCGCCCGACAGCTGCGATGGCAGGCTTGTATGCTTATGCTTCAGTCCGACGAGGTCGAGCACTTCCATCGTCCGTTTCTTGATTACACGAGTCGGCGCTTCGATAACTTCCATGGCGAAAGCGACATTTTCATATACGGTTAGTTTGGGTAATAGTCTAAAGTCCTGAAAAATAACGCCAATATTACGTCTTACAAAAGGAATTTTGCGCGGCTTCAGCTTGCCTATGTTAAATCCGTTAACTGATAGCTGTCCTTTGGTCGGTACTTCCTCGCGATAGATGAGTTTCATGAATGTCGATTTACCTGCACCTGATGGTCCTACTAGATAAACAAATTCATTACGATCTATACGAACAGAGACGCCTCTTAACGCATGCGTTCCGTCGATGTACGTTTTCCATATGTCTTGCATCTCAATCACATTATCACATCCTGTTAATAGTCAGTAGTACTATTTCGACAGTTTGTGCTGAATTCCTTCATAAGAAGCTGGCAATCCTCATTTTTCACAAATCTCATAAATATCCAAATGTCGAAACGAACTCAACTTTCTGAATAGACAAAATTACAGGGCAACGCGCATATACATGTAAGACTGTCCTTGTTTAAACACGCAGAAAGGAGTGATTCGTATCGTAAAACGTATACACATCGGTATCATCGTTATCGCTTCATTGCTTCTCGTTGCCGCAGTCGGCTGGGGCTTTGTCTGGAATTACGCGCTTCAAAAAACCGTTCCTGCTGAGGTAGATGCCGGAGGCATCCCTATCGGAGGCATGCCGGTGAGCGATGCTCTGAAGCTGCTGGATCAATATGAAAACTCGCTGCTGCAGCGGACGATTACGATTCATGCCACGGCTGCTAACGGCGACAACAAGCAGTGGACCGTTGCTGAGCTTGGCTACAAGGCTGAATTTAAGGGCGTTCGCGATGCTTTATTAAAGCTGGGCGAGGGTGATATATGGGAGCGTGCCGTTTATCGGCATCAATTCGCCAAAACATACGGGCTGACGCAGGGCTGGAACCGCGATGTGTTTGATGCCGCCGTCCGCAAGCAGTGGAGCTGGATTGAAAAAAGCGAAACCAAAAACGCTGCCCGCACGATCACCGATACGGATAAAGTCATTTATGAGCCGCATGTTGACGCTTACCGCTTGGACATCGGGAAGCTGCTCGATGAGGTCGATAACTTTGTCGTGCTGAAAAAGGAACAGATTGGCGCATCAGTAAAGCCTGCCTTTGAAGCTGAGCTGCCGATCGCGGTCATCCATCCCGAGCTTACGCTGGAGAAGCTGAAGGACGAGGGGGTCGAGCGTAAAATTGTCGAGTTTTCGACTGACTTCAAAACGAGCGCCGAGGGCCGCGCCCATAATGTCACGGTTACCGCCGAAGCTTTGAACGATTGGGAGCTAGCGCCAAATGAAGTGTTCGACTACAGCAAGCTGATCGCGAGAGCGGAGGAGCTTTACGACTACCGCGAAGCACCGGTTATTTTGAACGGCAAGCTCGTGCCCGGCATCGGTGGCGGGATCTGCCAAGTATCCAGCACCCTCTATAACGCAGCGCTGCGCGCAGGCCTTGAGATCGTGGAGCGGCGCAATCATTCGCTGCCCGTTGCTTATTTGCCGATAGGCCAGGATGCCACTTACGCAGGCGGAGCCATTAACTTCCGCTTTAAAAATACGACAGGCAAACATCTCGTCATTCGCACCCTCGTAGAGGACCGCAGGCTTACCGTTAAAATATTCGGTACGATGAAGGCAAATGAACGCTACGAGATCAATTCCGTAACGCTCAAGACCATTGCGCCGTCCGTGCAGGAGAAAAGCAATTCCCGTCTATCTCCCGGCCAAAAGGTGACTGTGGAGAAAGGCAAGGAAGGTTATGTGGTCGAAACGTTCCGCACGCTGCTGCGTGACGGAAAGGTCGTATCCCGTGATCGGCTATCACGGGATACGTACAAAGCTCAGCCTAAGGTGATCGAGGTCGGGCCGCTCAAGGGCGGGAATGGCCCGGCTGCAACGCCGTCTCCGGGACCGGATACGACAGAAGGGCTGCTGGAGGACGGGATTTAGGGAATTTAATCTCAGCTAGAAGCATCTTGATTCCAACGCCGCCATATAAAAAAAGCAGCTCAGCTGATTGCCTCAAGAGGCATCGCTGAGCTGCTTTTATAAAGCCTATAAAAGGCTGTTCATCCTTATCTGCTGCGCTCCAGATACTCGGTTACCCAAGCAGCCGTTTGCTCCAGCGCCAGGCCGGCGCGGCCGATAGCATCCTGTACCTGCGTTTTTGCCGTACCGCCGTAAACGTTACGCGCATTAACGACCTGCTCCGGTTGAAGCACCGCATAGATGCGGTCGTCGAACAGCGACGAGAACTGCTTGAATTCCTCTAGCGTCAAATCCAGCAAGTATTTGTTTTGCTCGATGCAATACAATACCGTTTTGCCGATAACCTCATGCGCTTGGCGGAAAGGCAAGCCTTTGCCGACTAGGAAGTCCGCGATATCCGTTGCGTTCGAGAAATCCTGATTCACCGCTTGGCGCATCCGGTCTTTGTTTACTTTCATCGTCGCGATCATCGGAGCGAACAGTTGAAGCGCGCCTTGCAGCGTCTTCACCGTGTCGAACATGCCTTCCTTGTCTTCCTGCATGTCTTTGTTATAAGCGAGCGGCAGCGACTTAAGAACAGTCAGCAAGCCGACAAGATCGCCGTATACCCGTCCGGTTTTGCCGCGTACAAGCTCCGGCACGTCCGGATTTTTCTTTTGCGGCATAATGCTGCTGCCTGTGCAGAAAGCATCGTCCAGCTCAACGAAATGGAACTCCGTGCTCGACCATAGAATAAGCTCCTCGCTCAGGCGCGAGAGATGCATCATAATGATCGAAGCGTCAGCCAGAAACTCAACGATGAAGTCACGGTCGCTTACAGCATCCAGACTGTTCTCGTAGACGCGGTCAAATTTCAATTGGCTCGCCACAAAATGACGGTCGATCGGGAACGTCGTTCCAGCCAAAGCGCCCGCTCCAAGCGGAAGCACATTGATACGCTTATAGCTGTCCTGGAGACGCTCGATATCCCGTCCGAACATCGACACGTACGCCATCAAATGATGCGCGAACAGAATCGGCTGCGCGCGCTGCAAATGCGTATAACCCGGTACAATCGTATCGATATTCGCTTTCGCCTGCTCAATAAGCGCCGATTGCAGCTTGTGCAGCATATCCACGAACTCGACAACACGTTTGCGCAGCCACAGATGCATATCCGTCGCCACTTGGTCGTTCCGGCTGCGGCCGGTATGCAGCTTGCCGCCTACCGATCCCACATCGTCGATCAGCGTCTTCTCGATATTCATATGAATATCCTCGTCGCCGATCGAGAATTCGATGTCGTCGCGCTTGATGCGTTGAAGGACGCGGTGCAGGCCGTCCTTAATTTTTTCCACGTCGTCTGCCGGAAGAATGCCTTGCTTGCCGAGCATCGTGACATGCGCAAGGCTGCCTTGGATATCCTCTTCAGCAAGCTCCTTGTCGAACATGATCGAAGCCGTATATTCCTCTACCAATTGGTCCGTTTTTTTCGTAAAACGACCGCCCCATAATTTGCTCACTGGTTCGTTACACTCCCTTGTAAACCTTATTTATTGCTAACTGCAGAGGACACTTTAAGACGCAAAGCGTTCAGGCGGATAAAGCCTGTTGCATCGCCTTGATCATACGCTTGGGAAGGATCAGCTTCCATCGTTGCAATGTCTGGATTGTACAAGCTGACAGGGCTTTGTACGCCTGCTCCAATTACGTTTCCTTTGTAGAGCTTCAAGCGAACGACGCCGCTCACGTTCTTTTGCGATTCCGTAACAAGTGCCTGCAGCGCAAGGCGCTCCGGCGCGAACCAGAAGCCGTTGTATACGAGCTGGCTATATTTTGCGATCAATGAGTCACGAAGGTGCATAACCTCGCGGTCCATTGTCAAAGATTCCATTTTGCGGTGAGCGGTGAACAAAATCGTTCCGCCCGGTGTTTCATATACGCCGCGGCTCTTCATGCCGACGAAGCGGTTCTCTACCATATCTACGCGTCCGATGCCGTGCTTGCCGCCAAGCTCGTTGAGCGTATCCATAACTTCAAGAGCGCTAAGCTCTTTGCCGTTAATTGCCGTACAGTTTCCTTCTGCAAACGTCAGCTCCACATACTCCGCTTTATCCGGCGCATTTTCAGGAGATACGCTCAGCACATACATGCTCTCGTTCTCTTCGGAGCTTGGATCGAACCAAGGATCTTCCAGCATGCCGCTCTCAAAGCTGATATGCAGCAGGTTGCGGTCAGTCGAATAAGGCTTAGCCGCAGAAGCGGTTACCGGAATGTTGTGCTTCTCCGCGTAAGCGATCATTTCTGCGCGGCCCGGGAATTCCTCGCGGAAAGCTTCAAGGCGCCAAGGGGCGATAACGCCGATCTCAGGAGCCAAAGCAGCAGCAGTCAGCTCGAAACGAACTTGGTCATTGCCTTTGCCTGTTGCGCCATGCGCAATATAAGCCGCACCCTCGGCACGGGCGATATCAACCATGCGTTTTGCGATTAGCGGACGTGCAATGGATGTGCCAAGCAAGTATTGGCCTTCATAAAGCGTTCCCGCTTGGAACATCGGGTAGATAAAATCTTTGGCGAACTCATCGCGAAGATCGTCGATGTACACTTTGGAAGCGCCTGTTGCCAGTGCTTTTTCTTCCAAGCCGTCAAGTTCGTCCTTTTGACCGATATCCGCTGTAAAAGCGATAATTTCTGCGTCATATGTTTCTTTCAACCATTTGAGGATAACCGAAGTATCCAAGCCGCCGGAGTAGGCGAGTACGATTTTTTCTTTTGCCATGTTCGTATCTTACTTCCCTTCGAATAAATTCATATTGTTGGAGCGACAAACCTAGGACATAATAGCGGCCATAATCGCTTTTTGCGCATGAAGACGGTTTTCTGCCTGATCAAAAATGATCGATTGGTCGCCGTCGATAACTCCCTCGCTCACTTCTTCGCCGCGGTGCGCCGGCAAGCAGTGCATGAAGAGATGATCCTTCTTCGCGTATTTCATCAAAGCCTCGTTTACCTGATAAGCGGCAAAAGCAATCTCGCGTTCCTTCTGCTCCGCCTCTTGGCCCATACTCGCCCACACATCCGTGTAAACGATATCGGCATCGGCAATCGCTTCCTTCGGATCGCGGCAAATATGAATTTGCGAGCCTGTCTCGGCAGCATGATCCTTCGTTTGCTTAATAATATCGGAATCCGGCTCGTAGCCCTCCGGCGTCGCTACGGACATATGCAGACCAAGCTTCGCCGCGCCCATAAGCAGGGAATGCGTCATATTGTTGCCGTCGCCGATGTAGGCGATTTTCAACCCTTCCAAGCGGCCTTTTTGCTCAAGAATCGTTTGGTAGTCCGCCAGCGCTTGGCAAGGATGCGACAAATCCGTCAATCCGTTGATGACCGGAATCGTTGCTCCGCGAGCGAGTTCAACCACTTTGCGGTGCGCGAATGTACGAATCATAATACCGTCCAAATAGCGGGACAACGTCTGAGCTGTATCCCAGATCGTCTCGCCGCGGCCGATTTGCAGGTCGTTCCCGCTAAGGAAAAGCCCTTGTCCGCCAAGCTGATACATTCCTACTTCAAACGAAACGCGCGTGCGAGTCGATGATTTTTCGAAAATCATGCCAAGCGTCTTCCCTTTTAGCACATGATGCGTTTCGCCTGCTTTTTGTTTTTGCTTAAGATCAATCGCGAGGTCGATCAAGTAACGGATTTCCTCCGGCTTGAAATCGACCAGCATTAGAAAGTCGCGCCCTTTCAAGCTTTGAGCCAATTCCTCATTTACTGTTCCTTGCATGGTGAAGCCCTCCTTCAGGTTAAAACCATTTGCATTGTTATGTTGTTAAACGACAGGACGCTTCGCTTCCAGCAGTTCTGCTAGGATCGCTACGGCTGTATCGATTTCTTCATCAGTGACGAGCAAGTTAGGCAATAGGCGGATAACGTCCGGACCTGCCGAGATGGCAATCAATCCGCGCTCCTGCGCCTGATTCAAAATATCAGCAATCGGCTCTGCGCATGCAATGCCGACGAGCAAGCCAAGACCGCGAACCTCTTTGACAAAAGCATTGGCAGCCAGCTTCTCCCGAAGCTGCGACATCAAATACTCGCCTTTTTGCGCGGCGCGCTCTGACAGGCGATCGCCTACGATCGTCTCAAGCGTCGCTTTTACGACTGCTGTCGCAATCGGCGTTCCGCCGAACGTTGAGCCGTGGCTGCCTGCCGTGAAGCCTTCGCGCAGCTTTTCCTTCGCTGCCATCGCGCCGACCGGGAACCCGCTGCCGAGACCTTTTGCCATCGTAAAAATATCCGGCTCAATCCCGTAATGCTCGTAAGCGAACAGCTTGCCTGTACGGCCCATGCCCGTTTGGATCTCATCCACAATAAGCAGGATGCCTTGCTTCTCGCACAATGCGGCAAGCTCTTTCATGTAGGCAGGGTCAACCGGATAAATGCCGCCCTCCGCCTGCACCATCTCCAGCATAATCGCTGCAGTCTGGTCCGAAACCGCCGCTTCAAGCGCAGCCAGATCGTTTAGCGGAATGGTTTTGAACCCTTGCGGCAGCGGCGCAAAACCTTCCTTCACCTTCGCTTGGCCTGTCGCCGTAAGCGTCGCAAGGGTGCGTCCGTGGAAGGATTGCTCAAACGTAATGATTTCAAAACGGCCATTGTTCAGCACCTTTTGATTATAACGGCGTGCCAGCTTAATGGCCGCTTCATTCGCCTCGGCGCCTGAGTTGCAGAAGAACACCGCATCCGCGCAGCTGTTATCCGTAATTAGCTTGCCCGCTTCCGCTTGGTTTGGAATGTGGAACAGGTTCGATACATGCCACAGCTCATCAAGCTGCTTGATAAGCGCCTCTTTGATCTGTTTAGGGGCATGCCCGAGATTCGTAACGGCAATGCCGCTCATAAAATCAAGGTATTTATTTCCTTTATCATCCCACAGCCAGCTTCCTTCGCCCTTTACCAAAGCCATCGGATATCTTGCATAGGTTGGAAATAAAGATTGGTCCACAGCATCAACCGTTTTTGTCTCACTCACCCGCCCTTCATTCGTCTGAACAATACGCGTGCCTACGCCGCCCTCGCGGACAGCTCTCGTCAGCACGCCTGGCTCCTCGCCGCTTACGATCACGACCTCGCGCACGCGTCCTTGTATACACTGAATGGCTGCACGCACTTTTGGAATCATGCCGCCGTAAATGTCACCGCTCGTTATCATCTCTTCAATCTCGTCCACGGTTACAACCGGAAGCACCTGCTTCTGGCCATCTACCGTTTTCAAAATGCCCGGCACGTCCGTTACGACAATCATCTGCTCGACACCAAGATGGGACGCAACCGCGCCTGCCGCCGTATCTGCATTAATGTTGTAGCGCTGTCCTGCGCCATCAATGCCGATTGGAGCAATGACCGGAATGTATCCCATTCCCATCACGCCTTCGATAATATCGGCATTCACGTCGGTGACATCGCCTACGAAGCCGATCTCCGCTGCATTCGCAACAGGCTGAGCCTGAATGAGCATGCCGTCAACACCAGATAGGCCAAGCGCCTTCGCGCCGTTGATCTGAATTTTACGAACGATTTCTTTATTGATCCGGCCCGCAAGCACCATCTCGACAACATCAAGCACCGCTTCACTCGTTACGCGCAGCCCATTTACGAACCCCGTCTCGATGCCGAGCTTGCCGAGCGTGTCCGATATGGCAGGACCGCCGCCATGCACGATAACCGGCAGAACACCCGCTAGCTGCAGCTCGCGCAGCTCATCAAAAAAGCTGCTCGGAAGCGCCGCCAGCGTGCTGCCTCCGCATTTCATTACAAATCGTTGCTCCGTCACTGTTCCATGCCCTCCAAGCGTGTACTTTGCTTTAAGTCCGATATGCCGCATTAATGCGGACATAATCATAGGTCAGATCACAGCCCCATGCTGTCGCTGTTCCTTCGCCATTATGTAGATCCACGCGAATAACAACCGTATCGCCCTTCAAATATTCCAAGGCAACCTCTTCGTCGAACACGACAGGACGAGATTGCTCCAATGTCAAAATATCGCCTAGCCGGATATCAACCGTCTCAGGGTTAACCGGCTGGCCTGCGCGGCCCACAGCCGCAATAATGCGGCCCCAGTTCGCATCCGCTCCGAATACGGCCGATTTCACGAGCGACGATCCGATAACCGTCTTCGCAATCGCTTGTGCGGAATCGTCGCTAACCGCTCCGTTCACCCGTACCTCAACAAGCTTCGTCGCGCCTTCGCCATCGCGGGCGATCGCCTTCGCAAGCACCTCGCAAACATGGCGGATCGCTGCCGCAAATGCCGCCCAGCCCGCATGCGCTTCTGTCAGCTCGTTATTGCCAGCAAGACCGCTCGCCATAGCCACGAGCATATCGTTTGTGCTCGTATCGCCGTCAACCGTAATCATATTGAACGTCAAGTCCGTCGATTGGCGCAGCAATTGTTGAAGCGCCTCGCTGCCGATTGCCGCATCCGTCGTTACGAAGCCAAGCATCGTTGCCATATTCGGATGAATCATGCCAGAGCCCTTCGCAGCGCCGGCCACATGCACGGTTTTGCCATCCAGCTCCAGCTCAACGCATACCATCTTCTGTACCAAATCCGTCGTCAGGATCGCTTGGCAGAAGTCGTCCGCGCCTGCGCGACCGCCATCCAGCCTAGCCGGAAGACCGTCGATGCCCACGCGTACTTTATCCATTTTGAGCAGCTCGCCGATAACGCCCGTTGACGCTACCGCTACATGATTCGCCGATACACCAATCGACTCCGCGAATCTAGCACGCATTTCGTATGCGTCCGCGTCGCCTTGCTTGCCTGTGCAGGCATTCGCGTTGCCGCTGTTCACGAGCACAGCGCGCAGCAAGCCGCCCGCTCCGATGCTCTCG
Source organism: Paenibacillus sp. FJAT-27812 (assembly GCF_001273905.1). Lineage (NCBI taxonomy): Bacteria > Bacillati > Bacillota > Bacilli > Caryophanales > Paenibacillaceae > Paenibacillus > Paenibacillus sp. FJAT-27812. Next base: position 2,606,546 of record NZ_LIGH01000001.1, on the reverse strand, counting down.
CGGGTAACCTGCAGCGGAGCAGCCTGAAACACGTTAGTCGTATAAACACCGGCTGCCGTTGCCGGCACTTCGCATACGATCGCGCCAAGGTCGTGACGCGTCGTTTTTTTGAGGCCGCAATGCAATCCCCCTGCTTTAAAGCCTTTGGGCGTTGTTATCGAGCCGTCTGCGACGACTGAGAACAAGGCTGCTGTTTGATCCTGTCCCATCGTAAAATCGTATCTCCTTCACCTGTATGAGTATGGATGATGATTTCAAAAGATATGTTTCGTTATTTACGGATAAACGGGAACGAATTGCAGACCAAACGTCTCGTCCCAGCCCATCATCAGGTTCAAGTTTTGAATCGCTTGACCTGCTGCGCCCTTAACCAAGTTGTCGATAACCGACACAATCGTTACGCGGCCCGTACGCTCATCGACCGCAAAGCCGATATCGCAGTAGTTGGAGCCCCATACTTCCTTCGTGGCCGGCCATTGTCCTTCCGGACGAATACGCACGAACTTGTGCCCTTCATAATAAGTGCGATATAGCTCGATAAAATCGCTAGTGCTGCGCCCGCCCTGAACGGTTGCGTACATCGTGGACATAATGCCGCGTGTCATCGGTACAAGATGCGTCGTAAACGTCGTTACGACCGGCTTGCCCGCCGCATCAGACAGCACCATTTCGATTTCTGGAATATGCTGATGCTGATTAAGCTTATAAGCTTTCAGGTTTTCATTAAGCTCTGAATAATGAGTGCCCAGCGAAGCGCCGCGACCCGCACCGGAAATGCCCGATTTGGCATCGATAATAATGGTAGCCGGATCGATCCAGCCTTCTTTTACCGCCGGAATAAGTCCTAGCAGCGTCGCTGTCGGGTAGCAGCCCGGATTCGATATGAACGAAGCATCCAGCACCTGATCCCCATAGATTTCTGCCAGACCAAACACCGCTTGCTTCAAATACGCCTCATCCGCAGAAGGCTTCTTATACCACTGCTCGTATAATGCAGGCGATTTCAAGCGGAAATCTCCGGACAAATCAATAACCTTCAAGCCTGCCTCAAGCAAGGACGGAACCAGCTTAGCCGCAACTCCCGCGGGCGTAGCAAGAAATACGACATCCGCTTTCGCTTTGATCGCGGCAGGATCGACATCATCAAGAAGCTCCTCGCGAATGTTCGTCAAATGCGGATAACCTTCTGTAATCGGCGTACCTGCGCTGGAAGACGAGATGATTGAAGTCACCTCTGCCAGCGGATGGGATGCAAGCAATCGAATGAGCTCTACACCGCCGTAGCCGGTTGAACCGATAATCGCAATTTTCACCTTATTGCTCATGTTTATCTCTCCCCAAAACAAGATGCTGCGCGTGGTTTCGACCTTCATTGGCAAGCTCGCTGCAGCTTTATCTATTGCTCTTTCCGCATGCGGAAAGCTTGACTTCTTTCACAACTAATAATTGTACAACATTCGGCAGTTGATGGAAATACGCACATTGTTTCGTATTATTATACATTCGAATTCATAATAATACAACGAACAAATGAAGCGATTATATGAACAAAAATGCCCAATTTCATGCGCCGGAACATGGCTCCGCTCGCCGCGTTTGTGTAACATAAAAAAGAGCCTATGAGCTTGCTCCCGCAGCTGTTCATAGACTCTTTTTTTGAGGGAGGCAGCGGTGTTTATCCGTTCTCCAGCTTAAACCCTTGCCCGAGCACCTCTGCCGTATTGCTTATGATAACAAAAGCGCCAGGGTCGATCGCTCGCACAAGCTGCTTCAGCTTCGGCACCTCATTTTGCCCAACGACTACCATCAGCACCGTGCGCCCAGCTCCCGTATAACCGCCGTGGCCGTCGAGCCTCGTCAATCCCCGGTCCAAATCATGCAGAATCGATTCGGCAACAGCCTCGGATTGGTCGCTGATAATAAAGGCCACCTTAGAAAGCTGAAGGCCGCTTTGCACAAAATCAATCGTCTTGCTCGTTACGAACAATCCAATCAGCGCGTACAGCGCCACCTCAGGCGAAATAATGATACCCGCTGCAATGATGACGCATCCGTCAAAGCATACAATGGCAAGGCTAAGCGGAAGCCCGGTATATCGGTGCAGGATTTGAGCCGCCAAATCGAGTCCGCCAGTAGACGCGCCTCCCCGGAAAACAAGGCCTAGTCCGAGCCCGACTCCAATACCGCCGTAAATGGCTGCCAGAAGCGGATTATCGGTTGGCGAGGACACATGGCTTGTCAGCAGCACGAACAGCGGCAAAATGACCGAGCCCAGCGCTGTTTTGACCGCAAACCGTTTACCAAGCAGCCATAGGCCTGCGATAAACAGCGGAATATTGATAGCCCATTGCGTTATTGCAGGCATAACGCCTGCCACTCTCTGCACGAGAATGGACACGCCGGATACGCCGCCCGAAGCGATTCCATTCGGCACCATGAACATATTGAAGCTTATCGCTACAATAATCGACCCTATCAGCAGCTGGACAATGCTCCAAACCGACTGAGCCCGCGGGCTTAAGCTTCGTCCGCCTTTTCTCCGTTTCACTGCGCCTTCATTCATGCCCCTTCAATCTCCTTGCAAGCCGATTTTCGCAAAAAGAAGAGCTCCACACATTGGCTGTGTCGGAACTCTTCCCTCTTTCTATTCATTAATCATGACGAATTTGGTGGCGCAAATAACCGTCGATAAAAGCGTCGATATCGCCATCCATAACCGCGCCGACATTTCCGGTCTCGACCGATGTACGGTGATCCTTCACCATGCTGTACGGATGGAACACGTAGGAGCGAATCTGGCTGCCCCAAGCAATCTCGGATTGCTCGCCGCGAATTTCCGCCAAATGCTTGATCTGCTCCTCGATCTTTCTCTCATACAGCTTGGAACGAAGCATCTTCATGGCCCGCTCGCGGTTCTGAATTTGCGAACGCTCCTGCTGGCAAGCGACTACGATTCCCGATGGAATATGCGTAATCCGGATGGCTGACTCCGTCTTGTTGACGTGCTGGCCGCCCGCTCCGCTCGCCCGGTACGTATCCACCTTCAAATCCTCGGAGCGAATCTCAATCTCGATGCTGTCGTCGATTTCCGGAACAACGTCACAGGAAGCAAACGACGTATGCCGGCGGCCCGCCGAATCGAACGGTGAAATACGAACAAGCCGGTGGACGCCCTTCTCCGCTTTCAAATAGCCGTAAGCATTATAGCCTTTGACCAAAATAGTCACGCTTTTGATGCCCGCCTCATCGCCTGGCAAGTAGTCAAGCAGCTCAACCTTGAAGCCGCTCTTCTCCGCCCAGCGCGTATACATCCGGTACAGCATGAGGCCCCAGTCTTGCGACTCCGTGCCGCCAGCGCCAGGATGCAGCTCGAGAATCGCGTTCAGCTTATCGTAAGGCTGATTAAGGAGCAGTTGAAGCTCAAAATCGCTAACCTTACGCAGCAGCTTGGCAACGCCGCTCACGACATCCGCCGCAAGCGACTCGTCGCTCTCCTCTTCCGCCAGCTCCAGCATCATCTGCAGTTCTTCTTGCTCGCTGTTAAGTCCATCGTAATGGTCAACGACCGACTTTACCGCATTGAGCTCCGAAATGACGCTTTGCGCTTTCTCGTTATCATCCCAGAAATCAGGCATCGTCATCTTCTCTTCGAAATTCGCAATAATCTCCTGCTTAAGATCTAAGTCAAAGAGACCCCCTGAGCTCTTGGAGCCGCTTGGCCATTTCACGCAGGTCTTGTTTAACCGTTATGTCTATCATAGCTTCAGCTTCACCTCAAAATATTACTTCAATGCCTTACCGTATGCTGCGGCGTTTAACGCTGTTCCTTACTTGCCGTGGCATTGCTTATACTTTTTGCCGCTTCCGCAAGGACATGCATCGTTGCGCCCTACGCGCTCTTCGCGCTTAGCCGGACGCTTCTCAACCGCTTCTCCGCCGCCGCTTGTCGTAGTCGTTTGGCCCTGAGCTACCTCTTGGCGCTCCAGGTTGCTCTCTACGCGAGCCTTCATGATGTATCTCGCAACTTCCTCTTGAATGCTCTCGATCATTTCCTTGAACATCTCGAAGCCTTCAAATTGATATTCGCGAAGCGGATCTGTACCGCCGTATGCGCGCAAGTGGATACCTTGACGAAGCTGATCCATGGCATCGATGTGATCCATCCACTTGCTGTCTACCGCACGGAGCACAACAACCTTCTCGAACTCACGCATCGTGTCCGCGCCAAGCTCTTCTTCACGCTCATCATAAGAAGCAACGACCTCATCATAAATATAGTCGATGATCTCTTCTTTCTCTTTGCCCCAAATTTCTTCTTTGGTCAAGGAGCCTTCTTGCAGGAAGGTAGCATGCGCAAAATCAACGATCGCTTGAAGATCCCACTCTTCCGGAATATCCTCCGAGCAGTGTGCTTCAACGATGCGATCAATGACCGGCTTGATCATATCCATAACTTCCTGGCGAATATTTTCGGAACCAAGAATATCGCGGCGCTGTTTATAAATAACCTCGCGCTGCTGGTTCATTACGTCATCATATTGCAAAACGACTTTCCGAATGTCGAAGTTGTTGCCCTCAACACGCTTCTGTGCCGATTCGATCGCTCTTGAAATCATCCGGCTCTCGATCGGTTGATCCTCATCTAGTCCTAGCTTGTCCATCATGCCCATAATATTTTCAGAGCCGAAGCGGCGCATCAGCTCATCCTCAAGCGATAGATAAAACTGTGAGGAGCCTGGGTCGCCTTGACGTCCGGCACGACCGCGCAGCTGATTATCGATCCGACGGCTTTCATGGCGCTCCGTACCAATAATATGCAAACCGCCAAGATCAGCAACCTCGTCGCCCAGCAAAATATCGGTACCGCGTCCAGCCATGTTCGTTGCAATCGTCACCGCGCCTGCTTGTCCCGCTCGGGAGATAATTTCTGCTTCCTCCGCATGGAACTTCGCGTTCAGGACCTTATGCGTCACGCCTCTGCGTTTGAGCATGTCCGATAGCTTCTCGGAATTTTCGATGGAAATCGTACCGACAAGGACCGGCTGGTTTTTGCTGTGGCGCTCAACGATTTCTTCAACGACCGCTTTAAATTTACCCATTTCGGATTTGTAAACCACGTCTGCGATATCCTTACGGATCATCGAGCGGTTTGTAGGCACTTGAATAACATCAAGACCATAAATACGCTTGAACTCTTCTTCCTCCGTCTTCGCCGTACCGGTCATGCCAGCCAGCTTGCGATACATGCGGAAGTAGTTCTGGAACGTAATCGTCGCAAGAGTCATGCTCTCGTTTTGAACTTCCAGCTGCTCCTTCGCTTCAATCGCTTGGTGCAACCCGTCGCTGTAACGGCGTCCCGACATGAGACGACCCGTGAACTCATCGACAATAACAACCTCATCTTCCTCAACCACGTAATCCACGTCGCGCTTCATAATAAAGTTCGCTTTCAGCGCTTGCTGAATATGGTGGTTAAGCGTGACATTCGCATGGTCGAATAGATTCTCGATCGAAAATGCCTTCTCCGTCTTCTCAACGCCTGATTCCGTCAGCATAACGCTGCGCAGCTTGATATCAATCGTGAAGTCCTCTTCGGGCTTCAAACGGCTAATAAAGCGGTCTGCGGCAAAATAGAGCTCAGTCGACTTAGCAGCTTGTCCGGAAATAATAAGCGGCGTCCGCGCTTCATCGACTAGAATGGAATCCACCTCATCGATGATTGCAAAATAAAGCGGACGCTGTACCATTTGTTCCTTGTAAAGCACCATGTTGTCACGCAAATAATCGAAGCCGAATTCATTATTCGTACCGTACGTAATATCGCAAGCATAAGCCTCTTGCTTCTCGTCATGCGACAAGCCATGCAAGTTACAGCCGACAGTCATGCCTAGGAAGCCGTAAAGCTGTCCCATCAGCTCGCTATCACGCTGTGCCAAGTAGTTATTGACCGTAATAACATGAACGCCTTTGCCAAGCAATGCGTTCAAATAAACCGGAAGCGTCGCAACGAGCGTCTTACCTTCACCCGTTCTCATCTCCGCAATCTTGCCTTCATGCAGAACCATACCGCCAAGAAGCTGTACGTCAAAATGACGCATGCCAAGCGTACGCTTGGATGCTTCCCTTACGGTTGCAAAAGCTTCAGGAAGAATTTGATCGAGCGTTTCTCCCTTTTCAATTCTTGCTCTGAATTCTTCCGTTTTCGCGCGCAGCGCTTCATCCGACAAAGCCGTAAACTTCGACTCTATCGCATTTACCTCATCTACCGTCCGTTGGAGCCGTTTTACCTCGCGCTCGTTATGGTCACCAAATATCTTTTTCACTAGTCCGAGCATGGAATTCCCCTTTCGTAATGACGCCTCTTTGCATTAAATTGTATCAGTTTGTCGACACCGCCGCAACGAAGATGATTGGAAAAGAAAAAGCCTCTCTCCAAAAAGGAGAAAAGGCTCTTCGTTTTAAGTATAATTGCTGCTAGCCCTGCTCGATTAAGCCGTATTTTCCATCATTGCGTCTGTATACAACACTCACTTCTTTGTTGTCTACATTCGAGAATACGAAGAAGTTATGTCCAACCATATTCATTTGCAAAATCGCTTCTTCCACGTCCATCGGCTTCAGATCAAAGCGTTTGGTACGTACAAGCTCCAGATCATCCTCTTCCTCCAGAACGCCCACTGCTGAGCCTTCTTCCCTGAATAAGGCGCGTACGCCGCTGCCTTGGCGGAACTTGCGATTTACTTTAGTTTTATGCTTACGTATTTGTCGTTCGAGTTTGTCCGCAACAACATCAATCGATGCGTACATGTCCTCGCTTTTCTCCTCGGCTCTTAGCATGACACCGGTGAGCGGAATGGTCACCTCTACTGCATGTTTCCCTTTGGTGACGGATAGTGTTACGTTAATATCGGAGGTGATTGGTGCTTCGAAATATTTATCCAATCGGCTGAGTTTCTTTTCGACGTAGTCTCTCAATGCGTCTGTCACTTGAAAGTGTTGACCTCGAATGTTGTAGTTCATGGGGAACTCCTCCTTTACATGGCCTTATTATAACATATGTAAGCGTTCGAATCAAAAGAGTTTTTGTTTTATTTCGAATTTTCAGATAAATAATGCTATAGAACTAATAGAATTGTCACAATTAAGATACATACTCCGTTGGGCTCGTCAAAACGCCGGGATTCCGTTAATTAGCTGCGACCCGTTTGTTAGCGCGGACAACAAAAAAAAGCCCCGGTTACCCGGAGCTTTGTGTAAGTTGCTTGTTTAGTGATCCAAATTATAAGGTGGCTGGATCAGCCGAATGATTACAGTTTAACTACGTTAGCAGCTTGTGGACCACGAGCGCCTTCAACAATATCGAATTCGACGGATTGGCCTTCTTCAAGAGTTTTGAAACCTTCAGTTTGGATAGCGGAGAAATGAACAAATACGTCGCCGCCTTGCTCAGTCTCGATAAATCCATAACCTTTTTCTGCGTTAAACCATTTAACTTTACCTTGCATGTGCAAACATTCCCTTCATCTTCAAATACTGTGAGGCATCGCTTTGTATAACCCACAATTTGACTATAACACCCACTTAACGGAATTGTCAAACAATTTATTGTAAGCGAATACATTTGAGTGTTGGCGGGGTTTATGCTTGGCGATTCTTGTCGATAATCCAAATAAAAAAGCCACCCAAGGGGTGACTTAGCAATTAACTTCGTTATATCCAAAGTCACAAACCATGTCATTCAAACTAGACGACCGTTGATTGAGTTTGTTTATAGTTGCTTCCATTCGATTGTCCAACTGCTTGATTGAACTCCTTGGCAGCTTGCATCCAAGTTTCTTTCAATTCAATCAAATGCGCTAACACCTCTTCAGCCGGCTCAGTATTTTTCTTCACATTAGCTTCAATAAGTCGCATATTGAAATAATCATATAGTTTCAGTAAATTTTCTGATATCGGATTGGAGCGATCAATTGTAATCGTAAACTCACTTATAATATCTTGTACCTTTATTAAACTCGTATTTGCATCTGAATAGCGTTGTTCTTTAATCGCTTCAATTCCTTGACGGCAAAACCGGATAGCACCATCGTAGAGCATAATAAGTAATTGTCCTGGAGTAGCTGTTTGAATGGTATTCTGAATGTACTTATTACGTTGTTGAAGTTGCATTTTTTATCCTCCTATGAACTAAATTGCTGTTTAAGCCAATACTCGCGAGTTCATCTTATTAAGATCTATCTTATGAAACGTTGAATTATCCTTTTTCGTCTATAAGTATCCCTGCCATCTCCCACAACTTAGCTACAAAGTCCAAGTTTTTTTCTGGAGGGATTTCACGTATGACTTCTCCCGATGCACTATCTAGAACTTTAACTGAAATGATATTTGTTTGCTTATGCACGGAGAACTCTAAGTTAGTGCTTTTGCCTTCCATGGCTTTAATCGCTCTATCGATTGCTTTAACTAGCTGTTCTTCGCTAATCGTAATATGTTCACCGCGAAGCTCTGCCTTTTTCAACTCGTCTTGTCTAGTAATTTTAGAAAGGTGTTGAGAATCACTCATTCCAACAGAGCTTGATGACTCTACTCCGGAATTAACCGAATCGATACCCATAGCACTACGGTTCAGTGAGCTAATCACCCCTGTTGCTGGCACATTCGTGTTCATAACCTATCATTCCTTCCGCGTCGATAGTTCTAAAGTATATATCGGCTAGCCATCTTTTTTTTATTAGATGAGGACCTATATTTTGGAATGTTTCTTTTTACTTTTTAGCTTTGGTCAACACCAATAAATCAGTTTGTATTCTTAACACTATTTATATAACAAAAAGGAGCTTCTTTAAAAAGAAGCCCTTAAGCAGTTGGTTATTTCTTTGTATCAAAAAAAGCACCATACGGAGAATAAGAATTTCCATAATCCCCGTATTGTTGATTTGCCGCTTTGCTTTTTTTAAGGTTAATAATTTCGGATTCCAGCTTCTTTTTCTTCTGGTCCATAATGGGAAAAATTCTTAGATCAATCTCATACGCCGGTTGTAGGCAGCTTTTTTTCTGAGAATCCGTAAATGCTATACCCTGCGATAGTAGAATGGTTAGTGCATTAATATGCTCTTGTCGTTTGTCCAACAGCTCTATCCATTCTTCCGGTTCACTGTTTTCATCTACTACTCTCTCCTCTAACGAGCGTGTAATATGCAAGAAGTCGTTAAGAAGAGATTCTAGAGAGGTATCTGTATTCATTATCGCCTCTCCTTCTACTTTACTAATGTGTACACTAGCAGTAGCATTTTTAGCCAACAATTTGATTATTCATTATTTGAATTGTTGTGACAGCCAACCGCTCTGTGAGTTTGCTTTACTCATCGCGGTCTCCATAGCAGTAAATCTCTTCCAATACCGATCTTCGATATCCACCAGCCTAGTGCTCCACTTGTTAATATCCGTATTAAGCCTGCTCAATCCTTTGCCTATCGTACTGTTGTCTACGAGTGAAGCAATGCTTCCTGCTTTTTCCGTTAGCTTACCCATTGTACTGTTAATTTGATCGTAAAGCCGCTGAGCTAGACCGCTCTCTTTGTATTTTGTTGCAGGGTCCGTGGAGGTGCTCGTTTTAGTGAATAAATCCATTATCGCGTTACCATCTTTGGAGATTGCTTCACGCAGCTTCGTTTCATTGATATACAGCTTTCCTTTTTCCGAATAACTGCCGGAAGTAATACCAATATCAGATAGATTGTCATATTTCGAGTCTATGCCGGAGCCCTGTAAGTTCGACGATAGAGAAAGCCGCATTTCAGATAAAACATTAGAGAGCAGTGAATCTTGACGCAGCAATCCGCTCTTCGCCTTGTCCTCCCATTGCTCGATTTGCTTTTCCGAAAGCGATTCTTTCTCCTCAGCTAATAAGGGCTTAAAATCTCTATAGGTTGCTTCCGTTATCTTAGTATTGATCTTATTTGTAATTTCATTATATTTATCAACATATTCTTTAATCGATTTAAAAATAGCATCCTCATCTGGCTTTAAGCTGACTTGGGTCGTACCGACAGCTTTAATGTTGAATTCAACGCCATCAAATGTGAAGGTTGAGCTATTGACTTGATAAGCAATTCCGTTAATTTGGACATTGCCAGGCTTAGCGTCTTTGGACGATTGGAAACCCTTATTCGTAGCAAAATCCGTTATTGTCGCAGAATTGTTAACCGTACCCGTAGATAGTCCAAGCTTGTTGCTCGTGCCAAACCCGCCTGTGTTAGTAATGGAGATAGCCGCGCTTGCTCCGCTTGTCGTTGTTGTAAATGTGATGGATTTATCATCTTGCAGGTAGCTTGCGGTAACTCCTGTTACAGATGAATTGGAATTCACCTTAGCTATTATACTATTGATGTTATCAGTTGCTGCAACACTAATCGTGGTTGCGCCTATTTTGAAATCAAATGCCTCGCCAATTTCGGCAGATCCATCTGCCAGTCCACTGGCAGTAAATTTCACAGATGCTGCTTTGGCCGCTTCAGCAAGGTCTGTAACCTTAACTTCATAATTGGAGGTGCTTGGGACCCCTTTTTGCTTAGCAGCTACAAGATTTTCGTTACCTGATGCTAATACCTTCTTCTGGTAGGTCCCTTGCAATTTCATATCAAAGGTTTTGTTTTTAAGATCTAATAATAGAGAGTTCATCTCTCTAAACTGATCACGTTTCCATTCCTCGGTCTGCTTCTTTTGGAGCAGCTTATTGAGCGGCGCTTTTTCAGCTTTCATTAGGTTTTTAACAAGCGTATCTGTATCAAGGCCCGAAGCTAATCCACTCATGCGGATTGAATTTATCATAATCTTCCTCCTACCTTTTCTCATCTATTGGTATTTTTATATAGAGCATTATCTTGCTGGCTAGTTCACATTATCGTTTGTATCTACTACTAGTAGTATCGGAAATAAATAGAAGATAGTTTAGGGATAATCATAAAAAGCGATAACTTTAGCCATAAAAAAAGAGACTCTAGATAATCTAGAGTCTCCTTGCAATCCATTAGAATTAACGAAGCAATTGAAGAACGCCTTGCGGTTGTTGGTTAGCTTGTGCAAGCATAGCTTGTGCAGCTTGTGCAAGGATGTTGTTTTTCGTTTGTTCCATCATTTCTTTCGCCATATCAACATCACGGATACGGGATTCAGCAGCTGTTAGGTTCTCAGAAGCAGTTCCCAAGTTGTTGATTGTGTGCTCAAGACGGTTTTGTACCGCACCAAGTTTAGAACGCTCGCTGGAAACAGAAGCAGTTGCTTTATCAAGAACTGCGATTGCTTTAGCAGCATCATCTTTAGTGGAGATGTTCAAAGCAGCTTCGCCTTTAACATCGTTAGTACCATCAGTTACGGAGTTAGATTTAGTGAAACCAGCATCGCCAGCTTTACCAGTGATACCAAGTGCTTTAGAGCGCATATCGTTCACTTCAAGGCTCATCGATTGACCGCTGTTAGCACCGATTTGGAAAGAAGTTTTGAAAGCTTCTTGTACTCCGCCATCGATTACTTTTACGCTGCTATCAGCACCTTTGGCAGCAGATGTCACAACTAGGTTGTTAGTAACCGCTTCTTTGCTCAAAGTAACGCCATCGATTTTACCTTGTTTTACAATTGCATCTACTAGAGTAGCTTCATTTGTTACGTCGCTGATGTCAATACCAATCGAGCTACCGTTACCATTAAACGTTCCATTGTCAGCATTGTAAAACTGGATTTGTTTTCCGTTAATTGTAAGTCCTTTATCAACCAAAGTTGATAGTTTTGTGAAATCGATGGATGCAAGGTCAATAGATGTTTTTGCAGACGTACCATCAGTATTCGTACCCATAACTTGTGCGCCAGCATTCACAAATGCAGCCATAGCTCCAGCAGCACCAGTATTTGCTTGTCTAGTTACATTTGCATCTGTTGTTGTTGTAATTTTCATGTTGCCTTTGGAACCAGCGTATTCACCAGTTTTAATAGCTTCAATTGTAACTACTCCAGCATTTTCAGATACTTTAAAGTTACCTTTTAGTGAATCGTCACCATCAATCAACTTTTGCAACGTTTCTACCGCTGATTTTGTAGCTTTAGCATCAGATCCAGCTACAGCACCAAGTGTGGCACCGCCAAGGTCAATTGTAGCGCCAGATGTTGTTAGGTTAGTAACATCACCGGCTACTGCACTACCACCGCCATTTGCAAATGTAAGTGTCAATGCCTTGCCGTTAATGTTAACTGCTAATGTCTCACCAGCAGCTAGTCCAGCGTTCAAGTCAAAAGTCATTTTAACTTCTTGCGAAGTTGCATCAGTTCCAGCAGTGCTTGTGGAAAGAGCAGAGATATCTAGTCCAGTACCAGTAAGGTTGGATTTTCCATCGCCTTGAAGCAATTTTTGAGTATTGAACTCAGTAGTGTTACCTACACGGTTGATTTCGGAAGTCAATTGGTTCATTTCGTCCTGAAGAGCGCCACGGTCAGCATCAGTATTCGTTCCGTTTGCTGATTGGTTAGCAAGCTCGCGCATACGTTGCAAGATGCTGTGAGTTTCGTTCAGTGCGCCCTCAGCTGTTTGAATCAAAGAGATACCATCTTGGGAGTTCTTAGCAGCCATGTCCAAACCACGGATTTGACCGCGCATTTTTTCGGAAATGGCAAGACCTGCTGCATCATCGCCAGCGCGGTTGATGCGAAGACCTGAAGATAGTTTTTCGATGTTTTTGGAAGTTGCTGCGCTGTTAGCACCTAGTTGGCGGTGTGTGTTCAAAGCAGCGATGTTGTGATTAATACGCATTGTTATTTCCTCCTTGAAATTTTCGAGTATCCGCATCCTTGCGGAAGCTTACGGTTATAGGTCGGCCGCCCTTTTCACCGTGCTAATATATATATCGACAGATCATTTTTTTTGTTTATAGTAATTATCCAAAAAAACGAATTATTTTTTGAACAGCTTCGTCACTTCATCTAATGGTAACGGATGCTTGGCTGCTGCAAGGTTTTGGGCTTGAATGGTTAAGTAAATTTCTTTGCGGTAAATGTCTACTTCCTTCGGAGCCCGTATACCTAATTTAACATTGTCGCCCTCCACGCCTAATACTACAATCTCGATATTGCCACCTATAATAATGGATTCATCGCTTTTGCGAGATAAAACGAGCATGGCTGTTCCTCCTTATGTTCGATTAAGCGGGGCCCGCGAGCTGTAAGTACTGTCATGAAGAATGAGCTGCTTCCCAGTCATTTGGTTCGGATTCAAGACGAGCGGAGCCAGCAAATTAATGGTAGCCCCTGACGGTTCGGTAGCCATCGTCAAAATCGACCAGATTTCAATATCCTGTTCCGTTTGGATTTGCAATTCCTGTTTAGCCGAATCGGACAGCTCCCATTCGTACTCCGGATAAAAGAAGAATGGGTTAACGATTAGTAAAGAGATTTCTTGATCATCTACGGATTGCATAAGCTTGATTGGCAGCTCTTGCTCCAGGTCTGAGAACACAAAGTGATGAAGATGTTCAAAACCCGGAATACCTTGCTCGAAATGATACACTGATGTAGTTGCACTCACAGTATTGCCCTCCTCCATATGGTTACCAATATTATAAATAAAACTATAGACCCGCAACTGCGTTCAGTTACGCTGCTGGTCTATAGTTCTGATTTCGAAAGCGCATATTTTATATAAGCTGGTCAATTTGGGGAGGAATGATTTCGACCTTCGGATATTGACTCATATAAATCTCTAGCTTACCTCGCTCATACTGATGAACAGGCCGATTCACTTGTACGTCCAAATTGACTCTCCCCGGCGTTGTTTCAATTGAAACTTCTGCAGGTGTGTAGGAAATATCAACGTTATCATAAGAAGCTTCTCCGCTGAAATCAAATTCAGGAAAAGTCCGTTGCCAGTCTTTAGCTCTCTCTGCAATTGGATTTCCGCCTAAATGAATGTCTGCCATACGGTTTCCCTGTTCTACAATGCGAGCCAGACCTCGGAGAGCCATATCCGATGCCATGGAATAGATTTTGCTCATCGTTTCTAAATTCCCGCCTAGTGCTAAAGCATCCCAGGCTCGATCCTGATTAACTTCAAGCCGGCTTCTTGAGGTTGTAAAATGCTGCTCCGGGCGAATCTGTTCCATTTCCACGGTCGCTTGTGGTTGCTCCAAAGACTGTTTCCCCATATCTGCATCAATGGAAAGCATGGCCGGAAATTGGCGAATCTGGATTTGAGGAATTTGCATAAGGCACTCCCTTATCTCAAGAAGTCAACTAGGCTTGGTCTAATAAGCTGCGCCCCGACGGATAAAGAAGCCTGATAAACGTTTTCTTCCGCCTTTAAGTTCGTAATAACTTCGGCGATATCCGCATCCTCAACCTTAGACTTCACTGTCTGGAGATTGATCTCAGAATCCTTTAGTCTGTTCTCGATTAGCTCCACACGGTTAATCCTTGCTCCGATTTCCGCGCGCTTGGTAAGCATCGTATTCATTCTCGTATCTACTTGCCCAATTAAGTTAGAAAGTCCCTTCTGGTCCCCAGAAGAAAGCATATCATGTGCACGGCGCAATAACTGGAATACGTTATCGCTGTTTGTGTCTGTGTCAGATGCAACGGGATTTCCGAATACCTCGTTCCCCGTTATGTTTGTCGCAAGCGTCATTCCCGGCGCCAACTCAAACTTAATTGCGCCTGGGTCTGAGGCATTATTATAGGCCTTTGTCTGCGGAGGAACAGCAAGCGGGTCAATGGCTTGCTCAAGTGTCATTGCGGAATAAGGCTTGGTTCCCGTCAACTCCCCGTTAAATACTTGTTTGCCATTGAATTGGCTGTTGCCGATCTCAATCATTTGATTAAACAATTGCGACACTTCGGTTTTAATGGCATCCAAGCTGGTCTGCTCATTCGTTCCGTTAGAGCCGTTTACCATGAGTTCCCGAAAGCGTTGCATAATCTCACCGGCTTGGCCAATCGTTGTATCCGTATATTGTAGCATGGATAACGCAGAATCTACGTTTTCTGTATATTGAGCATTAGAATCAATTTCGCTTCTATATCGCAAAGCAAACGTAATGCCTACTGGATCATCAGAGGGCTTATTAATTTTCATACCGGTCGAAAGCTGATTTTGCAGGTTGTTCATACGACCCATATTACTGGATACATTACGCAATAGCTGTGAGTTCATCATTGATTGTGTAACGCGCAGCGACATAATATATCACCTCCATGTTTTTAATCATTACAGACCTACCCGGCCCATGCCATTAATGACTTTATCTAAAATTTCATCAATCATCGTCATATTCCGTGCTGCAGCATTATATGCATGCTGGTATTTGATCATATTCGACATTTCTTCATCGAGCGAAACACCGCTTACCGATTGTCTGCGCGACTCCACTTGTTCTACTATAATTTGTTGATTTGTCTGCATCCTTGTGGCCTCAGCCGCTTGAACGCCGATCTGCCCAACCACGGAACGGAAATAGGCATCCATCGTGTTTTTGTTTTCTCCAGCGCTTGGGTCAAAATCAAATCGAGTATCTCTCATTTGCGAGAAAAGCACCGCCAACGAATTATTGCCGCTAACAACTGTCTCTGAACCGTCAGCATTCGTAGTTACACGCATAGAAGAGGCTAGCAAATTGGAATTAGCAACAATCGCAGGATTAAGGGTGATGTTGCCCGCTGTAAGTCCTGAAACCCCACCCGTACTATCCGTGAACAATGGCAGTCCTGCCTCCGTGCCTGCCAGTGAATAGCCAAGCTGGTGCAAGCCGTTTAAACCTTTAACCGTAACAGTCGTATCCTCAGCTAGCGTTCGATTTGTACCCGTGTAGGTTACATTATTAAGTACTGTTCCTTCTGGCAATACAGAGCCTTTGGGAAGCGTTATCTCAAACTCACCGGTTGCCATCGTTTGTACGAGCTTATTCAGTTCGCCAATGTAACCTTCTACAAAATGATCTCTGGAATACATTGTGCCGTAAATCGTACCACTATTCAGGTCGCCTGATGCAATAGCTTGCTCAACACCCGGCATATCAAGCTCAGATGTTGCTGTTCCTTGAACAAGCTCAGTACCGCCCATTGTAATCCTGTAGCCATTTGCTTGGTCTTCAACACGAATGTTGATCAAACCGGAAAGTTGGTCCGTTAACAGGTCACGCTGATCACGCAGGTCATTGGCGTTATCGCCTAAGCCTTCGATCCGACGGATCTCACCGTTTAGCTGCGCGATGTTTGTTGTTAAGGAATTCACCGTGTTTAGATTGGTTTGGACATTTTCGGTTAGATCGGTTTTCAGATCGCCTAGTTGTCTTGCCGTGTAATTAAATGCATCAACCATCGCCATCGTTTGTTCCAATACAACCTTGCGTCCGTCAGCGTTTTCCGGGTTTTTGCTTAAATCCGACCACGAATTCCAAAAATTCGAGATCACCGTTCTTAAGCCCGTATCACTTGGTTCATTTATGATTCCTTCCAACTTTTGAAGCGTATCCAGTTGAACCGTAAAGTTGCCGTACGATTTATTTTCATTGCGGTACTGATTATCCAGAAACTTCTCTCTAATGCGTGTGATTGAGCTTGCCTCCACACCTGTACCAAGTTGGCCTGCCGCTGTTGATTTGGAGAAGCCTACTGCATCAATCGGTCTTGAAGCGGTCATGTTTACGACTTGGCGCGAATAGCCTGCCGTGTTAGCATTCGCTATATTATGTCCTGTTGTATTTAGAGCGGACTGCGTCGTGAACAAGCTGCGCCTTGCTGTTTCTAAGCCATGAAATGTCGATGCCATCGTATTTTGTCCTCTCTTGTTACGTCTTTATATTAAAGCGGCCAGTACGATTGTAGGCCATGCCTTGAACAGCGCGATGATAGGTTGCTTCGTCCTCCGTTGGTCCGAGCAGCAGATCCTGCGTGAAATGCAAATGCTCCAGCGTCATTTTTACAAGCTGCTGATTAAATTCATTGATGTCTTGAAGCTTGGCAAGAGCTGCCGACAATTCCTGCCATAGGGCCTGAAGCTGCTGCTTCTCATTGGCATGATAGACAGCCTGTATGAGCTTGTCCATCTTGAAGGAACGATGGCTAGTCAGCTTTTGATCCAGCATATATTTCCCGATCAGAAAGATTCGCCGCTGCTCAAGCTCCAGTATGCGCTGGAGACACTTCTTTTCTTTGCTGGAAATGTATGAAAGAGTCTCCACATTGTTCACGGTAATGGCCGTTGTTTTTGCATTGCCGTATTCAATTAGCTGCCGGTGCTCATCTAATAGCTCTTGCAAAACCTCTAATATTTGCTGGATGTATTCATTCATTTAGAGAACTACTCCTTCAAGTAGGGAAGCAGCTTCTCGGCGATTTTGCCGGCTTCCACATGATACGTGCCCGATGCAATCGAACGCTTAAGCTGCTCGATCTGTGCTGTTCTGTCCGCTCCGCTCGCTTTGCTTGTCGTCAGCATCTCCTTGGCAGCCGCAGAAATCTGGACCTCGTCCTTCTTCTTTGTCTTGCCTTCTGCGCTCAATCTTGCTTCATTTTGCTTATGGTATGGATTTAGCGCGCCAATACGATTCGTCTCGTTTATTTTCATTTTATCCACCTCATTATTTACGGAAACTAAAAAAGCCGATTACCTTTACAAGTATTATCGGCTTCGGTCAAGTGAAATTTTATAGTCATGAAAATATTAACAGTAATTCATCTATTTATCCTTGTATCTTTCTAAGCCTTTATATACACCGGTTGGCTTATATGCGCTTTTTACTTCGGCCTGCTTAGCGAGGTTATCGAACATTTCCTTTTTGTCCTTGTCGATCCGATGACGGCAGTTGTCGCAAAGATGATGCTCGCGTATAAGCGTCCCACAAGATTCGCATGGATACGACATATTAGGAGCGTTCACGATCGAAATACGTCCCTCGCGGATAAATTTCGTAATTTGTTTAATGGACACGCCGGTAGCGTCTGCTACTTCAGTAATAATCGAACCCCTGAACTCACGCAAAAAGTTTGCGCAAAGCTCGTACTCTTTATCAATATCTCGCATGCATGACGGGCATACATCCCTAAAATTTTTGGCAAAAAGCTTACCGCAGCGAGGACAATTATCCAAATTCATCGCTCTGAGCCCTCCTTTTTCTGTCAAAAGAATCATATGATTAGCTTTATTCTAATCGAAAGCGTTAACTTTTTCACTATGAATCTATTTACGATCCTATGAATATTATATCGCTTAGGAGCGCGCCCAGGTCAAAATGTATATTTCCAGCGGACGCTTCGCCAGCCGATGCAATTCTTGTGAGCAGGCTTCTGCCGTGCTTCCCGTCGTATAAATGTCATCAATGAGGAGGAGCCGAATTGTTTTCCGAGAGTGCTGTGCTTTAGAGGCCGGGTCAAGCAAAATGCGAAGCAAGCCAACGTTCACGCTAAAAAGAGACCTTGTATCTCGCATTCTTTCGGAGCGAGTTTTGAAGCTTTGCTTTTCCGAATGTCGCGCACGGACAAGCAGGTCCAGAAGCTGCAAGCGATAGCGCTTCGCAACATGGCTTGCAAGCTGCTCTGCTTGATTGAAGCCCCTCTCGCTTGCTCGTTCTTCACTGATAGGGACATAGGTGACGGCATCCCAATAATCTGCTAATTTCCATTTTGATCTTTTAGCATTTCCGCTTGCCGCATTTTGTCGCTCCGCAATCTCAGCGGTCATCGCCTCTATAACAGGCAGCAGCATATCGCCTAGCAATGGGGCCAATCGTTCGTTCCCACGATATTTATATAGAGCAAGCATCGCCCTCATCGCTGGGTCATAGTAAACCGCGCTGCGGTTGCATACGAATGCGCGATGCGGACTGCGTATGCAGTCCTCGCATGCGATGCCGCGGCCGCATCTGGAACAGGCGATGCGGGTGAGCCATGGGATTGCGGAGAGGCATGCTCCGCAAAGCGACTTTCGAAGCTGGGGAGTCAGCTTCGATGGGTTGGAGCTGCCCGAGCTGCGAGCCTCGGTTCGCGGTTTGCCGCATAAGAGACATGCGGCAGACGTTGGAGCGAGCAGCTCCGCGGTAGTGGCGAAGGCGGATTGGAGACGCCGGAGCCATGCTTGCGGCGAGTCGGTCACTTTGACGAGCCTCCTTTGCTGGCGGGGAGCAAGTAGCCTTCCTTGCGAGCCATGCGGTTCATCGATTGAATGTGGCGAACGGCTGATACTTGCGAACGATTGCGTTCGCGGCTGCAAAAATAAACGCGGCCGAACGGGTCATCGGCGGATCGCCCTGCCCTGCCTGCCATTTGGACCAAGGATGCTTCGTCAAAAAGCCGTCCATCCGCATCTAGAATGTAGACATCGCTTCTCGGAATGGTGACTCCTCGCTCTAATATGGTGGTCGTGACCAGCACCCGAATTTCCCTCGCGCGAAAACGTTGAACCTTCTGCGATCGATCATCATCCTGTGATGAGGTTGCTGCTACGGATGGATGGTTTAACACAGCTCGCAGCAATGCAGCCATTGGCTCGGTCTGCGCGATTTGCTGAACGAATACAAACAGCTGGGCATTTCTCTCAATGGAGGCCTTCATAGCCGCCAGCAGCTTGGATGGCAGCTTTCGCTGCTGCAGCATTTGTTTCACTGCCGGCGTTTGGTAAAGGCGCGGAACGGGCAGCGGATGACGATGATAGCGCACGGGTACCCTAGCATGCGGAAGCTTACCGCGCTTCGCTGCTCGCTGCAGCTCCGCTGGCGGCGTAGCGGATAATAGCAGCCGGGCAGCGCCAGGCGCGCAGCTTTTGTCCGCCGCATAATGCAGGATAGGGTCGCCGGCGTAGGGAAAGGCGTCAAGCTCGTCTACAACGACTAAGTCAAAGCCCTGATAGAAACGCAGAAGCTGATGCGTCGTAGCTAATATGATATCCCCGGCCTCCCAGCGCTGTTCGCTGCCGCCATACAAGGTTACTACTGAAGCCGCCGGGAATGCTTTGCGAATACGTGGATCCAGCTCGATCACGACATCGCGGCGCGGCGTTGCGATAAGCGCCTTGCCGCCCCGCAGCAGTACCGATTCCACCAGCGGAAAAATCATTTCGGTTTTGCCTGCTCCCGTAACCGCCCATAATAAAAAATCTCTCGTCTCCACGGATTTGCTTGTTGACCGCAATGTTTCATTCTCTTCCTCTTCGACGAAACGAAGCGCCTTCGCAGCTGCAGCGCTCTGCGCTGGGCTCAGGCTCCATTTCGCAAGCCGCCGCTCCAAAGGCAACGGCTTGAGCGGCCGGCCACGTCCCGCCTGCACCCCATGAAGCGCAGGATGCTGCCCTATAACGAGCAGCTCGCATTCACGGCTTCGCCCCATTCCAATGCACGCCGTACAATAGGCGCACAACCGCCCGCACGCGGCACATGCCGTGCGGTGCATGAACGCCTCACCGCTCCCGCAGCGCAAACAGCTGCGCTCGCGCCTGCGGCGCCCCATAGCGTCCAATCGCCCGCCATCCCCGGCGGCGATCGATCCGCTCAGGCGCACCCGCCCGAGCAGCGCGGCAAGCTGGAGCACTCCGCTCCAGCTCACCGCGGCGCCGGGCCCGCCCGCGCCAGCGAGCAGGGCGAGCGCCTCGCTTCGCAAAAGCGCACGTCCCTGCATCAAACCCGCGGCAAGCTGCGCTCCCGCCGCGATCTCTCCCAGCTCCGCCTCACTAATCGCCCGCTCCCGCTCTCCCCCTTGCTTGCGCACAGCGCCAACATGCGCAGCAGCATCCAACTTTCGCCATTCGCTCGCCGAATCCCTTTCAACTTTCCACTGCTCCACCAAGCCAAACAAGCTCCCCTCTCTCGCCTTTTCCCGCTTTCCTCCGCCACCTAGCGGCCACCATCGCCCGCTCCCAGCTGCTTTCCCTTCATTTTCCCCGCTTCGCTTAGCCATCTCAATACAAGACAGCAGCAGCTCTATCCACTCCTCATACTCCGCTCTATCCCTTCTTCCGCTTGCTTTCATGTCCAATGCAGCCTTTCTCTCTTTACTTCTCTTATGCCTGTCTTCCCAAAGCGCAGCTGCAAGGCAAGCATCGCCTAGCGGCAGTGGCTCCTTTAACAGCCAGCCAGAATCAGCTGTCTTCTCATTCAGACGCCCTGCTTTCCCAAATCTACCGTCCATCCAAAACTGCTTATCTATCTCCGGATTAATCGTTACCGCGGCCTGCCAACACCCTCGGACCTCCACAACATACACATGAGCCTTCATTCCCCTTCTCTCCCCTCGCACTCTTCCTTTAATCAATAGCAAAACGCTTCCTCTAATCGCCCGAACGACAAAAAAGCACACCCAACAACGCATCCCGCGTCATTGAGTGTGCTTCACTCCGGTTTTTCAATTACAGAAAATTATATACTAAAATGGCATTTTCGACAAATCCGACGGATTTTGCAAATCAATCAGCACCGCATGATCAGACTGCGATACAATTCCTTCTGCCTGCAGCAGCCATAGCAGCTGTGTGCCGTCAACTCCATCCTTTTGTGAGCGCTTACCACCCTCGGTTTCCGTTTGCGGCACATTTTCTCCGGAGTGTATCGTAACCTTATTGCCGCTTCTAGCCAACCGTTCGACAATAGCACGCGTCTCATCCGTCACTCCACGATCGACAATGGTCAGGCGGACATCCTTGCCCATCCTTCTCGAGAAAGAAAACAATGAACGCATATGCCATTCCATATTTTTTTGCCGAACGTCCGCTACAAACACATAATGCTTGCTGGATTGCTGTCTTCTGCGCCGAATTCGAAACGCCAGATGCACCGACAATGCAGCCAAAGCATAACATCCAATCACTAAAAGTAGAAGCTCAAACATAGCGGCCACCTCCTCTTTGTGACACTATATGCCACGAAGCGCCCACTGGTTCCGCAAGCGGAGGACAAGATGACAAAATGTGCGCCATGTCCAAGAAATACCCGGTTTTATGCTGAAAATAATAGTCAAATTACGACAAAGAAACACCCTTGAGCAATTTATTATATATGTTATCATCGAACTACATCCTTGCATAAGTACGTTTTTCAAGCATAGATTACAGGGAGAAGGTGGACTTCGTTCAATCGTAAAAGCTAGGGAAGCGATGAAGTATAATCTGCATATGGACACTTGGATTATATGGAGCCAATAGTGTAACCGGCCCTCTTAGAACCCACTATCTACTCTAAGAGGAGAGTGAACGATGCGTTATTGGAAAAAGCAGTTTACTATGAGCTTGGTCATTATATTAATCCTTTCGCTTGCGCTTGGTTCCTTCGTTATGGCTGAAGGACAGAACGGCGGTGGCCAGAGCAGCGGAGGCGGGGCTACTACACCCGTACCTAACACCGAAAATAGCTGCCAGAACTATTCGAACGACCGCAATAACGTTATTGCCAGCCATTCCAATATCGTTGTTAATGGTGACGGCACGGCAACGGCTACCTTTAAGACAAAGATCGATTGTGTAAGAGTCAGCTTTTCCTCCTATGTGGCTCCTGCTGACTGGGCTCCAGGGCCAGGCGATTTGACGATCCCTTACAATAAGCAAACCTATTTTGACGGGCAGTCCATTGCCTTTGATAAAGCTGGCACGTACACCATTACGATTACGATTCCGAAATGCCTTCCTTATCAATTGGACATTTACAGCGGCGATTTGCTCAAAGTGCTAGGCACTGGCGCCCATGGCGACAAAATTTTAGCCTGGAATCTAAAGCTGCAAAACAGCTGTACGGGCAATATCGTCATCAATAAGCTGTTAAACAACGTAGAAGGCGCTCCTCATGCGGGCATCACTTTCGAGCTATGGAAAAATAACCAGCTTTTCAAAAGCGGAGTTACGGGCAGTGACGGCACCCTTTCGTTTAATAACCTGCCGATCGGCAATTACGTGTTGAAGGAATTGACACTCGACGGCTTCACAACCGATTTGGCGGTGAACGAGCAAATTGCGGTTACGACCGACTCTACCCAGTTAAAAGTTGTCATCAATTCACCAAAGTTAAAAATTGAATCGGCATGCTCCGTTAACCCGAATGAAACTAGAAGCTGGAAAGTAACGAACGAAAGCAATATTGATGTCCCGTATTCATGGAAGATAGAAGGCTCTAACCAGACGGGAGCAGGAAGTATTCCATCAAAAGCTACCGTTTCGTTTTCAACAAATACAGTAGCAGATAGCAATCCTATCGCTAATACCTTAACGGTGTATTGGAGCACGAGTAAACAACTGTTACTCGCAAGCACAGGCGAATTATGCGTTACGCCTACGCCTTCAACGACACCCACACCGACACCAACGCCTACTGCAACACCTACAGCATCACCGACGCCTGATGTGACGCCTACTTTACCGCCAAC
>NZ_LIGH01000001.1:2138046-2582958 GCF_001273905.1 Paenibacillus sp. FJAT-27812 | reverse complement strand
ACCGCCATCATCAGAACCTACACCGGTGACTACGCCTCAGAATACGCCTAACTCAACGACGCCAACACCTACGAGTACGCCAACCTCAACACCTGTTGTCTCGACTGCACCTACTCCTACATCATCACCCGAGGTTACTACAATCGTTGAGATCGTGGATGAGGAGCCGCCAATCGGAGGAATCGATGATAACGAAAATGGCGAGCCGCCTACAGATACCGTTATCGATGTAGCCGAGGATCAAGTTCCGCTTGATACGCTTCCAAAAACGGGCGATTCCAGTCCTATCCCGTATTATCTCATTGGCGCCTTTGCCCTTTCAGCCGGCTTCCTATCGCTTCGCAAGAAACGGCAAGGAAGATAACCGGTAGGATCAAACCATCTGATAATTGTATTTTCATCTCCGGAGCAGCCTAAAAGGCAGCTTCGGAGTTTTTTTTCGCAGCTCACACCTAACGGGAGCTAAGCATACAAAAAATCCCGCATCATCCGATACGGGATTTTTAATGATTTGAAATTTAAAGCGTAACCCAGCCATATTTGATCGATTGAATAACAGCTTGCGTCCGGTCATCAACTTCCATCTTTTGCAAAATGCTGCTGACGTGGTTTTTAACTGTTTTCTCACTGATAAATAGAAATTCACCAATTAGCTTATTGCTCTTGCCTTCAGCCATAAGTCTCAGCACCTCTGCCTCGCGGCGCGTTAGAGGGCTCTCGTCGCCTGCAACGAACTTCACTCCCGGCTCTTGTGCAGCAGCTGCTCCCGATACGATTCCCATCTCGTCCAAATAAGTCATGCGGCGAAGCTGGTTAATCAGCTTGCCAGTAACTTTAGGATGAATGTAGGCATGTCCTTGAACGACAGAGCGGATGGCATTAATTAACGATTCCGCTTCCATATCCTTAAGCAGGTAGCCTGTAGCCCCTTTGCGAAGCGTTTCAAATACATAGCTCTCATCGTCATGGATAGATAGAATGATTACCTTAACATCGGGAAACAAGCTTTTCAAACGCTCTGTCGTAACGACACCGTTCTCGATTGGCATATTAATATCCATCAAAACGATTTCAGGAATCGTGTGATTACAGAACTCCATCACTTGAATGCCGTCGCCGCATTCGCCAATGACTTCAAGATCGTCTTCCATATTCAGAATCCGTTTAAGTCCTTCACGAAATAGCTGGTGGTCATCCGCAAGTAAAATTTTGATTGTATTTGCACTGCTTGCAGGTTTCTGGATCATCATCTTACTCCTTTCTAGATTCGGCAGTCGTAGGTATGTCTATCATAATTTTCGTCCCTCTACCGGGATTTGAGTCTATATCCATCCTTCCCTCTATCAGCTCAATACGTTCTCTCATCCCCACCAATCCAAAGTGTGCGTTTTGGCTAGCATCCTGCTCAATTAGTTCGCTATGAAAACCAACGCCGTTGTCCTGAATAACGATAGAAATCTGTTGTGGCTGATAGTTAATTTCGAGCAAAACATGAGTAGCACTCGCATGCTTCAAAGCGTTGGTAAAGGCTTCCTGAACCAAGCGGTAAATAGCCGCTTCCATTGCAGAGGGCATCCGAGCTTCTTTACCGATTAGCTCGAATACGGTATGTATTTTCGTTTTCTCTTCAAAATCCTGCGTGAATTTGCGAAGAGTCGGCACAAGTCCCAAATCATCCAGCGCCATCGGACGCAAATTAAAAATAATTTTGCGAATTTCTTCTAGGCCGGAACGGACCTGTCCTTTCAAATCTACTAATTCTTCCTGTACCATCACAAATTCCTGCTTGATAAGCATTCGTTCTGCAATTTCTGTTCGAAGAACGATATTGGCGAGCGATTGTGCCGGACCGTCATGGATTTCTCTCGCGATCCGCTTTCGTTCTTCCTCTTGCGCCAATATGATTTTTAAGCCTAGCAGCTGCCTTGTTTTGGCGGATTCAATGATTCGAGTAACCTGGTTCAGGTCACCCGCTAAATACTCAAGCACAACATTTATTTGCGAAGCAATCGTTTCAGCTCGCTCAATCGAATTTTCCACATTGCGGACGCGTTTTTGCAAATCATCCCGACGTGCCTTCAAGTAAGACTCTTTCTCGCGATACACCATCAAATCCAATTGAATTTGAGTAGCCTTCTCATACGCTGACTTAATGTCGTCTTCCTTGTAGCGTACAAAATCCCGGCTTACTTCTGTTAACCGTATACGCGCACGACGGTAGTCCAGCTCCAGCTGATCGACCTTATCGATCGTCTTCACCGTTTCCTGAAGAACGATCTCAAGCTCCTGCTCCAGCGACTCCAGCTCCGTGCGCGCCGATTCACATATTTCATAAATCTGATATTTGCTGTCTTCCATCACTTCGATTGCATTCTTAATAACTCGATTTATATCGACGGTTAGGTGGTCCACGATAGATCGGCAACCTTTCTCTACTTAAAGGTTTATCTATTCTATCATAACACAGAATATAGCTATTTCGTCCATCGTTAATCGATGGTAATCTTTTTGGCTTTGCCGTCATAGCCCACTTTTAATCCCAGCTTCTCCGAGAATAGACGAACCGGAATTAGCGTGCGGTCGTTTCGAACGATCGGAGTTACTTCTGAGGTTTGACGCACGCCGTTTAAAATTAGATCTTTTTTCCCAAGCGTCATTTCCATCAGCTTATTGCCGCGCAGCACCGTAACTTGCCCCGTTTTACCATCAAAAAGCAGCTTGGATCCCATTGCGTCCGAAACGAACCGAACCGGTACATAAGTGACTCCATTCAGCACGATTGGCGCCGAATCCAGCTTGATCGCTTTACCATTAACCGTAGCAGCAGTCTTGCCTACGATCATCTCTACTTTCGTTTTTGAATCAACCGTTACGGACGGCGGATATTGCAGCTTCATGTTATCTAGTCCAATTGAACCAGATGCTGCCCGCTCATCCTGTCCCTCGGCAATCGTAACGATGTAGATGCGTTTGAGCTTAACCGGGAATTTCATTCCAGCTGACGATAGGTTCAGCTTCACATTTTTCCAGCCGTTGAAGTCCAGCTGCTTGGCAAGATCCAGAAGATGCGCTTTTCCGTCCGCATCAATAAACTCCGCACGTACCCAGTTCAGGCTGTTATCTCCGTATAGGTCTACGGTCATTGAGATTGGCGAGCCTTCGATTGCACGGCCTGTCGAATTAAACACTGCATAAGATGCTTTCGTACCTGTTCCATTCGTAAAATCATAATCCAGCTTTAACGCCTTCGCGGACGTTTGGCCCGGCAAATCAGACACTAGGTTTACGCTGCCAGCCGTTTCAGCAGGTGTCACCTGTGAAGTAATCGGATAGGTCGATTTCTCAAAGTCCTCGAAGGTGCTGACCGATTCTCCTTGCGTAAATGGAATCATAGCCGGATAACCGTCATAACGGGCAATTGCGTATCCTACAGTCGTTCCTGCATTAACCGATTGAACCGTTAGGCTATCTCCTTTTTGCGCGGCTGTGAAGCCAACAAATTCCCATTTTACGGAGTCGCCGCTTAGCTTATAGGTATTGCCGTTTTTGAGCTTCATCGTAAGCGGAACGGAAATGGTTGCTCCCTTAGCCAATACGCCCGCTGCCGTATCAATGGATAGCGAGGCAATTTGGTCTTGGCCAATGACTTCAATATCCTGTTTTGTCGATATTCCGCCCGACTTCACGCTGAGCGTCGTTTTCCCTGCTTTTGTCGCCGTAAACTCATTGCCTTGGAAAGTTCCGATCGCCTTCTCAGAGCTCCATACTGCTGTTCCATTATCAACATCATAGGGATTGTAATACGTATCATAACCCTTCAATGAATAGGAAGACTTCTGCCCTATTAGCATGACTTTAGATCCACTTACAGAAATACCTTTAAGCGTTCCTTTTGGCGCTGTTGTGAATACGCCTATTCCGTTAGCCACGCTCCGCTGCGTTGTGCCGTATTGCGTAGAATGAGCAAGCTGCAGCGCACTATTACCAAGCGGACGCTCGATCATCGTCGTTGAACCGCCGCCATCGAGATTGACGCCTTTATAAACGCCTAGCTGCACCATAATCTGCTGAAGCTCCTTCAAGCTCACACCCGTATTGCTGCCATATCGCTCACTCGTAATGAGATAGACTTTCGTTCCGTCCTGTGAGTAGCCGACACCAGTCCGCGAGGTATAAGAGGAACCGCTAACCCCCGTAATATCACGAGAGAACGCAGCAGCAGCGCCGGCATTAACCAGAAGCGTATGACCGCCTGCCATCATCTCGAAGGACGCAGGATCTACCTTCGCTCCCGTTGTCTGTGACACAAGCGAGTAGTCGGCTGTAATCGATTGTCCGATCTGCAAATGCTCTTTTACGTATGTAGCTGCTAGGCCGTGCGTACGAAGGATGTATCCATCGGCTGGCGCTTGTCCGGCTATTGCTTTATCAATGGAAATTTCCTCGATAATTCCGTTGCGAACCAATACCTCCGTAGGTGTGGAGCCTGAATTTTTGGGCCGTTCCGCCCCGCCCCAGGCACTAGTATAAATATACATCTTATTGACATGGCTAAAGTTCGTGCCTGTCGTTTCCGGAACATAGGCCGATTGGTTCAATCCCTCAAGCGGGAAGCTAGACCCATCTGCAGCCGTCACTAAGCCGTCGAAGGTATAATTATCGATCATTGGCTTGCGATCCTTCGATATCGAAAATGCATGCATCCCCTTTAGCTTAGCTGGGCTCGACATGAACATGCCGCTCGAGACTTGCCCTCCAAGAGGCGCGCCTTCATTGCCCATTACGAAGACGTCAGCATTGATTGCAGCTACCGCTCCGTTTTCTTTTGTCATATTAAGAATCGTGTTGACTTGACCAATGCTATTATTTCTCCCGCTCATCGCATTTAAGGATACGTAGGGATTCGTTAGGTCGACTTCTATGACATGAACATCGGTTTGTACCTTCGAGCTGCCGCGCGTCGCCGTGTATACGTAGTCAAGCCGCTTGGCTCCCGCTGTAACATATGATTGTTGTGACAGCTTAAGAACAGTATTGCTAGCAGCCGCCTCTGTGGGCTCCACAAGTGCCGTTTGCCAGCTTCCAGGCAAAAGTGACGCTACTGGCTGTACTAGCAACGCTCCACCTAACACAACGATAATGACGCGCTTCCCCAAGCTTTCTGTCTGCCGTCCGATGATTTTCTTAACCTTACCCATTAGATTAGCAACTCTCCCATCCATTAATCTAATAGTTATAGACTACAAGAGTAGTAGAAAAGTTACGTCCGATAAAAGAGTACTATCGTATTCTCTAGACTGATAGATATCGCCTATGTAATAAAAAAGGCTCAGACCGCACATTTGATGCACGGACCGAGCCATATTAATTGCTTATTACGGAGTCAAAAATTTCACCTTTTGCAGCAAGCGCAGGATCATAACGGATCCTTCCGCGCGCGTTGCATTGGTTTGCGGACTCAATGTCGCCGCCGTTTTACCGCTAATGACACCGATATAAATCGATTTTGCTACGTCAGACTGCGCCCATGCGCCAACTTTCCCGCGATCCGTGTACTTCTGGAGGTAGGAGGAAGCCGATTGAGGCAGCTGAACCGTTAGACCTGCTACACTAGCGGCTCTAATCATCATCACGGCCATTTCCTGACGCGTAATCGGATTGTTAGGCTTAAAGGTGCCATCGGTATTGCCAGCCACAATTCCTGCTGCCGATGCGGCGCCAATATAAGCTCCCATTGTCGTATTCGTATTGACATCCTTAAATCTGGCCGCTGCCGTCTTGTCGCTGCTTAGCCCTAGACCTTTGGCGATGTATGTGGCAAATTCACCGCGCGTAATCGCTTTATTCGGCTCAAACTTAGATGCAGTCCGGCCCTCTACGATGAATTTCCGCGACAATGTATGAATATTGGCCGCTGCCCAGTGATTGGCTAAATCCGAGAAGCTCGCTGAGTTAGTCACAAGCGCATATGAGCTATTGCCCTTCCGCTTGAACGTTGCTGTCGTCTTGCCTGAGCTTGTCGTAAGCTCAGTCGGCACATAGGAAAGCCCGCCTGTCGTAGGGTCGAACCACACGACTGCCGCCTTGCTCGTGTCCACGGACTGGTAAGTCTGAATCGTACGCGACACATAGCTGTTAAAATCATTCAATGGCTTCTGCACGGAACCGCTGACAGCGGTAACGTCGAAGTGGTAAGGGCCGGCTAGCATACCGACATTGGAGCTATTGATTTTTGAGTTGAGATCTCCCGTAAGCGTTGATGAACCTTGGTCGATTCGGATCAGCAATTGCCCCATTGAACTGTTGCCATTAAGCAAAGTATTTATTTTCGCAAAATCCGTCGCATTTAATTGCAGCTCATAAGTCGCATCGCCATATTGCACAGCGAATACGGATTTAGCATTGATGCGGGATGCCATATCCAGCGTGCTTATTGGAACAGACACAATCGCTGCACGTTCTGAGGAAGGCACTTTAAACGCGACACGAGGTATTGCGATACCGGCTGTACGAGCGGTTGAAAATGCCGTAAGCAGCTTCTCGCTCGATA
The DNA here is from genome assembly GCF_001273905.1 of Paenibacillus sp. FJAT-27812. Classification (NCBI taxonomy): domain Bacteria; kingdom Bacillati; phylum Bacillota; class Bacilli; order Caryophanales; family Paenibacillaceae; genus Paenibacillus; species Paenibacillus sp. FJAT-27812. The sequence goes on along the minus strand of NZ_LIGH01000001.1, from coordinate 2,576,408 downwards.
TTACATAACGATTTGCTTGTACGCCTGCTGGAGAAGTGTCCATTACAGTGGATGCTACTGACGTTTTTAAGCCAATTCCTCCACCATCAGATTCTTCATACTCACCTGATAAGCCATCCAAGATCGTTGTTTGATTGGCCGCATTTAGATTAGTGAAGCTATTTATCGTCGTCCCGCTATTCGTGCGAAGACCGGTAGTGCTCGAATAGTAGCTCACCGTCACCGTCTCTCCCATGCCAACTGGGGAGGCTAGCCTTAAAATGACCGATGATCCGCTCAAATCTACTCGCGATACTAATCGTACTGCGTTATTCGAATTTACTAGAAACTGAGAAATGCCAGGCACATAACTGCTGTTCATTGACTCAGCGAAAGTTAAGGTTATTGTAGAGCCTTTTGCAATAACGCCATAAATGGTGCCGTTTTGCCCTCCTCCGCCGCTACCTCCACTTCCAGACGTAACATTGGTAAAGGAGGATGCAGCATTTCCTGCCAAGTCTGTTATCAACGACATCGAGGCCAAGTACGATACGGATGCCACTTGTCCAGTTGTTATAGCTGATGAAAGTATTAATAGCACGGAATCACCAGAAATATTGATTTGTAGTACAGGACGTACGATGTTATCGACCAATACATTGAACTGTCCCACTGTTGGTACACTCTGTGTGTTCAAGTTCTTATTGTATTTCAATGTGACAATGTTGCTGTTAACGCTAATATATTGAAGGGTGGGCGTACCAGTATCAGGCACACTGTAAATACTGTAATTGTTAAAAGCCCCCAAGTAGTTGCCAGCCTTATCTCTAACTGGATTAGAGCCAGGCGTATAAGTCACATAAACGTTTTGATAGCTTTGAATCGATCCGTTAATCGTAAGCAAAATATTGTTTCCGTTGCTTGAGATGGAAGTCGTACTGTAATTAACGCCTCCGATGTTAACTGAGAATTGCAGATATGCGTAACTATTTACTTGCATTAGTTCTTTATTAAAAGATAAAGTAATGGCGCTTCCTGAAGCGTTACCGCTTATTACCGTAGGTGCTGTGACATCTTTTGCACCAGGCACATCCTGATTGGCAATGCTTGCTGCTTGATTGCCTGATGTATCTTGAATAAGCCCTACGGCTGCTTTAGAATATGACAGCTTCACTTGTTGTCCCGCAACAATTGGGCTAGAGAGTGTTAGGTAAACAGCTTCTCCTCTTACCTGAACGCCAGTCACTGGTCGCGGAGCTCCATTTACCGTCACATAGAAACTCCCCGTTGACGGGACCGAATGTACATTTAAATCTTCGTTAAAAGATAGAGTGATCGTTGATCCGCTCCACTCTAGCTTGCTAATCGTTGGCGCTGTTGTGTCCGAACCAAACGTATGAAAAGTCCATTGATACTCGTTTAGTATTCCTGCAAAGCTGTTTCCAGCTAAATCGGTTACAGCACTAGCATCAATCGTTATATAGTAGGCGGTTTTGGCATTCAATGCCTGTGATGGCGTAATAACTAATAAACTATTATTATTGCCGTCAATATAAAAATTCCCTGGAATAGGCTGCAGCGTGTTATCCCCTACAGGATTAAACATGATCGATCCTGTGCCCTTTTTGACAGGCTCGTTGAACGAAGCCGTAAAGGCTTGACTCAGCCCAACCGAAACCGCATTATTTACCGGATTCAGTAATGATAGTGTAGGCCTCACTGTATCCTGCGCAACCGTAAAGGACCAAGCTGACGAGGATGAAAGCCCTGCATAGTAATTGCCTGCCGCATCGCGAATTGCGCGATTGCCGATTGTAACATAATATTTTGTATTATTTACGAATGCCTTCTCGGCCTCGCCACTAATCGCTTTATTCGGATCAATCGTAATCTGATATGTTCCGCCACCCGTTACTCGCTCCGAAGTGACTGGAATCGAACGGAATAATGCTCCTGTTGCTGAATCTCTAATTTCAATTGCGCCGCTGCTTAGAAAAACGGGCTCATTAAACGTAATTTGCAAGAGAGAGCTCAAGCCGCTGATCGTTCCACCCGCCGCCGGCAAGACCGCTGTTGCAAGAGGCGGGGTCGTTTCATTGCCAGGATCCGTACTAAAATTCCATACGGAGGCGCCGGCAATCCCATGATACCATTGATCGCCATTTGGGTCCTGCTGGGTGAACGCACCTGCATCAATTAACACATAATAAGCTGTATTAGCCTCTAGATTTGAGCTTGGAGATATATGTACTTGATTATTAGTAACAGTTACTCGAGATGACAAAGCGCTAAAGCGTTCAAAGGTTGTGTTATTGCTTATCCGTCGTATTTCAATATATTTATCTGCACGTGCTTGAACATTTTTGTCAAATGTAATATTTAGCGTTGCAGTGATCGGCACCGATGTCGCATTGTCTGCTGGAACGAAAGGCGCTGCCACATTCACTGGTGCAGTATCCGTTGTAAAGCTCCACGTTGTGCCATTATAAAGATTGCCCGCCGCATCCTGAAAGGCTGTACTCGGAATCGTAACGGAATACGACGTGTTTGGCTGCAGTGCAGCTGGAGGCTGAATGATGATTTGGTTCGTCCCGCTGCCCCTAACCGCATTCGAAGTCACTGCAATCGTTCTATTATCCTCTGTAGAGTTGATTTGGATGCTGCCGCTTGCAACATATACCGCCTCATCGAAGGTAATGATAATAGGTGTCGTAATTGCCGCAGGCGAAACATTAGGAATTAGCTTTGTATGCGACGGCCTGGTCACATCCACTTCAGCAACCGTTCGGAAATTCCAGCTGCTAGCGCTATTGATCCCCGCATAACCGACATTGTTCGAAGTGTTAACAAAGGCACCGGCATCAACCAAAACATAATAATTTGTATTTAGCGCGAAATGATATGTCGGGTCTATCGTCACCGTTCTCTGAGATGCATCAATGGAGATTTGATTAGACGATAAAGGAATCCTTTCCACCAAGTTGCTCGTTGCATAATCGTAAATGGAAATGGATGTTGAATTAGACCCTTTGCTCACATTTTCATCAAAGGTCATTTTCAAATCAGCCGTAATCGATACGTTAATAAGATCATCAGCCGGGCTGAGGCTTAATACGACTGGACCCGTAGATGCTGCAGCCGCTTGCTGCGTGCCAAGAGGCCAGCTTGCCAAGCTTAATTGGAGAAACAGCATTACGGCGATAAATGAAGAAAGCTTGCTGGTTCGGTTCATTTCAATTCACTCCTCAAAAAATTACACTCGTACTCTATTTGTCGGTTAGTTGACATGAAAAATTTAGGTTAAACTCCTTTTTTGTGTCGAAAGGCAAACAAAAAAAGCTGACCACGGAGTAGTGTAACTACTTCAAGGTCAGCTTTTTGGTTCATCTATTTTAAAATTTGCTTATACTCCGCTTTGAACGCCAGCCTCTGCTTTAAGCTTCTCAGCTTTGTCAACGCGTTCCCAAGGAAGATCAACATCCGTACGACCGAAGTGGCCGTATGCAGCTGTTTGTCTGTAAATTGGACGACGTAGATCAAGCATCTTGATAATGCCAGCTGGACGAAGGTCAAAGTTGCTAGTGATAAGGTCAACGAGCTTATCTTCGCCAATTTTACCTGTTCCATAAGTATCTACGTTGATCGATACAGGTTGAGCTACACCAATAGCGTATGCCAATTGGATTTCGCATTTGTCTGCAAGTCCTGCAGCTACGATGTTCTTAGCTACGTAACGAGCAGCATAAGCCGCTGAACGGTCAACCTTTGTAGGATCCTTGCCGGAGAATGCGCCGCCGCCATGACGAGCGTAGCCGCCATACGTATCAACGATTATTTTACGGCCCGTCAAGCCTGCATCACCTTGAGGTCCGCCGATAACGAAACGGCCAGTTGGGTTGATGAAGTATTTAGTATCTGCATCAAGCCATTCAACAGGAACAACTGGCTTGATAACATGCTCAAGAATATCCTGTTGGATTTGCTCAAGCGTAATTTCTTCCGCATGCTGAGTAGAAACAACAATCGTATCAACGCGGACTGGTTTGCCATCTGCGTATTCGATTGTAACTTGCGTTTTACCGTCAGGACGAAGGTAAGCAAGCGTTTCGTTCTTACGAACTTCAGACAAGCGGCGTGCAATACGGTGCGACAGAGCGATTGGAAGCGGCATAAGCTCAGGTGTTTCGTTCGTAGCAAAACCGAACATAAGACCTTGGTCGCCAGCGCCGATATCTTCGTTCTCTTGCTTCATGTCCTTGCCATCACGAGTCTCAAGCGCAGCGTTAACGCCTTGCGCAATATCAGCCGACTGCTCATTAAGCGATGTCAATACTGCACATGTGCTGGAGTCAAAACCATATTTGGCGCGTGTATAACCAATTTCTTTAATAGTACGACGCGCGATTGCTGAAATATCAACATAATCCGCGCGGCTGCTAATTTCACCAATTACCAAAACAAGACCTGTAGCGACAGAAACCTCACAAGCGACACGCGCGTGTGGATCAGCTTCAAGGAATGCATCTAAGACAGCATCGGATATTTGATCACAAATCTTATCCGGATGGCCTTCAGTTACTGATTCCGATGTGAACAAGTGGCGTCCTTTAACCGACATCCATATCAACCTCCTACAACCTCAATATGAAATAAGTGCGAACATTCTACACAAAAAATGAACCTTTTCCCGGAGGAAAAGGTTGTTTGACAACTCTTCTAAGACAGTATGATACCTAAAATGTCGCATTGTGTCAATGGAAGTCGGGATTTACACAATATGTTAGTAACCACCAAGCACCGATTCTGCTTGTGCGATCAACCTTTTTGTAATCTCTCCACCCACTGAGCCAGCTTGCCGTGTAGACAAGGCTGACCAATGCACGCTTTGACCTCCTGTGCCTCCAGAGGACGCTCCAAGCTCGCCGGCAAATTCAGTATCTGCACCAGTGCCTGCATAGGCTCCTGAAGTTAATCCAAATTCTGCTGCGATTTCATACTTCAATTGATTAAGCGCTGCTTTACTTTGTTGCACTACCACTTTATTCGAACGACTCATAAAATGACACCTCCAAATGAATGTAAAACACATATGTATTGTGCGTCGATCCATCATTTTTGAAGCGTATAATCTATTGTCAGTTCGGGTAAAATGTAGAGCATCTAACCATATTATTGCAATGTATAGCTTCCTTTTACCAATACAGTAAGACCGTTCTTCTGATTTGGATCAGGAAGGATGCCTCGACCTTCACGTGGGAACAATAACAAATGGTTCGTAGGAACAGCTTTGCCTTTCGTCAAATCAGTACCGCCTGTAAGATCGGCAATACCGCTGGCGTCAGAGCTATATGCAATGGCTTTGCCTACGCGTACAATGACCTCAGTGCCTTGTCCAGCCATTAACGTCTTCCCAGCGGGAACAGTTACTACTTCTAACGCTGACTCTGCAACTGGCGTAGTACCGCCGCCAGGGGTGCCACCGCCCAATTTTGCAAGCTGCTCGTCCACATAACTTTTGGTGACCACTGGATCTTCTACGGAGCCTGGAGAAGTACTAACTCCATCTGCTTCAATTGTATTGGAATTCATCATTCCAATGACCAATCCAGTAGATACTAAAACAGCTCCAATTGTGAGTCTTACCATCATTTTTTTCAATTTAAGGAACCCTCCTAGCAAAAATCGAATACCTTTATAAAGATACTCGATTTTCGCTTCTTAAACTAGGTAAATTATTACTTTACTGCGGGATCGGCCCAATTCAAATATGGAGACCATTTGATTTGTTTGGTAACCAGTCTCGTTTTAAAGCCATTGATCTCTTCATATATGCTTACATTAAATGTAGGTGAAATCAGCTTGTTAGACATATTTTGAACAATATTTGTATAGTTGCTACCGGCTTTCCATACATATTGTCCTGATGCTGCTTCAATCTCAAAAGGTATTTGCAGCATGACTAAATTGGTTGATAGATCCTCGAAAACAAAACTGAATTTCTTATTTGTGAATCCATCATAGCTAGTATCGCGTGTAACGGTACCGTTAAGATCTACGTCAATCGTCGTATCATTCAAGAAAGCGATAATATTATCAATGTTAATGTTATAGGCACCAATTTTTAGATTACTGAAACTACTTCCTTCTTGCAATGGCAATGGAAGAGCGTAGCGTGCTGCATTAATATATCCCTTTATAGCTGCATCTGTTGCTTTTACGATACCCTCATCATTATAAGCTAATCCTAAAACGAGGCTTGCATTGGCCAAATCAACTTCTTTAGGCAACTCGGCCGTAACCAGTACTTGCTCTTTTTTGGAAGCGTTAATTAAATTGTTCGTTTTAATAATAGATACCGTGTACTTATTTCCTGATGCGGTTTCTAGATAGCCTGCCAAACGCGATGTAGCAATTGCAGTCTCTTGATTATTTGTTATATCCATATAAGCAGCGTACAAATTATTAGTTGACCCTTCTAATACTTTAACTTCCGTAACTTTTGTAGTGAGTTTCTGTCCAAATATGTTGATAGTATTTTCTGATCCAACGGCAACTGTTTTATTAGTAAGAACAGCAGGTGTATTCAACGTAGTAAGCTCACGCTGCGTTTCTCCTTCTTTCTCAAACAGTTTAAGCTTTAACTCAGTCAGAGATGTGCTCGCTGGAACTGTCCCAGTATAGTAAATCGAAATAGATCCGGATGGTGTCAACGAAACTTGTGAATCCGATAAAATTGGTTTAGTCGGGATTTCGGCATTATTACCTAGATACATAGCGCCAGATATCTTAGGTACTGGTGCAGTTTTAGTTCCGGAATTTGTAATTTCCATTTTGCTGATAATATTCACTTCGTTCAACCAAGAATAACGTTCGATTGAGCTCACTTTGACATTATAAGTGTAGTCACCATTCACATAAGCATAATTATTCGCTGTTGTTGATGATGCCGCATTCAAGCTCAAGAGAAATTTAACGATAGGTAATGATATTGAAGTAGCTGCCTCTCCGTATGACTGTGTTGCAACCAATTTCAAGCCTGTACTCGAAACTGCTTTGGGTAGAGAAACGGTTAGCTTAATATTTTCCAGAATTTTGGAACGCAATGTAACGCCTTGTGTTGTATCCGTTGTCGTCTTAATCTGATACATCGCACCATTATTGGCTTGAAGGTAGAATGAAAGATTCGACAAATTAACCTCGAAATTTTCTGTATTTCTCATCGCTAATTCAACATTAACGACATTATTATCCGTACCTTTAGAAATTGTCGATTTATTGATTCTCATGTTTATAACCGCATTATTTATCTTAACGCCTTTATAACCATTAACTTTTACATCATTGGAGTAAGACGCTGGGAACGTGAATTTCCCTAATTGCTTTTCATAACCCGCTACAGAAAAGTCGAATTTAATAACATTTAAAACAAGATTAGTCAAAGAAATAGAAGCTGGAACCTCGCTGTAAAAAGTGAGTGTAACATTTGACTTAGCTGGTACCATCTTTTTGGTCTTATCGCTTTCAATCAAATTCGCAACATACTTTGTACCGCTTGTCGATTTCAATCGTACCCAATAATCACGCAAATTAATCGGAGCACTTCCGCCATTATAAAATGTAACTGCGAAACTGGCCATTCTTCCTTTGCTGCTTGGAATAATATCTGCATTTTCAAGCTTTACGTATGAGTTGCTCGTTATGTACACTGGTTTGAAGCTTGTAACAGCCGCTGCCGCATTAGCGTTTGAAGGCAGAGACGGTAATATAAGAGCCATTATCAACAATATCGCTAAAATAAATTGGCTCTTGAAAAATCTTTTTCTTTCTAACATGTTCATAATTATTATCACTCCGCATCTTTTTTTATATAGACGTATAAAGCAAGCAATAGGTTTCGTTTTATTTAAATTATTTATTGCAACCTCCATTCACTTCACCTTATTGCTTTATTTATTATAACAAGAATATATGAATTATGTATGAACACACAAAAAAGAATCCGGTGAGTTTCCTCACCGGATTCCTTCATGTTGTGTAACTTATTTTTTTACAAGAACAATTGCTTTAGCAAGTGTGAAGTCACCATAGTTCGAATCGCCAACTACAGCGATCGAATACTTGGAGTTAGCTTCGCCAGCATAAGCTGTTACGTCTGCAAAGATTCCATCAGTAGACAATGTGTCAGACACTTTGTCGTATACATAGATTGCAGTACCGCTGTTCACATAGTATTTAGTTGTATCGCCTACAAAAGTGATTGTACCGTCAGACAAGCTAGCAGTAGCAATGTTTTTGTTAGCTGGAACAACACCCAATGTGTCATAAGCTGTGCTTGCTTCTTTGTGATCTTGTGCAGTTGCAGTTGCATCAACTGTATCTTTCAATACTACAAGTGTTTTCGAACCTGATTTGTAAGTCGAGTTACCAGCTGTCAAATCAGCAGCGATTGCATTGTAGATTTTCTTACCTTCAGAACCAGTAAGAGCGAAAGTTTCGTTTGTGCCTTTGATGTTAAGAGTTACGGAGTAGTCGTCGCCATTCGAGCTAGCATTTACGAACAAGCCGTATTTTGTTTCTTTAGCATCTTTAGCTGCTTTTTCAGTAACAATTACATATTTAGCAAACGTAGAAGCACCTTCAGTAATAAGAGTTACTTTATTACCAGCAGAAAGGCTAGCTAGGTTGCTTACAGAGATTGAACGATCGCCTGCATTTGCAGCGAATGCTTTAGTACCGTCAAGAACAACAGTGTTTTCGTTAATGTCGAAAGTAGTAGTTCCTGAACCAGTTGTTACTTTAAGAGTTTTGTCAGTTTTCTCAGAAATCGTAGTTGTTTTTGTCAAAGTACGGATTTCGTCGATACCGTTGATGCTGTTATCCGATTTTTTCAAGTTCCAGATAACGATAGCAGCTTGTGAATTGTTAAATGCTGCTGTTGGAGTAGTGTTCTCAACATCATCACCTAGTTTAACCAACGTACCATCTGAACCGTTAGTGTCATTCCAAGTTGCTTTGTTAAGATTAACGTTTTTAGTTGCGTTCTCTTTAATGGAATAGTATTTGAATACATCATTCGTTGAAGAGAATGCATCGGAACCTTTAACATTACCAGCTACGTTAAGAATAATGCCGTATTTAGCGTCAGCAGTTCCACCGCTCAACAACTCAGCGCCAGCAATTTTTCCGTCTTTGTTCAAGAACAATTTGTAAGAAGCATCTTTAACCAATTCTTTCGAACCAGTAAGAGCGCCAGTTACGGAATTGTAGTTTTTGCCATCTACAGTGTAGATTACAGTATTATCAGCTTGAGTGCTTTTGCTAGCAATTTTACCTTCAACAACAGTACGTGTTGCAGAAATTTTTACTGCTACTTTATCTTTGTTATAAACTACGTCAAGAACATCGTTTTTAACAAGATCAGTTACAGCTTTTGCTTCACCATTGATTGTAACTGAAGTAGTGTCACCAACAGTTGCAGATACATTGGATTGAGTCAAGATACGTGCTTTAGTAGTAGAAGTTGCTGCAATGTAAGAATCGAACAATGCATCAGCAGCGTTTACTTTTGTAAATGCAACTGCGCGAACTTTACCTACAACGCCCGCTTGAACGTTTGCAGCTGTGTTATCAAACAAGAACACAGAAACTTCAGTATCTTTAGCAATCGGGAAGTCAGTAGTAGCAGTAGCGTCGCTGTTTACATAGTAAGCAGAAGATGTTACTGTGTCATACTTGCTAACAGCAGAACCGATTTTAACTTCAAGTTGACCTGCGTTGTTGAATTGAGCATTAAGTTTACCTGAAATTACGTTGTCAGCAACTTGGTTATCCGTAATAGCGCGGATTTTACCGTCTGTATCTGTAAGTACAGTCAAGTTGTGAGCAAGAAGGTCAGACAAAGTTTTGCCGCCAGTAACGATAAATTTAGGTGCCAATGTTTTTGGAACGTTGTTCAAAACGATGCGACCGTTTGAATCAAGAACTGCAGAGTTCAAAACTTGCTCCGAAGTTGTTCCAAGACGTGAAATCAGCAATTTTCCAGTGTTAGTGTACAATTGCGCGTCAGCATTCCATTGAACTAGATCTTCGCCAAGAGCGTTGCTTACTAGTTGTGCAACTACACCACGTGTAGTAACAGTGCCTTGTGCAAGTGTTGTTTTGTTGAACAGGTTAAGCGATTCAGCTTTCAACAAAACGTTGTATGGCCAAGCGCCAGTCAAGTTTTTGTCTTGGTAACCAAGAGCACGAACAATGATAGCTGTTACTTCTTCAAACTTGATGTTGTCGCTTGGACGGAATTTACCAGTGCCTTTGTCGCCAAGCAAGAAGCCTTTACCAGCTGCTACGTTTATGTAGCCAGTGTACCATTCGTTTGTTTTAACATCTTTAAATTGCGATTTAACGTTTTGAAGTGCAAGAGCGGCTTTTTCGCTACCAGTTGCAGCAACGATTACTTTTGCCAATTCAGCGCGAGTAATGTTGTTTTCTGGTTTGAAAGTACCATCTTCATAACCTTTTAGGATATCAAGTGCTGCAAGCTCTTCAATCGCGGATTGATTTGGCTTACCTACTACATCAGATGGTGTTGTTGCTGCAAAAGCTGTAAGAGATGTTGGAAGTACTAACGCTGCCGATAGTACAAATGCTGCTATTTTTTTCTTCATAACCTTTATTTCTCCTCCTCTAAATACATGCGGTTGTTGAGAGTTTTGTTTAAATAGTGAATTGCTCTTTTTCCTCATAGCTGATTCACCCCCTTTCCAGAGTTGAGCATAGATTTGATATAAATGATGTCCACGATCATGATAAACCCATTTGTAAAATCATGTCGTAGAAACTTGTAAAAAAGGCTAGAAAATTGCTAGAGTAGCGACACCACTATAACATTATACAATGGGCGCGCCGTACCGTAAAGAGGAAGTTGAGAATTCATTCCAATTTGTTACCAGCAAGAGTAGGTCTAGCGCATCAAATCATGTGTTTGTTACAACGTCATGTATTTAAACGCACGCGACAGTGAAAAGTTGCGATGATTTTAAAAAAACTTTTAAAGTTTTTTCGTTCGTCTTTTTTCTCACTTATGTACTCCATCTGTATACCTTACAGATTACTTTGTTAGTATAGCTTGTTTTCATAGATAGCGTCGATGCTAAAGTTTTTCCATGGATAATGTTTCTCTTTATTGAGAGTGATAAAAACAGACCGGCTCGAATGCCGGTCTGTTAGGGCTTCTTACTTGCTATAGATATTAGGCAGCTTCTTCAAATCAGCCATTACTCTAGCCATTATTATGGCAGCATCGCTGCGAAGCAGTTTTGCTTTGGGTTCGAATACAGATCCGGATTTTGGATTGCTTGGATCAATTAAGGATCCTTGGATAAAACCTTTTTTCTGAATAGCGATAACCGCTGGTATTGAATAATAGTCAAAGTTACCGGAATCTTTGAACGTTTTATCAAGCGTTGCTTTTGCTTTTTTCGCATCTGTCTCCAGCTTCAGGTTCAGAGCCCTGGCCAAAACAACCGATGCATCTTGACGGGATAAATCTATATCTTCATCGAAGAATCCTGGTCTTGTGCCCCTTACAAACCCTGCACGTGCCGCTGTTTCGATATAACGATAATCATAAATGGCATTTGCGTTGCTTGCATTTGTGATTGTTTCTGGATAATAAGAGAAATGCATAGCCCCGCCATAATTCATAGGAATGTCTAATGCGCGAATGATCATACGCGTGAATTCACCGCGGGTTACATAACGATCGGCACCAAAAACACCAATCGGATCAACAGCATTCATAACGCCTTTTGAATAAATAGCCTCCATAGCCTCACGAGCATAAGGGTGGTCATTAATATCGTTATATCCACGAGTTAGTTTAACTGCAACATAATAGCCGAATTTTGTAAATGGAACCGTAATCGTGTGCTTCTTCTCATCTACGACACCGCCAATATTTTCCCATGTACTATTGTAAGGGTCAAAGCGGAATACCGTTATTGTTGTACCTGCGCTTTGCGAAACATTGCTGTCGTAAGATAGCGTAAGCTTACCCGGTGCGGTTGGAGCTAGCTCAAGTCCGAATTTATTCCAGCGTTTAGCAAAACTGTCCGTTGCTTTCCCTACAATGTTTGGAAACGGGAACGGGTCTGTTCCTGTAGTCACAGGATCAAACGCAGGCGAGCTTGGATCTGGATTATCCGCTTGTCCGCCATCTATCCAAAATAGCGGGCTCGCCTTAATGAATTGTCTGGCTTGATCTTGGAATCTAAATCCAATATGCAGGTTGCCTTCAGCCAAGCTATTTGCTGAATAGTTAGGCGGCTGGCTTTCGAATTCGTGACGGTCAACGATACCATCATTTGGATTTGCAATAGCAAACAAGATGTCATTGCCGTTATAGACTTGTCCCGAATAATTGGTAGAAGAATTATATGACGGACGTACCAGCTTGCTGTTCTTGGCAAATGCTAGGACAAGGTTGCCATCAAATACTTTATGAGAGCTTTGCATCTTCTGAAGATACTGTGCGCCTGGAATATTTGCCGGCTGATAGACCATTTTAAAGGAATCGTTAATTTTATCCTGTCCGCGCGTAATGGTGAATTTAATATCAGTATCCTTATTCGGTTTCAAATCCTTCACCGTGATGCTGAAAGCATCAATGAATTGCGGCGTGCTTTGACTATAGTCAATGAATTTCACTTTTTTGGCAACTTCTTTGCCAATTAGTAGTGTGTCAGCTCCTGGTGAAGCTATCACTACTTCGACGAAATTCTGGTTAGTCGTGCGCTTTTCAACAAGCGGTGCCAAAATGGAGTATGGAATTGATGTGGAATCAATCTCCATTCGATAGGTTGCCCTAGGGCCTGCCTCGCCGCTATTGAAAACGGTCATCGAATATACTTGAGAGCTTCCATCCTCAGGCATTTTTTGGTTAATGATTTTAAAGTAAAAGTATTGACCTTCTACGTCATAGAAGAAATCTACTTTAGCATCTCCATTAGATACGTTTTGGCCAGAACCGCTATTGTACGGAACTGTTGCATACGCCGGCAATGGCACCCCTTTTTTGGTAGGCGTAAATTCCTTCGTCAGATCCCATTTTATATCTGATTTCCAGTTCGGTGAGGAAATTCTAATAATGTATTGACCTTGAGTTGTTCCCAAATTCGTATGACCATTGCTAAAAGAAGTTTCCCCTCCAAGGTCAACGAAATCAAATGTGCCATAAACATTCAAACGAGCTTCTTTAGTCGTATAGATGCTTCCTTGTTTTGGAAAATTCGCATCGTTCGGCAGCGGTTGCGGCAGATTCGCGCTATATGGATACACTCCATCAGTTCCAGGAGCTGGGATGACTGGTAAGTTCGTCGGTACGACACTGAATTTAAAAGTATTCTCATAGTTATTTTTTTGCGTGCGGAAAACAAATTTAACTGTGTTCTCCCCTGCTTTATTAAGGATATTAAATATAGTTGCTGCTGAGCCCGTTGGTTTAAACTTTGTTTTCACTACATCTGCAGTGAGCGGAATCTCGACATTATTAATGTAGAGGAATACAGACTGTCCCACACCACTGTAAACAACTTCCGACTCATTGGCTACATTAAATAATTGTCCGCTAAACATACCCAATCTATTTAACAAAATCGTTGGGTCTGTCTCTCTTACCGAATCGTAATCCACCTTCATTCCTTCAACTAAAGTATTGAACTTCACGTAAGGTCCATACAATAATTTGGCAATGATTGTTTTTACTTCGCTTGTGCCGTTATTCAACTTGAAAGTGATTGAATTCGTTCCGGATGTTGGCAGCTTATTGATTTCAATAAACAACCGCAAAAACGGCGTTTGTTGGTTATTTACCGTACGGTAAACAATTTCGGAATGGTTAATTTGCGAAAAGCCGGAATCGGTATCCGCTTGTTTTTTCCCGTTTATCGTGAATAGGTCAGCGTAAGGGCTGGTAAGGCTGCCATAATTGCCGACCAATACTTCTACCCCCATTGGCATCGAATATACATTGACGCCGTCATTAGGAATATCTGTACCTTGCAATCCTTGAAGCCTTCCTGCATTTATAGGAGTAATCATGGAATGATCGTAGCCTGACAAATAATTGATATCGTAAATATAGGATTTCCCGCTATCACGTACGACAAATGGTATCCAATCCGAGCCTTGAAGAGTATTTGCATTGGGAGCAATAAAACGAATTTGATTGGATTGGTCATACGCTAGTGCAGGTAAATTATACTTGTAGGATACCGTAATGAATTTAGTTGTGCTATCAATGGTTCCTGGAGTAAATGTAACTGAGCCGGTAATCGGACTTGCAGATGTTGCTGCTGATGCTCCTTGTTTCAGTTCCATGCTTAACATTTTTTCAAGATTAGCTGCGGATACGGTCACGGTTTCAGCTTTATCTCCGTCACCATCGATGTCCGTCACATCATATAAAGGAAGCGGCAATATCACATTGCCGGATACTTGGATCGCGTCAGCTGTAATGGCGTCAGAAGAGAAGTTCAAATTCGGCTCCAAAGCAGCCGTTTGCGTATTTCTTGTCATCTTCAAATCATAAAATGTCACTTCACCGTTATAGAAGGCAACCTCGCGTGTCGTCTCTACCACTTGACCATTATTGTGTACTTTTAAAACAATGGTATTGATCCCCTTCTGTATGCTCAGCAAAGAGGTGCTAAACCGGCTGTCGCTAGTAGAATTAGAGACATTAAATTCGTAGCTTCTACCATTAATAACTACTGTTATTTTTTGCGCATTTGGCGCTTTACCAGAAATAACGATCTCCCCGTTTTGGATAACAACAGGCGCCGTTGAATAAAGCATAGTCGGTTGATCTTCCGGCATTGCATAGTCTTTGTTCTCAAAAGTAGTTTTTAGATCATAAAGCATAGGACTGTTGCGATACTCAATATAGATAGATTCGCTGACCGTAGATGTGCCTGCGATTCCTTTGAACGTTATCTTATTTAGACCAGGAAAGAGAGTTAGGTTAGAAATCACGATGCTGTTATCCCCACTGGATGTGGAGATGCCCGTTGTGATCTCTTCTGTTGTGTTCGTTTCTTTTTCTGTAGTTCCGTTTAGAGTAATTTGTTTTACATTGTAGCTGATTGAATTACCAACAACTCCGTTAATCGTACCCTCGAGCCTTACGGATTGACTGGATACAATGCGTGCACTTCCCGCTGATGCATTTTCGTTGGAAAATAGAAAATAAGAGCCTGCAGCCATAGCTGGCTGAGAGTTACCGAACGGCGGCA
This sequence comes from Paenibacillus sp. FJAT-27812, assembly GCF_001273905.1. Lineage (NCBI taxonomy): Bacteria > Bacillati > Bacillota > Bacilli > Caryophanales > Paenibacillaceae > Paenibacillus > Paenibacillus sp. FJAT-27812. The sequence goes on along the minus strand of NZ_LIGH01000001.1, from coordinate 2,561,139 downwards.
ACAATGTAATCAACAATGCCAGCGTAAGCGCTAATGAAAGTATTCTTTTCAAAACAATGTTCCTCCTTTATGTATATGACGAGCATGGGTATTTGAGTATGAGATGAACAGACGACAGTGCTACTTGCTTCCGAATAAACCTTCCTCCCTTTTCCTCTTTAGCCAGCTTTCGAGCATTGCAGCAAGATACGCTGACCGCAGAAAAGTTCTGTATTGTAGTTATCGGTTTTTGGCTTCCATTTTTTTAGTGAAATGAGCAATTTAGCACAAAAAAAAGAGCCCTGATCCCCTTACGGAGTCAGAGCCCTTGATTATTTGGATCTGGATTCAGCATCAACCTTGAGCCGAAGCCTCATTCGGTTTAAAAAGTTTATTAGCGGCCTGCGCGTTTTGTCTACGATTCCGGTTACCTCTGCCCCGATTTGCAGGAAGAACATCAGCAAGCAAATGACGGCGAAGGTGATCCAGTTCGCAGCGCTTGATTGCACGACTGCCGATTGCACGATAGCCAAAGCGCCGAATATCGCAGCAACTCCCCAAATGATCAAGACGGTGCGGCGGTGGCTAAAGCCAAGGTCGCGCAGCCTGTGATGCAAGTGGCCTTTATCCGGTGCGAAAATCGGGCGTTTGTTCACCCAGCGGCGAACGATTGCGAAGAAGGTATCCGAAAGCGGTACGCCGATAATAAGTAGCGGCGTTACAAACGATACGATCGTCACTTGCTTGAATCCAAGCATCGAAAGCGTTGCTAGGCTAAAGCCGAGAAACAGCGAGCCGGAGTCGCCCATAAATATTTTTGCGGGATGGAAGTTGAATACGAGAAACCCTACGATTCCTCCAAGCAGCAACGTGCTTAGCAGGATAACCGGTTGGAAGCCCATCAGCGATGCCATCACGACGATCGTTGCGATTGCAATGCCGGATACTCCGGCAGCGAGTCCGTCTAGGCCGTCGATCAAGTTAATCGCATTCGTGACGCCAACGATCCATAGAATCGTGAGCGGAATGCTGATCCAGCCGGCGATCGGCTGCATCGTTTCGCCGAACGGAATGTTCAGCAGGTCGATCTTTACGTTAAAGCCAAACACGACAACGCATGCTGCTGCGACTTGGCCTAGAAGCTTAACTTTTGCCGACAGCTCGAAGCGGTCGTCGAATGCTCCTAAAATAATGATCATCGTACCGCCGACTAGCAGCGCGTTGATCATATTCGAATCTTGAGGGCGAAGCAGTCCCTCCGGAATAAATGGCGACAGTATAAAAAATGCGCCTACGAATGCAATATAAATAGCTAGACCGCCAAGACGCGGCATAATGCGCGTATGTACCTTGCGGTGGTTTGGTTTGTCTATTGCGCCAACTTTAAATGCGAACTTCTTAACAAGCGGCGTCATCGCAATGGCAAGTACTAGAGCGATTATGAACCCAATTGAATACAGCAAGCCAACCGGCATGTGTGCAACTCCCCTTTTTTCTCTACCGAAGTGAATTATACTCCGATTGAAAAAGAAACTCCAACTCCGTTTTCAACCAATTTTCATGGTTTTAACGAGATTTTCACGGTGTAGGCCTAGGTTTTGTTACGTTTTCTTTGTCGCGAAGCACTTTCACTACGAATTTCGGCAAAACAAGCATTCTTTTGTATCTTTTTGGCTCTTGAAGCAAGCGATAAAACCATTCCAGCCGAAGTTTTTGGAAAAGAACAGGGGCTCGTTTCAGTTTGCCAGACACAACATCAAAGCTGCCGCCGACGCCCATGATAAGAGGCACGTCTAGTTTTTTCTTAAACTTAACAATCCACGGCTCCTGCGTATCTGCTCCTCGGGCAACGAACAATAAGTCCGGCGCTGCCTCGCGGATCGCAGCTACCACTTCCTCGTCCTGCTCCGGTCCAAAAAATCCGTTTCGGTAACCAACGATCCGCACCTGCGGATACTGCAGCTGCAGCTTCTCGGCTGCCGCTTCAATAACCTCCTGCGAAGTCCCGAGCAGATAGGCTTTCCATTTGCGCGATTCGCCCTGCTGCAATAGCCGGTGCAAAAGATCAAATCCCGTCACTCGCTCGGCTACCGGATGGCCAACATATTTAGCTGCCCATACGACGCCTGCGCCATCGGGGACAATAAGGTCCGCACGGCGCATCATTGCGCTGTAATTCGAATCCTCGACCGCGGACATGATCATGATTGGATTAGCTGTAATGACGTGGGTTACGCGTCTCTCTTCGATAGCTGTTGTTAAATAATCAACCGTCTCATCCATGCTGGCTTTCGAGAACGGAATGCCGTATATCGGCACAGTCGGTAAACGTTTCGACAAGAGGAACTCACCTCGATATGTTATGACGCAATAAATGTACAATTTGTTGCGCCGGTTTTTGCGATTGTTGTTTTAAAAGGTCGATTGCAGGCTTATGCTTCGCTTGCCAGCCAGCCTTGTCCGCCAGCAGCGAGCTTGCCGCGTCTGCAAAAGCTTCGGCATCCAGCGACTCCGTCGTGCCGATTGCACTTAGCCCTAATCGATTCAGAAACTGATCGATTTTGGGATCGTATGAGAGGCCAAGCATGGGAACCATTTGGCCTGCTGCATAGATGAGCGCATGGAGGCGCATGCCGAACAAAGCGTCGCACCGGCTGACCTCAAGCAGCATTTGCTGCGGGTCGTCGCCGGGGGCGGCCAGCTCGGCGGTGGAGCCGGAGCCGAGCCTGCCGCGCAGCCGTTCCATCACCTGCTCCGACGTTTCTTGGTCGGAGGGGGTGTGGAACGGCAGGAAGCGCAGCCGCACAGGCATGCGCTTCGACAGCGCGACTAGCGCTTCGACGGCGCGGGCGAGATCGGCGCCGTCGCTGCGCCAGTGGCGCAGCGACACGCCGACTAGCGGCGGAGCTTCCGTACTTGGCGGAGCCGAGGCTTGTCCGACCTGCAAGCTGAGCTGAACTTCAGCATGCGCGCCTCCCGGCAGCGGCAAGCCCATAACCGGATCGGGAACAACCTCGATCTGCTCCGCCGGAACGCCAATTCGTCCCAGCAAAGCAGCGGATTCTGCATCGCGTACCGATACATACGCGCTGCGCTTCATGACGCTGCGGATGAGAGGGTCCATCCAGCGGCGATTCACAGGGCCAATTCCCTGCGAATATGCAAATGTAGGCTTGCCAAGCATCTGTGCGAGCTTCATGACTCCCGTATAATAAGGAATCGTTTTGGCGCTGGTAGCATCCTGCAAGAGACTGCCGCCTCCGCTAATCAGACCATCGCTGCCCCGCAGCGCTTTCCATAAATCAGCTGGGTGCATTCGCCTTACGGATTCAACGCCATACATCTGGCTTGTCCACGCCGGATCAGCCGACAGGACGATCGGTTCAATCCGAACGCCCTGCGCCGCTCCTTCTTCCTCCAATGCAAGCAATATCGATCTGAGCACCGCTTCGTCACCGCTATTGCTGAAGCCATAATAGCCCGATATTACTATTCGACGAATTTGCGAACGATTGCCGGTGCCCATTTACGTATTGCCCCTTCCACGATCTGCCATGCCACGATCAAAATACAGCCTATTATTGCGCCTACACCCAATCCGAGCAGTACTCGAATGATTGAAATGTAGAGCGGCGTATGAAGATGCGCGAACGTATCAACCATCGACAGCTGTCCAATCGAGCCGATAATGATAAGCAGCCATGCTGCGCGGTATCTCAGCGATAGGAAAAGTCCCAGCAGCAATAGCGGATGCGCGAGCAAAAACTCTTTAAAGCGCGGCCGCACGCCAACGGTTGATTCCAAAAAGCGGCGAATAACCAGCTCAATGGACGATACTTGTCCGCTGTTGCCTGTACGAGACAGATAGTAGTAGCCGATGATTCCGATCACTGCCGCCAAAATAATCCATGTCAACGTTATTGGCTTCGTAAGCAGTGCTTTCAATCTACCCACAGTAATCTGACTGTTGTATAGCAACACATAGATAGCAACGAGTGCTATAGGTGCCAAATGAAGCAAGCCCACGCCTCTGAATTGCTCCAGCTTCAAATTGTACGTAATGTTATTCAACAATCCGAATAAAATAGGAACGGCCATTAGCGAGATCAATGTCGCTACGATAAACCAGTTCAACGCCAGTCCAAAACGCCTTCCCGTGGACAATGCGGGGAACAGCCATTTCATGCGGGAGCCATTCTCATAGATGGCGCCTGGCTGTGGAGCTTGTCCTTGCTGGCTGCGGCCCACAGACCAATTAGGTCCGCCAATGACGCGCCGATCGCCAACCGTACGGGCATAAATCCGGTTCATCACCCATACAAGCGCGAGCGTAGGAGCTGCGATTGCCGCACCTAGAGCAAGCCCTTGCTCCATGATCGAGCTGTTGAGCTTATACAAGCCTGCGCTTCCGACAAGGCCGATTGCGAAGACTGGAATATATACACCGGGAATGAACGCGCCAACCAGCAAGGCGATGAGAGCAATTGCACCCAAGGCAACCACTGCCCGCACCGGCTTATTCCATGATGGCGGATCAAAGTCGAACGGTTTTGGCGTACCTGGCGTAAAGCCATCCTTCGAAAGCTTCGCGACCACGCCGTCTTCTGCGCTCATCGCTTCAGCAAGCCTATCCAAGGAATGAACGACTTTAGCTTTTTCGGTATTTGACTCTACCATGCCGTTAATGAAAAACATACGGATATTCCGGTCTTTTGCCGCCAAAAGAAAACGGTCCGAAATCGCGCTTGTCGTCATGGTCATCCCATCGGTCTCCGACAAGGAATATAACCTTACTGCATTATAGTTTGTAATATATGCTAATTTATTTATGCCTTCTTGCGGTTTTTTTAAATTTTCGATTACGGCAACGCCCATATCGTATTTTTTTAACAGCTCGCCGAATTCAGTAAGGCTGTTATCCGTCGCTTGATCGGATGCGCCCTTTACTTTATCGCCATCAAACAATACGCGATTTACGCCGTAGCCTTTTAAATTCGCAAGAACCTCTTCTGTATCCGCTTGGTTGTAAGGCTTAACGCGGTCAGAGAAACGCGGCAATATGCCTAGGCCTGCGTCGTGGATCGTTTGCAGCGACATCGGGTCAAAATCCAACGTTTTCATAATCGCTTCCGCAATCGGAATCTCAACGACAATGCCGTTGCGTCCGCCGAATGACCAATCGCTGTATACCGCTTCCGAACGATCGAATGCTTTACGGACAATTGGCCCGATCAGCTCTTCTTCCTTAGGTCCACTAAATAAAATATAAGTAAAGTTCTGGCCGACAGCTTCAAACTTGCCTTGCAGCATGGCTGCATCCCTTGAGCTGTAATACGTCAATCTGCCCGATAATTGCAGTTCCTTAAGCGAGCTCTCATAGACGGCCATCGTCGTAATGCCGGATTCCTTCAGCAACGCTAGCTTCTCCGTCAGGAAAGATAGCGGCCTAGCCTGCTTCTCAGCTACCTCGGCAATATCCCGGTAATCAAACACATACTCCACTTGCTTCGATGATTTCTCCATTTCCATACGGACGGCGCCGAGCGGCAATGCTGCCGCTACCCCTATTATTGCAATTACCCATAATACAAACCTTGCCCGCCGATTCCATTGCTGCCAACGTAAAAACACGTAATTCCTCCGTTCTAAACAGGTTGATTATCGTTCTATTCGTTTCGGTCTACCCGTTCCATAACGGCTGTCTTCAACGTTTGCAGCGCAGCAGAAGCAGAATCGTTCGACTCGCCCTTGACCGCAAAATAAACCTTGATCTTCGGCTCCGTACCGGATGGACGCAAGCAGAACCATGAGCCGTCCTCAAGCAAATATTTCAATACGTTTTCTGGGCGAAGCCCGTCTTGGCCCTTGCCGTAATCGAGCACACGCTCTACCTTAACGCCGCTAATTTCTGCTGGCGGATTTTGGCGCCAATCATCCATAATGGCACCGATTTTTTGTACCCCGTCAAAGCCTTTAAGCGTGCGTGACTCTAGCCCTTCTAAGTAGAAGCCAAACTTTGCGTAGAGCTCAAGCAGCACGTCATACAATGTTTTTCCTTGGCTGCTATAGTATGCCGCAGCTTCCGAAATCAATAACGCAGCAACAATAGCATCTTTATCGCGCGCATAGGTTCCCGTTAAATAACCATAGCTCTCTTCATAGCCAAACAAGAAGGAACGCTCGCCTGTTTGCTCATAGCGAGTCATTTTTTCTCCGATATATTTGAAGCCGGTTAACGTGTTCTCAACGGCTGCCCCGTACGAGCGGGCAATCTCCGCGCCGAGCTCGCTAGTCACGATTGTTTTAACGACAACGCCATTGTCTGGCAGCTGGCCGCGCTCCTTCAACTGGCTAAGCACATAATGAACCATCAGCGCACCGGATTGGTTGCCCGTAAGCACCACATATTCGCCCTCGTTGTTTTTCACCACAGCGCCCATTCGGTCGGCATCGGGGTCCGTACCGATAATGATATCGGCATCCACCTCCTGAGCAAGCTTAATCGCCAGCGTGAACGCTTCCCGCTCTTCGGGGTTAGGCGATTTCACCGTGCTGAAATAGCCGTCTGGCTGCTCCTGCTCGGGAACGATGTGGACATTGTTGAAGCCGACTTTTTTTAGCACTTCACGTACGGGCATATTGCCCGTCCCATGCAGCGGCGTAAACACGACGCTAAACTTTTCGCCGATTCCACCTTTAATAAGATCCGCATTTAAGCTTTGTGCAACTACCGTATCGATATATTGTTGATCGGCTTCCTCGCCAAGCCAGCGAAGCAAGCCTTTTGCTTCCGCTTCCTCGCGGCTTACCCTTTTCACTTCATCGAAACCAGCAATTTGGCTGATCGCTGAAATCACTTGTTCAGCTTCCTCAGGGATGAGCTGGCAGCCGTCAGAGCCGTATGCTTTGTAGCCGTTATATTCAGGCGGATTATGGCTAGCCGTAATAACGATACCGCTGGAGGCCTTTAGCTCGCGCACCGCATAGGAAAGCTGAGGTGTCGGACGAAGCGCAGAGAACAAATAAGTGACAATGCCGTTGCCTGCAAGCACAAGCGCAGCATCAAGCGCAAATTCAGGCGAATAGTTACGGGAGTCATGCGCAATGACAACCGACGGCGCAGCTTCGGCTGATGCGCCTGCAAGCAGCCAATTGGCAAGTCCTTGCGTCGCTTTGCCGACTGTATAGGCGTTCAAACGGTTTGTCCCTGCGCCCATCACGCCGCGCAAGCCCCCCGTACCGAACTCAAGGTCACGATAGAAACGATCCGTAATTTCCTTCTCTTGCCCTTCAAGGCCGCGAAGCTCTTCCTTCGTCGCTGTATCGATAAGCGGATCATTAAGCCAAGCCTCATATTTAGCAATCACAGTATCATTAGTTGGAGTTGTCATAATTATCAGCCTCTCTCATTCATCATTTTTAATTTATGAAGGATTTGATAAAGCAAACATTAGCTCGCCTTCGGCAACGATTTGATCGCCTACTCTTGCTGTTCCTTGCCCTTTGCCGATAGAACCCTTCAGCCTGGTTATTTGCACTTCAAGCGTCAGCGTGTCTCCAGGCTTTACTTGCCCCCGGAAACGGAAACCGTCAATGCCCGCAAAAAAGCCCAGCTTGCCGCGATTCGCTTCAATCATAAGCATCGCAACTGTTCCGACCTGCGCAAGCGCTTCTACTATAAGTACGCCAGGCATAACCGGATAGCCGGGAAAGTGACCTGCAAAGTAAGGCTCGTTCATCGTAACATTTTTCAAACCGACTGCTCTTACGCCTGGCTCAACCTCCAAAATACGATCGATTAGCAGAAACGGCGGGCGGTGCGGAATGATTTCTTGAATTTGATTAATGTCCAACATGTTAGAAAAAAGCCCCTTTCAAAGGTTGAGTAGTATAAAAACGGTGTAATTGTACGACACTATGCATATCCCTCATAAAACTGCAGTTTATGGAGGTTAAGATAAGGGGCTTGGCTGCTTGGACCAGAAGTGTCCTTCGCCAAGCCTCTTTGTTCATATGTAGAAGCCTAGGTAGATCATGAATGCCCGGTCGGCGTTCCCGGGGCAGCTTTATTGAGCGCCTTAAACATAACGACATACATAATAGAAGTAATGAACGAAAAGGCAATAACCGCCCATAAATACGAATGGGCATTTGGCGCTTCAAAGAAGATGAGCATAATCGCCACATAGAACAACACGGTTGTCAGCTTTCCCATCCAATTCGCCGGCACTGTCTTCTTTCCTCGAAAATGAGAAAACAATCCTCCAGCTATCATACCCAGATCGCGCAAAAACATCGCTGCTGCCGCCGCCCACGAAATATGGCCGGAAATGAGCAACGATACAATAACGGTTATGAGCATCAGCTTGTCAGCGAGCGGATCGAGCATAATGCCTACCATCGTAACCTGGCCGCTTCTGCGCGCGATATAACCATCCAGCACATCGGTAATGCCTGCAGCAACCATAATCAAGAAAGCGGGTATCATATGCCCATTTACGAATACCGCAATGTACACGGGAATCAATACAAAACGCAATGATGTTAATAGATTCGGCAGATTCAAACTCGCACGCTCCTCTACCTATTACTGACGTCCACCATGGTTCCCAACTATTATACAACTACCTCCCCTAAAAATAAAACTGTCGCTGGTCCGAGAAAGCCGAGTTTTTATGCATCAGTCGCCCCATCCTGCCTCTTTCGCAAAAGTTTTATTACCATATTATACCTTTGTTCTTCATTTTCGCCATCTCTTTACCGTTATTAATAGAAGACCATTTACTTTAACCAAGAAAGGACAGGGATGTAGTGAATTTTAGTTTACGCTTTGGCAAATCGTTAAAAGAAACTCGTAGGTGGCTGGCAGCAGCGCTGGCATTCGCAATCGTCATGACTTCGCTTACCGGAATAGTAAACGCGGCAGAGGAAACCGTAACCGGCATCGAATTTTCTTATGATCCAGATGATTACAACAACAGCACATCTTCGCTCAAAGTATTCGTTGAGGATGACAAGGTGAATTTATCCGTGTTTGCCCTTATTTCAGGCGCAACTAGCAAAAATGTAACTGCGGATGTAACATGGAAATCGTCCAATACAGCTCTCGTCAAAGTGGATAAAGGCGTATTAACAGCTGTCGGTAAAGGCACGGCGACAATTAGCGCTACTTATAAAGGCTTCACATCTTCCATCAAAGCGACATCCGATTATGTGTATGACTCCGTTGTTCTGAAGTATCTAAACGGAACGGTCGCACCGACAACGCAAGATATTGAAATCGGGCAACCTTTGGCCTTCATTCTTGACGGTACAAAAGCAAATACTAAAGATGAGAATGTTACAAGTGAAGCCGTTTGGACGACTTCAAACTCTGCTATTGCAACCGTAGATGAAGGTACGGTTACGCTGCTAGGCGTCGGTTCCGTTACGATTTCAGCCAAGCTGAAAGGCAAATCCGATTCCATTACACTTAATGTATCCTCACCTTACAAATCGATTGCAATTGGAGCAGGAGATTCCGGCAATTTAGTCCAGTTCGATATGGGCTCAGAAGACAAGACATTAACAGCATCCGTCGTTGTGAAGACAGGCGAAACACTTAACGTCACGGATGCAGCCAAATGGGTGAGCGCCAATGAAAAGGTCGTAACCGTTAAAAAAGGTGTTGTCACTGCGGTAGGCATCGGCAAAACAACGATTACAGTATCCCATAAGGGCGTATCCGCTTCTATCGATGTTGTCGTTCGCGCGGCTTTCCAATCGATTAGATTAACGCCCGAGAAGGAATATCACCTGCTTTTGCAGAGTGATGGGATTCAAGTAAAAGCTGAAGTGCAAAATAACTCAGGCACTACAGATGATGTAACCCAGGCTGCGGATTGGACGTCCTCGAACGTCGTAGTCGCTACCGTCAAGGAAGGCAAGGTTACGCCTAAGGCTGTTGGTTCAACTAAAATTACTGCAAGCCACAAAGGCGTTAGCCGCAGCATCGACATTACAGTCTACCCTACAGTAAGCGAGCTAAGCGTAGAGACCGAAACCATCGATGGCTTTAATGAGATGAGCGGCGACCTTCCTAAAGTTATGGCAACAACGTTTGACGGCTCTAAGGTCGATGTTTCAAAAATCGTAACCTGGACGTCCAAAGACGAGAAGATCGCGAACATCAAAGACGGGCAATGGTCAGCCAAAGCGCTCGGCGAAACGACACTGACGGCTACCGTGCAAGGGTATAAAGCCGAAGTAAAATTAATCGTTCATGTGAAGCCGTTGAAGCTGATCGCAAGCGTGAAGGATCTTAGCATTATTTTAGGAAAAGAAACGCCATACCCTTCTGTAACCGTCGTGAATGAAGATGGGGATGAAGAAGACATCTCAAGCAGAGTCAAATGGAAAACAACGTCTGAGGATATCGTTTTGAAGGATACGGTAATGAAGGGCCTAGAGGTGTCCAGCGTCACTCTAACAGCCACTTACTTGACCAAGAGCGTAACCGTCCGCGTAAAGGTTGAAGAGGAGATCGTGAAGCTCGTCGTTGAGCCTACCGCTCTCGATCTTTATCCCGGCAGATCCAAATCAATTAAAGTTACAGGCTACTACAAGAGCGGCAAGCAAGTTTCCCTTGGTTCAAAAATGAACTGGGAGTCCGGAAATCCGGACATCGCTAGTGTAAGCAGTACTTCCGTAAAAGCTATAGCTATCGGCACTACAAAAATCACGGGCTCCTACCAAGGCAAAACGGTTGTTGTTCCCATCATTGTGTCGCCGAAGCTAAAATCGCTTGTTCTTTCAAGCAAATCGGTACAGCTAAGCCCTGGCGGGACTTATTCCGCTAAGCTGCAAGCTAATTTCACAACCGGCAACCCGACTAACGCGACAGATGCTGCAGTATGGACTTCATCCAAAGCTAGCGTAGCGACCGTAGTAGGCGGCAAAATCGTTGCAGTCGGCAAAGGCTCCGCATCCATTAAAGCAACCTATGCTGGCAAGAGCGTAACCATTCGGGTAACGGTAAAATAGTTCTCGAATAAGCAAAAAAAAGCAGATCAAAGGCGAGAGCCCTGATCTGCTTTTTTTCATTTTTGCCCAAACAAAAAAAGGCCGCCCGCCACGCCGCAAATACCGCTGGATAGACAACCTTTTTATCGTATGATTATTAAGAATCAGCAAATACCAGGTCATAGAGATGCTGCCAGGTGGCCCAGCTGAACACTTCTTCGTTAGGCTGCTTGCCCACCACTACGTAACCAACATATAGGCCTGCAACAAGCATAATAACCATAATGAGCGGTACGATGCTTTTGCGTAAAAACCACAGCAGCACCCTTACTCCTTTGGGCCGTTGCTTCTTCTCAGAGCTCCCGTCAGCCTTCGCGCGACTTTTGCGCTTCTTCCTCCCGGAGCCGCTCTCTTCAGCTTGACTCCCGACCCCGCTTGCTTCGCGGTCGATTCGTTCATCGGCCATACTCATCAACATCATCCTATCCTTATGCGCGCAGCCCGTTTGTCAGGCTCATCATCGTATCGCTTGACGATAACGCTCTAGCCGCCAGTTGATAAGCGCGCTGCACATTAATAAGCTCGGTCATCTCGTCCGTTAGCTCAACATTCGATTGCTCCAAATAGCCTTGGCGCAACGTGATGAGATTTTCCGAATTGGGTACGATCTGCTGCACCACATCTCCAGCATTGATGCCGTTAGCAATAACAAATAAGTTGTCATTAACCGCAGTCAGCGCTGCCGGACGCGAAGCTTGCAGCAGCTTAATGCTGCCAAGCTCGATGGTGCGGTCAGACGAGACCCCAAGCACGGTTCCATCTGGATTAACTCGCAGGCTGAAACCTTGAGGCACAACAATATTGCCCTCTACGACGTTACCCGTCAGAGGGTCTTTAACATTCGCAACGACCGGATATCCGTCTTCCGTTGCCAAAATCGTATCACCGTTTGCACCGACCGTCAACTGAAAGGCGCCATTGCGCGTGTATCCGCGGTTGCCGGCGTCGTCCACCTCGACTTCAAACAATGCGTTTCCTTCAATCGCAAGATCGGTTTCTTTATTCGTTCCCTGCATGGGACCTTGCGATAGATTCGGCTGAACCATCGTCATTCGCGAGCCCCAACCTTGCGTAAAGTCCATAGGCGTAAGACGGCCAGGCTGATTAAACGCTTCGGGCTGGTTTCTTAAGTTCGTTAGAAGATCCTCAAAGGTAGCTTCTTTCCGCTTGTAGCCAACGGTATTCACATTAGCGATATTATCTGCAAGCAAATCTAGCTTCTGCTGAAGCCCATTCATCGATACCATTGCGTTAATCATTGAACTGTTCATGCTTCGTGCACCTCCGCTGCTTCAGCCTGCTGTTATACGCGACCTACTTCATTAACTGCTTTGCTCAAGCTCTGATCATAAAATTGAATAACCTTTTGGTTCGCTTCATATGCCCGGAGCGCTGACATAAGGTCTACAGCCGCTTGCGCAGTATCGACGTTCGAACGCTCTACGTAACCTTGCCTTACCTCGACACGCTCACCTGGAGCAACCGCAACTGCCGCACCGTCCGCTGTGGCGAATCTAAAGCTTCCGTTCCCTTCGCGTACGAGCAGATTCGGATTATCGACCCGGCTAATTAGCAGTTGAACGCCAATATCCTGTCCATTTACATCAAGAAAACGTTGATCGTTTGTCAATTTTAGACTCTCTAGACCTACGCCAACAGGCATCTGAATAGGCCGGCCATCTGCACCGAGCACGTTCGAGCCATCACTTGCCATAAGGAAGCCCTGCTCCGTTAGCGTAAATTTCCCGCCCCGCGTATATCTTATATCGCCATTTTGATCCTGAACGGTAAAAAAGGCTTGCGGCTGGAAAGTGACCGTGCCGTCTGGCGCGACATTTTTGCCGGATGCGTCAAAGGACAGCCCGTTTAATTCGATGTTCGAAATCAGCGCAAAATCAGACGAATTGTTCGTCTGCATGAGATCGCCCTGCAAATGAATGGATAAGCTCTCTTCCGCAAATACGCCGGTTGTCAGCTTCCCGATCTTGTCGACGCTCTCAGGGCCCGCTCCAGTCAATGACAGCATCATTTCCGGAAAAGAACGGGTCACCGCATTCGTCTGCTTATAACCAGGCGTGTTTATGTTGGAAATATTATTCGTTACCGTATCATGTCTTCGCTGCTGAGAAATCATGCCCGACGCTGCGGTATATAATCCTCTTAACATAGTTGTTACCCCCTTGGCCGCTTGCCTTCCAACTTCCTATATATGTTATCGGTTGAAAGCAAGGCTGCCTGAATAGCTTGTCCTGCGACCAATGACTCATTTACGCCTCGGCTGCGCCCCCCTAAGGCTCCCTACCCGCGCAAATTCATACATGGCCGCTCCTGCCCTTACTTCTTCCCGAGCTTGTCCAAGTTATCTAGAAGGATGCCAGTCCCTTTGACCACGCAGTGCATCGGATCTTCCGCAATGAGCACCGGAACTTTAAGCTCCTCTGCCAGCAATGCATCAAGCCCGCCAAGCAAAGCGCCTCCGCCCGTCAAAATAACGCCGCGGTCAATAATGTCGGCAGACAGCTCTGGCGGCGTGCGCTCAAGCACAGCCTTAGCCGCAGATACGATCGACATTACCGGGTCCCAAAGCGCCTCGCGGACTTCGCCGGAACGAATCGTCAACGTAAGCGGAAGCCCAGATACCATGTCACGGCCGCGAATGTCGATCTCCTCTTGGCGTCCGCCCTCAAGTACCGTACCGATCTTAATTTTAATATCCTCACTCGTTCTCTCACCGATCAGAAGCTTGTATTTATTCTTGATAAACTTCATGATCGCATCATCGAACTTGTCCCCTGCGACTTTAATAGAAGAGGCGGTCACAACGTCGCCCATAGAAAGAACGGCCACATCCGTTGTGCCCCCGCCAATGTCTACGACCATATTGCCGCTAGGCTGGAAGATATCCATTCCAGCCCCTATAGCGGCAGCTTTCGGCTCATCCTCGAGAAATACTTCCTTTGCGCCGCTGCGCTCGGCAGCCTCGCGAATGGCCTTCTGCTCAACTGAAGTAATATTCGTTGGCGCGCAAATAAGAATTCGGGGACGGCTAAACCATTTCCGTCCCTCGACACGATCAATAAATGCTTTAAGCATAATTTCCGTAATCTCAAAATCGGCAATAACACCATCACGCAATGGACGAATCGCTATAATGTTGCCTGGCGTCCGGCCTACCATTCTATGTGCTTCCTCACCAACAGCCAGCACTTTCTTCGAGTCGCTTTCAATCGCAACGACTGAAGGCTCATCGAGAACAACGCCTCTTCCTTTTACATGAATGGAAACATTGGCTGTTCCAAGATCGATCCCAATATCCTTGCTCAACATAAGGCTTAAGTCCCCCAACGAATAATAATTACAAAACGTACATTTGGTTCCCTTGACACAGAAACCGCTAACGTTTATTATTCGCCAAAAAAGACAAATTTCCTCTATAATTCGAGAAAAAACTTCACAGCTTGCCAGCAGCGAGTACTTCACGTTTCTTCGTGCTCGTTTTCTTGTATTTAATCTTGGTCGCTTCTCCCCCCCTCAGATGCCTGATTGATTTGTGGTATTCGAGAATGTGCTTAACCTGATCGGCCAAATCGGGGTTTATTTCAGGAAGCCGCTCAGTCAAGTCCTTGTGCACCGTGCTTTTGGATACACCGAACTCCTTGGCAATCGTACGCACCGTGTGCTTCGTTTCCACGATGCAGCGGCCTATTTTAATGGTTCGCTCCTTAATGTAATCGTGCACGTTCCCGCCTCCCTACTCGAGATAGTTTGGTACATTATATGAGTAGGTCACGTATATATTCGTTATGGTCAAGCCTAACAAGCCCGAATGTGAATAAATTTTCATAAAAACGTAAAACAGGCAGGGAATCGCTCCCTGCCTGTACGTCTAAAGACCTATTTTTTTGAGGAGAAGTTAATCTCCAGCCGCCATTACTCTTTAATCAATGAGCTTGGGTTAATCGGCTTGCCATTGTTGCGTGTTTCATAATGAAGGTGAATGCCAAGGTCGCGTTCAAGATCGTTCCGGCCAGCTTTTGCAATGACAGTGCCTTGTGTAACATCATCGCCTTCAGCAACCTGAATGTCCGTTAAGCTTTGGTACACGGTCACAAGGCCGCCTTCATGTGTAATTTCAACTACGTTGCCGTTTGTTGGTTCAGTCTTTACATAAGTGACTTTACCGGAAAGTGCGGCAAGTACGTCAAAGGTTTGGCCGCTTGGGTCAACAAAGTCGATACCCATATGCGGTGAGAACGTGTCTCCCACTTGAACCAGTGCAGCTTCGCGCTCCGCGTCGCTTGATTTTTCATCATAAAACGGAAGTTCTTCCTTCAAAGCCGCTTTGTTAGCGATTGGCCATTGCATCAATTCGTCACCAAGTACCACTTCAGGATTTTCTTCACCCTTGCCAGGCGCTTTCGTTTCCCCTTGTGTAGCTTCAGTAGGGTCCGTTTTTCCTGTTGTCGTTTTCGCTTGATCGGCCCCCTGATAGATCCACATTAAGGTTACGATAATTGCTGCCGCGGCCATGAAGATTGCTGGAGATACCCATCGCTTTGCAAAAAGGTTCTTCCATCCACTGCTAGATTTGGCGGCAGACGTTCCTCCCAGAACAGTTTTGGGAGTTTCTTCTGGTTTTTGCTTCGGTTTACTTTGATTTTGATCATTCATTTTCTATCACCTCACTAGCCATTGTTGCCAGATCTGCTAGGTTTATACGTGAGGCAATACGAAAAATTGAAAGATTTAAATTACGAGTGGCGAGAGAGCTGTTTCGAAAGCTTTGAAGCTTGCTCCACTTGAACGCTAGAGTAATAATGTTCCAAAATATCCTCGGCGCTTGCTCCCGTCTTAGCCATGCCGTTTGCGCCCCACTGGCTCATTCCGACGCCATGCCCGTAGCCATAGGTTGTAATCGTAATGGCACTTCCTTTGATGCTCCACGTGAATTGAGAGGATGCGAGACCTAGCGCCTCTCTCACTTCACGTCCTGTAAAAGCGGTTTCTCCTATGATGATCTTGCTTATGCGATTGCCTTCCGTCTTCTCTACCACGCGAATCGAAGGTTTGGCAGAGCCCTTCTTCCTCACGCCAAGCTTGCTATAAAAATCGTTTAAAGACAGCTTCACCGTTTCTTTGTATCGAGGAGAGATCGCTTCATCCCATGGGCTTGCCACACTCCGCAAATAAGGAATCTCTTGGTTCCAGTAGTCCTCTGAATTTTCGGTATAACCGTTGCTGGTGGAGAAAAAAGAAGCCTCTATCGGCTCGCCTTTATACGTTATGATTTTTCCTTTTGTCTGAGCGATCACTTCATTCAGCTTGCCCATGTTTTTCTTCTGCTCGTTCTTTGGCCATTTCCGAGCGAGCTCCGCCAAAGGAATATATACTTGATGCTCGATGGTATCGGTCACATCGGCTCCCTCTACAGGCACTCCGCTGTCGTTTCCTTGAACGATTCGCCGCACCATATAGGTGCGTGCAGCAATCGCTTGCGCCTTCAACGCTTCAAGTTCAAAATCGATTGGCATTTCCGCTGCGACCACACCGCGGACGTAGGTTTCCAGCGGAACCTTCTCTATCCTTTTGTCCTTCGTCACATAGACGCGGACGGTGACATGATCAAGTGCGCTTGACGTCTCCGTCTGCGATGTTTCGCTAGAGGATGGCTTAGCCGTTTGCCGAGGTTGATCCACGCCCTTGGACGGCTTCGCATCTGCTGATCCATCCGCAATGCCCGCTGAGGGATCCGCTTGAAATCCGTCCTTTACGCCGCTGGCATCTGTTAAAGTTCGAGCCGCTTGTACATTTCTCAGCTCATTCAGCGATAGCCTTACTAGCAGCATGGATGCACCCAGCATGGCACCGATTGCAAATAGCGCCATCCATCTGCTCGTCCGCAAACGACCGATTATCGAAACTATTGAAATCTTCCCTATCCTTCGACTCATGAGCTCTCCTTCCACCTTTGACGGTAAGAGAAAGCAGGAATCAGCTTGCGCCAGGCTGTTCTCTCTTAAACCGTTCCTGATGGTTCATTCTATGAGTCTGAATGATAGGGTAGAACTCCAAATGGCTAATCGTGGCGAAGTGCGTCAACCGGCCGCAGGCTTGCCGCTTTATTCGCCGGCAAATAGCCGAACACCACGCCAACGAATGCAGAAAAAGCAAAAGCCAACAATACCGTATCGCCAGGAACCTCTGTTTCTGTCTGCATCACCAATCCGATAACGATAGAGGCAGCGTATCCGAGCCCAATCCCTAGCGCGCCTCCCAGTCCGCTTATACAGACAGCCTCTACTAGGAATTGAAATAATATGTCCCGCTTCTTAGCTCCAAGCGATTTCCGAATGCCGATCTCCCTCGTCCTTTCCGTTACCGACACGAGCATGATGTTCATGATGCCGATTCCGCCTACGATAAGCGAAATGATCGCTACATAAATAAGCTGTCTGTTCATCGTTTCATTAACAGAATTCAACGT
This sequence comes from Paenibacillus sp. FJAT-27812, assembly GCF_001273905.1. Lineage (NCBI taxonomy): Bacteria > Bacillati > Bacillota > Bacilli > Caryophanales > Paenibacillaceae > Paenibacillus > Paenibacillus sp. FJAT-27812. Next base: position 2,543,615 of record NZ_LIGH01000001.1, on the reverse strand, counting down.
CTTCATCGCTTCCTCTTGGTTGAAGACGCGGTACGCATTCTCGTTCCCTCTGAATTTCTCATAAAGAACGGCTTCAATAGCCGTGACGGTTTCCTTCATGAGGTCCGTATCCGTCACTTTTAAGTTAATTGTAGAAACGCCGCTTGTTTTAAATATTTTTTGAGCGGTTGTCACCGGAATTAATATTTTCTCGTCGTTCGATCCCGTAAGCGAGCTGCCTTGCGACTCAAGCAGTCCTACTATTGTGAAAATATAGCCGTTAATCGTTATTTTTTTGCCGACTGCCGCAGAGGGGTCCTCACCCTCATCCTCAAACAGATCCTTCGCGGTATCTACGCCAATGAGCGCGACCTTCGTATTGTTATTAAGATCAGGAGAGGAGATATACCTGCCATCCTGAACCGGAAAATCCTTAACGTCTTCGTACGCAGCCGTAATCCCTTCCACCGTGACGGATACTTGCGTTTTCCCGTATTTCGCATAACCTGTCGTGCTGATTACCGGAGCCACTCCCGCCACGTTGACAACGTCCCCAAGCTCATTGGCTTCGTCAACGGAAAGCGTCGTAACCGTCCCGCGTCCAAATATCGTTACGGAGAGGGAGTTGGGACTTCCTAGCGAGGAAACCTGCTTGGCCACCTCATTGGAAGACGCCTTCCCCATGGCGACCAGCGCAATGACAGTAGCAACGCCTATCAGGATGCCGAGCATCGACAGTATCGTTCTAAGCTTGTTGGACAATACGCTCTTTATTGCCATCTTGAGTCCTTGCGAGAGTTTCATGGCTGACCCTCCTTTCCTGCTCCGTCAACACCCCATCCCGTATAATGACCGTACGTCTTGCCCGGCTTGCTATTTCCATATCATGCGTAATCAGCACGATCGTCTGGCCTGCCCGGTTCAGCTCCTCCATCATATCGAGCACTTCCAAACCCGTCTTCGAATCGAGCGCTCCTGTCGGCTCATCTGCAAGCAGCATCGGCGGGTTAGTAGCGAGGGCGCGCGCAATCCCGACACGCTGCTGCTGCCCGCCTGACAGCTCATTTTGGCGGTGGTTCATCTTTTGTCCAAGCCCCACCCGCTCTAGCGCTTCCATGGCCCGCATCCTCCGCTCCTTGCCTGGCAGGCCGCGATAGATAAGAGGGAGCTCGCAGTTCTCCAGCGCCGTAAGCTTGGGAAGCAAGTGATAGCCTTGAAAAATAAATCCGATTTTCTTATTGCGCATTTCGGTCAACTTGTTGTCGTTTTGTCCCGTTACTTCAAGCCCTTCCAGCTTATAGCTGCCTTCGCTTGGCAGGTCAAGGCAGCCAATAATGTTCATTAGCGTCGATTTGCCTGATCCGGATGGACCTACGATCGCCAAAAAGTCTCCATGGTTAACCGTTAGCGAAACCTCATGCAAAACCGTCGTTTTTTCGCGCGCCATCATATAGGATTTTGTAATATTGGTCATCTCAATCAGCGGGATGTTTGGATTTATGCTCATCGCGCACCACCGGTGCTGCGCATGCCGCCTCCGCCCATTCCTCCGCCGCCTCCGGGGAACATCATAMCCCCGCCTGCAGGGAAGCCGTCACGCTGAATCGTCGTCTCTTGGGAGCTCGTTCCCATGCCCGGCGTTCCTTGAGCGATTGGAATAAGCACGCTGTCTCCCTCTTTCAACCCGGATACGATTTCCACAAAATTCTCATTGCTTAGCCCCGTCGTCACCTCAACCAATTGTCCTCCCAGCGCATTAGGCATCCGTCCGCCGGCACGTCCTCCTGCTGCAAAGCCGCCTCCAGCGGATGCTCCGCCTTGGACGCCAGCTGCCGCACTTTGCGCACCCTGACCGGCTGCAGCTTGGTTCCGACCGCCTTGGGTGCCTTGGGTGCCTTGGGCTGCCGCTGCATCTCCGGCTGCTCCGCGGTTTGGCCGCTCGCCGCTTGCCGCACCTTGACCGGCCGCGCTTCCTTGCTGATTGCCGCCCGTCATTGCAGCCCGATCGGGTGCTTGTCCCTGTTGTTGGCCTTCCGCTGAAGCGGAAGCGTCTCCGCCCTCTTCAGACGGAATACGAACGAATGAACGTTTACCCATTTCGACAACCGCATTTACCGGCACTAGCACGATGTTTTCTTTGGAAGCGATCGTAATGGCTGCTTCGCCAGACATGCCTACTCTTACGCCTTCAATGTCCTTAAGAAGGATGCTTACATCAAAGGCAGAGGAACCGTTATTCGAGGTGCCCTCCAGCGCGATGTCGGAAACCGTTGCATCAATCGTTTTATCCGTAATCGAGCTTAATGTAATATCTACAGCTTGGCCTACCTTTACGTTAGAAATATCGAGTTCGTCAACAGAAGTTACAAACTCTAGCAGCGTATAGTCCACTATCGTAGCTATTGTCGTATTGGAGTTTACCTCATCGCCGACCTCAATATCCATCTCGGTAATTTCTCCGTCAATCGAAGCGACCACCGCTTTTTCCACTTTTTCCTGCTCTGCATAAATATCCTGCAATTGGTCGTTGTAATCCGCTATCTCGTCATTCGCGCTTTCTATATTTTTTTGCAGAGATTTTTTTGTAACTTCTTCATTTTCCGTTCCTGTCGCTTCCTTATAGCTTTCTTGATAATCTGCAATGGATTCCTGCAGCTTTTTAATGCTTTTTTCAATCGTTTTCACTTTGTCTTCATTATCATTCGTATCCTCAAAGGTAACAAGAACTTGACCTGCCTTGATCTTATCTCCTTTTTTGACGTTCACAGTCGCAATCGTGCCGCTTTTGCCCGCAGTCACCGTTTCTCTGGAATTAGCCGCTACCGTTCCGGTTCCGCTAATCTGCTTTACGATAGATCCTTTAGCAGCAGCAACGGTCAGCGACGTAGGCGTTACCCCTGCCGCTTCCTTGTCTTTAACGAAAAAGAAATAATAGGCACCTGCTCCGGCTGCAGCCAGAATAATAACAATGCTGAGCCCTATCGTCCATTTCTTCATTTGCTTTAATCCACCCTCCATCGGTCTTAGTGAGATAGACTATAGCATTCAAAAATGAACGGAAGATGAACAAGCTTTCGCTCCCTAAACCCCTACGTACGCTTATGCCCACTACGCCTCACCAAGCTCTCTGTCAAACAAAAAAAGAGTATTGCTCCTTCTCCGCCCTGCTCGGCGAGAACAAACAATACTCTTATAGAAACCTTCTTTATAGTGGCGGAAGCTCACTCAATACCGGTAGTGATGAGATTGCTCCTGCTCTGGTCGTCGTTAGCGCTGCTGCGGTATTGGCGAACGAGAGAATTCGCTCCGCCTTTTCCGCTCCAATCGTCTCTACGACTCCTTTATTTAATAGAAGCTGATATAACATCGCTCCAATAAAAGCATCTCCAGCACCAGTCGTATCCATGACGGATACTTTTTGGCCGGGCACGGAAACGTCGTAGGAGCGCATATACCATGCTGCTCCATCGGAGCCGCGCGTATAGACGACAGCTTGCACGTCACCGACAAACAGCGAGGAGATCGCCTCCTGCTCGTCTTCGATTCCTGTAATAAAGGCAAGCTCGTCCGAGCTTATTTTGACAAGGTGGCTCAAAGGTACAAATTGAAGGATCGTTTGCCTGCACTGCTCATGATCCTCCCATAGCGGGAGCCTTACGTTTGGATCAAAGCTGATCAGGCCGCCTGCCGCCTTCATCGCCGCTATCGCTTTAAGATGGGCATATTTCACCGGTGCCTCAATTAGATCAACGGAGCAATAGTGCAAAATATCCCCTTTCGCGAACCAATCCTCACCGATCTCGTCCTCCGTAAGAAGCATGTCCGCACTCGGATTGCGATAGAAGGAAAAATCTCTGTCGCCGTCTGCCTTCAAGCTTACAAATGCAAGAGCTGTATTCGCCTCTTTCGTCCGAAGCACATGCCCCGTATCGACGCCCACCGCCTCCAACGTTTCCACGAGAAAATCCCCAAAAGCATCCTGACCCAGCTTTCCGATAAATGCGCTGCTGCCGCCTAGCTTCGCTACCGCACAGGCAACATTCGCAGGAGCCCCTCCGGCTTCCTTCCTGAAGTTAACGACATTCTTCAGCTCGACTCCCCGTGAATCTGGAATAAAGTCAATGAGCGCTTCCCCAATTGTATATAGCTTAGACAGTTTAATTCCCTCCTACTTTATATCCCATTTTTTAAAGGATACCATAGAACATGATCCTTCGGCATACGCTTGAATGCCCAGCGAACCCGCACCCGGGTAGATTCGGCCCGTCATGACCTTTTCACCGCCTTGAATGAACACTTCGACAGACGATTTATCTACAAATACGCGCAGCGTGAGCAGGCCGTCCTTTAACGCGACCTTCGTTCTGCGCTCGCCGCCCAAACCGATTCCCGAGCGATCACGATTGAATCGAAACCGGCCTTCTGCTTGTCTGTAAGAAAGAACAGTCTCCTCCTCGCCGCCCACTCGCAGCTTTAGACCAAACTCTTCAGCCTGCTCGGCCTGAAATACAACCTCAAGCTCGTAGCAGTCCCCGCTCACTTCCATATCCTTAACACCGCTCAGGCTCAAATTCCCAGCTTCAAAAGCGTTATGACGATAAGCGCTCGTTTCTTCCAGCGGTTTAAACAACAATGATTCCCCGTCCAAAACAACCTCGCGCGGCATCGTCATTGCCCCAGCCCAATAATGACCAAGCTGCGTTGGAATCTCCGTCTCCCATGTCTCCATCCAAGCCATGACGATGCGTCTTCCTTTGTCGTCAATCGTTGTCTGCGGGGCATAAAAATCAAAGCCGCAGTCAATCGGCTCATACCGATCATAGCGGAAGCTTCCGCCCTCGATATCCAGCCGACCGATCATATAAGTAGTGGAGTGCAGATTTTGATAGTCATCCCCTTGTGCCGGCATGCGCTGCGGCGACATCATCAACACATCACGCCCGCCCAGCTCAAATAGATCCGGACATTCCCAATTGTCTCCGAGCTTGCCGTCGCTGCGCGCAATTTCCCCAACCAAGCTCCAATTAGCCAGATCATGCGAGCGATACAATAAAATAAGCCCGTGTCCCTGCCCATCGTTTGAGCCTAACACCACATAATAAACACCGTCGCGCTCGAACACTTTCGGATCCCGGAAGTCCTTCCGGCTTAGACCTGCCGGTATTTGTTCCGGACCGATAACCGGATTGCTCGTCAGCTTCTCGAACCGGATTCCGTCCTCGGAGACGGCGATGTTCTGGTTTTGGCGGTAATCATTATCCTTATCCGGGCCTGTTACTAGATGACCGGTATACATCAAATACAGCTTGCCGTCACGCTCAAAAGCGCTGCCAGAGAAACAGCCGTCGCGGTCGTAAGCTTGATCCGGCGCAAGAGCTACAGGCAGTTGCTTCCACTTCATTAGATCATGACTTACCGCGTGCCCCCAGTGCATAGGGCCCCATACGGGCTGGTACGGATAGTACTGGTAAAACATATGGTATTCGCCGTTATAGTAGATAAAGCCGTTCGGATCATTCATCCAGCCGAATTCGCTCATTAAATGAAAGGTTAGCCGGTATTCTTCGTTCAGCAAATATTTACGGTCAGCAATAAATTTATCGGCATTTTCTCTCGTGTACAAAATAAAGCATCCAACCCTTACTTGTTATTTGATTGAGCCCTGCATAACCCCTTGAATAATATATTTCTGCGCGAATAAGTAAACTACCAGCACAGGCAATATGGTCAGCATAAGACCCGCCATAAGCGGCCCATAATCAACCGTGTACGTCCCGAAGAAATAGAAGGTCGACAGCGGCAGCGTTCGCTCGTTCGGCGAAATCAATACGAGGGATGGCAATAAGAAATCATTCCAAATCCATAATACATTTAAGATTGCAATCGTAACCGTGGTTGGGGCCAGCACTGGAAAAACAATTCGGAAAAACGTCTGCGTTCTCGTACAGCCATCGATAAGCGCCGCTTCTTCCAGCTCCGCGGGTATGCTTTTTACAAACCCGTGATAAATGAAAACAGCCAGCGGACTGCCAAAGCCGATATACATATAAATGAGGGCCCATTTGCTATTCAAAAAGCCGATGGAGCCGTATATTTTGACGAGAGGGATCATAATGGCCTGAAACGGAATAATCATAGCCGCGACCATTAAGAAAAAGGTGTATTGATTCAGCTTCGATTGATTTCTTACAAAATAATGAGCCGTCATGGCAGCTAAAAAGGAAATAAGGGCGACGCTAAGCACCGTTATAACAACCGAGTTCGTAAAGGCAGAGACGTATTCCATTTTGCCAAAAGCATTCGTGTAATTCGCAAAGCTAAATCGATCCGGCAAGGAAAGCGGGCTTGATGTAATCGCCTTGTTCTCCTTAAAGGAGTTGACGAGCAGCATCAAGAAAGGAAATACAAACAGCAGCAAGCCAATGAAGAGGGCGATGAACTTTGTCCATGCCAGCGTTCCGTTTTTGTTTGCCATCACGCCTCAACCTCCAGCTTCTTGCTAAAATAAACCTGAGCAATCGTTATCGTCGCTACAAGCAGGAACAGGACGAACGCCTCAGCTTGGCCTACTCCGTAATCTCTCGATAGGAATGCCTTCTCGTACACGTGCATAGATACCATCTCCGTGCTTTTGAACGGCCCGCCCTTCGTTAACGAGAGGTTCAGGTCATACACCATAAAGCATCTTTGCAGCGATAGAAAGATACAGACGATAAATGAAGGAACCATAAGCGGCAAAATCATTTTGCGCATTTTGGTCCATAAGCTTGCACCATCGATGCTGGCTGCCTCCAAAATATCCTTTGGCACATTCATGAGCCCGGCTACATAAATAACCATCATATAACCTGCGTATTGCCATACCGTAACGATGATCATCGACCAGAATGCTTTATTCGGGTCGGCCAGCCATGAAGCGCTGAACAATGGAATGCTCAATTCTTTGCCTAAGTACACGATCACATTGGAAAAAATAAATTGCCATACGAAGCCGAGCACGATCCCGCCTACTAGGTTGGGAATAAAGAAGCCTGCCCGGAAAAGGCTTTGCCCCTTTAAGCCGCTCGATAATACAAAGGCTAGCAGGAAAGCGACCACATTAATAAGGCCGACAGAAATGAAAACATATTTTAACGTCAGCATAAATGATTTCCAAAAAACAGCGTCTTTAAATACCGAAACGTAATTAGCAAACCCTACTAGGCTGCTTGTCGTCGAAATGCCATCCCAATTCGTAAAGGTCAAATAGATGCCATACAGGAAAGGAATAATCATTACAGCAAGAAAAGCAAACAATGTAGGTCCGGTAAACAGCAGCCGCAGTCGCAAGCGATTCCACAGCCCTTTTTCCGTTATCATCATGATCCCTCGCATTCATGCATGGTTTGTAAAAAATAATCGTGCTTAAGAGTAAACGGCTTACCCCGTCACCTATGCGGGGTAAGCCAGCAGCTAGCTTTTAATAGGTTACTTAACCGTCTTCCAATATTCTTCGACTTCTTTGGTTAGAACAGCACGGTCAGCCGCACCCGCCAAATACTTTTGCATCGATGCGCCAAGCTTCGCCCAGTGATCGGCAGGCAACGTGCTCATTGAATCCTCTGTTTTGCCTTTTGCGATATGTTCAGAGATCGACTTCGCAAGGGGATCCTTAGCTTCGAGCGTAATATTCTTGAATGCAGGGATAATGTTCGCTTTGTTTACAAGGAAGTCTTGTCCCTTCTCGCTGTACACCATCCACTCCAAAAACGTTTTGGCAGCCGCTTGCTGCTCGGCCGTATTTTTTTCCTTGTCCAGCACCAAACGTTTCGAAACGGCGGAAGAAATTTGCGTATTGCCAAAGTCATCCGCATTGTTGCTTATCGGTACAGGCAGGAACCCGTATTGTCCGCTTGCCGTATCGAAGCTGCTGATTTGCGGCCAAGCCCAGTTTCCTTGGAACCAGATGCCTACTTCCCCTTTGCCAAGCACTTCTGGACCTCTCTCATACGTACCGGACAATGGAGAAGCTTTGTCGATATTGTATTTGGCCATGACGTCAAACGTATCGATCAAGCCATTAAATACAGCATTGCTGGCAAGGTCGACTTTTCCTGCTTTCAGATCATCTACGAACTTCGCAACCGCTTCCGTATCAGCGGATTGGCCTGCGTAAGCAAGCGGCAAGTAGTGTGCGCCAAGCGACCAATCCATTGGAGAGATGATAAGCGGCGCTTTGCCTGATGCTTCGATTTTTTTGAACAGCTCTTCAAGCGCGCTCGTTGTGTTAATCGTTGCCGGATCAAATGTGCCGCCTACCGCTTGATCAACAACCGCTTTGTTATAAATGAAGCCATAACCTTCAATGGCCAGTGGGAATGCGTAGTTCTTGCCATCGAACGTCGTTAGCGACGTGCTGCGGTCAACGGCATCCGCCATCCATTTCTCACCGCTAAGATCAAGAATGCGATCCTTGAACTTCTCAACGTCACCCGTATCGAGCATCGTAATAGTAGCCGGATTGCCTGAAGCGTAAAGCGCTGAAGCCTTCTCGAAAGGAGATTGCCCAGCCGGAACCGGGATAATTTCAAGTGTGATGTTCGGGTTGTCTTCTTTAAAAGCTTTTGCCGCTTCTTCCAGTTGGGCTTGTATTTCTCCTTTAGAATTAAGCAGCGTTATCTTTACTGCAGAGCCTTCGTTTTTTGATCCGGATTTGCCGGAATTGCCGGAGTTGCCAGAGTTGCCAGAGCCGCCACATGCAGTAACTGTCATTACGACGATAAGTGAAATTGCCAGCGCCTGTATCCATTTCCATGATTTCATTTTAATGCCCCCGATTCTTCATATTCATAAACGGATTACCGATCGTGTAAACCGCTTTCATAACGTATTATATATTCGGCACTTTTGTATGTCAATCGTTTGACATGTCAAACGATTGACATTATTTTTAGACAGCAAAAAAACCCTTGCAGGACAAGGGTTTTCCGTCATTTCCTTACTTATGTAGTTGCTCGCTCAATCAGCGATATGGGCAAAATATTTTCCGCCTCGAAGGGCTCATCGTTCATTTGCTTCACGATCAAGTCTACCGCCGTTCTGCCGATTTCGGCAATCGGCTGCTTGATAGTCGTGATCTCCGGGGTCATCCATCTTGCCGCATTAATATCATCATATCCAATGATCTTCACGTCCTCAGGAATACGCTTGCCGGCGGCTGCACATTCCTTAACCGCAAACGCTGCGATAATGTCACTTGTAGCGAACACGCCGTCTAGATCAGGATGCTCCTGAAACAGCCGATGGATGATCTGCTCATACTGCAATTGATCAAAAACGTTCATGTCCGTCTGAATGATCACATGCTCGATTCCTTTCGCCTTCATAATGGCTTGAAAAGCAATCGTCCGCTGGTTGGCGAGCAGCTGCAGCTCCAGATTGCCGCATATATGCGCAATCTTTTTGCAGCCTTTGTTAACCAGCAGTTCAGCAGCTAGACTCCCGCCAGAAAAATTATCGGATGAGATGTAAGGAATATCGCTGCTGATTTGGCGATCGATGGTTACGATCGGAGAACTCAGGTTTTTGTACTCCTCTACCTGAAGGGTATGGCTCCCCATAATGATGCCGTCAACGCGGTTCCGCTTGAGCATCTCAATGTAATCCTTCTCCTTCACCTTATCCAGCTGGGAGTTGCATAGCAGCATTTTGAAGCCCAGCTCATACGCGTAGTTCTCCACATGATTTGCAAGCTCGCTAAAGAATGGATGGGCGACGCTTGGGATGATCAGCCCGATGACGTTGGATTGTTTTCGCAGGAGAGACCGCGCGATCTCGTTAGGCTGGTAATTGAGCTCATCCATGATCTTGAATACCTTGGTTCTTGTTGCTTCGCTAATATAACCGCGATTATTTAAAACGCGAGACACCGTCGTTACGGATACGTTCGCTAATTTCGCCACATCATGTATCGTTGCCATGGCCGCCCCTTTGCATCTTGCAGTAGTCCCATTCATTATAGCTAAATCGCAGATATATTCCTACGGCAGCAAAAAAGAAGCTGTTTCAGATAAGTCCATGACGGCTTATTTGAAACAGCTTCTTTTTGATAAAAAGGGAAACGTTAAGCCCAAGTCGGCTGTATTTTGAGAACGGCAACTTCTTTCTCACGCTTGTAGGAAGCGGCCGATTCGCTCTCAGACGATGCCGTAATCGCAACTACGGAAGCGATATCCCGAGCTGGCAGCCCGTGGCTGCTTGAAGCTTGCTTGCTTGTCGTAGCCATAGCTGCGGCAACCTCTTGCTCGACACGGTGAATATCAGCGCCAAGCGCTGCGAGCTTGCCCGTAATATTGACGTAACCGCGATCCACATGATGCAGACCCGTTACTTCCGTCTCGCCGTCTGCGCGCAAAGCCGCGCATATAAGCGCCGCTCCTGCCCTCAAATCGGTTGCGCATACTTTTGCCCCTGTAAGAGGCAAGCCGCCGCTAACGATAGCTGTACGTCCATCCACCTTAATTTGAGCGTTCATCTTCTGGAACTCCTCGACGTGCATGAAGCGGTTCTCGAACACCGTTTCCGTCACGACGCTCGTTCCTTCGGATACAAGCAGCAGTGCCATCATTTGGGATTGCATATCCGTAGGGAAACCCGGATGCGGCAATGTTTTGACGTCAACCGATTTCAGCACAGTGCTGGATTGTACGCGAATACCGTTGTCGCTCTCCGTAATATCTACGCCCATTTCCTGAAGCTTGGAAATAACCGGCGTCAAATGGTCCGCAATAGCGCCTTCGACGAATACGTCTCCGCCTGTGATGGCTGCAGCGATCATATACGTGCCTGCTTCCACGCGGTCAGGAATGACATTATGCGCTGCGCCAAACATTTTGTCCACGCCTTCGATACGGATTACGCCCGTACCTGCGCCGCGAACCTTACCGCCCATCGCATTGATATAATTTGCTAAATCAACGATTTCAGGCTCTTTGGCTGCATTTTCAAGAATGGTTGTGCCCTCAGCCAAAGCGGCTGCCATCATAATATTTTCAGTTGCGCCTACGCTAGCCACGTCGAGGTAAATTTTCGCACCTTTAAGACGTGTCTTTGTGCTTGCTTCAATGAAGCCCTGCCCAAGCGTAATTTCTGCGCCCATCGCTTCAAAGCCCTTCAAATGCTGGTCAATCGGACGAGTTCCGATCGCGCAGCCGCCTGGCAGCGAAATTCTTACCTTGCCAATACGGCCCAAAAGAGGCCCCATGACAAGAAAAGATGCCCGCATTTTGCGAATAAGCTCATACGGAGCTTCGTAGGACGTAATCTCTTGCGCTGTAATGCGCATCGTTTCATTGTTATAAGTTAATTGTGCGCCCAAAGAGGCAAGCACTTTCTGAATCGTCATAACGTCGTCGAGGAGGGGTACGTCACAGATGACGCTGTCTCCTTCTGTCGCCAATAATGAGGCCGCTAAAATGGGGAGTACTGCATTTTTTGCTCCGCTAACACGGACCGTACCATTTAAACGCTGGCCTCCGCGGACGATAATTTTGGTCATCTTTTGGTTCCCTCCGCGAACTGCAATTTCTATTTCCTATTCGTGAATATTCTGGAATAGCTCTCTTTACCCAAACTTCATCTTATCACTCAATTACACGAATCGACAAGCGTTAAATTATTACTACTTTGTGCACACGCTTCCGGTGGCAATTTATGACTTTTTTCACCATAAACGACTCTGTTTTTCGGTAAAAAGTACGTTCCTCATCCACATTCAGGTCCTAATTAATACCTATTCGTGGCTCGTTTGCTTTTTGAGTCCGTCATGTATTACCCATTGTTGACATGTTTCGCTTTTGTTATTCGACAAAGCTTTTGAGAAGCACCGTGTAACCCCAATATTCCAAAATAAATTTGGCGAGCAAATGTCCCATAATGATGGCGACGATGACCTGAAACAGACGTGCTTTGGGGCTGCGCGGAAAACGAAAAAAGGTTTCCCACTTTACCTCTTGAATGACAAACCAAACAAAAATAATGCTGAGAATGACAATGACAATGGAAAACAAACCGGTCATGCCCGTGTAGGTTTGCATGTCATTGTAGAGCTCGTTGTCGACGTTCATGTTGCCTCCCTGGCTTCGCAGCTTAGTTACCATTCAAACGAGTTTGGATGCGAAAAGGTTATATGCAAATATTAGGATACGAAGCGGTGCAAAAGGACGGTGAAGTCAGCCCTGCTTGCCTCCTGCTTCGGTTTGTAGAGATTGGACTGCACCCCATCGATTTGACCATTCAGTCTCATCGCAAACAGCAAGGGGGCTGGCCAATGCGTTTTGGGAACATCGCCAAACGGATCGAACGTCGGAAGCCGCGGCTGTACGCCTTCGGCATGGCCGATGATAAACGCCATTTCCGCCCGCGTAATCGGCTGATCCGGCCTGAATGTATCATCCGGGAACCCTTTGATCCAGCCCTGCCTCACCGCGCTTGCGATGGCGTCATTTGCCCAATGGCTCACCCGAACATCCTTAAACCGCTTCGCTTGCCCCATACCGCTAGGCGTTATTGGCTTGTAAGCCTTGACGACCATCGCTATCGCCTCAGCCCTTGTAATCGAACGCTTAGGCTCAAAGCGATTGTCGCCCGTACCGTTAATGATGCCCTTCTTGTTTAAAGCGATAATTTCTTTTTGTGCCCAATGGTCCTTAATATCGCGGAAACCGGCTATCAGCTCCTCTGACTTAATTTTCAACCGATAATACTGCTTGTCAAAGGGAGCGTCTGCCGTCAGCTTCACATAATACAAGCCTGGCTGCAGCAGCAGCTCGCTCGTCTGAAGCTTCCCGCTAGCGCCGGTTCGTCCTGTCGCCAGCGATTTCATCCGTTTGTCATATACTTGGAGATTCAAATCGACATCGAGCGGCGTACCTCTGACCGTCATGCTAACGATGCTTGCGCTCGAAATCCGGTATTGAAACCAATCCACATCGGTGTAGCTGCCGATTACCCCAAGGTACTCTGTGCCTGGATTAATCACGAACGCTTCATACGATTTATCGTTTGGTTCATTCGGATCATCATATTTAGGCGTATAGTTCATCTTGAGCGTATAAGTGCCTATAGCCGGACTCGCTTCCGAGGAGATCGCATTATGAACACGAATATAATATTTGCCGGGAGTCACAGTTATGACAGGTGACTGCTCGGTTGCCCCTTCTCCCTCGTCATCGTAAACGAGCAGCTGCTGGCCCGCTCTTTGGAGAGCCAGCCCGGGATCAATGCGAGCCGTATTCGCGCTGAGCACGAGGCTGAGCTTCCCGCTTTGCGTAAAGGTAACGGCAAACCAATCCCGGTCAGCAGTTTGATGGAAATTGCCTGTTATCGATTGGGTCCTGGGCTGAAGCGTCGAGGCTTCGTACGACTTATCGTTTTTCTCGTAATCGTCCGGCTTCATCGTAAACGTCGATGTAAGCAAATAAGCCAGATCATCGTCGCTGCTCTGATTGATTAGCTCTAATTGAATAAGCTGCGGCCCTTTTTTGACCTCGATATCTATGGATCTGCTTGCAAGCTTCGTATCGCTCACGCTTTGCTTCACGCCATTCGCATAATGGGTAAGGCGAACGGGCGGCACGATTTTGCCGCTGGCAACAAGTCCTTCATAATGTACCGTCAACGTACCATCATATGGCGCATCGATTCGGTACCAATCGCGATCAGCGGTTCCTTGCAGCATGGCTGAAATATTCGAGTTAAGCGGAAAACGAGCTGCCGTTGACATGCTGTCATTCGGCTCGAAAATATCCGGATTTAAAGTGGCGCGAACCGCTTGGTCAACTTGAAGCACGCCATAGCCTGAATTGCGGTCTGCTCCGGAAGTGCCAATGTCCTTAGCTGTCTGGAGCAGCAGCGAGCGTACTTGGTAAGGCTTCAAGTCCTTGTAGCGTGCCCATATTAGAGCTGCTGCCGCAGCAACCTGAGGCGCTGCCATCGAGGTTCCCTCCTCGGCTTTGTACAAACCGCCAATCGCAGTCGTATACACATTCCAAGGCGCGACCAGATCAAGCTCCGAGCCCCGGTTGGACCTGCTGTCCACGGAATTATCCGATTTGACCCCGCCAACCGCGAGAACCGTCGGATAAGCTGCCGGGTACTTCACTTCCGCCTTCTCGCCGAGCGAGACGCCATCATTACCCGACGCCGCAACAAGCAGCACGTTTTTGCTTTCCGCATACTGCACGATATCGAGCATATAAGGGGAGTAACGATGTAGGCCTACCGAAAGCACGACGATGCTTGCACCGCTGCGAACCGCATACAAGATGGCTTCGCCGAGCTCCTGCTCCGTACCGTCGCCGCTGTGATCAAGCGCCTTGATCGGCATTATTTTGGCTTTCCAGAGTATGCCTGATACGCCTACTCCATTATTCCCAGACGCTGCTATGACGCCCGCCACGCTTGTTCCGTGACCGTTATCATCATCCGGCGGCTTGCCCGGGCTTACCAGGTTAGCGCCGGGAACCAGATTATCCTTCAAATCTGGATGGTCCAAATCGACGCCCGTATCCACGATCGCAATCGTTAGCTGCTGCTGCTCGCGCACGGTCTCCCACGCCTTGGGCGCGCCGATTTGGCTTAGATATCGCTGCTTAGGCAGCAGCGGATCATTCGCCTGCAGCGCAGCAGCCGCCGCTGCTCCCGCAAGCCTCGCTGAGGGCGGAGGCGCTGTCTCCTCCGCCTCTGGCGCTGCGGCTGCTTGCGAATCGGCTTCTGCCTCGCTGGCAGGCAAAGACAAGGCGTGCACCCGGTAATTCGGGTGCACGTATGCCACGCCCGGCATGCTTTGCAGCCGGCGCAGCCACTCTTGCACGTCCGCGCCTTCATCGGCCGGACGCACGAGCATGACCGCCGCCTCATCCTGGCGGCGCAGCACTTCTGTCCCGCGCGGCTCATGCGCCAGCGCGGGATCGCTCCATTTGAGCAGCCAGCTTTGCGGCTGCTCTTCGCCTGCGCCGGCGGCGTCAGCAGCCGCGCTAGCTGCGGCGGGAGCGAGCCCTGCGGGGGCTATGCCCCCGAGGGTAACGCTCGCGAGCAAGAGCGCGAGCAGCGCGCGGCGCAGGAGCGTGCGCGCGCTCGGCGTGCTCTTGGCGGCCGCCCGCTTGCGCAGGCGCGCTATTTTATTTTTGAGCGCAGGCCGCATGCCTGCGCTCGCTGCCTTATCGCAGTCTTTATGCGATTCTCGCGCTGGTCTTGATGCTATTTCATTAATCATCATATTCTGCCTTTTCGTATTGGAACGATTATAGTTTGTTCCCACTTTCAAATGGATAATGCTGTACCTATTATTTCTATTTACAGCTATCATTTCCCTTGTTACATACAGACAAAAGGACAAAAGACCTAGGAGACAGCCCTTCCGTATGCACAAAATACGGTTTCCCGACGTCATACGATGTTTTCTCGGTCATGTAGAACTAGAACGACCAACAACCTCAGCAGCCCTTCCATATCTCCAATCCTATAGAGATGAATCTTTACTCCCCTGCTGCTCCTTACCCACATCCCCGACCGCTGAAACAGGCGCAGCAGAGTGCCGCGCTCCACTTTTTCTCTACTCATTTCATAGATGAAAAAAAAGCAAGGTCGCTCCCCGCCTGCGAAGACCATACGCCCTCGAGAGAGTCTCACCTTGCTTCTCCTGCTTTCGCTAGATTTCTCTAGCTATTTCCTGCCTTTTCATGCTTCTCTAGCCCCTAATCACTTAACCAACCATCAAATCGCCTTTTATCGAGAACACCGCATCAATCCATTCCATAAGCGGCCCAGGGAATAGGCCTAGCGCAATCGTCGCCGCTACGCATAGCCAAATCACGATTGCTGTGCCGCCCGGGATACGAATCTCGTTCTCGTCATTCCCGCTTCGCATGAACATTTGGCGCACGAGGCCAAAGTAGAAGTAATAAGAGATGACGCTGCTGATTACCATAATAGCTACGAGCCAATATGCCTTGGCGCTTGCCGCGCCCAGCAAGATGAACAGCTTGCCAAAAAATCCGCCGGATACCGGCAGCCCAGCCAGCGACAATACGAAGATAACCATCGCCGCAGCCGTCCAAGGAGCACGGTAGTACATGCCCGCGAAACCTTTTATCTCGTCATGCAGAGAGGCTTTGCTCACGACGGTAAACACCGCGAATGCCCCTATGGTCATAAATAAGTATGCCACTAAATAATAAACAAACTCTGAGAAATTGCTGCTGTGCACAACCGTAATCGAAATTCCGATCGGCACGAGCATATAGCCGGCATTCGCTACTCCTGACAAAGCGAGCAATCGCTTCATATTTTTTTGCCTTAGCGCTGTCGTTGTCCCGACAAGCATCGCAGCCGCCGCAATGACCAGAATGGCGAAGAATACATCTTTAAATACTTCGGCACCGTCGCCCGTTACGGCAATTAGCGCAGTGCTGAAAATAATTCGGAATATAGCTGCAAGCGCCGCGCCCTTCGCGACAATCGCTAGAAAAGCAGATACCGGAGTAGGAGCGCCTTGATACACGTCAGGTGCCCAAGCGTGAAACGGCGCCGCTGCTATTTTGATGCCGAAGCCGGCAATCATGAAGAAGAACCCGACATAAGCAAGCGCTTTGAAATCATTCAAAGCACGAGGCAACGCCTCCGCGATCGTGCCAAGATCAACCGAACCTGTGATCCCGTATATGTACGACATCCCGAACAGCACCATGGCGGAGGAAATACCGCCCGTCACCACATACTTGAACGCCGCCTCGGCGGACTGCAACGATTTGCGCCTCATGCCAACGAGCACATAGCTTGTTAGACTAAGCAGCTCCAGCCCGATGTACAGCGTCACCAAGTTGCCTGATGAGGCCATCATCATCGCGCCAATAAGAGCAGGCAGCAGCATATAATAATATTCCGACTTATCCGTTATCGCTTCCTCATCACGCGCCGATCCGAGCGCGAGCAGCACGATAAGCGCCGTTCCCGTCAAAAACACGAGCTTCAGCAGGCTGGCAAAATCATCAATGCGGTAGCTATTGCCCAGCAGATGGATCGCTTCAGCAGATGCTCCGCCAATGTTCATGTCGATCATTCGCAGGACAACAAATAGCAGCGAAACGAGTATGCCAGCTAACGTTAACCAACCAATCGAGATTCTGTTTACGCGCTTTGGCAATAGCAAATCCAGCAGAATTAAAATCAAAAAAGCAGCAGCTAGCGAAAACTCCGGGGCAAGGTAGCGCATATCCGTCCATGTCAGTGGTATGAAAGAAACGCCTTCGTACATGGTCTAACCCCCCGCCCTTGTTGCAAGTAATTGTTCGAATAGCCCGCGGGTGCTATGCTGCACCGTATCCGTAAGAATGGAGGGATAACAGCCAAGCAGCACGATGAATGCAAGCAGCACGATCATGGGAACCGCTTCGATAAGCCTCGCGTCTTTAAGTGCGCCATACTTTTCCGGCTGCGGGCCAAACGTGATTTTAAGCACAGCTCGCAGTACGTAGACAGCGGTCAAAATAACGCCAAGCACCGCGGCCGCAGTCAGCCAGCGCAGCGATTCAAACAGGCCAAGCAGCGATAAAAACTCGCCAATAAAACCCGATAAGCCCGGCAAGCCAAGCGAAGCAAGCCCCGCCGCAAGCAATACGCCGCTAATAAACGGCATAGAGCGTGCCAAGCCGCCCAGCTCACCCAGCTCGGTCGTGCCCGTTCGCTCATAGATACTGCCGACGATTAAGAACAGCAGCGCGGAGATCAGCCCATGCGATACGAGCTGAAACACCGCCCCTTGCAAGCCGATTTCATTAAAGGCAGCAATGCCGAGCAATACGATCCCCATATGGCTTATCGAGGAATAGGCGAGCACCAGCTTGAACTCCTTCTGCCGGAAAGCAAGCAGCGCCCCGTACAAAATATTAATGACTCCCAGCACGGCGATTGTGACTGAAAAATCCCGTGCCTGCTCCGGGAAGAGCAGCAATCCAAAACGGAGCAAGCCGTATGCACCCATTTTTAGCAGGATGCCGGAATGAATCATCACGATGGAAGGCGGTGCTTCCGCATGGACCTTGAGCATCCACGTGTGGAAAGGAAAAATCGGCAGCTTAATTCCGAAAGCAACAAGCAGCATGATAAAAAGTACCCACTGCATCGTATCCGTCATTTGAAAAGGATTGATTGTGCCGAGCTGCTCGGGCGTCATATTCACCCAAGCGGCGGGATCGGCCATGTTCCGGAAAATATCCTCATAGCTCCCGCTATAAATGAAGCTCACCTGCTCGCCAATCTGATCGATCCGGAAGCCTGCCGTGCTCACAAGCAGCACGAAAGCAAACAGCATGATCGCTGAGCCAACGCCGTTATAGATCAAAAACTGGTTGGCGGCACGCTCTCGATTGAAATAACCCCATATCCCGATTAAAAAGTACATCGCAATAAGCGTAACCTCGAAAAATACAAAAAACAAAAACAGATCGCGGGCAAGAAACACGCCCAGCATCCCGATCTCAAGGATCAGAAACCATATAAAAAAGGATTTCCATCGTTTTTTAACGTGAACGGCAGCAAGCGCAGCCATCGCTGTTACGAGCGTCGTCAGCAGCAAAAGCGGAAGCGACAGCCCATCTACGCCAAGCGCATATTGCAATTGGAACGTATATTCAGTAACGCTGGACTGTGCCTCTTTATTAAGCGGAACCATCGCCCAGCTATGCTGCTCATCGAATGCCGCTCCGCCTTGCTGCTTGTCGAAATCGACGTACAGCCAAAAAGACAACACAAGCGGAACTAGCGTCGTGACTACAACAGTGGTCTTCATCCAGCTGCTCCGATGCTTAGGAAGCAATAATAAGACGAGTATGCCAAGCAAAGGCGACAGCAAAATAAGCGAAAGGACAGGAAGGTCATTCAGGATGCTCATGGCAGGAACCTCCTTCCGACTATAGCAAGCACAATAATGACAAAGCCGATTACGGCTGCTACCCCATAGGTTTGCACCTGACCGTTCTGCAGCCGTGCTGCCGCTCTTCCGCCGGAGCTTACCGCCGCTCCAGCTAACCGGACGATTCCGCCAATGACATAAGCGTCAAAAGCCATTAAAGCCGAGCCAAGCAGCTTCAGCGGCTTCACAATAATTACGGCATACAGCTCATCGATGTAATAACTGCGCTCAAGCAGTTTATAGAGCCATGGCGCCCACTCCTGGAAGGTCGCTCTGCTGACACTTCTCTTCCCATATACGAGCCATCCGATATATAGGCCTAGCAAGCCAACCGCAATCGACGCAACGATCGCTACTCCGCTCTCATGCGTTTCTACGCTTCCATCGTAGATCCATGATCCGAACCAGCCGTTCCATGGCGTCTCTACAAAACCGGAAGCGATAGCAAGCAAAGACAGCACGATCAGCGGCAGCGTCATGGAGAAAGGCGCTTCCTTCGCGTTAGCGGCTGCCGCGCTCGGTTCTCCCGTAAAGACAAGAAAAAACAGTCGCGACATGTAGAGTGCCGTACAAAAAGCTGCCGCCAAGCCGGCGACGAATAACAGCGGATTAGTCTCCCAAGCAACCGACAATATCAAATCCTTCGACCAGAAGCCGGATAGCGGCGGTATGCCCGCAAGCGCCAAAGCGCCTATGCCGAAGGTCCACGCCGTCACCCGCATTTTCGAGCCTAAGCCGCCCATTTCATTGATGTTTTGCGTATGTACGGCATGTATAATGCTTCCTGCTCCGAGGAACAGCAGCGCTTTGAAAAACGCATGCGTGAATAAATGAAAGATCCCGCCCGTAAGGGAGCCGAGACCAAGCGCCATCATCATATAGCCTAGCTGGCTGACCGTTGAGTAGGCCAAAATTCGTTTAATATCCTTTTGCACCAGCGCAATCGTCGCTGCGAGCAGTGCGGTAAAGCCGCCCACGTAAGCTACCGTTTCCATTGCGGCTGCCGAATCCTGAAAGATGTCATACGTCCGCGCAATAAGAAATACGCCTGCCGCTACCATTGTAGCCGCGTGAATAAGCGCACTGATCGGCGTTGGTCCTTCCATCGCATCGGGCAGCCAGACATGGAGCGGAAATTGACCTGATTTGCCAACGGCACCTAGAAAAATCAACAAGGCGATAAGCGTCGTTATCCCATTCGTAATGGCGCCGGATTGCCCGTCGAACACGCTTTGAATCGTTGTGAAGTCGAGCGCGTGGTCCGGCATATACCAGAACAACAGCAAAATCGCGAGCAGCAAGCCCGCATCTCCGATTCGCGTCACGATAAATGCCTTTTTGGCAGCGGCGCGCGCTTTGGGCAGCGTAAACCAAAATCCGATTAGCAAAAACGAGCATACGCCAACCAGCTCCCAGAAAATATAAAGCGATAATAAATTATCAGACAGAACGAGTCCGAGCATCGAGAATGTGAACAAGGCGACATAACCGTAAAATACAGTAATCCGCTCATCGCCTTTCATATAACCTGCCGAGTATACGTTAACGAGCAAGCTGACAAGCGTGACGACCACAAGCATAAGCGCCGTCAGATTCGTTATCTCAAACCCGATGCGGAGCGTATAATCACCGATCGCGATCCAATCGAAGGAATAGTTGTAATCAACCTCATTGGCGCCCAGCCGATCAATGACAATCAACAAGGAAAGAATGAATGCGGCGAGTGAACCGATACAGCCGATCATTACGCCTGCTCGCCTGTAGCTGCGGCCAAGCGCTGTCAAAACGAGGAATGCCGCCAGCGGGAACAGCGGAATTAACCATGCCGCCTGTGTGAACTTATCCATTTGCCGCGTTACCTCCTCATTTTGTCAAATTCGTCGACATTAACCGTCCCGCGCAATCGGAACAACGCAATCAAAATAGCTACCCCTATCGCCGCTTCAGCCGCGGCAACCGTAATCGTAAATAACGAAAAAATTTGGCCTGTCAGCGATGGAACGACGCCATATTTGGAGAACGCTACTAAATTCAAATTGACCGCGTTAAGCATAAGCTCGAGAGAGAGCAGAACGACAACCGCATTTCTCTTTACTAAGGCGCCATAAAGCCCGATACAGAACAAAATGGCCGCCATGGTTAAATAAGATGGAAGCATATGATTAATCCGCCTCCTTTTTGGCAAGCACGATCGCTCCAATAAATGCAACCGTCAGCAGGACGGAGAGCAGCTCGAACGGTATGACATAGCCCGTATACAACAGCTCGCCAATCGCCATCGTATTGTCTTCAGGCGCATGGAAGGGCTGCGGCTCGGGAAACGTCGTCGTGCGAATCGCATAAAACAACACGCCGAACAAGCTAAGCGCGCCAACCGCCGCAAGCGTCTCATGCAGCGGCTTCGCAGGCTCGCGCTCCCCAGCCTGATGCTTCGTCATCATAATGCCGAAAATCATCAAAATTGAAACCGCTCCGGCGTAGATCAGCACTTGAACGAACGCAACGAACTCCGCCTCAAGCAGTACAAACATGCCTGCTAAACCGATAAACACAGCCGCCATGGAAATAACCATATGAACGACCTTCTCTAAACTGATCATCAGCACGGCCCCGCATATCATAATCGCCGAGAAGATGAAAAAGGCAACGAACTCGCCTGTAAATGCTATATTGAACAACTATTTGCCGCCCCCTTTGGCCGGCGCTCCGATATTGTTATTATCCTGCCGGGTAAGCGTATTATTATCTGTCAGCCACTGCGCATCCTTAAACAGATCATCGCGGCTGAAGGATGCCAGTTCAAAATGGTTAGACATTACGATCGCTTCAGTCGGACAAACCTCGGTGCACAGATCGCATAAAATGCAAATTTCAAAATTAATATCAAACGTGTCGATCACTTTGCCTTTTTTTTCGGGATCGGGATTCGGCTTGCCCGTCAGCGTAATGCAATCCGTCGGACATATGCGCGCGCATTGATTGCAAACGATGCATAGATCCGGAATAAAGTGCTGTATGCCACGGAAACGGTCCGGCATGACAAAGGGCACGTCAGGATAGGAAGTGGTCACTTTTGGAGCCGTCATCGATTTGAGCGTAACGCCGAGTCCCTGCAGCATTCCTTTCATTTCCATCTCCCCTTTGCTAGTTCTTAATAAACAGCTCTAAATAAATGGCCGTCAGAAATACGTTGAGCAGCGATATGGGCAGCAGCACCTTCCAGCCGAGCCCCATGAGCTGATCCACGCGAATGCGCGGCAGCGTTGCGCGAATCCAGAATAGGAAAAACACGATAAACGCAAATTTGAGCAGAAACCAGATGATGCCGGGCACAAAGTCAAGAAATGGCGCAGGCGCATGCCAGCCGCCAAGAAACAGCACTGTGGTTAATGCGGCAATCGCATATACGTACACATATTCCGAAAGCATAAAAAACGCGAAGCGGAAGCCGCTGTATTCGACATGATAACCCGCGACAAGCTCGGATTCTGCCTCAGGCAGGTCGAAGGGCGTACGATTGAGCTCTGAGACCGCAGCAATAATGAATATGACGAAGCCGACAATTTGGGGCAGGAAATTCCAGTCCCAGAACCAGCCGCCATCCTGCGCGTCAACAATATCGCGCAAATTCAGGCTGCCGCTGAGCAAAATAACGCCGACTACCGAAATAACAAGCGGTACCTCATAGCTTATCATTTGTGCCGCCGAGCGCATACCCCCAAGTAGGGCATACTTATTATTGGAAGCCCAGCCGCCCAGCACGATCGCAAGCGTCGAGATGCCCGACAATGCTACATAATAGAGTAGGCCGACATTCAAATCCGCGAAATAAAGATTTTGGGTGTAGGGGATTACGGCCAGCACGGAGAAAGCCGGTATGTAAGCCAGTGCAGGCGCGATAATGAACAATACCCGATCAGCCTTGCGCGGTATCGTATCTTCCTTAATCAGCAATTTAAAAATATCGGCTACCGTCTGCAGCAGCCCGAATGGGCCAACACGATTAGGTCCGATGCGCAGCTGCATCCAGCCGATCACCTTGCGCTCGAAATAAATGGCATAGGTTACGAAGCCAAGCACGATGAATAGAAATACGACCGCCCAAAGAAACAGCACCAGCGCGTTTCCCCACGTCAGCGATTGGTTAAGCCAGGACTGCATCAGCAATCGACCTCCCCAACGACAATATCAATGCCGCCCAGTATCGTAATGAGGTTCGTCATCGTTTCTCCTACGAGCAGCTTCGGCAGTATTTGCAAATTAACGAATGAAGGCCTTCGAAACTTGAGCCGGTAAGGCTCAGCTTTGCCCTTGGATACGATATGGCAGCCGATCTCGCCGCGCGGCGATTCAATTCGCACGTAAACCTCGCCAGCAGGCGGCCGGATTACGCGCGGCACCTTGCCCATCGTCTCCCCATCGCTTGGGAACTGCTCCAGCGCCTGCTTTAGAATCCGCAAGCTTTGGCGAATTTCTTCCAGCCGAATGCGGTATCGGTCATAGCAATCACCGACGGTGCCAACCGGCACATCGAATTCAAACTGGCTGTACAAGCTATAAGGCTCAGCCTTGCGAATATCAAAGTCTACTCCGGTGCAGCGCAAATTAGCTCCTGTTAAGCCATAATCGATCGCAGTTGCGGCATCATATTGCCCGATCCCTTTAATGCGGGCAAGGAAAATCTCATTGCCGCTGACCAGCTTATCGTACTCCTCTAGTTTATTCTCCATATAGGGAATAAAGTCGCGCACCTTATCCAGCCATCCTGGCGGCGCATCCCATTTCACGCCGCCGACTCTCATATAATTGTATGTTAATCTAGCGCCGCATAGCTCATTGAACAAATCGATTATGATTTCTCTATCGCGGAAGGCGTATAGGAAAGGGCTCATTGCGCCAATATCAAGCAGATAGGTTCCCCACCAGACAAGATGGCTCGCCACGCGCTGCAGCTCCATGACGATTAGCCGAAGATACTCCGCCCGCTGCGGGACGGCAAGGCCCATCATCGTTTCAACCGCATGCACCAGCACGTAATTGTTTGTCATTGCTGAGACGTAATCCATACGGTCCGTATAAGGAATGATTTGCGTAAAATTCAAATTTTCCGCGATCTTCTCGGTGCCCCGGTGCAAATAGCCCATAACAGGCGTCGCCTCGGTAATGACTTCTCCATCAAGCTTAACGATGATTCGGAATACGCCATGGGTGCTTGGGTGCTGTGGTCCAACATTCAAGAGCAGTTCTTCTGTTCGGATCAAGGGCTGCCTACACCTCCGAGTCTAACGGTTCATAATCTTTGCGCAGCGGATGTCCCACCCAGTCGTCGGGCATCATAATGCGCCGCAAATCGGGATGTCCAGGGAAATCGACGCCAAGCAGATCGTAAATTTCGCGCTCGTTCCAATTCGCCGTCGCCCAGACGGGCGTCGCGGAATAGACGGCAGCCGCTTCGCGGTCTGCCTTAATCTTAACGGCGACCTCTCTCCTGCTGCCAAGCGAGAGCATATGATAAACCACTTCCATGTGCGTTTCATAATCGATGCCTGACACATTGCGCAAATAGTTAAATTGCAGCTGTACATGCCCCTTTAGCAGCTTAGCCGCCTCGCGCCAATAGGAATTGTTTACGATGATCATCGGCATATCGCCATTTAATTCATTCACATAAGCATCCTCAACCGCTGACACGCCGATTTCCTGCTTCAGCAGCGCTACGATGGCCTCCAGCTCCGGCTGCCGCGGTGAAGGGGGCTTGGGCTCCTCTGGCGCAGCTTCCGCAGCCTCCGCCTCCGCCTTCGCTGCCGCCCTTGCTGCACGTGCCTCAGCCGCTGCTTTCAGCTTTGCCTCTCGCTCAGCATCGACGGGAGGCGAATCTGCGGGCGATTGTTCTTCTTTGTTATTCTGACCCTCACTCATCGACCGGTCACCCGCTTCCCGGTTTTCGCCTCGTACCGAATTTTCTCCTGCAGCTTGTTAATGCCATAGATCAGCGCAGCCGGGTTAGGCGGACAGCCTGGAATGTATACATCAACAGGCACGATCTGGTCGACACCTTTAATGACCGAGTAAGATTTAATATATGGCCCGCCTGCTGTTGCGCATGAGCCCATCGCGATCACCCATTTCGGCTCAGGCATCTGGTCATACAACCTTCTTAAGAGCGGTCCCATCTTCTTCGTGACCGTTCCGGCCACGATCATCACGTCCGACTGGCGCGGCGAAGTCCGGAACATAACGCCGAAGCGGTCCAAATCATAATGGGACGCTCCCGTCCCCATCATTTCGATCGCACAGCATGCCAGCCCAAACGTCAGCGGCCATAACGAATTGCTCCTTGCCCATGCTTTTAATTGCTCCAATGTTCCCATAAATACGTTGCGTTCCAGCTCTTTGCGTTCCTCTAGCGAAATTGACTCTAAACTGAATTCCATTTCAGCACCTTCTTTTTCCAGGCATATAGAAGACCAATAAACAGCATTCCCGCAAAAATCAACATTTCGACTAGCACAAATAAGCCGAGCTTATTATATGCAACGGCCCACGGATATAAGAAAACGGTTTCTACATCAAAGATGACAAACATCAACGCAAACAAATAATAACGAATGTTAAAACGGACCTGTCCCTCACCTACCGGCTCATTGCCGCTCTCATAGGTGGTTTGCTTCAGTTCAGTTGGCTTATTCGGTCTAAGCAATCTTCCTACAGTCAGTGCAACAACCGGAAGCAAAATGCCAAGCACGATAAAAATAGCCACGACGACATAGTTATTGGCGTAGTTTTCCACACGATCGCCTCCGTCAATTGAATAGGTACGGACCGCCTGCGCTTGGTCAATTTTCCTCACAATTATAACAAATGCTTCCACACACGTCTATGACGGAGTTACGCCTGTGCAGGCTCCTTCTCCAGCATTTCCCCCGCATCATCAGACGTTTTTTGATTGGCTGCCCCGCCCTTGCCTTGCTGCTTCACCTCAGGAAAACGGCCGTCGCTGTTATCGCGCTTCCCCCTAATAATAGCTATGACAAGCAGGAACGTCGGCAGAACAAAACCTTGAAACAGGCTATATACGGTCCATACGCCCATCGCAAACTCTTTGGCATGAGCTACGTTTCGATAGACGATTAAAGAAAGCGGAACAATTATAACGGCATAAGGCACAACCAATGTCCGGTAGGTAGACAGCTTCAGCATTTGGGCGGTAATCACGGTCAGCACATACACACAAAGCGCCAGCTTCATGAACACCGTTCCGATCCAGACCATCGCTACCAAAATTTCGACCCGCACCAATATTTCCTCGATGTTGATGTTCTTCGCCATATCATACACGGCAAAAGGGCTTCGGCTTGCCTCATCCACCCCCATCACGCCTACTAAAAATACCGTTATGAGAATGCTTATAAACGTAATCAACGCGGCTGAGAGCTTTAATGATTTTCTAAGCTTTTTGCGATCTTTCTCGCGTACAAGCGGAAATATCATCGTTATGAATACAAATTCCCCAATCGGAAATCCCAAAATCGGAAAAACGCCCTTGACCGGCCTCTCCCACCCCGCATATAAGAAAGGCTCAAAGTTATGGAAATCAAATTGATTAAATAAAGAAAAAATAACGATAACAATAACGAGCATACCCCAGCTAAACAAAATTTCTCCCGTTCGCGCAATCGTCTCAATGCCTAAGAAAACACCGTAAATGATCACGATCATAAACGTGCTGTCAATGAACCACTCCGGCGTAAGCGGCAGTACGGAGAGGTTCAAGAAATCAGAAATGTTGCGAAGAACCAGCGCGCTAAGCAGCAGGAAAAAGAAAATATAAAGCAGCGTCACGATCTTCCCCCCCCATACCCCAAGCACCTTTTCCGAATATTGAGCCAGAGATAAATTAGGAAAACGATCCGCCAGCGCTAAAAGCGCGATTAATACGAAGTAATTAAATGGGCCGGCCAGCAGCATCGATATCCATCCGTCCTGCTTGGCAATGGCTGTTACAGAGGTTGGCAAAATAAGCGCCGCGCTCCCAAGCGCGAATAAAAACAAGATTTTCGCGCATTGGCCGGAAGTGATTTCCGCATTGTTCATGCCAGCGTATTTACTCATCTGTTTTTTATATCCTCCTCAACCCATTTTGTAATTGGCCGTGACATAGGCGTAAAAACAGCCGAAATCCAGTCCGTCGGATTGGGAACCGGAATGCGGAACTGTAGCGCGATAATGAGCAGGGTTCCTATTAATAAAATAAACAGGGCCCAGCCTCTCTCGCGCAAGCGCTGCTTATCGCGATTCCGTTTCCAAATCACTGTGCCTGTAAAGGCCGCCAACAGAACAACTACGATAGGAGCCATCATTGTAATCACTCACTTCACGATAGATTCGCCTCGTATACCCGATCCTTCGATTTCAGTGCTGCAATTCACTTTGCTTTGCACATTCGGAAAAACCGTCTCCCAGTCGCCTTCTATCCGTTTCCAGATGCCGGGCTGATGCAAATAAATCTCTTTTCCCCAACCAATCGCATCAATCTTCAGCTTTTTTTGCAGCTTTACGATTGTCGCCTCCATCTCATCCTTAACGGCTTGACTAGTCATCGCGCCGATTTGCTTCAGCACTTTCTCCTCCGATACATTGATATCCGTGCACATGATCTCTTGTACGCTGCCTGAGATCTTTGCGTTAATGAGAATAACCGGTTCACCCTTCTCGTCTCGTTTGACGTTGAGCTCCGTGGTAACGCCATGAACCTCCACAATCAAGTTCTCCTTCGAATTCGGGCATGCCAGCTTGACGACAGTGCTTTTTACCTTTCCTTGCAGCCAAGACAAACCTCTCGACTCCTTCGGCTTCAAATATTCGACCAGCTTCCCGTTTCGAAATACGGCCATAGTTGAAAGTACGGGACTGGCTTTCGCCGGAATGCTGTTCACATTTTCATTGGAGTGGCCCATTTCCTTCTGGCCTTCGATTCTCATCGATGGCAGCACAGCCTGCTCTTTTCCTTCCCCGTTCAGCCTCGTTAAATCATTGACCTGGACGACATAATTCATGGCATACGCAGATTGATTGGTCTCTACGATCGCGTGAATCTGATTTATGGGAATAGACTCCATTTGGGTCGTTAATTGCAGCAGCTCCTCCGCTTTCACGCCGCGTGTGACGAGCACGTAAATATCAGTACGTATGTCCGGGTTTCGCTCGATCAAATCGACCAAAGGGAATATCCCTTTCCTCGCCATCTTCTCCCCGATGATCAACATTTGCGTATGGGAGAAAAACAGCCTCCTCGACGTTTTCGCCGACATTTTGCGAATCGCTTCAAAAATCGTGTCGCCCGTTTCCGTAAACGTCGTTACAGCGGTCCCCCCAATCCCGCCCTTGCTTTCAGCGGCTACATTTTGCGGAAGGACGACTTGGACCGTCAGTCGAAGCTTCTGCTTGCCGCTGGGATCCTCATCCACGCCCAAAGCCAGCACGACCCCAAGCTTGTCCAAATAACGCAAATCCCAGCAGCCGCTTAGCAGGATCAGCATGCAAGCCGTCCACAGCAGCACCGATTTGCGGCATGCCCGAATGACTAAGCGCACGCGTTTGTCGCTTTTTCCACCGCTCATTGCCCTGGCTCCTTCCTATGCTCTGGATGCACTTCTTGCCTCACGACATTTTCGGTGGCCAGCTTTTGGGGGCGGTCACGCATCTTCCAAAGAGGGGCGCGAATAAGCGTATCCTTCATATCCCTTGGGAACATCGGAGCAAATGGCTTGATATAAGGCATGCCAAATGACCTGAGATTACTAAGGTGCAGGATAAGAATCAGCACAACTAAGCCAATGCCATAAAAGCCCAGCGTCGAAGCGGCGAGCAGCAGGAAAAATCGCAGCAGCCGAGCGGAGATGCCAAGGCTGTAGGATGGCGATACGAAGCTCGCAATGGCGGTAAATGAAACGACGATTACGACTGCCGGCGATACGATGCCTGCCTCCACCACCGATTGACCGATAACGAGACCGCCTACGATTGAGATGGTATTCCCCGCGGCGCTCGGCATTCGAACGACGGCTTCCCGCAAAATTTCGAATACCAATTCCATAATAAAAGCTTCCAAATAGGCAGGAAACGGTACGCCCTCCCTCTGTGCCGCCAGCTTGAGCAGCAGCTGCGTCGGTATCATTTCCTGATGGTAGCCGACGATAGCCACATAAATGGATGGCATGAGCAGCGCAATCAGAAATGAAACAAAACGAAGCATGCGCAAAAAAGTAGCAATATCATACCTTTGGTAATAATCCTCTGAGGCTTGAAAAAACATGTTTAGTATGGCAGGTACAATGAGAACAAACGGGGTGCCATCTACCAAAATAGCAATACGTCCTTCAAGCAGATTTCCCGCTACCGCATCCGGCCGCTCGACGCTCAGAACCGTTGGAAATGGCGTCCACATTTGATCCGTTATCAGCTCCTCGATATAGCCGGATTCTAAGATGCCGTCTATGTGGATCGCCTTTAACCGTTCTCTTAAATCCATGAGCACATTTTCATCCGCCAAACCTTTGACGTACATAATAGAAACAGGAGTTTGCGAAACCTCCCCAATCGTCCACTGCTCCATCCAAAGCTTTGGGCTACGTATTTTCCTGCGAATCATAGACGAATTAATCCGGATGGATTCCGTAAAGCCTTCCCTAGGACCGCGAATAGCCATTTCCGTTTTGGGCTCTTCTACGCCGCGCCTGGCTCCGCCCACTACGTTTGTCCCGATCGCATGGCTGGCGCCTTCTATCATAATGATGCAATAGCCCATGAACAGCTTTTGGAACAGCATCTTCCAATCGCAGATATCGTTCACGATGCCCGTCTCCAGCTGGCTGCTCTTCATATGCTCTAACAGCTCTTTTGGCGGCATGATCTCTTCATCTGGAAATTTAACGCGGTGCATAGGCTGAATAACAAACTCGTTCATGCGCTCGTCATCTACCATCCCCTGCACATAAACGATAAGCGCCTTCGTTTGATTGACATCCTTTAGCTGCAGCTCGCGGAAAATAATGTCCTGGCTCTCCCCCAGCTCACGTTTGATTGCCTCCGAATTCTGTTCCAGCGAAGTGAAAAGAGGCTTGTCCGAGAACGCATCCAGCTGCTCTTGCTCATGCTTCTCAGCCCGTGCTAATTTCTTATTGGCTTTCTTGCTAGCTTTGCCTCTGCCGCCCATAAACGAACCGGACATCTGCCCCTCTCCTTTCCTGTTCAAGCATTCGTTTCTGTCTTAGGATAACTATTCCATGGCATAATTATGTACTCCGGCATAAATGGATAGCATTGCTCTAAGACAACACAGGCACGTTTTGATTAATCCGAGCACGACAAAAAGAGCCGCAGCGCCGTTGCTAGAACGGCCTCCTGCGACTCCCCTTTTGGTACTTTTATCGAATACGTGATTCTGTCAGCTTAAACTGTCCGACGAGCTGCTGCAAAAATGTCGTAATCGACTCCACGCTTTGCGACGTTTGCCGAACATTCATCATTTCGTAAATGAGCTCCTGTACCTTGCTCTCCACGTCAGATGACACCTTGCGGTTCTCTCTGCTTACGAGAGCGATTTTTTCCATGAGCTGCACGACCTCATCGACAACCTGCGTTTTGCGCAAATCCTCGGCATGCGCCGCTGCAAGCGTAGTCGCGGCAGCCGCAACAAGCTGGTTGCCTTCCTCTACGACTCTTGTTCCCTCGTCCATAGAAGCGTAGGCTTGCTTCGCTTCGTCATAGATATGCCGGGTAATCGCATGAACCTCTTCCGTCGATTTCTTGGTCATGTCCGCTAGCTTGCGTATTTCCGATGCAACAACAGCAAAACCTCTGCCTTGCTCGCCTACTCTAGCAGCCTCGATCGAAGCATTTAGCGCGAGCAAATTCGTTTGGGCTGATATTTCTTCAATCACCTGCAGAACGCCTTGAATCTCCTGAACGGTATCCATAAACCTGTGTATGGTATGGTTCGTTTCGCCAACCTTAGCCGAAATATGATGCATCTTGTCGCCAATCCGGTCGACCTCGGTTTTAGCTACCGCAATTTGCTCGGCAGCCTGCTCCTCGATCTGCCTTAGGGTAGCCTGCATATCGCCAGCCGCATCCTTAGCCGTATCGATATCCTTGAGCTGCTGCCTGATGCTTCCGATCATATCCGTTACTTTGCCGCTGACCCTCTCCGTAGAGGCTGACGTGACTGCCGCCGATTCGTTAAGCACATGCTGGCTGGATAACACATCCGCGGAGGTAAGCCTGACCTGAAGCATAATGCCTTCCAAGGAATCGATCATATTGTTAATCCACTTGGCCAGTTCCTTCGATTCGTCGTTATCAAATTCGCTAAGCGGCAGCCGCTGCGTCAAATCACCCTTGCCCTCAGCGTTTATGCGAATAAATCGGTTAATTTTTTGCAAGTGCGATACGACTCTCGTAGATTCCCTCTTCTGAAAAATACCGCTGAACAATAAACCGAATATGAGATTGAAAAAGCCCGCCGCCGCCGCCGTTAGCTGAACCGGCGCACTATCAGCCATTAAGACAACGAGCAATGTCGTTAGCACACTCAAGCTAATAACCGATATAAGCTGAAGCTTCCGCTGCCTCCATCCCACGCTGCGTATGCGGTATACCTCTTCTAAGTCGCCTTCGCACATCATCCCCCATTGATCCGGACAATGCGGAAGCTGAAAGGTCACGCCTTTGCCGATTACAGAAATATGCCGGTAGTCGGAATAACCCGGAAATTCAACGAATAGATTGCTTCCATTGCGGATCGTATTCGCTACGCCTGGATGCAGCTGGCCAGTAGCCGGATCGGTAAACATTATTTCAAGCTCGGTGTGTTCTTTGATGGATACCATGCCCCAGTCCGTTGTCACGCCATCCTTCAAGTTTTCCCCGTGCGTAAATGTCCGGTCCTCAAAGCGGCTGCGGGAAAGCGCAGTTCCTGGCGCAATATGTTTATTCAAGCCGGCTTTTGCCATAAATAGATAATTGTCGCCCGAATCCGGATACACATGCCCCGATTCGCGTTGAATCAAATCGCCCAAGACATCGTTTGGCACTCTGCCGCACAGCGTCCCAGCAAAGCTGCCGTTTACCGTTAACGGGAGCATGAACATTAGCGTCATTTTGTCATGAAAAGCGGACGAACGCGCTCCTAGCTTAAGCGTAATCGGATCACTATAAGGGCCGTATAAGCAGTTCCGCAGGCTGCTCGCTTGTTTGGTATAGGCAAGACCCATTTGCAGGCTGCTGTCCGCCTCATAAGCCGTTCCTACGTGCGCTGCATACGTTGAGTATGCGACCGTTTGTTTGTCATCCAGCAAAAACAACTCCGTAAAATCAATTGCGCGCGCGTATGTTTTTTCAAATAATCTTTCTATTTGTGACTGTACAGTAGAAGTAGGAGAACTCTCGCTTTGACTGAGCGCCTCTGTCATTTGGTCGCTAAGCCGCTCTAAATGAATCCAATAATCCGTTGCCCATGAGGTCAGAAGCTCCTTACGCGTCTCTGCAATACCCTCAAAGCATTGTTCAACATCCGTCTTCAACTCTTTGTTCAAGTTCCATGACACCCAGAGCGGAAACCCTACCTTCACACCCAACCAGTCAAACATAGCGCTCTCCTCCTGCAACTCTATCTCTTATAATGTTAACTATATTAACATATATTTTTGGAGAAAACATACATATTATTTGATTTTTCGTCGAAATATAGCTTTTTTTGCGAAATGTAACACCAAAACCGCCTCAAAACACGAATATTAAACAAACCTGACATCGTTTTATATAATAATTTCCAAATCCTCCGTAAAAATCTAACATAATAAAAAAAGCACCGCCGCGCCTATACGGCGCTAACGGTGCTTTTTGGGATAAATCTTATTTATGCTTGATGTTCAGACGATTCATAGCACGCTGCAAAGCAAGCTCTGCGCGGCGGAAATCGACCTGATCTTGCTTAGCGGCAAGACGCTGCTGGGCACGCTGTTTAGCGGCTTCAGCACGTTCAATGTTAATATCGGTTGCAAGCTCAGCGCTCTCTGCAAGAATAACGATCTTATCCTTGCGTACTTCGATAAAGCCTCCGTTAACCGCTACAACATCAACCGAATTGCCACGTTTGATGGTGACAGGCGCGATACGAAGCGGCGTTACGAGCGGAATGTGGTTTGGCAATATGCCAAGCTCACCTTCAACACCAGATACGCTTACCATATTCGCAGTTTCTGCATACACCTTGCGTTCAGGTGTTACGATCTCTACCAAAAACGAACTCATGTGGATTCCTCCCGCCTTTCGCTATTAAAGCGTTTTGGCTTTCTCCACGGCTTCTTCAATCACACCAACGTATCGGAAAGATTCTTCCGGAAGGTCGTCATGTTTGCCCTCGAGAATTTCTTTAAAGCTGCGAACGGATTCTTTAACAGGTACATATTTACCTTCGATACCTGTGAACGGCTCAGCAACGTGGAACGGTTGAGATAGGAAGAGTTGAATTTTACGTGCGCGAGACACGGTCAATTTATCTTCTTCGCTTAGCTCGTCCATACCAAGGATTGCGATAATATCTTGAAGCTCTTTGTAGCGTTGAAGAATTTTCTTAACGCCTTGAGCCACGTTGTAGTGCTCTTCACCCAAAACAGATGGGCTAAGGATACGGGAAGACGAAGCGAGTGGATCAACCGCTGGGAAAATACCCATTTCGGAGATTTTACGCTCAAGGTTCGTCGTTGCATCCAAGTGGGCAAATGTCGTTGCTGGAGCCGGATCCGTATAGTCATCGGCAGGTACGTAGATCGCTTGGATCGAAGTAACCGAACCTTTTTTCGTAGACGTGATACGCTCTTGCAATTGACCCATTTCAGTTGCCAGCGTTGGCTGGTAACCTACCGCGGAAGGCATACGGCCTAGAAGGGCCGAAACCTCGGAGCCTGCTTGCGTGAAACGGAAGATGTTATCGACGAACAATAGTACGTCTTTGCCTTCTTCGTCACGGAAATATTCAGCCATTGTCAGACCAGTCAAAGCAACGCGTTGACGTGCGCCTGGCGGCTCATTCATTTGTCCGAATACCATCGCTGTTTTGCTAAGTACGCCGGAGTCTTTCATCTCGTGGTAAAGGTCATTACCTTCACGAGTACGCTCACCAACACCCGCGAATACGGAGATACCGCCGTGCTCTTGTGCGATGTTGTTGATAAGCTCTTGAATCGTAACCGTTTTACCTACGCCCGCGCCGCCGAAGAGGCCGATTTTACCGCCTTTTGCGTATGGAGCGAGAAGGTCGATTACTTTAATGCCTGTTTCAAGAATTTCCGCTTGCGTGGACAATTGGTCGAAAGCAGGTGCTTCGCGGTGAATTGGAAGGTTGATTGGCGATGTAACAACGCCAGCTTCGTCAATTGGCTCACCAAGTACGTTGAATACACGGCCAAGTGTTGGAGCGCCAACCGGAATAGTAATTGGTGCGCCTGTATCAACAGCGATCATACCGCGTACAAGACCGTCTGTTGTACTCATAGCTACGGCACGTACCTTATTGTCACCGAGGTGAACAGCTACTTCAAGCGTCAAGTTAATATCAATGCCGCCTGCTTCGCCCTTTTGCTCGATTTTGACAGCGTTCAAAATTTCCGGCAAATTGCCGCGTTCGAACTCTAAGTCTACGACCGGACCCATGACGGATACTACGTGTCCTTTTTTCATGGTTTTCCCTCCTGGTTCCTTCTTGTTACCGCAAGCCGGTTCACTTATCACAAGCGCCTAGCTCTTGCAGTGTATCGATTACGATTGAGCATTTGCCCCTGCAACGATCTCAGAAATTTCCTGCGTAATCGCTGCTTGACGCGCTCTGTTGTAAGTGAGCGTCAATTGGTTGATGATCTTCGTTGCATTTTTCGTTGCGCTTCCCATGGCAGTCATACGAGCGCCGAACTCACTTGCTTTACCGTCAAGAACTGCGCTGTAGATAAGCGTTTCCGCATATTTAGGCAGCAGCACTTCAAGTACGCCCTCTGGAGACGGCTCGTATTCATACGAGGTGACAGCTGTGTTTCCGCCCACTTCTTCAAGCGGCAGCAAACGTACATCTGTCGGTATTTGCGTAATCGCGTTAACGAATTCGTTATAGTACAAGTAAAGCTCGTCATAAGCGCCTTCCGAGAAATTCTTAACCGCGGAATAAGCGACCGATTTGATGTCAGCGAAAGAAGGAGCATCTGGCAAGCCAGTCACTTCCTCTACGATTGGCATGTTGCGGCGGCGGAAATAATCGCGGCCCTTACGGCCGATAACGAATAGCACGTATTCATCTGTCGACTTATGCTTTTCACGAATGGTTTGCGTTACTTTACGAAGAATATTCGCATTGTAGCCGCCTGCAAGACCACGATCGGAAGTAATAACGAGATAACCCGTTTTCTTTACCGGACGCGTTTCCAGCATCGGATGCTTCACATCCTTGGTGCCGGCTGCGATGCTTGCCACAACTTCCTTCAGCTTCTCAGCATAAGGACGTGCTGCTTGCGCGGCTTCCTGTGCTTTTCTTAGGCGGGAAGCGGCAACCATCTCCATCGCTTTCGTAATCTGCTTCGTATTTTGTTTGCTCTTGATTTCGCGTTTAATATCGCGCATACCTTTTGCCATTTGGTTTCACCCGCCTTTGTTGCTTTGGAGCTGCTCCAAAGCCTGGTGTTGGTGGAGTAAGCGGTCTAAGCCCGGACAACATGAACGGGCGAAGACCTTTATTGAAAGATGAAGAGATTTATGCCGTTACAGCGAAGCTCTTCTTGAATTTATTGATAGCGTCAACGAGAGCTTTCTCGTTGTCAGCAACGATGTCTTTTGTATCGCGAATCGATTGACCGATTTCTGGGCTGTTCGAATCCAAATACGCGTGGAACTCTTTCTCGAAACGAAGGATGTCGCCAACCGGAATCTCATCCAAGTGACCTTTAACAGCGGAGTAGATCGAGATAACTTGCTTCTCAACCGGCATCGGCTTGTTAACGTCTTGTTTAAGAATTTCCATCGTACGAGCACCGCGGTTAAGGCGGGCAAGCGTCGATTTGTCAAGGTCGGATCCGAATTGCGAGAACGCTTGAAGCTCGCGGTAAGCCGCAAGGTCAAGACGAAGCGTACCGGCTACCTTCTTCATCGCTTTAATTTGTGCGGAACCACCTACACGGGATACAGAGATACCAACGTTAACCGCTGGACGTTGACCCGAATAGAATAGATCTGCTTCAAGGAAGATTTGACCGTCAGTGATCGAGATAACATTCGTAGGAATGTATGCCGATACGTCGGATGCTTGCGTCTCAATGAATGGCAATGCCGTCATTGAACCGCCGCCTCTTGCGTCGCTAAGTTTTGCAGCGCGCTCAAGCAAACGGGAGTGAAGATAGAATACGTCACCTGGGTAAGCCTCACGACCCGGTGGACGGCGAAGCAAGAGCGAAAGCTCACGATAAGCTGCCGCTTGTTTCGATAGATCATCATAAATAACGAGAACGTGCTCGCCTTTGTACATGAAGTACTCACCCATCGTACAGCCCGCATAAGGAGCTAGGAAGAGAAGTGGAGCTGGCTCAGAAGCACCTGCAGTAACGATGATTGTGTACTCAAGCGCGCCGTGGCGACGAAGAGTTTCAACTACGTTAGCAACAGTGGATTGTTTTTGACCAACGGCAACATAGATACATTTTACGCCGTTGCCTTTTTGGTTGATGATTGCATCGATAGCAATCGCTGTTTTACCCGTTTGACGGTCACCGATGATAAGCTCACGTTGTCCGCGGCCTACTGGTACCATCGCGTCGATTGCTTTAATTCCCGTTTGCATGGGCTCATGAACCGATTTACGGTCGATAACGCCCGGCGCTGGAGATTCAATCGCACGGAATTGAGTGGTATTGATTGGTCCTTTGCCGTCAAGCGGCTGACCAAGCGGGTTTACTACGCGGCCAAGAAGCTCTTCGCCGACAGGTACTTCCATGATACGGCCTGTACGTTTAACTTGATCGCCTTCACGGATATCCGTGTATTGTCCAAGAATAACGACACCGACATTGCTTTCTTCCAAGTTCAAAGCCATACCGACAACACCGTTGGAGAATTCGAGCAGTTCGCCCTGCATCGCATTTTCCAAGCCGTGTACGCGGGCGATACCGTCACCGACATTGATTACGGTGCCGACGTCTACGACTTGAATTTCGGATTTATATTGTTCGATCTGTTGTTTAATCAGCGTGCTGATTTCATCAGGTCTGATACTCAATTCGTTCACCCCTATCTACAGTGCATTAGATTTTAAACGATTTTTGTAAACGTTCCAGCTTGCCAGACAGGCTGCCATCGTATAGACGGTCACCGATGCGCACTTGTACGCCGCCGAGCAAAGCAGGTTCTACCACTTGCTGTGCAATAATAGTTTTGCCGGTCAATTGTCCGAACTGCGCCGCTACACCGGCAAGCTCGTCATCAGACAAAGCTTTGGCGGAGTAAACCGTCGCATGCGCTTGACCAAGCGAATCTCCCGCAACCTTGGTGTATGCTGCATATACATCAGCAATAACATCCTGGCGGCGACGAGTGATTAGAATTTGTACAGTATTGAAAACGAGCGCAGATACACGATCGCCGAATGCTGCTTTTAGAACCGCAATTTTGCTTTCTGGATCAATGCTTGGAAGTGATAGAAACTTTTGAACGTCAGCGTCCTGCTCAAGAGCTTGCACGATCAGCTTAAGCTGCTCTTCTACCTCTGAAACAACCTGCTGCTTCTCAGCAACCTCGAACAGTGCTTTAGCGTAGCGCTTCGCTACGACTGCGTCGCGGCTCATTTATTTCCAACTTCTTTCAAATATTGACCAACCAGCTGCTCTTGCGATTTTTCATCCACTTGCTTCTCGATAATTTTCGACGCGATTTTCACGGAAATGCCGCCAACTTCTGTACGAAGCGCTGCAATTGCTTTGTTTTTCTCGCTTTCGATATCTTTGAGAGCATCGTCTTTCAGACGGGATGCTTCCGATTTTGCAGTTTGAACGATCTCTTCCGCTTGCTTAGAGCTCGTAGTTCTCGATTGCTCGATAATTTCGTAAGCTTCCTTGCGAGCTTGCTGGAGTGCAGCCTTTTGCTCTTCCATTTGCTGCTCGGCTGCTTTACGACTGCTTTCTGCTGTATTCATTTGTTCAAGCACAAGCTGTCTGCGCTTCTCCATTACTTCAAACAATGGACCAAACGCATACTTGCTCAACAGCCAGTACAGCACACCAAACGCGATCATCGCGATTACTGTCGATTCCCAATGCCATGCCATAGATGCCACTCCTTTCTCACCACAATATTGTCTTAATCATAACGAAGGCGAAGAGGGCTAGGCCTTCCCCGCCAGTTGCAGTTATTAAGCTTGGAAGAAAGCCAAGAAACCGATAACTACGCCGATGATAGGCACAACTTCGACGATACCTACACCGATAAACATTGTTGTTTGAAGCTTGCCTTGAAGCTCAGGCTGACGAGCGATACCTTCAACTGTTTTACTAACGATCATACCGTTACCTACGCCTGCGCCAACTGCACCCAAACCTACTGCCAAAGCTGCTGCTAATAATTCCATTTTTAAAATCCTCCTCGAAAATTGTTGTTTTTTTGTATAACCAACCGCGGTATTTCTTAAATAAACCGAGGCATAAAGCGTAAATTAATGTTCCTCATCGTGGATGGCAGCTTGCGAAATATATACCATCGTTAGAATCGTGAACAAGAAAGCTTGAATACCGCCGACAAAAAGACTGAAGCCCTGCCATGCGACTAGGAACGGCGTACCATACCAGCCAAGCATCAGGATCGTTGCAATAAGCACCTCACCTGCAAAGATGTTGGCGAACAACCGGAGCGCAAGCGTAACCGGCTTCGAGATTGTCTCAATAATGTTAACAGGGAAGAAAATTGGAAACGGATGGAAATAATGTTTCAGGTAGTGCTTTCTATTCTGCTTCAGACCAAGGAAATGGACGATTACGAATACGATAAGCGCAAGACCGGCTGTTACCGAAAGATCGGCAGTCGGAGATTTCCACCACGCAAGTTCAACATGTCCATGCTTCTCTTCCAACAACTCGTGCGTAACACCGATATTCTCGTTTACGCTAGTCGCTTCGGTAACAATACCAAATGGCAATCCCAACAAGTTGGAGACGAAGATGAACATAATGAGCGTCATCCCTAAAGAGATGAAGGGTCTGACTCGGTTTGCCGGCATTGTGCTGGAAATGAAGTTGTGTACGAAATCAACGACCCATTCCAAAAAGTTCTGCATCTTCGAAGGGTTGTCCACCGAAAGGTTGCGAACAGCCAGCTTAGCGATCAGAAACGTCACAATGACTGAAACCACAATTGCTACTAAGGTCGAAATATCAATATTAAACGGCCCCAGTGGCATCACCGGAAATTCATGCATCTAAAATTTTCACCCCTTTCCGCTAAGATTGTCGTTTATTGTGGATAAAAGCTGTTACCAAAAGAACAAACGGCATGACCATGCAGCCAGCTAAAGCGGCCGGCATGCTGAGATCCTCCGGAAAACGATAGGCGATCATGGCTACCAGCAGCACGGTCGCGATGCGGTTTCCAAGACCTAGACCTCTCTTACGCGGTCCTACCCCCGCTGCTCCTAGGGTGACCATTTCCACTCGGCGTCTCAGTAAAAACGCATTCATGGAACCTGCTGCCAATCCAACTAGAAGGCCGAGAGACACAGTACGCCATTCCGGAAGGAAAGCCCATACAATTAGGCATACCGCCATTGCATAAACAAGCGTACGTAAGGCTGTCTTCATAATGTTATCCATCGGGTTCCTCCATAACCTTCTTAACAAGCAGAATGGCTGAGAGTAGACCGACAGCCAGACCGACCAGTATGCCACCGAGCGACCATCCCTTCACGTCACCAAAACGGTTCCCGAGGGACGAGCCGATCCAATAGCCTAAAAAGATACATGCAGCGACTTGCACTCCGAGTGCGCCGACTAGGCCGGCTGCAAACAGCGGATTGTCCCTTCTGCCCTTTTTATTCATGGATCATACCCCTGTCAATCCTCATTTATTTTATCCAAGCGGCGACACGTTTGTCAATTGAATTAACTGCAAACATTTAGTGAAAAGATGCCCCAAAACCCTTGATACATAAGGTATTGCGACCCCCGAAAACCGTACAGTACTACTGTATGCTGTACATTCGCCTATCAGGCTATCGCCGCTGGTCAATCTATGAACGTTGTGTGAACGAATCCGGACGCTCCTTCAGCCTGCCAAAATGATGCAAAATCGCGTCTACAATACGCTCGGATGCCCGGCCATCGCCGTAAGGATTTGCGGCTTGGCTCATGCGAGCGTACAGCTGCGAATCAGTTAAAAGCGCATGCGCGCGGCTGTATACGAGCTCCTCGTCCGTGCCCACCAGCTCAAGCGTTCCTGCCTCGATGCCCTCAGGGCGCTCGGTTGTATCGCGAAGCACCAGCGTCGGCACGCCGAATGATGGAGCCTCCTCCTGCAAGCCGCCTGAATCCGTCATAATCATATGAGCATGCGGATAGAAATTGTGGAACTCGAACACATCAAGCGGATCAATCAAGCGAATCCGCGGGTGGTCGCCCAAAATTTCATTCGCAGGCTCTCTGACTGCTGGATTTGGATGAACCGCATAAACGACAACGACATCCTCATGCTCGTCAGCGATCCGTTTGACAGCGCGGAAAATATTCCGATGCGGCTCGCCAAGCGCTTCCCTGCGATGCGCCGTCATCAGAATCATCCGTTTTCCTTTCGCCCAGTCAATGACCGGATGCGAGAAGGACTCGTCCACCGTATATTGAAATACGTCAGTAGCGGTGTTCCCAGTCACATAAATGGCAGCATCCGACTTATTCTCTTTGCGCAAATTGCCGGCCGACCATTCTGTCGGTGCAAAGTGAACATCAGAGAGCACGCCGGCAAGCTGCCGATTCATTTCCTCCGGATACGGAGATAGCTTGTTCCAAGTACGAAGCCCCGCCTCAACGTGACCGACTTGTATTTGCTTTAGGAACGCTGCATAGCTCGCCAGGAAGGTCGTCTGCGTATCGCCGTGAACAAGCACGATATCAGGCTTCGCCTGCGTCAGAACGGGATCCAGCCCCTCTAGAACGCGCACTGTCGTCTCCGTTAATGTCTGACGATCCTTCATGACATTCAAATCGTAGTTCGGATGGATCTCAAAAAAGTCGAGAACCTGGTCCAGCATCTGGCGATGCTGCGCCGTTACGCACACGATCGATTCGATTTCGTCTTCGCGCTTCTGCAGCTCAAGCACGAGCGGCGCCATCTTGACTGCCTCCGGACGCGTTCCGAAAATGGTCATTACCTTCAGTTTAGACAAAAGCTTCCACTCCTATTATAAATTCATGCGAAATAGCGTTAATTGGTTCCGAACATGCGGTCTCCAGCGTCGCCTAAACCAGGCACGATGTAGCCCTTCTCGTCCAGACGCTCATCCAAGGCTGCGATATAAATATCAACATCCGGATGCGCTTCCTGCACGGCTTTTACGCCCTCAGGAGCAGCTATCAGACACATTAATTTAATTTGGTCACAATTATGGTTCTTCAGCGAAGAAATGGCAGCGATAGCCGAGCCGCCGGTTGCCAGCATCGGATCAATAACGATAAGCAAGCGATTCGGCGCATCAGTCGGCAGGTTAATATAATATTCCTTCGGCTGAAGCGTCTCATGATCGCGCGCCAAGCCGATATGTCCCACCTTTGCGGATGGAATCAGCTTCAATATACCGTCTACCATGCCAAGTCCGGCACGCAAAATCGGCACAAGGCCAAGCATTCTTCCTGATACTACTTTTGAATCCGTCTCAGCGACAGGCGTTTGCACCTTGATCGTATCAAGCGGTATTTCTCTCGTTAGTTCGTATGACATTAATGTAGCAACTTCATCAACCAATTCCCGAAAATCTTTTGTATTCGTCTCTTTATCCCGAATAAAAGTCAGCTTATGCTGAATTAACGGATGGTCGCAAATAATTACTTTGCTCATGGAGCGGTATTCCTCCCGTTTGTTGTTGTAGGCCTTGACACAATCCCGTATATTATAGCACTGTAAACTATCCGTTGCATCCCGAGTTTTTACGATTGTGTAAATAAAGACTGGCGCATCCCTATAAGGATGAACCAGCCTCCGGCCTGTCATTTCCTAATGTTACCTATTAGCTGCTGCAACCGCCGCCGCAGGAGGAGCCGCAGGACGATCCTCCGCCACCGCTGTCTCCCCCGCCGCTGCCGCAGGATGAATCGCCGCCTGATCCTCCGTCGCTCCCACCGCTGCCGCCGGAATGGTCCCGCCCATCATCAGACGAGCCGCTGCATGCATAAGTCGAGTCACCGCTGCCATTTGCTTTGCGCTGTTCCTCGCTTTGGGCTTGGTCCATCTGCTGGGTAAAATCACTTGGACTCGATAACGAATGATAAATAAGCATGCCAGATAGCAGTCCCGTTGCGCCAAGTGCAGAATCATAACCTAAGCCGCTCGAAGAATGACGGGCATCTCTCGCGTATGGAGGCTTGCCGCTTGAAGCAGCCGCAAGCTGAAATTTAGCTCGTTCGATTAAATAGTTGGAGCTTGCAAGCAAGTCCGCATAGCGGGCCGCCGCTTTAACGTTAAACCATTGAACGCGCAGCTCCTCAGGACTTAATTCCCCAAGCTCCTTTAGCTTTTGCTCCGGCATCTGGGTTCGGTAGAATGCCCCCCAAACTCTGCCGCTTGCCGGCGCTTGCTCGAACAGCTCGCCATACACCCAGTCGAACAAGGCTCGTTCTCCTGGTTGAGGCGAAGCACCTGGCGCATGAGGCGCATGATGAATCATTTCGCCGCAGAAACGGGTGCAAAACTGCTCATACTCCCTAGTGAACATCAGCATCTCATGCCACACCGCGTCAACCTGGCTGCTGTACATCGGAACGCTGCGCATAATGCCGCACATTAGAAAATAACGCTTCAGCTCAAACCAAGTCCAGTTCCACTCTTTATCCGTTATTTTCGGAAATTCCTTTAACACCCGGTCCTTTACCCGGCTCTCAAAATCCAGGCCCAGCGCTGACTCCAGACGCTCTGCCGCAGATCTTGCGGGGTGGCCCTGCGGTACGCCAAGCGCCGCCGGCGGCTCCGCGTTCGGCCAAGGCGCAAAAACATTCGTCCTGCCGGCATAACCCCTGCCGCTTGCCTGCCTGTTTCTTCTAGAGCCCCTCGAATTATTAATTGAACTAACTACAACGACCAGAATTACCGCAATCATTACAAATATTATTAATTGAGTCATTTTATCCTCCTAAGCCAATTCGTCGTATCCATATTTTAACACAACTGCTTTCAGGAGGGAGAGGGTTTTATCATCTTTAGAAGATCATAACAAGATGGATATGCACATAAAATGATCCACAACTTATTCTTATATACAGCCAACTCAGCAAAAACAAAAAAGATATGCACAGATAAACCATTAGTTATCCACACTCATCCACAGCTTATCAACAGTTTTGTGCACAATCCACAATAACTTTATAAATCGAATGGTTATCAACCTGGTATATCGAGGAGAGACAAATCTAACTTCTATACCTAATTTCTATACCTAATTTTCGCCAAGCTAACATTTCCCGCTCGCCAAATACAAAAGAAGGAGCTGTCCTTCAAGGGATATAACCCCTGTGACAGCTCCTCGATCATGTTCCATTCATTTTCTTACACAGACGCATAGTGGCAAGCGGCAAAATGCCCCTTCCGCACTTCAAGCAAAGCTGGTTCGTCCACCTTGCACTTGTTTGTCGCAATCGGACAACGCGTATGGAATTGGCAGCCTGTAGGCGGATTGATTGGACTTGGCAAATCACCCGTCAATACAATGCGTTCACGGCTTTCTTCCACCTCTGGATCCGGAATCGGAATGGCCGATAGCAGCGCCCGCGTATACGGATGCGCCGGCTTATCGTAGAGCTCGCTGCTCTCAGCAAGCTCTACGATTTTGCCAAGGTACATAACCGCTACGCGGTCGCTGATATGCTTAACCATCGACAAATCATGCGCGATGAAAAGATAGGTGAGTCCCATTTTGCGCTGCAAATCCTGCATCAGGTTGACAACCTGCGCTTGAATCGATACATCAAGCGCCGAGATCGGCTCATCCGCAATAATAAAGCGCGGATCAACCGCAAGCGCGCGCGCGATACCGATACGCTGGCGCTGACCGCCGGAGAACTCATGCGGATAACGTGTAGCATGATCCGGGTTCAAACCAACGACATCAAGCAAATGCTCCACACGAAGCTTCCGCTCCTTCTTGCTGCTTACAAGGTTATGAATATCAAGCGCTTCGCCGATAATATCCATAACCGTCATACGCGGATTCAAAGAAGCGTACGGGTCTTGGAATATCATCTGCATGTCTCTGCGCATCGCCTTAAGCTTCGCGCCCTTTAGACTGTAAATATCCTGCCCATCGAAAGTAACGCCTCCGCTAGTCGGCTCGTACAGCCGCATAATCGTGCGTCCAGCCGTCGATTTACCGCAGCCGGATTCACCAACCATACCAACGGTTTCCCCTTTTTGAATGGAGAATGTTATATCATTAACGGCTTGGAGCGTCGATCCACCGCCCAAATTAAAAAATTTGCGCAAATGATTGATCTCAATTAACGGTGCGCTCATACCGACACCTCCCGATTTGCATAAGGATGCGCAAGCCAGCATGCCGAAGCATGGGATTCATTGCCGTCTACCGGGAGCAATTCAGGATCATTGTCCACGCAAACCCGCATCGCCTCATCGCAACGCGCGCAGAAGCTGCAGCCCGTCGGCGGT
The DNA here is from genome assembly GCF_001273905.1 of Paenibacillus sp. FJAT-27812. Classification (NCBI taxonomy): domain Bacteria; kingdom Bacillati; phylum Bacillota; class Bacilli; order Caryophanales; family Paenibacillaceae; genus Paenibacillus; species Paenibacillus sp. FJAT-27812. The sequence continues at coordinate 2,498,746 of NZ_LIGH01000001.1, read as the reverse complement.
TTAATCAAATCCGGCGGCATGCCGTAAATCGGCACAAGCGGCTCTTCCTTCTTCTGATCGAGACGCGGCAATGAACGCAGCAGCCCTCTTGTATAAGGATGTTTTGGATTTTTGAAAATTTCCCACTTGGTTCCGGTTTCTACCACTTTACCGGCATACATAACGATAACGCGGTCACACATATCTGCTACAACGCCTAAATCATGCGTAATAAGAATAATAGAAGTGCCTAGCTTTTGCTGCAAATCCTTCATCACGCGCATAATTTGCGCCTGAATCGTTACGTCGAGCGCCGTTGTTGGCTCATCCGCAATCAACAGAGACGGATTGCAAGCAAGCGCAATAGCGATCATCGCACGCTGGCGCATGCCTCCGGAGAACTGATGCGGATATTGGTTCACACGTGAAGCCGCGTTTGGAATACCTACAAGATCAAGCATTTCAACAGCCCGTGCGGTTGCCTTAGCGCCGCTGATACCTTGATGCTTAATCAGGCCTTCCGTAATTTGCCGCCCAATCGTCAAGGTTGGATTAAGAGAGGTCATTGGATCCTGAAAGATCATTCCCATCTCTTTGCCGCGAATGTCTTCCATCTGTTTATTGGACTTATTCAATATTTCTTCGCCTTTAAACATGATCGATCCGCTGGTCTCCGCCGGAGGCGATGGAATCAAACGCATAAGCGATTGAGCGGTCACGCTCTTGCCGCAACCCGATTCCCCAACAATGGCTACTGCTTCTCCTTTATTAACATGAAAATTAACGCCGCGAACCGCTTTAACGATACCGCCGCGAACTTTGAAATTAACGCGAAGGTTTTTTACTTCAAGCAACTTCTCCATCCTTGTCCACCTCCTACTTCTTCATTTTCGGATCAAGCGCATCTCTCAGACCATCGCCAAAAATATTAAAGCAAAGCATCGTAATACTGATAACTGCCGCCGGGAAAATCATTCTCCACGGGTACAGCGTCCAGGCTTTAATAGCGTCATTGATCATCGTACCGAGCGAGGCTGCCGGAGATTGTACGCCTAGTCCCAAGAAGCTGAGGAACGCCTCTGCGAAGATCGCGCTTGGAACGGTAAGCGTCAACGTTACGATAATCGGACCCATCGCATTAGGAATGAGATGGCGGAACAGAATACGTGCCGTGCCTGCGCCGAGCGCTTGAGCAGCCATAACGTACTCTTGGTTTTTGAGCTGCATGATCTGGCCGCGCACGATCCAAGCCATACTGATCCAACCGGTTATACTAAGCGCAAGCACGATCGTGAACATGCTCGGCTCTAAAATGACAATCAACAGAATGATAATAAGCATGCTTGGAATGGAATACAGGATTTCGCAAAAACGGTTCAATATCTCATCGACACGTCCGCCGAAATAACCCATAATTCCGCCGATAATAACACCGAGAACCAAGTCGGCTAGCGCAGCATAGATACCAACCTGGAGTGAAATTCCTGCCCCCATCCAAGTACGGGTGAAGAGATCCCGCCCGAGATCATCTGTACCGAACCAGTAGGTGCCGTTAGGACTGAGATTCTTTTCCTTCAAGTGATTCGTTTGAAAATCTTGCTCCGATATAATCGGGCCAAAAATCGCCGTAAGGGAGACGAGCAGCAGAACAACTAAGCTGAACATCGCTATTTTGTTGGAACGTAGACGCAGCCAAGCATCTTTCCATGCCGAGATGCTCTCGCGAACGACAACTTCCGTCTGCTTCTCGTCTTTGTTCAACTTAGCGAATTGATCCGGCGTAAAGGTGTTATCCTTCATCCTTTTCCGCCTCCTCTACTCAGCTTGATACGCGGATCGACAAAGCCATAAGCAACGTCAGTCAAGAACCGCGCAACCATCAGGATAATTCCATAAAATAAAGTAAGCCCCATTATGAGCGTATAGTCGCGGTTAGTAATACTTTGTACAAAATATTTCCCAATTCCACCTATACCAAAAATTTGTTCGACAACGACAGATCCGGTAATAATGTTAGCGGTCATCGGTCCGATATAAGTTACTACTGGCAAAATAGCATTGCGTAGAGCATGACGAACCAAGATAATGCGGCCGCTGAGACCTTTGGCGCGTGCCGTCTTAATGTAGTCAGCGGATAGTACTTCCAGCATCGTCGAACGCGTCAGACGCGCGATAAATGCAGCCGGAAGGAACGAGAGCGCAAGCACAGGCATAATGAAATCCGTAGGATCGTTAAGACCCGATACATTAAGCCAACGCAGCTTGCTGCCTAGAACGAATTGTAAAATTGAAGCTGCCAAAAAGTTAGGAATCGATACCCCAAGCACCGCAATAACAATCGTGAAGCTATCCAAAAATTTACGATGATTAAGCGCGGCAATAATACCTAGAATCAAACCTAATGCGAGTGACACAATGACGGCGAAAAGGCCGATTTGCGCAGAATAGATAAAGCTCTCTTTGATAATACGAGTTACGGACATATATTGCTGCTTCATTGACATCCCTAAGTCGCCATGAAGCAAATTGTTCAAATACATCAAATATTGTTTCCATACCGGCTGATCAAGGCCGTACATTTGCAAGAGGTGCTCTCTTATTTTCTCAGGAATGGCCTTCTCCCTGATGAAGGGATCGCCCGGGATGATTTTCATAAGAAAGAACGTAGCCGACGCAAGTACAAACAACGAAACAAACATGGACAGAAACTTCTTGGATACATATTTTATCAACGCAATGGACACCTCCTTACAGAATATAAACAAGAAGAAATGCTGGCGTGCAAGAGTCTAAATCAGTCAATAAGAAAGGGATATATGCGGTCATCCCGCATATATCCCTGCCTTCAGATGCTCGAAGGATGACTAATTCGCTTGGTAGTAACCTCTTGTGTAGTCGATGTCCCCTTTGTAGTCCAAGAAGATGTTCTTGAATCCAGGTTTAAGCATGTAAACGTTGCTGTAGTAGTAGATCGGCATGATCGGCATATATTCCATAAGAATTTTTTCTGCCTCAGTCATAGCCGCAATACGTTCAGCTTGATCTCCGCTTGCATTCGCTTTTTTGATCAAAGCGTCATATTCAGGAGAAGCAAAGCCAGTGTTGTTTTGACCGCCGCCAGTTACGAACATATCCAAGTAAGTCATTGGATCGTTGTAGTCAGCTCCCCAACCTGCGCGAGCGATTTGGTAGTTCATTGCAGTACGGTTTTTCAGAAGAACGGCAAACTCTTGGTTCTCGATACCAACTTCGATACCAAGGTTTTGACGCCACATTTCAACGATCGCTTCAGCAATTTTCTTGTGGCCGTCGCTTGTGTTGAACGTCAATGTTACTTTAGGGAACTTAGCAAGCTTAAGCTCAGCTAGACCTTCAGCAAGCAATTTTTTCGCTTCGTCAACATTCTCAGTGAAGTAATCATCCTTCACTTCGTTACGGTAATCTTCTTTCAAACCGATGATGCCTGGTGGTACAAAACCAAACGAAGGAACTTCGCCGGCCATCGTTACGCTCTCAACGATTGCTTGACGGTCGATCGCCATTGCGAGTGCTTTACGAACTTTCACGTTGTTGAAAGGAACTTCTTCTGTGTTGAATTGGTAGTAGTACGAGCTTGCGATACCTTTTGTAACGATCTCGTCTTTTTTCGATTCTTTCAGAACCGGAATTTGTTCAGCTGGAATTTCACCAGTTGGTTTACCAGTGTAATCAAGTTTGTCTGTCTCATAGTTAGCAAGCTCAGTTGCAGACTCGGCGATCATTGTAAAGTCAACGCCAGTAAATTTCACTTGAGCTTTATCGTAGTAGTTTTCGTTAGGAACAAGCTTAATGGACGTATTGTGCTGCCATTCGCTCATTTTGAAAGGACCGTTACCGATGATTGTTTTCGCATCAGCAGCCCAAGCTTCGTTGTCTTTCACGGATTGGTGAACAGGGTTGTAAACATAGAAAGAAGTAAGGCTCAAGAAGTACGGAGTAGGTGAAACGAGCTTAACTTCAAGCGTTTGAGCATCAAGCGCTTTGATGCCTACAGCATCAGTGTTTGTCGTTTTGCCTTCGTTATAATCTTGTGCTCCAACGATGTAGTAGAATTGGTAAGCGTAAGTTGAACCTACAGCAGGATCAAGCGCACGTTTCCAAGAGAATTCGTAGTCATTTGCAGTAACAGGGTCGCCGTTACTCCATTTTGCGTCTTTACGGATTTTGAAAGTGTACGTTTTGCCGTCTTCTGATTTTTCCCAGCTTTCAGCAGTTGCAGGAATGGATTCACCATTCTCGTTTTTACGAGTCAAACCTTCGTAAATACCAGTTGCGAGTGTACCTGATACGTTGTCTTCCATTAGTGCCGGGTCAAGAGTTGAAGGCTCAGAGTGAATGTTCATTCTGAATACTTTCCCTTCGGATGATCCGCCATTAGTAGCACCGGATGTTTCTCCATTTGTAGCACCGTTGTTGCCTGTCTCTTGTTTCGGCGTACAACCTACTGCGACAATAGCAAGAATGAGTAAAGCAGCAATAAAGGATAAAGCAGACTTTCTTGTTCTCATTGTAATCCTCCCGTGTTTTTTCTTCCGTGTTCATCGTGGGCAGAATCGACCACCTCACTCGCGTTACATACAAACGTTTGCATTGCCTTACAGCTTGTACGATGCAAAAGCATGTATCCCCCTGAGTTGCAGTTTATGCACCCTTCCCCTTCAAACATAGAGATTATAGTTTACTAATATTTTTCACTATACATCCATGTTAATTATTTATCAACAAAATGTCAGGTGTAAATTTATGTATGAAATGACTTTTATACTACAGACTTTAGCACTTTGACGCGTTTATTCAGCTAATTATTTTGTTGCTTTAATGCTTTACAGCGTTTATTCAGTCTAATATTCTGCTACTTTAACGCTTTGAAGCAAATCAACATAAATTATCAATAAAAAAGTGATAATTTATGGAAATACAAAATATTGTTCTTATCCTTTTAATTACCATTTTAAGAGCATGTTTTTCGCTCTTTCACGATTTTAACTGCAATTGACTTACAAAAACCTGTGCAATTGTTAACAATTCATGACTTCACATAATTGTCACTCGCTATTATCAACTCGATTTTTAAGCAAATTCATTCAATAATTTTACTAAAAAAAGGACGAATCTTATGTCGAAATTGTCTCATTATCTTTCTTCCAGTGCCAACATTTTATACTGGACAATTAGCTGCAAGAAGACAAAGACAAAAAAAAGACCTATTCGGCACCTGGATGCCAAATAGGTCTTGCTTTTAAAAAAGGAGATTAAAATTAGTAAGTCATACCTGGATAAAGTGGGTACTGCGCAGTAAGATCACGAACCAATCCGCGAGCTTTGGCAAGCACTTCTTCATCTTGCGGGCTGTTAAGGACAAGTGCAATTACCTCAGCAATCACTTTCATTGCTTTCTCATCCATGCCGCGAGCCGTAGCTGCCGGTGTGCCGATACGGATACCGGATGTGACGAATGGGCTAGTTGGATCAAATGGAATTGCGTTTTTGTTTACCGTAATGCCTACTTCATCAAGCACATGCTCAGCTGCTTTGCCCGTGATGTTCAGGCTGCGCGTGTCGAGCAGCATCAAGTGGTTATCCGTACCGCCGGATACGATGTTGAAGCCTTTTGCGACTAGCTCTTCGGAAAGAACTTTTGCATTTTTTACGACTTGTGTCGCGTATTGTTTAAATTCCGGTTGAAGCGCTTCGCCGAAAGCAACTGCTTTAGCAGCAATAATATGCATTAACGGGCCGCCTTGCGAGCCTGGGAATACCGCTTTATCGATTGCCGCTGCCCATGGCTTACGGCAAAGGATCATACCGCCGCGAGGACCACGAAGCGTTTTGTGAGTTGTTGTCGTTACGAAATGTGCATGCGGCACTGGGCTCGGGTGCAAGCCTGCTGCTACCAAACCAGCGATATGCGCCATATCTACCATGAACAATGCGCCTACGTCGTTAGCAATTTGGCCAAGCTTTTCGAAATCGATGGTGCGCGGGTAAGCACTTGCGCCAGCTACGAGCATGCGCGGACGGTGTTTGAAAGCTAGCTTGCGCACTTCTTCGTAATCGATTGTGAAGGAATCCTCTTGCACGCCGTATGCAACGAAATTGTAAAGCAAGCCGGATGCGTTAACCGGGCTGCCGTGCGTCAAGTGACCGCCATGCGCCAGGTTCATACCAAGAACCGTGTCGCCAGGCTGCAAAGCCGCTAGGTAAACAGCCATGTTCGCTTGTGCGCCGGAGTGTGGCTGTACGTTCGCATGCTCAGCGCCAAACAGTTCTTTTGCACGGTTGCGAGCGATGTCCTCAACGATGTCAACATGCTCACAGCCGCCGTAGAAACGCTTGCTCGGGTAACCTTCTGCATATTTGTTAGTCAGGACGCTTCCCATTGCTTCGAGCACCGCTTCGCTAACGATGTTCTCGGATGCGATAAGCTCGATATTGTCGCGTTGACGGCCAAGCTCTAGGCCTAGCGCTTTTAGAACCTCAGGATCTTGCTTGCGTAAATTTTCCATTTCAGTATTCCTCCTCAAGTTAGATAGCCTGTATTTTAAAATGGTTAAAAATCAACTCATTATGGCTCAAAAATGTAACCTAATCGCATGTTCCAGCAGCTTGATCAGCCGTTATATTCGTCTCCAGCTCATATACCGCACGGGAACCGCCTATAAGCTTCGGCCTTGTAACGGCCATCGTCACATGCGCCTCGCCAATGCGGCGAATCGTCGGACGAACCGGTACGGCCACTCTCTTCAAATGCATGCCGATGAACGTATCTCCGATATCGACGCCCGCGTGCGCTTGCACAGCTTCTACTAAACAAGGTGACTCGAGCTGACGATAGGCGTATGCCGCCATCGACCCGCCTGCTTTTGGCACAGGTACCGCACCTACAATGTCTAATCCATAACGCTCAGCGGCAGCTTGCTCGATAACGAGCGCGCGATTCAGATGCTCGCAGCATTGATACGCCGGAATGAAACCAATATCCCTGCGGACAGCTTCCACGCCTGCATAGATCTGCTCAGCCGTCTCCGTTGTCCCTGCTGTACCGATGCGATGCCCAAGCACTTCACTTGTACTTACACCAATGACAAGCAACTGACTCATACCGATTCCGCCAGCGGACACCAGCTCTCGAACAATCGTCTCTACTTGCTCTGCAATGACTCCTGGCTGTAATTGGATGTTTTCACTCATTGCGATGGCCCCCTAATTAGGACTGGCTAATATATTGCTCTTCAATTTGCTTGACTTTATTAACCCGGCCAACATGGCGCTCGCCGTTTGAGAACGGCGTTTCAAGCCAGATCCGAACAATCTCCAGCGCAATCCCAGGGCCGATAACTCGCTCCCCAAGCGCCAATACATTCGTATCGTTATGCTCGCGAGTGGCTTTCGCCGAGAACATATCATTTACTAGCGCGCAGCGGATGCCCCGCACTTTGTTGGCAGCAATCGACATGCCGATTCCTGTCCCGCAAATCAAGATACCGCGCTCTGCTTTGCCGCTCGTAACAAGGTCGCATACAGGCAATGCATAGTCCGGATAATCAACCGATTGGTCGCAGCTGCAGCCAACATCTTCAATTTCATGACCGAGCGATTGAAGAAAAGGAACGACCTCATCCTTCAAACGATAACCTGCATGATCGGCACCAATAGCAATTTTCAACGCAAAAGACCTCCTTCGAAATGATACATCACAGTGCTAGTATACCTATTTTTGCAAAAAAAGACGAAAAAAGAGCAAGACATGCTGAATAGCATGCTGCTCTTTGCCCAGGCGACCGGCCGTATATTCCGATGCTCCACCGTGGTTACCCACTTCCGTCGCCAGTTACATCGGAAACCGTATATTGTCCTTTTATAATAGCCGAACCTTCGTGAAAAATCAATCTATATCGCATTGGGCAATTGCGGAATTACCTCTTCGAAAGCTTGTCCAGCAGCTTCACGAGCGCGTCCTCAATTTCATTCGCGCTGGTGCTGTAAACCGACAACGAGCCGCCGAATGGATCAACGATGTCGAAGCTTGGTATACGGCGCTCCAGCTCAAGCAGCCGGCTTCTCTCAGCGGAGGTCAACTGCTGCCCCAGCGCCTGCTTCATATGAAGTTCTGAATATAGACGCTCCAGCTCTTCGATATCAGCCAGTACGCGCGCGTCCTGATTGGCGTATTCTTTGAGCGTATAGGTTTTGTCGATCGCCTCCGGATGCCATTGCAAAAGCCCGCGCTTATGGTTTGCCGTCATCGTCAAAATTATATCCGCCCAGCCGACCGCTTCGCTCGTCAGCGCAAGCGACGTGCTTTTGTGATCGATGTCGCGTTGTCTAAGCGTCTCTACCGCATGTGCCGAAACCGGAAGCCCATCAATCGTAGATATGCCCGCAGAACGTACAGCAACCGTAATGTTTCTCAGAGCAGCCATCCGGCGAAGCATAGCCTCCGCCATCGGCGAGCGGCATGTATTGCCGGTACAAACAAATAAAATACGCTTCACACTGCCAACTCCTTTTCTACCCGAATCTAAGTGTCTGTCCATCAAAAAATAAACAAGATGCCAAAGACGAGCAAAATGGCCCCGCCTATGGCTTCGCCATATTCACCAAGATTGTTGCTTACTTTGCGCCCAAGCATTAAGCCCAGCACCGACATCAGCCCGCCAAAAAAACCAATCAGCAGAATGGTCGTCCACAAATTAGCTGCAAACATGCCAAGCGTGATGCCAACGGAGAAGGAATCAATGCTGACGCTTAGCGAAAGCACCAGCAAGCCCCATAGGGACCGATGGTCAAAGGACTGCACCGCGTCTCCGCGCAGCGAGCTATAAACCATATGACCGCCTAGCAGAACTAGCAAAATACCGGCTGCAGTCGTTGCCACATCTCCAAGCAAGCCGCCTACATACTGCCCGGTATATATGCCCGCAAGCGGCATTATAACATGAAACAGAGCAATCACAATGCCGAGCTTTAAAATATCCAGCAGCCGAATACCTTTCAGCCCAATGCCAAGTCCAAGTGAAAACGCGTCTAAACCGAGCGCCAACGCTATAATGAGCAGCGTCAACAGCTGTCCGGCATGCAAATGTGCTTCGACCACAGTCAATCTCCCCCATGTCCGCCTGTATTCTTTACCAAACATATGCGGGCATGAGGACAAACATACTATTTGCTGTGCCAAGCTAAATTTTCAATGACTGGAAATAACGTGAAACCCAAGCTTTTCTTGTAGCTGCCTATACGAAAATAATTCGGTTACCCGCCGCCTTAGCCAGCCGGTTCATCAAGGCTGCGCCAATGCCATGAATGCTGCAGCACTCCGCCCATATGCGCTGCGCGCCTGCGCCGTCAAACTCACGCAAGGCTGCGTATAGCAGATGCGCTGCTGCATCAAGCTCTAACTCGCTTCCCAATGAAAGCACAGTATCCGACTCATAGCGGCCAAGACGTTCTTCAAAGGCGAGCACGCCCGTAATCTCGCCGCGCGCTCGCGCAGCTGTCACTTGCGCCTGAATGTACGCGACGACAGCTTCAGAATCGCCTTGTACAAGCTCCAGCTCCCCTTGCGGCGCATAATGCGTATATTTCATGCCGGGGGAACGAGGCGCCGTCTCTGGCTCCTCTGTTATGCCGCTGTCGATTTCAGCAGCCGGCGCCGCCTGCTGCAGCGCTTCAAGCGTTATGCCTCCTGGACGCAATATCCGAATGTCCTTGTCGCCGACCAGCTCTATCACCGTCGATTCCAAGCCAACGCCCGTCGGCCCGTCGTCAACTACACCATCGATACGTCCATCTAGATCCTCCAGCACATGCTCGGCAAGCGTCGGGCTTGGCCTGCCGGATCGATTGGCGCTTGGCGCGGCAACCGGGCAGCCCGCCTGCACAAGCAGAGCAAGCGCCGTAGGGTGGTCCGGCATCCGGATGCCCACGGTTGATAAGCCAGCCGTCACTAGCGGGGAAAGCACGCCCGGACGGACAGGCAGCACAATCGTAAGCGGCCCCGGCCAAAAATGGTCCATAAGATCCGCAGCCAGCTGCGGATATGGCAGCACCAGCTCATTCAATTGCTCGCGCTGAGCGATATGAACGATAAGGGGATTGTCCGAAGGACGCCCCTTTGCGGTAAATATTCGCTCTACGGCTGCTGTGTTTCGCGCATCCGCGCCAAGTCCATACACCGTCTCCGTCGGAAAAGCAATTACGCCGCCGTCTTTCAGCTGACATGCGGCCTGTGCGAGCTCTTCGCGCAGCCGATTGTCATCAGCCTTTTTTACACGCCATATATTAGTTGTCGTCATCTTTATCCTTCAATCCTTGCCGCTAAAATTAAATTGTCCATTCATCCATTATTATAGCATAAGCGCTCCAAAACGAGCAGAAACGGCAGCTCCTCCCCGCAAAATCAGAAGGAACTGCCGCTTCTTATGCAAACAATGATTTGATCCAATCGATAAGCGATTTGATCATCTCCCAGAGAAAAAACTTCGCTTCCGGCGCTTCTCCTGCAGCAGGCGCATCTGCCGCCGCTGCTTGCAGCGCGGCCGCCTTCTCTGGAGCAGCATCCGCCTTCTCCGCTGCTGCCTTTGCCGTCTCCTCGGCTGGCGCAGCCGAAGCCTCGCCAGTTGCAGCATCAATGAAGCAAAGCGGCGGGAACAGCACGCACCACCAATTTTGACCTTTGCCTTCGCCAAGCGTAATGCGAAGCGCTTCATAGTCACCGGCTGGATAAACCTGATTGCCGTACATTTTTGTAGGGAAAGGAACCATGCCAAGCTCGGCGGCGGAACCATATTCAAAGCCGCGGCTCTTTAATACCTTTGCTGTAATCCGTTCAATTTCAGGCATATTGGCGATAATCGTCTGACGTGCTTCCTCAATCGTCTGAGGGCCCGTAACCCAGCCGTTCATCGCTTTAACGATCTCATCCCGGACAACGCGCTTCACGACTTGGTCCGCGGGATTATCGGAGTTGGCTAATATACGTAAACGAATCGCTTCCTGCGGAATTTCGCCGCCAGCAACCGCTGCATCCATCTTCTGGGCTTCCCAGCTCATAATTAAAATAATAATGGCAAAAACAATAAAACCATATGATCTGCGATAAGCGGATTTTTGGGCGCGCACCGAATAAGAAGGAGTGGACTTCGAAACATTGGAATAAGAATGAATGGAAAAATGGCTGGACATACACACAAGCTCCTCTCGTCGCACCCGTCAGTGCGTCTGCTTGCGTTCCGGAACGTATCTATCCGTCATTATGTCCGCCTACCGGAAAATATAAACCTAGCAATCTATCTTTTTTAATTCGGTTCCGAGAGTGACTAGAGCGGGAAAAAAGCTAGACGATAAAAACTTTAGCTTTTCACACCCGTCGGTTGGCAAGCTATAATGGTGTCAATAAACATACAAACGAAGGCAGCATCGTTGATGCGCCTCGATTCTTCATGCAGATAAGGATGGTTGCCCATGAATTTTGAAACTGCCTACACCACCTATCGGCCGCTGCTTCATTCGATTGCCTACCGCATGCTTGGCTCCTTCAGCGAGGCCGAGGATATGGTTCAGGACGTATTTGCGGATTACAGCCGGCTGGACGCAAGCGACATAAGCAATGAAAAAGCCTACTTGGTTCGAATGGTTACGAACCGCAGCTTGAATCTGAATCAATCCGCGCGCAAGCGCAGGGAGGTTTATACCGGGCAGTGGCTCCCTGAGCCTGATGTCACGACGATTAAGCAGGACCCGGCCGAGCTGTATGACCTTCATGAATCGGTGTCCTATGCGCTGCTCGTTATGCTTGAGCAGCTCTCCGCTGTCGAGCGGGCCGTATTCATTCTAAGGGAATCGCTGCAATACGATTACGAGGAAATCGCAGCTTGCTTGCAGAAATCGGAGGCCAACTGCCGGAAGATCTACAGCCGCGCGAAAGAAAAGCTGCAAAAGGAACGGAACCTGCTGCCGGTAAACTCGGAAAAAGCCCAGCCGCTCGCCATCACGTTTATAGAGGCGGCAGCGACCGGCAATTTCGACAAGCTGATCTCGCTTTTGACGGAAGAGGCTGTGCTTGTTTCCGATGGCGGAGGAAAAGTCCGTGCGGCGATATTCGCCATTATTAGCAGAGATCGCGTTATTGCGTTTTTGCAGGGCGTTATTCCTAAAACTTTTCTAGGCGACAGCCATAAGTTTGCGATCGTTAACGGACAATTCGGCATCATTATCATAAAAGACGGCAAACCTAGAAGCGTCATCAGCTTCCGGCTAGACGAGTCCGAGCAAAAGGTTGAGCGCATATACGTCATGCTGAATCCCGACAAACTGCAGCATGTTCGGCTGGATTAAGCACATCCGCTTACATCTAGGCACACTTGCGCTCACCCGAAAAAACTTTTTTTCATCTTCTGTCACAACCGGAGCGGCTGCTTTGTCTTAGATGACGAAGAAACGCATTCAGCCTCACAAAGGCTAACCAATCGGATGATAGAGGAGAATGAAGAACATGACCGAAAGAACCGTAATTATGAAAGAAGCCCCTGCCGCATACCAAGCGATGCTCGGATTGGAAAAATATTTGGGCACTGCCAGCATCGGTAAACAGCTGAAGGAATTGATAAAAATTCGCGCATCGCAAATAAACGGCTGCGCATACTGCATCAATATGCATACCAAGGACGCAAGAGAGCTTGGCGAAACCGAGCAGCGGATCTATGCTTTGAGCGCTTGGCGCGATACGCCTTACTTCACGCCTGCAGAGCGTGCCGTGCTTGCCTTGACCGAGTCGGTTACCGTTATTACGAAGGAGCATGTGCCCGATGCGGTGTACGATGAGGTTGCGAACTATTTCGACAGCACGCAGGTAGCGGAGATTATTATGGCCATCGTTACGATTAACGCTTGGAACCGTATTGCGATTAGTACGAATATGATGCCGGAGTAAGAGAGTTTCTGCAGCGTGAGTTGTCATGCGAGGCGGAATTTTAAAAAAGGATGCGGCCGAAAATCCAATTTTCGGCTGCATCCTTTTTATTTCGCCCTATCAGGCGCGGCATAACGAGTCAGATAAAAACAATATTCACTCAGCGTGGCTGCGACTGAATGGCAATGACATGCCGCTCAATACCGGCATAGTCGTTAATGATGCGGATATCATCCCATGCGCCCATGCTGCGCATCATGTCTGCGACGATGCGAGGCTGGCCCATGCCGAGCTCGAAGGCGACGATGCGAGGCATCTGTACGAGCAGCGGAAGCTGTTCCAGCATGCGGCGGTACGGGTCTAAGCCGTCCGCCCCGCCTTCCAGCGCGAGATGCGGCTCATAGTCGCGCACCTCGCGCTGCAGGCCTGGCATATCCGCCGCAGGGATGTACGGCGGATTCGAGACTAGCACGTCGATGCGCAGCCGCTCGTGCGGGGGTTCACCCTGCTCATGCCCGGGTATGAAGGGCATGAGCAGGTCGCCCTGCACGAACGCCATCCGGTCCGCCGCTTCATGGCGGGCCGCGTTCGCGCGGGCGACTGCCAGCGCGTCCGGCGACAGGTCGGACGCGCTCACGCGCCACGCGGGACGCTGCGAAGCTAGCGTGACGGCGATGGCGCCGCTGCCTGTACCGACGTCAACGACCGTCGGCGCCTGCCCTTCGCCCGCTGCCTGCGGCCAGATTAGATCGGCCGCTTCCAGTACGGCCTCAACGAGCAGCTCCGTCTCGGGGCGGGGAATGAGTACCGCCGGCGATACGGCAAAAGGGCGGCCGTAGAACCACTGCTCGCCAATCATGTATTGAACAGGCTCACCCAGAGCCTTCCGGCGCACGAGCTGCTCCCAATCGGCAAGCTTATTGGGCGGGAAAGGATCCCCTCCGTCGCGAAGCAGCGCAGCCCGGTCGATATCGAGCAAATGCATGAGCAGCAGCTCCGCATTGTTGCGCGGCTCCTCTACCGCCTCTTCCTTCAAGAGTGAGGCGGCTCGCATGCTTGCTTCGCGAATCGATAGCGGCAGCGTAAACCATTGACCACTATTCATGTTGATCACTCCTTCCATGCTCTTTCTTCAGCTCCAAGAGCTGCCCATAACCTAATAAAACGCCGGGCCGCCGGATGCTTATCGCAAGCATCCGACAACCCAGCGCATTATGGTTTAAGCCATTTCACGTTCCATTAGATCAGCTTGCTCCGCAATCGTAAGCGACGAAATGACTTCCGTCAAATCACCGTTCATGACGGAATCAAGCTTATGCAGCGTAAGTCCGATGCGGTGATCCGTTACACGGCTTTGCGGGAAGTTGTACGTGCGAATACGTTCGCTGCGATCTCCCGTTCCAACCTTGCTCTTCCGCTCGCCAGCATATTTCGCTTCTTCCTCTTGGCGACGAACATCCGAGATACGTGCGCGAAGCACGGCTAGCGCCTTCGCTTTGTTTTCATTTTGCGATTTGCCATCTTGGCAAGTCGCCATGATGCCTGTCGGAACATGCAATACGCGAACCGCGGATTTCGTCGTATTAACCGATTGACCGCCTGCTCCGCTGGAGCAGAACGTATCGACGCGAATATCCTTGTCTAAAATCTCAACCTCAACATCTTCAACCTCCGGCATTACGGCTACCGTCGAAGTCGAGGTATGAATGCGTCCGCCTGATTCCGTTACCGGAATACGCTGCACGCGGTGCGCGCCGCTCTCGAACTTGAGCTTGCTGTACGCGCCTTTGCCCGTAACCATGAAGATAACCTCTTTGAAGCCGCCCAGATCGTTCTCGCTGAAATCCATCAGCTCCACTCTCCAGCCTTGCGTATCGGCAAACTTCGTATACATGCGATACAGCTCATATGCGAACAAAGCTGCTTCATCGCCGCCGGCAGCGCCGCGAATTTCTACGATAACGTTCTTGTCGTCATTCGGGTCCTTCGGCAATAGTACGATGCGAATTTTCTCATCAAGCTCAGCTTGGCGCTTGCTTAATTCGTCAATTTCCATCTTTACCATTTCACGCATTTCGTCATCGAGCTTCTCTGCCTGCATCAGCTTGGCATCGTCAAGCTGCTCGGTAACTTGTTTATATTCCGTAAAGGCATCATAAGCCTCTTGTAAATCCGACTGCTCCTTGGAAAGCTCTCTAAGCCGCTTGGGATCACTGGATACATCTGGATCACACAAAAGCTCGCTCAGCTTCTCATACCGGTCTGCGAGTGCTTGTAAACGGTCAAACACGATCATTCACCTCTGTTTATTCCATTAGGATAATGTTCATTATACCATATCAACGGCATTGTATCGACTGCTGGTTTGGAATTGCGACCAGTAAACTGCGCCCAAATTCGAAATAAAGCCCCGCGAGCGCAGTGCAGCACTCACAGGGCCTTATTATTGCCAATTGTTTTACACGTTAAAACGGAAATGGATAACGTCGCCGTCGCGCACGACATATTCCTTGCCCTCAAGGCGAACTTGGCCCTTCTCGCGGGCCGCTACCATGGAGCCAGCCGCTGCAAGGTCCGTAAAGGATACAACTTCGGCACGAATGAATCCACGCTCGAAATCGGTATGAATGACGCCAGCCGCTTGCGGCGCTTTCGTTCCTTTGCGAATCGTCCATGCACGAACCTCTTGCACGCCTGCCGTGAAATACGTGTATAGCCCAAGCAATTTATAAGCCGCGCTGATCAAACGGTTCAAGCCGGATTCTGACATGCCAAGCTCCTCAAGGAACATTTCCTTGTCCTCGCCTTCAAGCTCGGCAATTTCCGCCTCTACCTTCGCGCTGATCGGCACAACTTCCGCGCCTTCCGCAGCCGCGAAATCACGAACGCGCTGAACATACTCGTTGCCGTCTGAGTTTGAAACCTCATCCTCGCTTACGTTCGCAGCGTACAATACCGTTTTCATCGTCAGCAAATGCAGATCGCGAACGAGCAGCTTCTCATCGTCGCTAAGCTCTACGCTGCGCGCAGGCATGTCGTTGTACAATGCTTCCTTGATGCGCTCAAGCACTTCAATTTCTTGGGCAACCTTCTTGTCGCCGCCTTTTAGGTTTTTGCGGGAACGCTCGATCTTCTTATCAACGGAATCGATATCCGCCAAAATCAGCTCCAGGTTAATGGTCTGAATGTCGCTGATCGGATCCACTTTACCGGATACATGCGTTATGTTGTCATCTTGGAAGCAGCGAACCACGTGAACGATCGCATCAACCTCGCGGATATGCGCCAAAAACTTGTTGCCAAGTCCTTCGCCCTTGCTCGCGCCGGCTACTAGGCCAGCGATATCAACAAATTCGAATGCCGTTGGCACAATGCTCTTCGGAACGACAAGCTCAACCAGCTTGTTCAAACGCTCATCCGGCACCTCAACAACACCAACGTTAGGATCTATTGTACAAAAAGGATAGTTGGCAGATTCTGCCCCTGCTTGTGTAATTGCGTTAAATAAAGTCGATTTGCCGACGTTCGGCAAGCCTACGATTCCAGCTTTCAATGCCATGCTATAAGACACCCCTATTTTCCCGAAAGTAAACAACTCCAGCTATTATACCCCAGCGTCCCCTACATTGAAAGTGCCAACGGCTTCCGTCAGCCACTTTAATCAGCCTTTAAAGCGAATAAATGATGGATTGTGTACACAAGCTATGTATCCGCAAATGTAAACTTACTCGTACGGAGCAAGCTGCCAATAAGCACATCCGAAGGAGGTGAGCCCATGGAAAATCAGACGCACAAAGGCAATTACAAAGGAACGACGAATATGAAGGCAAAAAATCAGGATATGGCATTCGTCAACGATACGATCGAGGATACGAAGTCCACATCCAATTTCACTTCCAAAAAGAAGAAAACGGATTAGCTATCGTCCTTCAACTATCAAACAGCCTGAATACCGCCCGCTCATCGCCGGCTGTATTCAGGCTGTTTTTATTCCTTATGAAATGGCTACATACGGATCGGCGCTTCCTGCAGCTCGGCGCGCGATTGCAGATAGCGGAAGAACGCAACCGATGCCTCGCCTCGCGTCACCTGCTTCTTAGGCAAAAACTTGCCGTCAGAGAGGCTCATGATTTTGAGACCAACGACGATTGCCGCCTGCCCTTTGTTCTCGATTTGCGTGGCATCCTTAAATGTCGCTTTAAAAATATGATCATAATTCGCAAGCGCGTTATAGCCAAGCGCACGCACAATCAGCTCTGCCATCTCATCACGGGATACTTTGCCCCCTGGATTGAAGGACCCGTCGCCCACATCAATTAGATTTTGCTCCAAAGCAGATTCTACATACAAGAAATAGTTAGAGCCGTAAGCAACATCATTAAATGAGGCTTTAGCTCCTGCGCTATCGGCTGAAGAAAGCATGCTCGGCAACCGCCCGCTATTTCTGGCCAGCACCAGCATCTTGATCAGCTCTCCGCGCGTAACCAGCTCATTTGGACGCACTTGGCCATCTTTTACGTCGAGCGCTTTATAAGCAACCATCAGCTCCAGCTGACGCTGCGCAAAATGCCCCTCGATGTCCTGTGCCTTCGGCTTCTCGAGCTGCGTCGCTTCGCCGGTATCCCGGTTGCGCCAGCTGCCCGTCTCTGCGTCAAGAAATACTTGCTCATCCATCAATCTCGGCACTAATCGGTAGACGAGCTCGGCTTCCGTAGCCGTCTCCACCTCGTTGCCCTTTATTTCACCCGAAGCGAGCATCAGGTTATACTTCTCGATCGGAATCGGCTGGCCGTTCCATGAAAATTGCTGAATCAAGCGATACGTAAGCTGCGTACGATAATAAGTTAACCACTCTGCTACTGCCTGCTCTTTTTTGATCAACGCTGGCGCATCAGCAGGGTACTCAAAATCCGACAGGTTCGTATCATAATTGAGGATCTCGCCCGTACGTGAATCGATGGATACGTTGATGCGGTCAAATTCGACTTCCGCGCCATGTATTTTGTGCACAAAATTAAAATAGTATTGACGATTCTCGCTTGCGCTTAGTCCCTCATATTGCTTAGGATCAGGCTTTACCAAATACAGCTCATCCGTCAGCCATGGCAGATGTTTTTTCACTGCATCCGTCGCCAGTGCCGATGCTTGCTCAAGCGTTACGCTTGGACTACCTGACGGCGCTTGCTCATTGTACGTATACGTATAAAAATTACGGACAACGCCGTTACGCCCATCGACAGAAGCGGATGCGGAGCCAAGCTCCTTGCCGTCCTTCTTAATCGACCAATTCAAATGCCAATACGCCTCTAGCTTGCCGGTGCTCTCGTTATTGTTTTCACTGTAATTCGAACCGTTCAGCTCCGCCCCTGCCGGCAGCTTAAAAGCCGCTTTCACCGCATCTGCTGCTTGCTTCTCCGTAACCGTTGTCGCCTTAGGCTCCTCGCCTAACGGTTTGTCTGTCAAAGGAGTATCAGAAACGGTGCCCGCTCGAAAGTACGCATCCTTTGACGGTCCTTTTATTTCTCCCGTAACCGCATCGATGGATATAGCCTGTAGCTCATAGCTGAGCACGGGTTTTCTTTTTCCCTGCATATTGCGAGGCACGATATAAGCAAGCTTAGGATCAGAAGCTGCTCGAAGCTTAGCGTTGGCTTCTTCTAAAGTAAGCTTCGCGTCGACCTTCGGGAAAGTAATCGTATCATCCCATTGCAGCGAAAACCTCTGTATATGACCTTCGCTATCCACTTCCAGCTCGATATAGTTATCCACGTACGGAATGTCCTGAACCACACGGTCAAAGCGGAGCGAATGCACCACCTGACCCGATAATGGCGGCAGAAGCTGAACTCCGTATTCCGGATTGTACTTCAATTGTGCTTTATAATCCGAAGCGATCTTATCTATGAATTGGAGCGCGATTTGCTGTGCTGCGTCACGTTCGACCTTAAGCGGGTATGTCGGCTTAGCAGACGGATTATCGGTGTAAGAGTTAAATTCGAGCAGCTGTCCTTTGTCCGCATGAATACGGACATAAATGCTGCCCAAATGCTTGCCGTTTACTTTCTTCACGAAATCAAGGCCCCAAGAATTACGCTTCCCGCCTGCCAGCATTTCCATCGAAAGATTAGCTCCTTGGAGCACGTACTCCTTCGGTATGCTCACATACTGCCTAGCCAACGCCTCTGCCTTCTCCTTCGTAATGGCAACGTTCACCGGAGCCTCAAATGCTTCTCCCATCTTATCTCCTCCCGACGAAGGCGCTGCTTGCGCAACTGCACTCGTCCCTACAGGCTTGTTAACGCTTTCGGCAAATGCCGCAGCAGGCAATACGCTCATCAGCATCACCGTCGACAGCATAACAGCAAGCTTCTTCCGATTATTCCTCTTCACTGCTTCACCCTCCAATGCTTTTCCAATTTATTCATAAATTAGACGTTTCCTGCTGAGGGGAAGTTGCACAAAAAACGAAAAAAAGACTGTCTCAGGCTTGCAACCTGACGACAGTCTCTCATTAATAAACGATAATTGCGGTTATGCAGTTTTTCTACGCGAGAAGTACGCCCCTATTTTTTGCAAAATATAAACGCCCAGCCAAGTCGACAAAATAATAAACAACGGCATAACGGTAAAATTATAACGATACTCCGGTACAAATACGAGCCTGATCATCGACATAATGATGATGACTACCGCGAGCATAGCTGCCGGATGACGCCATCTCCATATAAGGGCAAGCAGCGGAATGATCGTACTGTATACAATCAATATATGCAAGTAGGCTACATGCGGATAAGCATGATATATGGGTGAATGCCCAGAGCCAAAGAACATATGCGTATACGTATATTTGAGCTTGCCTACCGTGTACCATTTTACGTATTTCCATGTTTGCTGAGTGAAGCCTGCTTTAATGCGCGCCCAAGCGTATTCATTTTGCGACATTCCATTTTGCACAACGATTTTATCGGTATAATCTTTGTTTGGATATGTACCGGCTTTGAACGGATTCGATTGGGATGCTGTCATAACAAACTCATTTAACGTTACAACGTTGCGAATCCACCATGGAAGCATTGTCGCCGAGAGGCATAAGCCCGTAATGATGCCAAGCAATGCGACTTTTTTGAAAATGGCAAGCTTAGAGGCTGTAGCCACTTTCTGCTCTGACCTTGGCCTGAACCATTGCTGAAGCAAGAACACACCATACAACGGAACAAATAAGGGCAAGAATTCCGCTCTTACGAGTACCGTAATCCCTAATAACACGCCAGCGAGAGCTGCATCGCGCTTTCTTTGCGTTCGAAAGGCATGAAGCTGCATCGACAAGTAACCCATTAGAAAAAATAACGCGAGCGTCTCAGTAAGAACGGCGCCGTTGGCCCAAATAAAAGGATGGTAAATCGCAGAAATAAACAGCGATATAATGGCAATCCATTTGTTTCTCGTAGCTTGCATGGCTATCATATAAATCAAAATTAAGGTTGCTAAGCTGATGAGCACCTGCACCCACCGGATCAGCGGGAATGGCTCTACGCCGATTTGATCTGCTACGACGTACATAGCGGTCATAAACAACGGGTATCCTGGAGTTACCCTTGCATTAGAAACCTCTTCCTTATAGGCATAAATGCCTTTGTCCAGCAGCCGATGAACCATCTCATCGTAATATTTCGTATCATGCGATACGGTATGCTTGACCGAAGTAAGAAAGTCAGCTCTAAGCCAAGTGGCCAACACAAAAATAAGGACAATCGCTATTGTCCATGCTTTGTTTTTTCTAATCCATTCAACCACGTTCGTTAATCCCCCTCAATTCTAAAAGCACCTATTTCCAAGCGAGTACTATGACACCGGTCAAAATAATGGCAGCACCGATCCAGCGCTGCAGCGGCACCGATTCATGAAAGATAAATACAGCTGCTACCAAAGCGATTACATAGGCCAAGCTTTGAAGCGGATAGGCCAAGCTAAGCGGCAGTTTCTTAAGTACGTAAAGCCACAGAACCGTCGCAATCCCGTACAATACAAGACCTGACCAAATATGCGGCGACCACAGCAGCGTTACCCATGAATCTCCCTTAGCGGTATCCAGCTTATTCATGCCTGTTTTCCACAGAAGCTGACCTGAAACGAGCAGTATAATATTAAAAAACAATACAATATATGCCATTAGGAATCCGACCTTTTGCGTTCATGTAATTCGTGATGCAAAATACCAAGCTCTTGCGTAAGACGAATAACCTTTTCCGATAATTTGGAGACGATGACAGTTAGATGAAGAATCAAAGCAACACAGAACAAAATTCCAACGAGAAATAAGAGTGCGGGCGCGTAATTGATTCCAATCGCATGTGCGAGCGTATCAATAATTTGGACGCGTACGGACAAGATCAGCATCACTACGCCAAATAGCAGCCAAAGCATGGAGTATTGCTCGCGCAGCAACCTCCGATTAATCAACATAATGAGAACGAGCAAAAAAACGATACTTGTGATAATCCACAAGGCTTGCATGGTGTATCCTCCTCAAAGTTTGCGAAGCAAACTCACTTCGTAAGCATAGACATAGTTGCTTAACAAAACCCACTTCGTGTGCATGAACTTATTTCTACGATTGAACATCAACGGGCTTTGTCGCTTTTAAGCTGCGGATAAATAAGGACAATGTTACCTTAACCATATAATAGACAGAGCGCATTGCATTGATGGAGGAAGTTCCGCCTGTGCGCGCCTCCATCACTACGGCTACCTCGCTTGTACGCAGGCCGCTCCGGTGAATAAGCACAATCGAGTCCACCTCTGGGTAATCCGTTGCGTAATCACTTTGAAATACAGCGATCGCACGCTTATTGGCAGCACGAAAGCCGGATGTTACGTCAAGAACGCGTTTATGCGTCATGGCGCTGACAATAGTAGATAAAATTTTAATTCCGACTCTCCGCGTTGCTGAAGACAAGAAGCCCGTCTGTTCAATAAAACGCGAGCCAATCGCCAGATCTGCTTTTCCGCTCAGTACAGGATCCAAAATAAGGTGAAGCTGCTCCGCTTTATGCTGTCCGTCGCCATCCACCTGAACGGCAACATCATAGCCATAACGATATGCGTAACGATATCCGGTCTGCATAGCGCCGCCGATACCTAGATTCGTCGGAAGTGTAACAACAGCTGCACCATTCGCTTCAGCTACCTCGCGAGTACGGTCCTTTGAGCCATCGTTAATGACCAATATATGAGCAGACGGGCAATGAGTCTTCACATCATGAATCACATGGCTTATGCTGTGCTCTTCGTTATAAGCCGGTATTATGATCAGTATTTTTGAAGACGTCAACCCTTGCCGCAGGGACTCCCCGGTAACCGCGCTGTCCTTTTTCTTCATGTCTGCGTTCACTCAATCACCACTCCATAAACCATAGTTTGGGCACGCTCATGCGCACAATTATATCAATTCTACTAGATAACTCTATTAGAAAGCAACAGAAACGATTGTGAAAATGTGTAAAATATGGTCAATCTGCGAGGAATATCTGCCCATTTGATGGATAATATAGTATTTCATGATTAATAGATGGAAGGCTTTTACGAAAAAAATATCGCCCGGTAACCAGCCATTGACTGATACCAGACGATACTTAGACGATTATTCATTTAAAAAAGTTGCTTACATTTGACCGGAGATTTTTGCTTTCAAAGCGTCTTTGCTTTGTACGCCGACCATTTTGTCAACGGGTTGACCGTCTTTGAACAAAATCAATGTCGGAATGCTCATAACGCCGAATTGGGAAGCCAGTTCAGGCTGCTCATCAACGTTGATTTTAGCGATTACGGCTTGGCCTTCAAGCTCTGTTGAAAGCTCCTCAACGATTGGAAGCTGCATTTTGCAAGGTCCGCACCAAGGGGCCCAGAAGTCTACAAGGGAAACGCCGTTTTGAATGCTCTCGTTAAAGTTTTCTTTAGTCAATGCTACTGCCATTTCAATCATCCTCTCCAAACAATGTGTATGATAAAGGGAATACCCGTCTCACCGCTTAATGAATCATCATTTGCTAACCGCATGCGTGAATTTGTTTCAATACATCTTGAATCGTTATCGCGCTAAAATGGCTTTCGAGCTGCTTCTCCGCTGTGCAAAAAATACCGAACATCACTTGAGTCATATTCGATCCAACGACACAATCCATCTCTGGATTGCCCGAGCACCAGCTCGGAATAAGCGAGCCTTGTGCCATCACGCGATAAATATCGGCTAATGTTACCACGCTCGGATCAATCGTCAGCCGATAGCCGCCTCCCGATCCTTCACGCGTATCCACATATCCACTGCGGCGCAAACCACTCATTACCTTACGAACGCGAGCAGAGTGCGTGCCGACATTCTCGGCAATCATATCGCTGCTAGCCATTTTCTCCGGTAAATAAGCCAAGTAAACGAGACTGTGTACGGCAATCGTAAATTCGCTGTTCACTGTTTAAGGGCCTCCCTGCTTTGTACTGTAATTTTATCAGTTACAGTTAAGTTTGTCAATAGACAGGTCGCCAACTCACTTCCATAGCATACGGCATGGCTCAAACAGTTATGCTCCATCAGATATTGGATAGATCGTGAAAGTATTTTTCGTTTCGCTGTCATGTTTGAATGCTGTGGCTGAATAAATATGATATGTGCATCCTTATTCGGTTTGAACATGCAAGCCAAGCCGGAGAGCACATGCTTCCTATACCGGTTTTACTATGTAAAACTTTAAGGAGGTGACGCATAATGGCATTATTTTGGAATCGTTGGATACCCGTTCGTACAGAAGGAGGTTCTAGATCGGAATTAATTGACCGATTGCAGGCCCATTTCAAAGCAAATGGATTGAAATCCAAAATTACCATTGAAGGCAATTCCTTGAGACGGATTCATGTGCTTAAAAAGGACGCCGATCTCGCCAAGGTGCTGCTTGACGCCTTTGACGAAGAGCATTAATGCGAGGGTTTAGGGAATGCTTTGCCTAGCAGCGGCTGCTCAAACAGAGCAGCCGCTGCTTCGGTCTAATCATTAGGACGAGCGTCCCGTTACTGTAGAGCTTCGCATCCAGCGGTAGCCTTTGCGAACGCCATTGAGCACCCATTCGGGTACGGGCCTTGGCTTTTTGGACAGGAAAGGCATATAGATCTTGTTGTACGCTTTTTTGAGATCATCCCACATCGTGCATGGCTCTTCCTTCAAAAAATCCGAAATGTCGAGGACGATGCCCCGCCCATCCTTCACCATCACATTTTTGCCATGGACGTCATGCGGGTATAAGCCGCGGGAGCGAGCATAGTCGAGCGCCTGATCGATATCTTCAATGACCTTGTTTGGAATAGCTACCCCATCGATAATGCATTGATAAAGCGTCTTCCCCTTCAATCGCTTTAAAATCAAATAATAATGCCCGTTATGCTCCCCTGCGTGGTAACACATCGAATAAGCAGGATGCTTGCCGATTAATCGGTAAACCTCGCATTCGCTTTCCCAACCCTCGCGGTTAGGCGCATATACCTTGACCGCTATATCCGGATAATCGCCATGCGTAAATACGCCAGCGTAGTTCCCTGCTCCAAGCAGCTTCCATCCGAGCGGCAGTACAGCCACGCGAATCGGATTTTTGGGGTCTATGCTGCTAAGCTCAACTTCAGATAGCAGCGACCGTTCGGTTAACGAGATCAGCATCTCCAACTGCCGGTCATCCATCATGTATCATCCCGCTTTTCCCTTTAGTTTCATCTTATTCCTCCATATTGTAAAACGAGCTGGTTCAAAAATAAAGCACACCCGTTTAGCTTTTCATTTCCGCCCTGCCTATTCTTACTATTTCCTTAACAAATCGCCTTACTCCTTAACGATTTCTAACGATAAATTTCACCTTGCTTATCATTGCATTAAGGTTGCTGCAGAATTATTGAACCGCCCCAGGCGCCGTGATACTTTCGTGAAGATTCCAATCCAAACACGAAAGGGCGGGCCTTAAAACTATGACACCGAACCTGCAAAACAGAAACGAACAGATTCCCGAGCTTCAGATCGCAAGGGCGCTCGCAATGCTCGGCGTGCTGTCTGTTCATGCCAGCGCATCCGCGACAATTTCCATGCTGAAATCAGGCTACTACTCCCTTTACAATTTCATTAACGTTTTCATGAAGTTTGGTACACCGACGTTTATATTGCTAAGCAGCTTTTTATTATTTTACAGCTATTATACTCGTCCGCTGGATACCAAGCTTATGACGAGCTTCTATAAGAAAAGACTGCTTTACATCATCATTCCTTATTTCATATTTTCTGCCCTGTATTTCGTCTTGGTGCAGCTAATCCAGCATGAGCCGATCTTCTCGCTCGGCGCGCTAGCCAGCTTCTCCAAAAAGCTTTTGCTCGGAAAAGCGTTCTCCCATCTTTATTTTATTTTTATTAGCATTCAATTTTATTTGTTATTTCCGGCGATTCTTTGGCTGGCGAAGAAAAAAGCCGCTCTCGTGCCTTGGTTTATTCCGATGGGCTTCGCCCTTCAATGGGCCTTTGTCTTGTTCAACAAATATTATTTTCAGGTGCCAAACAAAGGGAATTGGTCCTTCTCTTATTTTTCTTTCTTCTTTCTTGGAGCTGCGATGGGTATTTATTTCCCTAAAATCAAAGCATGGCTCATGATTAGCAAACAAAATGTTACCCTTTACCGGCTATCGGCCTGGGCAATCATCTGGATTGCTTGGCTTGCGTTTGCATTGTCCCATGTCTTGATCAATTACAATGCCCGTTTGCTTGGAACGCGCTATAATTCGCTGCTGTATGAATTTTTATGGAGCTTCCATACCGTGCTATCCGCTCTTGCCCTAGTTCAGGCTTCTTTCATTATTTACCGCTTCCTGCCCGGTATAGTTTCCAAAACATTTTATCGCCTAGGACAATTATCCTTCGGTATTTATCTGATTCATCTTTTTTACTTATTTGTCTACGATCGGTACATACCGAGCTTCGGAATTAGCTGGCTAAGCCACTTCCGCTACTTAGGAAGCTGGATATTCATGCTGGGAGCATCGTGGCTGACAGTGGAATTGGCAAGCAGGCTCAACCCTTACGCTTCGTTTGTATTCGGCAGGCTGCCGGAGAGAAAGGAAAACAAGCGAATTCTAACAGGCAAAATGATTGCTCTCGGTTCTGCCGCCTTGCTGCTTGTCTTCGCAGCTGTCTTCGGGATTTGGCAGAAGAAGTCAGACGATACGAGCAACCCTTCCCGGCGCCAGCAGCTATTATCCGTTCAATCGGAAACCAATCTTAGCGGGAATTATGATGTCATCGTCGTCGGAACAGAGCCAGAGGGCGTTGTCGCAGCCGTTTCCGCTGCCCGCAATGGACTGAAAACGTTATTGGTTGACGGAAAGAACCGTGAAATATTAGGCGGCCTTATGACAGTGGGAGGCTTAAATACGCTGGATCTCAACTACTCGCCTAAAAATAAAACTTCACTCGGCAAGCACATTTTTTTAAATAAAGGCATTTTCCAAGAATGGTACGACAAAATAGAAGGAACGTCCTTTGATACCCATACGGCGGCTAATGCTTTTTATGAAATGGTTGCAAATGAACCAAACATTGACCTGTTGATGAAAACTCGAAAAATGGCTCCGATCATCCATACGCAGACAAACGGAAACAAAGCAGTAACCGGACTGCATGTCGTGCTCGAGGATGGCAATGAACGCGAGATTCAAGCTAATTCGGTGATCGACGCGACGCAGGACGGAGACATTGCTGCAGCAGCGGGGGCGCCGTATACGATAGGCCGTGAAGATCTGGGCGACCCGAATGCGCAAATGGCTGTGACGCTTGTGTTCAAGCTAAGCGGCGTCACGCAACAACTTTGGGATTCGTTCGCTAAACATAAAAATACGGGGATAGATAAAATGAGCGCCTGGGGCTTTCCTGAGGCTAAGGAGTATGTATCGAGCAATCCGGAGCGCGTTCGCATTCGCGGACTTAATATCGGGCGGCAAAATGATAACACCATCCTTATTAATGCGATGCACATTTTTAAAGTCGACCCGCTTGACCCCGAGTCTGTGGCAGAGGCGCTTGAAATCGGCAAGCAAGAGGCTCCTCGCATCGCTGCGTATTTAAAGAAGGAGTTCCGTGAATTTAAAAATCTTGAATTTGCCGGCACCGCGGATGAACTATATGTTAGGGAAACCCGCCATTTTGAAGGGGAGTATCGTTTGACCGCAGCCGATTTGCTCGATAATCGCGATCATTGGGATGCCATTGCGTACGGCTCTTACAAGTTGGATATTCAAAGCACCAATTATAAGGATAACGGCATCATCATCATGGCCCCTATTCAATATGGCGTACCGTTCCGCAGCTTGGTTCCGAAGGAGGTTGACGGAATGCTCATCGTGGGCCGGTCTGCCAGCTTCGATTCGCTGCCGCACGGCAGCGCCAGAGCTATTCCGCTTGGCATGGCGACCGCAGAAGCCGCCGGTGCGGCAGCAAAGCTTGCAGCCGAGAACAAGATAAGCTTTCGCGAGCTTTCACAGTCACGCGATCTGATAAGCACCCTCCGGGAAAGGCTGACTGCACAGGGCATGGACCTTAGCATGAATGATTTTGAAGCGCCTGCCTACAAGAGCCACAAAGCATACAAAGGATTAATCGCAGCTGTAAGCATGCTTTTGACAAGCGGATCCGTTGATAACAAAAGCTTTGAGCTGGATGCTCCGTCAAATGCCCAACGCTTCGTCAATAATATGAACAATGTAAAAAACAGGCATCCCGCTTTTTTTACAGGAAAATCAGTTGCCGCTATTGATGGCATGAGCAATCCATCCGCTATGCCGCTGACACTCGAGCAAGCCTTCAAGACGATTGCTCATACAATCGACAACGAGAACGCTGCTGAGCTGAGAAGCAGCGAAATCATTAGCCGGGGCTGGATTCAACCCGAAACCATAGACGCGATCGCCAATCCAGCCAAGGTAACTAACGGCGAGGCATTTATGCTCATACGAGATTTAATGGAATACTACGCAAATATCGTGTACGAGTGAGAGCCCTTCCTGCTCCCAAAGAAAAGAGTCTGCTTCTGCAAGGTCAATGACCTCGCAGAAGCAGACTCTTCCAAAAATTTCAACTAATGCCCTCCGCTGACAACCTTTAGTCCAATAACGCCACAAATAATCATCGATAAAAATAACACCTTACGCCAATCACGCGATTCGCCAAAAATAAACATGCCGAGCAAAACGCTGCCGATCGAGCCGATTCCCGTCCATATCCCGTATGCCGTGCTTATCGGAATGGTTTGGAGCGCTTTGGATAAGAAGAAAAAGCTGATAAAGCCTGCTCCGATTGCTCCAACGGTACCTTTCCATTTCTTAAAACCGTCAGACAGTTTCATGAACGTTACGCCGCCGACCTCGCCTAAGCCGGATATAATTAAAAAGACCCAAGCCATGTTACGTACCCACCTTTTCACGATCTTTGTTGTTTGTTCTTATCGCTGATTCCGTTGAGCGCTCCTGAATGGATGAGGATGCCTCTGCTTGTTCATCTGTTGGCGCCGGTTTATCCTTCGACACAAGCTTAAGCCCAACGATCCCGCCGACCAATATTGCAATAAAGAACAAACGCCAGAAATCAGCCGGTTCATTTAATATAAAAATGCCTGCTATAACCGTTCCGACAGTCCCAATACCTGTAAACATAGCGTAAGCAACGCCTATTTCAATCGTTCTCATCGCACGGGCAAATAGCATAAAGCTTACGGCAAGCAGCACGATGGTCACGATACTTGGAACAAGCTGTGTAAAGCCCTCCGAATATTTGAGGCCAAATGTCCAGCCAACCTCCAGAAAGCCTGCTAATAATAAATAAATCCACTGCATGATTTTTCAATCCTCTCTCGCTGTCATCGTCCAAAGCTGCCATAATGATTGCCACACCATTTGCTTCCTTTTTTCGAACAGCTCTTCCTCATATAATTGGTTTTCGACCAGAATGCCATCGACACACACGTAAAAGGAGGCAATCAGCCGCTCCTCGTCACGGTTGAATAATCCCTCAGAAGCACCTTTATGCAGCACCTCTACAAGTCCTTCGGTTAACCCATTTTCATGCCGCATGAAATCCTGCCTAAGCTGATCACGCAAATGCCGTGGCGGTACAAGAATCGTCCGCTTCAAAAATGCCTGCCCAGTCGACATATGCTTAAGATTGGTGAAAAAATCAAATAATCGATAGACCTGTTGTTTGATTGGGTCCTGCTCAATCGCTTGAAGCAGCTCTAAATATTGTTTGCGCTCCTCCGCGATCACTTCTTGAATGAGCTGCAGAAACAGCTGCTCCTTTGATTTATAATGCGCATAAATGGACGGCGTCTTGATGCCGACCGCATTGGCAATTTCTGATAAGGATGCTCCTTCATAACCAGATTCCGTGAACATCGTTAACGCCGCCAGCTTGATTCTCTCCGCCGTAGAAGGCTCCTTACTCATCTTTATCCCTCCTGCTGCCTCGTCCGTTCCCTTGCCTAACGAACGTTAGTTTAACAGAATTGTAAGACGGATCAGGCCAAAAGTCAAGGTATAAATCATCGGACAAAAAAAGCTGTGCATGCTCCTTTTTTAAGAGGAGAAACATGCACAGCTTATGAATTAGAATTATTGCTTTTTGTTCTGCTTCATTCGATGCCATAACATCCAACCCGTATTTATGATAATGCCTAATGCGATGCTAAGCACCATAACAGCGACATTCAATATAAGGCAGTAAACGAGCAGCAGCCCAAAATCGACATAATCATCTGTTACCGGAAGCACTTGGCTAAGCACAAATGCAAGCAGGACGCTGAACGGTATCCAAAACAAGAAGATGAAGGCCGGAAAGTACCAATGCTGATTGCGAAAGAGCTTCACTATCGGCAGCACGAATGCGATTACCATCACCGTACAAATAAGGTAGCTCCACTCTATAACGCTGCTGTTAAAGTAGGCAGAATAGAGATAAACATTGCTTACTACGGCATAAATGGCGCTTAGCAACAGCACCGACTTCATCGAACGCTTAAACAACATCGGCTCCTTTGCTGCCGCTTCCATTATACGCCTACAATTTCTTGAAGCGCCGCAATGAAAGCATCCATCTCGTCATCCGTGCCAATGCTAACCCGCAAATATTCATGAATCCGGGGCTGATTGAAGTAGCGTACAAGCACGCCCTTATCCCGCAGCTGCTGGAAAATGCTCTCTGCCGCCATGCTTGGATGCGAAATAAAGACGAAATTCGCCTTCGAATCCGTTACTTTGAAGCCCGCCTCAAGCAGCTGCTTCGTTACCCGCTCGCGCGTAGCGATCACCTTCGCAGTCGTTTCACGGAAATAAGCATCGTCCTCGAGAGAAGCAACGGCGCCTGCTAAGGCGAGCCGGTCAATTGTATAAGAGTTAAATGAATTTTTGATCCGATTAAGCCCCTCGATCAGCTCTTCGCTGCCGAAGGCAAAGCCAACGCGAAGTCCTGCCAAAGAACGTGACTTCGAGAGCGTCTGCACGACGAGCAGATTCGGATAATCCTTAACCAGCTCGACCGCCGATTGCCCGCCAAAGTCGATATAAGCCTCGTCAATGATGACCGCCTGATTCGGATGGCTCGCAAGCAGCTTGCGAATACTCTCGAGCGGAATCAGCTCCGCTGTCGGCGCATTCGGATTCGGGATAATGATGCCGCCGTTATCCGCATGGTAGGCTTCCACCTGCACATGAAACTGCTCGTCCAGCGGAATAAGCTCCGTTTGCAAACCGTAAAGCTTCGCATACACCTTATAGAAGCTGTACGTGATATCCGGGAACAGCACTTTCTTCGCCGGGTCAAAAAACGCTGCAAACGCAAATGCTAAAATTTCATCCGAGCCGTTGCCGACAAATACTTGCTCAGCGGGCAGGCCGTAAAAGCTTGCAGCCGCTTGCACAAGTTCCTCGCAAGTAGGATCGGGATACAAACGCAAATCCGCATTCGCCGCATCCTTGATAGCCTGGGTTACCTTCGGGGATGGCGGATATGGATTTTCATTCGTATTCAGCTTAATATACGTTTTATCCTTCGGCTGCTCGCCTGGCACATAAGGCACGAGCGACGCGGTTAGCGGACTCCAAAATTTACTCATTCGTCATTCTTCCTTTCGTTGCCTTGATTCTATTTCATTGCTTTTATTTTAACATTAATAGATATGCCAGTCACAGTGGCTGACGAAGGGCGGACCGTGTTATCAGCAAGCCGATCATCGCCCCGAAGGTATTCAATATAATATCATCGATGTCGAAGCTGCCCACCCGCGTTAGCATTTGCGTCAGCTCGACAATTGTAATCAATAGGATAGAGGCTGCGGCAAGCGCGAGCACATGTCTGTATTTCTTATTAAATAACGGCAAAAAAAGCCCGATCGGTATAAATAATACGATATTTCCGAATAAGTTTTTGAACCAGGTATCAAAATTAAAATGATCATGGTAAATGATATATTTTTTTATCGTAAAGAGTGGAACTAGATTATAGCTGTAGCCTTCGCCAAAATAGCGGCCGCGGTAAAATAACAGCCAGCCCATAATAAGTGCGTAAACTAAGGCAAGCGCCGTAAGCAAAACATTCAGCAGCAAGCTTTTGTAATGAGCATTAGCGTACATCCGCATTCCATTTCACCTCTTTATATGAACAGCTGCCCTATAATCTCCAAGGTACAGAATACGTTTTAAACTCGTCTGCTCCTGTTATCGCTAATCCGTTGAGCTGATGCCCGTTTGCGCATCCGCCGTCAACGCCGATTTTGCCGGGGCCGAACCAAATATCCGGCTTGCCGTGAATGTCGATCGTTTTGGTGTGGCCGAAAACAACCGTTTTGTTCACATTGGTCGGCCTGGTAAGGAATGGCTGCTTAATATAGAGAAAATCTCTTTGCGGCTGATCTTTCCAGTTCAAATAATTAGGATTAAGGCCGGCATGCACATAAATAAAATGTTCGTCCTCATGGTAATACGGAAGATTGTCAAGAAACGTCATATGATGCGGATAATGCTCGTGAACCGCCGCCTTCGCGCATTCGATTACATGCTCGATCGGGCCTTGCTTAATGCCGGCATAGCTCTCGGCCGTCTGTCTTCCGCCGTGTCCGGAAAACTTCAGCAGCGCTTGTTCATTCCGCTCCAGCATGACGTCAACAAGCCTCTCGTCGTGATTGCCTTGAATGGCAATCGCGCCATCCTTTTGCACCAGGCCAATGACCTGCTCCACCACATCCTTGCTTCTTGGACCACGGTCAACAAAGTCGCCGAGCAGCAAAAGCTGATCCTCGCCCGGGCAATAGTTCATAAGCGCAAGCAGATCATTAAATGGCGTATAACAGCCGTGAATGTCACTAATGACTAACGTTCGCTTCATACGCGTCTCCCCGAGATCACAAGATCTCTCTCTACGCCGTCAAGCACCGCCACCTTAGGCAAATGCCCCCAAACCTCAAACCCGAACTTGCGAAGCAGCGCCAAGCTTGGCTCATTATGTCCGAACACGAAGCCAAGCAGCGTGTTAAGCCCCAAACGCGGGCATTCTTCGATTGCCTTCTGAATCAACACCGAGCCAAGGCCGCGGGAACGGTATTCCTCCGCGATATAAATGCTGATCTCCGCCGTTGTATTGTAGGCAGGTCTGCCATAGAACGATTGAAAGCTGAACCACGCCGCAATTTCCCCTTCGATTCGCAGTACCCATAATGGCCGGAAATCGGCAGAGTGCTCATCGAACCATTTTCTTTTGCTCAGAGCTGTTGCCGGTTCCAGATCTGCCGTAACCATTCGGCTTGCAATCGTTGAATTATAAATGTCGACAATACGCTCCAAATCGCTTAGCTGAGCGTCGATAATTTCATATTGTAGCTGCCAAGACATACTCGCCACCTCGTACCTTCCTATGTGTCGCTTGCGTGCTTCCTGCTGCTTATTTATTAACGATTTATGAAGGCCTAACGCCTCTCCCAACTTTGACAAATTATATCACAACGCCGATTGTTTGAGCATCCAAAAATAAAAGCCCGCCAAGCAAATCGCTCAGCAGGCCGCATGAACCAAAACCTTGCTTTGCATCCCTTACTTGCCTATATATTTGTTGTAATCATCAGGCGTATTGAGGTTCGTTGCGACTATTTCGCGGCCATTCCCCGAGGGACTAACCACAAGAGTATGCAGCCTGCTAAGCAGCCGCATGACGCGGTAATCCTGCGCATCAAGCGCAGCCGCTATTTGCGTGGCCGTTCTTGTATGATACAGCGCATGAAACGGCTGTCCATCGGCGTGAATAACGTCCGCTCCGCTATCGATATGAGCCATGAGCTGCGCGAGCAGCTCCTCGGACAGCTCCGGCATATCGCAAGCCATAACGAATACGTAACCTTCAGCGGCAGCAGATAAGCCTGCATGCAGACCGGACAAAGGACCGCATCCTTGAGCATGATCCAAGGCGAAGCTCACTGTTCCTCCCCGTTCCTCGAGGGATTCGCGGTAGAGCGCCTCCCGCTCCGATGATCCAACCGATATAATCACATGCTGCGTCAGAGCGCTTAACTGCTCGACCAGCCGGTACAGCAGCGGCTTGCCCTCGATGGGCAGCAGCGCTTTGTCCGTTCCCATTCTCGTACTAAGCCCGCCAGCCAAAATTAAACCGTTAATGCGATGTTTCCCCACAACCTCGCCCCCTCTGCCAGATAGAAAGAAAGCCTGCCGAGTGTAAAAATCTCGGCAGGCTTCTGCGCTTCGTTTGCGTTTAGGCTTTGGATGGATCGAACGAGCTCTTCAGCGAAACGATACGGTTGAATGCCAGCTTCTCTGCCGTCGTATCCTTCGGATCTACATTAAAGTAGCCATGGCGGAAAAACTGGAACTTGTCGCCGCCAACCGCATCCTTCATGTTCGGCTCAACGAAGCCCTGCAGCACCTCAAGCGAATTCGGATTGATGCATTCAAGGAATGGCTTGCCTTCCTCTTCCGCCTCACTCGTAATAAGCGGCTCGAACAAACGGAAATCGGCAGTTACGGCTTGAGACGCTTCTACCCAGTGAATCGTGCCTTTCACTTTACGCTCATTAAAGCCGGATCCGCTCTTCGTCTTCGGATCATACGTGCAGTGCAGCTCGATAACGTTGCCGTCCGCGTCCTTGATCACATCTTGGCATGTAATAAAATACGCATGCTTGAGGCGTACTTCATTGCCGGGGAAGAGACGGAAATATTTGCTCGGAGGATTTTCCATAAAATCATCCTGTTCAATGTAAATCTCGCGGGAAAACGGAATTTGACGCGTTCCCATCGCTTCGTTCTCCGCATTGTTCTCCGCTTCCAGCAGCTCGGTTTGGCCTTCTGGATAGTTCGTAATAACCACTTTCAGAGGGCGTAATACCGCCATCGTGCGAAGAGCTTTCAGCTTCAAATCTTCTCTTATAAAATGCTCAAGGTTGCGCTCGTCCACAAGGCTGTTGCTCTTCGACACGCCGATTTCGCGGCAAAATGCACGCATGGCTTCCGGCGTGTAGCCTTTGCGGCGCAAGCCGCTAATGGTCGGCATGCGGGGATCATCCCAGCCATCCACAACCGCCTCGTCTACCAATTGCTTAAGCTTGCGCTTGCTCATAACGGTATTCGTCACGTTCAGGCGGGCAAATTCATATTGGCGAGGAGTAGCTTCCATCTCGCATTCCGCGATCGTCCAGTCATATAAAGGACGGTGATCCTCAAACTCCAGCGTACAGATGGAGTGCGTAATGCCTTCAATCGCATCGCTTAGCGGGTGGGCATAATCATACATCGGATAAATGCACCAAGCGTCGCCCGTACGGTGATGATGCGTATGCGCAATACGGTACAGCACCGGATCACGCAGCGTGATGTTCGGCGAAGCCATGTCGATCTTAGCGCGAAGCACCCGCTCGCCGTCCTTGAACTCGCCCGCGCGCATGCGCGTAAACAAGTCGAGGTTCTCCTCGACAGAACGGTTCCGATTAGGGCTTTCTTTGCCAGGCTCGGTCAACGTGCCGCGATATTCGCGCATTTGCTCAGCCGTAAGATCGCACACGTAAGCTTTGCCCTTCTTAATTAGCAAGACAGCGCGGTTATAAAGCTCTTCAAAATAATCCGACGCAAAACGAAGATCATCCCATTCAAAGCCAAGCCAGCGGACATCCTCTTGAATGGATTCCACATACTCGGTATCTTCTTTGAGCGGATTCGTATCGTCAAAACGCAGATTGGTTCTGCCTTTAAACTCATCGGCGAGCTCAAAGTTCAAACAAATCGACTTGGCATGTCCAATATGCAAATAGCCGTTCGGCTCCGGCGGGAAACGAGTCACAATTTCCTGCACAAGGCCGCTCTTCAAATCTTCGACTACGATGTTTTTTATAAAATTCGAGGATGATGACTTGTTCTCTACTGCATTCTCCATCTGCGACCAACCTTTCCCACGGAAAATATTTATCCTCTTATAATACACAAATTTCCGCGAAATTATAATACTCCCTGCTTGCGGGCGTCATTTCAGCAGCAAACGAAACAACCCGGCCTCGATCGAGGCGGGCTGCAATTGTTGTTTACGCTTATGTTTCTCTATTAACTTCTTTAATTTTGACGATTCATTGTATCAGTTCTTTGTTTGTCTCTCTGATCAATTTCATAATTAATATACAGCTTATGAGAACAACTGCGCCGTACCCCCAAACAAACGTCCCCATACCTGGCAATTGCACGCTGTAAGCGGCTATTAAATGAACGGGATCAATGATCTTAATATGAAAAACCTCAGATATGACCAGCAGCCCCATATAGAACAAAAACGGAGAAGCCATCACCGCATAGCGGTTTTTGAGCAGCGCCGAAAACGAAAACCCGAGAATGCCGTACAATCCGCCAAACACTGCGTTCGTCCCTATAATAAATAAAATGTAGGGAAAGGGATGCTCCTGATAATAAGCTGCTCCGGGTCCTTGTGGCACAAAATTCATATCGGTATTGGGCAAGTGCAGCGGAAACAAGGCAGCAACGATTAAAAACAAAATGAACAATATAGCAATGGCAGTCAATCCGCCTGCGAGGAAGTTAACGACTATTTTTGATCTCATATACTTGGCAAAAGAAACTCTGGCCAAGACGGCTTTTGAATAGCCTGTTTTTTTATCATGCAGAAAACTATCACAATAGGGCAGACCTATAAGGAGTGGCAAAAGGAGCTGGAGCATAGCCCCCGAACCGAGGCCCAGACAATACAGCCACGCTTCAAAAGCTGAAATCGAGGTGTCTAACTGATATATTTTATAGTAGGATGTATCCGAATAATAAGGGAATAGCCCTATCAGGCCAATGATTACTCCGAAGGAGACAGCAACGTAAAAGAGCTTGTTTTTGGACAAGCGTCTCAGCTCTACACATAGCATCCTTATGCTCCTATTCTAACAAATTAATATCACCCCTTAGTATAGTAAATGGAGCAAGGATTGTCCCCCCACATAAATGTAGTCTTTCCCCAAGAAAATTTAAGGCAGTAACTACTTGCATAATCCGGATTTATATAGCTATCCTTACCAAAAAGCAAATTATCCATCTATAAGTAGGAAGGAAGAATCAAATCCATGCAAGAAAGCGCTCCTGCCGGCTCATATGAACAACGCTCCATGCTCGACTATGTTTCTATTGAATTATTTAAAATCATAGACAAACACTTTTATGAAGAGAGCTATAATCGGATCATTAGAAGCTATATTCAATATAAAAAATCAGAAACAACGTTATGGTCCGAGTTGACGCTGTATACCCACTACATGCTCGGCGGCAGCTCTCCGGCTATTTATCATGCGGCTGCCCAAACGGAACTGCTTATTCTAAGTTTGGATATATTCGATGATCTGCAGGATCAGGACAACTTCATCCCGCCATGGATGCATGACGAGCCATCTGTTGCCATGAACTGCGCTTCAGGCATAATGGCTGCCGCAATTGCAGGCTATCTGAACAAACCGCTTGGCTCGGATATTCTTCAACTGCTTACAACGGCTCATAATGGCCAGCACAAGGATATTCAAAACACCGTCACAAAGGAAGAAGAGTATCTTCAGCTTATTTCCGAGAAGTCCGCTTCGCTCCTTGGCGCTGCTATTAAGCTAGGCTATCAACTCGTTGATCAGCCAGATGCTTCTATAGCAATAAAGCTCGCAGATTTTGCACAGTTCATCGGGATTGCCGCCCAGCTGCGCAATGATGTCAAAAACTTATCCATCCTTCAAGAACGGAATGATATCGTTCAGCGCAAAAGGACGCTTGCTACTTTGTATTTGCTCGATCACAGCGAAGGAAACTTTCCCTTTCTCAGAAAATATTACGACGGTATAATAGGAATGGAGGAGTTGCCTGCTCACGAGCAGCAGCTTGTTGAATTTATCCATACATCCGGCGTTTCGGAGTATACGTCGGCTGTTCAAAAGCTGTATCTGCTGCAAGCGGATCATCTTTTGACTACGATACCCGTTAGCCAGCCTTGGGAGCATCATTTCAGGGCGATCACCATCGGCCATTTCCGTAAATAAAATTGCGGCTTGCCCTAAAAACATTAGGGAAATCCTCTCTATCTTTTTTGCTATAATTTAATTTGTAAAGATACCATTTTTTAGGGGGAATTTAACCATGTGGTCACCGCAGCTTAAAGAAACCGCTCTTCAGTATGCAGCTAACAAAAACTCAAAAGACAAGCTTTCAATAATACTAGCCGAAGCTACGATTTCCATGGAACAGAAGCAGGTTCTCAAACTATCCTATGCAACTCCGGCAGCAGCACTTAGCAATGGAACTGCCTCATCCGATTATTGGGCTTAATTCCATAATACAGAGCCTGACCAATGAGTCAGGCTTTTTATTATGTATTCTGAAAGGATTACTGCCATGCATAAATTACCGCATTTCAAGCGGTTTATCTTTATTTTTGTAGGAGCCGGCCTGCTGCTGATTCATTCATGGGTCAGCTATGTTACGTTTCATTACCCTTACCTCGGCATTGGCGTGAGCTCTACCGACAACATTAATTGGTCAATCTCGGAAATCTATGAAGACGGCGCAGCCGAGAAAATGGGGCTTATCGTCAACGATACCGTGCTGCGCATCAATGGTGGGCCTACGGGCGAACATTTCACCGTGCTAAAATTCCGAGATATTGAACAAGCCCATTCGATTGAAATCATGCGAAACGGCCAGCGATATACCTTTGATATCAAAAATAACACGAACGAGCTCTCATCCAGGTACGTGCTGGGAATAATAGGCGAGCTTGTTCTATTTGCCATTTCCGTCTTTCTTTATTTTAACGTGAAGCATTCGCGATCCATTTATTATTTACTCGCTGTGTTCATATTAATGGGACTTGCCTTCATGTGCGCCGAAGCCTCTTCACGCTCAGACGCGCTTGCCAAATTCATTACGCTTAATGCGATGTCATTTATTCCGCTCCTGTTTGCAAAGTTCATCTATTTCTTTCTTAAGGAAAAGGGCTATAAGCTCTTTCATCAACGCTGGCTCAAATACGCTTTCGCTTTGCTTACTTTCCTGGCAGCGATACGGATCGTCTATTTTCTGGACATGCCCCTCCATCGCTATTTCTTGATTGACCGCTTTATCAGCTTGTTATGCTTTGCATTAGGATCGCTGCTTACGATCATTCTCTTAATCGTGATTTACATAGAGAAGCGCCATGAATACTCCTTCTCAGCCAAGGTGATCAAAATCATTTTCATCGCTTTTCTTCTGTCATTCTTGCCTTTTTTGCTTTTGTCGGTCGTTCCTGACTTACTGGGAAAACCGGTAGTCAGCTACGCTTATGCCGTATGGTTCATCACGCTATTTCCGCTGACCTTTATTTATTACACCGTTAAGGAGACGCTCTATAAGAACAATGGAACGGTCAGCTTTCTCTTTCCGATAAAAAATAGACGGCTTGGCGCGTTTTATCGTATTCTGACAGAGCATGGGCAGATCAAGAAGCTAGAGGATGCGAAGTTTAGCCTGCTGCCTCAGATTTGCACGGCACTTGGGCTTGAAGCGGCAGCGCTGCGATTCCATGACAACTCCCGCATCAGGCTGGTGACCCATGGACCGCTCAATAAAACAGAGCTGGAGCATGCTGTCCTTACGGATGACTCGCCCCCCTCAAAGCACATCGTATATGCCATAAATTCAGAACTGGATTTCACCAGCCATATTATTATGAAAAAAATATCGCCTGATCTGCCTTTCAGCGATGAACAGCAGCAATGGATCGCTATATTAAAAAGCCAGCTTTCTATTTTGATCGAGAATGTATACTTATCCGAGAAGCTCTCCATGAAAGTGAGCGAGCTCATTTCCGAGCCAGCCGCCGCAGCGGACATGCCTGCTGATTATTACTTATGGTTTAGAAAATCGCTCTATCAGATGCAGGAAAAGGAACGCCGCCGGGTTGCGACGGATCTGCATGACACGGTGATGCAGGATATTTATTTTGCCAAGCAGCGGGTCACAGCCATTCAAAACGGGAGGCTCGAGCCAGCCGCCCTGCAAACGGAATTAAAAGAGCTGGCGGAGTATTTGGATATTATTAATTTGAACGTGAGGGAAACGGGATTTCAATTGTATCCTCATCTGCTGAAAGAGGTTGGCTTCGCCGTAACGGTATCCAATCTCATCGAGACGGAGAGGATGAATGTCCCCTTTAAGCTGCAATTGCGCATTGAACAAAAGACGGAGTGGGAACAGCTTGATACCGATGTCCATCATCATTTATTTCGGATCATGCAGGAGCTGCTCTCTAATGCGAAGAAGCATTCCAAAGCGAATGAGGTCGATTTCCACCTCTACTACGCCAATCAAACCTTTGTACTCGAATATGATGATGATGGCATCGGATTAAACGAAAAAGAGCATAGCGGGGGCATCGGCTGGCATGGCATCAATCATCGCATCAACAGCCTGGAAGGTAAAATGCAGTATTTTACGTCCATCAATAAAGGGTTAAAGCTTATCCTCACGCTGCCTGCAGAAGGGAAAGACACTTATGAATCAAGAAATTAAAATACTCATTATCGATGATCATCCGGCAATGGCGCTTGGCATCAAGTTCCTATTGGAGCAAGATCAAAGCATAAAGGTGCTTGGCATCGCAGCAAGCGGCTCGGAGGGCATCGAGATGGTTCGAGAGCAGCTCCCTTCCGTTGTTGTTCTTGATTTGAACCTTCCGGATGATACCGGCGTTCATATTGCCGCTGCGATCAAGGAGCAGCATCCTGCGATACATATCATCATCCATACCGGATATGACTATATTCCCTATTTCAATCGCCTTATCGAGTGCGGCGTAAGCGGGATTTTGAATAAGAGCGCTTCGCCCCAGGACATTCTGGACATGATCCATACCGTTATTCGCGGGTATACGATCATGCCGCTGCCTATTTTTAGACAGGTTCAGCTGCAGCGCCCGGATCATGTCAAGCACTACTGGGAAGCGGATCTGACCACGACCGAAGAGAAAATTTTATCGATGGTGGCCGACAAATATACGAACAGCAAAATAGCCGGCATCATTCACGTTAGCGAGAGCTCCGTCGAAAACTATTTGAAAAAAATTTACGGCAAGCTGGGCGTTAAATCCAAGGTCGAGGCGCTTGCCAAAATTACGCAGGACGACCGCTTTCAGCGCGTCGACAATTAAAATCAGCTTCTGCTTTAAAACGCAATAATGCCTGATGAGTAAAGAAAGACGAGCAGCACTAATACCGGAGCCACGTAGCGCAGCATGAACATCCACACGCGCAGCCACCATGAAGACAAGCCCGCTTCCTCCGCCGCCCCCTTCCAAGCATATCCGACGAACAAGGTTACGACTAATCCGCCGAGCGGAAGGATTATATTCGAGCAGACGAAGTCAACCCAATCAAAAAAAGGCTTGCCGCCAAACGTTAGCCACGGCGCTTTATCTCCTAATGATAAAGCGGACGGCAGCCCGACCAAGAAGCAAAGCAGCGTCAGCATCGCGGCAGAAAAGGTACGGCTCCAGTCGAATGCCTCGCGAACGAAGGCAACCGGCACTTCAAGCAGCGACACCATGGATGTCAGCGCCGCAAAAGCTAGCAGCACAAAGAACAAGCCTCCAAAAACCGCGCCTAACGGCATCGCGGAGAATGCAGCCGGCAGCGCCACAAACACGAGGCCTGGCCCTTGCGATGCCTCAAGCCCATATACAAAGGTTGTTGGGAAAATAATCAGCCCCGCCAGAAAAGCGTATGCTAAATCCCCGATTCCGATAGCCAGCGTAGCGAGTCCCAGCGATTGCCGCTTGTCCACATAGGCACCGTAAGTCATAATCGCCCCCATGCCTAGCGAAAGCGAAAAGAAAGCATGTCCCAGCGCAACGAGCGCCGACTCTGCCGAGAGCTTGCTAAAGTCGGGCTTTAGGAAAAAGGATACGCCCTCCCCTGCTCCCTCTAACGAAAGCGCGCGAACGCAAAGCACAAGAAGCAAAATGACGAGCCCCGGAATGAGAATCTTATT
Source organism: Paenibacillus sp. FJAT-27812 (assembly GCF_001273905.1). Classification (NCBI taxonomy): domain Bacteria; kingdom Bacillati; phylum Bacillota; class Bacilli; order Caryophanales; family Paenibacillaceae; genus Paenibacillus; species Paenibacillus sp. FJAT-27812. Next base: position 2,457,213 of record NZ_LIGH01000001.1, on the reverse strand, counting down.
GAACCGCTCGATGCCTGCCGACACGCCCCGAATGATGACGAAACCCGTTAGCACCATCACGATAAATTGCCAAAGGACAGGCATCCAGCTGGCATTGAAATCATGAAAAAGCAGCGCGTAATCCTTATGCACGAACAGCTTTCCCGTGAAAGAAAGCATCGCATAGTGCAGCGTCCAGCCTGCAACTACCGCATAAAAGGACAAGATGACAAACGCGCCTACTATCGTAATAAACCCTAAGCCGCCCCACAGCTTTTGCCCGCTAAGGCGAATGAGCGAGGTCGCCGCATTTCCTCTGCCGCCCCTTCCTACCGAAAGCTCGGCAAGCAGCACCGGCAGGCCAACAAGCAACAAGCAAATGACGAATAACATAAAAAAGGCCGCGCCCCCGTATTGTCCTGTTATATAAGGGAACTTCCACATATTTCCTAGACCGACTGCGCTTCCGATTGCCGCTAAAATAAATCCCGAGGACGAAAACCTCTCGTCTGTGCGATATTGATCCTTCATTACCCTAATTCCTCCCGCTTCTATGCTTACCAGAATTTCTCTAGAGGTGCTGATGGGTAGTATGACCATTTCCGAAAAATATATCTGCATTCGTACATGCATGCCCTGCATAGGCTTCATAAAAGCGAATACATAACTCACAGGATGGAAGGTGAATCGATGGCGGCTGCTTCGTCCTTTGTTATTTTCCCGGATGGCGGCTGGAATAGCCTCCCCGCTCCCTTTCAACAGCTGTTCAGCAAGCTTAGTGATAAATATGCGATTTATATCGTTTCGGAAAGCCCCGTCCCTGCACAGGCGCCACCAGAAGTAACGTCTCTTTCCTTGAAACAGGCGGAGCAGTTCAACTGGGAGCAGGCTGCCGCCGTCGTTTTGCATCCTTGCTGGATTCAAACGGCGATGGCCGCTAAGCCGCTTATGCTTATTGCGATGCCGGAATCTCCCCAGCAAGGCGAGCCTGCACTTTGGACAAAATGCCGGAAATGGTTATGCGCGCATGCTGATTTAATCATCACGGAATCGGAGACTTATTATTTGGAGCAATCCTTTTGCACGGAGCATGTCTTCCTGCTCGACGGACGGGATGAGGTATGCGACTTGCTGGCAAAGCAGGCTTTCAACTGGATGCTCAGCGGCTTCTCCCCTAAGCCGCTTATTCGTTTGCAGCAGCGCAGCCTTGCGGAATGGTACAGCAAACTGCTCAGCGCAGGGGCTGGGCAGCCGGAGACGAGCAGGCTGCAGCCTTTATTTTTCCACGCGGTTTATCGGTATCTGATTTGTGATCTGGAACGAGCAAAGGAAGCGCTGCTTGCTTCATTCGAGCTTGCCGTTATGGAAGGAAAAGAGGACGCGCTAAGTACGTATTACCGTTTTTTGTCCGCCATTGAACTAAAGCAGGGACTGACCAAACAAGCCGTTCAAACGTACAGCTTCACCGCCGTCACGGAGGAGGAGAAGCAAACGGTCAGCTATCTGGATGATTGGCTTCATCAAGGGAAAGACGGGCTTGCAGGAGCGCTGCTCTATCGTCTGAACGATGATTTTAAGCAGTCGCTTGAGCGGCTGGAGCTGATTGAAGCAGAACCGATGGCCGAACGGCTCGCCACCGAGTCCTGCATACAGAGCGGACGGCTAATGAAGGCGATCGCCCTCCTATCACCGGAGCATCTGACGACCGATGAGGAACGGCAGCAATATTTGCTGCTTCGGGGAACCACGTTTCTGCTTGAAGGGAAACGCCACGAGGCGATTCATGCTTTTTTGGAGGCAGCGGAAAACGGCTTGGAGGCGCTTGGCAATATCGCCGAGCTGGCGGTACTAGACGCGTCTGTGCTCGAGCTCGCCAATGATGTTAGCAGGAGAGCCTCAGATATATAAAAGCGAAGAAGGAGGACGTTCCATGGACGACGGACGCATTTGGCGGCGCAAGAAGAACGGCAATAAGCTGACGGCCATTTTGCAGGTGCGAAATGAACAGGGCCGGTACTTGGAAGCGGTATTGTCCGAGCTATCCGGCTTTGTCGACGAGCTAGTTATTGTGGATGACGCCAGCACGGATGGAACCTATGAGCTATGCCGCTCCTTCGATAAAGTCGTGAAGCTGGTCCGTCTCGATACGCCTCTTTTTCGCTCGGAGTGGCAGCTGAGGCAAAGACTGTGGCAGGAAACCGTAGCGACAGAGCCCGATTGGATTTTGTCGGTGGACGCGGATGAAATCTATGAGCAGCGGGCAGCCAAAGCGATTAGGACATTAATCAATCAGGAGCAATATGATTGGTTTGGTTTTCGCATGTTCGATTTCTGGGGCTCGCTCACTCATTACCGCGAGGATGAATGGTGGAATTTGCACAAGCGGCATACGATGACGCTCGTTCGCTATTTGCCGGGCTACCATTATTTCTATCCGCAATGGGAGCATCATGTGCCGAGACTGCCCATTACTGCCGCTGCGCTGCCGGGCGCTTGTACCGAATTTCGGATAAAGCATTTGGGCTGGGCAGGAAGCGGCGCCGATCGGCGTGCGAAGTACGAGCGTTACAAACAAATTGATCCATTCGGCAAGTGGGGCAGCCTTGCGCATTACGAGTCGATACTCGATCCGAAGCCGAATTTGATCCGCTGGCGCGAGGAGGCGATTGAGGATTGAGCGAGACTGAACGGGATACGGTTACGATTTTGACGCATAGTTATTTAGATGGCTATACACAAAATATTTCGCGCCCGTTCGGCGGGGGCTTAGAGAGGTATGTGCATGCACTCTGCCAAGTCGTAACGGGCATGGGGCTTCGCCCCGTCGTGTATCAGCTCTCTTACTTTGGCGCATTTGATACGGTCTACGAAGGCGTTCGCGTTCGAGGCTGGACCTATGAGACCGATAAAATCGCCGCCGCTTTCGAGGAGATGGCCGAGGCTGCCGACGGATTGATCATTTATGGCAGCTGTATCTGGCATCCCATTCGCTACAGACCGCGCAGCATCGGCATTTGCCACGGCATTAGCTGGGATCGGCATGATATGACGCGGGAGGCCAAGCAGGATGTCGCCGCCATCATCAACGAAGCGATCAGGCAGCTCGACCGCGTCGTTTCCGTTGACTCGCAATTTTTAACTTACTGCCGCTCCGTCTGCTGCTATTCCGATCCCGCCAGCATTATTCTGCTCCCAAACGCGGTCGATACGGATTGGTTTACGCCGGGCAGAGGCAGCGAAGCTCAGAGCAAGCCTCTGCGCGTGTTGTTTCCGCGAAGACTCAGCTATGAACGCGGAGTCGTTCCGATGATGCTGCTCACAGATGCGATTTTGCAGGAGTACCCGAACGTAATTATCGAGTTCGCCGGCGAGCTGGTTGAAGGAACGACGATCGCTGCCGCTTTCCACCTTTGGGTAGACGCCCATCCGAATAAAGCCCGAATCGCGCATCGCACCTACTCGTTCAGCGAAGTCCGAGAGGCTTACAGAAATGCCGACATCGCCGTTATCCCGACGATTTTCTCAGAAGGCACGTCGCTTGCCTGCTTGGAAGCCATGAGCTGCGGCCTCCCCGTCGTATCCGCCAATGTCGGCGGACTAAACGATATCGTCATCGACGGCATGAACGGCAGGCTTGTCTCTCCAAGGGCACAAGCGCTCACCGAAGCGGTTCGCGCTTTGCTGGACGATGAGGACAAACGCCTCTCCATGAGCCAAATGGCCAGGCAAACCGCCCTCGCATTCGATCAGCGCAAATGGAATGAGCAGTGGAGAGGAATCATTGCGGAGCAGCTGGGGAGATTGAGGTGACTTCGGGCGCGGGGGTAGGTTGTTAGAGGGTTCGCCTAGCTAAAAAATCAATAAACGATTCAATCGTATATTGATTATGAAAATAGCGCAGAGACGGCTCTCAGCCTCGTCTCTGCTTCCACTTGCAGCGGCGGCATTGCTATCGCCGCAGCTACCGCGGCGCGAGCGCGCGCCGCGAACGCTGCCGCCAGCCCTGCTGCGGCGGCGCGGGCAACCCATGGCTGCGCCGCCGCAGACGTCGCGGCGCTGCCAAAGCTGCCAGCCGCAGCGCGCCAGTCGGCTGCTGCGGCTGCAAGCACGCCCGCGGCAAGCTGCGCGGGCGCCGAGCTGCCGCTCGCGAGCGCATAGCGCTGCGGTGCGCGGGCACCCTGCGGTGCGCGAATAACCGCGCACCATTGCAGCGGCGGCAGAGCCGATATGCCGCCCGCACCCGCAAGATCCACCCATGCTTGCCAAGCGCGAACGCGCAGCAGCGCCTGCTCCAGCGGCGCCGAACACTCCCGCGCCGGCACAATCCCCCCGCCCGCTTCGCGAAGCGCAAGCGCGTACAAATAAAGCGCTCGCCGCTCGTCAGCCTCCGGCAATTGCTCCCACAGCTCGCGCCCCTGCTCGCAGTCGCCTAGCTGCACGCATAACAGTCCTCGCCAGAACAAAGCTTGCTGCTTGTGATCAGCCCCAAAAACAGAAGCTATTAGCTTTTCAACGATTGGAACTTCGCTATTTTTGACGTAGCCTAGTTTCCCCTCAGCCTGCGACCCGTCTTCATTCCGGGCAAGCGTTTCAAACCCTGCATCGCCCATCCGCTCCAGAAGCGCTTCGCCTACTGCCTTTATCTCCTGCTCACTACCCTCATCTAGCAGCTTGCTCAAAGCCTCCAACAAACGCAATCGAAATCGATCATCCACCGTCCCCAGCAGCATCAGTCGTTCCCATGCGGCTAAATAACGAGGCTGCCGAGCTGCCGACCTGCTGTAGCAATCTGCCGCCTTTTCCCAAGCGTACAAGCGCTCGCAAACTATGCCTGCCGCATGCAACGTCCGGTAGCTTCCCGCTCCAGGAGCGGTCGAATAATAGTCGGGAACACTCCCAATATGGAGTGCCTGTTCAAGCACAGCAAGCGACTCCGCGTTTCTATCCTGCTCTTGCAAAGCTAATGCCAACGCTTCATAAAGATCCGGAAAATCTGCAAATCCGAGCTCTACGATGCCTTTTCTCGCCCATTTCTCCGCAGCGTGAAGCCTGCCAAGCGCAAGACAGGCGTAGCTCAGCTTTAATAGAAGATCGGAAGCGTAGCCGTCATTTGCCTTTAATTGCTGCGCGACCGGTTCAAGCCAAGCTGCCGCCTCCGCCCAGTTGCGATAAGTAAAGCATTCTGTCCCCATGGCGTAATGCAGAACAGGATCTTCAGGATTATGATGCAGAGCAGCTTGCAAAATCCGCCTATTCCGCTCCCGCTTCCCCTTCCTTGCTACAACTTCAGCTCGATAGCCCTCATGCCACACTGTCACCGGAGCATAAGCCAGTGCCCTTTCCCCAAACGACGTTATGCTTGTAGCTGCCTCTTCATGCAGCGCTCCTCTAAACCGGATTTGCGGATCATTGCGAAACAAGCGGCATACCGCATCCGCAATAAAGGCATCGCCCGCTTCAAGCACGTTGCCTCCTTCTATGCTTGACCCGATCCAGCTGCACAGCTTAATGTAATATCCGGCGCATGCCGTATTCGCAAGCAAGTCCTCCCAAATATCCAGCGCGGCGGGCTCAATCCGTTCATCCGCATCCAGCACCAGCACCCAAGGCTGCTTAGCCTGTTCAAGCCCTAAATTGCGCGCTGCCGCAAAATCATCAGTCCAAACCGCGCGTACAACCTTCGCTCCAAAACCTTCTGCAATTTGGACCGTACGATCTGTCGATCCCGTATCTACGATGATGATTTCAGATACATACGCTTGAGCGGATGCTAGACATGCAGGCAAAAGGGTCTCCTCGTCCCTGACGATCATACATAACGAAACAGGCGGCTTCCTAGCCATAGTTTGAGTATTCGCGCTTACAGCGTCCTTATCCTCAGCATTCATCGGCGAGGCCCCCAGCCTTCCTCGCATGGAAGGAGCAGCCTAAGAGCAGTTACGGCTTTATTGGAGCGCTGCAGCCGCTCCAAATGCCAATCCGCTCGGAGGCACATCTCTGAAAATAAACCCGACGTACCTATCGGCGTTTGCACGGGTTCCTGCTCCTGCTCCTGCTCCTGCTCCTGCCCCTGATCCCGCAACAATCCCCGCTCCGTTTTCTGCCCCTTCTCCTCATCCCCCACTCCACCAATTCGCTCGAACCATGCCTCCAGCCGTCGTCTCTGTTCATCGCTATGCTGAGCTGCATGCCAGTTCACCCATTCGATGGCCGCCTGCTCGCAGCCGCTTTCCGCGATAACATCCGCTACCTTCAATACAGCCTCCTCATTATGGCAGGCGAGCTGAGCTGCCAGTATCGCCGCTAGTCGATCTGCTTCTCCGGCGATGCGCAAATATCTGCACAGCCTGTACAGAGGCGGCATTAGTGAGGAATGCTGACGGAGAGAAGCGATATACGCGCGAATAACGCCTTGTGTATCAAGCTGCGCTTCCTTCAGCCTGCCGAGCATATAGGACGTGCGGTAAGTGCCGATTCCATCCTCCGTATGATACTGCGGCGGAGCCGCTCCAAGCTGCAACGCCTTCTCGGCAGCATGCACTGCTTGTCGCAGCTGGCCGTTCTGCGCCAGCGATAATGAGTGATAATGGTGCATATCGGGATAGTCGGCGAATTGCGCCGTCCCCTTAGTTGCGGCATCAACCGATTCAGCCCAGCGATGAAGGGAAAGCAAGCTCCTCACTTCATATTTCAATACCAGATGCGCATAGCTTAGCTGTCCGAACCCTTCCTGCTTCTTGACGAAACGAAACGCCTCAAGCGCCTTCTCTGGCATGCCCGCCCGCAAAAACTCTACGCCCAAATTATAGCGATGAAAGACGTTATTCGGCTCTTCCAGAACCGCCCGCTCCAGCAGCTCCATATTGCGCTGCAGCTTATTTTTCTCAAGCACAATATCATGCCGATAGCCATAGTGAAAAATTTTTGCATCCGTCAGCCGAAACACGGCCTCCGGCCATCTCCGTAAAATAGAGGCCGCGATCTGCTCGTGAATTCTGCCTTCGAACCGAATATGGGGGTCATTGCGAAACAATCGCAAAACAGGGTGAACCGTCCCTCCCCGTTCATCGTCGCTTGAACCGACCACATTCCATATTTGCAAAAACAGCCCTGAAGCCTCGTGATCAGCCTCCACTCGCAGCTGACTGCCCGTTGCAGCATCAAGCATCTCGTCTGCATCAAGAAACAGCACCCATTCGCCTTGAGCTCGTGCAAGACCAACATTTCGTGCCTTGGCAAAATCCTGCTCCCACTCCGCCCGCACGACGATCGCCCCAAATTGCTCCGCTACTTCAATCGTGCGATCCGAGGAGCCTGTATCGACGATGATAATCTCGTCAACAATACCTTGCACGCTCTTCAGGCAGCGAGGCAGCTGCTGCTCTTCATTCCGGACGATCATGCATAAGGAAATCAGCTTCCGCAGCTTCTCCATTCGCTCGCCTCCTTTGCATGCCGTTCCATTTCGTTTTCCAGCCCAGCGCATCTAGGCGCTTTATAACTTCCTGCAGTCTGCTCGCATCGGATTCAGCCCAGCTTCCATCCCAGCCTCTGCTGCTCCCCGCGCCTGTTAACTCCAGCGCTTCTAAAGCAAGCTGCAAGCTGGCTGCGGCTGAACCGAGCGTTGATCGGTCTGCCGTACCGCCATCTGTCGACCATCCAGCCGACGCACCGCGCTCGAACATGCCCAGCGCTTCGCTATAAAGACTCTTATTGTAAAGCAGCTCACCCAAGCGAAACCAATGCCCGCTGTTTAAATCTCCTTCTTCCGAGAAACGGCGCAGCATCCATTCAGCGGCAGCATCCTTATAACCTTGGTCGTACACCACATGCTCAAAATATACCGATAGCGCTGCATCCGTATCCGCCAACCGCTTTGCAAGCCGAAGCATCCCCAAAGACACGGCTCGCTCAAGCAGCTCTTTGGCAATAGCCATTTCCTGCTTCTGGGCAAGCCAAGTTTCTTCCTTATTAGCCGAGTAAGGAGCATCTGCCAGCATCGTCTCGATTATTTTTAACCATCCGCTATCGCTCTCAGGCCATATCGCTTTAGCCGCGTAATCCAATTCTTCATCTGCCAGAGCACGGCTATCGTTCCAAAAGCACAGCGCTGCGGCTATCGCTATTTCCCGGAGCAGCGCTTCCCCACTTCCTCCTTGTCGCCGCTCCAGCTCCTTCAACAGCATTTCTCCCGCTTCCGCATAATGCCCCGTGCCGATAAGTGCGGCAGCAAACCCGTGAACATCCTGCAGCGATCCATGCTCAGCAAGCACATCGCTTTCCACACGCCTCCACAGCGGAAGCGCTATGCCAAAAGCGCCTATTCGCGTCAAGCATCGGGCAAGCCATAGTTCCCCTGATTGCGGCATGCCAACCACCTTTACGAGCCGGTCACGAATAGCCGTATCACTTAAACCTTTTTGGTGAAGCACGTCTGCCAGCCCACAGTAAGCTGGCTCCMAATGCGGAATTTCCGTTACCAATTGCTCGAACAGCAGCTCAGACCGCTCCAGCTCTCCTAGCTCCAGCCATACGTCAGCGAGTGCAAAACGTGGCAGCACGCCGCCCGCTTCCGCTTCCGATACATAACCCGACACGCTTTTGCCTACTGCAATAGCCGCCTCATAAGCTGCTGCCGCTTCAAGCAGCATGCCGGTTGAGCGAAGAGCATCCCCGTACAATAGCTGCAAATCCGAATAACCACTGTATCTCTCAGCCTCTGCTTGCAGCATAGCTGCGGCTTCCTCTGCATGATGAAGCGCAAGCAGTACTTTTGCGTAATCCCGTACTAAAGTTGGCCGAAACGGAGCATCTGCCGCTACCTCATCGAGCGCATGTCTGAACGCTATTCGAGCATCCTCCACTCTGCCAAGCTGGCACATCGTAACGCCATAATTGTAAAGGCAAAAAGGATCATTGGGACGCCTAGTCAGCTGCCTCGCAATGATCCGTAAGTTTCGTTCCGCTTTTTTCTTGCGCGCTATTACCGAAGGCTTATATCCATCATGTTTAATGGTTAGTCCGCTCTCGCTTATTGGTCCGTCAACATCAAGCACCCGGCCTGATTGGCTCCCGCCGGCTGCCGGCTTGACAAGCTGTTCGTGAATTTCTCCTACGTACAGGTATCCGCGATCAGCGCGAAATACCCGCACGGCATCATTCACCTGCTGATTGCCCACACCTTCAGAGCTCAGCTCATGCTCCATCCGAATACGAAGTGCAGCCGACGTCGTCCGCTTTAGCTCCTCCCGCAGCTTCAGCCCCGACTGAACAGACTCCGCCAACCACTCATCAGCATCCAACACGAGCACCCACAGCGTTCGTGCATGCAGCAAGGCTTCATTTCTAACTACGGAGAAATCATCCTGCCAAGCAACGGGCAGCACTCTAGCGCCATACCGCTTCGCTATATCTACCGTATCGTCTGTAGAGCCTGTGTCTGCAACAATGATCTCATCTGCAAATGCTTTTACGCTTTGCAAGCAGCGCTCAAGCACATCAGCCTCGTTACGCGCTATTACGTGTACGCCGAGCAGCATTCGCTACCCTCCCAAATAATAAATCATTATTTTGCTGAAGCACGCATTAAGTGCCTTGTCCGTTAAAATAAGCATCAATGGTTGTCGGCAAGCCAGCCGCGCTAGAACGATAGGAAAGTCTCGTATATTTCAAAAAGCGCTGCGGCACAAGTACGTCCACAGAGCCTACTGCGACTCCCGTTACCGTATCGACATCGTCATACCAGTTCGTTCCGTTAGCGCTGATCTCTACCCGCGCATCTACCGCATTCGTACCTGGGCCTCTATTGTATACAAAAAACGAATACGTACCGAATACGCTCGTCGTTACGGCTGGCAAAGGCGTGAACGCATCGACCGTCGGAAGGTTCAAGCTGCTCGATTCTTGGAAGCTCTTCTGCGAAATGGACGTCACACTGCTTAGTGTTCCCGCCGTAATTGTCGCTCCAAGCACGCTATTGACTGTACTCAGCGTTCCCGCGGTGATCGTCGCTCCGAGCACACTGTTAACCGCGCTCAACGTTCCCGCTGTAATCGTCGCTCCGAGTATGCTATCGACCGTACTTAGCGTTCCCGCGGTGATTGTCGCTCCGAGCACACTGTTAACCGCGCTCAACGTTCCCGCTGTAATTGTCGCTCCGAGCACACTATTCACTGTACTCAGTGTTCCCGCCGTGATCGTCGCTCCGAGCACGCTGTTTACTGTGCTCAACGTTCCCGCCGTAATCGTCGCTCCAAGCACACTGTTTACTGTGCTCAACGTTCCCGCCGTAATCGTCGCTCCGAGCACGCTGTTGATCGTTCCTGCCGTGATCGTCGCCCCGAGCACGCTTGTAATCGTCCCCGCGGTAATGGTCACGCCCATGAGGTTGCTGATCGTACCGTCTAACATAATATTCAAAATATGACCTGCGGTGTCAGTCGCTAATGCTTGCGGGGTATCCGTGCTGTCTCTGCCGAAAATGAGTGTGCGTAATTTATCCGGATTGGGGTTAAACGACGAGAAGTTTGGCATTGTTTATTCACCTTTTTCCTTTGGGAATGTGTGCGGCCACGAGGGAGGGCCGGCTATCTGGCTTGCTGCGCTTGAAAATAGACTTGCAGCACCGTCGGCTGCCCTTGCTGCTCAGACTTCATTTTCAGCCGAGAGTAACGCATGAATTTGGAAGGAACAATGACCTCCGTCATCCCCTTCCCTACTACACCCTCTATGTCAATCGCATAATCGGAGCCGTTAGGACCCACTTCAAGACGAAGCTCAGCCGGATGCTCGCCATGATTAACAACGGCGTACGAGTACATCATTTTGTTCGAGGTATCCTGCATCGGAAGCGGCTTGAAATGATCGGTAGTCCTCACGTCCTTATACACAATTTCACAAAATCTTGAAGGCGTGCAGGCTGCGGAATGCTTGCGATGACGGCATTTGCGATTGCGTTTTGGTCTTCTCGGAGGTGATAAGGAATGTTTATTACAAACCTTTTTCTTAACAGCCCCTTCACAACGACTCGCTGATTTTGGCATCTCCTCTTCTTCCCCTCGTGTCCATGCTTCGATAATCTATGTCATTTCTACAAGGTTTGAAACGGCGATTGTTACTTCTTTCATGAATTTAGACCCTAAAAATTCCACATTACCCAAACTAACAAGCTGTTGGCGCCATATAATGCTCATGATAGAACTCTATTCAAAAAAAGAAGAGGTCTTCCCTATGACAAATAACGCGGTATTTAATAATGAGAACAACCCCCTTTATATGCTCATCAATAATCCATACAGCACCTCTGCGTCTATCGCTCCGCCAGAGACAAACGCCTCAAGCAATGGAAGACTCTTTATGGTTACAACTGCAAGCGCAGCAATTGCCGGAGGCTCGAACCAGCTTGTCCAAATTACAAATCCTAACTTGAGCGGCCGGTCCTTATATATTTCTAGAATCTCCGGCGGCACTACTTCAGCGGCTACCCTTATCTTATATTCCGGCGGGACTGTAACGGGTGGAACTACGCCCACTCCCTTTAACTGCCAATTCGGAAACGCTACAACCAGCATCGCTACAGCAAGAACATCCTCCGGCACAGTCGGCGGCACGCCAACCCAATTCATGTCGCTGCCGATGGCGACAGGCATGTTTAATCTTGATTTTACTGGCGGCATCATCGTTCCTCCCAACCGTTCCATAACGCTTTCTCTCGGCCCGGGCGCCATTACTGCTGCAACGAATATCACATGGTGGGAGGTTTAACGTGCCTAACTATAATCCGATTGACAACCCCCGTAACGAGGCTTTTGGCGAGGCTGTAAATGGCTATAATGATCCAGGCTCCGCTTCCTTTCCTACAACCGGTGCCGCTCGAGCGGGCAGATATTTTTCAGCTGAGGCCAATACCAGCGCAAGTCTAGGCGTACTCGGCGGAACCGTTAACATCACCATACTGCTAAACAATCCGGCCGCGAGCGGCAAAAAATTACTCGTTCACAGTATTGGCGGTACAATTGACATCTCGCTCAGCTTGCTTTCCAGCTTTTCAGGACAAGTAACGATGAACAGCGGGGGCACGCTCACCTCCCCTTCGGCGGTGACTGCTTCTAATTTGAATCTAGAAAGCTCTGTAACCAGTGCCGCAACGCTTACCTCTTCAACCAGTGCGCCAACCGGCGGGACTACCTTCATGATCTACCCCCTTTTCCCTCAGCCTTTTCGTTTAACTTACACGGGAGGAATTGCCATTCCTCAAGGCCAATCCTTGGTCGTCAACGTAAGAGGATCACTAACGCTGCTCGGTTTGCTCGGTACGAGAGTCAATATTTCTTGGTGGGAAGCCTAAATGCAATCGAATTTCCCTATCTTATTTCACACACGATTTTTTCTGCCCTCCGCTCACTCGATCAACGTTTTAATTTTCAGCATCATTGAAATAAAAGTTTCATATTTTTGTATTTTTAACCCCTAAACACAAACAAATATCAAACATTAAATTTCGATAAAATATCACTTAATAAAAGGGATTTTTCAAAATATCCATCTATGAACCCGAAAAAAATATTGCATATTTAAACCTAATTCACACATCCATCTTCACATCGTAAATGCAGGTCTCAAAGACTCCCAAACACAAAAAAATAGATAGAAACGAAATTTCCGTTTCTATCTATTTTCAACTTGTCATTTCAATAAGCTTCCTATCCAGCATTAAACGTGAATTCAATATATGCAGATGCGTTAGCGTACGGGATGAGGGACCAGATCCGTGATCGCTTCATCGTTCTAAGCTGCTGCAATAGAGTAAGACAAGCCCAGTAGGAAGCCGTATTTTGCCCGTGAAAAAGTGAATAAGCAAGTGTCCGCAATAGATTCGGCTACAACCCTTTAATAGTGCCCGGTATCTAGCTGCTATAGCCATATTCCGTTGATTCCGTGCCATAGAGTTGACCAAAGCAGCTCTGCTTTATTAATGCGGCTGCTTCTACAGCATCCTTAAACAAAACTTTTTCTTTCGGGAGGCTAGCAGCTGCCTCTCTTCCAAATAAACAGCAGCCCTTTGCCGTTTACGCATATTCCGAGTCATTTCACAGTTTGTCCCTTGCTCGCTGAACAAGATTTCGCCAACCTGCTGCACTTCTCGCTCTAAATCGACTAAAAAAGCCATTAACTGGGCTTTTTTTCGCCGGGAAGCCGCATCTATTTCATTTTTCAGTGAGGGAGCACTAGAGCAGCTGTTCGATATCGGCCTTCATATCGAGGGGCTCGTCGGTCGATTCGAACCGTTTGATGACATTGCCTTCCCGATCGATCAAGAACTTCGTGAAGTTCCATTTGACCGAGTTGCCCTCAAGGTAGTGTGGCAGCTTTTCCTGAAGGAAGGCGTTGAGCATTTTGCCGCTAGGGTCGCTAAGCTCAAAACCGTTAAAAGGCGCTTCCTCGGTCAAATGCTTAAATAGCGGATGAGCCGTTTCGTCCCTTACATCCGTCTTAGCAAAAAGAGGGAAGGAGACGCCGTAATTCAATTGGCAAAAGCTTTGCACATCAGAATTGGCTCCTGGCTCCTGCTCGCCGAACTGGTTGCTAGGGAATCCGAGAATTTCGAGCCCTTGCTCTTTGTACTCCTCGTACAGCTTCTGCAGATCGGAATATTGCGGCGTAAAGCCACATTTGCTAGCTGTGTTGACGACAATCAACACCTTGCCCTTATATTGTTCCATGCTTATTTGTTCACCTTTAATGGTTTCTAGCTCATGCGAATAAATGCTCATAGTTTACAGCCTCCTGTAGGTTCACATATATTTCAGTAAATTAAATTGCATACAATTTAATTACTAGTAAAGAATACCATAAAATTTCACGGCTTGTCAAACCAAATAATTAGAAATTCACGGACAATCGGAGATTATAAAAAAATAAAAGGACTGCTCCCTAAGCGAGTGGCCTCGCCTCTTGAGAGCAATCCTTTCTTCAAACGGTTTACGATGACGCCGGCTTCTTTCTTCCGCTTAACCAATCCGTGAACAACCCATAATCATGCTCTACCTGATCGGCATAGGAAATTGCCCAGTTCGCAATCGACGTGCAAAAGGCATCCTCGTCATTGCCCATCGCCTTCACGATTTCCACTTCACTGTGGTAGGCAAGTATGCCTTGAGCTACATCAGCATCCGCGCGCGCGTGCATCTTAGCCATTAATTTGCCCATACTGTCCGTCACCGACAGCACATCACCGACCGTTTCAAGCGATTCCAGCTTAAGCCGCTTCTTATACGGGGACCGCTCGCGCACGTAGAACTGCCTGTCTCCGATCGACAGCCATCCAAGGTAAGGGTCGGCTTCGTGGTGCATCGCCTTCTGCGTCATCGTCACCCTCTTGCCCTGATGCTCGAACATCGCCCAAAACGTTTCGTTATAAGGCATGAAGTACGCCGGAACCGGAACGCGCACTTCCTTCACCTCCAGCACGACATCATCCTCACCCTGCGCTTCTTCGCCAGCTTCAATCAGTACATAGAAACGGTCGAGCCCGATAGAGGCCGTCCCTGAGCCATGCTTCACCGCGATATCCTTCACCTGAAAATGGCGCAGCTCCTCCGCATCATCAGCTGCGACCGTAGCCAAATAACCAGGCCAAGCTTCCAGCAAAGCCGCTCGCTCTTCGTCGGTAGGCGGTACGATCTCATCGGTCGAAGCAAATTGCCTATGCTCCTGTACGAGTGCCGTCACCTTCTCCAGGAAGTGCTGGTCCTTGCGTTTTTGCAGCTTTTTGAGCAGCTTCTTCACCGGACCCTCCGCTTGCTCAATGTCGATCGCAAACGTGCCGGGATCATCCTTCCCTTTTACGAATCGACGCATTTGCTTGGAATAAGCCTGCAGATAAGCTTCAATCGCGCTGATCTGGTTATCGTAGGTCTGCCCCTTGAGCCTGCCGACAAGCGCGATGCTCACGGACATCCGCAGCAGGTCGTATAAATAAGAGCCCAAATAACCTTCATCAAAATCGTTCACGTCATAGACGAGCGTCCCCCGTTCATTCCGAAAGGCGCCAAAGTTCTCAAAATGCAAATCGCCTTGAATCCAAGTCGGACGATTCAGCGGCGTATGGTAAGGAAACCATTCCCGGGATACGTCAAAATAAAACAAATAAGCGCTGCCGCGAAAAAACGAAAATGGCGTCTCCGACATTTTCAAATATTTTTCCTCGCGTTTGCCGCGCGCAAGCTTCATTATTTTTTGATCAAACTCTTGAAAAATTGCGGATAAAGTCCGCTTTCTTAGCTTATTCTGCGTCAGCTTTACCCGTTCGGTCAGCTTCGGATCCATAGCTCTTCCCCCATTCAGACTATGACTCTACTTTTTGCAGCCTCATATAATCGCTAATCATAGCAACCCGCCAAGGTATAATCATGCCAAACGCCAGCAAATAGAAGATAGCGCCGGTTTGCGGGATCGACATATACTGCTCCACGACGCTATGAAGCGACAATCTAATAATGAACAGCGTCAGCATAATAAATATAAACGCCTTCGAGCGCCTGACATAGATTTCGGATTCCACGCGCTCTAGGCGCGTCGTAACGATAAGCGGAAATGCAAAGATCAGCATGCCGGTTAGAAAAGCGGACAAGCCCCACACCCAAGGAATATGAGTCGCCGAGAATGCAAACATAACGAAGCCCGTTGCCATGCCAAGCGGAGGAATGATGATTTTGCGCAAGGAGGTGGGCTGTTTCCCGGCACGAATACGAAGAATGATAAGCGTAAGCCCTGCTAAAGCCGATACAATGATCGAGCTCATTTGAATGAAATAGGTAGAGAACAACACCGCGTCCTCCCTTATGTATTGGTATGAGTGTCTTATTATTTCTTTCATCGTACTGCAAAACAGGAATCACTGCAAACCGCAGTATAACCGCTAAGAAACTTATGGCGTTTTACTAGCGTATACCCCTATAATTGGAAAAAAGGTATGTTAAGGAGAGAGTTTACTTGCAGACGAATGCACAGGCAGAATCCCCCTATGAATGGCCAAATTCTTCCGCGGCTTCATTATTGCCCGAAACCGGCGGCGGCATGCAGCAGGAGCTTCAGAGAGTATGGCAAAAGCTTGCTTTTTGGATGCGGGTATCTGCCGTTTTCACGCTGTTATTTGGTCTATTTCAAACCTGTATCGGCATCATCAACTTTGGCTGGGGAACGATTGCCGGGCTTCTCGAGCTCGTCATTGCCGTTTTGCTCCTCATCATGGCAAGCGCAGCGAAGCGGCTGCAAGCAAATCCGGGCGAAGAGCAGACGATCACCAAGCTTGCGCGGCATCTCACGCTGTACTTTAAGCTGCAAGCCGCTTTTGTCTTCGTTTTTTCGTTCGTCATTATTATGCTTGTCGTGACGATTTTGCAATTTTTAACCGACTGGGACTGGCTCGTCCATCTTGTCAATGAAGGCAAAAAGCTGGACAAGCTAGTCATTAAATTACAGGGATGGTACGAAACGATCGCGGATTGGGTGACGAAACTATTCGGATAGCCGGCTGTTTTCCTTCCTATTCCGTCTCGCCAAGGCGATACGCCTTCGGCGAGATGCCCTCCTGCTTCTTGAACACCTTGCTAAAATATTTCTCGTCATGAAATCCAACCATTTCGGCGATTTTCGTAATGCGCAGGTTCGGATTGACCATCAGCAGCTTCGCTTTCTCGATTCGTTTGCCGGAAATGTAATCCGTAATGTTGATGCCATACTCCTGCTTGAACTTGCGCGACACGTACTCGCGGCTGACGAAAAACCGTTTCGCAATATCCTGCAGCGACAGCTCGGCTTGATAATTTTGCTCGATAAAGGCTGCAATGTCGCTCATTTTCGCTTTCTCTTGCGCCTGACGCTGCACGATTGCCAGCGATAACCGCATTAATAGCAAGCGAGACCACTCGCGCCAATCCTGCAGCGATAGCACAGCAGCATTCACATGCGGCGACTTCTCCGCAAGCTCCTCCAGAATCATCAGCGTCTCCTCGTCCGCCGCATGGCGGCCTTGTGCATCGCGATTCATTCTGACACAGAAAAGAAGCGCATCCGTCTTATAATCCTCAAGCATTTGCGGCGACAAATACCCGCTCGAGCGTGCCGCTTCAAGCCACAGCTCCGATGCAGCGGCGAGCTGCTCCTCATTGCCGCTAAGCACCGATAGCTTCCACTCTTCTTCCCATTCCGCGAAAGCGATTCTACTGCCGCTCTTGGCCTCTTCAAAGAGATGAATATAGTGATTGGCATCCATCATATTCCGGCGCCACAAAGCAGTTAGCGCATCATCGTATTGGCTCGGCAGCGCATCAGGAAACGCCCCCGGCATGCTCGTTCCCATATGGATCCGGCGCTGAAGCGTCACAAATAAGCCCTCATTGATGGCTTGAAGAACAGCGGGCATCTGATCCACTTCTTCCCATAACGCAATAACGATTTCCGTAGGCGCTCCCCAGTGCCGGAAGGCGACGCCCTTTTGACCCGGCAGCAGAAACTCATTGCAAATATTAATAATCGCAAAATGAAGCAATTCACTGTCCCACGCGAAGCGCTCATGCAGCTGTCTGTCGCCTGCATCAACCTGCATGAGCGCAAGCCGCGCAGCGCGCGCCCCTTCTGGAACGAGCCGCTCCTCCCGCAATCTGCGCAAAGCCGCTTGCGCCGTAGCCGGCTCCGTGATTAACCCGGTAAGCAGCTTCTCGCCATAGACCGGCTTGAATTCATTAAGCCGCATGCTCTGCTTTTGCCGGTCAGCCCGCTCCTTCTCCTCCACCCGCCACTGCGCGGCTGCCTTCGCCACCGCCGCATTAATAGCCTCCGGTTCAATAGGCTTCAACAAATAATCGATTCCGCCATGCCGGACTGCCTCGCGTACGAAGTCGAAATCCCCGCGTCCGCTCACGACTATAAATTTGATCGTTCCGGCAAATTCATTTACCGCTGCCATTAGATCAACGCCGCTGCCCTCCGGCATCATCATATCCATAATGACAATGGCGGGCTTGTCCTGCCTCATCCGCTCGATAGCTTCGAATCCGCCGCTTGCTTCCTCTATTTCATCAATGCCATGCGTCTCCCAGTTCACAAGCAGCCGAACGGCTTTTCTAACGCGTGCTTCATCATCCACGATCAGTGCTTTCATCATTCGTCCTCCCCTCATCCACCGTCCTCTTAATCAGAAGCGTAATCTGTACGCCTTGAGGCTCTTTGTTCTTGATCTCAAGCCGCGCTTCATCGCCATAAACCATCTTCATGCGCGCCAGTACATTGTTTAAACCAATCTTCGGCTCGGCATCATCCTGTGCAAGCTTTAACGATCGGTTGATATTATCCGCAGCAAGCTTCGTTTGTTCCTCTATGCCGCTTGCGCCCCGGGCCGGAGCATCCTCCCGCTCTCGATGCGAATAGGCTACACTAGCCAGCTCTCGGCGCAGCTCGGACAACCGCCCCTCTGGTATCGCCGCCCCGTTATTTTCGACAATGATTGCAAGCAGCCCATCCTCACGCTCATGCGCACGCAGAAGCAGCACGCCATCCTCCGCCGACTTATCCATGCCATGCTTAAAATAATTTTCAATAATGGGCTGCAAAATCATTTTCGGCATTTGCGCTTCCATCAGCCTATCGTCCACATCGACATGAAAAACAAACCGATTCTCATAACGCTCCTTCTGAAGCTCCACATAAGCCTTCAAATGATCCAGCTCATCCCGCAGCGTAATGGCGCTTGCCTCATTGTCCATGCTGTAGCGCATCATGCGAGCAAGCGCGGACAGCAGCGCATAAATGCGCGGCACTCCCAGCTCCAGCGCCAATGTCCCGATAATTTGGATCGTATTATTTAGAAAATGCGGATTAATCTGCGCTTGCAGCGCCCGCAGCTGATTCGTCTTATTCGCCAGCTCCAGCTTATACTCGCGCAAAATTAAATTGTTGATCGTATCCATCATGCTTCGGAAGCGAACGACAACAAGGCCGATTTCATCATTTCCGGATGGCTGGATCGGCACGTTCAAATTGCCGGCTTGCACCTGGTTCATATAGCGGACCAGCTGCTTGACGGGAGCCGTTATGCGCAGCGAAACGACGATGGTCGCCGTGACAATAACGGCAAGCGACAAAGCGAGCAGCATAAGATTAATAGCCGCGGCTTGATTCGCCTCCCGAATAAGGTAGGAAGTCGGAATGCGTTTGATGATCGTCCAGCCCGCTACCTCCGTCTGCACTCGCTCATAGACGAGCAGCGCGCCGCCTTGCTCAAAGTGGCCGCTCTCCTCGCCGCCGGCTGCCAATGAGCCGCTGAACCAAGACGCCTTAAGCGGCTTTCCAAGCAGCCTTTCATCATCTGCAAATACGACATAGCCGTTATCGTCGATCACATACAAATCCTCTTCGCCGACGTCATAGAGCTGCCCCACGATGTCTGTAAGCAGCGACAGCTTCACATCCATCGAGACATACCCAAGCTTCTCGCTAGAAGGAATCCGCTCAATGCGCCTGTGCAGCGTGAAGACCAGCTCGCTGGGCTGCTGGGGCTGCAATGAGGAAAATCCATACGTATGGCTTTTATGAGTCGGTTGAAGCGAAATGCTCTCACCGCTGCCTACATAGGCATCCAGATCCGGGAAAGGCGCGATATCGCTCGCCCGCTTGGCGCCCGCTACATTCGTGACGATCGTAGCCCGTTTGCCGAGGCTGGCGTATAAGTAAACCTGGTGCACCGCCGGCACCGAGGACTTCATATAAGATAGAGCCGCGAATACGCGGCTGTCCGTCTGAAAGTCGGCTAATCCCGTTTGCAGCTGCCGATACAGCTCTGCATCCGAATACACGTTAAGCGAACCGAGATTAAGCTCCTCCAGAACGGCGGTTACGTTCCGCTGCCCTTGATACAGCAGGTTTTGCGCATCCTCGAGCGCCCTCTCCTTCATTGACTTCGCCGTATAGCTGTAGGTCACAATCATCGTCGTCACAATCGGCACGATGGTCGCAATCAGCATAAAAACAATTAATTTAGTCCGTATGCTATTGAATCTCAAAACTAAGCCGCCTCCGCTCCCGATCAATATATTGCACCTGACCGGTCACATCCGTCGGTGTTTATCACTCTCTGTCCCTTGCATAATTAAACATACAATAGTTTTCTGGTGAAAAGAAAGGGGAGTTGCAACGATGGGCAGCAAGAGAATGTCTGGATGGTGGCCGCAATTGGTGTTTGTGGGGCCCGTTACCGTCTTTTTTCTACTTATTATGATTATCCCGTTTCTGCTTGGCATGTACTACTCGTTTACCGATTGGAACGGCGTTGCAGGGACTGTAAATTGGGTCGGGTTCGACAACTTCAAACAAATTTTTACGAATGATGCCGACTTCTGGTCTTCCTTCTGGTTTACGATTCGGTTCACCGTCGTTGGCGTTATTTTAACCAACTTGGTCGGGTTCTTCCTAGCCTACCTGCTTACAAAGAAGCTAAAATCACGCAACGTCCTGCGGACGATTTTCTTTATGCCTAACGTAATCGGCGGCTTGCTGCTCGGCTTCATTTGGCAGTTTATATTCGTAAAAGGCTTCTCCACCGTCGGCGACATGACCGGCTGGTCCTTCTTCAACCTTCCTTGGCTTGGCGATGAAACGACTGGCTTCTGGGGCATCACGATGGTATTCGTCTGGCAGTCAGCCGGCTATCTGATGGTCGTGTACATTGCTTCCCTTACGAACGTTTCGAAGGAAGTGCTTGAGGCTGCTGAGATCGATGGCGCCACTCGCTTGCAGGTGCTTCGCAGCATTATTTTGCCGCTTATTATGCCTGCCGTTACCGTCTGTCTGTTCCTTGCAATCTCATGGTCGTTCAAAATGTTCGACCTTAACCTATCGCTCACCAAGGGCGGGCCGTTCAAATCAACGGAATCCGTCGCGCTCAACATTTATGCGGAAGCGTTCCAAAACAACCGCTACGGTCTTGGTACCGCTAAGTCGCTTATCTTCTTTATCGTCGTTGCCGTCATTACGCTTATACAGGTTCGCGTCACCAAGAGCAAGGAGGTTGAAGCTTAATGGATACGAAAAAATATACCGGAAAGCTGTTCATAACCGAAGCGATCATGATTATCGTCGGCCTATTATTCCTTGCGCCCTTTTATTTTCTGCTCGTTAACTCGGTTAAGCCGTTCGGCGAAATTATGGCCAATTCGGCAAGCTGGCCGCAGGTGTTCAACTGGGAGAACTACTCCCGCGCTTGGAAGTTGACGAGATTCCCGCAAGCCTTCAGCAACTCCATGATCATCACGGTCGTCACCGTTGTTCTGACCGCTCTCATCAGCGCGATGGGCGCTTACCGGATGGTTCGTTCCAATACGCGCTTTAACCGCATTTTGTTTATGCTTTTTGTAGCCGCTATGGTTATTCCGTTCCAGTCGATTATGATCCCGCTCCTAAAAGTCGTGAACGTGCTGGGCGTCAACAATAGTATGTACGGTCTTATTATGTGTTATCTCGGTCTCGGCGCTCCGCTCTCGCTCTTTCTATTTCACGGCTTCGTCAAAGCGATTCCGCTAGAAATTGAAGAAGCGGCGACCGTTGACGGCTGCAACCCGATTACGGTATTTTTCCGAATCGTGCTTCCGCTGCTAAAGCCGATGCTTATGACCGTCATTATTTTGAACTGCCTGTGGGTATGGAATGATTACTTGCTTCCGTCGCTTATTTTGCAGAAGCCCGATATGCGTACGATTCCGCTTGCGACCTTCGCGTTCTTCGGACAATATACGAAGCAATGGGACCTTGCGCTTCCAGCGCTTGTACTTGGCATAACGCCTATCGTAGCTTTCTTCTTATTATTGCAGCGTTACATCGTTGAGGGAGTTGCGGCTGGTTCGGTTAAAGGCTAACGCTTATAATCAAACGGTCGATTCCATATACTAAAACTTGAATCAAGGGGGATTTGCATCATGAATAAAAAGCTGACCATGCTATCGCTTAGCCTTGTGCTGGCCATGAGCATCATCTTGTCCGCGTGCGGCGGAAGCAACAATGAAGGCGGCGGCACGGACAAAGACAAGGGCGAGACAAAAACCGTAACCATTTTCCAATTCAAAACCGAAATTGTGGAAGGCCTTAACGAATTGGCTGTGGAGTTTAATAAAGAATACCCTAACATTAAGCTGGACATTCAAACGGTAGGCGGCGGCGCTGACTATGGCGCTTCCCTCAAAACAAAGTTCGCGGCAGGCGACGCGCCTGACATTTTCTCTAATGGCGGTTACGCAGAAATGGAAATGTGGCTGGACAAGCTCGAGGATCTATCCGACCAAGCATGGGTGAAGGATCTTGTACCTTTGGCTGCTGAGCCTATGACCAAAGACGGCAAAGTATACGGCATGGCGATGAACCTTGAAGGCTTCGGCTACATCTATAATAAGGATCTTTTTGCTAAAGCGGGCATTACGGAGCTTCCGAAAACGTACTCTCAGCTAGAAGCTGCCGCTAAAACGTTAAAAGCAGCAGGCATTACGCCGTTCGCCAACGCGTACCAAGAGTGGTGGCTGATGGGTAACCAAGGCATTAACCCTGCATTTGCGCAACAACCGGACGTCAATGCTTTTATCGCCGGCCTTAACGATGGCTCTGTAAAGATTCCAGGCAACGAAAAATTCGCAGAATGGGCCAAGCTGATGAAGCTGACGGTTGATTACGGCAACAAAAACCCGCTGACAACGGATTACAACACGCAAGTATCGTTGTTTGCCAGCGGCGAAGCTGCAATGATGCAGGAAGGCAACTGGGCACAAGTGCAAATCGACAGCATCAATCCTGATATGAACCTAGGCGTGCTGCCGATGCCGCTTGGCGAGGATGCTGAAGCGAACGACAAGCTGAACGTTGGTATTCCCGCTAACCTTGTAATCAACAAAGAATCCGACGTGAAGGAAGAAGCGAAAACATTCCTGAACTGGCTCGTTACTTCCGATATCGGCAAAGAATACATCGTGAAGAAATTCAAATTCATTCCTGCTCTTTCCACGATTACGGCTACTCCTGAGGATATGGGCGATATCGGAACCGAGGTTTACAACTACGTACAAGCTGACAAAGTACTTGGTTTGCAATCCTCGAAATACCCCGATGGCGTAACGCAGGAATTTGCCAGCGTCATTCAACAGTACATCGCAGGCAGAATCGATGAGTCCGCATGGGAGACTGGCATGCAAGGCGCTTGGGATAAGCTGAAAAAATAAGCTTTAAATAAAGAAAACAGCCGTTTAACCGTCCATCATGGAGGTTGAGCGGCTGTTTTTGTATTTATCTCAGAGAAGGGCACGCTCGCATTGGCAGGCTCTTCGTTTTTATTCTTTGCCCAGCTTGCGCGACACCTGCTCGGCAGCATGCTGCACCGCTTGGATCGATAGTCGCCTTAGCTTATCATCAAAGCGGTATTTGGGACCGGCTATCGACAAGCTCGCCACAAGCGCTCCTCTTGAGTCGAATATAGGCGCGCCAACTGCGCATACATCGGGATCAATTTCCCCCTGTGTGAGCGCATAACCCTGCTCGCGGATATGATGCAGCTCTTGCAGCAGCGTATCCTTGGATAAGTTCGGCGCAAATTTGTCGAGCACGTTCTGGATCGTTTTTTCGCTCTCGTAGGCTAATATGGCTTTGCCTGAAGCACCCAAATAAAGCGGCAGCATTCTTCCGTTCTCGGCGGAATATTGAATGAGCGCCTTGCTCCTGACCGTCTGAATGCTGATCGCGCTTGTGCCCGAACGGACAAACAGCAGCGAGGTCTCGTTCGTCTCCTGCGTCAATTCCTCCATGATAGGGAGTGCAAGCGGTACCAGCTCTCTGTGCACCTGTTGACTGAGACTCCGCGCTAGGTCCAATATCCGCATGCCAAGGCCGATTTGCCCTTTGCCTCTGCGCTCCACGATCCCATTCTGCTCCAGCGTTTGCAAGAAACGATAAATGGAGCTCTCCGGTATGGATACCTTCTGTGCGATGTCGCTCACGGACAAAGCTCCGTCCGCTTCGGCAAGCGCAAAGAGGATGTCCAGCGCTCTGCTCAGCGTCTGTGTTCCATTCATCGACCTTGCTTCGGCATTTGTGCTTGGATTCTCTTCTATATATTTAGTTGTCAGCTTATAAACCCCTTTCCCCGAGATGGGCTGCCGGTTTCTCATCATCTCCCAGATGATGAATGAGCGTACCGCTTTTCAATAGCTTATATGCGGCATGGATATCTCCAGTCAGGCTTCGATCCTGATCCAAAAAAGGAATGACGGACCACCACGCGGTCTTTATTCCAGCCTACGCCCCGGTTAAAGCCGTATATAGGAACATCGCTTGATGACTGGCTTAACACAAATTTTCCGGAGCGATCAAGCCCTTGCCAAGCTTCCTCCGCAATTTCCACACGAGCAAAATCATCCGCTACCCGCTGCACGTCTTCTATCGTCAACGTACTTCCATTCAATAAAAGGCTCCGGTCCTTCTGCTTGGTGGTCATCGGCCTATTCCTGTATGCCTTCCAGCGCGTAGGCTGCAAGCGGTATGCCAAGCGCCTTCTCTACCTCAGGATATACAGTTGGATCTTTGACGCTTGAGCTTAACGGAACCTCGCTCTTATTGATGGACAATACGGCAAGCTTGCTTCCTACCTCCACATGACCGACGCTGACCGGCAAGCCCGTTTCCGTAGACAGCGTCGTAATGACATCCGGGTACGTCGTTAACCGATTGCCGCGGCTGTCGTCGGCTGCCATATATTCATTCATTACGTGAAGGGTGATCGTATCTCCATCTACGTTCACATCAATGGTCCCAATATCGAAAGCACCTGAATAATGGACTTCTCTGCGCGTAACCACACCCTCCCCAAGAATGGTACCGTTTGTCTGAGTGACAATCGTATCGATCACCGCCTGCGCGCCTTGCGGCTGCGCTGCGATAATCGCCTTGCCAAGCTCGATTGCAATCGTGATGCCGCCGATTGCAGCATGCTTCTTAATGTAGGAAGCCGGTAGCGGATGGCGCGCCGATGCGATGAAGCCTCCCGCTTGATCGGCGGCCGTACGCAATATGTTTGAAGTCTTAGAGGGCGAGCCTTTGACAACCAGCTCAAGATAAGAGCCATTTTCGCGTTTTCCTCCGACGACAACTTGAATCGTTTCGAAATCGTCCAAGGCGGCGAGTCCCATCGAGCCCATTTTCCCAGTTGGATGAGCGCGTATGTCCCCTGTTGCATCAACGACAACCAAATCAAGCAGCGCGGCCGGAAGCCAGCCGTTAATGGTGCTCGACATCCCGTTTTGAGGAGTCATGACGCCCGCGATTTTGCCATCGTAGTTCTCTTGCAGCAGCTTCACCGCTTTAATATAATCCGTTCCAAGCATTTGCCAATCTGTCCCTGCCGGCGCACCAATCGCCGTTGCGGTAATAATAATAGCGTCATCTGGAAGCTCATCGACGGATACGAGCCGCGGCTGCCCGATCGCTACGGCCGCTCCTCCGATTTGCAACCCATGGTCCACCCAGCCCCCGCCTCCGCATGCAAAGACGGAGCCTCCTCTTACCGCTGCCCATACATCCTCATTTGTCAGAATACGCATCGTCATTCCCCCTATTTCATTCTCGTTTACGAGTTTGTTATAATCCGCCTAATTCCTTTGCGCTCTACTTCATCCAGCGATTCCTCATACCCGGCATCTGCGTATCGCAAAACGCCGAGGCCAGTATCATTATTTAACGTAGTCTCTAGGCGAATGCCGCTTTCAGCTGACCCATCCGCAACCAATGTAACGCCAGCGCTTGTCATGTAACCGGAATATCCGCCGCCGCCAGAGTGAATCGTCACAAGATCAGCCATGGAAGAGCAATTCAACATCGCGTTCAAAAGCGGCCAATCCGCGATGGCATCGCTGCCATCCTTCATTTTCTCCGTCATAATATTGGGATGGGTCATCGACGCGGCATCTAGATGATCGCGTGAGAATGCCACCGGACCGCTCAAAATGCCCTCTCGCACCATTTGGTTCACGGCAAGTGCAAGCTTCGTCCGTTCCCCGTGACCGAACCAGCCAATTCTTGCGGGCAAACCCTCAACGGGGACATGCTCGCGCGCCAGCCGAATCCAATTGACGATAATGTCGTTATCTGCGAACGCTTCGAGAATATATTCGTCGATCACTTGTATATCGCGTGCCTCGCCGCTGAGCGCAACCCAGCGGAAAGGGCCGATAGCCCTTGCGAACAAAGGTCGGAGGAACGCTTCTGTGAAAATATCAATTTCAAACGCCTGCTCCACGCCGTACCGCTGCGCCTGTGAGCGAATGTTGTTCCCGTTGTCGAACACGATGGAGCCCCGTTCTTTAAATGCCAGCATCGCCCTTACTTCCCTTGCGATAGAAGCACCAGCAGCATCCTGCAGTCTAGCGGGCTCCTGTTCTCTCAGAGCCTGTAGGTCCTCTGCACGGTATCCGGCAGGAATATAGCCATAAAGCAAATCATGCGCAGAGGTCTGATCCGTTACAATATCGGGCACGATGCCGCGCTGCACAATGGCTGGATAAATATCCGCCGCATTGCCGACAAGCCCCACCGACAGCGCTGCCTTGTTCTTAACGGCATCCTCGATCCACTCAAGTGCCTCGTCCAAGCTGTCCGTCTTACGCTGCAAATAACCCGATTGAATGCGGCGGTCGACCCGCTCCTCGGATACTTCAACGCAGAGAATAGCAGCCCCGGCAAGCGTTCCGGCAAGCGGCTGCGCGCCTCCCATGCCGCCAAGGCCGGCGGTAAGAATAAACCTGCCGTGCAGATGGCTGTCAAAATACTTCCTCGCGATGCTCTGAAAGATCTCATAGGTGCCTTGAACAACGCCTTGGGACCCAATGTATTGCCACGCCGCAGCCGTTAATCCGCCCCAAATGAGCAGACCTTTTTCCTCCAGCCGGTAAAAGTTCTCACTCGTAGCCCATCGCCCGACCAAATTGCAATTCGCCATTACGATCAGCGGCGCAAAGCGGTGCGTCTTAAATATGCCGATCGGCTTCCCTGATTGGATCACCAGCGTTTCATCTTCTTCCAGCTCTTTAAGCGTTCTCACAATTGCATGGTAAGAAGGCCAATCGCGTGCTGCCTTAGCGAGTGCCGCATATACAATCAAATCCTTCTGGTTCTCTCCGTTCTCGAGCACATTCTCCAGCATCCGAAGCAGCGCTTCCTGTCTCCAGCCTTTGCAGCGAAGCTCCGTGCCCCTAGCTGCGGTTATTCGTTCCATTAGGATCATCCTTTCCTCTTCATTATCCAGATTTTCCTACCTCTGCTGCCGGCTTCTTATTCCATGAATAAGTAGAAATAAATACGCCCGCCAATATAATAATTCCACCGAGCAGCTGAGTCGCTTCAATGGCATCCCCTAGCAGCAAGAAGCCTGCTAGGAGAGCGATAAATGGCGGCAAATTGTTAAATAGCGAGGCGGTTCCGGCTCCCACAACCGCAACGCCGTGGGTCCACCACCAGCCTGCCAGCACATTCAGCAGCCCGGCGGCGGCAAGAAGCGCCCACATGATGCCATCCCTGCTTACTTCAAGCTTGCTAAAAATACTTTCGCTAGCCGCAAGCGGGAGCATAAGCGATCCGCCAATGAACGCGGAATACAGATTAACCGAAAACGCCGAAAGCTTTTGAGACAACCTAGGAATAAACAACAAGCTGACCGAGAAGCCCAGCATCGCAATAATTAAATAGAGATCGCCAATCGACACGCCAAGGGCTGAGCGGCCCGGGACCACAATGACAAGGACGCCTGTGAAGCCAAGAAGCGCCCCGCCCAGCTTTTTGCCTTCCAGCCTCACCCGGAAAAATACGGCCTCCAGCAGAAGGGTCACCAGCGGAGCAACCGCATAAATAAGAGAGCCATTAGCAGCAGTCGAGTACTGTAGTCCAAGAAAATAAAAGGGCTGCTGAATCAAGGTGAAAAAAAAGGAGGACGCGAGCAGCAGCAGCCACTCGGTCCTTGTTGGTTGCTGAAGGGACTGCGTTCTGCTAATGGCAAACAGAACCACTCCCGTCACTAGAATCCGAAGAAAAGATAAGAGCACGGGTGAAAAACCTCTAAGCAGATAAGCGCTAAGGACGTAGCTGATTCCCCACAAAAACGTAACGGCAAACAGCCCCATGTAAGCCGTTTTACTCGATGGCAGCGCTGCTGGCATTACGACCACTCCCTCATCGGCGGCCTGATCATCAGAAGGGAGACGCGGAGTTTTTGTAAGGGAGCCGGTCCTCTTCCTGCAGCTTCCACTGCACGCCATCGATATAAATGGCATCTACTTCCTCATTGTAAAAGCTGAGCCGCCCGGCTATTTCATGTACCTCTGGCAGCGCTTCGGCATAGCTCCACACAATATCTTTGGTCGTTTGCCCATCCTCGTGTAGAGCGGACCAATAGGTGGCGGTCCCTTTGTACGGGCATTGCGTCGTCGTAGCGGACGGCTTCAGCAGATCGAACCGAATATCCTCTTTCGGCAAATAATAACGGGGCGTCAGACCGGTTTCGTACAAAATAACCGGACGACGGCTATCCGCGATCAGCTTGCCGCCTATGTACACCTGCACATGGCGGGAGCTTGGAATCGCGTCGATTCGCGAATACGGATCTCTGGCATGCACGAAAATTTGCTCTTCTTCCTCATACCACGCATCCGCTTGCTTCCAGGCAAAGGAGATATAGCCTTTAATGATCGAGCTCTCGCCCGCAGGTTCCGGATATTGCCATGCTGCCCGCTCGAATACAAGATTATCGACTGTAATATCTCCATATACAGCCTCCCCCTTGTTCCCTTGATTCTCGCGCTGCTCCGACCAAGCGATAAGCTCCGTCTTCACATCCTCCAGGGGGAAATAATAGACAGGCAGCCTGCCCGTTTCCGTCACGACCAATACTTGCTTGCTATCGGCTACCGTAACTCCGCCAAAGACGACACGAATCCATTTGGGGCTGCGCTCCGCTCGAATTTGCCACCCTTCGCGCTGACCGTCCCGCAATGACCATTGTGGATCTATATGCGACATTTCCCATCACTCCTTTGTCTTAAATACGTACCGACGTATTCCGATTGGCTGGTCGCTGCAAATTCAAGTGGTCGCGAAGCGTGCGGCCTGTATACTCCGTACGGAACAAACCGCGGCGCTGCAGTTCAGGAATAACCAAGTTAACGAAATCATCGAGGCTGCCCGGCAGATGCGGGAATGCGATATTGAACCCGTCAGCCGCGCCGTTTACGAACCACTCCTCCAAATGGTCAGCGATCTGCTCCGGCGTACCGGCGAAGCCGCGCTTGTTCGTTACCCGCTGATACAACTGGCGAAGCGTCAGAGGCTCTTGCTTCAAAATTTCCAGTATCCGTTCCAAACCGCTCTTGCTCTGATTAAAGCTATCGATTTCAGGAATGAAAGGCAGCGGCTCATCAAGCGGATAGCCGGAAATATCGTGACCCAAATAATGCGACAGCAAATCCAGTCCAAGCTTCTGCGGCGTCAGCTCCTCAATTACCGCAAGGCGCTCCTTGGCCTCCGACTCCGTACGGCCGATAATCGGCATGATGCCCGGCAATATTTTCAGCTCGTCTGGATGCCTGTTGTATTTGACCATTCTGTCTTTAATATCCTTGTACAGCCGCTGTCCATCCTCCAGCAAGCCGCCCGGCGCAAACGTCGAGCCCGGGGCAAAAACAACCTCCGACTTGGCAGCCGCCAGCTCTTTGCCAGCCTCGGATGCGCCTGCTTGGATAAGCACGGGATAACCTTGCGGCGGACGAGATACGTTAAGCGGCCCTCGCACGTTAAAATCATTGCCTTTATGGTCCAGATTATGAAGCTTATCCTTATCCGCAAAATAACCCGTTTCTTTGTCGAAGAGCAGGGCATCATCCTCCCAGCTGTCCCACAAGCCTTGCGTCACCTCTACGAATTCGCTTGCCCGCTCATATCTAAGCGCATGCTGGAGATGCTTCTCCTTGCCGAAGTTGCGCGCTTCCTCATCCGTTTGAGAGGTTACGATATTCCACGCCGAACGTCCGTTGCTTAAGAAATCGAGCGTAGCCAGCTTTCTAGCGATATGATAAGGCTCGTTATACGTCGTGGAGATGGTCGCAGCCAGCCCGATGCGCTCGGTTACAACCGATAGTGCCGATAGAAGGGTGAAAGGCTCCGGCCGGATGCTGTTGGAATGGCTTACGCCCGATTCGAACCGATCCCAAACGTACAGCTCATCCGCATAAAAGAACATATCGAACTTGCCGCGCTCGGCCGTCTGCACAATTCGTTTGTAATAATCGAAATTAAGCAGTCCCTCCGCTTCCGCCTCCGGGTGACGCCAGCTGGAAATATGCTCGCCTGCGGGAAAATACATCATGGCGCCTAATGCCATTTGTTTTTTTGGTGTGCTCATTTTACGATCACAGCTCCTTCGTATTGTTGTTATTTTTCAATCAAGCCGTTAGCCGTCAGCCACTCTTTGGCAACATCCAATGCCGGTCTTTGCTTTAATTCCACTTCGCCGTTCAGCTTCTGCATTTCCGCATCGGTAATTTTTCCGGAAAGCTTATTCAAGACCTTCTCCAGCTCAGGATGCTCCTTCAGCACCTCGTCACGAACGATTGGCACCGCATAATACGGAAGGAAAACATGCTTATCGTCTTCGAGTACAACAATCGGCTTCACCGTGATCTGGCTGTCTGTCGTATATAAAATCATTGAGTCAATCAGCTTTTGGTCGATCGCCTGATACGCGAGGCCAGGGTTTTGAATCGTTTTGATTTCTTTGAACTTCGGATTGTATTTCTCAAGAATTGGAGGCCAAGCATCGGGACGGTTAATGAATTCCTCGCTTGCGCCGAAGATCAGCTCGCCGGATTTCTCTGCCAGCTGGCTAGTCGTCTTGATCCCGTATTTATCCGCTTGGTCCTTATGCAGGCCAAATGCATACGTGTTGTTGAACCCTATTGGGTCCAGCACGGTCAGCTGGTTTTTCTCTTTCAGTTCTTTTTTCACCTTATCGTAGGCTACCTGAGGATCAAACTCCGGCTCCGCTTTAAGAATATTGATCAGTGCCGTTCCTGTGTACTCCGCATAAACATCCACTTTATCCTCGTTTAAAGCGTTCCAAAGCAACGAGTTATCCAGCGTCTCTACATTCGCTTTCAGCTTCGTATCATTCTCGATAAGCAGCTTGAACGCATTCGCCAAAATATCCGACTCCGCAAATCCTTTGGTTGCGATGTTGATCGTGCTAGACTTGCCTGAGCCTGTAGCTGAGCATCCGCTCATCACGGCAATTAACAATACTGCTGCCCCCAAAATAACGGTATTGCGAAGCGAATATTTCCCCCTGTTGCTGTTGCTGCTTGCTGTCGAATGACTTGCTTTCATTGTCGTTTTCCCCTTTCGTGTTTTTCCTTATATTTTGGATTGCTCGCGGAGGCCCTTAGGCGTTAAGCGGCGGTTAAGCAGAAGCAGCAGTAAATTGACCACGATGACGAGCAGGGAAACGGGAATCGCTCCCGCTAAAATCACATTCGTATTGATCATCGAAATGCCCCTCGTAATAATGTCGCCCAGCCCGCCTGCGGCAATATAAGTCGCAATCGTCGCTAAGCTGATCGTCTGTACCGCTACCACGCGAACGCCTGCCATTATAAAGCTGCGTGCGATTGGCAGTTGAACCATCCACAGAATTTGCCCGCGTGTCATGCCCATTCCTGTGCCGGCTTCGATTAACGCCGGATTGACGCCAGATATGCCTACGTACGTATTCTGCAAAATGGGCAGCAGCGCGTAGAGCGTCAACGCGATGATGGCAGGCTTGGTGCCGATGCCCACCAGCGGAATCATAAAGCCGAACAACGCGAGGCTCGGGATCGTCTGAATGACGGATACGACCGTTATGATGCCATTGGCGAGACGCTTGTGCGTCGTGAGAAAAATACCGATTGGAATGGCGATCACGCAGGCAATCACAACCGATACGAGCGACAGCTCCATATGCTCAATCGTCTTTTGCAAAATGTTCTCCCAGTCCGCTATTATCGTGTTCCAAAACTGATTCATGCAAGCATCTCCTCCTTGTTGAACTGCTTCCCAAACGCCTCGATTAGACTCGTTTGCGTAACTGCGCCCAGAAAATGATGCGATGCGTCAACGACAGGAACGATCCTGTTTTTGCGCAGCAGCTCAAAAATGCGGGATATCGGCGCATCGCCTCTTACGTAAGGAGCATCTGTCCGCATAATTTCATTAATCGGCCGTTCGCCGCGCTGCGCCGCTTCGCTCCGCAGCTGCTCAAGTCCGATAATGCCTAGATACGTGTTGGCCGCGCTCGTGACAGCGAGCGCCTCCAGCTCATGCTTCTCCACATAATGAAGCGCATCGACTGCAGTGAGGTGGGAGTGGATGGATAAATGATGGGCGAGCACACTTTCAACCGTATGCTGCGGCACATTCGGCTGGAATCGTTCTTGTCCGATAAATTCACGGACGAACGCATCCGCGGGATGGTTAAGCAGCTCCTCCGGCGTGCCTGCTTGCACAACTCTTCCGTCCTTGAGCAGCACGATGAGATCCGCGATCTTCAGCGCTTCGTCAATGTCATGCGTGACGAAGACGATCGTTTTCTTCACCTGCTCGTTCAGCTTGATCAGCTCCTTCTGCAGCTGAATGCGGCTGATCGGGTCAAGCGCGCTGAACGGCTCATCCATAAGGACGATGGAAGGATCGGCAGCCAGCGCCCGGGCAACGCCGATTCTTTGCTGCTGGCCTCCGCTTAATTCATGCGGATACCGTTTGCGATACGATTCGGGGTCCAAGCCGATAAGCGATAGCAGCTCTTCCGTGCGGGCTTTCAGCTGCCGCTTCGCCTCTCCCTTCAGCCGAGGCACGACAGAGATGTTCTCCTCGATGGTCATATGCGGGAATAATCCGATTTGCTGAATGACGTATCCGATATTCCTCCTTAGCTCGACTGGATCCAAAGAACCGATATCGCTGCCTTCGAGCAGGATCTGTCCGGCCTCCGGCTCGATCAGACGATTAATCATTTTGAGAATCGTCGTTTTTCCGCAGCCGGAAGGGCCTATAATCGTCACAATCTTTTCCTTAGGCACCGTCAGATCAAAGTTTTCCAGCACGAATCCCGCGCCATAATTTTTGCTTACCTGCTTGAACTCTACGGCAGCTTCGCTCATCCCCATCCATCCCTTCTAAAAAAATAAAAGGCCCCACTCTCCTGTAAAGGAAAATGAGACCTCCTAGCGTAAGGTTGACCTCTAATATTATTAACATATGATAACCAATGACTATATTGCAATAATATTACAGGCTTAAATCGTTGTCAATCATTATTTATACTAATCCTATAGGAATTAAATGTTTAAACGAAGGTATAAAAAAAGACCTCCTGTCAACAGGTCAGTCATCACTAGCTAAGCTTGTATTTTTGTGCTACCCCTTAATCTCGCTGGCATTAAAAAAGTCCAGCGCAGAGCGGTACCAGCTTGGCTCCGCTTCCTTCACTCCGTCTACGAAAATGGCGTCCACCCGCTCATTGTAAAAGGAGTGCAGACCGGCAATTTTCGGAATTTCCGGAATCGGATTCGGATAGCTCCACAAAATATTTTCATACGACTGGCCGTTGACGTCAGCAGATAAATAGGCAGCCGTCCCTTTGTATGGGCAGCTCGTTTGCAGATTCGATTCGGTAAAGTACTCCTGGCGAATGTCCTCAATTGGCAGGTAGTAGCGTACAGGCACTCCCGTCTCAAACACGATAACCGGACGCTTGCTCTCCGCTACCGTCACCCCGTTCAGCACAACCTGAATATGGCGGGAACTGGCGATGGCATCCACCCGCTTGTACGGATCACGAGGATGAACGAAAATTTCTTCCTCTTCCTCAAGCCATTTATCGACCTTATCCCAGTAAAAGGCGACATGTCCGCGCAGCGCTTCGCTCTGAGGGATCGGGTTCTCGTAACCCCACACCGCGTTTTCAATAAGGCGCTCGCCCACTTGGATGCTCCAATAAGAGGCGTCTCCCTTCAAAGGGCAATGGGTTTGATGCCCGGATGGCACCAGCAAATCCTTGCGGACATCCGCTTCCGGAAAATAATAGACAGGCAAATGCCCCCGCTCATGCAGCGTCAATACCGATTTGCTGTCTGCAATGGTCACACCTCCCACCTGTACACGAACCCAACGTGGATTCAGCTCCGCTTTCAGATTTTTCCTCGATGGATCTGCTGCCTGACAGGATTGCTGCTCCGTTTGATGAAGACTCATCCAATTCCCTCCTCGTTAATCTCATTTATAGATAATTAATTATCACTATTACATAATATCATCGCATTTTTCATTTCTCAATAGTTATTCAGATAAAACCAATAGGAATTTAAGTATATAGATTTAGGAAGCTTGAATTCGAAAAAAGACGCTCCGCGGGCCGCATTGCGGCACTGTGAAACGCCTTTACAATCTTACGCTTATATGCGCTGATTCAACCGATGCTGCTGCCTGAATTCATTCGGCGAAAAGCCTGTAAACCTTTTAAACATACGGGATAAATACGGAGTCTGCATGCCCAATTGCTCGGCAATTTCGGCGATTGTTTTCTCCGAATGAAGCAGCAAAGCGCTTGCCTTTTGCATTCGCTTCTTGTTGATATAGACGATAGGCGAGACTCCAAGCATCGATTTGAAATAGTGCAAAAAATATTTCGGGTGAAAGTGGACAAGCTGGGACAACGTTTCGACTGTTATTTGCTCGGTTAGATGTTTTTCGATATATTGCAGCACGATATACAGCTTATGAACGGACGGAATCGATGCGGTTTGCAGCGGATCTGCCGTTGATCGTTCAATGAATCTTGACATCATATGAAACAAAATCGACTTGACGATAAAAGGCGCTGCCAGCTCATCGCTCTCATGCTGGTCAATCAGCTCTTGAAATTGATTTTTGACCGATTCGTCATTTCTTAGGGCGATGTTATGAGGCGCGATCAGCAAATCGAACAAATTATTTTCCCCGACGGTCGCGGTAAAATGGCACCAATATTTGAAAAAAGGATTCTTCTCCTCCGTGGAGCAAGAAATACGCGTGCCTGCCGGCACTAGAAATAGATCACCCGGAACGGGGTAATATTCCATATTATTTATTTTCAGCCGGCCTTCTCCATCCAGAAAATAATAGAGTGCATTTTCTCCTTGAATGGTATTGACGCCGCCCCAGTCAGGACGAACTCTCGTCAGAGCGCCTGTCGTCATGTGGATCTGCGTATTCGATAAATACGTGCGAGCCAAATTCATCCTGCCACACATCCTTATTCATGAAGATAGCTTACTATTGTGCAAAAACCTCATATTATTATACATTCATTTCCCCGGTTCCGCATCTTACAATGTAGGAACAACAGGTGCAGGACAGCGCATGGATGAG
The DNA here is from genome assembly GCF_001273905.1 of Paenibacillus sp. FJAT-27812. Taxonomy (NCBI): domain Bacteria; kingdom Bacillati; phylum Bacillota; class Bacilli; order Caryophanales; family Paenibacillaceae; genus Paenibacillus; species Paenibacillus sp. FJAT-27812. The sequence continues at coordinate 2,421,726 of NZ_LIGH01000001.1, read as the reverse complement.
AGAACACAACACGGTAAATGAACATTATTACAAGGAATCATACACAACACATGACTCGAAAGGGGATTATGGCAATGAAACAAACAGAACTAGCTAAGCCAACGAAACAGCAGCTCATGTGGCAGGACATGGAAATCGGAATGTTTTGCCACTTTGGGATGAATACGTTTTGCGATCAGGAGTGGGGAGAAGGCAATGACTCGCCGGAGCTGTTCAACCCGACGCAGCTTGACGCCCGGCAATGGGTCCGCACAGCCAAACAAGCGGGGTTCGCTTACTTTGTATTAACGGCCAAGCATCATGACGGCTTCTGTTTATGGCCGACAAAGACAACTGATTATTCCGTAAAATCGAGTCCTTGGAAAAATGGGCAAGGCGATGTGGTTCGCGAGGTTGCTGACGCTTGCAAGGAAGAAGGCATCCGCTTTGGCTTGTATTTGTCGCCTTGGGATCGGCATGAGCCTTGTTATTCAGACAAAGCGGCTTATGACGACTTTTACGCCGCGCAGCTTACGGAGCTTCTAACCGAGTACGGACCGCTTGTCGAGGTCTGGTTCGACGGAGCCGGATCGCATGGCAGAGAATACGATTGGAGACGCATCATTGGAATCGTGAACCAATACCAGCCGGATGCGATGGTATTCAATATGGGGGTGCCAACCATTCGCTGGGTAGGCAATGAGGACGGCGTTGCTCCTTATCCTTGCTGGAACACGACAGATTCAGCCAAGCTGAGCATGTACACGGACGATATGGCGACTTGGCTGCCGGAAACTCCGCCATGGGTGCCTGCCGAATGCGATGTGCCGATCCGCAAGGAGCGCTGGTTCTGGCATCCGAATGACGAGCACACGCTTCGCTCGCTGGACAACCTGCTCGATATCTATTATCGCTCTGTCGGACATGGCTGTACGCTCCTGCTGAATCTGGCTCCCGATAACCGTGGACTCCTGCCAGAGGCTGACGTTAACCGGCTGCTTGAGCTTATGGAGGAAATTCAGCGTAGATTCTCCAGCCCCATTGCCCAAACCGAGGGCGAGGGAAATTCGGTACTTCTATCGTTTGGCTCGGCTGCCGACGTCAATCACGTAATTTTGATGGAAGACATCGCCCACGGCGAGCGCATCCGCTCTTACGTGCTCGAGGCGGAGCAGCAAGGGGAGTGGGTGGAGCTGGCCAGAGGAAGCGCGATCGGCCACAAAAAGATCGACCGCTTTGACACGGTTCACACCAAAGAGCTGCGGCTGCGAATTACCTCTAGCGTGGACGAAGCATTAATACGGAGCTTTGCCGGTTATTATTGTTGATTTTATGAGCAGTCCGTTTCTTTCGATTTTATCGATTGAAATGGGCTTTTTTTTGATTGAGCACTGTGAAGCGGCTATAAATCGGTATAATACAGAAAAGCATCATGGATAGATATTCATTCAAGAAAGGTGAGGATTTAATGGCAGCGAGTGTCTCATTGGTAAAACCGACCTTAGCATTAAAAGACGCCTACTTGCACTTTTATCAGGAATGGATCGAGAGCAAAGAAGATATCGTGCCATGGGTGGTCAGCTTGGACCCGGCCGACTTTCAGGGCATGGTGCAGTCTTTGCTGGCTAACGAGAAAGGCGAGCATTTGCCCGAAGGGTGGGTGCCGGACTCTACCTTTTGGCTTGTTACTGAAAACAAACGGATCGTCGGAGCGGTGAACATTCGACATGGGCTTACCGAGAAGCTGATGAATTGCGGCGGTCATATTGGTTACGGCATCCGTCCTTCCGAGAGACGCAAAGGCTACGCCACGAAGCTATTGGCACTAGCATTAGAGGAAGCGCGGAAGCTAGGCGTCCACAAAGCACTTGTCGTATGCGACGAAAGCAATGTGCCGTCGGAGAGAACGATTTTGCGCAATGGCGGCGTGGAGGATACCTCGTTCGTTGAAGAAAACGGCAATGTGATTAAGCGATTTTGGATTGGCTAATGGAGCATGGAGACGGAAGGGGGGTCCTTCTAGTCCTCTAAGTTACGAAAGAAATCATGGGCAAGCTCGTATCGGACGATTCGCTCTCTATTGCCGCGATATGAGGGCAGCAGCCAGCCTTTGGCGCATAGCTTTCGCAAAAGGTTAACCGCCGTTTTGTGATCGATCTCAAAATGCTTCTCCACATCCTTTGGTCGAATGGGCTCCGCTTGCTGAATCGCGAGCCGAATAACTTCTTTCTCGGAAAGCATGACGCGAGTGATTGGCGACTGGCTGGATTGATGCCTGCCTATCACCATGCGTAGCATCGACATGCAAAGCGCGGGATTTCTCTCTGCATCATCGTAGGCGAATGAGATTACGTGGTAGCCCATCGCGTGAAGGAACGCTTCGCGGTTCAGCTCATTGCAATATTTTTGCCGATCCATATCGCGTACATGCGAAGCATAACCCTTGATTTCAAAAATAAGCTTTACCCTACCCGGAAGCCAAGCGAAATCGGCAAAGTATGGCCTCCCCCGCCAGTCGAGCACCTCGTACTCAGGATGCAAATGCTGAAAGTCACCACGAAGCGGCCACCATACGTTACGCAAAAACAAAGATTCTGCGTGTCCATATCCTCGTTCCAGCCTCCCGCGTCGTTCTCCCGACCTTTTGTCGATATGATCCTGAATAAAGGAACGAAACGCCTCTTCATTGCCCATTTTCATCCATCCTCTCTGGAAAATAGAAAACGCCCCGCTGCCACTCACTTTCGAGTGTTAACGGGACGTTCTTCGTCTCTTGCCTCTGATTATAAAATAATTGGAATGAAATGGCTAGTCCCATTTTTCCCGGGATTCACGGCACTTTAAGGGAATCAGCCCAGCGCTTCAGCGGGATGCTGCAGCGGCATCTTGGCTCTAATGATTTAACAGGAATTCCTCCTGCTAAATCATCATATTTTCGCGGAAAAAGGGACTTAACTGGAATTTCTCCAGCTAATTTTCAGAAATCACCCTCGCAGCGGCCTATTCCGAGAAATTAACGGGAGTTTCTCCTGTTAAAGGTTTTTTAAGGGCTCCCCTGCTCACAATTAGCAGGAGGTTTTCCAGCTAATTTCAGCCGTAACCAACGCCACCGTCCCTAACTCGCTAAAAAACCCAATAACTAGCAGCATGTCTCTTCCAAGTCCATTACTAGCGCATTTAGGTTCCATTAGCATACTAAAATTCCCATCAAACATAGCAACTTCACCTCATACCGGCATCATACCCGCCAGCGCAAAGCCGCTCAAAAAACTAATATTACTTCAAACACCAATCAGCATATACGCCGCATTTAGGTGCCATTTAGCAAGCTATAACTCCCATCAAACATAGCAACTTCACCTCATACCAGCCTCATCCCGCCCACGCAGAGCCACTCAACTAATTAATATTACTGTCAAACAGCAAGCAGCGGACGCGTGGTTTGTGTTGGTGCCATTTGATCGGAATCAAGCCCACTTCGCCAATATGATTTAACAGGAATTCCTCCTGCTAAATCATCATATTTTCGCGAAAAAACGCACTTAACTGGAATTTCTCCAGCTAATTTTCAGAAATCACCCGCGCAGCGGCCTATTCCGAGAAATTAACGGGAGTTTCTCCTGTTAAAGGTCCGATAACGGCTCCCCTGCTCACAATTAGCAGGAGCTTTTCCCGTAAATACATTCCCGCCGAGCCTGCCCCAACTGTCCACAGCACAAAGGGAGGCCCTATGCCTCCCTCTCTTCTTATCCCCTCGGGATAAACTTGCTTATATCTACGCCGAGCGCTTGCGACAGCTTCATGCCAAATGTCCGGTCGGCACGGAAAAAGTTGCAGATGGCGCGTAGACGGATGTCGTCGTTCGTCTGCTCCAGCTCGCCAACCACGTTGGCGATTAGATTCGCCTGCTGCTCCTCCGGCAAAGAACGGAATCGCTCGCCTGCCTGGGTGAAATCGTCGGTTTTGTCGATTCTTTGACGGCCTGCCGAGCCTTGAAGGGGAGCATAAGAATCAGCATAAGCCGGTGCTTCTTTCGGGCTCTCGGGCGAGCTGTTAGGCTCGTAATTAACCGGTGATGGGTTAGCTTGCATCGTCATTGCGCCATCACGTTGATGGTTGCGAACGGGAGCATATGGGCAATTAACCGGGATATGCAGGTAGTTTGCGCCTAAGCGGTAACGCTGCGTGTCCGGATAGGAGAACAAACGGCCCTGCAGCAGCTTGTCCTCCGACGGCTCGATGCCGGGAACTAACGCGCCAGGAGAAAACGCCGACTGCTCCACCTCTGCGAAATAGTTAACCGGATTGCGGTTTAACGTCATCGTCCCTACCTTTTGCAACGGGTACATGTCCTCCGGCCATACCTTCGTTGGATCAAGCGGATCAAACGCGTAACGCTCCACATGGTCAACCGGCATCAGTTGCACATGAAGCTCCCACTCCGGGAAGTTGCCAAGCTCGATCGCATCATGCAAGTCACGTGTCGCATGGTTAAAATCTTTGCCTTGCATCTCGCTTGCTTCCGCCGCCGTAAAGTTGCGCACGCCCTGCAGCGATTTCCAATGATATTTGACGTAAGTCTGCTTGCCGGCGTCATTGATCCATTTGAAGGCATGTACGCCGAAGCCGTCCATTTCGCGGTAAGTGGCAGGCGTGCCATCATCCGAGAACAGCCAGGTCAGCATATGAGTGGATTCGGGCGATAGCGTCATGAAGTCCCAGTAGCGCGCAGGATCTTGAATATTCGTATTTGGCGCCGGCTTCAAGGAATGCACCATATCCGGAAACTTCATCGCGTCACGGATGAAAAATACAGGCAAATGGTTGCCTACGATATCATAATTGCCTTCCTGCGTATAAAATTTAACCGCAAAACCCCGCGGATCGCGCGCCGTCTCCGGCGAGCCTGTTCCATTGATAACGGTCGAAAACCGTACGAATACAGGCGTTTCCGCCCCAGCCTCCTGCATGAAATGAGCCTTCGTATGCCCCTTCATGCTGGCCTCTGTACGGAACACGCCGTGAGCGCCCGCGCCCCGTGCATGGACGACACGCTCCGGAATGCGCTCCCGGTCAAAATGCGCAAGCTTCTCAAGCAGATGGTAATCCTCCAATAATGCGGGGCCTCGCTGCCCTGCCGTGCGTGAGTTTTGATTATCGCCTACAGGCGTTCCTAGATTAGTCGTTAGGTAGTTTTCCATATTAGCACCTCATCGATTAGTTTATATATTTAGACTTGATCTAAATCTTTAAACTAATCATATCGAATAGGTGCAGGGCTGTCATGAAAACACCATGAATGAACGATGAACGTTTCGTGAAAAGGAAGCTAACTCCACGTGCATCTAGCCAGAGGAAGGAGCTGCTAATGCTTAACGGTCCCGAATATCCGCAAGCCGATAACCCACGCCCCGAACTGTTACAATATATTTAGGCGCTACTGCGCTGTCTTTGAGCTTCTTGCGCAAGCTCTTAATATGAGCGTCAACCAAGTTGCTGCCGCCATAAAATTGCAAGCCCCATACCGTATCGAGCAAAGACTCCCGCGTCAGGACGGAACCATCCGAGGATATGAAATGCAGCAGCAAATCATATTCCGTCTTCGTCAGATCGATGCGCTGCCCGGCGCGGTCCACCGTCATTTTCTTCAGATCGATCTCAATATCTTTGAACGATCGAATGTCTTCCGCTGGCACTTTGGCAGCGCCGGTCGGACGATTCAGCAGCATGCGATTGATTTGCTTGACCGCTTGCTCCGGTTTAGCCGGCCACACAAGCAGCTCCGCCGTCCCCAGTGCGAAGGTGCCGCGCGTATCATACGACTTCTGATCCAGCAAAATAAGGACGGGCACCGCGTGCATTTCGGCAGATTCCAGCAATTCGGCCCCCGCTTGCAGCGTATTGCCGCCAGAAGCATGGACAACCGGGATCGCATCATAGACGAGCAGCTCCGGCTGCAGGCTTTGCAGCATGCTTTTGTTGAAATCATGCAGCGAAAACACGTCAAAGCACTCGGAAGACAGCGCGACCAGCAAGCTTTTGACCCGTTCAGGCATCGGACTAATAATCATGACCCTCTGGGTAAGCGAGCAAAGCATCCCGTTTTGAAGCAGCTCTTCCTCCGACAAGCTTGCTGCCTCATCCTGATTTAAAGAGCTTTCGGCTTTCATGGATGACTCGTCTATCCTGATTTCTGCTTCGCTTTGCTCTAAGGAAGCCAACCTAATCCTTGCTTCCTCATCCATTATGATTGCTTCGTCGCGCATGATTCACAAACCCCCTCTAATACGACCTGAGCGTGCTCGATTTTATATTTCGTCTCCGAAGCTACCTGCTGGAGCCATACGTTCGGCAATTCGGTAAGCACCTCATCCACGCGGCCGCAGACCGTGCACACGATATGCTGGTGCTCGTCAGTGCGGGCATCATAACGGCTGACCGCCTCACCCAGCTTCAGCTCTCTAATGAGGCCCGCATCCGTCAAATACCTCAGTGAGTTGTATACCGTGCCATAGGCGAAGTTGAAGCCTTTGGCGCGCAAACGGTCAATGACATCCGCCGCCGTCGGGTGGTCAACCGCATGCTGCACGACTTCTAATATCGCTTTACGCTGTATCGTTAAGTTAATTTTGTTCATATGAACATCAATCCTTCTATTAATGACTTTAGACTAAGTATAAATTCATGCAATCAAATGGTCAACCTCGTCAGCCTATCCGTGAGCCGATCCACATCCCTTAAACACACTTCTACGTCAAACCAAGCAACTTTGAAAACGCTGCAAATTTTTTGTCGAAAAGAATAATCTGAATATTTACAAAATTCTAATAAAGGTGTATACTAAGCCTATCTTAAACGAGAGGGGATAGCCCATTGAAGTAGGTTAGCGAAGCATGTCTCATTAACTCGGGAAGGAGTACCGAAGGAAATAAAAGGACATGCGGGGACAAAAGCGAACGATTTGTAAACGACCATTTGGATGACAGGTACTTATGGAAGGAAAGGATTTGAAACAAATCGAAAGGATGTTGATCGAGGTCAAGAAGGATAGGATCGAAGTCGATAAGGTTTGTAACAAATTCGAAAGGACAAAGAAGATTAAGGAAGAAGCGGATTGGAGCGTTTGAATAAATTGAATAGTAGTCTGCCAAGCAGGTGAAGGGCTTCTGGTTATCTTAGATAAGCAGAAGCCCTTCTTACGTCTGTCTATAGGATCGGACTGAGCAGCCTTGAGATCGACTCCTTGAAACGGTTCATGAGCGGACGTTTGCCATAAACCTCAGCCGTCAGCTTCGTACAATTTTCCATATCAGTCTCAAAGATCTGTTGCAGCTTAGCCGATGTCTGCGTATCATAGATAAACGCGTTCATCTCAAAATTCAGCTTGAAGCTGCGAATATCGAGATTGGCTGTACCGACGGAAGCGACCTTGCCATCGATAACGAGCGTTTTCGCATGAAGGAACCCTTTCTCGTACAAATAACATTTGACCCCTCCGGCAATAAGCTCGCCCAAATAGGAATGAGTCGCCCAGTATACGAAAAAATGATCCGGTTTGCTCGGCAGCATGATACGTACATCAACTCCGGACAAGGACGCGATCTTCAGCGCTGTCATTAAGCTTTCATCCGGCACAAAATAAGGCGTTTGCAGGCAAATGGTCTTTTTGGCCGCATAAATCATTTTGATATACGCATCCTTAATTTGCTGATACTCGGTATCCGGGCCGCTAGCGACCAACTGCATGCCAATCGTGCCAAGATCATCGCTCACAATCGGAAAATACAGCTCGTTCAGCAAAATTTTGCCGGATGCCGCCAGATTCCAATCCATCAAAAACTGGGCCTGCATTTGAAGCACCGCATTGCCCTGCACCCTCAAATGCGTATCTCTCCACTCGCCGAAATGCTTATCCAGCCCCAAATATTCGTCTCCGATGTTAAATCCGCCGATATATCCGACTTGACCGTCAATGATTACGAGCTTGCGATGATTGCGGTAATTGATTTTCAAGTTCAAATAAGGAATTCTCGAAGGGAAAAATGCCGCCTCTTGGCCCCCTGCCGCGATTAACTCATGAAAGTACCGCTTCGGCAAGCTGGAGCTTCCAATATGATCGTACAAAAACTTAACCTCAACACCCTCTGCCGCCTTCGCTGCGAGCGCCTTCACCAGCCTTCTGCCAAGCTCGTCGTCACGGACAATATAGTATACGAGATGGATATGATGTTTAGCGGCTGCAATATCCTGAAGCAGAGCGTCGAACTTCTGATTGCCCTCGGTGAAGATATCCACCGCATTGTTGCTCGTAAACACCGCATAGCTCGTTTTCAGGTTCATATAAATCATATCCTGATAACTATGCATCGCCGGATCATGAAAAGAGATTTCACCGTCGCGAAGCTGGCGCATCTGCCTCTCGATCGTGTGCTCGATAATGCGCTGGCTGTCGCCTAGCAGCTTATACAGCTTCCTTTTGCGTACCTTCTGCCCCAAAATTAAGTACATGACAAACCCGATAACCGGTATAAAGAAAAGCACCATCAGCCAAGCCCATGTCGTACTCGCATTGCGCCTTTCGAGAAAAATGACGGTAACCGCCAAAAAAATGTTAAGAATCATAATAATCGCGTATGCGTTTTGCATAATGGCCATCCGTATAATAAGCACCTCAATCTAATGTAAAAGCTAATGCGATCATACTCCAAGGACGGTGTATGTTCAAGCTTCATTATATGCTACAATTCAAGCAGAAACGCCATACTATTCATTATGAAGAAGAAAGATTCGCCTTTCTTAACAATAAGCCAAAAATTCAAGGCTGAAACGGTAGACTCCATTTCTTTTTTATAAAACAATAAGACCCCGCAGAAGTGGTACTGGAGGAACTGCAATGGACATACGCAAATTTAGATTAGACGAGAAAGCTCTCGGCACCTATAGCGAGGAGCGCGATGAATATGAACGGGATTATGCAAGGCTCATTCAATCCCCTGCCTTCCGCCGCCTGCAAGGCAAATCGCAAGTATTCGGCGCCGGCACGGGCGACTATTATAGGACAAGATTAACCCATTCGCTTGAAGTGTCCCAGATTGCTCGCGAAGTCGCGCGCAGGCTTAATAAGCAATACGCATTTCTATCGCGCAAGGAGCATCCGGGACTTATTTTGGATCCGGCGGTCGTAGAAATTGCTGCGCTTGCCCATGATCTCGGCCATCCGCCGTTTGGGCATAAAGGCGAGGAAGTGCTGAATCATCTGCTCATGGCGGAATACGGCATTCCCTATGAGGGCAATGCCCAGAACTTTCGCATACTGATGTTTCTGGAGAAACGCGCCGGAAGCGGCAGCGGCCTTGATCTGACCGCTGCCGTGCTGCTCGCCATTAACAAATATCCGTTTAGCCTTGACGAGCCTGGTCGGCTAAAGGGCTTGTACAGCTCCGAATGGGGAGAGATTGAACAAATCCGCCTGTCATGGAAGATGCCAATCGGCTGTTCGACGCTGGAAGCCCAGCTTATGGACCTATGCGATGACATCGCTTATTCGACGCATGATATCGAGGACGGCATTCGTGCCGGCAAAATTCATATGAACCGCACCTTCTTTGAGGACAGCAGGCTCATTGACCATGTCGTACAAGAAATTGTAGAGGACAAGGTCAATAACGGCATCGGCTGGGGAGAGGTCGATATTCCCGCCATGGTCAAACGTGTGCTCGTCTCTTATTTCGAGCAATGGGAATCACTGTACGTGAGCTGCGAGCGCGAGCCTTCCCGCACGAGAAGGGAAATGAAGGCGCGCTGGGTCAGCTTGTTCGCAGGCAAGGTCGGCATCATTGACGACACGTCACGCGGCTGGAAGAAGGTTACGTTCGTCAACAACGGGCAGCAGGATATCGAATTGCTGCGCACGATGGAAATACTGAAGAAGCTCGCTTGGGTGACGCTCATCAAAGATTTCCGCGTTCAGCGGCTGCAAATGCGCAGCGAGATCATGGTCCGCAGGCTGTGGGACAGCTTTAAGGTGCCCGACTCCGGCCGCCTCATCATCCCGCCTGACTGGATCGAGAATTATGAGATCCATAAGAACAAGTGGAGCTGGCCGCGCTTTGTCGCGGATTATATCTCAGGCATGACCGATGCCTACGCGGAGAAGGTTTACGCCGAGCTTTATGCCAGCAAATCCGGTTCCATATACGAAATGGATTAACCATAACAAAGCGCAGCTCCGAATGAGATGATCTCATTCGAGGGCTGCGCTTTTTTTAAGTAATTGTAGCTTCTAGCCTTGTCCCGCATTCGCGCTTACCGCGCTCGCGGATAGGTCTGTAATGTAATCAAAGAAACGAACGGGATCAACGTCATAAACAAGGCTTACGGGGCGACCATCGGCACGCTCTACCGTACGGCCTTGGCTAGGTCCATCCTTGATAACGCCGCTCTGCACCGTCTTGATTTCCACGAGCCCCGGGTTTCCGACGACAGCCGTCGTAAGCACATCCCATAAGTAGTAGGTCGAATTCGTTTCCATATAAACAAGCGGAGGGCATGCCGCATAACATTGCCCAACAAAGTCGAGACCTTCGTGCTTGCGCAGCGAAGCCCAGCGATTGCGAACGTCCATCGTGAGGGGAACCTTATTCGTGCTCTCAAGCGCGACAAGCAAAATCGGAATGCTGCTTGCCCATACGCGGTGCACAGCCTCTGGGTCCCAGAAGGCGTTCCATTCTGCGGTGCCGTCATGCTCAGGCTCTTGGACGTTGCCCTTTTCATTAAACGTGCCGCCCATCCAGACAAGCTTCTCGATCTTCGCTTCCACGTCCGGCGCTTCATCCAAAGCTCTCGCCAAATCAGTCAGCGGCCCTGTAAATAGCAGCGTCACCTTCTCGTCAGAGCGGCGCAGCTGCTCGATCATATGCTGATGGGCAGGCAGCGCGGCAACCTTCGTGCGGATCGTGCCTGATTCATTAAGTATAGGCAGCGCATCTACAAAAAACGTATGCATCCGCCATTCAGCCGGGAACGGATTGACGCCGCGCGAATTTGATCTTGCGACCTCGATCGTCTCCGTTTTCGCCGGTTTGCCGAAACGGTCGATGATTTTGCGGCTCGCCTTCTCGCCCGGCTCCAAATAACCGTCAGCGGGAATAACCGATACGCCAATAAGCTCAACGTCCTTCATTTGCAGCAAAAGAAACAAAGATACCAAGTCATCAACACCGGCATCGTGATTAAAATAAAGTTTAGTTCCCATATCAATCCGTCCTTCCTGAGTATAAAACGATATATCGTTTGTCCATCCTATAAATAAGGAGGTGAATTGTCAATGGCTAAGGATGTGTTATGCGAAGTGAATTCATGCAAGTTCTGGGCAGCAGGAAATCACTGCGGCGCCTCATCTATTTATGTTGTTAGCAATCGCGGCAAGCAAGCCAGCAACTCCGAAGAAACAGATTGCAAAACCTTTGAAGCAAAGATCTAACGAAGGGCTTTATCAATAGAAAGCAGCGCAAGCGCTATGTGCGAGTGAACTTCCTGTGACGAAGTCAGTTGCCGCTTGAGCCTTGCGCTGCTGCTATTGCTTTTTTTATTTGGCAACGGGTACCGCATCCATATACTCCTCAAGCGTCTCGCCGCTCTCAGCGATCTTAGCTGCCGTATCCTTGCCTACGTAACGGATATGCCATGGCTCGTATTGATAACCCGTAATCTCTTCCTTGCCCTCCGGGTAGCGGATAATAAATCCGTATTCATGGGCATGCTTCTTAAGCCAAGCCGCTTCCTTCGTATCCGCAAAGCAATCAGCCGCGGCACATTTGCCGTCGCTGCCGGAAACATCGATGGCAAGGCCTGTCTCATGCTCGCTTGTGCCAGGAAATGCGCTGTACGTTCTTGCCTTCTCTAGGCCGTCTCTCTTCACGTAACGCTCAAACAACGTTTTTTGCGTGCTGTGCGAGCGGTAAGCAGATACGCCTGCCAGCTGGATGCTGTCATTCTCGGCAGCTTTAAACATATTCTCCAGCGCCGTCGCCGCTTCTTGCCGCATTTTGCGCTTTTCTATCTTCTCTGAAAATATAAACCGAACGTCTGGAAACACTAAGTCCGAAGGGTTATATTCCTCTGGCAGCTTGTGCTGTTTATTCACGAGCACAGCTATTTCTGCAGGTTGTGCAATGACCGCCATTCCATCCTCGGTCTGCTCAGCTTGTCCGCCACCAGACTCTCCGCTCGGTTTATCCGTCGCCTGGCCATTGCCTCCAGTTCCCGCATTTCCATCTGCCGGTGTCTCAGTCTTGCCCGGCGCACCGCCATTTGGATCCGCTGCTCCGGCATCTCCCGACACTTCCCCGCCGCTTTCAACCGAACCATCGCCAGCCGCCTGCTTAGTCGGTATCGTTGCCGAATCGCCCGTCTTTAGAAAAGAGTAACCAATGACCATAGCCGCGCATACCATAACGAACAACAGCAGCCTTCCTCTTCTTTTTTTCATCATTTGCCTCCAGCATATATTTTACATATATTTCATGTAATTATACTCGTATTCATGCTTTGTCCAATAGCAACTAACTAATAGACTACTAAAATGGCGGTAATGTTTCAATCTAATAGCATGGTAATCATGTAACGTAATAGAAATAGAACAAAAACATGTATGTACTGCTAATTAGACAATTATAAGACTGGGCATGGAGGAGCCTTTTGCCTTTTGACATTCGACTATAATTAGGAGCATAATGGGATAAGAATTTACAGAACGCATATATATTATTATGAGCGGGCTGGCTGCCTCGGAGAGACGGCCTGTTTTTGCTGTGAAAGGTAGGCGGTTATATGACATTTTTAACTCCAAAACGACTGCTAAGCACTCGTCCCATCCTGTTTTTCTCGTTTATCATGCTGCTTAAGAGCTACCTGGCTTGGATGGTGATTTTCGAGGATGGGTTTTCCTGGACTACGATTTTAAAAGAAATTCCGTTTGTGCTTATCGTTTACTGTCTCATTGAATATTTTGCATCCAAACGCAAGCTTATCTACTATTTGATTGCGAACCTATTAATGACCCTTATTCTATTCGCCGTCATCATGTACTATAAGTATTACGGCGTTATCGTGACTTATCTCGCGCTAGAACAGGTGAATCAGGTAACAGCGGTCAAAAACAGCGTATTCTCGCTAATGGATCCATACTACCTGCTTATCTTTATCGACATTATTATCATGGCAGTATTGCTGTTTCGCCGCAAGAAGGCCGTCAATTGGAAGAAAGCAAGCTCCCGCAAAGAGAGCAAACGCCTAGTCGTTGCGCTGTTTACCATTTCGATCGCGCTTTGCTTATTCAACATTTTGCCAAACCGCGCCAGCATGAATGAGATTGTCAAAGCGGAGCAAATGGGTATTCTTAACTACGAGGCTTATATGATTTTCTCGAACAAAGATATTGATTTCGTTGATCCAAACCATATTACTCAAACTAAAATCGATAGCGTCAAAAAAATCGAGAAGCCGGCGGCTCCGTTTTTATGGAAGACAGCGGCTGGCAAAAACGTCATTATCATTCAAATGGAGTCGTTCCAAAACTTCCTCGTCAACCTTAAAATCGACGGGAAAGAGATTACGCCGAACATCAACAAGCTCGTGAATGAAAACTACTATTTCAAACATTTCTACCAGCAGGTCGGCCAAGGCAATACATCCGATGCTGAATTTGTCGTCAATACGTCGTTCTACATCCCGCCTCGCGGCGCGGCAACGATGATCTACGCGGACAAAGAGCTTCCAAGCTTGCCGAAGCTGCTTAAGGCGAATGGCTATGATACGACCACATTCCATACGAACGTCGTTGAGTTCTGGAACCGGGGCGAGCTTTACAAGGCGCTTGGTTTCGACCGTTATTATGATCAGAAGTTTTTTGGCAATGAAGATACGGTGTTCTTCGGCGCCTCCGACGAGCAGCTCTACAAGAAAACAGCAGCTGAGATGGAACGCATGAGCCAAAACGGCAAGCCGTTCTACTCGCACGTCATCTCGATGACATCGCATCACCCGTTTACGATACCTGCGGACAAATACAAAATGACGCTCCCAGAGCGTTATGAGAACACCTTCGTAGGCGATTATATCCGTGCTCAAAACTATGCCGACTTCGCGCTTGGCAAGTTCATTGCCGATTTGAAGGAACGCGGCATTTGGGATAACAGCTTGATTTTGCTCTATGGCGACCATCTCGGCCTTCCGATTTACTCGCTGGACCGTGACGACAAAGCGCTTATGGCTGAAATTTACGGCCATGAATACAGCTACACCGATATGATCAATATCCCGCTTGTTGTTGCATCAACAGGCTTAACCGAAGGAAAAGTATTCGATCAGCTTGGCGGTCAGGTGGACGTTTTGCCAACGATTGCGAACATGCTCGGCATTTCCTTGGATGATCATATCCACTTCGGGCAAGATTTGTTCAATCAGTCCTATAACGTGCTTCCACAGCGTTATTATCTCCCAACAGGCTCATTCTTAAGCAGCAAAGAGCTGTTCATGTCGGGAAGCGGCTACGAGGATGGCAAGCATTACTCGCTCGCGGGTGATGGCATCAAGGAGCAGGAAGCAACAGAGGATGAGTACCAGCGTGCACTCGAGCTGCTCAACCTCTCCGACAGCTACGTAAGCCAATTGCCTAGCTGGAAGAAAAACTAAAGAACACACAAAAGGCTCACTTCGAAGCGCGATAAGCTGCTTCAAGGTGAGCCTTTTTTTTTCGTTCAAAATAGTTTAGATGCTTTTTACAGCCTCAAGCACTTCCTTGACATGCCCGTCTACGCTGACGCTGCGCCATTCCTTCACAAGCTTGCCCTGCTCGTCCAGCAGGAAGGTTGAGCGCTCGATACCCATGAACTCCTCGCCGTTCCAGCTCCGCAGCTTCCAAACGCCAAACAGCTCGGACACCGTATGCTCCGTATCCGACAGCAGCAAAAACGGCAGCTCATGCTTGCTCACGAATTCCTCATGGGATGCCAGATCATCCGGGCTGATGCCGATAACCGCAGCGTTATTTGTACCAAACTCACCGTTAAAGTCGCGGAAGTCGCAGGATTCGGTCGTGCAGCCAGGCGTCATATCCCTTGGATAAAAATAAATAACGAGCTTCTTGCCCGCATAATCCGCCAGCTCTACATCTTTGCCGTTTGATGCGTGCAGCTTGAAATTTGGAACGATGTCACCCGTTTTCAATTGCTCTCCCATTGCACATGCTACTCTAATTTATATTTTCAATCGTCAAGCCATGCTCATTGCTGCTGAAAGACAGCCCGCCCGCCTCGCGTATGTGGACTCGCACCGGGAAGCTCTCAGCCGTTTTGTTCGTGAAATGCCATCTTCTTCCCGTCGATACGACCAATAACAAGCCGTTATCGTCACCGATCGGATTAAAGCTTCCATTGGTCGTTTTATAAGACATCAGGCCAAGCTTCGCCAAATGCTCTACCGCAGCCGGAATATCGGCAGTTGGAACGCCAATCTCGCTAATGCAAATGATATCCTCTTTCGGGTCGAACGGCCGCTCTACGCTATTGTCCATCGTATGGCGAGCGATCAGCTCCAAAATATTACCCGCGGGGTCCTCAAAATAAACAGAATGCGAGTTCCATGATTCGCTGTATGACACATCCTCGCCTGCCTCCGTACCTATCGGAACCCTCGCCTCGATCCAAGCTTTCGCTTCCGGCAGCTTGTTCTCCGGGATCGTAAAAGCGAAGTGATAGTAATGCTCCCCATCAGCTTCATCGCTTCTCTCCTGAAAGGTTAGCTCGCTCCAGCCAGCCTGTACCGTGAAGCTGCCTTGTTCGGAGCGAATAACCGGAAATCCAAGAATGTCGCTGTAGAAAGGCTGAAGGCTTGCCGAGTTTGCGGTTACTAGCGCTAGCTTTTCAATAATCATTTTACACCTCGTTATGTTCATAATACAAAGTGGTTTGCGTTACAAATGCTTTGGCCTCTTCTTTATCCTCATATAATCCATATGCCAGCATGAGTTTGGTCAGTGCTGCTTCAACAGACAGCTTCTCAATGACGATTGCCCCCGCTTCAATAAGCCGCAGTGATGATGAATAAAGCGCATCCGATCGGTTTCTTATCGGACATATGTAGACATCGATGCCTTGCTCCTTGCAGCGTTCGATAAACTGCACAAGCGAATGCGGGCCTTCCTCGATCGCGCTCGCCGTGCCGGAATGATGCAGATCATGGAGCACTGCCTTCGGCTGATTCGACGAGAAATCATAATAAGAATAATTCAAGCCGGGATAAGGCCTAATATAGACGATGCCATGCTCAAGGCGCAGCGCCTTTGGCTCCCAGTTATATGATGCTGCCTGTGCAAGGCGCAGCGATTCGGGCTTCGGGTTGCGATCATGCTCAAGCCAGTTGAACACTCGGCCTGCCATCGCCCCGTAAGGGATGCCGTAAGGACTTCCAAATTGATCGGTAAAAGATATCGCCTGCGTAATTCTCGTTCCGAGATAAACAAGCGGCACCCCTTTGTCATCCTCATACACGACAAACACGCCAGGAAGCTGCGCATCCGCGATAAAATCAATGGCATTCGCAAAGTTGCGGCGGCCGTTGCTGCGCTCATCCGCAAGCGGGTAATTGCTTGCGGTCAGCACGATTGGAATATTCGAATCGGCAAACAAATAACTGATCAAAGCAGCGCTATACGCCAGCGTATCCGAGCCATGCGTAATAACTAGGCCTTCATATTGCGATAGATCCATGCCCCGAATCGCTTCAGCCAGCGTAATCCAATCATCCGTCGTCATATTCTCGCTCAGCAGATTAAGCGGCTGCACCGCATGCAGCGCTACATCGTCTCTCTTCTCAGAGCTGTTGCTGTATACATCAATAAGCATATAAGAGCCTGATTGATTTACATCAATGCCCTCTCCTTGTTTTAAACTTCCGATCGTTCCTCCTGTAAATACGACTAACAATTGCTTCACTACTGTTCCTCCTTGCTATATAGCTGTCGCTACATCTGCGATAATCATTTCATGATTGCTATTATCGTATATGCGGCGCTGCATCAGGTCAAGACGTCAAGCCGTTCTTAACAGGTTACCCCTCGGCGCCCGCTTCATACGAAACCCGCGAAGCGCCTCATGCACATACGCATAGACAAGAGGAGGATGCTTCAAGGCTAATCCATCGCCTTGCCGCATCCTCCTCATCCTTATTTGCCCGCTGCATCTCTTTGCCTCAGCCAGAAGTCGTCGAACTGCTTCAGCAGCGTCTTAGCCGATATGCTTTCCTGCAGAAATTGGCGTCCTGCTTTCGTGCACATTTGATAATATTCGCTGTATCTCGTATATTGGCTTGGCCTTTTGACGCCCCGGAAACGAATGGGGTTGTTCTCCATCAGCATATACGGCGCATAAGGTCCGGTCGAATACTTCTCCACATCGTAGTCGTCATTATATATCGATACGACTCCTGTTGAATCGGTGAAGGCACGATTATTGTCCTGCGACGACAGGTAAGAAATGAATGCCCACGCCTCATCCTTATGGCCGGATTGCTTCGCAATGCCCCAGCCGGCCGCACCAACATTATAATGCGAAACGTCCTGCGGGCCCGTAGGCAAAGGCGCTGTAGCCCATTCGCCTTCCTTCAGCTTCTCTTGAATCGTGGCGATGACGTCAGAATCCTGAATAAGCATCGCGGCCTTGCCATCCACAAACGCTTCAACCTGCTCCTTAAAGCCCCAATCTATCGATGTCGGATGCGCAGTCTCTACATAAATCTTGCGGTACAGCTCAAGCGCCTCGGCCGCACGCTCGCCAGTAAAGATCGTTGATCCGTCCGTATTGAACATGGAATCGTTGGCGTCGACCTTGTCGCCGTTATAATCCTGTATGATGCTCGACAGCATGCTTGCTGCGCCTAAGCCGCCTCGAAAGGCAAAGCCGTATTGCTGGATTTCCGGTTTCGTCAGCTGCTTGCCGACAAAAAAGAGCTGTTCCCACGTTTCCGGCACCTGAAGCGCTTTCGCATCAAACCAATCCTTGCGATAGTAAAGCTGCACCTGAAAAAGGCTGCTCGGAATAAAGTAAGTAATATTGTCGAAATCCCTAGCCATCAACCTGGCATTCTCACTAAGATGCATATAGTTGCTCCACGTAGCAATGTAATTCTCCAGGCTTGCAAGAAGATCATGGGAGGCATATTCATGCACCGTAATATCTCGAACCTCCACGATGTCGACCTGCCGCTTATTTTCCAGCATATCCAAAATTTTCTCGTCAGCCGTCTCGTAATCCGGCGAAACCAGCTCAATGCTTATGTTAGGGTTTACCGATTCGAAATGTTCGATTAATTTCCTAAGCTGCGCTGTCCGCTGCGGAGTCGTCAGGCTTTGCACGACCTTCAAAGTCACTTTATCAGGAGCGGCTGTCGGTTCCTTCTTATCTGTCCTACCACCTGTATGCATACAGCCGCTTATAAAAGAGACCATGATTATCAACGAGAGCGGGTATAATGCTTTTCCCATTAGTTTGAGTTTCATCAAATTCCCCCGATTCAAAGTAAAGGCTCTTAACGGTTCATTGCCATTACTTTATTTATCGGCTTCATGCTCCCTAAATGATAACCATTTCGTTCTATTTTTATCTAAAAAATCTTGCTTAGGCTATGAGTCTGCTATTGTGCGGAACTTAGCAAATGCCGGACCGTTTCGTCGATGAGACTATCATGTACGGTCGGATTATAATTCAAGCGATCATGATAGCCGATGAAGATGCATCTTCTCTTCTGATCCGTTTGTCTTAAGCGCCGCCAGCTTTCCTCCAGCTGGTCGCAGTAAGCGCGGGATGCCTCTGCCGGTACGAGAAAGAGGACGCTGCTGCAGCCTAATTCAGCGATCTCATCAAGCGAGTTCGTATCCAGAAAGCCGATTTGATGCGCCGACTTCGGTGAAGCCATTTGCAAATCATCATAAAAGAAGTCCTTCATCTTGCGCCGGCGCGGGCCGAACATGCGAAAGCTGCTCTGCCCTGCATGCACGAGCAGAATGGGCTCATCGCCCAAGCTGCTTTGGAGCTGTACTCTCGCATTTTGAACCTTCATTTCATAATAGGTGAGCCACCGCTCCGCAACCGAGGATAAGCCTAGCGCCTCGCTTATATCCAATAGCCGCTCCTTCCAAGAGTAGGACTTCCATTCCAGCACCAATACCGGTGCAATAGCAGAGCATGCCGCGTGCATCTCTTCGCCCAGCGGTCCGGCAAGGATGAGCTCGGGCTCCGCCTCGCGCAGCTGCTGCAGCACTTTCTCTCGCTGTAGATTGTCGACCTTGATAAAAGATGCGCATGCCGTCATGCCGACGGCAGACAAATCTCCGGTAAAGACCGATACGAGCGTCGCCACCCTTTTTTTCGCTAGCTGAGCGTATTCCGTCGGCGCCAGCCCCATTTGCTTCTTGAACAGCCTGCTAAAGTAATACTCGTCCGGATACCCAACGGAATGGGCAATGTCAACGATCGAGGAGGTTGTGCCCGAGAGCAGGCGCATCGAAGCATCCAGCCTCAGCTTGGTCATATATTTGAGCGGGCTTAAGCCCGTATAGCTGCGAAACGCTTGGTAAAACCGGCTTGCGCTAACGCCAGAGGATCTAGCCAGCTCCTCCATGTCGAGCGGAAGATTGAACTGCTCGATCATGAACTGCTTGGTCTGCTCGACGAAGCTGATCAGTTCAGCCTCGGTCTCTCTCGGCTGCTGCACAGCTTGCAGCAGCGCGGCAGCCATTGCATAAAGCTGCGACTGCAGCTGGTAATACAACGCTGGATCGCTTAAGCCGCAGTCGCTTTGAAAATCCTGAATCCAGCTGCGCGCTTGAGGCATTCTCAGCAGCTTCAGACCCTTGCTGTCTCTGTAAGGAAGCAGCTCCGCAGCATCCTCCGCTTCCTCTGAGCGCTCGCAGTGAAAGCGGATAAGGACAACCTCCGCTTGCTGAATCCCCGCATTATGCAGCGTGCAGACGCTATGCGGCGGAATGAGAAACAGCTCCCCGCCAACCGCTTTATTTGAGATGCGCGATTCCTTCTTCACAAGCGTAACCTTTATTTTCTGCTGAAGCACAAAAGCGAAGCAGTGCTCCCGCCGATTCAGCAGCTGCAACTGCTGGCCTGCCGAAAGCTTGACTTCTTCCGTGCTATCGTACGTCATGATTCTGTAATTTGCTGAATTCGGCTGTTGCGACATGTTCGCTCACATCCTTTTTTTCATATTATTTTATAAATTGTAAATAATAATAATAATCATTGTCAATGCTGTTAGAGAGAAAAGCAGCTGTTAAATCATGCAAATGAATGAACCGAGACGCAAAGCTTAGCCACTTAACATAAGCTAGCCAGCGTCATACTCTATGATAATGACCGAGGTGACCCAAAAGATGGATCAATTGATCGATGATGAGCGCCGTGGCAGCGGCAAAAGATATTTCAGCCGCGGCGGTGTCAAATTTGCCCTTCTCACGCTGCTTGAGAGCGAGCCTATGCATGGCTATCAAATGATGAAGGCGCTGGAAGAGCAATCAGGCGGCCTCTATATCCCAAGCGCGGGCTCCATCTATCCAACGCTGCAAATGCTTGTAAGACGCGGCTTTACGGCGGTAATGGACGAGGAAGGCGGTAAAAAAGTATATCGCATTACCGATCAAGGCCGTACCGCCTTAAAACTGCTTTCTAATAAAACGAAATCTGATGCTGCTGAGAATGAACGTTACGCACCTCAGGCAGAGTCATTTCGAAACGATAAAATTCGCATGAAGCTAGGCTTGTCGCATGCATCCTATGATCTTCTTAGATTGGTGAAACAAGCCGAACAGGAAGCGTCCGCCAGCATGGAGCGCAAGGAGAGGCTGCAGCGTCTGATAAACGATCAGCATCAACAGCTTAAAGCTTTTTTAGCTTCGCGCGAGCATGATGCGGCGGCGGCTGCACGTGAAGTTATACTTGCTTCTAAATGAACATGAAATAGACGCTGTAAGGTTATACGTGCAAGAATACAAAAAGGGATCACCTTTTAAGTCTTTGATAAGACTTAGGCGATCCCTCATTTTTTTTATATCAATTAATGCGTTGAATCCGGCGACACGCGGTGCCCCTTAAGGCTCTGGCCATCATGGACGCGGTTGCCTTGCTCACCATCCTGCTTGCGCGCCATAAACGGCCACCAGTTGGCTGGTCCGAAAGTGCGTACCATCACAGGTATAAATAACGGCAGCATCAGCAGCGCGTACATAAACAGTCCGCAAAGCACGATCGTCGCGATTTGCAAGAGCGACATAACGCCCGAAGGCAGCATCGCAGCGAACGTTCCGCCGAGAATGACCGCCGCCGACATGATGACGGTACCCATGTTTTTCATCGCTTCGAGAATAGCTTGCGTTGGAGACAAATGACGGTACTCCTTGAAGCGATCCATCAAGAAGATACTGTAGTCGATGCCAAGCGCCACCAGCATGACGAAGCCGAAGAACGGCACTGCCCAGCTGATGCCCGACTGTCCGAGCAGCCTTACGAATATAACCTCAGCAATCGCCATCGAGGAATAGAACGTAACGAGAAGCGATGCGATCATATAAAGCGGCATGACGATCGAACGGAACAAAATAATGAGAATGATGGAGATACCGATCAGCATCAGAATAACGGTGCGTGAGTAATCGGCTTTTGAAATGTTGCTTAAGTCATGGTTCATGCTTGTAACGCCGCCGATGGCAACTTGGGCACCGCTGTAATCCGTGCCTTGAATGGCACGATTAACGGCTGCTTCCAGCCCGTCGATCTCAGCCATCGTTTCTTGCGCGTATGGGTTGCCGCTAAATACGACATCGAATTTCGCCGTTTGGCGGTCCTCCGACATATAAACGTCGAGCGCAGCCTGGAACTCCTTGTTCGCAATGGCTTCCTCAGGAATATMCCAGCCAGTCATTTGCTTATTTGGCGATCCGGCAAGGCCGTTCAAGTAACCGCCGGCTGAATTCAATCCTTCCGTTACCTGCGATAAGCCGTCAACGCTTTGATCAAGCCCGTTTGTGAGCTCGCCGAGCTGATCGTTTAACGAAGCAAAGCCTGCTTGAAGCTCCTTCTGACCATCCGACAGCTCGTTAAAGCCTTGCGTTACGCTTGGCAGCTTCGAAATGATTTGCCCTTGGCCTGCCGCAGCCTGCGAGATCCCCTTCTGGAGCTCCCCCAGTCCGGCAGCCAGCTTGCCAAGACCTGACGCAAGCGCCGATTGCCCTTCCGATGCTTGCAGGAAGCCCGCATTAGCCTGCGTCATGCCTGACGATAAGCCGGAAAGCTGCTCATTCAGCTGCGACAGCTGCCCGCTTATGCCTGCTGCTCCTTGTTGAAGCTGACCAAGCGTACTAAGCGCCTGCTTGAATTTCTCGTCGTTTTGCAGCTCGGGATAACTCTCTTGCAGGCCAGATAAGCCCTGCTCCACGCCCGATAGTCCGTCAGCCAGCTTCGCTTGCTCAGATGCGATTGCGCTGTATGCGCCCGTCAACTGACCAAGGCCGCCGCCTAGCTGCTCATAGCTGCCTAACAATTTGCGGCTTGCGCCTGCCAGCTGCTCCGCGCTTGATTGCGCCTGCTTCAGCCCTTCGCTGAGCTCTCCAGCGCCGACTGAACCATCCTTCAGCCCCTGTTGAATTTGCTTCAGCCCCGTGCCAAGCTGTACGATGCCTGCCTTAAGCTCATTCATGCCGTCGACAAGCTGGCCTGCCCCATCAACCGCCTCGTTCAACTTCGGCGCATTTTTGCTTAGCGCGGTGCTTGCCTCGGTCAAACCGTCTCCGATTTTGCCTAAGCCTTCACCGCTCTGGCCAAGTCCGTCCTCAAGCGTAACGACTTGATCCGATACGAGGAATTGCTCCATGACATCGCCTGTTGGGCGAGTTGCGCTGCGGACGGCTTTGACGCCTCCCGTATTCGCAAGCTCACGGCTCACTTGCTCCAACGTTGCCAGCCCCTCAGGCGTATCCATCGGCTTGTCGGTCTTGACAATGACCGTTGTCGGCAATGAATCGCCAGGCCCGAAGCTATCCGAAATCATATTAAACGCTTTGACCGAATCGTATTTGTCGCCAATCTCATCAAGCGAGTTAAAGGATATCGTCCCTTTGTAAGCCGTCAGGAACGGTACGATGATGACCGCCAAAATAATAAGCGCCCACAATGGACGTTTCAATGAAAATTTGCCGACTGTGCCCCATAGCTTGCTTGGCTTATGCTCCAAGGAGCCTTTGGCCGGCCAAAACAGCTTCGTGCCTAGCACCGCCATAAAGAACGGCACGATCGTAAACAATGCGATAAGAAGCACGGCAACCCCGACAGCAACAGCTACCGCAGAGCGGTAAAGCATAAAGGTTGAGAAGCCAATCGCTGCGAAGCCGACAAGCACCGCCAAGCCTGAAAATAATACGGTTCTGCCTGCTGTGCGGTAGGTTTGGATAATCGCTTCCGTTTTATCCCCTCCGCTGTGCGTAAGCTCTTCTTTAAAGCGGCTGATAAGCAAGATACAATAGTCCGTTCCAATCCCGAACAATACGGCAACTAGGAATATTTGCGTAAAGTTAGAGAGCGGAAAATCAAAATATTCGACTAAGTAAGCGATAATCGATTGCGATATTAAGTAAGTGAAGCCAACTGCCACCAGCGGTACTAGCGGCGCGATAGCCGAACGGAATACGACGAATAAGATGATCAAAATAAAGCCAAGCGTAATGAACTCCGTTTTCTTAAGCCCTTCTTGGGAGCTTTGCACGACATCCTCAGAAATGATCCAATTGCCGGTGTAATAATGCTCCACCTTCACATCGGAAATCGCCTCATAAAGACCGTCGCGCAGTTCTACAAGCTCACGGTCGCCTGCTTCGACATTAACAAGTGCAAGGACTGTGCTTCCATCCTTCGATACCATTTGCTCTTCCAGCTCTTTAGTATCAAAGTGGGTCGTGACCGAAAGAACGCCGATGCCCTCTCCTTCGCTCTTCAGCTTATTAATGCCGCTCTTTACCTCGGCTAAATCAGTATCTGATAAGCCGCCCTCTTTGTGAAAAACGAGGACAGTCGCCATGCCGCTGCTTGAGCTGGCGCCGTCTTTCTCTCCGATTGCTTTTTCCAGTTCGTTTGCCATGGTCGATGAGTAGCCGTCAGGAACATTAATTTGCCCTTTCGTGCGCACAAGCTCTTCCATGCCTGGCGCGCTGAGCATCAGCCCTACTGCAGCAACGAGCCACAGCGCCAGAACCACCCATCTAAATTTCAGTACGGTTCTCATCTCTGTATTCCCTCCAATAGAATAAGACTAAGATTGCATCATTTCCTTCGCCAGCTTCTCGAAGGTCGTTATAAAATCAAGCGCCTCCTGCTCGTCAAAATGTTTAATGTATTTGGCTAGAAGCACTTGAATCTTATCCTCCATTCCGTCGCACAACCGATTGCCTTCCTCGGTAAGCGCCAAATAAATGACGCGGCGGTCCTTCTCATCAGGCAGCCTTGTAATCAAATTTTTGCCAAATAGCCTGTTAATGATCGCGGTTATCGAGCTTTTGCCTACGCAAAATATATCCGCTAATTCGGAAGAGGTGCTCTTATCCCGCGTTCGCAAATAGCGCATAACGGTAAATTGGTCAACGGTCAGATCATGCGGCATCAGCTCGCGGAACATCGCGTTTAGCCTACGATTAACGACAAAATTGGCTGCCTCGTAGCGATCGATGATTTGTTTCAATAATGCTCGATCATCCACTCTGGTGTCCTCCCTAAAATACAGCCATCAAATGACCGCTAAATTAATTCTATTATAGAATAGTTTCACAATAGAACTATATCAAACAAATATGTGCAAATCAACGCTCGAATTATGAATAGTTCGTGAACATATTTTGGAAATAAATGCGGGGCATTCGATTCAATAGCGGCATTTGCCTGTAGGAAAAAGGATTACAGAGGCTATTGTCGAATAATAGTGGAAATGAGCGATACACCGTATCTTTTGAAAAAAGGCCACGGTTTGCAAGCTCTAAACTAAACGGTTTTTGTCACAATTTCAGGAGGCCGCAGCAGGTGAGTAAACCATTCGATCAGCCACGCAACAAACAAGTGACGGTTGTTTTCGCATTTGCCATATGCATGCTTCTAGCGCTAGCGGCTGAATCGAACCATTTTCATTTTTTATATGGGATTACCTTTTCATTTACGAGCTTGTTCGTGCTGCTTGGCTTGCGCTTATTCGGCTATTGGCCAGGGCTCTTAATTGCTGCTGTTGTTCTCGCCCTTGGTACGTTTCTGCATGAGGAGCCTGTCTCCCATTACATCTTATTTCTTGAAGCAGCCATAGTCGGACTGTTCCTCCGTAAAAATAAAAACCGCCTTTTCGGGCTCGATGTCGCGTTCTGGCTTCTTATCGGAATACCTTCCCTCTTCTGCCTTTACATGACCGAATCTATGCTCGCCTCAAAGGATTTGCTGCTTGTAGCAGCCATACTCGCGATGAACGGCATGATCAATGCCTTGTTCACAGAAATTGTCTATCAGTATACGCCCCTGCCAAAATGGAGCGGCTACTCCTTCAACATGCGCCGGCCCAATTCCTTTAGCAAAGTATTGTTCCATTTCTCCATCGGCATTGTGTTCATTTCGTTTTTGCTCAATATATTCATGAACAGCTTAAGCTCCTTTAAGGAGGTTAGCTTGTATGCGCAGCGCATCTCCTCGACTGAAGTGGAGCGTATCGCAAAGGCATGGGATAATTGGCAGCTGCCCAGCACTCGCATGCTTGAGCCCGAGCAGGTCAGCTTCTTTCAATACATGCTTGAGGGCACGCCGGCTGATTTGCACATTTCGGTGACGAATGCAGAGCATTTCATCGCCGCATCCAACCATTCGGATGAGATTGGCCAGACGCTGGACCTTGCCAAAGACCGCAAATTAACGTCCATTAGCCCCAAGTCCTATGTAGCGATGCCTAATGTAAAAATGAATTCGCTGCATTCCCAAACATGGCATGATGGATATTTCGTATATTCGGATACGATTTCGACGAACCAATGGTATATATACGTTCAAATTCCGCTAAGCAATTATCAAAATTATTTGTTCTCAAAATATTTCACCCATTTCGTTTATTTGATAGGACTCGCCGTTTTTACCGCCATCGTTGCTTATTTAATTAATCGCTGGCTCTCACGCGGCCTAACGAAGCTAGCCGCAGCGACGACGGATTTGCCGCTTAAGCTCAAGCAAATGAATACGATAGAATGGCCCTCCAGCAGCATTGTGGAGGTTCACTCCTTAATTACGAATTTCAAGCAAATGTCGACGAACTTAATTCATATGTTCCAAGAATCGCAGCGGAATAATGAGAGGCTTGAAGCACAGGCCTTCATGCTCCAACAATCGGAGGAGCGGCTGCACCAGCTTGCTTACTACGATATGCTGACCGGCCTGCCGAATCGGTTGCAGTTCTCGCTGCATGCCAAAGATTTATTCGCCAACTATACGAATATCAATAAACCGATTGCCGTCATGTATGCGGACATTAACCGTTTCAAACAAATTAACGATACGCTAGGCCATGCGGTCGGGGATATTTTGCTTCAAAAAGCGGCTGAACGCTTCGGTGCTTCCGCCATCGGCGACTGCGCCGTGTTCCGATTGGGCGGCGATGAATTCGTGTTCGCAGGCTATTATGAGCATGAAGCCGACCTAGCCTCTAACGCTCAAGCGGTCGTCGATTCGTTCAATGAGCCCTTTGTCATCGATGGCGCCATGCTCTTCTTGACCGTAAGCGTCGGAATCAGCGTATATCCGCAGGATGGCGGCGATATGGATACCATCATCCGCAATGCCGATATTGCCATGTACAACGCCAAGGAGCAGGGTGACGGCTGTTATCGTTTCTTTATGCCAACGCTCGTTAACGCGATGACAGAGAAGATGCAGCTCGAGAACGGCCTGTACCATGCGCTTAAAGAAAATCAGTTTTCGCTGCACTACCAGCCGAAAATAAACGCAGCAACCGGCGAGCTTTGCGGAATCGAGGCGCTGATACGCTGGCGGCATCCGGAGCTGGGCATGATACCGCCGGATAAGTTTATTCCGCTCGCCGAGCAGTCCGGGTTTATCCTCGATATCGACAGCTGGGTTTTCCGCGAGGCCTGCCGCCAGAACAAAGCTTGGCAGGACGCGGGTTTGCAGCGCATATGCGTATCTGTAAACATTTCGGCGCGACATTTTTACCAAGGCCACTTGTCAGAGATGATCGTTGGGGCATTAAAGGATACCGGGCTCGAGGCCCAATATGTCAGCCTTGAAATAACGGAGGGCGTATTTATGCGGAACTTGGATCAGGTCATTGAAACCATTCGGTTCCTGCGGGGGCTTGGCATTCAAATTTCAATCGATGATTTCGGAACGGGCTACTCTTCCTTGAATCAATTGCAGCGTTTGCCGATATCCGACGTGAAGCTAGACCGCTCCTTTATTCAGGGCATTGTGGATGACGAGAAAAAATCGTCCATCGTCAAAGCCATTATTGAGCTTGTGCACAGTATGAACATGAAGGTTGTTGCGGAAGGCGTCGAGACGGCTGCCGAATCGCAGTTCTGCACCGATCTGAACTGCGATGAGCTGCAAGGCTATCTATTCAGCAAACCTGTGCCGCCGCAGGAGCTTGCGCTTATGCTTAAAAAAACCGGCTAATGCGGGAAAATGAAGCACCACACACAAAGGAGCAGCGCTCCAAGGCCAAACCTTGGAACGCTGCTCCTTTTCTATTCTATGCAGTTGAAGCTGAGGAGCCGGCGGCATCAGTCGCCGGCTGCTCCTTCGCAGCAGCTCCATCATGACGATCGCCGCGAGGCCCCTTACCGCCTCTGCCCCCTTCACCACGCGCCGGCAGCTCGCCGTTCACATGCTCAGTGGCATGCTCGACTGCAGCTGCCAGCCTCGTATCGTACTGCTCCTGTGTGATCGTTCCGGCTGCCAATTGCTCAGCAAGCTTTGCTTTTTGATCCTTTACCTGCAAATCGATTAGCGTTTGGAGCGCAACACCCTTCTCCGCAGCCACTGCTGCAATCGTCTTGCCTGCGTCCAGCTCTGCCTTCAGTTCATCTGCCGTCAAGCTAAGCGCCGCGGCAATCTCGTCCAGATTTCGTCCAAAGCCGCCGCCTTCGCTACGCTGCGGCAGCACGCCATTAACTTGCTGGGTCGCATGATCAACCGCTTCCGCGATCTCCGTATCGTATTGTTCTTGTGTGATCGTTCCTGCTGCCAGTTCCTCTGCCAGCTTCGTCTTCCGGTCACTTACCAGTGCCGTTATAACCGCCTGCACATCAATTTTTTTCTCGGCAGCGATAGCTGCAATCGTCTTGCCAGCCTCTTGTTCAGCCCGCAGCTCTTCCACCGTGAGGCCAAGCGCCGCAGCCGCTGCATCTAGGTTTTTGCCAAATCCGCGCTCTCCGCCGCCATGCTTCCCCATGCCGAAGCCTTTCGAATCAAGCAGCTTGTCCGCAATGGTCGATGCATCCGGCTTTGTTAGCTGCTTATCAGAAGCAGGCTGCTTGTCCGCATCGTCTGCTTCCGCAGCAGCTTCTGCCGCTTCAAGCCACGCTACAAGCTTCGTCTTCAGCTCTTCTCTGGTTTTCCCTTGCTGGGTCGCAATCTCCGCCAGCGTCAACGTTTGGAGCTTCGTTTGAAGTGCCTCTTCCTCTAACCCTAAGTACGTTAACAGCTGTTCTTGTATCTGTTCAAAGCCGTGGCCGAATCCGCCGCGCTTGCCCGCACGATCCTTCTTAACCGCAGTATTTTCTGCTTTCGCACGCTGCTCAAGCTGCTTGTCGCTGCTGCTGGCCGTTGCCGCATTTACATATTGGCTCGCCCACAAGCCTCCGCCGCCAATGGTCAGCGTAAGTGCGATTGCACCTGCTGTTATTGCTTTTGCTCTCTTCAAGATAGGTTCCACCTTTCGCTTTCGATTTGTTGTTACAGGTCCTATCTTAACCAGCAATGCTTAAACCTCCTTTAACGCCCGCTGAAAGTTGGCTGAAGACTGGATTAATGTGGTTATTTTCCTTTTATTAGATTCTTTAATTGAATACTTTTCTAACACCCTGCCAAGTATTTTTCTAATAGATGTTTGTTATTGTTATGGAGGATTATTCGGTTGAATTTGTATGATTTTGGATTTAATAATTCATCTACATTTATCGACAGTTTTCGACGATATACTACATAACTTTACATTAAGAGGTGTGATTGCATGTTGCGAATCAAAGACAAAAGCTTAGTCCTTACCAGTTCGATTGTATTAGCGCTTCTTTTGGTTATTGTGATTGGCGTTACCGAGTACCTATCTTACAGCACGCAGAAAAAATCGTACTTATCCGAGATCGAACGGATAGGCGAAACGCTCAGCTATCAAATGGAGGCCGGCCATAATCTGCTTACGTTTGGCTATAACGAGGTGACCGCTGGCAATGATACCAACAATGAAACATTCAAGCTGTTCAAGCTGCAGCTGGACGTCATGACCAAAAACGATATCATCACCAACGCTTATGTGTACATGCCTGATATCGTTGAACGGGACGGTAAAAAAAGTCTAGTGATGATGCAAAGCAATGAAGCGTTATCCGCCGCGGGTCTTGTGCCAGGAGCCGAATATGAGATGGATCCCGCATTCGCCGCCAAAGTGGATGAAGCATTTGAGAAGGGCTCGTCTTTGACTGATGTAGTCGTAGATGAATACGGCCAATGGATTTCTTATTTAGCAAGGCTCAAAGACCCTGGCGGCAAGGTTATCGGCTTGTTCGGCGTCGACGTCGATTACGGGCAAATCGACAAGGCTTTGACAGCTATGCTATGGAAAAGCATCGGCATTTCCGCCCTGTTTTCCGCTATTGCCATTCTTATTATCGTCGTACTGATTCGATTGACGCTGAAGCCGCTCAAACGACTGGCTGAAGTATCCTCGCTCGCGGCGAAAGGTGATTTGACGCTATCCGTCCCTGTCAAAGGCGGCAACGAAATCGCCCAGGTCTCAACCGCGTTTAACGAAATGATTGCAAGCCTGCGCCTCCTTACGAGCAATATCCGCACCACCTCAGGAGAGCTGGCAGGCTCGGCGTCCAATATGCAGCAAAGCGCGGAGCAAACCTCGCGGGCGACCGAAGAGGTAACGGAGGCTATACAAGAGGTTGCTTCCGGCTCCGAAACGCAGCTTCAAAGCTTCCAAGAATGCCAGCGCGCCATGACCGAAATGACGATCGGCATTCAGCGGATTGCAGAATCGTCCTCATCGGTATCGGAGCTTGCAGCCGATACCACAGCGCTTGCATCCGGCGGCGAAGCGGTCATCGATCAGACGCTGAAGCAAATGCAGGCCATTGAGTCCAATGTTGGCGAAACGGTATCTACCCTGCAGGAATTGAAAGAGCAAAGCGACAAGATCGGCAACATTCTCGCATTGATCGGCGATGTCGCGAATCAAACGAACCTGCTTGCACTTAATGCCTCAATAGAAGCGGCGCGTGCCGGCGAACATGGCAAGGGCTTCGCCGTCGTTGCCCATGAAATCCGCAAGCTCGCTGAACGCTCAAAGGAATCATCCGAGCAAATCGGCACTATTCTCTACAGCATCGGAAGCCATACCTCGGCGGCTGTCTCCTCCATGGAGCAATCCGTTGAAGCAGCGCGGGTCGGCTCAACCATTTCGAGCCAAGCCGGCGAATCCTTCCGGGCGATCGTATCGTCCATCCGCGAGGTGTCCAGCCAGGTTCAGGAAGTGTCGGCTGCGTCAGAGCAAATGTCGGCTGGCAGCGAGCAAATCGCCGCTTCGCTGGATGAGCTGGAGACGATAACGGCAAGCGCCGCAGGCAATTCGCAGCGCGTCGCTGCCGCATCCGAAGAGCAGCTTGCCTCCATGCAGGAGGTCGCAAGCTCGTCCGAGCAGCTTCGCAATTTGGCAGCAAGCTTGAATGAGGCTGTCGGCCGCTTCAAAACCTAGCACCGCAAAATAAAAAACGGCTAAGCGGGATTTACTCCCGCTTAGCCGTTTTGTTTATGCCGGTAAAGCTGCGCCTAGCTGCAGCTGATACATGGCGTAATATTTGCCTTGGTGCTCCATTAGTTCATCATGGTTGCCACGCTCGACGATAACGCCGCGGTCAAGCACGAGAATTTGATCGGCATTTCGAATCGTCGACAGACGATGCGCGATAACGAAGGTCGTGCGGCCCTTCTTCAGCACATTAAGCGCGTCTTGAATGATCGCTTCCGTCTCGGTATCAATGCTTGCTGTCGCTTCATCGAGTATGAGAATCGCGGGATCATAAGCGAGTGCTCTCGCGAACGAGATCAACTGCCGCTGACCGGCAGACAGTGTGCTTCCCTTCTCAATAACAGGTGCATCGATGCCGCCCTTCAGCTGGCTGAACATCTCGTACGCGCCGACATCGCGGAGCGACTGCTCGATCTTCTCCCGGCTAATCGCCGGATTATCAAGGCTGATATTCGATGCGATCGTTCCCGTGAACAGGAACGGGTCCTGCAGCACGATGCCCATATGCTGGCGAAGATGCTGCTTCGGAATGTCCTGCACATCCGTACCGTCCACGATGATCTTGCCCTCGTTCGAATCATAGAAACGGAACAGCAGGTTCAGAATCGAGCTTTTGCCTGAGCCGGTATGGCCTACAAGCGCTACGGTCTCGCCTTGGCGTGCATGGAAGGAAATATGCTTCAGCACATATTCATCCTTCTTGTAAGCAAACGAAACATCGTCGAACTTAACATCGCCTTTATAGCGCTCCATCTTGCCCGGTACTACATCGATTCCTTCCTCATCCATCAGCTTGAAGACACGCTCTGCGGACACCCGCGCCGTCTCCAAATTGGATAGCTGGTTCACGATCCCGACAATCGGCGCAAACATCCGGTTCATGTAATCGACGAATGCGTAGAGCACGCCGACCGATACCGCCGCGCGGAGCGAGTCGCCCCAGAACATCCAAAGGACGATAAGGAACAAAATGTTCCGTATGACGTTAACCAGATTATGAGACGTAATCGAATTGAGGCTGAGCAGCTTATTTTGATACTTGTAATAGTACTCGTTCATCTCTTCGAATTCCTTAGTCGTCTCCTTCTGGCGGCGGAACGCCTGAATGATCGTCATCCCTTGAATCGACTCATTGATCATCCCGTTAATTTCACTCAGCTTCGAGCGAATAATCCGGTTATAACGAGCCGCGTACTTCCGGTAAACGATAATCCAAACGATAAGGATTGGCACCAGCGGCAGCGCTAATAGCGCTAGGCGCACATCCAATAAGAACAAAGCACCGTAAATAGCTACCATATAAATAATGCCCGTGAAAAAATTCGCCAGCACCGCGACATAAAGCTCGCGGATAGCTTCCGTATCATTCGTTACGCGCGAGACGACCTGCCCGGCCGACAAGTTATCGTAGTAGTTCACCGGCAGCCGCTGCGTGTGCGCGAAAATATCGGTACGCATCTTGCGTACGATCCGGTTCGCCGACGTTTGCAGCATAAGCCGCTGCCCATACGTGAACACCGCAACCAATAGCAAAAAGCCAAAATACATAAACGCCAGCTTCATTAATGATGGAAACTCCGGTTTATAGAAGGAATAAAGCTCCTGCTTGCTCAGCTTCGATACCGGATAAGTAACGGTCTCTCCCGTATCCTTGTTTGTCACACTCAGGGTATTCCCCTCTACGACGCGCTTGCCTTCCTCGGACTTAAGCGCCCCGTCCAGCCAATAAAATTGGCGTCCCACTTGAAGCACGCGAACCTCTTTACCCTTCTGCTCCCCAGCGCCAGCGGCAAAGTGATCCTCGCGCTTATACCATTTATCTTTATAAAGAACCGCATATTGCTGCTCTGCCTCGACCTCATGCCATTTCTTCTCGATGCCGAGAATGTTTTGGTCGATCATCCGTTTCGCAATCAACGGTCCTGCAAGCTCTGCGCATACCGCAAGCACGAGCAGCAAAAGCGCCAGCAGAATCGGTTTCTTATAAAGCATGGCGTATTGAAACAATCGTTTTCCTGTATTGCCCATTGTCCTTCACGCCTCCATTTTATTACGTTTCAATAATGGCCTCTAGCTGCTGGCGATCATATTGCTCGCGATACCAGCCGCCTTGCTCCAGCAATTGCTCATGCGTGCCTTCCTGCACGATCCGTCCGTCATCAAGGACGATAATCCAGTCCGCATGCTGCACCGCCGATAAGCGATGCGTTGTAATGAGCGTCGTCTTGCCTGCTCTTTCCGTACGGATGCCTTCAATAATTTCGGCTTCCGTCTTCCCGTCAACCGCCGACAAAGCATCGTCCATCAGCAGGATCTCCGGATCAGCGATGAGCGCACGCGCAATGCTGACGCGCTGCTTCTGACCGCCGGATAATGCAACGCCACGCTCGCCAACCATCGTTTCCAGCCCATCAGGCAGGAACTTGATATCCTTCGCGAACGAAGCGCGCTCAAGCGCCCGCTGCAAATCCTCGTCAGTACCCTCTTTGAGGCCAAAAAATATATTTTCGCGAATCGTCTTCGAGAACAAAATCGGCTGCTGCGGCACATAACCGATCCAGCCAAGCAAGTCATCGATCTTCAAGCTGCCGAGCGATGTGCCGGATACGCTGATTTCGCCCCGGCCAAGCGGATACTCGCGCAGAAGCTGCTTCAGCAGCGTCGTTTTGCCGCTGCCGGTTCTTCCGACGATCCCAAGCGTCTGCCCTTGATGAAGCTTAAAGGAAACATCGCCGAGGTTATCCGTCGTAGAAGTAGGATAGCGGAACGTCACATTACGGAATTGCAGCGAGGATGGCTCCTCGACATGCACCGGCACATTTGCGTCGGCAACATCCGGCTTGTAGCCAAGCGTCTCGTTGACACGATCCAGAGAAGCATTGCCGCGCTGCATAATGTTAATGAGCTCGCCAATGGCGAACATCGGCCAGATCAGCATCCCGAGGAATACGTTGAAGGATACCAATTCACCAAGTGTAATTTCGTTATGGAACACGAGGTAGCCGCCATAACACAGGCCGATCAGATAGCTGAGTCCGACAAGTATTTTCATCGTTGGCTCAAACAACGCGTCGATACGCGCTACGGCGATATTTTTGTCCAATACTTCATTGGTTTTGGCGCTAAAGCGCGCCTCGCTTGCTTCTTCCTGCACAAAGGCTCTAATGACCCGTACGCCCGATACCGATTCCAGCACCTGATCGTTCAAATCGCCGAATGCGTCCTGCGCATCCATAAACCGCTCGTGGATTTTCTTGCCATAATGCTTCATCGCCAGTGCCATAAGCGGCAGCGGCAGCAAGGCAGCAAGCGTGAGCTTCACGCTGATGAGCCCCGCCATGACGATTAGAATCGTAATCATAAACAAAGTCGAATCGATCAATGTCAAAATACCAAAGCCCGCTGTTTGCGCTACCGCTCCAAGGTCATTGGTTGAGCGCGCCATTAGATCGCCCGTCCGATTGCGTTCATAGAAGGTCGGAGTCATCCGCAGAAAATGGCCCATCAGCCGCGATCTCAACAGCTTCTCCAGCACGAATGCCCCGCCAAACAGCTTGTAATGCCATATGTACGTGATGCCGTAACCAACTACCGTAAGCGCGATCCAGCTGTACAGGATGCGATTAAACTCTGCCTGCCCAAGCAAATCCTGATGAATGCCATCAATCGTGTAGCCGATCAGCCATGGGGGAATGACATCGATAAAGCCTGTAAAAATAAGGAGTGAAATGGCCAGCGTATAACGCTTCCAGTTCATTTTGAAAAACCAGCTTAATTTTTTGAGTACACTAAACATGCTTCTCTACCACACCTTCCGCTATCCATCCATACATCGTTAACCTTCAATTTATTCCCGAAATAAGCGCAAACGGATGTCTTCGGCTTTACGCGGCCGAAGCTCGTTATGCGTTGAAATAGAGGTGCACAATTAATAATAATCACCTATATTTGCAAAAAAAGAAGCGTGTCGCCGTAACGACACGCTTCTTCATCTTGCCAAACGCAGCCTAGAAAACGGCCGTGTCCCGCACACATAAAAAAGGCGCATGATTACAGTGACGTAACCATGCGCCTCTAATGATCGGAATATCCTTGATCAAGGAGAAACGACGCGCGGATGGATTACGTTATTCATGTTCAAACCGTTGTTCATTGCAGCAGTTGGGTGAAAATCAATGTGAATGTTCATGTAACGCAATCCTCCTCTCGTAAAATATATTAGTCACTTTACCATCGGTTCAAAATACTGTCAATACCCGAAAGCGCTTTTTTTCCAGCCCCCATTTAGGACGAACCCCATTTCCCCCTCCGCCAGAAGCTCTTCTGCTGTCACAACTTGTTGCGAATTGCTGTGATCTTGATCACAAGGCTAGGCGATTTCTGCGGCTATACTTGGCTTATTCAATAAGACGCTGGAGGGGTTACACATGTTAAGCGCGCACTCGGTTCAAATCATTAAATCAACGGTACCCGTACTGGAGGTTCACGGTGTAACGATTACGAAACGCTTCTATCAACTGCTGTTCACCAATCATCCTGAGCTGATGAATCTATTCAATCACGCTAACCAGAAGCAGGGCAGACAGCAAACCGCGCTCGCCAATGCCGTTTATGCAGCTGCGCTCCATATCGACAACCTCGCGGCTATCATTCCCGTCGTGAAGCAAATCGGGCATAAGCACCGCAGTCTAGGCGTCAAACCCGAGCATTACCCCGTTGTCGGCACATATTTGCTTATGGCCATTAAGGATGTGCTGGGTGAAGCGGCTACGGATGATATTTTAAATGCGTGGGAAGAGGCATACGGCATTATTGCGGACGCTTTTATCAGCATCGAGAAAGAGATGTATACGGAGGCGCATACGCAAGCAGGCGGATGGGAAGGCTTTCGCGCGTTTCGCGTGGAGCGGAAGGAGAAGGAGAGCGAAGTCATTGCTTCTTTCTATTTGGTCCCAGAGGATGGCGGTGCGTTAGCAAGCTTTGAGCCAGGCCAGTATATAAGCGTCAAAATCGATCAGGAAGGCGCGGAGCACACACAAATCCGGCAGTATAGCTTATCCGATGCTTCCGGGAAATCCTATTACCGGATTTCGGTGAAACGCGAGGATGGCGCATCAGATCGCAGCGCTGGCCAAGTATCCACCTATTTGCACAACCATGTAGACGAGGGCGCGACTTTGTGGCTGTCGGCTCCAGCGGGTGATTTCACGCTGAATACGGCAGATGAACGCCCCGTGGTGCTGCTTAGCGGGGGAGTCGGCTTGACGCCTATGCTCAGCATGCTGAATACGCTCGTTGAGCGCTATCCCGAGCGTCCGGTCACCTTCATACATGCTGCTCAGAACGGTGATGCCCACGCCATGAGATTGCAAGTGAATCAGCTTGCAAGCAAGCATCCGCAGCTTTCTGTCTACTACTGCTACGGGAAACCGACCTCAAGCGACTACATTCAGCAGCATTTTCATAAAGAGGGCTATATTGATCTGCCATGGCTGCAAACGGTCATTCCGGAGAAGAACGCTGCCTTTTACTTCTGCGGACCAACACCGTTCATGGCTACGATCAATCATTCGCTTCGCCAGTGGGGCATCCCGGAATCGGATATTCATTTCGAGTTTTTCGGCCCTGCTGCTAGTCTTGAGCAAAGCACGGCACAAGTCTAGAATTCATAGGTTAAATTTACTTTGATTGCGCGCGCAGCAGCCGATTAACCGTTTCGCGGCGGAGGCCGATAAGCTGTCCAATCTCATCCTGCGTCAGTACATCCGTGATTGCGGCGGGACCAATGTAATCCGCGAACCAACCTTGAAGCTTGCCCAGCTTATCAACGGGCGCGACTTGGGTAAGTTGGTCGATTCGCTGCTGCATCATTCTCAGCTTGCTTTGAAGGAGAAGGGCGACCTCGCGGCTTTTCTCAGCGCTTTGCCTTAGCTCCTCGTACCATTGTTGAGGCGATACCATATCCACCTCGCTTGTGACGAGCGCTATCGCCGTTCCATGATAGGGCATAGGGCTGATCAACGAGTGATGCGGGATCATTTCGTCAGGCACGATAATATTAACAAGAAACGGACTGCCATCCTCATGCACGCGGACGATCTTGAGCAAGCCGCTCCTCAGGTGAAAGAGCGAGCCGCTCTCCCCTTGATGGAACAACGCTTCTCCTTTATGCAGCAGCATCGTATCCCCCCTTTTTTTAGCGAGCCCATCCGGTTTTCCGGCTGGGCTTTTTTTATTTTGGCGCTGCAAGCCAGCAGACATCCTATCGCAACATGTCATATATAGGCGATTGACGGTACCAGAAAGCGAGGGGTAAAATGTTACATGATCAGCCCTAGCTCCTCTAACCGGCGTATCTTACTTTTGAAAGAAGGCGTTCCCTCAACATGCGTATTAGAACCTATGCCATTTGCTTATACATCATCCTGATTTACTGGATTTCCTTGCATATTCCGAATATGCATGCCTTGTTTTTCCCCACGTTGGGGTCATTCAGCTTACTCTTCATCTCACGTCCGTTCGAGAAGGCGGAGATTCGCAAAATTGCGTTCGGCGCTGTCATAGCTTCGATTATCGGATCCGTATTCGTCTACTTTAATTCGGGCGCATGGTCGCTGTTTCTGACTCTGCTGATCGTCATTTACTTAATTAACCGATTCAAATGGAACTCTCCGCCGATTCTAGCCGTTTCGCTTATTCCCTTCTTTGCCCAATCCTCGGTATTATGGATCATTCCGTTATCGGTCTTCGGGGCACTGCTCGGTTTGATGATTACCTTATCCGCTTCCGCTTATGTGGAGAAAAGATGCAGCGTCTTGCCCTTCTTTGCCAAAAGATCAGTCAAAGCGGAGTCAGATACCGCAATGTAATGCGGCTAACCCTTCCACTCCTCCGGCAGCAGCCGTTGATATTGCGTTTGCAAATACCGATCGTCTATGAGCACGAGCGTTCCGCGATCGGTTTCGGAGCGAATGAGACGGCCGCCCGCTTGCAGCACCTTGTTCATTCCCGGGAAGACGTAAGCATAATCGTAGCCGCTCTTGCCCTGTTCGTTAAAATATTCCTTCAGCATATTGCGCTCCACGCCCAGCTGCGGCAATCCAACGCCAACCACGATCACGCCGATCAATCGCTCTCCGGCCAAATCAACGCCCTCCGAGAACACGCCGCCCATTACCGCAAAACCAAGCAAAGACTTCCCGCTCCCAGCTTGAAACGTCTCCAAAAAACGGTCACGCTCTTCCTCCGACATATCAGGCTTTTGCAGCAGCACCTCCGCGTCCGAAGGATCGCCGGCAGGAGTCGACCACTCCCTAAGCTCCATATAAGTCTCATAAACAGCGTTCATATAGGCGTAGGAGGGGAAGAAGACAAAGTAATTGCCCGGCCGCTCGTCCATCAGCTTCATGATCAGCTTGGCAATCGGCAGCTTGGATTCATCCCGGTCATGGTACCTCGTAGAGAGCGGTTTAATGATGACATCCAGCTGCTCCCGTGCAAAAGGCGACGGTACCGCAAGCGTATAATCATCCTCTCCCGCTCCAAGCATGTCCATATAATACGAAACCGGCGAGAGCGTTGCAGAGAAATAAATATGCGAGCGATAGCCCTTGCCCATATGCTGCAGCAGCTGCGAAGGATCAAGGCAAAACAGCTTCAGCCGGACATCGCTCTTCGAGAGCTCAATGTAAACGACATAACGCTCGTCAAACAGCTTCGCGGTGCGAACAAAGTTTTGCGCGTTAAAATAAGCATCAAGAATGGAGCCGCCAACGCCGGCTGCCAGCGCTTGCTCCGCCGCCGAAGCGAATGCTTCAGCCAGCTCAACCAGCTCCTCCGGCAGCTGCCGCTGAACGAGATGCGGCGAGCCGTCGCTGCTTTTGCGCAGCGCGATAAAATAATCGTTGATCGCTTTTGCCGTGCGATAGCCCTCGTTATGCACGCCCTTCAGCTCACGCTGCAAAGCGAGGAACGGAGCCTTCGCCAGCTCCGCTGAGAACATCTCGCGCGCCCGGTCGACGAGATTATGCGCCTCGTCCACGAGCAGCGCCGTCCGCTTCTTCATCTCTGCATACTGGCGCTTAAACGATATGCGCGGGTCAAAAATATAATTATAATCGCATACGACCGCATCCGCGGCATAAGCCAAATCAAGCGAAAATTCGAACGGGCATACACGGTGCTTGTGCGAATAAGCCTCGATGACCGATCTGGTCATGACCGTCTCCTTCTCCAATATATCAAGCACCGCGCCGTTAATGCGATCATAGTAGCCGTCCGCATAGGGGCAATGCTCCTTCTCGCAGCGCACTTCCTCTTGAAAACAAATCTTATCCTTCGCCGTAATCGTTACGGCATGAAGATGCAGTCCCTTGTCGCGCATCAATAATAAAGCGTCCTCGGCTGCCGCCCTCGTCGTCGTGCGCGCCGTCAAATAATAAAAGCGCTGCAGCATGCCCGCGCCCATCGCTTTGAGGGTCGGATAGGTCGTCGAAATGGTCTTGCCGATGCCTGTAGGGGCCTTCGCAAATAATCGAACGCCCTCCTCAATCGACTTGTAGACCGCGCCCGCCAGCTTGCGCTGCCCAGCCCGGTAAGCATCAAACGGAAAAGCCAGCTCGCGAATGCTCTCGTTTCTAGCCTGCTCATGCCTGCGGCGCAGCTGCGCATAGGGCGCGTAACGCGCAATAACCTCATGCACATACTGCTCCAGCTCCGCGAAGCTGGCTTCTCGAACGAATCGCCGCTCCTCCTCCGTCGCGGTCTGGACATAGGTGAGCTGTATGCGCATCGCCGCCTGCTCATGCTCCTTGGCGTACATGTAGGCATAGAACAAAGCCTGCGCCCAGTGCACGGGATAACCATCCTCGGTTATTCGCTCCAAATCGCCGCCGGTTGATTTAATCTCATCAACGGTCAGCAGCGGCTCTGTCCCAAGCAGCCCGTCACAGCGTCCATCCACAACAAATAACAGATCATCCACCGCGATGTCCGCTTTGACGTAGACCTCCTTCCGGTCCTGCTCGCCGTAAGTCCGCTGCACTCTCTGATGTGCCTTCGTGCCTTCGTGCATCGTGTCGATCGCATTTAGCCTTACGTCGATGCTTCCGCTAAGAAATACATATTCGACTAAGTTTCGCACCGATATCGTAACCGTATCATGGATTTGCATAACGTATCATTACCGCTCCCATAAAGAACATTTGTTCTTCAATTGTACCACAGTCGGTGCTTATGTTTCGTTAACCCGTCCATAAAAAAAGAGACGCCTATGCGTCAATGTCATTAAGATAAGGCGCAGGGCCAAAAATCAAAAAAAGAGCAAGGCTATCGAAAAGATAACCTGCTCTTTTTTTGTACAAAAATGTGAATAGGACTTGACAGATAGAAGGAATTGTGTGGCGAAGCCCCTTGAAAAAACGAGGAGGTTACGCCAATGGATACTTACGCAAATTCATTAAAAAAAACGCTGACATCCCTCATACAAGAAATGTCAGCCGCACCAGCACCTTATGTCAAAAACCCTGAAAAGGATTTTACCCGAAAGAAAAAGCTTCCCTTTGAAACAGTTATGCAACTCCTGATCTCCATGGGGGGCAACAGCCTATATAAGGAACTCTTGGAATCACAAGGCTATGATGTAAACACCGCAACCGCTTCAGCTTTTGTCCAACAGAGGAATAAAATTCTGCCATCTGCTGTGGAATTCTTGTTTCATGAATTTACAGAGTCGCATACGGATATCAAGGACTATCGCGGGTATCGATTACTTGCCGTTGACGGTTCGGATTTGCATATCGCAACGGACCCTGCGGACAAGGATACCTATTTTCAAAGTCAACCGAACACGAAAGGTTATAATCTTCTGCATTTGAATACAGCCTATGACCTCTGCAACAGACTCTACGTGGATGCGATTGTTCAGCCACGAAGGTTGTGCAACGAGGGAAGGGCGCTGGCTGCGATGGTTGACCGTTCTCCCATCAAGGGCAAAACGATTGTGGTTGCTGATCGAGGTTATGAAAGTTACAACAATTTCGCGCATATTGAACGCAAAGGGTGGAACTACGTCATACGAGTAAAGGATTTGGATTCCAATGGTATTCTTTCGGGCTTGCGTTTGCCCGCTAGCGGAGCGTTTGATATTGACGTTCATCTAACACTCACTAAAAAACAAACCAAAGAGATCAAGGCTCATCCCGAAATGTACAAATTCGTCCCTTCCACGTCTACCTTTGATTTTTTGGATGTGCAAGATAATTTGTATTACCCAATTTCCTTTCGGGTTGTTCGTTTCATCCTGCCCAGTGGCGGTTATGAAACCGTCATTACGAATCTTTTTGCCGCTGATTTCCCACCGAATGAAATCAAGTCCATTTATAACATGCGATGGGGCATTGAGACCTCTTTCCGGGCATTAAAATACACTGTCGGTCTGACTAGTTTTCACGCAAAAAAGCAAGAGTTCATCGTCCAAGAGATTTTCGCAAGAATGATCATGTACAATTTCGCTGAAATGATGACCTCGCACGTCGTCATTTCGCAAATGGATAAACGGCACGCCTACCAAGTCAACTTCACGGTTGCCGTTCATGTTTGTAGACATTTCTTGTGGTTACGCGACGATGAACTCCTGCCCGATGTTGAAGCACTGATTCGAAAAAACATTTTGCCGATTCGACCCATTCGCCCAGGTCAGAAGAATACACGCAAAATCCGTTATAAATCAGCGGTTAGCTTCGTTTACAGAGTAGCATAATTCGGTTCACTTGAACATTTTTTAAGCGGATATTGTATCCGCTTTGTTTGCTGTACGCTTTTTTACTTGGTTGAACTAAAAAACAAACGGCATAGGGCTTCTCCCCATGCCGTTTCGAATTCCGCTTTATTTCCGGTTTTGTCTTTTAGCTTAACTTAATGACATTGGCCTATGCGTCCCTTCTGCATGTTGTTTGAGAACATCAAAGCGTATCCTCTTCCGTCTCATCCTCCGGATGATTGCCGACGCCATTCAACAAATCAGTGCCGTGGAACTCCTCACCGGGGGAGGCCGGGTCAATCGGGCTGCCTTGCGCAATGGCATCCGCATCAGGAACGGCAGCCAGCTCCTCCGATATTTCTTCTGCGGTGTCTGCTTCGGAGCTGAGCTCGTCTCTCGCCTCTACGGCATCCGGAATATGCGACTCATGCACATGCTCGTTATGCTGCGGGTACTGCTTCCGCAGCAGCTCGGTTGCATCCGATACCGCACCGCCCTGCGCTTCTTCCGTAAATAACCCAAACGATGGGTCTATATCCTTCTCCGTCACTAGGCTGTTAGATGTATGGTTATCGCGATCATGTCTGTTTGCCATTTCGATTACCTCCTCAGTCTTTTCTACCCTATAGTACCCACTATCTGGGCTGTTCTAACCAAAAAATAAAACGGATTTTGGCGAACCGAGGGGACAGGCAGATCGAAAAAGCTTATACGGACTGATCTTACTCTATCGAAAAGGCTCAACCGCCCGGCTCGATTTATCCCTAAGCTGCTATGAGCAGGCTATGAGCAGGCTATGACCATGATAGTCGCATTATCCTGATAAGGCCTTTGCTGCGCGAGGACATGCTCCAAAATAAATGCGGCCGCCTGCTGCGGATCATGACGGACAGCCTCCTGCAGCAATGGCTCTGATAAATCATCATAAAGCCCGTCGCTGACGAGTAAAATGAAGTCGCCTGCCATCAGTTGCAGCGGAGCTTGGTTAGCATCGATCTCCGTTATCCGGGGAATGCCCAGATAGCTCGTCAATAAATGACGTTCAGGATGCGAATCCGCTTCCTCTTGCGTCAGCTTGCCTGCTTTCACCGACTCATTCAGCCGATTCGCATAGACATGATCCCGCGTCAACGGAATCAACACGCCGCCCCGATACAGGTAAATGCGGCTGTCCCCTGCCGAGATCCAGTGTAGCTGCTGCTCCCTGACATCAACGGCAATCAGCGTCGTTCCTACGCTCCATTCCAGCCCATGCTCCAGAGCCAGCTCATAGACCGCTTTGTTCGCCATATGCAGCGAATGCTCCAGTGCCTGCGGAATAGAGTAAGCCGATGCCGCTGTGCCCATATGTTCGCTTAGCATCGTCTGCACCGCAAGCTCACCGGCCTCCTTGCCCATGGCATAACCGCCCATCCCGTCGGCAAGCACTGCAAAAACACCGTTTTGTTTGCTTCCAAAAGGTTGCGCTAGTGGAGAAAAGCCAAACGCATCCTGCTGCTCCTCGCGCTCGCCAATATGCTGCGCATAGCCAGTAATGACCGTAAATGGTTCGGCTTCCTCTCGGTTAGATGCAGCAGGCGGTGTGGGGGGATTGGGCGCAGCCGTCATTAACGGTTCAATGGTTTGTTTTATTGAAGGAGGAATTGGTGGAATTGGCGGAGGCTCTGATGGCGGCGTAATCGTTGGCGCGATCGCAAGCTCCACCTTTGGCTTCGTTCGGGATTGAGCCTGCAGCGCGGCGTCTCTCTGATCGCTTGT
The DNA here is from genome assembly GCF_001273905.1 of Paenibacillus sp. FJAT-27812. NCBI lineage: Bacteria > Bacillati > Bacillota > Bacilli > Caryophanales > Paenibacillaceae > Paenibacillus > Paenibacillus sp. FJAT-27812. The sequence continues at coordinate 2,378,111 of NZ_LIGH01000001.1, read as the reverse complement.
GCGTCTCCGGCCAGCAGGCAGATCGAACACGAATACTGCTAGCAATGCTCCAAAACCAATCATGCCGCCTATAATCATCCTTTCGATAAACTCGATCTGATCCTTGGCCCAAAGTTGATCCAATTGCTCAACCGGTATGGCTTTCATTCCGATAAACACAATGACCAACAGCAGCAAAACAATCGCCAACCCCCTGTTTATCCACTTTTTCACCATACGATCCCCGCCTCGCCTCAGCTTGTCACTCATCATCTACATTGTTATTTCTCGGTGTATCTTTTTATGCCGAAACCTTATTCATTTACAGGAAAGAAATCGCTAGTAAACCAGCTTGATGATAGGGCTAGCTTGCTTAAAACCGTATGCGCGTCGAGCTAATCCACTGTGCCCCTTCATGTACACTGCACAAACTGCACTAGAAACCTGACATGACGAACAAAAGATGAAGCTACGCTGCAGAAACGCAGTAAAATGACCTCTATATCGGGAATTAACATCCTAGTATGTCTCCATACCTCGCCAGAAATCAAAAAAGGAAAGCCCCGCCCGAAGGCGGAGCTTTCCTCTATTCGTTTGCTTCCCTCACGGCAAAAGCGCCGCGCATTGCAAGTTTAGACCGCGATATCCCGGTAGGATGCCAGCACATGGCCATCCAAATCCGTCGCAAATAAAACCGAGCGCTCGCTCTCGAGCACGAAGCTGTAGCTCTTATTGCTCGCTTCGTCCCGCACAGTAACGGGGCAGTCCATGCCCGCCTCTGATACAAACGTATACAAACTGCCCTGCTTAAACTGCAGCTTGCTTCCGAAGACGCCCGGGTGATCTCCTCCAGCTTCCCATGTCATGCCCGGCTTCAAGTCGTCCGCTTCGTTCAGCGCAGCCTCATATAGCGCCTTCAATGTATCCGTACGCTCGTTAAGCTCAAGCGGCAGCGGACACCACATCAGCTTCCCTTTTCCGTGGGCGATTGTGCGAACGGCTGCAATGCCGTCCGGCACGCCCCCATTGCCGAGCGCCACCTCTTTGTTCAGCTCCCCAATCTTCTTGCCTCCGAAAGATGCTGCGTAGGTACGCTCGCCAATTTGCAGCCTTTCCTCTCGCGACAAATTGCTTAGACGGTAAGGTCCCACAAGCGATTCCGCCCGTGATGTTGGCTTCCAGTATTCATCAAGCCCAATCGGCCCGGTGAACAGCAGCGTGCCTCCGTTAGCTTCAATATGCGCAAACAGCTCCGTCAGCGCAGCATTGCTGAAATTGTGGGCGCTCGGCACGATAATAAGCTTCGGCTTATCCCGCTGCAGCGTCTCCAAGTGGAACTCTCCTATGCCGCGATGCGGAAGCTTCATTTCGTAACCAAGCACGCGGGTTAGGTTGCCTGTCGCCTCGCAAGCAAAGCGGCGGCTTGAGAAATCATTCGAGTAAGGGAACACAACAGCGATCTCCTCCAGCTGGCGCTCCTCAAACAGGCTCGAAATCCGGCCAATAAACTTGCCAAAGTCATACGATACATCGGCTTCCGGCTTCTGGGTTCCGTCAGCGCGCAGCGCTCCAATGTTCGACTCGCAAACGTTATCCATGAAGTAGTTCGTGTTCCACAGCCACTGCACCGCACCCGCGCCGCCAGCGGCAAAAGCATATGCGTATTTGCGCTCCAAGATGTTCCTCAGCTCTTCCTCTGTGCGCTTCGCCCGGTTATCCGGCATTTCCACGTACATAATGCCCGTCTCCTGAATCAGCGTCGGCTTGCTAGGGTCTTTGCCGTACACGCTGTCCCATAGCAGCCTGTCATTTAGCCACCATGTGTGCACGGTCGTGTAGTCGACGCTTTCTGCATACATCAGCGGCGAAGGCCGCGGCCCCATCCCAAGCGCTTCGTCCTGGCCAACGGTCACAAGCTGCCTAGGCTGTATCGCATGAATCGTTGCCGTTAGCTCTCCCACCCAGCGATTATGCATGTCCATCGTAAACCGCGTGTAATCCAGCCAGCGCGTGTTTTTCTTAAGCTTCTTCACGTCTTGGATATCAAAAGCGATATCCGTTTGCTCCGGAAGCGTCACCGCTTCAAAGTCAGGCAATTCCGTGCTCGTCATATTCCACCGCGCCTGCAAGTGGCCGATCGATTCATGCCGCTGCTTCAGCCAATTCACATAAGCTGCTTTTTCATAAGGATCGTGCATCGAGCGCGGGCCGGAGAATATGCGCATGTGATCAAACAACGAAGGCTCATTGATCAAATCCCACTGCACATTCGTTGTGTGCTTATGCCGGGATACGATCGCAGCAATAAACCGTTTTTGCGCTTGAACGCTTCTTGGATCAAGATATGGATTTTTGCCTTCCCAAGCTTCCGGTGCAAATGCAAAAAAGCTGAACGTCATTTCAATCTCATGCTTAGCCGCCGTCAAAATAAAAGCATCAATCGCACGCAGCAGCTCCTCCGACGCATGCCCGTCCTCAAACATTAGATGCCGCCAAGCCGTCCATAGGCCGGTGCGGATCAGGTTGATTCCCGCCTCTTTCATCGTCGCCATATCTTGGTCCCAAATCGCGATATTCGGCAAAAACACAAATTTCCGCCCTACGTCCGAAGTCATGTAGGTCATCCCGACGATAGGGAAAGGGGCGCCGTTTTTCTCAAAATAATCACGTCCTACAGCAAGCGGAGTACCCTTCTCAAGCAATTCGCGGTCATGGCCCCAGAAGCCCTGCCGCAAAACTCGCTTCTCCCCGCTTGCAGCTTCCGCTTCGCACACGATCTCGTACATGCCCGGCGCAACAGCAAGCGGCACGCTGATCGACTTGTATTCGATTTCGCTTCCGACGCTCAGGCTCAAGCTATGCCGCCAAATCGCCTCTTCCTCTCCTTGCTTGTAAACCGAAATAGCCATCGCCCAGTTCTCGGGCTTGTTGCCCTGCCCATAGCGATCAGCCGATAGGATCTGCTGCGCTTGAAGCGTAAGATGCGGTCTCTCTGCCTCATAATAAACGGCATAGCTTGGCTTAATCCAAAGCTCGGTAACGCCGCCAGCGCAAAAAGCCGCCCATTCCGCTAGAGCATCCGCACCCTCGCCTGACCAAAAACAATCCGACAGCTGCTGATTGACAAATAACCAGCGTCCGCCCGCAAATGGCCCCCTTGTGTGCTCCATCAGCACGACAGGAGCCGATACTTCCCTTCCGTCAGTAGACAAACCCTTTAGAAGCGGACGAATATGCGCGTTCATCGGTCCCGCCGAGCCCGTAGCCTGATTCAACTGATCCCGCTCATGCGTAACATGCAAAATAAGGCCGTAGGTCGGTTCGATCGTAAACAAATGCTCCTTGCCCTGAAGCAGCGGCAGCTCCTCATTGCGGCTTAGCACGGTCGAGCGCGTATGATCCACAGCTAACGCCTCATGAATAAAAATTTCCTGATGATAAGCGGTCAATTCCGGCTCGATCTCCCATTGATCGCCATCACGGCTCACCGGGTGCTTAAAAGGAGCTCCGCCCGTATGAATGAGTCCTCCGCCACGCTGCACAAATGCTGCTATATCCGGCCAAGCTGCTTTAGGAAAATAAGGCCCATGCAGATGAATCAGGCAATCTACTCCGTCTTCTCTAAGCGCAAGCGACAGTCCCTCCGCATCGGTAACTTTGAACTGTCCATTCAGCTTTTCAAGGGATCCCGCATCTGGCGCACAGCCGTTCAACGGAAATGCCGGGTCATAAAATAGTACTGCTTTCATCGTTCTCGCTCCTATCCTTTATTTATCGTTTATGGATCTTTGCTTTCCTTGATCCGCTATTTATTGCATAATGAAAGACTAGGCACAAAGAAAGCTCTTTCATTTCAACTACGCACTGGAGGCGAATACAGTCGTGCCAAAGCTCACTTACAAGTCAACTTCGTTGTCACGAGCCAAAAAAAATTGGAATCATATGAAGTCAAGCCTGCTTCTAAAATACGCCTTATCCTATATACTCATCTTTCTTATTCCATTGACCGGAGTCACTGTATTTGTATATGAAAACGCAGTCAATAGCCTCCGCTCCGAGATTGAACAGTCCAATGTGAATCAATTGAATCAGGTCAAAATGACGATTGACGACCGGATGAGAGAGCTTCAGGAAATCGCCAGCAAAATCGCCTACGACGAGCATTTAACGCCCTATATGGTACGTCATCCTTATTACGGCTGGGAGGCTATCCGGCAGCTTTCTACCTACAAAGCCAACAGCAGCATTTTGGAAGATTTATTTCTATATTTCCATGACGATTCTACTATTTACTCTTCGCGCGGCCTCACCGATGTGGACGTCGTATTCAACCAAACCTATCAATTTAAAAATGGGAGCAAAGAGGACCTGCTTCGCGATCTAAATGAGGCTACCCACCCTGTCATGCGTCCCGCCGAGCAAGTTAACGTAAACTACCGCAAGGAGTCGATGCTGACCCTGCTCGTGCCGATTATGCCTAACGATCCGTTTCCATATGGAACCGTTGTCTATCTGATGGAAGAGTCCAAGCTGACCGGGGTCATGGATTCCATTCTTAACGAGTTTTCCGGAAGCAGCTATATTTTTGACCAGGACGGGAAAATGCTGACTTCCAACAATCACGGGGCAACCATGCCGCAGGACGAGCTATCTGTCCTCTCCGCATTGCAGCCCGGCATTCACAACCTGACGCTGAACAACGAAAAGCAGTCGGTCGTCGCCGTGCTCTCGCAGGAGAATGGATGGACTTACGTCACCGCGATGCCGAGCCATCAATTTTTCAGCCGTGTCGTTCACATTCAAACGTTAATTCTGCTTGTATTCAGCATCGTGGTCCTAACGGGAATTGCCGCAGCCATGCTGCTTGCCAAGCGCCAATACCATCCGATCAAGGATTTGATGGAGTTCGCTAGGCTAAAAAGCAAAAGCACCGCCTTGGATTCCGCCAAAATCAGCAATGAGTGGGATTGGATTAAGCAGACCATCCACGATTACAATGCCCGGATCGATATACAGGAGCCTTATGTGCGCAACCAATGCTTGCTGCTTCTGCTTAAGCACGGCAAGCCTGACGATCCTGAGATTGAGCAGTTGATCTTGGGCGCGGGGCTTGAGCTTCCGCAGGGGCAAGGCTTGTATTTCTCCGTTATTTTGGCTTGGAACGCTTCCTATGCGGGCGAGAATGCCCGGCACGAGCGCCAACAGATGCAGGAATTGCTTCATGAGCTAGAGCTTCCCGACCTTCAAGCACAGGTTTATGGCATTGAGTTCTCTCCATCGGAGCAATTTGCGCTCATGGTTAGCCTGGTACCGTCAGAGACTGCGGCCTTGCAGCAGCAGATCGAGCAAATCGTGGAAACCGTAAAGCTCATGGTCATCGAAAACTCGCAGCTCATGCCATCCATAGGGGTAGGCACAGCTTACGAGAACCTGGCAGAGCTTAACCAATCCTTTATCGAGGCGGCAACCGCGCTGGAATTCCGATTGGCAGGCGGCAATGGCCACGTGACCTATTTCGAGCACTTGGCGGAGCTTAGCTCGCCGGATGCCGAAACCTTCTGGATCTCCAAGAAGTCGCTGCTCAAGCTGGAGCAAAGTCTTAAGCAAGGAAATGAATCCGTAGCCAGACAAATGATCAGCAGCATAATTTCCGATATCAAAAATGAATCATTATCCGTCCCGCTGCTGCGCTGCATCTGCTACGATCTTCTGAATGCCATGCTGCGTGTAGCTTCTGAAATGGGCATGCACAGCGTCATCCAGCATATTTCTTCCTTGGCATCGTTCGACACGCTGGACGATACCGAGCAGAAGCTGAACGGGCTCGCTGAGCAAATCTGCGCGCAGGTGGAGCGCAATACCGAAACCGAGCAGCATTCTTTGATGGACGATATCGTAGCCTACGTCGATCAGCAATATGCCGACTATACGCTCAGCCTGGAGCATATCGCCTTGAAGTACTCGATTTCGACTTCCTATTTGAGCCGCAGCTTCAAAGAAAAAACGGGGCTCAACTTTTCCCAATATATTTCGCGCTGCCGCATTGATGAGGTGATTCGTTTGCTGCTGGCCACCGATGCGCCGCTGAAAGACATCATTGAACGTGTCGGGTATTTGGATACGCCAAACTTTATCCGCAAATTCAAGAAGGAAACAGGCTTTACACCTGGGCAGTACCGCAAGCTTAACGCGCCCGAAGCCACGTCCGCGAAGGAAAACGCGCTTTAGTTATTAAGCGCATCTTCGCCATAAAGCCCATAATCAAAGCCAACTCTTAAGCACTGATTCGGTGCTAAGAGTTGGCTTATTTAGATGGAGATTAGCTCGTTTTCCAGCGGTCGTATGCCGTTTGGTAAATCTCAGCTATCCGTTGTCCACCCATTTTTTTGATCGTGTCCACATATTTATCCCAGCCGCTGATCGAATCTTGGCCGGTGATGAATTTTGCTTCCATTTGCATGACGTAAGTGCTCAGGTCCGAGCGCAGCTTCGTTACCTCAGCCGACTCTTCCGCTGTTAGGAACAACGCCGGGAATGGCACTTTTGCGCCGCGATCCAGAAGCTTTTCCTTAGATTCCTTCGTTACCCACTCATCAAATTCCGTTTTCAGACCAATCGTAAGATCATCGCTAATCACCATCGGCGCGGAAATGCCGTAGTTAGGCGTCAGCGTGGAGCGGAACTCTTCGCGATCGCCGCCGCCGGGAACAGGCAGCCATTCCTTCGTCATAGAAGCTTTGTCCGTATACTTCCACAATGTGCCTTCTGGGCCTTTGTCGAACAGCATCGCACCATCATAGGAGTACAAATAATCGACCCAACGCATCGATGCTTCCGGCGCTTTATTGCTGCTCGAGATGGCGAATGCTCCGGTAGCGTAGCCTTTATTTTTCGCAATAGCAGGCGCTTCTACCATGTCGCTCTTCACTGGGCTGAACATCACATCTTCTGTGTTTGGCTCGCCGCCATGCGTAAAGTATGCATGCCAATCCGAGAACAAGCCGATTTGATTGTTTTTCGCTTTTGCTTTCTTCTGGTCGTCCGTTTGGGAGAAGGACTCATGATCAAGCAATTCCTCGCTCCAAAGGCGATTCATATATTCGAGGTATGCCTTGTACGGCTCTTCCATCGGCGTATAGTGAACAACATCCTTCTCATCGGCATAAATCTCTTCCTCATATGCGCCAAACGCGCCGAGAATCCATGTACGCAGGTCTCTCATCTTGGAGGAGGAAGCGAGCGGAATTTCGTCCTTTTTGCCATTGCCGTTCGGATCTTCTTCTTTGACCCGCTTCAAATAGGTGTACAATTCTTCCGTCGTTTCAGGAAGCTTCTTGATATCAAGCGCTTTCAGAAAATCGCCGTTATACCAAAGCGGGTTGCGGTACCATGGCTGGTTGAACTCGATCCGCGGCAGCGAATAAATATGCCCGTCCGGTGCTGTGATCGATTTGCGGATATCCGGGTAATCCTCAAGCAGCTTCTTCACGTTAGGCGCATATTCATCAATTAGGCCTTCGAGCGGAATAAGGATGCCTTGTCCGCCGTAGTTAAGCTCCTCCGCTTGCGTCAGCTTCGCGCCGAAAAATACATCGGGATAGTCGCCGCTTGCGAACACCAAGTTTTTCTTCGTATCGAAGCTGTCTCTTGGCGCGTTCAAATATTCGAATTTAATGCCCGTCAGCTTCTCCATCTCCGACATGACCGGCATGTCCTTCCAGTTCTGAATGCCGATGTCCGGCGCCATTAGCGATAAGGTAATGCTCTCGTTAACGATCGGGAATCCTTCTTTATTTACGCTTTCGGCTGCTCCCGCTCCTGCCGTGTTTCCTTTTTCCTTGTCGCCGGACGAGCCGCAGCCAGCCAGCAATGTAACCGTCATCACTCCTGCCAGCAGCAGCGACCAAGCTTTTCTTGATTTGTGCATGCTTAAATCCTCCCTTTTTTCCCTCTAATGTATTTGGTCATGCTATATAATAAGCGAAGAAATAATTTCCCTCGTCCATTATCTCACAAAGTGCTGCCCAGCGGCCCCGAATAGGGCAACTAACCTTTTACAGAGCCAATCATTACGCCTTGCACGAAGTAACGCTGCAGGAATGGATATACCGCAATAATCGGTAGCGTCGATACGATGATGACCGCATATTTGACCAAAGAAGCGGCGTCCGCCTTGGAGTTCATCGCCATCGCTACCTCTCCGCTAACCGCGGCTCCAGTTGTCTCTGCCGTCATCTCCTGAAGCACGAGAATTTGGCGCAGGATCATCTGAAGCGGATATTTCGCCTCGTCATTCAAGTAAATCAAAGCCGAAAAATAGCTATTCCAATGCCCGACTCCATAAAACAGAGCCATAACGGCAATAATCGGAGACGATAGCGGCAAAATGATCCGGACGAACAGCTTCATGTTCGTGCATCCGTCCATATGCGCAGCCTCCTGCAGCTCCTTCGGAATCGTAGACTGGAAGAAGGTCCGCGCCACGATAATATTCCATACAGAGGCAGCAACCGGCAAAATAAGCGCACCCATGCTGTTGATAAGACCTAGGTTCTTAATTAACAGGTAGCTTGGCACAAGCCCCCCGCTAAAGAACATCGTAACCAGAATGATGCCCATAAACAGCTTGCGGCCGATGAAATCGGTTCTGCTCAGCGCGTAGGCGGCAGGCAGCGTAACGACTAGATTAAGCAAGGTTCCAAGAACCGTATAAATAATCGTATTTAGATACCCATTCCATATTTTCGCGTTATCGAATACCAGCTTGTACCCTTCCCAAGTAATGCCCTTCGGAAACAGCCACATTTCGCCCGAATTTACGAGCTTGGGATCGCTTATCGAAGCGCTGACCATATAAAGCACCGGATACAGCACAACGACTAGTGCAAGCAGCAAATAAATATAGTTCATCATCAGAAACAGCTTATCGCCCTTTGATTCTTTTACAGCTGTAACCATACGTTTCTGTTCCTCCTTCCTACCAAAGGCTTGTCTCGCTTGTGCGTTTTGCAATTTTATTAACCATAATGAGCAAGAGGGCATTCACTACTGAATTGAACAAGCCAACTGCCGTAGAGAAGCTATACTGCGCATCCACTAGCCCGGAACGGTATACGAATGTAGAAATAACGTCGGATGACCCCATATTGAGCGGATTTTGCAGCAGCAAAATTTTCTCGAAACCTACGCCCAGGATGTTGCCCATGTTCAAAATCAATAGGATCGTAATGGTCGGCACAATCGTTGGCAGGTTAATGTGCAGCACACGCTTGAACCTGCTCGCGCCATCGACGATAGCAGCCTCATGCAGCTGCGGATCTACGCCTGACAATGCCGCTAGGTAAATAATCGTCCCCCAGCCCGCGCTTTGCCACACGCCTGACAAGACGTACACCGTCTTAAACCATTTAGGATCCGTAAGATATGCTGCCGGCTCCATGCCGAGCAGCTCGATTAGCTTTACAAGCATCCCTGACGATGGCGACAGGAAAGTAATGATCATCCCGGCCATAACCACGACTGAAATAAAATGCGGAGCATAAGTAACCGTTTGCACCGTTTTCTTAAAATAGCCGTTTTTAATTTCGTTAAAAGCAAGTGCCAATATAATCGGCAGCGGAAATCCGATGGCTAGCTCATATAGGCTGATGCTGAACGTATTCCATAATAGATCCCAGAAATAATAGGAATTAAAGAATCTCTCGAAATGCTCGAAGCCTACCCATGGGCTTCCCATAATGCCTTTTGTCGGTATGAAGTTTTTAAAAGCAATCTGGATGCCGTACATCGGTCCGTAGTGAAAAATAAGAAAGTACAGCATGACAGGAGTCATGAATAAGTAGAGCTCCCAGTTTTGCAGCATCTTTTTGCCGAGCGATTTGTTCCCGCGCATTTTTGTGTTTAAAGGGAGCGCTTGCTGTTCGTTTCCTTTCATCTCTCTCGAATCCTCCTCTCTCTATTTTGTTAGTTTCAGCTATCACATCGCCGATTGTCGGCATTGCAATTGACTAACGCTTACATTCCAAATTGTAGACATTATTGCCTAGCCCGGTAAATATGTATGATCTGCATTGTCATTCCAAAAGGCTGTAACCGTAAGGTTTTACAGCGTTTTCATGATGATTGCTGTCATTCTTCCGCTGCCCATCATGCTGCTAATGTGTTGGATATGCTCTATGTAAATATGGTGCAAGTGATACATATTGTGCTTTGCGGATAAATGTGTGAACCTTTCTTACGAATGCGCATACAAACCTAATTCAATTCAGGAGGCTTTTTGACCGTGACAAACAAAACCGCCCATCTTATCTCCCATACCCATTGGGACAGAGAATGGTATATGCCTTACGAATACCACCATACGCTGCTCACTGAGCTAATGAACGATTTGCTTCGCACTTTGGAAGAGGACGACGAATTCCGCAGCTTTCATCTGGACGGGCAGACGATCATTATGGAAGACTATCTTCAAATCCATCCCGAGAAAAGAGAAGCGCTGGAGAAATATATTCGCGAGGGCCGCATTATCATAGGTCCTTGGTATGTGCTGCAGGATGAATTTCTGACGAGCTCCGAGGCGAATGTCCGCAACCTATTGATCGGACATCAAGACGCGTCTCATTACGGCGTCATTTCCAAGCTCGGTTATTTTCCCGACTCCTTTGGCAATATGGGGCAAGCGCCGCAAATGCTGAAGCAAGCCGATATCGATACCGCCGTATTCGGACGCGGCGTAAAACCAACCGGCTTCGATAATATGGTGGGGGAATCGGAGGGCTCAAGCTACGAATCGCCTTTCTCGGAGATGCACTGGTCCTCTCCTGACGGCTCGACCGTACTGGGGCTGCTCTTCGCCAATTGGTACAACAACGGTATGGAGGTTCCGACCGATCCGGACGAAGCGAAAGCTTACTGGGCCAAAAGGCTTGCCGATGCCGGTAAATATGCGTCAACGCCGGAGCTTCTATTTATGAACGGCTGCGACCATCAGCCTGTCCAAACGAATTTATCAGAGGGAATCCGCACGGCACGCGAGCTGTTTCCTGACATAAACTTTGTCCATTCCAGCTTCGAGCAATACTTGGAGGCGCTAAAAGGCCAGCTTCCCGCGAATTTGACCACGGTCAAAGGTGAGCTGCGCAGTCAGCATACCGATGGATGGAGCACGCTCGTCAATACGGCTTCGGCTCGGGTTTATTTGAAGCAGCTTAATCAGCGCGGGCAGACGCTGCTGGAGAAAGGCGCTGAGCCTCTCGCAGCGCTTGCTCATTTGGTCGCTGGCCAAGCTTACCCGCATCAGCTGTTAACCTATGCATGGAAGACACTCATGCAAAATCATCCTCATGACAGCATTTGCGGCTGCAGCGTGGACGAGGTGCATCAGGAAATGGTTACCCGTTTCGATAAGAGCCGGCATACGGCGGAATCGATCATTACGGAGAGCCTAAGCGCGATCGCCGGGCAGATCGATACGAGCGGAGCTTCAGCATGGGCGAAGGAAGACGTGCCGGTCACGATTTTCAACATGACAGGCTGGGAACGCAGCGGTACGGTGAGCGTGGAGCTGATCGTGGCCAAAGCTTATTTCAAGGAAGGGCCTAACCCGGCAGCGATTGCCGAGCGCCTGGAGAAGCTTCCGCTGGATATCGAGCGCGGAGTGCTGCTTGATGATGAGGGCCGCGCGATTGCTGCCAAGGCTGAGGATTTGGGCGTTCATTTTGGTTATGAGCTCCCGAAGGATAAATTCCGCCAGCCCTACATGGCGCGTAAAATTCGGCTGACCTTTGAAGCAAGCCGGGTTCCGGCGCTTGGCTTCAAAACCTATGCTTGGACTCCGTCGTCCGCTGCCATCACGCTAACGCCCGCTAATTCGCTGAGCGCTAGCCCAAATGGCATGGAAAACCAATTTATCGCCGTTCGCTTCCAGGCGGACGGATCCATAAACCTAACCGATAAAGTAACCGGGAAAACGTTCGAAGGGCTTGGCGTCTATGAGAATTGCGGCGACCTTGGCAATGAATATGTATTTAGGCAGCCTGAGGGTGAACAGCCTCTAACAACAAAAGGCATTCCGGCAACGATAATGCTCGTCGAGAATGAAGCCTACCGGATCACATACGAAATCGTTCATGAATGGACTGTCCCTGCGCGTGCAGACGATACCTTCACCGAAGAAAAGCGTAAAATGGTCCGTTTCCGTGACCGCAAAGCACAACGGGTGGAGGATCGGGTGCCGCTGCGCATTGTAACGCGCGTCAGCCTTGAGCAATCCGGCAAAGGGCTGCAAGCGCAAGCATCCTTTAATAACCAAGCCAAGGATCATCGCCTTCGCGCGCTGTTCCCGACAGGGCTGAAAGCTGACCGCCATTTGGCTGACTCTATCTTCGAGGTTGCCTCGCGGGATACGACGCCTGCCAAGGAGTGGACAAATCCAAGCAATGCGCAGCATCAGCAGGCATTTGCCAGTGTGTCAGATGGGGAGTACGGCTTAACTATCGCCAATAAAGGGTTGAACGAATACGAGGTGCTGCGCGGCGAATCCCATACGATTGCCGTAACGCTTCTTCGCGCAGTCTCCGAGCTTGGCGACTGGGGCGTATTTCCGACGCCGGAAGCGCAGTGCCTAGGCGAGCAAACGGTAGAATTCGCTATCTACCCGCATGCCGGAGATGCCATAACGTCTGAAACTTTCGCACAAGCTTACCAATTCCAAGCGCCTTGGTTCCATTTGCAAACCGATAATCAACAAGGCTCGCTGCCAACGACCTATGCGCCTCTGAAATGGGAAGGCAAAGGGTTCGCATTGTCCGCCTTCAAAGTGTCGCAGCCTAGCGGAGACGTAATCGTTCGTTGGTATAACGTTGCCGGGGAGCCGCAGGAGCTTGCTTTTCAGGCTAACTTTGATACAGACCGCATTTATCAAAGCGATATTTTGGAACGACGCCAAGCGGCCGCGAGCATTCAGGACGGACAGGTACGTGAAACGGTTGGAACAGCAAAAATTATGACCTATGCCCTTAAATTAAACTAAGCAGGAGGTTTACAGCATGAAACTACCAGATTCCATTACAAACGTATTAGCTGAAGCGGATCAACGCCTCGCGCATCATCCCAAGCTGCAAAAGCTATTCAAAAACACTTTTCCGAATACGCTGGAGACGACCATCAAGCTGATGGACGACGGCACTACCTTTGTCATTACAGGCGACATTCCGGCGATGTGGCTGCGTGATTCCACGGAGCAGGTCCGCCATTATATCCCCTACGTCAAGGAGGACGCTGAGCTGCAGCGCATCATCAGCGGCGTCATTCGGCGCCAGATGTTCTACATTAACATCGATCCGTATACGAACGCGTTTAACGAAACGGCAAGCGGCAAGCACTATAACGCCGGCGATCAATCCGACATGACGGCATGGATGTGGGAGCGCAAGTACGAGCTCGATTCCTTGTGCTTCCCGACGCAGCTCGCCTACATGTACTGGCAGGAAACGGGCAAAAGCGATATTTTCGACGACGCCTGCTATCAAGCACTAAATTCGATTGTAAATGTGATCAAAACCGAGCAGCGCCATGAGGAAAAGTCGCCTTACCGCTTCGTGCGCCCTGGCTTCAAAGAAACCGAAACGCTGCAAAATGACGGGTTAGGCTTGCCTGTCAACTACACGGGCATGTCGTGGTCGGGCTTCCGTCCAAGCGATGATGCCTGCCTATTCGGCTACAACATTCCTTCCAATATGTTCGCCGTCGTTATTCTTGGCTATATTCGGGACATTGCAGAGCAAGTGTACGGGGACAAGGAACTAGCAGGAAGAGCGGAGAAGCTGCGCCGGGAGATCGACTTCGGCATTCGCGCATACGGCATCGTTAATCATCCGGTTTTCGGCAAAATCTATGCCTATGAAACCGACGGCTACGGCAATTACTGCCTGATGGATGATGCGGGTACGCCAGGGCTATTGTCTATCCCTTATTTCGGATATGCGCCTGTGGATGATCCTATTTATCAAAATACACGGCGGTTTGCACTTAGCAGTGAAAATCCTTTCTACTTTGAAGGCAAGTTTGCGAGGGGCATAGGCAGCCCACATACGCCTGCCGGACATGTGTGGCATATGGCGCTATCTATGCAGGCTTTAACGGCTGACAATGATGAGGAAATCAAAGAGCTTATCGATATGCTTATCGCAACAGATGCCGATACCGGCTTTATGCACGAGGGCTTCCATGCCGATGATCCAACGGTTTTCTCCCGTGAATGGTTTGCATGGTCCAACAGCCTGTTCGCCATGTTGATTTGCAAAGCGATGGATAAAGGCATCGTGTAATCGTAAACGGGTTCATTCTCTCATTAAATAGGGGATGCCCACGAGGTCATTGACCTTGTGGGCATCCCCTTCTTGCATAAAGCCTTATTTCTTCACGATATCCTGCACCGCTTTGTCGAATTTCTCAAGCAGCTGGTCGCTCGTAATTTGCTTGCCAAGATACTCCTGCATCGCCGCGCCCCATTGCTGCGTGATGCCATCCGGGAAGCGATCCCAGTTCCAGCTTTTCACTTGTTCAGGGTTCGCGTTCGCGAAGGTAGCGAAATCGCCGCCGATTTTGCCTACCGCTTCCGGATTCGGCTCGATCGAGGACAATGCCGGCACGAATTTAAAGTCGGTGGAGATGAATTTTTTGCCTGTTTCCGATGTAACCATCCAGTTCAGGAACGCTTTCGCTTCTTCCACTTGATCGGATTTGCTGTTGACGATCCAGTTGTTCGGCACGCCTGTGAATACATTAGGTTTGCCTTGAAGCGGCACCGCCATCATTCCTAGGTTAAGCGCCGGGTCGATCTCGTCGATCATGCCTTGAATCCAGTTGCCGTGCTGAATCATGGCGTATTTGCCGGCTGCGAATTCCGCAACCTGCGTATTGTAATCCGTCGTCAAAGCGTTATCTTGGCCATTAGCGAACATAATGTCCACTAGGCGGATCCACTGCTTCATGATCGGATCATCCTTCAATTTCACTTTCCCTGCTTTTACATCCTCGATAAACGCAGCCGGATCAGCTTGGTTCGCGAATGCAATGTTGAGCGTATGAATACCCATCGACCACCACTCGGAGGTAAGCGCGAATGGAATGATGCCCGCATCCTTCAGCTTTTTGGCTGCTGCTTCAAGCTCCTCAAGCGTCTGCGGAAGCTCCGTAATGCCAGCCTTCGCGAAAAGATCCTTATTGTACGTGAAGCCATATGCCTCAAGGTTCATCGGCATGCCCAGCAGCTTGCCGTCACGCGTAATTTGCGCTTTCGATGCTTCTACCAAATCCTTTGCCCAAGCCTCGCCCGTCAGATCCGCCGCACGATCCACATAAGGCTCGAAGCCCGCCCAGCCGCTGGAGTTAAAGATTTCCGGCTCTTCGCCAGCCGCAAGCTCTGCTTTGAGCAATGCGCTGTAATCCTCGCCGCCGCCATGCGTCTCGATTTCAACCTTAACGCCCGTTTCCTTCTCATACTCCGCCGCCATTTTTGCAAGCGCATCGGCGATCTCTACCTTGAATTGAAATACTTTAATCGTAACGTCCTTCTTCGGCGCTTCCGTAGGGTCTGTCTTGCCGCCGTCGGCCGTTTCCTTTGGAGCATTGGTAGCCGCTGCGCCATTGTTGTTGCTGCTTCCGCAGCCGCTTGCCAGAACGATGAGCATAATAGCAGCTAGCATAAGTAAAGAAATCTTTTTCATCTTATGACCTCCCGCAAATTTTATATATAATCCTATTTTGTAACGCTTACATCGTCATTATAATTGTGCAACAACATGGCACAACACCGAATATATTGTACTTGTAGGTGTAATATGTTGATAACTTCCATATATTCAAGTTATATAAGTTTAACCTTTTACCGAACCGGCTGTAATGCCTTCAATGATATGCTTTTGCAAAAATAAGAAAAACAAGATGATCGGAATCGTGCTCAGCGTGAGCGCCGCCATGGCGAGATCCCATTTGCGCAAATACTGTCCAAAAAACTTCTGTACCGCGAGCGGAATCGTCGTCAAATTATCGTTAATGACCAGCACCGGCAGCAAGTAGTCGTTCCAAATCCACAGCACGTTCAAAATAATGACCGTCACCGTAATCGGCTTGAGCAGCGGGAATACGATTCGCCAGAACACCCCGTAAGGAGAGCATCCGTCCACTACCGCCGCCTCTTCCACCTCAAGCGGAACCGACTTGATAAAGCCGTGATACAGAAACATGGATAACGAAATGCCAAAGCCCATGTAGCAAATAACGATACCATACAAATGGCCGCGAAGCTCGAACAATGAAGTAATGCGCATAAGCGGCAGCATAACCGATTGGAACGGAATGATCATGGCGGCGATAAGCACCGTCAGCAGCAGCTTATTAAAGGCCGTCGGACGGCGCACCAAGCGGTAAGCCATCATCGAGCTGATCACAACGAGCATCACTACGCTGATCGAGGTCACCATGAACGAGTTGAGAAATACCGTTGGAAAATCAATAGCCACCCAGGCCCGCTTAAAATTATCCAGCCCCAGCTTCTCAGGCAGTGAGGCGGCATTGAGCAAAATATATTTGAGCTCCTTGAACGAGTTGACGAGCAGAAAGTAGAATGGCGCCAGAAAAACGAGTGCCACCGCGATGCCGACAAGCTCCAGCAGCAAAATAAGAGGCGTATAACGCTGTCTGTTTTCCATTTAGGCCTCCACCTCCTTCTTCTTCGTGATCCATACCTGCGTCACCGTAATGAGCGCAACGCCGAAGAAGAAGATCATCGCCTTCGCCGTTCCAAGCCCGTAGCGGTTGTTAACCAAGCCTTCGCGGTATACGTTAAGCGCGATCGACTCCGTCGCGTTGCCGGGACCGCCTGCGGTAAGCGACAGGTTAAGATCGAACATTTTGAACGAGTTGGATGTCGTCAGGAACAAGCAGATCGTAATCGCCGGCATGATCAGCGGTACCGTTACCGATCGCAGCAGCTGCCACGCCCCTGCCCCGTCGATTTTGGCAGCCTCGATCAAATCCTTCGGCACGCTGATCATCGCCGCGATATAGATAATCATCATGTAGCCAGCCGTTTGCCATACAAACACGATCACGATTCCCCAAAAGGCCGTATTCGGCGTACCCAGCCACTGCAGGTTAAAAAAGCCAATGTCCGTCGCTTCTCCAATTGCCCGAAAACCCCGAACAAAAATGAAATACCAGATGTAGCCGAGCAGCAACCCCCCGATTACGTTGGGCAGAAAAAACACCGTCCGCAAAAAATTACGGCTCTTCAAGTTGCGCGTCAGCAATAGCGACAGCAAAAATGCCGTAACGTTCGTGACAACGACTGCGGCTGCCGTAAATTTGGTCGTGAACCAAAAAGCATTCCAAAACCGTTCATCGTCGCTGAAAATTTTTATAATATTTTTCATGCCTACCCATTTGGCGTTGCCAAGGTCCATCCCATTCCATTCCGTGAACGTGTAGTAAAAGCCCATCATGAACGGTGCGAGTACAATCAGTATAAATGCTATCAGTCCCGGGCCAACAAACACGGTTTGCTGTACCCATTCGTTCCACTTGATTCGTTTGGACATTGCTCTCGTCCCCCTTCTCTTCCCTGTGCCGGATTCATTCTGCTTGCTAATCACAGTATAAAACCGAGCCCCCTGCCAAACCACAGAGGATCATGATAAGGTAGGTGGACTATATTGACCATCCGTTGCATGATCGGTTACTGTGTATGCAAGAGCAACATGACCAGAAAGCGGGCGGATGGTGGCCATGAATACAGTGAAGCCGTTTAATACGATTCGGAAAAAGCTCATGCTTCTGCTGCTTGCAGCAACGATTTTGCCGATTGCGACCTCGATGATCATTTCCTATAATGCGACAACAAAATCGATCAAAGAGGATGCCATCGCCAAAAACTATCGGCTGCTATCGCTTGGCAAAACCAACATTATGAACTATATGAACAACATTAACCAGAAGTCGCTTGCCGTGTATAACGCGATGAACGTGCCTCGCTCCTTGTACTACATTTTGGAGCACAGCATGGAGGACGAGGTGTTCCCAAACGACATTACCGATGTCATTCGCAACCGTAATTTGCTGAAGGACCATCTGTACAACATTTATCAAAGCGTAAGCGAATTTCATAAAGTACGGCTTTACGTCGTGAACCAAAATGCGACCTATCTGCTCTGGAATGACGACATTAAGGTGGGCCAAAATGAAGCCGCCATCCCGCAAACCGCGAAGAAAGCGTACATTGAGCCCACGCATCAGAGCCATAACTACGGGCTCGTTGATCTCAAATCGGCGGCGACCGAGGAGATGGTGTTCACGCTGCACCGGCCCATCTTTCTAGCGCCCAGCGAGGAGCTGCTCGCTGAGCTGTCCATCGATGTGCGGCTGCAGGTGCTTGCGGACTTGAACCGCCAGCTCTATGACGGCGGGGAGGAAAGCTTTTATATCGCTGACGCCAAAGGCAACATCGTGTTATCCACGAATGCAAACGAGATCGGTGCAAAATCGCAGCAAAGCTGGTTCGCGACCGTTGCAGACTCGGGGCTGGACAGCGGACATTTCGAATGGAAGGCGGAAGCGTTCGACGGCATGATTTTTTATGATCGGATTAAGACGCCTTATATGGACTGGTATTTAATTAAACAGACTCCCTACAAGCATCTCTACAGCGCCGCCGATCGAATCGCCCGCATTAACACCGCAGTCGGAATCGCTTTTCTCGCGATCGTGGTGCTGGCTACGCTGTTCATTTCCATCCGGTTTACGAAGCCGCTGCTTCGTTTGATCGGGTATGTAAACAAAATTGAAACGGGCAATTTGAACGTGTCGATCGACATTCACAGCAATGATGAAATCGGCTTGCTCGCCAGACGTTTCCGGTCGATGATGCAGACGATCAACAACTTGATTTTGACCGAATACCGGCTTGAAATCGCCAATAAGACCAATGAGCTGAAAGCGCTTCAAGCTCAGGTAAATCCGCACTTTTTGTATAATGCGCTGCAGTCTATCGGAACCGTTTCGCTGCAGCACGGCGACACCAAAGCCTACTCGCTCATTACGTCCCTTGGCAAAATGATGCGCTACAACATGAACACGATGGACGCCGTCGTGGAGCTCAGGCGCGAGCTGGATTACGTACAGGCATATCTGGATTTGCAGAAGCAGCGTTTCGATACAGCCTTGCATATCCAGCTTCACATTGACGAGCAGACAAAGGGTATTCTCGTTCCGAAAATGATTTTGCAGCCGCTGCTCGAAAACTTCTTCAAGCATGGCTTTGTCCAATCGTCAGAGGAGCCCTCCGAGCTGATCATTAGCAGCTTTTTGGATGAGGGTGGGCAACGGCTTACTATCGAGGTGCAGGATAACGGCAGCGGACTATCGGAGGAGCGTCTGCAAGAGGTGCTTGCACAAATGCAAATGGCGCCACCGCTCGGCGGCGCGAAGGAAAGTGAACAGGACGAGGGCGGCATCGGCCTGCATAACGTCCTCTCGAGGCTGAGGCTGCACTTTGATGCAACTGCCGCAATGGAGCTGCGCCATGTGCAGCCGCACGGCTTTTCCGTTACGATTCATATTCCGCTGGCGAAGGAGAATGAAGGATGAAGGCTTTAATCATTGACGACGAGAAGCATGTAAGGGAAGCGATTCGCCTTCTTGTGCCATGGAAGGACTTTGGCATTGATACGCTGCTCGAAGCGCAGGATGGACTAGCGGCTACCAGTCTCATTCGCTCGGAGAAGCCGGAAATTATTTTTACCGATATGATGATGCCGAACATGGATGGCACCGAGCTGCTGCAATGGGCAGCCGAGCATGCCCCCGCAAGCAAAATCATCGTTATCAGCGGGCATGACGACTTTAGCTTCGTTCGCCATGCGGTAAAGTTCGGCGGTGTCGATTATATTTTGAAGCCGATTGATGCGGAGCAGCTCGTCGGCGCACTAACGAAGGCAGTGAGCTGCTGGACGACGGAGGAGCAGGAGCGCAACCGCAAGCGCAGCATGAATATCGAGCTCAACCAGCTTAAGCCGATGTACTTGGAGCAATATTTCTCGGCGCTGATCAGCAAGCCGGGCTCCTATCCCGGCTTTGCCGATACGATGAGGCAGGAGCTTGGCATTACGGCACCCATTACCCGGGCGCGCATGGCTGTAGTCAGGCTGGAGCTTACCTCACCTGCTGTCAGAGAGAAGTTCGCTTCCGGAATGGATTTGCTGCTGTTCTCGATGACGAATATTTGCAATGAATTTCTGAGGGAGAAGGAGATCGGCTTTGCCCTACGCCACTGGGGTCAGGAGCATGAGCTGCTGCTTCTTTTCTGGGGAGACGCCGAGCGGGCGCCGGAGCTGATTGCGGACATGAACGATGCGTTTTTCTTAGCGCTGAAGACGCGTTTCCATGTCGGACTAGGGCAAGCTGCCCCCTTCCCGGAAGCGGCGGCTGCCGCCTACAACCAAGCGAAACAAGCGCTGCTGCGGCGAAATTTGCTTGTCCGCGATTCGTACTGCCATCCGTTCGCGGCAGCAGGTTCCAGCCCCAAAAACACGCTGCTGCTGTTCAGCGAGCATGAGGAAAGGGTGCGCTTTGCAGTGCAAAGCGGCAATAAAGAGCAAATTCGCCGTGCCTTGCAGCCTTGGTTTGACCGGCTTGACCTTGGCGGTTATATTTCGCTGGAGCAGCTTATTCTTTGGCGGCAGCAATTCGAGGTCGCCAAGTCCATTTGGGAATACAACAACGAACACGGAGGCGCTGGCGCCGATCAAGAAAGCCGAGCTGCGGAGCATACCGCAATCCCTGTTGATTCCAGCGGCTTTTTTGATTATGAGCAGTGGAAGCAATCGTTACTTACCGAAGCTTACGAAGCAGCGAAACGAATGTCGGAGCATGACAAGGAACGCAGCGTCATCGCGGACATAGCCAAATATATTGAGCAGCATCCGCATGAGGATATTACGCTGCAGGATATATCGGAACGTTTTTTTCTAAGCAGGGAATATATTTCGCGCAAATTCAAGCAGGAGACAAACGAAAACCTGTCCGACTTTATTGCGGAGGTCCGCGTGAAGCGCGCCAAGGAGCTGCTTGCGAACGGGCAATTAAAAATTTCGCAGGTCGCTGAGCTGGTCGGCTTTCAGGACGAGAAATATTTTAGCCGCGTATTTAAGAAACGGACGAACTGCTCGCCCAACGATTACCGCAAGCACCATTACAGCGGCGATCAAGAGTAAGCTGCGAACAGAAAAAAAGCCAAGCTCGGCATGAACGGCTGTTGCCATTCATGCGAAGCTTGGCTTCTTTCTGCGGGAAGAGCCACCTACATGATCGGTGTGCCCTTCTTGAGCGTCTTCATATCACTATTGGAGTTATTGAGCGCGGGCAGCATTTTTTCGCCGCTGACCATTGGTTCATGGCAGATCAAACAAGTAGGAACGTGATCAAACGCAAAGTTATCGCGCATCCAACTGTTGCACCCTTCCGTCTCGCATGTCCATACCTTCGTGTTTTCTTCCGGAATCTCTTCAAGCGGTTTTTTACGATTGTACATGGTCAGCCCCCTTCGCGCTAAAAAAGGAAAAACTGCCTCGAACTTATGAGTAAGGGGCAGTTATCATTTATAAACAGCAGTGTATTGTGAATATTTGCTTCAAACTTGCAATTGATTTCATTGTACCATATTTCGTCCAATAAAGGCAAATCTCAGCCTATCGTTTTGTGCCTTTTTTTTGGAAAATCGCTGTAATAAGCAAATAACTGCTCTGCGGGCTTGAAATACAGATGTCCGTCCTCCCAAGGCTGGAAATGCAAGTCCATTCTGGAGTCCGGCCAATGGGCGGGCGTACCGGCTGTATTTAATTTGCCGGGCAGCACAGGCTCCTCCACTACTGCCGGAAATTCCTGATAACCGAACAGCAAATTTTCGTGCATGGCGATGATTTCGTATTTTGGCCCAAGGAATGCCCGTTCCTCCTGAAGCTGGTAATGATAATAAATATAGCTTGCCGCCATTTCCGGTTTTAAATGCGCCACTCTGCCAACTCGCCTCTCCACATGCTCTTTGCGCAGCCAATGCTCATAGCTCGCCGGTTCATTAAAATGAAAAACGTCGATCATCGGAACCCACTTGCGCGCTGTCGCCTGTCCCGGCCAATCCGCAAGAAAAGAGTCCATTTCCGGCAGCAGCTCTTCCGGCTCGATCAAAAGGTCCACGCATTCGCAGTAGACAAACACATTGCGCTCCCACTTGAAGCAGCCCACCGTCATAATCTCGCCTTGCTCGATGAGCTGATGCACCGCAGACCCTTGCTTCGCCGCTTCAATCGCTTCCTCTTCAAAGCCTTCTTGTATATACGCCCGCGCTATTACTCTAAACATAAGTACCTCGCTTCGCTTGATCGGATGATGAGCATTACTTGGTAATACTTTGTGTGCGGAGTGGAAATGACTGAAACATATGCTCGTTTTGCGGCTTTGCTGCGCTCGCTAGAGCGGGCACATATCGCTATCATAAGGGAGGACAAGCCCAGCTTTCAATCTCTATTTTACAAAAATACGGCCTAAGCGCCTGATTTCCTGAATGTTGGATATTCTAATGAATGGAGTTGTAAAACCATGAAAAGACGAGGAGGATGTTCAATTTGGAAAGCACAAGCGAATTCGTCGCAAAATTTAAAGCTACGCAGCACAAGGCGGAGCTGAATAAAAGACGGAACGGAAACGGCAACCCTGCCGAGAGACTTGCCAACAAGCAGCACAGCACGAATAAGTAAGAGCAGATCATTAACGTCTAATGACGCTGCTTGGCGGCGAAACAAAAACAGACCCTAGCAGCCTCACTGCTAAGGGTCTGTTTCATATGGAATGGAACGCAGTGAGCTACGTTGCAGCTTTGCAGCAGAAATAGCAGCCAAGGCGGGAATTAGCGTGTAAACAGGTGATTCTGCTGCACTAACTACATCCTAGCCAGAAAGTTAGCAAGGAGCGAGGGGTCCTGTTGTATTAACTGCAACGTAGCCAATGCTTTGAAGGTGCAGAAGGATTCTGTTGGGCCTAGATCCTCTAAAACTACAACTGAATCCTAGCCGCCTTCTCCAACATTGGTTCCCCTAGACTATTTAAACGGAATATTCATGCGGGTAATATTCAATGCGCGAATCCGCTACAATCGTCAGGCTGCTCTTTGCTGCGTCGTATTCGACCGGACCGTCTTTGACGTAATACCAGGTTTTTAGCGTAGGCTGATCATCATATTCCTTAAAAACAAACACGTTCAGCTCTTCCTTATGCGCCAACAGCTCCTCGATCTCCGCACTCCATGGCAAATTGACCGTGAACCTCCAGCCATTCCCCTCCGGAACGAGCGTATACGGAACATCCTGCTTATTCGAATCAATAAACATCCGCCCGCCCACCGCATGCTTAACAAGAAACGTTTGTTTCATCTCAATCCTCCTTAAAAGTTTGCGAATGCAAACTTACTTCGAAAGCGTGTGCTTAAAGTTTGCGAATGCAAACTTACTTCGAAAGCTCATTACGGCAAATCGATAAGCATAAAAAAGGCATGCTCCTCAGCAAAAAGCTTGAGCCCGTCCGCAGCTTCAATCTGCGCCGTATCTCCTGCCGCCAACGTTTCGCCTTCCGTCTGAAGCTGCCCCTCAATGATATATAAAAATTGCTTGCGACCCTCTTCTACTGCGTAATCAAGCTGCTTCCCCTGCTCTAATTTACTCAAATAGATCGTCATATTTTGCCCAATCGAAGCTACCTGCTCTAGAGGCTTATCGGAAACGACAGGGAGCAGCGCGTTATGCAGCTTACCCGTATCGAACCGGCTCGCTTCATAGGATGGCGCGAGGCCTCGCTCTTTTGGCATAAACCATAGCTGAAGCAGCCGCAGCTCTTCAACCTCTGAAGCATTAAACTCGGTATGGATGACGCCGGTACCTGCCGACATGCGCTGAACCTCGCCAAACGAGGATACGACAGCGTTGCCCAAATTATCCTCATGCCTAATTTGACCGTTTAATACGATGGACACAATCTCCATATCGCTGTGCGGGTGAGCGCCAAAGCCTCTTCCCGGTGTCAAATAATCATCATTGCATACACGCATGACACTAAAGCCCGTTCGATCCGGATCGTAATACGCCCCAAATGAGAAGCTTGGCTGGCTGCGCAGCCAGCCGAGATCGGCCATATGCCGCGTAGCAGCGGGAAATACGTTGATCATCGTCTCTCCTCCAAACAACTATTTATTTACTTACTTATTTATAGCAGTTTTCCGCCATGCAAGCAAGCCTCAAGAGCAGGCAAATACCTAACACAAAGAAGCAGCCGTTTCTCAAAAGAGAAACCGACTGCTTCCCGCTGCGCGTCTAGCCTTTAGCCTCAATCCCTGACAGGATTAAGCAAAGTTTCGAAACCGTCAATGCGGCACTCTACAATGTCGCCATCACGAATAACGACTGCACCCGGCGTGCCGGTCATAATAATATCGCCTGGCAGCAAAGTCATGACCTTAGAATGAAATGCTACGGCAAAATAAGGCCGGAACCTCATATTAAACACTTTGTTCCGATGCGCAACCTCGCCGTTAATGGCTGTCTCGACTTGAATGGCAAGCGGATCAGGAAATTCATCCTTCGTAATCAGCTGCGGCCCGAAGCTGAAGAAGGTATCAAAACTCTTGGCTCTTGTTAAGTAACGTTGATGTCTGGCGTGAATATCGGACGCCGTTACATCAATCGTCGTCGTATAACCCGCAATTACATCGTACACCTCAGCCTCCGTTATATTTTTGCAGGTCTTGCCGATGATAATCCCAAGCTCAGCTTCCGCCGTTATTTTCCCGACATCCGCAGGGATACGTATCGCATCCAGCGGACCGATAATCGTCGTATCCGGCTTCATAAAGCTAACCGGCTCGTCATTCGGATCAATGGCTGCAAGCTCCTCCGCATGCTGCACATAGTTCATGCCAATGCCCCATATTTTGCGCGGCTGGCGGTACAAAGGCATATATTCCGCCCGCCCATAAGGAATAGCTGCCAATTGCTCTAGCTTATCCTTGCCGCCGCCCTCATACCAACCGGTTAAAGGCTCCAGCTCGCCGAGGCGAATAAGCTCAAACAGCTCCGTGCTCCAACTCGCCGCTTCTGCTTCATTAATCGTCTCCATTAATACAAGCCCATTCGCGCTAGGCAGCGCGGCAAGCTCCCTTCCATTCACTTTTACGGATGATACTTTCATCGTTTTAGACTCCTTCTCATTCGCTCAATGGTTTGATTCGTGCTGCGACATGCCCGGCTACCCATTCGAGCAGCCTTATATCTTGATTGCGTCCTGCGATAAAAGAAAGGCCAATGGGATAACCCTGCTCGCCCGCAATCGGAACCGTTACCTGAGGCAGTCCTGCAAGTCCGGCAACACAGCTCATTTCGAGCGTTTGCACCCTTCTCCGCTCGACCTCAGGGCCCGCCATATGAAGCGGCGGCGCAATTGCAGGCACGGTCGGCGCAACGATCACCGTATTCTCGCCAAGAAGCTCATCCATTCTTATCCGAATCTCTTCTCGAAGGATATAAGCCGCACCGCTTTCTTCAAGCTTAAGCGTGCTTGCCCATGCAAATCGCTCGGCAATGCCCGGCCCGAAGGAAGGCTTCTCGCGTGTAATCCAATCCTGATGCTCCCGCCAAATTTCCAGCCCTTGAATCGTGCGAAAGGCGTTCATCCATTCCCGCAACCCGTTTGGAGCAACAACGGTATCCTCATGCTGATCCGCAAGTTCACGCAAAGCCTGAAAATAACGCGAAGCAGCAGCAAATGAAAACTCATCGGTTAAGGACCATAAATCTTGGGCAAATACTATTCGCGGGAAACCTGCTTCCCCGCTCCCTTGCGAATCCAGCAGCACACGGCCCACATCAAGCAGCGTCTTCGCATCCCCGGCCATCCAGCCTACCGTGTCAAAGCTTGGCGCAAGCGGAATGAGCCCTTTCACAGCAACAGCCCCATGACTCGGCCTTATTCCGTAAATGCCGCAATAAGCGGAGGGCACGCGAACCGAACCGCCTGTATCCGTACCAATTGCAAAATCAGCTAACCCCGCCGATACCGCAACCGCCGAGCCGCTTGAGGAGCCGCCCGGAATTCGTCCTAATGCTTTCGGATTCACGGGAGTGCCGTAATGTGCGTTCTCTCCATTAATGCTATACATGAGCTCATCGGTCATCGTCGTTCCTATCAGCTTCGCGCCGCTGCCAAGCAGCTTATCTACAACCGCTGCATGCCTCTCCGACGGTTCATGCGTTCGAAGCCAATCCGGATTGCCGGCGCTCGGCGTGTGGCCTGCAATGTCGAATACATCTTTAACTGCAAATGTTTTGCCGCTCAAGCTGCCTTCTGCATACGGCATTGCGACTACTTTTTCATTCGCATACGCGTTCCAGTTATGCTTCATCTACATCCCTGCCTCCACTTCACTCATCTACCAGCCTATTGCTGCGCCATCGCAGCGCGGGTCCGACCCGCCTTGCAGGAAACCCTGCTCGTCACGCAATATCGCATGGGCATGCCCCATAATGCCGTCAAAATCTTTGACCTTCCGCACGGTATGACCAGCCTCTGCCAGCGAGTCCAATACTTCGGCGGAGACACGCCCTTCTATTTTCAACTCCTGCGTAGGCTCTCCCCATGTTCGGCCCCACACCCACCTCGGCTCGTTAATCGCCTGCTGCGGGTCCATGCCGTAATCGATCATCCGCGTAAAAATCGCCGTCTGCGTTTGCGGCTGCCCTTCCCCGCCCTGCGTCCCGTAAAGCACGGCAGGCTTGCCGTCCCTGCACGCCATAGCCGGCATGAGCGTGTGAAACGTTCTTTTGGCCGGCTTCAAGCTGTTTACATGACCGGGATCCAGCGAGAAGAACGAGCCGCGATTTTGCAATAAAACACCCGTATTGCCGGCGACGACCCCGGAACCGAATTCAAAATACAAGCTTTGGATAAAAGAGACCGAGTTGCCGTCCGCGTCCACGACCGCCGCATAAGCGGTATCGCTGCCGAGCACCTCGGATTTTTCCGATGAGGCGCGGTTTATTTCAATAGAAGCCGCTAGGCTTGCCGCATAGCTTTTGTCCAGAAGCCGCTCAAGCGGCACGTTCGTAAATGCCGGATCGGATAAATATTTATTCCGGTCACGGAAGCTCAGCTTAAGCGCCTCAATGCAAAGCTGGTAATAATCATGCGAGCCATGTGCGATCTCGCCCAGCTTAAACTGCTCTAATATATGAAGCGCCATAATGCCGGAGAAGCCCTGTGAGTTCGGCGGCATCTGATGTAGCGTATAACCTCGGTACGAGCCCTCGACCGGTGTCACCCAATCGCCATGGTGATCGGCAAAATCATCCGCTGTCAGAAGCCCGTCATTTTTCCCGAGGAAATTCGTTATCTCCTTCGCAGTCTCTCCCTTATAAAATTCATCGCGCCCAAATTCAGCTAAACGGCGCAGCGTCTTCGCTAGCGCAGGCTGCTTGAAACGCTCCCCGGTCTTAACCGCTTGGCCGCCAGGCAAATAAATATCAGCCGTTTCAAGCGTCCGTGCGAGCACCGCCTCATTATGAACCGTATTGTGATATTGATCCTTCGACATCGGAAAACCATTCTCGGCATATTCAATAGCGGGAGCAAGCACCTTCGCCCATTCCAATCGACCGTACTCGCGGTGAACCGCATCCCAGCCGTCTACCATTCCCGGCACCGTGACGATGCTGCCAATGCCCCGATTGGGTATCGCCGCCAGTCCTGCATACGCGCCGACGCTCGCATTATAGCCTGATCTGCCGCTTGCGTTATAGCCGCGCACTTTGCCTTCCGTATGTTCATAAGTAAGCCAAAAAGAATCTCCTCCGAGACTCGTCATATGCGGATAAACGACTGCAAGGCAGGCGCTGACAGCGACAGCCGCGTCAAAGGCGCTGCCGCCTTGCTCCAAAATACGCGCACCAGCCGCAGTAGCTAAATAATGAGGACTTACGACCATTGCTTTTGTTCCGATTACGGACTGATTCACGGCTATCACTCCCAAAAATATTTTCATTTTGAACGAATCTCGCAAATTAACGAATTAGATGATAGATAACATAACATCTTATATGAATTTAAAATACCACCTAAACAGATGATAGGCAACTAAAATGTAATTATTTTTTATTTATTGTATTGAAAACGAATGGAATTGTGTATATATTTATACATATGGTAATTAAATGATGATATTACAAGACATCTTGAATTTACACCAAATGAAATTGGAGCTGATATACACATGCAGATGAAACCAGCCGATGAGACCTCTACGGTTGAAATTGACGATATCGATCGTAAAATTATAGCTGAACTCAATATTAATGGAAGAATATCTTACACAGACTTGGCAAAAGAGATCGGTTTATCGCGAGTAGCCGTTCAATCCCGAATTAATGCGCTGATGGATGGCGGCGTAATTGAACGCTTTACAGCCGTTATTAACCCCGAGCGAATCGGCATTCATGTCTCGGCATTTTTTAATGTGGAGGTGGAGCCTAAGCATTTGCACGCCGTTGCTGACCAGCTTTCAACAGAGCCGTTCGTCACAAGCCTCTATCACATGACTGGACCGAGCAAATTGCATATGCATGGTCTTTTTCGCAACAACCAGGAGATGGAGCATTTTCTGAAGGATAAGCTGTACACCTTGCCAGGCATTATGAGCGTAGACTGCCAGGTCCTTATTAATCGTTATAAGAGCCGTATGGGAATGAGGTTGTAGCGTATGGCGAGCAAAATCATGAGCAACCGCTACATGCAGCTGTCGTGGGCGATGATGAAGACAGGCATTATCGGCTACGGCGGAGGCCCGTCCGTTATTCCGCTTATACGTTACGAGGCGGTTACCAATTACAAATGGATAGAAGATGAGGAATTCGGCGAAATACTTGCGCTAGCCAATGCTCTGCCAGGGCCTATCGCAACAAAGATCGCGGCATATCTAGGTTATAGGGAGAAAGGTACGCTGGGTGCCATCGTGTCCGTTCTAGCCCATATTGTCCCGTCGGGAATTGCAATGATCTTGCTGCTTACGACCGTCCAGTTTCTTAGCAGCGCCGCCTTCATTCAGGGAATGATCGGCGCGGTCACACCCGTTATCGCCGTTATGCTTGGCATGATGGCGTACGAATTTGGCGAGCGGGCCGTCAAAGGACTCGGCAAATACGTTGGTTTCGGCTTCTTTGCCATCGCATTCGGTTTGCTGCAAGGCATTCATATTCATCCCGCTATCGTCATCCTTTTATTTCTAGGTTATGGCGCCTTTCATCTTAGAACGGTCGCAGCCCTTCAGCGCAGAAAACAACAGAAGCAGCAGCGCGGCGCAGAGCAGAAGGAGGGTGTAACGCGTGGAATGGATTAATCTTGTCATCGGTTTCTTTATCGCTAACGTGCTCGGCTACGGCGGCGGTCCCGCATCCATCCCGCTCATGTACCGGGAAATCGTGACCAACCATGAGTGGACGACGCCGGTCGAATTCTCGAATATACTCGCCCTCGGCAACGCGCTCCCTGGTCCAATCGCAACAAAAATCGCCGCTTTTGTCGGCTACGATGTTGGGGGCTGGATCGGCTCCGTCGTCGCTTTGGCGGCAACCATCGTCCCGTCAGCAGTAGCGCTGATCCTACTGCTAAAGGTGCTGCAGAAGCATCGTCAATCCCCCGTCGTAAAAGGGATGACCCTGCTCGTTCAGCCGGTCATTGCCATTATGATGCTGCTGCTAACTTGGCAAATGGCAGAGAGCTCCGTCCAATCTATCGGAATCATCCAATCGCTTATTATTGCCGCCGTCGCCTTCTGGGCGATGCAATTCCGCAAGATCCACCCAGCCATTGTCATTGTGATCGCATTCGCTTATGGCGGGCTTGTCATTCCGCATTTGAATGTGCTGTAATTCATGAGCAAACAGGACCGTCCTCCCCTTTAAGTTTCTTTGCGGGGTGGACGGTCCTGTTTTTTGGATGGTTATATAGATACACTAGACCGATTATTGATTCTACGATTCAGATTCTCGTAACCTGTCTCGCAATAGAAAAACGGGGGAATGTAAGTCCTGTTGTTAAGCTCCGATAATTCATCAACTATACCGATGAAATGCCTCGCCCGCTTATGCTGATAGACGGCATCCTCACTAGTCGCTTGATACCGTTTTTCCAGACTATAAAACCATTGTTCCGCTTTTTGTTTATCGGCTCCAGACACAATCCGATAAGTAATGAAGAGATAGGATAACGCTAGCTGTTCCTGTTTTACTTTTTTTTCGGCCGGCTTGTCGTTTAGCTCTCTAATAAACTTAGCCAGAGATTTCTCTAGTGAAGCAGGCAGCGCTTGAATATAATCAGCCAAGTAAAGCTCCAACATAATGTGACAATACGACAAATAGCCCTTTGTCTTTTTCGTTTCCCGAAGTTGCTCCAACTGCTCCGCTTGCTGAAGCAGCTTAGTTACAATGAAACGATTGGACTCCTTGTCAGAATCATTGCTGTAAATGGACCATATATAGATATGTCCTGCAAGCAACAATTCATGTCCCATGAACATTTGGACAGCAGCAGCAATCTCTGAACTGCCCAGCAATGTGAGAATGGAAAAGCTTATTACAATCGTTAGCAACGTGACGGCAATGGTCTGATTCGGTATATAGCGGCTAAGCAGAATAAAGGCGATAATGCTTGCCCATTCCAACAAAGGCCCCGCAATAGCTACTAAAGCTACCTTTCCCCTTAACGAATGATATTGTTTGTCGTTATGAATACCGTGGATCAGCGGATGAACTCTGCCAAAATAAGATTTACGGGTATGCTTCACATATCGGAAATGGTACTTTCCGTCTTGTAAAACAAGGAAAAAAGGGCCCACCGAAAAGGAGGAGACCCTAAAGCCGACCAACCATGCGCCAAGGGCATGACCCAATTCATGAATAAGGACCCATATGAACAATACAGGAATTGTTCCAAGGATATAGGTAATTAAAAATAATACAACATCGTTCAAGACAAGCACCTCCTCTAAACCGATAACTCCAGGTTGAGCACGTCTGGAACCTTTTTACTATTATACAATCTCAGCATAGTATAGCCAATACCTGTAATTCCTGTGAATAATCCCACTGTCGTATAGCCAGGCACCGTCCGAAATTGATAGCCAGGCCGCCGCTCTGCTTCCGCCCAAATAGCTGATATTTTTTCATTAATCAGTTGCTTCACTTCAGCATCCGGGCTTGTCTCGTAAACGTTGAGCAAAAACTCCAAATCCCCC
The DNA here is from genome assembly GCF_001273905.1 of Paenibacillus sp. FJAT-27812. NCBI lineage: Bacteria > Bacillati > Bacillota > Bacilli > Caryophanales > Paenibacillaceae > Paenibacillus > Paenibacillus sp. FJAT-27812. Next base: position 2,346,754 of record NZ_LIGH01000001.1, on the reverse strand, counting down.
ATGTTTCCATGGCACAAACTATCCTCTTGCTTTAAACCTGACGATATTTGTTTAACCATCCGAGATATCAGTTGTTCCCTAAGAGGAATATCTGCTATTTGCAACTGTGCCGAAAGCGCGTTGCCTATTCCTACTATGCCATTGCACCAGGAAGTAGATGTGCCGTTTTCTTCTCTTAGACGAGATTGAACTACGTTTAGAAGTTCGTTGGTGTAATCTTTACCCTTCTGGGTCGGTGCAACCTCAACATAAGCGAGAAGCGCACTAGCCATGCCGACTATACCATGCGCCATGCCGCTTTTTTCCTCAGCGATTTGGTCTATTGATAATTTGTCCATGATACAACCAACAGAAACCTCCGCTATATCCAAAAACAGCTGTTCTCCCAGTAGCTTGTGCAAAACAATCATTAGCTTCACAATTCCTGCGTGGCCGCTGATCCAATCGTTATACTGGATGAGCTGCTGGTTGTCTCGCAAGTAAGTTGAAAAGCGCAAAATATGTTCATGAATTTCCGGGCTGCGATTATCAGCATACATTACCGCAAGAGGGAACAAAGCGGATACACTGTCATAATACGCAGATAATCCCTTGTCCGAGAGTGGCGAGCTGACAATTGAATGTATAAGAAGCTGAATGGCATCTGAATACTTGTTCTGCCCATTAATCTTATCTAAGGCGTATAAAAATAATAAAATACCCGGTAAACCTTGATACAAACCTCCGTCGAGCGGCCTCATTTTCCAGCAATGATGTATATCGTCATAAAGCACATTGTTCCAGTTTAGCGTTTTGCCGTCCGGCCCAAAAATGGCTTCTTTCATAATAACTTCGGCGATTTTATCAGCTTCTTTTAAGAGCAGTTCTGCGTCTGCCCCAAAAACATCAAGCCCGTGCTCGTACACGGCAGGCTTGTCATTTAGACACTGCCCAGTATCCGTTGTGCCATCATGCATGCCGAAGGTTACTTTCATATGCGTAACCTGCTTTACCACTTCATCATCAGTTAAATTTTCTATAAGTCGGCTTACCATATCGTAAGTACTCTCTTTAAAATAATTTGCAATCCTTACCCCTGTACTGCTTATCAAATCTTTGCTGTCAGCCTCGCCATAAAAAATCGGAATATCATCATTTAAAAGATCGATGATTTCATATGGCACGCCGCGCTTATCTCTGTAATTAAAGCCCCATGAGTTAAAGAATAGCCGCTCCATGCGCAGCATGTCAGAGGTATAGTTAGGGTGTGAGGAAAACTCATTTAGCTTTGCATAGTTCTGGGTTGCTTTAAGCAAATGCCGAATAGCCGTTCCCTTAAACAGAGGCAGCACCTCATCTATCAATTCCCTCTTGTTGCGTTGAATGAATGCCATCGTTCGTTCGAAACCTTCAAGAATGTGCATTTTATAATCCGCGTAGTTTATCTTCTTACCATTTAGCTGAACGATATTGCTTCCGCCTTTAAGCACAACCTCTTGGTAATCGTATCGCATCGTGTCCTTGCTAGAGTCAACTAAACCAAGCAGCTTATAAGGTAAAACCTGTGTATCGCCGTTCAGCCCGCTAATGTCAATTCCTTTGCTATCGCTCTTGGCGAAGGCGACGATAGGCAACAGCCCCGTGCCGGCCACGGACTCAATGCATTCAATGAAAGCAGCGCTTAGCGCATCATCCCCGAAATTCAGAGCGTGTGATTGCTGCTGGAATAACGTCTCCAAATCAATGATTATCGGATATTGAGAGCAAGCAATTATATTTTCAAAGTGAATATCGTTTCCTCTTAAAATATAAATAAGCGCGCAGAGCTGGCCAAAACGCTTGTAGAATCGCTGCACCTCTTCTTCCGTTGCACATTCCTTATATGAAATGAATTGTTCAAAGGTAAACTTGTCGCCATAGAAAGCCTGATTCACTCGCATATCAAGCAAATCGCTGCTGTCATTGAACCACTCGGCGAACTGCGCAAACCTCTGTTGAATTCTTAAATTTCTTGGTTTATAAATAATGGTCGTAGCTTCACCCAGAAGAATCTTTACTACAAATCTTGCCTGTTGATGCGTGTCACCCTGATCACAGCTAAGACTCGTAATGACATTATGTTGAGGATCAAATTGCAGCGCTTCCGAAACCTCGTAAAAATGGTTGTCCAGATTACCCAACACTTCTTTAAAATACGTGATCAGAAATGAGCATTTCATTGTAATTCTTCTTGCCAGCACCGGATATTTTGCATAGAACTGAATGAGATTATCTTGATCCACAAACCGTTTGCGAATAAAGTCAACAAATCGCTGCGCTGAATCCTCACCCTCAATCACATGGGTCGTTTTATATTGATGTAGATCCCACACCATAGTCTTGCTGCTGATTTGAACGAGGGAATTCGCAATTTTTTCTAAAATGGTTTGCAACGCCGCGGGCTCGATTTTAATCGTACGCAGTTGTTTTATCGCAGCAGAAAGTTCATTTCCAGACCAAATAAGAAACGGAGAAATGCTCAAGCTAAAATCAAAAACCTGTATCTTCTGCTCATAAGCATCCTTCTGTTCGTAATAGTCATTCATTGCGGCTGTAAATTGCTTGAACCATTCATGCTTCGAGAGTTCATCCGAAGGATCGATTTCAACGGCATCATCCAAACTAGCGAAGCCCTGATTGAATTGTGTTTTGGTTTGCCCCGAGTCAGCCAGCATTTCAAGAAACTCTTTTTCCTTACCTAATCCGCGTGTGCTGACCCATTCGTCTAATCGTGCATATTCATTGTTAGTTATACCGCAGCCTTTGAATAGTTCCTTTCGCTCGCTTATCGTCAACGCATTCAAAAAAGGTCGAGTATCGATAATGCTTCTTAGCTTCGTCGTCATTAAGTACGCCTCCAAATTGATTGAACTAGGTGGTAATGGAAAGCAAGCAGGGACGGCATTGAAGCCGTCCCTGTCGAATCCTATTTGCAAATGGTCACGGTAAGCGTGAGCGAAACGGCTCCGCCGATCACGATGCTCGCGCCAATACACGCAAGTGTAGTGGAAGTCAGCACGGAAGTCCAAGCGGCTCCACCATCAACTTCCATCATTTCACTTTCAGTTAAATCTTCAAATGCTGCGCCAACCATAGTAATTTGCTCCATGTATTCCAGCTCCTAAAATGTATTTTGAGTGCTGCGAACGACTACTTTGTAATTGTCCACCAAATCGTTACGCCAATTACCCCAATACCCGCCCCAACGGAGCAAGGAAGAGTTGTAATCGTTGCGACAGTAGCCCATGCTCCGCCGTCCGCTTCCATCATTTCATCTTCAGAAAGCTCCTCGTATGCGAAACCAATAACCATCTCATCTATCTTCATTATGTACGTCCACCTCCTTTCATAAATCTAGTATTGCATCAGTTAGTTGCTGGTAACAATATCTATAATTGTATGTAAATTAGGTGATTCCGGTATCCTATTTGGGATATTAATACGACAATCTTTTTAGCATATAATAGGCTTGATAGAGAGGGGGGAGTCCTATTTTTACATTCAAAAAATACTCCTGTGTTAAACAAACGGATATGAAAGAATGTGGCGCCGCCTGTTTGGCGACCGTTCTAAAGCAGCATGGAATGAAAACGTCGTTAACAAAAATTCGCGAGGTTGCCGGAACCGACAAAAAGGGGACGAACGTATTCGGGATGGTGAAGGCAGCTGAACGGCTTGGCTTCTCTGCCAAAGCCATTAGGGGCACTAAAGAAAATTTCTTTCAGCAGTTCCCTCTTCCAGCTATTGCACACATCGTATTGGATCAGAGCCTGCTGCATTACGTCGTCATACATAGCGTCTCCAAAAATACAATTATCGTAGCCGATCCCGCTCAAGGGATTATGAAATATACGCCCGAGCAGTTTTTTAACGTGTGGACTGGCATTTTAATTTTAATGGTTCCATCCCAGTCGTTAGACAAGAGCGGCAATACAAAAGGATCATTCGGTCGATTTTTCTCTCTATTGCTGCCCCATCGCAAAACGCTGGTTTTAATCTTTTTCGTCTCCATGCTTTACACCTTAGTAGGGATACTAGGAGCTTTCTATTTTAAGATGCTGCTTGATGAGATTCTCCCTTATGCTATGGAGAAGACGCTGCACGTTATATCCATTGGCGTTATAGCGCTAGCCGTATTTAAAATTATTTTGACCCTCTTTCGCAGCTATCTTCTATTAAAGCTCAGCCAAAAGCTTGATATCGCGCTCATTCTCGGATATTACCGCCACGTGCTTAAGCTGCCTATGCATTTCTTCTCCTCGAGGCAGACCGGAGAAATTATAGCCAGGCTTATGGATGCCTCCAAAGTGCGTGAAGCGATTTCGGGAGCGGCGCTAACCATCATGATCGATGTGCTAATGGTTATAACGGGCGGAATCATTTTGTATATGCAAAGCTCGTTTTTATTCGGAGTCACCTTTACACTAATACCTCTTTATGTCATTACCGTATGGCTTTTTCACAAACCGTTCGAGCGCATGAACCGCAACCAAATGGAAAGCAGCGCGACTTTAACCTCCTATCTGGTAGAGACTATAAATGGCGTCGAGACTTTAAAGGCATACACCGCCGAGAAAAAAGCAGATTTTCAAACCGAAAAGAAATTTATTGTCCTGCTAAAAAATATATTTAAGCTTGGTTTCTGGAATAATATCCAAGGAACGATGAAAGGGCTTCTTCAAACGGTTGGAGGCATCGTTATTTTATGGATTGGCGCCGTGCAGGTATTGAAGGGAGAACTGACCATGGGGCAGCTTATCACCTTTAACGCACTGCTAGTCTATTTTCTAGATCCGATACAAAATCTAATAAATATGCAATCCTCCGTGCAAACCGCGATAGTAGCTGCGGAGCGGCTAGGAGAAGTATTGGATTTACAGCCCGAGAAAAATGAAAATGAAGAAAAGAAGATCATGGCCGAGTCGCTGCATGGCGATATTGAGTACAAAAATATCGATTTTCGTTATGGAACACGGGAATTAATCTTGAAAGATATATCTTTAAAGGTCCGTAAAGGCGAAAAAATTGCTTTCGTTGGTGAAAGCGGCTCCGGCAAAACGACTCTAGTAAAATTGCTGCTGCGTTTGTACGAGATGGATAAAGGCGAAATCTCCATTGATGACAACAATATTCTCGATATCAATATGGATGTGCTGCGCAATAGAATTTCGTACATTTCTCAAGAAACATTCTTCTTTAGCGGTACAGTGCTGGAAAATCTAATGCTCGGGGTAGATGAGACCAACACGCCAATGGAACGGGTGATAGAAGCATCTAAGTTAGCACAAACACATGAGTTTATTAACAAGCTTCCGCTGCGTTACGATACAATGCTTGAGGAAAACGCATTTAATTTATCTGGCGGGCAAAGGCAGCGCTTAGCAATTACGCGCGCATTGCTGAAAAATCCGGATATTCTTATTTTAGACGAAGCAACAAGCAATCTTGACACGACGACCGAGCGTGCCGTTTCTGACGTTATCAACCGCATGGAAAATACAACAACCCTTATTATTGCCCATAGACTCAGCACCATTATGCGTTGTGACAGAATTTACGTTATGGGAGAAGGCAAAATATTAGAGTTCGGCAATCATAAAGAGCTGCTCGAGCAAAAAGGAAAGTACTATTCTTTATGGCGTGATCAACTAGATGAAAGTGGATCATCCTTCTTGGAGAAGGCTGTTACATACGGGGTGAGCTGATTGAGAACACAAATATATGAATGGAACAACATTTCAGACAGTCGCGAAATCATTGAATCAAAAAGCCCGGCTTTCATTGGATGGTTTGTATTCATCATAATGGGATTACTGATTAGCGCTTTATTATGGGCATGTTACGGAGAGGTTGATATTGTAGTCAAAGCACAATCGGTCGTGAAACAAAACAGAACGATAAGCACGGTTTCGAGTATGCTTATGGGCGAGGTAGCGGAAATTAAATACAAACGCGGACAATATGTCGAAAAAGGAGAAACACTGCTCATCCTAGATATGGGCAACATGCTTGTTGAACAGGACAGATTAACAGAAAAATATAACAAGAAACATGCTGAACTAGAAGAATTGCTCGCTTTCGAGAAAGAAATTTCTAAGCTAGAGAAAGCCGGAGAAACCACAACAGCCTCATTATCTTCCGAGGACAAGCTCTTGAAATGGAAAGTGTCACAAAACACAATTTTTAACAGCAAGCAAAAGGCGCAGAAAGAATTAGATCATCTCGTTCTGTTGGAGAAATCCGTTGATCTGGGTAAAAATCTGCTTCCAGAGAAATCCGTGTATTATTTTAGGTACGAAGAATTCAATACTAAAAAAGAGCAGCAGCATTTGCAATTAGAAGATGCAATGGATGCCCATAAGCAAAACGCGAGAACAAACCCGGATGAAAGCAGTACCGACCCTGTTATCAAAGTCCAGCTGGAGCAACAAAATTATACAAATGCTTTTAAGCTTGCGCTCCGAAAAGAAATAGAAACACAACAATTGAAGCTTGATGAGTATGATCTTGCGAGTCAGCAATTATATTTAGAAATCAATGATCAGATCATTGCGTTGAAGCAGCAAACCGAAGCGCTGCTCAGTGAAAAAGAGCAAGTCGATATCAGCATTAGCCAAAGAACGATTTCGGCCCCTATGTCTGGTGTTGTGAACGAAGCACAAGCAATAGCGGAAGGGGATATCATTCAGCCCGGAAATACATTGCTTACTATCGTTCCTGATCTTCAATCAGGTTTTCAAATGGATATTTACATTCAAAACCAAAATATAGGACAGATCATCAAGGGACAAGCGGTTAAATACAATATCCTCGCCTATCCTTCTAAAGACAATGGGCATCTAAAAGGAAAAATCACATGGATCAGTCCTAGCCTAAATGTAGATCTGGATACAGGGAATAACTATTATTTAGTAGAATCCACTCTGCTTTCCGAACCATTTGTCGATAAGCTTGGCAATGAGCTTAAGCTTAAAGAGGGAATGATTGCGGAGGCTCAGATAATTACGCATAGGGAAAAAATTATCCGTCTTGTTCTGCGAAAACTAAATTTGCACGATTAGAGCAAAAAAACAGCAAGCAGCGATCTATCCCATTTATTTTAGGGAATAGATCGCTGCTCATAAATCCAGCTATATTTAGAAGTCGGCTCTTGGAGAAGTATCCGCTTTTTTATTTATGGCTTACAAGCGAGTTGAATTTCCAGATGAATTGCCCTTTGTCATTCACTTGTGTTTTAGTATATACCTTTTTAATAATGTTACGGACACTACCTTCCGTAATGCCCATGTCGCCTGCTATTCTAAGCGTGCTGTGGTTCAAAAACCAACCATAAGCCGCTTCCTTCTCTCGCATAGACAGTCCATACTTGTTGAAGCATAAATAGGTGATCTCCTTCATCTTGCTCGGGCAATTCGACAGCAACTCCCGCTCTATATTTTTCTTCACCTGCATCATTACTGATACCGCGAAATCAATATCATATTTTAAATTAAAAGCCAGCTTTATGTAGGCCCTATTTTTATTATTAAGGACGATAGGCACGCATACGCAATTCCATTCTCTGAGCAGTTGAATATGATGCTCTTTACCGCGAACGACAGTCGGTTTTTCCAGCTCTATTGATAACGATATAGCATTGATCCCTTTTTTAGCCATTGAAAAAGAAAGACCCGGCATAATACCTTTGCCTTGCAAGAAATGAAGCATGCCGGACGAGCATAACATCTCAATCGCATCCCCATCCTGATCCGCAATGATAATAAAATAAGGAATGGATAGCGTTGATCGCAATACGTTTAATTCGTCCTTGGCAACATGCAGTAATTGGCTGTTGCTTTGTCTCTTCGCCCTTAAATCGGCGAGGGACAAATCCGGGACAAGCTCTTCTTTGACTGTACCTGAGAATGAAGAAAGCTGATGGTAAATATTCATTTGCTCTTGGTCAACATCTGCTAGTGTCAAAAAAATATTTTGCAGCTGTGCTTCAGGCATCATTTCCCCCCAAATGTTAATTGATTTTTGAAACAGTTATGCTTAAAGTTTAACCAGCACCTAAAAGTAATTTATACCAACTAACCCAAAGTATACAAGTCCTATAATTCTTAGTACTGTGTATATGATCAAATAAATAGAACGAATTTCTAAATAATTTATCTTTTCATTTCATTCACGCAAATCCATCTTCGGAAAATACTAATCTTCTTTTCGTTGCTTGCGACCTATCAATTTCCATATAATTTATCTATATGCAGGAAATAAGTCCCTGAATCCACAGTATGGGTAGTCCTAGAATAAACAAGGAGTGACTTCATGCAGCTAATACGTATTCTAATTGTAGAAGATGATCCAGTATGGCAGGAGTGTATTCACAATCACTTATCTCTTGTAGAAAATTTTCGAATTATCGGTTACGTTGACGATAAGGAAAGTGCCTTAAAGCTATTCCCGTTTGCTGACATTGTACTTATGAACGACTATAGTTCAAAAAATAAGTTTGATGGAATCGAACTATCTATCGAAATGAACGTCATTCAGCCTACAAAAATAATCCTTATGACAGAGGATTTAAATAAAGAAAACATTTTAAAAGCATTTGGCGCTGGCGCTGTGCATTGTATGCCCCGAGCTAATTATTACGAATTATCCCACATCATTCGAACTGTCGTACTTAATGGCAATTCAATCGAAGTACTGCTGGATGATTACGCAAAGTTGAAAAAAGATGCTATTCTTCATCAGTTATCACCATCCGAGAGGGAAATTTTCGAACTGCTTGAGCAAGGCTTCACTCAAATAAGCATTACCCGGACTTTGCACAAAGCTGAAAGCACTGTCAAAAATCAAGTAAGCAGCATTTTGAAGAAGATGAAAGTCCAAACATCCAAGCAAGCGCTTGAAAAAATTCAATTTAATGGCTATAGCAGGACAAAGACATTTAACAAGAAAAAACCTAATTAATCATTTTAGGAGTAATAGACGAGGTGCGTTCTGATTGAATATCGCTTTCACATTCACATTATGCCTAAATATTTTCAGCGGTTTAGTGCTTCTTTCCTGCTTGTACTATGAATTTAAACAATATCAGATGAACAAAAATTCCAATTATATCGTACATATTCATCATCACACTTTGTTTATAACCAACATGAAGCTAGTTATACTAGTGCTCGCTTACACAGCTGCTATTACAGCATTATGGCTGCTATTTTTCTTTGGCGTAAGCGAGATTATTCATAAACACTGGTTTGCATTTGGTTATCTTTTATTTCTTACGCTAATCATCTCTCGCGATAAAATAACGTTTTCGATTGGGCATGACGGAATATATTTGAATACCAAGCTGACGCCTTGGCACGATATTGTACAGTATCATTTAGAGGAATCTAACCGTTTCGAAAATAAGCTTTCATTAGAGATCAAAACAAAAAATGATGTTTTAAGAGGAACTATCCCCGCCGATTCAAAAACAAAACTGATTGATCTGCTTCAACATATTCCAAGCAACGCTTAATCATTAAACAAGCAATCTTGCCATTACATCCTCAAAAACAAAAAAAACAGCAGCCCCAGGTCCCCCCTCGGTCTACTGTTTTTGCTTTTTACACCCGTCCGCGAATCCCATCTATATAGGCTTTCGACTGTGCCATTTGATGCTCCTTCGCTTCCTCCATAATGATGTGTACATGCGGCTTATATTGATTAAGAAGCTTCATATACAGCTCATAATTCATCTGCCCAAGCCCAGCCGTAACGGTTGCAAGCTCGCCGCTGTCTTGAAGAATACGATCCTTCGCGTGAGCCGCAATGATGCGGCTGCCCAGCAGCTCGAATGCTTCCTCAATGACATGGTCCTGCTCTGCAAAATTAGCGGCCGTCAGCAGATTGCCGGGATCAATCACGACACCGATATTGGAGGATGGAACCTCCTCCAGCATGCGGGCAAGCTCGGGGGCAGATCCAATCAAATGGCCGTGCGCCGCTTCTAAGCCAACAAAGACGCCCCATTTCTCGGCTTCCCAGGCAAGCTCCTCAAGCGTGGCTTTCATGACTGACCAGTCACGTTCGGTGTAATCGTCTCCTTCATTCCGCCCCGTTTCCGCTGCAACCATAGGCGCTCCAAAAAACTTGGCATAGCGCAGAAGCTCCTTGAATCGGTTCACGTTAGCGCGGCGAACCTCCTCGTTGCGATCGAACAAATGCACGTAGCAGCCAAGCACCGATATCGCTACGCCGTTCTTATCGAATTGCTCGCCGATTGCATTTGCAAGGCCCGGACTTAAGTTGCCGGGCTTGCTGAAATTAACGTCGCTAATTGCCTTCCATAAAGCAAGCTGCACATGGCTGAAGCCGCTTGCCGCTACTTTTGGAGCAAGCTCCTTATAGGGCAAGCTTCCGAATAAATGGGCCAATACACCGACTGACATCTGATCGTCTCCTTTTAAACGCTGCCTTTAAGCGCAACCTCCACCTTCGGCGAGTACACTCTTTTGGCTAGGTAGGATTGCGCAATCATGAACAAACCGCCTGTTACCCAGTAAAGCGAGATAGCTGCAGGCGCTGACAATGCAAACACACCCATTAGAATCGGGGATAAGTAGCCCATGAAAGCAAGCTGCTTCTGCTGTGCGGCATTAGCGTTCGGCTGTGCCGTTTGCGACACCTTGAATTGGACAAAGTAAACGAGCGCCGCAACAATAGGAAGCACAATATCAGGCGAGCCAAGCTTAAACCAAAGGAAGGAATGATCCGCCAGCTCCGGAGTCAGCTTGATCGCAGAATAGAGACCCATTAATATCGGCATTTGGATGAGCATCGGCAAACAGCCAATCGCAAGCGGATTTACCTGATGCTTCTGGTACAGCTGCATCGTTTCCTGCTGCAGCTTCTGTTTGGAAGCGGCATCCGTTTTGCTTTTGTATTTATCTTGGAGCTGCTTCAATTCCGGCTGAAGAGCAGCCATCTTCGTTTTCATTTGATTTTGCGAGCGATACTGGCGCATCATAAGCGGCAGCAAAATAAGTCTGATAATAAGCGTAATGCCAATAATCGCGAAGCCGTAATTACCGCCGAACATATCGGCGAGATATTGAAGCACCGTTGATAGCGGGTAAATCACATAGTGGTTAAATATCCCTGGCGTGCTGCCGTCAATCGTACCGCTAGCCGTACTACATCCGCTTACCAATAGTAAAACTGCCAGCATCATGCCGGCCAATAACACACGTCCATATTTTAATGAAGGGAATACATTGCTCTTTTGCATAAAAATCCTCCTCGTTTGTTTGAAAGTTTCTGAGCAAACGAGGCGGAGCAATCTGCTATGTCGTCATCGGGTGATTCCTTTCGCTTCACCTTCCTGGCGAGCCAGTGATGCAGCGGAACGGCATGAATCAGAACTTGCGGCAGCGAAATATATAAAACACTGATGACTTGGTTTCGCTCCCAATACTCATAAGCACCTGTATGCAAGTGAGAAGCATAAGCATAGGCCAAGGAACAAAGGAGACTAATCGAAATCAAATACGGTATGACGTCATGCAGCTCGAGTTCGAACAATGTATTCACCTCCCTTCCTTATTAGCTATCATCCAATACGGCTTGCGAAGAGCACCGTTTCGCCCCGAAGCTATATTCATCTAAAATAGATTTCGTTCTATCTGGATATTATAACAGTTATTCTCACTAAGTTACGAATAACCAAATTACGAAAATGTTACAAACCCTCAATAGTTGGTTATTTACAAAGGATAGCGAACACCCTATACTTTCTAATGTTGCAGTCACCAAAGACAATTACAGAAGAAGAAAGAGGACGACATGAATCGAAAAAAGCTAAAAATCATTTATTTATCACTCATAACCGCAACGATTCTGTTTCTTGCCCTTGGACAAGTCTTTCCCATGGGAGCAGACGGCTCTAATTCCGTAAGCGCAGAAAGCGCATCTAATACGGCGAGTGCCGGGCAGAAAAAGAAGCTCATCATGGGCACCTCAGCCGATTATCCCCCTTACGAGAGCGTTGACGCTAAAAATAGCGGCAAAATCGTCGGCTTGGATATCGATATAGCCAAGTATATCACCAGCCAGCTCGGTTATGAACTGGAAATCGCAAACATGGATTTCAATGGTCTTATTGCCGCGCTGCAAACCGGCCGCGTCGACTTTGTGATGTCCGCAATGTCCGCTACGGATGAGCGAAAGAAGAGCATCGATTTCTCAGACAGCTATTACGCAGCCCGTAATACGATCGTATCTAAAAAATCTGCGCCGCTCGAAACGGAAGAGTCGCTCTCCGGCAAAAAAATCGGCACCCAGCTAGGCTCCACGCAGGATCTATATGCGGAAACCATTGAAGGCGCCGTTCTCAAAAAACTCAATAAAATTCCCGATCTCATCCAAGAGCTTAACTCCGGCCGCATCGATGCAGCGATCGTTGAGGACGCCGTAGCGATTGAGATGACTAGCCTTAACCCGGATCTAGTGATGAATTTCCTGCCAGCAGAATCTGCGGAAAACGGCTATGCCATCGCATTTCCAAAGCAATCGGCCATCGTAAGCGAGTTTAACGGCGTGCTTGCCGAAATGAAGCAAAAAGGCGAGCTCGATAAAATCGTGGAGAAATGGTTTCCTGACGGCAAGGATAAGTCCGCTTCCCTGCTCAACATCGACTTCAGCATCCTTAAGGGCTACATTCCCTATATTCTGAAAGGCGTATATGTAACTTTGCTCTTTACACTTGTTTCGGCGCTTTTTGGACTGGTGTGGGGAACGGTTTTGTCATTGTTCAAAATATCCGGCGTTAAGCCGCTCGAATGGTTCGCGACTGCCTATACGTCTGTATTCCGCGGCACGCCGCTGCTTATACAGCTGATGATTATTTATTACGCGACACCGCAGATTTTCAATTATGACATTCCTGCGTTATTGGCCGCCGGCCTTGCTTTCGGCCTTAACTCATCTGCTTATTTATCCGAAACGATTCGCGGCGGCATTATGGCCGTGGACAAAGGGCAGCGCGAGGCTGCCATCGCGCTCGGCATTCCTTATCGGACCATGATGCTGCGCATTATTTTCCCGCAGGCGCTTCGTACGATTTTGCCGGCGCTCGTGAATGAATGTATCGCTTTGCTCAAAGAATCGTCGCTCGTATCCGTCATTGGCGTAGCCGATTTGATGCGGCGTGCAGACGTTGTACGCTCCGATACATTTAGATCGCTAGAGGTTCTCTTGTTTATTGCAGCTATTTATTATGTGCTAGTCCTTATCTTAACTTCGTTTGCCCGTAAGCTTGAAAGGAGGCTGCGTCGCAGTGATTAATGTTACCGACTTAACGAAATCCTTCGGCAAAAACCAAGTGCTAAAAGGCATTACCACTACAGTAGAACGAGGAGAGGTCGTTGCGCTGATCGGACCATCCGGCTCAGGCAAATCCACCTTCCTTCGTTGCTTGAATATGCTGGAGACACCAACCTCCGGCACGATTACGATCGACGGCACGTCCATTACGGACCCAAAAACGGACATTGCAAAGGTCCGCCAGCGGATCGGCATGGTGTTCCAGCATTTTCACCTGTTCCCGCATATGACGGTCATCGATAACATTACGTTTGCGCCAACCCAGGTAAAAGGATTGACTACCGAGGAAGCCCGCTCCAAAGCGAAGGAGCTGCTTGCTCGCGTTGGGCTCTCAGACAAAGCAGACAGCTATCCTTCACGCTTATCCGGCGGGCAAAAGCAGCGGGTGGCGATCGCCCGCAGCCTTGCCATGGAGCCGGACATTATGCTGTTCGATGAGCCGACCTCGGCGCTCGATCCCGAGATGGTAAAGGAAGTGCTGAACGTTATTCGCAGCCTTGCCGACAGCGGCATGACGATGCTGATCGTGACGCATGAGATGAAATTCGCCCGCGAAGCGGCGGATACGATCTATTTCCTCGATGACGGCAAGCTGGTTGAACGGACAAAGCCCGAGCAGTTTTTCACGCAGCCGCAAAGCGAGCGCGCAGCGCGGTTTTTGGAGCAGGTGCTTTGATCATAATCAGTCACATCCAGCATGTAAATCGGCAGCGGATGATCCCTATATCCAAATAAAGCTCTGCGGCTGCAACAGCCGCAGAGCTTTTTCTTTACATCAGCGACTCCATCTCTGCAGTCCATAATATATCGAGGAGCTTATCCCTTTTGAACAGCGGCTTGCGCCCGTTATCATGGATCAAACGATCGTCACGATCATCGGCAGCACGGAATCTGATCTGGATGCTTTTCACAATGCCAAATACGCGCTAACCGAACATCTCCAGCAGCAGATTGCAAGCTACCTTCATGTGCAGGCCAGCCTTCACTATAACGCGAACTATTTGAGCAGCGTTTTCCGCAAGGAAACGAACTACTCCTTTAGCGAATATTTTTCGATGTACCGGTTCAAAATGGCTAAAAAATGGCTGACGGAAAGCGAGCTGCCAATCAAGGATATCGCGGCTAAGCTGCGCTACAACAACCCGCAAAACTTTATTCGCTCCTTCCGCAAGCAGGAGGGGATTACGCCGGGTCAATACCGGGAGAAGAAGCGCTCTATGTAGCTGGAAATAATAGCAATTTATTTTGGAAGAACCTGTGCTATAATCTTCAAAATGAGAGGGAGGCTATGCGCATGCAGCAACGACCATCAAAGGAAGAATATATGCCTTACCATGAGCAATATATTGGACTGGTAGGCGAAGGCTCGGTAACGGAAATTCTTGAACAGCAACTGGCAAGTACAACCGAATTGCTCTCGGATATTCCTGAAGCGCAAGCTGACTACCGCTATGCGGAAGGAAAATGGTCGCTGAAAGAGGTCATCGGCCATATAACGGACAACGAACGCGTGATGAGCTACCGCTTGCTTCGAGCAGCGCGCGGCGACAAAACGCCGCTTGCCGGCTATGATCAGGATGAATTTATGAGCGGCTCTACCTTCCAAGACTGGACGTTCTCCCAAATTATCGAGGATTACATTTCCGTGCGCCGAGCAACGCTTACGCTGCTGCGCGGCTTATCGGAAGCGGCATGGCATCGCTTCGGAGTATCTAACGGATCGGAAATTACGGTTAATGCGCTGGCTTATATCATTGCAGGCCATGAGACTCATCATTTGAACATTATTAAAGATAGATATTTAGTGAAGTAGCGTATTGCCGTTTATCTTTACCCCATAAAATCATGTATGTAAACCTATTGATGTGATAATATGGTTAACATACATGATTTTTTAGTTTAAGGAGCTGTAAAGGGATGACCATTCGATTGCGCGGGCACCATCTGCTTTGTTTACTCGGCTACCGAGGCATGGGGTATTCGGATGATTTTTGCGTCAATATGACTGCCATATATGAAAAGCTGCGCGTGAAGCCGGAAACCGAAGTTGAGATTATAGCAGGTCCCGACGACGTATGCAAAGCATACCCGCCAGATAAAGCTTATCACTGCGAAGGAACGGTATACGGCCTCGATGCGGACGTACTTGCAAAGCTTGGACTAAGAGCAGGCGAGCGCGGCAGCTGGCAGTCCATCTGCGACCGTGTAGCCAAGGTTATGGTGCCGGAAGATATCAGCCATCTCTGCACCACCTGTCCATGGGAGAAATATGGCGTCTGCGCGGAGGGAGTCGGACTGCTTGCAGAGGGCAAGCCGCTTCCGAAAGTAGGCGCGTAAAAAGATGAATGCGGTAAGGAGATGCCTTAGCATTGCTCCTTGCCGCATTTTGCATTTAATGGATAGCTAGCCGCTTCATCCCGTTCATATAAGGCTGAAGCGCCGCTGGAATACGAATCGAGCCGTCCTCCTCTTGATGGTTTTCCAGAAGCGGAATGAGGATGCGCGGGCTCGCCACGGCCGTGTTGTTAAGCGTGTGGCAGAACCGTAACGCGCCGTCCTCGGCACGATACCGGATATTCGAGCGGCGCGCCTGAAAATCAAGCAGGTTCGACGACGAATGCGTCTCCCCGTAGCTCTGGCGGCTTGGCATCCATGTCTCGATATCGTATTGCTTATACGTTTTTTGCGACATGTCGCCCGTACACACCGCCATTACCCGATAGGGCAGCTCAAGGCATTGAAGCAGCTCCTCGGCGTTCGCGGTTATTTCCTGCAGCAAAGCCTCCGAAACCTCGTGATCCGCCTTGCACATGATGACCTGCTCGACCTTGGCAAACTGGTGAACCCGGTACAGCCCATGGACATCTCTGCCTGCCGAGCCAACCTCGCTGCGGAAGCAGACCGATGCGGCAGCAAGCTTGATTGGCGTCTGAGCGTCTAAGATTTCATTCGCATAGTAGGTGATCATCGGCACCTCCGAGGTGCCGACCAGCCATTTATCGTCACCCGCAATCCGGTAGCTCTGATCCTCGCCGAGCGGAAAAAAACCCGTATTGCTCATCGCATCGGTACGAACCATTAGCGGAACATCGAGCGGCGTAAAGCCCTTTTGCAGCAGCAGATCAAGCGCTAGCTGCTGTACGGCGCGGTGGAGCAACACGCCCGCTCCCTTCAAGAAGTAGTTGCGGCTGCCCGCAGCCTTCACGCCGCGCTGCACATCCACCATATCGTGCAGCTCGCCGAGCGCCATATGATCCTTCAGCTCGAACGCAAAGCTTGGCGCTTCGCCAACGCGTCTCAGCTCCACATTGTCAGCATCCGAACGGCCGAACGGCGTATCCGGCGATACGATATTCGGAACCATTGCAAGCAGCTCACCGACATGCCGCTCCGCCTCTTCAAGCTCTGCCTCCACCTCATTCAGCTTCTCATTCGTTTCCTTTACGCTTTGCTTCGTTTGTTCCGCTTGTTCCTTAGCCCCTTGGCTCAGCAGCGTGCCGATATAATGCGAGAGCTTATTGCGGTTCTCTCGCAGCCCTTCCGTCTCCTGCAGCAGCAGGCGCTTCTTCTCGTCCCACGACAGCAGCTCTGCAATGGAAACCTTGATCCCCTTCTGATTTGCCACCGTCTGAACCTGCTCGTGATTTTGCCTCAACCATCTCATGTCCAACATGTCACCGCGCTCCTTTTCGTTTAGAAAAACACAAAAAACGCCCTCATCCCATATGGGACGAGGAGCGTTTTTGTACTCGCGGTGCCACCCAAATTGACCAAACAGACAAGCTGTCTGATCCTCTTTGCTCCGCGATAACGGGCGGGCCCGGTAAACTTAGGGGGAAGGCGCTTCCCTCCCCTTGACGAGAACGCCTCCGAGTTGGATTCTCTTCACTGGCGTGATCCGATAATTAATTTTGTAGTAATATAACATATTCAACATGAGAAACACAAGTGTGCTTTTTGGAGGAAAACCGTTTATTGCCGCAGCGGAATGCTTTCCTAGGCGGTCTAAAAAGGTTTTGCCTTGCCCATTCACGAATATTAAAAATACCATAAAGCATAGATCGGAGGAACGAAAGCCGTGACGAATGATCTCCATGTGCAAGAGCTGACCACGCTCAAAACGATAGCGGAAACGTTAAACCAATCCAATGATTTGGATTACATGCTGGACACCGTATTAGGCAGGCTGCTTGAGGTGACGGGGCTCTCCTTCGGTTGGATCTTTTTTGTAAATGAGAACCACGACTATACATGTGTAGCCGACCGCAATTTGCCGCCTGCGCTGCTATTCGAAGAGAAAAGGTTCATGAAATGCGGCTCCTGCTGGTGCTTGGACCGCTATCAAGCCGGAAAGCTTAAAAACGCGGTCAACATTTTGAACTGCAAAAGGCTCGAAAATGCCCGAAGGGAAAAAACGGGAGATACATGCGGCTTTACCCATCACGCCACCGTTCCCCTTCGCATCGGCGGTCGGCTATTTGGCGTCTTAAACGTCGGCTCGCCGGGCAAGGAGCATTTTACGGACGAGGAGCTGGCACTGCTGCAAGCTGTCGCGTTCCAGATCGGCGTAGCCGTCGAGCGAATGAGGCTGCATGAGGCCGAGCAGCGGCGGGCGGAGCTCTTTTCCCGGCTTGGCGAATTCAGCCGTTCGCTCACCATTACGCTCAGCGGAGAAGATGCCGGCGGACAGCTGAACTTGCACGCCATGAAGCTGATCGGGGATCATTTTGATTGGCCGTTCGTTGCCTTATTGGAGCGCTCCGGGGACTATTTTGTTGTCCGCAGCCTGCGCTATGACGATTTGCTGCTTACTCCTAATTTGCGTATTCGGACTGCTGACGCACCATGGCTTGACCAAGCGGGCCGCGCGCAGGGCTATCAAGAGATGGATGCCGCCCATATTTCCGCGCTGATCGAAAGCGGGATGCAGCAGCAAATAACGAAGGCGCTTCAATCCGTCATCGCGGCTCCCGTTACGTTCGGCGGAACCGAGGCTTGCGGCGTCTTGGTCATTGCGCATCCCGCAAGCTGCGGACTCAACCAAGTAGACGGCGCCGTGCTTGAAGCAGTGGCGGAGCATCTGGCTATAGCACTCGAAAATGCCCGGCTAGAGGAGGTTCGCCTGGATCTTGCCCGGCTTGAGGAACGAAACCGGCTGGCGCGTGATTTGCACGACTCCGTATCCCAACTGTTATTTTCCATCAGCATGACAGCTAAGGGCGTCGAATCTTTGCTTGGCGGCGAACAGGTGGCTACGGCCATAAGCGCCGTTAAGGATATGCAGGCATTGTCCCGGGATGCCTTAAAGGAAATGCGCGCGCTCATCGTCCAGCTTCGGCCCGCGGGCGTGGAGAAAGGAATCGTAACCGCGCTCGCGGAATACGGCACTAGGCTCGGCTTGCAAGTAAACGGGCAGACGACCGGGAATGCGGCGCTGCCGCAAGGCGCGGAGGAAGCGTTATGGCGGATCGGCCAAGAAGCGCTAAATAACGTCTCCAAGCATGCGGGCACATCCAAGGTCAGTGTGGCGCTTGCGGTGCAAGCAGAGGAAATTTTGCTTACGGTCACGGACTATGGCCGCGGCATGAATACGGGCGGGACGCCCGACGCGTCAAACACGTCTACTGGGCAGCAATCATTTGGGTTATCCAATATGCGGGAACGCGCCGAAATGCTTGGCGGCCGTTTTCGGCTTACGAGCAGAACGGGAAAGGGAACTTCGATTGAGGTGATGCTTCCTCTTTCCGCTGATGCAATAAGGAAGGTGCCGGAAAAATGACGATCAAATTGTTATTGGCCGACGACCACGCGATGGTACGGAGAGGCTTGCAGGTTTTTTTATCGACGCAAACGGATATTAAGCTGATCGGCGAGGCGGCTACCGGACAAGAAACGCTGGAACAAGTCACGGCGCTGCAGCCTGATGTCGTATTGATGGATATCAACATGCCCGGAATGAGCGGGATCGAAGCTACGAAACAAATCAAGCTTACCCATCCCGACGTCAAAGTGATCATTCTGACTTCCTTCTCCGATCAGGAGCATGCGCTCCCGGCGATCCGCGCCGGCGCCAAGGGTTACTTGCTCAAGGATATTGAACCGGAGGATCTCGTGCGCGCTATTATAAATGTGCATAACGGCAAGGTTGAGCTTCATCCTGACGTGGCTGGCCAGCTCATGAGCCAATATGCCGAAGCCGATTCTCCCCGGAGTGCCGATCAGGGCATTTCCGAGCTTACAGCCAGAGAGCAGGACGTGCTGCGGCTTATCGCATCGGGCAAAAGCAACCGAGACATCGCGAAGGAGCTGTTTATTTCGGAAAAAACAGTCAAAAGCCATGTTAGCCACGTTTTGAGCAAGCTCGGGATGGCCGACCGCACGCAGGCTGCCATCTACGCCGTGAAGCATGGGCTGGATCAATAGAAGCCCCTTTTTCTCAGACTAAAGTCGTAGAGCATTCAGCCAATGGTTGAATGCTTATTTCATTTTAAAATCAGTCCTATTGTGGACGTCATGCCGTTGCGGAAGTGATACGATTATACCAATCAAATCGCAAGGCGAAAGGAAGATTATTATGAAAGTTACGATTTTAACCGGAAGCAATCGAGATTCTGCAACAAGCACACGTCTAGCCGTCCATGTAGGGCAATTGATTTCAAAGAAAGGGCATAGCGTTCTGCTGCATGATTTATTTCAAACGCCGCTTCCCTTCTACTCACCCGATGGGATCGGCCATGATCATGCAGCCGTCCAGCAATTGCAGCAAGCGATGCGCGAAGCGGACGCCATCGTGCTGGCATCCCCCGAATATCACGGCAGCATTTCGGGCGTGCTCAAAAACGCGCTGGACTTCCTCGGCCAGGACCATTTTCGCGGAAAAGCGGTGCTATCCTTAAGCTCCTCGGGCGGCGCTGTCGGAACAAGCTCCTTGCAGCAGCTCCAAGCCATCGTGCGCAATCTTCACGGAATCAACTCGCCGGAGTGGATCTCCATCGGAGGCGCCCAGCGCAACTTGCTTGCGGACGGATTAGCCGCCTACGAAGGCGGCGGCCACGAGATCCACGATCGCATCCATCGCTCAACTTTGGCGTTTCTGGAGCTTGCTTCGTTGGTTAAGGGAGGTTAAGCAGGCACTGAGCTTACCTCGGCCTTCCCCTCTAAATAGCGTGACCTTTCAAGTTAGTGATTGAAACTACTCCAGTAGGTTTAAACTAATAAAGGGAAATGAAAGGTTACCGCAAATTTTAGAGGAGGATCATCATGCTGAACAACATGGCGACGTTTTCGCTAGTGAAACGGAAAAGGAAGAGCTTCGCCGCTTTTGCGGCTTTTGGCATAGCAATGACCTTATTGGCTGGATGCGGACAAACGGGGTCGAGTAACAGGAACGCTGATTCAAACAAAGACGCTTCTGCAATCGCCCCTTCGAATCAAGCTGAAGCAGCGAATGCAATGGCTGAGGAGGATAACCCTTACGCAGCAGCAGGCATTAATGATCCTAAAGCTTTTGAGAAAATGTTCGAGTTAGCGAAAGCAGCAGTTGCCGCCGATGAGAGGAGCGCTGTCGCCGAGCTTATTCTGCTCCCGCTTCAAGTGAATGGAGAAACACCCGTACAGATCAAATCCAAAGCGGAATTCATAGAGAAGTATGACCAGATTATAACCAAATCCGTCAAAGACGCGCTGGCAGCGCAAAAAGTCGACAATCTATTTGTGAGAGACCAAGGCGTTATGGTCGGAAGCGGCCAGCTTTGGTTTGGCGCGTCTGCCGAGGAGCCTCAGGTTTACGGCATCATTGCCGTTAATCCCGACATCGCTCCCGCAACGAAATAACCGCCGAAACGCGGCATTCCATTCCTAACTCGCATCGCTGACAAATAAAAAGGACGCCAGCTCACCGAGCTGGCGTCCTTTTTCCATTATTATTTAGCCGGCAGCCCATTCGCGCTGCGAATCAGCGAGAAATACTGATCGGCGCGAACCGCTGCGTACTCCGGTCCAAGCGAAGCTTGCAGCTCGGCAATATCAGACGGCGTAAGGCTCCAAGCAAGCAGGCCCAAGGAAACGAACAACGGCGATTTCCCGTCCCACTTAGCCTTGGCGTCAGCGAGAATCTTCTGGCCGTCCTGCACCGTACTGATGCCATGAATCGTCGATACCGGAAGCTTGCCGCCAACAATCTCTACGCCATGGCGGTCTTCCCAGCTTAGGAACAGCCCCTGAGGCTTATATTCCTTGATATAAGCTGCTGCATGGGCGTCACTGAGCGGCACATTCTCACTATTGACGCGGTTCAACACGTAAGGAATCGTCATGCCCGTCTTCTCCATGTACGAATACGATTGTTTCAAGAAGGCGGTAAACGATTCTGCCGGCCATGCGTTCGGGTAGAAGTAACCTGCGCCGGACGGTCCTGCGATCAGCAGGTCATTATCCGTAGCGGTTTCCCTGAAATAATTCAGCATCGCAGGAGCGCCATCATAGAGCAGTGGGCTGGATGTCCAGTTGAGCGGCACCTTGCCGCGGCTTGGGTCATCCCACAGAATGCGCATTTTATGCTGATTGTATTGGAAATTGTCACCTTCGCTGAACGTATACGTGACATAAATCTTGTTTTCCAGCTTCGGCGCCTGCGCCGCTTTTTCTTTGAAAGCATTCGCCTTCGTGCCGGAGAATACAGTCAGGTTGCTGAACCAATCGGCAGCGAGCACGTACACGCCGTGATTGGACGTAATCTCTACGCCGCTGAATTCACCGTCAACGTCATTGCTGAACCACCCTAGGTAAGGCGTGCCCGGCTTCACGTCCGATAAAATTTTCTCAAACAGCGCCTTTTGTTCGGGTACGTTGGAATCAAGCCAGAACACCATCGCTTTGTTCGCAACGGCATAATCACGCAAGTAGCCATAAGGCTCCTTCTGCTCGGAGGATACCGGCTGTTCGTTGCCTGCAGAAACCTTATATTGATTCCACATATCCACGGATGCCGTCAACTGCTTCGCACCAGCTGGAGGCGTGAATTTATAAATAAAGTAACGGTTGTTGTCTGCAAAGCGGTGTCCGCCGTTGCCTTCGGATACCTGCGAGCTTTGCGCGTCATACAAGAAAGGCTTTTCTTCCGGCGTGCCCGGAATGAATTTTGCGATGGTATTGCCGTCCGCCTTGATCGTAACCTCATGCACCGCCGTTCCCCAGCCATCCTGCGCGAACGCATCGTCGAAGCGCAGATATACATCTGATTTGCCAAGGCTTGCGCTCAAATCGAGATCATAGACCTTTCTATTCTTTCCGTCCCGCTCCTGCGTCGTATCTTGCGCGATGACCTTGAACAGATCCCCTTGATTGTCCGGAAGCCTGATCGAGGTGTCCGGGCTAAGGCCAACGAGCATCCGATGCGTCGTCTGGCTCCATAAATTTTCATACTGCCACGTATAAGCGTCCAGCCGGTCCTTGAATTTCCCTTGGAGATCATCCAGCACCTTCAAGCTGTAAGGCTCGGCTTGCAGCTTCTTCGCCAGTTCAGGGCTTGCGACCACGGCGCCCTTTAAGCCGGCAAGCGTCGTAGCCACATTGACGGAGTCAGGCACGTTCGGATCGTATATAATCATGCCGTTTATTTCTTTCTTGTAAGTACGGACGATCTGCCAGTAGTCGTCCCTCACCTTGTAAGTCACGTTCAAGTCGTTCAGCCAAGTGAACTTCCCTTCCTCCTTGTTCTCCAGCAAATAGATCCGGGGCTCGGCTCGATTGACAACGCCTTGCAGAGTCGCCATAAGAATCTTTATGTCGCCGGGCGCATCATATATATCCGCCACATCCAGCTGTTTAATCTTCGAGAAGCTTGGAAGCGCTTGCTTTTCTGGCCAAGTAATCGTGCTTGCCTGCGGCTTCTCCTTGGAGTCAGCCGCTGATGCACCAATGGACATGGACAATGTACAGACGATCGCGAGTCCGATAACGGTAAGCTTTCGTATCATGATTACACCTCGGTTTGTATTGGTATGGAGGACAACCTTCTGGCGCTCGCCTTTCCCTGTACCCTCCTTTACTTGGCAGCGCGTCTTCGCTTCCTCACAAATATATATTTATTATATTGATAATACTATTACAACCACTTCGACAAAAGCTCTCATTTTATTCCTTTAAATTGAGTCTCTTTATTCAGATATGAGCGTTTTTTTTAGTCATAATATACTACCTCTTATAACACTCATCACCGCATACAAACTCCATCATTGTATATATTATACATAACAAATAACCATGAATTTCCTTTTCCCTTCCCAAACGCTCCGCGAACGATCTAGATACAAAAAAAACGCCTGCGGCTATGAGCCGGCAAGCGCCTTTCGAACAGCTAAAATATATTTGGATTGGTCCAGCGGATTAACGCCTCGGCGCACCCGCTCCGCCTTCACATCGGGCGGACATTCGCGATAACCCGCGAAGAAGGTTGCCAAAGCACCCCTCCCCTTCGTAAGCGAGCCGAAACGCGCAGGAAAATCGAGCGAAGTAGCTACCGGCAGTATGCCCTCGATCTCCATCCTCTCCTGCCTGACAACCGGCGTTTCAAACTCTCCGCGCATAAGTATAAGCTCATTCATCAGCTTGCCGCCTGTCTCCTCTGGTACGGAAATACGGAAGGACAGCATGGGCTCCAGCAGCTTTACCCCTATCCGAGACAAGCCGTCCATAATGCCCATCGGCGTGGCTACCGCAAAATCAAGCGGATGCGTATGCCACACATGATGCTCCCCTTCAACAAGCGTAACCTTCACGTCCGTTACTTCCCAGCCAAAAAGACCCTGCTGAAGCGCCTCGGGAACGCTTCTGGCAACCTCGTTCTGATAGCGGTCGAGCAGCCGCTCCGAGCGTACAACGGAGCTGAAGGCGATGCCGCTTCCGCGCTCCCCAGGCTCAATATGGAACCGCAGAATTGCCCAGCACGGCTTCGGCATCGTATACGCAATGAAGCCCTCGCCCGTCTGAGCCGGCGTCTCTTTATAAATAACCGATGGCTCGCCAAAATCAGCCTTCAACCCATAGCGATTGTGCAGCAGATGCGTCAGCACCTCGATCTGGATCGGCCCCATAACTTTAAGATGCAGCTCGCGCTGCTCCTGCAGCCATTGCAGATCAAGCAGCGGGTCCTCATCCGCCAGTTCTTGCAGCGCCGCGACGACTGCCGGATACTCCGCCTCGTTGCCCCAGCGCACCTGCACCGTCAGGAGCGGCACCGCCAGCCGCGTCTCGCCGGGAACATAATCGCCGCAGCCGATAATATCGCCAATGCGCGCCTGGTTCCAGCCGCAAACGGCTGCAATATCGCCCGCTGCAAGAAGGCCCACATCCTCCGCCTTTTGCCCGTCGATTTTGCGTATTTGCGTAACCTTCTCTTCGATTTGCTGCGTCTCATTCCGAACCGAATCGCGGTTGCGAATAATGCCGCTATACAAACGAACATAAGCGATGCGCCCCATCGCCGCATCACGCTCAATGCGGAATATGACCCCCGATACCGGCCCGTCCGGGACAGCCTCTGGCGGCGGCAGCAGCGCGACCATCGCTTGCATTAACGGCTCGATGCCGATTCCTCTATTCGATGCGCCAAATAGAATCGGGAACAGCTCCCCGCTTCGCGTAAGCGAGGGCAGCATTTGGTTCAGCTCCGCCTTCGGCAGCGTGCCGCTGTCCAAATAATGAAGCAGCAGCGATTCATCCTGCTCAGCCACCGTCTCCTCCAGCAGCTGCAAATAAGCTTTTGCCTCGCCCAAATCACCGGCAGTATCGTCCAGCACGCTCACCGCGCCGCTAAAGCTATCCTCCACGCCAAGCGGCGCCTGCACCGGCGCCGCTTGCGGCGAAAGCAAACGACGAATTTGCTTGATCGTTCCAAGCGGATCGGCTCCGACCCTATCCAGCTTGTTCACGTAAATAAGCGTTGGAATGTTCCGTTCCCGCAAAGCATGCCAGATAACCTCCGTCTGTGCCTGTACGCCTTCAACGGCCGAAAGGATAAGCACCGCGCCATCCATCACGCGCAGCGACCGCTCGACCTCGGAGAGAAAATCGACATGCCCTGGCGTATCAACCAAATTGACTGTCGCGCCCTGCCAAGTAAAACGAGTCGCCGCCGCCCGTACCGAAATTCCCCGTGAGCGTTCCACCTCAAGAAAATCCGTTTGCGCCGTTCCCGCATCCACGCTTCCCAGCGACCGAATGCGTCCGCTGCGAAATAATATCTGCTCTGTCGTTGTTGTCTTCCCTGCATCGACATGCGCGAAAATGCCAATATTCCGTATATGTTTTGAATCATTAGGCTCCATCTCGTTTGTCTCCCTCGCTCGCTGTTCCTTTCCTTATCGTACCTCTGAAAGCGCATAACAGCAACAAAAAAGCGGCTCGCCCTGGCAATTGCAAGGTAAGCCGCTTTTATAGGAAGGCTGCCATTAAAAATTAGCCTTGTTGAATAGCTTCGATATCGATGGTGAACTTCACTTCATCGCCGATTAGAACGCCGCCTGTTTCCAGCGCTGCATTATAAGTTAAGCCATAGTCGCTGCGCTTCAGGCTGCCTGATGCGCTAAAGCCCACTTTTTCATTGCCCCAAGGGTCTTTGCCAGCGCCTTCAAAGCTAACGGCGAATTTCTCGGAACGCGTTACGCCATGCAGACTTACGTCGCCAATAACGGAATACTCGCCATCATCGGTTTTTGTAATCGCAGTCGAAGTGAATACGAGCGAAGGATATTTCTCTGTGTCGAAGAAATCAGGATTGCGAAGATGTGCGTCACGGTCTTTGTTGCGCGTATCCACGCTGTTGAGATCAATCGTAAGCTGGATCTCAGCCGAAGTCAGGTCATGCGCGTCAGCGACCACATTTGCTTCGAAAGCGTGGAAAGAGCCTTTTACCTTAGCGATCATCATATGCTTTACTGAGAAATCGATGCTGCTGTGCGTTGGATCAACCGTCCATTGTGATTTTGCCATTTTCATATCCTCCTATAATCGCTCAATTCATAATTTACTTACTTTTTATAATGTACTAACTTATATTATGTATGTTTATATTCTATTGCGCCGCCCTGTTTTTGTCAATTGCCTTTTTCAACGATTCGGAGAAAATAGCCAAGCTTTTATGCCCGCAAAAAAAAGACGCCCCAGAGGCAAAAATAACCTCTTGGACATCCTTATCAACTACCGCAATCTCGCCCGCTGTCCTGCTACGAATGCAGCACAGCCGCTTTTTCCTTGCTCTCTCGCTTAACCAGCGCATGCTTCTCCCACGCCCTGCTTCTCCAGCGGAAAAACATAATGAATGCGCGCACCCATTCATCTGCCGCAATCGCAAGCCAAATGCCAGCCAAGCCCATATCCAGCGTGAAAATAAAGAAATAACCGAGCGGCAAGCTCATCGCCACCATCGACCCCATGCCGATCCAGAGCGGATATTTCGCATCTCCCGTCGCCCGCAGCGAGTTGACGAGCACGATGTTAATCGTTCGCCCGGTCTCCAGCACGATGCTTAGCAGCAGGACGCTAACTCCCAGCCGTATAATCTCCTCGTCGTCCGTGAACATGCGCATAAGCGGCTCGCGGAACGCAATGACGAGCAACACCGCGAACAAGGTTACGCCGCTTGCCCAGCGAACGCTCTTCCAAACGCGATGATAAGCTGACGTTTGCTCGCCGGCACCCACAAGCCTGCCGACGATAATCGACGTGCCCATCCCAATGGCGAAAGCGAATAAATACGTAAACATCGAAATGTTATTCGCATAGTTTTTTGCTGCCAAGGACGCCGCGCCAAGATAGGTCGCATAATAGAGGAAAACGATTTGGCATGCCTGGTACATCACCTGCTCAAGCGCAGAAGGAATGCCGATTTTTAAAATTTTAGAGATGTATTCCTTGGTCAATGAGAAATAGTACCGCAGCTCCACTCTCACCGACATAATTCGGTACAGCAGCCAGAAGAAGACAACTAGCGCCAGCGCCCGGCTAATGACGGAAGAAATCGCCGCACCTTGCACGCCCATCTCCGGAAAACCGAATTTCCCAAAAATAAACAAGTAGTTTCCGATAATATGAACGATGTTCATACCAAGCGATACATACATCGCTTCCTTCGTAAATCCATGTACGCGAATAATGGCGGAAATCGAGTTAATAATCGCTTGCAGGAAGATCATCCCGCCTACGATCGATAGATAGCTTTTGGCATGGACAAGTATCTCGCCTTGCAAGTTCAACACTTGCAGCAAATGACCGCCAAACAGCACGAACGTCAAGCTGATCATCAGCCCGACAACTAGATTGAGCGTTACAGCCAGCGCTGATATTTTGGCAGCTTCAATAAACTTCCTTGAACCTATATATTGCGCGACGACGATGGATGCCCCGTTGCCGATCACTTCTAATAGTAGAATCGCAATATGCAAAAATTGATTCGATGCCCCGACGCCGGATACCGCGTTATCCGAAATCGCGCTCAGCATCAGCGTATCCGCAATACCCATGAGCATAAACAAAAAGATTTCCAAAAATATGGGCCACGTCAGAAAAAATAGATTCAAGCCTTTCTGCTCGCGCTGCCCCTGGTCATTACCGGCCTCTGCCGCTGTCATGATGTCACCTTCTTCTAAATAGGAAAAGTAAAGCACAAGGTATCGTAGCATATTAAGGTATCTATTGCACGCGTGTTTTGCACATTTACATGAACAAAATGATGGGAAAATCTATGAAAACGCATAAAAAAAAGACCGTGCCAAGGTTCGCCAAAACGACCTTTAGAACAGTCTTCCTCTTTATAATTTAAAATGATAGATATCATTATTGCTCTTCAGACGCTTCCTCGGCAGCTTCTTCAGCCGCCTCTTCTTCCGCTTCCTCTGCAGCTTCTTCCTCAACCGCAGCAGCCGCTTCTTCTACTTCCTCTTCCAATTCAGCCTCAACAGCTTCTACTGCTTCTTCCGCTGGAGCCTCTTCGGAAATCATTTCTGCGGACTCTTCCGCGCCTTCTTGAACTACTTCTTGTTCTTGGCTCATTTTGTTCACCTCCTACTTCTTAATACCTTAATTGTAGCGCTTTCATAGAACTAAACAAGAGGTGTAAAATGTCGTTTCATAAGAACTATTTCCGCATTTTGTAGCGTTCGAGCCCATTCGCGCTTCTTCGACCAAGGTTCCCCGCCAGAGGTCTAGGACTGCGTTCCGACTTACGGCGGTTTTGCGCAGTTAGTGAACTAGATAAGATGAATAACGACTAGTAACCGGCTTCTCGGACCGCATGCTGAGACATAGACATTCCAACGCACAGGAGGCTTATACGATGTATTCACTGCTTATTAATTTGGAGCTCGGCGCCATCATCCTATTTGTTATTTTCTCGTTTATAGCCGCAGGCAAAGCTTCTAAGCTTGTCTATTTTGACACGGAGAAAATGCTTTACCGCAAAACCCGCAAGCTGCTCTTTTGGTCCGTCAGCCTCAGCCTGCTCGCCGCTGTGATCACCGCAGCCGATACGATGCTCGCCGCAACCGCTCATCCATTATTTTGGATGGATCGACTGCTCGTTCGGACTCCGCTTGCGGCAATCCCTGCCCTTCTCATTTGGCTTGGCTCCTTCCCTAGAATACGCAAGCTCATGCACCGTACCTATGGACGCACGGAGTCGGCTCCTGATGTTGCCCGCCGCCGCCAAGCTTCCGACCCCGCTTTTATCGTTCCGTTCCAGCTTGCTGCACTTTGCTCGTTGGCCTTGTTCTACTTTGCTTTTGTTCCGCCAATCCCGTTTCACTGGACGGCTATCACGATGCCTACAACCATTCTTCTATTTATAGCTTGCCTGTTATGGATGCTTCAGACTCACCGCAACCAGCTTGCCGCGCAAGCTCCGCTCGTTTATCGCCCATGGCGGCGCAGACTGCAGCATACCGGCGGGCTTCTCGTTATTGCAGCTATCCTCAGCATCCCTCTGCTCACAGCTATGGAGAACAGCAAGCTGCCTGAACATTTGAGCATGATGGCAGGCAATGCCGATTATGGCTTACCCGCATTCGCATCTCAGCACGAAAAACGGATCGGCCACAAACATAACCAAACCGCGATACCGGCAAGCACAGCCCAGAATGCCGCTGAGACTCCCGTTACAGCGCTAACGGGCCCGCGCGCGGGCGAGCCGGATCGCAAGTTCACCTTAACCGCGCAGCATAAGAGCATCGCCTTAAGCTCTGGCAAGCACATTGATGCATGGACATACAATGGGGAAATACCCGGTCCCGAGCTTCGCATGAAGGAAGGAGAGCTCGTTGAGGTCACGCTCATCAACAAAGACATTGAAAGCGGCGCAACGCTCCACTGGCATGGATTAGATGTGCCAAACGCGGAGGACGGCGTTGCCGGCGCAACACAAGATGCAGTTATGCCGGGAGAGACCTTTACGTACCGTTTTGTAGCGGAGCAGGTCGGCACCTTCTGGTACCATTCTCACCAAGAGTCGAAAACAGCCGTACAAAAAGGGTTATTTGGCGCACTAATCGTCGAGCCTAACGAAGCTGAAGAACAAGCAGGCGAGGATATTACCGTCATCACGCATAACTGGCGCGGAGCCGGCATGTCCATCGGAGCCGATCCATCCGTGCAGCGCAGAGCGACAGCGCCCGGAACGCTCGTTAAGCTGCGCCTGATCAATACGGATGATTGGGTTAGGCAATCTTATATTTTGACCGGAGCACCGTTCAAAGTAACAGCCATTGACGGCACCGATCTTACCGGACCAACTGAAATGAGCGATAAAAGCTTGGATCTGCTGACCGGAGGGCGATACGACGTGGAATTCATAATGCCCGAGCATCCGGTCTTCCTTCGCGTTGGAAAGGGCGATTCATTGGGCATATTGATAAGCAAAGACGGCAGCGGGGATATTCCGAAGCTGCCTGCGACGACCACCTTTGATCCGACCCATTACGGGACAGCGGCCGGAGCTGCTCCTTTTGACATAAACAGTCATTTTGACCGGGAATTCACGATGATACTGGATAATCGCTTCGCTTTCTATAACGGGGCATTTGCTGCTTACGATACGATTAACGGCGAAGTCTTTCCGAATACGCCAATGTTTGTCGTGAAGGAGGGCGAGCTTGTGAAAACAACGATCGTCAACCGCAGCGCAACCGAGCATCCGATGCATCTGCACGGTCATCATATGCTCGTATTATCGCGCAACAACGAGCCGGTGACCGGCAGCCTATGGTGGTCCGATACGCTTGATGTCGCTCCAGGCGAAGTGTATGAGGTTGCCTTCCGCGCCGATAATCCGGGCGTCTGGATGGATCACTGCCACAACCTGGTTCACGCGTCTGCAGGCATGTCCATGCATCTTATGTATGAGGGCGTCACTTCGCCCTTCGAGGTCGGCACGGCCACGATGAACCATCCGGAGTAGATGAAACTGGACTTTAGTCCAGTTCCCCATTTTACCTACAGCAGGAGGACAGTTATTTTCATTGTATGCTATGCTGAATGCAGCTAATAAAACGATGATTGGGGTGCTTTAAAACGATGAATTTAAGAACAATTGGCGGGCTCGTCCTCCTGCTGCTCGGTGCATGTTTATTTCTGAATCAAGGCGAAGCTTTTGGCCCAGGCAAAATATTTGCTTACTTCTGGCCTTCGATTTTCGTCATCCCGCTCGGACTATTTTTCCACTGGCTGTACTTCGTTATGATTGGCAGAAAAGGAATTGGCGTCTTGATTCCGGGAGGCATCTTGCTCATGGCAGGCGTCGTGTGCCAAATCGCTATGCTTTTCAATAACTGGGTTTACATGTGGCCAGGCTTTATCCTTGCAGTGGCTGTCGGCTTGTTCGAATTTTATTGGTTCGGCAACCGCAACAAATGGCTGCTTATTCCGATCAACATTTTAACCGTGCTCTCGCTTCTCTTCTTCGCAGTGTTCTCAATCGGCTCCATCTATAACAACTTCATCCTTAGCCAGCCAATCATCGCCATCGTGTTCATTCTCGCCGGCGCCATCATGCTGCTAATGAAGAAGAAGGATATTTAACAGCTCCCTCCTGCTGTGTGGTATAATCACAAGCATTGCTGCAACTGCTGAGCAAGCCTAGGCTTATGCTTACGAAGTAGTTTGCTACGCAAACTTTTAGGAGGAAAAATCAACCGATGTTATCTTTTGAACAAAAGCTTGCTATAATCGAGTCCTTTCCACAATTGCAGCGTAAGGACGTGTCTCTTGGCCGCACGAACTTCCATTACGAAGAGAGCGCCCATGAGAAGAAATCAGTTGTGCACCATCTGCACCCGAACGGCAACGGTTATGTATTCGCCGGCTTGGTGCGGGGCGTCGCAACCGATGACAAAGGTCTAGTCAATATCCGGGATTACAACGAGGATGAGCTGCGTTCCCTTATCGAGAAGTCGATCAGCTCGCTTGCGATTGCGCCGCCGGAGAAGCCTGAGTCCAAGAAAAAGAAGAAAAACAAAGCTCCGCAGGAGGAGCGCTGGATCGGGCCAAACAATGCCGTGCTAACGCTTCTGTTCGAGGAGGATCTTTGGTATTTGTATGCTGATCTCAATCTGGAATCCGCGTTCGAAACTTACGAGGAAGCGGAGCAGTACTTGGAAGAAGAGCATTTCTCGCGCGAATAATGGAATAAAGCGGGAAGCCTTCACGAAGAGGCGATATAACAGTAAATACCGATGGGGAAACATATTTATGTTTCTCCCTTTTTTATTGCAAACTCATACAGGATTTTTGTCGACCCGTGTCAAATTGTAGTATGTGCACCTTAGATTTTGGGGGGAGATCCTGATGTCCATTAAAGCTAAACTATCTTTTTCAATCTCGGTTATTGTCGCTGTTATACTGGCGCTTTACATATCAATCTATTATGTTTCGTCTAAAGCAGAGGTGCAGTCTACCCTCGAGCAGCAAGTGAACAATATAGCGAAGCAAATCAGCCTCACGCTTGAAGCATCGGAGAGCGCAAGGCAGTCTATGGAGGATACGATTGGCGAGAAGCTGCGGATGGCTGCCATCGCAGCAAAAGAGCAGCTTGATCCCGATATAGACAATGTCACAAACGAGCAGCTGATCGAAATTGCACGCAAAATCGGCGTCGACCATATCACGTTATGGAAGAAGCTAGACGATGATGTTGTCGTGCTGAAATCATCAGATCCGAACGAAATCAACATGAGCTCCAAGACCTGGGATTACTGGTACCGTGCGTTCCTACAGCTTTTTAAAAATCATAACGTAACCATTCCCGAAGGGCAAAAGCTTGAAAACTATTGGTCGGGACCGTTTAACTTCTCCACCTCCGATCCCAAAAAAATTAGAAAATGGGGCAGCTATTTCGACGGTACGACTAACTACATCATCAATCCTTACGTGAATGCGCAGGTGCTCCTTGATTTTGACTATACGATCGGAACAGATGCCATCGTGAACAAAATCATTGCAGACCAGCAGGATATTCTTGAAATTACCGGCTTTGATCCACAGTTTTTTGGAAAAAGCCCGATTATAAAAATCAAAAAAGGCATTCCCGTGTACAACTTGGACGTTCGCGACATTCCCTTTGGCCAATACACGTACAAAGATCAAGAAAATGATTCCATTAATATCCAATACGCTTTGAAAAGCGGCAAGGCCGTTAACGTCAAAAGCAATCTAAAGGGCAAGCGCGTCATGAAGACGTTCATCCCGATTACAATCGACAAAACATATGTCATCTGTATCAGCTTCGATCAAAATTCGATTTTGAAGCCGCTTAACCGGCAGCTTATTATGCAATCTGTCATCTCGCTCGGGCTTGTGCTTGTCACTATGATCGCCAGCTATTTCATTGCGGGTTTTATGATACGCGGCTTAAATCAAATTCTGAACAAAGTCAATGCGATCGCAGCCGGGAATTTCGGTGAAGTCATTACGATTCGCAGCAACGATGAATTCGGACTGCTCGCGTCACGGATTGATACGATGGGCAGCAATTTGCACAGCTATACAACGCAGCTTAAGGATGCAGCGGAAGAGCTGCGCAGCACGAAGCAGTATTTGGAGTCGTTCGTGAATCACACGTCCGATGCGATTCACGTAGCGGATTTGAAGGGCGATGTCATTCAGGTTAATCGTGCCTTTGAGACGATGTATGGCTGGTCGGAGAAAGAAGCTTTAGGCAAGCCGCTTGACAATGTGCCAGACGACTATCTCAGCTCTCACCATGAGCTGCAGGCTACCGTACTCCAAGGCGGCTCCGTTACCGACTTCGAGACCGTGAGATATAGCAAGTGCGGCAAGCTCGTTGATCTAAGCATTACGGTCTCTCCCATCCGGGACGAGCTCGGCGAGATCATTGCGATAGCCACTATTTCAAGGAATATTACATCGCGCAAGCAGACGGAAGAGATTATTAGGCGCTCCGAGAAGCTGTCGGTCGTCGGCCAGATCGCAGCAGGCGTCGCTCATGAGGTGCGCAACCCGCTTACGACGCTTCGCGGCTTCGTGCAGTTGCAGCAGCAGACCGGGTCGCTATCTCCAGCCCATCTCAAGGTCATGCTTGGAGAGCTTGATCAAATCAATATGATTGTGAGCGAGTTTCTCGTATTCGCCAAGCCGCAAGCGAACCTGCATCAGCCGATAAATGTGCTCGGCATCGTTAGCGACATTATGATGCTGCTGGATTCCGAAGCAAAAATGAGCAATGTTCAGCTTGCCCTGCTCGCTGACGCCAATCTTCCCGAGGTTATCGGCGAAGCCAACCAATTAAAGCAGGTTTTCGTAAATGTGATGAAAAACGGGATCGAAGCGATGCCGGGCGGCGGCGTATTAACCGTGAAGCTTGAGTACAGAGTAGACCATATGCTAACCTTGCAGTTTATTGACCAGGGCTGCGGCATCGCGGAAGAAGATGTGCTCCGCCTAGGGGAGCCCTTCTTTACGAAAAAAACGAACGGCAACGGCCTTGGCCTCATGGTCAGTCAACAAATTATAGCCGCACATAAGGGATCCATCGTCTTCCGCAGCGAAGTTGGCAAGGGCACCTGCGTCGAAGTTTCGCTACCTACGGGCAGCTAGGGAAATTTCCCAAGCTGCCTTTTTCATAATATTTTGAAGAAGAACAAGCTACTATGGTAAAATGTGTCCGTAGCCTTTGTTCTTTTACTTCAAGAAGAACCAACTAATTCCGCTACACCCGGGAGCCGCTTATGCCGATGACCTTTAATTCCCCTATTTCCCAGTATATTATTATTGTCGTTATTTCCGGCGTTCTTAGCGTGCTGCTTGCCATATATGCTTACTACAACAAGACGAATTTCACAGGCATGAAAGTATTTATGTGGTCGACTATTTTATCCGCCGTTTATACCTTTGCTTTTGCTTTCGAGCTGGCAAGCGATTCGCTTAGCGAAATCCGTTTCTGGTTAAATATCGAGTATATCGGCATGCCATTTATCGCCCCCTGCAGTTTGCTGCTGATTATGCACTACGTTGGGCTTGATAAGTTCATCGCTCCCAAAAAAACTTGGGGGTTGTTCGTCATTCCAGCCATCACGCTGCTGATGGTCACGACCAATGATTATCATCATCTGTTCTATAAGGCGCTTATTTTGAGGCCGCATGTGCCAACGCCGATGGTTGACGTGGTGCCGGGCCTCTGGTATTACGTCCATGGCAGCTATACATCCGGATCGATGTTCGCCAGCTTATTTATTTTGGCACGCCATTGGAAGAAGACGAAAGCAGTCTATCGCAAACAATTGATTACGCTTGCCATCGGTATCGCACTCCCTATGCTGGGTGCGCTCTCTTATGTGCTAGGGCTTACGCCGCTTGGGATGGATCCCGTTCCGATTCTGATGTGCATAACGTCAGCGCTGTACCTTGTGTCCATCTTCTCGACGTCGCTCTTAACCGTAGCACCCATCGCGCGCGAGCATATCTTCGAGAGTATGCGCGACGGCGTGCTGGTGCTCAATTTAGAAAATCAGATTATGGACTTCAACGGAGCCGCCACGCAAATCATTCCGTCGCTGACGCCCGCGGCAATCGGCCAGAGGCTTGAGGACATATGGAAGCGCGGAGCCGAATCCGGCGCGTTCTCGTTTGGCGTAGACCCTTCCATTTTGCATGAGCAGGAGCTTAAGTGGATACGGGGCGGGGAAACGTACTATTACCGAATTAGAGCATCGAACCTATTAAAGCCTAACGGGCAGCTAGCAGGCAAAACGATCGTTATGATCGACGTGACGGAGCATACGCTGCTTCAGAACAAGCTGCGCCATCTCGCCGAAATCGACGGGCTGACGTCCATTTATAATCGTACTTTTTTTATGGAAAAAAGCAGGAAGCTGCTTAGCTCCGCCCATCAAACGGGTGAGCCGATCTCCTTTATCTTGTTTGATATCGATTATTTCAAACAGATCAATGACCGCTATGGCCATAGCGTCGGTGATTTTGCCCTTCAGCATGTCGTCTCGATTTGCCAACAAACGCTGCCGGGCAGCGCACTGCTTGGACGCTACGGCGGAGAGGAATTCGCCATCTGCCTGCCGGGAGCAACTCTTGCCGACGGCGGACAAGCCGCGGAGAAGCTTCGCATGGAAATAGCCGGCAATCCGTTGTACAGCTCTGCCAAAGCGATTACGATTACGGCCAGCTTCGGGGTTGCGCAGGCCAAATCGGCGGATGTGCCGCTGGAAGTGCTGCTAAGCGAGGCGGATATCGCCCTCTATCGTTCCAAGCATAGCGGACGGAACGCCGTCCATCTTGCAACGGACGACCAAGTACATGCAAACGAAGAAAAATAACCATACTAGCACGAAAGAGATAGGTGGAGTTGATGCTATGCTAAAGATAGCTTCCCTGCGCAACAAATTGCGTTTCCGACCAAGTCCGCCGCAGGTGATGACCTTCGGCTTTATTTTAATCATCTTTATTGGCGCTCAACTGCTATCACGGCCAATCGCGTTTACCGATGAAAGATCCATTTCCTATATAGACGCGTTGTTTATGTCTGCCAGCGCCACTTGCGTCACAGGCCTTACCGTCCTTAGCACGGGCGAGCATTTCTCCACCTTTGGTCAAGTCGTTATTATCGTACTCGCCCAAGTCGGCGGTCTGGGATTTATGACGATGGCGACCTTATTTGCGCTTCTGTTCCGTAAACGGATTTCGTTTCGCGAGCGGCTTGTGCTTCAAGAATCGATGAACTATGGCTCAACCGAAGGCATTGTGCGCCTAATCCGCAAGGTGTTGATCTATGCCCTAGTCATCGAGCTCTCGGGAGCCATATTGCTAAGCAGCTATTTCATGCTGGAAATGCCGATCGGGAAGTCGATATATTTTGGCATATTCCATAGCATTTCGTTCTTTAATAATGCGGGCTTTGATTTGTTCTCCCAATTTCCGGACAGGGCAAGCAGTCTCATTCATTACGTAGAGGACCCGTTCGTCAATATCGTATCGATGCTGCTGATCTTCTTCGGGGGGATTGGCTTCATCGTCATATCCGAGATCGTAACCTTTCCAAAAAACAGAAAGTTCAGCTTACATAGTAAAGTCGTATTATCCGTAACGGGTTTCCTTACTGCTTTTGGCGCGATCGTTATTTTTGCGCTGGAGTTTTCCAATCCGAACACGCTCCAGTCGTTATCCGGCATCGGCAAAATTTTGAGCTCGTTATTTCAGTCGGTTACTGCCCGTTCTGCCGGTCTAAGCACTGTCGATCCGAGCATGCTGAGAGAGGTTACGCAGTTCTTCCTTATCCTGCTAATGTTTATCGGTGCAGGTCCGGGCTCTACAGGCGGCGGCATACGTGTGACGACCTTCGCGATCCTCATCGGGGCGATTATTGCGATGATTCGCGGAAAAGACGACGTCGTCCTGTTCCGTTACCGCATTGCCAAGCAGCAAATTCATCAGGCGATTATGTTTACGATGATTGCCTTCTCGATTATTTGCGGGGCGACCATGCTGCTCTCCATAACCGAGACAGGCTCGTTTTTGGCTATCCTATTTGAAGCAACGTCTGCTTATTGTACGGTGGGCATGTCGGCAGGCTTAACGAATCATCTGAGCGAGGCAGGCAAAATCATCATTATATTGCTTATGTTCGTCGGACGTTTAGGACCGGTTACGCTCGCTTTCGCGCTCAATACGCGATCGAAGAAAGAGCTGTATCGTTACCCTGAAGGCAAAATCACGATCGGCTAACGTCATTTGCATCCGCAATCTAGCGAGTGATACGATAGATAAATGCAAGCTGATAGGTTACAAAAGGAGATTACGGAATGATGCCATCACATTCACATAATGATTCTGTCCACATGTCTCATGAACGCGAACGGCGTGTTTTGATCGTTACCGCTGTTGACGCTGAGCGGGATGCCGTCCTTCGCGGACTGCAAGGGCTAGCAGGCGTTGACGTCATTGCGGCTGGCGTAGGCGTGGCAGCTGCGGCAGCAGGCACTGCCTTTGCGCTTGCCAAATCAGCTGCCGATTACCGCCTCGCCATAAGCGCCGGAATCGGCGGCGGCTTTGTCCAAAGAGCTGCGATCGGCTCGCTTGTCGTTGCCGATCTTATCGTTGCCGCCGACTTAGGGGCGGAAACGCCGGACGGGTTTCTCAGCGTAGACGAGCTCGGATTCGGGTCGGCTTACGTTACCGCAAGCGCCGATTGGAATAAGCGTCTGCTTGAAGCCATTGAATCGGCTGGTTTACCGGTTAGCAGCGGCGCTATTCTGACCGTCACGACGGCAACCGGCTCCGCTGAGACTACCGCTGCGCTCGAAGAGAGGATTAGCGGCGCTGCAGCCGAAGGAATGGAGGGGCACGGCGTTGCAGTCGCCGCCTCCAGCCTCGGCATCCCTGTCGCCGAAATCCGGGCGATCTCGAACGCGGTTGGCCCGCGTGATCGCGCCGCGTGGCGAATAGGCGAAGCATTAGCTGCATTAGAAGCAGCAAGTAAAGCTATACGGGAGGTATTACAATGAATATTGCTTACTCACCATGCCCGAATGATACATTTGTCTTCCACGCTTGGGCGCACGGACTTATCCCCGGCGCACCCGAACTGGATGTAACCTATGCGGACATCGACATTACGAATAATTGGGCCGCCAAATCCAAAGGCCCCGAAGTGATGAAAATTTCATATGCAGCCCTTCCTTGGGTTTTAGACGATTACAAGCTGCTGCCTTGCGGCGGCGCGCTCGGCAGAGGCTGCGGCCCGCTCGTACTAACGAACAGCAGCGAGGAAGGAGCAAGCAATCCCGCTGCTCTTTCCGGCAAACGGGTAGCGGTTCCTAGCGAACGCTCAACCGCCTATCTTTTGTTCCGCTTGTGGGCTGCCCGCCATGTACCAGGCGGCGTTGGCGAAATTGTCGTCATGCCTTTCCACGAGATCATGCCTGCCGTGCGAGATGGCCAGATCGATGCCGGGCTCGTTATTCATGAGGCCCGGTTTACTTATCCATCCTATGGACTCAGCATGCTCACGGATCTGGGAAGCTGGTGGGAGTCCGATACGGGCCTGCCTATCCCGCTAGGGGCAATCATAGCCCGCCGCTCGCTGGATACGGATGCGATTACCGATTGGATCCGCGCATCCGTCGACTATGCGTGGACGCACCCTGAGGAATCCCAAGCTTATATTATGATGCACGCCCAAGAGCTCTCGCCAGAGGTGGCTCAGGCGCATATCGATCTCTACGTCAATGAATTTACAGCGAACCTAGGCGACGATGGTTACGCCGCGATTACCGCTCTACTTGGCCGCGCGGCAGACGAAGGCCTAGTGCCAAGCTTCGACCTATCGCTGCTGCGATGAATGACAAACAAGAACGAGCCTTCAGAAGCGTCGCTTCTAAGGCTCGTTTTCGTTTAATCGGAGTCGTGAATTTCGTAGAACAGCGTCCTCACATATGAAATAACAGGAAAATATCCAGCTAACTACTGATTCCCGCTCGAAATTTGTTATATTAACGGGAGTTTTTCCCGTTAAGTTTGCTAAGCTAGCTTCAATCGCTCCTTCGGCAAATTTGGATGGCATCTGCGTTTGGTCGGATGTATGCACTAGAAAGCTTCCTCACGGACCAAATAATAACGTTCCGAAGAGCATAAAAACGAAATATAAGAAAAAAGCGAAAATATTGAGCATGACAAGCCATAAATCCGTATTCGAATCTGTCTTTCTTAGTGCTAGGATAGCGAAAACGATACCGATTGGCGGAATGATAAACGTAGCTAAAATGCCAAAATTATCGAACCAATGACCATAATGAACAAAGAAACCGTCCAGCACAAACAAAATAATCGTTATAACAACTGTTCCTATTGCAATCATGCGACTCTTTTGAAAACTCAGCTTATCTACACCTCCAACTAGTTTTCAATCCCAAAACCAAGTTTACCATTTATCGCCAAGAGATTTCTATCTCAATAGCATGCTCCACAACAGCCTCCGTTGCGTCTATTTTCTACGCCTTTAACCGACAAAAAAAAGCAGGAGCCGCCCTTCAAGGCTAACAGCCTTGCAAGACTACTCCTGCTTGATTTGCAAAAGGATATCTCACCTAATCGCTTGAATCCCGATCACGATCTGCCAACGAGAGCAGGCCAAATGATTCAACGCCTTCGGCATCCTCATCCGCTTCGACAAAACGTTTAAGTGCAAATAATTTATTTTCCCAATAACGCTCGTAATAGGCGAGCCATCGCTTGAGTTCAAGCAGCGGCTCCGGGTCCAGCCGGTAGCGCGTTTCCCGTCCAACCTTGCGATCCTTGACTAGCCCGGCATCCGCCAATACGCGCAAATGCTTCGATACCGCCGTGCGGCTCATCGTAAAATGCCCGCTTATAACGGTGACCGGCAGCTCCTCGTCGCCAAGAAGATGCAGCAGCTTCCGCCTGGTCGGATCGGCAATGGCCTGAAACACATCATGCTTTGGTGCGGCATCTGCCATCTTAGGCCTCTACATGCTTGCCGAGTCTTCCCACAAGACCGGTCCAGCCTTCCGACATATGCTTGCGAATCTCACCATGCGGCTGCCCGAATTCAGTAACCTTGGCTGCATCCCAACCTGCATGGATAAGCGTAAATTCTGTTTTGCCTTCCAAAGCGATAAGCTCGAATGTTAATGACCAATCCTTGCCCCATGCAAAAGTGAGACGGTTGGGAGGATCAAGCTCCGTTACCTTGCATGGTGATTTCCCGAATGGCCCTGCCTCTAGATGAAACTCGTAGCCAAGCTCAGGCTGAAAATCATTTGGCATAAACCATGCTGCGATGCCGTCAGATGTCGCCACCGCATCCCATACCTTTTGAATCGGCGCGTTAAGTACAATCGTTTGTCGGATATCCGGCAAAGTCTCTTGCGTATTATTGGTTCCCATTTGATGACCTCCATTTTATGTTTCCGTGCCGTCTAATTGCGATAATACGAAACCTTTTGGTTTCACATCGCTATTATATGACACCTTTAGGTTTCGTGTCAAATGGCATGGCAACCGCATCCGCTAGTCATCCCTTTTTCCGGTACCCTATGCCATTACGCTTATCCCTTATTGAAACCCGGGAACTGCGCCAGTTCTCCGTATTGAATGATGAATATAACGGCAGCAAGGATAAATAACACGACGGATGGCATCGTTTCCTTCGCTTTGTCCTTCAGGCGAATATGAACAAGAATAGCGCCAATCATCGTTACGCCGAGCAGCAAGCTGCCTGCAGCAGCCCAGCTAGGCTCCCAAATGCCAAGAATTAACGCCGCGGCTCCGATTAACTCAACTAAGCCAGTGACGACGCGAAACCATTGCGGCAAGCCCCATAGCTTAAAGTGATCGACATGCATTTTCAAGCCGCCAACCTTTCCGATTCCCGCCATTAAAAATGCTAAGCCAAGCAAGCCTTGCAGTACAATCGTTACGATATCCATTATGATTCCTCCCTCATTCATTAACTGAGCTTGTTCCAAGCACAGTATGTCTCAAAAAAATCGCATCCCCGCTAGATAAATGCAATCTTTATAAGCACATATTAGCCCGCCGCCTTTTAAAAGTCAATCGTTTCCAACGTACCCACGGTATAATTTCATTCCAGCTCCTGAGCCATGCAAAAAAGGGCTGGCAAGCGCCAGCCCCTACTTAACGTCTTATACACGAACGTCGAATGTCCGGTCTGAATTAGCGACTGCACCGGTTACCGCTTTAGGCGTGCCAACACGCGAAGCAGCTTCTGGCCGACTAGCTTCATCGGCGCCAGCTTTCGCTTTCTGCTTTGCAATCTCCTGCTGCAACTGCTGTATTTGCTGCTGAATGGCCTGAGCCTTCTTCTCTGTTGTTGCTTGGTCGTCTTTGCTGTCATTCACCTTTTTGAGCTCAGCCTGCAGGCTGGTCAATTGCTTCTCCAGGCTAGACGTATCCGCTGGTCTAGATGAGTAAGATGAATTGCTGCTTGATACAGATGATAGGTTCACGGTTTTTCGCCCTCTCTATGATCGCTTTATGCTTGAAAGCCAATCATAGAAAAGAAATGAACCCAGCATGAACAAGCATGCCGGCCGGCTTAAATCATTAAGCCGGCATGGTCAGCCTTTGGCAGCGCCTCTGCCCATTTGCCGCCTACAAGCTTGCCGCTGGAGAAAGCAGCTTCGCGGACAGGTGCGGATGCCATGGCGTGTTTCGTGTTCACCGCCGATACGAGCATAAAGCTGGCCGTGTCGCCCGCCTCCGGCGTAAGCTTGCCTGCTGAAATAAGCGAATACGTTTGCAGCAGCGCTTCATCTAGTATCCAGCCGAACTTCTCGGCAAGCTTCGCTCCTCTAGCAAGCAAGTCCCCGTTGCCAAACGGGCTCCACGCATCAAGAATATTATCCGAACCGACATGCACGCGCACTCCCTCGGCTACTAGCTGGTCGACGCGCGGCATCGGTCTATCGAGCGGAACGCTCGTTATAATCGCTACATTGCTATCTTTCAGCTGCTTGGCCAACTCTCCTGACTCTGCCTCCGTTACTTGCCCCAAGCAATAAGCATGGCTGACCGCCGTTCTGCCGCCCTTGCCCGCTTGGACCGTTAAGTCCGCGAACCGGCTAATCGTGTACAAGCCCAAATGTCCGGGGTCATGCAGATGGAGATCAACGCCCGCATTAAACTCCGCGCTTAGCTCAAACATTGTCTCCAGACTGCGATCGACCTGGCGATCAAGTCCAGCCGGATCAACGCCGCCAACATACTCGGCTCCCGCGCGCAGCGCTTCCTTCATAACGCCCAGCGAATCCGATCGCAGCAATCCCTGCTGCGGGAATGCGACGATCTCGATTTCCATGATGCCGCGATACTCCTCACGAACCTGCAACACATGCTCCAAATGCGAAATGCCGATTTGCGGATCAACGTCCACATGTGTCCGAATTTTGGTCGTGCCGTGGCTGAGCAGCAGATCAATAAGCCGGCGTGCTCGCTCGGATACCGTTGTCGGCAGCGATGCTAGCATTGCTTTTTCAAACGCTAATTGCCCGGGCAATGTTATAAACGGCTGCAGCGGCTTCCAAGGCTCGCCCAAAAAATGTTTGTCCAGATGGATATGCATATCGGTCGTTGCCGGCAAATAAAGCAAGCCTTCGGCATCCTTGACTCCAGCCGATTCACCGGCTGAGCTTTTGTCGCTAGGCGCTATATGTGAAATAATACCCTTCTCTGCATCCAACGTGAGATCAAATAAGCTGTCATTTATACGAATTCGGTTAATTTTTGTGATGGTCACGTTCTTCACCCTCTGCTTCAACTTTTTGTTAATGTGCTCCTAGATAAGCCTTAATCATACGGTCGTCATTCAAAAGCGCAGTGGACGATCCATGCAAAGCGATGCTTCCATTATCTACAACGTATCCGCGCTTCGCAATCGACAGCGCTTTATGCGCCATCTGCTCAACTAGCAATATCGAAGTTCCGTCATAGGCCAGCTCTTTTATAGTAGCAAATATTTCGTTCACGATAATGGGCGCAAGACCGAGGGACGGCTCATCAAGCAGCAGCAGCTTTGGTTTGCTGATCATCGCCCGCGATAAAACCAGCATCTGCTGCTCGCCGCCGCTTAGCGTGAAGGCAAGCTGGTTTCGCCGCTCATGCAAACGGGGAAAT
This sequence comes from Paenibacillus sp. FJAT-27812, assembly GCF_001273905.1. Taxonomy (NCBI): domain Bacteria; kingdom Bacillati; phylum Bacillota; class Bacilli; order Caryophanales; family Paenibacillaceae; genus Paenibacillus; species Paenibacillus sp. FJAT-27812. Next base: position 2,303,215 of record NZ_LIGH01000001.1, on the reverse strand, counting down.
CGTTCGAACACCAGCTCCAGCTCCTTCTCGAACTGCTGCCTCGAAACCGAGCCAATCTTTCTTTTTAGCCCCATACGCAAATTTTCGACAACCGACAGCGTGCCGAAAACCTCACGCCCTTCCGGTACGAGCGATACGCCAAGATTCGACGTTTTGTTTGCAGACAGATGGGTGATTGGCTTGCCATCCAGCTCAATGACGCCTGCGTTTGGCCGAACAAGGCCAAGCACCGATTGGAGAAGCGTCGTCTTGCCAGCGCCGTTCGAGCCGATGACCGCTACAATCTCGCCCTCTTGAAGCTCCACGTCTACTCCTTTTAACGCGTGGATCGCCCCGTATCGAACGTCTAGCCCTTTAATGCTCAGCACTGGCAGCCACCTCCTCTCCGCCCAGGTAAGCCTGAATGACTCGTGGATCGCTTAGCATCTGCTCCGGACTTCCGGTACCGATAATTTTGCCAAAATCGAGCACCGTAACCGTATCGGAGACACGCTGCACGAAGTCCATATGATGTTCAATTAGAATGACCGTCATGTCATGCTTAACCAGCTTGCGAAGCAGCTCCTCCAGCTGCTCAATCTCAGCCGCCGTCATGCCTGCCGCCGGCTCATCAAGCAGGAGCAGGCTTGGCGCGGTCGCCAGCGCCCGGGCAATCTCCACCATCCGCTGATGGCCGTAAGGCAATTGGCTTGCCGGCATGTGCCGGTCACCTTCATAGCCGATCAGATCCAGCAGCGCATGGGAGCGTTCCTCCATGACCCGCTCCGCACGAAGCTGCTTAGGCGTTCGAAGCAGTGACGATCCAAACCCGCTGCGCTCGCGTTTCGTCATGCCGGTCATCACATTCTCAAGCACGGACAGCTCCTTGAATAACCGGGAGTGCTGGAACGTGCGTGCAATGCCAAGCTCTGCAACAGCAGAGAGCGAACGCGGCACCAGCGTCTTCCCATGAAGCGCAAACGAGCCTTGATCAGCGCTGTACAGCCCGGAGATGACGTTAAGCAGCGTTGTTTTACCGGCGCCATTTGGCCCTACCAGCGAATGGATCGTGCCGGATGCCACGGTAAGACTAACGTCCTTCAGCGCATGCAGCCCGCCAAAATGCTTATTGATGCCATCGAGCACCAGCATATGCTTCTCCCCCGCTCGCAGGGATGCGGAGAATAACCCTTTTTCAAGACCAGAAATGGCTAGTGTCCTTCTATCGTCCTTGCCGGCGAACTTGCTCAGCCGCGGCGAGAGCAAGCCGGCAAGCGTACCGACGATCCCTTTCGGCAGAAAGAACAGCACCGTGAACATAATACCGCCGTACAAAGCCATCCGAAGCTTCTCCATATCGAGTACCTCAGGCAAAAATACGATAATGGCCGCTCCGATGACCGGGCCAAGCACTCGCCCCGCACCGCCTAAAATAACGATAAGCACCAGCTGCACGGACGTTTGGAAGTTATACGTATCCGGACTGATAAAGCTATTCGTATGCGCGTAAATCGCGCCCGATAAACCCGCCAGCACAGAGCTTATCGCAAACCCTGCGTACTGTACGGTAAACTTTCGAATGCCAAGCGAAGCTGCGGCAATTTCGTTCTCCTTCGTCGCGATCATCGCCCTGCCCCATGAGGAGCGGCGCAGGTTGCGTGCAAGCAGCAGCGCGATGACGGCAAGGGCAAGCACGAACAAATACATGCCCTTTAGATCGAATGTATAAGCGCCGACTTGCGGCTTCGCGATGCCAGAGATGCCTAGCGGGCCGCCCGAGAAGGCGTCCCACCGAATAAGCACCTCATGAATCACGACGCCAAAGGCGATTGTAATCATCGATAGGTAAACGCCGCCCGCCCTAATGGTCGGGATCGCAATCAAGCTCCCAATCAGCAGCGAAACAAGCATGCCCACCAGAGCAACGATCCAGAAGGATAAACCATACTTGGTGCTGAGAAAGGAGGACATATACGCGCCAATCGCCATCACCCCTGCATGCCCGATGGAGACAATGCCGCAATAGCCGATCAAAATATTCATGCCCGTGCAGGTGATTACAAAAATCCCGATCATAAACAATAGATTCAAATAATACGTATCGACCATCCAAGGCCCTGCGGCAAGCAGCCCTATCGCTGCAAGGCCGGCAATCCATCCCGCAGCCGCGCGATAGCCAAAGCTTAGTCTTATAAGTTGATTCATCTGCGCACCCCCTGACGATCCGAAATTACACTTTAACGATAGTTTTGCGTGCATTAAAGAGACCCATCGGCTTCCAATACAGCACAAGAATAACTAAGCCGTATACGAACATCTCCCGGAATGCCGTCGAAATGTACTGTCCGATGAACGCTTCCGATATGCCCAAAATAAGTCCCGCGGCAACGATGCCCTTCGGATTGTTCACTCCCGCGAGAATTGCCACCGATATTGCCTTAAGCCCGAGCGGCAGCCCGATATCGACGGAAACCGCGTAATTAGTAGACATTAAAGCGCCGCCGATTCCGGCCAGCAGACCGCTAAGCACGTAAGCGACCGCCACAATTTTGTTGCTGCTGACGCCCATAATCTCTACAGCCGTCCGGTTGTCCGCCGTCGCCCGGAGCCATAAGCCCCAATGCGATTTTTTGTAAAATAAAATAAGCAGCAGAAGCAATACACCGACTACCGGAAGAAAAACAAACTCCTTCCAATAGATGCCCGCTCCAAAGATCCGCAGCATCTGGTCGCCCGCCGGGGAAGGCGTTACGCCCTCGTCCGGGCCGTTAATGTAGAGGGCAACGTCTTGAATAATAATGCCGACCGCAATCGTGCTGAGCACCCACTCGATCGAATTGGCGCCCTTGTCGAACTTGCGGATCGCAAGCCGCTCAATTCCTAAATTCAACAGCCCAACGATGAGCGCGGCCAGCGCGAAAGAAGCGAAGAAGGGGAGGTGCAGCAGCTCGGAAAAACCGAACATCAGCACCCCGCCAAGCATGACCAGCTGTCCCTGCGACATATTCAGCGTCCCATTCACTACAAACGTCAAGCTGTAGCCAAGCGCGATCAGGGCGTATAGGCATCCAACCGAAAGCCCGCTTATGACGAGCTGAAGTATAATCGACATGTCCATCCTTCTTTCCTTTATTGTGACTTATTGCTTGTCGGAAATAACGAGCTTGCCATCCTTCCAAACGCACATGAGGTACGAGTTCACATCAACCGCATCGTGATTTTCTGGCGTGAACGCTTGCTCCCAATCCTTAATCACGCCGCTATACGTGCCCAGATTCGTCTCCAGCGTATTTTTGATTGCCTCGCGATCCTTCGCAAGATCACCGCTGAGCCCTGCCTTCTCAATTGCTTGGAACAGCATCATCGCGCCGTCATAGCCTTGTGCCGCAGATGCAAAGGTCGTAGGGATATGCCCGAATTTTGCCGTAAAGTCTGCCAAAAACACCTTTGCCGTCTCGCGCGTTTGGTCCACGTTGAAGTTAGCCGTTTGAATCGCATACGTGCCTTCCGCCAGCTCCTTGCCTACCTCTTGTGCGCCTTTGTTCGCCATGCCGTTCTCGCCGACAATCGGCACCTTCCAGCCGAGCTTATCCATCGCTTGCAGCACGTAGCCATTCGCTGCGCCTTGGCCGAACAAGTAAATGACCTCTGCTCCCGCTTCCTTCGCGCGGTTTACCTGTGCCGTCATATCCTTATCCTTCGCGTTATCAAAAGACTCCACCGCTACCGGCTTCAGCTCTTCCGCTTCCAGTACCTTGGTCATCGCTGCCGCAGCGCCCTTGCCATATCCGCCATTCTCGTGCAGTACCGCAATATTTGTCGTTTTAAAATGTTCTTTGATGAACTTGAGCGCATACTGCGCCGTAATGTTCGCATTCATCCGTACGCCGAACGTCCAAGGCATGCCGGATTCAACCGAAGCTGGAACGTTCGAGGTCGCAACCATAAACGGGAACTTTTCCTCCATAATGATTGGGGATTGCGCCAGCATAACCGTGCTGTGAAAGCCGCCGATAGCGGCAAGCACTTTCTCCTTCTGGCTAAAATCACGAATGATGCTGATGCCGCGCGTCGGATTTTGCTCCGTATCGCGCACGACAAGCTCGACTAGACGGCCGTCGATGCCGCCTTTCGCATTCACCTGATCAACCGCCACTTGCACGCCTTGGTAGAGATTGACCGAGTTCATCGCGTTATCGCCTGTCGCTTCCGTAGACATCCCGATCAGAATCGGTTTCTTGCTTTCGGCGCCTTCACTGGCAGCAGGCGCATTCGCTGCCGTTGACTTCGCATCGTTATTGCCGCCGCCACAAGCCGCCAGCACCCACGTCATGACAATAACCAGCAATCCTAACGTCCATTTTTTCCCCGAATGCTCTCTCATCTCAAAACCCACTCCTCTATTTGGTCTTTTATAAAAGCCCTTGCAAGCTGCTCGCAACATGCGTCTCCGCTACTTTAACGCCACGCTTCCATACCGTTCTCTGCTCTGGCTTATCCAGCAAAATGTCGCGCTCGGACGCTACCGCGAACAGCACCATATCCGCTTGCGCCCCTATTTGCAGCCCGTAATGCTGAATGCCTAGCGCCCTTGCCGCTCCATCCGTCAGCATCTCTATCAATTGGCGAGCGTCGGCTTCGCCTCCCATATAAGCGGTAACCGCAAGCAGCCAAGCCGTCTCAAGCGGGTCCGCTTTGCCAAACGGCGTAAACGGGTTGCGCACGTTGTTGACGCCGATGACAACGTTCACGCCTTTCTCCCGCAGCAAGCTGATCGGCGCAAGCCCTCGCCGCTGCTTCTCCTGATCGCCCCTGCCGTTAATGAACAAATCGGTAGCCGGCAGGCTCATAATATGAAGATCGGCTTCCTTGATCAGCTCGGCTGCCTTAGCCGCTTGCCCACGCTCGAGCGAACCTAACGAGGTTACATGCCCCGCCGACACTTGCCCTTGCATGCCTGCCGCGATCGTTCTTCGTGCAATCTCAGCGATCGCCAGCTGCTCGGGGTTGTCTGAGAAGTCAGCGTGGAAGTCGATCGGCTTGCCGTATTTGTCCGCCAGATCGAACACGAACTGCAAATGAGCGGATAAGTCCAAATCCTGATACGTAATGCCGCCCACGACATCGCCGCCAAGCCGCATCGCCTCCTCCATAAGCTCGGCCGTACCAGCGCTTTTGCTGATGCCCTCCTGCGGAAATACGACGATTTGCAAATCGAGCGCGTGCTTCACCTTCTCTTTCAGCTCAAGGGCAGCCTCGAATGCGGATAAGCCCAAAATCGGATCAACCTCCGCATGGCAGCGCATATGGGTGACCCCGCTGCGGACCGCTTCGCGTATGACCGCCATGGAACGCGCCGACATATCCTCTTTGGTGAAGCCTTGCTTCATATCGGCGGTCATCCGGATCGCATCCTGCAAGGATGCCGCCTCCTGCTCCATCCGCGATAGCAGGTACGCCTTATCCAAATGAATATGCGGCTCTACAAATCCCGGGAGCAGCATCCCCCCATTGCCTTGCTGGATCCTATGCGCTTCTGGCAAATGCTCGCCGCCGCTCGGCGCAAGGTATACGATCGTCCCCTGCCGTATGCCGACGTCCATGAGCCTTGTTTCCTTTTGCAGCCGTACCTGTGTAAGGAGTAAATCCAGCATAGCTCTCACCTCTGATTAAGCATTTTGATATTCGGCTTAGGACGGAAACTATCATCCAGTGCGCCCTCACGTTTATGTGATGTTATCTAACATTGATTCCCTTGAAAAAATCATAACTGCTCGCAGACTCGCTGTCATTGTTCGATAAGTCCAAAGGTTCCTATTACGTTTGGATCATTCGTCCAGCATACTCTTTACAGCAGCTTTAATCGGTGTTAATTTTTATATCATCATAATGATTGAAAGGATGGACAACCATGCTGCTTGAGCAATTGCTTTCCAACGCCATATTTGCCAAATCGCAAATTATTGCCGGCCACAGCGGCTTATCGCGCACCGTTCAAACCGTTAACATTATGGATGCTCCCGACATCATTCATTTCTTGCGGCCAGGCGAGCTGCTGCTCACGAACGGCTATTTTATGAAGGAGAATCCCGGCGCGCTTCTTGAGCTTATGACCAAGATGGATCAGCTCAAATGCTCGGGCCTGGCAGTCAAAACAAGACGGTTTGCGCTCGACATTCCGCAGGAGGTCATGGATGAGGCGAATCGGATTCATTTTCCGATTATCGAGATTTCTTCGGTGGAGCATTCGCTCGGGGAAATTTTGCAGCGCTCGACTAGCGTTATTTTGGATAACAGAAACGATGAATTACAGTACTCGCTAACGATCCATAAGCAGTTCTCGGCGATGATTATGAAAGGTAACGGTATCCCGGAGATTATTACCGCGCTTACGCAGCTTCTGTCCTCTCCCATACTGCTGTTAAGCAGCAAGCTGCAGGTTACCGCCCACTCCCATCATTTCATGCAGCCAAGCATGCAATCGCTTATCTCTGCCGCGGAGTCGGTGTTACGTGGTATTCCCGCCATTCAAGCCCCGGCACAGCTCTGTTTGCTTGATGAAGCGCTTCGAAAATATCGCCATATCGAGCTGTATCCCATATTCACCTATCGGCACGAGGGGTATCTCATCGCCTTCCAGCCCAAGCAGGCGGCATCCAACCAGTATGGCTTAACGCTCGAGCAGGCCTCCAATGTTATTGGCATGGAGATGACCAAGCGACAGGCGGTTAAGGAGCGGTCACGCCGCTATAAAAACGAGTTTTTCTCCGATTTGATCGATGGCTTTATTGGCTCCGAACACGAAGCGCTTCATCGCGGCAAAAAGTACGGCCTCAAGCCGCAGGGCACATGGCTGCTATTAGCCGCGCGCAAGGACGAGCAAACAGGCTTAAGGGGAGGCATGACAAAAAACGCTGCATCTGCCGATGAGCGGTTAATTTCCGAGCGAGACGTGCAATATGAGCTGATTAAGCGCCATTTCCTGCAGCTCGGTGCAGACTTTGTCATGTTTACGAAAAATGATTTGTTCGGCATGCTGTTGTTCATTCAAGAGCCCAAGTGGGAAGAGAGCGCGTTTTTGAAGCAGCTCGCCGCCATGTCGGATCAGCTTCACGAGCAATCCCAGCTCAGCATTTCGCTTGGCATCGGCAATCCCGTTACGAATGTGCTCGACATCGGGCTCTCCTACAACGAGGCGGTCAAAGCGCTGCAAATCGGCTATCAAATGAAAAAAACGAGGTTTATTCAATCGTATCAATCCAAGGATATCAGCTATCTGTTCCGGATGATTCCTTATGACGAGCTGAAGCAGTTTTACGAGGAAACGTTCCAATGCTTCTCTGGGGCGGATGAAAACGAGCAAAAAGAGCTGATGCGCACGCTGAATATTTATTACGATACCCAGTGCCAGCTCGTCGAGACGTCCAGGCAGCTTTTTGTACATCGCAATACCGTTATCTACCGTTTAGACAAATGCGAGAAGCTGATGTGCATAAAGCTCAAGGATCCCGTTGCCAGCCTCCGCTTCCGCATCGCCTTTGCGATCGAGCCTCTCTTGCGAGTGGGCAAAAGCGATTCCAGCCATCGCGAGCCGGGCTTTTTGGGGAGATAGCATACCGCTTCGCTGAACGATTAGGCGCCCTTATCGCGGTATTTTTAAGGCCAAATAAGTTCGTTTGCGGTTGGATGCTTTAATTTCAGCTTTTTACTTTGCAGTTTGCTTATCCGTGCTTGCTGCAACGCCGCGTGCCCTATTATCGCCAGCCTGGAATCTTACGCAGGTCGCCGTCGCATATTCGCCATTTGCTTTCCACAGCCATATTGGCTGGCGAAGTTTCCGTATGCAGGTAACAGCCGTCGATGCCAACAAGGCGCGCGCCTTCCATATCCGTACGGGGATCGTTCCCAATCATAAGCGCCGTCGACAAATCAATATGGTGCCGCTCGCATAAATACGAATAGAAAAGAGGATCGGGCTTGCTTACGCGGGCAACCGATGATATGGCAATCCCGTCAAAATAGTCATAAATACCGAGCGAGTTCAGCTCCATCTCAATAAACGTTTTCTGTCCATTGGATAGAAGGTAGATGCTTTTGCCTTTGTTTTTTAGACCCGTGAGAACATCGATGGTTCCGTCATACAGCGCCAGCTTGCGCATCGACAATATGCGGAACCAACGTACCGCCTCTTGCAGCCATGCCTCAGTGGCATTTCCCTTTAGCTTCCGGACTACATCAGCCAGCACATCCTCCATCACGAAGTCGGGAAACTCGCAAAACTTGCGGCCTTCTGCCATATGCTGCTCGACTTCGCTAAGTATAAGCGCTTGCAGCGCTTTTTTCGACACCGTCATCCCGTTATAGCGAAAATATAAGGCCATGCTCTTCCAAAGCTGCGGACTTTCCTCATCCGTTTTGATATCAACTAGCGTTCCGTATAAGTCAAAAATATAAGATTGATACAGATTGCTTCCTCCTCCAGCATTTATGCAAACGATTGCATTAATATGCATATCGATTTTCTTCGGTTCTCTCGAAAAAAACTTTCCTCTGATATTACCACAAATATTGTCATTTTGGTCAACAACAATTCGCGGCAAAAAACTCAGCCATTTTACGTTGCCGTTTGTGCAGCAGCCAATCCAACTCTGCGAACGATTCTATTGCACAAACTGCAACGCAGCGCGCCAAACTCCACATGATCGCTCTATTCCCTCTATGTCGCCTCCATTTAAACCTTCTCCATAACAGAAAAAAACTGCACGACAAGGCTAATCACCTTATCGCGCAGCCGCAGCACCTTATTGCCGCTTGCAAACTCGCCAGCCAGCACGCTCAGAAAAAAAGAGACGTGCCCGCGGTCATTCTGACCAACCTCAGGCATCGTCTCTTCAGCGTCTATGACCGATTATTCCAAATTCGCATGATTGCCATACATCGCATTGCCGCTTAGCTCCTGCTTCTCCATTAGCCGCAAAATAACAGCATCGCATACAAGCAGCAGCATTTGCTCAAACAGCGAGCCCATCGGCTGGATCGTTGTGGCCGCTTCGCCCGCCCGATCCTTTGGCGCTCCCGGCAGCTTCACCACGATATCCGCTAACCCGCCGATTGTCGAGGCTTGCGAGAGCGTCAATGCGCCTACCTTCGCTTCAAGGCTTCGAGCCTTCTCCGCCATCGGCACAAGCGACTTTGTCTCGCCTGAACCGGAGCCGATCAGGAGCAAATCACCCTCGCGCAAGCTTCGGGTAACCGTCTCGCCTACGACATAGACGTCGAGCCCCAGATGCATGAGCCGCATGGCGAACGCCCGCATCATCAGCCCGGAGCGTCCTGCCCCGGCCACGAATACGCGTCCAGCCGAGCTGATCGATTCAGCCAACTGCACAAGCTGGTCTTCCGAAAGCTGATCCGCTGCCTGATTTAGCTCATTCAATACTGCAGACAAAGTATGATTGCTTGGCATCATCCTTAACCCTGCTTGATCAATTGCTGCATTTCAGATGCCGCTGCTTTGATGTCCGCTTGTCCGGTAATGCCTCCGCCAACGATAATTAGATCAGGCGCCACAGCAATAACCTCGGGCAACGTGCTTAGCTTGATCCCGCCAGCTACGGCTACCTTCGCATTTTTGACAACGGCTTTGATCGTACGAAGATCCTCGAAGGAGTTTTGTCCTTCCGCTTGAAGATCGTAGCCTGTATGCACGCAGATGTAATCAACGCCAAACGAATCAACCTGTGCAGCGCGCTCAGCTAGATTTTTTACGGCAATCATATCGACCAAAATTTGTTTCCCTTGTTTTTTGGCTTCTTCAACAGCGCCCTTGATGCTCGCGTCCTCTGCTACGCCTAGGATCGTCACGATATCCGCGCCGGCTTCAGCAGCCTTCATAACTTCATAGCCGCCTGCATCCATGATTTTCAAATCCGCAAGGACAGTCAGGTTAGGAAAAGCCTCCTTAAGCGCCTTAACCGCATGCAAACCTTCGTTAATCACGATCGGCGTGCCAATTTCCACTACATCAACAAAAGGCTCCACTTGCTTCACGACTTCAATGGCTCCCGGAATATCAACAAGGTCTAACGCTAATTGCAATTTCATTTATCGTTCACTCCTCATAGGCTTGGTTTGACTAACAACCCCTATTCTAGACACTCATAGTCAAAAAGAATAGTACGCACTTTGATGTAACGTAGTACCCATTTGGGAACTATGAGGAGCTTTTTTTATCATTCCGGATGCTGCTTCGCATACCTTTCCTGATGCTGCTCGCCCCATTTTGACATGACGTTAAGCAGATCCTTTACCGTTGCTCCGTACTCCGTTAACGAGTATTCCACTTTAGGAGGCACCTGCACATAAACCTTCCGATCAATGATGGCGTCATCCTCTAATTCGCGCAGCTGCTGCGTGAGCATTTTTTGAGTAATGGCCGGCATTTCCCGTTTCAGCTCGCCAAAGCGATGCGTTCCCTCGGTTAAATGACAAAGGATGACCGGCTTCCATTTGCCGCCTATTACCTTTAAGGTAAGCTCTACCGTCTCTTTGAAATGCTGATCTCCCAACACAAACGACTCCTTTAGTATAAAAATGATACTATCTTACTAAAAAGTTGGTACTTGCTATAAGTATGGTGTAGCATAATAATAAGACTTAATGGGTTTGATACCTTAATAAAAGGATATCATACCTGTGTCGCATCACACGAATCAAGAAAACAGCTTCAAGCAGAGGAGAGATTAGTTTGGAATTAAAAAATAGATCAGCGATCATTACCGGTGCTGGAAAAGGGATCGGCAAAGCGATTGCCGTCGCGCTTGCTTCAGAAGGCGTTAACCTTGGATTAGTCGCTCGTACAAGCTCCGATTTAGAAGCTTTGCAAGCTGAGCTTGCGAACAAATACAGCATTAGCGTTTATATTGCAAAAGCTGACGTATCCGTAAAAGCGGATGTTGATCAGGCCATTGCGGCGCTGAAAGAAAGCTTAGGCTCTATTGATATTCTTATTAACAATGCAGGAATCGGCACATTCGGCACCTTGCTCGATATGGACCCGGATGTGTGGGAGCAAATCATTCAAACAAATGTCATGGGAACTTATTATGTGACCCGCGCCGCGCTTCCAACCATGCTTGAGCAAAGCAGCGGAAGCATCATCAACATCGCTTCGAGCGCAGGCGAGCGCGGTTTTGCAACCGGCTCCGCGTACTGTGCGTCCAAGTTCGCCGTTATTGGCATGACCGAGGCGCTGATGCAGGAGGTTCGCAAATCGAACATTCGTGTCACCGCTTTGACTCCAAGCACAGTGAACACCGAGCTTGCTTCCAATGCCGGTCTCAAAATCGGCGACGAAGACCGGATGATGCAGGCGGAGGATTTGGCTGAGCTGGTGTTAGCAGCACTCAAGCTGCCTGATCGCGTATTCATCAAAACAGCCGGCATCTGGACAACAAACCCGCAATAAACGCTATTATCCGCAGCCCCTCGCCCTTAGCTGGCGCTGGGGTTTTACGTTTAGGCACGGTCTTTTTAGGTTTGCCGGCGCTACCCTGTGAAACCATTAACGCGAAACGAGCACCTTCTCGTTTACGCTTTCCTTAGGAGGTATGATCCGTTATGTCTATTCCTAACATTCCCTTTTCGATATTAGATCTTGCGCCAATCGTTACCGGCAGTACGCCTGCGAGCTCGTTCCGCAACACGCTAGATCTTGCCCAGCACGCCGAGAAATGGGGCTACAATCGGTTCTGGCTTGCGGAGCACCACAATATGCCCGGCATCGCCAGCTCCGCAACCTCGGTTGTCATCGGTTATGTAGCCGCAGGCACGGAGAAGATCCGCGTCGGCTCAGGCGGCATTATGCTGCCAAACCACGCTCCGCTCGTCATTGCCGAGCAATTCGGCACTTTGGAGTCCATGTATCCGGGGCGGATCGATCTTGGCCTTGGAAGAGCGCCTGGCTCTGACCAGGTTGCGGCACGCGCGCTGCGGCGCGGACTCGGCAGCAACGGCGAGGATTTTCCTGAGCAGCTAAACGAGCTTCGCCATTACTTTAATCCAAGCGCAGAATCCCGCGGCGTCCTGCCAAGAGCCGTTCCGGGCGAAGGCTTGGACGTGCCGATCTGGCTGCTTGGATCAAGCGGCTTTAGCGCTCAGCTAGCCGGGCATCATGGCCTGCCGTTTGCGTTTGCGAGCCATTTTGCGCCGGACTTCTTGCTCCCGGCTTTGAAGCTGTACCGCGATAACTTCAAGCCCTCTGACGTGCTCGGCAAGCCTTACGCCATGGTTGGGCTAAACGTCATTGTCGCGGACACGGATGAAGCCGCAGCCTTTCTTGCCACCTCGCAGGAGCAAGCGTTCCTGAACCTTATCCGCGGACGGATGGGACAGCTGAACCCGCCTGTCGACAGCATGGACGGCCTGTGGAACGAGCAGGAGAAAATGATGGTGCAAAGGCAGCTCAGCTTCACGATTGCGGGCACGAAAGCAACCGTCAAGGAGAAGCTAAGCTCCATCATTGAGCAAACGGAAGCCGACGAGCTCATCGTCGTCAGCCAAATCTACGATCACGCAGCACGTCTTCGCTCCTTCGAGCTGCTTGCTGAGATTGTGAACGAGAATCGTTCGGTGTAAATAAACAATAAGCAGCAGCTCACGGAAAAACTGTGCACTGCTGCTGCTTTCTTTTTTCTATATTCCCATTCCAGCTTCCCACCCCCTCCAGCCGAATTTCTACGTTTGCTTTAACAATTCCGTGGTGTAGATTTCCGCTTATTCAGCTATACTAAGAAAAACATTTTTTGGGAGTGGGAGAACATGGGACATATCTGGGCCATTTACAGCAAGGATCTTCGCAATATTTCTCGAAACAGCGCAGCTGCCATCATCATTCTAGGGCTCGCCTTCCTACCTTCCCTATACGCGTGGTTTAACATTAAAGCGTCTTGGGACCCGTACGGGCAGACCGGCTCACTCGCCATTGCCGTCGTGAACAATGATGAAGGCGCCGAGCTTCGCGGGACGCCTATTCATGTCGGGGATGAAATTATAGCCTCATTGAAGGAAAACAAAAAGATCGGCTGGGTTTTCGTTGAGGAGAAGAAGGCGATAGAGGGCGTCAAACATGGCGACTATTATGCCAGCATCACGATTCCCGCCGATTTCTCGGCAAAAATGGCAACCGTGCTGACGGACAAGCTGCAGCAAGCGGAGCTCGACTATGCCGTAAACGAGAAGATCAATGCGGTATCGCCAAAAATTGCCCAAAAAGGGGCGAGCGGCATTATTGAAGAGGTTCGTGCCAGCTTCGTCAAAACCGCCAACGAAACGATTTTTCGCATTTTCAATCAAATTGGCGTAGAGCTGGAGGCTAATAAACCTGCTATTGAGCAGGTTCGCAATACGGTGTTCAAGCTAGAAGCGTTGATTCCGCAAATTAACGAGGCCGTAGCCCTTGCGTCCACCGATATCGACAAATCGAAAAAAATCGTCGCGACCGTACAGACAGAGCTGCCAAAAGCAGCCGAGCTTGCCAAGGACGGCGAGGCATTTACGAAGCAGCTTGGTCATTTTTTTGACCAAAGCGGAGCGACGCTCGATACCGCAGGTCCGCTCATCAAGCAGGATTTGCAGCTGCTGCTTGAAACCTCCAATTCGATTGGGGCGCTCACTGGCATCTTGCAGGACAGCTCGATTGATCCAGAGGCCGTGAAATCAGCCGTCGTCCTTGCCGAGAAACGGTTAACGAGCGCGGTTTCGGTTACGGGAGGCATGATCAATCTGCTTGAGCGTTTAAACGAAACGGTTGATGGCAAGCTGTTGACGTCTACAATAGACCGGCTGAAGCAGGTGAACAGCCGATTTAAACAGCAGCTTGCGCTCGTTCAGCAGATCCAGTCGGCAATCGATAAAGGCGAGAAGCCTGCCCAGACTCTTATTGACCGTCTGGGCACCTTATCCAAGGAAACCTCACAGATTCTAACCGATGTGCTAAGCCGGTACGATAGTGAAATACTGCCGCGCATTAAGCAAGCAGCCGGTAAAGCGAAGCAGGCGGCAGCAAAGGCGCAGTCGGTCTTAGCGGAGGCTAACAAGCTGGTTCCGAGCGCCTTGCAGGTAGTAAATGATGCGGCGAAGGGGCTTGAGCTAGGCAGCAAGGAGCTGGCGAAAATCCAGAAAAACCTGCCTGCCGCGGAGCAAAAGATTAAAGATTTTGCAAAGCGTATCCGAGACCTTGAGAAGGAAGGCAACTTGAATGAGCTTGTTGATTTGCTCAAAAACGATGCCGAGCGCGAGGGCGCATTTTTTGCAGAGCCTGTTGTATTGAAGGAAAACCGGCTGTTCCCGATACCTAATTACGGGTCGGCGATGTCCCCCTTCTTCACAACGCTGTCCTTATGGGTTGGAGCGCTGCTGCTCGTTTCGCTGCTGACCGTGGACGTTCATCGCCCAGAGAATACGTACCGGAGCTATCACATTTACTTTGGCCGCTATCTCACCTTCCTTACGATTGCCATCGTGCAGTCGCTGCTCGTGACATTAGGCGACATTTATTTGCTTAAGGCGTTCGTTGCCGACAAAATGTGGTTTGTGCTGTTTGGCGTCGTTCTTAGCGCTGTATTTATGCTTATTGTGTATACGCTCGTATCCATATTTGGCAATGTCGGCAAGGCGATGGCAATCGTCCTGCTCGTGCTCCAGCTGGCTGGATCGGGCGGTACCTTCCCTATTCAAGTGACGCCGCCGTTTTTCCAAGCGATTCATCCCTTCCTGCCGTTCACGTATGCGATCAGTATGATGCGGGAAGCTGTTGGCGGTATTTTATGGGACATCGTTGCCAGAGATCTGGTCGCTCTTGCGATCTTCGCCGGCGTGGCGATGCTTCTGGGGCTCGCGCTGAAAAAATGGATTAACCGTTATTCTGTCAAAATGGTCGAGAAAGCGAAGGAAAGCGGATTAATTCACTAGAAGAATATTTGACTAGTCAGCTGTTTCTATGAATAATAAAATAAATAGATATAGCAAACTCGATAGGAGGAAATTATATGTCCATCGTTCCCCGCATGTTGGAATTTAATAAGCAATTTGTAGAAGAGAAACAATATGAAGCCTATCTAACCGACAAATTTCCCGATAAAAAGGTAGCCATTCTTACCTGCATGGATACGCGGCTCGTCGAGCTGCTGCCCAAAGCGCTTAATTTAAAGAATGGCGATGCCAAATTCATTAAAAATGCCGGCGCCATCCTGACTCAACCGTTCGGAAGCGCGATGCGCAGCATTCTCGTTGCCGTCTATGAGCTTGGCGCGCGCGAGGTGCTTGTCATCGGGCATCACGGCTGCGGCATGACCAATCTTGATACAGCTGGCATGGTCAGCAAATTCGCTGATCATGGCATCGACCCGCTCGTACTTGAGACACTCGAAAACTCAGGCATAGGGATGGAGAAGTTTTTGCGTGGATTCTCAAGCGCCGAAGAAGGCGTCATGCACAGCGTGAAGCTCATTCGGAAGCATCCGCTATTTCCAAAGGATATTCCGGTTCACGGCTTAATCATCGACCCGGTGACGGGCGAGCTGGAGATTCTCGTTCAGGATTACCGCGAGGAATAGTTATAGGAAGTACTTCAACTTTGGTTGGAGTGCTTTTTTTATTTGAATCGCTTGAAAAAACGCTATAAAATGAATATAAAAGAACAAACATGAAGTTTTCGGTTTGACAAAACGGAATAAAACGGAATAAACTAGAATTATCATCGATGATAAGATGAATGTGGAGGCGATCAATATGTTCTCTGACGAAAGACGCGACAAAATTTTGGAGCTGCTTGAAAAGGACGGACGCGTGCTTGCCAAGGAGCTGGCTGATCAATTTGATTTATCCATTGACTCCATTAGACGGGACTTATCCATCATGGAGGAGAAAGGGCTGCTCAAGCGTACGCACGGCGGAGCTATTCCGGCTGTAAATGTTAGGCAAGCCCCGCTTCCGCCAAGCTTGCGTTATCAAGGCGGAGCGCCGCACCAGAACGCTATATCGAAAGTGGCCGCATCCTTTATTAAGGAAGCGAATACCGTCTTCATCGGCAGCGCCGGCATACACTTCGGCATGCTTTCCTATTTGCCCAGCTTCCCTTTCACGGTGGTGACTAACTCCATTACGATTGCGGATGCTCTAAAGGAAAGTGATACGATTGACGTCTATCTTCTCGGCGGTAAGATCAAGCCATCAGGTAATGTAACGGACACGCTTGCTAACGAGTTTTTAAAACAATTCACACTTGACCTCTGTTTTGCTACAGGAGGCGGCATTTCGCAAAACGGCATAAGCACCACGACTCCTGAGGTGGCTTCCATTATCCGCACGGCAATGGCGATTTCCAGAAAAACGATATGCCTAGCCCCTCATGAGAAGCTTGGCGTCGATTTTTTTGCCAGATCGGGCGCTGTAACCGATATCGACCTGCTCATTACCGATAACGAAGCCAATATCGAAGCGATTGAAGCGATAGAAAGCAAAGGGGTTAAGGTGCTTATAGCTAATACTGATGGGTAAATGACGCCATTGCCGTCAGTTAAAAGATTTCCCCCATCATAAAAAAACGGCAGTCACGCAAAGCTCGACTAAGCCTTGCGTGGCAGCCGCCACCGTACGTATTATTTTACCGCGATATAGATGTCGACCTCTGCGTCGGCTGGATTAAAATCCCGGCCATCATACAGCTCAAAATCGCCTGTGTAGGCTCGTTTGATCGGCGAAGTCTCGAAGTATGCCCAAATCTCTCTCCATGCTTGCAGCACAACCTCGAATACGGGGCCCCTCTTCGTTTTAAAAACCATATATTGAGCTTCAGGAATCGCCGCCTGCTCTAAGCCGCTCGGTACCGCCGCCTGGGCATCTACTCGCTCATGACCAATAACTACGGTGTAAGCACCGCTAGCATCGCTCTCGTAATCGGTATATAGCGCGTATATCAAATGGCTGTTGCTCACCTGTGTCTGCTCGGCGATTCCGCTAGCGAAATAGGTGTTCCACAGCGCGCCCAAACGTCCGTTAGGTCCCGCTTCCTCGGCATTTGTCGTACGTACAGCAACCCCAATGAGAGAAATTGCCGGCTTTGTAACTAGATCCGTGTTCATCTGTCGTTCCCCATTTCCTTGGTTATGCTCTTATTGTACTTGGGGAAACTGGACAGCTGTCTGTCCTAGTTCTCATAACGGCCGATTATATTTTTGGCGCGCCTAACCAACTGCTCGGCAATATAGGACGGCTGCTCGATCTTCACTTGGTCGCCATAGCTCAGAAGCATGCCAAAAAACCATTCATCCACCGTTAACTTCCCTTTTACGCGCAAGGACCCATCGTCCAAAACCGTCACTTGATCCGAATGGAACGAATCACCGACGCGATGACGAACCTGCGGGTGGAAAACTAGCGTTACCTCGGTATCGGCGGTGTTTTTCGACCAGTCCAAATCCCAAGCATAACCATCTAATGACGGCACTTGGCGGCGCTCGAACGAATCCGCTAACGATTGAAGCTGCTGCACGCGTGACAGCCGAAATACGCGAAACTGCTCGCGAAGCAAGCAATAAGCCTGCAAATACCACACGTTTCCCTTTAAAAGCAGCGCATAAGGCTCAACCTCTCTCTCGGTCTCGGATCCGTTCATATTGACATAGCTAAACCGAGCCTTCCGGGTTTCATCGATGGCTTCCTTAAACAAATTAACCTTTTGGCGCGCCTCCGGCCCCTGGCCCCACGGGTTGAGATCGAAGACCAAACTGTCCCCACGGACGCCTTCCTGGTGCTTCTCCGATTGATGAAGCAGCGTTTTGACCTTCTCATGGAGGTTCGCGTACGCGGCATCATCAACGGCCGTCCCTATCCCCTTCACAGCCGCTATGATCGACGAGATTTCTTCTAATGATAAATATTGACGCGATATCGTGTACTGCTCCATAATCTCGAACCCGCCGGATGTACCTTGGTGAGCTAGAATAGGCACGCCCGCTTGGCTTAACGTATCCATGTCGCGATAGATGGTTTTGGTCGACACCTCAAAGCGGCCAGCCAGCTCCTTCGCACTAATACGTCCTCGATTAAGCAGCAGTACGGTCATCGCTAATAAACGATCGATTTTCAGATGGTTTCCTACTTTCCGCGAGCTTTCTACCGAAAACGAATTTCGGCAATGGGTCCACTCTCTACGAAGCCTACATTTTTGTATACCTTGTTAGAGGCTGGATTTTTGGTGTCTGCGTACAGCATCGCCTCCCGGTTCTCTTCCTCCAAAATCGAGCAAAGACCAGCTACAATCGCGCTGGCATATCCGTTTTTCCGCAGCACCTGCGGCGTGTAAACGGCATTAATCCTTCCGTGCCGGGGAGAGCGGTGGGCGATGTTCGCCATCGATACCGGAAGCTCGTCAACGGTCCAAAAATATAAATTGCCTCTCATGATCATACCCTCTGCTGCCGGTAGCTGGCTTGCAGGTATAACCGCTGCGCCGTAAGCATCCTCGGAGAAACCCGCCAAAAATTCGGCGACAAGCTCCAAATGCTGCCGGGTAGCTTGTATCATTTTCCCCTTAACCTTGAGGGGTTTAATCACCTTTGGGCACGAGTAAGCCTCCATCAGCATATACGCATGATACTCCAGCTGATTCGCTTCCGCATAAAGCTTCGCGAACAGCTCGGCCGTAGGCGGTGCTCCGCAAATGCCGGGCATATCGGTTCCTTCGTAATAAGCGATAAGCTCCTTCATCAGCTTTGTCTGATGTTCATCGGCAATGTCATCCGACAGCCACAGCCAAGCATTGTGTCCTGGCGAACCTGCAAACAGCATGCGGCCGTCAGGTGTTTTTAAGCTGGTTGCTCCTTCAATCGCGGAAATCAAATGAATCAAATTATATTGCAGCTCATCTCGCATAAACGGATACTGGTTTAAAACATAATCATCAGCATGCAGCTTCTCCAACATATGATCTCTCCTCCTACCAATGGGTAGAGCACTCTACGGATTGTAGAACAGTCTGAATATTTTCGTCCATCACCAATACCCACAAAGCGAACCGCTGTAACAACCAAGCTCAAACCACTCATTCTCCCTGTAGCAAAAAACCACCTCGACTAGGTGGCCATTTGTACAAATATGCCATGCACGCAGAGCATTGTGCAACTAAAATCCAAAATCCAGCTGTGTCATGTCCGTATTGGCGCCGATTGCCGCTTTGCTGCCCTCTCCGGCGGCAACAACAACCTGCGCAGGAGCAATTATGGAGGTATCGCCGGCAGCATATACGCCTCTGACGCTTGTTCGGCCATAGTCATCTGTGACAAACCCGCCATCCGGTGTCACCGCGCAGCCCAGCCTTTCACCAAAGGAAGCCGCCTGATCCCAAGACGGAGAAACGAAGCCGCCCATACGCCTTGCTTCGGTGTTATTTTCAAAAACAACACGGCTAAGCAGTCCGTTCTCGCCATGAAGCTCTTTAATCCGGTGCGCGCTTACTTGAATGCCCTTTTGCCGCAGCTTGCCGAGTTGCTCCGCGTTTAGGTTATTCGCTCCATTCGAGCATAGAAGCAAGTCCTTGCTCCAGTTGTAGACGATTTTAGCCAAATGAAAGAGATTGGAGCCCTCTGAAATGACGATCAACGGCTTATCCCCCAGCTCCCATCCGTCGCAATAAGGGCAGCTGAACAGGCTTTTTCCATAATAATGATGGATGCCCGGCACCGTCGGCAAAACTTCCTTCAGCCCAGTCGCCAAAATAATGGTGCGCGCTTGGTACATAACGCCGTTGCTCGTCGTCAGTTGAAAACCCGCAGGATTAGCCGATACCTCTGTCACCTTGTCTGGCTTAATGGTCACCGACGGGTACTTCGCAATATCCGCATGGGCAAGCCTGCGAAATTCGCGCGGCTCTACGCCGTCACGCGTAATGAACCCGTGCGACTCATGCGTCACTGCGTTTCTAGGCCTGTTATGATCGAACAAAATAACGGTCCTCCGTGACCTGCCAAGCACGAGCGCGGCATTCAAGCCCGCCGGCCCGCCGCCAATTATGGCTGTATCCATCCACATCTCTGTGTCACTCCTCTATATTTCGGATATGTAATTTCGCTTGCCGATCTCTCTTCTGGTTAATAAAATGATTGCTTATCCTTATTCATACATTGGATATTGAATGCCACTAGATTAGCCATTAGCTCCACTTTCCTCGGAACTTGCTCATTCATGTAAAAATATTGTCGAAAAAAAGGTATTTTGAACCATTTTTATAGTACATAATGGCAAGTCATGCTAAGATAAAAGGACTACGGATAGGCTCGGACAACTTGAAAGCAGTGACTTTTTTTTGCAAAGACAGGCTTGTTATCATAGGAGGAATTCCCTTGGCGAATAGTCCATTACAGAAGAAGCAGTCGTCTTCCCGCGAATCCATTAAATCAACACCTGGTCAGCCTTCAATTACGGCAGAAAAGTCGCCAAACGCAGCCGCACCCTCGAATGTGCTGCAGCTGCAGCGAACGGCAGGAAACCGCGCTGCACAAGCGAGCGTCAAGCAGCTGGCAGGCGGCGAGGCACCTGCGGCAGGCGGCTCACAGGCGATTGTCAGCTGGCTGAAGGCGGAAGCATCAAAGGACAAGAAATCGGATTTGTTCAGCTTTTTTGAAGGACTCAGTGTCATGGAACAGAAGATTGCGACCAACTTATTCGCCGGCGGCAACGGGCCTCCATCCTTAAGCAAAGCCAAAAAGCATATTACCGGCTTTACGGGACGAAGCGTGGACTGGGACAAGTTCTCTACCATCGTACGTACGGTCAAAGGGCAAAAACCGAAGGATTACAACGCAGATACGGATCGTGATTATGCGACCTATGCTACGACTGGCGCGGCTGCTTCGATAGGAGCCTCCAGCGCTGCAGCAACAAGTGTCGGGGAAGTCCAAGGCTTAGCTAGCGCATCGAATACGGGCGCCCTCGGAGCCGTCACTGATCTCGGACCAGCATCGGCGATGCTGAGCGGCGTAACGGCCGGCATGCAAATCTATAACGCGACCCAGAATCATGAAGAAGCGCTAAGCACGCATGACAAAGCCCAGAACATCGCAGTCGAGGGCGGCGGCGGTCTTGCCGACTTGGCACGCTTCGGGGCAACCAGCGTCGTCAATACGCAAAAGTTTATGGGCGCTGCGGTGAGTACGGCAGCAACTGCGGCAGCCGGCGCAGCCGGCGTTGTCGGCGGTGCAGCCTACTTAGCCGGCGGCGTTGCCGGAACATATAAACATACGAAACAAAGAAATAATCTCCAAGAGCTTGAGAAGCAGACGGCCGGCAAAGACGAAAAACTCAATCTCGCAGCCAATATAGGTGCAAGCACCCAAGATATAAATCGCAAAAAGAGCGCGGCTACTGCGCTTAAAGGCGCGGCTATGATCGTCGGCGGCGGGCTTCTGCTTGCAAGCGCGGCAACTCCTGTCGGCTGGCTTCTGCTTGGTGTTGCCGGTGCGATCGGCGGTATTGCTGCCATTTATAAATTTTACAAGAAACGCGCTCGCAAAGAGGAAATCGTTGATCGCTTCCTAGGAGTCGATAAGAAGGTTGCCGAGCTGCAAGCGGCCGATCCGCAAGCTAAGCCGGATAAGTCCGTCATCCGAAGTTCTCTGCTTCAGCAAAACGGCTTCAATTCCGTCGGTCAATGCTACAGCCAAATCATTACCGATCTGGCGCATACGATTTACAAAAAAGGCGTGCTAGAATCAGATCCGCAATACGTTACGTTAATTACGAACATCGGATTAAAGCCAGATCCGAAGAAGAAGACGCCAAAGGTCGAGCTCATCGCGAAGAAGCTTCATACTTAGCAGCATAAGGAGAGGTAACTATGACGAATTTTTCAGCTGGTCCGAATCGATTGCTTAATCTACTAGAGACCGACTACAAGGCCGAAGGGTTTCAAACCGGGTGGGCTGAGCCTACTGATGAAGATCCGTTCCGCTCGCTTATTGTTCTGTTTGACGGTATCGGCGAGGAAGATAGAGACATTCAGCTTGAGCTCTGCTTTTTGCCGAATATGGAGGATGCTGAAGCCGCTGGCATATGTATCTTACAAGCCTTCGCCACGATTGCCGAGGACGTTTCCCCTCTTTACCACGGCGAGCTGCTTCGCTTGACGGCTAAGCTGAACACGACGCTGCCGCTTGGCGCTTTTGGACTATTCGAGGACACAGGTGTCGTCTATTACAAGCACAACTCGCTTCTGCTGCTGGCAAACGAGGATGCGGCAAACGTTAAAACGATCGATACGCAAAATGGGCTTATTCTCCATTTTCTTCATCTCTATTTGGAGGCATTTATGAAAGTGGCTTCCGGTAAAGCATCTGCCGGTGAGATGCTGGAGACGCTGCCGCTATAAAGGTACATTCAAGGCAAAAAATTAATATCTTCTCACATGAGTTTCTCCTAATCGACATTTTTCTTCTCGAACTGTATAATTTTGTTGTTCGTCCATTACGTATCGGTGGTGACAACTATTTTATACGCGTTTTCTTTACTATTGTCCTTTGCTATCGTTTATTTCTTAATCCCGCCGTTCGGCAGGCTGGCTTTCCGTCTTGACTTTGTGGACAAGCCTCGCAAGGACGTCGAGCGCAAGCTCCATCGAGAGCCGATTCCGCTAACGGCAAGCTATGTTATTTTCATCGGATTTTTCCTGACCTATTTGCTTGTGACACAAGACTTTTCTCTACAGACCGGCGCTATATTCGCAGGCGGTGTTTTGCTGCTCATCATTGGCACGATCGATGATTGGTATAAGACGAAGGGCAAAGACTTCCCGTCGCTTCCTAAGTTTATCGTGCAAATATCCGCAGCGGTTCTCGTGTACGCCTCTGGCATAGCATTTACCGGATTTTACAACCCGTTCTCGGGCGAGTATGTCGTGCTTCCGGTCATTTTGCAATTTTCACTTACGATTTTGTGGATTTTTGGCGTTACGACGGTCATTAACTTTACCGATGGCATGGACGGGCTCGCTGGCGCTCTTTCCGCTATCTCTGCGGTTACGCTGTTCGTTGTTGCCATAGCGAAAGGACAATCCAACTCCGCCATTATGGCTATTATTTTGGTCGGCGTAACGATTGCTTACTTGCGATACAACAAGCCTCCCGCCAAAATTTTCATGGGCGACGCCGGAGCGACTTTCCTTGGGTTCATTCTGGCCGTTATTGCGCTGGATGGCGCATTCAAGCAAGCTACGGTCATGTCATTGTTCATTCCGATCCTCGCGCTGGGCGTACCGATCTTCGATAACTTGTTTGTTGTCGTAAGAAGAATGCTGCAGGGCAAAGCGATCTAT
The DNA here is from genome assembly GCF_001273905.1 of Paenibacillus sp. FJAT-27812. NCBI lineage: Bacteria > Bacillati > Bacillota > Bacilli > Caryophanales > Paenibacillaceae > Paenibacillus > Paenibacillus sp. FJAT-27812. Next base: position 2,279,871 of record NZ_LIGH01000001.1, on the reverse strand, counting down.
CAGGCCGATGCCAGCCAGGCGCATTATCGACTCCTGCGTGCCGGGCTCAGCCATAAGCAAGTCGTCATGTTCCTTTGCTTGATCAGCACATGCTTATGTTTATCGTCGATCATATTGCTGCTTGTACAGATTTAAATGTTGAACCGAGACTTGTGTCTCGGTTCTTTTTTATTTTGGGATGGCTGTAAGCGCCTATACGTGTTTACAGCACATTAATCCCTCCCATAAAACGCCAGCACCTCGCCCCAACGCCACTGCCCATAGTAGGAGTCTGCGATGTCGATGCCTTTAATCCATTCCGCCGCATGATGTCCGTTCGCATCTGCTACGATAACGCTGGCTGTTGATGGGTCACTTTCCACCCATGCCAGCTTCAACTTTAGCGCAACAGGATTGTATTCGCCGTGCTTGCCGGAGGGTCTTGTTATGGCCGTTTGTTTCCCGTTCTCCAGCTCCACCCTCATCAAATAAGGGTTGGCTGGCGCTGATTGGCCCGCGTCCTGCTTAGACTCTTCTGCTCTCGACACAATGAGATGCTGCAAGCCTTGCCATGCAAATGCTTGATCTACATAACCTTTTGGAGTGTACTCGGCCGATTTTTCCGATGTTACTGCAATCACTTTAAGCTGCTTGTTGCTCGTCGCCTCGCGCCCGACACCGGCAATATACGCCAGCCGGTCGCCGCTCGACGCCCATTCAAACCACTGCTCGTTGCTGACCATTTCGTCTAACGTTCGAAAAACAACACCATCCGTTGTAATGACGCAAAGCGTGTTGCTATCGGCCGATAAGGAAGCGGTTGGCTTCGCCAGAAAGGCGATCCATCGTCCATCCGCCGACCATTTGAATACGCTGGTATCCACCGCAAAAAAATCATCCGATGGACTCGGCAGCACGTGTACGGTCACATACTTGCTCGGATCGGACAATCCGGCAAGCGGTATTTGCAAAAGGCTGATTGGCGTCCAGCCGTCTGGCATCAGCTCCGATTGCGAAGAAGCAAAAAATCCCTTGCCATCCGGCAGCCATGAGTAATTTCCGATTCCTTTGGCGGCACCCAGCGGCTTGTCCGGCCTTTTCGCATCGACATATTGCAGCAGCTCCTCCGTTTGATAGGCAAGTCTCTCCGCATTCGGCGCCCATTGAAAATTTCTCCCGCCCTCCGCCGATACAAGGCTGCTTCGGCCAGAACGCAGCTCCAGCACCCAAAGCTCTTGCCCTGCTTCCCCTTTTGCAAAAGCAAGCCACTTTCCGTTAAATGACCATTTTGGATGAAGAACAAGAGGTCCGTTAACCAGCTTCTTCTCTTGATTGCCTTCCTTAAGCCATAGTTCGCCTTTGCGAACAAAAGCCGCCTTTAGCGAGCTATCCCGCTTCGCCGCCAGAGCAGCTCCTGAAGCTCCCATCATCCCGATAAGGATAACGGTCAGCATGACACTAAGAAGCTTTATTTTCATCAAAGATCTCCTCCAAAGTTTGCGAATGGATTTGCCGCGTGAACACAAATTTAGGCTCAAGCAGCTGCGTCTGACGCCTCTTTTCTCTCTATGGTTACAGTTCCCTTTAGCCGTTTATACATACTCCATCCGAGCTTGTAACTTTTCGTTTCTGTTGTTTCCGGTTTGATACCGGATTGTAACTGTTCTGTTACGAATTTTTAAAGGCTGCGCCCTATAATTGCTTATACAACGATTTAACATCCAGAGGGGCTGAACATCATTTTTACCATCCGTATCGTCGCTAACCATCGCTTGTCTCACCATCTTCGTCAAACCAACCTTGCCGCAAAATCCCTTAGCCCAATACATGAAGGAGGACATCGCCGTGCCTAAGCCAATTGGCAGCAGCAGCAGCCGTTATATGCCAGGACTTGATGGCTTGCGTGCGATTGCCGTCCTTGCCGTCATCGCCTATCATTTGAATTTAGACTGGGTGCCCGGCGGTTTGCTTGGCGTGAGCATGTTCTTCGTCCTCTCTGGATATCTCATCACGGATATTTTACTAAAGCAGCTTGGCCAGAAAAAAACACTCGACTTAAAAACGTTTTTTATCCGCCGCGCCAGGCGGCTGCTGCCTGCTATGTTCATCATGATTGCAGTCGTTTCCTTATGGCTTTGGATGAGCGATTCCGCCCGCCTCTTTGCTCTCAAAGGGGATATCGGATCGGCGTTTCTCTATATAAGCAATTGGTGGCTTATTTTTCATGAGGTCTCCTATTTTGAGAGCTTTGGCCCTGCCTCGCCATTCGGCCATTTGTGGTCGCTCGCGGTCGAGGAGCAATTTTATCTGCTCTGGCCTTTGCTGCTCTTAGCCGTCATTCGTTTTGTTCCAAAGCGCGGACAGCTCGCATTATGGACTCTGGCGGCGGCTGCCGTGTCAGCAGGCTTAATGGCGCTCCTATATGAACCGGGAACAGACCCAAGCCGCGTGTATTATGGTACGGACACCCGAGCATTCGCCCTTCTCATCGGGGCCGCGCTTGCGATCGTCTGGCCGAGCTGGAAGCTAAGCGAATCATTATCCTCTCGAAGCCGCCTTACTTTGGATACGGTTGGCACAATAGGGTTCATCCTTATTTTGCTCATGATCGGCAGAGTAGGCGAATATGATTCCTTCCTCTATCGCGGCGGAATGGTGCTGCTCGCTATCGCAACCGCTGCGGTCGTCGCTGTACTTGCCCACCCCGCAAGCAGGCTGTCCCGAATCATCGGCAGCAAGGCTCTTACATGGATTGGCGTTCGCTCCTATGGCATTTACTTGTATCATTATCCAATCATCGTATTGACTACGCCAACTGCCGAGAGCGGAGATTTTAATCCGGTACGCGCACTGATTCAAGTTATTTTGACGCTTGTTCTTGCCGAGCTGTCCTGGCGCTTTGTTGAAGAGCCGATTCGGCACGGAGCAATTGGGAAACTACTCGCATGGCTTAAACTGCAAATGCCCAGCAGAATCTACACGCCTAGTTTCAAAAAATCATCCGCCTATTTCGCGATGATCGTCCTTATCGTATCCAGCGTATCCTGCGCAAGCAGCGCCGATTTACAATCGGCAAGCGGAAATAGCAGCAGCAACACATCAAGCTCTGCCACTGAGAAGCCGGACACTTCCGTTGAAGCAACATCCCCGCCTGTAATTAGTAAGCCGGAAGCGACGGTTAAGCCGAAGCCGCCGGAAGCGACGCCGCAGCCGGATAAAGCCGTAACGGGCAGCACGAACGGAAATCATACGAATGCCGACAAGCCAGCAAACAATGGCTCTAAAGACAACGGGACGCCCAAACCCGAGCCCACGCCTAAACCCGAAGAAACGCCCGCTGTTTCCATCGACCAAGATAGCGTAACGGCTATCGGCGACTCCGTTATTTTGGATGCTGGCCCCTACTTAGAAAAGCTGCTGCCCGGCATCGTTATCGACGGTAAAATAGGAAGGCAGTTCTCCCATGCCGCAGATGTCATTGAAGAATTGAAAAAAAACAACAAGCTTGGCGCCACGGTCATTATTGAGCTTGGAACGAACGGCTCGTTTACAACCAAACAGCTGAGCAAGCTTCTTGACGCTATCGGTCCAGATCGCGAGATTCTGATGGTGAATACACGCGTTCCTCGCAAATGGCAGGATTCCGTTAACAAAATGCTGGCTGAAACTGCCGATAATGCAGACAATGTAACGCTAGTCGATTGGTATACGGCAAGCAAAGGAAAAAAAGATTTCTTCTATGCGGACGGCGTCCATCTCAAGCGCCACGGCGCGGAGTTTTATGCGAATATGTTGGCGGAAGCCATTTAATCCAACCAATCGAATAGACATAAAAAAGAGTGCTTCCGAGACCCCGGCGTCTCCAAAGCACTCTTTTTTGCAACACGATTTGCCAAGCAGCCTGACTGCATCGCTCATCTGTCCGCGCATCGAAATGGGGTCCTCTCTAACCCAATCCGCCGATACCCGGAATTGAATTCAGCCTAATAACCTAGATAATTCAGCCGCCTATACCAGGTAATATCGACTTCCGTTTTTTTATTGAGCGTCAATAACAACCCGCCAATTGTCGTTGCAAGTTGCCTCAACCACGCCATGCTTCTGCAAATACTGGGCGGCCAGCTCCGCCATGTCGATCTGAACCTCGCGTACGGCCTGCTTGCCTTGATACATCTCGTAATCTCCTCCGCCGGCTGCACGGTAATTGTTCATGACGACATCCAGCAGCTCGTCATCCAGCACAGGCTGCCCATTCCGCAGCAGCTTCGTAACCCGCTCCCCAATAGGCTTCGCCGCGTTCAACTCGTATTCGATGCCTTCCCACATATCGTAGTTATAATGCTGCGGCTTCGGTTCCATGTAAGCAGGATTGACGTCTAATTTGCCATCCTCGTTCACTTGGAAATAAGCCGCCGTCAGCTCAAGCGCTGCCCTAATATCCGCTCCGCTAAGCCTTAGCACGGCCAGCGTGTTCGGATACATAAAGTTGGTCAAAATATCCCGCATCGTCACATCCCCGCTGAAGCCTTCCGACTCGTTGTTCAGCAGAGCCGCATTTGAGACATCTACGCCAGCCGCATCCATCTGCACCTTATTCATGAATTCGATAAACGGATGGTCGGCGCTGCGGCAGAGCAGCGGATTCGATATGGTCATATCGCCGGACACTTGCCCGATTGGCTGATCAAGCCAGTTCTGTGTCCTCTCCTCCACTTCCTGCGTCAGTGCCAGAATGCCGGAGTCTGCGGCTATGGTTTCATCTAGTCGCAGCAGCGCCGCCTTCTTCTCGGCAATGACCCAGCCGCTCTGCCCTCTCTCGAACGCAATGCTGATTTTGCCTACAGCTTGTCCGTTGCTGCCCGGTTGAATGACCGTTACGCCGCCAAGCTCGCTTGCGATAAAACGATGCTGATGCCCGGTAATAAGCACGTCTATTCCTTCTAATTCCGTACATATGGCGTAACCCTGATTCTCCCCGGTAAGCTTCTCCGCTGGCTCGCCGGTTGCCAGATCGCGTTCGAAGCCGCCGTGATAAGCGACGACGAGCAGATCCGGTTTTTCTTCCTTGCGAATATGCGCGGCCCATTCCTTCACCGTACCCAGCGCATCATGGAAGGTTAAACCGCTAATATGAGCAGGGTTTTCCCAATTGGGGATGTAGTGGGTCGTAACGCCGAGCAGCGCTACTTTAATGCCCGGATTCAATGTCCTTATCACGTATGGCTTGCCGAATGCAGGCTTATTCGTCCCGCTGTCAACAATGCCTGCCGACAGCCATGGGAAGCTTGAATCGCTCACCGCTTTGCGAAGCAGCTCCAAGCCATAATTGAACTCATGATTGCCGAGCACCGCCGCATCGTAATTCAGCTCGTTCAGCACCGCAATGGCAGGATTCAGCTGCTCCTTGCCCGCCGTTGCTGAGAAATAGGAAAATGGCGTCCCCTGCAGCAAATCCCCATTATCGACGAGCAGCAGCTCCGGCGCTTGCTGCCTTGCCGCTTTCACTAGTGTTGCTATTTTGGCAAGCCCCGTATGCCGCTCCTCGCGCGTGCGGTAATCGACGGGCTGAATATGTCCGTGTATATCGCTTGTCACCATAATTTCACATAGGAATTTTTCATTTATTTTCATTCAATAAATACCTCCAACTTCCGTTATATTCCGTTAATCCCTCTATTTTAACAGCTCATCCAATAAAAATAGACCAATTACTCCCACTTTTACAAAAGCTTATTCCCTATTTTACGGTCTGATAATAAACCGTCCGTATAGTTAACCAAGTACCTTAAATTAGAATATTTGGAGGGTTATTGTTTGAAAAAAATCGCTAAATTTGTTTTTCCATTACTATTGTCCGTATCCTTGCTGAGTGCCTGTGGCGCTAACAAAACAAACAATGAAGCTGCGGCGACAAACAACGCTGCTACCAACGCTCCGGCTGCAACGGAGCAGGCAGAGGGTTATGTGCCAGAGAAGCTGACCGTGCAATTCGTCCCTTCACAAAATGCAGATACGCTTGAAGCAAAGGCAAAGCCGCTTGAGCAGCTGCTCTCCGATAAGCTTGGCATCCCTGTAGAAGTAAGCATCTCCACCGACTACAACACGATTATCGAAGCGATGGCTTCCAAAAAAGTAGACGTGGGATTCCTTCCTCCAACTGCTTATGTACTCGCTAAGGACAAGGGCGCAGCTGAAGTTATTCTTCAAGCGCAGCGCTTTGGCGTTCAAGACGATACGGGCGCTCCGACAGACCAGCTCGTTGATTTCTACAAATCGATGATTATCGTGAAAAAAGATTCCCCTATTAAATCGATTGAGGATTTGAAAGGCAAAAAAATCGCTTACCAAAACGTGACTTCATCCGCAGGTTTCGTATGGCCGGCAGGCAAATTGATCGAGGCCGGTATCGATCCGCTTAAAGATGTAACGGCTGTTACTGTAAAAGGCCATGACCAAGGCGTTATAGCCGTATTGAACGGCGACGTCGATGCAGCTGCTATTTTCCAAGACGCTCGTACGCTCGTGTCGAAGGATTTCCCGACTGTGTTTGACGATACACGCGTATTGACGTATACCGAGAATATTCCAAACGACACGATTACTGTTCGTTCCGACATGAACGCAGAATGGGTTGCAAAAATTCAGGATGCCTTCATTGCGCTTGGCAACGACGAAGCTAGCCGCAAAATCATTTTTGACATCTACTCGCACCAAGGTTACGTGAAATCCGAAGACAGCATCTTCAACATCGTTCGTGAATATGGCGAGAAAGTTAAGACGGAATAGTCGTTCCCTTTCTATCCCTGCTAAATAAGAGTACCCATATTAACGTATCGAAAGCCAGTTCGCGTGCATTTGCGCCCGGACTGGCTATCCTTTATTACTACGATATTAAGCAAAGGAATGATTTTCCTGTGATAGAGCTTCAGAATGTGTCAAAAAGGTACCCAAACGGGACAAAAGGCTTGGACAACATTAACCTAACGTTTGCAAAAGGCGAATTTATCGTCATCGTCGGATTGTCCGGCGCCGGAAAATCGACGCTGCTGCGGTCGATTAACCGCCTTCACGATATTTCAGAGGGTGATATTCTTATCGATGGTCAGTCTATTACAAAAGCCAAGGGGAAGCAGCTGCGCTTAATACGCCGCAATATCGGCATGATTTTTCAAAGCTTCAACCTCGTCAAGCGTTCATCCGTGCTGCGCAACGTGCTCGCGGGCCGCGTCGGCTACCATTCCACATTAAGAACGTTAGCGGGAAGATTTCCCGAGAAGGATATGAACATTGCATTCGAAGCGCTGGATCGCGTTAATATCGTCGAGAAGGCTTATTCACGCGCCGACGAGCTGTCCGGCGGCCAGCAGCAGCGGGTAGCGATCGCGCGCGTGCTCGCGCAGGAAGCAAAAATGATTTTGGCGGACGAGCCCGTTGCCTCTTTAGATCCGCTTACGACGAAGCAGGTTATGGATGATCTCAAAAAGATCAATGTCGAACTAGGCATTACAACGATTGTTAACCTTCATTATGTAGATTTGGCGAGGCAATACGCTACGCGTATCATCGGCTTGCGCGCAGGACAAGTCGTATTTGACGGCCCTGTTGCTGAGGCGACAGACGAGCGTTTTGCAGAAATTTATGGACGGCCGATTGAGGAAGACGAGCTGCTGGGAGAACGACGCGCATGAGCACACAGACGGAGCTGAAGCGTCCGAAGGCGCCGAGCAAACTCAAGCATTATCTAACGGCATTCATCATTATATTGCTTCTATGGGGAAGCTCCGTTCAGACCGAAGCTACGTTTGGGGAGCTTATCGAAGGTTTTCCGAATATGTTCGACCTGCTTAAGGAGATGTTTCCGCCAAAATGGACCTATTTCGACAATATTGTCGGCGCGATGCTGGAGACGATACGAATGGCGCTCATCGGCACGACAATCGGCGCTATATTGGCAATTCCGGTCGCTTTGCTTAGCGCCAGCAACTTAACGAAGAGCAGCTGGCTTCGATATCCTGTACGCTTCTTGCTCAATTTGATTCGTACCATACCTGATCTGCTGCTCGCAGCGATCTTTGTGTCCATCGTTGGCATCGGTCCGCTTCCGGGCATGATGGCGCTGTCGGTCTTCTCATTAGGATTAATTGCGAAGCTAACCTATGAGGCTTTGGAGGCGATTGACCGCGGGCCGCTTGAAGCGATGACCGCTGTCGGAGCAACCGGGCCGCAGCGCATTCTGTATGCGGTCATCCCGCAAATTCAGGCTCATTTCATGTCCTTTACGCTTTATACCTTTGAGATCAACGTTCGCGCAGCGGCGGTTCTTGGACTCGTAGGCGCCGGGGGCATCGGTCATTATTATGAAATTACGTTAGGGTTTTTAGAATACGACAAAACGAGCGTCATCATTATATTTACACTAGCCATCGTCTTGCTCATTGATTATTCAAGCACGAAGCTGCGGGAGAAGCTGCTATGACAAAACCATGGAATACAATCGTTCGCAAACCAAAAAACAACCGTTACCGCTGGCTGATCTACGCTGCTCTGGCATCCGTCTATATTTGGGCGTTTGCAGGCATCCCGTTCACGGGCATTAAAGAAACGGCCGTTCAAATTACGAAGGCAATCGTGACCGGCATCTTCTCGCCGGACTGGGATTTCGTTTATTTGCCTGAAGGCGAGGATCTGCTTAGAGGTTTGCTGGAGACGCTCGCGATTTCGATTTTGGGCACCTTTATTTCTGCGCTGCTCTGCCTGCCGCTTGCCTTCTGGGCCGCGGTTAATATGAGCAATTCCAGCATGGTGTCAGGCTCAGGCAAAATCGTGCTCAGCGTCATTCGCGCCGTCCCCGAAGTCGTGCTCGCGCTTATGTTCATTAAAGCCGTGGGCCCTGGCTCCTTCGCTGGCGTGCTGGCGCTGGGCTTGCATTCGGTCGGCATGCTGGGCAAGCTGTTCGCCGATGAAGTGGAAAATATGGATAAAGGCCCTGTGGAGGCATTGCTCTCCTCCGGAGCAAATCGGCTGCAAATTCTGTGGTATGCCGTCATTCCGCAGGTGCTTCCCGGTTTCCTATCGTATATGCTGTACCGCTTTGAGATCAATATGCGCTCTGCGACCATTCTCGGCGTCATCGGAGCAGGCGGCATCGGCACGCCTCTCATCTTCGCCCTTAGCACCCGCAACTGGGATCGCGTCGGCATTATTTTGCTTGGCATCGTCATTCTGATTACGATTATTGATCTCCTTTCCGGCGCAATCCGCAAGCGTCTTATCTAACCTAATAGATAAATAGCCCGTACCGGTAAATGTTCACGCGGTACGGGCTGTTTTGTATGAATTTGCATCCTGCTTGACTCTTAAACGGGACGCTCAATCGAAAACTGATCTCCCAGCTTCGCATAATCGCTGCCGGCTAGCCGGCTGACTGGTTTCAAGGCCTCGGCATTGATCCGGCCGTTCTCGTACAGCGCTTCATCGACATGAAATCGGACAACGCGCCCAATGAGAAGGTCGCAGGCTGGCGCCCCTTCGGTGCCGCCAAGCGGGAGCGATTGCTCCAATACGCATTCCATCCGTATTCTCGCTTCGGCTACGCCGGGTACGCGGATGTGTTCACTCGCAATCGCCGTTAGTCCAGCTAAAGCTACTTCGCTCTCCTCAGGCGGTACATTCGCGGCCGTCGCATTTATCGCTTCAATGTAGCTCTCGTCGGAAATATGTACGACGAACTCGCCGTAAGCAGCCGCATTACGGGCGGTGTCCTTCTGAACACCGCCCGGCTTGCGCTGCACGGACACCGCAACCATCGGCGGGTTAGCCGTTACGATATTGAAGAAGCTGAAGGGCGCTGCATTCAGCACGCCCTCGCTCGTTAGCGACGTGACGAAAGCGATAGGCCTTGGCACGATGCTGCCGATCAGCAGCTTGTAATTGTCCTGCACGCTTTGGCTCGATGGATCAATGGATAACACAGCCCGCTCCCCCTTTCACAGCTTTATCATTGCTTATATCCGCTTGCTTCTATTAGACCTTGAACGTTTCCTTATACCAAGCGGCAGCGGCTGCTACCTCTGAGCTAGTCAACTGATGCCCATGCTGCTCCCAGTGAACGGTCACGGACGCCCCTGCCGCTTGCAGCATGCGATCCAGCTCTTCTGTCTCCTGCGGCGTGCAAAGCGGATCATTGGAGCCTGCGCCGATGAAAATAGGCGCAAGAGCCAGGCTTGGCAATTCCAAGCCGCGGATCGGCACCATCGGATGATGCAAAATCGCACCGCGCAGCGTTCCTTCATAATGGAACAGCAAGCTTCCTGCAATATTGGCGCCATTGGAATAGCCGATCGCTACGATGTTGCTGCGGTCGAAGCTGTACTCGGCTGCCGCGTTGTCTAGAAAATCATTCAGCTCCTTCGTCCGGAACACCAAATCCTCAAGATCAAAGACGCCTTCGGCTAGTCTTCGGAAATAACGCGGCATGCCATTCTCCAGCACATTCCCTCTTACGCTAAGCACAGATGAATCCGGCGATATGAGGTCCGCGAGCGGGAGCAAATCCCGCTCGGTTCCTCCCGTGCCATGCAGAAGCAGCAATACGGGCGCGGATGGATCGGTTCCTTGTTTAAAGATATGTTTCATTATTTATCCTCCTCCAATACCCTTATATCAAATGGCGTCAATAATTGTTCAATTTGCGTACGGTGCTCTTCATACCATGCTGGAAGCATCAGCTTCTCGCCGAGATGAGCAGGCTCTTCATCGCGGGCAAAGCCCGGAGGATCCGTTGCAATCTCGAATAAAATGCCGCCTGCTTCACGGAAGTAGATCGCGTTAAAATATTGGCGATCGACGATCGGCGTAGGCTCAAAGCCGTTGCTCTCGACATGGCTTCTCCAAAGCGCATGTTCCGCGTCGTCTTTCGCCCGCCACGCAATATGGTGGACGGTGCCGGCGCCGCCATGGCCCTGCTCCATGCTCTCCACATTAACGTCGATCAGGTTGCCCAGATCTCCCGTTGCTTTAAAGCGGGCGTAACCGCCCTCTTCTCCAACTTTCACAAGCCCCATCACGTTTACGAGAAGCTCAGCGGTTTGGGCTGGAGCGGTGCTGTACAGAATCGCGCCGCCGAACCCTTTAATTGCTTTATCCGCCGGAACGCCGCCGAACGTCCATTTGCTTAGCGCTCCTTCCTCACGGGCAACGATTTCGAGCTTTAAGCCATCTGGATCAACGAATTGCAAATACTGCTCGCCGAATCTCGACGTTTGTACGGCATCTACGTTCAGCTTTGCCAGCCGCTCCTTCCAGAAATCAAACGCATCAGCAGGTACGACATAGGTCGTGTAGCCGACTTGGCCGCCGCCAATTTTGCCTTTGCGAGAGTTTGCCCATGGGAAAAACGTAATGATCGTGCCCGGGCTTCCGATTTCATTGCCAAAGTACAGATGATAAACCTCAGGGGCATCAAAGTTAATCGTCTTCTTAATCAAGCGCAGGCCAAGCACCCCTGCATAAAAATCTGCCGTAACCTGAGGGTTTCTAACAAAAGCAGTTATATGGTGAATTCCAGCTGTTTGCGTTGTCATATCGTCCACTCTCCCTATTTTATATTAATTTAAAAAGTATTGTAACTAACCCAATCACAGATTAACGGATAAGCGCATCAATCGAATAGTCGCCGGCGCCTGTTAAAGCAATACCTATAGCAATGGCTACTAAGACCAGATTATATTCATAACCGTTAGCAGTCGCCCAAAGCCCGTTCTGACCATGAACCTTCACGATAGCGCCCAGCATCGCAAGCACGATAAGCGCTGCGGCAAGCGGCGTAAGCAGCCCTGCTGCAAATAACAGTCCGCCAACCAGCTCCATAAGGCCGGCGGCGACGGCCATCGCTACTCCCGGCTTAATACCGATCGACTCCATCCAGCCGCCCGTTCCTTTTGGACCGTAACCGCCAAACCATCCGAACAGCTTCTGCGCGCCATGCCCTACAAACAACAAACCTACGACCACACGAACAACCAACAATCCTAATGCCAAACTCATTTTAATTCCTCCAATTATTTTTTGTTTTTATCGTGATTTAAAGAATCTCTAATTTAAGATATGGGGCAAGCGCGAACGGCTGCTGCCGCCATAGCTGTTAAACTCCGTTTCGCTTTGATCAGCAAACTTCCGCCGCTCATTTCAGGAAACAACCCAGCTACTTGTAATTCTCCTGCGCAAACTTGCCAAGCTTCTTAAGCAGCTTGCTTGCCACCTGCTTCTCTTCTGGCGTAAGCCCGTTCACTGCTTGCTCAATCGTTGCTTGATGGCCGGGGAACACTTCCTCCACGAACTGCTTGCCCTGGTCGGTCAGCTCGGCGTAGATAAGGCGTCTGTCCTCGGTTGAGGCTCTTCGGCGCACCGCCTGCTTCTTCTCCAGCTTATCGACCACATAGGTAATGTTGCCGCTGCTCATCAGCACCTTCTCGCCAATCTGCTGCAAGGGCTGCGGCCCTCTATGATACAGCAGCTCAAGAACGCCAAATTCCGTCCGGTTCAAGCCGTTTTTGCGTATATCGCGATCCGCATGCGCATTCACCCATTGGGTCGCTCTAGACAGCGCGATGAAGAGATCTAATGAATCATTTTGTTTTTGGTTTTGGTTTTCGTTTGTCATGATTATCACTCCCTTCTGCGCTGCATTTATCTTTAAGTTAATTATCTTGAATTAAAGATAACTCAATTTAAAACAGTTGTCAACTGCTTTTCTGAAGTTTTTTAGCAAGCATGGATTACAACGGGTTGAATAATGAAGCTCGGACATCAAAAATGGCTGCGTGCGAAAACCAATGATCTGAATCAGAGAAAAGCTGTACATGAAACTAATCAGGCACGAGGGCGGTGGTGTATATGAGAGCATAAGCGGACAGAGAATCCGTTATTTTGCTATTTCAACGATTATTGTGGCGTTTGCGGACTCAGGTTCCGCTATTCACTTAAAAAAACTAATATTAACCTCGTTTAAATGGAGATAACGGATCTCCTGTCCACCTAATACGCCTAAATAGTCAAAATGCAAAAATAACGGAACTACAGTCCTCTCATTACACATTCATGTGCTGAGATTCATTAGAAAGAAGAAGATCTTCCACGTTCGGACTGATCAACCATGGGTATCCATTCATTTCAACAAACATTAAAAAAGTGTCTGGCACAAAACCGAGATACGGAATAAGACGGTCTCAACATCAATTGAAAAAGCCTCCAACCACACCTTGAAAGTGTAGTTGGAGGCTTAGCATTCTTATGATTCGCACTTGAACGGCGGACGAAAGAAACGATGATAAGGCTGTGGGACAGCCTCCCCTCTCCGTTCCGTTCCTTTCCTTCCTGCCGTCATGTTTTTACTTAACCGCTCTGACTGAATTTCCTTTGATTAGCGTCACATATATCCGTTCATGCTCCACGGCATCTCCGCTTATAAGCTTAATGAGCTGCTCGGCAGCAAGAGCGCCCCATTTGCGCTTCGAATAATCAATCGTGGATAGGCGCGGCTGCGTATAAGAAGCCAGCTCCATGTTATCAAACCCTACGATATGAATATGCTCGCCAATCCGGATGTCCGGATGATTCGCCGCCAAATAATTAAACATGCCAATCGCCATTTCATCATTGAAGCAAAATACAGCCGCAGAGACGGAGCCGCCGCTGCTATCTGCCATAATTCGCGCCGCTGCCCGTTCGCCTGCCGACTTATTGAAGTCGCCCTCAATGACGGTAAGCTTAACGCCCGCTGTCCGCTCCGCTGCTTGCGTAACCGCCTGCAGCCGCTGCTTCGAATCATACGAGCCGCTAGGTCCTGTTACCGCATAGAGCGTCCGATGGCCTTGCTCGATTAGATATTCCGCCGCAAGCCTTGCTCCCGCCTTATTGTCGAGCAGCACCTGATTGATGTTCGGATGCAAAAGCTCTCGGTCCAGCACAACGAGCTTATGCCCGCGATCCGCGTAGCTCATCAGCTCTTCGCTGCCGAATGTCTCGTCCAGTATAATGGCACCGTCGATCATTCGCTCAGGCAGCATCCGATGGGATTGCTTGCCGCTGCATACAATGAGGTCGTAGCCCTTTTGCGTCAGAATCTCCTTCGTTCCTTGCAGGAGATCGCCATAGAACGCTCCGCTGAAGTCGGTAAGAAAGACACCGATAATTTTCGTTTCTCTCGTCTTGAGCGATCTTGCAGCAGCGTTCGGGACATAATCCAATTCCTTGGCGATTGCAAGTATTCTTGCAGTCGTCTCGTCCGTCACCTTGGGGCTGCCGTTAAGCGCGTAAGATACCGTCGAGATCGAGACCCCCGCTTGTTTAGCGATATCCTTAATACTAACCACAGCACTCGCTCCTATCTATCATTGTTCCTTCACTATATCACAAAGACTGGCGGTACTTGGATACCGCCAGTCAGCTTCTTACATAAAAATTTCTATCCGGTTGGATTCCGTATTCAGGCTTGCTTTCAATAGCTCCTCGGAGATTTGAACGCCCCCTGTACGATAGCGGTTAGCCGAGTGCTTAAGCGGCGTATCCTTGCCGTTAATTGTCACTTTTGTTACCTGCTTCGCATCGCTTAGCCGGTAGACGAAGGTGATCGGCAAGCCATTCCACATAAAGTCGAATAACATGCCGTCAAGCTTGGACGGCAGAATCGGATCGATGACCAGCTCGCCCTCTAACTGGCGAATGCCGAGTGCGTTGGAAATCAACTGATTCATATAAATGCCGGGGCCGCTTGAATAAATCCGCCAGCCGCCTTTAACCGGCACCGTGCCGTCACGTAATTCCCCGAAGCGATCCTGCGCTTCATAACGGTTATTGAACTTGCCGTCAGAGCTGCTGAAATACGAGTTGCTCTGGCGCAGCTCTGCATTTGGAACGACTTCGCTAAGGCCAACTGGATTAATCATGAGCAGTCCTTGCCATACTTCATCCGTCTTGCCAAGCTTCGCCATCGCCTCTACGTAGCGGATATGGGCATGTACGTATTGCAATCCAACCTCACGACCGAAGTTTGCCGCCTGCTCCGCCCGCTTGAAGTTCGTGCTTACGCCGCCTGCATACTGCGCAGGACGATCCATCAGCCGCACGCCGTCCGGGCAATACAGCTGTTCTTTAATAATGCGGTAATGCTCAGCCGCTTGCTCTTCTGTAAGCAGCTCGCTGATCATGCTGCGCGTCATTGGGAGCAGACGGTAATGAATGCCTGTAGTCGTATCCGTAGGGTGAAGCATCAGCTTCGCATCCCCCGGCTCTTCCATGTAAACGAAGCCCGGAATAACGTCCTGCTGAAGCATGTATCGGTTGAAATCCTCTTTGATCGCAGATGCCAGCTGTGTAAGCTCGGCTGCCTGCACCGCATCAACGGCTTCCATTACGCGTCCAAACTGCGCAATCACCTGATACGTCAGCGCTACCGTCCAGCTGCTGATCATATATTGCTTCAGCTGCGCATTCGCCGGTTGAAGCGTATCGTCCCAATCGCCGTCGCCATACGAAGACAAATGCGTATCGTGCAGGAAGTGATCCTTCATATAAGCGATTTCCTTCAGCGCATGCTCGAGCAGCGTCGCCGATTCCGTCGTGAAATCACCCTTATGGCGAACCGTGTATGGTACGCGCTCCTGCAAAATGCTGTAATCCTTCGTTGCGGCAAGGTAATCGCCCAGCACCTTCAGAGGCCAAACAATAATATCGCCATGGCTCTCTTCCTGCTGAATGCGGAAGTAACGGTCGAACATGAACCATTGCGGCCAGTTGCCGTCATCTTCATATTGATGCGAATAGACCGTTTTGAGAATTTCCGCAACCTGCTCATATTTGCGCATCGCCATGAAGTATTCCGTTGGGCCCTGGCAAACATCGCGCGTTCCCCATGCCGCGCCGCCGTATTGCTCCAATCCGTGAGGGACGGAATAATGGACGAGCATATTGTGCGTGTACCACCATGCCAGCGCGTTTACTTTGTCCAGCTCGGCTGAAGACTCTTCGGCACCCTCTTTGGAAAGCTGGAAGCCATTCATGACATGACGGAAAAATTCACGGTAACGCTCGATTTCCAGCTCCGATTTCCGTTCTACGATCGGCAGATCCTCACCATGCAACAATCCCTGCATCGTAATCGTCCACTCTGCGCTGTCGCCAAGCTGAAGCACAACTAGCGATGCTGCACCAGGCTTAACGCCGCTGATAAGCAAGCTTTCATCGCCTGCTGTCATATCCGCCCCGTCTACCGTCATCCGGTATTGCAGATCAGGGAAGACGGATGTGCTCATCGATTGACGGTCTGCCTTAAACGTAAGCACGCCATCCGCTTGCTCCATATGGAATGGGAGCTCATATTCATTGTTGTTCATCGACACTTGGTTCGTCACGAGGAAGCGATAAGCTTTCCCGTTAACCGAACGCAGGTGGAGCCGCACTTCCGGCGTATCGACTGTCGTGTAATTCGTAATAATAATCGTGTCATCTGCCATTTTGTAATACCAACGGGCATAGTTGAAGCCGATCTCGAACATCGATGGCATCGTAAGCAGGCGATACTTGCCGTCCAATTCCACGTAAATGCGCTGGCCCGACGTCTTGAGCGTATTCAAAGCGCTGCGTGCATTCGTGAACAGCTTGTGGAAGTTCGTATTGCCTGCTAGCAGCTGCGAGTTGAAAATCCCATACATATATGAAGTGGTTGTCATGACGTTCTCAGTCATCTTGTCATTGCCGCCGGACATGAGAATATGGCCATGCGGACGTTCAACAAGCATTTCTTTTTCCTTCAGCACGACATGCTCATGGCTATCGGTGAAGAAGGAGAGCAGCTTGCCGCCTTGCCATTCTTCCTGATGCCGGAAAGGGAAGTAAGCGATAATCTCCGCCTCAGTCATAGCTGTAGCAGATAATGGCGAACCGATTGCAGCTGCAACTTCAACTTTCGCTGCCGGCTCAGTTGCCGATGCTAGATCAGCCTCCCTCGAGCGCTCACTTTCTTCCCAAGCCTGCTGAACCTCCGCACCAAACTCTAATGCATCGACTTCGGAAGGATGATTGGGCTTGAACAAGCCGTAAAATACGAAACGCGCTTCACCCTCTAGCAGGGTAAGCTGCGATTGCAGCGCCGCATATCCGAATTCGTATTGGTATACTTCATTCGCAAGAGCAGGCTTGCCAAGCGCTTCCGGCACATCCGTTTCCTTATAGCTGAGGCCGAAGAACTGGAAGCCGTCCGTCGAATAGCCAGCCGAACCCGTAAGGGAGCCATGCTGCATATATGGGAACGCGCCGCCCTGCATCGGCTGATTCTGACGGAAGCAAAGCACATAACCTTGCTTCTCGTCTTTGAACGCCTTATGGTCGACATACTGCGACATATATGCCTCGTTAGTCCGTACCGCGCCGATATCGGCAAGTCCGATGTCTTGCCCGTAGATGATGTCGATCTTCGCTTCGCTTCCATTCGAATCTACGGTTACATCCCAAAACCAGATGCCCTGTTTTGTCGCGGTGAAAAGAACACGGTAGGAGATACCGCCAAACGCAGTTCCCTCCCATAATAAACGTCCGCCCGCTGCCGACATGCGGCTGGATGAACGAATACCGAGGAGCGGCTCGTAAGAAATCCCTTCCGCATCATGTTTACGCATATAAAGGTTATTAAGCGATCCATCAACCGAGCTTGCCACCACTTGATTCAGCATCGTTCCTTGATGAACGGCTTTTGCAAGATCTCCGCTGCTTAGAAAGTCAAACGTCAGCTCTCCCGCCTTGATTTGCACGGCATCCATCGCTTTGGACGCATCGATTACAGCTTTCATTCTTATCACTGCCTTTCTACTTGCTTAATTTGAATTTGAGCGCCGTTACATCCCGGCTATTAGGCCCGATATAAAGTTCAAAGTCGCCAGGGTCGCTGGCAAAGGTAAGATCAGCATGATAATAACGCAGCTGTTGTTCCTCCAGCGCGAAGGAGATTTCCTTGCTCTCACCCGGCTGCAGCATCACCTTGCGGAATGCCTTCAGCTCCTGCAGCGGACGAACGACATCGCCCGCCATATCTCGCACATACAGCTGCACGATATCCTCGCCTGCGCGAGCGCCATTGTTCGTTACGGTTATTTTTACATGGAGCGGCTCCGAAGCACTCAGCTTATCCGCTGACAACTCCGCACCCGTGTAGGCAAAGGTCGTGTATCCAAGCCCGTAGCCAAACGGCAGCAGCGGTTCATTCGGAATGTCCAAATATTGCGATACGTATCTTACCTGGGCATCCGGTGCGCCTTGCGGGCGTCCGGTATTGAAGCGATTATAATAAACAGGCACTTGGCCTACCGAATAAGGAAATGACATCGTCAGTCTTCCCGTAGGCTCAGCATCGCCGAACAGCAAATCCGCAATGGCTGCGCCGCCTTCTGTTCCCGGGAACCAAGCTTCCAGCACCGCGTCGGCTTGATCAATAACGCCGTGCAAATCAAGCGGCCGCCCGTTAAACAAGACAGCGACCATCGGCTTGCCAAGCTGCTTCAGCTTGGCAACCAGCTCCAGCTGCACCTGCGGCAGCTGGATATTGGATCTGCTGCCCGCTTCGCCGCTCATGTCGGAATGCTCGCCCAGCGCCAGCACAAGGATATCCGCTTCGCTCGCCGCCGCAAGCGCCGCCTGCATCTGCTCGTCCGTCGCGGCTTCAATGCCGCAGCCTTCGACCACAGAAAGCAGGGACGCATCTACCTTGCCGCCGATGCCCGCAGCCAGCTGAATTGCCTCGTCCTTGGAGCCAAGCCAAGACCAAGGACCAAGAATATCGCCGTTAGCCGCAAATGGGCCGATTAACGCTATTTTCTGTTCACGTCCAAGCGGCAGAACACCGTCGTTTTTTAAGAGAACGCATGATTTAAGCGCCAGCTCCCGCGAAGCTTCACGATGGGCTGCCGAGCCTACGATTTCCTGCTCAAGCTCCGCATTCGCCCCGCGGTATGGCCGTTCGAACAAGCCAAGCTTTTGTTTAAGCTCTAGAATACGCAGCACCGCTTCATCAATCAGCGCAATGTCAATCTCATTCGCCTCGATAAGGTGCTGCAAATGGTCGGCGTAACAGGTCGTCATCATCTCGATGTCCACGCCCGCTTTGATCGCTTTCATCGCCGCTTCTGCCTCATCTGCCGCAACGCCGTGCGGGATAAGCTCTTTTACCGCGCCCCAGTCGGAGATCATGACGCCGTCAAAGCCCCATTCGCCGCGAAGCAGATCACGCATTAACCATTTGTTCCCCGTAGCGGGAATGCCGTCTACCGTATTGAATGCCGTCATGACCATCTCGCAGCCTTCATCAAGCGCTGCTTTATAGGAAGGCAAATAAAACTCGCGAAGCTGACGTTCCGATAAATCGACCGTATTATAGTCGCGTCCGCCCTCCGCAGCTCCATATGCGGCAAAGTGTTTCACGCAAGCAGCGACGCGGCTGATGTCATTCGCGAGGTCCTTCCCTTGGAAGCCTCTTACGAACGCTCTCGCGAACTCGCTGTTCAAATAAGGATCTTCGCCTGTCGATTCCATCACTCTGCCCCATCTAGGGTCACGCACAAGATCGACCATAGGCGCGAACGTAACGTGTACGCCGGCCGCCGCTGCTTCCTTGGCAGCAATCTCAGCGCTTTGCTCTGCCAGCTCCAAGTCCCATGAGCAGCCTATCGCCAGCGGCACGGGAAAAATCGTTTTGTAGCCGTGGACGATATCGGCCATTACTAATAGAGGTATCCCTAGGCGATTGGTCTCCAAATGCTGCTTCTGGACGTTAATGACATCACTCGCGCCTGTTAAGCCGAGCACCGAGCCCGTATTGCGCACCGTTTCCTCCGTTATGCCCATCTCCGCCATCGGTCCGGTTATTTGACCATCCGCACCTTGAAAGAAAGGCGCTGCCAGCTGAAGCAGTTGGCCGATCTTCTCTTCAAGCGTCATGAGCTTTAGAAGCTCAGCGGGTTGCTTTTTCATATCCGTGTTCCTCCCTCGTTGTAGCCGATCAGATCCATCATGCTTATCGTTAATGTTTGCAGGTCTGTCTATCTTTACAACACAACTCTATTTATTACCCTATGTTTTATGCAATCGAAACGTTTCTATTGACTCCTAGTTTGGATTATAAACAATTCAAAAAGAGTCGTCAATGACTGTTTCAAATAGGATAGAAACGTTTATATTACCAATAACCGCCTATTTTCGTTCAATAAAAAAGGCTTGAATACGATTTCAGTTTGATCTATAATGATGTCGAAACGTTTCGAATAAGTGTGGCAATCGGCTTTAAGAGTTTTACATGGGGATTTATTTTGTCAATAGAAACGTTTCACCACATTCAAAAAGAAATCATATATACATGTGGCGAACGTTTTTGCTTCAGAAGATGTGTGCAGCATCTTGCTTGTCAGATTCAGCATTGTCGCTGAAATCGGCAACCACCCTTGTGCATAACTTGCACTTATTCACTGCATAGTACTAACTAGAATCATTTACACGGGAGGAATATTTTATGTTTAAGAAGTCGGTAACCGTACTAACCAGCTCCGTGCTGCTTGTTGGAGCGCTCACTGCTTGCGGCGGCAATAACACGGATAAAGCAGAAGGCAAAGTTACGATCAATGTATGGGGCATGGGTGAAGAAGCCAAGGCCTTGCCAAAAATTGCTGAGCAATTCGAAAGTGAGAACCCTAACATTAAAGTCAATGTACAGGCGCTTCCTTGGGATACGGCGCATGATAAGCTGCTAACGGCTGTCGCTTCCAAAAAAGGCCCGGATGTCCTGCAAATGGGTACGACATGGATTCCTGAATTCGGCTCTGCTAAAGCGCTTATGGACCTGACTCCTTACATTGAGCAATACCCTGAGCTGGCTGAAGAGAACTTCTATCCCGGATCAATTACAACGACTAAATATGACAATGCGACTGTCGGCGTGCCTTGGTATATCGATACCCGCGTTCTTTACTACCGTACAGACCTGTTGAAGGATGCTGGCTATGATCAGGCTCCACAAACATGGGACGAGCTGAAGGATGCAGCAACGAAGCTTAAAGCTCGCGGCAAAAACAAATACGGCATCAGCCTTGATGTGAAAGAGCAATCGCTTCTATTCATGTTCGCGCGTCAAAACGGCTCGAAGCTTATCGAGAACAACAAGCCGTTGTTCAACCAACCAGAGTTTGTTGAAACCGTCGACTATTTGAACAGCTTCTTTAAAGACGGTTCTGCTCCAATCGATCTTGGCATGGACATCATCCCTGCGTTTAAGGGCGATGGCATTCTGCCAATGTTCATTAGCGGTCCTTGGATGATTAAATTGATCAACGACCAAGCGCCTGAGCTTAAAGGCAAATGGGCTACAGCCGTGCTTCCTAAGAAAGAAAACAACCTTTCTTCGCTTGGCGGCTCTAACCTATCCGTATTCCAATATACCGAGCACAAAGAAGAATCTTTGAAATTCCTAGCTTACATGAGCAAGCCTGAAACGCAGCTGAAATGGCTGGAATTGTCGAACTCCCTTCCTTCCACGAAAAAAGCTTGGGAAAACGAAGCTTTGACTTCTGACCCTAACTTGAAAGTGATTGGCGAGCAAATGAATAACTCGGAGCCAATGCCGATGATTAAACCTTGGGAAGAAATTGCTCAAAACGTTCTATCTACGTTCGAGAAGATTTACCGCGGTAATTCAGACGTGAAGAAAGAACTGGATAACTTCAATACAAAGGCTGAGCAAATACTGAATAAATAATGATCGCCCCTGCCGGCAGCGCTTCTGAAACGGATTCGCTGCCGGCTCCATTAGGAATGGATGAAGCCAGGCGCTCATAGCAAAGGAAGGGTCGTATATGAAAGGGATCTCTCAGAGCAAGGCACCGTATTTCTTTATCGCTCCAACGCTTATTTTACTTACCTTATTCTCATTGTTGCCGATCCTAGTAGCCTTGATAATAAGCTTTACGAATATGGACTTGGCGGGCCTCGCAGACTGGTCCAATATTTCATTCGTCGGATTCAAAAACTATGTAGAAGTGCTGGCCGATCCTATTTTTGTAAAAGCCATATTGAATACGTTGTTTTACGTGATTATCGGGGTTCCCCTCGTTATCCTATGTTCGCTAGCTATTGCGATCATGATTAATTTTGGCGCGAACCGTGCATTTAAATTGTTCCGTGTTGTCTATTACATGCCGTCGGTTACGAACGTGGTTGCCGTTGCGGTCGTATGGGGCTTTCTCTACAACCCTGCTTTTGGTCTACTCAACTATGTACTCGATTCGATCAATCTGCCTACCGTTCCTTGGCTGCAAGATCCGATTATGGCCAAGATATCACTTATTCTGATGGCGGTATGGAGAGGGATCGGTCTAAATATGATCATCTTTATCGCTGCTCTCCAAGGCATTCCGAAGTCTTACTACGAGGCAGCGCAACTGGATGGAGCTAGCACTTGGAAGCAGCTTATCCACATTACGATTCCGATGCTTCGCTTCGCGATCTTCTTCGTATCCATTACGACGATGATCGGCTGGCTGCAATTTTTCGAGGAGCCATTCATCATGACAAACGGCGGCCCGCTCGACAGCACGACTTCCGTGGCGCTGTTCATTTACCAAAACGGCTTCCAGCTTAGCAACTTCGGATATGCGGCAGCAGGATCGTTTATTCTGTTCATCGCAATCATTATTATCACGCTTGTTCAATTCAGATTCCAAAGCAAAGAAACGGATCTATAATCTAACGGAGGTGTAATGGATGAGTTCGCAAACAAAAGCGTCAAGCGCCTCAAGCGGCGAAAAAGCGCTCAAGTGGATACTGGGCATTTGCCTCGCGGTCGGCGGGGTATTGGTCATCCTTCCTTTCGTATGGATGATCCTTTCTGCCTTCAAGCCGGAGGGCGAGATTCAAAATATCCCGCCTACCCTGCTGCCTGAGCGTTTTACAACGGAAAACTTTGAAAATTTGTTCGAGAATATGAACTTTGGCGTCTATTTGAAAAACACGCTAATTATCGTCTTCTTCTCCTTTATCGGCTTGTTCCTGAATGCGATGGCCGGATTCGGCTTTGCGAAATATAAATTCAAGGGCAGCAACAAATTGTTCTACATCGTGCTCGCTACGATGATGATCCCGGGACAGGTTACGATGATTCCGGTCTACCTGATTCTAAACGAGATGCATCTCACGAATACGATGATCGGCGTTGTGCTTCCTGGTCTGGTCGGGGCGTTCGGCATATTCCTGTTCCGTCAGTTTATGTCCACCATACCGGACGAGCTGCTCGAAGCAACCCGTCTTGACGGTGCAAGCGAGTTCCGTACCTTTCTGCAGATCGTGCTTCCGATCTCGAAGCCTATTCTCGCGGTACAAGGCATTCTTGCTTTCATCGGCGGATGGAACAGCTTCCTGTGGCCGCTCATTATCGCCAACGACGAGAAGCTGTACACCCTCTCGGTGGGCTTGTCCTTGCTGAAAGGACAGTACGGCGGCAACTATGCGCTGCAAATGGCTGGCTCTACCTTTATGGTCGTGCCGATTATTATCATCTTCATCTTCTTCCAGAAGCATATTATCGAGAACTACGCGATATCAGGCATTAAATAATAACAGCAGGGGCTGTCCTAATGGGTCTGTATAGACCTTTGAGGACAGCCCTGCTTCGTTTCATGGCAAACCGGTTGCAATCGGGCTTGTTCTCCTCCAAAATCAACCTATAAAGGAGGCGGGTTGATGCTTCATATTGTTAACGGTGATTCTGTGGGCACCACGCTCAAGGAGAGCGGCGCTTTAGGGGATATTCTCGTTTGGCGAGAAATCTATACGGCAGGTCCTGTATTCGCGCAGCCTGAGCTGCCGGCTAATCGTGCTGCAAGAGGACAATATTTGGAGGAAGCGCTCGGCATTCCGCAGCAGCTTTGGCGCGAGGGCTCGGAAGAACAAGAGAAACGATTGGCAAACCTCCAGCTATACGACGATGTGGTACTGTGGTTCGAGCATGATCTGTTCGATCAAACGATGCTCTGCTGCTTGCTCCATAGTCTTGCAGGGCAAGACCTTGGCGATACGAAGCTTCATCTGTTAAGCATCAATCAATACCCGGGCATTCCGATCTTTCATGGCCTCGGCCAGCTACCCGCTGGGCAGTTGTCAGGCCTGATCGGCACTTGGCAAGAAATAAGCAGGGAGCAGCTTCATCTTGGCAAAAAAGCATGGGAGGCCTATACGTCCTCGTCTCCCGAGGCGATCGCTGAGCTGCTTCAAGAGGATACGTCGGCCCTTCCCTATCTGCATGATGCCCTGCAGCTCCATTTGGCACGCTTCCCTTCAACCCAGAACGGCCTTGGCATCGTGGAGCAAACTACGCTAGAGCTGCTCTTAAGCGGCAGCGAGACGCCCCTGCAGCTCTTCTCAGAGACGACTGACAAGCTTCATGCGCTGGGCATGGGCGATATCGAATATTGGCTATGCTTGCGGCGCCTCTCGCAAGGCTCTCACCCGCTCATTACAATGGAGGGCAACGCAAAGATCCCAACGCTAAATGACTCGCCGCAAGCATTCTTGCATGTAAAGGTTGGCTTAACCCGTCTAGGTGCTGACGTTGCTGGTTGTCATGCCGATTGGATAAAGATAAGCGGCATTCATGGATGGTACGGCGGCGTGCTGCTTGAGGGCAATAGCCCGCTGTGGCGCTGGGACAACCGGCGATCCACAATCGTACGCTGCTAAGCGGCAAGAAGAACAGCCTGCCGGTTTCATCCGGCAGGCTGTTCTTCTCTTAT
This sequence comes from Paenibacillus sp. FJAT-27812, assembly GCF_001273905.1. Taxonomy (NCBI): domain Bacteria; kingdom Bacillati; phylum Bacillota; class Bacilli; order Caryophanales; family Paenibacillaceae; genus Paenibacillus; species Paenibacillus sp. FJAT-27812. Next base: position 2,255,074 of record NZ_LIGH01000001.1, on the reverse strand, counting down.
AGATACGCTCTAGCGCCACCAAGCCGAGGATGGATATGCCGCTGCCTGAATGAACACAGTCTCGCCTATTTTTGGAGTGGAAATGCGCGCATTACGTTCCTTGGCTGCCTTCATGGCACGTTCCACCGGATCGGTCCAATCATGCATCGCCAGTGTAAAAGCGCCCCAGTGGATCGGAATCATAACCTTCCCCCGTACGTCCAAGTGAGCTTGCACCGTCTCTTCGGGCATCATATGGATCGCAGCCCAGCGCTCATCGTATTGACCGCATTCCATCAAGGTCAGATCAAACGGGCCGTATTTATCGCCGATATCCTTAAAGTGAGGACCATAACCGCTGTCGCCGCTAAAAAAGATTTTAGTTGCGCGCCCTTGAATAACCCAAGAGCACCAAAGCGTAGCATCGCGATCCGTAAGGCTTCTTCCAGAGAAATGTCTGGCTGGCGTGCATGCCAGCTGCAGTCCTCCATACGAGAACTCGTCCCACCAATCATGCTCATCTATTATTGCGGGGTCGACTCCCCATTTGACCAAATGCGGGGCAACGCCAAGCGGAACGATAAACCGTTTCACCTTGTCCTTCAGCTTCACGATAGAGCCATAATCCAGATGATCGTAATGATCATGCGATATGAGCACGGCATCGATCATGGGCAGCTGCTCGATTTCAAATGGCAGCTTGTCGCTGTACCTTTTTCCGCCAAACAGAGGAAACGGAGAGGGGACGCTGCCAAACATGGGATCAAGCAGCAGCGTATGGCCCTCCAGCTGAAGCAGCGCTGCGGAATGGCCGAACCACGTCAGCTTGGGCTGCGGCTCCTTGCCGAAATACACCTCGCTAAGCGGCTCAATCACAACCGGCTTGCCCGGTCTAGCCTTTGGATTTCCCTTTACGAACTGGACAAGCATCTTCAGCTTCTCGCTTGTCGTTGTCTCCATCTTCGTAGGAACCGGATTTATAAACTTTTTGCTGGCATATTGCCTCGAGAGGCTAAGCTTCTGCCTGCGCTCCTTCGACTGGCTTGCGCCAAGAGCAGGATAATAGCGCAGCATCAGGTAAACAAAAATGACAAGAGCAGCGATGAGACTAATGATTATAAGCATTTCTTTCGACCTCTTTCATCTCAGCTTTTGAACGCAGAAAAACCGCTATCGAAGTATACGTTACACCTTCGACAACGGTTTTATCAAGTTTACATTGCGTAAAGCTGTTGTCTAAGCTCTTCTTACCCCGCGCATAATGGCGCTTAATAGAAGAACGACTACAATTGCTCCAATAATTGCCGGGATTAAAGCAAAACCGCCCATCGTCGGACCCCACGAGCCCAAAAGAAGCGTACCCAGCCAAGCACCGATGAAGCCGGCGATAATGTTGCCGATGATACCTCCCGGAATGTCACGGCCTGCAATCAAGCCGCCTAACCAGCCAATTATACCGCCAACGATTAATGTCCATAAAAGTCCCATATTTATTGCCCCTCTCTGTACTGTTATATAGCTATGATTAACCTCTTATGACCGTTTTGAAACAAAGCGGCGAGGTGTAATTTGTGGTAAAAGAGGGGAAGGTTTTTCTTTAGGCGTTATCGCTTACTTTGACATATAAACGGCTGGCAGCGTCACCTCGAACATAGAGCCGCTGTGCAGGCTGCTCTGTACCTGAATCTCGCCATGATGCAGCTCGACGATTTTTTTGACGATAGACAGCCCAAGCCCGCTGCCATCTGCCGTCCGCGTGCGCTGCTTATCGCCCTTGTAGAAGCGCTCGAACATCCGCAGCTGATCCTCCGGTGCAATGCCAATGCCGGTATCTGCAACTTGTACCTTCATTTGATCTTCCGTACGCTTAAGCACAACCTTCACATTGCCACGGGCAGGCGTAAACTTGATCGCATTATGAATGAGATTGACCCAAACTTGGCTAAGCATCTCTTCATTCGCTACGATCTCCGCCTCCTCCAGCTCGAGCTCCATCTCCAGCTCCTTCTCCAGCCACTGCGGCTCGCACGCCAGCACGATGTTCTCCAGCTGCGTATCAAGGCGATAGCGCTTCGGATCAACCTGCTGCTGCTCGGATTCAAGCGTAGTCAGCTTGAGCAGATTATCGCTGATTTTGGATAGCCTTGTCGTTTCCTTCTCGATAATCGACAAATAATGCTTTTGCTCATCAGGGCTGAGGCCCTCGCGCTGCAAAGTGCTCGCGAAACCGCGAATCGAAGTCAGCGGCGACTGAATCTCATGCGATACGTTAGAGATAAACTCCTGACGAAGCATCTCCACCTGCTTCAGCTCATGCGCCATATCGTTAATCGATTGGATAAAGTCTCCGATTTGGCCGTGATACTTCTTATCGCGGTCGAGCATAATATTGAAATCGCCTTTGGCCATCCGCTTCAGCGCATCCATCATTTCGATCCAAACCGCCCGCTGCTTCGGGCGAGTCAGCAAATTAATGATTGCGATCAGCACGAACAGAAAGAAAACGCCCAATCCCCAGTTGATGAGCTGCAGGATGTACTCCGGCAAGATCACGTCATGCCTTGCATAAAACCATTTTGTGAGCCAGAAGGCCAGCGAGAACGCGAGCCCGCTAACTACAAATATCATCGCCAGCGCGCCTACGAATCGCAGCCCAATCTCAAATTTCGTTAAATGCCGCTTCATTGGAGCGCCTCCAGCCGGTAGCCGAGCCCGCGAATCGTACTGATCTTAATCGAAACCTGCCAAGTCTCGAAGCGCTCCCTTAAACGGTTAATATGCACGTCGAGCGTCCTCTCGTTGCCGTCAAAATCATACCCCCAAATCGCTTCGATCAGCTGATTCCGCGTATGCGTGCGGCCCAGATGGCTGACGAGCATGAACAGCAGCTCAAATTCCTTCGGAGGAAGCGTCATATAATCCGCATGAACCTTCACTTCGAACGTCTGCCGATCCAGCATCAGCTCCGCCACGGACACCTGCTGGGAAACGGCGATCCGGTAACGTTTGAGCAGCGCCTTCACCCGAACGGTCAGCTCGGCTGGATCAAACGGCTTCACCAAATAATCGTCCGTTCCCAGATTGAAGCCCTTCACCTTATCGCCCATCTCGCCCTTTGCTGTCAGCATGAGCAGCGGAATGTCATAATGTTTGCGAAGCTCCTGGCATAGCTGCCAGCCGTCCATGTTCGGCATCATAATATCCAAAATGACCATGTCCGCAGGCAAGGCTTCCATCTGGGCAAGCGCCGATTTTCCATCCGGCGCCTCCTGTACGATTAATCCTTCCTTCTGCAAAATAACGCACACAAGCTCCCGAATATGCGGATCATCGTCCACAACAAGCACATAGCCCATCCCTGCACCCTCTTCCGCTGCTTAAGAAGCTGTTTTGTTCATGCGAAGCTGGCCGTTGGCGAATTCCCGGTACATCGTATGGCTCGCATACAGCTGCTCATGCGTTCCGGCGCCAGTAATGACGCCCTTCTCTAGGAATACGATGGAATCGGCATCCACGACCGTCGACAAGCGATGTGCGATTACGACCGTAGTCCGCCCGACCATCAAGTTTTTCAGCGCATCCTGCACGACTTCCTCCGACTTGCTGTCCAGATTCGATGTCGCTTCGTCCAGCATAAGAATATGCGGGTCTCGCAGCAGCGCCCTTGCAATCGCAATCCGCTGCCGCTGGCCGCCTGAGAGCTTAATGCCGCGCTCCCCTACCTCTGTTTCATAGCTATTAGGCAAATCCTCGATAAAGCCGTCTGCATAAGCCATTCGAGCAGCTTGCTCGATTTCCTGCTGGGAAACTTCATGGTCCAGCCCGTAACACAGATTCGCTTTAATGGTTCCCGCGATGATCGGGCTCTCTTGCGAAACGTACCCGATCTGGCTTCGCCATGAACGAAGCGAAGCATCCTTAATATCCTTTCCCCCAAGCCGTATCGCACCGGAGGTTGGATCGTAGAATCGCTCCAGCAGCGAGAACAGCGTCGTTTTGCCGCTGCCGCTCGGGCCGACGAGCGCCGTTACTTTTCCCGCTTCAATCGTGAGGCTCACATCCCGAAGAATCGGCTCCTCCGGCTTGTAAGCGAAGGATACGTTATCGACCTGCAGCGTTTGGTTCATTTCGGTAACGACGTTGCCGCTTTCTTGATCTTCCTCATCCGCTTCCAAAATGCCAATGATGCTCTCGGTAGCTCCCATCGCCTTCTGGAATTGCGTAAAGAACTGGGCAATTTGCGTAATCGGCAGCATGATTTGGAACAGATACATGATGAAGGCGACCAGCTCGCCGGCCGTCATTGCGCCAGACGACACCTGAACGCCCCCAAAGCCGATTAGACAGACGAGCAGCAAGATAATGATAAACGATACGAGCGGAGATATAAGCGCCTGCATGCGGGCTTCCTTTAGGCCAAAGCCGAACAGATTTTGGATGCCCGTACGTCCTTGTTCATATTCGACAGGCTCGGAGCCGGATGCCTTCACAAGGCGAATTTCGGATACGACGCGGTTGACGACGGAGGTAAAGCGCGCGTTCTCCGCCTGCGTGTCTTTGGAGATGCGGTACATTTTACGGCCGATCGGCACCATAATTAAAGCGGCGACCGGGAACACGGTCAGCATGATAAGCGTCATCTGCCAGTTCATATAGAACAAGATCGACAATGCGCCAAGAATGGACAAAATCCCTGTAAAAAATCCAGTTACATGCTCGGTAATGAGACCCTTCAGCAGCGCTGTGTCATTCGTTAACCGGCTAATCGTATCGCCTGACGCTTTGTTGTCATAATACGGAACTGGCAAGCGCAGCATTTTGTTCCACAGCCGCTCGCGAATGGACGATACGATCTTATTGCCGCTGTAGTGCAGCAAATAAACGGATACGCCGCCGGACACCACCTGGGCAATAAAGGCGACTGCCATTCCGACGACCTGCGCTGTGCTTAATGAACCTAACGAAAAGCCGTTCACCATATTTTTTGTGAACAAGGGGATCGTGAGTCCGACAAGCGTCGTAATGACGCTAAGGACAATGGCTATCGTTAACATGACCTTGGGAGGATTTGTCTCCATAATTAGGGCAATGAACCGCTTTACATTGCCGTTCTTTTTATCCTTCATCGGTATTCACTCCTATTTCTATTCTCTATTCTCTCCACCACGCTTCCTACTTTACCTTGCCTGTTTAAACGCAGTTTAAACGATGGCGAAAAGGAGTGCACGGCAAGCCATCTACACGCATTTGGGAAATTGAGGTAAAATAAAACAATTACGGTTCGGCGGTTCGGCGGTTCGCCGTTTCGCTGCAATGCCGTTCCATCATACCACCATTAGCGGGAGGGCTTCACATGAATGCGGAGCATGTTGTAATCGGAATAGACGGCGGCGGGACGCATACCCGCGTCATGGTCTGCGACCTTTGGGGCCATGTTCTTGCATGCGCGGAGCGAGGCTCAGCTTCGATATATAAAGATAAGCAGGCAGCCCAAAATGTACAAGGAGCTATAACAGACGCACTGCATCTGGCAGGCAGAACGACCGAGCAAGTGCTTGCGCTTGTTGCCGGAATTGCCGGCTATGACGCGCCGTCCGATCTCGATTGGATCGCTCCTCTAACAAAGCTGCCGGGGCTCACATGTCCAATACGGCATGTGAATGACGCGGTATCCGCACATTCCGGGGCATTATTGGGAAGAAGCGGCATCATCGTCATTGCAGGAACCGGCTCGATCATCGTCGGGATTACAGAGGACGGTCAATTCATACGCAATTATGATTTTCATCATTATGCAGCCAGCGCAGCTAGATTTATCGCCTATGATGCGGTTTACGAGATGCTCGCCGGCAGCTTCGATGATACGGATCATCATCTTCTTCAGGCAATGCTTGCGCATTGGAGCGTGCCCACCGTTAGTGAACTAGCAGCGATAGCCAAAAAAGGGTTTACCGAGGATCGCCGTGAACGCGACAAGCAATTTGGCGAGTTCGCCCCTGCCATTACGGAGGCTGCAGCGCAAGGCAGCACCGCTGCGATCCGCGTTTGCAATCGCGCCGTAGACCAGATCAAGGTCGGCATCGAGCTGATTGCCGCCTCCTTCGCTGGCGTTGAGGTGGAGGTCGCCTTCATCGGCAGCGTAGCGAACAGCCCTTACTTCTTGCAAGAGCTTGGCGCACAGCTCCGGCAGGGAAATAATAAGCGATATTCCGTCGTGGAGCCAAAGTTCTCTCCCGTAATCGGCTCCGTGCTGTTAGCGCTAAAGCATATCCATATTCCTATAGACGATGCTCTTATCGACAATCTTCATGCTTACAATAAACCGTGGCAGAATCAATAACGCTATACCCAAAGGCCTGTCGAACTCTGCCGGATTGGTGGTTTTCACAGGCTTTTTGCATGCGCCAGAACCACAAATTATTTTCTAAAATAAACCATCTCACCGTATTGACATGATATATATCGGAATGATATATTCTGTATCGAGATAAGTACTTGAAAGAAAAAAACCGAAGAGCATTCTTCTTCGGAAACAAACTCGGAGGTCGCTTCAATGAACAGTCAGGATGTTATTTTAGGCATGCTTATGAAACGCCCGTTATCAGGCTACGAGATCAAACAGTTGTTCGAGGATATATTCTCTTATTTCTACAGCTCCAGCTACGGGACGATTTATCCGATGCTGCATCGGATGGAAAAGGAGGAGCTGATAACGAAGGAAAATGTGCTCCAAGAAGGCAAGCCGAATAAAAATGTATTTACGATTACGGAGAAAGGAAAAGGCCAGTTCAACGCCTATCTTCATAGTCCTGTGGAAACCGATGCGATCAAGTCTGATTTTCTGATGCGGCTTTATTTTGGCCAATTTGTAGATAATGATGTGGTTATTCAGTGGTTAAACAAGGCGCAGGAGCAGACACAGAAGCAGTTGGATGAGCTGAGCAAGAAGTATGCCATTTATAAAGACGACATGCATCCGGCACATATGATTTGCATAGAAATTGGGATCAAGGAGTATCGCGCCAAGCTGGAAACGATTCAAGAAGGATTGGTGCGTCTGGAGCAACTATAAACAGGAGAGAAGGTTTTAAATGGCTGGAACGCGTTCAAACAATAAGCTCGTCATTCTTGCGATGGCGCTCGGTCTATTGATGTCATCGCTGGACAATACGATTGTCGCGTCGTGCATTAATAAGCTAAGCGAGGATTTTAACGTTTTTGACAAAGTAAGCTGGGTGTTTACCGCCTATATGCTCGCAGCTACCAGCACCATGCTCGTCTTCGGCAAGCTATCTGATTTATTCGGAAGAAAAATGTTCTATTTGATCGGAATCGGCATGTTTCTGCTTGGTTCTGCCTTGTGCGGACTTGCGCAAAGCGCCGACCAGCTCATTTGGTTTCGCGTCATCCAAGGCATTGGCTCAGGCGCCTTGATGCCGATCAGCTTCACCATTATTTACACGATCTTTAATGATCCGAAGGATGCGGCAAAAATGTCCGGCGTGTTCGGTGCGATCTTTGGCCTCTCCTCTGTTGCGGGCCCGCAGCTTGGCAGCTTCATTGCCGAGCATCTCGGCTGGAGATGGAATTTCTATATCAACGTGCCCATCGGACTCGCATCCATGATCGTATTAATGATTGCCTTAAAGGAGACCCGTTCGGACCGCAAGCCCAAAATCGACTATTTGGGAACGTTATTTCTGATCATCACCACGGTTTCTTTAATGCTTGCGCTTGAATGGGGCGGCAAGACGTACGCTTGGGGCTCATGGCAGGAAATCAGCTTATTCGCAGCATCCGCGGTGATCGGCACCTTGTTCATTTTGGTTGAGCTGCGTGCCGCTGAGCCTGTACTTCCCCTTAGCATTTTTAAAAATCGGATGGTCCTCGGCACCAGCATCATTTGCTTCTGCCAAGGCGTCATCATGTTCTCGGCCATTACGTATCTGCCCAGCTTCACTGTCGGCGTATTGGGCCACGCCAACTCCAATGGCGTGTTGACGCCTATGATGGCTTCGCTCATTGCCGGAGCGATTCTATTCGGCTACTTACAGTCCAAGTTCGCCTTCCGCACGCTGATGCTGTTCACGATGCTAATGACGATCGTAGCCGCTTCGCTGCTGTCGGTCGTCAGCGTTCACGCTTCCAACGGGTATATGATTGCCCTAATGATCTTGCTTGGCTTTGGCGCTGTCGGGCCTTTAATGAGCGTGGCGCAAAGCGCGATTGCCGCAAACGTTGATCCCAAATATATGGGCGTCAGCTCCTCCATCGTCGGCTTCTGGCGCAACATTGGCGGCATATTGGGCGCTACCATCATGGCGACGATCGTAAACAACAATTTGCATCGATTAATTACGGAGGGTGCGGATAAGGCCGGCATTCCATCCGATAAAATCAATACGCTGGCGAATCCCGAGCTGCTCATGCGGGCTGGCGGGCAATTAGATCCCCAGATCCGCAGCTTCCTTCAACAGGCGCTGGGCACCGCTATTAATCACGGTTTTATTCTCAGCATTTGTATCGGCGGCATTGGCCTCGTTACGGCGATGTTTGTAGGGGCGAGCAGGCTTAGCTCCACGAAGAAGCAGCAAGCAGGCGCTGCGCATATCTAGATCAAAATAGGGAGGCAGCGCTCATCATGGCGCTGCCTCCCTATTTTTAGGTGCCGATTATCGGCTCCTGCGTTGATCAGAAAGAATAAGCAATCTATCCTTATAGGTTTCGCCCCATTGCTTCATTTGGAGGATAAGCGGCTTCAACGTTTCCCCAAATTCGGTCAGCGAATACTCCACCTTCGGCGGTACCTGCCGATACACCTCGCGATGAACGATACCGTCATTCTCAAGCTCTCTAAGCTGAAGGGTCAGCATCCGCTGCGTGATGTTCGGGCATATTTTGCGGAACTCATTGAACCGCTTTGTTCCATCGATCAAATGATAAAGAATGACGCCCTTCCACTTCCCGCCGATTACATCTAATGTGAATTCCACAGGACAGCCTTCGCTTGGCGAACACTCGGTATATTCTTTTATACGATCACTCATAAAGCCGTGTCGCCTCCCCAATAGTATACAAACTGATACTACAATACAGAAATGTGCGTACTTACATAACCGTATGTTAACACTTATACTGGGGCTGCGGCTAGCAAATTAGAGAGGATTGATAAACATGACACAAATGAAAGCGATTGGCTTCCACCGTTATTTACCGATTGAACACGCGGAAAGCCTTTTGGATTTGCATATAAATAAACCTGCTCCTACAGGGCGAGATCTGCTGGTGAGAGTCAAAGCCATTTCCGTTAATCCGGTAGACGTGAAAGTACGTTCGCCCAAAGAGAAGGTCGAGCCGGATGCGCGCGTCATTGGCTGGGATGTCGCTGGAATCGTCGAATCGGTTGGCGACGCAAGCTCGCTCTTCCAGCCTGGAGATGAAGTCTATTATGCGGGCAGCATTACGCGTGCTGGCGGCAACAGTGAATTCCACCTCGTGGATGAACGCATCGCCGGCAAGAAGCCGCGATCGCTCGACTTCGCGCAGGCAGCAGCACTGCCGCTTACCGCGATTACCGCATGGGAAGGCTTATTCGACCGTCTGGGCGTAGCACACAGCCGCGAGCAAAACGAGGGCAAGTCAATACTGATCATCGGCGCCGCAGGCGGAGTCGGGTCCATCGCAACGCAGCTCGCAAGCGCAGCAGGCCTCACCGTTATCGGCACCGCTTCGAGAAAAGAATCAGCGGATTGGGCTAAGGAATACGGAGCTGCTTATACGATCAATCATCATGAGCCGTTTGTGCCCCAGCTTCAAGCGCTTGGCTTTTCTTCCGTCGATTATATTTTTTGCTTGAACCAAACCGATCAGCACTGGGCGAATATGGAGAAGGCCATCATGCCCCAAGGCAAAATTTGCTCCATCGTGGAGATGAGCACGCCAATCGATTTAACGCTGCTGAAGAACAAAAGCGTAACCTTCGTCTGGGAGCTTATGTTCACCAGATCGATGTATGAAACGCCAGATATGGATGAGCAGCATAAGCTGCTGAATGAGGTGGCTAAGCGGATCGATCAAGGAGAGCTGCGCACGACAATCGCCAAACGCCTATCGCCGATTAACGCCGCCAATCTGCGCGAAGCCCATAAGCTGGTCGAGTCCGGCAGTATGGTCGGCAAGGTTGTTCTCGAGGATTTTGAATAAGCAGCTATTCCGCCTTCTGAATACACCAAGTTGTCATACAGCGCTTGCCTGATACGATGACGGTTTTGAGCGGCTCGAATAATTGGCCCTTCAGCCTCTCGGTCAGAGCCAGAAGCCGGTCATCATTGACGAGAAAACGTCTGCTTCCGTCAGGAAGCAGATAACGCTCGTTCCCAAGCGGCTGCATGCTGGATGCCATGCCAGTCGAAGAAGCAAGGCGCGCGAACAAACGTCCGCCGGGCTTCAGAACTCGCCAAAGCTCTTGAACCATTTGGTCAAAATGCTCTTCATTCTCCGCAAAATGCAGCACCGCGCTGCTAATAATAAAGTCAAAGCTTTCATCCGCATAGCTCATTTGCTCAACCGCTTCTATGCGTGCCCGCTCCGCAGGCCAAGCCGGCGCAATTGCCGCTGCAAGAGCCTGTACCTGTTCAATGGCAGCCTCCGAGCGATCCGTCGCATACACCTCATAACCGCTGCGCAGCAAATAGGTTAAGTTTCGGCCCGAGCCGCAGCCCGCATCAAGGATACGCATCTCCTTCGTAATTCGTCCCTTAAGCAGTTGATCGAACAAATAAATATCGATATCGCCAAACTGCTCCTTCAAATCCTCAAGCATCAAGTCAACCCCCTTCACGCGAAGCATCTAAGCAGCGTAAATATAAACCTTAGTACGGTAGAAATCGCGGCAAGTAATGACCTGCTGTGGCTCCCAATCCGGAAGCGCAAAGCATACGCTTATGACATGGGAGCCGCGCGTTAGCTGGCTCCGCCAAATTACGCTTAAACGCCGCATCGCCCCCGGATACAGGTAACACACAACCATATCCACATCCCGGTAACAATATGTGTATAAATCGCCCCGAATGAACGAAACATTCGCCTGATTATTGAGTTTTGCCGCGAGAGAAGATATCCACATGGGGATAACTGAATTTTCGATGCCGATCATTCGCCAGCCCTTTAAGACTCTTCCTGCTTGAAGCGCGAGCGTCCCCCAGCCGGAGCCGGCTTCCACCATGACGCCGCGGCTTGGCAGCTGTCTCATGGCTGAAACGACCGCCCGCCGCACCGGTGCGGATGAAGGCATCGGCGAGATGCCGTTTCGCCAGCTTGCATAAACGATCAAAAGGACGGCGACCAGCACGAATGCGGCCACCGCCATCAAGACGACCTGGTAGATGAGGCTTTCCATGATGCTCCCCTCACTTGTTCACGGTTTAAGCTTTGTTCCCTCTGCGAACCTTCAGCTGCTTGCCCTTAACGGTCGTGTTCTTCATCACTTCAAGCACGAGCGACCCTTTGCCGTTCAAAATCTCCACATCCGTCATGTTATCGAGGATCGTGATAATACCGATATCATCTGCGGATACGCCTTCGATCTTAGCGATTGTGCCGACAAAATCGACCGCCCTCAGCTTCTTCTTCTTGCCGCCGTTGAAATTAAGCTTCATGATCTGCTTATTCAGCTGCTCGCGCTTGTCTTTTTTGAGGACAGGCCCAACATTGATCTTCTGCTCAAAATCTTCCCTGCGAAGGTCAACCGCCTCCTCCGAGGGAGCTTTCGCCTTCTGAATGCTAAATCCGATGTAGCCCTCAATTTCAGCGAGCCTTCTTGCATCCTTTGGCGCAACGAAGGTGATCGCTTTGCCCGTCTTGCCTGCTCGTCCCGTTCTGCCCGTCCTGTGGACGTAGCTTTCCTTCTCAAGCGGGATATCGAAGTTGATGACATGGGTAATGTTCGTAATATCGATGCCTCTGGCTGCAACGTCGGTAGCGACCAAATAGCGGAATTGCCCTCTGCGGAACGCATTCATGACTTCAAAGCGCTCGTCCTGCTCCATCCCGCCGTGAATACGGTCGCACGGATACTCCTGCTCGGCCATTTGCCTGAACACCTGATCCACGTTCTCCTGCGTCCGGCAAAAAATGATGCAGCTGTCGGGATTTTCGACGACCATGACATCCTGCAGCAAAGCGAACTTGTCCGATTCCTTCACTTCGATAACCGAGTGCTCGATCGTTGCCGTCGTCAGCCCAGCAGCCTTGATCTCCACCTGTACCGGCTCATTCATGTACTTGCGCGATAGCTTAGCCACATCCTCCGGGAATGTAGCGGAGAACAGCATCGTCACTCTATCCGCCGGAAGCTGCTGAATAATCGCCTGCACTTGCTCGATAAAGCCCATGTTCAGCATCTCATCCGCTTCATCAATGACCAGATATTTGATGCGCTCCAGCGCAAGCGTTCCCCGCTCGATATGGTCATGCACCCGTCCCGGCGTGCCTACAACCATATGCGTTCTCTGCTTAAGCTCTGCCTTCTGGATATGAAAAGGCGCCTTTCCGTAGACGGCCATCGATTTGATCCGCTTGAACCGGCCGATATTCGTAATATCTTCATTCACTTGCAGGGCAAGCTCCCTAGTTGGCGTTAGGACGAGCACCTGCGGCTTGTTTTCATTCCAATCGACCATCTCGCATAGCGGAATGCCGTAAGCCGCCGTCTTGCCGCTCCCGGTTTGTGATTTTACGACCAAATCCTTCTGCTCAAGCGCAACAGGAATAACCTCGCGCTGAACCTCGGTCGGCGTTTCATAGGACAAGCTTTCGAGTGCCCGTACGATTTCACTGCTTAAAGCGTAATCCGAAAATGTTGTTTCACTCATCTATAGACCTCATTTGCATTTTTATGGTTCATTCATTCGTACCCTTAAGAATAGCACACTACCTTGCCTTTTGATCTATAAACCTTATTGCTGCGCTCCCTCCCGCTTAAAAACATGGGAACCAGGGTACAAGTTATAGATCACGGTACTATAAAAAGTGAGTACTAGTTGGCAATCGAATAGGTCATTATAATACAAGACATACCAACAAGAAAGGCATGTGAGTGCAATGCTTCGGTTAAACGTTACGCGTGTCGGCTTCCTCATGGGCGTGTCCCTGCTGCTTGCTGCCATCATCTACTTCTTCGCAGCCAATTGGGGCGGCCTTGCCCGCGCCGATAAAATTTTAGCTTCCGCTGGAATCATGGTTCTGTTCTACGGCGTAAGCTACATCTTCTCAAAAATGAAAATCATGCTTGGACACCATTCCTTTCTGTCCGCTATCTTTCTCGTCGGCGGCTGCATATCGTTTGGCGCTGCTGTGGCGCTTCTCAATCAAATTTATAATTCGCATGCCGACAACTACGAGCTGTTTCTCGTATGGTCGATCCCGGCGCTGCTGTTTTCTTTGATTACCCGCTTCAATCCGTTTTATTTGCTAGCCTATGCGCTTGTTCATTTAACCTTGTGGCAGTATTTTTTCCCGACCTCCCTTAATGTCGTTCATACCGATAGCGAGCTTCTGATGATAGGCTGCCTGTTTGCCCTAATCAATCTCATCCTGTTCGTGCTTCTTGAAGCAAAGGTCATCCTATCTGCCCCGCTCAAGTACGTAAGCTTCATTGTTTTCCATATCTCCTTGCTCGTTTTAACGAATTCCACGCTGTACGAGCAATATGGACCGTGGATGAATATCGTCTGCGTAGCTGCCATCGCGTTTGGATTTTTCTTCTTCACCCGCATGCGTTTGAACAAAGTCATGCTGACGCTTAATGCGCTTGCCGCATCCGCGTACGCGGTATTCAAGTTTTTCGAGCTGATGTCGGAGCATACTTCCACCACATTTTTTGTTTTGGGATTGGTCTTTGTCACGATACTGCTGACAGGCAACGTCTTTTTCTTCCGCTATTTGAACAAGCTTGGATCTCAAGCACCTTCGACGGAGAAGCAGGCAGACGGAGCGGAAGCAGAAGAGCATACAAGCGTGCTCGTTGGCAAAATCGTCTCCACGATCGTCACCATCGTAGGCGTAGTAATCGGCAGCATCTCGTTAATCGGCCTCGTGCTTATGGCAGCAGGCTCGGTTCCGCCAGAGAACGTATTGCTGGTCATCTCCTTCTTATTCGTTCTTCCCGTTCTAGTGTTGCGCCGCCTAAATGCCGTTATTCGCTATACAGTGCTAACGATCGGATACGCTGCGGGATTGATTGCTATCGCATGGATTGATACAGCAGGCTTATCCTTGGTCTTCTTAGCCGTGACGATTGCCGGCTGGTTCAGCCTGCACGGACGTGCACAGCATCTATTCATCTATTCGCTGATTAATCTCAATGCCGCGATCCTGCTGTTCCAGCTGTTCGGACCGGTGCATCACGCCGCTTCCTTCATCGTGTTCATTATGGCAAGCCTGAATGCGCTCATCTATGCAAGCCACCTTCTCATGAGGGAAAGCCCCCTAAAGCAGCATTTGCGGGAATGCGGCCTGTTCTTCACGCTGCTCCTGCTGTTCTGGCTTACATTTATGGATGATATCTTCCCTAATTCGTATGAATGGTTCAATATTTTGAACTTCATTGTCGTAACAGCCTTAGCTTTCCTCTATGTTCGAAGAAACCGCGTGATGGAAGCAACGGTAAGCTTAGTATTCTGGTTTGTATTTCTCGCATTCAAATATTACGACTTGTTCTGGACGCTGCTGCATAAGTCGATTACGCTTGCTCTGCTCGGCCTCATTGTTATTGCGGTTACTTATGTTTTTGCTTACCGCACGCGGTCTGCCGTACCTGAGGGTGCGGACGAGTACAGCCGATTGCTGCGCAGAAGCCCTATTCTGATAGGCATCGTCATCGTGCTTCAGCTAGGCTATGTCGGCTACCACGCCGCAACGAGCGAAGCGCTGCTCGCGAGCGGTACATCCATTAAGCTGGCGATCGAGCCAATTGATCCTAGATCTATTTTGCAGGGCGATTATGTAAGGCTCGGCTACAGCATTTCAACACCGCCAGAACATATCGCCAAGGAAGTCGAGTCGCGCCGCAGCCTGAGCCGTATCAAGGTTGTGCTTCGCGAAGGCGACAACGGCGTTTACGTATTTGACCGTTTGTATGCAAGCGGAGAAAAGCTAGCCAGCAAGGAGATCGTCATTAACGGCTCGTCCAGCGGCTGGCGAACTATTAACTACGGCATTGAAACGTATTTTGTACCCGAGGGCACCGGAACCGAAACGGAGCAAAACGCCCGCTTCGCGTATGTAAAAATAGGCAAGAAGGGCGATGCGATGCTGGAGCGTTTAAGCAAGGAGTAGCTCGAAGCCTTAAGCCGCAATAGCAAAAAAATAGCAGGACATATGCCGCAAACCATGCTGCATGCGTCCTGCTATTTTTATTAATTCGCCAGCTTGCTTAGCTCAGGAAACTCCTCTAGATAGCCGTTGCGCTCAAGCTCCATCAATGCCTTCCGAATGCTTTGCTCGTCCTCGCCCGATTGGTCAGAGAGCGCCAGCAGCTCGGGCAAAGTAATGTCCTTATGCTCTTTGCAATAAGTTAACAGCCCCTTCGCCGCCCATGATAGACGGTCATCCTGGAACTCTCCGATCATTTTGCGGAACAATTTATGTGGGATTAGCTGCTCATCAACTAAGGCTTGCATCGCTTTTATTGCATTTTTGGTTGTCATACGGCCTTTCTTGGCAACCTCATCAATGGTAAGTGATGCAGAATCTGCTGTGCTCGAGCTAAGCACGATGTAAATCATTTGCGAATAGATGTCTAGGCTCGGGTTGTAAAAAATTTCAGTAGAAACGGTAAAATTGCGTACATTGCTTGGTGAAAGTTCTGTTGTCATGATGATGCTCCCTTCCGATTGGTCTATACCATAATAAAGGTTCGGATACGGGGTTTCAAATCAGGCTTTATTAAAAAAAGTTAATTTCCTCAAAAAGCCAAATTACCAGCCGCGTTACATTTCCAACTTAACATCCGTCTTCCATAAAAGTAGTCGGCTACACCCGTTCTACAAGCGAAGAAAGGATGCTGCTCCATTGATAACGATAAAGAATTTATCCCATCAGTTTCATATCGGAAAAACAGGCACCGAAAAAACAGTTCCCGTACTTAGCCAAGTCAATCTCGAAGTCGCTAAAGGGGAAATCGTGTCCGTGCTCGGGCGAAGCGGCTCGGGCAAATCGACGCTGCTTAATCTCGCAGCCGGCTACATTAAGCCGTCAAGCGGCAGCATTAGCATCAACGGAACCGATGTCACCTCTTATTCTGAGGCGCAATGGGCAAAATTCCGCCTAGCTCATATGGGCTTTATTTTTCAAAGCTTTCAGCTGATGCCGAGCATGACCTCCTTCCAGAACATTGAGCTGCCGCTCACCCTTAAAGGGATAGACGAGAAGGAGCGCGGGAAGCTGGTGAAGGAAACGATGGAGCTCGTCGGCATGGGTGAATACGAGCAGTACTACCCAAGCGAGCTGTCAGGCGGCCAGCAGCAGCGCATAGGTATTGCCCGGGCAATGGTGCTGCTGCCTTCCCTTATTCTCGCGGATGAGCCTACGGGAAGCCTCGACAGCGAGACGGAGCAGACGGTGCTTGATTTTATCCGTCATTTGAATCAGCAGTGGGGCACAACGTTTCTAATGATTACGCATGATGCCGAGGTTGCCTCGATTGCACACCGCTCGGTGACCATTCATAACGGACAATTGGCGATATAGGAGCGATGGACAAAGATGAAATGGAAAGATAAATATCGTTTTGTGAAGCAAAATATGAAAAAAAATAAATCGCGGCTGTTTATGACGATTTTGGCAACGGCTATGGGCTGCTGCTTTCTTGTGGTGCTGGCATCCATCGGCTTCGGCTTTCAACAGAGCTTAACCGAGCAAATTACGTCTTACGGCAAGATAACAGAAATATCGATTTACGGCAAAACCAATCAGGCGGAGTCAGCTAATTACGCAAGCTCGCTATACTCGAAGGAGCAGGTTGCTTTTTTCGAAAGCCTTCCTCATGTGGAGGCAGTCGTCCGGCAAAATGACGTTAATCTCACCTCCAAATATGCGGTTGGTGATTATGCCTTCGAGATCGACCGCTCGCCTGTCTTCACTTTTATGGAGACGGAGAAGAACGGGAAGCTTGAGCTGTCTGAAGGCCGATTTCCGGAAAACGAGCATGAGGTCATAGTCGGTTATAACTTTGCGGAGTTCCTCCTTATGCCGTCAAAGCCGGAGCAGCCCTATCAAGGAAGTCTGCTGAATCAAAAGATCGACATTACGCTGCTGCAGCCTGTGAACGCCAATCAGAAAGCAGCTCAGCAGTCCGTACAGCTTCATGCCACGGTCGTAGGCGTGCTAAAGCAGCCGCCAAAGGAATGGTTGAAGGACAAAACCGTTGTCATGGACGAAAAAGCGCTCCAATCATTCGTACCTATATTGTCCGAGGAAGACAAGCTATTATCTGACCGCTACCAGAACGTTCTGGTGTACGCCGATGATATGCAAAATGTGAGCGGAATCGCTGATAAAATTAGGGAAGCCGGCTACAATGTCTATTCGGTGGTCAACGAGCTGAACAAAGTCGACGCCATCTTCATGTTCGTTAAGCTAGGGCTATTATTCGTAGGCGCGATAGCCGTCTTGATCGCCGCAATCGGCATTTATAACACGATGACGATGGCGGTAACGGAGCGGACGCAGGACATCGGCATTATGAAAGCAATTGGTGCTTCACCCTCCTCGATTCGCAGTATTTTTCTGCTGGAGAGCAGCTTTATCGGCGTGGTTGGTACGCTAATCGGCACTTTAGTCGCTTTCTTAGTGAGCTATGCGGCGAATAAAATAATCCCTGTCATTCTAAGCAGCCAAAATGAGTATAAGGAAGAAGCGTTCAACTTCGTATTCAGCTACATACCGTTCACCCTGATCTGGGTATCGGCGGCGATCAGTATCGGCATCGCTATTTTGTCCGGCATGCGCCCTGCCCGCCGCGCGACGGAGATCGACGTCCTTCAAGCGCTGCGCCGAGACATTTAACGGTATTGTTTTGACGCTAGCAAAAAAAGCCGATCTCAAAGTTAGAGATCGGCTTTCTTCTTTTTGACGATTATTGTTTAGGCTTAGCTGCATTGTCATCGGAAGTGACGATTACAATTTCAGCATTTGTAATGCCTGGAAGCGATTTTGTCATTATTTTGGAATGGTAAGCGACAATTTTAGTTCCTGCTCTAAGTACGGTTTCTCCGCCAAGCGCCGGAATCACTTTTGTGTCCTCGGAGATGTTTAGAATGACATCATTGTCTGTCGATTGGTCAGAGCCTACATTAACGTAAACTTGGCCTTCCGTAGTGCGGTCCGAAGCGACGACCGTGCCTTCGATTTTGTTTGTTTCCGTTTCTTTCACAACGATTTTGTCAGCTGTCGTTTGTGCTGGGTAGATCATCGTCATGACTTCGCCGTAGTTCACTTCGACGCGTACATCATTTTTTAATGCGTCTAGCGTCAAAGGCTTGCCGTCAAGCCCGACAATTTGAGTTTCCTCGTCTACGGTTAGAATCACATGATCCACTCCGCCTTTAGCCATCGGCTTGCCAATTACCGTAATTTTATTGTCAGCCACGCTTGTAATGATCCCGTCTGTACCTACAGCGTTTTGCTCGGTTTCGTCAGCCGTCGTATTCACCACCACGTATTTTGTAGTTGATTGCGGCGGAAGGCTCATCGTAACGGCCGGACCGTAAAATGCTTTTACGCTCATGCCAGCCTTGATCGCGCTGGCTTCAATAGCCTTGCCATTTTGATCCAGAAGCTGTGCTTTGTCGGCAAAATGCAAAACGATGGTTTCCTCGATTGAAGTGTAAATATCTTTGCCTTTTACGACGATCCCGTTTTCCTGCACTTCAGATACGGTACCGTCAATTGCCGTAAAGCTTTGGTCTTGAACAACAAGCGTCAAAGCTGTTCCTTGCGCTGGTATGCTTTTCGTTATCGCACCGCCGTAGAATGCTTTAACTACCTTTTTTTCATCAATAATGGTTTTTAATGGAACCGTTTTCCCTTTAGCGTCCACAATCTTCGTATCTTTGGTGATCGAAAGAATAATTTGGCTTTGGTCGCCCACAGCAAGGCTGCGGCCTGTAACGGTAATGAATTTGCCTGTTTTATCATTAACGAAATCTGTTATTTGACCCATCGTTCCCGGTACAATTTTAAATTGATTTTGGATAGGTCCTTGTCCGTTATGGATCGTCGGCTGCGGAACGTCCTGTGCACTCGCTGCCAACGGCATAGCTGCCATCGCAAAAATAGATGCTGTTGCTAGTACTTTGTACATTTTGTTCATCTGTCATTCCTCCAATTCTGAATCATGCTTCGTGTATGTTTATCGAAATGGCCTACAGTTTTTAGACGAGGAGGATTTTGGAATGTTGCACAAGCTTTATTTGTATATGGTAAAAATTAACTTAGTTGTGTGTATTGTGTGAACATAATTTCTTATTCATGCGGATAAAAATCTTCTTCCCCCGCATGGGTGTGATGTCGGTATTTGTCCAAATCGACACGTCCATCCGTGCTCGTTTCTACACCTTCTTCGTTCAAATAAAACGACTGCATATAACGGGCTTCCTCATCCCGTATCGCGATTTCGCCCTTGGCATTCACCACCCGGTGCCAAGGGAGCTGATGGATGCTGCTTAGCGAATGAAGAATCCGAACGACCTGGCGGGCGCCTCTGCGGCTTCCCGCCTGCTCCGCGATTTGCCCGTATGTCATGACGGTGCCTTTTGGAATAGCTTTAATGATTTCAATGACTCTTTTTGTAAAAGGCTGCATATGGATCTCTCGCTTTCTATAGGGATAATTCGCGTAAAATCGACAAAAAATAAACTGCTATCCGTTTATGATAACGCATCGAAATATTTTTTTGAAAAAAGTTATAAATTTCTTTTTAACTTTTGGTGAAAACGATGTAGAATAGAAGCAAAGGGTTCAAATCCGATTTCGTCTACTCGCTATCTTATCCCTTCTTCAAGTGGGGATTAAACCGTTACGTGCACACAGACATTTTTTCGGAAAACTATGTGAAAAGTGTAACAATCTTTTTGGGTGCATCCTAACCTCTAGCGGCTGACACGATTGCGACTAAAACTTACTTTCAAATTTACGCAAAGGAGGACATTCTATTATGTCACAATCATCTGCAGGACAAGAGGTTGCAGCTAGCCTCGCCGAAGAAAAACAAACGTTAGATGTACTTGATCAGTTATTGAAGCCGGAGGTTCAACAGTCGTTGACTGTGCTTGTCGACAACCTTCCAAAGCTGGCTGAAATGGTTACTCTGATGACCAAAGCTTATGATTTCGCACAAAACATCGCTACAGACAAAGTGTTGATCAACGATTTCGCTCAAGGTATCGGTGAGTTCGTCAAACCGGTTCAAGAGAAAGCAAAAGGTATCGCAACAGCTGCAATCGAAGCTGGCGAGCGCTCACAGGAAGCTGCTGGCTCCTCTGTTGGCCTATTCGCTATGTTGAAAATGCTGAAAGATCCGGAAGTTCAAAAAACACTACGCTTTGCGCAAGCTTTCCTTAGTGTGCTGTCTGAACGCAAAAACGATAAAGTATAAACACTGAATACGTATAGAACGAACGGAGGATGAACATGTCGAAGCAAATTTTAATTCTTGGTGGCGGTTATGGCGGTCTACTTACTGCTCTAACAGCTCGCAAACACTTGTCAGCAGCAGAAGCTAGCATCACAATCGTTAACCGTTTCCCAACTCACCAAATCATTACCGAGCTGCACAGACTTGCAGGGGATACCATTGCAGAACAAGCGGTTGCTCTTCCGCTTAGCAAGCTTCTTGGCGACAAGCAAGTTAACATCATCGTTGACTCGGTGAAAGAGATTAAACCAAACGAGAAGCAAGTTCTTCTTGCAAGCGGCCAAGTACAAAAGTACGATACGCTGGTTGTTGCACTAGGCAGCGAAACGAACTACTTCGGTATCCCAGGTCTGGAAGAGAACAGCCTTGTTCTTAAATCCGTTGCAGATGCTAACCGCATCCGCAAGCATGTTGAAGATCGTCTTGACGCTTACAAAAAATCAGGCAACAAAGCTGACGCAACAATCGTTGTTGGCGGCGGCGGCTTGACTGGCGTTGAGCTTGTTGGCGAATTTGCAGACAGACTTCCTGAAGTCTGCCGCAGCAAAGGGATCGACTTCAATGATATTTCGCTTTATTGCGTAGAAGCTGGTCCAGCTGTTCTGCCAATCTTCCCTAAAGTATTGATCGACCGCGCTGTAACAAGCCTTGAGAAACGCGGCGTTAACTTCATTACTAGCGTTGCGATTACAGAAGCTACAAAAAGCTCCGTATCGCTTAAAGACGGCCGTACAATCGAGTCCAGCACCATCATCTGGACTGGCGGCGTAAAAGGCAACCCTGTTGTCGGAAGCAGCGGTCTTGCAGAAGATCGCGGCCGTTCACTCGTGACGCCAACGCTGCAATCGACGTCGCATGCTGATGTTTTCCTTGCTGGCGACTGCGCGGTTGTATTCCCTGAAGGCAGCGAACGTCCTTACCCTCCAACAGCTCAGCTTGCTTGGCAAATGGGCGAAACGGTAGGCTACAACCTAGCGGTTCAAATCAAAGGCGGCGTTATGGATAAATTCGTGCCCGTATTCTCCGGAACGCTTGGCAGCCTTGGCCGCAAAGACGGCGTAGGTACAATCGGCGGCAACGCGACACAATTGAAGGGCTTGCCTGCATCCCTGATGAAGGAAGCAAGTAACGTTCGTTACCTGTCGCATATCCACGGACTATTCGCACTTGCGTACTAATATATGAAAAAAAGAAGAAGGAGGGCAATTGCCCTCCTTCTTTCTTTTGTTTAAATGCGGATACTCAACTCATTCAATTGGCGCTGCTCGCGTGATCCTGTTTTTTCCCGCGTTTTTTGAGACATACAAAGCTTTATCTGCTTGCTGAAACAGCTCCTCAAAGGTTATGCCGTCTCTATTCGCGCTCACTAGCCCTCCGCTGGTTGTTACCGAAATCGTTTTCTCCTCGTTAATCCAGGTTTCACTGCCTTCTATCATCCTGCGTAAGCGCTCCGATCGCTCATCGCTATCGCCGGCGAAGCGCTCCTTCAGAAATATAGCAAATTCTTCGCCGCCTACCCTGCCTACAATGCCGTAATCCGCATATACCTTGGCTAACAGGCTTGAGAAGGTAATCAGCACCTTGTCGCCCGCCAAATGCCCGTGTACATCGTTAATCCTCTTAAAATCATCGATATCCAGCAGCAGCAGGGAACAGCCCACGCTTGTCTCATTCAACTGCTCTCCCACTCTTTCGACAAAATGTCTGCGATTGAATACGCCAGTCAAATCATCGATTGTCGCTTGCGCGTACAGCTTCTGTCCGGTTGCTCTCGCGTGCTGCGCCTCCAGGATTTTATAATCCATCGCTTGTCTTAGCCGGTGGAAGACATACACGATTGCAATCAAACTAGACATAAATAGCAATAAAACAAAGGTGTGAATGAGCATCGTCGTCGTAAATTGATTATAGGCTTCTTCGCCGATTTCAAGCTTGTTAACATGAATAAATTTGTTCGCAATATATATGCCATTTAGCAGTAATACTAAGGAGCAAACGATGATCATGAACCATCGATCGACGTACAGGCAAAATAAAGTAACGAGCGGGAACACAAAGGTGAACGTAACGGGCGTCGTTGCCGACAATAAAGTGAACACGTACATGAAGAAGAAGCCGCTAAAGGTGGCGTATCTCACATATCTTGTGAGCGGATTTATTTTGTAAAAAATCGTGCCGGCTATAACGGACAGAAATCCCACCGTCAACATAGGAAGCACAAAAACAAGCGATCGTGTTCCTTTCTCGAATTCGATCAGAAAACCCGCCGATAAGATAAACACCATAATCCAGCATATGATGATCACTATAAAATTTACAGCGCTTTCATAATAAAAAGCTTTCTGCTCTTTTATATCGAATACTCCTCTCTGCGGACCTCCATTTATACTCATATCGTACAAGGAAATGGTTGCCTTGTCACTGAAATGATCGTACGGGCAATCCCGATTATTCATCGTTCCACGCTCATCATAACACAAAACAATGCCAAGCATCATTTGATAATGCTTGGCATTGTTTTGTGTTATTAAATATAACTTTGTAATACTAAGTATTACTCGGCATTGCTAAAATAGGCTGAAAACGGCTTTAAAATGGCCAGAAATGCCTAAAATATGTCATTAACTCCATGCTTCAATGTCATCATCATCTATTTCTTCCTCAGCTACCGGCTCTGGAGCAGTCGCAGAAGGTGCTTTTTCTACTTCCTCAACTGCTTCTGATGCTGCTGCCATTTGCTCTATGCCGGCTGCATAGGGACGATATTCGCTTGCTGCTTGCTGCAAAGCGGGTGTGCCCTGCAGCATATTTCTTTCCGTCGGAACGAAGGCCTGCAAGTTGCGAACACCGTTCAATGCAATTTCATTCTCCACCAAATAACGCAGAGAATCCATTAGGTTGGATTGCGAGTTGAGCCATTGCATCACTAATGGATCTTCTGTTTTTTTGGTTTTCAAGCTGATGTTGTCACCGGGAAGCTTAGTCTTTTTCATATCAATCACCTACCAGAATCCGTTAGATTATGCCCAAGCTTGCGTTATGCAGCTTATGCAGGCTGTACCGCTTTGTTTTTGAGCGCTTCGTAAATTTTGCCGCGCACAAAAGCATCGAGCCCCATTGCATTAAGCAGAACGGCATATTCGGCCGGAATATATAGCAGCTGCATTTCTCTTTCCGAGCACAACTCTTTCAGCTGCGGATATAGAACTGAACGCATCAAAATGCTTCCGCCGCCATATACGCAAATAAGATCAATCTCATTGCGAGCTTTCGTGAGCTGTTTTTTGACATGCTGAACGATTTGCCTAACTTGGCTTTCAAGCGGTCTCTTTAATGTTTTCAGAGCTCTCGCATGGTATTTATGCTTCGGATTTTTGATTACATCGCTGAAAAACTGCCTTGGGCTATCCGGTAAATGGATGAGTCGGTTGAACTCCTGCAAAGCTTCTTCAATCGCATAACCAGCGCCGTGGTGGCTGCCGTGAACGAATTGACGCAAAAACTTATTGCCCTCGGTAATCGGATACTCCGTGGAGCCATCTCCGATATCGATATGAAGAATACGCTTGTCTTTGAAGAAGCTGCCGTTAAATTTCTTCTCGATTCCATAGGATTGCAGGAAATCTTCAAAGATTTCGCCTTCTCTCCAGCCGCCAGCGGAATCCTTCTGAAGCGTGAAAATAACCGGCGTCGCTTCCGGTACAACCTTAGCGAACGGGAATACGATTTTTACAGCTACGCGTTGAATGCCCAAATGAACGGTCACATGATGCGTGCCGGAAGTGAACCGTTTCTCGAATTTCGCAGATGTCTCGTCCGTATGCTGAGTAACCGGCAGCGCCGTAGCCATATCCACCTCCACGTCGATTTGCGCGGGGATTTTTTTCTCTTCGTCATACGCCTTTTGGACAGCCATCGCCGCGATTTGAGCGAGCGTATTGATGACCGGAAGGTCCATGTCGCTTTTTAGATCGATGCCGATTTGAAGGTTGTCCAATATTTCTCCGCTCTCTAGAGCGAACTTCCCTACATAGTACATGCCCGGTCTAGCTGCAGGCGAATCAATCGTAACAACAAGCTGGTCCTGCAAGTTTTTCACAAAACTTTCCGGCGTTTGCTCTTCGCTCCATGGAAGCTCGTCCACCGTACAATTCACATTTGGCTGCTGAATCAGTTTACCGTCGATAATAAGATCATGCTCACTGTTTCCGTTATCGTTGCCTACAAAGAAATGATAATTCATAATTGCTCTCCTCCTAGAAAAGGTTTTAGGAAACAAAATTGGCTATTGTTGTATGGTCGCTAACGCAACGCATCCCTTGGTATTACTTTGCCATACAAAGTGTTAGTATACATCAAGCTAGAGTCCCAGTCCCCATTAATCTTTTCTAATCAACTTTTGTCGGAAAATGAGTGTATGGAGCGGTTAGACAGTGATGCTGTCGGTTCTGACCATTTGAACAGCAAAAAAAAGCTAACCCGTCATTGACGGATTAGCTTTTTTGGAGTGCTTATTTCATTAGTTGAACTGCTTTGGAAATTGCTTGATTACGCCATCCGAGAGGATATCCGCGAACATGATCATATGGTCCTCGCCTTTATCGAGCGCTACAATATCAGCTTTCCAGTCCTTCGTAAGCCTGGCCATCATCGTGTCGGTTACAAGTTGAAGATGGACGTAAAACATCTCTTGCAGCTGCTTGTTCGTCCAATTCGGATTGGCGCTGCTTAAGAATGCCGCAATATCGTCACCGTTTTTGTGCCAGGCTTTATTGAACTTATCGGCATCCGCTTGATTGCCGCTCTTCATTGCCGTCAATAATTGGCCAGCAATCGAAATATGCTCCTTCAGGAGCTCAGCGATCTTATTGCCTGCTGCTTCGCCATAATACGGCTTGAACGCATTTCCGATGTCCTGCTGGTTTTTGAGCAGCCGATCCAGCACAACCTGCTGATCTTCAAGCCCGGCTACCGCACTCACTATGTAATTTCTCGTCAAAACAACATGGTCAATCCATAGCCTTCTCAAGTCTTCCTTAAGCTTTACAGCTGCAGGGCTTAAATAGCCCTCATGCCCATTTCGGTGATGGATGCTGCTTGCATCAGCACTTATTGGCGCAGCACTAATAGCCAAAATCATGCATACTAGCGTGACGATGAGTAATCTTCTTTTCATAGATACCTTCTCCTTTAGTGACACGAATGGAATAGCCTATCATAGTGTCTGCTATTCCGCTCGTTTCATTCATAGAGATTTGCCCAGAGGCGTAGGCATCCCATCGATGCTTTTCGTATTTTTCTCTTTCCAGTATTCCTTCAAGCCTTCCTCGCCCTTTTGGACCGACCAACGCTGAAGCGTTTCTCTTTCTCCTTCATAGGACATGAACGGAATGGAGTAGCCGCAGGAGGTTTGTACCTTGTGAACTTCGATGTCAATGATCTGTCTTGCGCCCGGAAGCGGCGAGAACAGCGGATACAAGGCGTCCCACTCCGCTGTTGCTGGCAGCACAACCTTTCCGGTGCCATACAATCTCAAAATATTAGGAGCCCCTTCAAATGCGCAAAACATGACCGTTATTCTTTTGTTCTCATCAAGATGCGCGCTTGTTTCATTCCCGCTGCCTGTCAGATCCAAATAGGCTACGCGATTAGGGGACAAAATGGTTAGGCAATTATGTCCCTTCGGAGAGATATTGACATGCCCTTCCTCCGATAACGGTGCCGATCCTACGAAAAAAATATGCTGCTGACGGATAAACGCCTCATGCTGCGGAAGCATCGCATCAAATTGCTTTCCCATACTGCCCACACTCTTTTCTTATTGAGATTATTGAGATGTCCGTTCCATGATCCGATGGCTTACTGTTGTTGCTATTAATGTAAAAGCAACCGTCCCCTCTTGTCAATTCGCTCCCAGATGCAATAGCGTCGGCGATGAAGTAGAGGGGCTATATGTGCGCTTATATGTGGGTGGAGTGGCTGGGCTGGTGCATCGTGCTGCGTTTGAGGATGAGGATGAGGATGAGAGTAACTAGATAGATGCAAGATTAACGGGAATACCGGTTTGACCCCTTAATTTTGGAGTTTTAATTGGAATTCAATAGTCGGTTCTTACGCTTGCACTTTATTTCGAGTAAATGCTCCAGAATTCAAAACCCGGTTACAGTTTAATCACCATCGGCTGTATTTGGTTTTGTCGCCAAGCTTGAAAGAAGCATGTCGGTGATAGCATAAAAATACTACGATGCAAACGTMGGTTGTTATAAAAGTCTAAGTATCGGTCTATCGCTTCGTAGGCATCTGCAAACGTTTCAAACTCATTTTTTTGCAAAAGATCTCGCTCTAACTGGCTATGATAGGATTCAATGTAAGCATTCATATTCGGCGATTTTGGCGGGATCCTCTCGTGATGAATATGGAACTCCTCGCAGGCATCACCAAACACGTTAYTGATATACTGTGGGCCGTTATCCGTTCGGATGATAGGTCCTTTTCCATCTTTCTTAGGATCAAGCTTGCGTGTCTTCAGTGCCTCCTTAAGAGCTTGYACGACATGCTTCCCTTCACAGGTTGGACCACKGTATTGTGCCACAATGGATCGGTCAAATACATCAATGTAGCTTAAGATAAAAAAGAATCGATCTAGTCCAGCAATATGACCATATTTAATATCGCATTGCCATAACTGGTTCGGTGCATGAATCTCATGATTAGCTGCGAGCTTTCGTGGATACTTGGGACGGCTGACMCTCTGCGGCTGCAGGATATCTAGWTCTTTACAGAGCCGATATACTTTCTTGTCGTTGATGACCAGGTCGTGTTGATTCCAAAGGCTCACAGCTAGTTTTTCGTAGCCGTAAATATGTTCCTCGCCTGCAATGAGCTCCAGCAGCCATTCTTCNAACTGCTAATGAGTCACGGTATTCTCTCACCCAGACCCTTACCGATTCGGGATTCAGATCATGCTTTCTCGCTGTATGACTAAAGTTGCCCCCTTGCAGGKCCTCCTCAACTACCTTCATTTTGTACGCTTCACTTTGTCTTTTTCTCCTCATTATCCCTCACCTCATCCATATACATAGTGTACAATGGATTCCAATTCGGACTCCAATGGAATTAGGGGGCTAAAGAGATACCTCCCGCTAATTCTGGCGATATTGTCCAGAAACCACGAGTAGATGGATTTTCTCCCGTTAATTTTATGGTTTTGAGCAAATTGAGGGGAAAGTGGCAATATTAACGGGAGATTTTCCCGCTAAGCGCTCTAAATCGGCTTCATATCGAAAATTTAGCAGGAGATTTTCCTGTTAATTGGTTTTGGAGCGCTTCGCGAAACCGTTTGCGGTTAGCAAAAGGCAAAAGGGATCTGTTCTTGATTAGTCCGTTATTAGGTTGGAGTCCGTGAGTTTAGGTTGTAGGATCGTTTGCGGCTGGCTAGAGGCGGATCTAGTCGTATGAGCAAGGTTTTAAGCACGCTAGCGTTGACCTTAAAACTCCCGCACGTCAAACGAGCCTTAGAGGGAACTCTAAAGGCTCGTTGTTTTTCGCAGAATATGTTTAGCCTACCGCAAGCTGAGCATGCTCGACTTGGAGCTCGCCGGTTCCGCGGATTATTTTCACATTGGACGTTTCGGTTGGCTCCAGGAACGCCAGCATCGCCTTGATCGCGACGTCTGGATCGACCGCTGTTCCGCATGTATAACAGTCGAGCGCGGCGAAGCCTTTCTCTGGATACGTATGAATCGACATATGGCTCTCGGATAACAACAGCAGCACGGTAGCCCCTTGCGGCTCAAACTGCTTAACCTGCACGGACAAAATGCTCGCCCCGCTTGATTCCGCAGCTTGTACCATTTGGACGCTAAGCTTGTCTGCCTGATTCAAATGATCAAACGCAATTCCCCATGCGTCAACTGCAACATGGCGGCCATATGTGGAATATTCCATCGTTCAGCACTCTCCTAGAAGTAGTTTTACGGGCTCGTATTGATATAAAGACGGTCTGCGGTCATAAAAAGGGGCCACCACCCCATGCTCGCGGTTCTCCTGCAGCATCGCAAAATCAAGCTCCGCCAACGCCATGCCGCTCTCATTCACAACGCCAACTTGAAGAATGCCCTGCTCGGAAAACGGATAATCGCAAGGAGAAAACACGCCAGCCTGGCAATAGCCCTGATCGACCTGAAGCAGACCTTCAGGCAGCGAGCCAACCATGCCGCTCAGCACAACAAACAGCTGATTCTCGATCGCTCTAGCCTGCGCGCAGTGGCGAACGCGGTAATAGCCGAAAGCTGAATCCGTATAAGAAGGGCATAACAGCAGCTGCGCACCCTGCTCCGCCGCCATGCGGGCAAGCTCTGGAAACTCAATATCATAACATGTCGTGATCGCGAGTTTGCCCCATTTCGACTCGATCATGTTCAGCCTATCTCCTGCCACCAAGGACCAGCTATTGCGCTCCTCTGGCGTGAGATGCAGCTTAGTCTGCACCTCTACCCTTCCGTCAGGGAAAAATAAGTAAGCATTGTTAACAAACCCGTCTTCCTCATGGCAAATATGGGTGCCGCCAAGAATGGCGATGCCAAATGCCCGGCTGCTTTGCAAAAAAAAGTTCATATACTTCGCTGTATAATTGCTTAAATAATGGCATGCCTCCTTATGAGACATCGCCGGCTTCAAGCTGAGCAGATGGGCCGTCATATATTCCGGAAAAACAACAAGCTCCGCACCCTGCTCCGCCGCCTTGCTAATCGTTGACGTTAATCCCTTCCAAAACTGCTCTTCGGATTCGATGAACGTCAATTCATACTGAATGGTTGCGACGCTTAAAACGTTCATATATGCAGCCAGCCCCTTCTCTAGGAACGAATTTGCAAGGAGTAAATATCCGTTCGACGGTCACGGAACGTTAACACCTCTTTGGATTTGCGGTGCCGCTGCAAAATTTCCATATCTACCTCGGCCATAATGACCGCCTCCGTATTTTCACTGCATTCCCCTGCTATTCCGTCACGCGGGAAGGAGAAATCCGTCGGCGTATAGACGCCTGACTGCGCATATTGAATATCTACATTATCCACATGCGTCAGGTTGCCGACCGTTCCGGATGTGACGGTAAACACTTGGTTTTCGATCGCGCGCGCTTGCGCGCAATACTTCACCCGAAGGAACGTCTGACGGTCCTCCGCGCAGAACGGCACAAATACGATCTGCGCCCCCTCCTCTGCAACGATTCGGGAGATTTCGGGATATTCGATATCGCTGCTGAGCTGAATCGATATTTTGCCGCAATCGGTATCGAATACCTCCAGCTTCGAGCCGCCGTTAATGCCCCACCACATGCGCTCGTTCGGCGAAATATGCAGCTTATATTGCTGCTCGATCGTGCCGTCGCGGCGGAATAAATGGCCGACGTTATAAATCCGATTATTTTGCTCAATAAAGTGAGAGCCGCCAATGATGTTCACGTTGTATTTAACCGCTAGCTCCGTAAACAGCTCCACGTATTGCTTCGTAAAGGTGCTTAGCTTCCGTACCGCAGAGCTGGGTGAGCGCTCCTCGAGATAGGACAGCAGCTGCATCGTCAAATTTTCAGGAAAAACAACAAAATCCGATTTATAATCAGCCGCTACATCGACATAATGCTCGCACTGCATGGCGAATTCCTCAAAGGAATCAATCTTCTTCATCATATATTGAACGACGCAGATGCGAACGGGAAAAGAAAGCTTATAATGCGTCTTGCTGTTGCTTAGCTTGTACTCGATGTTGTTCCACTCCAGCAGAGCCGCATAGTTCATCGAGTCATCGTCATCCGACAAATAATTCGTAATGATCCGCTTCAAGGTAAACCCGTTCATCATCTGGAACGTGAGCACGGGGTCATAGATGTTTTGCTGCAATACTTCCTCCGCGTACTCTCTCGGAGACATTTCATTGCTATGCTTGTGGTAGCCGGGAATTCGCCCGCCAACGATGATGCTTTTCAGATTCATCTTCTCCGCAAGGCGCTTGCGCGCTTCGTAAAGCCGCCTTCCGATCTTCATTCGGCGGTAATCGGGATGCACCATGACTTCCATCCCATATAGGCTCTCGCCACGCGGATTATGATTGCGGATAAAACCTTTATCCGTAATTTCGGAATAGGTATGCTGCTCCAAATAGTCGTCAAAGTTAACGATAAGACTCGAACAGGAGCCGATAATATCGCCATCAAGCTCTACGCATATTTGCCCTTCCGGGAAAATGCGAATATGGCTTTCCATTTGGCTGATCTTCCAAGGATGCATATTGGGGAAACAGACAAGCTGCAAGGCAATGATCTTCTCGATATCTGCGTTTTCAATATTTCGAATGATCATCTTTTTCTCGAATTGGGAAATTTGGTCCGATGTCATAGAGGCTCCTCGTTTACTTGTTTTGCCCCATTATACAGCCGGACTTTTTCTCCAGTATTAGTGTGCCGTAAAAGATTTGTAAACTTTTTTAAATTTTAACTGATATATGCAGGAGGAAAAAAAAGGCCGCAGCGGCTTAGTCCGATTCGACTTTACCGCTGCAGCCCCTATTTGAGGAAGAATGATTACGTAGCTTTAATTTCTAGCAGCTCATATTTAATGACGCCCATTGGCGCGTTAACGCTGACGATGGTGCCGACTTGTTTACCTAGAAGCTCTTTGCCCAGCGGGCTCTCGTAGGAAATTTTATTTTCGGCTACGTCCGCTTCTTCCGTACCTACGATTTTATATTCAATTTTCTCCGAAAATTCAATATCGTTTAGGATAACCGTCAAGCCGATGCTGACCTTCGATAGATCCAGCGCTTCCGATTCGATGACGCGAGCCTTCTTCAGCATTTTATCCAAAATAAGAATGCGCGTCTCCATAAACGACTGATCGTTTTTGGCCGAATGATATTCGCTGTTTTCCTTTAAATCGCCGTAGCTAATCGCGAGCTTAATCCGTGCGGCAAGCTCCTTGCGCTTAACATATTTAAGATCATCCAGCTCGGCTTGCAGCTGCGCCAAGCCTTCTTTGGTCAAAATCACTTCGTCTTTCGACATTTAAACAACTCCTATTTGCTTTCTTGCTTTAATCTTACCCTAAATTCGGAAAATAAGCGAAGAACGATCACTTCCAGCATCACCGTTTATTATAGCGGTCCAGCGCCGTTTTCTGAATTTCGATGGCACGCTGAATTTTCAGCGCCTTGATCTGAGCGACATAATCGTCAAAGCTCTCCACCGGCTCGATGCCTAAAATGATTTTCAATGACATTTCGTCTACAAGCGTCGTGACATCCAGCATAATCGCCGAAAGCTCCGTGCTCTCCATCTCTGTCTTCGGTATTTGCGGCAGCATGTTTTTGTCCGCATCGGTATTTGACCAAATTTGGATCGCGTCCTTCTGCTCCTGCAGCAAATAATATTGCTCAAGGTAACGGGTGTCTTGGACGAAGGAACCAAAGTAGCTCGCACGGCTGTACATCGCAAGCGCTTGTGATGGCGCAAGCTTATCGGGATTGCGCATAATCAAGTCGGTATAGGTCGGATAGCCGTCTTTCATGACATAGCTGACGCCTTCAATGCCGAAGTTAAAAAACAAATGCCCCTCGGGGCTATAGCCAAAATCAAGCATGCGCACCGCTTCCTCTACGTTCGTGCTTTTGCTCGAAATCGCGACGCCGCCGCTGCCCATATACATATAGCTTCTTTGCCCGAATTTCGGTTTCTCGCCCTTGTGCAGGACCGGATAAGGAGCCGGCACGAACTGTGCTTGCGGCGTCTTCTCCTTAACGATCGGCTGCCATGTGCCGATGCCCGCGCCCGCATTCCATATGCTCGCTCCGCTTCTGCCTGAGATCATATTGGAATCAAGCGTTTTCGTATCGACTGTCGCAATATTTTTATCGATCAGCCCTTCGGCGTACCATTTGCGGAACAAAGCTAGAAACGTTTTGTAGCCCGCTTCGAGCGGTCCGTATTTCACCTCGCCTTGATCGAGATAAAACCCTTTTTTAATGCCATAAGCACCGACGAACCCCCCGCTCTCAATGCCAAATAGCGGGTTAGGCACGCCCAAGAAGGTTAAAGGCGCTTCAATGCCCTTTTTTTCCTTGAATGCCTTCAAAACGGCATACCAATCATCGATCGTCACCGGCACTTCAAGGCCCAGCTCATCCAGCCAATCCTTGCGGATAATCGGCCCTTGATAGGTGCGCAGCAGATCATCCCCTTGAATGAACGGGAAGACATAATAGCTGCCGGCATCCGTTTTAATTTGCTTATCGATCTCGGGATGCTCGCTCAAATATTTTTTCAAATTCGGCGCATATCGGTCAATGGCATCGTTCAGCCGCAAAATATAGCCGTCGCTAATCGCCTTCTCAGGCCCGCCCGGAAAGCTGGCCCATTCGTATTCGAGCATGTCCGGCAGCTCGCCTGACGCCAGCAGGACATTGATCGCCTCCCTTGCCTGATTCGCCGGCGGCTGAATGAAATCAAGCTTCACGCCTGTGCGGCGCTGCCACTCTTGGAAGAAGGGCACCTCCTGAAAGCCCGGCTTAATGCTGCCGGCATTGCCGTTCAGCTCCGCCCAGTACGTCAGCGTCTTATCCGTCTGAATCGGATATCCATTTGCAGCGTGGTTACCCCCGGTTTGCCGCGGCTGTTCCGCATCCGGCGCTTCCTCTTCCGAGCGATTCGTTTCCGATTTGGCACATGCGGAGCAGAGAAGCGCTAATATCAACAACAGCCATAAACCGGATGCGAGCGCGCTCTTCTTTCTCATCGCCATGACCTCCTTCACTCTTTGATCCATTAATTCATTTCTTTGAATTTGCCCGGGGTAATCCCCTCGTATTTTTTAAACACACGGATGAAGGTGGCGACCTCATTGTAGCCTACCTGCCTAGCGATGTCGGAGACGGAGTCCTGCTTCGATTTCATCATTTGCTTGGCCTGCTCAATGCGGTACTTATTGATGCAATCCAGCAGCCCTTCTCCCGTCTGGTTCTTGAACAGCTTCGATAAATAACTGCCCTTCAGATCAAAATGCTCCCCGATCGTATTCACGTTCAGATTCGAATCCCGGTACTGCTCCTCGATATGTCTAGTGACCTTCAATACGAGGTCGCGAAGCGACTCGGCGCGCTCTTGCGAGACGTTGTTCTCCAGCTTCGCCGCGGCGAAGGCGCAAACCTCCTTCAGCAGCATTTGCAGCTCCTGCTTCATCTCCAGTATCGTATCGCATGCGATGATTTTGTCCATCCATAGAGGGTTGTCCCCCAAAATGCTGCTTTCGCCGTCGCCAAGCTCATTAATCGCCTTGACCATCGTTCCAACCAAATTAAAGATCAGGCATCTAGCAAGCGTCAGCGACATAATCGGCTTATTAAAGTTGCGGTCGGTTACATCGTCCATAAACTTGGACGCCTGCTCATAGTCGCCAACCTTGATGAAATTGATAATCTGCTGCTCGACCTGCAGCGGATAATAGTAGCCAAACGCAAGATTGTCCGCCGAATCTCTGCGAATCTCGTCATACGTAATAATTTCCTGCTTGCCGAGCACCATCTTGTACGCCATCGCGTCAACCGCCTCGCGATAAGCCTCCGCAATGCCCGGCAGCGAAGCGTGAATGCCTCCGATGGAAACGGTTAGGTCCATCTGGTAGCGGAGCAAAAACCGCTGCGCCTCCGTCGCTATCGCATGCAGCTCCTCCTTCAAATGAAGGGAGTCTGTCCCGCCAAAATTGACCAAACATACCATCATATCATCGACCTCGGCGACATAGCCCGCATGGTGATAATGGCTCACCAGCTCCTCAACCACATTCGTAATAATAAATTGCAGAAGCTTGCGCCTCTCGTTATTGTCGATGCCCGGCAGCTTGGAGGAAAGGCTCTCATCGTTTTCCACCACAAATAAAATAACGGCAAAATCATCCGACAGCAGCTGCATATTGAATGATTTAAACGCCTCTTCATAAGGGATGACGGTTTCCAGCTTCCCTTTTAACAATCGATTGAGCATATTTGAGCGCAGCACATTCTGATGAATCTGGAATTGCAGCGCGATTTTTTCCTTTTCGCTTCTCGTATTTAGTATCGCTCTTTGGATAAAGCTCAGCTCATTCCAATCGGTCTGCTCCTCGTAGCTGTTCTTGTCGGTGAGCGACTGCACTAGCTGCTGAATGGGCGAATAGTTGCGGCGCATGAAAAACCAAGTCAGCACGCCCGCTCCCACCAGGCTGATTAAGATGCTGATATAGGTGAATCTCCGCACATACTCCGCCTTCTCCCAATAAATGCTGCTTGGAATAACGAGCACGTACTTTAACTCGGATACGGAGGATTGGACGTAGAACAGCTCCGAATCGCCATCCCGCGTCGGCGTGTACATGACCTGATTGCCCTCTCTCAGCCGTTTCAATAAGAGATCCTGATTGATCGACACCGGCAAATTGGACAGCAGCACCTGATTGTCCTCATTGAGGATAAGCACCTGCCCGCCGCTAAATCCGGATATGCTCTCAATCGCCTTTTGGAACCTAACCATGTCAGCCATGACCACGACCGTGCCTGTTTCCTTGCCGTTTAAATCCTTGGGCAAATGCGTCAGATAAGCGATACCCGTCTGCGGCTTGGCCGAATCCACATGCGGAAGCAGCAAAAACCGGTTATGCGGCGTATGGTGAATCGTGTCCGTCCACTGCTCATAATTCATCATTCCCGTATCATGCATCGTCTTGAAAGCGGTTTCCACATCTCGCACGTTGCCTGAACGAAGCACCGCCGCCTCTTGATCCCATGTTACGTAAAACTCATCAATGGAAGCATAGGAGGTCTGATACATGCGGAATTCCTTTACTAATTGATAAGCGGTGAACTGGGCATCGCCTGGCGTTTTGCTTGAATACATCAAATCCTGCAGCTTCGCATTCCACGTAATTTCCATCGTTAGACGCTTCATTAAATCGATTTGCGTATCAATCGTATATCGAACCTGCCGGAGCATGGAGTCGTTGGCACGATGAATTTCGCTCTTTAGCGCTTCCCCGGATTGCGAGTAGACAATCAAGCTGATGATCATAGGAACAAATAAGACGGCGCTGTAGGAGAGAAGCCATGTGAAAATAATGCTTTTTCGTTTTTGCCACAAAGAGTTGAACTTCAAACGGATCCCCTCATATCTGATTATGTTTTGAACGAATAGGGAATTGTCTTCACCGTATCCTTATTATAACCATCATGGCAAGGGGAGGAATGTTCAAAAAGTTCAAAACGATTGACAAAAAAGCGATTTTGCACCGTATTTGCGTGTTGGGGCAACGAAAATAGCCCGAATGGACGGTGCACATTCGGGTGGGGAGAGTATGGTTAGAAGATGCGATGCTTCCAGCCTGCCAGCTTCGCAATCGCTTCAACGAAGAAATAATCCCCATAAATCAGAGACACATCTACATTTTGCCCAGCGGGCTTATGGCCTGTGCCATGAAGAAGAATCGCCTCATGCTCCTCGTTCTCCCACGTTCCGTAATTCTCGTATAGGGATAACAGAATGCGTTCAGCCGCTTCCCGGTAAATTCGACCCTCGGCATCCGGCAGGCTGTCGGCAAGCTCAAGAAGACCCGATGCCGCGCATGCGCCTGCGGAAGTATCCCTCGGCTCGTCAACGAGGCTCGCTCCGGCCCGGAAATCCCAATGAGGCACATGGTCCTCCGGCAAATGAGCGATGAAGAAATGCGCGACGCGCCGAGCGGCATGCAGGTATGCAAGGTCGCCCGTGTGCCGGTACGTATTCGCCATGCCGTACAAAGCCCAAGCAGCCCCTCTGCTCCAGCCGGAATTCGGCGCGTAGCCTTGACCGCCCAACACCTCGATATTCTCGCCCGTGCTTGGATCGAAGCTCACGATATGATTGACGGACCCATCCTCGCGGATAAAATGCTTGAGCACCGTATCCGCGTACGCCCTCGCTACCTGTTCAAACCGCGGATCGCCTGACTGCTCGGTCGCCCAGAACAATAACGATAAATTCATCGACGTATCGATGATCGACCACCCGTGTTTATCGCTGTTCCACGCCCGGATGAACCTGCCTGCCAAGTTAAATCGCCCCGCTAGAAAGTTAGCCGCGAACAACCCACGGCGAGCCGCTTCCTCATCCTGCGTCAGCATATGCTTCATAACGGCAGTCGGCAGAAACTGAAAGCCTACGTCATGGTCGAAATAGTTCGGCTCCAGCATTCGCTGCTCCATCCGCTCATCCCAGCTCCATGCGGCGTCCTTGTAATGCGCCTTGCCCGTCATATCATTCAGCAGCCATAGCATGCCCGGCCAAAAGCCGGAGGTCCACCAGTCGATGCGCTGATCGTCGTAAATGCCGTCTTCTTTAGCCACATGCGGCGATTTGTCGCCTATGAGAACAATCATCCGGTCTACCTTGCGCTGGATTTGCTCCCAGATCAAAGGAACATCCAGCTTTTTTTGCAATACGTTCATCATCGTACTCCTCTCCGTTATCGAATTACCCTTTCAAAGAACCTACCATTACGCCCTTCACGAAGAAGCGCTGTACGAATGGATAGACGCATAGGATCGGCACGGTCGCGACCATAATCGTCGCATACTTGATCGTCTCGCCGATTTGATGGCGATCTCCGGCGCTCGCTCCCGCAGACATGCTTTCGGTCGAATTGGCGATTAGAATCTCTCTGAGCACCAACTGCAGCGGGTAAAGATCCCTGCTCTTAATAAACACCGAGGCATAGAACCAGCCATTCCATTTATCAACCGCATAATAAAGGATCATAACGGCGATGACCGGCATGGAGAGCGGAATGATAATGCGGAACAAGATCGTAAAATGATTCGCGCCGTCGATCTTCGCCGACTCCTCCAAGCTCTCCGGTATGCCCATAAAGGCGGTACGCATAATGATCAGGTTGAATGTGCTGATCGAGAAAGGAATGATCGTCGACCATAACGAATCGAGCAGCCCGACTCCTTTTACAACGAGGTACAAAGGAATAAGTCCCCCGTGGAAAAACATCGTGAAAATGATAAACACCATAAAACCGTTGTTAAGCAGCACGTTTCTGCGGGACAGCACATAGGCGCCAAGCGCAGTCATGACCAAGTTGACGGACAAGCCGGCAATCACGATAAACAGCGTGTTGCGGTAGCCGATCATAATGCCCGGGTTCGCGATAACGCTCTTGTACGCCTCGAGGCTAAAGCCCAGCGGCTTCCATAGAACTCCTTTATGGACAATGAGCTGGCCCGCGTCGCTAAAGGATGCGAAGAGCACGTAGAGCAACGGATACAACGTGACGACAACGAGAAAGATGAGAACCGCATAAATGCCGCCGTCAAAGATTTTATCGAATACACTCGATTTCTGTTTCATATGCTTCACCTCACCATAAGCTGCTTTTGTTAACCTTGCGGCTGATATAATTCGCGGTAATCAGCAGTACCAGATTGATCACGGAATTAAACAAGCCTACTGCCGAGCTGTAGCTCCAGCCAAATTCGAGGAGCCCCTTGCGGTATACGAAGGACGAAATGACGTCAGCCGTCTCGTATGTGATCGGATTGTACAGCAATATGATTTTCTCAAAGCCGACATTGAGCAGATTGCCCATACGAAGAATAAGCATGATGGCAATCGTGGGCATAATGCCCGGCAGCGTAATATAGAACATCTGCTTGATTCGACTGGCCCCATCCATTCGCGCAGCCTCATACTGCTCCACATCGATGCTCATTAACGCCGCGATATAGATGATGGATTCCCAGCCGATACGCTGCCAAATCTCAGATAAAATGTAGATCGGACGGAATAGCTCCGGCTTCTGCAGCATCGCTTGGCCATCGTAGCCAAAGAGCATAAGCAATCTATTGATAACGCCGTCAGCATTCGTAAAGTCGGTAATAATTCCGCAAATGACAACGAGCGAAATAAAATACGGCATATACGTAATCGTCTGCGCTACGCGCTTGAACGATTTGCTGCGAACCTCATTTATTAGCAGAGCCAATATAATCGGTGCGGGAAATTCAAAAATCAAGGAATAGAGGCTGATAACGATCGTGTTTTTTAGAATCCGCCAAAAATAATAGCTTTGAAAAAAATCGGAGAAATGTTTGAGCCCTACCCAATCGCTCCCTAAAATGCCTTTCATCGGGGAGTATTCCTTAAAGGCAATCAATGCCCCGTACATAGGCGCATAGTGGAAAATAAGATAATACGCGATAACGGGAAGCATCATAAGATAGAGATACTTATTCAACATGAAATCGCGGACGTATCGGTTTGCTGTTTTTTGCGTATTTGCCATATGGTTCTCACCTCAATCCAAATTGAGAGAGAGGGCTTGATAGGCAGGCCCTCTCTCCAGAGCTCTTATCCCTTACCGTTTGTTGTAGCGATCCAAAGCGGCTTGTTGGATTTCAATCGCGCGGTCCAGCTTGAGCGATTTCATTTTTTCAACGTAGCTTGCGTACTGATCAACCGGCTCCGAGCCTAAAATGATTTTCAACGTCATTTCATCAACGAGCGTGTTGATATCATTCATGATCGTTGCGTATTCCGAGCTCTCTTCCGGCGTTGGCGTAATCGGCGGCAAGCTGTATTTGTCCGCATCCGTCTTCTGCCAAATGCCCACCGCGTCACGCTGCGTTTGCAGGGCAAAGAATTGCTCGGCGTACCGCTTGTCCTGAATGAACGGCCCGTTGTAGCTGCCGCGGGCGTATAGCGAAATCGCTTGTGCCGGTGCCAGCTTGTCCGGGTTTTTCATAAGCAGGTCCGTATACTTCGGATATCCGTCCTCTAGGTTGTAGCTGACGCCCTCCGTACCGAAGTTGAAGAACATTCTGCCTTCCTCGCTGTAGCCGTAATCCAGCATTTTCACGGCGAGAACAGGATCCTTTGCCGTTGCAGAAATAGCAACCGTACCCTCTGATGCATAAGCCTTATGCTTTTGCCCGAACTTTGGCGTTTCCCCTTTGTTCAAGACCGGGTATGGCGCTGCGACCAATACGGCTTTCGGATCGCTGCCCTCTACGAGCGGCTGCCACTTGCCGATACCGCCGCCGGCATTGCCGACCGACGCGCCTGTTGCTCCTGAAGCCATATTGCCATCCAATGATTTGGTGTCCGCCGTAGCGATGTTTTTGTCCAGCAAGCCGTCGCCGTACCACTGGCTGAACAAGCTCAAATAATCTTTAAAGCCGCTCTCGGCAGGGCCGAATTTGACCGTCCCGTCCTCCAAATAGAA
Source organism: Paenibacillus sp. FJAT-27812 (assembly GCF_001273905.1). NCBI lineage: Bacteria > Bacillati > Bacillota > Bacilli > Caryophanales > Paenibacillaceae > Paenibacillus > Paenibacillus sp. FJAT-27812. The sequence goes on along the minus strand of NZ_LIGH01000001.1, from coordinate 2,215,117 downwards.
GCCGCGCGTTACGCCAAATGCCCCAATAAACGCGCCGTTGCCGGATTCATTAAAGAAGCGCGGCTTGCTCACGACTGCGAAAGGCGCCGCTGCCCCCTTCTTCTCCTTAAACGCCGTCAGCGTTTTTGTCCAGTCCTCAATCGTTTCCGGCACTGGCAGGCCTAGCTCATCAAGCCAATCCTTGCGAATGATCGGACCCTGGAATACGCGCAAATACTCGTCGCCTCTAATGAACGGGAACGCGTAGTAGCTGCCGCTGTCGGTTTTGACCATCTTATCGATGTCGGGATTGTCCTGTAAAAACTTCTTGAGGTTAGGCGCATGCTTGTCTATCAGATCATTCAGCTTCAAAATATAGCCGTCTTTGATGGCTTTCTCAGGCCCCCCTGGAAAGTCGCCCAAATAGTTGTACTCAATCATGTCCGGCAAATCGCCGGAGGCCAGCATAACGTTAAGCGCTTCTTTCGTTTGACCGGTAGGCGGCGCCGTAAACTCGAGCGATACGCCGGTTTTCTTTTGCCAATCCTGGAAAAAAGGGATTTCATCATGCGTCGGCTTTACCCCAATCAGGTTGCCGTTAATTTCTCCCCAGTAGGAAAGCTTCTTATCGGTCTTAATCGGATATACGGTTGCTTCCGTGCTTGTCTCTGTATTATTAGTAGTGCCCTCATTCGTGCTGCCGTCTGCCTTATCCCCTTGCGAAGAACAAGCGATGAGCGACGTGCCAATCATCGTAAAGATTAAAGCAGAAGTTAACAGTCTCTTCATTTCGTAACCTCCGTAAATAATATGGTGAGATGCATCTCTTCCACAGATTAACGAAAACGGCATGCCGCCGATATGAGCAAAACAAGAGATTTCGTTGCGATTTCATGCCTGAGACGTAACGATTTATCCAAAGCAATAGACAAAATCGGAAATTCCAGTCATTTTCACGTCAAAAAAAGGCCCCCAGATCACGGAATGATCAAGGAGCCTTAGCTGCAATATACCAATTATGCTATTTTGAAATATCGATAAAGCCTTCGCCAAATACGTCCCGCACGTCGTGAATCGTAATAAAAGCATTTTTATCGACGGCTTTGACGATTTTTTTCAGCTGGCTCAGCTCTTGCTTGCCAATGACAATGTAGAGAATTTCCTTCGGCTTCTGCGTATAATGCCCGCGCCCATAAATGACCGTAACCCCTCGATCCATCACCACCGTTACTTGCTCGGCAATTTTGGCCTGCTCCTCGGAAATGATCGTGACCGCTTTTTTCGGATTAACGCCTTCAATGATGAAATCCATCGTTTTCGTTCCGATATAAAGCATGACGATCGTGAGCATAAGCGCCTCCGCCCCTATAATGAAATAGGAAGAGAATGCGACGATCAAATCAAAAAACAGCAGCGCATAGCTAATGTTCCAGTCCAAAAACTTGTTCGCGATTCTTGCCAAAATCGTTGTGCCTGCAGTCGTCCCGCCAACTCTTATAATAAGGCCGATCCCAATTCCGCCAAATAATCCGCCAAAAATAGCGTTAACCATTCTTTCATCCGATGCGACGTTCCAATCCGCCGTTAAATGAAGAAACAGGGAATGGAACGCGACTGCCGCAATCGTATAGATGACGGCTCTCTTATCCAAGAACCGATAGCCCACGATGAGCAGGAATGAGTTGAAGATCAAGCTCATTAGCCACGGCGCCCACCCGAACACATAATATAAAATAATCGTTATCCCGGTTACGCCGCCTTCGCCAAGCTCGTTCGGAATAACAAATAAATTGATTGATAATGCAAAAACAAATGCCCCTAACATAATCATAAGCATATCCAGCGAAATCTTCTTCATCTTCAAACACCCTTCTTAACAATAAATGTAACTTTCAGCAAATCCATCTTATCAGATAATGTATGGAAGCAGAAGGCTATCACGTTAACGCAAAAAAGGGGCTGTTCAAAAGGACTAAACTCGCTAGGCCATGAGGTCGGTGGAGTAAAGGAGATTTTCAGCGGACAGAGAATCCTTTATTTTTCTAATTCAGCGATATTTGTGGCGTTCGCGGACTCAGGTTCCGCTAATCACTCAGAAAACCCAATATTGACCTCGTTTAAATGGAGATAACGGATCTACTGTCCGCCTATTACGACAAAATGGTCAAAACGCAAATATAACGGAACTACAGTCCTCTCATTATCTGACACAAAACAGTAATTCTGAATAAGAAGGTCTCAAATATCAATTAAAAAAGCCTCCAACCACACCTTGAAAGTGGAGTTGGAGGCTTAGCTTTCTTATGATCCGCACTTCAAAGGCGGACAAAAGAAACCATGATAAGGCTTTGGAACAGACTCTTTGTAGACTAAAGCTTACCGAGTTTAGCCGATTTGAAGCTCCTTGGATTTTTTGATCTGCTTGCTTCTCAGCTGTCCGCAAGCCGCATCAATATCCGTACCGTGCTCTAGACGCACGCTGCAGCTGACGCCTTGCTTCTTCAGCGTATCATAGAAAGCCCGTACCGTTTCGCGGTCGGTTCTTTGATATTGGCTATGCTCATCCACCGGATTGTACGGAATAAGGTTCACGTTAGCCAGACTGCGCCGATCGCCAATCAGCTCTGCAAGCTCCAAAGCATGCTCCCGCTGATCGTTAACATCCTTGAGCAAAATATATTCGAGCGTAATTCTCCGATTGGTCTTCTCCAAATAATAATCGATCGATTCCATTAATTTCTCGATGGGGATCGCCCGGTTGATTTTCATAATTCGCGTTCTCAGCTCATTGTTCGGCGCATGAAGGGAAACCGCAAGGTTAACCTGCAAGTCGGAGTCCGCGAACTCTTCGATTTTTTTGGCAAGGCCGCTGGTCGATACCGTAATGTGTCTAGCCGCGATAGCAAGACCCTTCTGACTCTTGATAATGCTGATAAAGTCGGACAGGTTCTCGAAATTATCAAACGGCTCGCCGATGCCCATGACGACAACGTGGCTGACCTGCTCGCCCTGCTGCGCTTGGTCCAGATGAATCTGCACCTTCATAATCTGCTCGACAATTTCGCCGCCGCTTAAGTCGCGGCTCTTGGCAAGCAAGCCGCTCGCGCAGAAGCTGCAGCCAATGTTGCAGCCAACCTGGGTGGTGACGCAAACCGACAAACCAAATTTATGTCTCATCAATACCGTCTCAATTAAATTGCCATCACTCAGCTTGAACAAAAACTTATTGGTTCCGTCCGCTGATTGCTGCCTAGTATGCTCGCTAAGCGTCTGAATGACAAAATGCTCGGACAGCAATTGAATGCACTCTTCCTTCACATCGATCATATCCGCAAAGGCCGTTACCCGCTTCCGGTACAGCCAATCCCATACCTGAGATGCCCTGAATTTCGTATATCCATGCATGATCAACCATTCCGTCAGTTGATCAAACGTTAATCCATAAATGGATGCTTTATTCATGTCTTACCCTCTTTTCAAAACTTCAATATGCAATGCTGCTCTGCCTAACCAGCCGAAACAAACAATCTGCTTATTATTGTCCCAAAATTGCATCATTAAAACAAGGGGAGATAGGCAGTTATTTAGCCAATACGCCAAAAAGACGGCTAATAACGGTAGATCAGTCGCCTTCTATCGGATATCGTTTATTGCTTCGTCAAATTCAGCTCTAGCCGCACCGTCAGATCGTTCTCGGTTTCCAGTACGACGGTATGCGGATTTTCCATGCCAAAACCAGAAAAATGCATGGCGGATGTCCCAGATCGGCTAAGACTGAACGACAGAGAAAGAAAGCGTAAACGAAGCGGTGCTGCTGCCCTTTAGCCCTCCCGCTTAAATAGAAGCGTCAAGGACCGGATGCGCGTACTTGGCGCTATTTGTATTTGCCGATGTGTATATTTTCAACATGATAAAGTTGATTTTCTGACGTTTACGAAAGCGCTTTCGATTGCTATACTTTGGATGAAATTAACAAATATAAGGCGGACCGCGAAGAGGCGAAACGATTTAACGTATACTTGAATGCGCTTACAAAAGAGGGACAAACCCTTCTGTTGTAATACATACTTCAAGCGAAGAGGAGGGGATTTATATTTAAAGCGGCATGATCGAGCGAGGATAATGATAGGCTCCGTATCCGGCTATCTTCTTCACGATTCACAACCATTCATTTAAGGAGTGACTATAAACATGTTAACTTCATTCAAAAAAAGCTATGCGCTCGTTTTATTAGCTTTCATTATGGTTGTACAGATTACTTTGCTTCCGGCCGGCCGTGCGGAGGCTGCAGCGGATTACGCGCTTGCTTCCGACCGGGCATACGCTTGGCTGAAGGCGCAGCAGGATTTAACCGCAGGTTTTAGCGTTGACGGAATGGTAGACAGCTTCGATGATTGGTGGAATGCGAACGACCGCGTTCAAATCGTTTATACTTACGACCAAGCCGTTGCGGCCATTGCATTCATGCTGAAAAATGACCGCGTGCGCGCAGAGAAAGTTTTGAACAAGATGGCTCAGTTCCAAGATCCGGACGGCTCCTGGATTAATTCGTATTGGTGGAACGGCGCAGGCGAGGAAATCCGGAAGCATGTAGGGCCGGTCGCTTGGATGGCAATGGCCTATATGGCGTATGAGAAAAAGTACGGCTCCACCACCTACCAGCCTAATGTAAAAAAGTCGCTCGATTGGATCGTCTCTTTCCAGAAGGCAAACGGCGGCATCTCCGGAGGCACGACGACATGGGATGTGCCAGGTGCGGTGACAAACGAAGTATGGACTTCAACGGAGCATAACCAGGACGTATACAATTTGCTGAAGTATTACGCGAACATTTTCCCGGACCGTACGACTACTTACAATAATGCAGCGACAGGCGTGAAAACGTTCCTAGATAACGTGGTATGGAATGATACGCTCAAGCGCTGGAACGGCGGCTGGAAAAACGATACGAACCTGCTCGATCCGTCTGTTCCAATGGACGTCAACCCTTGGGGCGTGCTCGCACTGGGCTTGTCGGGCACTCGGGATTATAAGCAATCCCTTGCCTACGTAGACAACGCAAACGGAACAGGCACGACTTCAAGTCCAAAATACGTGCAGACGCTGACTTATGACGATGCAGGCAACCTGATGACGGCTTACGATTTCGACTGGCAATATGACTGCGCGGCGGCAACAACCCAGACGGGAGCGCCAAACGGACAGAAATGCGCAGATATTTGGCTCGAAGGGTCCGCCTTCATGTCAACGGCACATTTTATGAACGGCAATACGGCCAAAGCGGATTCCATTCTAGACGAGATGATCAAGAAGCAAGGAACAAGCGGCACGCTGCTTGGCGGCTTGCCATACTCGCTTAAAGGCTCCAACAACAGCTACTGGAAAATGAGCCAGCAAAACTGCGTTTCCAGCACCGGCTGGCTTATCATTGCGATTGCCCGCTTCAATCCGTTTACGGGCAATGCATTAACAGGCGGCGGTGGCGGAGTCGTATCGCCAAGCATTGGCAGCCTTAGCCCAGCGGCAGGAGCGGCTGGCTCGAGCGTGACGATCACAGGCACTAACTTTGGCGCAACAAAAGGAGCTTCTACTGTAAAATTCGGCTCAGCAACAGCGGCGACAACGGCTTGGTCCGCGACTTCCATTACCGCGACTGTTCCTGCTGGACTTGCCGCAGGCGCAGCTAACGTCACGGTTACCGTTAACGGCACGGCCAGCAATGCTGCTGCTTTCACCGTCACGACCGGCTCTGGAGGCATTTCATCCAACGTGCTATATGTCCGCTCGGGCGCTGCTCTAAGCTTTACCGCTGGCACAGGTACGGCAAGTGACGCCATTACGGGCGCAGGCGGCACGAATCATGATGGAACGCCGGCTAATGAGCGGACTTACACGATCAGCGGCATCAACGGAACCTACGACTCTTCCAAGTCGACCGCATTCGATTTGTTTGTAGATGCTGGCACTGCAGTAGGCAGCGGCGTGCAAGTGCAGGTCATTTATGACTTCAACGGCAACGGAACCTCGCTGCGCACCGAGACTTATAACTATTTTGCGACCAATCCCGTAACCGACTGGGAGACTTATACGCAAACGAATGGAATCAAGACGGCATCCGGCTCATTCGCCAACATGGCGAACGGCAAAATTACGATTAAAGTATGGAACGCCATTGGCAATGGCGGCTCGACCCTTCGAGTAGATGCATCAACAGCGAATGGACAGCAGTCCAAGATCAGCATTCCGTTTCATTAATCCAAATCAAAAGCAGCCTTCGTCCCTGCGGATGTTGGCTGCTTTTGATTTGCCTGCTCTTCGGCTCTCCGCCTCGGGCTATCAAGGCTGCTGCGTTCTCTGATACACCCGCTCCGGCCTTCCTACCGTTCCATAGGAGATATCGGCGACCATTTCCCCCTTGCCGACAAAATATTCCAAGTAACGCCTCGCGGTCGTACGGCTAAAACCGGCTCTCTTGCCAAGCTCCTCCGCCGTCAGCACCTCCGGGCAATTTTGAATAATAGCAAGAATCTTCTCGCTCGTTATTTTATCAATCCCTTTAGGAAGATACGTCTCCTTGTCGCCTCTGTCATTCGAGCTCCACAGCAGCTGATCAATCCCTTCTTGATCCACCTGTTTGTTTGCCCCTCCGAGCAGCTGCATCTGCTGATGGTATCTCTGGTAGGTCTTCAGCTTCTCTTGGAACCTCTCAAAGACGACCGGCTTAATCATGAAATCGTACACGCCCCCGCGAATGGCTTCACGCACCGTATCAAATTCCTTCGCTGCCGTAATGATAATGACGTCGGTTAACGGATTTTTCCGTTGGATATGCTGCAGCAGCTCAAGCCCGTTCATATCAGGAAAATAGAGATCCAGCAGCACGAGATCCGGCTCCAAAATGTCTAGATGGTCATTCGCCTGCTGTTTGTCCGTAGCAATGCCAACCACCTCGAAACCCTCGATCTTTTCTACGAAACGGCAGTTAATTTGCGCAATGCGAAGATCATCCTCAATGATGAGCACTCGTATCATAGCTATCTCCCCTTATCTTTGGAATCACAACAGCAAACGTGACGCCTCCCTCTGGGCGGTTGCGGAAGCTGATCGAGCCTCCTAGCTGCTGCACCGCCTGCTGCACGTTCGATAAACCAAACCCACGATTCTCCTGCTTCTTTGTGGAGAATCCCATCTCGAAGAGGCGGCCCGCGTTCTCTTCCGATATGCCGAGTCCGCTGTCCGAAATCTCGATGGCTAGATCAAGGCCGGTATCACTTAGTAACACCGTAATTTGTTTAACTGGAGCGCTGGACTCAAGCACGGAATCAAACGCGTTATCAATGAGATTGCCGATAACTGTAACCAGCTGATTGCGGCTAATGGCACTAGGAATCGCTTTAAACGTACTTCTCCGATCAATTTCAAGATTGACCTTCAGCTCGTTCGCGCGATTGAATTTGCCGATAAGAATTCCGCCTATGATCGGATCTGGAATTTCGTGAAGCAGGAAGTGAATCAAGTTCTGATGCACATCCGTTTCATGCGTAATAAGGTCCATAGCCTCCTGATACGATTCCAGCTGGATGAGCCCGTAGATCGTATAGAGCTTATTGGAGTACTCATGCGACTGTGCACGAAGCGCCTCGGTATATCGCTTCACTTGCGTCAGCTCCTCCGTTAAGCGAAGCAGCTCGGATTTATTGCGGAAGCTGGACACCGCCCCAACGACCTGCTGCTGATGATTGTAAATCGGCAGACGATTCACCACGACAAGGCTTTCGTTAATGACCATTTCCTGGTCTCGCTCCGCCTGGCCGGATTTGATGACCTCCAGCAGCCTAGATCCCGGAATGACTTCCTGGACATGGCGCCCGGTAATTTCCATCGTTTCATTTGGATCAATGAGCATTAGTGCCGTGTGATTGACAAGCGTAACGGTGCCTTCCGTATTTACGGCAATAATGCCCTCGTGAATGGTCTCCAGAATAGCACGCTTCTCCTGATACAGCATGCCGATCTCCTTTGGCTCCAGCCCATGAATGGACCGTTTCACGCTATTGGCTATCGCAATCGCCCCGCCGCAGCCTACCATTAGCGCTATGGCGGCAAATAAGATCATCTCATTCCGGTACGCTTGTGCCGAAGCTTCTATATCCTTGACTAGAATTCCCACCGATACGATTCCTATGATCTGGTTGTGATCGTCATAGATCGGCGTCTTCCCCCGCAATGAGGGTCCCATTGATCCGACCGCCTTGGAAATAATCGATTCGCCTTGCAGCACTGGGCCGTTGTCCCCTCCGACCATTTCCTTTCCGATTCGATCCGGTATAGGATGCGCATAACGGATGCCTTCCCGGTTCCCAATGACGATGTATTCAGCATCCGTCTCCATCCGTATTTTCTCCACGATCGGTTGAATGGTCGCTGACGGGTTCGCATCATCAAACGCATCCCCTATGACATCCATTAACGCTACCGTCTTTGCTATTTTCAAGGCCGAGGAGCCTACGCTCTTCTCCAAGTTATTGACGAGCATCCTCTCGAAGCTGAAGGTCAATGCGATAATAATGATGAATAATAAGCTGCCAATCAGCAAAATCAGCCTCGTTTGTAATCGCATACATTTTCCTCCTTGCAAAGACATTTCTCTAAGCGATGCGGCACTGTCTTTATTGTAAGCTACAAGCCTGATGGAATATAGACCTTAGTGTCCCATCTGCCCGTAATTTATATGAACAAAATTAACAAAATAATTGTTTTAGAGCTTATATCGTTATTCTGTTCAAGCGAAATACGCGATGCTAATATGAATGCATAGCTCAGGTAAGCGCTTTCATAATCCATCAGGCGTACCTGTTTGACTCCAAAGGAGGAATAGGAATGAACTTGAAATCTACGCATTTGAAAACGATACTCGCTGCCGCGCTCGTTGCGGTCAGCCTTACAGCCTGCTCATCAACTGGCGGGGGCGCAAGCTCCGCTGATTACCCGAAAAAACCTTTTATAATCACCGCCCCTTCCGGAGCCGGCGGCGGTTGGGACAAGACAGCAAGGTCTTTAGCCAAGGTGCTTGGCGAGACCAAGCTGATCGAACAGACGATGACCGTAGAGAACAAGCCCGGCGGCGGCGGCACCGTATTTCTCGGAGAATACGTAGCTAAGGACAGCGATGACCCTTACAAGCTTTTCGTTAGCTCGCCTCCCCTTCTCATCAACAATCTCAAAAAAGAAGGAAACAGCCCTTATGGATACAAGGATGTTACCCCTTTAGCGCAAATCACCAAAGATTTTGGCGCCATCGCGGTTAACGCCAGCTCCAAATACAAGGATCTCGGGGCGCTAATTGCCGATATCAAGGCAGATCCAACAAAGGTTACGCTTGCGGGCGGCTCTGCCCCGGGCTCCATGGACCATTTGATCAGCGTGCTGCCAGCCTTTAAATCAGGCGTTGATCCTAAAACGGTAAAATACCTGTCCTATGACGGCGGCGGCGAGGCCATTGCCGCATTGCTCGGCAACAACGCCGATGCGATCGGCACCGATATTTCCTCGCTCGGCAGCTATTTGAAAGCCGGTAAAATCAAAATCCTTGCTGTTACTTCCAGTGAGCGGTTGGGCGGCGACTTTAAAGATATTCCTACACTAAAGGAGCTGGGGCTCGACGCGGAATTCACGATCTGGCGCGGCGTATTTGGGCCAAAAGATATGACGAAGGAGCAGGCTGCATTTTGGGATGAAAAGCTAAAAGCGCTTTCCGAGAATGAAACCTGGCAGAAGGAACTGACAGCGAATGATTGGGCGAGCGAATACAAAAATGCCGCCGATTTCAAAACGTTCCTGGATGAGCAAGAAGGGGATGTTCAAGAGCTGCTGACCGCTCTCGGCATGCAAAAGTAATCGACTAAATAAGGGAGGAAGGAAATTCTTCCTCTCTTTCCTTTACTTCATCCTAGGAGGTGCACGACATTGAACAAAGTTTTCGATCGTTATGTAAGCATAATCTTTCTGCTCCTTGGAATCGGTTTTATGTGGAAAAGCACAGAAATTAGCGCAGCCGCCTACGGAAGCACGGTAGGCCCCAATATATTTCCCTTTGCGCTTGGGGGGCTGCTGGTCATTCTAAGCCTGCGGTTATTCTACGAAGTATTGAAGGCCAAAGGCCCTGGCAAAAGAGAAGCGAAGCTCGACTACAAACGATTTTTAATTATTTTTGCTGCTGCATTCCTATATGCCTTTTTCTTAGAATCCATCGGCTATATTATTGGGACGTTCCTCTTCCTGTTAATTAGCTTTCAAGTGCTTGAACGAGGGAAATGGCTCAAATCGATCTTGATCTCCGGATTATTTTCCGTAGGCATCTATGTCATCTTTGTCGTCGTCTTGGAGGGCTCCATGCCGGGCTTTCCATCATGGCTATCGTGAATTCGGAGGTGGATGAATGGAAACATTACAATTACTAGGGAATGGCTTTGCTACCGCCTTTCAGTGGCATAACCTGTTGTTCGCGCTCGTAGGCGTCTTAATTGGAACGGCCGTCGGCGTCCTTCCCGGAATTGGTCCGATGAGCGGCGTTGCCCTGCTTATTCCGGTTACCGCGTCACTCACCGGCGGACTGGCGCCCGAAGCGGCGGCGACCAGCTCGATTATCCTTCTCGCAGGCGTTTACTACGGTGCGATGTATGGCGGGTCTACGACCTCAATCCTGCTCAATACGCCAGGCGAATCATCGTCCGTCGTCACCACTTTGGACGGCTATCAGATGGCGAAGCAGGGCAGAGCCGGCTCTGCCTTATCGATTGCCGCTATCGGTTCCTTTGTGGCGGGCGTATTTGCCGTCATCGCACTGATCGTGCTGGCTGAGCCGCTATCTAACGTTGCAATTAAGTTCGGCCCTGCCGACTATTTCTCCTTAATGCTGCTTGGCCTATGCGCGGTCAGCGGCCTCGCCGGCAAATCGATTACGAAAGCGTTGATTATGACAGTGCTTGGCTTGCTGCTCGCAACGATTGGCATGGACACCGTATCTGGAGTCGCACGGTTTACGTTTGGCATGCCGCTGCTTTATTCGGGGCTTGAATTTCTCACGATTGCGGTAGGCTTGTTTGCTCTCGGCGAGGTGTTCAAGACCATTCTGGAAAATGATTACGCCTCAGGCACGATCGCTAAGATTGGGCGGGTGCTTCCAACCAAACAAGATTTAAAGGAAAGCGCCGGACCAATCGCCCGCGGCTCAGCATTAGGCTTCTTCATTGGCATTCTGCCTGGTGCAGGCGCCACCTTGGCTTCATTCTTCAGCTACATTATGGAGAAGAAGCTAAGCAAAAACCCAGAGTCCTTCGGCAAAGGCAATATCGCTGGCGTCGCTGCTCCAGAATCGGCGAACAACGCAGCTTCGGGCGGAGCCATGATCCCTTTGCTTACGCTAGGTATCCCGGGCTCAGGCACAACTGCGATCCTTATGGGTGCTTTAATTATGTACAACATTCAGCCGGGCCCTTTGTTATTCGAAGAGCATCCTCAAGTCGTATGGGGACTGATTGCCAGCATGCTGGTCGGAAACCTGCTTCTGCTGATTCTGAACATGCCGCTTGTGAAGGTGTTTGCCAAAATCATTCAAACGCCCGCAAAATATTTGATTCCGATCATTATCGCGATTTCAATCTTTGGCGTATATGCCGTTCAGGCTCAGATCTTCGATCTGATGCTGCTCCTTGGCTGCGGCGTCGCAGGCTTCCTACTTGCTCGGAATGATTACCCGCTTGCTCCGCTTGTCCTTGGCCTCGTGCTAGGACCGATGATTGAGAACAATATGCGCAGAGCGCTGACGACTTCAAATGGCGATTTTATGATTTTTGTGCAGAAGCCGCTTTCGCTCGTCTTTCTAATCATTGCGGCGCTTTGGATTCTGATTCCTATCTTCCTCAAGAAAAAAGGGAAAGAAGTTGTGCTCAACGAAGAGGGCTAGCAGCCCTCTTCAATAAATAATCGCTCAGATGGAGGCTGCCATGGATCACAACAGGCACGGAGGGAAAAGCATTATCGTAAGACTCGAAATGAACACGAGTGAGGTGCATTTCGGTCAAGTCGCATCGTCCATATTCGAAGCCGGCGGAGATATCGTGGCCATCGACGTCATTCAGACCAGCCAAACGGTCTCCGTCCGTGATATTACGATAGCCGTAACCGACACGGTCGACATCGATATTATTACAGACCGTATTAAAGATATGAGCGGAGTGCGGCTGGTCAATCTCTCCGATCGAACATTTCTGCTCCATCTTGGCGGCAAGATCGAAACCAAGCTGAAGACGCCGATTCAGAACCGTGACGATTTATCTCGGGTATACACGCCAGATGTAGCGCGCGTGTGCATGGCCATTCATGACGAGCCTAGAAAAGCGTTTACGCTGACGATCAAAAGAAACACCGTTGCCGTCATATCGGATGGCAGCGCCGTCTTGGGGCTTGGCAATATAGGTCCCTATGCCGCCATGCCGGTAATGGAGGGCAAATCGATGCTGTTCAAGCAGCTGGCAGACGTCGATTCCTTCCCTATCTGCTTGGATACACAGAATACCGAGCAAATTATCGCGATTATTAAAGCTATCGCTCCAGGCTTCGGCGGCATTAACCTCGAAGACATCTCATCGCCTAGATGCTTTGAGATCGAGCATAGGCTGCGCGAAGAATTGGACATCCCTGTCTTCCACGATGATCAGCATGGCACGGCAGTCGTGCTCTACGCCGCTCTTATCAACGCCTTAAAAATCGTGAATAAATCCATCCATGAGATTAAGGTCGTCGTATGCGGAATCGGCGCAGCAGGAATTGCCTGCAGCAAAATTTTATTATCGGCAGGTGTCAAAGACATTATTGGGGTTGATCGTCAGGGTGCTATCGTGTCGGGAACCGACTACGACAACAAAATGTGGCAGTGGTACGCCGAGCATACAAACCCTAATCGGGTGCAAGGCTCTTTGCAAGATGTGATTTACGGAGCTGACGTCTTCATAGGCCTTTCCTCGGGCGGACTGCTTAGCCGGGAGGAAGTAATGTCGATGGCGGACAATCCTATCGTATTTGCAATGGCAAATCCAACGCCGGAGATTAGGCCTGACCAGGTCGAGGATATCGTCGCAGTCATTGCCACCGGCCGCTCCGATTACCCGAACCAGATTAATAATGTGCTTTGTTTCCCCGGCATCTTCCGCGGCGCTTTGGATTGCAGAGCGACTACGATCAACGAGGAGATGAAGCTTGCTGCCGCTGAGGCGATTGCCTCCGCGATAACGGATGAAGAAAGAAGCCGCCACTATATTATACCGAGCGTCTTTAACCAAAATGTCGTAAAGGCGATCCGCGACCTCGTCATTCAAGCTGCCATTAAGACCGGCGTTGCGCGAAGAATACCGCGTGAGTATAGATGATCCGCAGATTATAAAGTATGAACGGAGGTTATCCTATGAGCTCTGGCATTCGTGCAATCGTCTATATTAATCAAATTGCGGCCGGCTATAAATCCAGCATCGTGCTCTGCGTCAGCGAAAAGAAATTCATTGATGTCAAAAGCATTCTAGGCCTAAGCTTCACCTTGTATCTCAATCAAAAATACAAGCTGGAAATTCATGGCCCAGACGAGGAAGAGGCCAAGCTTGCCATGGTTGAAGCCTTCAAGAAACATCATCTTGATGTCGAGGTTAACGAATAAGAGGTTGGTCAAACAAAACAGCGGCGCTTCTACCCATCAGGAGAGAAGCGCCGCTATTTTGTTTGACCCGTTCGGTTAAGACAGCTCTCGAATGCCCGTATTCGCTTTCACTAAAATCTCATCATACTTAGCATCCTCCCGCTTGGCGGACACTAACGTTCCAATGATCGCGCCCAGAAAACCGAGCGGAATCGAGATAATGCCTGGATTCGTCAGATCGATTAGCGGATCGCCGACTAAAATCGCTTTACCAGCTACAGGATTCCATACATTCGGGCTGATCGCCACCAAAATAATGGCGCTAAACAATCCGGTCAACATGCCCGTAATCGCACCAGCCGTATTAAATCTTCTCCAGAAGACGGTGAATATCAGTACCGGCAGGTTCGCGCTCGCAGCTACTGCAAACGCCAATGCCACAAGGAACGCCACATTCATCTTCTGTGCAGTCAAAGCTAAAAGGATAGAAAGGATCGCAACGCCGATGGAAGCTAATCTTGCCATGCGGACTTGATCCTTCTCCTTCACATTTCCTTTTTTAATAATATGGCTGTAGAAGTCATGTGCAAACGCGGATGCCGCCGAGAGAACGAGGCCGGCAACGACAGCCAGAATGGTGGCGAAAGCAACCGCTGAAATAAACGCAAACAGGAACTCGCCGCCTAATGCTTTGGCTAGCAGCGGAGCAGCCATGTTGCCCGCGGCATTCACCTCCACAATAGCAGCCTCGCCTACGAATGCCGCCGCGCCAAACCCGAGAAACAGCGTCATCACGTAGAACAAGCCGATAATCCAAGTCGCAACGACAACGGATTTCCTTGCCGTTGGCGCGTCTTTTACCGTGAAAAAACGAATTAAAATATGGGGCAATCCCGCAGTTCCCAGAACAAGCGCGATATTGAGCGAAATCGTATCCAAGCTATTTTTGAATTTATTGCCCGGGTTCAAGAAAGCTTCCTTGAGCGGCGTCGAGGTGCGCATCTCATTGAACATATGGCCGATATTAAAATCGAATTTGGCAAAAACGATCATGGAAATAATAAACGTACCGCCTACGAGAAGCACGCATTTAATAATCTGCACCCAGCTGGTTGCCGTCATGCCGCCAAAGACGACATAGATCGTCATGAGCACGCCAACGATAAGCACGGCCGCGGTATAGCTAAGCCCCGGAATCAAAAGCTTAATAAGCGCGCCTGCGCCAACCAACTGAGCAATCATATAGAAGATGGAAATGACAATCGAATTTAATGCCGCCACCCCGCGAATCTTCTTGTTATTGAACCGCTCCGCAATCATGTCTGCCATCGTATATTTGCCCAAATTCCGCAGCGGCTCGGCTACGAGATACAGAACGACCAAATAAGCAACGAGAAACCCGATGCTATAGAAAAAACCGTCAAATCCGAACAGCGCGACCATCCCGGCAATGCCTAGAAAGGATGCTGCGGACATGTAGTCTCCGGCAATCGCCAGTCCATTTTGCCAGCCGGTCAAACCGCCTCCAGCCGTATAAAACTCGCTTGCTGTTTTCGTTTTTTTGGATGCGAAATAGGTGATAACGAGCGTACCAAGCACGATGACTAGAAACAACAGGAATGCCGTATTCATAGGTCAGCCGCCTTTCCGTCTTGGTGGACTTCACTCTTGATTTGGTCGCATATTTTGTCAAACTCAACAGACTTCCTGCTATAGAGAGAGCATAAGACCCAAGTCATAATAAACTGGGCAAACGCAAACACCCATGCCCAAGAAATCGAGCCAACTGCAGGCTTATTCAGCACTTCAAAATAAGACGTTAAGATGGGAAGGGTAAAATAAAATGCGAGAAAAAAAACGGTGATTGGCAAAATAAATCTTTTTTTCTTAGCCATCAGCTTGACGAATAGCTCAGATCGGGCGATGTCGCTGTAATTTTGTTTGCCCTTGTCCAATGTATTCCCTCCCTATTTTAGGTAAATCTGTTTTTGTAAGCACTTAAATTATAGCGCGACTCTTTTATTTGCATGAAAAATTGGCGTGAAATGTCGAAATCCACGCCCTAAATACAAAAAAACAGTCCTGAACGGACTGTTTCTCCTTGATGATGTCAATGACCTTGCAATAACTGAAGCATATCTTTAATTTCATTTCGGGATACAGGAATTTTGATCTGCTCATGAAACTTGAGCACCGCGTTGTAGGCACCATTAAACCAAGGCTCGATCTCCATAATGAAATTCAGGTTCACCAAATAGCTGCGATGCGGCCTGAAAAAAGCGGGACCAAGACGATAGGCCAGTTCATGCAGCGTTTGCTTGGAGGTATAGGACTTGCCGCCCGTCGTATAGATGCGGGTAAATTTTTCCTCTTTCACCGCATAGACGATGGTCTCGACATCAAGCACGGTGATTCGGTCATGGGCATCAACGAGGAGCCGGCTATGGATAAAACGCTCTCTCCCTTTCGCTTGAACGGATGCATCTATCACACAATCGTTCTCCGCTTGTACGTTCGTACCCGGCTTTCTCTCGCGGATTCTGGATATTGTCTGCCGCAATCGATCTTCCCCGTAAGGCTTAAGCAGATAATCAACCGCTCCGACCTCGAAAGCCTCTAGCGCATGTTGATCACATGCTGACGTAAACACGAGGAACGGATAGAAATCCAAATCATGAAGCAGGCGTGCCGTTTGAAAGCCGTTTATCCCGGACATTTCGACGTCGAGAAACAGGGCATCCGGCTTAAAATCCCGCACGAGCTTAACCGTCTCCATACCGGTTGATGCAGGTGGAAGCAGCTCGATATCCAGCTCCTTGGACAGCAGGTCTATGAGCTTTTCCCTAGCCAAATGCTCATCTGCCGCTATCAGGACCCGAAGTTTCATGCCGCACCTCCCCTGTTCTCCTTGTGATCTAATGATACATTCGAAAAAACGTGCAGCAGATAACTATTATAGTTTGCGCTCGAACGTAAATTTAGCCCGATCTCCTCTAAAAATTTCATGGGAATATTCGACTGGTATATTGCCCGTTGAATAAGTAACCGTATTTAGCAGAAGGCTTGGCGCTCCAATGGGAGCGCTTAAATGTTTACCGATCGCTTCGTCGATTAAGATGGGCTCAATCGACTCCACGCAATGGGATAATTGAATAGAAAATTTTTCTCTCATCAGGGCGTATAGCGAGCCTGAACACTCTTCTTTAGTGAGCCCCGGTGTGACCTTCCAAGGAATATAGGTAATGGAAAATAATAAGGGCAGCCCGTCTGCATAACGGATTCTCTCTAGCCTGAACACCGGATCATTCTCCGCGATATCCAACTTTTTTATTAACCGCTTGTCCGCAGAAACTACGGTGAGGTCAACTACTTTGGTATCTATCTGTTGGCCGCGTCCCTTTAAATGCTCATTAAAGCTGCGGTAAGGGGCGACGGATTGTTCTATTTTAGGCAAAGAAACAAAGGTTCCCTTCCCTTGAATTTGATAAATATGGCCTTCCAGCTTAAGCTGGCTTAGCGCTTGTCTGATCGTCGTGCGGCTTACGCCAAACTTCTCGCATAAATCCGATTCTGTCGGAAACTGCTCCCCCGGCGTGTACTTTCCCTCATCGATCATATCAAGCAGCTTTTCTTTAACTGTATAATAAAGTGCAATGCCATCCTTTTTCATGTTTTACATTAACCTCCGAATATGAAATTACATCTATCATCATAACACGTAATTTGTTATAACAACAATATAAGCCTTATAGAATGCGCCTTTTCCATGGAAATGAGCACCGTTTTTTTGTGCAACTTTAAAAAATTCAGTTATTCATGTTAAGTAATATGACAATTCATAATAAATTAAAAAAGACACCGTTTTCATTATCTACTAAAATTTATAAATGTTATGATAGTTGACACATTTTTTGAATCATACTATACTCGGTTTATGAAAGCGGCAAACATTCGTGAAGTTGTATCTGAATTTGTTACTATAACAATATGAATTACAGAAATTCATATTGGAATAACCGATCAGAGAGAAACAAATTCCATGGAGAATAAAGGAAATGTAATGGATGCACTTCAAATTTGTTATAACAACAAAATGAATTAATGAAATTCGTATTACATTGAGAGGGGGGATACGCGCAGTTGTAGCCTAATTTTGATCTTTTCTTCATTTTTTATCTATCTAGGGGAATCCTAACTTTCGGAGGTGTACGTATGAAGAAGAAATGGAAAGCGTTGATGGTTGCTACACTATGTTTGGTACTGCTTGCTGGTTGCAGCGGCGCACCCGGAGCGCCCGCTCAAAACAATAACAAAAATAATGGCGGTGAAGCGCAAGCTTCGGACAAGTTGGATTGGAGCAAAACTAGCGACCCTTCTTTGAAGGGCCAAGAAATTAACGTGCTATGGGCTGTATCTAAAGGCGCAGAAAGCCCGCGCGTCGATATGGTGAAGAAATTTACAGAGAAGACGGGCATCAAAGTAAACATTATGGGTGTTGATTACAACTCCTTATATTCCAAAATTACCGTATCCGCATTGTCGAACTCCGCCGATCTCGATGTCGTGGAGATGGACACCATCTGGGCAGGCCAATTTCTTGAAGGCAACTTGGCAGAGGACTTAACAGATATCATTCCTCAAGATGTCAAAAGCCAATTTACGCCATCATCCTTAAGCTCAGTAACCTATAACGGCCGTCTTGCTGCGATTCCTTGGTATTCCGGAACGAAGCATTTCTACTGGAACAAAGAGCTTTTGGCTAAAGCCGGCATTACGCAAGCTCCAAAAACTTGGGATGAATTCCGTGAAGCTTCGAAAAAACTTACCGGTAACGGCATTTATGCATCCGGCTGGTCTTGGAAGCAATCCGAAGCGCTAATTACGGATTACGTCAGCTTGACCTATGCTTTTGGCGGCAAATTTTTCGACGAAAACGGCAAGCCTTCCTTTAACAAGGGCGGTGCTCTAGATGCCCTTAAATACATGGTCGAAATTCTTAATACCGACAAAACCGTTGACCCTGCTAGCTTGCAATGGTCAGAGGAAGATGTAACGCGCGCATTCTCTGCCGGCAAACTGGCTATGATCAGCTCGTGGGAAGGCCGCTACCCGGATTTGAACGATCCAGCCAAATCCAATGTAGTCGACAAAACGGATGTTGGTCTAATGCCTGGCCAAGGGGATGTCGTTTCCTCCGCGGTTACGGGTTCGGAAGGTCTAGCTTTGATGAAGAGCAGCAAGCACAAACAAGCGGCTCTTGCTTTCTTGAAGTGGATTGGAGAAAGAGAATATCAACTGGACGAGTATGTCATCGAAGGCCAATATCCGGTTCTTCAAAGCCTGTACACCGATCCAGAGCTTCTAGCAGCGGATAAAACAAACACCATCAAGAAGATTTCCGAGCAGTACAACTACGGACATGACCGTCCGAATGCGCCAGGATATGTTCACTGGTCCGATATTTTATCTGCCGATCTGCATCAAGCGCTGCTCGGTCAAAAAACACCGGAAGAAGCTTTAAACGACGCTTCGGAGAAAATTGAGAAAGCCATTGCAGAATCTACAAAATGATAAACGGAATTCGACGGTTAGCTCTCGGAGCGAGAGCTAACCGCAGTGTTCTTTAGAGGGAGGACCTATGAATAAATCCATCGGCAGCAAAAGACGACTATTAAACCATGACCGCAAAAATATGCTATTGGCGCTTTTATTCATTTTGCCCACTGCTTATTTACTAATAAAAACATTCGTTGTACCGGTGTACGACACGATCATTTGGAGCTTCTATCATTACAATCTGATGGATGGCTCTACTTCGTATTATGTTGGATTTAAAAACTATTTGGACGTTCTCAAAAGCGCAGACTTCCAAATTTCGATGAACCGCACGCTAGTTTTCACCGTATTATCCGTTTCATTAGAGCTGTTTTTCGGCTTCGTCAGCGCGCTGCTGCTGAACCAAACTTTTAAGGGAAGATCGTTTTTTAGAGCAATCATCATTATTCCTTGGGCACTGCTTACGCTCGTTAACGGTCTAACTTGGCAGTGGATCTTGAACCCTGGGTATGGCGCTTTAACGGTCCTATTGCACAAATTGCATTTGCTTGCCCCTGATGTAAATCCGGTATGGCTCGCAGATCCAAGTCATTTGGTTTATTTCGTTGTCCTTGCGGATGCTTGGAAGATGACACCTTTCATAACCATTATCCTGCTTGCAGGTTTACAGGCGATCTCTTCCGATCTCTATGAAGCTTCCATGCTCGATGGCGCTAACTTTTGGAAAAAAATATTTCATATCACCCTCCCGCAGCTCGCTCCTTCTATTATGATGGCACTTGTCCTGCGGACGATGGGCGCTTTCAAAGTGTACGATGTGCTGACCGTCTTCACCGGAGACGCGACAACATCCGTCTCTTATTTAACCTTTAACAATGCGTTTCGCTATTTCTTTCTCGGGAAGGCATCTGCCATGGCGTGGATGACAGCAATCGTCATACTGTTACTGGCTATCCTCTATATGCGTCTGCTTAACAAAAAAGAATAACAACTTCGCGGAGGTGAAAACATGCACTCGAAAAAAAATAAATGGAATCAGATGTTCAAAGCGGCCAGCACCGATTTATTTCCGCCCTTTTATTTGTGGGTAGGCGTCATTTTGCTCGCTATATTTACCTTAGTTCCTTTTCTTTACCTGTTCTTATCATCGTTATCTCTGGAAGTCGAACTGATTAACGGTCATCTTATTCCACACTCGCCAACACTCAAAAACTATATCGGCCTGCTTACAGGCAGCAATGCTGTCATGTTCCTCAGCGCGTTAAAGAACAGCATCGTCGTGTCGGTACTGGTCACTTTAATCTCGATATTTGTAGGTGTCTTTGCGGCGTACGCATTTTCCCGTATTAAATTCCCTTTTCGCAAAACGGGATTGTTTGTTGTACTCGCCGTGCAAATCATGCCTTCGATTAGCATTATTACACCTTTATACATCCTGATTAGAGACGGGATCACGCTCGATATTCCGTTTACAGGAATCGTCTTGTTCCAGACGCCGCCACTGCTCGATTCGGTATGGGCTTTGATTTTCTCGTATACATCATTCAGCTTGCCATATGTCGTATGGCTTCTTGCCGGGTATTTCCAAACGATACCGAAGGAGCTGGAAGAAGCTTCGTACGTGGACGGATGCAACCGTTTTAGAACGATGTTCCGCATTATTTTGCCATTATCCATGCCCGGCATAGCAGCTACCGCTATTTTTGCCTTCTTGAATGCATGGGATGAATTTCTGTTTGCGAATGCGTTCACCCAAACGTACGCTTCCAAAACGCTGCCTATCATGGTAGCCGAGTTTGTAGGCAAGCACAGCATCGACTGGGGCTCCATGACTGCCGGCGGTTTCCTTGCTTCGCTGCCACCGGTTATTATCTCACTCTTCCTGTATAAATACATTATTGGCGGAGTCATGGCTGGCGGGGTAAAAGAATGACGATCAACAGCTACATTATTGGCATCGATGGCGGAGGCTCTAAAACCTATGCCGTTATCGTTGATGCAAATGGCGATAAAATCAGCAGCGGAGTAGCCGGACCAAGCAACCATCAAACCATAGGCATAGACAAAGCTTTAGCAAATATTAACGATTCGATCGATCAGGCGCTGCAAGCAGCCGGGTTATCGCATGCCGATATTGCTTTTGCGCAGTACGGACTGGCTGGACTCGACCGAGAGCAAGATTACCAGATTGTCCGGCCTGCTTTATCCCATATTCCATTCGCACGCTGGAACATCGTATCCGACACGTTTGAAGGACTTCGGACGGGGAGCCCCAGCAATATCGGCGTTGTGCTCATTTGCGGCACCGGCTCTAATGCCGCCGGAAGAAATGAAGCCGGCGAAACGGTGCAAGTAGGCGGGATCGGTTATTTGTATGGGGATAATCTCGGAGCAAATTATATGGCAACGACGATGTTCCGCGCGGCAGTCAGGTCCTGGGAGGGCCGTGAAATCCCTTCGGTTCTGCCAGAGAAGCTGCTGCAATATTTCGGCTTCCCTACAATGGGAGCGCTCATTAATGACTTTCTCGATCGGGAAATCCAATATATTCGCGAAGGCAAATTGACCATCTCATTGCATGAAGCCGCCCGCGAAGGAGATGCGCTCGCTATCCGCCTGCTGAAGGAAGCAGGAAATGAGCTAGGTATAACGGCAAATACGGTTATTCGCAGGCTCGGCGGGTTTAAAGGAATAACGGTTCCTATCGTGCTCGTCGGAAGCGTCCTACAGAAGGGACGCAGCCCTTATCTTCTAAATGAATTACGTAGAGTGCTAGAGCTTGAGAATCCAAACGTAGAATTAATCATTCCTGAGCTCGCACCGGTATATGGCGCGATATTACTGGCAATGGATCATTTAGAGATTCCAGCCACAGAAGAAACGATACAGAAATTCAACGCAAACGGAGGATATGAATGATGAGAGAACCACATTTGAAAATAGCGGTAATTGGCGGAGGATCTTCGTATACGCCGGAGCTGATCGAGGGCTTTATCAAACGTTATCATGAATTGCCGGTTAAGGATTTGTATTTGGTCGATATTGAAGCAGGACGGGAGAAGCTCGAAATCGTAGGCAGTCTAGCAAAACGCATGCTGGAGAAAGCGAACGTCCCTATTAACCTTCATCTCACGTTTGATAGACGCGAGGCCATCCGTGATGCCGACTTCGTAACGACTCAAATGCGGGTAGGGCTGCTGGAGGCACGCGGCCGTGATGAGCGGATTCCGCTTAAATACAATTGCATCGGCCAGGAAACGACCGGCGCTGGCGGCTTCGCCAAAGGGCTGCGGACCATTCCTGTTATTCTGGACATCTGCAAAGACATCGAGGAGCTTGCGCCTAACGCGCTACTGGTCAACTTCACCAATCCAGCCGGCATGGTAACAGAGGCGGTGTTGAAGTACTCCAAGGTCCGTACAATGGGACTTTGCAATCTTCCAATTGAAACGAAAATGCAAATCGCTAATCTAATGGGTGTAGATGTATCCAGCATCGATATTGAAATGGTCGGCATTAACCATCTGAACTGGACGACCAAAATTTTAGTAGACGGCGTGGACAGAACGGCTGAAATTTTGTTCCAAGCTTCCGGCGATTCCAAGTTTACGATGCAAAATATTCCCGGCTTCTCGTGGAGCCCTGAGTTTATCCAATCGCTGGGTGCGCTGCCTTGCGGCTATCACCGCTACTTCTATATGAAAGAACAAATGCTGAAGAAGCAGCTTGAGGAAGTCCAAACCAAAGGAACTCGCGCGGAGATTGTGAAGCAGGTAGAAACCGAGCTGTTCGAGCTGTACAAAGATCCGAACCTTGCCGTTAAGCCCAAACAATTGGAGCTGCGCGGCGGCGCATATTATTCGGAAGCCGCTCTTAATTTGATATCTTCTATCTACAACAATAAGAAAGATTGCCAGATTGTAAATGTAAGAAACAACGGTACGATTCCAAGCCTCCCAGATGATGCATCCATTGAGGTAAACTGCGTCATTGGCTCCGAAGGCGCAAAACCGATTCAGCTTACCACACCAATGAACCCAAAAATACGCGGCCTTCTGCAAATTGTAAAAGCGTATGAGGAGCTTGCCATCGAGGCAGCTGTTAAAGGCGACTATAATGCTGCTCTGCAAGCACTGACTATCCATCCGCTCGTTGGGTCAGTCGATCTTGCAAAGCCTATGCTTGATGATATCCTAGAACAAAACCGTGCGTTTTTGCCCCAATTCAACAGATCATAATAAGAAAGGGCGCAGGCTCCTGTCGAATCACATGACAAGAGCGTGCGCCCTTTACTTAAGTGATCTTTTCCTCCAAGCAGAGGTCATGATGTTCATTTGCTCTCTATATTTGGTTACCGTTCGACGCGAGATCAGCAGCCCCTCGCCTGCAAGAAGCGCAACGATCCGTTGATCCGATAAGGGCGACTCCCGCTTCTCCGCAGCGATAAGCGCACGGATTCGCTCCTTCATATAAATAGCTGAGACCATCGATCCATCCGCATGATGAATAGAAGAGGCAAAAAAATATTTAAGCTCGTACAATCCCCACGGCGTTCGAATATACTTATGGCTTATGGCACGGCTGACCGTCGATTCATGGATGCGCAGCGCTTCGGCAACTTGCTTCATCGTCATAGGCCGAATATGAAGGATGCCATTCCTGCAGAACTCCGCCTGCATTTCAAACATAACGCCGGCGGCTCTTAGCAGCGTCGCCTTTCTTCGTTCGATGCTGTCGGTAAGCCCTTTCGCTGCCTGCCAGTGCCCGGTCAAATAGCGGTGAACGTCCTTTGAAGGATTTTGCTCCAGCATGCTAAGGTAAGAATGATTTAAAGTGATGGTCGGAAGAGAGGATCGTTCAAGAATCACCTCGTATTTCCCTTCCAGCTGCCTAAGCGCAAGATCAGGCATGATATACTGGGGCTTTTCTCTGCTGTACAAGGCTCCCGGCTTCGGATTAAGCGTGCTTATGACCGTTATTGCTGCTTTAATGTCCGCTAGTTCTGTTTCGTATTTATCCGCTAGCTGCTTCAGCTTTCCTTGCCCGATGCTGACGAGGTCATGCTGGACAAGGCTGTATACCAAAAGGCTGCTCTCCTGCTGCTGCCGCAATTGGAGGACCAGGCACTCTGCTAATGTTGATGCCCCCACGCCATATGGCTCTAGGCTCTGAATTAGGCTCACAGCGTCACATACCTGTGCTAAAGGAATGCCTTTCATTGCCGAAAGCTCTTCTTTGCTGTGCAGAAGATAACCCTTGTCATCCAAATTTCCGATGATCCAGCTGCATAAAGAAAGAGCCGTCCGGTCAAGCTTCATGCAAGCTAGCTGTTCAAGCAATACCGATTCTAAGGTCGCATCGCCAGAAAGGTCGACATTTTGCCACCAGTCTGGTTGAGCGCCTCCTGCATAATGACTTAAGGGTGTTTCCTTCGCCGGCTGCAGCTCGATAAAAGGATTATCAACCGCTTGCTGCTTGATGTACTCGTTTAATTCCAAGGCGGACATATGCAGAATTTCCATAGACTGCCGCATTTGCGGAGTAAGCTGCAACTTCTGCTGCTGTTGAGCAGCCAATGAGATTTCCATATACGTCCCCCCTCATTTTTGCAAACGCTTACTAAATAGTATATTCGCTAATTCACTTCCGTAGCCACAGCAAAATAAACCCTGCTCTCTTCGATGAGGAAGAAAGCAGGGCTTGCATGAGCGGAATAAGCGCTTATAGACCCAGCGCAGCCCGCTCCTCCTCGGTGAACAGCCTTGAGCGGGTCAGAAAACGCCGCCCTTCCGGACCCTCCAGCGAGAACATCCCGCCTCTTCCGGGCACCACGTCGATGATGAGCTGCGTGTTTTTCCAATAATCGTATTGCGCTTTGCTCATATAGAAAGGGGCATCGCCTATTTCCCCCAGCCGGACATCGCTGTCACCGATCAGAAACTCCCCCTGCGCGTAACACATTGGAGAGCTGCCATCGCAGCAGCCGCCTGATTGATGGAACATGACGGGGCCATGCATGCCCTTCAACCGTTCAATGAGCTCAAGCGCGACATCGGTAGCGATAACCTTGCTTACTTCCGCCGTCATCGAATGAGCCGCTTAGAAGAAGCCAAGTGCGTCGGGGCTGTAGCTGACAAGCAGGTTTTTGGTTTGCTGATAATGCGAAAGCATCATTTTGTGATTCTCGCGCCCAATACCCGATGTTTTGTAGCCCCCGAACGCCGCATGCGCAGGATAAGCATGGTAGCAGTTCGTCCATACACGGCCGGCTTGAATGCCGCGGCCCATTCGGTAAGCCGTATTCATGTCGCGCGTCCATACGCCGGAGCCAAGCCCATAAAGCGTATCGTTGGCGATCGCCAGCGCTTCCTCCTGATCCTTAAAGGTCGTAACGGAGAGAACAGGGCCAAAGATCTCCTCTTGGAAAATCCTCATGTTATTATGGCCTTTCAGCACGGTTGGCTGAATATAGTAGCCATCTGCAATGTCGCCCTCCATCGCCGCGCGATTGCCGCCAATGAGGCACTCGGCGCCTTCCTGCGCGCCGATGTCGATATAGCTCATTATTTTCTCCACCTGCTCGGTGGAGGCCTGCGCTCCAATCATCGTATCCGTGTCCAGCGGATTCCCCTGCTTAATTGATGCGACCCGCTTCAAAGCTCTTTCCATAAACGAATCATAAATCGATTCCTGAATAAGTGCGCGCGACGGGCTAGTACATACTTCCCCTTGATTGAGCGCAAACATCGCAAACCCTTCGAGCGCTTTATTAAAGAAGGCGTCATCGCGCGCGGTTACGTCCTCAAAGAAAATATTCGGCGACTTGCCGCCCAGCTCCAAGGTAACAGGGATGAGATTTTGCGAAGCATACTGCATAATTAAGCGGCCCGTCGTCGTCTCCCCGGTAAAGGCGATTTTGGCAATCCGGCTGCTTGAAGCAAGCGGCTTGCCCGCTTCAAGCCCGAAGCCGTTAACGATATTCAGAACGCCCGGCGGCAGCAGGTCTTGGATAAGCTCCATTAGCACCATGATGGATGCCGGCGTCTGCTCCGCGGGCTTCAGAACGATTGCGTTGCCGGCAGCAAGCGCCGGAGCAAGCTTCCATGTCGCCATAAGCAGCGGAAAGTTCCAAGGTATAATCTGACCGACGACGCCCAGCGGCTCATTAAAATGATAAGCGACCATATTGTCATCCAATTGGCTGAGCGAGCCCTCTTGCGCGCGGATGCTTCCTGCAAAATAGCGGAAGTGATCGATCGCGAGCGGCAGATCGGCTGCAAGCGTCTCCCGTACCGGCTTGCCGTTATCCCATGTCTCGGCAACCGCCAGCATCTCTAAATTCGCTTCCATGCGATCGGCAATTTTATTTAAAATAACGGCGCGCTCCGCAACCGACGTGCGGCCCCATGCCTCCTTCGCAGCATGCGCTGCGTCCAATGCCAGCTCGATATCCTCTGAGGTCGAACGCGGCACCTCGCAAAAAACGCGGTTATTTACAGGCGACGGATTGTCGAAGTATTGGCCCTGAACGGGCGCAGTCCACTGTCCGCCGATAAAGTTTTCATACCGTTTTTTAAATGTAACCTTTGATCCGTTTTGTCCAGGTTGTGCATAAATCATCTAGCTCAGCCTCCTTAAAATGGATTACATGAAATAGATAAGCAAGAATCGTGCCAACTTACAAAACAGCGCCATCACAGCTTTTTCTGTAAGCGCTTAATATTCATTGTTTCGAATTGGCACAACGGAAGTGTTCCATTTCGGAACATTCTGTCCGCATGCTCTCCATTAATAAAAGCAACTATGGTATGATCGGGTTAGGATACCGATTGCGCCTGGAGGTGTTTAGTTTGCTATCAGTGGAAAACAACTTTTTATCCGAAGCGGCGGCGTTGTCTTGGAAGCGCTGTCACGAATTTGGTTTAAAGCCAACCGACCCCATTGACGATGACATCTTAACCGGAAGCCACATTCAGCCTATACTCCGGCAAAACGAGCAAACGATTCATTACGCGGAGCAAATTTTCGAGCAGATGCACGCCGGCATCAAGCAATCCGGCCAAATGGCGCTGCTCATCGATCCGCAGGGAACGATTATTCACACGGTCGGAGATGCCGACTTCTCCCGTCGCGCGGTAGCGGTTCAGCTCCAGGTAGGTGCGAATTGGACGGAGAGCAGAAAGGGCACAAATGCAATCGGAGTCGCCCTCGCGGAGAAAAAGCCGGTGCGCGTACACGCCCATGAGCATTATTTTAGCTCCAATCACTTCTTGACCTGTGCCTCCGCCCCCATCTTCAATGCAATCGGTGAGCTGATCGGTGTCATCAATATTAGCGGCAAGCAGGAGCATTACCACGCCTATACGTTTTCGCTTGCCTGCATGGCGGCCTTTTCCCTGCAAAACAAGATTTTGCTGGAGGAGTCGAAGAAAGAACATCTCGTCACGTTAAGAGAACTCGACTATACCGCGCAAAATCATCCTCTGCCGCTGCTCTCGCTTAGCCGGGATAACCAAATCCTTCGGGCTAACCAAGCAGCGCTCCGCCTTGTCGGCAGCGATGCAATCGGCCAGACGTTTACGAAGCTGGACGGCTTCTCGGTTGAAACGATCCATAATGAGCATCAGAAGCTGTGGCAATCCGTCTCCATTCGGAAGCAGGAGGCAAACGGTCCGCGTTTGTATACATTTAAAGATATCGTTGGCGCATGTCCGGCGATCATACAGAAGAAAGAGCTTGCCCAGAAAGCGGCAGCGACCGACTTCCCTGTTCTATTGCTCGGCGAGAGCGGCGTTGGGAAGGAATTGTTCGCGCAATCCATCCATACCGCAAGCTATCGGTCGGCGCAGCCATTCATTGCCCTTAATTGCAGCGCCATTCCTGATAGCCTTATTGAAAGCGAATTATTCGGCTATGCCCGCGGCGCCTTCACGGGCGCGAACAAGGATGGCAATGCCGGAAAATTCGAGGCCGCGCATAAGGGCACCATTTTTCTGGATGAGATCGGAGATATGCCTCTTCGCGCACAGGCTGCTTTATTGAGGGTGCTCCAAGAGGGCATGATTACGCCTGTAGGCAGCGTGAAAAGCAAGCGGATTGACATTAGAGTCATAGCGGCAACAAATAAAAACTTGGCTGCGGAGGTAAAAGACGGCCGTTTTCGAGCTGACCTCTATTACCGGTTGAAGGGGATCCACCTTACACTGCCGGCTTTGCGGGAAAGAAGCGATATTTTGGCATTAGCCGCTCATTTGCTCCAGAAGCACGCTTCGCCTTGCCCAAGCTTAACGGAGGCAGCACAGCATAAGCTGTTAGGCTACAGCTGGCCCGGCAACATTAGGGAACTCAGCGGCATCCTTATGCAAGCGGTCTTCCTGGCGGGCGGACAGGCGATTGACGCGGAGCATCTCTCTTTTGAAGAAGAGACTCCGGCTGAGCTTCCTGCATCCGGCATGGCGGAGCCGCTTACGCTGCGGGATGCGGAAGTAACGGCGATCAAGCAGGCGCTGAAAGCTTCAGAATGGAATCTCAGCAAGGCGGCCGTTCGTCTGAAGATCGGAAGAACGACGTTATACCGTAAAATAGAGGAGTACGGCATAACGATGTTTTAGCATGCCGCGCAATAAAATAGGGTTGAGCCGCAGCCTATCGCTGTTTCTCAACCCTTTGTCTCCCTTCTATTCTTTATCAATAGGCTTATCGATCTCATCCTCGTAAAAATCAAAGATCAGCTGCCGCTGCGTTCCTCTTACCGCGTAGAACACGTCGGATATTTGTTTCCCCTTGCGCTTTAGCTCCGCCTCCAGCCACTCCTTGGTCAGCCCATTTTCCTCCAATTGTTTTTCCATAAGGGTGCCATCCATGATCAATTCAACGGGAAATGCTTGCGCTCGAGCGTTCAGATTAAGCTTCAAATCTTTTTTGGTTACATATTGATACTCGTCTTTTTTCAAAACGGCTACGATCCCATTGTCTTCAAGTACGGCGTATTCCACTTCATCCAAATTAAATATGCCTCTTTCCCTCAGCGCCTGATTCAAGGAATCCAGCGTGAATTTTTCTTTTTTCATATTTTCCTCAAGTATTTTGCCGCCCTCAATAAGTACGGTTGGCGAACCCGAGATCCATTTCCTCATCTTGTGGTTCTTCAAGGCAATAATAGATAACAAAGTTGAAATAACCGTAATGACAAGGAGCGACAGCAACACATGCGTCCATTTCAGCGAATCGTTAAACGCCAGGTTCGCGGTTAGCGCCCCAATGGTAATGCCCGTTACAAAGTCGTGAAACGTCATGTTGGAAATCGTCTGTTTGCCCAGCAGCTTAGATACCAGCAGGAGCAGGATTATAGCAGAGCTTGAGCGCAAAAGAATATCGAAATAGGCATGCATGTTATGTTCCACCTCTGCCTCCATTATCTCCATAACCGTATAACTAAAAACACCTCCCTCAATCGTATTTAACGATTAAAGGAGATGCTTGAGATTAATCCCATTTCGGTTTTGTCTTAATCCTTGTACGGAATAGCCGGGATACCTTCCCGGACTTTTTTTTATTTCCTAAAATCCGTTTGACGCCATAGATCAACAGCTTATATCTCATCTCATCATTATGGCTTAGTTTTCTAAGCTCTCTAAAAAAAATCCCATCTAGTATGATAACCGTCTCCCTGAGCGAATACGAACGATCCTTCATTTGAAACCTTCATTCGCAAGTATTTAATACATGATTGAAGAGCAGTGAAAGCAACTTCCGAATCGACCGAATGCCCATCTTGCCCATAATATTGGAAATATGATTTTTGACCGTTTTTTCGCTTATGTTGCAATAATCGGATATTTCTTGATTGGAAAATCCATGAATCGCAATTAATAGCATTATTTCCGATTCCCGCTGCGTCAACTGATAGCCCTTTGAAAACCCCTGTATGGCATCTCCCGTTCTCCGAACTACAATGTCATTCAAGCCTTCAATATCCGGACGATAGGGAAATATAAACTCAAAATGAGAAGAATACAGCCTAATACATTCCATAAAATCAGAAACATGTACACGTCTCCTTTTATATTTCATGATCAACAATGGTTCTTTTTACCCAAAAAACTACCTGCCATTTCGATTAACACTTAAACTATCCTTATTATAAATGATTCTAAAGTCCTGCACTAGATGAACTTATTCACTAGAAACAAAGATTTATGGTCATTTTGTGACATTATTTTCAAGTTTATATGACTTAAGTCATGTTTATGATAAAATAGAGAGCAAATATATGTTCCAAAATGAGGGCTTACTATTGGATGCTCAATTTTACAAGAAAATAAATTTGATCTTGAATATGATCGTAGTTGTAGCAACAATCACCTTATTGCTTCATACCACCGCATTCTCACTTGGACTTTGCTTGCTCGCATGCGCCTATATCGCCGTCGTTCTGATTCGTGACTACGTTTTCAGGATCGATCTGCGCTATTGGGCAGGCACGCTGTTTTTGTTTTTCCAGCTAGCGCTGGCTTTTGTCATATCCATTCTATCGGCAGACTTTTTTGCGCAGGTCTATCTATTAATTCTCATTGGAGAATTTACCTTCCATCACTCCAGAAACCATTCTATCTTCTTCACAATGCTGTGCTATGCTTGCTTCGTACTAAGCCTTTGGGTTTCCCGCCAGATTCCGCCTTATGACAATATTTACGATTTCATGCCTCGCGTAATCGAATATTTCGCTATTTTCGGGATCAGCCTTCTTGCCAAGATTGCTTTTCAGCAAAAAGACCAACTCGCTAGAGACAATGAACAGCTGCGAATCGCCTCGCTTGAATTGGAACGGAAGGCGAAGCTGCAAGAGCGAACTAGAATCGCTCGCGAGATTCATGACTCGGTTGGACATACGCTGACCTCCGCATTAGCAGGACTGCAAACAGCAGCGCATGCTATCAGAAGAAACCATTATCCCCTTGCGCAGGAGATGATCGACCGGACCAAGGCTAGCATTCTCAGCGGTTTGGATGATGTGCGAAGCTCCGTCCACTTGCTGCGCGAAAACATCCCAGGCCATCTGTTCATTCCTGATCTTACAGCGTTGATCGACGAGACACAGAAGAAAACGGGCGTCAAAATTACGTACGAGATCGATGCCTCCATGCCGGAGCTGCCGCCTATGATCGAGTTAACCATATATCGCGCCTTGCAAGAGGGGCTAACCAACGGGCTTCGGCATGGCGCTAGCAGCAAATTCCACTTCAAACTGTCCCTTCGGGGCTCGCGCATCCAATTCAGCTTGTCCGATAACGGCAAGGCGCCTCTTCAAATCGTTTATGGCTTCGGTCTGAACGCCATGGAGGAGAGAGTGACGGATGTAAACGGAGAGCTTTCGATTTCAAAAAATCGTCCGGCAAGCGGCGTAACGCTCGAGATCACTATTCCCCTGCAAACGATAACGACCGGAAGGCGTGAGTGAATTGTCGAAAATCACCATTCTTATCGCAGATGATCAACCTTTAATTCGGGATGGCTTAGCCGCCATTTTGAGCATGGAGGACAAATATACGGTAGCAGCGAAAACAAGCGATGGCCTCGAAACGATCGCACAGGTACGGTTGCATCAACCCCAGCTTGTATTAATGGACATTCATATGCCGAAGCAGGATGGCCTTGAAACAACCAAACAAATTCGGGAGGAATTTCCGGATACGAAGGTGCTTATATTGACAACCTTCGAGCAGGAAGAGTACATATGGGAAGCGATACGCCATGGGGCCAGCGGTTTTTTGGTGAAGGGGATTGAGACCGAGAAGCTGCTTTCCACGATTCAGGATTGCCTAGACGGGAGAATTAATTATCCGCTCAGCATTCAGATGCGGCTTGCCCAGGCGATCCAAACGTCGGAGCAGCATGAAAAATCATCAAAGGAAGACATCGAACCGGCCTCAGCCCCACCCGATCAATCGGAGGATGGAAAGCTGAGCAGCCTGACTATACAAGAACGAAACATTGTAAGGATGCTGAAGCAGGGAAAGTCTAACCAAACGATTGCCACTGAGTTATTTCTGACCAAAGGGACCGTAAAAAACTATCTTAGTGCCATTTACAAAAAACTGAACGTCTCCAGCAGGGCCAAAACCATCGCTTACCTCCATGAGAATGACCGTTAATATTCAAGCAAACAAAGGGGCTGTTCCGTGAATCCAAAGGTGGATTCGGGAACAGCCCCTACGTTTATCCTATTCAACCATCTTTTTGGATGCGAATGTAAAATAAATAAAAAACAAACCGCAAACGACTCCAATAAAACCGTATCCGCCAAAAATATCGAATTGCGATGAGAAATAACCGAAGCCCATTCCGGTAAGGATGAGTACTGCATTTTCACCCAAGGACTGAAAGGAGCCCATCGTTGCCCTCATGGAGGAATCGATGCGATGGTGCAAATAACCGGCTGCGAGCGGCTCGATCATCCCAGCGAACAGACAGATGATGAACATGGCTGCCAAACCGCTAAAGCCTTTCACCGCTGAAAGATAGATAAAGCCCAGAGCCAAAACCGCTGTCACTCCTGCTATCAAAAAACGGTAGTTGAACCGGCTTTTCAGCTTATAAGCCAGCATATTGCCCGGAAGTCTGACCAGGAATAGCGCAGCCGAGAACAAACCGAAATAGATGACCGGGATGCCTATTCTGTCCAAATACGTCTGCCAAAACTCATCAATGAAGTTGACGGCCGCGCCTGTAACCATGCCAGATAACACAACGAGCAGAACCCCTTTATTATCTCTAAAAAGGCGCAGCGAGGCTGTCAAATACAATTTAAGCGGGATCTGCTCATCCCCGTCCTGCTGCTTGCTTCCGGCTGGTTCAACCAGCATGAGGGCGAAGCCCAGTGCAGCAACAGAGCTTACGAAGGAGAGCCAATAATTAAGCGAGAACCCGAAGCGGCCTGCCAATAAACTACCGCATAAAGCTGCAATCATGATGGAGACAATGTCGATCGCGTTCATGCGGCCTACATATTTCTCGAAGGACTGCTCCTTCCCCGCGGACGCTAAAGAATCGTAGAGCAACGCATGGTCCGAGCCGCTGCCTGCCGATCTGCCGATAGCCGCCAGAAAAACAACGAGCGCAAAATGCCAAAACTCCGTCGCAAACAACAAAATTAAAAATTCAAAGCAGCCTAATATGGCGGACAATACAATCATATGCTTCCGGCCCCACTTATCCGATATAATGCCAGTGGGCACCTCCAGCAAAACAACGGTTACCGCAAAAATAATTTCCGCGTAGACGACCATTTGGATGGTCATCCCTCTCTCCTCCCAAAACAATCTCTCGATCACATAAGCAGGGATTAGGCTGGAAAAGAAACGGAACACGTACAGCTTCCAAATATTTGGCATATAACTCATGGCATTGCTGCCCCTCTCATTTAGGATTGAAGGTTGCTCAACCCATAAACGGAGGTGCACGCGTCCGTGCTCGATTTGATGTTAAGGCTTAGCTGGGAGCTCTTGCATGGGCTTGCGTCATGTCGTATTCTCCTTCCACGATCCCGTTTTCTTTCTCGCCTTCTATTCTAATAAGCTGATTATATATCACAAATTTAAAATGGCCTATCGAATGATCAACAGGTACGCTCCAGCTTTCTCAAGAAAGCTAACACGGCTGTTTTCAACTGCTCCAAACCAGGCTGCTCAATCGGAAAATGGCCCGCTCCTTCTAGGATCACGCATTGTTTGTCGCCGGTTAATTTCTCATAAAAGGGTTCGCTGAACTGAATCGGCGTCATCGGATCGATCTCGGGATGAACAAGCAGCACCGGACAACGGTCAAATTGTTCCGGCTTTATCAGCGGTTCCGTATTCAGGAACGTACGCAGCAGCCGAAGAGGGATTTTTGCGCCACCCGCCCGCGTGTCATTCATAATGAGCTTCGTCAGCTCAGGGTGGTTTGATATCAAGTGCATGCGCGATACATGCTTGATAGAAATGCGGAATGGATCAGCTAAGAAAGGGAAAGCATCCATGGAAAGCTTGCCCACCCGGCTAATGAATCGATTAGGAGCCAGTTGATCACGAACCTCTGCGCGGCTTGTATCAATAAAGGTCGTCGCAATCAGACCCTTTACATGCTTGCTCATAGCTGCCGTGTTGTAAGCCAGCATCCCTCCAATACTGCTGCCGAGCAAAACGATAGGCTTGCCATCACGAGCTGTCTCGTGTTCAACCAGCGCTGTAAGGATATCGATCCATAAACGGTAATCGATATGTTTAACCGTTGCCGCTTCGCTTAACCCATACGGAGGCAGATCGGGCGACACGACCTCGTATCCGTGATTTTGCAGCAATCTTGCATAAGGCGCAAGCAATCTGCCATTGCCGCCGGCACCGTGAATCGAAATGATCTTCAGCTTCGCATCCGCAGCAGGCATCCGGTCCAAATGGATAGAGATGTCTCTCCATCCCCACCATTCCTCGGTTGGCAGATGATCTTCGTCCACCTGTATCTCCGCCGGAAAAAACCTCTGATACTGTTTCCAGTAGCTTTCCGATTTGTTATACGTTAAAGACATCTATTAAAACGCCTCACTATCTTTTATGAAAAATGGCCTGTTGGCATCCATTTGGGATGAAGTCTCTTTTGTATTATACTTTGTAATATGACTAATTGTACTGGAGCTGAAGATAATTATGAAAACGGAGATTATATCCCGATTTATCACTTATGCGCAAGTTGAAACACAGTCTGACGAGAGCGTCGATACCTGCCCCTCCACACCGGGACAGCTGACGCTGGGCCGCATGCTCGTGGAAGAATTGAAAGCCATCGGCATGCAGGATGCTGCGATGGATTCGAACGGCTACGTTATGGCTACTCTTCCTGCGAATACCGATAAGGAAATCCCGACAATCGGTTTCCTTGCCCATATCGATACGGCTACCGATTTTACCGGAGCAGGCGTCAAGCCTCAAGTGGTTGAGCAATATGACGGGCAGGACATTATTTTGAACGAAGCACAGCATATCGTGCTGTCGCCGAGCGATTTTCCCGAGCTGACCGGCTATAAAGGCCATACGTTGATCACAACGGACGGCACTACCTTGCTTGGCGCGGACGATAAAGCCGGCATTGCCGAGATTATGACAGCGATGGCTTATCTCATTAGCCATCCAGAGCTGAAGCACGGCAGAATAAGAGTGGCTTTCACCCCGGATGAGGAAATCGGCCGTGGTCCGCATAAGTTTGACGTGGCTGCCTTTGACGCTGTTTACGCCTATACAATGGATGGCGGGCCGCTAGGCGAGCTGCAATATGAGAGCTTTAACGCGGCGGGCGCCGTCATTACATGCAAGGGCAAAAACGTTCACCCCGGCACAGCCAAAGGCAAAATGGTCAACTCCGCCAAAATCGCTATGGAGCTTCACGCGAAGCTGCCTGCGAATGAGACGCCAGAGCTGACCGAAGGTTACGAAGGCTTCTTCCACCTGAACTCCATTCAAGGCGACGTCGAGCAAACACAGCTGCGTTATTTGATTCGTGACCATGACCGCAAGAAGTTTGAAGAGAGAAAGCAAGAGCTGACTCGAATCGTCGAGGAGCTGAAGGCGAAATACGGAGAAGAGCGTATTGTGCTCGAGATCAAAGACCAATACTTCAATATGGGGGAGAAAATCGAGCCCGTAAAAGAAGTCGTAGACATCGCCGAGCAAGCGATGAAAAATCTCGGCATCAGCCCGATCATCCAGCCGATTCGCGGCGGCACTGACGGCTCCCAGCTCTCCTACATGGGACTTCCGACGCCGAATATTTTTACTGGCGGAGAAAATTACCACGGCCGCTTCGAATACGTCTCCGCAGACAATATGGAGCTTGCCGTTAAGACGATTATCGAGATCGTTAAGCTTTATGAGCAAAAGGCTTAGAGGCTTGTAACGAATAAGTACAGGCTGTCGCAATGACTGACTTGCGGCAGCCTGTTTGCCGTTGCGCAAGAAGCACCATCCGATCTTGTAAAAATGCCTATGTCACAAAATAACCGCCATCCTCGTTATATGGGCAAATCGCAACGAGGAGCTGGTTATGATGAAACCATTGACATGTATGATTGTTGGAGGCGGCTATGCGGGCATCAACGCCGTCAAAGCCATTCGAGAATCACTGGGTGAAGGCGTGCATGCGCAAAATCTCCGAATCGTCCTTATCGATAAGCAGCCTTACCATCTTCGCAAGGTACTGCTATTTAAGCCTGCCTCAGGGGAAGCCGACATCACCCTGCCGCTAAAGAGCCTTTTTCCAGAAGGCGTTCAATTTGTCCAAGGTACAGTAACGGAGATTAAAGGGAAAGACCAACTGCTGTTGTACCGGGATGAATCAAATGGCGAGGTAGCGGTTCATTATGACATACTCGTCATGGCGGCGGGCAGCGTCGTTAGGCAGACTGCTCCCGAGCAAGGCGGCATCGCGCTGACCGGCCTCGAAGCAGCAGCACGGATTCGAGAGGCTTGGCTCAACAACCTGCATCAGGGAGCAAACGAGACAAATGCAGAAGAGCGGCAGCGCTTGCTCACCCTTGCAGTGGCAGGGGCAGGCATTAGCGGCATCGAAACCTCCGCAGAGCTGGCTCATGCCGTACGCGGGGAAGCGGCAAGGCTCGGCATCCATGCGAATGACGTGAAGATTTATCTGCTGAATGCACAGGATCGGCTCTTTCAAGAGGGCTCGCCCAAGATGGGACGCAAGCTGGAGCGTGCTTTGGCGGAGCGAGGTGTTACCGTTGTTCATGGTCAGAAGGCTCTGCATGAGCATGAAGGGCAACTGGCTCTGTCAGGCGGCGGCGTAATTCCAGTCGGGCTTTGTGTATGGTCACTTGGGCTAATGCCCAATCCGATGCTGCGCAGCATGGGTCTGCCGCTCACCCCGAACGGCCAGCTCATCGTGGATGCTTCCTACCGCGTAACGGGAGCACCAGGCGTCTACAGCATTGGGGACTGCGCTTGCATCGTAGATCCAACCAGCGGGCAAGCCGATCGCCTGACCTGCAAGGAAGCGACCGGCCAAGCGGCACGGCTTGGCAAAATTATATCAGCGGATCTGCAAGGAGCCCCCGCTCCTACCCATAAAAGCTACATGGATTTTTATTGCATTGGCCTCGGGCCTGAGCAAGGAATGGCATGGACCCAGAAATGGGGACTGGAAATGACGATGACCGGAAAGCTTGGCTGGAAAATCCGAAAATGGACGTGGGACTTGGCGAGTCTGATAAAATAGTAGGATCAGCGAGCTTAGGGGGGAATGGATTCCATGATGGAAGACCTGTATACGAAGTATAAGGGGTTATTATTCAAGCTTGCCTACCAATTGACCGGAACAGCCTCCGACGCGGAGGATATCGTGCAGGACGTGTTTATGAAAGCTCACGGCATCGCTCTTGATCAAATGGCAAATCCGAAAGCGTACTTGTGCAAAATGACGACCAACCGCTGCTTAGATGTGCTCAAATCCGCTCGCAAACGGCGAGAGCTATATATCGGACCTTGGCTTCCGGAGCCAATTCCGACCCCAGACGCGGATGCGCTCGGCGCGGTCATCCAAAAGGATCTGCTGTCTTACGCGATGCTCGTCCTGCTGGAGCGATTGACTCCGGCTGAACGTGCCGTATTTGTCCTGCGCGAGGCGCTCTGCTTTGAATATGCCGATATTGCTGAGCTTATTGGCAAGGGCGAGTCGAATTGCCGCAAGCTTATGAGCAGAGCCCGAGCAAAAATGGGAATGGCTGAGGATGCTTCGGTATCGATTGAAGAAGCTGGCGAGGAATGGATCGGCCGCTTCCTCATCGCGCTTGAGCAAGGCAACGTCAGCACCGTGCTGTCATTGCTCTCCGAGGATGTTGTCCTTCTATCCGACGGAGGCGGCAAAGCACTCGCCGCCATTCAGCCCGTCGCAACGCGCGAGCGCGTAGCTCAGTTCCTATTCGGCTTGATTCGCAAGGCCGCCCAAGATGGAATGAGCCTTCAAGTGGAGATTACAGGCTTGAATGGCCAGACCGGACTTGTGATCCGTACGGGAGGACAACTGGAAACGGTCGCGCTCTTGCATGTTGAGCAGGAAACCATTCGCCATATTTATTTCATTAGAAATCCGGATAAGCTGCAGTTTGTTGTGTCTAGTATAGACGGTTCAACTTCATCGGGCTAGGTGAGCGGACCCCGAAACGGAGTAGAGGAATAGAAACTGAGCGTCAGAGCAGCACTCTGTTTTCCAATATATTTTTCATACAAATATGCGACTTTGACGCACCGATCTGGGCAAGGGAATCTTGAAATACGGCGATCTCCTCCACCGTTGACGTTTGTATTTTGATGAGATAATTAAATTCACCGCTTATGCGAAATAGGTCGGTTACTTCTCGGGCTGCCTCGCAAAAATCAACTAACGCTTGGCAATGCTCGGTTTTGATTAAAATAAACGTGGTTGTGCCGCGATTTAAATTTCGCAAATTAAATTGTGCCGCGTACCCGGAGATAATATTTTTGTCCTCCAGCTTTAACATTCTTTCTTTCACAGAGGGCTGGGACATCGAAATTTCTTTGCTGATTTGAGCAATCGATATGCGCGCATGATGCTGAAGCAATAACATGATCTTTTTATCAATATCATCGATTTGATGATCCATAGCGGAAGCCTCCTGAACGAGTAACATAAAGTAAGTTTTTTAGCTCGGATTAACTTATATTCAGCAACTACTCTACCACTAATTCCTCATTTATACTATGTAATCAGCCCATAATTATCTCTATAATAAAGGCAGCTTATATAGGAGGAGTGAATCGAAGATGAGCGTAAAAGGACTTGCGCATGTGGCGATCCAAGCGAAGGATTATGAAGCAACCGTGGCGTTTTATACGGAAGCGTTAGGTTTTAAAAAAGGCCATCATTGGAGCCTTCCAGCCTTTCAAATCAAAGAAGCCTCGATGCTTATTTCGCCTGACCAAAAAACCTGTATCGAAATATTTGACCATGATGCCGTCATTCCTGCCCAAGGGAAAAGAGCTGCGTCAGAACAAGATATCGCTCACGGAGCGCTTCTGCATTTCGCCTTTTACGTCGATCATGTAGATGAGATGTATCAGAAAGCCATTGCCTATGGGGCTAAGCCCTTTATAGAGCCGGGCGAGCTCTCGCTTGGCGAGCCTCCGCTGCTGGTAAAAAACGCTGTCATTTATAGTCCGAACGGTGAGGTCATCGAATTTTTGCAAGAGGTTGATTTTGATAGATCCTTATAAGGAGAAGCAAGAAGAAGACGAAATCACCTGTCCGTGATTGGGTCTTCTTCTTTTTTGTTCGGTGAAGAAAATCTAACATAGCCCAAGCTCAGCGTAATTGACCGACAGCTTTTCACCTAATCTTTAAAATAAATAGCTTGATTATACGCCCGGAAAACTAAATAATATGAAACAGGTCTTATTGACCGGTGTAGCATCATAACATACGATTGGTGCTTGTTCCTATACAGCAGAAAGGTTGACACTTACATCATGGAGTTATCTCAAAGCGTTACCAGAAAGCAAGCCGTTAAAGAACCGTTCCCCATTTCCATCCTATCTCTAACCGTTGGCGCCTTCGCGATTGGAATGACTGAATTTGTCATTATGGGCCTTCTGCCCAATGTCGCCGAGGATTTGCACGTCAGCATTTCATCCGCAGGACAGCTTATAACGATGTATGCCCTCGGAGTCGCTATTGGCGCTCCAATCCTAACGGTCCTCACCCACCGAATTCCGCAGAAAAAGCTGTTATTGCTGCTTATGGTATTGTTTATTATCGGCAACGGAATCTCCGTTATCGCTCCAAACTACGCCGTTCTAATGGGCGCTCGCATTATTACCGCATTAACTCACGGAACCTTCTTCGGCGTTGGGGCCGTTATCGCCTCTAGCCTCGTGCGGCCGGATAAGAGGGCCGGCGCCGTATCCATCATGATGGCGGGGTTAACCATCGCGAATATTATCGGTGTTCCTCTCGGAACCTTCATCGGCCAAAATATGGGATGGCGCTCCTCGTTTGGCGCGATCGCCATTATGGGCGTTATCGCACTCGTCGGCATCGTAATCTTCATTCCTAAGCTCCGGCAAGAAAAACCTGCGAGCATCGTCCAGCAGATTTCCGCGCTCATCAAGCCAAAGCTTCTGCTATACCTGCTAATCGGAGCATTAGGCAATGCCGGCCTTTTCGCCGTATTCACTTACATCACACCGCTGCTTGTACAAGTTGCAGGCTTTGCCGAGCATAACGTAACTTGGATTCTCGTTCTCTTCGGCATTGGCGTGACCATCGGTAATATTGTCGGAGGAAAGCTTGCGGACTGGAAGCTAATGCCTTCCGTGCTGGGACTTTATTTCACGATTTGTGTTCTCCTGACACTCTTCACCTTCACCATCCATAACCCAATCACGGCTGTCATTACCGTTTTCCTATGGGGAGCTGCTGCTTTTGCTGTATTCCCGGGACTTCAGGTACGAGTGATGAGCCTCGCACAAGCAGCGCCAGCGCTCGCCTCTACCTCCAGCCATTCAGCCGGTAATCTCGGAAATGCCGCAGGTGCTTTTATAGGAGGCTGGGTTATTACGCATTTGTCGATAAACGCTCTTCCATGGGTTGGAGCCTTGCTCGTCGGAGCCGCTCTTCTGCTAGGCCTAGCTTGTTATATGACTGAACGCAGGCAACCGGCAGCGTAATCCTTTTCCCATACAAATAAAAACGGCCCCAGCTTCGTCGAGAAGCTAGGGCTGTTTTTGCATGATGCCTTTACCATGTATACATGCAGCGTATCCCCATTAACGATCTTGGTCCCCATAATAATAATTCATTTGATGATGCTGCGGGAAACGGGGCATAGCATTGGGGTGATAGCCCATACTGGATTGCGGTGCCATATTGGATTGCGGTGCCATATTGGACTGCGGCGCTATGTTGGACTGTGGTGCCATATTCGACTGAGGCGACATATTCGACTGAGGTGCCATGTTGGACTGTAATCCCATCTTCGACTGAGGTGCCATGTTGGACTGTGGTGCCATATTCGATTTTTGCTGCTTTTGACCGCCGCCAACAGCTCCCGCCACGCATTCATCCGTAGGGCCAATGATAATCGTTTGGTTGTTTAAAGGCTTCAACGTCTCTCTCAACAGCTCCGGATTCAAGCAATACGTATGGGCAAGCACTTCTATAGGCGTTTTTGTAAGGATATCCGATCCGAAAATGTACTCTGGATAAGGAGCGTCGAAGATAGCGAGCAAATGAGTGTTATCTATTAACGCAATTTCCCAGTGCCACCAGCCCTGCGGAATATTTGCTACCTGTCCGGGGGTAATCGTAATGTTTGAAAGTTGATTATTAAAAGGATTGATTAAGGAAACCGTAGCTTTGCCCGCAATACAATAAACAAGCTCTGAAGCATTTTGATGATAATGCGGCTCAACGACACGCCCTCTGCTCAAATAAATATCAAGCAAAGAAACGTTGCCCAGCGTGTTTAAGTTATCTCGTCCAAGGCGATTAATAAAATTTTCAGCGTTTCTTGTGTTTAAACGGTTTTTATTAACGTCAAAAAAATATTGAACGCCCGGTTTTGTATACTCCACATAAGGATCTGTCATTGTAACAACTCCAATTCAATTGTAATCAATATCCCTATATGGTATGCCGAGGTCATCCATGCGTGACAATCGCCTATTTTTAGCACTCACTAGTCACAGGCTTCAGCTTTTCCCACACACGCCGTAAAAGAACATATGAACCATTCCTTCAAGAAATTTATCCATATCGCCGCTTTTTTGGGCCATATCCAGCAACGTTTCATACTGGTTCATGTACAGCTGAATGAAGACTAGGACATTTTCAATGGAAATATGATCCGAGATTTCGCCGCTTTCCTTTCCTTCCTGTATCATCTGAATCGTCAAAGGGATCGCTTTCTGATTGTATTGCTCTTCGATATAAGCGGTTAGCTCCTGATCCTCGCTTATTAGCTCTTTGAGAACACCAAGCGGCAGCTCCTTATAGATTTCTTTCTCCAGAAAGATAATATATTCAATCTTCTCCCTCAAGGAAAGGCCCTTTTTCATAACTTCCTCAAAATCAGCGGTGCCCTTGTCCAAATAATCTTTAATCACTTCGCGAAGCAAAGCTTCCTTGCTGCCAAAATAATTATAGATCGTGACCTGCGAAACGTTAGCCTGCTTGGAAATATCGGCAACCCGAATCCGCTTCGGGTCTGAGGTCCGCAGCAGGCCTAACGTCGTTTTTTTTATCTTCTCTTTGATTAGGTTAGCCCTTTTCTCAAATCCATTCATCACCGTTCACCCGAGTCCCATCGATTATTATGTATTTTATGAAATAATACCACAAACATATTTCATAAAACAATTGACGGAGCCAAAGGCCGGGTATATTATAAATATGAAATATATCGATATTAATATTTCATTTCTTTATTTCCTGGAGGTGCCGGCATGTTAACCGTTCAACATTTGACGAAGACATTTTCAAACGGGAGAGGAATTTTCGATGTTTCATTTTCGGTGAAAAAAGGTGAGGTTTTCGGCTTTCTGGGGCCAAACGGTGCGGGCAAATCAACGACAATCAGGCATATTATGGGCTTCATGAAGCCCGATAAAGGAAATGTGCAGGTGAACGGGCTCGACACTTGGAGGGAACAGGGGAAATTTCAATCCTGCGTCGGATATCTGCCGGGAGAAATCACTTTTTTTGAAGGGATGACCGGCAAGACGTTTCTGGACTTTATGGCTAACATGCAGGGAATAAAAGATCACGCCAAACGCTCACGCTTAATCGACCGGCTTCAGTTCGACGTCCAAACGCCCATTCGGAAAATGTCCAAGGGGATGAAGCAAAAGGTCGGGATCGTTGCAGCTTTCATGCATGATCCTGAAGTGATCATTTTGGATGAGCCGACCTCTGGCCTTGACCCTCTGATGCAAAAGGTTTTTATTGAGCTTGTGCTGGAGGAGAAGTCTCAGGGGAAAACCTTCCTGATGTCGTCGCACAGCTTTCCCGAAATAGAGAGAACCTGCGACCGGGCAGCCATTATTAAGGACGGCGTCATCGTTGCCGTTAATGATATCCATGAGCTGCAGTCCTTGCAGCGGAAGCTGTTCGAGGTCACCTTCGAGAGCGATGAAGAGGCAAAGTCCTTCATCCATTCAGGCTTGCTTATCGAATCACATGAGGGTAATCGGGTGAAGGTTGCCATCCAAGGCAATTACGATAGATTTGTGGAAGAGACCGCAAAGTACAAGGTTCGCAATATCGATATGTTCACTCAAAACCTAGAGGATATATTCATGAATTACTATGATCGCAAGGAGACGATGAAATGAATGTCACCTTATATAAACAGATGATGAAAGTAAATAGGAAGAGCTTTTTGAACTACTCATTTGGCTCTGCCTTTTATATCCTTCTTATGTTTTGGTTATATCCCGGCCTTGCCAAAAACACGAAAGCGATCGACGAATTGGTCAATTCCATGCCGGAGGGAGTCGGGCGCGCGTTCGGGCTTAACGGCTTTGGCAGCGCGGAAGCCTTCATCTCGGGAGAATACTACGGATTAATTCTGGTGCTTATTCTCGCTATCGTATGCGTTCAATTATCGACGCAGCTGATGGCGAAATTGGTGGATCAAGGCTCCATGGCTTATATTTTGTCTACCCCGACAACAAGAGGAAAGGTCGCTTTTACGCAGGCAGCTGTGCTGACGAGCGGACTGTTTGTCATTATGGCCATTACGACCCTTGCCGGGTTTATCGGAAGCTTATGGTTTCTCGGGGATGCTTATGCATTTGATACGCTCACCTTTATCCAGATGAATATCGCGGCATTTCTGCTGTTCTTTGCCGTCGGCGGCATCTCCTTCCTCGTATCCACTCTCTCCAATGACGAGAAGAAGGCGCTATCCATTTCCGGATTCATTACGTTTGGTTTTTTTAGCTTGGATCTGATCGGCAAATTTAGCGAAAAAATCGAATGGCTGCGAAATATCTCGATCTTCTCCCTCTACCAGCCCGGCGAAATTATTAACGGAAATGCAAACTTAGCTGTATCCTTTATCCTTCTCTCCTTCATCGGGTTGGTATCGTTTGGTCTAGCCATCGTGCTGTTCCGCAGACGCAACCTGCTATTGTAGAACTGCTCTACAACTAAACAAACGCCAAGTCCGCGAGGGGCTTGGCGTTTGTTTTTCTAGTTCGCTTCAGACTTCTCAACTTTGGCATACGCCTCAAGATCAACAATCAGATGCGAGTTCGGATGCAGCTGAAGCACGCTTGCCGGCATCGTATTGACCACGGGACCTTTGACCGCTTCAAAGACGGCATCCGCCTTTTTGGGCCCATTCGCAATCAATATCGCGCTTTTGGCATTTAGAATATGCTTAATGCCAAGCGTAATGCCTTGTGATAACACCCGCTGTTCCTTAAAATATTTTTGTCCGACCGTGCTCGTCACCGCATCCAAATCAGATACATGGGAGTACGACTCGAAGGAGGCGCCCGGCTCATTAAAGCCGAGATGCCCGTTGACTCCTATGCCCAGCAATATTAAGTCGAGGCTGCCATGCCGCTTAATGACCGCATCGATTTTCTCGCACTCGGCTTGTAGATCTTTTTCTTTGGCGTTAAACGCATGCACTTGCGAGTCTTGAATGCCTGCCGGATTATAAAATTGTTCGTAGAGGAAATGGATACAGC
The DNA here is from genome assembly GCF_001273905.1 of Paenibacillus sp. FJAT-27812. Lineage (NCBI taxonomy): Bacteria > Bacillati > Bacillota > Bacilli > Caryophanales > Paenibacillaceae > Paenibacillus > Paenibacillus sp. FJAT-27812. Next base: position 2,170,135 of record NZ_LIGH01000001.1, on the reverse strand, counting down.
TGCCTTCATCCTCACGGCCAAGCCCTGCCCACTCATCGAGCCCAACGAAGGTCGATTTGCTAAAATCTACTCGGTTATCCTTCACAGCCTGTACGAGCAACCGAAAAATTTCTCTTGGCGTGTCGCCGCCGGGAAAACAAAGAAGAGCGTCCGGCTTCGCTTGCACCGTTTGAATGATCTGCTCGGCTGCCTTTTGGGACATTTCCTCGTAATGATTCAAAACAACAATATTCATAATTAATCCGCTCCTTATTCATGATGAACTGAGTAAAAATGTGATTAATTCACTTCTTGCAGCTTTTGAAAGGCATATGCGACAGCGCCAAGCCCGCCGGCATCCGGTCCAAGAACGGCCAACTCGATAGAAGCATGGTTAGGCGTAAAGTTTTGTACGTTCTTTTTGATTTCATCCAGCACGACAGGCATCGATTCCGAGACACCCCCGCCGATAATGATCTTCTCAGGATTGATTAGGCTGCATACGTTGGCGAGGGCAACCGATACCTCCCGTATAAACCTTTCAATAATAGCTGCCGCCTTAGCGTCTTTGCCCGCATACTGCTTAAAGAGCTCCTCCGGGGCGATGCCATGCCTAGAGAGACCCGTACCCGAGTTTTTGTTCTCAAACGTCCCGAACTGTCCAGGCTGATTGGTCAGTCCGTTCTCCACATCATCCGTGTCGATAAAATATCCGATCTCCCCAGAGGAGAAGTTATGCCCTTCGATCAGCTGTCCATTATAAATAATGGCCGAGCCAACCCCGGTTCCAAATGCGATGAAGAACATATTTTGCGACATGACCCCTGAGCCTAGCCACCGCTCCCCTAACGCCGCACACCTGACGTCATTATTGATAAAAACGGGGAAGTTGAAATGCTTCTGCATCCTATCCTTCAGCGGCACGTTCTGCCATCCTAAAGCAGGGGCGTCAATTACTTCTCCCGTTGCCGTGTTCGTCATCCCGGGAACGCCGACACCCATGGCAATAATTAATTGCTGATTCACTCCAGATTTCAAAATCGCTTGATTAATGGCAGCCATAATCTCATCGATATCAGCCATGGTCTTGATCTTTTCTTTAAATACGACTTCTCCGTCCAAATCCGTAATGACGATAAAAATTTTGGTTCCCCCAATGTCCACCCCGACACCGTAAGCCGATTTTGGGTTAAAGCCCAATTGAATGCCTCGCCGTCCCCCCTCTTTCGTGGAGCTGCCGAAGCCTTGTTCTATCACTACTTCTTTATTTAATAAATCATCGATGATCGCAGATACGGTAGATCGGGCGATCCCTAGTTTTTTTGCGATATCCGCTCTGCTTATGGGCTGCTCGGAACGGATTAACTGCACGACCTGCAAAACGTTTGAACTCGCAGTTGGCTGAGGAATAACATTTTTCTCCATGTGACATTCCTTTCTACATCTGGTTTGTTTGTTCGGTGATAAAACAAACTATATGACCATAATAATGCAAACGATTACATTTTTCAACCTTATTTATATGGAACAGATGGCGGCGGAACGTAAAAAAGCCCGTAATGGCCTATGTGCTAAGCGCCATTCGAGCTTTAGTAACGAGGTTACATCTTCCCTTACACCGACAGTATTTATATTTTCTTCACGAACTCGGATTTTAATTTCATCGCTCCGAATGTATCGATTTTGCAATCAATATCGTGATCGCCGTCGATCAAACGAATATTTTTTACTTTTGTGCCTATCTTGATAACCAAGGAGCTTCCTTTTACTTTAAGATCTTTAATGACAGATACCGTGTCTCCATCGTTCAAAATATTTCCATTAGCATCCTTGACGATCTTTTTGTCTTCCGTATTGTCGCCTTCCCCTTGTAAACTCCATTCATGGCTGCATTCCGGGCATATAAAAAGACTTCCGTCCTCATACGTATATTCCGAGTTGCATTCCGGGCAATTTGGCAAGCTAGACATGATTTCATGTCCTCCATTCATCAATGTTCTTTATATGGGATAAAGCAAGTATATCACTTCAAGGGCAGCCTCGTCCTACTCCTACCCACGCTTCTGCCTAGGCTCCGATTTATCCGACCCCTCGGAACATATAGGCGACCTTGCTATCTTAGCTTCTTTACGAACCTAGAGCCGGTTACCTCATAACCAAGCTCCTTATAAAATTTATGCGCTTCATCTACCCTCGTAAGTCCGGATACTAACCAGGTTCCTTTGCATTCATGCTCTTTAGCTAATTTCTCCGCATAATCCATTAACACTTTGCCGATTCCTTTTCTTTTGACCTGCCTGTCTACAACGATGACCGATATTTCCCCAAATCTCGAAACTTCCTCGATATTCTCCCTAATTCCTTGCTCATTAATTGCGTCATTAATCTGCTCAATGCCCCGCAATCCTCAGGACCCGCTTCTCTAATCAAAACATTCATCCCAAGCTCCTCATTTCTTTTTTGATTGATATGGCTTGCCTTGGATCAATTGCTCCGCTCGGCTAAAGTCTCGCGAAGGCGCTTCATATCGCTTAATGGAGGCAGGCCAAACATTCGAACGTATTCACGGCTGAACTGCGAAGGGCTTTCATAGCCTACTTGGAAACCCGCATTCGCCGCTCCCGGTATATCCAGCAGCAATAAACGCCTAGCTTCCTGCAATCTGACGTGCTTTTGATATTGCAAAGGGCTCATGGCGGTTACTTCTTTGAAATGAAAATGCAGCGAGGATGGGCTCATGCTAACTGCCGCAGCCAGCTCATCAATACGCAACGGCTTAGCAAAATCGCGGTTTATGAGACGAATGGCTTTTGCAATCCGCTCGGCATGGCTGCCGGCCACAGCAAACTGCCTAACCGAAGCCCCGGCCTGCTCATCCTGCAAAATCCGGTAAAGAATCTCTCTAATGATGAGAGGGGCAAGGATAGGAATATCCCGCTCCGAATCGAGAAGACGGACAAGCCGGAGAACCGCCTCAAGAAGGGTAGGGCTGGTTCTGCTGACTAACAAACCTCGTCCCGAGCCTTCTGCATGGTTCCAATCCGTATGGGGCTGCTTTATAATGTCCAGAATCTGATCTGTACTGAAATTGAGCTGCAGGCTTAAATAAGGATGCTCAGGAGCAGCGTCAATGATTTGTCCGGTAATGGGCAGGTTAACGGAGGCCACTAAATAAGATGCCGGATTATAGTAATAGCTTTCTTGTCCCAGCATCACCAATTTTGATCCTTGAGCGACAATGCACAGCGCAGGATCGTAGACCGAATAAACGGGCAGCGCTTCCCCGCAGGAGCGTATCAATTTTAAAGAAGAAATAGCCGTAGAGTGAGTGCCTGCATCCGGTGTATGTCGTTCAATAAGAGAAGCCAGTTGCTGCTGTTGTCTAACCAATTCGTCATCCATCAGGTTTGTCATCCTCACAGCCTCCTTTCCCGTTCTGGTAGCTATAACGATCATTTTAACCTTTTTGGAGGATTGTGCAATAACGTTACATGATTCGGCTACCGCGTGAGCTCCTATTCGCTCCATAATGGGGTAATGAAGAGACCATTATCCTTAAACCGGCAAAGGAGAATTGTAAAATGAACAACGCAAACAAAACAGAACAAACCTCTTATATAGGCATGTGGGTTACGAAGGACGGATACATCAGGCATGAGCTGTTGCCTAACGGACGTTACGACGAAGCGCGCGGCAAGAGGCAAAGCGCCTATCAAGGCTTCTATGCGATTCATGGAGATCATATCGACTATGTAGACGACACTGGATTTACAGCCGACGGGGATTTCCAAGGTGGCGTGCTCTACCATGCCGGCATGATTTTGTACCGGGAAGAATAATCGAAGGATAAAGGAAGAAAATAGACAGGTCGAGCAGGGGCTGGCATTGCGTAGTTACCTTTCTTTTACTTACTATATATAATTTCAGCACTTACGCTCGTCCGCTTATTCCGCTATACTTTCACTTGAATACCTCTACATGAAACGTCGAACCACATCCCTATATGCGCCAATGCCATCAAGTCAGGTTAACCAATCACTAAGGAGGACTTTAATCATGAGAACAATAAAACTAGGTACAAGCAATTTAGAGGTGCCTGTAATTGCTGTCGGCTGTATGCGAATTAATTCGCTGGACAAGACCGAAGCTGAGCATTTCGTCCAAACCTCGCTAGACGAAGGGGCAAACTTCTTCGACCATGCGGATATATACGGCGGTGGAAAATGCGAGGAGATTTTTGCGGATGCCATTCATATGAATGCAAGCGTTCGTGAGAAGATCATCCTGCAATCCAAATGCGGCATTCGTCCAGGCATGTTCGATTTCTCCAAAGAGCATATTCTAGATTCCGTAGACAACATCCTGAAGCGCCTCAGAACCGACTATTTGGACATTCTGCTGCTGCACCGTCCAGATACGCTTGTAGAACCGGAAGAGGTTGCGGAAGCTTTTGACCTTCTTGAGAGCTCAGGCAAAGTGCGCCATTTCGGCGTTTCCAATCAAACTCCGATGCAGATCCAGCTGTTGAAGAAAGCAGTGAAGCAGCCGCTTGTTGCGAACCAGCTGCAGCTAAGCATCACCAATGCCAACATGATTTCTAACGGCTTTAACGTAAATATGGAAAACGATGCTGCCATTAACCGTGACGGCAACATTTTGGACTATTGCAGACTGAACGATATTACGATTCAGCCATGGTCGCCGTTCCAATACGGATTTTTTGAGGGCGTATTCCTCGGAAACGAAAAGTTCCCGGAGCTGAATGAAAAAATCGATGAAGTCGCAAGCAAATATGAAGTTAGCAACACAACGATTGCGATCGCATGGCTTTTGCGCCATCCGGCGAACATGCAGCCTGTCATCGGCACGATGAATATCGACCGGTTGAAGGATTGCATTAAAGCAAGCGACATTCACCTGACACGCGAAGAGTGGTATGGCATCTTCCGCGCGGCAGGCAACATTCTTCCTTAAGGCGCAAACCGTTAAAGCAACCTCGGTCATCCATGACCGAGGTTGCTTTATTTTCTGTCCCTGCTGCCTATCTAACGTTTTATGCTTAAGCGATCCCGGGTAACGCCTGCGCCTCTTTCAAACGATTCATCTGCAAACGGTGATGGCGATAGTGCATTTCAATCAGCAAAAACCACTCGTTTGCGTTTAGCATGCCGAACCGCGGATGGGCGACCGCGCTTTGCTTATCTGCTGTTTCAAGCGTTGGCAGCACCTCATTCATACGATGGACCACAGCGCTTAATCCTTGGATCAGCTGCTCTTTGCTTTCCGGCTGCTTAGGCGTATATTGCGGAGATGGCGGAACTTGGATACGTATAGGGGGGAAGCTGCCCAGCTCAAAAATCGCTTTACCCTCCTTTGTTTTTTCTTCTGTTGATGGAATGGCATCCTCCATATCCGTCATGGTTATACAGCGCTCAATGTTTGGAAGCTGCATATACAGAGCCGAGTTAATGAGATGCTGATACATTTGTCCAAGCGACCACTCGTCCTCACTTGGCTGATGCTTCAACTGTTCCATGCTGAAGCCTTCTAATTCATGCAAATACTCGCTCACATTTTCCTCAAATCGCCGTAATGCTTCGGTTGCGTTCATATTCTTCAGCAGCTCCTTTATTTATCATCTGCTATGACTATACAAAAACGCTACTGACAACAGTATGTCAGTAGCGTTTTAACATTTTTTCGGCTTCGTCACGAATGCGGTTTCGGAAGGACTCAGGCTCCAGTACAACGACGCCTGCTCCCCAGCCGAGCACCCAATGGAGCAGCTCCTCGGGATGGCGGACACGGAAGCTGATAAACAAGCCATCTGCACGCTCTTCTTCTGCAACCGTATAAAAGTTGCTCGACTCCTTCACTTTATCTGCAATATCGCGATTCACATGAATGCGCACATGTATATGGCGGTCATCCTCCGGCTGGTAATCCTTTAAATTAAAATCAGGCTTTAGCTTGAATTTATCCTCCAGAACGGTAAGCTCCGCCATTCTCGACAACCGGAAATGACGAATCTCTTGCCGCATCTCGCAAAAGGCAATCAGCATCCACGACCCGTAAGAGAAAACGAGTCCGTAAGGAGCCGCGACACGTACACTTTGGCGATTCCCGCCGGGCTCGGCTATTTTTTTCGAATAACCAAAACGGATCTTCCGCTCATCCAATATCGCTCGGCGAATCATCCATATATGCTCTTTCTCTTGCTTGCGAGTGACATCTTCTCTAGAAGTGATCAGCCTCATAGTTTTGCGTACCCTAGATGCTTCGCTTCTAACCGGCTCCGGCAGGATGGCTTCAATCTTTCCGCGTGAGGATTGAGCCTTGCTGCCATAGTCCGCGTCGAATCTTTGCTCAATAAAATCCGTTCCGATAAGCAAGGCTACGGCTTCTTCCGCCGTGAAGCTGATTGGCGGCAGAAAATATCCTTCCATCAAGGAATAGCCAAGTCCGGGAGCCCCTACCACCGGAACGCCCGCTTCGCTTAGCGCCTGAATATCCCGATAGATCGTCCTCACGCTCGTTTCGAATATTGCTGCCAAATCCTCAGCCCTTATAACCTCAGTGCGCTGCAGCTCCAACACGATAGCTAACAATCGGTCTGTCTTGTTCACCCGGCCGCAGCCTCCTCTTGCGATTGAACTAAAATTCAAATTGCAGTCTTTGAATAAACCTTTTCGATATTTGCGTGGGGTGCTTCCCCTTATGGAGTACCCACCCATAGTGAACAGGGCTTGCATTCGGCATATCAAGCTCTATCGGAACAATCTCAGAGTGATCATCCCGGAACGAATATTCCAGTCCGACAGTAATAGCGAGCCCACGCTTCACTGCGTTTTGAATCGCCTTCGTATTATTCGTAGTAAAAAGAATATTCGCTTTTCCATGCTTTGCGATTAAGGCATTCGTATCGTCCACCAGAACCTTATCATCATATAATACCAGCGTTTGCCCAGCCAATTGCTCGGGCGTAATTTTCTTTTCAAAAGCGAGTGGTGAGTTTTTGTTTACGCCTACGACCATTTTTCCTTCCAGCAGCTTCTCAAAAGAGAAATGCTCGTTTTTTTCTTCAAAATGCTCCGATAATACAATTAATCCAATATCAATTCGGCTATGGGCCAGATCATCTAATATTTCCTTCGGTCCTTTTTCGAAAATTTCTATTTTAACATTGGGGTAGTCTTCCTTGAATTTAGAGACAGCATCAACGAGCAAATGCATCGGACCCGGTATGGAAGCTATTTTTAATTCGCCGTTCAAGGTGCTGCTGTAGCTTTTTGCCTCTTCTTTAAGCTCGTTCACTTTCAGTAATACCTCGTTTGCTTTCTTAATGATTTGTTTTCCTTCCACCGTAGGGAGGGCGCCTAAACCGCGGGATCGAGTAAACAAGGAGAGGCCTAATTCTTTTTCGAGCAAGGAAATGGATTGGCTAATGGCCGATAAAGTGACATGCGCGTTCTCGGCAGCTTTGGTGAATGACCCTGTGCTTGCGACCTCCACAATATATTCCATCTGTTCTAAATTCATCGTTATCCGTCCTTATTAAGTACTGCTTAACTATAAGTTATTATAATTAAATTTTATTTAACTTAAAAGAGAGTTAAACTAACTTTGAAAACAACACTTCACTAGGAGGCATACATCATGAGCATAAAAAAAGTGGCAGTTATCACAGGCGGAGCTAGCGGAATAGGGAGAGCAACAGCTATAAAATTCGCAAGCAAAGGGGAGCAGGTTGTTGTCGCTGACTTTAACGAAGAAGCTGGCAACGAGACGGTCAAGTTCATTAGGGCTAACGGCGGCGAAGCTATTTTTGTTAAAACCGATGTATCCAAGTTCGAAGATGTTGAGGCGCTTATCGAGAAGGCAGTCGCTGCTTATGGCAGAGTCGATGTTATGTTCAACAACGCTGGCATCGGGCGGACTACGCCTGTCCTTGATCAAAATTTAAATGATTACCATAGCGTAATCAACGTAAACCAGCATGGGGTTACGCATGGCATTATCGCGGCAGGCAAAAAAATGAGAGAGCTGGGCATTAAAGGCGTCATTATAAATACCGCTTCTGTATTTGGATTCTTAGCATCCCCAGGAACCTTTGCTTATCATGCATCCAAGGGTGCTGTCATTATGATGACGAAATCCGCTGCTTTAGAGCTTTCGCCTTACGGCATACGGGTAGTCGCCATTGCACCGGGGGCAGTTGATACGCCTATTATTCAAGGCTATAAGGATCAAGGCCTAATCGACTCCATGAAAGCGAAGGTTATCGGAAATAAGCTAACACAGCCTGAGCAAGTTGCCGACTCCGTTTATTTGCTCTCCTTAGATGAAGCGAGCGCGATCAACGGCAGCGTGGTCATGGCTGATGAAGGATATGCTTCTTTTAAATAATGAAAAAGGAGAAACATCATTCGGAACAGGGAATGGTGTTTCTCCTTTTTTTGAGCATTTACAGCCATAAAAAAATGGTTGGATCGATTGCAGGATGCAATCGGCCCAACCATTTTTACATTTTGCTTATTACGCTTTATTGGAAGAACCAAACTCGCGCATTTTGCCAGCAACTGTTGCTTTGATAGCGTCACGGCCTGGTGCCAAAAATTTACGTGGATCGTATACTTCTGAATCAGAAGTCAAGATTTCACGAGCAATTTTTGTGAATGCGATTTGGTTTTCTGTGTTTACGTTGATTTTTGCAGTTCCAAGCGAGATTGATTTCTTAATATCAGCAGTTGGAATGCCTGTACCACCGTGCAATACCAATGGAAGCTTGATTGTTTGGCAAATTTCTTCCATTTCTTTGAAGCCTAGGTTTGGTTCGCCTTTGTAAGGACCGTGTACGGAACCAAGTGCTGGAGCAAGGCAGTCAATGCCTGTAAGCTCAACAAGCTGTTTGCACTCTTGTGGATCTGCATAGATAACGCCATCAGCGATAACATCATCCTCTTGTCCGCCAACTGTTCCAAGCTCAGCTTCAACGGAAACGCCGCGCTCATGCGCGTATGCAACTACTTGTTGCGTCGTTTTTACGTTTTCTTCGAATGGGGAGTGGGAAGCATCTATCATAACAGAAGTGAATCCTGCATCAATGGCTGCTTTACATTTTTCAAAGCTTGAACCATGGTCAAGGTGAATAGCAACCGGAACCGTGATTTTCATTTCTTCAATAAGTGATTTCACGATTGCAGTTACAACTGTGAAACCTCCCATGTAACGAGCAGCACCTTCAGAAACACCAAGAATAACTGGTGATTGCTCTTCTTGAGCAGCGCCAAGAATCGCTTGTGTCCACTCTAGGTTGTTGATGTTGAATTGACCAACAGCGTAACCTTCTTTTAAACCTTTGTTCAACATATCTTTCATCGAAACCAATGCCATTTTAAATCCTCCTTCAAAATAATTGCAATTTAATGACTAGACCTTTCAATCATACCCAATTCATCTACAGTTTAAAATGGCGTCCTTAAGCTGCAGTTATACTGGCACGAACGGAATGGGTTTTGCCTCGTTCACGTTCCTCTTATAAGTCTACATTTTATCACAAATTTCATTATAAGACACCTATAGAGGGCTGATTACTTTTTGTCACTTCTAAGATTATATCATATTCATCGTTATATTATGGCCTCGTCCCAATTTGCTATCCCAATCGAAGCATCTTTATCCATTCTTATTTTTGAGCATAATCATTGCTGCATTTTTCTATTTTATTTGTTATTTCTGCAAAAATTTTGTCGATCTATAACTTTCGTTAGATTTCATTCTGCTGCGTAAAGATTAGGATGGTTAAAGCAAGAGAGAGAGAAAGTGCATAAATGGCCTTTATAGGATTCCATTAAGGAGCGAGGATAATGTTAGTACTCGGAAGAAAACCAGGAGAGTTCATCGTCATTAATGAGAGCATTATTGTTAAGGTAATTAGAAGCGAGGACGGGCATTTGCGTCTTGCCATTGATGCCCCGCGCGACATTCCGATTATACGGGGAGAACTGCATGATGCAAATAAATGAGCAGCACCGCTGATTCCAATCAGGAAGCTGCACTAAAATATTTTTTGCGATTCTAAAAAAAGCACTAACAAATAATGTTAAGCTGCCGATATATTCTATAAAGCACAAATGATTACACTCATGGACGAGTGAATAAGCATGGTATTTATTCAGGATGAAGATCCGTATATACCTGCCTATTTATTCGTCCTTTTTGCTATTTAATAATGGGTTTGCCTGGTTTTCTCTAAGATTGATTCATACGAATTGCGTGAACAAAAATCAAGAGACTTATGGATGAGCAAATATGTCGATTGTCTTTCTTCAGGATGAAGAGGGGCGACGACGTATTTGCTCATCTTTTTTTATACCAACTTTTAAGGAGATGGGTGAATGCTAGTACTCGGAAGAAAACCAGGAGAATTTATAATGATCGACAATAACATTATGGTGAAAGTTGTAAAAAGCGAAGAAGGGCATTTACGCCTGGCCATTGAGGCTCCAAAACATATTTCTATCGTTCGCGGAGAGTTGTTTGAGGAGAAAAAGAGGCTTCAGAATCAATAAAAAAACCCGTTGCCTTCCACTTAAGGATGAGTGGTGAAGGTCAAGGATGATAGGGACTATGGACTTGCAGCTCATTGCTTGGATTAGCGCGCAATTCGGCAACGGCCTGTAAGGACATCGTTAAATCTTCAAAGAATGCAAACGGATATGCATTCTAACCAAACCACATGGAGGTAATGATCAATGAGAATTAATCACAACATTGCAGCACTGAACACATCCCGTCAACTTGGTACAAACGGCGTCAACACATCCAAAAACCTGGAGAAGCTATCATCCGGCCTTCGCATCAACCGCGCAGGAGACGACGCTGCCGGCCTTGCAATCTCCGAGAAAATGCGCGGCCAGATTCGCGGCTTGGAGCAGGCTACACGCAATTCCCAGGATGGCATTTCACTGATTCAAACGGCTGAAGGCGCGCTAAGCGAAACCCACTCCATTCTTCAGCGCATGCGTGAGCTCGCTACTCAATCCTCCAATGATACGAACTCCACGACTGACCGTGAAGCGATCCAAGAGGAAATGAACCAGCTTTCATCCGAAATCAACCGTATCGGCAACACAACTGAGTTCAATACAAGAAAAATTTTGAACGGCGATGTTGCGGTTACTGGCGATGGCAAGGCACTTGTCGGCGGGGCAACGACTACGCTTGGCGCCGGTATTACCGCTGTCAAAGTAGACCCGAAAGCGGCTGCGCCAATTGGCATTTATGATGTCAAAGTCACTTCAAGCACAGTAGCGCAAATCGAAACGACGGTTCTATCCAATGTGACAGATGCTTCTGTAACAGCTGGAGCGACGGTTGATCTGACAGGCGGAGCCTATAAAATTGCGATCACGGCAGAAAACACGAAGCAATTGGACGGTGCAGCTACCGATGCTGGAGCAATCTTAAATTCAGCTAGCGGCAATACGCCTATTACGCTCGAAAGCAATTCCTCGCTAAATAATGTGAACCATACACTCTCCGTCAAAAAAGATCAAATCTATTCCTCCATCGGAAGCGGACTAGATATTAAGACAGGTACTGCCAACGCTACGGATTCCGGCACGTACACGATCAAGACATCAAGAACGATCGATGCAACGAAAGTGACGGACAATGGCGCGAACACGCTGAAAGCGGACAGCGTAATCACTAACTTCACAATGGCACCGAACGCGACTACCGCGCAGGCTGCGCTTATTAATAATGGTACTGGCAATACGTTAACGATTAACGTAGTCGATGGCGGCGACGCAACGGCTGATATTACGTTTACATTCAATGATGGCACAAACACGAGCACCGTTTCCATCTCCGGAGCGGCTGGCGATGGCGCAAAAACGCTGCAAGTGGCTGGCGTCCAATTTGACGTGGATGTTGACAAAATTATTGCCGGCTTGAACCTTGCCGATGCTGTCAATGACAACGGTACGTATAACGGCCAAGTCATTAACCTTGCTTCCGGTGCAGCGCTGGATCAAGTTACCGTTACTAAAGGAGCCGACAGCGCGACAGCGACTATCGCATCGAACACAAACGGCGATTTGACGTTTGATCTCGATGGCGGCGGTACAGACCTTACTCTAACTTCTACTGGCGCTTCCTTCGTATCGGGCAACTCTTTGTCCACTACTGTGCAAAGCCAATATACCGTTGGTCTTAAAGAGACGGTTTCCGGTACTAAAATCGGAACGGATACGGTTGTTAATGAGCTTCAGCTTGCCAGCAGCCCGAATGCGCTGACGAACCTGTCCTTCGGCGGGTCAGGCGCGCTTATCGACCTCAGCACAGCTGCCCTTCAAGGAAAGGCAGCAGGCGCTAACTACGATGTAACCTTCAATGTTAAAACGGCAGCCGGTTATACGGCAGAGCTTCAAAAGGCGGATGGAACGGCGGTAGACGGAGCGAAATACTCCTTGAGCGCGACAGCAGCCGATAACACTACCATTGATCTAGGGCGCGATGTCGTATTAACGTATGATGGCGCTGACCTATCCGGCAGCGGAGATATTTATTTCGGCGTTAACGCGAACGTGACGGAATTTAAGTTCGAGCTGACCAATGATGGCGGCACAACTACCTACGATACGAAAACAGGCAAAGCCGGGGATACGATCGCGTTTAATAACGGCGTCTCGCTTACAACCAATGCGGCTACCCTTGCCAACTCCACTACGACCACCTTTAAGCTTGAGAACGATATTATCGATAACTCCTTGAGTATGCAAATCGGCTCCAACAGCGGTCAAACATTAGCCGTTGAGATCGCCGACATGCGCTCCCAGGCTCTTAAAGTAACGGGAGACACAGCCAGCTCAACCATTACAGCGTCAAACGGCAAAGTGGCTACTTTAACAGCCAAGGCTTCCGTAACAAACAACACTGCCAAAGAATTCTCGCTGGATGTCACTACGGCCGCAAACGCCTCAGCAGCCATTTCCGTCCTTGATGACGCGATCGGCGCCGTATCCACGGCGCGCTCTAAGCTTGGGGCTTACCAAAACAGACTAGAGCACACGATCAATAACCTGGGCACTTCTGCTGAGAACCTGACTGCTGCTGAATCCCGTATTCGCGACGTAGATATGGCAAAGGAAATGATGGAGTTCACGAAGAACAACATCTTATCTCAAGCCGCTCAAGCGATGCTGGCACAGGCCAACCAGCAGCCGCAAGGCGTACTTCAATTACTTCGTTAATCGCAGCAGCAAGCAAGGAAACTCTAGGCTCTCTAGAGTTTCCTTTTTTCTACCATGAATAAGGGAGGGCCTATTATGGACAAACATCTCGATACGCTGAACCGAACGATCGAGTTGGCAGAGACCTGCCTTGAGGGAATTGAACATATGAAGAAAAGGCTAAATGAGGGCTACATCGAGGATACGATTACATTGTTCAAAGGAATCGTTGAAGCTTATTATCATATGGAAATATTACTCCAGGCTCTGTCAGCCGTGCTGCCTGCCAATCAGTTGAAGGAACTGACTCTGGCGCTGCGTCATGCTTTGGAGCAGCTCACTTCAGCATATGAAAATAACGAATGGAACAGCATACAGGAAATCATTCGCTTCACGCTGCTGCCGGCCTATAAAAAGTGGAAGTCCGAAATTGCGCAAGCATTTTCATCCTATACATACTCTTGATTAATGCTTGAGACATGCTCGTCTCCTAACAAGCAAAAAGCCTGCCATATGGCAGGCTCAGACTGTAGAGAAACCCACGCTTTTTCCGAAGCGCAAGGTTTCTCTTTTTTGTTTTAAGACACGGCGTTAAGGGGTTTTCCCTAGATTTCCCGCTTTTTACTACCCTGCTACCAGTTGATCTATCATTTTCAAATAGTCATAAAATAATAACTCGTTTTATGTCACAAATTGAAGTCGCCAATTGTCTTATCAGTGTCCAAAAAAAAATCACAATTAGAGGAGATTAACCAAAATGGCAACCGTATTGTATATTATAGCTCATCCGCATGATCACCAGAACTCTTATAGTTTAAGTGTTGGAAAAGAATTTATTAATGAATATCGAGAAGCTAATCCTAACGATGAAGTACTGCATCTTGATCTTTATCAAGTAGATATCCCGCAAATTGATGCAGATGTATTTAGCGGATGGGGAAAATTAAGCTCTGGCATTGATTTTAATCAGTTGAGCACAGAAGAAAAAGCGAAAGTAAGTCGACTTGGTGAACTGGTAGACCAATTTGTTGCTGCAGATAAATATGTATTTGTTAATCCAATGTGGAATTTTTCTTTCCCACCAGTTATGAAAGCATACATTGATTCTATATGCGTTGCAGGGAAAACCTTCAAATACGTTCAGGATGTAGGTCCAGTTGGGTTACTTGGTGATAAAAAGGCTGTGCATATTCAAGCAGCTGGTAACTTTTATTCGCAAGGGGCACCATTTGCAGACTTTGAAATAGGTCATCGTCACTTAACTATGATTATGAAGTTTTTTGGTGTTCCTTCATTCGAAGGTATCTTTATCGAAGGTGTCGCTGCAACGCCGGATCAAGCTCCGGCAATTAAAGAGAAAGCCATACAGCAAGCTCGTGAATTAGCTCGAAAGTTTTAAATAACAAGGACAAAGTGGAACATAACCCTATTGAAAAAGAGTCTTCTCAGAAATACTTTATGAAAAAGAGAAGGAGACCGGTAGTTGCCGGTCTTCAGACTGTAGAGAAACCCACGCTTTTCCGAAGCGTTGGGTTTCTCTTTTTGTTTTGAGACACGGGGTATAAACCTTGTGTGGAATGGAAACGACGATATGCGATCACACCAAAGATTTTACGCGTTTCAAGACCTTTACAGATAGGTGCTGTCAAATAACCTGAATCTAAAGCAACTGCTTCTACATGAAACCAAATTGTTCACTTTGACGTTCTAAGCGAGAGAGGTATGGCACAGAATCATGTACATTTTCTTGCGAAGCATATGATCGGCGGGCACTAAATCCTCAATAGAAACCAATTCAAAATGTTGTTGTTTATCGCGATTAGAACGCAGCATACCTAACACCTTCCGATCGAATGAGTTAATATAAATACTATATTAACGCGGTGTCGTGTTAAATTAATTCAACATAAAATGAGCTGTCGAGACTTTCTCGACAGCCCAAGCCTGCCATATGGCAGGCTTTTTGTATGAAAGCATTTCGCGTTAATTATTTTATAGCTTCCAATAATGCTTTTAGATCCGCATTGGTTTGCAGCGTGTGTAAAACAATCGTTAACGCTTCAGCGCGAGATGATGGCTTGTTTGGCGCAAATTGTCCATCACCCGCTCCGTTAATAATCCCTGCCGCTGCTGCTTGCTTGATTTGATCTTTGTTCCACGCTCCATCAATATCTGTAAATGCAGGCGCTGAAGCTGTGTTTACAGCTTTAAGGTCAATGATTTTAGAAATAATGGAGATGATTTCGGCACGGCTGATTTCTTTGTTTGGCTTAAATGTGCCATCTTCGTACCCTGAGATAATGCCGCTTTCTATTAAAGCAGCAATTGATGCTGAAGCCCAGTGATCGGAAACGTCGCTTAGCTTATTTTTATCACCCGTCGCAGAGAGGTCAAATACCTTTGCAATAATGGTAGCAAATTCGGCGCGGGTAATACTTGCGTTAGGATGGAAGGAGCCATCCTCATATCCGTTTACTATCCCTAATTTCACGAAAATATGAACGGTTGCCCCAGCCCAGTGGGAGCTTGTGTCTTTGAACTCGACATCCGTTGGGTTAGCTTTCGCTTCCTCTGCTTTCTTGTTTAAGCTGGATATCACTTTTTCCACTTGAATCACATTTTGATCAAATTTCACTTCAGGCGTTGCTGTCGGTTTTGGTTCTGGTGTTGCTTCAGGCTTTGTTGTCGGCGCTGGTGTTGGCGCTGGAGGAGGTGTCGGATTGCCATGATCGCTACCGCTGCCAGAGCTTACTTTAACCTCGACTGTTTTTGTTCCATAAACGGCACTGCCGTCAGCAGCCGTTGCTTTAACGCTAACCGTACCAGCTGAAACACCCGTCAATACACCGCTTTTGCTGATTGTTGCTGTGCCTGTTCCGTTTTCAATAGACCACTCGATTGATTTGTCCGTTGCATTTGCAGGAGCAACAGTCGCGTCAACGGTTAACGTCTGGCCAACCAGCACGCTGGAATCACCCGTTAGCGTAATCGAGGATACAGGGACTTGGACAGCCGTAATCGTAAGAATCACGCTGCCTACAACTCCGCTTTCATCGGCAACTGTTGCTTGGACCGTTACTGTGCCTGGATTGCCGGCAGTAAGCTCGCCCGTTTCTCCATCAATAACAGCCGTACCTGTTCCATCTATTACGGACCAAGCGACCGCTTTGTTTGTTGCGTTGCTAGGAGCAGCCACAGCATACATTTGAAGCTTCTTACCTGATTCGATTGTAGTAACTTCACCATCCGCCGTTACGGAAATCGTTTGAACAGGTATGGCAGGCTCATTAATTTCAATCGTTTTGGTTCCAAAAACGGCGCTGCCGTCAATAGCCGTTGCTATAACGGTAACCGTGCCTGCTGAAGTGCCGGTCAATACACCGCTTGTACTGATTGTCGCTGTGCCTGTTCCGTCTTCAACAGACCACTCAATCGATTTGTCCGTTGCATGAGCAGGAGCAACGGTCGCGTCAATGGTTAACGTCTGGCCAACCAGCACGCTGGAATCCCCTGTTAGCGTAATCGAGGATACAGGGACTTGGGCAGCTGTTACCGTAACAATAGTGCTGCCAACGACTTCGCTTTCATCGGTAGCTGTTGCTTGGACCGTTACTGTACCTGGATTGCCCGCAGTAAGCTCTCCCGTTTCTTCATCAATAACAGCCGTACCCGTCCCATCAATAACAGACCAAGCAACCTCTTGGTTTGTTGCGTCGCTTGGAGCTACAACAGCATACATTTGAAGGGTCTTGCCTGATTCGATTGTAGAAACCTCATCTTCCGCTGTTACGGTTATGGTTTGAACAGGTATGATAGGTCCATGAATTTTAATCGTTTTTGTTCCATAAACGGTGTTGCCGTCAATAGCCGTAGCTTTAACGGTAACCGTACCTGCCGAAATACCCGTCA
Organism: Paenibacillus sp. FJAT-27812; assembly: GCF_001273905.1. Classification (NCBI taxonomy): domain Bacteria; kingdom Bacillati; phylum Bacillota; class Bacilli; order Caryophanales; family Paenibacillaceae; genus Paenibacillus; species Paenibacillus sp. FJAT-27812. Next base: position 2,153,009 of record NZ_LIGH01000001.1, on the reverse strand, counting down.
ATACGCCGCTAGTGCTGATTGTCGCTGAGCCTGTTCCGTTCTCAACTGACCATTTCACCTTTTTGTAAGAGGCCTCTACTGGCAATATATCCGCGAGCATAGCCAAAGTATCGCCAATTAGCAAGGAAGAGGCATCCCCTACGCTGCCTACATTGATTGCTGCCACAGGTGTAGATTTTTTGTGAAAAGGATCATTCGTTATGAATTGAGAACCTGAATATAAAGAAAGAGGTGCATTATAAATTTCACTAATGTCGGATTTAATTTGGAAAGTGACCAATCCGTTAACGGTGTACCACGAGTAACCCTCGTCTACCGTATTCGTTCTCTTATAAAAATCGCCATTACTTAGGTCATTTGGATCTATGTTATAGAAGGTTAAAGCTGTATCTGCGGAATGTGCAAAAATTTCCGTTCGATCATCCACAAGCTCGCCATCGGTATCATAAACAGCAAAGGTTACGTTTATATACCCGGGTTGATTCGGAGCATTTTCCGGTGAATTATTTAACTTGACATAGCCTACAGGAAGCGTGGGTTTACTTGCCGAAATGCCACTGACAGTAACATAACCTCCACCGCCATAACTCATGTTTGGAACCCAGCTCACCACACCATCGCTTACGTATCCGCCTACAATGGGTTGCGTGCTATTCGTAGCAACGGTAACGTTGTTTTGATTCTGCAATAGGTTAGGTGCCTGAACGACATCGCCATTCGAATATCTGATGTATGCATGCTCTGTATCACTTAACCTCTCCGAGTTAAAGTTAATGGTGACTTGGTTTGTATTGATCACACATCCGCTTAACAGACTCAGAATCAAAGCCGAAACTAAAAATAAATTGCGTGTTGAAAATCGTTTCATGCTAACTTATCTCTCCTTATATCCATAGTTAAATCCATTATATCCAAGCCCAATGACGGCAAAATGACAAACTTCGACAAAAGAAAAAAAGCCCCCATTATTTTAGGAGACTTTCATATTTACCCATCCTTATTTATCCAGCCCAGACAGCAGGCTGAGATATAAATCAGCAGCCTCGCGGGAGGGTTTTATACCGATCTCTCTATGCATCGTATCTTCATATTGCCTATATTGCCGGATCAACGCTTCCTTGTTCTCTTGCAAAGCATAAGCTTTCATAAGCAGCATGAAGGATTGTTCGTCCAGTTCATTGCGCGACATGAGCTTCATTAACAGCCTAATGGCAGCATTTGTCTCGCTCTTATTTAACAAAGCTATACATAATCGCTGGGTAAAGGAGGTGTACAGCAACGAAAGACGCTCGATCTCGTTCCAAGCCCATGCAAAAGCGTGATCCCCAAATAAGTCCCCCGCGTACAGCTGCTCTAGCGCAATCGCCTCTTCCAGATTTGTCTCATCCACGACTGACATTTTTCTACAGCCTTCTTCAAAGCTTACAAGGTCTACACTCACCTCACTCAGGCTAAGAGCGTAGTGGTTGCTGTCAGAATGCAAATTCTCTCTCAGGCCAAATGGATCTAATACCTTCCGCAGCTGATAGACGGTCGTATTCAAGTAAACCTCAGCATTCTTTTGCGGCATGTCGCCAAACAGCTCTTCGATCAGCCTTGCTCTGGATATCAGCCTTCCTTTATGCATAAGCAAATAGCCAAACAGCTCCGCGCTTTTGCTTGATTTCCATTTCGCCCTTAATCCCTGCGTGCTTTGAATATCTATAACACCTAAGCAGTTGAACCTCATTTCATTTAGAGGCGCCGCCCGCTCCCCTTGCTGCAAGCTCTCTTTACGCTTCTCAGCAAACGCTCTTTGCAGCGTTTTTTGAAGTCTTTCCAGCACAACCGGCTTTACGATGTAGTCGAAGGCATACACATCAAAGGCAGGCAAAGCATATTCTTTGTGGGAGGTCAGGAACACGATCTTTATTTCCCTTCCTACCTCTCTTAACCGTTCGGCAAGCTCTAGCCCGGTCTCCCTCGGCATGCTAATATCCAGAAACACCAAGTCTACGTCATGATTCATCAGATAAAAAAATGCTGTTTCCGTCTCCGTGAAGCTGCCTGCAATTTCTACTTCCGCAGACGTCTTCGCCAGCATCCGTTTCATAATTAAATGCATCGCCTTCTCGTCATCAATAAGGATAACCTTCATCCTGCGCTCGCCTCCAAGCTGCTCAATTGTCTGAATGCATGTGCAGATGGCGTAGGAACGGAGAAGTAGAAGGTACTCCCTTGTTCCGAACTATCGAACCAAATGTCCCCACCATTTAAAAGAACAAATTCCCTGCATAAAGTAAGTCCCAAACCGACGCCCCGTTCTCCTGCTGTTCCTGTTGATGACACCGGATAACCTTCCTGTAACAGTGAGCTGGCTTGTTGCGGCGATATTCCGTCCCCAGAATCGCTTACAGAAATAATGAGTTTATCGGCATGATGTTCTGCTTTTAATCGGATCGTGCCCCCGATGTTGGTAAATTTAACGGCATTGGACAGCAAATTTCGGACGATCAAATCAAGCATTTCTTTGTCGGCTAACACAAACGTATCCTTCGGTATTTCCGATACCAATTGGATTTTCTTACTCTCGCAGCGAACCGCCAACAGCCGTATGCAGGCCTGTACGGTATGGTTTATGTCTCTCTCCACCGGGTTAAACACCATGCCATCGCGTTGGCTTCGGAACCATTCCAGCAAGCTCTCTACCAGTGCAAAAGTATTTTCAATTTGCTGTCCCATTTCATGGACGATTTCCTCATGCTCTCCGCCGTAGCCTTGCAGCTCGTCCTCCATGAGCTCCATCAAATTGATAAGCACCGCCAGCGGATCGCGAATATCATGAGCGACTACGCTAAACATTCGATCCTTGAACATGTTCAGTTCGCTTAGCTGGCGGGCATTATCAAGCAGCCGCTCCTCTGAACGCACCATTTCCGTAACATCGCTTAACAAAAACATTTTGCCGGCAGGCTTCTGGTTCTTATCGCTAATCAAGGTCATATGCACATTATAATAGGGCTCATCCGCTTGACCCGAAATTTGAACCTTGCTGTTCAAAGAAGGCCCTTGCATGATTCTCTCCAGCAGCAATGGATATTGCAAAAAGACTTGAGCTGCCGGCAACCCGATCCACTTATTATTTATCCCTTTAATAACCTGCTTGCTGGATTGGTTAAAGCTAGTCAGCGTATTTTCCAAATCAAATACGATTACCGCATCCTGCATCGATGCAAACACCTTTTGCAGCGCTAAGGGCGCCAGTCTAAGCATATTGAATTGATAAATACCCCACATGTAGAAGATGCCTGAGAAAATAAAACCAAATGGGGAGATATCAATTGGCATATAAATGACATTGCTTAAATAAATAAGCGTAAATCCAAAAGGCCCCCAGGATCCAATGATCATAAAAGCGATTTGTTTCTTCATGCGGGATGTCGCTTTTAGAAACATTTCAACCATTAAACCCATGCCTACCACAAAGAAGGAATAGGAATAGTAGACATGCAGCTTGTACAAAGGTCCTTTCTCCGTCGTTACCAGCGGAAAGCCCTCCGAGTAATTTAAAGTCATGCTTTTATAAAATAAATGATGCCAATCGTTCGTATAATGAGCTACAAAGGTAATGGAAGGAACAATCATCAGCAGCGCTACTACCCATTTTCGAACGAGCGCTTGCCTTCCCGTATATTGCAGCACCATAATAATCCATAGAATAGTGCCGAATGGGATGCCTAGATATTCAATTCGAAGCCAGAAGCGTATATGTTCTAAATCGGTGCTAACAATTTCAAAAGCGTATCCGAAAGTGTACAATGAACCCGTCAACATGCCTAGCCCATAACTAATCGCAATAGGCAGCTCTCTTCTTTTCCAAGATAGATAGCACAGCATTAGCGAGCAGCAGGTAGCCGCCATCAGCAATGCTGATAAATATAAATTGTAGCTCATAGATGCTAGCCCCCGTGCTTTATGTACTCTCTCATTATGCTTCTCCTATGTTAGCAGATGAAGTTGCAAAAACATATATTGCCGAAGCGAAAAATGGCATAAAACACTATTTTTTATTATTAAAAATTCGAACCCCAAAAAAACCCTTTAGGCGACGTTCACCTAAAGGGCTTTTTGCCTTGCTATAGCCGGTTACGATTACCGCAACGATTTTAATGCGCCGCTCCAAGCGAGCACTTGGTCGAGCATGCCATTCACATTGGTAAGATGCAGATCCGCGGGCTTGAACACCGTTCCGTTCTCAAAATCAGTAAATAGCGACAAAGCCGGGTGTATGCGGACATCCGCTACAGACAGCTCTCCTAAGATTCCGCGCAAATGCTCTGCTGCGCGAGCGCCGCCAACGGAACCATAGCTCACGATGCCTGCTGCTTTATTGTTCCATGCATCACGCGCATAATCGAGCGCATTTTTTAATGCTGCAGAGATGCTATGGTTGTATTCCTGAACGATAAATACGAATCCGTCCAAGCTGCCAAGCTTAACGTTCCAAGCTGTCGCTTGCTCTGTGGCATCAGCCTCTCCCAATAGCGGAAGCTTGTAGTCCGCAATATCTACGATTTCATAATGCGCATCGTTACGTTTGTCAGCGACACTTTTCACCCATTCGCCTACTTGAGGACTTACACGGCCTTGACGAGTGCTTCCTAAAATAATCCCGATATTTAATTTTGACATCGTTATCCTCCTCATTCAACTTCAACCTTTAACATAATATCCATTTCATTTGAACAATATGTATAGGCTCGGCGAAGCATAATGCTCGGAAGGGTCCGCTTAGTCCAGCTTTTATTATTGCTGGGTTAGTGTTATGATTTTGCTGTACGTTCGTTTACTTATAAAGAGTGAGGAGGGGTACCTAATGAAGAAAAGATCGATTAAATATTTATCTTGTGGCATTGGGTATTCTACTGCTGTTTTTTTCTAAAATGAATATAGACGGGATAGGTCTGTCCTATAGGCATGGGAATTTAAAAAAACAGTGAAAATATATAACCTATCGTTATGTATTTTCGATTTATAAGGAGACTTTACTGACGATGAACTTAAATAATCATGTAATTAAACGATATAATCCTTCAAACATAGCGAAGCCGGTTGGCAGCTATAGCCATGTAACAAAAATAAGCAGAGATGCTGAGATGTATGTTTTCTCTGGCCAAATTGGCATAGACCAAAACCAAAATATACCCGATGATTTTAACCAACAAGTTACGAATACAATGAACAATATCGTTGAAATCCTTTCATCCCAAAAGCTGACTCCCGATCATGTCATCAAAATCAACATTTGGGCTACGGAAGAAATCGATTGGGATCACTTTTACGCCATTTGGCATAACGTATTCGGTCCCACGCCTCCTTCCATGACCGTTGCATATATCACGGCATTAGGCTTGCCTGAATTAAAAATTGAGCTGGATGTTTGGGCTGCAGGTTAAAGACCGACCTCCCGCTACGCAAAACGAGCCCTAGAAGTCATTCTAGAGGCTCGTTTTGCGTTGCTATTAGTCCAGAAGGCGCAGTTCCCTTACTTTGGATATCGCTTGCACTCTTCGATTTACTTGCAGCTTGCCATAGATGTTAAAGGCGTGAATTTTGACGGTTCCTTCGGTTATTTCTAGCCGTAAGGCAATTTCCTTATTGGTCAAGCCGTCTGCCATTAGACGGATGATTTCCATTTCACGATTCGTAAGCGATTCGACCAAGGGAGGCGCTGCTTTCACGCTCGCGGTCTCAGCAGCTTCGCCGCCGACATGCATTTGTGATTGCCAGAGCTTCAAATAGGCCATTCTCGAAAACAGCATTTCGAGTACTTCCAAACGGTCCTTGCTAAAAGCATCGGATGTTAAATTATTTTCCAAATACAAGACGCCGAAACGATGATCAGGATAGCTAATGGGCAAGCATAAAATCGATTTGGGACGTTTCAGTCGGATATAAGGGTCCGCGGCAAATATACTGTGGCAAGCTTCGCCCAAAACGACCGACTCCCGCGTTCGCATCACGAATTGAACAACCGCTGTTGAATAATGATCGATGTAATCGGCAGGCTCCACTTGATCCCGATTTATATCTTTCTCAGCCTCTACCATCAATGTTCCCTCTCGTCCAAGCAGGATCAATCCTTTTTCGGCGCCGGCATTGCTGATCGCCAGGTCAAGGAATTTCCATAGCAGGTCAGCCTCTGCTTTATCCTTGGATACGATTTTTGAAGCCTGACGGAGTGTATCCATATCCAATTCCTTATCGAGTCCTCTATTTAGCCCGTTGTCGACGGCGACAATTTCCAGATCATCACCATAGATGGCTTCTGCCGCATCTGTTTCTATGAATGACAGCTTCTCAAGAATCGGGTGGATTTCCTGCATTCTTTTTATTTTACCTAACGCGCCCCACTTGAAATAAGCCCTGCAGGCATCCTGAAGGTAAGTTTCCGCAATTTTATGTTTATCCATAGAAAGGTAATAATGGGCCGCCCGTTCACTCGCAATCGCTTCATCCCGGGGCGATCCCGATTTTTGAGCCATTTGGATGGCCAGAACATAAAGCTTCTCTGCTTTCGCATGCTCCTGATCCAAACGCGCTATTTCCGCCTGCATCAGCCTATGCTTGGACAATGTGCTCTCTGGAACGACCTTTGTCCATTTTTTCATCCGGGCGAGCAATTTATTTAATACTTTGCGATAGCTGCGTCTGACTGAATCCGAAGCATGGGGGTAAATGGCTGTGATCGCTAAAGCATGATAGAAACTGTGCCTTTGATTAAACGACAGCACCGTACCCATCTCGAATTCCGCCGATTCCTCAGCAAGGACTGCAACCTCAGAATAATGGCCAAACAGATAATAAATCTCAAGCTTGCATGTGTAATAATAGTATCGATTTCCCTTGTACGTATTGTTCAACACTTCTTCTCGCCGCAGGCTTTCTTCTTGAAAATGTTCACAGTCAAACGTTAATTCAGTCTCCTGGGTGCTCTGCAAAAGATGTACATATTGCCTCGTTTGATAGATGACCCTTAAAGTCATGCGGTCCAGCGCGCGGATTGCTTGTTCTTCATGCTGATTACAGATATGGTTCAAGTGCCTCAAATCTTCGCTGCCTGTAATCAATCGTGAAGATATGGCATAACCCGCGTAAATCATATCCCCGCCTTCCAAGCTTAACTGCTCCGATCTTTGAAAGTGTAGGCCCGCTTCTTGAGGTCGCAGAAATTGCAAAATCAGCCCCATAATAAAATGCATTTTTCCTTTTAATAAGACACTATCTATTTTTTCTGAATGATTAAGGGCAATCTCGGCTAAGCGGAGTGCTGTCTTGTATCTTTTTAATCCGAAGCACACCGCAATGGCATAAGAGCCAAGCGCAATTGAAAAAGCTTCAGAATTGCCTTGCTTCAAAGACACTCTCACATATTTGGTGAACAATACAAGAGAGGATTCCTCGTTAATAATAAATAAAATGGACGATGATGCCATGACGATTTCCGCCAATGCTTTATGCAGCGGGTCGCGGCTTACAGGCAGTGCCTTTATAAGCCCCGGATTGCTCGCAAGCCAGAGCTGCGTGTACGTAATTTCAGCTGCTATGGTTAGGCGCGAAGGCTTGGCCGGAATATACAAACCAAACTCCTCCATCGCTTTTAAAGCTATCTCTCCCGCTTCATGCTCTCTCTTTCGATAAGCGTACATCATCAGCTGGATAATATAGACGCGGGCTCGGTCTGTTTGGCTCGAAGAATGCCGCAGCAGCTGCTCCAGAATGGATTCCGCCTGAGCAAAGTTTCCGCAAAAATACTCGCATTCCGTGCTTTCAAGCAAGAGATTGTAATACAGAGCATCTTGTCTGGACCATCCCTGAGCTTCAATGAGCTGCGCGCCTGTCTTTAAGAGCGCCAATGCTTGAACATACGCGGTAGAAGCCTTCGCCTTTTTGCCTGCTCTTAGGTTAAGGCGCGCCAACTGTTCCATTTCCGCCTGGTCAGCCATGAATGAGCTGCCTAAATTAAGATGATGCACGACCTCGAATAGATGATCGTCTGTTTCCTCCGTGCCAAAAAAACGAAGCATTGACCGGCCGATCCTCAAATGGACATTGTTTTTCTCTTCATCTGGTATGAGATCGTAAGCCGCCTTCTGCACCCGATCATGCAAGAAAATATAGCGCTCCTTCTCAATCAATAACAAGCCTTCGTTAAGCGCGGGCAGCAGGCTCTGCTCCGTATGCGCAGCGTCCCGTTCGTAGAGCATCGATAACGTCCGGATATCAAAGGTATTTCCGATGCAGCCCCCTAAACGAAGCAATTGGCGGGTTTCTTCCGGAAGCGTATTAAACCTGCCTACGATGAGGCTCATGACATCCTTAAAGCCTTCCCGTTCTTTGATTGATTTAATGTGCCAATCCCATCTCGCATGCTTCGAATTGAAATAGAGCAGCTTCTCGTCAAAAATAAATTGCAGCAGCTGTTGTACATAAAAAGGATTGCCTGCTGTTTTCTGATAGATGATTTCCGCCAGCGGCTTGATCCTGCTTGCCTTGTCATGCAGCACATCCGCAACGTATTGAATGACATCCAAGTAACCGAGCGGATCGATTTTTATAAAATGAATGCCGGAGTCTTTCACCCGCAAGTTGTCAAAAAACATTTTCGCCAATAACTGTTCGTCATCGATTTCATTATTTCGATAAGTGCCGATTATTAAGAGATACTTATTGGACGGATCATTGATCAGAACCTGAAGTAAATCAAGCGAGGCAGGATCTGCCCATTGCAAATCATCCAACGATATAACAACAGGATGCTTCTTATCCGCAAAAACCTTAATAAATTTGCTAAATAGGGTTTGAAACCGATGCGTCGATTCTGCTGGGGATGAGTCCTCTACAGGGGGTTGCTCGCCTATAATCAAGGTTAGCTCGGCAATCACCTCCGTTATAACCATTCCGCTTTGTCCAAGCGCTTTCAAAAGCTTTTTTCTCCACTCGGCAATCTGCTCCTCCGTCCCTGCCAGAATTTGTCGAATGAGTTCACGGAAAGCGGCGATAAGCGCTTCAAAGGGAATAGACTGATTCAGCTGATCAAACTTGCCGGTTATAAAATATCCCTTTTTGTGCCTAACGGATGTTTGAATTTCTTTGACTAACGCTGTTTTGCCGCTCCCAGCATGGCCTCCGATTAGGACAAGCTCCATGGAGCCCGAATAGGAGCTCTCGTAAGCGTCAAGCAGCTCCTGCAGCTCTTTCTCTCTGCCATAGAGCCTATTCGGCAGCCGAAAACGGCTTATTTCGTCTGATTCTCCTAAAGGAAAAGCTTCGTGAATGCTATCCGTCTTCAGCCGATCCGAGCACTTAAGCAGATCAGCATGCAGGCCGTAGGCCGTTTGATATCGATTCCCCGCTGTTTTAGACAGCAGCTTTAATACGAGATCGTTTATGATTTGCGGGACATTGGGGTTTAGTGTACGTGGAGGAGTGGGAAGCAAAGCCATGTGGGCGTGAATCCATTCGTTAGCGGTTCGCGCTTTAAAAGGAAGCTCACCCGTCAGCAGCTCATATAAAAGAACACCTAAAGCATACAAATCACTGCGTCCATCGATTTTTCGCTTCATGCGGCCCGTTTGTTCCGGTGAAATGTAGGCTAAAGCTTGAATGAGATCGTCTTGCGATAAAAAGGTTTGCCCATCGACAGGCATCATTTTGGATGGATGGATAAGCTGGAGCGTCAACCGACCGGATGGGAACCGAATGAGTATATTGTCGGGATTTATATTTTGCTGGATCAAACCTCTAAGATGCTGCTTTTGCAGCAGCTCTGCCAGTGCCAATGAGATTGAAATAAAAGCCTGAAAATCGATCCTGTTTTTTTTCATATAAGCGCTTAAATTCGTCGTCCCGTTGTTGTTGTCCAAAGCTGCTAAGCCCCCATCTGACGGTCCCTTTAATAAAAAAACAAGGCACTCGGCGAGTACCTTAGCATGTCCGAATATTCAACCCTAATATAGCACCTGCTAGGAGGATTCACAATGGTATTTCACTGCCAATCCTATTCGCGCATCGCTGCGTTTTTGGTAAGATTGTCCATATTGAATGGAAGCATCAACCGGGTTCTATTGATGCTGCATCGTAAGAGACGAGCGGGTTCGAGCCATTCTTTTGCAGTGGACTTTTCCCTTAGGGCAAGGTGTACAGTAGTAATGAGCAAAGGCTCGATACTTAAAGCATTTTGTCCGTATAAAATAGGAAGGATGGAGGTGAGCGCGTGCTATCGATTGGAGAATTCTCGAGGATATGCGAAGTATCTACCAAAACGCTTCGTTATTATGATGAGATTGGATTAATGACTCCTGATGAAATCAATCCCGAAAACGGCTATCGGTATTATTCCATCCGGCAGCTCAAAAAGATGCTCTTGATCAACCGTTTGAAGTCTTATCATTTTCCATTGGAAGAAATCAAAGCCTTCTTGGAATGGGAAGATGATCAATCCGAAGAGAAGCTTTGCTCTGCCCTTAATCGCAAGAGAAAGGAAATACAAGAAAAACGGAATGCTCTTGATTACACCCTAAAACAAATGAGCCATGATATTTTAGATTTAGAAAAAGGCATTTCCATTATGTCTTACCTAGACAATATCGAGGTGCAGCTTGTTGAAACCCCGCCAATGAATATCCTTTATATGCGTCAGGTGATGAGCAGCAATGACTATGCCGCGGGATATGGGAAGTATTTTAGCAGGTTGTATGAAAAGATTGCTTCTGAAAAACTCACCCTGCTTGGCGCGCCGATGACCATTTACCACAGCTCTGAGTACAACCCTGCAGGCAATGATACCGAGTTTGCCATCCCAATTGCAGAGCCTGTAAAAGGAACGAGGGATTTGCCTGGGCAGCTTTGTGCGAAGTCTGCGCTTAAGGATTCCTATTCTAAATTAACATCCGTATATGCTAAGCTGCGGGAATGGGTAGAAAATGAAGGCTATCAATTGGCGAAATCGCCCTATGAAGTCTATTTAACCGATCCAAATCAAGCCGCCTCTCCTGAGGATATCGTTACCGAGGTGTATTTTCCCATTAAGAAAAAATAGCAGCAGGAACTGACATTTTATTTACCGCTCGCTAATCAAAATAATGTCTTTCAGGAGGTAGCTGTCATGCAAAGAATCGAGTGGCCAACTACAGAGTGGCAAGCCGGAGACCCTGCTGCATTGCGTATGGACGCTGAAAAGCTTTCAGAGCTTGAGCGTATCATAAAAACCGATTACGGCAATATTAACGGGATTGTTGTTGTGAGAAATGGATATATGGCTTACGAAAAATATTATAATGGGTATGGCCCCGATGATACGCACCATGTGGCATCTGTAACGAAAAGCATCATATCTGCTCTCATTGGTATTGCCCTAGATGCGCAATATATAAATCATATAGACCAGAAGGTGCTCGATTTTTTCCCCGAATATGTCCCTGATGCTGCTGACAGACAGAAACAAGAAATCACCATACGCCATCTTCTCACTATGACAGCTCCCTATGCGTTTGAAGACTGGCACGAACCGCTGGACATCATGTGTATGCAGCCTGACTGGGTAAAGTATACGCTGGATTCGCTCTGTCAAAAAGGAGAAACCGGAGCTTTTAAGTACTCCACCGCAGGGGCGCATCTGCTTTCAGCCATTATCACTCGCAGCACAGGAAAAAGTGCCCGTGAATTTGCCAATGAACGCTTATTTAAACCCATCGGCATGAAAGAAATCCCGGATTATGAGATGAAATCCTTTGGGTTTGATGATTTATTCGGGAAAGCTGTGAAAGGATGGGTCAACGACCCGAGCGGCAATTCCACAGGAGGATGGGGACTTACGCTAAATGCCCGTGATATGGCGCGTTTTGGTTTTCTATATCTGAACGGTGGCATTTGGGACCATGCTCCGATTATTTCGAAGACATGGATTGACGAATCTACGGCTATTAACCCAAATAAATACGGGTATCTGTGGTGGCTAGGCGATGAAGATGGGACTTTTGCGTACTTAGCGCTTGGCGATGGCGGTAATGTCATTTGCTGCATTCCGGAAAAAAGCCTGGTCGTAGCCATTGCATCCGCATTCATGCTAAATCCGCGAGATAGGTGGACACTGATTAAGGAGCATATACTTCCGGCTTTAATAGACTAAGCGAAACGATTGCTTAATAATAGCAGCGGCAATCGACGAAAACCCCTTCTTATGGGAAGGGGAAGTTGTCGGTTTAGGTCATCAAGCCTACTGCGATGTCATTTGAAGTGAATGCTTCTCAGAAGGCTTCAGAACGGGCTACTCCCTGTTCGCTATTTGCTCTTGGGCGAGACGGATCATTTCCCTAACCATGGAGCCGCCAATCTTGCCTCCGACTTGGCCGGCTGATTCCGTAGTCAGATGACCATTGTTCCCTGGATGCAGTGGTACGCCAAGCTCTTTTGCCACTTCGTATTTTACGTCGTCCGGTTGATTCGGATTCACGGCATATCCTTCGCGTTTCATAACATCAGCTTTGAATGCTTGCATCCCCTGTTCAACTCCTGGCACCGCATATTTTCTCCTTCTTCTTGCCATCACGCAGCACTCCCTTCGATGTTTTCCCTAACATGCCCGGAAGCGCAACAATTCATCCCGATCCCGCTTCGGTGCGCGTTCATTCATGAGAGGGATGCTGGCTGCACTCCTCAAATAATTTGTTGTAGGGTGTGATAAAATAATATCGAGGAGTTGATAAACCGATGGAATTTATACGCTCGATCGCAGAGGAGAGAATCTTGGAAGCTATCCGCCGCGGGGAACTAGACAATTTGCCGGGCGCCGGCAAGCCGCTTCCACCTAATGATCTGGAGAATGTCCCTGAGGAACTTCGGGTCGGCTTCAAGCTGCTCAAAAATGCCGGGATGATTCCAGAAGAAATGCAGCTCCGCAAAGAAATGGTCACGCTTGGTGATTTGCTCTCCGCCTGCCGAAACGATTCCGACCGCCAAAAGCTTCAAAGTGAGTTGTCAGCCAAGAAGCTACGCTATCAATCACTGATGTCCGATCGCGGATGGATGATGTCGGAAGCGTTCGCCGAATACGAGCATCAAATTCAACAAAAGCTAATCGAGAACGATTAATTAGATAAAGCGTCAGCTTCGCAGGCTTACCGACGAAATTAGGGCACCTTCTCATGAAGGTGCCTAGGCATTTTTTTATTTTAATTCATCTTGCCATGTTGCTCCCGTATATCTCTTACTTTTGCGGAGCCATATTGTTGTAGATGTGCGTTGCATTTACTTTTCCCGTGCCAACATCCTCTGTCGTGAATCCGGACACGATATTTCCGACTTTAAATTCTTTTTGCAGCAGCTCTTCAGATGGTTCTGCGGCTGTTGGGCCTCCGATGCCCAATTCCGTTTCCGGCGTTACTGTTACCCATAAGTCGCCTACCTTGAAGCTTTTTCCATCTATGCTTACTTCCGTAATCACGCCCTCAATATTGACTGCAGCTTTTCCTTTAATAGGCGGGTTCGTGCTAGTGTCCTTCTGCGGGGCCATATTGTTGTAGATAACATCTGCCGTCACCTTGCCGGTGCTGACATCCTGAGACGTGTAGCCCGACACGATATTTCCTACTTTAAATTCTTTTTGCAGCAGCTCTTCGGATGGCTTGGCGGCTGTCGGTTCTTTACTGCCTAGCTCCGTTTTATCTGTTACCGTTACCCACAGGTCACCTACCTTGAAGCTTTTGCCGTCTTCGCTCACTTCGGAAATAACGCCATCAATATTTACTGCCACTTTACCCATAATAGGAGGCTTTGCTACAACAGCCGAGGGTTGTGGCGTAGCAATCGACGTGTTCTGGCTCATATTGAAAATGCTGACCGATAATACCGCACATGCTGCAATACCGACTGTCCAACCTGTTAATGTTCTTTTTTTAGCTTTTTCCATTTTAAATGTCTCCTTTAGATTGCTCTTATTTGTTTGTGCTGTTTTTTCCATTTCCAACATCAACTTCTGATAGGTTGCTTCTTTAAAATCCTCACTCGTTTTCACTCGGGACATCCCGGATTTATATAATGATCTCTTCATCCTCAAGGCCTCCAATCTTCTCTTTTAAGATAAGGCGTCCTCTCGCTAGCCATGTACCTACCGTTGCAGGCTTGGACTGCAAAATATCTGCAATTTCCTGAATGGAATATCCCTCATAATAGTGCAGATGAATCGGAATCCGATATTTCTTATCCAAGGCCAGTACGGCCTGTAAGACCTCACTTTCTTCCTTCGGAAGGTAGCTCAGATCTTCGGGAACAGGGTTCCTGCTTTTAAACCACCCGGTTTTTAGCATGTTTTTACTTTTATTAATGGTCGTTCGAATCAGCCATGCTTTTTCGTGTTCACTGCTATTAAATACAGGGCGCTTTTGCAAATAGGTGAGAAATACTTCCTGTGCCACCTCTTCTGCGTCAGCTATATTTTTCAAGTATGCAAAGGCAATTTTGATCATGCTTTGTGAATATAGATCCAAGGCCTGCCGTACGGATTCATTGAGCTCAAATGAATGGTACACCTCAGCACCCCCTTTCACTATTAATACAACTGAGGACCCTCATATTTTTCATTGCGGTAAACTTATTTTGCACACAGATAATTCCAATGAAATAAACGTTCGGCTCGAAGGGATGGAATTGGGAGACGCAAAAAAGCCCGCCAATTGCTGCGAGTGCAATTGAAGTGCACCCCTTATAGTAGACATTGTAAAAACACCCTGGTGTTTAAACCGATGGATATTATAGGGGGTGCTTTTCGTTATGGCGAAAAAAGGACAGAAATTTGAGACGTATAGTTTTGAATTAAAGAAGAAGGCTATCGAGCTACGACATGGGGGAATGACCAAGCAGAGGGTAGCGGATGAGCTTGGGATCGCAGATATTGGGCGATTAAAGGTGTGGATGAGGAAGTATAA
>NZ_LIGH01000001.1:2070297-2131166 GCF_001273905.1 Paenibacillus sp. FJAT-27812 | reverse complement strand
GAGAGCTTCTTCTCGCATTTGAAGACAGAAGCACTCTACCCTTATGATATTCGATCTGTAGAAGAAGCACAAAGCCGAATTGAAGAATATATACACTTTTACAACAACAAGCGTCCGCAAAGAAAACTAAACAAGCTGGCTCCGATTCAGTACCGGCTCCAGCTTGTTAGGTAGGGTCTTTTATTCAGTGTCCGCTATATGGGGTCTTGACCACAATTGTACGGGCTTTTTTTATTTTACATATCGATTATTCAATATTTCTTGACTAACATCTTACATATTTCCGTTTGAAGCCGAGTCGACCTTTATCCGTCGCCTTTTGGATATTATCAGAAGCGTTAATGAACTTGCTTTTTGCGGTACCGCGATTGACCTCCACCGGGCCAACTTCCTTAGCGGTCTCGACCGCCTTATCATGAAGCTGCTGATAAGATAGGCCCACCGTGTACACGAAATTGTTCATCGCGAATTTCGTGCGATCAGGAGCATCATGGATCGTATTTTTTACAAGCTCCAGCATACTGGCTATTTTCCCTTCGGAAAATTCACTATCCGGACGACTTCCGAGCAGCCAGCAGTAGCAGCTCCAGCCCGCCGACATTTTCAGCTCTATATCGCTTGCAATCCATTTATCGGAAACTTCTTGCGCAATATCCGTTTCTGCCAAAGTTACCGCTACCACATAATCCGATAGCATATAAAAATAAGCGCTATCCATCCACCTGTCAAAATCCGCTTCAGACATTGCTTTAGGTTCCGCGATCACCCCGGCAAAGTACATAGCATCGTAATTGCCTGTGGCATAGAGCTGCTCGGCCAATGGCTGATTGCGTTTTATTTTCCTAAAGATAGGCTTCATCTCGCCTGTGGCCACACCAAAAAGCGGTTCGTGCGCGCCATTGGATTGGTATATCTTCTTAGTGCGCTCCTTGCCGAGAGCTTCAAGCTCCTGCATGACCATTTCTAGGTTCATTATTGGCACTTCCTTTTTAATGATTTGTCGTTAGGGAGTAAGTGTTCTTTAAGTGAATATATCATAAACTGCTTTAATCCAATTATATCAGAACTAAAGCCGCTTTATTTGGTCTAAACACGGCAACCTGTTAAATCTTGTTTGTCTTTTATGCAGTTCCCTGACAACAAACATGCCGCTATTTATGGTACGGTTCCCCATAACATCTATCGAGCGAAAAATAAAGGCACCTGATTGGGTACCTTATATGTCTAGATGTTTCATAACTGAGGTTCTCTTGGAACTATGCAAACTCACCAATAATTTTCCACACGGTGGATTGATGATCCTCAAAACTTCCACCAATTTCAAGGTTTGCCTTAGTTGCCGCAACTTTTAGACCCATGTTAACGCCAAGGTCATCCTCGTACCTTACTGTTAACGAGAAGTCCTTCATACCATACTTTAGTCTCCCATCAGCAATCTGCTTCCATGTAGGCTCATGATGATACCAAACTAGACTTTCTGGTAATGATACAGATGGGTTGCCCACAAAGTTTGCTGTAAACAAAATCTCGGAACCGGATTTTCTGACTTTTGAGGCATCGGCCGTTACCCCAGTGTTTACTTGTGGAATAGCTATATCCATTTTAGACGAGAATTCTTTTGACCAACCTGTAACGTGCTGCACCTCAATATGTGATGCCCCAAGTGACATAAGTAGAGTAACAGCCTCTGAAAACTTATGTTCAAATGTAAAACGGTGAAATTGAGCGAAAGGGAAATATACATCCGCATCAGCAGGATGCGCCACATAAAGAACACCAAATCTGGGATGCCCGAGCGGAAATACCAACTTAGTGGCTTCACTTTGAGATACAGATAACGTTTCGATTCCCTGTTCGCGAAGTTTCAGTATACCCTTGTATATTTCTATTGTTGCTTCTGCAATATGCAATGGCGATGGGTATATATACTTAGATATCATTCTAGCTGTCTTAAGCACCTTGACGAACGCTGACTCCTCCTCGTCATCTCCCTTATACTTCTGCTGAGCCTTTACTTCTTCATCGCTTAAAACCACAATTAATTGACGCTCTGCATAAGGCTTTATGAGTATGTCTGATTCTGAAGAACTCTGCTTTAGCATAGTATCCCTATCCTCCATGAAGAATTTTTCGAGCAAATGGAGCACACTTAATATCTGAAATTATGCCTTTTTAAGCCTTCCACGATTGGGTTGCCACTTCCCCCATCTCAGCAACTTCTCTTCGACTACCCCACCATGCCAATACTCGACCCTGAACTGCTCCGCTTCCTTCTTCGCAGGTCCAGTCAAGTCCGATGTCGTAACAAGTAATGTAAGAATGCAATTATGGTTCCACTTGGCTGCAACAAGTTCCCGAACCGTCTGCACCGGAACCATGTTGTGGTCGGCATAGCATTTTGCCTGCACTGCCATCCTCTCGCCACGCTTGTCCACAATGACCAAATCTACTCCACCGTCATTTCCGTCGATTCCGATTCGTAAACGACGTAGCCCTGATCTCGAAAGTATAGTGCAAGCAGTCGCTCGAACTCAATACCGTTAAGATCATCGAGTGGCCTGGACAGAATGACCTCATCTGATCGACAAGATTTCGAGCTCCGGTTAACTTTCCGCTGTGTTGATGCTGGGCGCTTCTTATTTGCGTTGGCAGGACGTCGAGTTCTGCTCTTTTTCTTTTTCTGAGGCTGCAATAATCCTGCGATAACACCTAGCACTACAACTGCAAGGAGAAACAATATAATTTCCTTCATAACATACCTCACTCTAGTTGTTCTCTACCCATCTTACTATGTTTGGGTATATTCTCCTATAATAATTTCCTCCCTAGAACTTCCGCATAAATAAATATGGTCCGAAATCGAAAGGCACCCACTAGAGGTGCCTTTCAAGGAATTTACATAATTTGTCTTATAAAACAATAAAAATCGTCAGATTAGGACTTTTGATGTAATATTATATAGACTGGAAGAACTGAGAACCTCACCCAACCAATGGGTGCTAATTGCCTATGACTAGGAGGGGAAATGTTAATGACTTTTGACAGAAGACATTATGTGCCCGTTGTAAAATGGAAGCAAGGAGAGCAGAAAGCCCTGGAAGTCCTCACTCCCGCTTCGAAAGAAAGGATTACACCTCTTATTGAGATCGCTCCCATCGACTGGGACTTTGAAAATGAGATGCCAAAGAAAACGGTGGACGAGCACCTCGTCAATTTCGGAGAAACTTTGGTACGCTCTTGGCCTCACAAAGCTTTCATCGACCTTCTATACCTTCATCCATCTGAGAGAATGACGTCGGGTTTGCATCCCCTGGCGTATATTTTACAAGAGGCACGAGCGCGTCATAATCCTCTCGTCCCGGTTACAAGCTCCGAACGTGATGCAGATTATAATGCAGAGGTAGTGGCTTCGAACCAATTAGATCACTTAGGTGCCGCAATCAGAATAACCGAAAGAGATTTTGATTCTCTTCAACCAACCATCGACTCGCTGCTGGGAGCGCTACAAATGAACCCGGAGCAAATTGATCTCGTTGTGGACCACGGCTATGTTGACCCGGCACTTCTAACGAGAACCACACTGTTTCTTACCGGATTAATTGACAATCTCCCATATTTGCATGCATGGAGGAACGTCATTTTGTGCGGAACAGGATTCCCTAAGAACTTATCCGATGTCAGTGCAAACTCTGTCGATCAAATTGACCGTACAGAATGGATAATATGGAAGAGGATTATGCGAGCAGGCACCGTAAACCGCAATCCGATTTTCGGGGACTACAGTATTTCTAACCCTGAGCCATTTGAGGGTGACCCTCGCTTCATTAACATGAGTGCGAATATCCGATACACTGCAGAAGATAAGTTCATTATTTTCAAAGGCCAGATCACCAGAAGATACGGAAGTGCTCAGTATCATCAGCTTGCCAGACAAGTTGTAAGTCATCCAGAGTATTCGGGTCGCAATTTCTCAGCAGGTGATCTTTACATCGACGATGTAGCCCAAAATAATGATGGCCCCGGGAACGCCACAAGTTGGCGCAAAGCCGGGACCAATCACCATCTAACGTACGTCGCTAATGAACTCTCCACCGTGACCTTGCCTTAAGTCTTTTCCGCACCTCGTCTTGAAGGTCACTAAGCTCGAGTTGCTCCGCAAGCGCACTCCATAATACTTGTCGAGGCTTGCTAAGTAGACCCTTATGCAAGCCTCTTTCTTTTAATACAGAAAGTGCTTCTTCTCTCCAAAGCAACTGTGCCAGCGCAATGGGATCAATACTTGGATTTTGATGAGGCATTCGATATGGAAAAAAGTGAACTATTCCATCAGCATCCATTTCCGCCTTTGTTATTCCCCACCATTCAGGGATAATATCCTCAATTCCCTCAATAAAACGAGAAGCTGTCAGAATAGTGACTGTATCAAAAACTCTATTATATGCATCGGTTTGTCTTGGTAATCGTTCCAAAGTGTCGCTCTCACTTTTGATTTCATAGCCATTAATTGCTCCATTTACAACAGCGACATCGATTCTTGCATCGCCTTGGCATAAGCCAAGTTCATCAAGAATCAAAGTATCGGGCTCATTTTTGTGCTCTTTTCGAAGAACCGAATGAAGAGAGGCACGTATATCAATATCCCGAGTCTTCATCGTCCTTCAACTCCTCAAATAAATACATTTCTTACATTTCAAACAACTAAACGCACATCACTATCTTAGCACATGGTACTAATTCTTGAACAGCAGAATAATTGTTTACTCTTTCTCCAAGGAACCCAATTTTCGTGTTCAACTAGATAATTTCAACTATAAATTTCGCCCTATTTATGATACGGTTCCCCCCGATTTATCTTCACAGCCCGATAAATCTGCTCCACCAGCACCAGACGCATTAGCTGGTGCGGCAAAGTCATGCGCCCAAAGCTCAGCTTCTGCTGGGCGCGCTTAAGCACGGCGGGAGCAAGACCATTGCTCCCGCCAATAACAAAAGCCACGTGGCTCCGCCCATACGTGGCTAACTTATCGAGCTGGCCAGCGAGATCCTCGCTTGACCAGAGCTCGCCTTCCAGCGCGAGCGCGACAACATGCGCTTCAGGCTTCAGCTGCGCCAGAAGCCTCTCGCCCTCTCGCTCGCGCACAATCGCTTCCTCCGCCGGACTCATCGTCTCCGGCGCCTTCTCATCGGGCACTTCCGTGAGCGTAAGCTTCACGTAAGGCCCTAATCGCTTGGCATATTCCGCTATGCCAAGCACCAAATACTTTTCCTTCAGCTTGCCTACGGCAGCTATTTGTATATGCATGCCTTACACGTCCCTTTATAAACTCTTGCATCTCTTTAAATTTCCGTTATGTCCCTTTATTACTTATATATCTATAAAATTTCCGTTACGTCCCTTTATTACTTATATCTCTAAAATTTCCGTTACGTCCCTTTATCTTCTTGCATCTCTCTAAAATCCCCGGTAACTCCTAAACCACCAAAAAAGTAGCCGGCTCATCACAGAAATCGCATTTGCGCGGAGGATCCCAATCGGCGAATTGCGTCTCCTTCAAATCCACTACATCCGGTGCATCTTCATATTCATCTACAAATCGGTCTAATGCCGTCTCCATATGCTCTTTACACACACAATACATACTCTGCACGCTTCCTATCCTAGTTGATTGAATTCCCGATCGTCTTTCCAGCTCTTACTCTTAACAGTCTGTCCAAAATATCTATACACAGCATATCAGAAAACGCCTCTCCATGTGAAGACGACAAATTCTGCACGGCCCCGCGCTTTGCTCTTTGTACTAACTTTACACTAGTCCCAACGGACTTTGCTCTTCGCACTAATTCTACACACTTTGCCATTCTCCCTAAAATCCAACAAAAAAACCGCGGCGCCAAAATGGTTTCCCATTCGACACCGCGGCTACTCTTGCTCTTTGCTCTTTGCTCTTTGCCTTTTACTCTCTACTCATTGCTCATACTCTTTACTTTTCACTCTTCAAGACTCAATCTCTAACCCTACTCCTCATCCTGCTTCTCACCAAGCTTAAAATGAGTCTTCTTCAATTCCCCGTCCCGGTAATAGCTGATCTCGATCTCATCGCCAATCTTCTTCTGGCTGTACAAATATTTGCGCAGCTCCATCGTGCTTCCGATCGATTGGCGGTCCAGCTTGACGATCACATCATTGAACAATAAGCCCGCATCCTTAGCCGGACCAACCGCTTCCAGCACGATGACGCCATCATAGACATCATCCGGCAGCTTAAGCGGCGCACCGCCCTCTTCTAGCACATCGCCATCGCCTGCTGCTCCGTCTTTGTCCGCCTCCGGCAGCACGCCTTCCTCGCCAGCGCTCTCTTGCGAGTCCTGGAAGCCCTTCTGCTCCCAATACTGCTCCAGATCCATCGTATAGACACCAAGATAAGGGCGCGGCACATAGCCCATTTTAATCAGGCTCTCGACGATTGGCATAGCCAGGTTAATCGGAATGGCGAACCCGATGCCTTCAACGCCGAGATCAGCAATTTTCATACTGTTGATTCCGACCACACGCCCGTTCAAATCAATTAACGGCCCGCCGCTATTGCCTTGGTTGATGGAAGCATCGATTTGAATGACCTCTTGCTCCCAGTCGTACACGCCATCCTGGTTGAGCGATACCGGTACAATTTGTTTGGTTTTGCTTACGCTGCCCGTCGTGACGGACTCCCCTAGCCCTAGCGGATTGCCGATTGCAATAATATATTCAGCGGGACGAAGCGTCGACGAATCGCCGATTTCCGCGACCACATCAATGCCTTTGGCATCGATCTCAAGCACGGCAAGATCCGTAATTTGATCCTTCCCGACAATGCGGGCATCGCGAGCCTCGCCGTTCATCAGTATAACCTTCACCTCTTTTGCTTGATCAATGACATGAAAATTCGTAACGATGATTGCTTTGCCATCCTTCTTGCTTATAATGACGCCAGAGCCTACACCCGCTTCGCGCAGCGTGCCTTTATCCTCCGAGTCCTCAGGCAGCGCTTTGCCATTGCCGATGCCAAGCGCAAACTTTTGCAAATTAATGACGCTTACGACGGCCGGCCTTACTTTTGCGGATGCCTGAATCGGACGCTCTAGCGGATCGACGGCCTGAACCCCGCCTGCTGTCGCGACAGATCCTCCGCCGCCGCCAATACCGCCGCCACCGCCGAACACAACACCGAACAACAGCGTTGCGGCAATCGCGCTTGTAATTGAGGATACGAATGCAATGCGGACATTGGACCACTTGCGCCCGCCGCTTTTATATGGAAAAGCAAAGTTGCCTTTTCTGCTCTCGCGAGCAGCGCGCTTGGATACTTTGGTTGAATAAAAATCGTCGTCGAATAAGCTCATTGCGATCGCTCCTCTCGATGCCTCTCGGACATCAAGACTATTTTTTTCAATCTAGGAATGTTTTCGGAAGAACTGACTAAAATAATAATAGATTCGGACGACGCGTACACGAAATAATGAATTTATTTTGTAGAACCGTCCCGCCAAAGGAGAGTTGCTAATATGAAAGCCAAAACCCCCGCAGCTTGGGAGCATGTGCAGCTTGCTGCAAAACTAGCAGATCTAAAGGATGACCACTATCGTACCGTTCTTACGTTAAGCGCAATGCTTGAGATTTTCATAGATAAGGGCATTATTACGAGAGAAGAGCTTAGCTCCAAAGCAGACTCGCTCGACGCGCAGCTGGAATCGCTTATTTCCGCTTCACTTCATCCCATGGCGTAGGTCTGTCATGGTATGTAGCACGCAGCGGATGTTCTTCCTTCTTATAAAATATTCCGTTATCCTCTAATATAGTATTCACGGTCAGCATGGCTAAATCCATTAAGTTATGATCAAGGCTCAAATGAGCCAAATAGACACGTTTCGTTCGGTCCGTCATGAGCTCAAGCAGCGCTTCGCCTGCTGCCACATTCGATAAATGACCCACATCGCTCAAAATACGGCGTTTCGTATTCCAAGGGTATCGGCCCATTCGAAGCATTTCCGTATCGTGGTTGGCTTCCAGCACGAGTACATCCGAATCGATAATCTGACGCTTGACCTTCTCGCTCACATACCCAAGATCGGTCGCAAGGCTAAGCTTCTCGCCATCCTCTACGAAGCTGTACCCTACCGGCTCCGCCGCATCATGCGAGATCGGATAGGATTGCACCATCATCGACCCGCAGGCGATCTCTTCGCATGTTTCCATAATGACACGTTTCTCTGCGGCTATCGTGCCGACATGTCTTTCCATTGCAGCCCATGTTGCCTCGTTGGCATATATGGGCAAGTCATACTTTCTCGCGAAAGCGCCAAGCCCTTTTATATGATCGGAATGCTCATGCGTGACAAACAGCGCGTCCAATTGATGGCCCGACACTCCCCGCTCACGCATTAGCTCATCCAGCTTCTTCGCGCTCATTCCCGCATCGACAATGACCATTTTCTCGTTCCCCTGTACAATTGTCGCATTGCCGGTCGAGCCGCTTCCCAGTACCGTAAATCGAAGTCCCATAATCGCTCTTTCCTGTCCTTTCTCCCGCTCCCGTTAACGTAAACCGTTCGCTGCCGCTTCCCCTTGCTCTTCATCCGTTGCAACCTCGCCGCTGATCGCGTGCACATAAAACAAATGCCCATTTTCGAGCATGACCCGCCAAGATGGCGCCGATACCTGCTTCTCCGAATCGAAGATCTGGCCTTTATAGCCAAGCTGGATATCCGAAATGACAGCTCCGTCCGGCAAATAAGTTTCAATCAAGCTCGCCATGACCTTCGCGGCCGGCAGCACCTGCTTCGCCTCGCCCGATCCGAGCAGCTCCACCCGGTCCTGCAAGAAGGAGGTTATTTTTTGATTGCTAATATATAGCGTCAGCTTCACATCGAACATCGGACGTCCTTCGACTACCCGGTATAAGACAAATTTGTCCACGCTGCTGTTCAGCAGATCGAATGCGTATTGATCAAGCTCGGGAATTTTGCTCCCTAATGTCTTTACTAACTGAGTCTTTGAATAAATAATCGTGCTGTCTACCGGCTCGTCCAGTATGACAGGCTCCGCGTTTTTGCGGCTGTCGGAGTGAAGCAAGTACGTCAAATCCGCTAGCTCCGGCGTTTCCAGCGGCAGATTGGCTTCCAGCGAAATACGCTTCTGCTGCATCAGCAGCACCTTATCCTGCGGCAGCTCTGCCGTATTCACGTTAATGTTCAGCTGCTCCCGGATATCCAGCCATAGCTGGTAGCCTAACAATACATTGAGCAGCAAAAACGAAATAATAAGTACGTTTTTCGCCCGGCCCCAATCCACTCGCCTTCACCCCCAACCGTCTTTACTATCGCAAACCAGCGTCTTTGCCCGTGAGCAGCTGAGTGGCGCCCCCGGCAGCCAAGCTGGCAGCACCCGCGCCGCCTGCGGCTGTAGTCGCCGAGTCTTCCTTCGTGCCGCCATCCGCACCCTGCTCGGTGGCATCAACCGACTTTGGCGGCTCATAGCCGCTAGGATAAGCCTCTACCAGCGCTTCCTCTGTGCCATCCTTGAGGCGAACCGCCCATACCGGAATGAACCGCAGCCGTTTGTCATCCACCGGCGCCGCTTGAAGCGCCGGGAACAAAGCCGTTACCTCATCGCGTTTCCTGTAATTTCCGAGCTTATTTTGCAGCTCATCGCCGCCAGGCAGCCACCGGACATTACGTGATTCCGATTGTGGGGCGAGTGTAATAAGCGATCTTGCATATTCCGTCACGACCCCTTGCTGCAAGGTCAGCTTCATATATCCATAGCGGAACGGCGGCATCTCAATGACCGGATACTGCTCGACGTACTGTTTAAAGCGAATATATTTGCCTTCCTCGCCCGGCATTGCATTCACAAACCGGTGAACGCCATCCCAGCCGCCATGCTGATTCACAAAGTCTACCGAGGCGTACACGTTGTCGCTGAGCAGATTCTCCGTAATTTGCGGCGCGCTTGGATCGGTATAGCTAATCCACTTGCCATTTTGCTCCACCTGCAAGCCCCGCTTGCCGTCGGTATAGATCTGCGAGCCGCTTCGGTCCTCGATCGCTCTCGTTGTGCTTGGATCAAAGAACACTCGCTGCATCAGATCCGGCGAATACGTTTCATACGGGAATACCATTTCCTTCGACTGAATCGGTACTGCCGGAAGATAGAGACCGTCCTCCGTCATCGTATACTTTGGCTGGAATTGCCCAAAGCCTACATAATCCTGCACGTCGCGGACCGTTAGATCCGCACGAACCGACTCATATACCATTTGATCGTCCGCACTAAAGAAGAAGGTCCGAACTTCCTCAGAGCCTGTTGTCTTAAAAATCCAAATCCGATCAATCGTCTCATTCAAAAACAGCAGATCGCCCTCCAGCTTAAGCAGCTTTTGCAGCAGCTCAACCGGAATCCCGTTATCGAACCGCAGCTCGATGCCGATATCGTTTTTCCGGATCTCCTCCCAGTTCAGCACGTCCGAAGGGTTCCGCTGGAAGCCCTTAAATTCTCTACCCTGAATCCGCTGATTAAGAATCATGTCATAGAACTGCGTGCCCGGGTAAATGACCGTATGCTTATTGCCGCCCAGATGAATAACGAGCTCCTCTGGAAAAATAACGCTCTCCACGCTCGTCGGCGGTCCCATCGGCTCCGCATTCACATAATCCTGGTCGCTTCTTACCGTCGCGCCAAGGCCCGGCATGCTGTAAGCGAGCAGATAGCTTTGCAGAAGGCTAAGCGCTACTAGCACAATGAGCGTTGTCGTCTTTATCTTTTCCTTCATCAAAGCTCACCCCCTTCTTGCAGCAGCGGGAGGGTGAATGTAACCGCAGTTCCCTCATTCAGCTCGGAAGAGAGGGAAATCGTACCGCCATGCGCCTTCACAATTTCCCGGGCAATCGAAAGCCCGAGTCCTGTGCCGCCCATATTGCGCGAACGAGCTTTATCCACCCGATAGAAGCGGTCAAAAATACGCGTTAAATCCTTTTTCGGAATACCGATCCCGGTATCCTTCACGCTGATTGCCAGCAATGCCGAATCGGCCGGCCTCTTCGCCGTTAACTCAATCGTGCCACCGTCCAGCGTATATTTGATCGCATTGGAAAATAGATTATCCAGCACTTGATCGATTTGATCGCGGTCGAGCCAAGCGGATTCAAGCCCTTCGTCGACCCGAACCTTTGCTTTAATCGACTTCTGTCTAAGCTGGAACGAAAACCGGTCAGCCACTTCGTCGAGCATATCGTGCACGTTAGTCTGGCGGCGCCGAAGCGGTGCTTGATTTGAATCGAGGCGCGACAAGTGCAGCAGATCGGTTACGAGCCTAATCATCCGCTCGGTTTCATTGCGAATGACGCCAACAAAGCGCTCTGACAGCTCCCGCTCTTCAAGCGCGCCGTCATTAAGCGCCTCGGCATAGCTCTTGATCGTCGTAAGCGGCGTCCGCAGCTCATGCGAGACGTTCGCAACGAACTGGCGGCGCGACTGCTCCAGCTTCTCTTGCTCGGTTACGTCCTGAAGCACCGCAATCGTACCGGTCGTTCCTTTGTCTCGGCGATGGATAGGCGTAAACGTTGCCCGCAGCAAACCCTCATTGCCCTCGCTAATCTCCTGCTCATCGAAATTGCGCTCAATAAGCAGCGTCTGGCCCCGGCCTTGCTGCAGCTCTTCCAATCTTTGCTCCGACAGGTCGAACAGCTCCGACAATGCAAAGCCTTCACAGGATCGTACGTCCAGCAGCTCAAGCGCCCGCCGGTTCCATACGATTACCTTGCCATTCTCGTCTGCCGCTACCACGCCATCGCTCATGTTGGAGAGAATTGAAGCGAGCTTCTCGTTTTCTTCTTCATTAACGGATAAAGCTTCCTTGAGCCGAATCGTCATATCGTTAAAGGCTTTGCTCAAGCTGCCGATCTCGTCATCGCCAAGCACCGGCACCTGAAGATCAAACTTTCCTTGCGCAACCGCCTCCGCTTGCTTCGTCAGCCCTTGAATCGGACTTGTAATCGTGTGGGCAAGCAATACGCCGAGCACCCCTGTAAGGCCAAGCGCAATCAGCGTGCCCGAGAAAAAGATTTGGTTGACCCGGTTCACTGTCTTATACAGCTCGTTCATGGACGCTACGACATACACGACGCCCACGACCTTGTTGTCGTTAATCGTTACCGGCTGCGCAATCATCTTCATGCGCGTATTGTCTTCATCTATAATTTCTTGCTCGTTATCGGTAATATTTTGGAGCGCCCGGCTTACGGCAAGCGATTTGTTCTTCTTCCCGATGTACGACTGATTGCCTTGAACGGAGGTCGCTACCACCTTGGCGTTTGAGTCCAGCACCTGTACCTCGGCGCCGCTAATACTAAACAAATTTTGAACGACGAGGCTAAGATCCTCCGTCGTGCTCTCCGCGGAATCGCCTTCCGTGTCGGGCTTAGCCGCTAAGCTGGGAGCCGCGAATTTGGACAAAATATCTGCCTGCTCCTTCAAATTGCTTGTGAAGCTATCAATCAACGAATTTTTGACGGTGCTTATAAAATAAACGCCGATGAGCTGCATCGCCACCAAGATGAGCAGCAAATAAATAATGACCAGCTTAACCTGAATCGTACGGAAGAAGCTCTTTCCCTTCATCCTTAACTGAGGCCCCCAGACTTGGAGTTGCGCATCATGTAGCCAAGACCCCGCCGGGTCATAATGTACTCGGGTCGGCTAGGATCATCCTCGATTTTCTCGCGCAGCCTGCGGATCGTCACGTCGACCGTTCGCACGTCCCCGAAATATTCGAATCCCCATACCGCCTGCAGCAAATGCTCGCGCGTCATTACCTTGCCGCTGTTGCGTGCCATGTAATAGACAAGCTCATACTCGCGATGGGTCAGATCCAGCGGCTCGCCGTCTTTATAAACCACATACATATCCGTATCAATAAATAAGTTAAACAGCTTAAAGCCCTGCTGCTCTTGCTCGGCCGGAGCCTCCGATGCGCCGTTATTGTCTTCGCCGGAGCCTGCGGGCTTCTGCTGCCTGCGCAGATGTGCCTTCACCCGTGCCAGCAGTTCCCTTGTGCTGAACGGCTTCGTCACATAATCATCCGCGCCTAGCTCAAGACCCAGCACCTTATCAATTTCCGTATCTTTCGCCGTTAGCATAATAATCGGCATTTGCAGCTTGGTTCTCACCTCGCGGCATACGTCCATGCCGTCCTTCACAGGAAGCATCAAGTCTAGCAAAATCAGATCCGGCAGCTCCTCAAATGCAAGCCGTACCGCTTCTCCGCCGTCAAAGGCGCAGATGACCTGATGGCCTTCCTTTTCCAAGTTAAACTTTATAATATCTGCTATCGGCTGCTCGTCATCGACCACTAATATTTTTCCGTGCATCGCTACACCCGCCCGTCGCTTGTCCTTTTTTGATTACCTTCTATTTTAGCACACGTTATCCATTAGTTCACAATGAAACTTCCCTCATGTTAGCAAGGTTTTTCCTGTAGTGCTCTAAGCCGCAGAAATAAAAAAAGAGAATCGCTTCGCAGTATGCGAAAGTGATTCTCTTGGATTGAAATGGGGTATGAAATTATAAGTACTTTAACGGATTTTGCAAAACGCCGTCCTTATGCACTTCAAAATGTAAATGAACGCCAGTCGAGTTGCCCGTGCTGCCCATAATGCCGATCGTATCGCCTTTTTCGACAATGTCGCCTACGCTCGTTTTGTAAGAGCTTAAGTGGCCGTAAACGGTTTTGTAGCCGTTCTTGTGGTTCACGATAATCGCCTTGCCTAGACCCGGCTTCGTGCCGACGAATTCAACTACGCCTGTGTCCGCTACATGAATGTTCTTGTTTCCTGTAAGATCGATGCCGTTATGCATCCGTCCCCAGCGTTTTCCGAACTTGCTGGTCAGTCTGGAGCCCGAAACAGGCATCGCAAAATTTCCTGAGCCTTCGCCCAAAATAACCTTAGTGCCTCGCTCAACGATTTTTGGCTTGGCTTCTTTGATGACTTCCTTCGTAAGCAGCTCTTCGGTTACGACATAACCGTTTTGCTTCACGATGCGATAAGTCATGCGCTTAGAGCCTGCTGAACCAAGCGAAATCGTATTCGATTCGCCAACGCGCATGCTTGCATTTTTCTTGATTTCAACCGGCGGCTCGATCGTTTCGACCTCTACTAAAGTCTCAACCGTCTTCACCGTAAGCTCCGGCTGGAGCACCGTCAAATCGAGAACGTCGCCAATTGTAATTTTATCGTCCTTAATCCATGCATTGTTCTTATAAATAACCTCTGGTGAAATATCAAACTTCTGCGCGATACAGCCGACGCAATCGCCTTCTTGTACCGTATATTTTGTCGGTTGGATGCTGCCTTGAACGAGCATCTTATAAATGGCTTCCGCTTCCATGATCTGCTCCGGATCGGTATCGATCGACTCCGTCATAACGGCCTCGATAAATTCGACCTCCGTTACCTCACGGCCAGGCACCTTGGATGCAGCCTTCGTATCCTTCGCCGGCACAGCCGCTTCCTTCGCGTCGAACGAGAGCGACTTAACTTCCTTTGAGCTCTTCTTTGCTGCGGCAAGCTCAGGCGCAAACTTGCTTTGTACACGAAGCAAGACCGCATCTGCCGTTTGCTGGTCTTTCACAATTCCGATTACTTTGCCGTCAACCTTCACTTCAACGCCAACCGCGTGAGAAGTGAACATTCCCTCCAGCTTGTCCAACGTAACGTCCGTTTCAGGCGTTCCTTTGAAGGCGCTATCGGCCTCATATGTAATCGTACCCGTATCAAGCACCATATTAATATCAGGGTTAGCTTTCTGCACTTCTTCGGTTTCTAACAATACTAGCTGCTCTACTGCTTCTGGATCGCTTACGGTCCCAACAGCTGTTCCATTCATATATACGTTATAAAATTCGACTGTGTTTGCTTGGACATATTGGATTCCGCTAAATCCGGCTACTGTGAGGAGTACGAGAGCCCCGCCCGCTAGCTGAACCGGCTTCTTGCGCCAAAATGGCGTCTTTGCCTTGCCGCTTGCGGATTGTTGCTGAGTCTTGCCATTCAAGTGTTGCGATCGGTCATGCCGAAAGTACTGGATCGCTTGATTCCATACCTTCTGAATCCGACCTTGGTCCCTGAAAACGGTCATGATTGTCTCCTTTTCGCGCTTATGCAACTTTTTTTCCGGTTTCCGACATTAAAAAAAGACGAATTATCCTGTCGGATCACTCGCCTAATACTTTAACATATGCCCAACAATTGGAGCAACCTTTACCCTATCTTAAAAAAATTAATATTTTTTCAGAATGTCCATCATCTGGCCGTATTCCGTCTTGTCGAGATGCTGTGCCATTATTTGTTGAATCGCTGTCAATTCTTGCTCTGTCAGGCCATTTTCGATATATTGAGATATTGTTTGCCATGATTCCTGCGGCAGTTTAGTCATCAATAATCCGAAGAGCGCCTCTTTGTCCGTATCGCTCATTTGTTCCTTTACCTCGGTCAAATCATCTGTCGTCATCGCCGTCTCGGTATCATCGGTGCCTGCGGTTCCCTCCTGTACCTCACCGCCGTTCGTCGCAGCGCCCCCACCTGCCTGCGTGCCGCCTCCAATGCCAATATCTGTTAGCGGCGGCTCTGTCACTTGGCCAAACGCATCTACCGACTCTGGAGGGTCGCTCTGCTCATTCGTATCCGCTTGCGTGTCCGGCGACTCTTCTTTAGCATCCGGTGTCGCTTCCTTAACAGGCGGTGTCTCTTCTTTCCCTGCCGTATCGGCCGTTATGAGCGGATCTGCTCCCCAAAGCTTCCCCCATACGCCTGTCATCGCCATCGGCGGCACTTCAAGCGGCAAATTAAACTGTTTCAGCAGCGTATCTACATAACTCGTTACAATATAACCCGTCGTCCATATCGACAAAAAGCTTAATATCAGCCCCGCCGCAACTAGTTTTCCGAGCCATCCGATCTTTTTCAACATCCTTACACCAACCCTCTCAATCAGCAGCCGGACCTTCCTTTTCTATAGGCTGCTATTTCCCATAATCTGTTACATACTATTATGGTCAAGTTTAGAGAGAGACATTCCCCCTGCGGGCTATATGACAAACAAAAAAAAGGATGACCCGACGGGCCATCCTTAGTTAAGTTCCTATTCTATTCGTAGATCGGACGAACGGGATTCGTTTGCTCGCGGTTGCGTCCTACCGAGAAAATCGCAATCGGAATGCCAGTAAGCTCGGATACGCGGTTCAAGTAGTTGCGTGTATTTACCGGAAGATCGTCAAGCGTTTTTGCGCCGGAAATATCCTCTGACCAGCCTGGGTGCTCCTCGTAGACCGCTTCGCACTCGGATACCATTTTCAGGCTTGCCGGGTAAGTTTCGATAACCTCGCCGCGCAATTTGTAGCCCGTGCAAATTTTAACCGTTTCAAGACCGGTCAAAACGTCAAGCGAGTTCAGGGATAGGCCCGTAATACCGCTGACGCGGCGCGCATGGCGGACAACGACTGTATCGAACCAGCCAACACGGCGCGGACGGCCCGTTACCGTACCGTATTCATGGCCTTTGTCGCGAATAAGCTGTCCGATTTCGTTATCCTGCTCCGTTGGGAACGGGCCGTCGCCTACGCGAGTCGTATATGCTTTGGCTACGCCGATAACTTGCTGGATCTTCGATGGACCAACGCCTGAACCGATACAAACGCCGCCTGCCGATGGGTTGGAAGATGTTACGTACGGATAAGTTCCTTGGTCGATATCAAGCATAACGCCTTGAGCGCCTTCGAATAGTACCTTCTGGCCCGCATCGATTGCATCGTTCAGCACAACCGAAGTGTCCGTTACATATGAACGCAATACTTCTGCGAAACCAAGATAGTCGCTTACGATTTTATCTGCATTAAGCGGCTCTCCGCCGTATACTTGCTCGATCAGTTGGTTTTTCTCAACGATAATGCTGCGGACTCTTGATTCGAATTCCTCAGCATCCATCAAATCGGCGATACGGATACCGTTGCGCGCTGCTTTGTCCATGTAGCAAGGGCCGATCCCTTTGCGTGTCGTGCCGATTTTGTTATCGCCTTTGCGATCCTCTTCAAGACCGTCAAGCACGAGGTGATAAGGCATGATGACATGCGCGCGATCGCTAATTTTCAAATTGTCCGTTGAGAAGCCATTGTCATGAATATAGTTGATTTCTTCGATCAGCGCTTCCGGATTAATAACCATTCCGTTACCGATGACGCAAGTTTTATTATGATTAAAAATACCCGATGGAATCATCGTCAATTTATATTTTTTGTTATCAATAAGGATCGTGTGTCCGGCATTGTTTCCTCCTTGGTAACGAGCGACGACGTCGGCTCCCTCTGCCAAGTAATCAGTGATTTTGCCTTTACCTTCGTCTCCCCACTGTGTACCAACAACAACAACCGTAGACATAATTATACCCCCGTCCGGTGTTTATAAACACCGAAAATTACCGTCAAAATGCTGTAGCACGAAATTCCCTTCAACAAAAGGCTTCGTGTTACCAGTCAAAAGACAGCATTAATAGTGTAGCAGTCCATCTTCGAGAAGTCAAACTAAAAAACGAACAATTGCATAGCTACCCCTGCAATTGTTCGGATATTCATGATGCTTGCATCGGATCCTGATGCGCGCGATCAATACTTACGAATTTATTATATTTTTTCAGAAAGACCAGCTCTACCGTGCCTACCGGCCCATTCCGTTGTTTGGCGATTATAATCTCGATAATGTCTTTTTTCTCGGACTCTTTATCGTAGTAATCATCCCGGTATAGGAACGATACGATATCGGCATCTTGCTCGATCGATCCCGATTCCCGAAGGTCAGACATCATCGGACGTTTATCCTGCCGCTGCTCAACGCCCCGGCTAAGCTGCGAGAGCGCGATAACCGGAACTTCAAGCTCACGCGCAATTTGCTTCAATGTACGCGATATTTCAGATACCTCTTGCTGCCTGTTCTCGCCCGCTTTGCCGCGGCCGGAAATAAGCTGCAAGTAATCGATTAGAATCATGCCAAGCCCTTTTTCCTTTTTCAATCGGCGGCATTTGGCGCGAATCTCGGCAACCGTAATACCTGGGGTATCATCAATAAAGATTTGCGCCTCGGATAGCGAGCCTATCGCCATCGT
Organism: Paenibacillus sp. FJAT-27812; assembly: GCF_001273905.1. Taxonomy (NCBI): domain Bacteria; kingdom Bacillati; phylum Bacillota; class Bacilli; order Caryophanales; family Paenibacillaceae; genus Paenibacillus; species Paenibacillus sp. FJAT-27812. The sequence continues at coordinate 2,112,979 of NZ_LIGH01000001.1, read as the reverse complement.
CAACTTCTCCCAGTCGTCGCCCTCAAGGTGGCCCGTCCGCATCCGCTGCGCATCAACATTCGCTTCTGCGCAGATCATACGTTGTACAAGCTGAGCGGCTGACATCTCGAGACTGAAGATCGCAACGGTCTCACGGGCACGGACACCTACGTTTTGAGCAATATTAAGCGCAAATGCCGTTTTTCCTACGGAAGGACGCGCAGCAACGATAATAAGGTCACTCCGCTGGAAGCCTGCCGTCATCCGATCCAAATCGGTAAAGCCCGACGGAATCCCGGTCGTGCCTCCCTTATCGGCGTACAACTGCTCGACCTTCTCGAACACTTCCATCAACACGTCGCGGATGGAAATAAATCCGCTGCCTGAGCGGCGGTTCGAAATTTCAAGAATCTTTTTCTCCGCGTCGCCGAGCAGAACGCCAACATCCTCCGAATTCGCGTAACCATCGGATACGATGTTGGTTGCTGTTCGGATCAAGCGCCGCAGCATCGATTTTTCTTCGACGATCTGCGCGTAATAATCAACGTTAGCCGCCGTCGGCACGGAGTTGGCCAGCTTCGCCAAATAACTGACTCCGCCTATTTCTTCAAGCAAATGCTGATCCTGCAAATGCGCGGTCAATGTTACGAGGTCAACCGGCTGGTTGTTCTCGGCAATCTCGACCATCGCTTCATAAATTTGTCGGTGAGGACCGCTGTAGAAGTCTTCGCTGCGCACCCGCTCCATCGCTGTAATAAGCGCTTCCGCTTGCAGCAATATCGCTCCGATGACAGCCTGTTCAGCCTCTAAGTTTTGCGGTGGAACACGGTCAAACATCAGCTCTGTACTCATGGGTCCCTCCTGTAAGCATAAGCTTGGGTTTGCTATGCAAACCTCCGCCTACTTTCTATTCCTCGGAAGCCTGAACGCTCAGCTTCGCTTTTACTTCAGGGTGAAGCTTAACAACAACCTGCGTAACGCCAAGCGTGCGGATCGGATCTTCCAGCTCGATTTTCCGTTTATCGATTTTAATGCCTTGCGCGGCCAGCGCCTCGCCGATTTGCTTGCTTGTAATAGCGCCGAACAATCTTCCGCCTTCGCCAGCTTTGGTTTTGATGACAACCGTCATCTCTTCCATCTTCTTGGCAAGCGTCTCAGCATCTTCTTTTTCTTTCTCCTTGCGCTTTTGCTCCGAAGCATTCTGAACCTCAAGCGTCTTCAGGTTGCCGTCGGAAGCCAGCTTCGCCAGCCCTTGCGGCAATAGAAAATTGCGCACATACCCTTCGGATAGCTCCTTCACTTGCCCTTTTTTCCCTTGTCCCTTAACATCCTTCAAAAAGATCACTTTCATTCAAATAACCCCTCTTCCGTTTCAATTTCGTCCAAAACCCGCTTCAGACGTTCGGCTACTTCAGCCACTGTTCCTTCAAGCTGAGCGGCAGCATTCGTCAAATGTCCGCCTCCGCCCATTCTCTCCATCACTACCTGCACGTTCATATGGCCCAGCGAACGAGCGCTTATGCCAATCAGCCCGTCAGGCCGCTCCCCAATGACGAAGGAAGCGAGTATATCTGTCATATTCAGCAGCGTGTCCGCCGATTGCGCGATGAGCAGCTGCGAATATTTTCGACCGCTTTCCGTTACAGCAATCGCCACATGCTCATAGAGCACCTCGGCATGCTTAATAATTTCCGCCTTGCGCACATACTCTTCGAGATCTTCCTTCAGCATGCGCTGAATCATCATCGAATCCGCCCCGTTTCGGCGGAGGAACGAAGCAGCCTCAAACGTACGGGCTCCCGTACGCAGCGAAAAGCTTTTTGTGTCTACCGTAATGCCGGCAAGCAGCGCTGTCGATTCCCTTACGTCAAGCACGACGCGATCATGAATGTATTGAAGCAGCTCGGTTACGAGCTCACAAGTGGATGAAGCATACGGCTCCATATACACGAGTATTGCATTGGCGATAAATTCCTCGCTGCGGCGGTGATGATCCACTACCACGATACGTTCCGTCTGCGTAAGGAGTTTCGGCTCCTTCACCATCGACACCTTATGCGTGTCGACGACTACCGCAAGCGACTGCGGCGTAATTAGCGCGGAGGCCTGCTCCGGCGATACGAACCGCTTCGACAGCTTCTCATCTTCCTTGATTAGCTCCATCATTTTCTGAATCGCCGGATTGACGCCTTCAAGCACGATGTAAGCCTCTTTGCCAAAAAGCTGTGCTGCCTTCATCACGCCGATCGCAGCGCCAATCGCATCCATATCGGGCATCTTATGCCCCATAATGACAACGTTGTGGCTCTCGCGTATGAGATCCCGCAGCGCATGGGCAACTACCCGCGCACGCACGCGCGTCCGCTTCTCTACCGCATTGGACTTGCCGCCGTAGAAGGACTGGCGGCTTCCGACCTTAACAGCCGCTTGATCGCCGCCTCTGCCGAGCGCGATATCAAGGCTCATATGCGCCCATTGGCCAAGCTCAATAATGTGCTCGGCGCCCGCCGCGAAACCTATGCTGAGCGTAACCGGTATTTTGTGATCGCCGGTAATCTCTCTAACCTCGTCAAGCACAATGAATCTGGATTGCTCCAGCTGCTTTAGCGTCTTCTGGTCCGTCACAAGCAGAAAGCGGTCGGACGTCAGCCTTTTCAAATAAATATGAAATTTTTGCGCCCATTCCGTTATTTCTGTCGTGACCTTGGAGAGCATGGAGCTGCGCTGATGATCATCGAGGCCTTGCGTCACTTCCTCAAGGTTATCGATCATAACAACGCCAAGAACAAGCTTCTCATCATCGTATTTCCGGCCAAGCTGCCAGCGCTCCGTAATGTTCTGAACGTACAAGATCCGTTCCTTTGGCTTAAAGATCAGCTGGTACACCGAGGAGCCAATGGTCGCTTCGATGATGCCTTCCCGCTCCTTCACCTGCTGCAAAGACGGAAACAGCTCCGCAAGCGGCACGCCGATTACGGTTTCCCGCTCCAAGATTCCTGCAATATAAGGATTATGCCATTCTACAGTTCGATCTTCGTTATATAAAATAATGCCGAAAGGAAGCTCGTTCACGACATCGTTGCCCGCCTTCTTAACTCGATAGGACAATGTGCCCAGATACGATTTAAGATCTTTGCGGAAAGCCCGCTCCGCCATTACGGTATAAAATAAAACTCCGCCAGTAAGCAGCAGCCCGAGCAGCCCAAGGAGCCACTCGAACCAGGCAAGCGCCACCGACATGAGCACCATTAATACGAAAGCCCATATCTGATGCATCCCGTGCCAACGTGTTACCAAAAACTTAGGCATTTCCAATCCGCTCCTGTGCTATGGTTTCGTAAACGACTTACGGATTGGAAAAGCGGTATCCAGAACCCCAATTAAGCTTAGCGGCGGGATCAAAAGCACCGGAATCGCAATAAGGACCGGCACCGCTTTATTCCATCCTCGCTGGTTCGCAAGGAAAAAGAAAAATCCGACAGCCTGAAACGCAAAAACAAAACTAAGCAGAGGAACCAAGTTCATCAAAGCGACTGCAAAAAAAGAATCGCTCGTCCGCGACGCAAACAGCTCCATCACATAAGTGAGCAAGTACAAAACAACGAGCAACCTTGGCAGACGCCAATCCTTGGCACGTGTAAACCTTGGAACCTCAGGCCCTCCGCTCCACTTAACTGCCCTGCGGGCGATGAACTGCGTAACGACGGTCAGTCCAAATGCGATCATAATAAAGGTAACCGGAATCGAATTGATCATCGTGTGGATCACGATATCCGTCAGCCCAGAATCCCATCCCGCAGGCATGACATTTTGCGCCAATAGATCCTCTACCGATGACCGTACAAACGAGCTTAATTCTTTAAGGAGCGAAATATCGAGGAACACCTCGAATATAAGCAGCTCCAGCATCAATTGAGCGAGAACCACGACGCCGACCGTCCGTACTACCCTTGAGGCAGGCGCTTGCTTCATATACAAGTGGCCCATCACAATGGACGGAATGAGAAAGAACAATCCAATAATAAGTGTAGCCGGTCCACCGATAAAAAACGCCAACACCCATACGGGAATCAAATGCAGCGCAAACGACTTGGGCGGCAAGGTCGTATAAAGCACGACATACGGCACCATAAGCAGCAGCATAGTAATGACGTTAAAGACCGGTACGAGAAGAGACAATAATAATAAGAGTGCCGCACAGCTCCACAGCACTGGTTTCAAGCCGGTTTTCAAACCGTTCACCTCTTGCTTATATAATCTGGTTTCTTACGAAACTTTTACAACTCATTATAGCATAAAAGCTCAACATATCACGTACATTCCCACTTGCTCGCTCTTAGGATGGACACCCGCTGTGCTGCTCATACAAAAACAAAAAGACGGAACAGCAACCCCATTCCGCCTTAACTTCTTATTATAATGCCCTGCGCGCTTTGAAAATAGTACCTCAAGACCACTCGCTTTGCCGACGTTTAATTATTATCCTGCAGCACGTTATGCTGCTCCATAATGATTTTTTGGCAGTAATCGATAATTTCGCTCCTGCGGACAATGCCGATAAAACGATTCCGGTCATCGACGACAGGAACAAAATTTTGCAGCTTTGCGAGTGAGATCAGATCATCCATATTCGCGTCGATGCGCACCGTTTTATTATTCATCCGCAGCGGTACATCCATAAGCTTCACTTTATTCGACTGCTCTAGCGTCAGGTCGGCATGATCCTTGATGTACCAGAGCAAGTCGCCTTCCGTAACCGTGCCGGCATAGCCGCCGTCATCATTAATAATGGGCACCGCCGTGTAGCGGTGGTATTCCATTCTCTCGAGCGTCTGCCTAAGTGTTGTATCCTGCGTTAAACATACGACATCCTGCTTCGGCAATAAAAAAAACGCAATATTCATCTACATAACAACTCCGTCCCGTTTGCTCTTTCCTTTGCTTCTTATGCCATAGGCAGCAGACGGACCGGAGCAAGCCGCATTACTGCTGCTTTGACGTAGTCTCGCTGCTGGAAAGCGTCCCTGTGTCTTTCGGTTTGTTCTCATTGTACTTATCCGGCAAAATAAGGCTGGACGCAGGCGTGTCTGCGTTTAGCCAGTTTTTAATCATCGCCTGTACCTTCGCCAAATCATCATCATCGGCAAAATAATACCATGCTCCGCCATTCTTCAAGCGATGTCCGCTGCCTAGCAGCGAATGGCTGTAGATTTTCCGCTCTTTCGCCTGCAGCATGCCTTGGCCTAAGTCGATAAGCTGCTGCGGACGCATGTCCGTACTAAAATTGTCGCCCATAATATCCATGAGCTGCGGAATCTTGGACCATTGATTCAATTGCTTGGCTTTATCCATAAGAAGGCCTAAAAAAATCTGATGACGCTCCGTACGATTAATGTCCCCGCCAGCGTCCTCCCGGTATCGGACATAGTTAAGCGTATCTTTACCGTTATAGCTCTCTTGGCCAGCTTTGATAACAAATTTCTCATGATCGGGATCATCGTTGACCATATCCTCTTCGATAGGAAGAGCGATTCCGCCGAGCGTGTCAATGACATTGCGGAAGCCTTCAAAGTTAATAGAGGCGTAATAATTAATAGGCGCGTCTAAAAACTTTTCTACCGTATTCATGGCCATTCCTGCTCCGCCGAAAGCGAAAGCATGCGTAATTTTATCTTCTTTGCCCTTCCCGACGATCTCCACATACGTATCGCGCGGTATGGAGACCATTAACAGCTCGCCGTCGTTCGGACGAACAACCGTATATATCATCGTATCCGAGCGTCCGATTTCTTTGCCGCGTTGGTCAACGCCAAGCAGCAATACGGAGAACGGGTTCTGCTTCTTATCTATTGTACTAACCGGAATGGGTTCCCGTCCATCGATCGGTTTATAAGATTGTTCTAATTGTTTTTCGACATGACCTTGCAGGAACCAGTCAAATCCAAGCGAGGCCAATGCCCCACGGTTGAAAAAACCGGCAACGATAAGGATAACGACTGCGGCAGACGCCGTATATAACCATTTGCGTTTATTCATAAATAATGAATTCTCCTATCCTTTATATACTTTTATAAATTGCCTTCTCAGTTTAGACGATAAAATGTCGAAACAGGTTACAAAACTTTTACAACGAAATGTTACCAAATTTTGATATTATTTTATTAAACCAAAAAGGTCTATTGACTTTCGATGACGAATACAATCATTGCAAGTATATGTCAAATAGAAAGGGTGAATATTGTGAACTTACCTCCTTCCATTCAGCCGGACAAATCATCAACTGGTCTGGACCCTAAGGTAGCAGGCTTGCTTTGTTATCTGGGAGGCTTTGTTACCGGTATTATATTTCTTATCCTCGAGAAACAAAGCCGCTTCGTCAGACTGCATGCCGTGCAATCCATCGTCGTATCCGTAGCGCTCATCGTTCTCAACATTTTGTTAGGCTTCATTCCTATCCTCGGCGCCATTGTCGGTTTTCTGCTTACGATTGTCGGCTTCGTCTTGTGGATCGGACTCATGCTGCTTACCCTGCAAGGAAGACTTGGCAAGCTGCCCATTATTGGCGACTGGTCGGAGCAGCAGGCGAATAAATTTTAATCTTTTTCTGCTCAAAAATGGGACGGCCTGCCGCCGTTCTTTTTTGTTCAACGTACAAGTTCATATGAACTATTCATTAAACCGTACTTATGATCTCGTAAACGCGAGAGATTGGCTAATAATGAACTATTGCCCCCTTAAAATCGGTTTTATTGCCCTATTGCAGCCTTTTATCCGTCATTCAGCGGTTTGATGAATTGGCTGAAAGTTCGTACTATTAAGTGACTGCTAACAAAATTCGATTAAAAAGGATTGTGAACATTAATTATGGGTATAGGACTTAATCTATTTTTGGTTGCTTTACTGGTTGTGTTAACCGCTTTTTTCGTAGCTACAGAATTTGCTATCATCAGACTACGATCCAGCCGCGTTGACCAATTAGTCGTTGAAGGGAAGAAAAACGCGCTTGCCGTTCAACGAGTAATAAGTAACTTGGATGGTTACCTGTCCGCCTGTCAACTCGGCATTACCATTACAGCACTCGGTCTTGGTTGGCTAGGTGAGCCTACAGTAGAGAAGATCCTTCTCCCTCTATTTAATCAATGGGAATTAAACAATGAGCTTAGTCATATTTTATCGTTTCTTATCGCATTCGTCGTTGTTACCTTTATCCATGTCGTCATTGGTGAGCTTGCGCCAAAGAGCTTAGCGATTCAAAAAGCGGAGCAAGTCAGCTTTGCGGTAGTTAGGCCTATCATCTTCTTCTACAAAGTTATGTACCCTTTCATCTGGGTGTTGAACGGCTCTGCCAACGCTTTAGTTCGCATGTTTGGCTTAAAGCCCGCAACGGAGCATGAGGAAGCTCACTCCGAGGAAGAAATTCAGATCATTCTTAGCGACAGCTTAGAAAGCGGCAAAATCAATAATACGGAATACGGCTATGTAAACCGAATCTTTGCTTTTGATGAAATATTAGCCAAAGAAATTATGGTTCCGCGTACCGATATGTCCGTCCTATATAAGAACAATACGCTTCAAGAGAACATGGCGATCATCCGCAAGGAGCAATATACGCGTTTCCCGGTTGCCGGTGACAGCAAAGACAATATTATTGGGATGATCAATACGAAGCAGCTGTTTCTTCAATATCAAGTAAACAAAGAAATTGATTTTCAAACGCTTATTCAGCCCGTTATGTCTGTTTCTGAGGCGCTGCCCGTTAAGACGCTCCTGACCAGAATGCAGCAAGAACGCGTCCACTTTGCGATCGTTGTTGATGAGTATGGCGGTACATCCGGACTTGTCACCATTGAGGATATATTGGAGGAAATTGTCGGTGACATCAGAGACGAGTTTGATGCCGATGAGCGCAAGGATATTGAAATGCTGTCCGATACCTCATACCTGCTGGACGGCAAGGTTTCCCTCACCGAGCTTGGTGACCTAATCGGTACGGAGCTTGAGCATGAGGAAGTCGATACGGTGGGCGGATGGTTGTATAGTGAGATGGAGGATGCCAAGCCGGGCAAGCAATTCGGCTTCCACAACCTAACCTTCACGATTCGCGAAGTCAGCAAGCATCGCATCAATAAGGTTGAGTTAACGATCGCTCCAAATGATAAAATACTCAAGCCTGAGGTTGTATAACGAACAAAAAAGACGGTGTCTGATGACATCGTCTTTTTTGTTGCCAGGCGTATGGTGATATCGGTTAAGGGAACGCTATTTAAAAAAAGTTCAAGGGAGGAATTTCTGATGTGGGTGAATATCATCTTCGGATTCATCATTCCTTGGCTCGTTGCCTTATACCTCGTTCGAAAAAGCCCTAAGACCTCGCTGTTGATTTATCCCGTCGGTGCTCTTGTATCGATGGCTATTAACTCGCTTGGCTTTCAAATGCGATTTTGGGACTTCACGCCCCTCATTCCTAATGATGAATCCGTCTCCGCGCTGCCGCTCGATCTTGGGCTGTATCCGATCATTGCTTGTTTCATGATATGGACCATTATGCTGCATCGGAATAAGACAGCGCTTATTCTTTTCCTTTTCGTTCTGTTCACGACGCTGCTCGAATATGTGGGGCTGTTGATTGGCAAAGTAACGTATGGAAATGGATGGAATATAGGTTTTACATTCCTCTCTTACCTCCTAGCTCTAGGATTCGTTTATATTTACTTTAGAATCCTCGAGCGATTCCGTTTATTATAAGGTCTTCTCTAAGCCCTCTTCTTCCTTGTAGATCGACGAGCGGTTCTTGAACCATTCGAACAAATGAATAATCACTACCTTCAATACGGCGTATCCCGGCACCGCCAGCACGATCCCAGCCAGACCGAACAGGTTACCCGCCGTCAAAATAACAAAAATAATGGTGATCGGGTGGATCTGTAAGCTTTTGCCCATAATTTGCGGCGAGATAAATTTGCCTTCAATAAACTGGACAATCGTCCAGATGACGATCATTTTCAGCAGCATGACAGGTGAAGTAACAAGTGCGACAATCAAGGCCGGCGATATCGCGATTGCCGGTCCTAAATATGGAATGACGCTTGTGCAGGCTGCAACCAAAGCAAGGACAAGCGAGTATTCAAGCCCTATGACCAAATACCCCACGTACAACAATAGCCCGATGCAGAAGCTGACAATAATTTGTCCCCTAATATAGCTGCTGATCTGACCGTTCATCTCGGCCATAATCCGTTTCGTCTGCGGCTGCAGCTTATTAGGCAGGAACGATACGATCGCTTGCGGCAGCTGTTTTCCATCCTTTAACAGATAGAATAAAATAAACGGCAGCGTTAAAACCGCGAGAAGAACCTCCTTGAATGCCCCTACAAAAGAACCTAAGCTCGATAAGGTTTTGTTCAGAAGCGAAGTGGCTTGCTCTGTAATATTTCCTGTCAGCTTCGCAGGATTCAAATTAAACCATTCCTGGATTTGAAGAAAGCTGCTGCTGCCCATAAAATCCTCAAAGTTCTCCCGCAGCTGCTCCCCGTATTTCGGGAAGTTGTGTACGAAGCTTACGGCTTGGCCATTTAATATCGGAATAACCGTAACCAATAAGATCGTAATCAGCCCTATGCCCAGCAGGAAGAGCCCGATGATGGAGAATACCCGCTTGACACCCTTTCGCTCCAAATAATCGACGATCGGATTCAATAAATAATAGCCGATTCCCGCCAAGATGACTGGCAGCAGAATCGTTTTGATGAGAACCGTTAATGGCGTAAAAATGTAGGAGATTTTTGTGAAAACCATAATATTGAGCCCGACGAGCAGCAATACAAGCAGGAACAACACAAATTTATTGTTTAAAATAAACTTTTTGAACCGCTCGGTTCCTGTTCTGGCATTTTCCATGATGACGTACCCCTCTTTCTTCTCTTTCAGGTCATTATTTTCATTAATTGTAGCATTACGGCAAACGAAATTGCGAATGGCACCCATTCCGCAATTTGCTTGCAACTATTTTCATCGGCTTCGCGTATCATTACTTATGTGAATCAAAATCCTAGGAGGGATTCCATTGTCTATATTTAAACGACTGCGTGACCTTACGTTATCAAATGTTTACTCACTTATCGAGAAAGCCGAAGATCCGATTAAGCTCACAGATCAATATATACGCGACATGCAAGAAGATCTATCCGATGCAGAGAAAGCGGTAGCCGCGCAAATCGCCATCGAGAAGAAATTCAAACAGCTTTATGAAGAGCAAGCGCAGCTTGTGGAGAAGCGCGGCGAGCAAGCGCATCTTGCGGCACAATCCCAAAACATCGATCTCGCCAGGCGCGCTCTAGAAGAGAAGAAATCAGCTGAACAGAAGGCTGCTGAATACCAAGCTAATTTTAATCAAAACAAATTGCTTGCGGATAACCTTCGAGGCAAGCTGGATGAAATGCGCAAGCAGCTAACTGAGCTCAAGAACAAGCGCGAAACGCTTGTTGCCCGTTATAATGCCGCCAAAGCTCAGACGGAAATCAATAAAGCGATGTCAGGCTTCGGTACGGATTCTGCGGCTGCCGGCATGAAGCGTATGGAAGAGAAAATGCTGCAAATGGAAGCCCAAGCCGAAGCGGGCAACGAGATTAATGCCAAAGGCAAATCGCTTGATGATGAGTTCGAGAAGCTAGGCAAAGACAAAGCGGTTGAGGACGAACTGGCCGCTCTAATGAAGCAATACGAGAAGCAATAAGTTCTTCCAATTAACTAACAATTATTGTATAGTATGACCGCTGGTGTTACAAATCGGACTGCCGGTTTTAACGGAAGCGGTCATTTTTTTCTAAACTTGAAACTTTGGAGGAATTAACCATGTCTTGGATTGATCTCATTCGGATTCCGATTTGGACGGGTGCAGGCGCAATTTTATTAGTCATTATTATGTTTCTTGATTCTCGCTTTACGAAGTACAACGATTTGCAGGAAATAAAAAACGGCAATACCGCAGTCACGACCCGTTTCGTGCTGAAGCTGTTTGCGCAAGCGTATATTTTATCCCAGTCGATCAGCAAATCAAGCGAAATGTGGGAAGCGCTCGTCATCTCACTCGTCTCCTTTGTCCTCCTGCTCGTGCTGGAGTGGATTGTCGAGAAAGTCGTCATTGCGATAAGCGGCATGAAGCTGGAGCAAGGCATTCATGAGGGCAAGGTCGGATACGCATTGTTCGCAGGCTCGCTCCATGTGGCTGGTGCGTTAATCATCGGATCTATTTAACTTTTTAGAAGGAGAATACAAGATGAGCTTGTTCAAAAGAATCAAAAACCTGATTACGCCGGCAGAGCCTCCTATCATTGAGAAAAGCATCATGACATTATCGCCTGGCGATGTGTGCGAGGTCTCCTTAGTTACCTATAACATAACAGGCAGAACTCATAATCGAGCCCGCAATGCGATTGTTCTCACGCTTCAAGATGGGATATCGATTCGTTATTTGACCATTGAAGAACGGGAAAGAACCGTTTATGCGCTGTATGACTCGATTGATGGACGGCTGGATTCCATTGACGAGGTGCCTACCATTTTGGAGCTGGATGACCGTACTTATCATATGGAGGAGCAATTCTCAGGATTCATCATAGCAAGCGGCAAAACGCCTTACATGCAGGGAGGCGAACAGCATGTCTGGCAATACCAGTCGGACGATATGAAGCTTTTGCGAATCGAATGGCAAGACGGACGCTTCATGCTCTATGAAGGAGAAAGCGTTCTGCCTGCCGATGTACGCGTGCTGAGCGGCGGATAGGAGGAATACGATGAACAAATGGTGGCATCAGTCGATTAAGTACCTGCTTCTCTTTAGCTTTATCATTCCTCTTCTCACAGCTTGCGCCGTTTCGGACACGGTTAAGGAGCAATATCCGTTAGAATCGGTCAATGGCTCAGGCAATCAGACCTCATACGTGTATCGCGCCGAGAATCGTCCTGTTCCTGATGTCGCTGCGGATTTTATCGATCAGCGTAATCCGAAGCAGCAGAGCGACGTGAGCACGGAGCGGATGTTTCTCGTTTACTCCGATGAGATCATTCATTTGCAGCAAGCTCCGGACGCGCCGGAAGATACGCTTATCGAGATTGATTCAACGGAATATGTTCGGCAAAATTACAGCTCAAGCTTTCTCCAAGCTTATTTAATAGCTAGCGTACTCGATGATATTTTCGACAAGGGCAAATACGGCAGCGGCAAGTACCGCGGTTATTCCTCCAAAGATAAATACAAGCCGAGTACAACCTACAGAATGCCAACGGTAGAGGATAAGAAAGTTGCCCCGCCCGCAACGGTTAACCGTACAGGTTCCATCTTCAAACGCTCGAAGGATGCTGGCGCATCAACGACGGGAACGACAAGCAGCGGCTCCCAAAAGGGCTCAGGCACGGATGATAATAAGCAGAAAAACTCTATTACGACTAAGCCTCCTGCCAAGGGCAAGATCGTAAAGGATAAGAAACAAAAAAGCAGCTCAAACAAGGTTTACACGAAGCCGCGAACGTCGAAGCCCTCCCTAAAATTTGGCAAAAGTCGAATCACTCGGCGGCGTTAAGCCTTATTGCAAAAGAGAGCCGTATCCCATTGTGGATACGGCTCTCTTTTTTTGGTGATTGCTGAATCTTGAAATGAAACAGCTTATTTTGCGAGCACTTTTGGGCTCTCCACCTTCAGTTTTTGAGGAAAAACGAGCTTCAGCACAGGTGGCGTAACAAGCGTAGTTACGATAACGACCATAACGACTGACGTGAAGTATTGCGGCAAGAGCATTCCTGATTCCAAACCGGTTGCTGCAATAATAAGCGCTACCTCACCTCGTGATATCATCCCTGCCCCTATTGCAAGCGACGAGTGGTTATTGAACCCCGTCAGCCTAGCGCCTAACCCGCCGCCAATCAGCTTCGTCAATATAGCAACAAGCGATAACAGAATAATAAAGACAATCTGGCTGCCTACGCCTTCAAACGTAATGTTCAAGCCAATGCTTACGAAAAACACCGGCACAAATAGCGTATAGGCAATCGGCTCCACCTTCGACTCCACGTCATGCTTAAACGACGTTTGCGAAATCGCGATTCCCGCTGCAAAAGCGCCAATAATGCCGGCAACGCCCATGCTCTCGGCAAAATATGAAAAGGCAAAGCAGGCAATTAAGGCGGCGCTCATCGCTGCCTCCGTAATTTTGAAGCGAGCGAACCATTTCATGAAATGCGGTATCACCCATATGCTGACGGCGATTACGATCACAAAAAATAATGCCTTCTTCCCGATCAATAGCGGGATGGAGACGTTATCGGTTGTTCCAAGCAGGCTCATCATAACGGCCAGCAGTACAACAACGACTACATCATCTACCACTGCAGCGCCAAGTATCGTCGTGCCCTCTTTCGAGCTGAGCTGATTCATCTCCTTCAGCGTTTGAACCGAAATGCTTACGGAGGTCGCACACAGCAATAAGCCTAAGAACAGCGCCTCCGAGCTGGACAATCCAAGCGCGGCAGCTACCCCATATCCTCCGACAAACGGCAGAATGATTCCCCCTACCGCAACGGCAAAGGCTGCCTTCCAGTTTTCACGAAGCTGCTCCAAATCCGTTTCCAAGCCCGCGATAAACATAAGCAAAAGCACGCCGATTTCTGCAAAATGGCCAATAAAATCATCAGGCTGAACCCAGCCTAATACCGCGGGACCTATGATGATACCCGCCAGCAGCTTGCCTAATACAGCGGGCTGACCTAGCCGAACAGACAAATGTCCAGCCAGTTTTGTAGCTATAATGATGAGTGCTAAATATAAAATGAATTGCATTCGCATACACTCCTTTGTGTTCCCATTGGGTTAGCATGCAACAAAAAAAGGCCCGTATGCATACGGACCCCCGGTAAAATAACAAAAGGAGCCCTTGGTGACAGGCTCCTCCGTTTTTCATGCATATTCACTTATCGACCTATTCAGTCGTGTAAGGAAGCAATGCGATTTGACGTGAACGTTTAACTGCGATTGTAAGCAAGCGTTGGTATTTCGCGCTTGTTCCAGTCACACGACGTGGCAAGATTTTGCCGCGCTCGCTGATAAACTTTTTCAGCAAATCTACATCTTTATAGTCAATTTTAGTGATTTTGTTTACAGTGAAGAAACACACTTTCCGACGTTTGTTGCGTCCGCCTTTACGTCCGCTGAACTTACGTTCTGGACGCTCGTCGCCACCGTTATCTCTTTGCTTGAAAGCCATGATGGATATCCTCCTTATCGTTGAAAATTTTACAATTACACAACTGCTTTATATCGCAATAAAGGTTGTGCAACCGTTCCATTGATACGCGAAGTAGAAACTACTTCGTTATCAAAATGGCAAATCATCCTCTGATATATCAATCGGGCGTCCGTCATCCTGGAACGGATCACGGCTGTCGTTACGTGAGTTATTACCAGATGGCCGGTTACCACCGCTTTGGGAAGCGTTGCTGCCGCCGAAAGATCCGCCGCCGCTGCTTGTACCGCCGCTGTAGCTGCTGCCGCCTTCTTCTCGCGAGCCTCCGCCACCTTCACGATTGGATTCCAAGAACCGAACATTATCAGCGATAATTTCCGTTACGTAGACACGCTTGCCTTCGTTGTTCTCGTAATTCCGCACTTGAATGCGACCTTCAACCGCTGTTAAGCGGCCTTTGCGCAAGTAGTTGGCGCAAGTCTCTGCCAGTTGACGCCACGTTACAACCGGAATGAAATCCGCTTCACGCTCGCCTTGACCACCGCTCGTAAACGGACGATCTACCGCTAGCGTAAATTGTGTAACTGCAACGCCTGCAGGCGTATAGCGAAGCTCTGGGTCTCTCGTCAATCTACCAATTAGTATAACACGATTCAACATCGTTTCTGACCTCCCAATCGAACAATCCAGCGTGGATTAAGCGACGTCTCTGACGATCAACGAACGGATAACTTCATCCGTAATCTTCATGATGCGGTCAAGTTCATTCACAACTTCAGTCGTTGCGTTGAAATGTACCAGTACAAAGTAACCATCACGAAGCTTATTGATCTCATACGCAAGACGACGTTTTCCGCTCACATCTTGCTTTGTGACCTCTCCGCCGTTGGAGATAATGCCATGGAATTTGTCAACGATCGCTTGCAAGGCTTCTTGCTCAACGTCTGGACGAACGATGTACATTACTTCATATTTGCGCATATTGTTTCACCTCCTCTTGGACTAACGGCCCCATAAATGGAGCAAGGAACGAGCTTCTGCTCGCATCTCTATATTATATCAAATCTAATCGCCTATGACAAGCGCAAATAACAGAAGGACGAGCTTGGAACATACATACCTATGGGGAAATGAACTTGCAGCCGTTATCTGCTACTTATGCAAATCGACATCGCGGCAAATACTACGGCAGCGGACTTAATCTTAAGGCAAGCTAAGCATCCGCTCTAACTATACGCTGGAGGGTGATCATAATGGGTGAAGGTACAATGTTTTCGCCAGGGGATAAAGCTCCAAATGACGGCATGTACATCGAAAACGGAGTGAACTCGTTTCATATGGGCATTCAAAATCCGAAAAAAGTGCATCTAAACAAAGGCGAACGCTTCCCGGACACAACAAACCACGAGCGTAAATGGAAACGAATGGGCCATTAGTTTTTGCAGCGCATCGTGAATAGCCACGTTTAGTTTGGGACAATATAAGCTCGACGGTGTAAGAGAGGTGTGGTTCCGTTGAACCATTTTGGCAAGCGTAAACGACTGTACCCGTTATCAGGCGGATCAGCTTTCGTTGCGCCATAAATATAAGCCGCGATTAGGGTAAAACCTAAACGCTCTTATATTTAGACAAAGCCTTAAGAGGATTTCATCCACTCAGGGTAGAAGCGGAGGGTTGTGCCAAAGACACTTGTCTGTAACACACATGCGCATTCGAGCATCGATACGTTAAACCGTTCAAGCGGATACGTATTATTGTGCTCAAAAGGATTTAAAGAAGCGATTGCTGATTTTCTCCGATTGACGAATGAAAGCTCCAAGGTTTCACAGGCTTGCAGTGCGAATTGATCGACTCAACCATCAATCACCGTCAAGAAGAGGGCTCGCGAGAGTCCTCTTCTTTATATTTATCCACATGTTAATAACAATTTATGTTAAGCCTTGCTTGGCCGGTCAGCTGGATAACCAAACTGTTTTCTGTACGTTTTCCGCTCCGCCGTAAAGTCCCACCACTGCTTATCGCTTCCTGGATTGCCTGCATGATGCACAGCAAGCCGCATAACGTCTTCTACGCACGGATCCATCCAAACGCCATGCAGCTTCTCCAGACGCTCTACAAGCTGCGCTCCGCTCTCTCCAGCTGCCTTAATTTCATCCAATGAATAAAAACCGAGCTCCACTAGATTATGGGCAAGGCTTGGACCAATTGAAGGAACCGCCTGAAACTTAGCGAGCGCATGCAACAGATCCGCCCGTTCTTTTGGCACATTTAGCGTCGTACTTAACTCGCTTGCTGTGAAGCCCGCTATATCTATCAGCTTGATCTTTGCTTGGCGTAACCGCTTACGTTCATCATCTGTTAATGGCAGCTTTGGCGTACTCAAAGGGCCGACCTCCCTAGTTAAAGATGAATATAAAAAAAACGATCCGTCGACCGAATCGTTTGACTGTTCATATAATGGCGGAGAAGGTGGGATTCGAACCCACGCACGGTTTGACCCGCCTAGCTGATTTCGAGTCAGCCCCCTTGGGCCTCTTGGGTACCTCTCCGCATGTAAAAATTATTGTATCACACGGCTTGTCATCGCGCAAGTACTTGTCCAAAATTATTCCAGTATTTCTTTTCGGCTTCGGTTAAGATTCGGCTAAACCTTCATCCGATGCTTTAGAACGAAGCACCTTTTTCATGTTTTTCTCAAACTTCGCTCTTGGTATAAGAACACTATGCTTGCAGCCTACGCACTTAATGCGGATGTCCATCCCCATACGAATGATCTCCATCTCATTAGAGCCGCATGGATGCTGTTTCTTCATTTGAACGACATCGCCCAGCTCAAACTGCTTACGTTCCATCTTTTACGCCTCCCTTTTCATTGCGATGATAAGTAACCATTCGAGGATATGGAATTTCGATTCCGCTGGCATCCAATGCTTTTTTAATCTCCATATTAAGCTTACGCGCTACGACGGGATGCGTATTCGGCCGGCATTCTGCAATAACGCGAAGCGTTATTCCCGTAGGTGAAATCGCTTGAATGCCAAGCACCTCTGGCGCATTGATCAGATTGTCATCCTTCATCGTTATCATCGTATACCGAATGACTTCAAGAGCACGGTCGACCTCTTCCTCATATGCAACCGAAATATCAACTACGGCAACCGTATTATTAATCGAGAAATTCGTAACCTCGTTAATCATACCATTTGGGACAATATGAACTTCCCCCGTCCAGCTTTGGATTCGCGTCGTGCGAAGACCGATCACCTCAACCGTTCCTTTAAATTGTCCGGTTTGGATGACATCGCCGACTGCAAATTGATCCTCCAGCACAATGAAAAATCCTGTAATAATATCCTTCACCAAGCTTTGAGCGCCAAAACCGATGGCTAGCCCAAGCACTCCTGCGCCTGCGAGCAGCGGGCCCAGATTGATGCCGAACTCAGACAAGATTAGCATGACCGTAATGAAATAGACAACATAAGATACGACATTTTTCATAAGCTTGCCTACTGTTGTCATACGCCTTGTATGATTTGGCGGCCGCTTGCTCTCACGCTCAAGCACGACACGGTCAATCGTTTTATGTATCACCCATACAGCGAAACGCCCTACGACCAAAAACAACACAACCCGAAGCGCCGAACTGCCGAATGCCTGCCATACATCATTGTCTGTCAACCATTTAACAGCTGTGTTGTATCTTTCTGTGACGGACATCTCCATTCCTCCTCATCCGCGTCAATGCTCGTTTATATCTCTAGTTGTTCATACCCGGATTGTACTGGTTTGAATATGCCTCTAATTTCTACACTTTCCTGCTCGATGACTTCCTTCACCGCCGTTAAATCCTCTTCCGGAAAATGAATCGACAACGCGCAGCCTGCCGTTATTTCCTTTGGCGTTGGACAGATATCGATTTCTATATCAGCATATTCGAGCAGCATCTCTGCGCGAAGCGCCTGCTGAGTCGAATCAAATGCAATTAACACGAGCAAGACCTCCATTACGTTTGCACCGCAAACTTCCTTCGCAGGCTTAACCTTAAATATCAAAACTATCTGACGTATAAAATGGTTGTCCCATCCATATACTAGTAACATATCGGTATTATCGGAGGGATTCTATGAAGCTTCCATTTATGAAAGAGACGCCTTTAAAGGTACCTTACACTACTGCAAACGTCATTGGCA
Source organism: Paenibacillus sp. FJAT-27812 (assembly GCF_001273905.1). Classification (NCBI taxonomy): domain Bacteria; kingdom Bacillati; phylum Bacillota; class Bacilli; order Caryophanales; family Paenibacillaceae; genus Paenibacillus; species Paenibacillus sp. FJAT-27812. The sequence continues at coordinate 2,094,576 of NZ_LIGH01000001.1, read as the reverse complement.
TGCTGGTTAATCGCCTTACGAACTTGCTTGAGGAAATGGCGGAAAACCGTCCGATTGTCGTCGTCTGCGTAGGAACGGATCGCTCCACCGGTGACTCATTAGGCCCGTTAATTGGAACGTCGCTAGCAAAATACCGCAGCCAGCATTTCACCTTATTCGGCACCTTGGAAAACCCTGTTCATGCCATGAATCTGGATGATACGCTCCTAGAAATCAACCGCCGTTTCCATAAACCATTCGTTATCGGAATTGACGCTTGTCTCGGTCAAGTATCCAGCGTTGGCAGCATTCAAGTAGGAGTTGGTCCCGTTCGCCCTGGTGCTGGCGTCAATAAGGATCTCCCTCCGGTCGGAGATATTCATCTTACCGGCATCGTTAACGTCGGCGGGTTTATGGAGTATTTCGTTCTGCAAAACACTCGTCTTCACCTCGTTATGAAGATGTCCGAAATTATTGCAATCAGCTTATTTACAGCCATCGCAAACTATGCGCATCTCTCCACCGGCGTTCTTGAGCAAACGGCCGCCGCTGACAATATTTAAAACTGTCTTTGATGATTTATTTTGCTTCCAAAATCGCTTTGCGCTCTTCCGGTGTAAGCGGGTATGCGGATTCTCCTTTTTCAAGCGGCTTCGCATACACATACGTATTGTCCCTGCTGTGAATGCCAGTAAAAACAGCACCGTCTTTCTCTTCATTAACGATAGCGATCGAGAAGCTAAGATCACTGCCCTGCTCGGCAAAAGCGTTGTATCGAATGACGCCCACTTTACCTTTTTGATTGGGGAGAGACGTTTGTACAACAGCTAGCTGATCCTTCAATTGTTGGTTCGCCTGCTTCTGCTCAGCCAGCCCTTCCTTCAACTCAACGATGACATCTTCCATATTCGTCAAACCTGTATTCCCCATGACCGCTGTATATTGCTTTCTAAGCTTTTTCAGCCGCCCGCCAATGACCGCTATCCAAATAAATAAAATGATGACAAACAAAGCTAATACTACCGTAACAGCATTCATCGGATTTGATGTCCAGTCTTCCATCGTTGTTGTTCCGCCCCCAATTCATTGCTAAACCCCATATTGCTGTGCTATTTCCTTAATAGCATCCGTTAACGCATCTATCTCCGCTTCCGTAGTAAAAACACCTACACTTGCACGTATCGCGCCTGTTGCTGACGTTCCTGCACTTGCATGTGCGAGTGGCGTACAATGAAAGCCTGCTCGCACGGCAATTCGGTAATGCTGATCCAAAATGAACGAAAGCTCTGATGGATCAACCTTTTCCATATTAAAAGCTACAATTCCGGTGCGCTGCTCGCCTAGTTCTGGACCGAGCAGCTTGACTCCCTCCACTGGCAAAAGACCTTGAATAAGCCTCTGCGTCAGAGCCCATTCCTTAGTATGGATGTTCTCTACCGTCTCATTCAGCACATACTGAACGCCCGTTTTCAGGCCTGCTAAGCCAGGCGTGTTTTGCGTGCCTGCCTCGTATCGATCCGGCCTCACTTGAGGCTGCTCAAGCGCCTCAGATTGGCTTCCTGTCCCGCCATGCAGCAATGGCACCAATTCCAGCTCCGGATCGATGTACAGCCCTCCTGTGCCTTGAGGTCCTAGCAATCCTTTGTGTCCTGGGAACGCCAGCATATGAATACCCATCGCCTTCACGTCAACCGGAATTATACCCGCGCTTTGGGCTGCATCAACAAGAAGCTTAATGCCGTGTTTTCTTGTTAGCTCTGCAATATCAGCCACCGGCATAATCGTCCCTAATAAATTCGAGCTGTGATTCACAACGGCGAGCGTCGTATGCGGACGAATCGCTTTGGCAATGTCATCTATATTTAGATTTCCACGTTCATCGGATTCTACGTAGGTTACCTCAATGCCAATTGTTTGCTCCAAATAATATAGCGGCCTTCTGACCGAATTATGCTCAACTGAAGTCGCAATCACGTGATCGCCAGGTTTAAGAAAACCTTTAATCGCCATATTTAGTGCCATCGTCGTATTGGAAGCAAATGCAATATCATTTGGGTTTTTTATATTAAACAGCTTTGCTAGCTGCTTGCGCGTTTCAAACAATATTCGGCTTGCTCGTACAGCCATAGCGTGGCTGCCTCTCCCAGGGTTAGCAGCGTCATTCAGCATAGCATTTACGACAGCTTCCGTTACTGACGGTGGTTTAGGCCAAGAGGTTGCTGCGTGGTCCAAATATATAACCGATTGTTCATTGTTAATCACAATTTTCACGCCTTTCCAAGCTAACTAGTCACAACAATGGCATACCTTAGTTTAATCTTTCAAAAGCAAGATTACAACTTAGGTATGCCATTGTTTTGTACCGCTTATGCCATGTACTGAAGCAGCTCTAGCAATCTCTCTAAATCCTGTTTGCTATAATACTGAAGCTCTATTTTACCTTTATCTTTTTGCTGTTTAATTTTAACCGTTGTCTTAAAACGTTCCCGCAATGACTCCTCTAGATGGTCAATATATGGATCGCGTTTTTTCTGATTCGGCTTCGCTTTGTCTTCAGGCTGCTTCGTATCCAGCTTCTGAATCGCCTCTTCCAGCTCACGTACGCTCCACTCTAGGGAAACGGTAAGGTCCGCTAGTTCCTTCTGAACCTTATCATCCTTAATGCCAACCAATGCTCTAGCATGCCCCATGGAAATTGTTCCACGTGAAACATTGTCCTTGATTTCTGATGGCAAGGAAAGCAGGCGTACAAAGTTTGCGATATGGGAGCGAGACTTTCCGACCTTCATGGACAGCTCTTCCTGCGTAAGCTTAAACTTATCAATAAGAGCTTGATAAGCAATAGCTACCTCAATCGCATTCAAATCTTCCCGTTGAAGATTCTCGATTAAGGCAATTTCCATAACCTGTTGATCGGTAAATGATCTTACTACAGCAGGTATAGTTGGATTGCCACAAAACTGAGAAGCCCGGAAGCGTCTCTCCCCTGCAATAATCTCATAGCCCTTTAATACGGTACGAACGATAATAGGTTGTATAATGCCATGCTGTTTTATCGATTCCGCTAGTTCTTTAATGGAATCCTCATCAAATGTTTTCCTTGGCTGATACGGATTGGGTCTTAATTGAGATAATGAAATTTCAATCACTTTATCATCGTCATTCACAGAAAGCGATGGGATAAGCGCATCCAGCCCTCTACCTAGCCGCTTGCTCATACATAATCACTTCCTTTGCGAGTTCAAGATAAACTTCCGCACCTTTTGACCGAGGATCATATGTGATAATAGCTTGACCATGTGATGGCGCCTCACTTAAGCGAACATTGCGCGGAATAATCGTTTGGTAAACCTTTTGCTGAAAATATTTTTTGACCTCTTCAATAACTTGAATACCAAGATTCGTTCTTGCATCGAGCATCGTAAGAAGAACGCCTTCTATTTGAAGGGATGTATTCAAATGCTTTTGAACGAGTCGAACCGTGTTTAATAGCTGACTCAATCCTTCAAGCGCGTAATATTCACATTGAATAGGAATAAGGACTGAATCCGCAGCGGTAAGAGAGTTGATTGTCAAAATACCGAGTGACGGCGGACAGTCGATCAGAACATAATCGAAATCATCCTTAACCAAATGCAGTGACTTCTTCAATCGCAGCTCACGAGATATCGTGGGTACGAGCTCAATTTCAGCTCCGGCCAATTGGATTGTTGCAGGAATGATTTTTAAGCCAGGAACTCTCGTTTCGAACATCGCATCTTTAGGATGGACATCATTAATAAGGACATCATAAATACAATTCGTTACATCGCCCTTGTTGATACCGAGTCCACTCGTTGTATTCCCCTGTGGATCAATATCAACTAGCAGCACTTTTTTTCCAAGCGATGCTAAACAGGCTGCTAAATTGACAGACGTTGTCGTTTTTCCGACACCGCCCTTCTGGTTGGCTATAGCAATAATTTTCGACAAAACCGGCTCACCTCTATGTGTACAACTTTTATGTGCGATTATCTTGTTGCCCGAACAAAAATAAAACTTTAGCTAGAAATGGCATCGCCGCCCTCAGTGAGGACGGCACAAAATAAGTATAAGATTATTGCAATTATAGCATTCTATGACTATCGTTTGGGGATCTGAATGACAATTTCATAATGATCGTCATGATCCTTCTCGTTTGTCTTTATTTGCAAGCCAGACCCAGAAACCATTTCAATCGATTGTCTAATTGTATTAAGCGCCAATCGCACATCCTTCGTAAAGGAAATACGCTTTGCTTTTTTCAATTTCGTCGATTCCTTAAGGAAAGCGATTCTAACTTCCGTCTGCTTAACATTAAGATCTTTTGCCATGATCTCTTCCAAAACCTTAAGCTGCAATTCCTCATTATCCAGCGACAGCAACGCTCTAGCATGACGCTCGGTAATTTTACGTTCCATTAATGCCATCTTGATCGTATCATTCAGCATTAACAAACGCAATTTGTTTGCAATCGTGGACTGGCTTTTGCCGAGGCGTTGAGCTAAGCTCTCTTGCGTTAGCTGATGAAGCTCAATCAACTTCTGATAGGCAATAGCTTCTTCAATAGCCGACAGGTTTTCCCGTTGAAGATTTTCGATTAATGCAATAGATGCCGTCTGTGAATCATTAAATTCACGAACGATGCCGGGAATGGTATCATACCCAAGCTTAGTAACGGCACGCCAACGACGCTCCCCCGCAATAATTTCATATCTTCCGTTACGCATTCGAACAACGATAGGCTGAATAACACCATGCGTTTTTATCGTTTGGCATAACTCTTCTATTCGTTCGTCATCAAAAATCGTACGCGGCTGAAAAGGACTCGCATCGATTTCATGAATCGGTATTTGCCGAACTTCTTCTTGCGGTATGCGCTGCTCGGACAGGCCGAACAATCGAGAAAATTGTTCTTTCATATCGATAATTACCACCCGATCATGAGATAAACCTTGTTTTTAATCACTTCAAATGAAACCATTTTCTCCATCTTGCATTGGAAACAATGAGTTTCATATAAAATTCCAGCATATTCAAATAATGAATACTAAACATGCTATTATTCTATTAAAAAGCAATTACAAGGTTTTTGCAATAAATACGCTTCAGCAGTAAGATTGGTTCATTGCCAATTGGATTATTTTCGGTCACTAGAACCTATCTCAGGTAATAATCGTCAACTGCACGGCGAACATCCATAACAATATTCATTCGGTAATGATAGGAGAGGCATCATTTTAAATATAATCAGGTATAGCATATAACCCTTATACGATGCTTATATTCACCCGCATGACGAGGAATGAGCTGCCCTGTGACAGCCTCAATCGCTCTCATTTTACTAACGGATCATCCTGTCTCTTCATCTTACCTTATAATTCGACTATGATTGAACGATCTCCTGCTTGACACTTCTTATGAACAAATAATTGTTGTATAAATATGGCGATAAATAGTTTGTGATGTATGTGTTTAATCTATTGTTTCACGTGGAACAATTTAAGTATTTTAAATCAGCGGTTGTTTAAGTGGAGTGCCCGCTTTTCTTGGATATTTCCGAGGAGTGCCCTCCAGCTTCTCAATCAACACGATATGCCGCTCGGATTGCTCATTTGGAAGTGACAATTGATGCTGTGATTTAATTTTGGACTTTAGCTCTTTCAAACTAAAAGCTGCTTCCCTTACCTCATCGTCGGATTGAGATCCCTTCATCGCAGCGAACAAGCCACCCCTTCTTACGAAAGGCAAACAAAATTCGTTTAGCACATTTAATCGAGCAACTGCTCTTGCCGTTACCAAATCGTAGCTGTCACGATGCTCCGGCATTTGAGCAATATCTTCTGCTCGGCCATGCAAGCAAAGCACTTGATCCAAACCAAGCTGCTCTTTGAGATGAGTAAGAAACTGAATTCTTTTGTTTAAAGAGTCCACAATCATGACCTTTAAGTGAGGAAAACAGATTTTCAAAGGAATGCTCGGAAAACCCGCTCCTGATCCAATATCAGCTAGCTTGCGTACGCCGCTCATATCGGTATAGAAGGAAAGCGATACGGAGTCGTAAAAATGTTTTTCGTACACAGCGTCTCTTTCCGTTATGCCAGTCAGGTTCATCTTTTCGTTCCACTCGACAAGCAATCGATAATATAGCTCGAACTGGTCAAGCTGAACCGGCGAGAGCGGAATTCCGCTCTCCTCCATCCGTTTCGTAAACCATTTTAATGTTTCATCCATATTATGAACCTCTCGCTGCCGTTACACGGTTATAATGCTCCAAGTAAACAAGAAGAATCGAAATGTCAGCCGGCGTTACTCCCGCAATCCGGGAAGCCTGCCCAATGGAAAGCGGACGAATAACGCTCAGCTTTTGCTTCGCTTCCGAAGCAAGGCTGCGCACGTCGGCATAATCGATATCATCCGGAATCCGTTTTTTCTCCATTTTGTTCAAACGCTCAACCTGTACAAGCTGCTTCTCGATATAACCTGCATACTTGATTTGAATTTCGACCTGTTCTTTCATCTCCTCCGACATTTCCGGTACGGAAGGAACAACCGTTTCAAGCATCGCATACGTAACCTCAGGTCGGCGAAGCAGCGACAAAGCATCTGTTCCATGCTCCATAGGCGCAGTGCCCGCAGCTGTCAGCATGGCATTTACTTGATCAGGTTTCACTTTTGTTCCGCGCAAACGTTCGATGTCGATTTCAACCAATTCTTTTTTGCGCAAAAACTTATTGTAACGCTCTTCCGATATTAGACCGATCTCATAACCTGTTGGCGTCAAACGCAAATCCGCATTGTCATGACGAAGCAGCAAACGATATTCTGCTCTCGAAGTAAGCAAGCGATAAGGATCATTTGTGCCTTTCGTAACGAGATCATCGATCATAACGCCGATATACCCTTCAGAACGTCCGATGATAATCGGTTCTTTGCCTTGCACTTTACGAGCTGCATTAATGCCGGCCATAACACCTTGGCCCGCCGCTTCCTCATAACCGGAGGTTCCGTTAATTTGTCCCGCTGTGAATAAGCTATCGATCACTTTTGTCTCCAACGATGGCCACAGCTGTGTAGGCACCACAGCATCGTACTCAATCGCGTAACCGTTTCGCATCATCTCAACTTTTTCCAAACCTGGTATTGATCGTAAAATGCCAAGCTGCACGTCCTCAGGCATACTCGTCGACAGCCCCTGTACATAATACTCGGAAGTATTTTTGCCTTCAGGCTCAAGGAAAATCTGATGTTTAGGCTTATCTGCAAAACGAACGATTTTATCCTCAATAGATGGGCAGTAACGTGGACCTGTTCCCTCAATTGCACCTGAGAACATTGGAGCACGATGAAGGTTGTCGTTAATAATTTTGTGCGTTGCTTCAGATGTATACGTCAACCAGCAAGGAAGCTGTTCATTCGTAGAAGATTCTGTTTCATGGGAGAAAAATTTCGGCTTGTCATCGCCTGGCTGAATTTCTGTTTTGGAGAAATCAATTGTATCTTTATGGACGCGCGGAGGCGTACCCGTTTTGAATCGAACAAGCTCCAGGCCATTCTCCTTCAAGCTTGCGGATAAGCGGACCGATGGCTGTTGATTGTTAGGACCGCTCTCATACATCAGCTCGCCCATAATAATTTTACCGCGCAAATACGTGCCTGTTGTAACAACCGTTGTACGCGCACGATACTCCGCACCCGTTTTGGTTACGATGCCTAAACATTTGCCATCTTCAACAATAAGCTCCTCCGCCATTCCTTGGCGAAGCGTCAAATGAGGCGTTTCCTCAATTGTTTTCTTCATTAGATGCTGATAGTCAAATTTGTCGGCCTGCGCACGCAGCGCATGCACCGCCGGCCCTTTACCCGTGTTGAGCATTCTCATTTGGATAAAGGTTTTATCGATGTTACGTCCCATTTCTCCGCCAAGTGCATCGATTTCACGCACAACATGCCCTTTTGCAGGCCCGCCGATCGATGGATTACATGGCATAAAAGCAACCATGTCCAAATTTATTGTAAGCAGCAGCGTCTCACAGCCCATTCGTGCCGCAGCAAGTGCAGCCTCACAGCCCGCATGGCCTGCTCCAATGACGATAACGTCATATTCACCAGCTATATATCTCATTGTCTTTTACCCTCCTAAAGGTTTCTGAAAGAAACCTACTTCGTAAGCATAAGCTAAGCTCCCATGCAGCACGGTCACCGCTTCTAAATTCATAAAGCTGCTCTATAAGCATAATCCAGATTTGCCGAAATAGCCTACTTCCATCTATTTCCCTAAGCAAAACTGCGAGAATATTTGGTCAATCAACGAATCGCCGGCTTCATCGCCGAGTATTTCGCCAAGCGATTCCCACGCTGAACGCGCATCGATCTGAATGAGATCAATGGGGATTCCGGCATCCGATGCTTCGATAGCATCGACCAGCGATTGTTTTGCCCGCTTCAATAACGCAATATGTCGTACGTTGCTGACATATGTCAAATCGCCAGACTCAAGCTGTCCCTCAAAAAACATTTCGCTTATCGTCTTCTCTAGTCGATCGAGGCCATCTTCCTCAAGAACCGACATCCTTACGATTGAATCGGCAGGAATCGACTCCTCCACCACCTCAATTTCTAATTGATGCGGCAAGTCAGTCTTATTGATGATCGCAATGACAGGTCGATCCTTCATTTGCAGCAGCAGCTCACGATCTTCCGGCTGCAGCGGTTCATTATTATTGAGCACGAACAAAATGAGATCCGCTTCTTCCAGTGCGCTTCGCGAACGCTCTACACCTATACGCTCGACTACATCATTCGTTTCCCTAATGCCGGCGGTATCGAGCAGGCGCAGCGGTATACCGTTCAATGCGACAAATTGCTCAATAACATCACGGGTCGTTCCCGGAATATCCGTAACGATCGCTTTATTCTCTTGCGTCAGCACATTCATTAGAGAGGACTTTCCGACGTTTGGCCTTCCCACAATAGCTGTCACAATGCCTTCTCTTAATATTTTGCCTTCATTCGCTGTTTTTAACAGTCGATCTATTTCATCAATAGCAGAATCGCATTGGTCACGAATAAACGAGCTCGTCATTTCCTCTACGTCATGCTCGGGATAATCAATATTCACTTCGATATGGGCAAGCAGCTCAATAACCGTCTGCCTTAAAGCTTTAATCCGCTTAGACAGGACACCTTCCGACTGCTTCCTGGCAACGGAAAAAGCACGATCCGATTTGGATCGAATCAAATCAATAACAGCCTCTGCCTGCATCAAGTCGATCCGGCCATTCAGGAACGCACGCTTTGTAAATTCACCTGGCTCCGCCGTCCGGTAGCCGTTCAGCTGCAAAACGACGTCAAGCACCTTTTTGACGGCAATGACACCGCCATGTGCATTTATCTCAACAACATCCTCCGCGGTAAAAGAACGAGGTCCCCGCATAAGCGTAACCAGCACCTCTTCTACCTCTTCACCCGTTACAGGATCAATGATATGTCCGTAATGCAGCGTATGTGTTTCTGCATCATTTAAACTTATTTTCGAACGAAAAACAGATGCGATTCCGGCAATTGCTTCCGGTCCGCTTACTCTTATAATGGCGATGCCGCCTTCTCCGACCGCTGTCGAAATGGCTGCTATCGTATCGTGTACCATTGCTGTCAGCACCTCTCAAATGGAAAAACAGCAATGACCATTATGAGCCATTGCTGTGGATAGCGTATAGTTTCTTATACAATTTGGTTTTGCTTCTTACTGTCTGAGTGCAATGACGACTCGCCGGTTCGGCTCGTCGCCTTTACTGAACGTCTTCACCTTAGGGTGGTTTTGCAACTGCGAATGGATAACCTTCCGCTCATGCGGCGACATCGGCTCCAGAACAACTTCCTTCCTGGTGCGAATAACACGTCCTGCTAAACGATCGGATAAATCCGCTAACGTTTTGCGGCGGCGCTCCCGAAAATCCTCTGCATCAAGCACGATACGCAAATGACTGTCAGAGTAACGATTAGCCACAATATTAACCAAGTACTGTAATGCATCCAACGTTTGTCCGCGACGTCCAATCAGCATACCAAGGTCTCCGCTGCCAGATACGGCAAGGTGGGTACCTTCTCTTGTTTGCTTTCGATCGATGTTTACTTGCAGCCCCATCGTACCAGCTACTTCACGGAGAAATTGCTCCGCTTCCAGCATAGGATCGGGAATAAGCTCAAGCTCGACTTTCGCTTCCTTTGCGCCAAACAATCCAAAAAAACCTTTAGTGGGCTGTTCAAGCACAACTTGTTTAACGCGGTCTTCAGTTACTTGCAATTGTGATAAACCGTTACGTACAGCATCCTCTATCGTCTTTCCTGATGCAACGATTTTCTTCATTTCGCAGGGGCCTCCTTACCCTTGTCAGATGAACGAACGTACAGGAAGTAGTTTTGAACAATCGTGTAAACGTTACTGTAAACCCAGTAAAGAGGAAGAGCCGCTGGGAATGAAAGTGCCATTACAAAAATAAGCACTGGGAAAATCGCCAGCATCATGCCCATGCCAGGCATCGTTTGTGTTTGTTGCTTCTGCATCATCTTGGACTGAATGAAAGTCGTCGCGGCAGCAAGGATAGGAAGTATGTAATACGGATCCTTCTCCCCGAGCTGCAGCCACAAGAAAGTATGCTCACGGATATCCGGGTTTTTGTAGATGGAATTGTACAGCGCGATAAAGATAGGCATCTGAACTATCAGCGGCAAACAGCCCGCCATCGGATTAACCTTGTGCGTCTGGAACAGCTTCATCGTTTCTTCTTGCTGCTTTTGCGGGTTATCCTTGTGTTTCTTCTTAATTTCAGCCATTTGAGGCTGCAATGCTTGCATCGCTTTCGAGCTGCGATATTGCTTCAGCGTTAAAGGTAAAATCAACGTTCTTACAATAATCGTAAGGAGCAATATAGCAAGTCCGTAGGATTCGCCAAACCAGCCTGCGAACGTATCAAGCGTCAAGGCAAAATAGTAGACGACATTTTTCTCCCAGAAGTTCCCCTTCAATAAATCGGCGGTCTCCGTCGTCTGGGTTGTTGGAGCGCCGCATCCCGCCAGCACACCCATTAGCAGAACAAGGCCAAGCACTAAAATCCATTTCTTGTTTTTAGTCCAAAACAACAACATTAAAACTCCTCTCTGAGAGCCATTACATCAAGCGGTAACGGCTATGACCGTACCCTTGCGGCAAAGCATTTGTTTCGTGACAAAATATAGGCATTGTATAACTTATACAGTCTTATATTTTCATTCTAGACTATACCATAATTTATGGGACAAAGAAACAACGAGACTGTCCATGCATCCGCTTTCTTCACTCATGCCGCAAAGCGTATTTTGGGTACGCAAAGCAAGCCTGCAGAAATAAGTTAATCTGCCTGCTTCACTTTCGTGCTGCTCGCGTTGCTTGCGCTCTTCAGCAATCCGGCTTTCTTCAATACATGAAGTACGCTCTTCTCCATTTCCTTCATCTTCATTTCCGTAGCTGGCTTTCTTACTATTAGGATGAAGTCGGTTTTGGGGACGATCCGGTTCGCTTGATGACGCACGATTTCCTTTATCATTCGGCGCATGCGATTGCGTACAACCGCATTGCCTATCTTTTTGCTAGCAGACACACCCAAGCGAAAAGGTTCCGCCGTTGGCTGCTTTGACCAATAGACGACGAATTGCCCATTCGCAAACGATTTGCCGCCTCGATAAATTCGGCTAAAGTCTTCACGGTTGCGAAGACGCAATTTTCTATGCACGACTGATGGCCACCGTTCTCTCGTAGATCTTCTAAGTATCGCCAGCAAGTAAGCAGGCTAAGCAGCCTGCACCCTACTCCTCAACATCATAAGCAAAAAAAAAAGACCACCGGACGTGGTCTTCTGCTTATGCGCTCAGTACTTTTCTTCCTCTTTGACGACGCGCTGCCAAAACTTTACGTCCGTTCTTCGTGCTCATCCGTTTGCGGAATCCATGCACTTTCGCGCGTTTGCTTACATTAGGTCTAAATGTAGGTCTCATCGTTCTGCACCTCCTATACTGCGTGTTTCCAATCAAGCGTAAACGGCTCTCGCCGCCTAAAATTGACGGAGCAGCATCGTTTCGCGGTGAAATATAAGCAGCTTCATAAGTATACGACTTACAGAGCCTTATATTTAAAAAAACGCTTTTTTTATTAAACCACGTTGGCTGTCAAAAGTCAATGACCTCCTCTTCGCCCCCTGTTGTTGATAAAAAATTCAGAACTGCGCTCTGTGGATAAACGCATGAAACGCCCCCATTTATCAAAAACTAATAACATGTGCACAATCCACAGGCACCCAAACCGAACTTTGTCGAAATCTTAACAAGATATAAACAATATGTAGTGGTGTAGATAACTTTTATGCACAAGCAGTTGAGAATGTGGATAAAATATGCGAATTCGTTGAAATATAAGGCATCTTTTGCTATGATAATTATGTTTTCACTGTGGATTAGCTCAATATTGCCTCAGTTTTATCAACAGCCTGTGGATAACATTGTGAACAAACTCATCCCCTATTTATAACTCATTCGCAAATTCTTCTGTATAATGTGGATGCTTTCGTTATAATACCCTGATTTTCGACATTTTTTCTTGTAACTGCGCCATTCGTGGCGATTGGATAAGGAGTGACAGTCTGTGGACAGCCATACCTATGATTTATGGCAGCAAGTGTTGTCGATCATCCAGACTAAATTAAGCAAGCCGAGCTTTGACACCTGGTTCAAAGCGACGAAGGCTTCTTTTGTCGATGATTCCATGCTTGAAGTAACAGCGCCGACAACATTTGCGGCCGAATGGCTGGAGGGCCGTTATACGAAGTTAATCAGAACGACACTGTTCGAGTTTTTGGGCAGACAGGTAGATGTTCGCTTCTCTATTGAAGAGCCGAAGGGTGCGGAGCCCGCTTATATGTTCCCGCCGAGAACGGTGAATTCCCCTGTCATGAACGAAGAAGCAACGCCAACTCATATGCTTAACCCGAAATATACGTTTGATACATTCGTAATCGGAGCCAACAACCGTTTTGCGCATGCTGCATCGCTCGCTGTTGCGGAAGCGCCGGCCAAAGCTTATAATCCATTGTTTTTGTATGGGGGCGTCGGGCTGGGAAAAACCCACTTGATGCACGCAATCGGCCACTACATCATGGATCACAACCCGAATACAAGGGTTCTATATATTTCGTCCGAGAAATTTACGAACGAATTTATCAACGCCATTCGCGATAACCGCGGTGAGAGCTTCCGTACGAAGTACCGTAATATCGACGTTCTGCTCATTGATGATATTCAGTTTCTAGCCGGAAAAGAGCAGACGCAGGAGGAATTTTTCCACACCTTTAATGCGCTGCACGAGGAACGAAAGCAAATCGTCATCTCAAGTGACCGTCCGCCTAAGGAAATTCCGACGCTGGAAGAGCGGCTCCGCTCCCGCTTTGAATGGGGACTTATTACGGACATTCAGCCGCCGGACCTGGAGACGCGGATCGCTATTTTGCGTAAGAAAGCTCGGGCCGAAAATTTAGATATTCCGAACGAAGCGATGATCTATATCGCCAATCAAATCGATACGAACATTCGTGAATTGGAAGGCGCCCTTATTAGGGTAGTCGCCTATTCCTCCTTAATAAACGCTGACATTACGTCGCATTTGGCGGCCGAAGCGCTCAAGGATATCATTCCCTCCAGCCGGCCTAGAATGATTACGATGCATGATATTCAGACAAAAGTCGGGGAGTTCTACGGACTGCGGCTTGAGGAGTTCAAAGCGCGGAAACGGACGAAGGCCGTAGCCTATCCGCGGCAAATCGCTATGTATTTATCGCGGGAGCTGACTGACTTCTCGCTGCCTAAGATCGGTGAGGCATTCGGAGGCCGTGACCATACGACCGTCATCCATGCCCATGAGAAAATTACGCAGCAGCTCAAGATCGATCAGGACCTGTACAAAATCATTCAAAATCTGACCGAAAAAATCAAAAATCATATGTGAACAACTAAGCAAGCCTATGCACACGCTATGCACATGTGGATAGGCTTGCTTTATCGGTCTTCCACGGGGTTATCCACATATTCAGGGCCCCTACTACTACGACTACTAAAAATCTTTAAAAAAACATCATCAAACAAGCGTAAACGGCTATCGCCTTTAGAACCAAAAAAATATTCGTTCGTGCGAACTCATACTTGGATGAATTTATAAGAACGCTAGGAGTGAAACCATGAAATTAACAATCTCGAAAAATGAACTTAACGATGCTATCCAGCAAGTAGCGAAGGCTGCATCCTCCCGCCCTGCCATACCGATCCTTGGCGGTATCAAAATCGAAGTCACTCATCTTGGGGTAACACTTACCGCAAGCGATACCGATATATCGATTCAGAGCTTTATCCCTGTGGAGAGAGATCAATTCGTTATTGCACATGTGGATAAACCCGGAAGTGTCGTTTTGCCAGCAAAGTTTTTTGTGGAAATCGTAAAAAAGCTTCCTTCCGAGCAAGTCGTTATCGAAGTGAGCAATACTTACCAAACGATCATTCGCTCCGGTTCAACTGAAATCCAAATGGTGGGCCTTGATCCTGAGGAATTTCCGGTTCTGCCGTCTATTGAACAAAATGAAGTGCTTCAAATGCCTGGCGATTTATTAAAAGCGATGATTCGGCAAACCGTTCTCGCAGCTTCGGCAAGCGAACAAACGCCAATTTTGACAGGTGTATTATGGAACTTGCTTGAAGGCGAGCTGAAATTTGTCGCAACCGACCGCCATCGTCTGGCAAGCCGCACCGCACAAGTCGACACGGATTCACAATTCAAATTCAGCAATGTCGTTATTTCAGCCAAAACGCTTATCGAGCTGTCGAAGCTTGTTCCTGAGCAAAATGCGCTTGTCGACATCGTTGTAGCAGACAACCAAGTTCTATTTAAGCTTGGAAACGTGTTGTTCTATACGCGTATTCTTGACGGAACCTATCCCGATACTTCTAAGATTATTCCGCAAACGTTCAAAACAGAACTTGTCCTTGATACAAAAAATGTGATGGATGCGATAGACCGTGCCTACCTGATGTCACGTGAGGAAAAAACGAATATCGTTCGCCTTATGACGCTTGAGGACGGAACCATCGAAATTTCATCCAGCTCAACGGAGCTCGGCCGTGTTACCGAACAGCTTGAAGCGAAGGAATTTAACGGAGAACCGCTTAGAATCGCGTTCAACTCCAAATATATGCTAGATGTGCTTAAGGTTATTGACAGCGAGCAGCTGTTCATCGGCTTTACAGGCGCTATGAGCCCGATTATTATTCGTCCTATGGATCATGCGTACAGCATGTACGTCATTTTGCCTTACAGAACGACAGGCTAACGAAGCATCCAAGCGAAGAAAGGAATGACCTATTTCGATGAAAGAAATCGGCATTAAGACAGAATATATAACGCTCGGCCAGTTTTTGAAGCTATCGGATTGCATTTCAACCGGCGGTCATGCGAAGTTTTTCCTTCAGGAAAACACAGTCGTTATCAACGGGGAACCGGATAATCGCCGAGGCAGAAAATTGTATGCTGGGGATAAAGTAGAGGTTGAAGGCTGCGGCGCATTTACAGTAGGTAAAGCGTAACGCACCAACGGACCGGGAGGTCAAAACATTGTTTTTAACGAGCATACAGCTGCAAAATTATCGGAACTATAGTGAGCTCGACCTGCAAACGCCAAATAAGGTCAACGTATTTCTTGGGCCTAACGCCCAGGGCAAAACCAATCTGCTCGAAGCGATATTCGTGCTTGCGCTGACCAAGTCGCATCGCACTTCGAAGGATAAGGAGCTTATTGGCTGGCAGGCCGATTCCGCTCGGATCGCAGGCGAGGTAGATAAGAAGTATGGATCGATGAAGCTGGACCTGCTATTTTCCGCACAAGGAAAGAAAGCGAAAATAAACGGACTAGAGCAGCGCAAGCTCAGTGACTTCATCGGTTCGGTCAATGTCGTCATGTTCGCGCCAGAGGATCTCGAAATTGTAAAAGGCACGCCGGGTATACGAAGACGGTTTCTCGATATGGAAATCGGACAAGTACAGCCCGGCTATTTGTATACGCTCCAGCAGTATGGAAAAGTGCTGCAGCAGCGCAACAACTTTTTGAAGGCAGCCTATCCCGGCGGGGCAAATCAGACGATGCTGGATGTGTGGAATATGCAGCTGGCGGAGCATGGTGTTAAAATCATGAAAAAAAGGAAACACTTCATACATAAATTACAAACGTTCGCGGAACAAATTCATGCAGGCATAACGAACGGTGCAGAGCAGCTCACAATTGAGTACCGCCCTTCATTTGACACGGATGCTCAGCAAGATGAAACTGTTTTATTTGATCAATTTATGATAAAGTTAACACAGGTGAGAGATCAGGAGATTCGCAGAGGCGTTACGCTTGTTGGACCGCATCGCGATGATTTGGCGTTTTTTATAAACGGCAAGGAAGCGCAAATATTCGGCTCGCAAGGGCAGCAGCGAACGACGGCCCTATCTTTAAAATTGGCAGAAATAGAGCTCATTAACGAGGAAATCGGCGAATACCCGCTTTTGCTGCTTGACGATGTGCTGTCGGAGCTTGATCAGAATCGTCAAACCCAGCTTATTGAGACATTTCAAAGCAAAGTACAAACCTTTATTACAACGACCGGCCTTGAAAGCGTGAATGTGAGCAGGCTTCAAGACGCCGGCATCTACCATGTGCATGACGGCCGAGTGACACGTTAAATTGCGAGCAGGAGAGGTGAGAAAGAGGGCATGTACATCCATTTGGGCGGCGAGAAAATAATTCGGGCTGCGGAGCTGGTGGCCATTTTTGATATTTCTATCGAGCAGTCCTCTAAACTATCCAAGCAATTCGTTGCGGGAGCACGTAAGCGTAAGGACGTTGAGACGATAGGCGAGGAAGAGCCAAAATCGATCGTTGTAACGAAGCAGAAAATATATTATTCGCCTATTTCATCCTCTACGCTGAAGAAGCGAGCCCATCATTTTGCGGCAAACGGCTAGAGCGAAGGCGATCAGGAAGAGCAGTTGAGAGGAGCAGTGAAGTTGCATGTCTTTGGAGCAGCATACGTATGACGAGAGTCAGATACAGGTTCTGGAAGGATTAGAGGCAGTACGCAAACGTCCGGGGATGTATATTGGCTCCACTAGTGGAAAAGGTCTTCACCATCTCGTATGGGAGGTTGTCGATAACAGTATTGACGAGGCTTTGGCCGGTTATTGCTCGAGAATCGAAGTTATCGTGCATGAGAATAACAGCGTAACCGTTATTGATAATGGACGCGGTATTCCCGTAGGCGAGAATGCAAAGCTGAAAAAATCGACGCTAGAAGTCGTTATGACTGTTTTGCATGCGGGTGGTAAGTTCGGCGGAGAAGGCTATAAAGTTTCCGGCGGCTTGCACGGGGTCGGCGTATCGGTCGTAAACGCATTGTCCGAGCTCGTCATTGTTCAAGTAAAACGCGATGGCAACATCTATCAGCAAGAGTACCGCAAGGGTGCTCCGCAATATGACATCAAAATTGTTGGCGAAACATCGGAGACTGGAACGCAGGTTACGTTTACGCCGGACAGCGAGATTTTCACAGAAACGACAGTATACGACTATGAGACGCTGCAATCGCGTATTCGCGAGCTGGCGTTTTTGAATAAAGGCATCGAGATCGTACTTTCCGATGAACGTACAGGTGTGTCGAATACGTTTATGTACGAAGGCGGCATTATCGAGTTCGTTAAATATTTGAACCGAACGCGCGAACCGCTTCATGAGCTGCCGATCTACGTTGAAGGATCGAAGGACCATATTCATGTTGAGGTCGCTTTGCAATATAACGACAGCTATACCGAGAACATTTATTCGTTTGCTAACAATATCAATACCCATGAGGGCGGAACGCATGAATCTGGCTTTAAGAGCGCTCTGACGCGGATCATTAACGACTATGCCCGCAAAACGAACCTTATCAAGGACAACGATTCCAACTTCTCCGGGGATGATGTGCGCGAAGGCTTGACGGCGATTATTTCTGTCAAAATTCCTGAGCCGCAGTTCGAGGGACAAACGAAAACAAAGCTTGGCAACAGTGAAGTCCGCGGGATCGTAGAATCCTTTTTCGCCGAGAAGCTGCAGGAGTTCCTTGAGGAAAATCCGGCGGTTTCGCGCAAAATTGTAGAAAAAGGCTTGCAGGCTGCACGTGCCCGTGAGGCTGCGCGCAAAGCGCGTGAGCTGACTCGTCGCAAAAGCGCGCTTGAAGTCGGATCTCTGCCAGGTAAGCTTGCCGATTGCTCCTCCAAGGACGCATCGATCAGTGAGCTTTACATCGTAGAGGGTGACTCTGCCGGCGGTTCCGCGAAGCAAGGCCGCGATCGCCATTTCCAGGCGATTTTGCCACTGCGCGGTAAGATTTTGAACGTAGAGAAAGCGCGTCTTGATCGGATTCTTGGCAATGCGGAGATTCGGGCGATCATAACGGCGCTCGGTACCGGCATTAGCGATGACTTTGATCTCTCGAAAGCGCGTTACCACAAAATCATTATTATGACCGATGCCGACGTCGATGGCGCGCATATCCGTACGCTTATGCTGACGTTCTTCTATCGCTACATGCGCCAAATTATTGATGCAGGCTATATTTATATCGCACAGCCGCCGCTATTTAAAATCGAGCGCAATAAAGTAATCCGCTATGCGCAGACCGAAAAGGAACGCGATAGAATCATTGCAGAGTTCGGCGAAGGCGTTAAAGTAAACGTTCAGCGCTATAAAGGACTTGGAGAGATGAATGCGACTCAGCTATGGGAGACAACGATGGACCCGGAAAGCCGTACGATGCTGCAGGTAACGATCGAAGATGCGATTGAAGCCGACGTTGTATTCGATACGCTCATGGGAGATAATGTTGAGCCTCGTCGTGATTTCATTCAAAAATACGCTAGATACGTAACAAATCTAGACTTTTAACGACATCAACTGCAAGAAGCAGGCGCCCATTACGGACGTCTGCTTCTTTTTTTTACGCGGCCATACGCTACAGCATAGCGGTATACTTTTTGAAACACGCTTTGGTCGGGCAGTTTCCGGAAAATATAAAGATCAGGACATGTATTGACTTCCAAAATCCAAGGATGCAGCTTCGTGTCGATAGCGATATCTACCCCCAGCTCTTTAAGGTTCGGATAGGCCTCTTGCAGATTGTTCGCAACTGTAATGCTTAATTTTCTTAACCGGTTGTTAAAAGCTTCAAGCTCAGAGGGAGAAGCATGCTCGGCCATAAGCCTCTCAAGTGCCATCGGCGTACCGCCGCTATGGTAATTGGTTACGATTTTTCCGGGATGGGCAAGTCGTCCGATGATGCCGGTCACTTCCCAATCATTGCGCAAGTTTTTTTGGACCATGACGCGTATATCGAAGCGGCGCCTTTGATGCTTGAGCAGATGTATCCCTTTTTGAACCAGATATTTACGGTTCTTCTTTTGCCTAACGAGCCGAAGATAAAGATGCCCAAACGTGGGGGAGAACATGACTTTTTTACCCAGCTGGTAGCGATAGCCTAGAGCAGGAGTGTTTGTTCTTTCCACGCGTATGACACCATTGCCTTTTGTCCCGCTAACCGGCTTGACGTAGACCATGCCATATTCGCTTAGCATCGAATGCAGGCTCTCGCGAGTGAACAGCTTCGCTGGAGGCATATATTGGCGCAAATAATCCGATCTGAGCATAATTTTTGATTTAGCCCATTTACTCGTAACGCGTTGAATGCTCAACGATTTTTCTCCTCTCCCAGTGCTTCTTTAGCTGTAATGGATTTCAAATGATGCAGGAGACAGACTTAGAATTGAATGGTATAATGAAAGTTGGGTCTGTTTATTTTATGGCGGTTTTACGTATATGGAGAGCGGTAATTCACCTATTTTTGACGCCAAATGAAACAAGTTTTGCGGGAATTCCAAAAGCATGAGCAAAAAAGGTTTATATGCTCGCTTTTTGAGAAAGTAATATAAGGGTTATGTTGATTTAAGAGTAGCTATAGATAGCGTCAGGGAGGTAAATCATGGCGGAAGAACAACGTATATCTATAAGAGATCGGGATATTGGTACGGAAATGCGTGATTCCTTTATGGATTACGCAATGAGTATCATTGTAAGCCGTGCTCTTCCCGATGTTAGGGATGGTCTAAAGCCTGTGCATCGACGCATTTTGTTTGCGATGTCTGAGCTAGGCATGTCGCCGGACAAGCCGCATAAGAAGTCCGCGAGAATCGTGGGAGAAGTAATCGGTAAGTACCATCCGCATGGTGATTCCGCGGTATATGAATCGATGGTACGGATGGCGCAGGATTTCTCCATGCGTTATATGCTCGTTGATGGACACGGTAACTTCGGTTCTATCGATGGTGACTTTGCAGCAGCCATGCGTTATACGGAAGCCCGGCTTTCGAAAATCGCAATGGAACTGCTTCGTGACATCAATAAGGACACGATTGATTTTGCACCCAACTATGATGGTGAAGAATCAGAACCGGTAGTATTGCCGGCAAGGTATCCGAACCTGCTCGTAAACGGGGTTACGGGGATTGCCGTTGGTATGGCTACCAATATTCCACCTCATAACTTGAACGAGGTAATTGACGGGGTTCAGGCTCTAATTGTTAACCCTGATATTACGCCGGTCGAGCTGATGGAATATATTAAAGGCCCTGATTTCCCTACAGCCGGTTTTGTAATGGGCCGCCAGGGAATTCGACAAGCCTATTTGACAGGCCGCGGGTCAGTAACGATGCGGGCACGGGCAACTATTGAGGAGAATAACGGCAAAGCGCGCATTATTGTGCATGAATTGCCTTATCAAGTCATCAAGGCTCGTTTGGTTGAAAAAATAGCTGAGCTTGTTCGCGAGAAGAAAATCGAAGGCATAACCGATTTGCGCGATGAATCTGACCGCAACGGTATGCGTGTTGTCATAGAGCTTCGCCGAGATGTAAACCCAAGCATCGTGCTTAATAACTTATACAAGCATACGCAGCTGCAATCCAACTTTGGTATCAATATGCTGGCGCTCGTAAATGGTGAGCCTAAGACGCTTAACATTCGCGACATGCTCTATCATTATTTGCAG
This sequence comes from Paenibacillus sp. FJAT-27812, assembly GCF_001273905.1. Classification (NCBI taxonomy): domain Bacteria; kingdom Bacillati; phylum Bacillota; class Bacilli; order Caryophanales; family Paenibacillaceae; genus Paenibacillus; species Paenibacillus sp. FJAT-27812. Next base: position 2,073,390 of record NZ_LIGH01000001.1, on the reverse strand, counting down.
CATCAAATCGAGGTTATTCGTCGCCGCACGGAATTTGAGCTGAAGAAGGCTGAAGCTCGTGCACATATTCTCGAAGGCCTGCGCATCGCGCTTGACCATTTGGACGAGGTAATCGCATTAATTCGCGGTTCCCAAACGGCTGATCAAGCACGTGAAGGGTTGATTACAAGGTTCTCGCTCAGCCATGAGCAAGCACAAGCGATTTTGGATATGCGCTTGCAGCGTTTGACTGGGTTGGAAAGAGACAAAATCGAAGCAGAATACGCAGAGCTTATGCGTAAAATTGCTGAATATAAGGCGATTCTAGCCGATGAGCAGCTTGTGCTTGATATTATCAGCACTGAGCTTAATGAATTGAAAGAGCGTTTCGGCGATGAGCGCCGTACGGAGCTAATGGCGAGTGATGAAGAAATTCTCGATGAGGATCTCATTCCACGTGAGGATGTCATCATCTCCATTACGCATACGGGCTACATCAAGCGTTTGCCGGTCGGCACATACCGCAGCCAGAAGCGCGGTGGTAAAGGCGTAGTCGGCATGGGCACAAAGGATGACGATTTTGTCGAGCATCTATTTGTATCCAATACGCATCACTACTTATTGTTCTTCACGAACAAAGGTAAAGTGTACAAGCTGAAAGCCTATGAGATTCCCGATCTTAACCGGACTGCTCGCGGAACGCCGATCATCAACCTCATTCAAATCGAACAAGGTGAGACGATCAATGCGGTAATCCCGGTTCAAGAGTTTGATTCGGAGCACTTCTTGTTCTTTGCTACAAGACAAGGGGTTGTGAAGAAGACTCCGCTTGATGACTATGTCAACATTCGGAAAGTCGGACTAATCGCGATCTCGCTCCGTGAGGACGATGACTTGATCGGCGTGAAGCTGACTGACGGCAACCAGGAGATCATTATGGGTACGGCGCAAGGGATGTCCATCCGTTACTCCGAGCAGGATGTTCGTTCGATGGGACGTTCCGCTACCGGCGTAAAAGGTATCGCGCTTGATGACGACGATACCGTAATTGATATGGACGTCATCGTACCGGATAAGGATATTCTTATCGTTACCTCCAAAGGTTACGGCAAACGGACACCAGTGGCCGATTACCGGATTCAGAACCGTGGCGGTAAAGGGATTAAGACACTTAACGTAACGGATAAGAATGGACCAATCGTATCGCTTAAGGTCGTTGAGAACGATGAAGACCTTATGATTATGACGGCATCCGGAACGATGATCCGCACCAGTATGGAAGGCATATCGACAATGGGCCGGAATACACAAGGTGTAAAACTCATTAATACGCGTGAGGATGATACGGTAGCGACCGTTACCCGTGTTGCTCGCAGCGAAGAAAATGAAGTGTCCGATGAGAACGAAGAGCAAGAAGGCGGCGAAACGTCAATAGAGTAAATTCGGCGAACGCAGCTGATGCCGCAGCAATGCGGCTCAGCATGCGTTTCGTTGCTAATATAAGGTACAGGCATACTATTCAAGCACAGAGGGAGAGGACTCTCGTGGCAGCGGTAACGTTATCACATCTTAAGCTAGGCGACAAAATTATTGAAGATGTCCTCACCCCGCTTGGCGGTACTCTATTTCATAAGGGGAAGATCGTTACAGCCAAAGAAATAGACATACTGCAAGCATTCCTTATCACAAGTGTTGAAATCGAATCGAACCAAGCATCGGGCAAAACTCGAGAAGATGATGATGAGGATGCTGAACAAGAGGCAGCGCCCGTTTTTGTCGGAACTCTTCTTCATGAAGAGTATGACAAAATGGTCAATGTGCTGCGTCAAGTATTTAACTCTTTTGTAGCGGGTCAAGCGATGCCTGTTATGGATATCCGCAAGCAGCTCGAAAAGATGCTGGAGCATATTAAAAGCTATAACTTGCTGACATTTGTGCCGCGTCATTTTATGGAGAAGGATTATTTGCTTCATAATAGCATTACTTCTGCTCTAACTTCCTACCTGATTGCACAATGGACCGGCTTTCCTCAAAAGGATTGGATGCAAGTAGCATTTGCAGGTTTATTGCACGATATCGGCAATGTAAAGATCGACAGATCGATTTTGACGAAGCCGAATCCGTTATCGGCGGAAGAGAAAGAAGAAATGATGCGTCATACGGTTCTTGGTTATCAATTGCTTAAAAACGTACCTGCACTTAATGAAGGCGTGAAGATGGCTGCGCTGCAGCATCACGAGAAGGTAGACGGAACCGGTTATCCGCTTGGCATTGATGCGACAAAAATCCATCCGTATGCCAAAATTGTAGCGATCGCCGATATTTTTCACGCGATGACTTTGAATAAGGCGTATAGGAAGGCAGCATCTCCTTATCTTGTTTTGGAGCAAATTCAAAGCGATGCATTTGGCAAGCTGGATCCTAGTTACGTTCGAACCTTTGTAGAGAAGGCGACTCAGTTCCATAATGGAACGATCGTAAGGCTCAGCGATGAACGGATTGGCGAGATTGTATTCTCGGATCGCAATCATCCAACACGGCCATGGGTGTCCATGGACGGAACAATCGTAAACCTTATCGTCGAGCGACATCTACATATAAAAGAAGTGCTCAGATAGATCACCCTTTCTGAGAATGGCAGCAAGCACAGGATCACTGTAGAGAAGCTCAATTATCTCTAACAGTGTGAACCGCGCTTGCTGTTTTATATTGCAGAGAGTAATTCCCTTTATAGAAGAATGCAGCTCCGAAGCAGCGTGAGTATGAATAATGTTGAGCTATATATGAGGGTAAATATAGGCGCTACAAGGGCTAAAATGCTAAAGTGAAAATTTTTTCACTAAATATGAAAATAATACTTGCATTGGTATAGGCGCCTGTGATATATTATCTAAGTCGCCAACGAGACAAACGGCCGACACGAAAGAAAAGATTGTTCTTTGAAAACTGAACAACGAGTAATGACTGCCCTTATGATTCTAACGAATCGTAAGAAAAAGCGATGAAAAGTAATGAGCATTTCAAACACCAATTTGGAGAGTTTGATCCTGGCTCAGGACGAACGCTGGCGGCGTGCCTAATACATGCAAGTCGAGCGGATCTTGTCCTTCGGGA
>NZ_LIGH01000001.1:1980298-2061637 GCF_001273905.1 Paenibacillus sp. FJAT-27812 | reverse complement strand
ACCACGCGTTCCCATACCGAACACGACCGTTAAGCCCTCCAGCGCCAATGGTACTTAGACCGCAGGGTCTTGGGAGAGTAGGACGTCGCCAAGCACGAGAGACCTATCGCATGTGATGCGATAGGTTTTTTGTTTTATCCATTACCAATCATTCATGTCAAATAAAGAAGCCTTAGATCGCTCCATATGAGCTTCTAAGGCTTTGCTGTTACCGGCGGTAATAAGAGGCTTCTCTAGACTCAAGCCGTAAGACGCCGTCCTTCTGTTCTTTACGGAAGGTGAAGGAGAGAAGCATGCGTGGAATTAGCAGCCACAGATGCCAGCTAACGATGCTGATCATTAAAGATTCTTTGATCCAAGGATAGAGGAGTGCGATAGCGCATAAGCCGATCCAGAACATATGGCGGTGCACACGTCGGAATAATTGGAGTTTAATATCGTTAGCCGGTTTAAAGCCGATCCACGGCGGCGTGATGCGCCATATCCATTTTCGATCGGCGGCTTCGTCAACGCGGATAAAGGTAAGCAAAATAATGGCGATATGGATGATCTGGACGACGGCAAAACCAAACAACCAAGAAAATAAACCATCCATTTGATACATAAGCATTTGAAAGGCGAGTAAAATGGCTGCAATGAGCAAATGGCTCTGGATGAGCTCAGGACGAATGATCTTTCTTTTGACGAGCTGGTATTGATAAATGGTGGCATTTTGTTGTTCGGATAGTTTTTGGCGCATGAATGAACGTCCTTCCGTCTGAAATACAGTAACTCTCGTTAACTATATCGGTATTTATTAGTAATCTGTCCATAGTTTCGGCTAAACAATTTTGCTTGTGCAGTAACCATTAGCCCAGATGCGGCATACGATATATAAATATTTGAAATGCGCTATGAAACAAGTATAAATAGATAGACTATGTGCCATAATAATAGCTATATAGGAACGAACAGAAAGCGGGGATTGTCATGAACGATAATCGCGAGCATAAATGCAACATTTGCAATGAACAGAAGGCCGAAGGCGAAGGCATTCGGATTGTTAGCGGCTTTATTTGCGAGACGTGTGAAGAAGAAATGGTACGTACAGATGTTAAAGATGCGAAATACCCCTTTTTCATTCATCAAATGAAGCAAATCTTTTTGGGCGAAAATGCTTGAGCGGTTTCTGACTACAGAAGCTGCTCTTTTTTTGTGGCCTAATTCGGGTACAATAGATGTTATTACCGAAAGTGAACGTTTGGCCGAAAGGAATGCTATTATATGAAGAAACTTTTTAGGGCTCCTATATTTGAGGCACTTATCAATCATGCGACTAGTGACCCGGTGGGGTTTCATGTACCAGGGCATCATGGGGGACAAGCATTAAAGCAAGACTTATGGGATGAACAAATGAATGGCAATGCGCTTGCTTATTTTGAGAAGATCATGCAGCTGGATGTAACAGAGCTTTCGTCAACCGACGATTTGCATCATCCTGAAGCATCTATAATGGAAGCTCAGAAATTAGCAGCTGTGACATTTGGCGCAGAGGAGACCTATTTTCTGGTGGGAGGAAGCACTTCGGGCAACATTGCTTTACTGCTTACGGTATGCGAGCCGGATGATATTATTATCGTGCAGCGCAATGTACATAAATCGATCATTAACGGCTTGAAGCTGGCAGGAGCTAGAGCAGTCTTTCTAACGCCCCAAATTGAACCGCAAACGGGACTCACGACAGTTCCTACGGTGCGGCAGGTAGAGGAAGCACTTGCGGCATATCCGGAGGCAAAGGCGGTTTTCTTATCAAATCCAAATTATTATGGCATGGGAGTAAAGCTCAAGCCTTATATTGATGTTGTTCATTCGTATAATAAGCCCATAATGATCGATGAGGCGCATGGAGCACATTATGGCCATCACGCATCATTCCCAAAGTCGGCAGTATACGAGGGTGCAGATGCGGTTGTACAGTCGGCACACAAGACGCTTCCTACCTTGACGATGGGTGCATTGCTCCATGTACAAGGAAGCAGGATACCAAGGGATACACTGCAACAGTCTTTAGCGATGATTCAAAGCTCAAGCCCCTCTTTTCCGATTCTTGCTTCAATCGATATTTCCCGAGCAATGATTGATACTTTGGGGGATCGCTTATTTGACCAAAGCATGCGTTCGGCTGCCGCTTTCCGTGAATGGCTGGAACAGCAGCAAGCAACGCCAATAAGTGAAATGAAGATAGAAGACGAAAGGTCCGATACACTGCGCTTAGACCCGTTAAGAGTCGTTATGTACGACAGATCAGGAACATACTCGGGTTATGAGCTTCAGAAGCATTTGGAGCGCTATGGGTGCTTTGCAGAGATGGCTGATCCCCGTTATGTAGTGCTCGTATTCGGTATTCAGACCTCCTTACGCGATACGCAGAGGCTTCAGGAGGCTATAGCGGCGATTAACGATGGGAATATGAAGCAAGGATCAGATATAAAGAGTATGCCGTACATAAATGAAGGCTTACAGCTTTCGAATACCGAGCCTGTTTCGTTTGCCAGAGCTAGGTTTAAGAATAAAGCAAGTTTACGAATACAATTAAGCGCAGCGGAACACCATATATCGGCTGAGATGGTTACTCCATACCCGCCAGGCATAGCCATCCTATATCCAGGGGAGAGGATAACGGCAACCATGATTGCGCATATTCAGCATCTCTCCGCGATGGGGGCGAAATTCCAAGGAGCAGCCGATCCTGACATGGAGACGATTAGGGTATACCAAGAATAGGGACGGATAGCCTATGGGAATTTGCTTTTGCTGCAAATCTTCATTGTACAAGGGGTATCGCTTTGTTAATATAGAAGAAAGTATAGTTAACATAAACGTTAGGAGAAGCCTTAGCTTGAAAAAAGGTGTTTTCATTACCATAGAAGGCGGCGAAGGAGCCGGCAAATCGACACTGATTGAACAGCTTTCGAATACGATGCTTCAAAGGGGAAAATCGGTCCTTATGACGAGAGAGCCTGGAGGTATTCCGATTGCTGAGCAAATACGTGCCGTCATATTGGATCGCAGCAATGTCACCATGGATGCAAGAACAGAAGCGCTGCTTTATGCAGCTGCAAGAAGGCAACATTTAGTTGAAAAGGTCGTTCCCGCACTGGAGCAAGGCCATATTGTCATTTGTGATCGATTTGTCGATAGCAGTCTTGCTTATCAAGGGCATGCGCGAGGACTTGGCATGGATGAGGTATGGGCGATCAACCGGTTCGCTATCCAAGAGCTTATGCCTGATCTGACCATCTACATGGATGTGTCTCCAGATGTAGGTCTTGAGCGAATCGCACAGGCGTCAGAGAGAGAAATCAACCGTTTGGATCTCGAAAAGCATTCCTTCCATGAGAAGGTAAGAGAAGGCTACATGCAGCTGCTTCAGCAGAATCCAGATCGAATCGTGCTTGTAAATGCCGAACAGAGTCAGCAAACGGTGTTTGATGACGTTTTACAGGCAATTGAGAACCGTTTTGCAGGATTTTTTGCAACCGATGTCAAATTTAAAGGTATGGTTTAATTTTAGACCATCGAAGGGCATAGTCTTTTGCGGCTAATAATTGCTCAAATAAGTTTGGCAATAACATGCAAGCGCTCAATAACCTATTCTAATAGTAGTCAAGGGGGAATGAAGATGAAATTAGTAATCGCGGTTATTCAAGATAAGGACAGCAATAGACTCTCAAATGCTCTAGTGCGTGAAGGATTTAGAGCAACGAAGCTTGCAAGTACAGGCGGCTTTCTAAGAGCAGGAAATACGACGTTTATGATCGGTATTGAGGATGAGCGGGTGCACGAGGTGCTGCAGGTCATCAATTCCAATTGCAAGGTGCGCGACCAGCTTGTTACTCCTGTATCACCTATGGGCGGATCAACGGATTCCTATATCCCATTCCCTGTTGAAGTGCAGGTTGGAGGCGCAGCCGTATTTGTAGTACCAGTCGAAAGATTTGAGCATTTCTGAATGGGCGTGACATTCGATGAAAATTGATCAAGGCTTCCGGCCGCTAGGCCAAAATCGTCCAGGCAACGAGGCAGCAAGTAAGCAGGTTCAGCCTAGGAGCTTTGCCGACGTCATGGTTCAACAAGATGCTGACCGTACCCAAGAGCAGCTTCAGCAGAAGCTGCAGGACATTCACAGACAAGGCGATCGTCTTGCCAAAATAATGACGGTTCGCGAGCTTAAGCTGTATCGTCAGATGATCAAGCAGTTTTTGGAGGATACCATCAGACGCGGCGTCGTACTGAAGGAAGTCAAAGGCTTTGATCGAAGGGGCCGTATTAAAAGATATAAACTGCTAGATGAGATTGATGAGACACTCGTCTCGATGGCCGAGGATTTGCTCGATAGCGAGCAAGGCAGAATTGACTTGCTTAACAAGATCGGGGAGATACGAGGCCTGCTTATCAATTTATTATTTTGATGAGAACCGGGCAGGGAAAGGTTAGGAACGGCTATGAGCCTTGAACAAATAACAGGGCAATGGAAAGCGCAGCGGATTTTGACTCATGCGCTGCAGAGCGGCAAGATCTCACACGCTTACTTATTTAACGGACCTTCGGGTACAGGAAGAATGGCAATGGCGCGTGAATTTGCTAAGGCGCTGTTCTGTACAGCAGGCGGCGCCGTTGCATGCGGAGAGTGCTTGGAGTGCAGGAAGTTTGAGCACGGCAATCAAACGGACCTAACGACAATCGCGCCGGATGGCCAATCGATAAAGATCGACCAAATTCGCGAGCTGCAGCGGGACTTCTCTTACCGAAATAGCGGGACGAAGCGCAAAGTATATATGATTGAGCAAGCTGACAAAATGACGATGCAGGCAGCAAATAGCTTGCTCAAATTTTTGGAGGAGCCGTTATCGCCGGTTGTAGCTATTTTGATAACCGATAATGGACAAGCTGTTCTGCCTACCATCCGCTCTCGCACGCAGTGGGTGCCATTTCTACCGATGTCGCCAGAGAGCATGCTGCAGACGTTAATTGCCGAAGGAGCGCCTCCTACATTAGCCCGAACCGTTGTTCAATTAACGTCGGGTTTGGATGGAGCTAGACAATTTCTCCAACAGAATCAGTTTGCAGAAATCAGAAGCCTAGTGATACAATTAGGCAAGGAGAGTTTGACCCGATTCACCGCGGCGATGATCACTGCTGGACAACAGCTTTTTAAGACGGATTTAGTGGAGCATACACAATTGCTGTTGTCGTTGTTAGTTATATGGTTTAAAGATTTGATTCAGTTCCAGGCCGGAAGGCAGGACAACATCGTTTTTATAGATCAGTTGGAATGGATAAGCAAGCACGCGTTTGATCGATCGTTCGCAGGCTGGGTGTCCTGCATAGAGCATACGCTTGAAGCAAGTAAGCGCATGCGTGCAAATGTAACGCCTCAGCTCGCATTTGAGCAACTATTGGTAAACTTACAGGAGGGCTAATTCTTGTATAATGTCATCGGTGTTCGCTTCAAGAAAGCGGGCAAGATCTATTACTTTGATCCGGTCGAGCATCCCGTGGATAAGGAACAACATGTTATTGTTGAAACAGCACGCGGAATCGAATACGGTAAAGTGGTGGTGGGACAGAAGCAAGTCGGTGAATCGGATGTTGTACTTCCTCTAAAGAAAGTAATACGCATTGCAAGCGATGTAGACGCTAAAGTCGTCGAAGAAAATCGCGCAGCAGCCAAAAATGCGTTCTCTACTTGTCTTGAAAAGATTAAAGGTCATCAGCTTCGCATGAAGCTGGTAGACGTAGAATTTACGTTTGACCGCAACAAAATTATTTTTTACTTTACGGCAGAAGGCCGTGTCGACTTTCGCGAGCTAGTTAAAGATTTGGCTAGCGTGTTCCGTACAAGAATTGAGCTAAGGCAAATTGGCGTACGGGACGAAGCGAAGATGCTTGGTGGAATCGGTCCTTGCGGACGAGTGTTATGCTGCTCCTCTTGGCTGGGCGATTTTGAGCCCGTATCGATTAAGATGGCTAAGGATCAGAATTTATCACTTAATCCAACTAAGATATCCGGTTTATGCGGGCGTCTTATGTGCTGCCTGAAATATGAGCATGACAACTACGAAAGCATTCGTGAAGAACTTCCGGCTATTGGAAAATTCGTTGTCACCTCATATGGGGAAGGTAAGGTTACTGGCATAAACACATCCACGAAAAGCGTGTATGTGCAATTATTTGATACACCAGGTAAACCGAAAGAACTGTCGATGGATGATGTCGTCATCAAATAAGCGGCAGAGTGCGATTCTCACGGGTGAGGTTACACTCACGCTTGAAGCTCTGGGGTGGGAACTTGGAGAAGAAAGATATATTCTTGAAAATGGACGAGCTGGATAACCAAGTAGGTACGTTCCATAAGGAGCTGACGGCTTTGAAGCAGAAGGTAAAAGAACTGTTAGAAGACAATAAGCGTCTGAGTGAAGAGAACAACCAGCTGCGTCAACTGTTTAAAAGAGAAGCGGAGCTTGAACGTGAAGTCGTTAAAGCTCCAGCCAAAGGCAAAAAATCGGGTGCATCCCAAGAGGTGCAGGTGCTTGCCGAGCAAGCATTCGCAGAAGCGAATGTAGCAATCGGAGAAGGCCATGATAATTTGACCCGGCTGTACCACGAAGGATTCCACATTTGCAACGTATATTACGGGCATTTGCGGACGGAGGGTGACTGTTTATTCTGTCTATCCTTTCTAAATAAATAGTGGAATCCGTATCGACATGCCGTCCTTGCCGCAAAGGGCGGTATTTTTATTAACAGGACTTGTGAAAAAAAGGATGGACATTATTACCGATTAATGAAAAGGAGCGGCTTAAAACGTGTCGGAACAAACTCTATTAGCAGCTAATGAACGGCTTGATGATTTAATGACGGAATCAGGACTAAAAATTATACAGAGCAGGGAAGTATTCAGTTTCTCGCTTGACGCTGTGCTGCTTTCTCGGTTCGCAAGCGTACCGAAGCATGGCCGTATAGTCGATTTATGTACGGGTAACGGTGTTATTCCCATGCTTCTCACTACAAGAACAAATGCGAAGATTGATGCGGTTGAAATTCAGCCAAGACTTGCGGATATGGCTAGAAGAAGCATCTTGCTCAATCAGTTGACGGAGCAAATAACGGTTATTGAGCAGGATTTGAAATTGTATCCGAAGCTTGCGGGCAATGGGGTATATGATGCAGTGACGGTTAACCCGCCTTATATGCCGGTAACGGCAGGCGACCAGAATGAAAACGAGCATTATGCGATTGCTAGGCATGAAATACACTGTACGCTTGATGATGTTGCGGAAGCATGTTCGAGGCTCGTACGTCCCGGCGGGAAGGTGTCCATGGTCCATCGGCCATCACGCTTGCTGGATATCGTCGAAACGATGCGCAAATGGCGGCTTGAGCCGAAGCGGATCCAATTTGTTCATCCTCATGCGAATGCGGAAGCCAATATGGTATTAATAGAAGCGATGCGGGATGGAAAGCCTGATATTAAGCTTCTTCCGCCGATTATGGTATATGAGAATGGGGTGCAAATCGTTTGAACATACAGAAAAGCTTCTCAGAGGCTGCAAAAGAAATTACAGGCAGCCTATATTTAGTAGCTACGCCAATCGGCAATTTAGAAGATATGACATTCCGTGCGATCCGTACACTAAAGGAAGTACAGCTGATCGCCGCTGAGGATACAAGGCAAACACGCAAGCTGCTTACGCATTTTGAAATCGGTACCCGCATCGTCAGCTATCATGAGCATAATAAGCGGGCAAGCGGGCCAGAGCTTATCCGGCTGCTGCTGGAGGGACAATCGATTGCATTAGTAAGCGATGCGGGGCTGCCGGCAATTTCCGATCCTGGCGCTGATCTTGTGAAAGAAGCAGTTGAACATAATATCCCCGTTATTCCTATTCCTGGGGCAAACGCCGCCTTATCTGCGCTTATCATGTCAGGATTGCCGACAGAACGTTTTTTATTTGCCGGATTTCCGCCACGTGAACGTAAATCGTTAATGAAGTGGCTGAAGGATATGCAGGCTCAGAGAGGAACCCTTCTTTTTTACGAGTCCCCCCACCGTATTGGCAAAACATTGGAAGCAGTACTAGAATGTCTGGGTGATCGCCATGTTGCATGCGTAAGAGAGTTAACGAAGCGGCATGAAGAGGCGGTGCGCGGGCGAGTATCAGAATGTATAGATTGGTTTGCGGAGCATCCGCCGCTGGGCGAGTTTTGTATCGTAGTCGAAGGATCAGAAGGATCTGGCGCAAGCGAGCAGCCAGCTGCCGACATCTGGTGGTCAGAGCTTGAACTTGCTGCCCATGTTGCCCACTATGAAGAGCAGTATGGTCGGAAGGAAGCCATTAAAATGGTTGCCATTGATCGAGGATTGCCAAAAAGAGATGTATATAATGAGGTTAATAGATAAAGCTGTATAAGAAACCATTAATTAGACAAAAAAAAGACCTTCCTGGCCGGGTTCAAGCTCAGGAAGGCATCAAGGAGTATAAAAAAGGTTAGAATTAACAAGTTGATAAGTACAGTATAACCGATTTTTTTTATTTTGTCACAGGTGTTGGCATTTCAGACAAACAAATATGACAAACAATTTTTCCTTTGAAGTAAGATACGTTTTCTGCATTGCCACAGAAGATACATGCAGGCTCGTATTTTTTAAGCATGATGCGCTCGCCATCCACGTAGATTTCAAGTGCATCTTTTTCGCCTATTCCTAGTGTACGGCGTAATTCGATTGGAATAACGACCCGTCCTAGTTCATCAACCTTACGAACAATACCAGTAGATTTCATCATAATCTATCATTGCCCCTCTCAAAATACAATTCGCCATCGTTCGACATAAATTTTGCTTTTATGATTACTATAATACCAACGATTACCATAATAGTCAACCAATAAAATTGACTTTCAAAGCCGTCAGGTTAAGTATTTGACTATACACAAGGCTCATATTACTCTGTAATAGAATACAACAGCTTCGACATTTTGGAAACTAATTTACGACACTATTCGACAATAGTTTCACTTAATGTGTCGAAAATATGAACAAAGGAGATGAGAGACGATGAAGCAACAGCTGACCGAAGAGAAGGTTTTTAAGGACCCTGTCCATCATTATATATATGTTCAGGACCAAACGATTTGGGATTTAATCAATACGAAAGAGTTCCAGCGATTGAGAAGAATCCGCCAATTAGGAACCTCGTATTTAACTTTTCATGGTGCTGAACATAGCCGATTTTCACATTCGCTAGGAGTCTATGAAATTACGCGTAAAATTATTTCTCAATTCGAGCGTAACGGCTATCCCGATTGGCCTGCCGAGGAGCGGCTGGTCTCGCTTTGTGCCGCGCTGCTGCATGATGTCGGTCACGGCCCGTTCTCCCACTCCTTAGAAGAAGTATTCGACACGGATCATGAAGAGTGGACATGCAAAATCATACTGGAGAACACGGAAATCAACCAAGTGCTGCGGGCCGTATCGGAAGAGTTCCCCGCGCAAGTTGCTGCAGTTATCCGAAAAACATATCCAAAGCCCATCGTCGTAAGTCTCATTTCAAGTCAAATGGATGCTGACCGTATGGACTATTTGCTTAGAGATGCTTATTATACCGGTGTCAACTATGGAACCTTTGACTTAGAGCGCATATTACGGGTATTGCGTCCCTATAAAGGGCAAATTGTAGTGAAAGAAAGCGGAATGCATGCCGTAGAGCATTATTTGATGTCTCGCTATCAAATGTATTGGCAGATTTACTTCCATCCAGTTACAAGAAGCTCTGAGATTATTTTACGTCAAATATTTCGTAGAGCGCAGGAGCTTTATGTGGGTGGCTACACATTTGATTGGATGCCGAGCTCACTAAAAGGATTGCTTCACAACTCGATTACGGTGCAAGATTATTTGAAGCTGGATGAAGCACTCGTGCAGACCGCTTTCACGCAGTGGGCAGAGGAGCAGGATTCGCTGTTAAGCGATTTATGCGATCGATTTATGAACCGCCATTTATATAAGTACATAACGATCGAAAATCCGGATGAGGACCTTTTGAATGAGATCGGCCATTGCTTCTCTTCTATAGGAATGAATCCGGATTACCATATGGAAATTGACTTCCCGTTTGACCTTCCTTATGACGTATATCGACCGGACAAAAAAGAAGGAGAAAAGAAAGAAAAAGCGCCGATTTTGTTGTTAGACGGGCAAGATGAAATAAGCGAAATATCTGCCAAATCCGACATCGTTCGCTCGATTACGGGGCTGCATCAAGGCCAGTATCACTTGTATTATCCGGAAGAGCCGCTCAAAAAAAATATTTCCCTGATACCCGATTCGTTGAAAAAATTGTTTAAACTCGACTAAAGGAGCCTGACACTAACATGACATTACTTTTTGATACCCATACGCACTTAGACTCATATAAATTCGACGAGGATCGCGACGAGGTTATTCAGCGCGCGAAGGATGCAGGCGTACACATGCTGCTTAATATCGGCTTTAACCGTGAAACCATCCCAACGACGATCGCGCTTGCTGAGCAGTATGATTTTATTTATACGGCTGTTGGCTGGCACCCGGTGGATAGCATCGACATGCTTCCCGAGGATTTAGAATGGATCGAGCGCCTTTGCGCACATGAGAAGGTTGTTGCTATCGGTGAAATCGGCTTGGATTATCACTGGGACACGTCACCCAAAGACGTTCAGCAGCGTGTATTCCGCGAGCAAATCCGCCTAGCCCGCAAAGTAGGCAAGCCTATCGTTATTCATAACCGCGATGCGCATGAGGATGTTATTCGGATTTTGCAGGAGGAAAATGCAGCCGAGGTTGGAGGGGTCATGCACTGCTTCTCAGGCAGCTGGGAAACCGCAAAACAATGCCTGGATATGAATTTTTATATTTCGTTCGGAGGGCCGGTTACTTTCCAAAATGCAAGGGTACCCAAAGAGGTGCTTAAGCAGGTTCCGCTCGATAAAATTTTGATTGAAACCGATGCTCCATATTTGGCTCCTCATCCGTTCAGAGGGAAGCGAAATGAGTCCTCGTATGTGGCACTCGTCGCACAGACAGCAGCCGAATTATTAGGCAAATCTGTTGAAGAAATAGGCGCAATTACGACCGAAAACGGAAAAAAATGTTTTGGTATTGTCTGAAAACGAGAGAACCAGAGAGAATTTAAGACCTTTATTGCGTAAAAACTAATTTTTATAGCGATTATCGCTTAATTTTTCCGTCTTTATCCACCTTTTTCGCTTAAATCGTCTTTTATCGTATCTTTACAATTCACCTCGTATGAGGGTATGATTCAACTCAGAGCATTACATTTTGTATTGGATTTCCAGTTTGCGCTTAATCTCCATTTGGAGAGCGGGGGAACCAAATACGGGTTTTTGTACCGTGTTTTGAATTCTTCAAGGGGTGAATTTCGGAGCCTTTGCCATGAGCATTGCGTTTTCGAATAGGGCGTCTCTCTTGCCCGAATCCGTCAGCTAACCTCGTAAGCGTTCATAGAGAGTGATCAACCTCGTGCATCCATTTTTCTGTATCCCAGTGTAATCATTTACCGGGAAGCCACGAAACAGATCCTCTGTCGACGGCTTCTTTTTATTTTCGAATAAACGGGAATTTGTCGACATAGGGATTAAAGATGGGGGTGGGAGGATCGATAGCAGTACTGGATTGCGTGCTTGCACGCCAATATACTATAGTCGCGTCAGTTGTATCATGCGTAACACTTGGCGGCGGGGCTATGAAGGAGGACCGATGAAGTGGGAATACTCCAGGTTAAGGACACCCATGGGAAACGATCATCCAGCATGTCTTTCGCATTGCGATGGAAGCGTGAAAACTTGCGTTTGATTCTTTTGAGTGCTACTATCTCAATCGCTATGACTTTCATGTTTTTGGTGTTGTTGTACGGAACGGCTGTCAAAAGCGTCTCCGTAGTAGTGAACGGACAAGAAACCATTGTGGAAACGAAGCAATGGGTCCTGCAACGCCTACTGGATGAACAAGCTATCGCAATTGGACCACATGATGAGGTGTCCATACCGCTTAATGCGGCAATAAAGGACGGAGATCGAATTGAGGTTACTCAAGCGATTCCGGTAATTGTGAAAGCTGATGGCAAGACCTCTACTGTATATACGACAGAGAGAACAGTGCAGGCAGCGATCGAGGAATTAAATATTCCAGTTCGTAATCATGATAAAGTAATGCCTCCGCTTAATACGGTAGTTGATTCGGAATTAACGGTAACGGTCGTACGTGTCGACACGAAGGTGTCTGAATCCGAGCGCGCCATGCCGTACTCTATCGTAAAGAAGAAAGATCCTACGCTGGAAGCGGGCAAGGAAAAGCTCGTGCAAACCGGTAAGGAAGGCCTTATTGTTGAACATATCGAGAAGCAGTACGAGGACGGCATTCTCATTTCGAAGAAGATGGTCAGCAAGGTTGTCCAGACCGCTGCAGTTGACCAGGTTGTCGTTATCGGAACGAAGAAGGCTGAGCCAAAAGTTTCTGTGCTCTCTAACAAAAGCCAGAGCGTTGCAACGCTTACGAAGAGCGGTGTATCGTTCAAGGCCAAGACCGTACTTAAGAACTTCACGCTGACTGCCTATTCGGCAGGTGTCGCTTCTACAGGTAAAGATTCCGACCATCCGGATTACGGGATTACAGCATCTGGCTCCCGTGTGAAAGAAGGACGAACGATAGCGGTTGATCCAAAGGTTATTCCGATTGGCTGGTGGGTTTATATTGAAGGGATCGGTTTCCGCCGGGCTGAGGATACGGGCAGCGCGATAAAAGGAAACAAAATCGACGTATACTTCGATAGCAACAAAACGGCAAATAAGTTTGGCAGGAAGAAGGGCTTTACCGTTTACGTGCTCGGGCCTAATAAACCAACGTCAAGCTAATATGCGGGTTTACCATCATCTTATCGTAATATTCAATTAAATATGCCATCATAAGGAGAGGCACCGCCTCTTCTTTTTGCATGTTTGCGGGTTTATAAGAGTTTATGTTGAAGGGAATGGTCTTGATGATCAAAGAGATCATTGTCGTTGAAGGTAAAGACGATACCGCAGCGATAAAACGGGCGGTTGAAGCGGACACCATAGAGACGAACGGCTCGGCTATCGGCGAGGACGTGCTGAGAAGAATTGCGCTTGCGAACGAGCGCCGCGGCATTATTATATTTACAGATCCCGACCATGCGGGAGAGCGAATTCGCAAAATCGTTGCGCGTCACGCGCCCGGTTGCAAGCATGCTTTTTTGCCACAGGAGCAAGCTTTGTACAAGGGAGATATCGGCATTGAGAATGCAAGCCCGGATGCGATTCGCACGGCACTCTCAGAGCTCCGTACAGAGTCGCTTGACGAATCGGGAGAGATTAGCTTTGAGGATTTAATGGAAGCGGGGCTTATTGTTCATCCAGACGCTTCTAATCGACGCTTGGTTATGGGCAAGCTACTCGGGATCGGTTATGCAAACGGCAAGCAGTTCTACAAGCGTTGTACAAGCTTTCGCATTTCCAAGGTGGAATTTGCAGAAGCGTTTAAGCAAATGGAAGAGGAACTGGGGGGTTAGGAAATGAGCGATCACGATCAAAATGAGCAAAGCAAGGCTGCGGTGAAATCGGCACCCTTCGAGGTAGCAACGCCAAAGCGGACCAAAGAGATTATTGCCAAATACGGCTTCTCTTTCAAGAAAAGTCTAGGGCAGAACTTTCTGATTGACCAAAATATTTTGAACAATATCGTTGCAGCAGCTGAGCTGGATGAAACGAAGGGAGCGCTTGAGATCGGTCCCGGGATTGGCGCGCTTACGCAGCGTCTTGCGCAAGCTGCCGGCAAGGTGGCGGCGGTCGAGATCGATAACCGGCTTATTCCGATTTTAAAGGATATATTGGCTGAAGAGCAGCATACCACGGTCATTCATGGCGATGTGCTGAAGCTTGATTTGAAGCAGCTGTTCGAAGAGCAATTTGCCGATGTAACGGGCGTCAGTGTCGTAGCTAATTTGCCTTACTATGTGACTACGCCTATTTTGATGAAGCTGCTTGAGGAGAAGCTGCCGCTTGAGCACATCGTCGTGATGATTCAGAAGGAAGTGGCTGAGCGGATGGCAGCGAAGCCAGGAGGCAAGGAGTATGGCAGTCTTAGCGTGGCTGTCCAATATTACTGCGTGCCTAAGCTTGTCTGTACGGTGCCGCATACGGTGTTTATTCCGCAGCCAAACGTGGATTCGGCTGTTATTAAGCTATCCCTGCGCGATAAGCCGGCCGTTGATGTGCCGGACGAGGATCATTTTTTCCGTGTCGTGCAAGCGAGCTTCGCACAGCGCAGGAAGACGCTTGCGAACAATCTGACTGCATTTGTAGGCAAGGAACGGCGTGAGGCATTGACGGAGATGCTCCTGAAGAACGAAATTGACCCTATAAGGCGCGGCGAGACGCTTTCGCTTGAGGAATTTGCGCGGATTAGCCGCAGCATGCTGGAAGCGGGCTGGGGAGCTCAGGCGGTTAAGTCATAAAAATACTCACCATTCGCTCTATCTGCCCATAGGATAGAGGAAGAGGTGATTTACCCATGAAGCAAGGGGACCTGGTCGTCCGCAAATCGTATGGCGGTGACGTGCTATTTAAGGTTGAAGCTGTTCGTACAGAAACTGCTGTTCTGAAGGGCACGGACTACCGATTGCTTGCGGATGCTCCGATTCCAGATCTGTCGGTCGTACGCGATCCAGAATCGACAAGCGCGGTTCAGCAAGTTCGAATAAAAGTAAATGATTCCTTAAGACGTATGCACTCTGAACGAGAACGTCAAGCGATTGAGAACGAGGATAATATTCGGCATGCGATGCAGCAGAGCCAGCCATTTTTTGAAGTGCCAGGAAAAGTTCTTCATCTCGATGGCGACGGTAACTATTTGAAGAAGAGCATGCAGCTGTACAACACGATGCATGTTCCTTCGCATGGCCTTCATGTGCATGAATCCCAAATGGCTGATGTGCTGTACCGACTGCTGCCTCAAATCCAACCGGATATCGTCGTTATAACCGGACATGACGGTGTATTGAAAAACCGCGCACAAATGGACCTATACAGCCTAAGCAGCTACAAAAACTCACAGCATTTCGTTAATGCGGTTCGCGTTGCTCGTGAATACGAGAAGAATCGCGACGGATTGATTGTTATTGCGGGTGCTTGCCAATCGCATTTTGAAGCATTGCTTCAGGTAGGCTCCAACTTTGCGAGCTCGCCTGGACGTATTTTGATTCATGCGCTCGATCCCGTTTATATAGCCATTAAAGCGAGCTATACGTCGATTAAAGACACGATCAACTTAGCTGACGTTATTCATGGCACGATAAGCGGAATCGATGGTGTAGGCGGCATTGAGACGATGGGACGCTTCCGCGTTGGCATGCCGAAGCCTAAAATAACGGAATCCTCTTCTATGTTAAAGCAGTAAATCAGTAAAACAAATAACGCCGTTTAGGCGTTATTTTGTTTTTTAAGGTTGAAGCAACTTCTTAATATGTATATTATTTGCTATTTCATACACAGTTTTTTTAAAATGGGTGAAATCACCGTTGACAAGTAAATATTCCGGCTGATATAATATTTTGCTTTGTTTGACAAGCCTCCTTTTTTTAGTTATAATGGACAAGGAAAGAGGTGGTAGTGGACAATGGCAAAAAATGCGCTATTGGATATTAAACGCAGTTTGGAAGCTCATGTTGGCTCCAAAATCCGTCTTCGAGCGAACGGTGGCCGACGAAAGACCATCGAACGAACCGGCACGTTGGAAGAAACCTACCCTTCTGTTTTCATTGTTAAGCTGGATGAAGAGCAACATGCGTTCAAGCGTGTCTCTTACAGTTATGCGGATATACTGACCGAGTCGGTGGAAGTGACCGTATGCAATGATGAAGGTCAAGTCCGTATTGCCCATTTGCAACAATAGATTATATATCGCCTAGTGAGGCATGTTAGCGCAGAGAAATCTGCGCTTTTTTTTTATTAAAAAACTTACTTAGTGTTCTCGGGCGTGAGCCAATTCCAGCGCGTATGGACCCATTCAATTTGAAGCATACTACCTGTGCAATAGTGACAGCCTATATGCTTATCGTTAATTTGGAGTTGGAGGTAATGGAATGGGCCGCAGAAGACGTGGAGTGATGTCAGAGCAGTTGAAATATGAACTGGCTAAGGACCTTGGATTTTACGATACGGTGCAGCAAGAAGGCTGGGGCAGCATTCGTGCGAAGGACGCGGGCAACATGGTGAAGCGTGCGATACAGCTTGCCGAGCAAGCCGCTGCAAAGTCGAATCAGCCGTAAGCGGAACGTCATATTTATGCAGGCAAAAGCTAAGGTGTTGGCATTCGGAAATTAACCGTTTGTCATCTCTTAGCTTTTATTGCGTTCGTTTGATATAATGATGCTTAAGCTTACGAACGAACGGGTGAACTTATCGGATGAAAATTTATGAAAAAGCTCCTGCCAAAATTAATTTATTGCTCGATGTGCTCCGCAAGCGTGATGACGGCTACCATGAAGTCGAGATGATTATGACGATGGTTGACCTTGCAGATCGACTTGAAATGGAAGAGCTCCCTAGAGATACTATTATTATTTCAAGCCAAGTAGGCTACATACCTCTAGACGAGAAGAACCTAGCCTTTCAAGCGGCTAGGCTTATTAAAGAACGCTATGATGTGAAGCAAGGCGTATATATCCATTTGGACAAAAAGATTCCGGTCGCTGCGGGACTCGCCGGCGGAAGCAGCGATGCCGCTGCTGCGCTGCGCGGACTAAACCGGCTGTGGAAGCTGCAGATCCCTGAGGACGAGCTATGCCGACTTGGCGCTGAGCTTGGCTCTGACGTTCCTTTTTGCGTAACAGGCGGCACAGCGATTGCTCGCGGCCGTGGCGAGAAGCTTGAGCATATCGCGGCCCCTCCGCAGTGCTGGGTCGTGCTGGCGAAGCCGCCAATTAACGTTTCCACAGCAGACGTCTATGGCAGATTCCGGGCTAACGAGCTGAAAGAGCATCCTTCCATCCCTAATATGGTCGATGCGCTGCAGAGAGGCTCCTTTGCCGATATTTGTGACGGGCTTGGCAACGTACTGGAGAAGGTTACGCTGGATGTGTATCCGGAGGTCATGCAGCTGAAGGAAAGCATGATTCGTCTTGGCGCCGATGGCGTATTGATGTCAGGCAGCGGACCGACCGTTTTTGGCCTTGTGTCGAAGGAAGCCAAGCTTCCGCGCATTTACAATGGGCTCCGAGGTTTCTGCAAAGAAGTCTATGTGGTAAGAATGCTGACATAGGACTGACGTTCTTCTTGATTAAATCCGTATAAAAATGTTATATTGACATTATATTATTCGGATTTAGTGGGGGGAGATGTGTTTGAAGAAGTTGAAACGGAGCTCGCGGTTGGTTGAAATGACGCAATACCTATTAAGTCGACCCCACACGTTAATTTCACTGACAGCATTTGCTGATCGATATCAATCGGCAAAGTCTTCAATTAGTGAGGACCTGGCGATTATTAAAGAAGTGTTTGAGGAAGAAGGAATTGGTGAGCTTCATACACTTGCTGGAGCTGCTGGCGGAGTGAAATATACGCCGAAGATGCAGCAAACGACGGCTCTTACCATTATGACGAGCATATGCCGCCAGCTAGAGCAGCCTGAGAGGGTTCTTCCCGGCGGTTATTTGTATATAACGGATATGTTAGGCCAACCGGAGCTGCTGGCTGATGTCGGGAGAATGTTTGCAACCGCGTTCGCGGATCGGAAGATCGACGTCATTATGACGGTAGAGACAAAAGGGATACCACTTGCGTATGCAACGGCTGCCTGCTTGAACATACCGGTTGTCATTGTGCGGCGCGATAACAAGGTGACGGAAGGCTCCGCGGTTAGTATCAACTATGTATCGGGATCAACGAAGCGAATTCAGACGATGTCTTTGGCGCGCAGAGCGCTGAAGGAGCATTCGCGCGTTCTCATTATTGACGACTTCATGAAGGCTGGCGGGACGATCCAAGGAATGATGGATCTGCTGTTCGAATTCAAAGCTACAGTTGCGGGAGTAGGCGTATTTGTCGAGTCCGGCGAGGTAGAGCTCGAAGAACGTCTGCTTGAGGATTATGTATCCTTGGCTAAGCTGACTGCCGTTGATATGAAAACGAAGCAAACGACTGTTGTTCCTGGTAATTATTTTAAAGGATAAAATTGTCTGGAAATAATGGCTTATACTTCTTGATAGGAAAGGCTGGGACCATAATGACTACGAAGCAGCAACTGGAAGTAATCGCAACTGATAAAGCGCCTGCAGCGATTGGGCCTTATTCGCAAGCGATAAAACTGGGAGGATTATTGTTCACTTCGGGACAAATTCCATTAGATGCATCTGGACAGCTTGTAGAAGGCGGAATAGAAGAACAAACCCATCAAGTGTTTCGTAATTTGGAGGCTGTTCTTGCGGCTGCAGGCGCCGGCTTTCAGGATGTAGTAAAAGCTACTGTATTTATGAAGGACATGAATCAATTTGCAACGGTAAATGGCATTTACTCGTCGTACTTCGGAGAGCATAAACCGGCTCGATCAGCCGTTGAGGTCGCGAGGCTGCCAAAGGATGTTTTTGTCGAAATAGAGGTCATTGCATCGACTCTTGTCGAATGAAAACGAAAAAGATTTAATTGTAAAAAAATATTTTAAATACAGCATGATTTTTCCAAAAATGTAGAAGGAATTGGCACAAAAACGTGGAAGTATACACCAAGTCTCTGATAGACAAAGGTGGTGAACACAAGTGCAAATTACTGATGTCAGACTCCGCCGTGTAAATTCCGAAGGGCGTATGAAGGCGATCGCATCCATTACTATTGATAATGAATTCGTTGTTCACGATATTCGTGTCATCGACGGAAACAATGGTATGTTCGTTGCAATGCCAAGCAAACGTACTCCGGATGGAGAATTTCGGGATATCGCTCATCCGATCTCTTCAACCACCCGGGAGAAAATCCAGGCTGCTGTTCTCGCAGAATATGAGCGTGCAGCAGAAGAAGTTGCGATTGAAGAAGGAGCTTAACCAAAGCATTTCATGAATTTTGGGGTTGTTTGGAGAAGAGAGCCATGGCTCTCTTTTCTTTTTTTTTGCAATAGAGGAACATAATCGTATAATGGAATATAATAAAGCTAGTATTTTTGTAGATGGGTTTAACTGTGTTTATTATTCATAGTAGATTTAGGAGGTCTTTCATTTGAAAGTGATGGCGATTGTGCTTGCAGCCGGACAGGGCAAGCGTATGAAATCGAAATTATATAAAGTGCTTCATCCGGTATGCGGGAAGCCGATGGTTGGTCATGTGCTTGATGTTGTGAAGGAAGCGAAAGCGGAGCGCTCCGTTGTGATCGTAGGGCATGGTGCGGAAATGGTTAAGTCCTTTTTGGGCGACAGCGCGGAATATGTGCTGCAGGAGCAGCAGCTAGGTACGGGCCATGCGGTGCGTCAAGCTGAAGGCTTGCTGGGCGAAGAGGATGGCACGACGATCGTTATTTGCGGAGATACGCCTCTCGTACAGGCTTCCACGATTAGCGCAATGCTTGAGCTGCATGCATCAAGCGGTGCGGCTGCTACGGTGCTTACGGCATCATTTGATGTTCCTGCCGGCTACGGGCGCGTTATTCGCGGCGAGGATGGAACGGTGCAGCGCATAGTCGAGCAGAAGGATTGTTCGCCGGATGAGGCGGCGGTTAAAGAAATCAATACAGGCACGTACTGCTTCGACAACAAGAAGCTGTTCGCAGCGCTTGCGAAGGTAACGAGCAACAACGCGCAGGGAGAATTTTATTTGACCGATGTTATCGGCATTTTCCGCGAGGCAGGCGAATCCGTTCAAGGCTACTGCACTTCGGATTTGGCGGAGGCCATTGGCGTGAACGACCGCGTTGCGCTTGCGGAAGCGGAGCGCTTCATGCGCGAGCGTATTAACCGCAACCATTTGCTTGGCGGCGTTACGCTTATCGATGCTTCTTCGACTTATATAGAGGCAGGGGTACAAATCGGTTCGGACACGGTTATTTATCCGGGTACGGTGCTGCGCGGATCAACGGTTATTGGCGAGGATTGCATCATTGGTCCTCAAGCTGACATTGCGGACAGCACAATCGGAGCAGGCGTTACGATTAAATATTCCGTTGTGGCGGAGTCTGTCGTAGGCGACACCAGCTCGGTAGGTCCTTACGCTAACTTACGCCCAGGCTCGAAGCTTGGCGTTGGCTGCAAAATCGGCGATTTCGTTGAACTCAAAAACGCAACGTTGGACGATGGAAGCAAAGTGTCGCATCTGAGCTATGTAGGAGATGCCAAGGTAGGCAAAGACGTGAACGTTGGCTGCGGTGCGATTACGGTCAATTATGACGGCTATAATAAATTTGTTACAGAAATCGGCGACAATGCGTTTATCGGCAGCAACGTCAACCTCATTGCTCCCGTGAAGATCGGCGATGGCGCTTATGTCGTTGCCGGATCTACAGTAACGCATGATGTTCCGGCTGGCGACCTCGCGATTGCGCGCGAGCGCCAAGTGAATAAACCAGGTTATGCGGACAAGATTCGCGGCCGTGCCAAAGCGAAGAAAGAAAAGAAGCAGCAATAAATACGACGCAGCTAAAAGATGCAGGACGAATTCGTAATGGCGAATTCGTTGCTGCATCCTTTTTTTGTCTTCTTTTATTAGTTGTTTAATATTTGGCAGCAGTGGGTAAGTTATAGGGAAATGCATACGAAGCGAGTTTTTGCTTCACAAAACTTTTAGGAGGTAATCAATATGGCGATAGCGATGAACGCGGATCAACGAACTGGCACGACGAAAGGTGAGTTGCGCCAATTGCGGCTCCAAGGGAAAATTCCGGGCGTTATTTACGGAAAACAATTAGATAATGCCGCTCAGGTAACTGTAGATAGCAAGGAGCTGCAGGCGCTGCTTCGGTCCCATCCGAACGCGGTGCTTGAAATAAATGTTCCATCACATGGCAAAACATCGGTTATGATCTCAGAAATCCAGCGTGATTCATTGAGCCGTCAAGTGCTTCATGTTGATTTCCACCAAATCAACATGAACGAAAACGTGCGTGCTAACGTTCGGATTACTGCGGAAGGCGATTCGCAGGGAGTAAGAGAAGGAGGCATTCTTCAAGTGATTTTGCATGAGCTTGAGGTGCAATGCTTGCCTGGCAACATTCCTGATTCCGTATCCGTAGACATTTCCGCGCTAGCGATAGGCGAGAGCGTACTCGTAAGCGATTTGAAGCTGCCTAAGGGCGTTGAATCGCTTGCTGAGCCGGAGCAGGTCGTCGTGACGATTCTTGCGCCGCAGAAGGAGCTTACGGAGGAAGAAGCAGAGGATGCGGCTGTGGAGCTTGCAGAGGCGGAATCCCGTTCCAAGGAAGCGCAGCTTGAAGGCATTAAGAGTCTGTAATTCCAACCTTGCAAAATACAGTTGCGAATTTGAATGGCGCCGCCCTTTACTAGGGCGGCGCTGTTTTGTCATTAGGCGAGGCTGGCGCTATCTATTCTCATTTTTAACTACGTTTAAGCCGTTTACGCTTGCAAGAGATTATGATACATTTGTCCGTAAAGGAGTGGAGCAAGCAATGAGGTGGATTGCAGGACTTGGGAATCCCGGTACGGCTTATCAGGGAACCCGGCACAATGTTGGATTTATGGTTATTGATGAGCTGGCGAAGCGCTGGGGCATTAGCGTTACGCAAAGCAAATGCAAAGCTTTAATCGGAGAAGGCAACGTGCAAGGCACGAAGGTTGTCCTTATTAAACCGATGACATATATGAATTTGTCAGGCGAGTCTGTTCGGTCTTTTCTCGACTATTTTAAAGCAGATGTGCAAGATGGCTTGATCGTTTACGATGATTTGGATACGGAGATCGGAAAGCTTCGGCTTCGTTATCAAGGCAGCGCAGGCGGGCATAACGGCATTAAGTCGCTCATTCAGCATCTGGGCACGCAGACGTTCGACCGCGTTCGGATGGGCATCTCCCGTCCGCAGCCAGGCATGAACATTGCGGATTATGTGCTGTCCACTTTTCCGAAGAGCGAAAAGGAGAAGCTGGATGCGATGATCATGGATGCATGCGATGCGATTGAGTTCAGGCTGAAAGCGCCATTTGAAGAGACGATGGCAAAGTTTAACCGATAATCTGTTAGATTACGGGATTACGGGCATACTGAAGGGTATAACGACCCTTCAGGAGGCATACATATGGCTGTAAACTATATTTGTCGGCATTGCAGAACGTCAATTGGATCCCTCAGCGGGTCAAATATAACCGAGCACCAGCTTGGTTTCCATTTCTTGACCCCCGAAGAGCGCAGCGATATAATAGCGTATGACCCAAATGGAGATGTAACGGTAAAAGTGGTTTGTGATTATTGCCGCGAGGCGATCGACGCGAACCCGGAGCTTCATTTGGTAACTAGCCCTCTTCAATGACGGAAAGTGAATAGTATGAGCCTTAGCGGATGGCTGAGGCTTATTTTCAATGTACAGGGAGCGATCGTAATACTCTTTCGATTGTGTATAGAAACGGGGTGTCGCAACGTTGAAAGCTTTAATTAATGCTTTTGCCGCGGATACGGACGTTCAGTCCGTCATATCCGGTATTCGTAAAGGCATGCGCGAACAGATGATATCTGGGCTCGCAGGCTCTTCCAGGCAGGTGCTGATTGCTGCGCTGCAGGAGGATGTAGAGCGTCCAATGCTCGTTGTGACGCATAATATGTTCGCTGCGCAGAAGATTGCAGAGGATTTGCAGGAATGTCTTTCACCAGAAAATGTTTTATTATATCCCGCGAATGAGCTGGTTGCTGCAGAGGCGGCGATCTCGAGTCCCGAGACGCTAGCGCAGCGAATGGATGTGCTGATCAAGCTATCCAAGGGCTATCGCGGGATTGTTGTCGTGCCCTTCTCAGGGGTTCGGCGCTATTTGCCAATAAGCAGTGTGATGGCTGAGGCGCAGATAGAAGTGAGCATAGGCGATTCGCTGCCGATTGATGCGTTCCTCAGACAAATGACAGCGCTTGGCTACACGAGAGCCGACCGAGTGGAATTGCGCGGCGAAATGAGCGTTCGCGGCGGTATTGTCGACTTCTATCCGTTAACGGCCTCGCAGGCGTACCGGATTGAATGGTTTGGCGATGACGTTGATTCCATTCGCGCCTTTGACCCTGCGGATCAGCGCTCTTCCGATCGCTTTGAGTCCTACGTGGTTCCGCCATGCCAAGAGCTGATGGCTGATGGACACCGTATGGAGGTTGCGGCTAATCATGCGCAGAAGCTCCTTGAGAAGCAGCTCGACAAAATGACCGACCGCACAGCGAAGGAGCGTCTTCGTACGGAACTGGGCGGAGAGCTTGAACGGCTGCGCGAGCATGTATATTTTCCGGAAATGTACAAATATATTTCGCTTCTATATCCCGAGCGGCAAACGATTCTCGACTATATGCCAAGCGATACGCTTCTCATACTAGACGAGCCAACGCGTTTGATAGAGACGTCCAAGCAATTGGAGCGGGATGAGGCGGAATGGTCCATGCACTTGCTGCAAAACGGCAAATCGCTGCCGGATCTTGCGCTTGCGCGCGATACGGAGGAGATTTTGCACCATCGACCGTTTCCGACGCTATTTCTATCCTTGTTCCTCAGGCAAATCCCGCATTCGCAGCCGCAAAATATTTTGAACATGACGAGCCGCTCGATGCAAAATTTCCATGGGCAAATGAATGTCCTTAAGGCAGAGATGGAGCGTTGGCGCAAAACTGGCGCAACCGTCATGATGCTGGCCGGCAACGCGGAGCGCATGGAGAGAATGCGCCGCGTGCTCGACGACTATAGCATCGAGACGCCTATCCTGCTTGAGGGTAATTTGCAGTCCGGATTTGAGCTGCCTTCCTCTCATCTCGTCATTATTACCGAGGGCGAAATGTTCTCCCAGAAGCAGCGCAAAGCAAGAAGATTGGATAAGAAGGTCGATAATGCAGAGCGTATTAAGAGCTACACGGAGCTGAAGGTTGGCGACTACGTCGTTCACCATAATCATGGTATCGGCAAATACGTAGGCATCGGTACGCTTGAAATAGCAGGCATTCATAAAGATTATTTGCATATTTTGTATGCTGGCGGCGATAAGCTGTCCGTTCCGATCGAACAAGTCGATATGATTCAGAAGTATGTCGGCAACGAGGAGAAGGAGCCGAAGGTCAATAAGCTCGGCGGAAGCGAATGGACGAGAGCGAAGAGCAAGGTAAAAGCCTCCGTACAGGATATCGCCGATGATTTGATCAAGCTGTATGCAGAGCGGCAGACCGCGCCGGGTTATGCTTTCGGACAAGACACGTCGTATCAGAATGAATTCGAGGCCATGTTCCCGTATGACGAGACGCGCGATCAGCTGAGAGCTATAGAAGAGATTAAAAAGGATATGGAAAAAACCCAGCCGATGGATCGTTTGCTGTGCGGAGACGTTGGTTACGGCAAAACCGAGGTTGCGATTCGTGCTGCTTTCAAGTCGGCTATGGACAGCAAGCAAGTAGCGGTACTCGTTCCGACGACGATTTTGGCGCAGCAGCATTACGAGACATTCCGCGAGCGGTTCTCGGGTTATCCGATTAACGTTCAGGTGCTTAGCCGTTTCCGATCCCGCAAGGAGCAGAACGAGACGATGAAGGGACTGAAGACGGGAACGGTCGATGTTGTCATTGGCACGCACCGCTTGCTGTCGCAGGATATTATTTTCAAGTCGCTTGGGCTTCTTATCGTCGATGAAGAGCAGCGGTTTGGCGTATCCCACAAGGAAAAGCTAAAGAAGCTGAAAACCAATGTTGACGTGCTTACGCTGACGGCTACTCCGATTCCGAGAACGCTGCATATGTCGATGCTAGGCGTGCGCGATCTGTCGGTTATCGAGACGCCGCCGGAGAATCGTTTCCCCGTGCAAACTTATGTAGTCGAATACAGCCCGTCCCTCGTACGCGAGGCGATTGAGCGAGAGCTTGCGCGCGGAGGTCAAGTCTACTATTTATATAATCGCGTTCAAGGCATCTACCAAATGGCGGAGCAAATTAATGCGCTCGTTCCGGGTGCTAGAGTTGCGGTCGGCCATGGCCAAATGTCGGAGCAGGAGCTCGAGAAAACGATTCTCGATTTTCTTGATGGCGAGTCTGACGTTCTTGTCAGCACGAGCATCATTGAGACGGGCGTCGATATCCCGAACGTCAACACGCTAATCGTACATGATGCGGATAAAATGGGACTTTCCCAGCTTTACCAGCTACGTGGCCGCGTAGGGCGCTCGAATCGCATTGCGTATGCGTATTTTACGTACCAAAGGGATAAGGTGCTTACAGAGGTCGCAGAGAAGCGTCTGCAATCGATCAAGGAATTTACAGAGCTTGGCTCGGGCTTCAAAATCGCGATGCGCGATCTATCGATTCGTGGAGCGGGCAATTTGCTAGGCGCGGAGCAGCATGGGTTTATTGCCTCTGTCGGCTTCGATATGTATTCGCAAATGCTGGCCGATGAGATTGCGAAGCGCAAAGCAGAGATGAGCGGCGAGGAAATGAAGGAAGAGAAGCCGGTCAGCACGCTTATTGATGTCAGCATCGATGCTTATTTGCCTTCCGATTACATTTATGACAGCATCCAAAAGATCGAGATTTACAAAAAAGTTGCCGCTATTCGCAATTTTGATGAAGCGGATGATGTGATTGATGAGCTAGTGGATCGTTTTGGCGATTTGCCGCAGGCGGTTAGCAATTTGCTTGCTGTAGCTAGGCTGAAGGTATACGGCACGATGTATGGCATTGAACAGATTAGCGGCAAGGGGGATGACCTGGTGCTTCGTTATGCTGCCTCGGAGAAGCGCCGGATTGACCGGAAAAAGGTGGATCAGCTGTGTTTGAAGCATGAGAACCGCTTTAAGCAGGGCAGCGAGCAGGAGCCGAATCCAACGATTTTGCTGCGCGGCAAGGGATTGAATATGGAGCAGAAGATTCATATGATCGAGCAATTTTTGCAGGCCTATAAGGATGTTCTTCTATATAAGGACGAATTGCAAAATGTGTCGCCATAGACAAGATTCGCTTTATGCGTCCCTTTTCTGATACAATACAAACAAGCTCAAAAGATGAAAGGGGATTCAACATGTTACACAGTTCACGCAAATCGGCATGGCGCAAAGGCGCGCTGCTTATCGTGGCAGTTGTGCTGGTCATGACTATGGCGGCATGCGGCGCGAAAAAGACAGAAATTGCTACCTATAAAGGCGGCAATGTGACAGATACGGAATTCAACAAGTATTTGGATGTATTTACGGTTATGCAGCCAACGTACGCGCAAATTATCGAAATACCGCAATTTAAGGAGCAGTTGCTCCAACAGTATATTTCCTACAAAATTTTAGGCAGCCGCGCAACGGAGGAATCCGTTAAAAAGGCTGAATCCGATGTTAAAGAACAAATGAAACAATATAAAGATGCATTGAAAAATAATGCGGAGCTCAAAACGGCTGTTGACGCGAAGAAATTAAAAGATAAAGATATGGAGAACTATTTGCTGCTGACATCTAAAGTTGTCGCACATATGAACTCCCAAGTAAAAGATGAAGATATGAAAACCGAGTATGAAAAGAACACGGTTAACTATGCGCTAGTTACGGTTCGTCATATTTTGGTAGCGACAAAAGATCCTTCATCCCAAGAAGGCAAAGAGCTTCGTACGGCTGAAGCAGCTTTGGCGCGTGCCAAAGAAGCGAAAGCTAAGCTGGATGCGGGCGGCGACTGGGCAGCCGTTGCCAAAGATTTCTCCGATGATACAGGCTCCAAGGAAACTGGCGGCCTCTATGCAGACAAGATTAACGGCGACTGGGTTGAAGGCTTTAAGCAAGCAGCGTACAAGCAAGAGATCGGCGTTACTGGCGATCCGGTAGAAACAGAGTTTGGTTACCATGTCATTAAAGTAGAGAAACGTGACGCACCCGCTTTTGACAAAATCAGCGACACGGTCAAAGACAAGCTTAAGAGCACGATTTCCTATGAGCTTATGAACAAGTTCATGACGGACGAGCTTCCTAAGCAAGATATCGTGATTAAGCTTCCTAAGACGGAAGAAGAGACTCCGGCAAGCGACGCGCCTGCGAGCGATGCTCCTGCCGGCAGTGAAACTCCAGCAACGGATGCACCGGCGACAGATGCGCCTGCAACGAAATAATTGCAGCAACCTGTTATTTAGACCCTTTAACCAACTGCTGGTTAAGGGGTCTTTTTCTGAAAATATGTAAAGTAAGGGTTGATTGCACGGTGAACACAAACCACTATTTGCTGCGTGAGGCGATGATTGTCGTATTGAAATCTCCTGGAACATCAACCGAGATGAAGATCGGCGCGCCTACGTTATTTATGGTTAGCGAGGGCAGTGGAACGATGACGATTAATGATTCCGTCACCGAGCTCAGCTTTGGCTGCCTCTTGTTTGCCCATGCCGGAGCAAGGGTGTTCATGACCAGCACGGAATCTGCCGACTTGCGCCTAGCTGAGTGAGGTTTTACGGTCCGATGAGACCGTAGGCGCTTATGAAATTGCAGATGGCAATGTTTTTGCGCTTAGCACGCAGGATCGCGGCGCGTATGCACTATATGAGGTGCTGGGGCTTCCTGCTCCTAATTCAATAAAACGGCATGTAATTGAGGCGGGAAAAAGTAAAATGATCGCTTCAGGCGAGCTTTCAGCCTATGCAGCCGACCATATGGTCGTGAGTATCTATGAAGAGGGCGGAATGGAGAAAACAAACCGGTTGTTGGCAAGCGATGCTTGGCGCAACCTTCCGGCTGTCAGAGAAGACAGGGTATACGCGATACCCGTCACGAAATGTTTCGCGAATGATGGCGTATCCTTGCAAAAGCTGACAGACATGCTCGTCGATATGCTTCATTCTCGCCAAAATCAAAAGTGACAATAATCCATATGACAAGGTGACTTTTATCTATAGACGGCAGCTATCGCTATTTGATATACTTCTAATGATAATGATTCCCATTATCATTAATAAGAATCAATCGTTGAACGTAAATAGGGAGGCTCACCATGTTAAAGAAGAAATCGTATTTGATCGTTAGCGCTATTGTCCTTATGTTGTCAGTTCTTGTATCCGCGTGCGGCGGAGGGAACAATACAAACGGCAATGCTGCTGCTAACGCGCCTAAAGAGAGCGAAGCGCCGGCAGCAACGGAAGCGCCTGAGGCACAATTCCGCAGTTACGAAACGGCAAAGGGAGCGGTAGAAATTCCGGTGAAGCCGCTAAAAATAGTTACGGATTATTACGGAGGCGAGCTGCTTTCGGTAGGCGCCAATGTTATTGGTGTTGAGCCTACCGCTTTCGATAATCCGTTTCTGAAGGAGAAGCTTAAAGGTGCAGCTGACGTAGGCGCGCCGGTTAACGTAGAGAAGGTGCTGGAGCTACAGCCAGACCTTATCGTCGTGATGTATGACGAGAACTATGAGGCCTTGTCTAAAATAGCGCCGACGATTCATATTCCTTACGGCACGGCTACGAATATTTATGAAACGGTAAAATTGTTTGGCGACATCGCAGGTGCGCCGGATAAAGCGGAGCAGTTTATTGCTGAATTCGATAAAAAAGCTGCTGAAGGCCGCGAGAAGCTTAAAGGAGTCGTAGACGAGAATGCAACCTTTGGCCTTTACGAGCTAACCGATAAAGGCGAGCTGTGGATTTTTGGAGACAACGCGGGTCGCGGCGGTCAGGCCGTCTACAACGCTTTGAAGCTGAAGATGCCGCATATTAGTAAGAGCACGGAGGAACAAACGATTCAATTGTCGCTCGAGGCATTGCCGGAATATGGCGCTGATTATATGTTCCTAACGACATACGACCCCGAGAAAAAGGGCGAGGAGCTGGAAAAATTGAAGGCTTCAGGCGTATGGAGGGGTCTTAAGGCGTCCAAAAACAACAATTTGTTCTATAATGATTTTGATACGTTCTACCGTTATGATCCCATTGCTATAATGGGACAAATCGATCTCTTCGTTGACATGCTTGTGAAGCGTGCGGAAGAGAACAAGAAATAAATGTGATCGAATAATCGTACGAGCCCATTTTAAGGCATGAGCCTTGAGGTGGGCTTTTTTTACGCGCAAGAACCTAATGTCATAATTTCTATCATAAATTACCGTTTTCAATCATATATGAAAATGTAATCTATCCAAAATGTCATTATACATAACATTAAGCATAGAAAAATCCCCCAAAAAGCCCATTTTTCAATAAAATTTTATCCTTTAAAATTTATATGTAAACTATATTGACATCCATATAATGGGCAAACTATAATGAAAGCACGAACATTGGAAGTCTATTCCAAGGGATTGTTCGGATATAGAGACAAATATAACAATTTGGGGAGTGGGAATATGAAAAAGAGAATGTTTTATCAGTTTAGCTTGTTGCTTGTGGCATTATCGCTAGTATTGGCGGGCTGTGGAGCTAGTAACAACAAACCAGCATCTACGAATGGGGAAACGGATAAGGCAACAAATACAGCAAATACGGGAGCAAGCGCAGAGGGGGAAATTAAAGTAGGAATTTTGCACTCGCAGAGCGGCACGATGGCCATAAGCGAGGTGTCGGTAATCGATGCGGAAATGATGGCGATTGATGAGATTAATGCCGCTGGCGGCGTATTGGGCAAAAAAATCGTACCCGTTCTTGAAGACGGAGCATCGGATTGGCCGACCTTCGCAGAGAAAGCCCGCAAGCTGATCTCCGAGGATAAGGTCGCGGCGGTGTTCGGCGGATGGACATCTGCTAGCCGTAAGGCGATGAAGCCGGTATTCGAAGAGCTGAACGGCTTGCTCTGGTATCCGGTGCAATACGAAGGCCTTGAATCTTCCCCGAATATTTTCTACACAGGCGCAACGACCAACCAACAGATCGTTCCTTCGGTTTCGTGGCTGCTTGAGAACCGCGGCAAAAAGTTTTACTTGCTCGGATCGGATTATGTATTCCCTCGCACGGCAAACCTCGTTATCAAAGAGCAGTTGAAGGCTGAAGGCGGCGAGTTGGTTGGCGAAGAATATACACCGCTTGGCCACACGGATTACAGCACGCTGATCAGCAAAATTAAAGCAGCAAAGCCGGATGTCGTATACAACACGCTTAACGGCGATAGCAACGTCGCTTTCTTCAAGCAATTGAAGGATGCAGGAATTACGGCAAAGGACTTGACGACCTTGTCTGTATCGGTAGCAGAGGAAGAAATTCGCGGTATCGGCGTCGATGTGCTGGAAGGTCATTTGGCGGCATGGAACTACTACCAAACGACGGATACGCCAGCAAACAAAACGTTCGTCGAAAACTACAAAAAGAAATACGGTGACGAGCGCGTAACGGCAGATCCGATCGAAGCTGGCTACACGGCGGTTTACTTATGGGCAGCAGCGGTTGAAAAGGCAGGTTCTATAGAAGTGGATAAGGTGAAGGAGGCGGCAAAAGAGCTGGAGTGGGATGCTCCAGAAGGCAAAGTGAAAATCGATGGCGCTACACAGCACATTTACAAAACGGTTCGGATCGGCGAGGTGCAAGCTGACGGTCAATTCAAGGAATTGTGGAATTCGGGCGAAGCTGTTAAGCCTGATCCGTATCTGAAGGGTTATGATTGGGCGGCAAGCATTCAACCAACGGAATAATTCATAAGCAGGTCATGGTCTAATACGCAGCAATACATGGGGGAGTATTCGATCGCTTCGAATGCTTCCCTTCTGTTTTATCGAAGCGGTGATGACGGCTGATGTTCATGCATGAAAGGAGTGGTCATATGGAAGTGTTTCTGCTGCAGCTATTTAACGGCTTGAGTATTAGCTCTATTTTGCTTCTGGTGGCGCTTGGGCTAGCCATTACGTTTGGCTTAATGAAGGTCATCAACATGGCGCACGGCGAGTTGATTATGATTGGAGCTTACTCCACTTATTTAACGCAAAACCTATTCCATGATTATTTGCCAAAATCGATGTTCGACTGGTATTTCGTGCTCGCCGTTCCGGTTAGCTTTGCGATTGCGTTTTTGTTTGGCCTCATTCTCGAAATGTCTCTTATCCGTTTCTTATACGGACGTCCGCTGGATAGCCTGCTTGCGACATGGGGCGTTGGTCTTGTGCTGCAGCAGCTTGCGAGGTCGATCTTCGGCGCGCCAAACGTGGCGGTTACAAGTCCGGCATGGTTAAACGGCGGCTTAAAGATTATGGATGGAACTCTGCTTCCTTATAAACGGCTTTTTATTATCGCACTCGTTATTGCCTGCTTGGTGGCGATGTATTTCTACATCTACCGCAGCCACGAGGGAAGAAGGATGCGCGCGGTTATGCAAAACCGTGACATGGCAGCATGCCTTGGCGTATCGACGCGGCGGGTTGATTCGATGACATTTGCTATTGGCTCCGGAATTGCCGGAATCGCGGGTTGTGCGTTAACGCTGATCGGGCCAATAGGCCCCTCGCTTGGCACCTACTATATCGTCGACGCGTTTATGGTCGTCGTGCTTGGCGGCGTCGGCAAGCTTGTCGGAACGGTTCTAGGTGCTACGGGGATCGGCATGTTCAATACGCTGTTTGAGTATTGGACGAATGCATCGCTTGGCAAGGTGCTGGTGTTTGTCTGCATAGTGGCTTTCCTTCAATGGAAGCCAATGGGGCTCGTTGCGATGCGTTCGCGGTCGCTTGATTAAGATAAGGAAGGTGGGACGCTCATGCGATTGCAAAAGTTTACGCCTCAGCGAATATGGATACTGATTGGATATGCCGCTGCGGCTGCCGCGCTATTCTCGGCACCGCTCTTTGTAAGTGATTTTCGGCTTAATCTGCTGGCGAAATTTCTAGCCTTTGCTATAGTTGCGCTTGGGCTTGATCTAATATGGGGCTTTACGGGGATATTAAGCCTCGGTCACGGCATTTTCTTCGGGCTTGGCGCGTATGCGATGGCGATGTATTTGAAGCTGGAAGCAAGCGGGGGGAGGCCGCCGGATTTTATGGGCTGGAGCGGCCTTAAGGAGCTTCCGCTGTTTTGGCAGCCATTCCAAAGCTTCTGGTTTGCGGTTGCGATGGGAATTGCGATACCTGCACTGCTCGCGCTGGTGCTTGGTTATGTCACGTTCCGCAACCGGATTCGCGGCGTGTACTTTACGATTTTGACGCAGGCGCTCGTTATTATTACGACAACGCTGCTCATTGGCCAACAAGCCTTCACGGGCGGGACGAATGGAATAACAGGCTACTCTACCGTGCTTGGATTTTCGATTGGCTCACCGGATACGAAGCGCGTGCTTTACTATATTACGGTCGCTGCACTCATTGGCATATTCATATTTTGTCGTTTCGTAATTGGCAGCCGTTTCGGCAAAGTGCTTCGCGCGATTCGCGACGGCGAGAACCGCGTTCGATTTATTGGCTACAACCCAGCGATTTATCAAATGGTGGTGTTTACGATCTCTGCCGGAATTGCGGGTATTGCAGGCATGCTGTTCGTGCTTCATGTCGGCATTATTTCCCCGTCCATGCTCGGCATTGTGCCTTCGATAGAAATGGTGTTGTGGGTGGCAATTGGCGGTCGTGGAACGCTCGTTGGCGCAGCGCTTGGCGCCATTCTAATGAACTGGGCAAAAAGCGAGTTCAGTACGGCGTATCCCGAAGGCTGGCTGTTCTTTATGGGCTTGCTGTTCGTGGTGGTCGTCGTGTTTATGCCAAAAGGCGTCGCGGGTTTGGTTAGCCAATTGAAATTCCGCAAAAAGAGGGGGGAACCGAAGCATGAAGGAGTCCGCAATCCTGCTGTGTGATGATGTGACGGTTGATTTTGACGGGTTTAAAGCGATCCAAGGGATGAATTTGCAATTGGAAAAAGGCGAGCTGCGTTTCCTGATCGGCCCGAATGGCGCCGGCAAAACGACGATGCTGGATGTGATCTGCGGCAAGGTGAGGCCAACGGCAGGCCGGGTAACGTTTGGGGGCAAGGTGGACATTACGAAGAAGAAGGAGCATCAGATCGCAGAGCTTGGCAT
The DNA here is from genome assembly GCF_001273905.1 of Paenibacillus sp. FJAT-27812. Classification (NCBI taxonomy): domain Bacteria; kingdom Bacillati; phylum Bacillota; class Bacilli; order Caryophanales; family Paenibacillaceae; genus Paenibacillus; species Paenibacillus sp. FJAT-27812. The sequence continues at coordinate 2,028,441 of NZ_LIGH01000001.1, read as the reverse complement.
CGGCCGCAAGTTTCAAGCGCCTTCGATCTTCCCGTCTATGACCGTTGCTGAAAATTTGGAGATCGCCATGCGGCAGAAGCGCGGCGTATTGGCCACTCTCTTCGCCAAGATGGAGGAGGAGCAGCGCGCGCGAATCGACGGTCAGCTTGTGATGATAGGTCTCCAGAAGAAAGCGGAGTGGCGGGCCGGCGGTTTGTCGCATGGCGAGAAGCAGTGGCTGGAGATCGGTATGATGCTGCTCCAGGAGCCGGAAATATTGCTGCTTGATGAACCGGTAGCAGGGATGACGGACAAGGAAACGGATAAGACGGGCGAGCTGCTTCATCAAATTGCCCGCAAGCGTTCGATCGTTGTCGTTGAGCATGATATGGAGTTTGTCCGCAACTTTGCGAGCAAAGTTACGGTCATGCATGAGGGACGGCTGCTTAAGGAAGGCACGATGGATGAGATTCAGCGGGATGACCGCGTAGCTGAAGTGTATTTGGGGAAAAGGCGGGATGCCGATGTTAGCCGTTCAACAGCTTGAGGCCGGATATGGAGAAAGCATTATTTTGCGAGACGTATCGCTAAAGGTGAAGCAAGGGCAGGTTGTCTGCCTGCTTGGGCGCAATGGGGTCGGCAAGACGACGCTTATGAAAAGCATTATGGGGCTGCTGAAGGCAAGGGAAGGCTCCGTATCGTACAACGGAACGAATCTGACGAAGAAGGCGCCGGGGCTGCGGGCAAAAAGCGGAATCGGCTACGTGCCGCAGGGCCGCGAAATATTTGGTCAGCTGTCGGTCTATGAAAACTTGCTGCTCGGACTCGAAGCCTCGCGGTCGAAGGCTGCCGCTATTCCGGAGGAGGCAATCGCCAAGTTCCCGGTGCTTCCGACTATGTACACGCGCCGCGGCGGTGATCTCAGCGGCGGGCAGCAGCAGCAGCTTGCATTCGCAAGGGCGCTTGCCTCAAAACCCGAGGTGCTGCTGCTCGATGAACCCTGCGAAGGGATTCAGCCCTCCATCGTAGATGATATACGGGATGTTATTCGGTCGATTAAAGCCGATGGCAGGACGGCGATTCTGCTGGTGGAGCAAAGCTTGGAGTTTGTGAAGAGCGTCGGCGACTACTTCTACGTGCTTGAGAAGGGCGCGGTCGTATGGGAAGGCGGCTTGGAGTCGCTGAGCGATGAGGTTATTCGCAAATATTTGACGGTATAAGATTGGTTCGGTTTAAAACAATGGAAAACGAGCCTTAGAATCGCTTCTAAGGCTCGTTTGGCATGTCTTCAGTAACTCAAACCCCGCCTGTACCTCGAATTATTGCAGCTCGGCACAAATAACGGGAATTTCTCCAGCTAATTTTTCAGTAAAAGAATGGACCGAGCATTTAGCTGGAAAATCTCCAGTTAAAATGAGCGTTAACGCATCAAGCGAGGTGAGGGATAGAGAATTAGCGGGAGAAAATCCATCTAAAGCTGATTTTCGCCGGATATTTCTTGATTTAACAGGAGGTTTTCCTGTTCATTATTCAGGCAGCGGTGTTCTCTGTCCGTTGGAGCAACAGATCGCCCGGAGGCTAGCATCTGCTGCAAGTCATGCGCCCCTGCTTACGGCAAGAGGACTGAAGAATGATGCGTTTTCGTTGTCCCCTTGCGAGTTTCAGTTGGGGCGCTGATACAGCGTGATTTTACAAATGCTTTTCGACTACCGCTTGGTAAAGAGATTTGGGGCGCAGCCCGACCAGCTTATCCATCGCCTGCCCATCCTTATAGACGATAACGGTCGGCGTGCCTAACACGCCTGCTTCTGAGGCGGATGCCGGCAAATCCTCGCAATTCACCTTCACGATACTGACTCTGCCGTTCATCTCCTGGTCGAGCTCATCTAATACTCCGAGCAGTGTCTTGCAAGGCGGGCAAAAAGGCGCGCTATAGTCGACAAGAACGACGCCCTCGCTAACGATCGACTTCAGCATGCTGTCTGATTCCGCGTTCATAATGGCCATCTGTATTTCCCTCCTTATTCCTATTCATCATTTCCTTGCTCTTGCTGTCCAAGAAAGGCGATTCGGTCGATCAAATTCGCTTTAATTTGGTTCAGCTCAACAATTTGCCGCTCGATTTCGGCCAACTTTTTGCGGTAAACCGGCATCACTTCAGTGCAAAATGCCTCTTTATTTTGAAGCACGCAAGTAAGAAAACCGGCAATCTGCTCCGTCGTTAAGCCAAGATTCAAATAAAGCTTGACCGTCTCCACCGTCTCTATCGTTAGAGGCGTATATTCACGGTAACCGTTAGGCTGACGGACGGATGTGATCAAGCCTTGCTGCTCGTAATAGCGCAGAGAACGAATGCTGACGCCTGTTGTCCGCGATAATTCACCAATTTTCATAGCAAGCCCCCGGGTTTATGAGAATGGTATAGTATCAGTATAAACAGTGACATTAATGTCAGGGTCAATGATTATTTTGAAAAAACAGAAAACATCAATGGCTGATTAAAGTCTTCCAGTAGCTCCAAGCCTTCAGGTAGTCGGATAAATCTTGCGGATGATGCTTGAGGCAAATCGCTATGCGGTAATAAAGCTGAATAATGACTTCTTCAACGAGCTTCGATTGTGAAATGCCGGTATGATGCAGCAAGCTGAACGCGGGCATTAACGTTTCTAGATTTAAATCATCAGGAGATGAGCAGAAAGCGTAAAGGAAATCATAGAGCGGAGGGCCGATAATCGGTGAAGGGTCGATAACTCCGGTTAGAGCATCCTGTTCAAAGACAAAATTGTGGACGCCGCAATCGCCATGAAGCAGAAATCTGTCCTGTTCCTCGCCTAGCGCAGTATTTTCTACAAATGACTTTACGACGGAGTAATCCTCCAATGACAGATAGCTCCCCACCTGATTCCGAGCATATTCCACTGCAAGAGCTAGAAAGTCACGCCATGTATCGCAAGGCTCCTCCAGCCAATACCCCCATTTATCTGAATCGCTGAAGCGTTTGTAATGGTTGATAAGCCCGCTTGCCAAAATCGTCAGCCATTGCGCCTTCGAGCCGCGTTTATAATCGGTTGTTCCTGTAAGATAGGAATAAACAAAAAATGCGTTATCAGGGGCTATGTAGATAAGCTTAGGCAAAAGAGGGCTGTCCCTATAGGTTTGTTTGAACTGTGTGACTAAAGAGATGTGCTGCGGATGATCGAGCTTTAACACGTATTTTGGCGCTTCGTTAACTTGAACGGTGAAAACAAGCCCGTCCGTCGTACCGTCCATTTGATTTTTAACCTCGGAGCGGCTGTCGATTACTCCCTGCGTGCGAAGGTTTTGAACGATATCATTCACATTAAGTTTTATTGTCATGTTTAGAACCTCCGATTCAACATTCAACAGCTAACGATTAATTTTGCGTAGTGTTCGTGTATTTTTCAACCCAATGTTCACGCCATTCTTGAAAAGGTTGATCCTGAAGCTCCTCTAAGGTCTTGCCGTCTATCGACCAATAGCCGCCGTCCGACGCGTCGCCGTGTGGGTGCGAGGTTCCTCCTATTGGTTTGTGATCCGCCACATAGACATAAACGTCGACTTTTTCTTTGCTGAGCGGGTGATTGGTTACGATGAACTTTTGGACTTGAATGGTTTTGCCAAAATAATCGGAAGGATCGGCGGACTGTAAACCCCAATATATCATATAGGGCAGCTCAATAATTTTTTGCTTCGTTAGCTCATATAGTATCCTTTTTGCTCGAGATAGCTCTGAGGCTCGGACCGCTCTAACGTTGCGTTCTTTTCGCTCGTACAGCCGGTGGAAAAGGAAAGCATGAAAAGGATCAAAACATATTTCAAAGCAATCACCCCAGTCTTCTTCTCTCGTTTCTTGTGACGAAAGCCAACCGATTATTGTTGCGAATAGGCATAAGTAATTTAGCGGAGAGGGATTGCTTATATTTGTAAAAAGTGATATCATTTTTATATCAAAATAATATAGTGGATGATGACAAAGGGGTGGGGTTCGATGAATGAGAAGAAGGCCTGGTATGTGAGTGGCTATATGGCTTTGCTGTTTGCGGTTGTTGCTGCTGGCGGCGGTATTTTTCTAATTATATTTGAAGCGTCGAAAGATAACGGGTCTGCTATTCTGATTGGAGCAGGTGTATTGTTGACGGTGTTGTCTGCGCTATGCCTATCGTCGCTTATGATCGTGCAGCCAAATCAAGCGAAGGTCGTTACGTTCTTCGGGACGTATATGGGCTCTGTGCTTGAAAGCGGCTTGTGGATGGTGCTTCCGCTGACGACAAAGACGAATATTTCGTTAAAAGTACGAAATTTCAACAGCCAGACGCTTAAAGTGAATGATGCGGAAGGAAACCCTGTTGAAATCGGCGCGGTTGTTGTTTTTAAAGTAATGGATACGGCTAGAGCGTCCTTTGATGTCGATAACTACGAAAGATTTGTAGAAATTCAGAGCGAGACAGCTGTTCGGCATATTGCGGCTCAATATCCGTATGACATCTTCTCTGACAACGATGCGCTGTCGCTAAGAGGCAATGCGGATGAGGTGGCATCCGAGCTTAACCGCGAGCTTCAAAACCGGCTAGCGGTCGCAGGAGTGAAGGTGCTGGAAACGCGTCTGACCCATCTGGCTTATGCGCAGGAAATCGCAAGTGCGATGCTTCAGCGTCAGCAAGCCATTGCAATCGTGGCGGCGCGCTCCAAAATTGTCGAGGGTGCAGTCGGCATGGTAGATATGGCGCTTCGGCAGCTTGAAGCAAATGGGATCACGTTGGACGACGAGCGCCGTGCTGCGATGGTGAACAACTTAATGGTGTCGATCGTGTCCGATCGCGCCGCTACTCCTGTCATTAACACGGGAACCTTGTATGGCTAGAGGCTGATTGTTATGGCAAAAGAAAAAAAAGCATTTCCGCTTCGCTTGGATCCTGATCTTCATCGTGCGCTGGAGCAATGGGCGACAGATGAATTTCGCAGCGTCAATGGGCACATTGAATTTTTGCTAAGAGAAGCGTTAGGCAAGGCAGGCAGGCTTAAGAAGCCTAACAAGGCGGAAGATAAGGCAGAGGACAATCAATAAACTAACCTTCGGGGCATAAAAGCGATTATCGTGTTTTTAGCGGTAATCGCTTTTTTGATGATGATCAGCACGTAAAATGAAGGGGGAATTGAAAGGGAAATATTTTTAAATGTTATAAAACCTAACATTGTAATTGACAGAACCGTATGATCGGCACTATACTACGAATTAACGTTAGGTTCTATTACAATTGCATATCGACTCTCGCTAGCGAATGATCGCGGGAGCAGCAAGCTGTCTAGGGTTCCGTTCGAACGACTTGCAGCACTCGGCTATGATCGGGTGGGCACGGGTTTGAGTTCTGGTCCGAGAGATGGCGTATAGCAAGCGGCAGCCTTAATCGGTGCCTAGGCTGTATAACACGGAAGGATAAAAGCCTGGGAGATTTTCTCCCGGGCTATTCATTTTTTGTACAACAAATTTTGGGAGTGATCTTATGCTGGCTGCGAAATCGACAAATGGAACGATTGAGATTCAGGGATTGCAAAAGGTGTACGAGTCGAAAAAAAGCCGGTTTGAAGCGCTTCGCGACATCGACCTGACCATCGGGGAAAATGAATTTCTTACGATTGTAGGGCCATCTGGCTGCGGCAAATCGACGCTGCTACGGATGGTGGCAGGCCTTGACGAGCCAAGCGGCGGATCACTCACGGTAGACGGGGAAGACATTATCGGGCCGGGCGCCGATCGCGGAATGGTGTTCCAAGGCTACACCCTCTTCCCGTGGCTGACCGTCCGCGAAAATATTGAGTACGGGCCGAAGCTGAAGGGCATATCGATTTTGGAGCGCAGAAAAATATCGAATTATTTTCTAAAGGTTATTCGTCTGGAATCATTCGACAAGGCTTATCCGAAGCAGCTTTCGGGAGGAATGAAGCAGCGCGTTGCGATCGCTCGCGCGTTAGCCAATCGTCCGAAGGTGCTTTTGATGGATGAACCATTCGGCGCGCTTGACGCACAAACGAAGCTGGAGATGCAGGAAATGCTGCTGGAGGTATGGGAGAAGGAGAAAACGACGGTTCTCTTCATTACGCATGATATTGACGAAGCGATTTTTTTATCGCAGCGCATTGTCGTTATGGGAGCGGGACCTGGCCGCATTTTGAAGGAGTTTCGGGTGGAGCTTCCGGAAGGACGCACGCCGGAGGTGCGTGAGCATCCCGATTTTCTGTCCTTGAAGCGTGAGTTGGCACAGCTGCTTAAGCATTAATCAGACGAAGGAGGAAATATGATGACCACAGCTGGCATGAATGAAAAGTCTTTGGAGCAAGGTGGCCGCGAAGCAGCTTCCTCTTCTCCGCCCCAATCTCGATCAAAGCTCCTTAAGGCGCTTGGAATCATCGCAACCATTATGTTTTATCGGCATCCTGCAGCTCTCTCCGGAGCGGCAGGATGTTTTCTGTCTAATGGGACAAAGCGCTGAGCAGAGCATCGACTCGGTCAAAAGCTTCTGTAAGGCATGCAAGCAAATGGAGAAAATGGGGCATGCTGAAAAAGGATAATAAGGAAGCGGGGACATGATGGCGGGAACATTCATGGCGCCTAATCACAAAGAGATGGAACGTTTGGCTGAAACTGTAGTCCGTGCATAAGAAATTGGGAGCGGATGAATACTATGGTCAGATTCAAAATCTTTTGAAGGATGTTTCTTCTTCGTTATAAACAAGCTGAGTATCCAGTCGATTCAAAATCCTCTAGGAAAGCGGGGCAACAAGAAATGAAAGCAACTGGAATTGTACGTCGCATCGATGATCTCGGGCGTGTGGTGATTCCGAAGGAGATCCGCCGTACACTGCGTATTCGCGAGGGTGACCCTCTAGAAATATTTGTAGATCGTGATGGCGAAGTTATTTTGAAAAAATATTCTCCTATCGGCGAGCTTGGTGACTTTGCCAAAGAATATGCGGAGTCGTTATTTGAGGGAACGAACCATGTTACATTGATCACGGACCGGGATACCATAATCGCAGTTGCCGGAGCCTCCAAGAAAGAGCTGCTTGATAAGCAGGTTGGGGCCGTTCTGGAGAGCTGTATGGAAAATCGCAGAACGCTCGCGGAAGCCAACGGCGGCGCATTTGAGATTGTGAAGGATACGCAGGAAACGTACAGCTCCTTCGTTATTGCGCCGATCATCGCCGGCGGTGATCCTATTGGTACCGTTGTGCTCCTCAGCAAGGATGAGTCAGTGAAAATGGCCAATATGGAAACGAAGATGGCTGAGACGGCAGCTGGCTTTTTGGCCAAGCAGATGGAGCAATAGCACGAGTGCAAGGCAATGAAAACAGCAATAGCGAAGAAAATGACAGCTTCTTTGATCGAGAGAAATCTCGATTGAGGAAGCTTTTTCAAGGTTTGTGATTGTGAGGTATAATAGATACCAAAATCAATCGAGGGATAGGCAGGAGCGTGGAAGGATGGGCCGCAAGCCAAGGGGAAAAGAGCATGCAGCGAATATGCTCAAGCTTGTGGACGGGCGTAAAGCGGGTAGAGATGGTGATGGTGAGACTCCTGCTAAAGAGGAGCAATTGAAGGAAGCGGCGGCGGAAGAGCTGCCGTTTGAAGGCAGGGTTCCCGTAGCGAAAAGCTCTAAGCGGCTGCTCATGAACGGTGTCGTCCTGATGGCGGGCGCGGCTCTGTTATCGAAGCTAATCGGTGTTTTTCAAAAAATACCGCTGCAAAATTTGGCGGGGGATCGCGTATTTGGCATTTATAATGCGGTATATCCATTTTATCAGCTGGCGGCTGTTCTGGCGACGGCTGGTTTGCCTACGGCTGTATCGCTCTTGATCGCAGAGAGGCTGCGCAAGGGAAATGACCCAGAGGGCGTCAGGCGTACGTTATTTGCGGCGTTGCTGCTGCTTGGAATAACAGGAATCGTTACGTTTAGCTTTATGTGGGCAGGCGCTAGTCACGTGGCTGAATGGATTGGTGATACGGATACGGCTGGCGCGATTCGCTCGGTCTCGTTTGCGCTGCTGCTGGCTCCGTTCGTTGCCGCATTGCGGGGATATGTACAGGGTATGGGCAGGATGGGGCTGTCCGCTGCCTCGCAAATCGTAGAGCAGATGATACGCGTTGGCGTCATGCTGCTGGTGCTTGCGATGAGCTGGTCGTCGATTGGCTGGACAGACGCTTCCGTAGCGTCTGGCGTTATGAGCGGCTCGGCGTTTGGGGCGTTGGCTGCGCTGCTAGTCCTTGCCGTATATGTGTGGAGACAGCGCCGCCGCAAGCGGGATGCCCGTGTAGCCGGTGCATTGCGCGGCGAAATGAAAAAACTCGCGGCAATTGCGCTGCCGGTCGCGCTTGGGGCAGTTGTCGTTCCCGCCCTCGGAGTCGTGGATGCCTTTACGGTTCCGAGATTGCTTCAGGCCGGAGGAGCGACCGAGGCTAATGCGATGGCGCTGTTTGGCGTATACAGCCGGGCGCAGCCGTTAGTACAGCTTGTTGTTATGGTAGCAGGAGCCGCGGCCGCAGCGCTTGTGCCTGGCATTGCGCTCGCGCGAATGCGCGGCGCTTATGGACAGCTGCGCGTCCAGCTCTCGCTTGCGGAACGCGCGGCATGGGCAATCGGCGCGGCGGCGGCGCTTGGCCTAGCCATTCTTGCGGAGCCGCTAAATGTGATGCTGTATGCCGACTCCAATGGCACGATAGCATTTGCGTTAATAGGCTGTACCGCGCTTGCGGGCAGCGTTAACGCCGTAACCGCGCCAGTGCTGCAAGGGCTTGGCGCGGTGAGGATTCCAGCAGTGCTGCTGCTTATTGCGGCGCTGCTGAAGGGCGTGATGAACGCCATGCTTGTACCGGCTTACGGCATCGAAGGAGCGGCCATTGCCGGCGTAGCAGCGCTAAGCGCGGCAGCCGTGCTGGGCGCGGTCGCGGTGCGATATATCGCGGCGGGCGCTGGCGCTTCGATGGCGGGGAGCTGGGGAGGCGCGGAGCGGGATTTGAGTTTGGGAGAAGGGGCGGCTGATAAGGAGAGTGCAGGTGCGGGAGAGCGAGCGGATGGAAGAGCGAGCGAGGATGAGCGAGTGGCTGAAGATGCGAGTGAGGGAGAAGGAGCGGCTGAGAAAGCGAGTGTAGGTGCGGGAGTGCGAGCGGGTGGAAGAGCGAATGTGGATGAACGAGCGGTTGAAAAAGCGAGCGAGCGTATGCAAGCGGGCGGGAAAAGACGAAGGCCGCTGCTTGGTCGCGCGGCCGCAGGCACGGGCTTTGCGCTCGCGGCGATGGCCGCGGCGCTTGTTGTCGCCGAGCGAGCGCTTGGCGCCGCGCTAGGCGGGTTGCCGCCTCGGGCGGCAGCAGCTGCGCTTGCGCTGACGTGCGTAGCCGTCGGCGCTTGCGCCTTTGGCGCCGCGGCTTTGCGCGGCGGCGCCATTAGCGCGCGCGAATTGCGCGCGCTGCCGGGCGGCGGCGTACTGGCCGCCCGCCTGCGGCGCTGGCGGCTTATTCCGCCAGCGCAGGATGAGCGCTAGCGCCTGTTAGCGCCGCCCGCCCGTCATGAGCAAAGCTGAGAAACAGCTCGGCTGATGCAATAAGCATGGACTCGGCGTATACGATAATCGCAAATTCGTCCAACATAATGGTTGCAAGAACATATAGGCTCTTACAACTAAAGAATGGCTAAGTTTCACAGCCTATAAGCACAAATACGTGTTAACAGCACTAAATCGACGCACAAAACGCACTGCAAATTTGCCGTAAGAACACATACATTCTTACGGTCCAATTTCAGTTGGTTTTCACAGCCTATAAGCACAAATACGCGCTAACAGCACCAAATCGCCGCACAAAACGCACTGCAAATTCGCCGTAAGAACATATACGTTCTTACAGCCCGATAATGGCTGGATTCCACGCCTTATAAGCACAAACACGTGCTTACGGCACCAAATCGACGCACAAAACGCACTGCAAATTCGCCGTAAGAACATATACGTTCTTACAGCCCGGTAAAGGTTAGTTTTCACAGCCTATAAGCACAAATACGCGCTAACAGCACCAAATCGCCGCACAAAACACACTACAAACTCGCCGTAAGAGCACATATGTTCTTCAGCCGAAGAACAGCTGCGATCTACAGCCTATAAGCACCCATTACCTGCTTACAGCAGCGCGTCACGGTGCAAAAAGGCCGCCAAAAGTAACAATTTTGTGCAATATATTGATGTTTCTGACGAATTGGTCCATTATTACTTTTTGTAGCAAAATAGCGATTATCATTTTGCTGCTTTTCTCTGTCTCTCTCGCCTTCAACGATGCAGCATACATAATCGTGTTCTAATTGTTCTAAGTGTTCTAAGTGTTTCTAACTGTTCTAAGCTGTCCTGGCTCCCAGCCATCACAGCTCAAAATATGTTCAAAGGAGGCTTAACCAACATGACGGCTCCAAAACTTACAGTCGTTGGACTAGGCTCGGGCGACCCCGACCAAATGACGCTTGGCGTATGGCGCAGGCTGCAGGCGGCGAACCGCATATTTGTGCGTACGGCGCAGCATCCGGCGATGTCGATGCTTCAGGATAATGGCATCGCTTATACGTCATTCGACGCTCTTTACGAGCAGCATGAGTCCTTTCCGGACGTATACAAGGCGATTGCTGAGGCGCTTATTGCCGAAGCCAAAAACACCAGCGAGGACGAATCGCTAATCTACGCGATTCCCGGTCACCCGATGGTAGCCGAACGTACGGTTCAGCTGCTGCGCGAGCAATGCCCTGAAGCGGGCATTGACCTGCAAATTATCGGCGGCGAGAGCTTCCTGGATCAAGCGTTCGTCAGCCTTGGAATCGATCCGATCGAGGGGTTTGCGCTTCTTGATGCGGCAGATTTGCAGCCATCTCTGCTGCAGCCGCAGTTGCATACTTTGATTGGCCAAGTGTATGATGCTTTCACGGCATCTGATGTTAAGCTCGCCCTCATGGAGCGCTATCCAGATGATTACGAGGTTGTTGTCGGACATGCTCTTGGCGTTGCTAACGAGCAGCAGATCATTCGCGTTCCGCTATACGAGCTTGATCGTACGCCGGGCTATGGCAATCTATCGCTCATTTGGGTGCCGCGCTCCGACGATGCGTCGCTGCGCAACCGCTCCTTCGAGCGGCTGCATGAGATTGTTTCCATTCTTCGCAGCCCGGAGGGCTGTCCGTGGGACCAGGAGCAAACGCATCAGTCCCTTCGCAAAAATTTTATTGAAGAGCTGTACGAAGCGCTGGAAGCCATCGACAACGATGATCCCGACGGTATGCAGGAGGAATTTGGGGATGTTATTCTGCAAGTGATGCTTCATAGCCAAATGGAAGAAGAGACTGGCGCTTTTTCTGTCTATGATGTGATACAATCACTTAACGAGAAACTTATTTTCCGCCACCCGCATGTGTTTGGGGATCTGGATGCTAGCGATTCGCAAGAGGCATTAGTCAACTGGGAGCAAATGAAGGCCGAGGAAAAACGCCTGAAAGGAACCGATGTGAACCGCCCATCGGTGCTCGATGGCATTCCGCCCGATCTGCCAGCCCTTATGAAAGCTTATAAGCTTCAGAAAAAAGCAGCTAAGGTAGGCTTTGATTGGGACACGCTTGACCCCGTGCTCAGCAAGATAGAAGAGGAACTCGCAGAGCTGCGCGAAGCGATTGCTTCTAAGTCCGAGGAGGAGCAGGCCTCGGAGCTTGGCGATTTGCTGTTTGCGGTCGTCAATGCCTCACGCTTCATCCATGCCGATCCGGAAGAGGCGCTTTCTCGCACGAACAAAAAATTCCGCAGTAGATTTGCGTATATTGAGGAACAGCTTCGTATAAGCGGGAAGCAATTTGACCAGACTGATTTAACAGAAATGGATCGTTGGTGGGATGAGGCTAAACGCCATTCGTAGGTTTCATTTCGTCATGAATCGCCTTTTTTCCACACCAATCGCAAAAAAATTTCAAATAGCGGCAGGATTTATTTGCTAGAAGGCAGAATAAGTATTCTTCGTGAGAGTAAGAATTGAAAGTAACGGCGGCGCTACAAGCGTCGACCACAAATAACGGTAACGAATTAGGAGGATTTTATAATGAACAAAACAGACTTGATCAACAACATTGCAGAAAAAAGCGGTTTGACTAAACGTGACGTAGAAGCAGTACTTAACGGCTTCTTGGGCGAAGTAACAGATGCACTTGCAGGTGGCGATAAAGTACAATTGATCGGCTTCGGTACTTTCGAAACTCGTAAACGTGCTGGACGCACTGGCCGCAACCCGCAAACAGGCGCTCCAATCGAAATCTCGGAAGCAAAAGTTCCTGCATTCAAAGCAGGCAACAAGTTGAAAGAAGCTATCCAATAATCAATGCGATTGGATAAATTTCTTAAGGTATCCCGACTGATCAAGCGCCGTACCGTTGCGAAGGATGTTTCCGAGCAAGGTCGCGTATGGATTAACGGCCGCGAAGCGAAAGCTAGCAGCTCCGTTAAAGTCGGTGATGAGCTCCAAATCCAATACGGTCAAAAAATCGTAACCGTGCGCGTTGAGCGAATTGCGGATACGACCCGTAAGGATGAAGCCGGAGAGCTGTATACCTTGGTGAAAGAAGAGCAACGCCCGCGCGAGAACACGCTCGAGTGGGAACAGCAGCAATAACAACCAGACTGCCCGCAAGCACAAAACTTGCGGGCAGTCTTTTTTTTGCACATGCCTGTTTCAACTTCGTCATTATTGTTTATTTACTCGGAGGACTATTGAATGAATCATGTGCAGCTCCCAATTCCGGAGTATCGGCGGAAGGGTTTTTCTTTGCTTGGCGACGCGTTTTCTCTTTTTTTCAAGCATGCGTTCCCTATTCTTTTTTTTGTTGCTATTATAGCGGTCCCAGTGGAAGCGATAAAAAACTATTATTATTTCGAGCCTGGAAGTGACAGCGGTTTTCTTGATTCCGTGTCGCGGTGGGATAATTTTATCGGGCTTTTCTTTTTGAGCGTCATCACGCCTATGATCGTGCACTACTTGCTTGGTCAAATGACTGCGAGTAACGCCGCAAAGAGGCAGTCTCTTCTGTGGGGCATGCGCAAATGGGTGCGAATGATCATGTACGGCTTTTTGCAAAATGTCATCTTGCTTGCAGGAATCATTATGCTTGTTGTGCCTGGGTTGATATTCGCAGTATGGCTGATGCTGATGCCTATCTTTGTGTCGGCTGAGGATACTTCGCGGAGCAATCCGCTGCAGGAATGCCGGGGTATGGCGCGCGGACGCTTTTTTAAATTTGCAGGGTATGCGGTGGTCGGCTATGCCGTGATCATTTTGATCAGCGCGATAACTGGTCTTTTCTCAGCCTTCATACCAAACGAATCCTGGATCACTGCCACTATTTTTGATGTATGGATCGATTGGTTCAGCGAGCTGATTACAGTCGTATTTCTGCTAGTCTATTTACAAGTGAAGACCGAAACCCGCGACTTGTTGCCGGAGCCCGCCAATCCGCTAGAATAAGTTCTAATTCTCGTCCTCGTCCCATAAGCTAGTCTAAACGTATAAGACAGGATAAGCCCCGCGCTTATACACTGCTTATATTTGAATGCGGAACGTATGCCGCGCCGCCCATTGGACGGCGGTAGCCGTTTACGCCTAGACTGCTAACGAAGCGGAGGACGAGTCTATGGTTGACCAAGGCAAGGGGCAGAAGCGTCAGGAAGTCAAAATGCTTAATCGCAAGCTGCTGGAGCTTACCGGCGTCGTGAACGTGGAGAGCTTCGACAGCGAGGAATTTTTACTTGAGACAGAGCTTGGCTACTTGGAGGTTAAGGGCCAAAATTTGCATATGAAGCATCTTAGTCTCGAACAAGGGCAGGTGGCAATTGAGGGGCTCGTCCATTCGCTCGCCTATTTGGATGGAAACAACGCCTCTTCAAAATCAAAAGGGCTGTTCGGGAAGCTATTTAAGTGACGCTTAGTATGCAATGGTTGACGATGGCAGTCATGCTCCTGTCGGGGCTTGGCATGGGAACGGTGTTCGACGGCTATCGGGTCATGTCGAATGAGCTGAAGTTTCCGCGCTGGTGGCTGCCTGTGCTTGATGTCATCTATTGGATGGCGGCGGCGCTAGTCGTCTTTCGGGTGCTGTACGCCAGCAACAACGGCGAGGTGCGGGCGTACGTTTTTATTGGACTGGCTATCGGCATTATTCTCTATTATTTGCTGCTCAGCAAGATCGTTATCATTGTCGTAAAATGGGTCATAGGAGCGGTGCGAAAGCTCATTGCTTTTGTGCTAAAATGCCTCGAAATCCTTATCGTGAAACCGATTTTGCTGCTCTACAAACTGGTAATGGTTATTTTAGCATTTGGGTCTGCACTCACTATTTTCGCATTAAAAATTGTGGTACAATTGGTTCGTCCATTTTGGAAATTGTTACTTTGGATGGTAAGGCCAGTCACTCGTCCGCTTGGACGCTGGCTGTCGCCCTACATAGCCAAGTGGCAATTGGCCGAGAGGCTGAGCAAGATCGGACTACTAATTGCCCAATTGTGGAGCAAATGGTTTAGGAGGTAATACCGCTCATGGCAACAGCTGCTGTAAATAAGACTCCAGGGAATGCTGGAACAAAACGCCGGTTCAAACTGTGGATGATGTTCATCGTGCTATTTATGGGCTGGGCGGGATACACCATCTTTGGCCAGATGCAGCAGAAGAACGCCACTGGCGTTAAGCTAACTACAATACAAGGGCAGCTGGAAGCGTCCACCAAAGAAACAGAGGCGCTCAAACGTCAAATTGAACGGTTAAACGACCCAGAATATATCGAACAACTAGCAACAAAAGAGCAGGGCATGGTCAAGAAGGGCGCGCAGCAGATTTTCAGCGATTAAATAGGGCTCCAAATCGGGTGAACGTCTGTTGACCTTACTTGAACGGTTCGGTTATAATCACGTTAATAGCGTTTTCGCAAAACTTTTAGCATATGCTTATGAACTCAGTTTTGCTTCGCATAACTTTTAGGGAGGAACATTTTATTTTATGGCAATTGAAGTGGGCGCTAAGTTAGAAGGAAAAGTGACAGGCATTACGCATTTTGGGGCATTTGTCGACTTGTCGGGAGGTGTCACGGGTCTTGTTCACATTTCGGAAATTGCTGATAATTACGTCAAAGACGTGAAGGATCACCTGAAAATCGACGATGTCGTGAAAGTAAAAGTGATCAACGTGGACAAAGACGGAAAGATCGGACTTTCCATTAAGCAAGCCATTGACCGGCCAGAAGGCCAACCAGCGCCACAACAACGCGAGCGTCACAGCGGAGGCGGCGGTGGAAGCACTGGCGGTAGTGGTGGTGGTGGCGAACGTTTCAACCGCGGTGGCGGAGGCGGTGGTGGCGGACGTCCCTTCAACAAGCAATCGTCTGGCAGACCGGCATACGGTAAACCGTCATTCGAGGATAAAGTGTCACGTTTCCTGAAAGACAGCGAAGAGCGCATCTCCTCTTTGAAGAAGAATACGGAGGGCAAACGCGGCGGACGCGGTGCCAAGCGAGTATAAGCTGAATCGTCATAACATTATACAGGAGCAGAACCTCATTGGTTCTGCTTTTTTTGCGTGCGGAAACAAAGAATCGGGCGCGTATCTTGGTAAGCGCTTACCATTTGCTGTCGAAGCGGGACGTTGCACCTGGTAAATGCCGGTGAATAATTGCCGATTGGAAGCGGAGCCATCTGTTTGGCACGGTCATTGTCGTTTGTCAGCTTCCTAGCTGCTGGAAAAAAATACTTTTCCCCGATCCTCCCTCATTCCCGACAGGTTACAACGTGATTTCGCCATCATTTGAATGATTTATAGCACATATTTTGTTGGCGGCAATTTGCTGGCATGGGATATAAAAGATGGGACAATCCCATACGGGGCATATGTTTGACCGCGTACTGACAATGGCCGCGACACCAATTATTTATGTCGGAAAAAATTTACAATCGTGTTACGTTAACTGACAAACTTCATGCGGACAACCTCCTATAATGAAAAACACATTACATTCGGAATGGTGGTGTCTGCTCATGGAAAAGGAAAACGCGGTTGTGCTTCCAGGTGTGAAACGGACAAGTCTGGCTCAAACGATGTTGCAGAAAGGTCGGGAATGGGCCGCCGCGCGGCGATTCATTCAAGTCATTTTGGCCAAAAAGTGGACATTTTTACTCGTGGGTGTAGCCTTCCTGCTCGGAAGGGCGGTTATACTCGAATCGCTAATGCCGTTTGCTATCGCTTATTTCGCTGTTATCTACTTTATGCGCAGGGATATTTATCCGTGGGTGGCAATCTCCTTGGTAGCGGGAAGCTGGATGGCAGCCGATCCGGCGCCCATGTGGATTGCGATGGAAATTGCGGTGTTGTTTCTATTTCTGAAGGGTTTGGAGGCGTATGAGAAGGCGGAGCTGTCATCGGCGCCGATTCTGGTGTTTGCGTCAACGCTATTGGTGCAGATGTTCAGCGTCTTTATAGGGGACGAGCTTAGCTGGTATAACTTTATGCTCGTTGTCGTGGAGGCGGCGCTCAGCTTTGTGCTTACGTTGGTGTTTATACAAGCGATTCCCGTTTTAACGATGACAAAGAAATCAGCCTCGCTCAAAAACGAAGAAATCATTTGTTTAATGATTTTGCTCGCGTCTGTCATGACAGGGGCGGTTGGCTGGGTGTTCTACGGCTTGTCGGCAGAACATGTGATGTCTAGGTATATGCTGCTGTTATTCGCTTTAGCAGGCGGCGCCCCGCTTGGCGCTTCGGTCGGTGTTGTTGCAGGACTCATTCTAAGCTTGGCTGACTTTGGCGCAGTCGTTCAAATGAGCTTACTCGCGTTTGCGGGATTGCTTGCTGGCTTGCTGCGTGACGGCGGCAAAATGGCAGCGGCATTCGGAATGTTGCTTGGGACATCGATTTTATCCATATATGTAGGGAGTCAGGCTGATGTTATGAGCTCAACCTGGGAGTCGGTAGCGGCAGCTATTTTTCTTATGCTGACGCCTCGTACGATGATTCGTACGATCTCGCGGTATGTGCCGGGTACGAATGAGCATGCCAAATCGCAGCATGAATATGCAAAGAGGGTGCGTGAGGTAACGGCTGACCGCGTATCGCAATACTCGGAAGTGTTCAGCCAGCTGTCGCGCAGCTTTGGCCAGCTCAACAACAGCGTTACAAATTTGAACCGGGAGGATGAGATTAGCCACTTTATGAATTCGGTAGCCGAGCGCAGCTGTTCGAGCTGCCACAGGCAAAACGCATGCTGGGAGGACAAGTTCTTCCATACGTACAAAATGATGACCGATATGATGACTACAGTAGAGGAGGATCGTGTTCCGTCCGCCAAGGAGATACCTCGGGCTTGGTCAGCGCACTGCGTCAAATCATCCCAGGTACTTATGGATATGACCCAGCAGTACGAGCTATACCAAAATAATATGCACTGGAAGAAACAAATATACGATTCCCGCCGGCTTGTTGCGGATCAATTGCAAGGCGTATCGCAGGTAATGGTCGATTTGGCCAAAGAAATTAAACGAGAGGGGCAGACGCTGCATTTGCAGGAGGAGCAAATTCGAGAGGCGGTGGAAGGACTCGGCTTATCGGTCCAAGGGATTGATATTGTAAGCTTGGAGGAGGGAAATGTGGACATAGAGGTATACCACGCATTTGGGCAGGGGTATGATGAGTGCCGCAAAATAATCGCGCCTCTGCTTAGCGATATTTTGGGCGAGCATATCGCAGTTAAGTCAGAACGCCCGCCAACAAGAAGCGGAGAACCGACGCTCGTAGCCTTCGGCTCGGCCAAGCAGTATGAGGTGGAGACCGGTATTGCGGGCGCGGCTAAAGGAGGAGATCTGCTGTCAGGCGACAGCTTCAGCATGGTTGAGCTTGGTAACGGCAAGTTTGCTGTTGCGATTAGCGACGGCATGGGCAATGGCGAACGGGCGCGGCAGGAGAGCAGCGCGGCATTGTCTATTTTGCAGCAGCTGCTGCAGTCCGGCATGGATGAGAAGCTGGCGGTGAAGTCCGTCAATTCAGTGCTCTTATTGCGTTCATCCGATGAAGTATTCGCTACCGTCGATTTGGCGATCGTTGATTTGTATACGGCGCAGACGACGTTTATGAAGATAGGGTCAACCCCAAGCTTTATCAAACGAGGAAATGAGGTCATTCCGGTAACGGCAAACAATCTGCCTATTGGCATTCTTCAAGATATTGACGTTGATTTTGTCTCAATGCAAATGCAGTCCGGCGATACGCTCGTCATGATGAGCGACGGCATTTATGATGCTCCGGGCCTTGCCGTCAACAAGGAGCTATGGATGAAGCGCATTATTAGCGAGCTGGATACCGATGAACCGCAGGAAATGGCGGATGCGCTGCTTGAGAAGGTCGTTCGCCATCATAACGGCGAAATCGTGGATGATATGACAGTGCTCGTTGCGCGCATTGACAAGCATTTGCCGGAGTGGGCGTCATTCCGCTTTCCCGGCATTACGCGCATGGAGCGCCCAAGGACGGTGAGCTAGCAAGTATTACTTTGTAACATTGGGTAATCCGCGCCAGAACGGTGAGCTGGCGATTGGATCTATTCTTTAATCAAGCGGAAGCCTTTTTGTCTGCCTTGCTGATCGGAGGCTGGCGGCAAAATGGCTTCTTTTTGCGGTTTAATTGGTTAATCTGGCGTGTGGGAATAGTGGGTTAAAGCTGTGCATGCAAAATCATCTCACTATATGGGTGATGTACCCGTATCTTCCATCTCCGAAACAGAAGCTTATCATCTATTTATTGAACTTATAGAATTAGCCGATGAATGATATAGTTGAAAGGATTCCTTCCGCCACATGATGGCGGGATGTAGGCTGCCGCATTCTTGCAATTATTGATCTTTTTACGACTCTAGCTGTTTATCCCTCTCAAAAAAGGCAAAGCTAATAGAAAGGCTGAGGCTAAGCCTATGCTTTCGAAGCTGTGTTTGATTCTCAGACACTGAGCCTATGCTTTCGAAGTTGTGTTTGTTACACAAACACTAAAGGAGGATAAACAGTTATGAAGCAAATATTATTAATAACGGATGGTTGCTCGAATGTGGGGCTTAGTCCGGTAGTGGCGGCTGCGCATGCGCATTCGGATGGGATATCGGTGAATGTGGTGGGCGTGCTCGATCAGGGTGATGTAGGTGAGCTAGGAGCGACGGAGATTGATGAGATTGCGCGCGCGGGCGGGGGACTCAGCAGAATGGTCAACATGCGCCAGCTGTCCCAGACGGTGCAGATGATGACGCGCAAGACGGTCGTGCAAACGATTCAGCTGGCGGTGCAGAAGGAACTGAAGCAAGTGCTCGGAAATGGTTCAATTGAGGCGCTTCCGCCTGAGAAGCGCGGTGATGTGGTTCGCGTAATTGACGAGCTGGGGGAAACATCGAGCTTACAGGTTGCGCTGCTTATTGACGCAAGCGCCAGTATGAAGCCGAAGCTTGCTGCTGTGGAGGAGGCCATCCGTGATTTGATGCTCAGCCTGCAGGCTAGGCAGGGGAAAAGCGAAATCTCGGTTTTTCATTTTCCAGGCTCAAGGCATGGGGATGATTGCGTGATGGATTTAGGCTGGACGAGTCATCTCAATGGCGTACAGGGCATTTTTCCAAGGCTGCAAATGGGCGGAACGACGCCTACGGGGCCTGCAATCATGCAAGTGATTGATTTTTACCGTCAGGGAGATTATGGTAGGAAGAGCAGAGACGAAACGGATGGGATGATGAGTGACTACGTCGTTTAAGGTTGATCTTCGCCGCGGCATGGTGGTGACCGGCAAGTGGAAGCAGGGGCGATACAGAGTTGAGAGGTTGCTTGGGGAGGGCGCAAACGGTAAAGTATATCTCGTACAGCGCGATCGCAGCTGGTATGCCTTGAAGCTTGGTCTTGATGCGATTGATCTGCAATCCGAAATTAACGTATTGCAGTCGATTGCCAAACAAAAGCAGCACGGGCATGAACCTTTTCTTTTTGACGTGGATGATTTGTACGGGCCGGATGGACGGGAATATCCCTTTTATATTATGCGCTACGTTCCGGGCGGGACGCTGGGCGACTACTTGAAGCAAAACGGTACGGAATGGTTTCCGCTCGTTGGCCTGAACCTGCTTGGCAAGCTGGCGAAGCTGCATCAGGCTGGCTGGGTGTTCGGCGATCTCAAGGTGGAAAATGTAATGGTCGCCGATTATGGGCACGTGGAGCTGGTTGACTATGGCGGCGTGACGTCGTCAGGCAAAGCGATTCGCCAATTTACGGAAATTTATGACCGCGGCTACTGGAACGGCGGCTCGCGGTCGGCAGACCCGAGGTACGATCTGTTTTCCTTCGGCGTGCTTTGCATTCAGCTGCATGAATCGAAGCGGCTCCACCAGCTGACGCTTGAGCTACTGCCTCAGAACCGATCCGCGGGCGACCTGATGCAGATTGCGGAAGCGAGCCCGTCGCTTAAGCCGATCGCGGGCTGGCTGCGCAAAGCCTTTGGAGGCCAGTTCGCGGATGCCGGAGAGGCATCTGAAGCATGGCGATTATTGATGCATAGACGGGATACGCACAGGCACTCCTCTACGCCAGTGTGGCTGAAGGGGCTTGTTGCCGCCTCTGCCGTCCTGCTCGGGACATCGGTTTATTGGTTGCTGCGCAATGTGCTGTAAGATCAGCCAGGAGCAGGGAAGTGAAGGTGAGGGAACTACATATGAATCTGCGTAACGAACTTGAAAAAGCAGCGGCGGAGCGAGGGCTATGGTCAACGGGCGATTGCATCGTAGTGGCGGTTTCCGGCGGCCCGGATTCCATGGCGCTGCTCCACATGCTGGCTGCTTCTGCGAAGGAAAGCGACTTAACGATCATTGCAGCTCATGTGAATCACGGCTTTCGCGTTCAGGAGTCGGCACATGAGCTGATGGTCGTTCAGGCATTCGCGGAGAAGCTAGGCATTGTTTGCGAAACTGTCACTTTCGACATGCCTTCTTATATAGAAGAAACGCGTATGAATGGACAGGCGGCCTCGCGCGAGAAACGATATTCATTTCTGCAAGAGATCGCTGCGCGTTACGGAGCCACTCGAATTGCGCTAGCCCATCATGCAGATGATCAAGCGGAGACCGTGCTTATGCGGGTCATTCGGGGGACAGGCTTAACCGGGCTCGCTGGAATCCTTAGCAAAAGGCGAGAAAAAAACGTGGAACTTATCAGACCGCTGCTTCGTATGAAGAAGTCAGACCTTCTGCGTTACTGCGAACAGCATCAAATCCCGTACTGCACGGATAGCAGCAACAAGGAACGCCATTATTTCCGAAATATTATTCGGCTAGATATTTTACCGTATTTATCTCGGCACAATCCGCAGCTATCCCAATCGCTTCAGCGGCTTGCTGAAGTAGCAGGGGCGGAAGACGAGTGGATGGAGAAACAAACCGAAGCGTTATTCGCGCAGCTCGTTACGTTATCCCCCAATGAATGCGCGATTAGCTGCAACGATTTGCATGGTCTCCACGTCGCTTTACAAAGGAGATTGATTAAACTAATATTAAGTTATCTTTCTAAAGAAACGGAAAAGATATCCTTCGAGCAGATTGAGACGATGCGGCTTGCTGCTTCCGCTCATGCCCCAGCAACCTGGCGGATCGATGCCGGTGCCGGTATTCGCTGCGCTCGTGAGTACGATATGATGCGATGGCTTCAAGTTCCGCAGCATTCGTCAGACGAAGCGAGCGACTATTCGTATGAGGTTGGAAGGGACACAGCCAGCTTGAAAGTCGACCCGTGCGGTTGGACATTTGCCTTTTTCCATGCATCTGCAGAAGATAGCCGTAAGCCAGCTTCACGTTATGAAGCTTGCTTCGATGTTTCAGAGTTATTGTTTCCGCTCGTCGTTCGAAATAGGCGACCGGGCGACAGAATTCAGGTTTTAGGATTAAATGGTTCGAAAAAAGTGCAAGATATGTTCGTTGACGAGAAAATTGCTCCGCTGAAGCGGGAGTCGTATCCATTGCTGTTCGATGCAGCAGGGAAATTGCTCTGGATTCCGGGCATTCGCAGATCTAGCCACGCACTGACGGAGACGCGCACGCAAGGTGTGCTTTTCATAAGGGCTGGCAACGAATAAGAAGCACTGGTACACTCATAAACATAGTTAAGGCGTAGGGGGATTTCTACTTTGCAGAACGATATTCAAGAAGTATTGTATGACGAGCAGCAAATTGGTGACAAGGTTAAAGAGCTTGGTGAAACACTAAGCAAAGATTTTAGCGGACGCAATCCGCTCGTTATTTGCGTTCTTAAGGGCGCATTTATTTTTATGGCGGATTTGGTTAAGGAAATGACAGTGCCGCTTGAAATTGATTTCATGGCCGTGTCTAGCTATGGGCAATCGACTAAATCATCTGGCGTTGTCAAAATTATTAAAGACCTTGATGTATCGGTCGAAGGCCGCGATGTTCTGATCGTTGAGGACATCATCGACAGCGGGCTAACGCTCAGCTATTTAATCGATGTTCTTGAGCGCCGTAATGCGAAGTCGGTCACCGTCGTTACATTGTTCGATAAGCCGGCTCGCCGTACAGTGGACTTGGAAGCGGATTACAAAGGCTTTACGCTGCCGGACGAGTTTGTTGTCGGTTATGGACTGGATTTTGCAGAGAAATATCGCAATCTCCCTTACATTGGCATTTTGAAGCCGCAGGTCTATGAGAAATAATAGCGATTCACCCGTACATGCCCTTCTCCGTACACCTCTATTGTTATGGAAAGTCATGCTATGGTAAAATATTTTAAGCGTCTGAGAGGAGGTTGGGGATGAATCGGATCATCCGTAATACTGGTTTTTATTTAATTATCTTTTTGGTGACCGTTGGGATTTTTCAATTTATCAGCAGCCAAAATGACACGACAGTTGGATTGCGATATGACGAGCTTCGCGCTGCAGTTGAATCAGGCAATGTTAAAGAGCTGAGTGTTAAGTATGAGAATCAAACTTATTTTGTTTCTGGTAAATATAATACAAAGCCTGCAGGCGCGGAAAGCGACCAATTTGTATCTAGGGTCAGCGTCAAAGCGGAGGAGAAGATCCTCGCATGGCAGGAGCAGTTCGGGTTTCAGCTTGAAAGCAAGGAAATGGATCAGCCAAGCATTTGGCTAACATTCCTCACTTCCATTATTCCGTTTGTCATTATCTTTGTCCTGTTCTTCTTCTTAATGAATCAAGCTCAGGGCGGCGGCGGCAAAGTGATGAACTTTGGCAAGAGCAAAGCGCGGCTTTATGATAATGAGAAGAAGCGGATTACATTTGAAGATGTCGCTGGTGCAGACGAGGAGAAGCAAGAGCTCGTTGAGGTTGTAGACTTCTTGAAAGATCCGCGCAAATTTAATCTGGTTGGGGCTCGCATACCGAAAGGTGTCTTGCTGGTCGGTCCTCCAGGTACAGGTAAAACCTTGCTTGCCCGCGCAGTAGCAGGGGAAGCAGGTGTACCGTTCTTCAGCATTTCCGGTTCCGATTTCGTGGAGATGTTCGTCGGTGTCGGCGCATCCCGTGTGCGTGACTTGTTCGAGAATGCGAAGAAAAACGCTCCATGTATCATCTTTATCGATGAGATTGATGCAGTAGGTCGTCAGCGTGGCGCAGGTCTTGGCGGCGGTCATGATGAGCGTGAGCAAACGCTCAACCAATTGCTCGTTGAGATGGATGGTTTTGGCGCTAACGAAGGCATTATTATCATTGCTGCAACGAACCGTCCTGATATTCTCGATCCGGCACTTCTACGCCCAGGCCGTTTTGACCGTCAAATCACGGTTGATCGTCCAGACGTTAAAGGCCGTGAAGCGGTGCTTAAAGTGCATGCGCGCAACAAGCCGCTTGCGAAGGACGTTAAGCTTGAAGTTATCGCGAAGCGCACGACTGGCTTCAGTGGTGCCGACCTAGAAAACTTGCTTAATGAAGCAGCGCTTCTTGCTGCCCGTCGCAACAAAAAGGATATTGCTATGGTCGAGGTTGATGATGCGATCGATCGGATTATCGTCGGTACGGAGAAGAAGAGCCGTGTTGTCAGTGACCGCGAGAAACGTATCGTTGCTTACCATGAGGCAGGACATACCATTGCAGGCTTCTTCTTGGAGCATGCAGATATGGTTCATAAAGTTACCATTATTCCTCGCGGCCGCGCTGGCGGATACGTCATTATGCTGCCGAAGGAAGACCGTATGCTTGTAACGAAGCAAGAGCTTCTTGATAAAATTACCGGTTTGCTTGCAGGCCGCGTGGCGGAAGAGCTGTTTATTGGAGAAATCGGAACAGGCGCATACAGTGACTTTAAACAAGCGACTAGTATCGTGCGTGCGATGATCATGGAATACGGTATGAGCGATAAGCTTGGACCAATGCAGTTCGGCAGCTCGCAAGGGCAAGTATTCCTGGGCCGTGATATCGGTCACGAACAGAACTACTCCGATGCGATTGCTTACGAGATTGACCAAGAAATGCAATCCATCATTACGGGTTGTTACGACCGTGCGAAGAAGCTATTGTCAGAGAAGAGCAAGGAAATGCATTTGATTGCTCAAACGCTGCTTAGCGAAGAAACGCTTGAACTCGAGCAAATTAAACGTTTGGTTGAGACAGGTACTTTGGAGGGCGGCCCGTCTTCTGATGGAGCTGCAACAACAACTGAATCGACTGTTGAGACAGTTGGCGATGTGAAGGTCCGCATTCAGACACGTGAGCAGGATGAGATTAAAGGTCCTGTCCTAGAGAAGCGAGACAACCCAGAAGATCCGGATAAGAACGAGTAGATTTTTGTTATTGATGGCTGGTATAGTCGTTCTGCTACTTGCAACAAGTGGCGGGACGACTATTTTTTTCTTTATTAATGTTCGGATTTAGCCTATAATACGGTTATAAACCTTTAGCGCAAAACAGAGATGCTAACATAAAGGTTTATCTTTTTCGGCCAATATATTACATATATGTTACATGGAAGCGCGGTCAATGATTTTATGTTAGCAAACCTAACACTAATTCATTGACGTATAATTTTTTGTAACTATAATGAAATAATAGCGGCCAGGAACAGCAAGAATAAGAAAGTAATCGGGGTTGCACTGCTTCACCTAAATTTGAGCAAGGGAGAGAACACGCATGAAAAAAACATTTAGCTTTATGCTCGTTATGATGATCGCGTTGACACTAGTGTTGTCAGCTTGCGGAGCGAAGAAAAACAATGAGGGCGGAACAGGCACAAACACAAATGAGGGTGCCAAAGTTGAGTCTGATGGAACTGGTAAAGATTTTAAAATCGGTATGGTTACTGACGTAGGTGGCGTACATGACAAATCCTTTAACCAAAGCGCATGGGAAGCTCTTCAAAAAGTAACAGCTGAGACAGGCGCTGAAACGAAGTTCTTGGAAAGTAAAGGCGAAGCAGACATGGAGCCGAACCTGAACAGCTTCGTTAAAGAAGGCTACAGCCTCACTTGGGGTATCGGTTTCTTGTTCAACGATGCACTTAGCAAAGTGGCAAAAGAAAACCCTGATGCAAAGCTAGCTGTAATTGACAGCGTAATCGAAGCTCCAAACGTTGCTTCGATCACTTTTGCTGAGCATGAAGGATCTTTCCTTGTGGGCGTTGTTGCGGGTCTTATGACCAAAACAAACAAAGTAGGCTTTGTAGGCGGTATGGAAATTCCGGTTATCAAACGTTTTGAAGCAGGCTTCAAAGCGGGTGTAGCTGCGGTTAAACCAGATGCGACTGTAAAAGTTGACTACACAGGCGACTTCGGTAAGCCTGACCTTGGTAAATTGTCTGCAGCAACGATGTATGATGCTGGTATCGATATTATTTTCCACGCTGCTGGCGCTACTGGTAACGGCGTGTTTAACGAAGCAAAAGCTCGTAAAGATGGCGGCGACGACATTTGGGTTATCGGCGTAGATAAAGACCAATCGCTTGAGTTCGGCGATGAAATCACGCTTACTTCCATGATGAAGGGCGTAGATGCAGCGGTTCACAAAATTTCTAAAGACCTGATTGCAGGTAACTTTGCTGGCGGTACGACGCAAGAGCTTGGTTTGAAAGACGATGCAGTAGGCTTGCCGGCAACTAGCAAGAACATTCCTGCTGATGTGCTTGCAAAAGTAGATGAATATAAAGCGAAAATCGTTAGCGGCGACATTAAGGTACCGACTGAATAGTTTCCTTTATCCAAAGGTATCCTTTGATTGAGGATCGTTTGTCGATGTATCAGACAAGACCGGCTTCGGCCGGTCTTTGTTCTTTTTTTATGTTGGAAAGACAGCGTTAGAAAACCGGGGAGATGATGAGAATGGACCGGAGTTTGCCAGCAGTACAGTTAAAAGGTATTACAAAGCGCTTCCCTGGGCTCGTTGCAAATGATTCCATAAATTTTGAATTGAAAAAAGGCGAAATTCATGCGCTTTTGGGTGAGAATGGCGCAGGCAAGTCGACGCTAATGAACATTTTATTCGGACTATATCAGCCGGATGAGGGTGAAATATGGATTAATGGCAATCAGACGGTTATTGAAGGCGCGTCGAAGGCTATTGATTTAGGCATCGGCATGGTGCATCAGCATTTCAAGCTGGTACAGCCTTTTACGGTTGCAGAAAATATTGTGCTTGGCAATGAACCTGTCAAAGGTATGAAAATCGATTATAAGCTTGCAAATGAGAAGGTTCGGGCTATTTCTGAACGTTATGGTCTGAAAGTAGATCCTCAGGCGCGGATTAAAGATATTACGGTAGGAACACAGCAGCGGGTCGAAATTCTGAAAACGTTGTATCGGGGCGCGGAAATCGTTATTTTCGACGAGCCGACTGCCGTTCTAACTGTACAGGAAATCGAAGAACTGATTGAGATTATTCGTAATCTTGCTGCGGAAGGCAAGTCCATTATTATCATTACGCATAAATTAAAAGAGGTTATGGCGCTCGCCGACTCCGTAACGGTCATTAGACGAGGCAAGGTTATTAAAACCGTAAGCACGGATGAGACAAACGAGCAGCAGCTTGCTGAGCTTATGGTTGGCAGGGACGTATCCTTCGAGGTCAAGAAGACGAAAAACGAGCCTGGCAAGGTCGTCCTCTCGGTTGAGGATCTGCAAATGAAAGGCGAGCATGGCAAAAATGCTTTGAACGGCACTAGCTTTACTATCCGTGCCGGGGAAATCGTCGGAATAGCCGGCGTTGACGGCAACGGCCAAAGCGAGCTTATCTATGCGATTACAGGAATGCGCAAACTTGATGGCGGCAGCGTGAAGCTGAATGGACGGGATATGACGAACCTTTCACCGCGCCAAATATCGGTTGCCGGCGTAGGCCACATTCCAGAGGATCGGCATAAGCATGGCTTGGTGCTTGATTTCTCCGTAAGCGAAAATATGATTTTGAATACTTATTTTGAGCCGGAGTTTGGCCGCTCGATGTTTATTGACTACGATGCGATGGACAAGCTGGCGGACAAGCTCGTAACCGAGTTTGACGTACGCTCGTCGGGCATTCATACGCATGCGCGAGCTCTCTCGGGAGGCAACCAGCAAAAAGCGATTATCGCTCGCGAGCTGCATAAGGATCCTGATCTGCTTATTGCTGTGCAGCCGACGCGCGGACTTGATATCGGTGCGATTGAATACGTGCATAAGCGGCTTGTGCAAGCCCGTAATGAAGGGAAAGCGATTTTGCTCGTATCCTTCGAGCTTGATGAGCTTTACGCTTTATCCGATCGCATTGCAGTTATGTACGAAGGCAAGCTAATGGGCGAGGTTGATGCTGAGAATAGGGACGATCAACAGCTTGGTTTGATGATGGCTGGCAATAAGTCGGCTGTTGCTGCATCAGAGGGGAGAGGATAGCGTATATGGAAACTTTGAAAAAAATATTTAATAAAACATCTATCCTTATTCCCGGTGTAGCGATCATACTCGGGTTATTGATTGGCGCTATTGCAATGGTGGCTGGAGGCTACAATCCAATTCTGGCTTACAGCTCATTGCTGGACAAGCTCTTCAGCACGCCTTACAACATGGGGGAAGCAGTTCGGGCGATTACGCCTTTGATCTTCACGGGTTTGGCGGTTTCATTTGCATTCCGTACCGGACTCTTCAATATCGGGGTTGAAGGACAATTTGTAATGGGTATGACGGGCGCGACGATTATCGGCGTGCTGCTCGACTTGCCTTGGTATATCCATGCTCCGCTCGCTATTATTACAGGAGCTGTATTTGGCGGACTTTGGGCGGCAATTGCTGGATACTTGAAAGCAAAACGCGGCGTCAATGAAGTTATTTCGTCGATTATGTTGAACTGGATCGCTTTGTTCCTGTCCAACTTTATTATCGCGAAGTTCCTAGTGGAGAAAGGCCAACAAAAATCGATGGCTGTTCATGAGTCGGCGATGGTGAAAATTGATTGGCTAATTAAACTGACGGACAACGCCCGCATGCACTGGGGTACGATCATCGCGCTTATCTGCATCGTTGTGTTTTACATCGTGCTTTGGCGCACGAAGCAGGGTTATGAGCTGCGCGCGGTTGGACATAATCCCGATGCGGCTTTGTATGCAGGCATGAACGTTAAATTAACGATGGTTAAATCCATGTTTATAAGCGGCGTATTTGCCGGTCTTGGCGGCGTGTTTGAAATTTTGGGCGTGTTCGGCAACCAGACGGTTATGGCCGCTTCGCCAGGATACGGATTCGATGGCATTGCGGTAGCATTGCTTGGCGGCAATACGCCAATCGGCGTTCTGCTTGGAGCCATTTTGTTCGGAGGTCTAAGCTACGGCTCGGCTGGTATGAGCTTTGGCGCAGGCGTTCCTCCAGAGGTTGTGCGCATCGTAATCGGCGCCGTTATTTTCTTCGTTGCTTCGCATGGACTAGTGAAGTGGTTCCTCAAGCCTTTTCTAAATAAACGTGCAAGCAAGCGGAAGGAGGCGGTGTAAAATGAACGTGGTCGATGTTATTGGGCAGCTTATTAATACAACACTCGTGTTCTCCACCGCTCTTATCTTTACAGCACTTGGAGGCATGTACTCCGAGCGCTCAGGTGTCGTCAACATAGGGCTAGAGGGCTTGATGGTATCCGGTGCATTCGCTGCGGCGGTTGCAACCGAATATGCGATCCAAGCCGGCCTTGGAAATGCTTCGCCTTGGATCGGTCTCGTAGCGGCAGCCATATATGGCGTTCTGGTCTCGCTTCTGCATGCCGTATCCACGATAACGTTCCGTGCCGATCAGACGGTTGTGGGTGTCGTGATTAACATTTTCTCGCTCGGCTTGTCGCTGTACCTAACCAAAAGCTTGTATGATGGTTCAGGACAAACGCCGCAGCTTGCAAACGTATTTCATAAATGGAAAATACCTTACTTATCCGATATACCGTTGCTTGGCAAAGCGATATTTACAGCTTATCCGACAACCTATATCGTCATTATTCTTGCCGTTGTCAGCTACTTCGTCCTTTTCCGTACGCCATTTGGCTTGCGCCTTCGCGCGGTAGGCGAGCATCCAAGCTCTGCGGACACTGTCGGCATCAGTGTTACAAAATATCGCTATATCGGCGTATTGCTTAGCGGAGCGCTTGCGGGTCTTGGCGGCGCGACGATTACGCTGACTACGACGAGCAGCTTTGCCCATAATACGATTTCGGGGCAAGGGTTTATCGCGCTGGCAGCCCTGATATTCGGCAAATGGAATCCGCTTGGCGTCGTTGGCGCTGCCATGTTCTTCGGCCTTGCACAGGCGCTGAGAAGTTTTGCGCAGCTGTTTGAATTCTCGAAGCAAATTCCGGTTGAGTTCTTCTACATGCTGCCTTACGTCTTGACGCTCGTTGTATTGGCAGGCGCTGTTGGACGCTCGAACGCGCCATCGGCACTTGGCCAGCCTTACGATCCTGCTAAACGGTAGCAGCCGATCTAAAAATGATGCTAGGGTCTCTATCCAATTATGGATAGAGACCCTTTTTTTATTTTTGGACGGCTATTTAAGTAGAACTTTGCTCATAGACAGCCCTTATATTAATTAATTTTAAATTGCTGCCCGAAAATGGCCTTTAATACATTGACAGTAGCATCTACCACGTGTAAATTAAATCTTAATCAAATGAATTTATCCCTTTTGGTTTAAACTATAGGCGAGCGACTTTCTAAGTTTGTGCATCAATTCACAAAGTTCAGCTTGCCGCATTACGGAATGGGCATTATCCCCCATCCCTCATAAGAGGAGAGGATCTACTGTGGAAGCACTGGCACTGGAACGCAAGGCGGAGCAAAACCGTGAGCTGCGTGAACGGTTGTTACAGTTGAAGAAAGAACGGAATGCTATCATTTTAGCCCATTATTATCAACGTGATGAAATTCAAGAGGTAGCTGATTTCCGCGGCGACTCCTTCCTGCTTGCGCAGAAAGCTGCCCAAACGGATGCCGATGTAATCGTATTCTGCGGCGTTCACTTTATGGGTGAGAGCGCTAAGATTTTGGCACCGAACAAGACCGTAATCATTCCTGATGAGCGTGCCGGCTGCCCGATGGCAGACATGGTAAGCGTAGATGGCTTGCGCAAGCTGAAAGCGCAGCATCCGAATGCAAAAGTCGTTACTTACATCAACTCGTCTGCGGAAATCAAAGCGGAGACTGACATTTGCTGTACGTCGGCGAATGCGGTTAAGGTTGTTAATTCGGTTGAGGGCGACGAAGTCATCTGGGTACCGGACAAAAACCTTGGTCACTATGTGCAGCAGAACACCGATAAGAAAATGATTATCTGGGAAGGCTACTGCAACACGCATGACATGCTAACAGTGAAAGACGTAGAAGAAATGAAAGCGAAATATCCGAACGCACAGTTTGTTGTTCACCCGGAATGCCGTCCGGAAGTGGTTGAGCTTGGCGATTTTGTAGGCAGTACAACCGCCATCATTAAATATTGCAAAGAATCGGATTGCCAAGAGTTTATCGTAGGGACAGAGGACGGTACAGGTTATCAGCTTCGTCTGGACAGCCCAGGCAAGACATTCCATTTTGCATCTAAATATTTGGTTTGCCCGAACATGAAGGTCAACAATTTGAAGAAGCTCGTGAAAAGCTTAGAGACGATGCAGCCTCAAATCTATGTGCCGCCGCATGTTGCGGATCAAGCTCGTTTGTCCTTGGAGCGCATGCTACTCGTGAAGTAGTATGCGCTACTCCTATGTTTGAAATATAAGAACTTATTTGTTCTAATTCTATGATTATGCTTATATTTCACCACGAAACGAAAGCAAAACGAAGCCAAAGGTCGGCTTTTGCCGTTTACGCTTGGAGGAGCCATAATGATTCCTAGATATTTAGTCGATGTGCAGTTGAGTGAGCTGCCTGTTATTGAAAAAGACGTCATTGTTATCGGGGCCGGCATTGCCGGTCTTTTTACCGCTATACGGGCAAGCGAAAATAATTCCGTTCTTATGATTACGAAGAAATCGCTGCTAGACAGCAACACTCGCTATGCGCAGGGCGGTATCGCTGCCGTTATTTCGGACGAGGATTCGCCTGCCTATCATAGACAGGATACGCTTATTGCAGGCGCTGGTTTGTGTTCGAATGAGGCGGTTGATGTACTTGTGCATGAGGGACCGAAGGGTGTTCGCAGCCTGATCCAGATGGGAACGCAGTTCGATTTGGAAAATGGCGAGTTTGCTCTCACGAAGGAAGGCGCGCATAGCCAGCGGCGTATTTTGCATGCCAATGGGGACGCGACTGGCTTTGAGATCGTTAGAGCGCTATCGGAAACCGCTGTCGCTAATCCGAAAATCGAAGTGTGGGACGACCACTTTGTCATCGATCTCGTGACTCAGGATGGGGAATGCTGCGGCGCAATCGTGCAGAAGCCTAGCGGACAACGCTTGTTCGTCAAAGGAAAAGCGGTCATCTTGAGCTCTGGCGGAGCAGGACAGCTCTATCGCTATACAACCAATCCCGAAGTGGCAACAGGTGACGGTATTGCGATGGCTTACCGTGCAGGCGCATACATACAGGACGTGGAGTTTATTCAATTCCATCCGACTTCGTTATGCTATCCGGGCGCTCCGAGATTTCTCATTTCGGAGGCCGTGCGCGGAGAAGGGGCGTATCTTCGCAATATTAAAGGAGAGCGCTTCATGGAACGCTACCATGAGCAGCTGGAGCTTGCGCCTAGGGACGTTGTAGCAAGGGCGATCGTCAGCGAGATGGAAGAGACGAAATCGACGTTTGTTTATATCGATATTACGCATGAATCAGCGGAAATGGTAAAGCATCGTTTTCCTACTATATATGAATACTGTTTGAGATATGGTCTCGATTTGACGTCCGACTGGATTCCGGTTGCGCCTGCCATGCATTATATGATGGGAGGAGTGAAAACCGACCTAAATGGGGAAACGAACATTAAGCGTTTGTTCGCATGCGGCGAGGTATCATCCACCGGTGTCCATGGCGCTAATCGACTGGCAAGCAATTCGCTTTCCGAGGCGATCGTATTCGGCAGAAGAATCGTGAAACGAATTAATGAGCTGTCAGGCAGTACGATTACGCCTGTTATTGAGAATGAAACAGAACGAAGCAGCACATCGATTCAGGCTGTAGTGGAAAGACGGCTTAAGCTGCAAAAAATTATGGTGCGTTATGCTGGCTTGCGCCGTGATGCAAAGGGGCTTGAGAAGGGTCTTGAGGAATTGAAGCGTCAGCTGTCGATTTATCAATCGGTTCTAACCGAGCGTGAAGAGTACGAGTTTGCTAATTTGTTAACCTGTGCGATGCTGACCACGGAAGCGGCGCTTTCGCGGGAGGAAAGCCGTGGAGCGCATTATCGGGAAGACTTCCCGGCACGCGACGATGTGTCATGGAGAAAGCATACGGTGTTGCACCGTCTATATGGACTGACGGAGGAGCGGATAGAAGATGTATGAATGGACGGCAGGCGGATATGATGCTGCAGTGCGCGAGCAAATTCGCGGCTGGCTGGCAGAGGATTTGGGCAGCGGAGATATAACGACGGAGACCACGATTCCTAGGGAGTCGAAGTCAAAGGCCGTTATTCACGTGAAGGAAAGCGGCATTATTGCAGGGCTTCCCATCGCTAAGCTTGTATTTGAGGTTGTAGATTCGTCGCTTGTGTTCGAGCAGAAGGTACAGGACGGCGACTATGTAGATAAAGGTACGGTAATTGCAATCGTAGAGGGCAGTACACATAGCTTGCTTATAGGCGAGCGTCTTGCGCTTAACCTGATGCAGAGACTATCGGGCATTGCTACTAAGACACGCGCTTTCGTAGATGCGCTTGAGGGGCTTCCGGTCCGGCTTGTGGATACACGCAAAACAACGCCTGGCCACCGAATGCTGGAGAAGTATGCCGTGCGCGTTGGCGGTGGAGCGAACCACCGGTTTGGGCTGTACGATGCGGTTATGATCAAAGACAATCATATTAAAGGCTCTGGCGGCATTCGCGCGGCGGTTGAAGCAGCACGCCGCAAAATTCCGCATACGATGAAAATTGAAGTGGAGACGGAGTCGCTTGAACAGGTTGATGAAGCGCTGGCATGCGGCGCAGACATTATCATGCTCGACAATATGGCCCCTGATCGGATGAGAGAAGCGGTCGCTCGAATCAAGGGAGCTTCGCCTCATGTTATCGTAGAAGCATCAGGCGGCGTTTCATTAGAAACCATAAATCGTATTGCGGCATGTGGAGTTGACGTTATTTCCGTAGGCGGACTGACTTACTCCTTCAACGCGCTGGATATTAGCTTGGATTTGAATGCGAAGAAGGGTGGGGAACCGCTTTGATCCTCGTCATTGATGTCGGGAATACGAACATTGTGCTCGGCGTATACAAAGGGAAAGAACTTTTGCACCACTGGCGGCTTAGCACGAATCGTTCGGCGACAGTAGATGAGTACGGCATTAACATTCACAATCTGTTTCATTACGCAGGCGTGAAGCTGGAGCAGATAAACGGTGTCATTATTTCATCGGTGGTGCCTCCTCTAATGCGGACGTTAGAGCAGCTATGCTTAAAATATTTGCGCAAAACACCGCTTGTCGTAGGGCCTGGCGTAAAAACAGGATTAAACATCCGCTATGAAAATCCGCGTGAAGTCGGAGCCGACCGCATCGTGAATTCCGTAGCGGGCATCGTCAAATACGGATCACCCCTTATTGTCGTCGATTTTGGAACGGCTACGACATTTGATTATATCGATGAAGGCGGCAATTATTTAGGCGGGGCTATTGTTCCGGGAATCGGCATTTCGACCGAGGCGCTGTATCAGCGTGCCGCGAAGCTGCCGCGCATTGAGCTGGTAAGGCCAAAGAGCGTAATTGGGCGCAATCCGGTAACGTCGATGCAGGCTGGCATTATTTTCGGTTATGCTGGACAAGTAGATGGAATCGTAAAACGCATTCGTAACGAGTTTTGCGTCAATCCGCGCGTTATTGCGACCGGGGGCCTAGCCGAGTTAATCGCTGCAGAATCGGAAACGATAGAAGAGGTTGATCCGCTTCTGACACTCGAAGGCTTAAGAATTATATATGAACGCAATCAGGAGGGATTATGATGGAAAATCAGCTGAAGGACGTGTTGGTGCGAGGGACGGCATGGGGCGGAAAAATTCGAGTGTTCGCGGCTCGCACGACTCTGCTTGTAGAGGAACTTCGCCAGCGGCATGGCACGTTCCCAACTGCTACGGCAGCACTGGGCCGCACCTTGACAGCCGGAGCCATCATGGGCGCCATGCTGAAAGGGCAAGAGAAGCTGACCATCCAAGTGAAGGGCGATGGCCCAATCGGTCAAATCGTCGTGGATGCGAATGCAGACGGAGAGCTGCGCGGATACGTTGATCACCCGCAGGTTCATTTGCCGAGCAATGCGCATGGCAAGCTGGATGTTGCCGGTGCGGTCGGACGCAGCGGGCATCTTCATATTACGAAGGACTTAGGAATGAAGGAGCCTTATCGGGGAAGCATTCCGATAGTCTCCGGCGAGCTTGGCGAGGATTTCACGTATTACTTCGCGGTTTCGGAGCAGACGCCATCTGCGGTTGGACTCGGCGTATTGGTGGATACGGACAATTCGGTGCTGCATGCAGGCGGATTTATCGTACAGCTTATGCCAGGATTAACGGATGAGGAAATTACACGGCTGGAGCAAGCGGTAGGCGCGATGCCTCCCGTTACGACTTTGCTGGATCAAGGCGAGACGCCTGAGAATATGCTTGCCCGTATTGTTGGCGAAAGCGGAGATCTTCAGATTCACGATACGATGGACTTGAAATTCCAATGCTTCTGTTCCGCGGAACGCGTAGAGCAAACGCTTCTCAGTTTGGGCGAAAATGAGCTGAAACAAATTATTGAAGAAGACGGAAAAGCGGAAGTCGTTTGCCAATTTTGCAACGAAGCGTATACATTTGAGCGGGCGCAGCTAGAGCTGCTGCTTGATCAAGCGAAACCGAAGCCGATCCAATAATCGGAGGCATTAGGGTAATGAAGAAATACGAGGTGCTGAGGGCCGTTGTCATCCTTCAAGCCGTATGTATGGTGGTGTTAACGGTTGTTGTGGTAGTGAAGGTGTGGCCGGGGAACGATCGACTGCCAGGCACTAACCCGCCAACGAATGTAGGCAGCGAAGAGGAGACCGGAGAACCGGCCAAACCTGGCCATACCCCGAGCGTTGATCCTTCGCAGCAAGCGGACAAGCAGCGGATTATTGCTAAGGTGGGCACGGAAGAGATCACGTTAGCCGATCTGGAGAAAGAGCTCCATAAGCAGTATGGGGATGCTGTTCTGCGTACATTAATGCTTCACAAAGCGATTGATTTGGAGGCGGCAGCTTCCGAGCTGTCCGTATCGGCTGAAGAGCAAAGCCGTGAGCTTGAGAAAATGATCGAAGGCTACGATAGCGAGGCTCGCTTCTATGAAGTCATGCTGGAGCAGGTTGGCATGACGAAAGAACAGGTGCTGGAAGATCTGCGTTACCGATTGCTCATGGAGAAAATCGTCGTTCGCAGCATTAATGTTAGCGATGAAGAGGTTGACCGTTATATTGCCGACCACCCGGAGGAGTTCGCTGCGCGAATACAGCTGCATCTGCAATGGATTTTGACGGAAACGTCGAAGGAAGCGAACTCTGTACTTAGGCTGCTGACTGACGGTGAGGATTTTAGCACGTTGGCACGGAACTACTCGATTGACTCCTTCACAGCAGATTCAGGCGGAGACTTGGGCTTGATTGATGAAGATGACCCTTTCTACAACCGCGAGATGCTGGATACAGCCAGCAGGCTGCAAGTAGCCGAAATGGCTGGTCCCATTAAGGTTGACGGGGGTTATGCGGTTATTCGGCTCATCGAACGCCAGACGACAACAAAAATGACGGGGCGCAGGCTGCAAGATACGGTTCGCAAGCAGCTGGCACTTGAACGCGCCGACTCGATGACGGATCTTGAAGACAGGCTGCTGGATAAATACGATGCTGAGCAAACAGGAAAAACAGAATAGCATCGATTAGAGTATCGTTTTCAGTGGAGTGAGAAAGTCACTATTGACAACGGATGCAAGACATTGTTAAGATGGAATTAGTGAAAAAACCAACTGAATTAGTCGGAATAAGGAGGCAGTTATTTCCATGGCCAAAATTGTGCAAAGCGTTCTAGATCTTATCGGTGATACTCCGCTTGTTCGTTTGAACCGTCTCGTACCTGAAGGCAGCGCAGAAGTTTATGTAAAGCTTGAATACCAAAACCCAGGTGCAAGCGTAAAAGACCGTATCGCAATCAGCATGGTTGAGGTAGCGGAGCAAGAAGGAATTATTAAACCAGGCGATACGATTATTGAGCCTACAAGCGGCAACACAGGAATCGGACTAGCGCTAGTAGCAGCAGCTAAAGGCTACAAGGCGATTCTTGTAATGCCTGAAACCATGAGCGTTGAGCGTCGCAACCTGCTTCGTGCTTACGGGGCTGAACTCGTATTGACGCCAGGATCTGAAGGTATGAACGGTGCGGTTCGCAAAGCGGAAGAGCTTGCAGCTGAGAACCCTAACTACTTCCTGCCGCAACAATTCAAAAACCAAGCAAACGTGAAGATCCACCGTGAAACGACTGGCCCAGAAATCGTTGAGGCGATCAACTCCCTTGACGGCAAATTGGATGCATTCGTTGCAGGTATCGGTACAGGCGGTACAATTACAGGTACTGGCGAAGTGCTTAAGAAAAACTTCGACGGCATCAAAATCTACGCAGTTGAGCCTGCGGCTTCGCCGATTCTATCTGGCGGCAAACCAGGCGCTCACAAAATTCAAGGTATCGGCGCTAACTTCGTACCTGACATTTTGAACCGCGAGGTATATGACGCTGTTATTACGATTGAGAACGAAGATGCGTTTGAATATGCTCGTCGCGCAGCGAAAGAAGAAGGCATCCTTTGCGGCATTTCTTCCGGTGCAGCGATTTATGCGGCATTGCAAGTTGCGAAGGAGCTTGGCGCTGGCAAACGTGTAGTTGCTATCGTTCCGAGCAACGGCGAACGTTACCTTTCGACTCCATTGTTCAACTTCGAAAACTGATTTTTATTGCCTATACAAGAGGGCCTTTCATTCCCCGGAATGGAAGGCTTTCTTTTTAGTTAGCTATTCTGTATACTGAGCAAAATAAGTCAAGTTATCGGGGGTTGAAGGTGATGGTCACCGCAATGGAGCAGTGGAATCGGTGGCACGCCGAACGTAAATATACGACGCTGCCGCTACTAAAGGAACTGCCATTTGAGCTAGAGATTCGGGCGGGCGTTACTTCATGGGAAGAGGTGTGGCAGGACGCCTCGCCTTATGCTTTTGTACTAGAGAGCGGCAAGGACGGACGTTATACGTATTTGGGGCTGCATCCGGATGGCGTGATACGCGGCAAAGGCATGTCTGCGGAGTCGGTGCAGTTTCATTCGGTCGAAGAGCAGAGCAAGCGCCGGTGGGAAGGGAAACCTCTAGACGTTGTGAGGGAGTGGATGAGCGGCCAGCTTGGTCCAAGGCTTGAGGATGGCCCTAAGTGGCTTGGCGGCTGCGTTGGATTTTGGGGTTATGATATCATACGCTCCATTGAGCGATTGCCTGTTATAGCTGAGGATGATCGGAATATTCCGGATTATTTATTTATGCAGCTGAATGAGCTATGGGTGATTGACCATGTGCAATCGAAGGTGTTTTGCGTTGTGCATACGAAGGTTGATCTGGACACGGATCATGACGAACTTAGCTCTGCCTATGAGCGTGCTTTATCCAGAGCGGAAGGGATGACCGATTACTGGTTAACCTGGTTTGACGAAGAACGCGCCAAGGAGAAGGCAGCGGCCCTTCGCGGTCAGCGGCAGCAACTGCTGGAAGACGATAGGCTGCAAATCGACGTCGCTTCTGTCAGCGGCATTACCTCTCCTTTTTCGAAGGAAGCTTATATGGAGGCCGTTCGGAGCATACAGGCATATATCGAGCAAGGCGACGTATTTCAAGTGAATCTTTCGGTGCGGCAAAGCAAGGCGATTGCGGCTTCGCCAGAAGAGCTGTATGAATGGCTAAGGCTCGTTAATCCGTCTCCCTATATGGGCTTTCTGCGTTGTCCCGACTTCCAGCTAGTATCGGCATCGCCGGAGCTGCTCGTCGAGCTGCGCGAGAGCAAGCTTGCCACAAGGCCCATTGCGGGAACCAGGAGGCGGGGGCGCACGGAAGAGGAAGATCTTCGCCTAGCAGACGAGCTTCTCTCGAACGAGAAGGAGCGGGCCGAGCATATTATGCTGGTTGATCTGGAGCGGAATGATCTTGGACGGATTTCAGCCTACGGCTCCGTACAAGTAGAAGAGCTCATGGTTATCGAATATTATTCGCATGTCATGCATCTTGTTTCACAAGTAAACGGACAACTAGCAAGCGGCAAGGATGCTTACGATGTCATTTCGGCTACCTTCCCGGGAGGGACGATTACAGGCGCTCCAAAAATTCGCACGATGGAAATTATTGAAGAGCTTGAGCCGACGCGCAGAGGTCCCTATACAGGTTCGCTTGGATGGATTGACTATAACGGGGATATGGAATTTAATATAATTATCAGAACAATTGCGCTGCAGGACGGGATTGCTCATATTCAAACCGGAGCAGGTATCGTTATCGATTCCGATCCGGAGCGAGAATATAAGGAATCGTTGAACAAGGCGAAGGCATTATGGAAGGCCATTCAATATAGCGAACGGTTTGCCGCGCACGGACAAGCAGCAGAACCGGATAGAGGAGGAGCGTTAACATGATACTGGTAATCGATAATTATGATTCTTTCACTTACAATTTGGTTCAATATTTAGGTGAGCTCGGGGAAGAAATTATAGTCAAACGCAATGACGAGATTGATTTGGCAGGAATTGAAGCGCTGGCTCCTGATCATATTTTGATATCGCCAGGTCCTTGCTCGCCGAATGAAGCAGGCATCAGCCTGTCGCTGATCGAGCATTTTAAAGGGAAAACTCCGATTTTCGGCGTTTGTCTAGGCCATCAGGCAATCGGACAAGCCTTTGGAGGCGAGGTTGTACGCGCAGAGAAGCTGATGCATGGCAAAACGTCCGCTATTCATCATAATGGAACGTCGGTTTTTGCTGGTTTGCCTTCGCCATTTACCGCTACACGCTACCACTCTCTCATCGTGCGCCGCGAAACGCTGCCGGATTGCTTGGAGATTACAGCAGAGACGGATGAAGGCGAAATTATGGGTCTGCGTCACAAGGAATATGCGATTGAAGGGGTACAATTCCACCCGGAATCCATTATAACGGAGCATGGTCTGACGATGCTGCGTAATTTCTTGCAAAATCGGAGCGCCGCGGTACGATGAAAGTCGGACTGAACGGCTCCGTTATGGAAGCGAGCGAAGCCGTGATCTCAGTATATGATCACGGTTTTTTGTACGGGATGGGCTTGTTCGAGACCTTTCGCACCTATGAGGGGAAACCTTATTTATTGGACAGGCATATGAGGCGATTGCAGTCGGGCTGCGAGCAGCTTGGCATTCGGTATCACGCCGATGCTGGGCAAGTCAGGAAGCTGGTGAGCGAGCTGCTGGAAGCGAACGGCCTTACGGACGGTTATGTACGAATGACGGTCAGCGCTGGTGAGGCTGAGCTTGGCTTGCCGACAGGCGATTACGAGCAGCCTAATATGTTCATGCTGGTAAAGGCCTTGCCGACTGTTAATGATGCGGTTCATATGCGCGGACGGGAGCTGCGCCTTATGCAGACTAGACGGAATACGCCGGAGGGCGATGTCCGCTTCAAATCTCTCCATTATATGAACAATATTATTGCGAAGCGCGAGCTGCTCGCTGGCGATGCCTCTGCAGGCGCTGAGGGGCTTATGCTTAGCCGCGAGGGCTGGCTTGCCGAAGGTATTGTCAGCAATTTGTTTTTTGCGAAGGATGGCATCGTCTATACGCCTGACCTAACTACCGGCATATTGCCGGGTATTACGCGCGAGCGGGTGCTTGAGCTGGCGCGGAGCGCGGGTTACAGTGCGGAGGAAGGGCTTTATAGCTGGGAGCGGCTGCATGCGGCCGATGAAATTTGGCTTACCAATTCAATTCAGGAGCTTGTTCCTGTGACGAGGATATCGGACTCGAGCGGTTGGAGCGCGGTTATTGGGAATGGTGAAGCGGGAATCGTGACAAGAGCTTTGTTGTCGTTGTACCGGCAATCAACACGAACCGATTAAGGTAAGATCAAGTAGTTATAGCAGCCGTTAGCTGTAGTTGAAAGAATAAGAAAAAGGGTGGGGGTCTTACCGTGGATCAGCAACCACATTTCTACAAAAGAACATACGAACTAGGCAGCGGAGTGAATCTGACGCTCGGCAGCCGCACATTAATTATGGGTATTCTCAATGCTACCCCTGATTCATTCTCCGATGGAGGGCGTTATACGAATGTAGATGCTGCTGTTGCCCATGCGAAAGCGATGGTCCAGGACGGCGCCGACATTCTCGATATCGGCGGCGAGTCGACGCGCCCCGGCTTTGAGCCGGTGGAGCTCGAAGAAGAGATTAGGCGCATAGTTCCCGTCATTCAGGCGGTGCGTGAAGCGCTGCCGCATATTCCGCTCTCGATTGATACGTACAAAGCGGAGACGGCGCGCGCGGCGCTTGAAGCTGGCGCCCACATCATCAATGACATCTGGGGTCTTAAGGGCGACCCCAATATGGCCGCCGTTGCGGCGGAGTATGGTTGCCCGGTTATTATCAACCATAATCGCCATGCCCGGGACTATAACGACCTCGTCCCGGATGTGCTCGCTGACCTGCAAAGCAGCGTCAGCATCGCTCATAATGCCGGCATCGCCGATGAGCTGATCTGGCTGGACCCCGGCATCGGCTTCGCCAAAACCCATGAGGACAACCTCGAGCTGCTCGGCCGCCTATCAGAGCTGCATGCGCTCGGTTACCCGGTGCTGCTTGGCACCTCGCGCAAAAGATTCATCAAGCAGACGCTGAATCTGCCTGTGGAAGAGCTTGCAGAGGGGACGGCTGCGACCGTCGTCCTCGGCATCGCGCATGGCTGCCAAATTATGCGCGTGCATGATGTGCGGCAAATCAAACGCGCCGCTCTGATGGCCGATGCGATCCTATACCGCAGCTAAGCCTGCTGCGGATGGCTTTTTTAAAATAATAGCTACGCTACATCGTTAGGAGAATGACTATAATGGATAGCATGACGATTAAAGGGATGAAGTTTTACGGCTATCATGGCGTGTTTCCCGAAGAGAACAAGCTGGGCCAGCAATATTACGTCGATATCGAGCTGCTGATGGATTTGGAGCAAGCGGGGTTGACGGATGATTTGAGCTTAACGGTCAATTATGCGGAAATCCACGCTCTTGCCAAAACAATCGTAGAAGGACCGCCTTTTAAACTGATCGAGGCTTTAACCGGTCACGTTGCATCGCGAGTACTGGAAGCTTATACTATGGTAAAAGAAGTTACAGTTCGAGTAACGAAGCCGCACCCGCCGTTCGACATCCATTTTGATGGAGTAACGGTAGAGATGCGCAGAAAGCGGGATGCTGATGGACGAACAATTCCCGCGTGACGGCGCTCCGGCTGACGCTTATATCGCATTAGGCTCCAATATGGGCAATCGCGAGCAATTGCTGCTTACGGCGATCGGTCTCATTGATGGCCATCCGGACATCGTGGTAAATAAAGTATCAGGCATGTATGAGACGGACCCGGTAGGATATACGGAGCAACCGCCTTTTCTCAATATGACACTAGCTGTGCGGACGACGCTTTCCCCGTTATCGCTGCTGAGGCAGCTGCTTGCTTTCGAGCAGCAATTAGGGAGAGTTCGACAAATACGTTGGGGACCGAGAACCATTGACCTCGATCTTCTCCTGTATGATAATGTCAGAATGGATCAAGAGGAACTGACATTGCCGCATCCGCGCATGATGGAGCGGCCGTTCGTATTAGTGCCGCTGCATGATGTTATGGATCAATCGCACCAGTTGCAAGCCGAGGTAGGTGCAGCGTCTGAGGCGGCGCTTCAGGATGGAAAGGAAGGCATCACGCTATGGAAAACAATCAATTGGCGCAGCGCGTCAGAGCCTTTCGAAAGCTGAAGGGCTATACTCAGCAGGAGCTGGCCAAGGTGCTTGGCGTATCAGTAGCGGTTCTCGGCTCATTGGAGCGAGGAACGAGAAAGACAGATCCAAAGCTGTTAAGTCACATAGCCAAAACGTTAGGAATCAGCTACGAGGAACTTATGTCTGA
Organism: Paenibacillus sp. FJAT-27812; assembly: GCF_001273905.1. Taxonomy (NCBI): domain Bacteria; kingdom Bacillati; phylum Bacillota; class Bacilli; order Caryophanales; family Paenibacillaceae; genus Paenibacillus; species Paenibacillus sp. FJAT-27812. The sequence goes on along the minus strand of NZ_LIGH01000001.1, from coordinate 1,985,568 downwards.
CGATCGTCAGTGATGATGAAGCTAGAGATAGGAACAATAAACGGATAGAAGGGGAGCAAGGAGCGACATGCTGAAAATCGGTGACATCGAGATGAAGAACAGAGTAGTGCTAGCGCCGATGGCAGGCGTGAGCAACCCGGCTTTTCGATTGATTGCCAAGGAATTTGGAACAGGTCTTGTATGCGCGGAGACGGTAAGCGACAAGGCGATTTTGCACGGAAATAAGCGGATGCTGGAGATGCTTGTTCGTCGATGAGCGGGAAAAGCCGCTAAGTCTTCAAATTTTTGGCGGTGACCGTGAGTCGCTTGTTGAAGCGGCTAAAGTCGTCGATAAGCAGACGAATGCGGATATTATCGATATTAATATGGGCTGCCCGGTGCCGAAGGTAACGAAGTGCGATGCAGGGGCCCGCTGGCTGCTTGATCCGAACAAGATTTATGAAATGGTCTCAGCGGTTGTAGATGCGGTACAGAAGCCGGTAACGGTCAAAATGCGCATCGGCTGGGATGGTGAGCATATCTATGCGGTCGAGAATGCACGTGCTGTTGAGCGCGCAGGAGGCAAAGCCGTTAGCGTACATGGACGTACCCGCGAGCAGTTGTATACCGGCAAGGCTAATTGGGACATTATAAAGGATGTCAAAGAAGCGGTATCTATTCCCGTAATTGGGAATGGCGACGTCTTCTCTCCAGAGGATGCTAAGCGGCTTCTTGATCAAACAGGCTGCGACGGCGTTATGATCGGACGCGGAGCGCTCGGCAACCCTTGGATGCTGTATCGGACGATCCAATACTTGACCAATGGCGAGCTGCTTAGCGATCCGACGCCGCGCGAGAAAATGGAAGTAGCCATTTTGCATCTGGACCGGTTAGTGGCGCTGAAGAACGAAGCGGTTGCGGTACGGGAGATGCGCAAGCACCTTGCTTGGTACCTCAAGGGACTACCAGGCGGAGCTCGCGTGAAGGATGTCATCATGGAAGAGACCGGACGCGATCCGATGGTAGCCATTTTGGAAAACTACGTACGGACGCTTGAAGAGGAAGCCGAATTCCAACCGACAGGCGTTTCCGCAGGCGGAAGCGCAGCGGCTGCTGAAGAGGTTGTATACTAAGTTGCGAATCAATCGATTATGCATTTTCCCTTGTACGCCAACCTAACCGACACCTTTCGACAAAAGCCGCTACCAAGCGGCTTCTGCTACAATTGCAACAAATGAAACGGTTTCAATGGGTAGGCTGGCTTTGATTGACATTCAGGGTGACTTTGCAATATAATCGTGCAATATAATCAACGAACACATCAAGAGCGCCTCAAACATCAGTAGGTATGAGGAGCAAGAAGCGTAATATATTAGGTATCAGTGAATTCATACAAGGTATGAAAAATTAGTCACATGACAGGAGAATCGGAAAGATGAACGATAAGCAAATCATTCTGACTCAAGAAGGGCTGCGAAAGCTCGAAGATGAATTAGAGAACCTAAAGTCGGTCAAGCGTCGTGAAGTTGCGGAACGTATTAAAGTAGCAATCGGCTATGGTGATATAAGCGAAAACTCGGAGTACGAGGATGCTAAGAATGAACAAGCATTCATCGAAGGCCGTGTTCTTACCCTTGAGAAAATGCTGCGCAACGCGCGTATTATAAATAATGATGATATTGATATTGATACCGTGAGCATCGGCTCGATCGTAACGGTTGAAGATATGGAATATGGCGATACAATGGAATATTCCATTGTAGGTACAGCGGAAGCAGATCCTTTGCAAAACAAGATTTCGAACGAAAGCCCGGTTGGCAAAGCGATTTTGGGCAAGAAAAAAGGCACAGTCGTTGAAGTAAACGTACCAGTCGGCATCATCCAGTACAAAATTCTCGATATCAAAAAATAAGGTTTGCCATGTGCGGATCAGAAAGCTTCCTTGTGGGAAGCTTTTTGAACGTTTACAATAGAAGAACCTATTATTTAAGATTATGAGAGGCTTATCTTTTACTGCAGGGTTCTGGCGACAACCGCGTACGCCTGCCGAACGATCAAGGAGATGAAGAAGTGGAACATGAAAACAATGAGCAGGAGCTAAGTGAGCTCTTGCAAATTCGCAGAGACAAGTTGGATGAGCTGAGAGGGCTGGGAGTAGACCCGTTCGGCCGTAAATTCGAGCGCACTCATAATGCCAAAGATATTGTACAAGCTTATGAATCGCTCAGCAAAGAAGAACTTGAAGGACAAGCCGTTAAGGTGAGCATTGCAGGCCGTATTATGCAAAAGCGCGGAATGGGCAAAGCCGGCTTCGCTACGATTCAAGATTTGAGCGGCAGAGTTCAAATCTACGTGCGCAAAGACTCGGTCGAAGAGCATAAGTTCGCTGCTTTCGATTTGCTTGATATCGGCGATATCATCGGCGTACATGGCGTTGTATTCAAAACGAATACGGGCGAGGTATCGGTCAAAGCTCAGGATATCGAAGTGTTGACTAAATCTTTGCTTCCATTGCCTGATAAGTATCATGGCTTGAAGGATGTGGAGCTTCGCTACCGTCAGCGATACGTTGACCTTATCGTGAATCCAGACGTGCAGCAAACCTTTATTACCCGTTCAAAAATCATTCAATCGATGCGCCGCTACTTGGATTCCCGCGGTTATTTAGAAGTTGAAACGCCAACGCTGCATTCCATTGCAGGCGGCGCGGCAGCGCGTCCTTTCGAGACGCATCATAATGCGCTCGACATGCAGCTCTACATGCGTATTGCGATCGAGCTTCATTTGAAGCGGTTGATCGTAGGCGGCATGGAGAAGGTGTATGAGATTGGCCGCGTGTATCGTAACGAAGGCATTTCGACTCGCCACAACCCGGAATTTACCATGATTGAATTGTACGAGGCTTACGCCGATTACAAGGATATTATGGCTCTAACCGAAAATGTGATCGCGCATATCGCGCAAGAGGTTCTCGGTACAACCAAAATTACTTATCAAGGTCAAGAGATTGATCTGACTCCGCAATGGCGTCGCGTCTCCATGGTTGAGCTTGTCAAAGAAACGACGGGCGTTGATTTTGGCGTGGAGATGAGCGATGAGGAAGCACATCGCCTGGCGAAAGAGCATAAGGTAGCCGTTGATCCGCATATGACATTTGGCCATATCCTTAACGCTTTCTTCGAGCAGTTCGGCGAGCACACGCTCATTCAGCCGACGTTCGTAACCGGACATCCGGTTGCGATTTCACCGCTTGCGAAGAAGAACGAAGAGGATCCGCGTTTCACGGATCGTTTCGAGCTCTTTATTGTAGCGCGCGAGCATGCGAATGCATTTACGGAGCTGAACGATCCAATCGATCAACGCGAGCGGTTCGAATCACAGCTTGTGGAGCGTGAGCACGGCAACGATGAAGCGCATGAGATGGATGAAGACTTCATCCGCGCTCTAGAATACGGCATGCCGCCAACCGGCGGACTAGGAATCGGTATCGATCGTTTGATCATGCTGCTAACCGATGCGCCGTCGATCCGCGACGTACTGTTGTTCCCTCATATGAGAGATCAACGCTCTGCAGAGTAACGATTAAAATAGCAGAACCGCTTGGCACTGGCTGCCGGCGGTTCTTTTTATTTTCATCTGTCGAGCATTTGCAGCAGCAATCGTGAAATAACTACCAATTTCTTCTTTATAAGATGGCGAAATCTATTGATTTGCTAGAATCATATGGTAAGATGGATCTAATAAAGCGATACACGATAAACGGCAAACCTATCGAAAGGTAGGGACGCAAAGCTAAAGGGCCTTCCGGAAGATGGCAGCCAGCTACCGAATGGATGGGCTTTTTTTGTTTGTATAGGGACATGCGCTCAGCATGCAGCTTCACACGATAACGGCAAACCTATCGAAAGGTAGGGACGCAAAGCTAAAGGGCCTTCCGAAAGATGGCAGCCAGCTACCGAAGGGAGTTACGTTCATGCGTAAACTATTTTTAGCAATCGCAGCTTTTGTGCTTTTTGCATCCATTAATGTCTCTGTGGCACAAGCAAGCGAAGCGAATGCATCTGCTTGGCTGAATACGAGCAATTTGGATAACGGTGTTGTCTCCATCCAATATGCCGTAAATGCTAAAGTGAAAACGAAGCTTATGATTGTAAAAGGCCAAACGAACTATACATACAACCTCACTAGCGGGAAAACAGCCGAAAGCTTCCCATTGCAGCTTGGCAATGGTGAATATACGATTTCATTGCTTGAGAACACAACGGGCAATAAGTACAAACTAATAAATAAAGAGACAGTAACTCTTAGCTTAAAGGACAGCAACTCCGTTTACTTGAACTCCATCCAAAACATAGATTGGACAAGCTCAAGCAGTGCAGTTGCCAAAGCAAAGGAATTAACAAAAAATAAGAAGACAGACGCCGAGAAAGTAAAAGCGGTTTATGACTACATCATTACTAACATTAACTACGACAATCAACTTGCTGCTAACTTGTCGGTTGATTACCTTCCTAATATCGATCGTACTTTAAAATCAAAAAAAGACATTTGCTACGGTTACGCTTCTCTGTTCGCAGGAATGCTGAGGAGCTTGGATATTCCAACCAAACTAGTGATGGGACAATCCACATATGTAGATGTATACCACGCATGGAATGAAGTTTACATGGGTGGCAAATGGGTACTAATCGATACGACAGTCGATGCTGGCTTGAACAAGGGCAATAAGAAGTTCGAGCTAATCAAAGACGCAGCCAAGTACACAGCTGCAAAGCAGTACTAAATAACGGAGTAAATAACGAGCTAGCGCTTAGTTGCGAAGCTCGTTTTCTTATGTTTGGGCTCGGTAAAATCATCTGCATAAACGTAACTACTATATAGAAGAAAGATGCTGTAATTGGTGCCTTTAAAAAAGATTTAACTTTTATTAAAAAAGTACTTGCATTCGTATAGGCACACGTGATATATTATCTAGGTCGCCAACGAGACACACGGTCGACAAGAGAGAAAAGATTGCTCTTTGAAAACTGAACAACGAGTGAAACTGCCTCGCAAATCCTTCGGGATTTAGCGAAAAAGCGATATAAAAGTAATGAGCATTTCAAACACCAATTTGGAGAGTTTGATCCTGGCTCAGGACGAACGCTGGCGGCGTGCCTAATACATGCAAGTCGAGCGGATCTTGTCCTTCGGGATAAGATTAGCGGCGGACGGGTGAGTAACACGTGGGTAACCTGCCTGTAAGACTGGGATAACATTCGGAAACGAATGCTAATACCGGATACGCGATA
>NZ_LIGH01000001.1:1950671-1974963 GCF_001273905.1 Paenibacillus sp. FJAT-27812 | reverse complement strand
GGCTTATCCTAAAACCGTTTGCTGCGACCCATACATCCAGCAGACACAGTTAAAGAGGTTTTCAGCAAACCTAATCTTTCGTATCCAGTTTTCAGCGTGCAACACGCTACGTTTGGTGGCGATGGCGGAGGGGAACCACGCGTTCCCATACCGAACACGACCGTTAAGCCCTCCAGCGCCAATGGTACTTAGACCGCAGGGTCTTGGGAGAGTAGGACGTCGCCAAGCACGAGAGACCTATCGCATGTAATGCGATAGGTTTTTTTGTTGTTTTTACGGTATGATAAGGAGATCAAGCAAAAGGAGGGTTTTGAAAGTGGAAAAAGCAATTGAAATTAAGCGTATGGGTGCAGAGCAATTTAACGATTGCATGGCATTGGTGCAATTTGCTTTCCAATATGAGTATTCTGCTGAAGCGCTTGAGCAGTCAAGAATGAGCTTTATGGATGAGCCAGCCGCTTATTATGCCGCTTTTGTTGATCAGAAATTTGCTGCGCAGACTATGGTCCTTGATTTGCAAACCTATATCGGAGGAAAAGCATTTCCAATGGGCGGCGTTGCCGGAGTTGCGACTTGGCCGGAGTATAGAAGGCAGGGCTTAGTTTCAAAGTTGCTAGTGTTATCTTTAAAGGATATGAAGGATAAGGGGCAGCTTATTTCCATGCTCAGCCCATTCGCTTTTGGCTTTTACCGGAAATTCGGCTGGGAGATCTATACGGAACATAAAGCCTATACCATAAAGACGGAGCTGCTGCCGGCAAGAATAGCGTATGAAGGCCAAATGGAGCGCTTTAGCGGGGATTATAATCGACTTAGTGAGGTTTATGAAGCCTACGCATCAAAATATAACGGTACATTGAAGCGTACGGAGCTATGGTGGAAGGGTCGAATTAGCAAGAGAAAGCCGGGCCAAATCGCTCTCTATCACGATAAGAGCGGTGCGCCGAAGGGTTATGTCATCTATGAAGTGAAGAACAAACGGCTAACCGTTCATGAGTTTATCTATTTAAATGAGGAATCGAGGGCAGCCTTGTGGTCATTTATTGCCCAGCATGATTCGATGATAAATGAAGTTACGATAACGGTACCGTCGGATGATATGCTTCCATATCTACTGAATAATCCAAGAATCCAACAGGAAGTTATCCCTTATTTCATGGCCCGTATAGTAGATGCAGAGGGGTTCGTTAGCCGCTATGATTTTGAAACCGCTGCTAGTCAAGATGCCATCCCTATTGAGATTACCGATGAGCATGCGCCATGGAATAAAGGGTACTATTTACTTGAAATAGATCAATCTGGAACGGCAAATCTTCGTCGATTAGAAGATAATCAAAGAATAGATGGTGCAATTAAAGTCGATATTGGCACTTTTACCTCCTTGCTGTTAGGGTACCTCAAACCACTGCAATTGTCCGAATTAGGACGTATTGAAGGAGATATAGCTTGGATTAAACGCTTACACGATCGTATTCCCGAACGAATAACGTATTTACCTGATTTTTTCTAAAGAAATAGCATGCTTTGCATGTCCCAAATACAGTATAAAGTGGTTATAACAAAGCTATTTATCAGCCTTGACAGCCTATACCCCCTCTGCTAATATTGCAATAATATATGTGAGATGTACTTAAAATTAAGGGAGGAACATACTCGTGTGGGAAACGAAATTCGCCAAAGAAGGGCTAACGTTTGACGACGTCCTGCTTATTCCGCGCAAATCAGAAGTGCTGCCTAGAGAAGTTGACATCTCGATTCGATTAAGCGAGAACATTAAGCTAAACATTCCGCTCATTAGCGCAGGTATGGACACCGTTACAGAAGCCGCATTGGCGATTGCAATAGCGCGTGAGGGTGGTATTGGCATTATCCATAAGAACATGTCGATTGCACAGCAAGCGGAGGAAGTAGACCGTGTAAAACGTTCGGAGAGCGGTGTTATTACGAATCCGTTTTCGCTTACCCCTGATCACCATGTTTATGACGCAGAAGAGCTAATGGGCAAATACCGCATTTCCGGTGTACCGATTGTGGACCAAGACAAGAAGCTTGTTGGTATTTTGACAAACCGTGATTTGCGTTTCGTACATGATTATTCGATTAAAATAAATGAAGTCATGACTCGCGACAATCTCGTAACGGCACCTGTAGGCACGACGCTGCAGGAAGCGGAAGTGCTTCTACAGAAGCATAAGATTGAGAAGCTGCCGCTTATCGATGAGTCTAATACGCTTAAAGGCCTAATTACGATTAAAGATATCGAGAAAGCCATTCAGTTCCCGAATGCAGCGAAAGACCAACACGGACGTTTGCTTTGCGGAGCAGCAGTTGGCATTTCGAAGGACACGATGGACCGTGCAGAAGCACTTGTACAATCGGGTATTGACGTTCTTGTTGTCGATTCGGCACACGGACATCACATTAACATTTTGGATGCGGTTCGTAAGCTTCGTGCTACTTACCCGGATCTAACGATTATTGCAGGAAACGTTGCTACTGGCGACGCTACACGCGATCTCATTGAAGCAGGCGCATCTGTTGTTAAAGTAGGTATCGGACCTGGCTCAATCTGTACGACTCGTGTTATCGCGGGTATCGGCGTTCCACAAATTACTGCGATCTACGATTGCGCGACGGTTGCTCGCGAATACAATATTCCGGTTATTGCAGACGGCGGCATTAAGTATTCCGGTGACATTACGAAGGCAATCGCATCTGGCGCAAGCGCGATTATGATCGGCAGCTTGTTCGCAGGTACGGCTGAGAGCCCGGGCGAAACGGAAATTTTCCAAGGGCGCAGCTTTAAAGTATACCGCGGTATGGGCTCGCTTGGCGCGATGAAGGAAGGAAGCAAGGATCGTTACTTCCAAGAGAACGAGAACAAGCTTGTTCCGGAAGGCATCGAAGGCCGTGTTCCTTACAAAGGACCGCTTGCTGACACCGTTCATCAACTGCTTGGCGGCTTGCGTTCAGGTATGGGCTATTGCGGCACATCTTCACTGGACGAGCTTAAGAACGATACACAATTTGTTCGTATTACGGGATCAGGACTTCGTGAAAGCCATCCGCATGATGTGCAAATCACGAAAGAAGCTCCTAACTACTCTCTATAAGATTAGATGTAATAAACTTTTCAAAACCAGACAGGAAGCGGCGGTTCATCCGCTAATCTTGTCTGGTTTTTTTATGAAGGATTACTCATTCTTTGAACGCCTGCAAGAGGTTTAATTGTTGGGGTTTGATATGTTACAATTAACAACGGACAAACCAAGTGGGAAAAGGGGAGACGACGTTGAAGGAAATGGTAAGACCGGTTCGATTAAAGTCGGTCATCGCTGCAAGTTTGGCGGTTTGGTTGGTAATGCTGTCGCTTGGTTCTGCGGTGGCTATGGCAAAGGGATACGAAGGAAGACCCAGCACGGAAAACTCTTTAGGTTTACAGGTTAAAGCGGCTATTTTAATTGATGCAGATTCAGGTCAAGTCTTGTATGAGGTTAACGCAGAGGAACCGCTTCCTGCAGCAAGCATGACCAAGTTAATGACGGAATTTATCGTTCTTGAAGAAATATCGAATAATCGTCTATCATGGGATGATGTTATTACGACTAGCGCAGAAGCAGCTTCTACTCCCCCGGATGGATCATCCGTATTTCTAGCTCAAGGCGATCAACATACGGTTAGAGATTTATATAAAGCTATGGCAGTAGGTTCAGCTAATGATGCTACGATTGCGCTTGCCTCAAAGATTGCGGGAAGCGAAGCAGGATTTGTTACGAAAATGAATGAAGTAGCCGACCAGCTCGGCCTTAAGACAGCTATTTTTACAAGCGCAACAGGCCTATCGGAGACAACAGTCATTTCTGCATCCGATATGGGCAAGCTGGCACAAATTATTTTGAGCAAGCATCCTGAGTTTTTGGAATACTCCAAGCTGCAGGAATACAAATTCCGTGAGCGTGACAAGGATCCGATCGTCAACATCAACTGGATGCTTGGAACGAACACGAATCAGACTGGCCTTAAGCATTTAGCTTATCCAGGCGTTGACGGCATGAAAACAGGCTTTATTAACGCGGCAGGCTACAACTTCACAGGCACTGTGAAGCAAGGCGAGCAACGTTTTATTAGCGTCGTTATGGATACCGCGACTAAGTCCGCTCGTTTTAACGAAACGGCAAAGATGTACAACTATGGTTTTAGCACGTTTGAGAAAAAGACGGTGCTTCCGCCAAAATCCGTGGTAGAAACGGTCAAAACGGTTAAGATTAAGAAGGGTAAGAAGAAAACCCTGCCTGTTGTAACGGAAAAAGATATAACGTTTATGGTTAAGAAGGGCGTAGAGCCTAAGATTGAGGTTGTAGCGAACACGGTGAAGCCAGAGGCTGAGCTTGTAGCTCCTATTCCGGTAGGTACGATCGTGGGTACGGTAACGTACAAGTACACGGATGCAGAGACGAAGCAAGAGCTTAAGAAAACCGTTAACCTCGTTACGACAGAAGATGGGCAGAAGGCCGGCTGGTTCCGCTTGATGTTCCGCGCAATCGGCGATTTTTTCGCAGGTTTATTTAATGGAATCGTCAATTTGTTCTAATCCGAGCAGGAAACAAGGAAATAAAGTAAATCAAGGCTTGTCGATTAATCTTGGTTCCTGTAAAATCAATGGTTAGAACAACTTCGGTAATATACATTTATAATGGATGACAATAGGAGGATTTGTAACATGGAAACAGGTACATCGCGCGTAAAACGCGGCATGGCAGAAATGCAAAAGGGCGGCGTCATTATGGACGTTATGAGCGCCGAGCAAGCGAAAGTAGCAGAAGCAGCAGGAGCAACAGCGGTAATGGCGCTTGAGCGCGTTCCTTCTGAAATTCGTGCAGCAGGCGGAGTAGCTCGTATGGCTGATCCGACTATCGTAGAAGAAGTAATGAAAGTTGTTTCGATCCCAGTAATGGCAAAGGCTCGTATCGGCCACTATGTAGAAGCAAAAGTACTCGAATCAATGGGTGTTGATTATATCGACGAGAGCGAAGTACTTACGCCAGCTGATGAAGTGTTCCATATTAGCAAGCAAGAATTTACAATTCCGTTCGTTTGCGGAGCAAAAGATCTTGGCGAAGCGTTGCGTCGTATTCAAGAGGGAGCAGCAATGCTTCGTACGAAGGGTGAGCCCGGAACAGGCAACATCGTTGAAGCGGTACGTCACCTTCGCTTGATTAACGGACAAATTCGTAAAATCCAAGGCTTGTCGAAGGACGAGCTGTACCACGAGGCTAAGATCCTTGGCGTAGCTTACGATTTGCTTCTTGGCGTTCATGAGACAGGCAAGCTTCCGGTCGTTAACTTCGCAGCAGGCGGAGTAGCAACACCTTCCGATGCAGCTTTGATGATGCATCTTGGCGCAGACGGCGTATTCGTTGGTTCGGGTATTTTCACATCGGAAAACCCTGAGAAATTCGCCCGCGCAATCGTTGAAGCAACTACACACTACCAGGATTACAAGCTTATTGCAGAAGTATCGAAAAACTTGGGAGCACCGATGAAGGGTATCGAAATTTCCAAGCTTAACTCTGCTGAGCGTATGCAGGACCGCGGTATCTAATAGATGTAATATGCAGGTGCCGGCTTAGCGCGTATAGCGCTGCCGGCCCTTGCCCGTAAAGGAAGGCGAGTAGAACGATGAAGATAGGTGTTCTTGCGCTTCAAGGCGCAGTGGCAGAGCATATACGAAGCTTAGAAGCGGCGGGCGCAGAGGCGGTCGCCGTTAAGCGGGTTGAGCAGCTTGATGAGCTGCAAGGGCTTGTTATCCCTGGCGGCGAGAGCACGACAATCGGCAAGCTTATGCGGAAATACGGTTTTATGGAAGCAATCGCAGATTTCTCTGCGCAAGGCAAGCCATTGTTCGGCACTTGTGCGGGCCTTATCGTGCTGGCTGATGAAATCGAAGGCCAAGAGGACGCGCATTTGCGCCTTATGGACATGACGGTTGCGCGCAATGCGTTCGGCCGCCAGCAGGAAAGCTTCGAGACGGATTTATCGGTAAAGGGTATTGATGAGCCCGTTCGGGCTGTCTTTATTCGTGCGCCTTTAATTAAGAAGGTCGGTTCGGACGTAGACGTACTGTCTACTTACAGGGATGAGATCGTAACGGCAAGACAAGGACATCTTCTTGCGGTTTCTTATCACCCGGAGCTAACGGATGACTTCAGGCTGCATGCTTACTTCGTCGATATGGTGAAGGAAGCAGCCGCAGGCAAGGAATAGAGCATTTACAATAATAAAATTACTCCCTTCAGAGAGGGGCTTTTGAAACGTGCTGGATGTGAAGTTGTTAAGAAACGAGTTTGAGAAGGTTGAGACAGCGCTGACTAACCGCGGAGCTTCGCTTGACCTTATTGCCAAATTTCCTGAGCTCGATACGAGGCGCCGTGATCTTATTCAAGAGACGGAAAACCTGAAAAGCCGCCGCAATACGGTTTCGCAGGAAGTAGCTAAGCTCAAGAGAACAGGCGAGGACGCAGAATCTCTCATCATCGAGATGAGAGAAGTAGGCGACCGCATTAAAGAGCTCGACGATGAGCTTCGTGAACTGGATGTTCAAGTAATTGAGCTAACGCAAGCGATTCCGAACATTCCTAGCGATAGCGTGCCAATCGGCAAGTCGGAGGAAGATAATGTAGAGCTTCGCAAACACGGCGAGGTGCCAAGCTTTGCATTTGAGCCTAAGCCGCATTGGGAGCTTGCTCAGTCGCTTGGCATTTTGGACTTCGAACGCGCCGCGAAGGTAACGGGCTCGCGCTTTACCTTCTATCGCGGCTTGGGTGCGCGTCTTGAGCGTGCGCTCATTAGCTTTATGATGGACTTGCATAGCGATAAGCACGGCTACGAAGAAATTTTGCCGCCGTATATCGTTAATCGCGATAGCTTGGTTGGTACGGGACAGCTCCCGAAGTTCGAAGAGGATTTGTTCAAAATCTCCGATTCGGATTACTTCCTTATTCCAACGGCTGAGGTTCCGGTTACGAACCTGCATCGCGAAGAGATTTTGCCGGCGGACGAGCTTCCTAAGTACTTTGTGGCTTACAGCTCATGCTTCCGTTCGGAGGCGGGCTCCGCTGGACGCGATACGCGCGGCTTGATTCGTCAGCATCAATTCAACAAGGTTGAGCTGATCAAATTGACGAAGCCAGAGGATTCCTACGATGAGCTTGAAAAAATGACCGCTAACGCCGAGAAGGTTTTGCAGCTGTTAGGCTTGCCTTACCGTGTTCTGACGCTTTGTACGGGCGATATGGGCTTTACAGCGGCTAAAACGTATGACCTTGAGGTGTGGCTGCCAAGCGCAGGCACGTACCGCGAAATCTCGTCATGCTCGAATGTAGAGGATTTCCAAGCGCGCCGTGCGGGCATTCGTTTCCGCAGAGACTTGAAGAGCAAGCCGGAGTTTGTGCATACGCTAAACGGATCTGGACTTGCGGTGGGCCGTACTTTTGCGGCAATTATCGAAAATTTCCAACAAGCTGACGGCTCGGTAACGATTCCGGAAGTATTGCGTCCGTATATGGGTGGAATCAGCTCAATCGAAGCGGCTAAGCTTTAAAAATTATTTTGCCATATGGCCAAAATAGGGTTGCATCTTTATTTTGGCCTGTGGTACAATATTTCTTGTGACAATTGAATGATGGAGAGATACCGAAGCGGTCATAACGGGGCAGTCTTGAAAACTGTTAGAGCGCAAGCTCACGTGGGTTCGAGTCCCACTCTCTCCTCCATATTTTTACCAGATGCATATGAACAAGCCCGGACGCCTAGCGTTTGGGCTTTTTTTGTTATTTCTCATCTCGTATAAAATGATGTCGTGCTTCGCATGTTATACGGTGTGGAGGTGCTTTAACTAATGGGCAAATCAGATGAGCTGCAAATGAATCAGGAAAACTTAGCAGATGCTTGGCGTCAAACCTTGCCGGAGACGCTGAATAGCGCTGATCGATGCAAGGTGCTGCCGGATGAGGCCGATTCGAAATCGTTGCGCGTGACGATTGATACGGCTGGCCATCAGATGTATTCGTTTGATTTTAAAGTTACTTATGTAGATAGCCGCGAAGTGAAGGTCGAGTTTATTGACGTGGAGAAGGATAAGGTTTCTGTCGATGAACGAGGAGACGTCATTCAGGAGCTAATACAGGATTACACCAGACATCTGCATGAATGTGCACAAGCGCTGCAACGCTTGACGCATGTATAGAGGAGACCATCACTTATGACGAAAGCAAAAGGAACCGCCGATAAAAATTTATCGAATGTCGTGGAAGCCCTCGAAACAGAGCCGGTTAACAGCCATCAGGCGCAGCAGCTGCAGCAGGATAAAAACGATAGGCGCAATCAGGACGCCATGAACCATGATGCGCCGGTGGATATGGAGCATCAGAGGTAAGGAAATAACGCGAAGGAGGAATTTCGAATGTCAAAGCCAGACAGCGTGCCAGTGCCGGACAGCAATCCTCAGAGCAATCGGTCTAAGCAGGACAACGGCGGGCAGCAGGAGCCGTTATCCGGCTCTAAAAAAACGAAGCAGCGTAATCATGTGGATCATCATAACCCACAGGGATAATCATCAAACGAAAGTCCCTGAATTGTATAGATCAAACGTCCCGTTTCAGTATGCTGAAACGGGATTTTTTGGAGATAACTTCTAAAAGGGGCTTTTATAGTATAGAATGGAGGTGCTTATAAAAAGATAGGGGAGGAACATTTTACATGAAGAAGGTACAGAAAATAGCGGTTCTTTTGTTAGCCGTTATTTTAGTCGTAATTGCAGGCTGCAGCTCGGGAAAACCGCCGAAGGAAGCTGTGCAATCGGCTATGACTAAAATCGCAGAAGCGGACTCATACGCAGTTAAAATGTCATTTGGGTTAGATGAGCTGGAAATTCCACAAGATGCAGCGATGCAGGGAGACGCAGCTGCAACTGCTGCAATTGTCGGTATGATTAAAGATGCGACGATAACCGTCGATGCTGTTTATCAGAAGAAGCCGCTACGCACCGATATGAACATGGAAATCGTACTGCCAGGCGACATGGAAATGAAGCTGACGGTACCGATGATTTTGACAGAAGAAACGCTATATGTGAAAATACCGCAAATTCCGATGCTTCCGCTGCCGGAGACGATAACGGGCAAGTTCATCAAGATTGATCTTAAGGAGCTTGCAGAGCAGCAAGGCGCAGCTGGAGCGCTTGATCTTGCAAAGCAGCAGAAGCTGGGCAAAGAAATTAGCGAAGTGCTGCTTAAGCATTTTGACGAGAAAACCTATTTTAGCGAGCCAAAAGCAGAAGAGGCCGGTTTGCCTGCCGATTTGAAGCCAGACCAAATCATTTCTTTTGAAATTAACGAAGCCAATTACCCGGCAACGGTCGACACGATCGTTAACCAAGTGCTGCCCGAGGTGCTTGACGTTCTCCTTAAAAACGAAGCATCTTTGAAATCGCTGAACTTGGAGAAGGCTGACGTTGAGAAAATGAAGAAAGACCTTGAGACAAACAAATCGGATATACTAAATACGCTCAAAAATGATGTCAAAGCGAAGTCGCTGAAAGTAACTGCTGCGATTACCGATGGATATCTTTCTTACCAAGCAGGCAAAATCAGTGTAGAAGCATCGGATAAAGAGAGCGGACAAAATATGAAGCTTGGCCTTCATTATGATGTTGCTTACTCGGATATCAATAAAGCGCCGAGCTTCGCAAACGAAATTCCGACTGACGCGATTACGCTTGATGAGCTGACACAAATGTTCCAAACGCCGGCTGGGCTGTAAATCGTCCAACGCTGCATTTTTAAAAAAAGGCCCTTAGAAGCATTAAAGCTTCTACGGGCTTGTTTTATTTTAGGGAAAAGAGAATCTATAATAATACAAGTGTGGGCATCGCGCCCTGTGAGTTACCGCTAATCGTACGCCTGATGAATGTTTGCTAATGCCGGTACGCTAAGCGACTACCATCGATTTTTTGAGAAGCTCCTTCATCATTTGGGCTGCTTTTACCTTAACGTTCAAGCAGGCGGATATTTCGAGCTGGTAATTACCGGTTAGTAATTCGCTGCGCAGCTGCTCGGCCGTATCGCAATTGTTGTCCAGCCGGTTCAATACGCTGCCGAACTGGAGAGGCTGGTGGGAGTCGCTCCCCGCAATGGCAGGCAGGCCTAGCTGATCTGCAAATTGCCGAACTTCATCCGCCATGCCGAAGCCGTATTGGAACAAATCCTTCGCATTCACGTCAAGCGCGTCGAGGCGCTGCAGCGTCTCGGCAGCATGATGCGTGAGCGGCGTGCTCTCTCTCATTGGATGTGCGCCAATACGTAGCACTGGATAACCATCCGTACGGTTAAGCAGCTCTTCTAGCTGCATGAAGCTGTCCTTTGCCGTATGCGGTTCAAGCTGCTGGCGCAGATCCCGTATCATAACGCGATTCCCAATGATCAAAATATGGCCTTTATTCGCTACATCCACCTCCATGCCGGAAAAAACCTTAAGCCCTTCCACCATATAATAATCATGCTGATAGTCAAAATGCTGATCCAGCTGATCCAGCATATCGGTAAAATTCAGCGTGTTAAAATGCTCGGTCAGCGCTATGGCCTGCAGTCCGTTTTCCTTCGCCTCGCGAGCCATGGAAAGAAAGTATTCCATTGAAAAATGTGTTTTTTTCGAGAGCTTGCCATGCGTATGCAAATCGATGTTCATCATCGTGTTATCCCCATTCAAAAAGTGATTGTTTTTAGAGAGAAATGAATCGTCCGAGACTGCCTAGCGCGACCATGTACAGCACGGAGCAGCCTAGAAAGACGAAGTCGAGCGGCCGAACCCGCATATGCGACAGCTTAAGCTTCTTTGCCTCGGGGCTGACCAACGCGTAAGTAAATCCTCGTACCTCTAACGCCTCAACCGTCGTCCTCGTTCGCTTAGCTGTATTCAGAATAAGCGGGTAAAAAGCGCGTACGCCGATTTTAGCCATATAGATGAGTGAGTAGATGTGCAGGAAACCTTTCCTCCGGGGCGCCCGTCCGCGCAATCTGAAGGAGTGGATCAGATTATGGTACTCCTCGATCAGGATCGGAAGCATCCGGTAGCCATAGGAGACGCCAAAGCTGAATTGCCCAGGCATGCCCATACTAAGCAGCGCATCGCTCAGCTTCTCGGGGTCCATGCTGGAGAAAACCGCGATGCTGGCTAGCGAGATGAGCAATATTTTTAACGTTAGCGTCAGGAGCGGCCATACAGCGGCAAGGCTTCCGCCGAAGAAGAGCGATCCGAAGAAAATATAGCTGATCTCACTGACAAGTCCAATGCCCATAATGATTAAAACGAGCGGGCTTACCTTAGACGATAGCGTAAGACCGATCATCGGAATCAGCATGCCTAGCAGAACCACTTTATTATGAATAAACCATGGCGCTACGGCGAAGAAGGAATACCAAATGATAAGGATGCGCGGATCAAAACGTGACAGCAAGGTCGATTGCCTGCCGAATGCGGTACGCATCAGCTCAATCTTTATCTGCTCCACGCTCAGCTTGTCGATCACGCTTTGCTTAAGTGCTTCCAATCGTAAAACCCTCCTTGCTCCATTGGCTTTTATTTGAGGATGATATCTGGCCGCCGGTGAAACGCTCTGTGAATTCTGCCACGGAAAGGCATGGCGGCTCCAAGCCGAGTTTTTGGCTAAGCAGCGTAATTTGCGGTGCAATGAGCCCTGCTTGCTCTATGACGGCAACGTGACGGAATAAGGAGCGTTGGTCGGTATCCAGCGCAACCTGCCCTTGATGCATGACGATGACCCGATTCGCCCATTCGGCGACCAGCTGCATATCATGCGTGGCAATGATCGTCGTCTTTACGTGATCATGCAGCTGCGCAAGCATGTCGGTCATTTCACGGCGGCTTGCTGCATCAAGGCTTGCCGTCGGCTCATCGAGCAGCATGACGGTTGGGCGCATCACAAGGCCGATAGCGAGCGTCGCTCTGCGCTGCTGCCCGCCGCTTAGCAGCCTGCCATCGCGATCCTGCAACGGGGTAAGCCGCAGCCGTTCGATAATCTCATCGACAAAGGGGCGGTAATCGGCATTGCCGCGCGCTTTTAAAAAATATTCAACATCCTTGCGGATGGAATCTTCAATAAACATCTCCTCGGGATTCTGATATATATAGGAGACAAAATCGGAAAGCAGCTCGGGCGAAGCCTGCTTGGTGAGATGCCCGCAGACTTCCAAAAGTCCAGCATTCGGACGCCTAATGCCCGATATAAGCTTGAGCAGCGTTGATTTTCCTGCGCCATTGTTGCCGACAAGCGCGATGCGATCCCCTTCATGGAAGGTGATCGTCATGTTCCGGATGACGGGATGAATCTCTCTTGTAATCGTTTTGTAGCCGTAGGACACGTTGGAGAAGGCAACGAGCGGCTTCTGAGAAGTTGATGTTTCGGCATTTCCTTCAACGTTATCGCATGGAGCGTCTGTAAGGATCGCGGGCGTTGCGCTTCTGCTCTCAAAATAACGGACAGCCTCGTCAATCGTAATGGGATATAGCCGGTTATCCGGCTGCTCAACCATCATCGCGGCTTCCGCATCACGTACGGCGAGCGTAACCTGCGGCGGCAAAATATGGCGGGCAGCAAGCTCATCAATCGACGATAATGCTTCTTGGACGGGCTTGATCCACCGAATCGTACCGCTATCCATGAGCACGACCTTATGGCAGTAGTCGGCAATAAACTCGGTATGATGCTCGATGACGATAATGGTCTTGCCATATTGTTGATTTAGCATGTTGAGCTTGTCATAGATGAGCCTAGCGTGGAACGGGTCTAGCTGTGCTACCGGTTCATCGACAATAATAATTTCCGGATCGAGCGAGAGTGCGCCAGCCAGCGCAGTCAGATGTTTCTGTCCGCCGCTTAGCTGCCAGATCCATTGCTCCTTCAAATGCTCAATGCCAAGCATGGCGAGTGCGCGCAGCCCGCGCTCACGATAATCGGCGTAGCCGTAATTAAGCGGGGCAAAGGAGGCTTCGTCGAAGACGGTTGGCCGCACGAGCTGATTCTCAAAATCCTGGAACACATAGGCTACCTTCCGCGACAAAGAAGAAACGGTTTCATTAGCAGCTTGAAGGCCGGCTATCTCGACGGAGCCGCTTAAATCGCCGACATAGTAGTTTGGTATAAGGCCGTTTAAGCATTTGCATAGCGTGGACTTCCCGCTGCCGTTAGTGCCGGCTATGGCTATGAATTCGCCGGGCTGAACGGTGAGATGGACGTTGTGGAGCGCCATGCTTTCCGCGCCGGGATATTGAAACGCAACATTTTGCAGCGAAATGATCGGAGCCGCTTCGCGCGGCTCCTTCTGGGTCAACTGATCAAGTGTGGTTGTCAAAGCTTAATGTCCCCCGATGCAGCTGCTGCTTTGGATTTGGCGCGGAATGCGGCGAATAACGTGATGATGAGGACGAGCGCCGCAGCCGTGACGCTAACCCACATGAAGCCGCTGCCGTATTGCTCGATAAACTCCGGCTCCCAGACCGCAAAGTTAATGTCGGATTCAGCTAGAAACTCTGCGATTACGGCGATAAAGACGAATACAATCGCGGTAATCAGCAGGCGCGGCGTCATGAGCTGGCCGAATGAAACAGAAACGCGGCTGTCGCGCGGCTTGATGCCGAGAAGCGGTTCGATTTTGCCATAGAGGCGCGGTACAAGAAATAAGGTAGGCAGCAAGGAGAAAAATATGCCGGTTATTAGCATCGCATTCAGGAAGCCTACGCCCTCAATGAGCAGGAGGCTCTCTGGAATGCCGGGAACAGCCTCAAGCTCCTCGATGCCAAACCACACTTTACCGATGTCGACGATGGCGCCAAGCATTTGGTCAATGCCTACGGCAACAAATGAGGCGAGCGCGAGCTGTTTGCGATTACGAGGATCACTGACGAGCAGGCCGGCTATGTACATCGCAAGCGTAAACTCAATAAATTTCTCCAGCTCGCCGAGCCCGCCGAATTGTCCAAGCAGCAGCTCGCCAAAAATGACCTCGCCGAAGGAAGCGCCAAGAGCCGCGTATAACGGGTTAAACAAAATGCATAAGGTTAGCGGAATAAAAGCGAAGTACTCGACTTTCAGTTCAATGGGGCCGAGCTTGAGCTCAGGGATAAGCTCGGAGAACATGTTGGAAATGCCGTACAAGGACATCGATAGTATGAATACCATTAGCTTCTGAGATTGCGTTAATTCATAACGGCGCTTAGGCGCTGCTACCATTGTGATTCCTCCTATACATGTTTTGTGTGGCGGAGCTCGTTTTGAAAGCCTCGATTCAAAGCCTATTTTCAAAGCGAATTCTTTTAAAATATAGAGTTAAAATGTTATCGCTTGATCAACAAATTATTTGGTTTATGTAAAATAAAATACAAAAAATAAATTATGAAATAAAATTATCATTTATTTGCAAAAAGGTGATATACTCCTTTTAGAAAAATAATTAGCGGGGATGGATAGGGAGGCAGCTAAGTATGACAGCTTTTCATTTGCAAATGGATTTGGATCAAATGTCTAAGAGTCAGCAATCGATTGCTAACTACGTGGTAGGAGCGCTGCAGCAAATTCCTTATTGCACGGAGGAGGATATCGCTCAGGCGGTGGGCGTGAGTACAGCTACGGTGTCACGGTTTTGGCGGACGATCGGATTCGCTAATTTAAAAGCTTTCAAAAAACAGCTGCTGCAAAGCGAGCACGCGACGCCAGCACACAAGATGAAGCAAATTTTGAATAAGGTAGACCATGAAGAGGCGGATGTCGTTCAGGAAATGCTCGAAATGGCGTCAGCCAATATAGAGGTTACCTCGAAGCGGGTGGAGCGGGAGCAGTTCCATCAAGCCGTAGAGCTTATTCATTGTGCAAGGAAGGTCTATGTATTTGGAACAGGCGCGTCAATTAGCTTAATTGAGCTTATACGCTTTCGGTTGAACCGCGTAGGCGTTCAAATAGAAGGAATGGCGGGCAGCGGCAGCGAGCTGCTGGAATCGCTTGTACATGCGGGGCCGGAGGATGTGGTAATTATGTTCGGCTTTGTGAGGCGCTCGCCTGAATTAACGGTACTGCTTGAGCATGCTCAAACAGCGGGTTACTCGGCGGTGCTCATTACGGATTTGCTCGTATCGGATATGCTGGAGCAATGCGATCTGGTGCTGCAGGTGGATCGAGGCGAGCTTGAGGGCTTTCATTCGATGGCCGCCCCGGTAGCACTTATTGACGCCTTATCGGTGGCCTTAACGAAGCGGCGCGGGAATCAAGCGCTGGATAAGCTTGATCGCTTGCACGCGCTGCGAAAAAAGTATGCTTCACAGCTTCCCAAATGAGAAAGGCGCTGGAACCCGTTGGTTCCAGCGCCTTTTTGCTATTATTTGAGAAAACGAATCGTGAGCGGGTAACGGTAGCCGTTCCCTTCGGATGCCCGAATGGAGCCGATGATCGTAAACACGATCCAGAGAATAAACAAAATCGGGGTGGTAATAAAACCGATGAGTACAAACATAAGCAAGCTGGAAACGATGGTGTAAATCGCATTGCTGATCTGAAAATTGAGTGATTCCTTGCCGTGCATATCCACATAGCTGGATTGGTCCTTCTTCATGAGCCAAACGATAAGTGGACCAAGTATGTTGCCAAACGGAATGATGAAGCCGCTGAAAGCGAGCAAATGGCAGAGCATGCCGTACGTTCTTTCCTCTTTATGAAGCCCAAATGGTTGATTCATTATATATTGCCTCCCTTTTATAGAACACAGCTCATTAAAACAACTTATGTACTTATACGTTAACTGGACCAAAAGATATGCATAAATATATCAACGAATCGTTCAAATGGCAATCATTAACCATAAATGGGTTGTAATCGGCAAGCGACAATTATATACTTATACATAGATATTCGATGCATAGAAAATCGATACTAATAAAGGAGGAAACCATGAAGATTAATAAAGAGCTTATGAAGGGAAGCACCGTTATTTTAATTCTGACGCTGCTTGAGCGCAAGGAGATGTATGGCTATGAAATGACCAAAGAAATCGAGAGAAGCTCAAGCGGCGTATTTACCTTCAAGGAAGGAACGCTTTATCCGATCTTACATACGCTCGAGGTGGAGCGGCTCGTTGAATCGTATTGGAACGAGGAAGGCGGCCGAAAGCGCAAATATTATCGCATTACAGAGCGCGGCAAAGGACAGCTGGAGGAGAAAAAGCAGGAGTGGACGCTTTTTCGAACGACGGTGGACCGCGTGATCGGGGAGGGCCATGCATGAGTAAGGACGGCATTCGGCATGAGTCATTAAAGCAATACGTTAAGCGTGTGTGCGGGCATGTGGAAGCTAAAGATGTGCATCCCGATATTGAGCTTGAGATTACAAGCCATCTGGATGAGCTGGTGGAGGATAAGCTCAGCGAGGGGCTGCCCGTAGAAGAAGCTGCGCGCCAGGCTTTGGAGCAGATGGGTGATCCTGACCAAATCGGCAAGCAGTTGCATGCCGCGCATAAGCCGGCGGCGGAATGGGGCTTAGCCGCCTTAGTCGCTATTATGGTTGGCATTGGTCTGCTTGCTATGTATGCATTGCAGATTGCTTTTAGTGAGCATAGTTCATACCGCGACATTCATTTCTTTTTTAATAAATCATTTTACACAGCGATTGGCGTAATTCTGGTCATTGTGATTTGGTTTTTGGATTATCGCAAACTGCGGAAGTATTCTTGGCATATTTATAGCGGTACTGTATTGCTGATGGCAGCCTGTTTGGAAATCGGTAGTATGGTCAATGGTGCGAGGAGCTGGATCGTTGTTGGTGGGTTCACATTTGATATTTTCGGGATATCTCCCTATTTGTTCATGATTGCTTTGGCGGGGACGCTGATGAACAGGCAGGTGGAGAAGGGGACACAGGGCCGTTATTTTAAGGCGTTGCAGCTTGGTAAAATGGTTCTTTTTTATATTTTGGTGCCCATGTACCTGTATATCAAAGCGAATTCGCTTCACGATTTTTCTCTATATGGGCTCGCTCTGATAATAATGCTGCTGTTTGTAGCAAAAGCATACAAATTTGTTATGGCTAGCCTAGCTTCATTTATCGCTGTGGGCGCGGCGCTTATAACCTTAGATCCTTATCGTTATAAAAATGCCTGGGAGCGGTACACGACGTTCCTAAATCCAGCGAATGCGGATATTGGCTATGCTGCTAAGCGCTCCATGGAGGCCATTCGTTCAGGCGGCATGTGGGGACAAGGGTTCGGAGCACAGATTAACTCACTTCCGTATATACAAAGCGAAATGCTGTTTACTTATTTGATTTATAGCCTTGGATGGGTATTTGGCGGAGCAATTATACTGGTTACGCTGCTATTTATCGTCAGGACGATTCGGTTAATTAGAGAATTGAAGGATTCCTATGCGAGAGGAATGGTTACAGGGATTTTTTCAATTATCGGGTTTAATTTAATATGGAGCATACTTATGTCGTTCGGGCTGCTGCCGATCAATGCAACGAATATGCCATTCGTCTCTTATGGCGGAACAAACGGCATTATCGAATTAATGGCTATGGGGTTAATTTTGAGCGTACACCGGAGAAGGCATATGATCAGCCAGATAGATAGCAAGGTTCACGCTTAAACGAGAGAGAGGGCTATTTTACCGTAGAAAAAACTACGCTAGAATAGCCCTCTTTGGTCATTAGAAGCTGCCCGGAGCGGGCGGGAATGGCGGATTGACGTGCTGATCTTTTTTGGAAACAGCAATGAATAGAAATACAGCCGTCGTAATGTGCATAATCATTCCGAGGATTGGAATCCAAGCCAGCACGGATGTGACAATGCCTAAAATGCTGCCTACGATCGGCTTATTATGCTGCGAGCAAAGCACCAATGTTACGATGTGGAGAACAAGCGTTGCGAACAACAAGGTGTAGCCCGAAAAAATAACCAACGTGCCCCCCAGTACGGGAAAGCCTAAAACAGCTTCAATTATGGCAGTTACTAATAGCAGCGTGCCTGCAGCCTTCATATTTATTCCTCCTAATTAGGTGACTAGCGAAAATCATACCAGCGTATGTCAAAACAGTCTATTGTTTGCTTTTAGGGTTTTACGAATCTATTAACGTGAAGGTCGCATATTTTTGAAAAGCACGCATGCTCCAAATGAATGTGCTCCTGAAAAAAAGCCCTGCCATTAGGCAAGGCTGAAATCTATCAAAACCAAGCGGATCATCTTTTACTTTAAAAATTTACCGATAATGCCGCCAAGACCGCCACCGCTATCCTGATTTTGCAATTGTCCATGACCTTGGCCTTGATTGCCGCCAAACGTGTTGGCAAATGCGCTGCTTTGCTCCTGTGGCTGGTATCGCTTATCATCCATACCGAATTTCACGCCGCTTTCGCGTTCGAATGGTTGAATGATAACGATCTGATTAGGATCAGTGAATTCGTACATGTACGATTCCCCTGAAGTTTGGCCGATTAACGTTTTCCAGTTCACATCAATTTTGACCTTTGGAGAAGGACCTGTCCATGCAACGATCGCGTCGGGGTCTACTCGGCAAGGACCTTGCAGGACAAGCGGGTTTCCGTTTGTCTTAACCGCTACCTGTGCGCCTTGGCCGTTGTAGGAGAGCTTGGAAGTAAATAGACCGCGCTGGGAGAGTACGCCTGTCCCAATAATCGTAACGCCATAATGACAAGTTTCCGTGAATGCAAGCAAATCCTCGCTTTCAACGCTCACGCTTTGCCAAGGGCCGCCTTGCTCCAAATTAATGATCGTAATATGTGAGTTCTGATCAGCCAGATAGACTGTTCCTTGCCCCTCAACTTCCATAATCTCAAGGTTTTCTCCTGAAATCTTGCGCATGCCATGATTGATGACTTGGCCGACAATATTGCCTGAGTTCGTTCCTAGCAGACGTTTGGAATATTTGAATTTACTGTTATAGGCTTGGTCTGCTACCATAGAACCCTTTTTGGCGAAAAATTGGCCTTGTCCTTCTGCTTTTAGGAACAACTCGCGTTCTACTTGAAATTGAAATGGCATAACGGGAAACCTCCGATTATAGATGAATAAAATGCTATTATCTTAATGATAAGTTTGTTACATTGCACCGTAATGCGCGCAGATGCCTGCTAGATCAAGCGTCAAGCCGGTGCCGATTGCATTAAATTTCCACTCGTTTCCGTGGCGATACACCTCGCCTGCCAGGATAGAGATAGAGGTTGAATAGTCCTCAGATAGATCAAATCTGCAAATCTCTGCTCCGTTTGCTTGGTTTACAACACGGATATAGGCATTGGACACTTGTCCAAAGTTTTGGTTTTTGCGAATAGCTTCGTCGATGGTTACCGTAAACACAATTTTTTGAATATCAAGGGATACTCTTGATAATTGAATCTCAACCGATTCGTCATCGCCTGCTCCTTGACCGTCGCGGTTATCGCCTTTGTAGCGCGTAGAGCCATCCGGACTTACTAGATTGTTATAAAATACGATATGGCTGGATGTAGGCACTGTATTCGTCTGTCCCAGCAAAAATACTTCCGCGTCCAAATCGTAGCTTTGGCCCTGCAGGTTGTTGGTGTCCCAGCCAAGGCCGATTTTCAGAAAATCAAGTCCGGCATTGTTTTTGGTGAGGTCCAGCTTCTGTCCTTTAGTGAGGACAAGACCGCCGCCAGGGCTAGCTTGTGGAGCGGGTGCTGAGCCGAAAGCGTTGTTAGGCGCACCGCCTTGAAAGCCTCCTTGCTGGAAACCGCCTTGTTGAATGCCACCTTGCTGGATGCCGCCCTGTTGGATACCGCCTTGCTGGATGCCGCCCTGTTGGATACCGCCTTGTTGAATGCCGCCTTGCTGGATACCACCTTGTTGAATGCCGCCCTGTTGAATGCCTCCTTGGCCTCCAAGAACGTTTGATTGACCACCTGATGAATTAAAATTAATGCCCATGCTAACTGCCTCCTCAAAACGTGATAAAAATCAATTTTTTTGTCAATTAATGTTGGGGGAATTTGTATCTTTTGTAGAAGTATATGAAACTATTTGTAGTATAGCAGATTGAAATAAAAGATGTTACTTGATTATTTCGTCTATTTTGTCGAAAGACGAGGTATGGGCATGGGCAACAAAAAAGCCCCGCTGATTTACGAGACTTTATGAGGGACTGAATGCCGATTATATGCGGTTTATGATAGAGCGAGCAGAAGCATCCTTAGTAAAAATATCAGCGTTATAGGCTGATATCCGTCTATTTATTTCATTGCGTATGTATTCGTGTGAGAAGGCTGCTGCTGCTTCGAATCCACGGCAATTATAGCGATAGCTCACATTGCCGCTGGAGCTGTTGTCTAAACAAACGGTAATGCCTTTGCGGATCAGTACCTTCGTGTTCGTCGTCAAATCAGCTTTAATTTGCAACATGACAATAGCTGCTGCTTTAGCGAAGATAGAACGTAGTGCTCGTGCTTTACGGTCCAGCTCGCGCCTATTGCGTTCTACGACGACGAGTGTTAACGGAAGGATTATGGCGTCGTGTATAAGTTGGATCTCCTCGCTTGCAGGTGGACGGTGTAGAGCTGAATCGTTTATCTCGATTAACGGCATGGCCATATGTAAATCACCTCATGCACATTATATGCGAACAAACGTTCTGTAGTCAACTGATCGAACCTATCATTTTTTTAACCAAAAAACCTCCTACAATAAATTGTAGAAGGTCGTGTGAAAGTATGATATGGCGCGCCCGAGAGGGCTCGAACCTCCCACCTAACGTTTAGGAAACGTTTGCTCTATCCGGATGAGCTACGGACGCGCAACAATAATTATTATAGCATGTGCGCTTTTAAGTAAGCAACATTCCATATGCGGATGATGATTTTGCATTTTTTGTCGAAAAACTTCTTGAATTTGGCATGAATAGAAGGATTAAAGGCGATTAAGGCGAATAATTGTAGTGGTATTGAGCTCGAACGGCTGGAGGAGTGCTCTGCATGCATCAAAACTTCAATAAACCCCACTCTTATAAATTAGACTTATCGCCTGAGCAAATGCTCAAGGTGATCTTCGAATATACAGCAAAAATTGCTAATGAGAAAAAATTGGAGTCTGTGCTTGTTTTGATGGCGAATATGGGGAGAGAAATGGTTGTTGCCGACCGCTGCACCGTATGGCTTATTGATAATACGCGTAGCGAGCTGTTTACGGTAGTTGCCCATGGTGTTGGCGAAATACGCATTCCTTTTGGAAGCGGGCTTGTGGGAAGCTCGATTAGCATGGGGGAGCCTATTTTTATCGATGATGCATACGAGGACCCCAGACATAATCCGGATAATGACCGGAAGACCGGTTATCGGACAAAGTCCATCATGACGATTCCTTTCCGCAACAATCAAAGTGAGGTTATCGGCGCTTATCAGGCCATTAATAAACTGACAGAGAAACAGGTCTTCTCGACGCAGGATATGGATTATTTATCGCTTGCGGCATCGTATTCAGGCAAATCTTTGGAATCGATCATGCTTCATGATGAAATCATTGAGACGCAAAAAGAGATTATTCTTGCGATGGGCAAAATTGGCGAGGGCCGCTCGAAGGAAACGGGAAATCATGTTAAGCGTGTCGCTCATTATTCCTATCTATTGGCGTTAGGTCTAGGGATGAGCGAGTCGGAGGCAGACATGCTGCGCAATGCTTCGCCGATGCATGATATCGGTAAAGTAGCGATACCTGATTCTATTTTACAAAAACCGGGTAAGCTGACTGATGACGAGTTCGAGCAGATGAAGCAGCATTCAGATATCGGCTTTCGGCTTCTGCGAAATTCCAAACGGCAGCTGCTTCAGGCTGCGGCAATCGTAGCTTTGCAGCATCATGAGAAATGGGACGGATCGGGTTACCCGCAGGCTCTTAAGGGTGAAGAAATACATATATATGGGCGGATTACGGCGCTTGCAGATGTTTTTGATGCATTAGGCAGCTCACGTATCTACAAATCGGCTTGGGCGCTGGATCGAATATTAGCGCTAATTGCAGATGAGCGCGGCCGCCATTTTGACCCAAAGGTGGTTGATGTGTTCTTTGAGCAGCTGCCGCGTATTCTGGAAGTGAGGGATCGTGAAGCCGATATTCCCGAAATCGATTAGATGAAGTTGGCAAGGTCTCGTTGGAGAAATCCTTCGGGGTCTTTTTTTATGCCCAAAATATGAATGGAAGGGCGACATCCCTCACCAGTTCTCCATGTTTAACCTAGAACCAAGCTGTGCCTGGCTCTAGGCTCAATATTACATAAAATGGAATAGTTTTGATATTGGCTTCATGATTTAAGCAGTGCTGCTTGTACTTTACTCTTATGACTAGGTATACACCGTGTTCAAAAAATGTTTTAGACATAGACTGATCTAGCTATTGCAGGGAGTTACCAGATAATAGCGGATTTTAACAATTATTGCAGGAGGCGAGGCAACGTTCATGAACAAAAAGGTACAGACGCGAAGATTGAATGATGCGATTCTGAGGCTCCAATCAGCGAAAAGCCTTATTAAAACAAAACGTTTCGTACATGCC
Source organism: Paenibacillus sp. FJAT-27812 (assembly GCF_001273905.1). Lineage (NCBI taxonomy): Bacteria > Bacillati > Bacillota > Bacilli > Caryophanales > Paenibacillaceae > Paenibacillus > Paenibacillus sp. FJAT-27812. The sequence goes on along the minus strand of NZ_LIGH01000001.1, from coordinate 1,952,331 downwards.
AAGCAACAAATACATGAGGCAGTTTCTTCATGCGGCTGCATCGTTCAAAACAAACAGAGAAAAAAGCCTAAACTAGGCACTAACGGAGGTGCGTAGGAGTGGCTAATTTTCGGGCGGGCTGCCTGCGAAAATTAAATTTAGCAATTGTTGAATTGCGTAAGGCAAAACGCTTAACGCGCAAAAATAAAATTAAACGCGCTCAAAACGATGTGAAGGACTCCATACACATTCTCTATAAAGCATTAAATTGCTTGGATGGACCAAATCCGCATCCCAAGCCAAAGCCAAGGCCAAAACCAAAACCGCATCATCATGGAAAAAAAGGATCGAGAGGTCCACGGGGATATAGAGGGTATAGAGGACCGAGAGGTTCTAGGGGCTACCAGGGAGCGAATGGCGAAGCAGGGGCGCAAGGTGTACGTGGGGCCACCGGAGCAGCAGGCGCACAAGGGCTGGCAGGAGCAACAGGCTTACAAGGGCTGGTAGGGGCAACAGGAATACAAGGGTTGGTAGGAGCAACAGGAGCAACAGGTGTAGGGATAGTTGGTAGCGTAGCATTTGATCCTGCGGCTGAATCTGGGTATCTATTGGGCCAAGTGGTGACATTCGAAGGCAGTACGTATGTCGTGAATGCAGCGCCGCCAATCGGAGATCCCAGTGTATCGCCATACTACACAATGCTTGCGGGAAGAGGCGCAACGGGCGCAACAGGTGCTGGCTTAGATGGCTCAGTTTCTTTTGATCCGCTTGCCGCACCAGGCTATCAAGTGGGCCAAGTGGTTACTTTTGCCGGCAGTACGTATATTGTAAATACAACTTCTCCTACGGGAACACCCGGCACTTCTTTGGATTACACGCTGCTTGCTGCAGCCGGAGCAAGAGGATTAACGGGAGCACCAGGGCCAACAGGCGTAGGCTTGACTGGCATTGTTGCCTTTGACCCATTGGCAGCACCAGGCTATCCAATCGGCCAAGTGGTCACGTTTAACGGCAGCACCTACGTTGTAAATTCATTACCGCCGACAGGCACGCCGGATACATCCCCGACATACACGCTGCTTGCAGCAAGCGGAGCGACTGGGGCAACAGGTACGACAGGTTTGACAGGTTTGACAGGAGCAACAGGAGTTGGTGCAACCGGAGCGACGGGTGAGACAGGAGCAGGTCTGAGCGGCATCGTTGCCTTTGATCCACTAGCAGCGCCAGGTTATCTAGTTGGTCAAGTGGTCACGTTTAATGGCAGCACTTATATCGTAAATACAGCACCGCCGACAGGTACGCCGGGTACATCCCCGACATACACGTTGCTTGCTGCAAGCGGAGCGACTGGGGCAACAGGTACGACAGGTTTGACAGGAGCAACAGGAGTTGGTGCAACAGGAGCAACAGGAGCAACAGGAGTAGGTCTGGGCGGCGTCGTTGCCTTTGATCCACTAGCAGCGCCTGGTTATCCAGTTGGTCAAGTGGTTACGTTTAACGGAAGCACCTATATCGTAAATGCAGCACCGCCGACTGGTACGCCGGGTACATCCCCGACATACACGCTGCTTGCAGCTAGCGGAGCGACTGGGGCAACCGGTGCAACAGGGGCAGGAGCTACCGGTGCAACAGGCGAAACGGGAGCAGCGGGTGTGACAGGAGCGACAGGTGTAACAGGAGC
>NZ_LIGH01000001.1:1919042-1949693 GCF_001273905.1 Paenibacillus sp. FJAT-27812 | reverse complement strand
ACAGGCGCGACCGGAGCAACAGGAGCAACAGGCGTAACAGGCGCGACCGGAGCAACAGGAGCTACAGGAACAACCGGGGCGACAGGTGTAACGGGAGCGACTGGAGGAACTGGAGCAACAGGTACCAGCCTCACGGCTGATTCTGGATTTGCTGCGAATACGTCAGGCGCAATTATCGCTGTTGTCTTGGGAGGAACGAATGTACCGCTTCCGAACTCGCAAAATCTAAGCCCAGACGTTACCGTTAACGGAGCCAATGATACCTTTACGGTTGTGAACGCAGGCAGATACTATATCACCTATCAAATTAGCACTACCGCAGCTTTGCTTCTTAGCACTCGTTTACTCATTAATGGTGTAGCCAACACAGCTTCTACAGTCGCGCCAGTTCTAAGTCTTTCAAACTTTAATAACGATGTTATCGTTACTTTAACTGCCGGCAGTACAATTACGCTGCAGATGTTTGGATTATTAGGATCAGCAACTTTGTTAGGATCTGGCGCCGGTGCCGCCTTAACGATTATCCGTTTGAGTTAATGCCTAAGTAACAGGACAATTACACAGGAATATGATGAATCAATCTAATCGACTCTCGGGAGTGTGGTTTTGTTGATTTCCATAAGCTTGTGCTTAATTGTCAAAAATGAAGAAAAAACACTCGGGCGATGTCTTTCTTCGATGAAAGACATCGCTGACGAGATTATTATTGTCGACACAGGCTCCACAGATTCGACAGAGCAAGTTGCGCGCGAGTTCACCGATCGCATTGAACATTTTACTTGGATCGATGATTTTGCAGCAGCTCGCAACTTTGCTTTCTCGTTGGCGACCCAATCGCATATCATGTGGCTGGATGCTGATGATATCTTGAAGGAAGCCGATCGTCAGAAGCTAATAAGCTTGAAAAAGCGTTTGGACCCAGACGTGGATTCGGTTTCGATGGAGTATCATCTGGCATTCGATGAATTCGGAAATGTCACCACTAAATTGAGACGCAATCGAATTGTGAAGCGGGAGCGGGCGTTTAAATGGATTGGCCCGGTACATGAATACCTCGAGGTATATGGCAACATTTTGCATAGTGAAGTGGCGGTAACCCATAGCAGCATTCACCATGACAGTGATCGCAATTTGAACATCTATGAGCAGCGCTTAAGCAAAGGGGAAATCTTTTCTCCGCGCGATTTGTTTTATTACGCCAACGAGCTGAAGGACCATGGGAAGTTTGAGGCTGCTGTCCGGTATTACAATAAATTTCTTGCTACGGAAAAAGGTTGGATCGAGGATAACGTAGCTGCTTGCAGCAAGCTGGCGGATTGTTATAGCGAGCTTAATGAGACGCACAATATGGTCGATTCCATCTTTCGTTCCTTTCACTATGATAAGCCGAGAGCGGAGTTTTGTTGCCGGTTAGGCTATCATTTCCTGCAAAAGAATGAACCGAAGCTGGCTATTTATTGGTATAAGCTTGCGCTCAGCACGGAGAAGCCGGAGGAGAGCTGGGGCTTTGAAAACATTGCCTGCTCCACTTGGCTGCCGAATTTGCAGCTATGCGTCTGTTATGACACCATTGGCGAATATAAAAAAGCGTATGAGCATAACGAAAAAGCAGCACGTTTTAGGCCAACAGATGAACGTATTTTAGCTAACCGATCATATTTGAAAAAGCGTCTTGGCAAAAAAAACTGATTCGCAAGCCGCTCTAACCGCTAATTAAATACGCAAAACGAGCGACCGTCTCCGAAATGAACAGGAGATGGCCGCTTTTTTTGTCTGTCGTTTTGAAAACAAGAGCTATTGACAATCATAAACTAGGCGTGTATATTATATTTTATAAAACTTAATTGTATCAAATTTAATAATCGCTCCTGAGTTTGTTAAAAGGAATAGAACAAGCGGATTTAGGCAATAAGAAAGCATGATGTCATCGTACATGACGGAGTTAACCTTTCCTTGACTGGATCCTTTGCAGCTATTCGGAAGACAGGAAGCAAAAAAAACATACCTACATTGGAGGAATTAACATGCAAAAATTATACACAGCGACAGTAACAGCAACAGGTGGAAGAGACGGAAAGCTTGTATCGAGCGATAATATTTTGAATCTGGATGTAAGAGCTCCGAAGGAGCTAGGAGGAGTAGGCGGGGCAACGAATCCCGAGCAGCTTTTTGCAGGAGGATATGCCGCTTGTTTCGAGAGCGCGCTTAACGTAGTGAGCCGGATGAAGAAGATTAAAGTAGAGAAAACGGAAGTCACCGCCCATGTTACGCTTGGCAAGGATGATGGCGGCGGTTATGAGCTGGAAGCGAAGCTGGATATTTCAATCGTGGGCGTCGAGCCGGATGTGGCAAAAGAGCTGGTCGAAGCGGCACATCAGGTATGCCCTTATTCGAGAGCGACTCGCGGCAACATTAAAGTAGAGCTTAATCTGGTTTAATACAATAGCATAAAAGCACATGCCAAGAAAACTCCGAAGAGCCATCTCCGGAGTTTTCTTGGCATGTGCATGCTGGTCCATTTTACCCGCGCAACGAAACCTCAAACCAAAGCTTGCCATCGGCATATTCTCTGGTTACCACTGGCTTCACTACCGCATTTGGGTGGTATTCCGCTATATATTCGAGTTCAGCAGCAGACAGCCGCAATTCTCTAAGAGGCAAACCTTCTGCAAAGGATGCCATAAAAAAAGCATGGAATGCTTTCATTTGAGCAGCTGTCATGCGAAGTCCCCTTTAACGCTTAGCTTTTATTTCGTGATGGACTGCTTGCCGGATAGCTCAATAGACTTCTGAACAAGCACGGCCATAGCATCTACGCAATGCTTTGCGACTTCACTCTGAATGGGTATGCAGGATAGCTCCGTGCATGCGATGATGACGCATTGACATTGATCGATCTCCAGCAGATGTTGGATAATGCCTTCAAACTCGGAAGGCTCAACCGGCAGGTTGCGCTTAACCTTGTTATAGATAATATCCATCACATGCTCTTGAACCTCTTCGCTTGGCTCATGGAGCTGCATATTGTACTGATCGCAGCCTTTGCGATATACGCCGCTGCTTACGGTCCCATTCGTTGCTAAAATACCGACTTTGCAGTGCTCGCCATAAGCTTCGTAGATCACTTTCAGCGTCTCGTCCACCATGTTGATGATATTGATGCTGGTCATCTTCTGCATATCGTCGTAGAAATAATGAGACGTATTGCAAGGAATTGCGATATTGGATACGCCGGACGCTTCAAGAAGCTTCAAATCCTTCGCAACCGCTTCGAGAAACAACTCGCCTCTGTTGCCCAATATGACAGCTGTACGATCGGGTAAAGTGGCATGGTTAAGGATAATCATATTGATATGGTCCTGATCGCGGTCAGCTGCGGTTTGTTCGATCACATGGTCGAAAAATACCGATGTTGCTTTTGGGCCCATCCCGCCTATGACACCTAAGCTTTTAGCTTCCATAGTTCAACCTACTTTTAATGAAGTGTTTAAAGGATAAAATTTTAGTTACCGACAATCATAGCATGGCTTCCCATTTCCTCATAGCTATTAAAGAAAGTGTCCGCATCGTAGGTTGCTTGTCCCTTTAACGGGTTCATAACATGCACGATGCCATCCTCGTAGCCGTTCAGCACGACAACATGCAAATTAACCGGAGCCGAGTGATATACATCTGTATCATTGTAGTACCAGCCATAATTCATTTTTGGCGGCGTGAGATCAAGTGTGATCCAAGTGACAACGGGAATGCCTTTATTAAGCTTATCTATCATTTCTTCCCGCGAGCTTCCGCTTATATCGGTTGTACTGCTGCTGCGGCCAACGACGTCAAAATATAAATTAGCCGCTTCTACGATAGGAGGAGCAAAGCTGAAAAAACCGCCCTTGAGCTCTCTAGGATCGCCAGCGTATGCTTGATATGGATCTGGTCCATATAGTTTTTTGTTTTTAGTAGAGAAGGGCTGCTTCGGCAAATAATTGTCTGCCATCTCTGTCTTGGTAACGTCATAGCCATAATAATTGAGTACGGCTGTTAAGGAAGTAATCTCGCAGCCATTAGGCAGCTCAGGCTTTTGCATAACGGTATCAACATCAATATATACCTTTTTAATCTTAATTTCACCATCGGGCGTTGTCTCAAAATCCTTCACATGCTCCAGCACGCGATTGGTAAACGAAAGCTGTTGCTCGGGTGCATTTACAGCGAGCTGCTGCTCTTCCTTTGACAATTGATAAGGAACGTTGATCTTCTGCTGCTTAATGGTATAGCTTGTCCCGTAATCAAGCAAACTAGACGTTGCCTCGCCAGAGGCATCCGTCGTTACGGTATCGACGACTTTGGTGCTGCCCGCGGCTGTAATCGTAAATACGGCGCCTTTGACCGGCTGGTCACTTGTTTCATCCGTGTTGACGATCGTAATGGTTCCTTGCTCGATCTTTGATGTAGGAGCAGATGTTGGCAGCTGTGCCACCGTCTCCTTGGCTACGTTTCTAGCATCTTCTTTATTAAACATCGTATAAATGAAAAAAATAATGCCCAGCAATACTAGCAGTTTTACGATTCTCTTCATGTTGGAGTTCCCCTATCGCTGTAATAGATGCTACAGTGCGCAGCGGGCCGAGGCGCCCTTGAAAGGCGCCAGCCGCGCTTACGCTTGCTCGAAGAACGTTTTGTGCCATATAAGGAATACGTACACCGTCCAAATATATCTAGCATAATTCTGTTTGCCTGAGTAATGTGCGTCCAAATACTTCAGCAGCTCATCGGTATGAAAGAAAAGCTTAGCCCGGTCAGAGACGAACATTTCCTTCACAAGCGTATAATATTTTTCTTGTCTGAGCCAGTGTCTGATCGGTACAGGGAACCCGACCTTCGGTCTGTTCGCCCATTCATCAGGCAGCACTTCCTTTGCCGCCACGCGCAAAGCGTGCTTCGTATTGCTCGGATGGACGCGAAGCTCTGCAGGCAGCTTGACCGCGAGGTCCATGACCATTTTATCTAAAAAGGGAACCCTCAGCTCAATGGAGTGCGCAAGGCTCATTTTATCTGCCTTTAGAAGAATGTCGCCGGGAAGCCAAAGCTTCAGATCGACATATTGCATCTTCGTAATGTCGTCCTTGCCGCGCACATGCTCATAAACGCTTTTCGTAATGTCGTGTACAGAAGGACCTTTCTTAAAGTCATCCTTCAATACCGCTAACGCGTCAGCTTCATCAAACACATGGGCTTGTCCGATAAAACGCTCCTCAACCCGCTGTCCGCCTTTGACCACAAAGGAGGTGATTCTGTTCTTGGGCAGCTTGCTTCCAAGCAGGGACAGCGGCCGCCGGACCGCAAATGGCAGCTTTTTATATTTTTTCATGGCTGGTGTCGTATCGTACCAATCATAGCCGCCAAAAATTTCGTCCGCCCCTTCACCCGACAGGACAACAGTCACATGCTTGCTCGCGAGCTCCGCCAAGAAATAAAGCGGCACGGAAGAGGGATTGGACTGCGGTTCATCCATATGATACTGAATCGTTGGCAGCAGATCGAAGCACTCGTCGGCCGTAACCAACTTTTTATGATTTTCGATGTCCAAAATATCGGATAGTTCCTTGGCAAGATTCGTCTCGTTAAAATTGCCCTCGTAATCCTGAAAGCCGACGGAAAACGTTTTGTTTGGCTTAAGCAGAGCGGTAATATAACTGGAATCTATGCCTCCAGACAAAAATGAGCCGACTTTAACATCGCTAATCTGGTGATAATCGACCGATTCCTTCATCGTGCTTTTAATTTCGTCCACATAATAGGCAAGACTATTTTGTTCTTCGGCAAAGCTTGCGTCCCAATAAGGCTTGATCTCAAGCGTACCTTTATCATAAATCATATAATGTCCAGGCTTCAGCTTATAAACGCCTTTGAAAAACGTCTCATCCATAACCGAATATTGAAAGGTGAGATACGGTTTAAGCGCATCCTTATTCATCTGTTTATTGAATGCAGGCTGCTTCAAAAAAGCTTTGATCTCTGAGCCAAAAAGAAAGGATTGGTCCGATGTGTTTTGTGTATAGTAAAGTGGCTTGATGCCAAAAAAATCTCGAGCAAGGAACATCGTTTCCTTATTCGTATCCCAGATCGCAAAAGCAAACATGCCCCGAAGCTTCTGCAGCAGCTGCACGCCATATTCTTCATAGGCGTGAATGATAACCTCGCTGTCCGTATGGCTTACAAAGGTATGCCCTTTGAGAAGCAATTCTTCCCGAAGCTCCTGGTAGTTGTAGATTTCCCCGTTAAAAACAAGAACGCAGCTCTTGTCCTCATTATACATCGGCTGGCTAGCTTCTTCAGACATATCTATAATTTTCAGGCGCCGAAATCCTAATGTTACCTCTTCATCCGAATAGATGCCGCCACTGTCGGGGCCTCTATGAACGATAGTATCCATCATTTCCCTAATGATGGATACCTGATCAACGTCTGGACGACTGTCTGCAAAACCTACAAAACCGCACATAAGTGACACCTTTCATTACCTTTATTTTTGTTGCGCCATCAGTTTGCTCTTTGTTTGATTTCCTTCACGATTTCCGCTTCATTAAAAGGAATTTCAGTTTTGCCGATAATTTGTGTCGTTTCATGGCCTTTGCCGGCGATTAGAATCACATCGTCTTTTTTGCTGATTTCAATTGCAAAAGCAATCGCATCCCGGCGGTCAATAATGGCCTCATAAGCACCATTATGCGCTTCTATGCCTTCAATTATTTCCCGGATAATAAGTGTGTTGTCCTGCTMCTTCGGATTATCCGAAGTAATGACGGAGAAATCCGCGAACGTCGCGGCAACCTTGGCCATCGCTCTGCGCTTATCCGTGCCGGATTCTCCATCAGACGCATATACGCCGAATACGAGAATGATTCTGCCCTTGGCAAACGGCCGAATTGTCGTCAAAGCCTTCTCAAGACTATCCTCCGTATGCGCAAAATCGACAATAATTTTCGTGTCTTCATCCTGATAAACGACCTCAAGCCGTCCTTTGATGCCCTCGACTGCCGCAATTCCGTCTGCAATTTGCTGCAGGCTGAACTGATTGCAATAAGCGGTTGCGATTGCGGCTAAGCTATTGTATACGTAGATCGCTCCAGGAAGATTCACCTTAATGGCCACGCTGCCTTTTGGCGTATTCACCGTGTAAGTCGTATAGTCGGCAAAATAGTGAATATCCGACGGGTAAATGTCCGCATCCTGCTCGATGCCGTAAGTAAGCAGCTTCGGACTCTTGCTCTTCAAGCGATCGATAAGAATCCTGCCATAAGGATCATCCGCATTGATGATATTGAAGTCTGTCGTCATGGCGAATAATTTGGCCTTCGCTTCAAAATACTCCTCCATCGTATGGTGGAGCTCCAGATGATCCGGCGTCAGGTTGGTAAAGATGCCCGTATTGAAGCTGGAATGGGCGACGCGGTTCAAATTAAGCGCATGCGAAGAAACCTCCATGACGCAGTGCTTCGTATGGGAGTCGATCATATCAGCGAAGATACGCTGCAAGTTCAGAGACTCCGGCGTCGTATTTTTATTTTGGAACACCTTGTCTCCGATTACTGTGCCGATTGTGCCGATAATACCGAGAGAGGTTCCCGCCTGCTCGAAAATGGATTTGAGAAAGTAAGTCGTCGACGTCTTTCCGTTTGTCCCTGTAATGCCTAGAAGATTCATTTGCTCCGTTGGACGCTGATAGTAGTTAGCGGCTATCCGGGCAAGCGCTTCGCGCGTATTGGCCACCTGTAGCACCGTCACATCGGCCTCGATAAGGACATCCTTCTCGACAACGATTGTGCTCGCGCCAAGCGCGATCGCTTTATCGATGAACTTGTGCCCATCTACGGAAAAGCCGGAAATCGCAACAAATACGCCATTAGCCTGAGTCTCTCTGGAATCATAGGCTATGGAGCTTACTTCTATATGTACATCGCCTTTTACGAGCGTGTAATCAAGTTCTTTCAATAAAGAGGTCAATAACATACGATCAGCTCCATTCTAGTGACCTATTTCTGTATTTGCGTATTATTTTCTTAGAAGCTTCTTCGTTAGTTTCCCGCCAATAATAGAAGCGTAGGAGAAGGCTGGCTTAGGGTCCTTCCAATCCCAAATGGCATAAGCCTTAGGTTTAAATAACGATACGAATACTTGCTTCCATGTCAGCTGGCCCGTCTTGATATAGTCGCGAACGGCAAGCATGTCCTCATAGCCGTACCAGAATACGCGGTTCGTATTCTCTTTGACGGCTTTGGGAGGCACAATGTTGCCGCCAGTTAGTTCTTGATAGGTAATCCAAGGAATATTTACGCCTACCTTATACAGCAGGTTGTTCAAATTGGTGATCCGGCAGTTGACCTCGATCAAATAAAACTTGCCGGTCTCAGCATCTTTCTTGAACTCAATTTCCGCGAAGCCCTTCCATTTCATCTTCTCTAGAAACGGCGCGCCGATATCGAACAGCTCTTGCACGTACCTTTGTCCCGTGTATACAGATGCGCCAAAGTTTATCGGATATTGGCGGAATTTCTGGCAGGTTACCCAGTGCGTTACCTTGGATTCCTGATTCAAATAAGCGTCAAAAGTATACATATGGTCATCAAAGCCTGGAATGATGCGCTGCACGATGACTTCCAAATGCGCTTCCTTTGCTTTGGCGAGCGCATCCTCAAGCTCCGCGCGGTTATGCACCTTGAATAGCTTCCTTCTGAATTTCGCAACGAAGGAAGGCGAATCGGTTGGTTTGACGATACAAGGAAACTTTATGATCTCGTCGATTTTCTCGAAAAAGCGGTCTTCATCCACTCTAACCGTTTCCGGTACGGCAACGCCGTTTTCAAGCGAGAGACGCTGTAGTACTTCTTTATTCATCATATCTGAATATATGCCTGGCACGTCTTGCGGAATAAGATAATGCTCCCTTAGCTCCTCCAAATGCTCATCGATCACTTCTAGATAGGAGTCGTGGCACGGAATAAGAACCGGGGGAGCGCTTTGCTTGCTTGCATAATCTTTCAAGAAACGAATGAATGCTGCCGTATCCTCTTTATAGTGAGGAGAGATTAATCGCTCAGACGTATATTTTGAATCCGCGCCATAGGTATCCTTAGTCGAATAATCAACGGCAACCGTATGAACGCCGTTAATTCCTAAGCAACGAATCGTACTTAAACCAATATAATAATTACAACCCAAAATAACTGCTTTATTATTCACAAAGGCACATCCCGACATCCAAATTTATGTTCATTTTTTATGCAATACTACTTATGTTTTAAATAATTTTACTTCATACTTTCTTATAATACAAATGGATTTATCCTCATAATAGTGGACATTAAGCGGATTTTTCCTCGCGGTGGGTGGGATAGAAAGACAAGAGCAGACGCATGAGATGCGCCTGCTCAGTTTGGATAAATGGTTGTTATACAAGCGGGTCGGAATGCTTATGTATGTTAAATAATGGATATTTTGCATAAGAAGTGAAGTGATGTGCGGCAGGCCAGGACGGGTCTTCAGTAAAAGGGGAAACTTCAATTAAAATGATTGCTTGACATAGGTGTAGAAAATTTGCTCTAACGCAGTCAGCTTTGTGTTTCTGCGCAGGACGAAGCCATTGCTTCGCTTGATTTGCAAGCCGGCTACAGGACGAGTAATAAGCTCGCCGCTTGTTATGCTCTTGTTCACGGCATAATACGGGAGGAAAGCAAGGGTATCGCCCCCTCTGACCTCTTCCTTGATCGCCTTGATGCTGCGCTTGTATTCAATATTCACTTTTACATGGGTACGCTTAAGCGCTTGATGCAAGCTGGATTGAATAAAATCGTTCTCAGGGACGAGCAGCCGATTGAAATTTAAGTCTCTTGTATACAGCATCTTGCGCTTGCTCCATGGATGTCCGGGAGAGATGACAAGCAGCAGATCCTCAACAAATAATGGCTCGACATCGTAGCCGGTTTGAATATAATCATCGGTTTCATATAGCGGCATTATGGAAAAATTTGTTCGATTCTGCAGCAAATTTTTCTGTAATTCGACATAGTCGCAGGTGTGTAGCTGGAGCGATTCTTCGGGATATTTGTCGTTAAAGCGTTTAACGATATCAGGCAGCACATAGGTGCCCAAATAATGACTGACATAGACGTTCAAAATTTGTTCAGCATCCTGCTGGAGACGTGCAGCCGCCTCCTCATAAAGGGATGTAATCTTTAGGGCGTATTCATACAAAATTTTTCCCTTTGGCGTTAGGACGACACTCTTGCCGGAACGGTTAAATAAAGCCGCCCCGTACTGATTTTCGAGCTGCTGTATGTGATTGCTGACTGTAGGCTGGGAGGTGTAAAGCTTCTTTGCCGTCTCGGTAAAAGAGTGGCAATCAGCGAGCGTCAGAAAGGTTTGAAGCTTATCGGCAGAACTCATTTGGCAAACACTCCACTATAAATAAGTCATTCAGTTAATTATATATTAAATGATTATGATTATCAATATCATTTAAAGTATGCGCATATTTAACTAGTCTTATAATAGCTGGAAGAATCATTTTCCAAATTATGAACGATTTTATTAGTAAAAAAGAACTATAAAATGGAACAAATAACTTCATTTTGTCGAATAATGCCCGAAAATTGTCTGCGTTCGTCGACAAGTTTTTACAAACTCCTTATTGCACTCAGAGTATAATAGATCCAATAACACACGAGTGCTAGATAAGGAGCGTGCCCCGAAGCGAGCTATGGACAAAAAACACTTGCTTATACAATTGCAGTCGCTGCGGCTAAAGCTTCATGAAATAGCCGAAGCACGCGGCAGTTTGACAGATCCGGATGTTCTGGCGATAAGCGAAGAGGCCGATCAACTTATTGTTGCGTTACAGCAAATACAAAGAAACGAGCTAACCCATATTACAATACGCCGCGACAATTAGCGGAGGACGCTATCTCTCCCGCAGTCGCCGGAAAAATTGAGTTAACAAAGACGCGCATTCTGGCTGCAAAATACCACTTGTGAGCTCCGTTTCATGGTTGAAACGGGGCTCTTGCAGTAAATTCATAAGCGTGCCGGCACAACCTGCCTTCGGGTCAGTCGTGCCGTATACAACACGTTTTACCCGGGATTGAACGATAGCGCCCGCACACATTGGACAAGGCTCTAGCGTGACATACAAAGTACAATCCAATAATCTCCAGGCGCCAATGCGATCGCAGGCGTCTCGAATGGCGACCATTTCAGCATGCGCGGTCGGATCAAACCGGGTTTCGCGCAGATTGTAGCCTCTTCCGATAATCTCATTGTTTCTAACAATAACGGCACCAATAGGCACCTCACCGATTTGCTCAGCTTTATTGGCTTCTGCTATGGCTTCCAGCATCCAATTTTGGTCTTCCAGCTCTCTATTCATGACCGATAACCCCTTTACAAAAAATCATTATACAACGAACAAATATTCTGTTGTTAACATGTGGTGGATAAGATTGTGGATAACCCATACGATATGCACATAAATACTCACATTTTATTCAGTGCTGTGCACAATAACTGTTGATAATGTGTATAAGTTGTTAATAAAAACGTTTTTGTGCAAAAGGATGTGTAAATCATTGTCAATTAAGATGAAATTCTCTGTCTTGATTACGCTTATTGTAGTGACGTTTTTCATTTGCCATCACCTTTTAAGCGAATATTCGATGATTCGCGACATGCGGGAGCAAGCGCGCCGATCCATGCATGATACCTCTATGCATGTGGCGGACTCCTTCTCCTCCTACGAGAATCAGTCAGGCACATACTCGCCTGAGAATGGAGACCGCTCAGGTCCTGAGCGAATCTTTGACATCGTAAAATCATTAAATCCAAATATAAAGGAAATTACGGTATTTGAGCAAGACTCGTTAGCCGTTTCCTATGGTGCCTACACGTATCTGGATTCAAAGAGCGACACTTCTATTATAGCCGATGTCAAAAACAGCGGCTTTGCGCTGCGCAAAATGCAAATAAACGGGAAAAATTATTACCGGAGCTTTTATTACAGCAAACAGACCAGTGATTACGTCATAAGCGTCGTCTATGACGGCGAAGAAATCAAGCAGCGTATCAGCAAGAAACGAAGTGATACTTTTATTTATACAGGCGTAACCATGGTGCTCGTCCTTATTATCAGCTACTGGCTGGTAGGCGTCATGATCAGGCCGCTTAAGGATATTTTATGGAAGGTAAATGAAGTCTCTTCAGCGCGCTTTCAGCAGCCTATTCGCATTAAGCGAAAGGATGAGTTTGGACTGCTCGCGCTTAAGGTTAATGCCATGTCGCAAAATTTGAGCATTTATATGAACAAGCTGCGAAGAGCATTTGAAGAAAACAGGCGTATGAAGGAGCATTTGGAATCCTTTATCAATCATACCAGCGATGCCATTCATCTAAATGATCTGGACGGAAAAATCATTCAGGTGAACAGAGCGTTCGAGCTGCTCTTCGGTTATGAAGAGGAGGAGGCGATCGGGCTTATCTATCCAACGCTTCCGGAATCCCATCGCTCGGAGATGCGAAATATGCTGAACCAGCTGTTGGCAGGCAAGGCGCTGCCTGCGCAGGAGACGATGTGCGTTACCAAGTCAGGCGAGCTGATTCCGGTTAGCGTCACCATTTCGCCTATTCGTGATGCAGACGGAACGATTCGCGCCTTTGCCAGCATTTCAAGGGATATGCGCAGCCGCAACAAGATGGAGGAGCTGCTGCGCAGATCGGAGAAGCTGACGACTGTTGGGCAGCTCGCGGCCGGCGTCGCTCACGAAATTCGCAATCCGCTTACGACGCTGCGCGGATTCCTGCAGCTGCAGCAGGAGAGCAAGAAGCTCGCGCTATCACATGTGGCGCTAATGCTGTCGGAGCTGGACCGAATTAACTTGATTGTCGGGGAGTTTCTGATTTTGGCCAAGCCGCAAGCGACGAGATTCGTAACGAAGGACATTCGGGACGTGCTCCAAGATGTAATTGCATTAATGAACAGCGAAGCGCTGCTGCATAATATTGAGTTCCGCATATCGCTTACAGAGCACCCATGCTTGATTTCATGCGAGGAGAATCAGTTGAAGCAGGTATTTATCAATTTGCTGAAAAACGCGATTGAAGCGATGCCGAGCGGGGGAGAAATACATATCCAAATTACGCATAAGCGCGAGCATATTTCCATTAAGATTACGGATGAAGGAATGGGCATTCCAGAGGATATGATACCTAAGATCGGCGATCCTTTTTTTACGGGCAAAGAGACGGGAACCGGTCTTGGCATTATGGTGAGCCAGCGGATCATCAACAGCCACCGCGGAACGATGGATATCAAAAGCCAGGTGAGTGTCGGAACAACGATTCACGTCATGCTTCCAGCTTTGAAAGAAACGGCTGAGAACGGTATACTAGAACAATAAGAGCTGATCGGGCTTCTCACGGTTTGAGAAAGGAGGATGCCAAGTTGAAGCAGCGTTTTGGCACCGAACATTTAGACCTGCCTCATTCGCCTTTAGACGGGGAATCAGGCTATACCGCATTATTGGTGGGGGCAACCGGTCTTATTGGTTTTGCTTTACTAAAGCAGTTGATCCATGATCCGTTAGTTCGCTGCGTTACGGTTCTCGCAAGGCGACCGGTTGAGGCCGCGAAGTTAGGCAATGCATCCCAGCTCTCAAAGCTGAATGTAATCGTCGCTTCTCTGGATGAACTGGATCTAGCGCTCGATGAGGTTAGTGCCGACGTGGTGTTTTGTACGCTTGGTACGACGATCAAAATAGCGAAAACACAAGAAGCGTTCCGCAAGGTGGATTACGAATATCCGCTTGCATTGGCGCGCTTCGCCGAGCGAAGCAATACGGCTGTATTCTCTGTCGTTACGGCAATGGGAGCCTCCGCAAGCTCAAGCGTGTTTTACAGCCGAGTGAAAGGTGAACTGCAGGATGCGCTTAGCGAGCTTCGGATTCCGCATATCCAAGTCTTTCAGCCCTCTCTTCTGCTGGGAGAGAGAGCATCAGCCCGTCTTGGCGAGTCTATCGGCGCTTGGGCTGCGAAGGGCTTGAAGTTCGCTATGGTCGGTCCCCTGCGCAAATATCGGCCGATTAAAGGCGAGGATGTCGCGCGCGCGATGAACCTTGCAGCGAGCAGGATCATGCAAAATAAAACGGCAAGCTCGGCGAATGAGGGAGCAGCAATACAATATTATCCATCGAACAAAATTGCCGATTTGGCAGTACATACAACGGGGTGAAGCAGCAGTGAGGATCAATAAGTTTATTAGCGAGACGGGTTATTGCTCAAGACGCGAAGCGGATAAGCTGGTAGACAGCGGACGAGTGACCATTAATGGCGTTTTGGCGCAGCTTGGAAGCAAGGCAGAGCTGGGTGATGATGTGCGAGTTGACGGCAGCCGAATTGGCGAGCAGAAGCGCCATGTGTACATAGCGCTCAATAAGCCTGTTGGCATAACAAGTACGACAGAGCTTCATATTAAAGGCAATATAGTCGACTTTGTCGGCCACACGGAGCGTATTTTCCCGATTGGCAGGCTGGATAAGGACTCGGAGGGCTTGATTCTTCTGACGAACGATGGAGATATCGTAAATCCGATTCTTCGC
This sequence comes from Paenibacillus sp. FJAT-27812, assembly GCF_001273905.1. Lineage (NCBI taxonomy): Bacteria > Bacillati > Bacillota > Bacilli > Caryophanales > Paenibacillaceae > Paenibacillus > Paenibacillus sp. FJAT-27812. The sequence goes on along the minus strand of NZ_LIGH01000001.1, from coordinate 1,935,057 downwards.
TCGGAAGGCAAGCATGAGAAGGAATATTTGGTCACGGTGGATAAGCCGTGCACGGAAGCTTTTTTGCAAGGCATGGCCAGCGGCGTTCATATTTTGGGAAGCATGACGCTGCCTTGCGTCGTTACGCGAGTGACGGACCGCGTATTCCGAATCATTTTGACGGAGGGGCGCAATCGTCAAATTCGCAGAATGTGCGAAGCGTTCGGCTATCATGTGAGAAGGCTCCAGCGCCAGCGGATCATGAACATTCATCTCGGCGGGCTGCAGGTTGGCAAGTGGAGAGATTTGACGGAATCCGAGAAGGCCGCGCTATTTGAAACGCTAAGCTATGAACCGGTATAGAGCCCAGCGAAGATAAGTGAAAACCCCCTGAATCACACGCTTCAAGCGAGTGGACTCAGGGGGTTCTTTTGTTTGCTTATTTCACGGTTAGGTTTTGTGCGTTTGTGGCGTCCGTGTAGGTGTGGATAATCGAAACCTCGACACGGCGGTTTTTGGCTTTGCCGGCTGTCGTTTTGTTATCGGCTACCGGGCGATATTCGCCATAGCCGATAGCGCTGAAGCGCTCTGGCTTCAATTGTTTGTTTTCGAGCAAAATATCCATGAAACGAATGGCCCGCATCGAGCTTAGATCCCAGTTCGATTTGAAGAATACAGTCGAGATGGGAGTTGTGTCCGTATGACCGGAGACGATGACCTCGTAATCTGGATACTGCTGCAGCATTTTGCCGATTGCGATGGCGAGCTCCTTCGATTCGGGCTTGACGGTTGCTTGCGCCGGGGCAAACAACGCGTTGTCGCTAATCGTAATCATGAGCTGGGACAGATTAAGCTTCGTCTCAAGATCGGTCGTAAGGCCGTTTTTCTCGATATAAGCATCAACCTTCTTCTTGAGATCCTCAAGATCCTTCTGCTCCTGCTTCATAAGCTCTTCGCGAGCCTTCTCTTCGTCAGTCTGATCTTTGCTTTTATCCTTGTTATCGATCATGCCGCCTTTTTCATCCTGCTTCTTGCCGTCATCCTCGCCGCTCTTGACGATGGCCGTTTCGGTTAGAATGCCGCTGCCTGTGCTGAGCGCAACGCTAAACGCCTTGGACATTTCTTCAAATTTCTTCACGTCTACGGAGTTCATGGAATACAACACTATAAAGAGCGCTAGCAGCAGGGTGAGCAAATCGGCGTAAGGAATGAGCCAGGATTCATCAACATGCTCCTCGTGTTCTTCGTGTCTATGCTTTCTGCTCAACGGCGCCTTCCTCCTTCTCCCTCATCTTCAATCTTTCTGTAGGTGTAAGGAAAACAGACAGCTTCTGATTAATCGCGATGGTCGAAACGCCGGATTGAATGGATAGAAGGCCTTCAACCATCATAAGGCGGATTTGAATTTCTTTCTTAGACATGCGCTTCAGCTTGTTGGAAATCGGATGCCAGAGCACGTAACCGGTGAAGATACCTAGCAGGGTAGCGATAAATGCGCCGGCAATCGCGTGAGCCAGCTTCCCCATATCACTCATATCCGCAAGTGCGGCGATCAAGCCGACAACCGCGCCTAGCACCCCAAGAGTAGGAGCATAAGTACCAGCTTGCGTGAAAATAAGCGCACCGGCTTTGTGCCGATCCTCGGTCGCAGCGATATCCTCAAGCAATACGTCGCGTACAAAGTCTTGGTCGTTGCCGTCAATAATCATGCGCATGCCGTTGCGAAGGAACGTATCTTCAATTTCATCGACCTTAGCTTCAAGCGCAAGCAAGCCTTCGCGGCGTGTAATCGAAGCCCATTCCATGAAACGCTGAATCAATTCATCGCGCTGCGGAAGCTTTTGCTCCGTGAATACCATTTTGAACAGCTTGCCGACCTTGGAGAGCTCGGACATGGGAAAGGCTATCATAACAGAGGCTACCGTTCCCAAAATAATGATCATATAAGCAGCAGGATTCAAAAGTGATGACAGGTGTGCTCCTTTTAAGACCATCCCTCCGAGTACAGCGACTAAACCTAGAATAAGACCGATAATTGTTGAATTTTTCATCATACACCCCGTCCAAATCATTTTCGACATTTCTCTACTTCTACTATTATCGTCAAATGGGTATTCTGAAGTTAGAGTAAAAGGAAGGATTTGAAGGCGAACCCGTTAAAATTTGATAAAATGCGGTAGAATAGTAGAGAGATGTGTACAAAAATTGACTATGACAAAGGTGGTATATCCAAATGGGCGTTAGACATGCAAGAGAATACGCAGATATATTGAAGGATTTGACAACAGCGGTGGCTGAAATTGAAGGAAGCTATACTTTTTTTGAAATGGAGCCGGATGAATGGGCAGTGCTGCCTGTCGAGGATCGGCTGGAGGTAATGGAAGCGTTAGCTGACGATGTTTTCTTTGGACTCGGGGAGGACCCTGTTATCGAGGTAGGCAGCGGTGTCATTACGTACAATAACAAACATCACATTATTGAAGTGTCGCAGGATGATAAAGTCACTCAAATTATTAGATTGATATAAAATTCGACACTTTACCGCTTGGTGGGCAGAGTCGCTGTCGGATCTTTACAATTTATGTCGATTACATTACAATATTATTCAGTGTATGACAGATAATTTAACGTATAGTTGACATAGAGGAGACCGCTATGAGTGAGTGCCCATCTTCGTTGCAGCTTCCGGAAGCGCTTTGCTTGAACGGTGAAACGCTTGCCGCTTTCTATCAGCCCATTATAGCGATGGATACAAGGCGAATTATAGGTTATGAGGTGCTGGGCCGCGCAGTTGCAGTTATGGGCGATTCCGTACGCAGCCTCGGGCCTTTTTTCTGCGATGAGCAGGTGCCGGAAGACGACCATATCGTTGTGGACCGGCTGCTGCGCGAGCAGGCATTCGTTAAGCTTTCGGCGATGGACGAACAGCCGATGCTGTTCATTAATTTGAAGCCGTCTTGGATTTATCGCTATGAGGAGAAGGGCGAGCTTTATACGCTTTCGCTGCTTGATAAATACGGCATTGATCCGAAGCGCATTGTAATCGAAATCACCGAGGAAAGCTTTCACGGCTCGATGGAGAGGCTGCGTGAGGTTGTGGATATCTACCGCGCGCGAGGCTGCTTAATCGCAATCGATGATGTAGGCAGCGGCTTCAGCAGCACCGACCGCATTGCGCATATTCAGCCTAATCTGCTCAAGATCGACATCCATATGATCAAGAAGAGCGCGACGCATGACGGTTATTTTGGCGTACTGCGCTCCTTCTCCGATCTGGCGGAGCAAATCGGGGCGTCGCTGCTCGTCGAAGGAGTAGAGACACGCGAGGATTTGGCTCGATCGATTCAGGCCGGCGCTCGATATGTGCAGGGCTTTATGTTCGCAAGAGCAGAGCCGGAGTTCCGCGAGCCTGCATGCTTTGCGACAATTATTGAAGCGGAGCTTGAGCAGCATTTGCTGCATTACGTAGGGGCCGAGCGATATTGGCTGCGAAAGTCCGAGCAGCTCGCGGAGCAGCTGGTTGAGCTTGTGAATAATGCAAATGTGCCCGAACAGAAGGATGAATGGATCGAGCTGCTTTTGCATGAGCTTTATGACCATTGCATTCGTGTTTATTTGTGCAATGAGGACGGAATTCAGCTGTCCTCCAATTATTACCGCGATCCGGACAAGGGTTGGCGGCGGGAGGAGCAGTACCGCGGCGCGAATTGGAGCTGGCGGCCTTACTTTGTTCCTAATCTCGTTCAGCTGAACGAGAAACGTCGTGCGATCGTGTCCCGCGCGTATACAGATCTGGATTCTCATGCTTGGATTCGAACCGTTTCGGTGCTCGTTGCGCCCGGACTTATTTTATTTATGGATTTGAAGGATACGGAGCGGGGAGCCCAGAAGCTTTAGTCGTCTATAGGCTCGCCCAGCACCATGCAATGGCATTCCGCAAAGCCTGTAGGCGTCGAACGTGAATAAGTATCCGTAATGCGGAAGCCGGCGCGTTCGTAAGCTCTTGCTGCGCGGGTGTTCCAAGCAAGCACCTCTAGGTCAATTTCATTTTGCGGAGCGCGCCGCCGTGCTTCTGAGACGATCAGTCTCGTGAAGCCCGGCCCAAGGCCATGGCCGCAGAGGTCGGGCCGCAGGCCGAGCCCAAGCCGCGTAACCCCTGTTAGAGGGAAGAACTGAGCAAAACCAATCAGCTTCTGCTGACTGTTGAGAACTGCCGCATATTGCGCTGTACGAAGGACGGGATCGCCAAATTCGATTCCGTCTTTTTTCATTTGCTCCCAGGATGGCCAATTATAAATATCGTATGGCGCTTCATAAATCCAGCTGCATATCTCTTCGGCGTGATTCGTTTCGAGCGGGCGTATGGTCATTTCAAGTGGATCTCGTTTATAATGAATGGAGCTTTGTTTATTCGTCATAGGGTTGTCGCCTCCGATCGAGAAATTCGCTTAAAGATAAGAATGAATGAAACAAATTTATTATAGCAGATCGACGCAGCTTGAACGTGCGTATATAAGGAGAACCATAAGCATGAAGAAGTTACTTTGGCTTGGCTGCTTGTCCTACTTAATTATTGGCGTTGCCCATGTCGTGGGCGGGACTATTTTGGAACAGCTCATCGCTCATTATGGCTTAACCTATAAAGACGGCGGGCAATGGATCATGAATCAATTTCTTGGATTTCTGGTCGGTGTGCTGCTCGCGCCGTCCATCACGACCAGAATCGGGAAAAGGGGCGCTGTACTGCTCGCAATCGGTATATTGACCCTTAGCGAGGCGGCTTACAGCCTCTTGCTTCCTTGGGGGTGGATGCTCGCGATTGCTCCGTTTGCAGGCGTTGGCTTCGGTATGACGGAGGCTGTAGTGGGTGCGATGATCATCGACCTGGCTAAGAACGGCAAAGCCTCTGCCATGAGCCGGCTGGAAACCTTTTTTGGCGTCGGTGCGCTGTTGATTCCGATGGCGGCCGCTTACTTGATTCAGCAGCATGTATGGCAGATTTCCTTCCCTATATTAGCTGCGATGGCGGGCATCACATTTGTTCTGTGGCTGACCATGTCGTTCGGAGAGCTGGATGATCAGCTAGCCTATAACCCGCGAACGACGCCTGCGGCAGGGGATACGAACGATGCTGCAAATTCGGTTGCTGCGGCTTCAGAATCATCTGCTTTTTTTGGTTATCCGCGCAAAGCGCTTCCGTTTCTGCTGTTATCAGCGTTGTTTTTTATGATTTATGTCGGGATGGAGATGAGCTTCTCCAACTATTTGCCATCGATTCTAGTCGTCCGCTCAGATGTAGGAGAATCCAGTGCAGCCGCCGCGCTCAGCCTGTTCTGGGGAACGATGGTGCTTGGCCGCCTATTTGCGGGCGTGCTGGCCGATCGTATGGGATACTCGCGTTATCTGCTTATCGCTACGCTGGGAGCATCGGTTGTTTTTGTGTTTATGGCGATCATGGGACAGCTCAGCTGGATGCTGGCTTTAGTCGCGCTAAGCGGCCTGTTCTTCTCCGGCATCTTCGGCATCGCGCTTGTGTATGCCAATGAGCTCATTCCGGGAATGACCGAGCGGACAACAAGCTTGCTGGTCGCATGCGGCGGGCTTGGCGGGGCTATTTTTCCGAGAGTGACGGGCTGGTTTATGGATCAGTTTAACGTCCAGTCCACGCTTTGGTATATAAGCATTCTGGTTTTGTTGATGCTGCTTCTGCTCACGGCAATGCTCGTACTGGGAAGAAGAGAGGCGCAGCGCGCAGTTCGTTAATTTATCCTTTAAAAATATAAAAAAGCCTCCACGTTCGCTGTTTCAAAGCGGCGGTGGAGGTTTATTTATTGTTACATACAGAAAAAGGAAGGCTTAGCCGCATTCCTAACGGAACCTGAATCGGATAGATCAAGCGCCAGCTATTTGAGGATAGTCTTGTACACTTCAATGGCCCGCGCGCGCGACGCTTTTAGATCCACGATAGCGCCGCTTTGCGGCTGATGGATCTCCTTGTCCGATAGATGGGCGAGGTGAGGGAGCCAGCGCCGGATATAGCTGCCGCTGGGATCATGGGTGCGCGACTGCGTCTCGGGATTCATGATGCGGAAGTAAGGCGCTGCATCATAGCCGAGCGAAGAGCACCACAGCCAGCCCCCGCGGTTAAGCGTATTGTCATAATCGCTTAAGTGAAGACGGAAGTACTGCTCCCCGAGCGTGAACGGGCACAGCAGGTTTTTCGTTAAAAACATAGCTGTCACCATTCGAAGCCGATTGGGCAGCTCTCCCGTGCGGTTCAGCTGCGTCATGGCTGCGTCGATGATCGGGATGCCGGTGGCAGCCGTAGACCAAGCTTCCAGATGGGCATCCGACAACGGGGACAAATCCACCAACTGCTCGTAACGGAAAAAATCTTCGTGGTACATGGCTTGGTACAAGTAGAAATCACGCCATGCAAGCTGGCGGATCCATGCCTCGGCGCCGGGCAGGCCCTGCGTCAGCTCGTACGACTGCCGTGCTGAGATGGCGCCGGTGTTCAAGAAGCGAGCGAGCCTGCTTGTATGTTCCTCAGCGTAAAGGTCACGGCTATCTGCATAGGAGGCAAGGCGCTCGCGTATAAATCGGTCCAGCTTGGCCGATGATTTCTGCGAGCCTTCAACCTTGGTGCCGCCAAGCGCATGGGAAATGGATTCCGGCAGCGCGAATTGCTGAGCGACCACGCTGTTTATTTCACTTAAGGTCGAGAGCTCCTCAATCGTCGTCTCGCCCATCGGGCTGTAGTGCTGAAGCATATAGCTGCTCCACATGCGATAGAAGGGCGTAAATACCTTGTAAGGTTCTTCTAAACGCCGAGCAAACGAAGGAAATGCTTCCAAATCGGCAAGCGGTGCGTCAGCAATCGGCATCCAGCGGCGGTCTAAGCCGCGGACAGTCCGCTGAAGCCGTTCATCTCGCTGCCGGGAGTATGGCGTATAGTCGGCATGGACGATGACCTCATCTATCGGATGCGCTTCTAGGAGCGCTTCGGTAATCAGAGCGGGATCGCCATGCAGCACATGCAGCTCCTTCCCCGCTTTTGAATAGCTGTGGAGCAGGGAGGCGGCTTGCGCCATGAAATTACGGCCGCTGTGGCTGCTTAGCCTGCCGCCGTCCGTTAAAACAGGATCTATGATTAGCAAATGAATGCCCTGCGTGTCTTTTTTGCTCAAATAATCAAATGCGCGCAAATCTTCCGTGCGCAAATCCTTGCGATGAATAAACAAATACATATGAGACTGCTCCTTTCCTATTGCGGCGGAATAACAGCAAAGCCGCAGGTCATTTGTCGCTTGAGGACAAACAACTGCGGCTTTGCTGAATGAGCCTACCCTGCAACTCTCGAAAACGAGAGGGATTAGGTTACTCTATTGTCCGTCGGCATATGCCTGGAAAGAATCCGCATCCATGACACGACGTGCAGTTACAAAACGATTTTCATAATAAGAGGAGTTAAGTTTGTCTGTCACAACGCCTCTGCTAGAAGACGAATGCGCGAACTTGCCATCTCCTATGTAAATGCCAACGTGGGATACCGTGCTGTTGTTTCCGCCGACAGTGTCGAAGAATACAAGGTCTCCCGGAATAAGGTCCTCTTTAGCAACCTTTTCTCCCGCTTTTGCTTGCGAACCGGATGTGCGTGGAAGCTCGATGCCCATTTTTTCGAACACATAGCTCGTAAAGCCGGAGCAATCAAAGCCTTTCGACGACGTTCCGCCGCTTTTGTACGGAGTACCAATAAGATCATTGATGAAGCCGTTTAGTTTTGAGTCTGCGAAAGCGCTCCCAGCCTGGAAAGCGAGTACGAGAACGAGACCCAGTAGTAATGCGGTAACCTTTTTCAATTGTGAAACTCCTTCCAATGCCGACGAGGTTAGCTGTGGGGTTCGGTTGAAGGCTCCCTATGACTCCTCAGGCGCTGACAAAATGTCAGACGTCGGAATCAATTCACCCAGAGTGGTTCCCCCGTTTTCCAATAGGAAATTAGGCCGTTTTTTATTGCTCTTGAGAATTATTCGATTATTTTCATTGATCTCCTGCCTTTACTGACTATTTCTAATAATTCTCATGTAACCTTTTGACTATTTGATTCGTTTAACCGTTTTTTGTGTAATATAAACGCTCATTAGTAGTTCTTTTTAACTAAATGCAAGGACTCAATTTCATTAATTATGTGGATGGCGCGTAAAATATACCGATTTGTCCCCTTGGTATCATGGCTTTTAGACTAGTGAAAGGGCAAAAAAACGGCGGTGCAGCAGTATTTTGCGAACGAATATTAAAAAACTCTCATGTAGGCAAATTACGATTTGCGAAAAGAAAAATAGGAGCCGTCCTCCAAGATGTGCAATCTTGAAAGACGACTCCTTCTATATAAGGACGTGCTATTATTTTGCGGTAATGATTTTTTCGGAGATCAGCTGTGCGTCCTCGTTCTTTTGCTCCATCCAGAACCGCAGCTTGTATTTGCCTGCGAATTTAAAGTCATAGGAGACAAGCTTCGAGCTGAACCAGAACGTATCCTTTTCGACGAATTCCTTGAAATCATCATCGGACTGGCTTCGGCCGTCAATGGTTGTTTCTTTATCATTCGGATCAACGATAGTGACCTTGAATTCAGAGATGGCAACGTTTAAATTATCGATTTGAGCTTGCACCAAAAATTTCTGAACCGTCCCTTTGTCCACCTGTCCGAACATCGTGCGCTTCTCATTCATCAAAAACATATGTACGTTAGGCTTCTGGATAACCAGCTTCTTCTCGCTGCCCTTCCACTGCGTAAAAGCCTGCAGGGAATCGCTTAGCGCGCGAATATTGATATACACCTTATCATCAACTAATAAACCGTCTTCTATGGTTTGCTTATTATTAAAAAGCAGCGTTACTTTTTGAAACAATTTGTCGGCTGCAACCAATGAACCGCCCGATAAGAGCAATACCATGGACAATAAAATCAGTTTTTTACGCATCATTTATGTGTATCCCCCATTGTTCATTTACTTTCATTTATATATACAGAAATACCATGATTTAGTTGCGGTCTATTTCGAAATAAAAAAGCCTTCGCATCCACAACGGCTTGTGGATGCGAAGGCTTCTTCACGTTAGGTTTGTTTCGTCTGCAGATAATCGTACTGCGCCGCTATGGTCCATACCTTCATTAGTGTTTTGATAAGGTAATAGCCTTGGTGAAGGATCAAGGCGAACAAGCCTGCCCATACCATCGATATGCTGGTAACCACAAGCCCGGCGGCGGCTCCAATTCCCCACATGATGAGTGAGATGGCTGCGTAGGAGAGGAAGTTGCGGAGAGCCTTCCATAAGGACCGGAAGACGCCTTCGCCTGATGTGGCGCCGATTTGCATGGCTAGAAACAGCAGATGCAGCACCGTACCCCACAGCAGCCATAGCCCGGCGCCAGGAAGCACCGTTCCAAGCAGGTCTGGAATGGAGCTGCTCTGCAGCAGCGCATCGAGACCGCGCGGGAGCAGCCACCATGCAGGAGCCAGCGATAAGACGCTTTCTATCCAGTAGAGCAGGACAACGGGCTTCCAGTTTTTGCGAATGCCTTCTAGAAACCGCGTTCCTCCGGCCAATCTTGTCTGATTCATCGAGTAGAACAATCCGGCGTTGAACAAGGGTGTAAGCAGCATTCTCAGGAGCATAAGGCTGCCAAGCGTCCATACGTACGGAGTAATCAGATCGGTTTTGAACAGCTGGAACTGGGCTTCAGTCAGGAAGAGATGGGCAGCGGCCTCAGAGGGATAGGCGCTCGGATATCGCCGCAGCAGCGGCGTTACGACCGAATCAATGAAGCGGTAGAGGAAAAACCCCCACAGCAGCTGATATAAGAATAATAAAATAACGAGATAGAAGTGCTTAACCGCGAGTTGCCAGCCTTGCTTCACATGTATCTTCATCGTTAATCGCTCCTTGAACGCAATTACTTACCAGCTTAGCGACCCGAGCAGCCCTTCGAGCAGTTTGACGACGCCAATGCTCCACCTCGTGCGCTTATCCTCCGGCAGCTGAGCCTGCATATAGTTGTTGATGAGTTTGTTGTCGAGAACGTTGCTGTGACCCGGATCGACCATCGCCCATTTGAGCGGCGCGGAATGCAGCTGCGTGTATTGGATGTGGGACTCCTCGGCATTCCAAAGCTTCACGATTTTGGTGCCGTCTGTGAACTGCAAAACGACCTTGATCTCGCCATTGCTGCCGCCGTTCTTTTTGACGAGCACGACAGACTCGTACATGTTGGCGCCATCTTGCTTAACCGGACGGACGTGAATCGATTCAACCGAGAAATCGGCCATCTGGTTGTCATATACATATTGGCTGAAATAATCATGCCATTTCGTCTTTGTCACCGACTCAACCACACGCTGGAAATCCGCTGAGGAGGGGTGCTTGAACTTGTATTTTTGAAAATAGGTCCTTAAAATCTTTTGCATCGTTCTGGAGCCCACTTGGTTCTCGATGCCGATAAGTACGAGCTTCGCTCTCATATATACGTTCTCGGCGTATTGCGTATGGCTGCCGTATGCCCAGGACGGCTGTTTGAGCGGCGCGGGGTTGGTCATATAGCTGGACTCAACGGGCAGGTTCGCTTCCACGCCGTACGCGGTCTCCATCACCTTGTCCTCGGCGTAGGATGTAAAGCCCTCGTCCAGCCAAGCCTCCTCAAATTCATTGGAGGCCACCATGCCGTACCAATATTGGTGACCAATCTCGTGCACGACCGTTCGCTCCAGATCGTAGCCGGGATTTTCGCTCTCGGCTGAAAATGCGGTCACGAGCGTAGGATACTCCATGCCGCCGGCGCCATTTGCCCCTTTTGGAGGCACGACGATCGACAGCGTGCTGTAAGGGTATTCCCCATACCATTTGGCGTAGCTTGCGAGTGCGGATTTGGCGGCATGCATGTAGCGATCCTTCAGGGCGGCATGGGATGGATCGAGATAAAGCTTAATCCGAACACCGGGAATGCCCGTATCGGAGTAGGCGGTTTCCTCATAGACGAAGTCCGGCGACGCCGACCAAGCAAAGTCATGAACGTCATCGGCATAAAATTGGTAGATTTTCATCTGGTCCTTGATCTCAATGGCCTTCGTCTGGAAGCCGGTTGCCGCAACCGTGTACGCTTCAGGCACTTTAATCCGGACGCTGTATATGCCAAAGTCGCTGTAAAATTCAGAGTTTCCATGGTACTGATGGACGTTCCAGCCTTCGGCTGTTCGCCCTCTTGTGCCGGCTGTTTCGTAAACGGCGATTTTCGGGAACCATTGCCCCGCCATTACAAAATTGCCGGAGTAGCCCATCCTTGCGAATACCTCTGGCAGCTTCACCTCATACCCCATGCGCAGCGTAACGGATTTGCCCGGGGCAACCGGCTCCGGCAGACGTATTTTGGCGAGGGTAAAATCGTTCGCGTTGCCGTCGTCGGGCTGTACGTATTGCAGACGCGGCAGGAGGCTCTCGCCGTTAAGCGTTTCTAGCGTAAGCAGCTTCATATAGCCTTGGCTGTTCGTGGTTGCTTTGTCCTGGCGCAGCTTGCCGCCGGATTCCTTCATAAACGTAGATTTGTCTGAGTTGAAGGCGTTCGGGTAAAGATTGAAATAGAGCTCGGACACTGTTTTTTTGCCGGGATTGGTCCAGGTAACCGTCTGGTCGCCATTTAAACCTTTTGCATCATCAAGCAAATGAACGTTGATATGGTACTCAACGACACGTTTGCTAAGCGCTTCCGGTTTAGGTGTCATGACCGTATTTGGCTCCTGTACAAGCGGCGGCTTGGCCGAATTTTGAACAGGGGCTTGTGCTTGCTTGGCTATGGCGGCGGGGGCGAAAGCATAAGTATATTGGGATTGCCAAGCAGTCCCGAAGCCTTGCTGCACAGACAAGCCGAGCAGCACAGCTGCGAGTATTACGAATAAAATTTGTTTGAAATAGCGTGGAGTCATTGAACGTTTCCCTCCCGTTGACAAGCATCTACAGCATGTATATGTTTGCTTTTCAAGGATTATTAGCTAAAATGGAATTATTGTATTGGGGAAGGTGTGAATCCGTATGACGGAAGAACAAGGGCAACCGGTCGAACCGGAAAAGAAGGAAAAGAAATCACTGTCGCTCAACGTAGTGAGCAGCAAAAAACATAAAGGTTTTGGAGCAGGCACGATCGATTTGAGCGCGGTAGCTTGCGTAATTATTGACGATGGCGTCGCTTATATCGATGTTGGCGCCATGCATGCGAAGAGCAAAGTAGAACGCGGCATTAAGTTTACGCCGAATAAAGAGGATACGCCGAACGGACGCCAGTGCTGGATCGTATGGGTGGCGGTCGACCGCAATGAGGAAGGCTCTTATTATGCGGGCGCGACGGCATGTGAGATGCTGATCGACTCCGAGGCACGCCGCGGGTGGAAGATCTTGCCTGATCACGTAAACAAGCTGGATCAAGCGCTTAAACGGAAATATAATTTGGGCGAGCTTGGCGGTGTCGAGAAAGCGGCGCTTCGCAAGCTGCTTGTAGAGCATAACCTGGAGTGGTGGGACCGTTCTCCGGAAGAGCTTAAGCAAGATTTGAACGTATAACGGCGGGCCTTGACGGCATTTGCATAGGCAAAAAATGGATGAGAACCTCATCGTTCGTAAAGCTACTCTTGCGAACCGTGAGGTTTTTCCGCGTTGTTAAAGGCAATCTAGAAATAAATAAAAGTTTTTTGGCAGCATGTGCAGGGTATGGGCGAGTGCCTAACGTCTATTGGTTTGGAAGGAGGGGAGCGACATTCAAGACGAGGATTGGATCAGAACGGTACAAAAGGGCGGGCCCGAGCATTATGGCCCTTTCGTGCAGGCATATGGTCCTTATATATATAGAACGGTCTTCGCAGTGCTTCATTCACCGCATGACGCGGAGGATGTAACGCAGGAAGTGCTGCTGCAAATTTATCGCTCCCTTCCTAGCTGTCGATTGGATGGGCTCAAGACATGGATTACCCGCATTGCCGTCAATCGAGCGATTGATTTCAGACGAAGCAAAGCTCGCAGGCCGGAAGAGCTGATTGATAGCGAAGAGATGTCGGACAAGCTGCAAGAGGACGCAGCTTCGGCGCCGGCTGCCGAGCAGCTCGCTATCGAGCAAGAGGATCGGCAGCAGGTTCGCGATCGGGTGGAGGAAATGCCGGACAATTATCGTGAGGTCGTAACCGCTTATTATATGGAAGACAAGTCCTATGAACAAATTGCGGCGGAGACTGGACTGGAGCTCAAAAGCGTAGAGTCGAGGCTTTACCGGGCAAGAAGCTGGATGAGGCGCCATTGGCGGAAGGAGGATTTCGAATGAGGATGGAGCATATATCGCCGGATCAAATGTTTTGCTATGTACATGACGCCCTGCAAGAGGATGAGCGGATGCAGGTGGAGCAGCATCTGACTGCTTGCGATTCTTGCTTGCAGCTATTTATAGCTATCATGGAATCAACCGAGAATGAAGCAATTCTTTCGCCGCCGGATATGGAGCTAATGGAGCAGCGCGTGGTGGCGCAGTTGGTAAACGAGCAATTGCTTCATAGCGATCAGACGGAACAATCGCCTAAGACGGGCGAGGAGAAGCGGAAGCCACGTCGACTTCATCACTGGCTTCAGCACCCGGCGACGCATTATACGATTGCGGCTTCGATTACGCTGCTGCTGCTCGCTAGCGGCACCTTTGCCTCCTTCTCTCAGAAGCTGGCGCAGCTGGACGTCAATTTGAATGTAAATATGGATGATCAGCCAGTCCAACCGCCGAAGCAGCCTGGCTCAAGGGATAAGCAAACGGAGTCCTGGTCGGACAAAATCGTCGATCAGACGGGCTTATGGCTGGATGGACTGCAAGCGACCCGTTATAAATAAGTTGAAATGATAATAAGGAAAGGAAGGAATCAGCAATGAGAAAAAGCCCCTTAACGGCGTTTTTACTTTCGTTTATACCCGGCGTAGGGCATGGCTATATTGGCCGTCCGATACGCGCCGTATTGTATGGAGGAGCGTTCTTCGGTCCTATAGGCTTGCTTCTTCTAATGGCGATTACAAACTCAGGCATAGATGACGGGTTTGGTTTTTTCCTGGTGTTTGTAGCGATTTTGAGCGGGATCATTAATATGATTGATATGATCTTCACTCTACTTCTCGGAAGAGGACCGCTGGGCGGCCAGCCAAGCCACCATACCCCTCCCTATGATCCTTATGCCGAGCATGTTGCTGGTTATGTGCAGGTGGATCTGGAATATCAGCGTGAGAAGACGCGCACGATTATACTCTCCTTTATTCCGGGTCTTGGACATATGAACATCGGGCTTATGCAGCGCGGCATTACGTTTATGATCTCGTTCATTGGCTGGTTTGCGATTATCGTCTTCTTGAGCATGATCACGCATAGAAGCGAGCTGCTTGTTTTCTTGCTGGCGCTGCCCGTTATATGGGTATACAGCATGTTTGACGCGATCGGCAAGCTGCATGCCAAGCAGCGCGGGGAAATTCTTGTTGACCGAGCGATATTCGAGGATATGGAATCGTATATCTCCTCCGGCCGCAAAAGCAAGGTGCTGGCTATTGCCTTGTCGATTTTTCCAGGCGCCGGCCATCTCTATTTGGGCTTGCAGAAGCGGGGGCTTCAGCTCATGGGCGGCTTCCTCATCGCCATTTATATTATGGACAATATGCGCTTGTCGCTTTTCTTCTTCCTTCTTCCGCTGTTCTGGTGCTTTGCGTTCTTTGATGCGCTGCAGCAGACGTCGCGCTACGAGCGCCAGACGCTCGTCGATGAGCCGGTGCTGACGCAGCTTGTGCCTTATCAGCGCTGGTTCGGCATTGCGCTGCTAGGCTTCGGCGTGTACTATTTGTTTGATCGTGTAGCTTTAGAGGTAACTTACCGCATTTCAGCGGAGATGTACTCGCATTACAAGCAGCTCAAATATATGGTTCCGACGGCTGTCGTTGCGTTCATCATGATTATAATCGGCCAGCGTCTAGCATTTGGAAGCAACAAACCGACTCATGCAGGCAAAGGCGCTCCGCCTGCAATTCCTACGTCTTTGAGCAAGCGAGAGGAGGAGTCGCGGTGAGCACGGCTAACCTAACCGAACACGCGGTTCAAGCGCCAGCTGGCATCCGTACTTGGCGCGTAGGCTCGTTGTCGATGGGCGTGACGTTGATGCTCATGGGCACTGCGCTGGCGGTCTCCCTGTGGCAGGACATCGAAACCTATGAAATGCTGATGTGGGTTGCGCCGATTGTTTTTATTATGCTGGGAGCGGAGCTGCTGCTCTATCTGAAATTTTCCAGCAGTGAGCGGGCAATCGTGCGTTATGACTGGATGAGCGTCTTTTTTGTTGGGGTGATCGGAGTAGCAAGCCTTGGGCTCTCCTTGCTGATGTCGTCAGGCTTGTTCGATGAGCTGCAGAGGGAATTGAAAATGACGCAGCGATCGGTTTTTGTTGATGTGAAAGCGGTAACCGTACCTGTGGAGATTAATAAGATCGTCGTGCATTCGCTTGGCAATATTGAGCTTGGAGAGACCGATACGCGTGAGGTGAAGCTGTTTGGACAGGTGCGTTACTGGTCTCCCGATAAGCTTGAGCGTTTGGATGACAACATGCTGCAAACCAATATCGTTGGCAAAACCATGTATGTAATGATCGGGTCTATTGATCGCCGGGAAGGCGGCTTCGCCTCTGACACGATTAACCCGGAGCTGACGCTGATCGTGCCCAAAGGCGTCGAGCTTGTGCAGCGGGAACGGTAACCATACGAATAAAGAGCAGCCTGAACCTGAACAGCACCCCGTCAAGTAGACAGTACAAATAATAAAAACAGTTAAGCGGCCTTACTCCTGAATTCCATAGGACTGAGGCCGTTTAATTTTGCTTGTAATCGTTCGTTATTGTAAAAATAGATGTAGGCTTCGATGTCTCTCTTAAGGTCCGCAAAGGTTTCGTACGTGTGTAAATAATACTTCTCACATTTTAGAGTTCCC
>NZ_LIGH01000001.1:1884708-1914837 GCF_001273905.1 Paenibacillus sp. FJAT-27812 | reverse complement strand
CAGCTTGTAGCGACGCTGCCATTTCATCAACGTTGTTTTGTTGATCTCATACTTCTTAGTCGCAGCTAAAAAACCAATTTCCCCATTTGACACTTCTTCGAGAATCGTAAGTTTCTCTAGTGCATTATATTTTCCTTTAGCCATGAAAAAGCTCCCCTTACAGTAATCAGGTTTTATTATTTCACCTGTCTACTGTAGGGGGAGCATATCAACCGAGAGTACCTCGGATTAGACTGCTCTTTCTGGTTTGCGGGGGTTATTTCGCGAAGGTATCCAATACCTGCGCAAGCGGGGCGATAATGCGGTAGGAGCCGCGAAGCGGGACGTAGCCAAGCTGGCGATTGATGTGAAGGATAGGCTCGTTCAGCGAATCATTGTCCGTCCGGATATAGGCAGCGCGGCGGAGCTTCGCAAGCTGTATCGCCTTAATCTTTAGGCCAAGCGCGATCTTCTTGCCGCGATACGCTCTGCTGACACCGGTATATTCATGGTACATCCCGTTCGTATGCGGGTTGTGCAAAACGTTTGTAATGCCGACGAAATCATCGCCGTCCGCAGCGATAATGACTTGCTCTGGCGCAAAGCCATCCACCATCAAATTCCATTTGCGCCATTCTCCAAACTCCGGCACATCACCCATGAAGCCGGGAATATCCACTAGCGTTTCCTTGTAGATCGCATAAAGCTTTTGCTCGCTCTCCTCGCCCGGCTCCTCGGCCAGCGTAAGAAAGCGCAGTCCTGCTAGCTCAGGCATAGCTGGAATACTCAGCTGTGACTCGCCTTCATCGCTGCCTAGCTGCAGAAGCGATTGAAACGCGTGACGTTCGATAACGAAGGCATGCCGCTTTGCAAAACGTTGCGCTGATTCGTTGTCATCCCATACTTCCGTAACGAGCGTAGTTGCGCCGATCTTTTGAGCCCATTGCGAAACATGGTGAAGGAGCAGCTTTCCTATCCCGCGATTGCGGTACGCCTCATCTACAACGAGTGTGTTGCACAGATAACCCGGCTCTGTCCATGGCGCTCTCCAAGACCATGCGTAACCTACCATCTCTCCTGATTCCGTGACCGCAACCTGGCGCTCCCGATCGTATCCGGCAAGCAGCCCGTTCTCATCCATCCAGGTGTGCCCGACCTCATAGAGCTTCTGGTCAGCCTCAAGCAGATTCTCAGCTGTAGTCGGTTCCGACCAGACTTGATTCAATAATTCCGCTAACCGCTCGTAATCATTCGGCAGCTGCAGCGGACGAAGCGTAATGGACATCGTTGTTGCCTCGCTTTCGCTTTCATTTGATCAACCTTATAGTCTGATTATCACACGGGACGAAGGGGCATCGAAAGGGAGAGTTTGGCTATAATCAAAAAGGCTGTGCCATCGCGAATGACGATGGCACAGCCTTTATTGGTGAATTTGCTGGGATTGCTGATGATCAGCCAACCGCATTGTAAGTCATGATCCAGACGGAGCCTGCGACGATCGTCATTAGGATGACGAGGCCGAATATAAGCGCCATAAGGTTGAAGCGCGGCTTCTCTTCATCGCGGATGTGCATGAAGAAGATGAGCTGAACAGCGAACTGTAGAATCGCCATGATCAGAATAAGCACGGTTGTAGCCGTTTTGCCTAGAAGATCATTCATTACAACAACGAGCGGAATGATCGTCAGAATGATGGAGAATAGAAAACCGATGACATAAGACTTCATCGACCCGCCGTGGGAGCCGTGCGCATCCTGCGCATGCGTGTTATGCTTTTCCACCCTACATCACCCCCATCAAGTAAACAATCGTGAATACGAAGATCCATACGACGTCCAAGAAATGCCAGTACAAGCTGATAATGTTTACTTTACGCTTGGTAACCGGTGTAATGCCGCGGCGGCTTAGCTGAAGAATCAGCGCAACCATCCAGACAAGACCTAACGAAACGTGAAGTCCATGCGTGCCGACCAGAACGAAGAATGCCGACCAATAGGCGCTTGTTCCGATCGTAGCGCCCTCATGCACCAAGTGCATGAACTCATTCACCTCTAAAAAGACGAACGATGCGCCAAGCACTGCTGTAATCGCGAGCCAGAGGATCAAGCCGCGCTTGTTCCCCTTGTTCATTTCAAGAACGGCTATACCGCTCGTGAAGCTGCTCGTTAGGAGAATGAACGTCGAAATGATGATTCCGTTCATTTCGAGCAATTCCGCGCCTGTCGGTCCGCCGTCTGTGTTCAGACGAAGGACGACATAGGTAGCGAATAAAGTACCGAATAAAATAACGTCGGTTATTAGAAACAGCCAGAAGCCAAACAGCTTCATCGATTCTTGATCGTGATGGTCATCATGGTGACCGCCGCCGTGACCGGCACCGTGTCCGCCATGTGCTCCTGCCGGAGTGGAAACTGCATGTGCCATTATTTTGTCCCCCTTAACGCTGCTTCCGTGCGCTCAATCTCATCTACCGGAATGTAGTAATCGGTATTGTAGGAGAACGAACGAACAAGCATACATATGGCTACGCCGATTAGACCCGGTATCGCCATCCACAGCCAATCCCATACGAACCCGAAGCCTGCTGTAAACCAGCATAGCGACATGATGAACGGGATGCCCGAATTTTTAGGCATATGAATCGGCTCAAGCGGAGCGAGAGGTTTGGCAGGCTGCCCATTGGCAATGCGCTGCTTCTCTTCCCACCACTCGTCCTGGCTCGTAACCTGCGGCAAGCGAGCAAAGTTATAAAGCGGTGCAGGCGATGGAATCGACCATTCCAGCGTACGGCCATCCCATGCATCGCCGTCTTTTTCTTTCTTGAAGAACTTGATGCTGTGCGCGATTTGCCATACTTGGAAAATAAACGCAATACCCATTAAGAAGGCACCTACAGTCGATACAACGTTCAGCGGCTGCCAACCCATATCGAAGTCGTATGCGTTGAAGCGGCGTGTCATACCCATCAAGCCAAGCGCGTATTGCGGCATGAAACAAACGTAGAAGCCGATGTTCCAGAACCAGAACGCCCATTTGCCGAGTCCCTCGTGCAAGCGGAAGCCGAACATTTTTGGCCACCAGTAGTAAAGGCCTGCGAAATAACCGAACACGACACCACCGATAAGCACCTGATGGAAATGCGCGATCAGGAAGTAACTGTTATGGAACTGGAAGTCAGCCGGTGCAACCGATAGGAGTACCCCGGTCATCCCGCCGACGACAAAGCACGGTATGAACGCAACCGTCCACATCATCGGAGTCGTAAACTTGATTCGGCCGCGATACATCGTAAACAGCCAGTTGAATATTTTGACCCCGGTCGGTATGGCGATAAGCATCGTCGTTAAAGCAAAGAATGCGTTGACGTTTGCGCCGGAGCCCATGGTAAAGAAGTGATGCGCCCAAGTGAAGAAAGAGAAGAAGCTGATCGACATAAGGGCGAATACCATCGATTTGTAGCCAAAGAGCTTTTTCTTCGAAAATGCCGAGACGATCTCGGAGAAAATACCGAACGCCGGCAATATGACGATATATACTTCGGGATGTCCCCACATCCAAATGAGGTTGATATACATCATCGGATTGCCGCCGCCGTCGAGCGTAAAGAAATGCGCGCCGAGATAACGGTCAATGAATAGAAGGAACAGCGTAACGGTCAAAATCGGGAATGCGAACATAATGGTAATACAAGACGAGAGAACCGACCATACGAACATCGGCATTTGCATAAGCTTCATGCCTGGCGCACGCATTTTTAAGATCGTGACGACAAAGTTAATACCGGTTGCCAAGGAGCCGATACCTGAAATCTGAATACCCCAGATATAGAAGTCCTGCCCAAGACCCGGACTACCCGACAGCTCAGAGAGCGGCGGATATGCAAGCCAGCCTGCATCAGGCGAGCCGCCGATAATAAAGGAAACGTTGAACAGCATCGCTCCAAAGAAGAACATCCAGAAGCTTAGGGAGTTCAGGAACGGAAACGCTACGTCGCGCGCTCCGATTTGCAGCGGAACGACGATATTGAATAGACCGAACATAAGCGGCATCGCCATAAATAAAATCATGATTACGCCATGCGTCGTGAATATCTGGTTATAATGCTCCGGGACTAGAAATTCCAGCTCCGGTGCGGCAAGCTGAACCCGCATAAGCAGCGCATCGACGCCGCCGCGGAACAGCATGAGAATGGAGGCGATAATGTACATGATACCGATCTTTTTATGATCGACGCTCGTCAGCCATTCCGTCCAAAGCCAGCGCCATTTTTTGAAAAAGGTAAGAACGAATATGATTGCGACAATCGATAATCCGATCGACACTTGAGCCCCTAGAATAAGCGGATCGCCAGTAACGAAAAATTCGGATGCGAAGTCTTTAATTTTGTCTAACATTTGGGGTCCTCCTAAAAGTTTGTGGAACAAACTCGCTTCAAAAGCATTCGCTTGTTACTGGTTTAATGACCCGCGTGGCCGCTATGTGCGTTAGCGTTATTGCTGCTAGCGTCCGTATCCGCCGGGGCTTTCTCTTCACTAGCAGCTGCCGGAGCTTTCGCTGCTTCAGCGCCATGATGCTGATGAGCGCCACCGTCGCCGTTTATATACTGCCTTACGACTTTGTTAAACAAACCTTCTGGGAAGCTGGAGAAAAGCTGCACGTCGGACGAGCCTGGTTCAGTCAGCTTCTCAAAGCCCTCCATCGTAAGTGCAGGGGATGATGCTTTCACTTCACTAATCCATGCTTTGTAATCTTCCTCCGAGGTAGCATCTACCTTAAAGGTCATTTTCGCAAAATCTTTACCCGTAAAGTTTGCGCCGGAGCCATAGTAGCTGCCTTGTTCATCCGCTTGGAGGAATAGGGTCATGGCCATGCCGGACATGGAGTAAATTTGTCCGCCGAGCTGCGGAACCCAGAAGGAGTTCATCGCCGTGTCGGACGTGACTTGGAACTTAATCGGCACATCTTCCGGTATCTTAATGTAGTTGACCGTCGCGATATCCTCATCCGGATATTTGAACAGCCATTTCCAATCGAGCGATGTGACTTGAATCGTTATCGGCGCCTTAGCCGATTCAATCGGTTTGGAAGGCTCAAGCGCATACGTGTATTTAACCGTAACGATTGCAAGGACTAGGATCGCTACAATCGGAATGCTCCACCACGTAATTTCTAGCTTCGTGCTATGCTCCCAATTGGGTTTATAGGAAGCCTTGCTGCCTGGTTTGTCGCGGTACCGCCAGACGATAACGGCTGTCAGGATAAGCACAGGCACGATGATAACCGCACACAAAATGGTTGAAAAATAAATCAAGTCTTTTTGAGACTCGCCGATTGGCCCTTTCGGATCGAGCACAATGTACTGCTCGCCGCAGCCGGAAAGCATAACGGCCATTAACATAATAAGTACGGGTGTCAGCATACGAAGATACGGTCTCATCATCAGTTCAACTCCTCAAAATTACTGCTTACGACTACAATAGCAGATCCGCAAGGGAATAACTGCGGGGTTAACAATTACGTCAAGAATTCGTCTTTTTTCTGTAATAGAAAGTTCACTGCTTAGACAACTGTTACATTTAGGAGCATGATCTGCGCGAGCCCATCTACCTATGATTACCCACACTCATGCATTTTGTCTCATGCAAAAACAAATAAACAGCCCCATCTGGTCATCGACCAAATCGGACTGTCTATTTGCTCCGCTAGATGCGGACATTATTTGCGGTTATGATCGTTCAAATCATTCGACGGTTGTTCTTGATTCAGGCGAGCATGGACGAGTCCAATCGCTGTGCCGATGACATAAATATGAACGCTGCCGATTAGAAACCCGATGCCGACCATAAGTCCGACATTTTGATCGCTGAAGTGGCTTAAGTTAATTACGCTGAGCAGAACGCCAATGGATAGTACAACCCATGCAATTGCAGTCATCGCCTTGACAAGGCGCTTGACATCCGACTTTGAAGGCTGAACATGGCTAATTGTTGCTGTTTTCGTTGTCATATTGAACACTCCCGTATACATTGTAAGTGTTTTCTTATGCTTACTATAACACAACATCATGCTTTTGTTCAAAGAAAATTCACTTTTTGATCATAAATCGGACAAAAATGTGCGAAGGTCATGGCGACGGCATGAGCGGCGGCTGCAGCAGCCTCTATAGGATATGATAGAAGCGAGCTTTTTAGTCCGTCCACCAACGCTTCAAGTCCGACCACCAGGAACGGCGGTCCGCTTTGGCTCCATCCCCTGCGGAATTGCTGCCATCCTCGCCCGCTGCTGCAGGCTCTCCGCATACCGCGGTAGGCTCGGTCCCGCTAAGGAAGGTCTCGAGCCGCCTGTTCGGACAATTGCCTTCCGCCAGCTTGCCGCTGGTCGGGTCAATATACACCGTTACGACCCCTTCCGGTATGGGGAAGATCTTCGGCGGCACCGAAGCAAGCGCCTGTTCCGTAAACTTAGCGAATATTGGCGCGGCGCGATAAGCCTCGGCGACGGTTAGCTTGCGGTCCTTGTCATAGCCGACCCATACGGCGGTTGCCAGCTCTGGCGTATAGCCCACCAGCCATGCATCCGTAGGCGTCGTGCCTGTCTTGCCTGCAACGGGCCGCTTAATAATAGAAGAAACGCGAAATGCGGTACCGCCTTCTTCAAATACGCTCTCCATTAAACTGGTCATCACATAAGCTTCCGCAGCGGTTACCGCTTGCTCGGATTTATGTTCCGCTTCATATAAGACTTGACCCTTGCGGTCCTCGATCCGGATGATCGCGATGGGCTCGGCGTGGATGCCGCCATTTGCAAACGTGCCGAAGGCGGAAGCCATTTCAAACGGGCTGACCGGGAACGTGCCGAGCGCGAGCGAAGGGACGGGCTGCATCGGGCTGTCGACCCCAAGCTTCCGCGCGGTTTCGATCACTTTGTCGGCGCCAACGGTCATGATCGTATTAACCGCGTAAATATTGTCCGAGCTTGCCAGCGCTTTGCGCATATCGATTAGCTCGTTCAAATATTTATCGCCGTAGTTGCGAGGCTCGTATGTCTTGCGGCCTTCATCGTAAGTAAACACGGTTGGCTCGCTCTTGAAGCGCGTCAAAGGCGACATAAAACCGCTCTGCAAGGCGGTTAAATACAAGAACGGCTTGAAGGAGGAGCCAGGCTGGCGCGTTTTGGCAAATACGCGGTTGTACTGGTTCTTCTTGTAGTTTTTGCCGCCTACCATCGCTTTGATATAACCATTGCGCGGATCAATGGCTACAAGCGCCGCCTGCTGCTCCGAGTTTTCGGGAATTCCTTGCGCAATAACCTCTTCGGCCGTTGCCTGCGCTTTCGGATCAAGGGTCGTATAGATCGTAATGCCGCCCTCGTTAAGCAAATGCTCATTGATGCCAAGCTTATCGACCGCTATATATCTTATATAATCACGAAAGTACGGCGCGAAACCTTCTTGCTCCCCAGAGCCGAGCGTTTGGAAGTTAAGCACCTCCGCATATGCGGCATCCGCCTTCTCAGACGTAATGGAGCCGCCTTCGAGCATGGCCTGCAAAATCGTAAGCTGACGGTCCTTCGCGTTTTTCATATTCAAATAGGGGGAATAATATTTTGGTCCCTTCGGAATGCCGGCGAGCATCGCGCTCTCTGCAAGCGAGAGCTCTGAGGCATGTTTATCGAAATACATCATCGCCGCGGCTTCAATGCCGTAGGAGCCGTGTCCGTAATAAATCTGGTTCAAGTACATGCCAAGAATTTCATCCTTGGAGTAGCTCATTTCGAGCTGAACGGTATACATCGCTTCCTTCATTTTGCGCTGCCAGGTTCGCTCATGCGTCAAATACAGATTGCGTGCAAGCTGCTGGGTAAGCGTGCTTGCTCCTTGACGCGCGGAGAAGCTCTGAACGTTCACCATGACGGCGCGCGCCATACCCTTCATATCGAAGCCGCGATGGTCGTAGAAGCGCCGATCCTCAATGGCCAGCGTTGCTTCGATGACATAATGCGAGATATCGGACAGCTGCACGGAACGACGGTTTTCGCCGGCGTGGAACGTATCAATCACGTTGCCTTGCAAATCGAGCATTTGGGAGGTTTGGCTGATAGCGGCTACGGGCAGCGATTGGGTGCGCAAATAAATAAGCGTGCCCACCAGGATGAGCACCATTAGAGTGAGTGCGGCAGCGGTCCATCGCAGCCACTTTTTTATTTTCAAGAATTGGGGAAGGAACCTCTCGGTTATAATAGGAAAAGCAGGTCGGCGGCTTTGTTTGCCTTTCCGATTAGAAGGCTTATTCATGGAGCGGGCTCCCTTCAGTGCATAGCTTCACTTTTCCTTAGTATGGAAAAACGAGGTTCACCCTATTCACGCCGAGCCGGCGGATCATTAAATTTTTGTATAAAAGGTTGAAAAGGTTGCTTTTTTGGCCTAATTTACTATAATTACGTTTGAACGATTGAAGGAAAGAAGGGATTTTCGACATGGAATTGTGGTACACGGAAAAACAAACAGACAGCTTCGGCATTACGGCGAAGATTACTAAAACTTATGTTAATGAACAAACGGATTTTCAACAGCTTGATATGATCGAGACGGAAGAGTTCGGAACGATGCTTGTGCTTGACGGCATGGTAATGACAACGGTTAAGGATGAGTTCGTTTACCACGAGATGGTTGCGCATCCTGTTCTTTTCACGCATCCGAACCCGGAGTACGTGCTTGTAGTTGGCGGCGGAGACGGCGGCGTTATTCGTGAAGTCATGAAACACCCAAAAGTGAAAAAGGCTGTTCTTGTCGACATTGACGGGAAAGTAATCGAATACTCCAAAAAATATTTGCCATCCATCGCTGGCGAGCTCGACAACCCGCGCGTTGAAGTGCTTGTGAACGACGGCTTTATGCATATTCATGATCATAAGAACACATACGACGTCATTATGGTTGATTCGACAGAGCCGGTTGGCCCTGCTGCGAACCTATTCACCAAAGGCTTCTACCAAGGCATCTACGAGTCCTTGAAGGAAGACGGCATCTTCGTTGCGCAAACGGACAACCCTTGGTTCAAAGCGGATCTTATTCAAAGCGTAAACAAAGACGTGAAGGAAGTATTCCCGATCGTTCGTGTATACGGCGCGAACATTCCGACATACCCGAGCGGCCTATGGACGTTCACAATGGGCAGCAAGAAGTATGACCCAACGGCTGTTGACGAAACAGCTATCCCAGAAATCGATACCAAATACTACACGCCGCGTCTTCACAAGGCAGCATTCGTGCTTCCTAAATTCGTAGAAGATCTCATAAAGTAATAAGCGGTAGTTAAGGAAAGAGAGGACAAGCCTCATGAAATTGGATCAAAAATATTCAGGCAATGTCTTCATCCTGAGCTCTGACAATTATGAAGCTTCCAAAGCGGTTATCTACGGCATGCCGATGGATTTCACCGTTAGCTTCCGTCCAGGCTCGCGCTTCGGCCCTCCTCGCATCCGCGAGGTGTCGATCGGACTTGAAGAATACAGCCCTTACCTAGATCGCAGCCTCGAGGATATCGAATATTTCGACGCCGGCGATTTGCTGCTTCCTTTCGGCAACGCAGCGCGCAGCCTGGAAATTATCGGCGAATTCGTTCGCGGCGTTCTAGACGATGGCAAAATCCCTGTTGGACTCGGCGGCGAGCATTTGGTGTCATGGCCGATCTTCCAAGAGGTGTACAAAAAGCATCCTGATCTTGCGATTATCCACTTCGACGCTCACGCTGATTTGCGCGAATCGTATGAAGGCGAGCCGTTGTCCCACTCAACGCCGCTGCGCAA
Source organism: Paenibacillus sp. FJAT-27812 (assembly GCF_001273905.1). Classification (NCBI taxonomy): domain Bacteria; kingdom Bacillati; phylum Bacillota; class Bacilli; order Caryophanales; family Paenibacillaceae; genus Paenibacillus; species Paenibacillus sp. FJAT-27812. The sequence continues at coordinate 1,905,051 of NZ_LIGH01000001.1, read as the reverse complement.
AGCAGCTGGCCTAATGGGCGGACAAAACATTTACCAGTTTGGTATCCGTTCTGGCTCGCGCGAGGAATGGCAATATGCACGCGAGAATATTAACTTCCACCCGTTCGAGGTATTGGAGCCGCTGAAGAAGGTGCTTCCAGAGCTTGAAGGCCGTCCGGTTTATTTAACGATCGATATCGATGTGCTTGATCCATCCGCAGCGCCTGGTACAGGTACAGCGGAAGCGGGCGGCATTACGTCGAAGGAGCTCATTGAATCGGTACATGCGATTGCGCGCTCCGGCGTGAACATCGTGGGCTTCGACCTCGTTGAGGTTGCTCCTGCGTATGATCCAACCGAGCAAACGCAGATCGTTGCGGCGAAAGTCATCCGCGAGATGCTGCTAGGATTTTTGAAATAATATAAGGAAAAGGCTTCGCCCGAACGGCAAAAACCGTTTAAGGCGAAGCCTTTTTTTGTGTTATTCATTTACAAAACTGACAACATTAGCGATATTCGACAAATTAATCGAATGACAATTCTGAATAATTAAATTATTATATGGAAGGTAAACAATGGAATGTAAGGAACATGCATGGGAATTCTAGAAACAGAAGAGAAAATAAGGAGGAGTTATTGTTGGCGAAAACGTACAAATCGATGTGGAGGGCTAGTTTGGCGGCGGCCATTTCCGCCAGTCTCGTAGCGATGCCTCTTACGGTAATGGCGGCGGAATCAAGCGGGGGCTCTACCGTCTCGCTGCGCATCATGGAAACGTCTGACCTGCATGTGAATGTAATGAACTACGATTATTTTGCGGACAAGCCTACGGATGAATACGGTCTGGCGAAGACGGCATCGCTCATTAAGAAAGCGCGTGAGGAAGCTCCGAACAGCCTATTGTTCGATAATGGCGACTTGATTCAAGGAAATCCTCTCGGCGATTACGTTGCCACGGTCGATAAGCTGCAGCAGGGCGAGACGCATCCCGTCTATAAAGCTATGAATCTGCTTGGTTATGATGCGGGCAATCTAGGCAATCATGAATTCAATTATGGTTTGGAGTTTTTAGAAAATGCGCTTGCCGGAGCCGACTTCCCTTATGTGAATGCAAATATTTATAAGGCTGACGGAGACAAGGACGAGTCAAACGACGTCAATCTGTTCAAGCCTTACTTAATTCTTGATAAAGAAGTAACCGATAGCTCCGGTGCGAAGCATACGATTAAGGTCGGCGTGATCGGCTTCGTGCCTCCCCAAATTACGCAATGGGATAAAGCGAATTTGGAAGGGAAGGTAGTCGTCAAAGATATCGTGAAGACGGCTGAGAAATATGTGCCGGAGATGAAGGCGAAGGGAGCGGATATCATTGTCGCGATTCCGCACTCGGGCTTCGAGGACATCCCGCAAACGCCGCTGATGGAAAACTCGGTGCTCTATTTAAGCAAGGTAGCAGGGATTAATGCAATCTTGTTCGGACATGCGCATAAGGTATTCCCTGATAAATCCTTCGAAGGGAAAGCTGGCGTTGACCTCGCCAAAGGTACGATCAACGGCGTCGCTGCTGTCGAGCCGGGCTTCTGGGGCAATAATCTGGGCGTTATTGATCTTACGCTTGAGAAGAAGGACGGCAAATGGACGGTTGCTGATTCGAAAACCGCCGTTAAGCCAATCTTCGATACGGTGAATAAGAAGCCGCTTGTAGAGGCAGACCAAGCGATCGTTGACGCGGTGAAAAAGGATCATGAGGAAACGCTGGCGTACGTGCGGGGACCTGTCGGCATGACGACGGCATCCATTAACAGCTGGTTCGCCCTTATCCAAGACGACCCTTCCATTCAAATCGTGACGAATGCGCAGAAGTGGTATGTCGAGAAGCAGCTGCAAGGAACGGAATACGAGGGCATTCCTGTCCTATCGGCGGGTGCGCCGTTCAAAGCAGGCGGCCGTCAGGGAGCCAACTATTATACGAACATTAAGGCAGGCGACATTGCGATTAAGAACGTTGCCGACTTGTATTTGTACTCCAATACGGTAAATGCCGTGCTCGTAACAGGAGCGGAGCTAAGAGAATGGCTCGAGTGGTCGGCAGGCCAGTTCCTGCAGATCGATGCTGCGAGCAAAGAGAAGCAAGAGCTTATCAATAATGATTTTCCAACGTACAACTTCGATGTGATCGACGGCGTAACTTACCAGATCGACGTTGCGCAGCCGCCGAAGTATGAAGCGAACGGCGTGCTTAAGAACGAAGGCGCAAAGCGGATCGTCAATCTTCAATTTGACGGCAAGCCGATCAAAGAGGATCAAAAGTTTGTTGTGGCAACCAACAACTATCGTGCTTCCTCCAGCAAATTCGCTAATCCCGACGGCAAGCGTATTATTCTTGCCGCGCCTGACGAGAACCGCCAGGTCGTCATCGATTACATTCGTACCAACAAAACGATCAATCCTTCTGCGGATGGCAACTGGTCGCTCGCACCTATCAATGATACGGTGAATGTTACTTTCAAAACATCCCCGGAAGCAAAAAGCGCGGATGATGCGAATAAGCTGATCTCCTTCGCGGCAGATGCAGAGGACGGCTATGCAGAGTTCAAGCTTGATCTAAGTGCGAAGGCAGTTGTTAAGCCGGTAGAACCAGTGAAACCGACAGAGCCGGTTGTTACGCCTTCGGAGCCTGAGAAGCCGGTCGTGACCGTGCCTCAGACGCCTCAGACGCCTCAGGAGGCCGTATATATGGTCAAATCAGGCGATACGCTCTATGCGATAGCCATCAAGCACGGAACGACGTGGCAGAAGCTAGCCAGCTACAATCAATTGAAAAACCCGGGCAAAATCTATCCGGGCCAAAAGATTAAAATACCTGCCAAGTAATTATCCTGCGTTGATAAAAAGGCGTTTTCCGCGTAACCTTAGCGGAAGGCGTCTTTTTTCACTGTGAGCGGCGGTTTTGCCCGTATGATCCAGGCTAGAATTAACTCATAATAAGTCGCAGTGTTTATCGTGATAAAGATTAAGAGGAGGAAGATTATATGCGTATTTACTCATTTCCGCCTGTGATCGATGAGCGAGCTCGCGTGCTTATTCTAGGAACAGCGCCCAGCGTGAAGTCGTTAGAGCATAAGCAGTTTTATGGACATCCGCAAAATTTCATGTGGCGCATTATTTATCGGCTGTTTAATGATTCCGATGCCGATCCGGTATATGATAACCGACTTGCATTTCTGAAGGAGCATCGCCTCGCTTTATGGGATGTGATAGAGTCCTGTGAGCGGGAGGGCAGCCTTGATGTGAATATTCGCGGGGAAGTGCCGCAAAAGCTGCCCGAGCTTGTGGCGAAATATCCGGGGCTCCGCTGCTTTGCCTTTAACGGAAGCAAGGCATACGATACCTTTCATAAGTTTTATCGCGGGCATGAAAGCTTCAAAGACATAACGCTGCTTAAGCTGCCGTCATCAAGCCCGATCCCTACTCCGAAGATGAGAACGCTTGAGGACCGGGTGGAGGCATGGCAGGCAATTGTGCCTTATGCAACAACTTAACCGCGCTCTAGCGTTGAAATTACGAGGCTTCCTGTATATAGTAGTTACATAAGATTAGACTGAACAGGAGTAAGATGATGGCTGAAAGCAGGAAAGTGCGAATTACTTTGGAGAGCGTGCAGGACGGAAGCTCGCACATCCACGCTTATGAGGGCGAATGGTTTCGCAAGGAGCGGTCCATATTTATCCGCTACAGCGAACCGGCAGTCGAAGGCGAACCGGCAGCAGGCGAGGTGCGTACGCTGGTGAAATATCGGCAAGACGAGCTGTCCATCACTCGGCGGGGCGTCATCGAGTCGGAGCAGCTATTTGTGCTCGGGCTAAGGCGGACTGGCCGTTACCACTCGGCGATGACGTCTTTCTCGCTTGAGACGGATACGATGCAGCTGTCGCTGCACATACCGAATGGCGACGGCACGACCGAAATAGCAGAAACACTGCCGACGACGCTGCCTTTTACGCTAGAGTGGGAATACGAGATGCACGTAGGTGAACAAATGTCGGGCCGTTTCCATATCCGGCTCCATATACAGGAGGAACGAAATCAATGAATTCAAATGTACTAGAGAAAATGTATGAACAGGTTAAGGCAGCGATTGCTGATGCTGCTGTGGCAGCGGGCCTTGCTGCGCGGGAGGAGCTTCCGGCATTTGTGCTTGAGGTTCCGAAGGATAAATCGCATGGTGATTTGGCGACAAATGCCGCTATGCAGCTAACGAAGCTGGCAAAGAAAAATCCTCGCCAAATTGCGGAAGCAATCATTGCGCATTTGGATACGAAGCAAGCGTCCATCCAATCGGCAGAAATTGCGGGTCCGGGCTTCATTAACTTCCGCATGGACAACAGCTATCTATATCCGGTTGTGAGCGCAGCGCTTGAAGAGGGAGAAAACTATGGACGGACTTTAGACGGCAAAGGCAAGCGTGTTCAAGTAGAATTCGTTAGCGCGAATCCTACGGGCAGCCTGCATCTAGGGCATGCACGCGGAGCGGCAGTAGGCGATGCGCTTTGTAATGTGCTTGATTATGCAGGCTATGACGTTACGCGTGAATATTATATTAATGATGCAGGCAAGCAAGTAGAGAACTTAGCTGTCTCCATCGAAGCCCGTTACCGTCAGGCGCTTGGACAAGCAGCAGAAATGCCGGAGGACGGCTATTACGGCGAAGATATTATCGGCTTCGCGAAGCTGCTGGTTGAGCAAGAGGGAGACAAGCTGCTGGAGCTTCCGGATCAAGAGCGGTTTACGTTTTTCCGCCAGTTCGGCCTGGAGCGGGAGCTCGACAAAATTAAACGCGATCTCGGTAGATTCCGCGTAGGCTTTGACGTATGGTACAGCGAAACTGCCCTATATGAGAGCGGGCAAGTTGAACAGGGGCTTGAAGCGCTGAAAGCGACAGGCCATGTATACGAAGAAGAAGGCGCAACGTGGCTTTCGACGATGACCTTCGGAGATGACAAAAACCGCGTGCTCGTGAAAAATGACGGTTCCTATACGTATTTGACGCCTGATATCGCATATCACCGCGACAAATACAGCCGCGGCTTCGACCAAATGATTAACATCTGGGGCGCTGATCACCATGGCTATATCCCGCGAGTGAAGGCAGCTATGGAAGCACTCGGCAATGACCCTAAGAAATTGACAGTGTTAATCGCCCAAATGGTCAGCTTGTTCCAAAACGGCGAGAAAATGAAAATGTCGAAACGTACGGGCAAAGCGGTTACGATGCAGGATCTTATGGATGAAGTGGGCATAGATGCGATTCGTTACTTCTTCTCTATGCGGAGCATGGATTCCCATCTTGATTTCGACATGGACCTAGCGATCTCCACTTCTAATGAAAATCCCGTATTCTATGTGCAATATGCGCATGCGCGGATATGCAGCATCTTTAGGCAAGCAGAGGAGCAAGGCATTTCGCTAAAAGCTACGGATGCTATCGATTTCAGCAAGCTGGTGGCAGAGGGCGAATTCGACCTGCTTCGCAAAGTCGGCGAGCTTCCGCAGGAAATAGCCGAAGCGGCTGCGCAATATGCGCCGCATCGTCTGATTCGTTACGTGTATGAGCTGGCATCGCTGTTCCACAGCTACTATAGAGCGGAGCGCGTGATCACGGAGGATGCCGAGCAGTCGCAAGCCCGTTTGGCCTTGCTTGGAGCGGTTCGCATTGCAATTGCGAATGTGCTGCGCCTAGTTGGCGTCTCCGCTCCGGAGCGTATGTAATTTCTTATAAAAACAAGCCGTGGATTCATGATTTATCCACGGCCTGCATCATACTCATCACATCAAGCTCGCCGATTGTTCGGCGGGCTTTGCTGCCTCTTAAGGGCTGTACAGAGCGCTTGATAATAGACTTGATCTCCGTAGGAGATAACCCAGGCTTATGGGCAAGCAAAAGCGCGATCGCTCCGCTTACATGCGAGGTGGCCATGGAAGTGCCGCTCATCTCGTTGTATTTGCCGCGAAGCCATGCAGACACAATTTTGTCGCCAGGGGCATATACGTCAATATGCGAACCGCGATTGCTGAACGGTGCGATGCGGCGCAGTTTGGTTGTAGCGCCGACTGCTATCGTTTGAGGATAGCGGGCGGGATAATCGACAGAACGCCGCTTCCCATCGTTGCCGGAAGAGGCCACAATAATAACGCCTGCGTTATGAGCGTTCGTGACGGCACCGAGCAGCGCTTTGCTCCTTGTCTTCATGCCGAAGCTCATGTTGATAACGTTAATCCGATTGCGAATGCACCACTCGATACCAAGAATAATGTCGGAAACGAAGGCGCTTCCGTTGTGATCAAAAGCCTTGACCGGCGAGATTAGCGCACGCGGCGCAACACCGATCATGCCCTGAAGCTGGTTTGCTGCGGCAATCGTTCCCGCAATATGTGTTCCATGACCATTATCGTCATGCGGGAGCATGCTGCGATTCAATAGATTGATACCTCTGGAGAGTGATTGGCGAAGATCAGGATGGCTGAAGTCAGCTCCTGTATCAATGACGCCTACTTTAACCCTATGGCCGGTCGTCGTGCTCCAAGCCTGAGGAGCTTTTATTTGATTAACGCCCCAAGGGATACCTTTGTCTACAATAATAGACTTTTGCGAAGATGAGGCATGAACGCTAATTTTGCAGTCTTTTTCAATCCATACGCGTCCCGAGAACCGCTCTAATGTTTCTTCGGCGGGCAATCGACAAGATATTCCGCGAATGATGGGCAATTGTCTTATGTTCTTTCTAGGCGATGCTGACGAAGCGACCTGAGACATTTGCTGTACGAAGTATCGGTAGTCGCTCGCACGCTGAAAGCGAATGATTCGCTTTACGGTCGTTGCGTCCGTGCAAGCCATCGTATCCTGCAGCAAACGGATAAAAGCGGCGGTGTCCAAACTTGGCTTCCCCTCCCGACGGACCATGCTGCACTATTGTATGAACGAGCGCTCGATAACGCATGAGCCACTTGCCTTTTTTCACATAATTAGGCTTGAAACCGTGTCAAAAATCGTTAAGGGACATAGGATGAACAAAGAGTTCTCAGGGGCTCTTACGTCCAAGGTACGTTACCTCGTGTCATGGCCGGATGGATACAGTCAAAGCGGAAGGATTATCCTTTCGCTTTTTGCATTTAAGTCCAAGCTATACGGGCGGCAGCGCGGGCCGCTTGCTTTTTTGGAGGAAATAGGTTTTACTATACTTTGACTAGCGTAAACGACGGGTGCCAACCTCTGGCAGCGGCCGCTCGTTTCGTAATGAAATGTGAGCGGTGTATAAGAGGAAATCGTACACGGTTCTTGCATTTAGATGGAATGAACGAGTACATAATTTGATTGGCAAGAGAGGATGTGTCCATATGAGCAGCAGCAATTTTACGTTAAAGCTGGATCCTGAACGTATGAAGGAAATGCCTATGGTCGATTTGGCCTTTGAAGTGCTGAAAGCGGCTAATACCCCTTACTACTATCGCGATCTAATGATGGAGATCGCTAAAATACGCGGTCTTTCCGCAGACGGAATCAACCAGTTCATCGCACAAGTGTATACGGAGATCAACATCGATGGCCGTTTTGCTTGCGTTGGCAGCAACATGTGGGGACTAAAGCGCTGGTATCCGGTTGAGCGCTCCGAAGATCCTGTAGGCAATGCGAAGCGTACGCGTATCATCAATGATGACGATGATCTCGAAGATGATGATGTATTTGCGGACGAGGAAGAGGATACTTACGCAGAGGCTGAAGAGGACTACGACGTATTCGACGAAGACCGCGAGGATTTCGAAGAGGCTGAAGAGGAAGCGGAAGTTGATGAGGAAGTTGGCATCGATGACGAGGAGCTCGACGAGGAAGAAGTCGACGGCGAATTGGATGCGGATGATGATGACTCGGATGATGATGAAGAGTTTGAAGAGGACGATAGCGACGACAAATAGGTAACAAATTATGTGAGGCTGTATAAGCGGTAAGCTTATGCAGCCTTGCATTTTACTATGACGCCAGCAATGCTTCTAATAGACGGGGAAAGCCGATTGCGTTGGAGTATGGCGCATCCTGTCAGTTTCGCTTGACAGGTCCTATGAGCGCAGAGTAAACTATCTCATGGGCTTAAGATTCGGTTAACAAATAACGCATACAAGCGTAAACGGCTGTTGTCCTCCTTTGGAGGCAAAAGCGCGTTCCGCGCTGAAATATAAGTAAAGTATAATGTTTCAAACTTATGCTTTCTTATATTTTTATATATGCCAAAAAAGGAAAAGTGCCCCGTTGCTACGGGTGTCACTTTTTTTGTTTGTGGGGGATGGGTCTGTAGGAAACATTTCCACAAACTGGATGGATAGGCAGAGTGTATCTGCATCCATGTTTATCGAGTAAATGGGCAAACCTAAACATTAACCATAGGAGCTTGGAGGGTATCATCACAGTGACCAAATATATATTTGTAACCGGCGGCGTAGTGTCGTCCTTGGGTAAAGGGATAACAGCAGCCTCGCTCGGTCGATTGCTGAAGAACAGGGGCCTCAAAGTAACGATTCAAAAGTTTGATCCTTACATTAACGTGGATCCGGGAACGATGAGTCCATACCAGCACGGAGAAGTATTCGTCACCGATGATGGCGCAGAAACGGATTTGGATCTTGGTCACTATGAGCGGTTCATCGATATTAACCTATCGAAGAACAATAACGTGACTTCCGGCAAAATCTATTCCAACGTGATTACCAAAGAACGTCGTGGCGACTATTTGGGTGGAACGGTTCAGGTTATCCCGCATATTACGAACGAAATCAAAGACCGCGTTTTCCGCGCGGGCAAAGAAGCGGGCTCCGATGTCGTGATTACGGAGATTGGCGGTACAGTCGGCGATATCGAGAGCTTGCCTTTCCTTGAAGCGATCCGTCAAATCAAGAGCGATATCGGCCGCGACAACGTTATGTACATTCACGTTACGCTTATTCCTTATATCAAAGCAGCAGGTGAAGTGAAAACGAAGCCGACGCAGCATAGCGTTAAGGAATTGCGCAGCATCGGCATTCAGCCGAACGTGATCGTATGCCGTACGGAGCATCCTCTTGCTGAGGATCTGAAACGCAAAATCGGCTTGTTCTGCGATATCGATGCGAATGCGGTCGTGGAATGCCGCGATGCTTCGACATTATACGAGGTGCCTTTGATGCTTCGTGAGGAAGGCCTTGACGAGATCGTTGTCAACCATCTGAAGCTCAAAACCGAACAACCGGACATGCGCGAATGGGAAGCTCTTGTTAAGCGCGTCAAATCGCTTCATAAGAAAACGGAAATCGCAATTGTCGGTAAATACGTTGCGCTGCATGATGCTTACCTCAGTATTGTAGAATCGCTTGAGCACGCGGGTATTGCCTCGGATTCAGAAGTTAAAATTCGCTGGCTGCATGCAGATGAGCTTACGGAAGAGAACGTGGATGAGCAATTAAACGGCGTTCACGGCATTCTAGTGCCAGGAGGCTTCGGCGATCGTGGTATTGAAGGCAAGATTACGGCTATCAAATATGCGCGCGAGAAGAAAATTCCTTTCTTCGGTATCTGCTTAGGTATGCAGGTTGCTGTAATTGAATATGCTCGCAACGTAGTTGGACTAGCGAACGCGAACAGCTCGGAGATTAACCCGTCTACTCCTTATCCGGTTATTGATTTGCTGCCGGATCAAAAAGACATTGAAGATATGGGCGGCACGATGCGCCTTGGTCTATACCCTTGCAAGCTTAAGCCTGAGACGCTTGCTGCACAAGAATATAACGACGAGCTCGTTTATGAGCGTCACCGTCACCGGTATGAGTTCAACAATGAGTACCGTGAAGCCATTGAAACGGCAGGCTTGACTATTTCCGGAACATCACCGGATGGACGCCTTGTGGAAATGGTGGAAATGGCTGACCATCCTTGGTTCTTGGCTGTTCAATTCCACCCGGAATTCACGTCCAGACCGAACCGTCCGCAGCCGTTATTCCGTGGATTTGTGCAAGCAGCGCTTAATTATTCGGAATAAAATATCGTTATTTCTTACACTGACATATTCTGTAACAGCATCCGATAAGTTTTTCTCAATATGAGAAGGATTATATACCCACTTTAGCGAATATATTAACGATTATGGAAGAGTTGGCCATTTCTTTGGGCAAGCTCTAGTCGCGGGGGGATTTGGAGTTGGATAAGAAGAAAGTGTTGATCGTTGATGATCAGAACGGTATTCGCGTTTTGCTTATGGAAGTATTTAGCAGCGAGGGGTACAATACGTTCCAAGCGTCTAATGGCAAGCTGGCTTTAGAAATCGTTAAGAACGATGCTCCCGATCTTGTGTTGCTGGATATGAAAATTCCAGGTATGGATGGTTTAGAAATTTTAAAGCATGTGAAAGCTATCGACCGTAACATTAAAGTCATCATGATGACCGCATATGGTGAGTTAGATATGATTAAAGAAGCGACTGATCTCGGAGCATTAATGCATTTTACGAAGCCATTTGACATCGATGAGATGCGAATTGCGGTAAATATGCAGCTGCGTGGCGGCAACTCCACAAGTCGGTTTGCAATAGGTTCTTGATTCAGCTTACAAACGGCATCGTCGCTTGCTGGTAGACGGTGTCGTTTTTGCATTTTCTGGAAGAGGCAAAACGAGCTTTACTATTTCAAGGCGCGTTATGTTATAATGGCTCAGAATGACAAGTTGGAACGAGCTTGAATGGTCCGTTTGTTCGGAAGCAAAACCAAGCGTAATAATAGGAGCAAAGGTATGAACCGCCTAAAAATGGCAAGTGAGCTTTACACTCGCTTGATTTGGCGTTTTTTCCTTTATTCTCTTCCAAGTCTACGGGAGGAACTATAACTAGATGGAGAAATTGATGATACGCGGTGGACGGCCGCTTCGCGGCACCGTTCAGATCAGCGGAGCCAAGAACAGCGCAGTTGCGCTTGTCCCTGCTGCTATTTTAGCAGAATCAGAAGTTGTTTTAGATAATTTGCCTATCATAAGCGATGTAGCGGTATACAGTGAGATTTTGCAGGAGCTTGGCGCTGTCGTTAAACGTGACGGCGACATGATGCGCATTGATCCTACCGAGCTAGTCTCGAAGCCAATGCCGAACGGGAAAGTGAAGTTATTGCGCGCATCCTATTACTTGATGGGTGCCATGTTAGGTAGGTTTGGAGAAGCAACAATAGGAATGCCCGGCGGCTGTAATTTTGAGCCGAGGCCAATCGATCAACATATTAAAGGTTTTGAGGCACTCGGAGCTACCGTAACCAATGATCACGGGTCTATCCGAATTTCTGCCAAAGAGCTGCGCGGCGCTAAAATTTATCTCGATGTGTCAAGCGTAGGAGCAACGATTAACATTATGCTTGCGGCCTCCCGGGCCAAAGGATTAACGATTATTGAAAACGCGGCAAAAGAGCCTGAAATTATAGATGTAGCTACTCTCCTAAATGCCATGGGCGCAAAAATCAAAGGTGCCGGAACTGAGACGATTCGAATTGAAGGAGTCGATCAACTTCACGGTTGCCGCCATTCCATCATTCCCGATCGAATCCAAGCCGGTACGTATATGATTGCAGCTGCTGCGACGCGCGGCGATGTCCTTATTGATAATGTTATTCCAAAGCACTTGGAAGCAATGACGGCCAAGCTCGAAGAAATGGGCGTTCAAGTCATTGAAATGGATGAATCCATCCGAATTATTGGAGCGCCAAAATACTCTTCAATCGATGTAAAAGCACTCGTATATCCTGGTTTCCCTACAGATCTTCAATCGCCGATGACGACCTTGCTAACGCAAGCGAGCGGAGTCAGCATTTTGACCGATTATGTTTATGGCACCCGGTTCAAGCATGTTCCTGAGCTATCTCGTATGGGAGCTGACATCCGCGTGGAAGGCCGCTCGGCTGTGATCGAGGGCGGTAAGCTGAATGCGGCTAAAGTGAAGGCTGCCGATCTGCGTGCAGGGGCTGCGCTTGTTGTTGCTGCGCTAACTGTTGACGAAGGCGTTACCGAAATATCGGGCGTCGAATATATTGACCGAGGTTATGATAATTTAGTAGAGAATCTATGCCGTTTGGGCGCAGATGTATGGCGTGAGACGGAAGCCACATCATAAGGAACAGGCCGATACGGACGCTGTGGAATAGACGGCGTCTAATTCGGCAATGATGGATAATCAGGCATATGATTTTACTAGATACACAAAAATCATAATGAAAATTGAATAAAGTGGTGAGAACATGACAGACCTTCAGATCGCCGATCTAGAAGAGATGAAATTGACTGATCTATACAAATTAGCGAAGCAATTTCAGGTTCCGTACTACGGTACGCTTAAGAAGAAAGAATTGATTTTTGCTATCCTACGCGCGCAGGCAGAGAAGAGCGGCCTCATGTTTATGGAGGGCGTACTCGATATTTTATCAGAGGGCTTCGGATTTTTACGACCTATTAACTATTTGCCGAGCAAGGAAGATATTTATATCTCAGCTTCACAAATTCGCAGGTTTGATCTGAGAAGCGGCGATCTTGTATCCGGGAAATGCCGTCCGCCAAAAGAGAATGAACGCTACTTTGGCTTGCTGCAGGTAAATGCCGTCAACGGCGAGAACCCTGAGACAGCATCCGAACGACTGCACTTTCCTGCGCTTACTCCTCTTTATCCAGAAAAGAAGCTCGTGCTCGAGACGACGCAGTCGAAGCTATCCACTCGAATGATGGATTTGCTCGCACCTGTAGGACTCGGACAACGCGGACTCATCGTTGCTCCTCCTAAGACGGGGAAAACATTGCTGCTCAAAGAAATCGCCCACAGTATTTCAGAAAACCGTCCCGATATCAAATTATTCGTCTTGCTCATCGATGAGCGTCCCGAGGAAGTTACAGATATGCAGCGCTCCGTCAAAGGAGAGGTTATTGCCTCTACGTTCGATGAGCTGCCTGAAAACCATATTAAAGTAGCTGAGCTTGTTCTTGAACGGGCTCTACGTCTTGTCGAGCATAAGAAGGATGTCGTGATTCTAATGGATAGCATCACTCGTCTTGCTAGGGCGTATAACTTGGTTATTCCACCATCCGGGCGTACACTTAGCGGCGGTATTGATCCGGCAGCGTTCCATCGTCCGAAACGGTTTTTTGGTTCGGCACGCAACGTTGAAGAGGGCGGAAGCTTGACAATACTTGCAACTGCGCTGATTGAAACGGGCTCGCGTATGGATGATATCATTTATGAAGAATTTAAAGGTACTGGCAATATGGAACTCCATCTGGACCGCAAGCTTTCCGAGCGTCGTATATTCCCTGCTCTAGATATGCGCAGATCAGGCACTAGACGCGAAGAGATGCTTTTGACGAAGGAAGAGCTTGATAAAGTATGGGCCATCCGCAGAGGGATGACAGATACGCCGGATTATGTCGATAATTTCTTGAAGAAGCTTAAGGACAGCGAGAACAACGAACAGTTCCTCATGTCTCTAGATACAACTGTAGAAGCGAAACCGGAGCGGTCCGGTATCAAGAGCAGCACCACAACGACCAGCAGGCGTCCTACGCCTAGAACGACGCACGGATCGTAAGACCGCAGGAGGGAGTACAACATGAATCTCGTATATGCGGATGAACAAGGAAATGTTTTTGACCATCCAGATTTTGTGGCCTTGGGAAGAAGCGGCGATATGATCGTGGAAATTATGGAAGATGAATTGATTCCTCTTCCTAATGGAGCGACGCTTGTTAGCTTGCCCTTCACTCGGCCTATTGGGCTTAACCCGGACACAGGCGAAATGCAGGTGCTGCCTGGCGGAGCGCAAGCGGTAGGCGCTTTGCTGCCGCAGGGCTTTACCCGTCTTTGCCTGCCTGGCTACGTGAAAGCTGATAAGAACGAGAAGCTTCCGCTGTTTGGCTATACGGCAGTCGTATGGAAAGACGGCAACTTCTATGTTACGGCGGAGCAAAGTGATGATCCAGAGAGATGGGACCCGCTTAATTGCGACCGCGGCGAGCTAGGCATTCAGGTAGAGCGCATCCTTGCCAAATACCCGGAAAATCGTCTATACAAGCATCTGTCCAATTGTGCTTTAGGCTATGAGTGCTTAACCTCTTCCAACACATTTCTAGGTCGCTGGGAAGGCGCTGTGCCTGTATCCTATTCTTGCAATGCAGGCTGTTTTGGCTGTATTTCTGAGCAACCGGATGACAGCGGCTTTGTAGCGCCTCAGACTCGGATGAATTTTAAACCAACGGTCGACGAAGTTGTCGAAATCATGCTGGAGCATTTGCGCGAGCCGGAATCGATCATTAGCTTCGGCCAAGGCTGCGAAGGCGAGCCCTCCACGCAAGCGAAAATCATTGTAGAAGCCATGAAGCGCGTACGCAGCCAAACCTCGCTTGGCTATATCAACATCAACACCAATGCGGGATTGACGGATTTCATGCGTGCAATCGTTGACGCAGGGCTTAACCTGATGCGTGTAAGCACGATCAGCGCGCTTGATGAACATTACAATGCGTATTACAAGCCTCGCGGCTATACGCTCAAAAATGTCGAGAAGTCGCTTAAATACGCATCCGATAATGGCGTTTATACATCGATCAACTATTTGATTTTCCCAGGGGTTACGGACCGCGAGGAAGAAATAGAAGCGATGATCGGATTCGTGAAGCGCACGGGCCTCAAGCTGATTCAAATGCGCAACCTGAATATCGACCCGGAAAGCTATTTGGCTATTATTCCGAAGGCGCAGGGTGAAATTTACGGCATGAAGCAAATGCTGGAGATTTTCCGCGAAGAGCTGCCTGACGTCGTTATTGGTTCTTATACCCATGTACCGCCGGCGGCGCTGTTTAAATAAGGGAGCCCAATGAACGGTAATTACATCTAATATTGACATATGAGCGATTATTCATTGCAACTGCAAAACAGTTCATGCTATAATCCGAGATGTGTGATTTAACTCTGGGTCCGCATGCGATTCAGGGCAGAAAGAGGTGAACGAGATGAAACAAGCTATTCATCCGACATACCACATCATTACAGCAACTTGCGCTTGTGGAAATTCCTTCGAGACTGGTTCGATTAAACCGAGCCTTCGCGTAGAGGTTTGTTCCCAATGCCACCCATTCTACACGGGTAAGCAAAAGTTCCTGGATGCTGGCGGCCGCGTCGATCGTTTCAAGAAGAAATACGGTATTTAATCCTACAAATCGTTCCGCCTTTATTTGGCAGAATACAAGAGCCTCCCTCAGCCATCCTATTGGATAGAAGGGAGGTTTTTTGATTGGATAAGAAACCATTCGATTCGAGTAAACGGCTTAGATTAAGCCGATTCACAATTTCGGCGGCATGTGTTGCATTGCTGGCCATAACGCTCGCAGGCTGTGGCAACAGCAAGCAGGAGAACAGGCTGAGAACCTACGGCCACGACGGTTATATGGGATACTCCAACAGCAATCCGAACTTGCCCAATCGTTATGAATACCTAAATTATAATGCGGACGGCAATTTTATCGAACAGGTGCTGCAGCCGATTTCTGGCATTGAGCGCACGAATATTTATTTTAACGGTACGGATCTGCATGTGAATTTGAACGTCAACAACGCGTTGTCTGATGCTCAAGTTGAACAGCTGCGCGCAAAGGCGCAGTCGGTTGTACAGCATAATATGCCTCGTTATAACGTTCATGTGGAAGCAAAACGATAAATAGCAGCAATCTATTTCCAATCTTGTGGACGAGTTGCGCTTTGCCTCGGAATCGGCTATACTTATTTTTGCCGTGCTAGATGGGGAGGTAGCGGTGCCCTGTAACTCGCAATCCGCTGTAGCGAGGTTGAATTCCTATTTGAGGTTATGCCGATATGGGGTCTTGGCACTTGCGAGCAGTGTTGACGGTTGGGTCCTCCGCAATGGACGTTTGTGAACGGGTCAGGTCCGGAAGGAAGCAGCCATAAGCAAATTAGTTCATGTGCCGGGGGAGTGCCTGACTCGAGCTGTAGTGCAAGGATGTCGCCTGGGTCGCATTTATCAGGAATAGGTGCACGGTACTAAATTTTTCCTAAAATCAATGCTAAATACAAAAGTAGCACCTGTAGACGCTGTTCGATGTTTTTGTCGGAATACGCGATTGCAGGTGTTTTTGTTTGTGATTCTTTTAATTGTATATGGAATAGGGATATGACAGGCAAAAGAGAGTTTTGATTGCTACACAGTTGTTGTATAATAGAGGCATAGCCCTTATATTTTGTAATGAAAAGGCAACATGAAAGGAAAGGTCTGCGTGTCACATATCGCATTATATCGTGCCTGGCGTCCGCAGACGTTTCAGGACATGGTCGGTCAACAGCATATTATCCAAACGCTGCAAAATTCAATTCGTGAACAACGCGTATCGCATGCTTATCTTTTTAATGGACCGAGAGGTACCGGAAAGACCAGCGCCGCGAAAATTTTGGCGAAAGCGGTTAACTGCGAACGTGGCCCAGCTGAAGAACCCTGTAATGAATGCGACGCTTGCATAGGGATTACAGCGGGGCATATTATGGATGTAATAGAGATAGATGCTGCATCCAATCGCGGTATTGATGAAATTCGTGACATTCGAGATAAAGTGAGATATGCGCCTTCAGAGGTGCGGTTCAAAGTTTATATTATAGATGAAGTACATATGCTTACGGCCGAGGCGTTTAATGCCTTGCTCAAGACGTTGGAGGAGCCGCCGGGGCATGTTATTTTTATCTTGGCGACGACTGAACCGCATAAGCTGCCGGCAACGATCATCTCGCGCTGTCAGCGGTTTGATTTCAGGCAGGTATCGCTTGAAGAGCAGACGGAACACTTGTTAAAGATATGCCGCGAGGAAGGCATACAAGCTGATTCGGATGCGCTTGCTTATATCGCAAGGCTGTCCGAAGGCGGAATGCGGGATGCGATTAGCTTGCTGGAGCAGGTATCCGCTTTTGCAGGCGAGCGGATCACGCTTGAGGCAGCGGTGGATGTGACTGGCGGCATGGCCGCCGATCATTTCTATCAGCTTGCCGAGGCGGTCAGAGATCGAAATGTAGCGTCGGTTATGCCGCTTGTTGAGAGCTTGATGCAAGCCGGCAAGAGCGCGGACAAATGTATGGAGAACCTAATCTATTATTTCCGCGACTTGCTGGTTATGAAGCTTGCTCCACAGGGCGGCGCAGCAACGGAGCGCATCGTTGATCCGGAACGCTTCAAAGCGATGGCGGATGCTTTTACTCCCGGGCGGCTGTTCGCGATGATTGATACGCTGAACCGCTATCAGGTGGAGCTGAAGCATGCGTCACAGCCGCAAACGCTGTTCGAGGTAGCGCTTATGAAGCTCTGTACGCTAGGTGAAGAACAATCTTCAAGCGGAGGAGCGGCTGCGGGCTCAGCTTCGACCGGCGCTCAGCCAGCCGAAGTGGGCCGGCTGCGCCAGCAGGTTGAAGCGCTTGAGCGCAAGCTTGAGCAAGCGCTCCAGAATGGCATAGCTGCTGGGGGCAATTCATCTGCCGCTGACAATGCGGCAAGCAAGCAAGCGGCGCGCACCAATGCGGTTCGCAGCTCGTTTGGCGGCTCAGGCGGCATAGCCCGTTCGTCCGTCAAGCTTGATCCTTATTTAGCCACAGCCGGCAGCCCTGAATTCAACCAATTCCGCATGAAGTGGAATGATGTCCTGCAGGGTGTCAAGGAAGCCAAGATAACCGTCCACGCCTGGTTGAAGGACGGCGAGCCCGTCGCTTCCGCTGATGATGCCATTCTCGTCGCATTCAAAAATACGATGCACCGAGAAACGACCGAAAAACCAGCCAATCGTGATATTATAGAGAAAGTTATGCATGATGTCCTTGGCGGGTCGTTCCGGATCGTTACGGTCATGATGAAGGATTGGCAGGCTGCGGCACAAGGCGCTAGCGCCCAGAAGACCGAGACGCTGGAACTGGAACCTGAGGCTTCTCACGCATCGCAAGCTTCAAGCAGACCCGAATGGGTGGAAGAAGCCGTTAAGCTTTTTGGTGAAGACTTAGTAGTTGTGAAGGATAAGGATTAAATTCTAATGATGAGGTGATTTCTAATGAACAACATGAACCAAATGATGAAGCAAGTGAAGAAGATGCAGGATCAAATGATGAAAGCGCAAGAAGAGCTTGAAACAAAGACAGTTGAGGGAACTGCTGGCGGCGGCGTCGTTACGGTATCGGCTAACGGCCATAAGAAACTGCTTAGCATTACGATCAAACCTGAGGCTGTAGATCCGGAAGATGTAGAAATGCTGCAAGACCTTGTGCTTACTGCAGTTAACGATGCGCTTTCTAAAGTAGATGAGCTTGCGAACAAGGATATGGGCAAATTCACTGGCGGAATGAAAATTCCGGGATTGTTCTAAGAAGAACCGCGCGCTTTCGTTTGAAAGGAGCTGTACCTAGTTTTGTATTACCCCGAACCGATAGCGAAATTAATTGATGCTTTTACGCGATTACCGGGTATTGGACCCAAAACGGCCGCCCGTCTGGCGTTCCATGTGCTTCGAATGAAAGAAGACGACGTCATTGATTTTGCGAAGGCGCTAGTAAGCGTTAAGCGCAATTTGTTCTATTGCTCGGTTTGCTGCAACATTACGGATACCGATCCGTGCAGAATATGCCAAGATAAGTCTCGCGATAATTCCGTTATTTGTGTCGTACAAGAATCGAAGGATCTTGTGGCCATTGAGCGGATGAAGGATTTTCAAGGGCAATACCATGTTCTGCAAGGTGCGATCTCTCCGATGGAGGGAATCGGACCAGATGAAATTCGAATTGCGGAGCTATTGCGGCGGCTAAGTGATGAACGCGTGCAGGAGCTTATCCTGGCGACTAACCCGAATATTGAAGGCGAAGCGACTGCGATGTACTTATCGCGTCTTATTAAACCTTTTGGCATCCGTGTAACACGTATCGCGCATGGACTGCCTGTTGGCGGCGATCTTGAATATGCGGATGAGGTTACACTCTCCAAAGCATTAGAAGGTCGACGGGAAATAAACTAGCGTTTGGCAAAATAAGAAGCGGCAGGTCGAGATCATTCTCGACTTGCCGCTTTTTCTATAGCTGCAGAATCTCTCAAATCCTCGTTCTATTCTGGTGTCCAAGCCTATACATATAGTAAAGAACTGTATTTAGATAGGACATGCGGGAGGGATATGTTTGAAGAACAAGCATCAGGCGGTCTTGGAGAAAGAAGTTATCCAAATGGATGAAATTCGGCTCGAGATAGCTGCAGCGCACCGAGAGTGGGAAAATGCGAATCGTTATTTCAATCATGCACACGGCAAAGATCAAATCGATTACGCCATTTACTGCATGATTACAGCGGAGAAGAGATATGATATGCTGCTTCGTTTGGCAAAGCGTTCAAGCAATAACTGGCCGGCATGGGGAGGAGTGTTGAAATGAAAGTCATTTGGTTATCCGTATTTATAGTATCAAGCCTTTTATTGGCAGTTGTCTTATTAAGAAATAAGCTTTCGTGGGGAATGCTTCGTGGATTCGCGCTTCACCTTGTTTTGGCAGCTGCGTTATTATACGTGTTAAATTATTCAGGAGTTGTTCCAGGCATGTACATACCGCTGAATCCCATTACGATCGGCACGGTGCTTACTTTGGGCGTACCGGGGATAGCGCTAATTGTCGGCCTGCAATGGGTGGTTGTGTAGGGGGAAACAAAAAGGTTTGGCCAAAAGGTTGACGCGAGAAGCGATTATATGCTACATTAGTTCTCGCGCCAAGAGTAAGTAAACAAGCTTCAAAAAAAGAAATAAAAAAATTACTTGCATTAACTTGGGCATCTGTGATATATTATAAAAGTCGCCAATGAGACACATGGCCGACACGAAAGAAAAGATTGTTCTTTGAAAACTGAACAACGAGTAATAACTGCCCTTATGATTCTAACGAATCGTAAGAAAAAGCGATAAAAAAGTGATGAGCATTTCAAACACCAATTTGGAGAGTTTGATCCTGGCTCAGGACGAACGCTGGCGGCGTGCCTAATACATGCAAGTCGAGCGGATCTTGTCCTTCGGGATAAGATTAGCGGCGGACGGGTGAGTAACACGTGGGTAACCTGCCTGTAAGACTGGGATAACATTCGGAAACGAATGCTAATACCGGATACGCGATACGGTCGCATGACCGAATCGGGAAAGATGGAGCAATCTATCACTTACAGATGGACMCGCGGCGCATTAGCTAGTTGGTGAGGTAACGGCTCACCAAGGCGACGATGCGTAGCCGACCTGAGAGGGTGATCGGCCACACTGGGACTGAGACA
>NZ_LIGH01000001.1:1808839-1877113 GCF_001273905.1 Paenibacillus sp. FJAT-27812 | reverse complement strand
TATCCTAAAACCGTTTGCTGCGACCCATACATCCAGCAGACACAGTTAAAGAGGTTTTCAGCAAACCTAATCTTTCGTATCCAGTTTTCAGGGCGTAAATTTCCTGACTTTGCAAGCGTCCCCGAACGCTGCAAACGACATCTATTCGGGGGACAAGCGTGGCGGTGTAGCTCAGCTGGCTAGAGCGTACGGTTCATACCCGTGAGGTCGGGGGTTCGATCCCCTTCGCCGCTACCATTACCTTTCTTTATTGTAATACCCAGGAGGCTTAGCTCAGCTGGGAGAGCATCTGCCTTACAAGCAGAGGGTCGGCGGTTCGATCCCGTCAGCCTCCACCATTATTTTCTTATTCGGAATTATCCGGATCCACTTGGAGCTGTGGTGTAGTGGCCCAACATGCCTGCCTGTCACGCAGGAGACCGCGGGTTCGAATCCCGTCAGCTCCGCCATTTTTCTTTAAAGTAAGGCTCGGTAGCTCAGTCGGTAGAGCAGAGGACTGAAAATCCTCGTGTCGGCGGTTCGATTCCGTCCCGAGCCACCACTTTATTTTTCGCTTAAAGCGAAAAATAGGTAATAGTATGGAGGATTAGTGAAGTGGCTAAACACGGCAGACTGTAAATCTGCTCTCTCTGAGTTCGGTGGTTCGAATCCATCATCCTCCACCATTTCTTTACTCATCATGAGTCATTAGCTCAGTTGGTAGAGCACCTGACTTTTAATCAGGGTGTCGTAGGTTCGAATCCTACATGACTCACCATTTTTTTCTAACAACGAACTTGCAACCGGAGATCTTAGGATCTTCGGTTTTTTTGATTTTAACGGACTAAATAAGAAAAGGTGTACGCAAGAAGCAACGGTTTGCTTCCAAGCGTACACCTTTATTTGTTTATATACCGTTATTTGCCGCGCAGCGAAAGCTCATGAACCAGCTCGTTGACCGTTTCCGTCAGCCGCAGAGTCAGCTCTTCATTTAATTCGAACACTGGAGCTTCATTAGGCTCTTGCGTACGGTTAATTTGCGAATCCACTGCGTACACGCCGCTAACATATAGCTTAGCGCCCATCGAGGCTAGCACCGGCTTAAGGGAGTAATCGATCGAGAGAAGATGAGCGATGGTGCCGCCGATGAAAAGAGGAGCGATAATTTTACCGTCAAGACCCTTTTGCGGAAGCAGATCAAGGAATGTTTTCAAAACGCCTGTAAAGGAAGCTTTGTAAACAGGGCTTGCAATAATGACAGCGTCAGCCTCTTCAACCAATTTATTAGCTTCAACAATTGCAGGGCTGCCAAAACGCGCATGAATGAGATCTTCAGCAGGCAAAGAAACGACGGTAATAAGATTGACCGATAAGTCCTTCTCATGCAGTTGCTGCTCTACATACTGAGTGATTCCATTCAAGCGTGACGAAGCATTTGGACTACCGGAAATAATAACGATATTAGGCATGTGCAGCACTCCTCTTTCTCAATCAAATAGTGGCAGATTAATAATACATTAATCCGATAAGTGTACTTTGATTAAATCGTACCACGAACATGTCAATTCGGTCAAACAGGTATCATTTGTTTCTTGTATTTTATCGATATAAGGGAACAATGTATACATACGGTAATAAATAAAAAAAGGGGTAGTTGCAATGGTATACGGTTTGGCGGCATTAATTAGCTTTGCGATTGTATTTGCAAGCGTACCACCGCTTCGGAAGCTTGCGCTGCGCCACGGATTTGTTGATAGACCGAATCAAAGGAAAATACATAACAAGCCGATTCCACTCATGGGTGGAGCGGCTATTTTTGCCGGCTGCGTCATTGCGATGTTTATTTTTATCGGCTTTACTCCGCTTACATGGACAATCGTTACGGGAGGCACCGTACTCGTCATCGTTGGCCTGCTGGATGATAGGGCAAAGACGAAGGGACGTGACTTTCCAGTATGGCCGCGCGTCATTCTCTATATGGGGGCGGCTTCCATTCCAACTTTATTCCACATCAAAATTGCAGGTGTCGCAAATCCCTTCACGGACCTGTTTATTTCATTTCCTGATTGGTTCTCTTGGCTGACGACGATGCTGTGGGTATTTGGATTGATCAATATGATCAATTTTATCGATGGCGTTGACGGGCTTGCTTCAGGTGTCTGCACGTTATCCGCACTTACGTTATTAACTGTGGCACTTATAACCGGACAGCCTAATTCGGCTATTTTAGCGGTGATTGTTGCCGGAGCGAGTTTTGGGTTTTTGGTGCATAACTTTTACCCAGCGCGTATTTTTATGGGTGATGCCGGTGCCACCTTTCTTGGTTATACACTAGCCGTCATTGCGGTTGACGGCACGTATAAGAGAGCGACATTCATTACGCTGCTTGTACCGATGCTGGCGCTTGGTTTGCCTATTTTTGATACCGCATATGTCATGCTCCGCAGGCTGATCAGCGGCAAGGGCCTGCACCGGGCAGACAAGCTGCATACGCATCATATTTTGATGAAATGGGGGCTTAGCCAGGTACAAACGGTATCGTTTCTTTATTTGATCGCGACGCTGTTCGCGTTGCTGTCGATCATTCTTTTACTGGCATTAGGCTGAATTAGGCGGGCTCTTGTGGTACAATGACGAAAAAAAGCGTTATTCTACATAGAAGTAGGAATAAGCTTTTTAACCTTTATCCTGCTTTTATGGAGCTGCTAAACGTAATTGCGTGTCCAGTTAGGACGCACTCAGCCGCTAACGCTTGTGGAGATTGGAGATAGAGAAATGAGCACGACAGATTGGTTGAAGCCACTGCAGCACATTTTGAACTGTCCGGTACATGTTGTTTCGAAATCGATAGCGGAGTGGAGCGATTTAGTAAGTAACGCTTCCGAGACATGGTTAGGCGATAATCCGTTATCTTCCTCCATAGAAGGACAGCGCGTTGAGAACGACGGGAAAACTTGGATTGTTATCTCCTCTACTGAATATGATGTAGAACTACTAGAAATTGAAAGTCAAACTCTGCAAGCTACTGAGAAAGAGTTGATCAGTTGGACGCTGCAGCTTAATCGCGGCGCATTGGCTGAGAAAAAGTCCGCGGCCCTATCTGAAACCGAAAGGCAAGCGCTTAAACTAGGCGATTGGATTCAGAAGCAGCTGGAGTCGAATGAGCCTGCCTACTCCTTGCCCGATCATTTGACCGTTGGCAGCCGTTTGTTTAATGAAATGATTCCATTTTTGCTCGTAACGGAACAATCGGGTATGAAGCAAGCGACGTATACGGAACTGGAGAAGCTGCTTCGCTCGTTTATGTCCGATGATGTATTGCTTATTCCGCTAAAGAGCCAGGAGTGGCTCATATGGGGTTCCATTTCGTTATTGAAGGATGAGGATTCAGATGCGTTCGACGAGCATGAAGAGGAAACGCTTGAGGACAGCCTAGCCTCGATTGGGCTTGGACTGCATGAGATGCTTGCCAGCGAGTGGATCGGTGAATGCCATTTGGCAGTCGCACATCCAACATCACCTGCCAAGGGAATGGTAGAGACAACGATGCTGCTTAGGGAAACGGTTAATCTTGGGCGTAAATTCCATGTCGGCACCAATATTCATCTGCCATGGATGCTTCAGCTGGAGCGTCTATTAAATGCCATACCAGAGGTGCAGCGTTCCAAGTATTTGGAGCAATCGCTAAAAAGAGCCGATTTGTTCGTAGAGTCGGAAATGCTGAGCACGCTGGACACTTTTTTTACGCTAGATTGCAATGTTAGTGAGACGGCGAAAAAATTATACATTCATCGCAATACGTTATTATATCGCTTGGACAAGCTTAAACAGGAGACTGGGCTTGATGTTCGCCAGTTCCGTGATGCCGTATTAGTCAAAATTATATTGCTATTGTACAAAGTTACGAAAAGAAATTAGTTTTTTTGTAAAGTATGTGCATAGTCACAGCTTCCCTAGTGGGATAAGATATAGGCATATCGAAATTTCTTTCTAGGGGGAAAATTATCATGGCAGGCGTACGTTTAGAAGGCATTTACAAAAAATACCCGGGTACTGACAAAGCATCGGTTACTGACGTTAACTTAGATATTAAAGACAAAGAGTTTCTCGTATTGGTCGGACCATCTGGTTGCGGTAAATCGACAACTCTTCGTATGATTGCAGGCCTTGAAGAAATTTCGGAAGGCAAATTGTTCATCGGCGACCGCCTAGTGAACGACGTTGCTCCTAAAGACCGCGACATCGCGATGGTATTCCAATCCTACGCGTTGTACCCGCACATGAACGTTTACCAAAACATGGCTTTCGGCCTTAAACTTCGTAAATTCAAAAAAGCAGACATCGACAAACGTGTTCGTGAAGCTGCTAAAATTCTAGATATCGAGCATTTGCTAGACCGTAAACCAAAAGCGCTTTCCGGTGGTCAACGTCAACGTGTCGCTCTAGGACGCGCAATCGTTCGTGAGCCGCAAGTATTCTTGATGGATGAGCCGCTTTCCAACTTGGACGCGAAACTTCGCGGACAAATGCGCGCTGAGATCAGCAAGCTTACTAAACGTCTTGAAACAACAACAATCTACGTAACGCATGACCAAATCGAAGCAATGACAATGGGTGACCGTATCGTTGTTATGAAAGACGGTTTCATTCAACAAACGGCTTCTCCTGAAGAGCTGTACAACCACCCTGTTAATATCTTCGTAGCCGGCTTTATCGGCGCTCCTTCGATGAACTTTATCAGCGGTTCCCTTTCAGAGCAAGGCGGCGCGCTTCGCTTCAAAGCTAGCGGCGTTGACGTAGTAGTTCCAGAAGGCAAAGCAGCAGTGCTTCGCTCGAAAGGTTACATCGGTAAAGAAGTGATTCTTGGCATTCGTCCAGAGGATCTTCACGAAGAGCCAGTATTCTTGGAAGCTTCCCCACAAACAATCGTGAACGCGAATGTTGAGGTTGCTGAGAACCTTGGTCACGAAATGTACCTATACCTGAACGGTATCGGCACTGACACCGTTATCGCTCGTGTTGATGGCCGCTCCGGTCTACGTGATGGCACAAGCGTTAAGCTTGCGCTTGACATGAACAAAGTACATTTGTTCGACAAAGCATCTGAACTTAACATTTTCGAAGCTTAATAAATAGTATGGAAGAAGAACGATCGGAGTATCCGGTCGTTCTTTTTTTTGTGCGCTGCTGCGAAAACCGTTTGCGCATCTTGGCCGTCTAATAGTCAAAGAAAAGCTGAACGAGAAAGCGGCAGTCTCGGCATAGGGGGTAGGAGCATGAATAAAGAGGAGTTGGCGGAGGCGGCGATACGTGGTGATGAAGCGGCTTTCCTGCAACGTGTTGAGCTGGATAAGCAGCAAATGTACGGCATTGCCTATTCATATATGCGCAATGAAGCGGATGCGCTGGAAGCATTGCAAGAGACGGTTTGTCGGATTTGGACGAAGCGGCGCGATTTAAGGGAAGCGCGATTTTTTACGACATGGTCAATTCGAATATTGATTCGCGTGTGCATGGATGCTCGGAAGAAGCAGACGCGGGAGCGTCCTACTGAGGGTATTGCTCAGCAATATGGCAACGGAATGAGAGCAGACGAAGCGGATGCGGCAGCAAGGCTTGATATGGCGGCACAGGTGCAGCAGCTCCCAGCAAACTACCGTATGGTCATCACGCTGAAATATTACCGGGACATGACGATAACGGAAATAGCTGAGCTGCTAGAGAAGCCGGATGGGACCATTCGCACTTGGCTGAATAAAGGTTTGAAATGCTTAAGAGCCGATATGACTGAAATGAAGGAGGAGATAGGGTATGGGCGCGGAAATGGAGACGGGCTTCGAGCGGGTAGATCAGAGACTGCGGAGTGACAAGGATCAAGTGGAGATGAAGCTGGGACAGATGCCTGATCATTTGCTTGACGAAGCGATCCGAAGAGGACTTGAGCAAGGCCGCAAGCGAGCGGTACGCGGACGAAGGAAGAGAATGAGCGTAGCTATGTTCGTTTCGGCTTTGAGTATATTTTTGCTGCTTACCGCGTTCGTGCGCGTATCTCCTGCTTTTGCGGGTATGCTGAAGGATATTCCGGGGTTTACCGGATACGTTGACTTCATTCAAGGCGATAAGGCGTTGCTGTCTGCAGTCGAAAATAAATTTTTTCAGCCTGTTAACCTGTCAGCCGAGAAGAATGGTTATACATTTACGGTAAAGGATATTTTGGCGGATGACCAGCGTTTAGTTATTTTGTATACGGCTGAGGGGCCCGGTATAAACAATAATACTGGTTTTCTAAAATATAAATTGAAAACGAGTGACGGTGCGGATTTGATGGCATCTATTGGTTCATCACATTTTCCAAGCGATGACGCCGCTGGAGAGAGCGTTCCGGTACACGATTATTTGGATGTGTTATTGGTAGAAGGCGCACCTATGCCTGAGAGCTTGCAATTCAGCTTATTTCTAGGCAATCAGTGGCTGGAGGTCGACTTCCCGATCGAGCATGAACGGTTCGCAGTGATGCGGGAGGATATCGCCATCAATCAAAAGTTTGAGGTGGGCGGACAACGCTTCACGGTGAAGGATGCCGTTATTACGCCTCTTCAATTTTCATTATCCTTCGAGGCTGATCCGAATAACGATTTGCACGCAAATGACTTTATTCATGTAGCGCTAGTGGATGAGAAGGGCAGACGCTATGAGACGAATTCGGGCTTTGGCGATCTCAACTCGTCGATAACGAGACATTTTAAGAGCAGCTACTTCGATCGGCCCAAAAAGCTGACGTTAGTCGCTGACGGCTTGTATCTATCTGAAAAAAACCTAAGCGTAACGATCGACACGGATAAAATGGAGACGATATCCTCACCGCAAAACAGGCTTCAGTTAGTCAGCAAGGAGGAAACTGCGGAAGGATATGAGATCAAGCTTGATTTGCTGGGACTAGATGAGATCGATAAGAAGGCGGGCTATGAATTATTTGCGCATGAGGGCGTCTTTAAGGATGCTTCTGGCATCGCGTATCCGATCTCGGATAGCCGCGGCGTGGAATGGAACTCTGATGAGGATAAGGTCACCCACGTCTTTCGGATTCCGAAAGCAAACTATAAGCAGCCGTTAACTTTCGACATCGAGGAGTTTATCGGCTATGTAAGGAAGCCAATAAGTATACCTATTAAGTAAATGATAGGCGCTGGGCAGCGGAGGAAACGTTGCGTTCAGCGCCTTTTTCCTTTACGATGAAGACATTGGAAAATAACATACATACACACACTAGCAGTTGTCATATGAGGGAGGCCCTACGATGCCGAAAAAAGTGAAAGTATCTGAGCTCGTCAAACAATTTCAGCTCGAAATTATAGCTGGCGAGGACGGAATGAAGCGTGCCATAACGGTAGATGATTTGTATCGGCCAGGCCTTGAAATGGCCGGATATTTCCATTACCATCCAAGCGAGCGCGTTCAGCTGCTTGGCCGAACGGAAATATCGTTTTTAAATATGCTAGGCAGCGAAGAGCGCAAGGATCGTATGGTGCGCCTATGCAATGAGGACACGCCTTGTATTATTTTGACTAGAGGGCTTGAAGCGCCTCAGGAGCTAATCGATCAATCGGCCGAGATGCAAATCCCGCTGCTGCGCAGCAACGTGGCAACGACGATTTTGTCCAGCAGAATTACCGATTTTCTTGAGAGAAAGCTAGCGCCAACGGCTACGATTCATGGCGTTCTCGTTGACGTGTACGGCGTCGGCATGCTCATTACAGGAGGCAGCGGCATTGGTAAGAGCGAGACAGCGCTAGAGCTCGTTAAACGCGGCCACCGGCTTGTCGCCGATGATGCGGTCGAGATTATGCAAACCTCGGATGCGCAGCTGCACGGCAGCGCGCCGGAGCTTATTCGCCACTTGCTTGAAATTAGAGGACTAGGGATCATTAATGTGATGACGCTGTTCGGAGCAGGTGCTGTACGTACGCAGAAGCGTATCGGGCTAGTTATCAAGCTGGAGAACTGGCAGCAGGACAAACAGTATGACCGCCTTGGCCTAGACGAAGAAACAACGCGCATTATCGACACGGATATTCCTCTCGTGACCGTACCTGTACGTCCAGGTCGTAACTTAGCAGTCATTATCGAGGTTGCGGCGATGAACTTCCGTCTGAAACGGATGGGTTACAATGCGGCGCTGCAATTTACGAATAAGCTGACGGAAACGATTGCCGATGATATGGATGAATACGATTGAACCTAAAGGGGATATAAAATAATGAAGACATTGATACTAAATCCAATTGCCTTCACGTTAGGATCGATTGAAGTGCATTGGTATGGCATTATTTTGGGAACGGCGGCGTTAGTGGGTCTTCTGTTCGCCGTGCAGGAAGGAAAACGCTTCGGCATTAAGCCGGATTTGTTTATGGACTTGCTGCTGCTCGGCGTTCCTTCCGCCATCATTGGAGCGCGAATTTATTATGTGGCGTTCAAGTGGGAAGATTATAAAGGAAACTTTATTGATGTGTTCAAAATATGGAATGGCGGCATCGCGATCTATGGCGCTATTATCGGAGCCTTTATTTGCGGATTTTTCTACTTCCGTTACAAAGGCTATAACTTCTGGCGTTTAGTGGATATTTGTGTGCCCGGACTTCTTGCGGGCCAAATGATCGGACGCTGGGGCAATTTTATGAACCAGGAAGCTTACGGCGGAGAGGTTAGCGAGTCATTCCTGCGCAATACGCTGCATTTGCCATCCTTTATCGTCGATCAGATGCTAGTACAAGGCGTATATCGCCATCCCGCATTTTTGTATGAGTCGATCTGGAGCTTAGTCGGCATTATCATCTTGCTCGTGCTGCGCCGCCAGAAATTTTTGCGTGCGGGCGAGCTGATGGCCAGCTACTTTATCTGGTATTCGATCGGCCGCTTCTTTATTGAAGCGCTTCGTACAGACAGCTTGGCTTTTATCGGGCCATCTTGGCTTGCTTCATTCATCAATGCCCTATGGACGCCAATGGAAGTGCTGTTCAAGCAAGGGTATTTGGACCCTGCATACGGCAATGTTAGAATTTCGCAGGTGCTGGCTTTGCTGCTCATTCTAGGGGCTATCGTGCTCATTATCGTTCGCCGCAAGACAGGTCTTGCATCAGCGCGTTATCTTGATCCGATCGTAACTACGAAGCCGGAGAGAAACGGCGGCTCGGAAGCAGCAAAATTGGAAGATGCGGCTACGGTTAAAGAGGAAGAAGCCGGCAAACGACAAGAGTAATTTAGGAGGTTTTACGATGACGGGCAAAATCAAAACGATGCTGTTCGATTTAGACGGCACGATTATCGACACCAATGAGCTCATCATTCGCTCGTTCATAGAATCGTTGCAAGGCATAACGCCTGAGGGCTTTGGCAGAGAGCACATCATCCCAAGCATGGGACAGCCGCTAACGGACCAAATGAAGCTTTTCTCAGGGCTGGAAGATGTAACGCATCTTGTTGCAGCGTATCGCGAAGTGAATTTAAGGTTGCATGACGAGTATGTAAAAGCATTTGATTATGTGAACGAGGTTATCGAACGTCTGCATGGTGAAGGCATTCAGATCGGGGTCGTTACGACCAAAATGCGCCTAACGACAGAACGTGGCTTGAAATATACGGGGTTGTTTGATTACGTGGATGCAATCGTCACGATTGACGATGTCGTTAATCCTAAGCCTCATCCTGAGCCAGTGAGCAAAGCGATTGGACTGCTTGGAGCAGACCCGGCAACAACGATGATGGTAGGCGACAGCACGGTGGATATCGAATCCGCGATCGCTGCGGGTGCCATTGCGGTTGGCGTGGCTTGGTCGCTTAAGGGCGAGCTGAAGCTGAAGGATGCGGGAGCACATCATGTGATTCATGATATGCGCGATCTATATGCATTTGTTGGAATGGAGCGGGAGACGCTTGCGCAAAGTTGAACGATATCCGGTGGAAGGGCCAAACGCGCTGTGGCAAGTATATTCTACGGTAAGCCGAGTGAAGTCGGTCCGTAATTTCATCTTTATCCAGCTTGCCCGCTATTGTCCGATCCTTCCGCTCAAAAATTGGATTTACCGCCGTTTGCTCGGGATGAAGGTCGGGGAGCATACCGCATTTGCACTAATGGTTATGGTCGATGTCTTCTTTCCAGAACGCATTACGGTCGGCAATAATACGATTATTGGATATAATACAACGATTCTCACCCATGAATATTTGATCAAGGAGTATCGGCTTGGCAACGTTGTCATTGGCTCCCATGTTATGATCGGCGCTAATACGACGATCCTTCCCGGCGTCACGATCGGCGACCATGCGGTCGTAGCAGCCGGCTCTGTCATCCATAAGGACGTGCCTGCTTATGCATTTGTCGGAGGCAATCCGATGCGGGAGATTAAGAGAAGCGATGCTTCACACACAAGTGGGAACGACGAGAACGTACGGAGCATTTTAAACGAATAGCTGTTAAAAAAGCCTCGTCCAGACGAGTTCGTTTCGCAGCTGGGCGGGGTTTCTTTTTGGCGCGTGGAGGGCCGTATTCGGCTTGACGAATTTAAGCTTTTCATGCTAATATTACGATTAAACTCTTTAATTTGTTAGCATGGTAACATGGTATCGCTTTAAACCACTAAAGTAAGTGAAGGTGATTATATATGTCCAAACCAAAAGTTTTTGAGAAGCCGACAGGCGTTAAAGATTATTTGCCAAGCGCGGTAGCGAAGCTGCGTCATATAGAGCGTCAGGTGCTGGCCTGCATGCAGGGCTGGGGCTATGAGCAAATTATTACACCAACGATGGAATATTACGACACGGTAGGCGTTGCCAGCTCGACATCGGATCAGAAGCTGTTCAAGCTGCTTAACAACCGCGGAACGACGCTAGTACTGCGCTCCGATATGACGGCGCCTATTGCCCGTGTTGTATCCTCACTATTGAAACAAGCCGATTTCCCGCAGCGCTTGTCCTATCACTCGAACGTGTTCCGCGCTATTGAGGAAGAGGCTGGCCGCGAGGCGGAGTTTTTCCAAACGGGTGTAGAGCTGGTCGGCGATTCATCGGCTGAAGCGGATGCGGAGGTCGTCGCTCTTGCGATTGCTTCTTTGAAAGCAGCTGGCGTCGAACGTTTCAAAATAGCGATCGGGCATGTCGGCTTCCTGAACGGATTAATGGAAGAAGCTCTCCCGGGCCGGGTAGAAGCACAGGAGCAGCTTAAGAGCTGCTTGCTCGGACGTGATTTTGTAGGCTATCGAAAGCAGCTGCGTGAGCTGTCTATCGATGAGTCGGTACAGCAGGAGCTTGAAGGTATTTTGCGTTTGCGCGGCGGCCAGGAGATCTGCGATCAGGCGTTGCAGCTAAGCGTAGACGATAACGCACGCTCATCGATTCGCCATCTATGCGAGATTTGGGATGTGCTGAAGGCGTACGGCGTATGCGAGCATGTACTTATTGATTTAACGATGATTGGGGATTTCTCTTATTATACAGGCATGACATTCGAAGGGTACGCTGCTGATCTCGGATTCCCGGTAGTTAGCGGCGGACGTTACGACAACCTGCTGGCACAGTTCGGCAGACCTGCGCCTGCAACGGGATTCGCGCTGAAGACGACGCGTATTTTGGAGCTGCTGGGCGATAAAGCGGAGAATGAAACTGAGCGTACGCTAATTGTTTACGATACTGCGGGCCGCGGAGAAGCGCTTGTCAAAGCGCAGGAGCTGCGCGCGCAGGGCGTTAGCGTAGTAACGGAGCGTTCGGACGAGAACGGCTCTTTAATAGATGGATTGAAATCGAAGGAGCGGGGCTCGTTTACGCATAAAGGCGTAAATTATACGGCTTTGCTGACGTTTAACGGGAATGGAATTAAAGGAGGCAGCGCCACATGAGCGGAGAGACTAGGGATATTTTGAAAGTGGCGATGCCGAAGGGCCGCATTTATAAGGTGGCATCGAAGCTCTTTCGCGAGGCGGGACTGCCGATTCCGAGTGATTTTGATGATACGCGCAAGCTGATCATTGAACTGCCAGAGGTAGGCATGGAGTTCATTATGGCGAAGCCGGTTGACGTGCCGACTTATGTGGAATACGGCGTAGCGGATATCGGTATCGTCGGCAAAGACGTGCTGATGGAGGAAAATAAGGACGTTTATGAGCTGCTTGATCTGGGCATAGCCAAATGCCGCATGTCGGTTATCGGCATGCCGGATTGGAAGCCAACGATCAACCCGCGCGTTGCGACCAAGTACCCGAATGTAGCGTCCGCTTATTTCCGCGAGCTTGGACAGCAGGTTGAGGTGATTAAGCTGAACGGCTCGATCGAGCTTGCGCCGATGATCGGCCTAGCGGACCGTATCGTCGATATGGTGGAAACGGGCCAAACGCTGCGGGAGAACGGGCTGGTGGAAATGGAATCGATCTTCGGCATTACGAGCCGCCTGATTGCCAATCGCGTAAGCTACCGGATGAAGAACGAAGCGATCCAGAGTCTTTGTGATCGGCTGCAGGCGACGTTGGCGGGACGGGTTTAAGGCTTAGTTAGAGCGAGTGACTTGGAAAGATCGGATGCGGTAACGAGCTAGGGATAGCGATAGATATTAAGTGCAGGGCGAGTATATGGAAGGAGTGGATGATATGCGCATTATGCGAGCGGAGCAGTTTGGATTGAAGCGCGAGGTGGAGTATGGAACACCGGAGCAAAATGAAGCGGCCTTAAGGATCGTCGCAGACGTAAAGGCCGAGGGGGACGCGGCGCTGCTCAGGTATACGGAGCAGCATGACCGCGTTAAGCTGGACGCGGCGTCGCTGCGCGTGACGCAAGAGGAGATTCAGGCGGCGTATGCGCTTGTCGACGCCGACTTCCTCACGGCGATTCGCGAAGCGGCCGTGAATGTTCGGACTTTCCACGAGAAGCAAATGCGGACCTCGTGGATGGATCTGCAGCAGGACGGAACGCTGCTCGGGCAAATTATGCGACCGCTTAAGCGGGTCGGCGTATATGTGCCCGGAGGCAAGGCGGCTTATCCGTCGTCCGTGCTGATGAACGTAATTCCGGCACAGGTAGCCGGCGTGCCGGAGATCGTTATGGTGACGCCGCCTGCAACCGGCGGCACGGAGGGCATCGACCCGTATATTCTCGTTGCCGCCGCGGAAGCGGGCGTCAAGGAGATGTACCGGGTCGGCGGCGCACAAGCCATTGCCGCGCTTGCGTACGGCACGGCGAGCATTGCCCCGGTCGATAAAATTTGCGGACCGGGCAACATTTACGTTGCGCTGGCTAAGCGCGCCGTATTCGGTGCCGTCGATATCGACAGTATCGCCGGGCCAAGTGAAATCGTCGTGCTTGCTGACGATTCAGCAGATCCCGCGTACGTAGCCGCGGATTTGCTGTCGCAGGCAGAGCACGATGAAATGGCGTCGGCGATTCTTGTGACGCCGTCGCAGCAGCTTGCGGAGGCGGTTGCAGCGGAGGTGGAGCGGCAGCTGTCCACTCTGCCGCGCCAAGACATTGCCCGCAGCTCCATAGACAGCTACGGGGCGGTGCTGCTCGTCGATTCGCTTGAAGCGGGAATCGACGTC
Source organism: Paenibacillus sp. FJAT-27812 (assembly GCF_001273905.1). Taxonomy (NCBI): domain Bacteria; kingdom Bacillati; phylum Bacillota; class Bacilli; order Caryophanales; family Paenibacillaceae; genus Paenibacillus; species Paenibacillus sp. FJAT-27812. The sequence goes on along the minus strand of NZ_LIGH01000001.1, from coordinate 1,863,557 downwards.
GTGAACCAGATCGCGCCAGAGCACCTTGAGGTGCTGACGGTTGATCCGATGCGTCTGCTTGGCTACATTCAGAACGCGGGTGCTATTTTCCTCGGGCCTTACAGCTCGGAGCCGGTTGGGGATTATTTTGCAGGGCCAAATCACATCATTCCGACAAATGGCACGGCACGCTTCTCTTCGCCGGTCAATGTCGATGATTTTCTTAAAAAATCTAGCCTGATCTACTACAGCAAGGAAGCTCTGCTTGCCAATGGCGAAAAAATTATGACGCTGGCGCGCCACGAGGGATTGGAAGGCCATGCCCGCGCGATTGAGATCCGTCTGGAGAAGGAACGGGAATAGCGTCTCCCACAGCAATCGCAGGCTTTTAAGCGCCAAACAGCAACCAAAATAAAACACATCCAAGGAAGAAGGAATGAAAGTGTCGGAAAATCGGGTACGCGAGGCATCAGTGGCACGTAAGACGAACGAGACGGATATTAAGCTTAAATTTGCAGTCGACGGAACAGGCGAGACCAAAATTGATACGGATGTGCCGTTCCTTAACCATATGCTCGATCTGTTTACAAAGCATGGTCAGTTTAATCTAGAAGTTGAAGCACGCGGCGACATCGACATCGACGATCACCACACGGTGGAGGACATCGGCATTTGCATCGGACAAACGCTTCGCGAAGCACTAGGCGACAAACGCGGCATTAAGCGTTATGCCAGCGTATTCGTTCCTATGGATGAGGCGCTTGCTCAGGTTATTATCGACGTCAGCAACCGTCCGCATTTTGAATACCGTGCAGAATATCCATCGGCTCAAGTGGGCAGCTTCTCCACGGAGCTTGTACATGAGTTTTTGTGGAAGCTGGCGCTTGAATCGCGCATCACGCTTCATGTCATCGTACACTATGGCCAAAACACGCATCACATGATTGAAGCGGTGTTCAAGGCGCTTGGCCGTGCGCTTGACGAAGCAACGAGCATTGATCCTCGCGTACAAGGAGTGCCTTCGACGAAAGGAGTGCTGTAGCATGATTGCGATCATTGATTACGGCATGGGCAATTTGCACAGCGTAAGCAAGGCGGTTGAACGTCTCGGTTACGAGGCGGTTATTACGGATAATCCGGAGACGATCGCGGCAGCAGACGGCGCTATCCTGCCGGGCGTCGGCGCCTTTGGCGATGCCATGCAAAATTTGCGCGAAACGAAACTTGATGAGGTAGCCAAAGCATATGCAGCCTCCGGCAAACCGATGCTGGGCATTTGCCTTGGCATGCAGCTGCTTTTTAGCGAAAGCGAAGAATATGGCAAAAACGAGGGCTTGAACTTGCTTCCGGGCAAGGTGCTCCGTTTTGCCGGCGATTATAAAATTCCGCATATGGGCTGGAACAAGCTTTCGTTCCTGCAGGAGCAGTCGCCGTTATTTAACGGCTTGACCGAAGGGCATGTCTACTTCGTCCACTCCTTCCACGCGAAGCCGGAGCTCGCTTCCGATCTGCTGGCGACAACGGACTATTACCAGCAGGTGACCGCTATTGTCGGTCGCGGCAATGTTTACGGCATGCAGTTCCACCCAGAGAAGAGCGGCGAGCTCGGGATGCAGCTTCTGGGCAATTTTCTTGCGCTTACAAGCAGCCAAGGCTAAAGCGCTTATAGCTGCATCAAGCCGCATTAAGCTGCAAGCTGGATCAACTTATTCAATAATGGCAGACATATAGATGAGGCCCGTTTAACGGGCATAAAGGAGAGGGCAACATGCTGGCGAAACGTATCATTCCGTGTCTAGACGTGAAGGATGGCCGCGTCGTGAAAGGCGTTAACTTCGTGAACTTGCGCGATGCGGGCGATCCCGTCGAGCTGGCGGCTACCTATGACCAAGAGGGCGCTGACGAGCTCGTATTTTTGGACATTTCGGCTTCCGTCGAGGGACGCGCTACGATGATTGAGGTTGTTAAGCGGACAGCGGGAGAAATCACGATTCCGTTTACAGTAGGCGGCGGCATTTCCCATGTCGATGACATGAAGCGGCTGCTTCGCGCAGGCGCGGACAAAATCGGCATAAACACGGCGGCTGTATTAAACAAAGCGCTCGTGCAAGAAGGCTCGCGCAAGTTTGGCTCGCAGTGCATCGTGGTGGCCATTGACGCCAAGTTTAATGCTGAGTGGGGCGAGTGGGAGGTTTATACGCACGGCGGACGCAAAACAACCGGCATCAAGGCGCTGGAGTGGGCGCGTGAGGTTGAGAAGCTTGGAGCGGGCGAAATTTTGCTGACGAGCATGGATGCGGACGGGACGAAGGACGGCTTTGATATTAAGCTTACGCAGGCGGTATCGGATTCGCTTGGCATACCGGTTATCGCTTCTGGCGGCGCGGGAAGAGTCGAGCACTTTAACGATGTGTTCCAACAGGCGCATGCGGATGCGGCGCTGGCGGCAACGATTTTCCACTATAAAGAAATGACGATCCGTGAAGTGAAGGATGATTTGCGGTTGAAGGGAGTAGAGGTACGATGACGGAAAACAACCAGAACGAGCTGAGCTCAAAAATCAAATGGGATGACGCAGGGCTTGTGCCTGCCATTGTGCAAGACGCGCAGAGCAAAGAAGTGCTGATGATGGCTTATATGAATAAGGAGTCGCTGCAGCTTTCCGTGGAATCCGGCGTAACCTGGTTTTGGAGCCGTTCACGGGGCGAGCTTTGGAACAAAGGAGCGACAAGCGGCCATACGCAGCGAATCGTCTCGATGGCTTACGACTGTGACGGCGACACGCTGCTAGTTAAGGTGGATCAAAAAGGTCCTGCTTGCCACACGGGCCGTTATAGCTGCTTCTTCAATCCGGTTGAAGTCAGCGGAAACGCAGAAGCTTCCTCAGAGGCTGCGGCTGCATCTAGCGACCGCTTCGCTACGCTGGGACAGCTGGAGGGCGTTATCGCAGAGCGTTACGCAGAGCGCCCGGAGGGCTCTTACACAACCTACCTGTTCGACAAAGGGGTAGATAAGATTTTGAAAAAGGTTGGCGAGGAAGCCTCGGAAGTCATTATCGCAGCAAAAAATAAAGATAACGACGAGCTTCGCAGCGAGGTTGGCGATCTTATTTTTCACCTGATGGTACTGCTCCGCGAGCGCGGATTGCCTTTTGATGATGTCATTAGCGAAATCAGCAGCCGCCATGGAAAGCCAACGACGAACAAAATGAGATAGTTGTACGTTTATCTTTAAACTACACCTGTCCCAAAATCCATAAACCTCAAAAATCCATGTAGAAAGGCCGGTACGCACATGTTTATCGATTACCATACCCACCACGCACGCTGCGGTCATGCCGTCGGCGAGCTAGAGGAATACGTTAAGAAGGGGATAGAGATCGGACTCGTGCAGCTCGGCCTTTCCGATCATATGCCGCTGCTGCATGTTGATCCGGCCGCTTATTATCCCGAAATGGCAATGCCTATGGATGAGCTTCCTCGTTATGTGGAAGAATGCCTTCATCTCAAAGAAAAGTATAAAGGGCAAATCGACATCCGCGTTGGCCTCGAAGGCGATTATATTGAAGGCTGCGAGGAGCAGATCGCATCGATCGTAAACGCATATCCTTGGGACTATGTGATCGGCTCGGTTCATTTTCTAGGGGAATGGGATATTACCGATTTCCGTCAAACGGGCGGCTGGGAAGGCCGCGACCGCATGGCTGTGTATGAGCAGTACTATGATGCGGTCGGTAAAGCCGCTGCGACCGGCTTCTATGATTACATCGGGCATATTGACGTGATTAAACGTTTTGGCTATCAGCCGGAGGGGGATGTCACGCATTTGGAAAATGCTGCGCTTGAAGCCGTTAAGCGGAGCGGGGTGGCGATTGAGCTGAATGCTTCCGGGCTTCGCACGCCTGCCGCCGAGATGTTCCCAAGCCGCAGAATGCTGGAATATGCGCGGCAATTAGGCATTCCGCTGACGGTTGGATCGGATGCTCACCAGCCCGAAAGGCTGGGCCAATATCTGGATCAAGCGTACGCTGTGCTCAAAGAAGTCGGATATACGCAGCTAGCGACATTTAATTGTCGAAAATTAGTGATGATTGATTTTTGAAATATTGCAAATTCCATGTATAATATAGATGATCAAACAAGCTTTGTCGAATGATCCGACAAGGACGAGTACTTGTTCCGTAAAATTAATTGGTTTTAACGCTCAGGAGGGTATCATGTTAAGCGACAAGGTGCGTATTTTTTCGGGTTCGTCTAATCCGGTATTGGCTCAGAAAATTAGTGCGGAGCTTGGTCTGACGCTAGGCGCGATCAAGATGTCCCGTTTTAAAAGCGGTGAGATTTACGTGCATTACGAAGAAACGATTCGGAATTGCGACGTTTTCCTCGTGCAATCATTCTCGCATCCGATCAACGAGCATTTTGTCGAATTGCTTGTTATGATTGATGCGGCGAAGCGTGCTTCCGCAAGAACGGTTAACATCATCATGCCGTATTACGGCTATGCGCGTCAGGAGCGCAAAGCAGCACCAAGGGAGCCGATTTCAGCGAAAATGCTGGCGGATGTGCTCACGACAGTTGGAGCGAACCGCGTTATCACAATCGACCTACATGCTCCAGCTATTCAAGGCTTCTTCAACATTCCAGTCGATCATATGACTGCGCTTGATCTAATCAGCGATTATTTGAAGTCCAAAAACATCAAGAACCCGGTTGTCGTATCGCCGGATGCAGGCCGTGCTTCAACTGCAGAGAAACTAGCGAACTACTTGGATACATCGTTTGCGATCATGATCAAGAAACGTCCAGCTCACAATGAATCGGTTATTACACACGTAATCGGCGATGTCGAAGGCCAGACTCCGATTATTATCGAGGATCTGATTGACACGGGATCTACGATTGTCAACGTTGTTGAAAGCTTGAAGGAGCGCGGTGCAGAGGATGTATACGTATGCGCTACGCACCCGTTATTCTCCGGCTCGGCTATTGAGCGTTTGGATCATCCCAATATTAAAGAGGTCATCGTTACCGACTCGATCAGCTTGCCTGAATCGACGCCGGAACGGTTCAAAGTGCTTTCCGTTGCGCCGCTTCTCGCTGAAGCGACACGCATTATTTTGGAAGGCGGATCCATCAGCACGTTGTTCAAAAGCAATGGCGTTTAAGCGTTCGGCTTGATTGCTTAGCATGCGAAATGAATAGTATTGCCGCGAAAATCGCGGGTGGCGCTTCTGCCATCCGCGATTTTCCCACATTTCTTTCGTGTTCTGTTGGGTATGGCTATGGTATAATCGTAGAAAATCGGAAGTAACGGGAGGTGCCTTGCCAGTGAAAGAGAAGAAACGTGTTGCCGTAGATCAACAGACGAAAGTCATACCGGTTCAATGGGACGCTACGTTTTTTTTCGAACGTGCGGTTCGGTCGCTTGATCGATTCCATTATGACAAGGCACTTAAATATTTTCGTCGCGCCGTAGAATACGAGCCGGAAAACCCGGTAAACCATTGCAATATGGCAGGCATTCTTTCTGAGCTTGGCAATTATGAAGAGTCGAATCGTATTTTAGGGTGGATTGTGGATGAGCTCGATCCTACCATGACGGAGTGCCATTTCTATATGGCGAACAATTTTGCCAATATGGAGCAATATGAAGCGGCCGAAGGCTCGCTTATTAAATATTTGGAAGAAGATTCGGAAGGGCAATTTCTTGATGAAGCGGAAGATATGATGGACCTTCTGCATTTTGAACTGGAGCGCCCTACGCGTCTGACGAACATAAAATCGCGTGAAGGCATGGTCGAGCATGACCTGGCCCGTACGCTTCTTGAAGAAGGCAAATTCACCGAGGCTGTTCGCATATTGGAAAAAATAATTGAAGGCCAGCCGGAGTTTCTGGCTGCGCGCAACAACTTGGCGTTAGCCTATTATTACATGGGCATGTTCGATAAAGCCATGGATACGATTCATGAGGTGCTGGAGATCGAATCCGGCAATTTGCATGCGCTGTGCAACCTTGCTATTTTCTATCAGCACAAGAATGATGAGCAAAGCTTGCAGCCGCTTGTTGAGCTGCTTACGAAGACGGTTCCGTTTCATCAGGAGCATGTGTTTAAACTGGCAACCACTATGGGCATCTTAGGAGAGCATGAAGCTGCTCATAAGCACTTCACCAGGCTGCTGAAAGATTCAGAGCTGACCCAGGATCCTAGCCTGTTTCATTATGCGGCTGTCGCCGCTTGCAATATCGGGCGTTATCAGGAGGCCGAGCGGCTGTGGAAGCAGACGATCAAGCTCGATCCGACATCGGGCATTCCTCATTATTATATGGAGCAGCTGGAGCTTGTCCGCAGCGGAGAGCATACCGCGTCCATTAGCTACCACTACCATCTGCCGTTTGAAGAGCAGTTCAAGCTGTGGGAGAAGTCCTCGGACGGCATTCCCGATCATCTCAAGCGTGATCCGCTCGTTCGCTCGTCGTTCTTCTGGGCTTTGCGCCACGGCGACCAGCATACGAAGCTGCAGGTCATCCAAGCGCTTGGCATGATTGCCGACAGTGAAGTGAAGGATGTGCTTCAGACTTTCCTGCTGGAGCGGGACGAGGATGATTATTTAAAGCGCATTGCCATCTTCGTACTGCGTACGATGGGTGTTCAAGAGCCTTTGCGAGTGGTGCTCGAAGGGAAGGAAACGGTCATCGAGCCGAACCGCGTACCTTCAAGGCTGCCTGTGTGGGAAGATAAATGGCAAGCTGTAGTTGAAACGGCTCTGGGCCGCATGAGCAAGCAATATGATTTGGTTCAGCAGCATGATTTGATGACCTTGTGGGTAGAATTTCTGTCGCGCGTGTATCCGGACGTTCCGAAGCTGACCAAGCCGGAGGGCTGGGCTGCTGCTTTGGAATACCTAACGGCGAAGATGCACCGGCGGGCGATTTCCTATCACGAGGTTTCGGTACGCTATGGCACGTCGATTGCTACAGTCAGCAAAAACGTCAAGATGATTGACGAGGTTTGCGGCATCAAAGAGAAGATGAAATCCATTAGCTCTGTATTCGCTACACAGGAAATGCAGGACGAATAAACTTTTACGAGGTGAATGTTATGTACAAATCCATTATTATCGGTACCGGCCCTGCCGGACTTACAGCGGCTATCTACTTGGCTCGCGCCAACATGAGCCCGCTTATTATTGAAGGTCCTGAGCCAGGCGGACAGCTGACGACTACGACCGAGGTTGAGAACTTCCCTGGTTTTCCGGAAGGCATTATGGGTCCTGAGCTTATGGAGAATATGCGTAAGCAAGCGGAGCGCTTTGGCGCTAAGTTTATTACGGGCTGGGTAAACAGCGTGGATATGTCCGAGCGTCCATTCAAGCTTCAAGTGGAAGGTCACGGCGAGCTGGTAGGGGAGAGCATCATTATCTCGACTGGCGCATCGGCAAGATATCTTGGCATTCCAGGCGAGAAAGAAAATGTCGGACGCGGCGTCAGCACATGCGCAACTTGCGACGGATTCTTCTTCCGCGGCAAAAAGATCATCGTTGTTGGCGGCGGCGACTCCGCGATGGAGGAAGCAAGCTTCCTTACGCGCTTTGCCTCGAACGTTGAGCTTGTTAACCGCCGGGATGAGCTTCGCGCTTCCAAAATCATGCAGGACCGCGCTCGCGAGAACGAAAAGATCAGCTGGAGCCTGAACCGTACGCCGGTTGAGGTTGTAGCAAGCGGGATGGGCGTTACCGGACTTAAAGTTCGTGACAATACGACAGGCGAAGAGGATGTTATTGAAACGGACGGCATTTTCATCGCAATCGGCCATACGCCGAATACGAAGTTCCTTGCCGGACAAATCGATACTGACGACCATGGTTACATTGTCGTGAAACCGGGCACTTCCGAAACGAACGTACCGGGCGTATTCGCATGCGGCGACGTGCAAGACAGCAAATACCGCCAAGCGATCACAGCAGCCGGAAGCGGCTGTATGGCAGCTCTAGACTGCGAGAGATACCTTGAAGGCGCGATTACTCATGACTGGAGCAAATCGCTTTAATTGTTGGCGAACAGCTTCATAGGATACAGAGGAGGCTATACCAGCAGAGCGATCTGCTTGAGGGTATAGCCTTTTCAATAGCCGAGAGCGCTTGATTTGCAAGCATTCCGCTATCTTGACCAGAGGGTTAAGGTCGCTTATAGTGTTACAGAGAAGATTAACATATTGATGAGGTGGACTAGTGATGTCTGAAAAGATTTACGTTGGGGTCGATGTCGGCGGAACTGCTATTAAGGTAGGCATTTGCAATGCGGATGGACAATTGCTTCATACGTATGAAGGGCCGACGGAGGCGAGTAAAGGAACGGACACTATCCTTCAAAATATTGCAAAGTACGCGCAGCAAATCGTAGCTGAATCAGACTATGATTGGGAGCAGGTTGACGGTGTAGGCGTCGGTATTGCGGGCTTCCTTGACATTCCAAACGGAATAGTGAAATTTGCGCCAAACTTGAAAATTGAGAACGTCAATTTGAAAGCTTATTTGGAGCAAGAGCTGAACAAAACGGTTAAAGTAAATAATGATGCGAATGTTGCCGCACTTGGCGAAGCTTGGGGCGGAGCGGGTAAAGGCATAGGGCACTGCGTATGCTACACGCTCGGAACAGGCGTAGGCGGCGGCATTATTATAGAAGGTAAAATTGTTGAGGGCTACATGGGAATGGCAGGAGAGCTTGGGCATATGGCAATTGTGCCTGATCTGGAAGCTATTCAGTGCGGCTGCGGGAAAATGGGCTGCTTGGAAACCGTATCATCAGCGACAGGCATTATCCGTATGGCGAAAGACGCTGTTGAACGCGGCGACCGCACATCGCTTTCGCAGGTAGAGGACATTATGGCGAAGGACGTTCTGGATGCGGCGAAAGCCGGAGATGAAGTTGCAACGCGCATCGTTAACCGCGCAGCTTATTATTTGGGCAAATCGATGGCCATGATCGCGATCGTGCTTAACCCGCAATATTTCATTATTGGCGGCGGCGTTTCGAAAGCGGGAGACTTCCTATTCGATCAAATTCGCGAAGTATTTGAAAAATACACGCAAGATCAAGCCAAAGAGAACGTGAAAATCGTTGCGGCTACGCTTGGCAACAACGCTGGTGTAGTTGGCGCGGCTGGACTTATTCTAAGAGGTTAATTGGATAAATAGGCTTGCATTCGCGAGCCTTAGCATATTCTTATGATGTAGGCTTGCATTTGCAAGCCAAGGCATATCCTTACGAAGTAGGTTTGCGTCCGCAAACCTTTTGGGAGGTTTATTCATGGAAACGACAGCAGCAGTAGCAAAGCTTGTCATTATAACCGGGATGTCTGGCGCGGGCAAGACCATTGCTGTCCAAAGCCTGGAGGATCTCGGTTTCTTCTGCGTAGATAATTTACCACCCGTACTTATACCTAAGTTCGCAGAGCTGATAGAGCAGTCGAATGGCAAAATCGGAAACGTGGCGCTCGTTATTGATTTGCGTGGACGTGAATTTTTCACGGCGCTGTCCGAATCGCTTGCTTATATCAAGGAGCATTACACGCTCAGCTGCGAAATTTTATTTTTAGATGCAACCGATGCGGTGCTTGTTCAGCGGTACAAAGAGAGCCGCCGCCGGCATCCGCTCGCTCCGGACGGAATGCCGCTTGACGGCATTCGGAATGAACGCCGCTTGCTGGAGGATTTAAAGGGCTGGGCGTCGCAGGTTATCGATACGAGTATTTTGAAGCCGGCTCACTTGAAGGAACGAATTATTTCGCACTTCACGAATTTGGAGCAAAACAGCCTTTCCATCAATGTAACCTCCTTTGGCTTCAAATACGGCATACCGATTGACGCTGACCTCATCTATGACGTTCGCTTCTTGCCTAATCCGCATTATGTCGAGCATCTGCGCCCGAATACCGGTCAAAACCCCGATGTGTACGAATACGTCATGAAATGGCCTGAAACACAGCAGTTTCTTACAAAGCTCCTAGACATGCTGCAGTTCCTTATTCCGCTATATCGCAAGGAAGGGAAAAGTCAGGTTGTTATCGGTATTGGCTGCACGGGCGGCAAGCATCGTTCCGTTGCCATTGCTGAATATCTGGGACGCATGCTCGGCAGCAGTGATACGGAACGCGTGCGTGTCAGCCATCGCGATGCCGAGCGTGACAAGCATTGACGGGGTGATAGAATGCAGAGTAGACACAAAATTATGAGACGTCCGAAGATTGTCGTCATAGGCGGCGGTACCGGACTCTCTGTCATGCTGCGAGGGCTGAAAGAGAAGCCGCTCGATATTACGGCTATTGTGACGGTTGCCGACGATGGAGGCAGCTCGGGCATTTTGCGCAATGAGCTGCAAATCCCTCCGCCAGGCGACATTCGCAACGTGCTTATGGCACTGGCTGACGCAGAGCCTTTGTTAACGGAGGTTTTGCAATATCGTTTCAAAACGGTTCCAGGGCTTGCAGGACATAGTCTAGGCAACCTAATGCTGGCAGCGATGACTGATATATCTGGAGACTTCGTCACCGGTATCCGAGAGCTTAGCCGCGTCCTTGCGGTTCGAGGGCGGGTGCTGCCCGCAGCGGGGCGATCAATCGTGCTTAAAGCGGAAATGGCTGACGGCTCCATTGTGACCGGAGAATCCATGATTCCGAAAGCGGGCAAAGTGATCAAGCGGGTGTTTTTGGAGCCGGCTGACGTAGAGCCGCTGGAGGAAGCGGTTGAAGCGATCGAGCAAGCAGACGCAATATTAATTGGACCGGGCAGCTTGTATACAAGTATTATTCCGAATCTGCTCGTTCCTAAGCTTGCGAGTGCGATTGTCGAATCGGAAGCCGTTAAGCTATTTGTGTGCAACGTGATGACGCAGCCCGGCGAGACCGATAATTATTCGGTTGGCGATCATTTGGATGCGATTCATTCCCATATCGGCCATCATTTATTTGATTATGTAATCGTGAATGACGGTGAAATTCCGCCGCAGATCGAAAGCAAATATGCGGAGCTTGGCGCGAAGGCCGTTCATCTAGATCTGGATGCGGTGACGCAAAAGGGTTATGAGGTCATTGCAGACCGCCTTGTTTTATTCCGAACTTTTTTGAGGCATGATGCCGAACGTTTAAGCCATCATATATATAAGCTGGTTGAGAATTGGATGTTACGAAAGAGGTGATACACAATGTCATTTGCGGCACAAACAAAGAAAGAGCTGACATTAATTGAAGCGGACAGCTGTTGTGAGCGAGCGGAGCTATCTGCACTCATACGGATGAATGGTTCGGTTAGCGTGTCTAGCCGCAAAGTCGTTTTGGACATCTCAACGGAAAATGCCGCCATAGCCAGAAGAATTTACTCCCTGCTCAAAAAGCATTATGAGCTGCATGTTGAGCTGCTCGTCCGCAAGAAGATGAGGCTCAAAAAAAATAATGTCTATATCGTCCGTATTCCGGCAGGCGTACAGGAAATATTGAGCGAGCTAAAAATTGTATCCGAAGGCTTTATGTTCAACCTTGGCATCGACAAGGAAATCATTCGGAAGCCATGCTGCAAACGTTCCTATTTGCGCGGCGCGTTCCTAGCGGGCGGTTCCGTCAACAATCCGGAAGGCTCCTCTTATCATTTGGAGATTTCGTCGATGTACCAAGAGCATTGCGAGTCGCTCGTCGACCTTGCAAACAAATTTGATCTAAACGCTAGATGCATTGAACGTAAAAAGGGTTTTATCTTCTACATCAAAGAGGGCGAGAAAATAATCGAGCTCCTCAATATTATTGGCGCGCATCAAGCTTTATTCAAGTTTGAGGATGTCCGAATCATGCGCGATATGCGAAATTCGGTAAACCGAATCGTCAATTGCGAGACAGCCAATCTGAACAAAACGATTGGAGCAGCCGTTCGTCAGATCGAGAACATTAAGCTGCTGCAGCGTGAAGTCGGTTTGGATAGCCTGCCTGATAAGTTGAAGGAAGTAGCCGAAATCAGGCTGCAGCATCCGGATATGAATCTGACAGAGGTTGGTGAAATGCTAAGCGGAAAGGTCAGTAAGTCAGGCGTAAACCACCGTTTACGTAAAATTGATGAACTTGCGGAAAAAATCCGTGGGGTCTGAGCTTTTATGCTAGTGCATGAACTGGTATAATGATATAATAATTCAAAATGACTTAATTTAAAAAAGATAAGAAGGCCAAACTATACTTATCTTTGACCGGAAAAGAGCTTTTGCAGCCAGAAGACGGCAATTAGAGCCGTTAACGCTTTTGCCGCATGCTAATGATTGAGTAAAATATAGGGGGTATGGTTTCCATGACAAGGCTTCCGGTTGTTGTTCGTCTTAAGACGGGACTTCATGCAAGACCTGCAGCATTATTCGTACAAGAAGCGAACAAATTTTCCTCCGAAGTATTTGTAGAGAAAGACGACAAAAAAGTGAATGCGAAATCCATAATGGGAATTATGAGCTTAGCAATCAGTTCTGGCACTGAGGTATCCATTAGTGCAGAGGGTTCGGATGCAGAACAGGCTGTAAACGCTTTAGTCGCTTTGGTAAGCAAAGAAGAGTTGGAAAACCAATAAGAAAAAGGGAGAAGTCACGCAGGTTCTTAACGAGCTTGCGGCGACAGCTCTTTTTTTTGTTGAAAAGCGTACAAAAAAACAAAAAGAGCAGGTCTGGAGATTTCTCCGTCGACCTGCTCTTTTTGTTGTGATACTGAATGTCGATTATGCCAGCTTCTCGATGACTTTATCGACCAAGCCGTATTCTTTGGCTTCAGCTGCGCTCATGAAGTAATCGCGATCCGTATCTTTCTCGATACGCTCAAGCGATTGTCCGCTGCGCTCTGCCAAGATGCCGTTCAGCTTGTCGCGCATGCCGATGATGCGTTTCGCGCGAATGGCGATATCGCTTGCTTGACCTTCTGCGCCGCCAAGCGGCTGGTGAATCATGACTTCGCTGTTCGGAAGCGCGTAGCGTTTGCCGATTGCGCCTGCCGTAAGCAGGAAAGCGCCCATGGATGCGGCCATGCCGACACAAATGGTGGACACGTCCGGTTTAATGTACTGCATCGTATCGTAGATAGCCATGCCTGCCGTAATCGAGCCGCCCGGGCTGTTAATATAAAGAGAAATGTCTTTCTCAGGGTCGTCTGCTGCCAGGAAAAGCAATTGAGCGATGATGGAGTTAGCCACAACGTCATTTACACCTGATCCTAGAAAAATAATGCGGTCTTTCAATAGGCGAGAGTAAATGTCATACGCACGCTCACCTCGATTGTTTTGCTCAATAACCATAGGAACGAAATTCATATCCAACGTAAGCCCCCTCCTCAAAAACAATGAATGGTTAAATCGTATTCTCATAATAACGGATGAAAAGTCAAAAGTCAAAGATAGTCAAACAAGTCCGTCAATCCAATAAAAAAACCGTTCCAGCGTATAGGAACGGTTAGTCTGTATCATTATAGGAGTTGCAAGCCTGATCGGCTGATTAGTTGTAATGGCGCGCCCGCAAGGAATCGAACCTAGATCTCAGCCTTCGGAGGGCTGCGTCATATCCATTGGACCACGGGCGCATGTGCATAAAATAGTCGCAAAAATGATTATATGACATTACAGATGGTAAAGCAAGGGGCGTTCAAAAATTAAATTTGTGAAAAATGTGACGGAAATCGTTTTCATAAGCAAAACGGCTCTTGCTTCAATCGAGTATTTCCGATAAACTAAAGGTGGGACTTGAAATGATACCGCGGGACATATTGAGTCCAACGTGTTTAAGCCGATACGCTAGAGGCCGATGGAGTGAAGGATGAGAGATGCGTCAGATCGTTGAACTGCAGCAGCAGCTTGTGCCTGATCTGCTTGACGTCATGAAGAAACGGTATTCGATATTGCATCAGGTGATGTTGTCGGATTTAATCGGGCGTCGCACGCTAGCGTCGACATTATCGATGACGGAGCGCATGCTTCGGGCAGAGACCGATTTTCTGAAAACGCAGGGACTGCTCGAGATTCACTCGGGGGGCATGCGAATTAGCGATTCAGGCAAGCTTTTATTAGAACAGCTTGAGCCTTTCTACAAGACGATGTTTGGTTTATCCGAGCTTGAGGAGACGATACGCAGCCATTATGGGCTTTCGCAGGTCATCATCGTAGCTGGAGATTCCGAAATATCGGCTCAAACGAAGAGAGAGCTTGGCCGGGCGGGAAGCCAGGTGCTTAACAAGGTTATGCAGCCGCATGACGTTGTGGCGGTAACAGGCGGAACGACGATTGCGCAGGTAGCGAATCAATTGGTGAGTTCCTCGCAGCTGAAGACGAACTGGTTTGTACCGGCTAGAGGCGGCCTAGGCGAGAGCTTGGACTATCAGGCCAATACGATTGCTTCTATGATGGCAAAGCGTACAGGAGCGCAATACAGGCTTCTACACGTACCTGATCATTTGGGCGAGGAAGCATTCGCGTCCATCATGCAGGAGCCTAACATTAAGGAAATCGTAGATGTCATCCGCAGTGCTCGCATCGTTGTACATGGAATCGGAGATGCTATGGTCATGGCAAGGCGCAGGCGGCTTGACCGCGAGATCATCGATGCTATGGAAGCAGAAGGTGCGCTTGCAGAATCGTTTGGGTTTTATTTTGACCGCAAGGGCGCTGTCGTGCACAAAATGCAGACGGTGGGGTTACGGCTGGAGGATATTGTGAACACTGAAGTTGTTATAGGCGTAGCCGGCGGAAAGAGCAAAGGCGAGGCAATAGCGGCGATTATGCGCTTCGGACACAATGACGTGCTCGTTACGGATGAAGCTGCGGCACTGGAAATGGTAGCCTTGATCGAGCAAGAGAAGGATTAAACAGCAAGCAAGCTAGTGGAATCATGATGATTTGCAAGGTGCTATGCTCGCAAACCAGCAAAACATCTTGAAATATATTATAAATCTTTCAAAAACGCTTAGGAGGAAACAAAAATGGTTAAAGTTGGTATTAATGGTTTTGGTCGCATCGGCCGTAACGTATTCCGCGCAGCACTGAACAACCCTGATGTTCAAATCGTGGCAGTAAACGATCTTACGGATACTGCAACACTGGCACATCTTCTGAAATATGACACAACACACGGTCAACTTGACGGTACTGTTGAAGCAAAAGAAGGCGCGCTTATCGTTAACGGACGCGAAATCAAAGTTTTCGCAGAGCGTAACCCTGCAGACCTTCCTTGGGGATCCGTTGGCGTTGAAATCGTAGTTGAATCAACTGGTATTTTCACAGCTAAAGAAAAAGCTGAGCTTCACTTGCAAGGCGGCGCTAAAAAAGTTATCATTTCCGCTCCAGCAACGAACGAAGATATTACAGTAGTTATCGGCGTTAACGAAGATAAATACGACCCTGCGGCACACACCATTGTTTCCAACGCTTCATGTACAACTAACTGTCTTGCTCCTTTCGCAAAAGTATTGAACGACAAATTCGGAATCGTTAAAGGTATGATGACAACTATTCACTCATACACAAATGACCAATCCGTTCTTGACGTTCCACATAAAGACCTGCGCCGCGCTCGTGCTGCTGCAGAAAACATCATTCCATCTTCAACTGGCGCAGCGAAAGCTGTTTCACTCGTTCTTCCAGAGCTTAAAGGTAAATTGAACGGTATGGCTATGCGTGTTCCTACGCCTAACGTTTCCGTAACTGACCTTGTTGCTGAGCTTAAAGTTAACGTAACAGTTGAAGAAGTTAACGCTGCATTCAAAGAAGCTTCGGAAGGCGCTCTTAAAGGCATCATGAACTACAACGAATTGCCGCTTGTATCAAGCGACTACAACACTGATCCTGCTTCTTCCACAATCGATGGTCTTTCGACTATGGTTGTTGAAGGCAACATGGTTAAAGTTATTTCTTGGTACGACAACGAGTGGGGCTACTCGAACCGCGTAGTTGATCTTGCTGCTTACATTGCTAGCAAAGGTCTGTAAGCAAAGAAGGCGGACGGACCGCGGCTTTCGCGCATGCGGAGCACAAGGTCTTTGATTTGCGGCTTCTAGGAGTCGTGAATCATGGGGGCGTTTCTTCTTTGAAGGAACGCCCTTCTTTTTTTTGTGGTCCTATATCTATACCTTTCCATAACACAGATTCGGGAGGTTTCATTGATGAATAAGAAAAGTGTACGTGATGTAGCAGAGCTAGCTGGTAAACGGGTATTTGTTCGCGTTGATTTCAACGTGCCGCTTGAGGATGGTAAAATTACGGATGACAAACGGATTCGCGAGACGCTTCCTACGATTAACTACCTTATCGAAAAAGGCGCAAAAGTCATTCTTGCAAGCCACCTTGGCCGTCCGAATGGTCAAGTGGTAGAAGAGCTTCGCCACACGGCTTCCGCTGTACGTTTGTCTGAGCTTCTTGGCAAGCAAGTAACGAAAGCAAACGAAGCAATCGGCGAAGCAGTAGAAGCGCAAGTTGCTGCACTGAACAACGGAGATGTGCTTTTGCTTGAAAACGTACGTTTCTACGAGGGCGAAGAGAAAAACGATCCAGAACTAGCAAAAGCATTTGCCAAGCTTGCTGACCTATTCGTAAACGATGCATTTGGCGCCGCTCACCGTGCTCATGCTTCAACGGAAGGCATTGCACATATTCTTCCGGCTGTTTCCGGCCTTCTTATGGAAAGAGAACTAGAAGTACTAGGCAAAGCACTTAACAACCCTGAGCGTCCTTTCACGGCAATCGTTGGCGGTTCCAAAGTAAAAGACAAAATCGCGGTTATCGACAAAATGCTTGAAATTGCAGACAACGTAATCATCGGCGGAGGCTTGTCTTATACATTCTTCAAAGCACAAGGCCATGAAATCGGCAAATCGCTCGTTGACAACAGCAAGCTTGATTTGGCGCTAGAGTTCATGGAAAAAGCGAAGAAGCTAGGCAAAAACTTCTTGATCCCGGTTGATATCGTAGTTACGGATGATTTCAGCGCTAATGCAAACACGCAAATCGTTGACGTTGACAGCATTCCTGCTGATTGGGAAGGCATTGACATCGGACCGAAAACACGTGAGCTTTATGCGGATGTTATCAAAAACTCCAAATTGGTCGTATGGAACGGACCTATGGGCGTATTCGAAATCGAGCCTTTCTCCCACGGCACGCAAGCGGTTGCTCGCGCATGCGCAGAAACAAATGGCTACACGGTTATCGGCGGCGGCGATTCCGCAGCAGCGGCTGAGAAGTTTGGCCTAGCTGACAAAATGGATTTCATCTCGACAGGCGGCGGCGCTTCCCTAGAGTTCATGGAAGGCAAAGTGCTTCCAGGCGTTGTAGCTCTTAACGATAAATAATAGCTTTATCCCTATAAAATGAAATGAGGAGGATTACGCATGAGCACTAGAACACCAATTATTGCCGGTAACTGGAAAATGTTCAAAACGGTATCCGAGGCTGTTACATTTTTCTCCGAAATTAAAGGCAAGGCTGAGGTTGACGGCGTAGAGAGCGTAATTTGCGCGCCATACACAACGCTTCCGGCGCTTGTTGAAGCTGCAAAAGGAACTTCGATCGCGATCGGAGCCCAAAACGTTCACTTTGAAGACAACGGCGCATTTACAGGCGAAATCAGCGGCGTTATGCTGAAGGATCTTGGCGTTAAATACGTCATTATCGGCCACTCCGAGCGTCGCGCTTATTTTGCGGAGTCGGATGAGATCGTGAACAAGAAGGTCCACGCTTCGTTCAAAAACGGCCTTCTGCCAATCGTCTGCGTAGGCGAGAAGCTTGAAGAGCGTGAAGCAGGACAAACGAAGGACGTATGTAAAGTGCAAACGGAAGCGGCTTTCCAAGGCGTATCCGCAGCACAAGCAGCAGAAGTTGTTATCGCCTATGAGCCAATCTGGGCAATCGGAACTGGCAAGTCTTCAACTTCCGAAGATGCACAGGATGTTATCGGCTATATCCGCGGCGTAGTTGCTGATCTTTACGATCAAGCTACTGCTGATGCGGTTCGCATCCAATACGGCGGCAGCGTTAAGCCTAACAATGTTGCCGAATACTTGGGCCAAAAGGATATTGACGGCGCGCTTGTCGGAGGCGCTAGCCTAGAGCCGGCTTCGTACATCGCTTTGGTGGAGGGGGCCAAGTAATATGGCTGCTCCGAAACCTGTAGCGCTTATTATTCTTGACGGCTTCGGTTTGCGCGATGATGTGACGGGCAATGCGGTTGCACAAGCGAACAAACCAAACTATGACCGTTACTGGTCAACCTATCCGCATACAACACTGACGGCATCTGGCGAGGCAGTTGGTTTGCCGGAAGGTCAAATGGGCAACTCCGAGGTTGGCCACCTGAATATCGGTGCAGGTCGCATCGTATATCAGGATTTGACTCGAATCAGCAAATCGATCCGTGACGGCGAGTTTTACGAGAATGAAACCATTCTTGGCGCCGTGCGTCATGTGAAAACGAATAGCAAGAAGCTTCACCTGTACGGCTTGTTGTCGGACGGCGGCGTACACAGCCACATTGAGCACTTGTTCGCGCTGCTTGATCTAGCGAAGAAGGAAGAGCTTGAGGAAGTGTACATTCATGCTTTCCTAGACGGCCGCGACGTATCTCCTGACAGCGCGAAGGGTTACCTGGAGCGCCTTCAGGCGAAGATCGAAGAGGTTGGCGTAGGCCGCATTGCGACGGTTCAAGGACGTTACTATGCAATGGACCGCGACAAACGCTGGGAGCGTACGGAGAAATCCTACCGCGCCATGGTATACGGCGAAGGCCCTCAATATCTCGATCCGATTCAAGCGGTAGTTGAATCCTACGAGAAATCGGTTTATGATGAATTCGTTATGCCAACGGTTATCGTAGACGGAGAAAACAAGCCGGTAGGCCTTGTTGAATCCGAGGACGCTGTTATTTTCTTCAACTTCCGTCCTGACCGTGCGATTCAATTGTCGCAAGTGTTTACAAATGAGGACTTCCGCGGTTTTGACCGTGGCGAGAACCATCCGGTTAACCTGTATTTCGTCTGCTTGACGCTATTCAGTGAAACCGTTGGCGGATTCGTAGCGTATTCACCAAAGAACCTTGATAATACGCTTGGCGAAGTGCTCGTGCAAAACAATAAGACCCAGCTTCGTACAGCCGAAACGGAAAAATATCCGCATGTGACGTTTTTCTTCAGCGGCGGGCGCGATCATGAGCTTCCTGGCGAAACTCGCGTGCTTATCAATTCCCCTAAGGTCGCAACGTACGATCTGAAGCCGGAAATGAGCGCATATGAGCTTGCCGAGTCGACTGTACGCGAGATTGAATCAGACAAGCATGATGCAATCATTCTGAACTTCGCTAATCCCGATATGGTTGGCCACTCCGGCATGCTGGAACCAACGATCAAAGCGGTTGAAGCGACGGATGAGTGCCTTGGCAAAGTCGTTGAAGCGGTGCTTGCCAAAGGCGGCGTTTGCATCATCACAGCTGACCACGGTAATGCTGATATGGTATTCGATGAGAATGGCCGTCCGTTTACGGCACATACGACGAATCCGGTTCCGCTTATCGTAACGAAAGCAGGAGAAACGCTTCGCGAAGGCGGCATTCTTGCCGATATCGCGCCGACGCTTCTTGATTTGCTTGAGCTGGCTAAGCCGGTTGAAATGACTGGCGTTACTCTAATTAACAAATAAAAAATATTAAAGGAGTGTTTTCTCTCATGTCAATTATCGTTGATGTATACGCACGCGAAGTACTGGATTCCCGCGGGAATCCAACTGTTGAAGTAGAAGTTTCCCTAGAGTCCGGCGGCAAAGGCCGTGCAATCGTTCCATCCGGCGCTTCCACTGGCGCTTACGAGGCTGTTGAGCTTCGTGACGGCGACAAATCCCGTTACCTTGGTAAAGGCGTTTTGAAAGCTGTAGAAAATGTTAACACAGAAATCGCTCCTGAAATCATCGGCCTAGATGCTCTTGATCAAGTAGCGATTGACCGTAAAATGATCGAGCTTGACGGTACGCCAAACAAAGCTAAGCTTGGCGCTAACGCTATCCTAGCTGTATCGATGGCAGTAGCTCGCGCAGCTGCTGACGCGCTTGATGTGCCTCTTTACACTTACCTTGGCGGATTCAACGCTAAGACGCTTCCAGTTCCAATGATGAACATCATCAACGGCGGCGAGCACGCTGACAACAACATCGACGTTCAAGAATTCATGGTTCTTCCTGTCGGTGCTGAAAACTTCAAAGAAGCGCTTCGTATCGGCGCTGAAATCTTCCACAACCTTAAAGCAGTATTGCACGATAAAGGCCTTAACACAGCTGTTGGCGACGAAGGCGGCTTCGCTCCTAACCTTGGTTCCAACGAAGAAGCAATCACAACAATCATCTCCGCTATCGAGCGCGCAGGCTACAAGCCAGGCGTTGACGTATTCCTTGGTATGGACGTTGCTTCGACTGAGTTCTTCAAAGACGGCAAATACGTGCTTGCAGGCGAAGGCAAATCGTTCACACCTGCTGAGTTCGTTGACCTTCTTGCTTCATGGGCAGACAAATACCCAATCCTTACAATCGAAGACGGCTGCTCCGAAGACGATTGGGATGGTTGGAAATTGCTTACCGAGAAACTTGGCGGCAAAGTACAACTCGTTGGCGACGATCTGTTCGTAACGAACACGGAGCGTCTATCCGATGGCATCGACAAAGGCGTAGGCAACTCGATCTTGGTTAAAGTTAACCAAATCGGTACGCTTACTGAAACTTTTGATGCAATCGAAATGGCTAAACGCGCTGGTTACACAGCAGTTATCTCCCACCGTTCAGGCGAGAGCGAAGACAGCACAATTGCTGACATCGCAGTAGCTACAAACGCTGGACAAATCAAAACAGGCGCACCGTCCCGTACGGACCGCGTTGCAAAATACAACCAATTGCTTCGCATTGAAGACCAACTTGGTTCGACTGCTCAATATGCAGGCAAAAAAGCGTTCTACAACTTGAAAAACTTCAAATAAGACGCAGTAAGCGGCTTATTGAGAAGGGTGTGCCCTATGCGGGGCATGCCCTTCTTTTTTTTACAGGGATAGATCGCGGCTGCTCGTCGGACATTAACAGTAGGAAAAGCATTCAGCGATTAGGCGGTGGCAAGCGTGGCGAAACCGGCAATAGGCATTTCGATGTATTCGCTAAGAGATCAGACCGAAATTGATTTTTTGGGGACGCTTGAGAAAGTGGCGGAGATCGGCTATAAAGCAGTTGAATTTACAGGTTTTTTCAAAACGCCGGCGATGGAGCTGAAGAGTAAGCTGGACGAACTCGGCCTCATTGCAAGCTCTGCCCACGTCCCTCTGAATTATAGCGACTCCAAGCATATGGAATCTGATTTTGCGGGGCAGATCGAATACGCGAAGGAGGTTGGCATTCCCTATATCATCACGCCTTGGTCACCGCTTCCGGAGGAGCCATCGATGGATAATGTGCTGCATTTGGTCGAGGTTTTTACGAAATGCGGCGAGCAGGTTAAAGCTTCGGGCATGCAGTATGTTTACCATACGCATGACTTTGAATTTAAGCTGGTCGATAGAATGCCGATTATTGATCATGTTTTGGCACGGGTATCGCCTGATCTGATGAAGGTTCAATTTGATTTGGGATGGATGCATATGGCTGGATATAATCCGGCTGAGTATCTTAAGAAATATAAAGGCCGCGTGCCATTGGTGCACATGAAGGATTTCTTCAAAGGGCGCAAGGATGCGGAGGTTGGAAAAGGCGAGGTCGGTTTCGAGAGGCTTATGAACGAATTCGAGCCGGCGGGCGTATCATTCATGATCGTGGAGCAAGAGCAATTCAATGTGAGCTCGCTCAAAAGCGCGGCAAACAATTACCAATATTTAAAGTCATTCGGATTTGTATAATAAACTTGATTAGCAGCTTGTCCTATTGTAATTAGTGCCCAGCTATGGTACACTCAGACTACGTGTTTTTACGGAGCTCCTATGCTGGAGGTGGAATAAATGGAAATCTTATTGAAGATCGTGCTCGTTATATTTTCTGTCGGCCTGATTGCTGTAGTTTTGTTGCAAAAAGGTAAGAGTGCAGGCTTGTCCGGAGCAATTACGGGCGGCGCTGAGCACCTGTTCGGCAAACAGAAAGCGCGCGGTTTGGATTTGTTCTTGCAGCGTTTAACAGTTGTTCTGGCAGTCGGCTTCTTCATTTTGGCGCTTGTTGTTTCTTACTTCGTAAAACAATAATCGATACACACGCAGAAAGCGAGGATATTCCTCGCTTTTTTTGTATTTTCACCATATTCGCGGATGCGCGGGTTACATTTCGTGTATACTACATGGTATATGATAATCTATCAACCTGTTGCAAAAGACATTAGAGAGCTATCGCAGGTTTATGAGGAGAAAAAATAATAATGATCAATTACGAGCAGGAACTGCTTGATTTTATGAGAGAAACGGCTTATAAGCCGATGACGTACCAAGAGCTTGAGAAGCATTTTGGTATTGTAGATGCAGCGGAGTTTAAGGAGTTCCTTAAACTGCTGAATAAGCTGGAGGACGAAGGGAAGGTCATTCGAACGCCAAATGATCATTACGGTGTGCCGGAACGAATGAATTTGCTGCGCGGCAAGCTGCAATCCCATGCAAAAGGCTTTGGCTTCCTTATTCCGGATGAGAAGGATCATGGCGACGTTTATTTGCATGCCAATGATCTGAAGAGCGCGATGAACGGCGATATCATTCTCGTTCGCGTTACTTCCAGAAGCGAGCACGGCGGACGGATGGAGGGCGAAGTCGTCCGAATTGTAGAGCGCGCCGTAACGCAAATCGTCGGAACGTTCGAGGACCATGAGGTCTATGCGTTCGTAGTGCCGGATGATAAACGGATTAACCGTGATATCTTTATACCAAAGGGCGGTTATCAAGGGGCTGTATCCGGCCAGAAGGTAGTCGTGAAAATTGTATCGTACCCAGAAGGCCGTTCGGCAGCCGAAGGGGAAATTGTCGAAATTTTAGGACATAAGAATGACCCGGGCGTCGACATCCTGTCGATTATTCGCAAGCATCAGCTGCCGGAGGGTTTCCCGGATGAGGTTATGGCCGAAGCTGAAGCTGCGCCGGACTCGATTACGGATGAAGAAATTGTGGAGCAAGGCAGACGTGACCTGCGCGGCGAAGTAATCGTAACCATTGATGGCGAGGATGCGAAGGATCTAGATGATGCGGTACATGTGAAGCGTCTGGACAATGGCAACTATTTGCTTGGTGTGCACATTGCAGACGTCGGCTATTACGTAAAAGAAAATTCGCAGCTTGACCAAGAAGCATACCGAAGAGGCTGCAGCGTGTATTTGGTTGACCGTGTCATTCCGATGCTGCCGCATCGTTTGTCGAATGGCATATGCTCGCTCAATCCGCAGGTCGATCGCCTAACGCTTTCTTGCGAGATGGAATTTGATGCGGATACGCTGAAGCGTGTGCGTCATGAAGTGTTTACGAGCGTAATCCGCACGAAAGAACGTATGACGTATACGAATGTGAAGAAGATTTTGACGGCAAATGAAGAGGAGCCGCAAACGGAGCTTAAAGAGCGGTATGCAGACCTCCTTGATATGTTTGGACTTATGGAGGACCTAGCGATGCGCTTGCGCGGCAAGCGAATGAAGCGCGGCGCGATCGACTTCGACTTCCAAGAATCAAAGGTTATCGTCGATGAGAACGGCAAAGCGGTTGATATTATAAAACGCGAGCGCTCGGTAGCTGAACAAATTATCGAGGAATTTATGCTCGTGGCGAACGAGACGGTAGCCGAGCATTTTCACTGGCTGCGCGTTCCTTTCCTTTACCGGATTCATGAAGATCCAAATCAGGAGAAGCTGCTTAATTTCGTACAGTTCGCTGCAAACTTCGGTTATACGGTAAAGGGCAAAGGCAATTCGGTTCATCCGAAGGCATTGCAAACGCTGCTTGAAGATATTCGCGGCACGAAGGAAGCGACCGTTATTTCGACGGTGATGCTGCGCTCGATGAAACAGGCCAAGTATGATGCAGAGAGCTTAGGGCACTTCGGCCTCGCGGCTGAGTTCTATTCACACTTTACATCGCCGATCCGCCGTTATCCCGATTTAGTGATCCACCGCGTTATTCGCGAGGTGCTGGACGGGGGCGGTCAGCTAACGGAAGCGCGCCACGAAGCTTTATCGGCTCGGATGCCGGAAATCGCGACACATTCATCAGAACGCGAACGGGTGGCGGTCGATGCGGAGCGCGATACGGAGCAGCTGAAAAAATGCGAATTCATGCTTGATAAGGTCGGCGAGGAATTCGAAGGCATTATTAGCAGCGTAACAAGCTTCGGCATGTTCATTGAGCTGGAGAATTCGGTCGAAGGGCTCATTCGTTTGAGCGATATGTCCGATGACTATTACAACTTCCACGAGCAGCATATGATCTTAGTTGGCGAGCGTACGTCTAAAGTTTACCGGATCGGCGATGAAGTGAAGATTCGTGTAACGCGCGTCAGCATGACGGAGCATACGATCGACTTTGAGCTTGTTGATATGAAGCCGCGCAGCGGCTATAAAGGCGTATCGGGTGCTGGCTTTGGCGGCGGAGATCGCGGCGGCAAGAGAGGCAGAAGCGATCGCGGCGGAAACGGCGACCGCGGCAAGGGCGGAGCAAGCGCCGGAGGACGCGGCGGAAAAAGCGACCGTCCAGCAGGAGCGGGCGGCAAAGGGCGTGGCGGAAGCCAAGGCGCACCAAGCGAAGGCAGTCGCGGCGGCAAGGGGCGCGGCGGTAAGAGCGGCGGAGGCCGCGGTGGATTTGGCGGCGGCGTAGACCGCAGCGTAGTCGGCATTGTCGAGCAGGCGAATCCGTGGCGGCTCGATGCACCTGACAGCGGGCGCGGCGGAAGCAAGCGGCGCGGCCGGGGTGGCGCAGGCGGAGCCGGCGCTGGCGCGAGCGGCGGCGGGAATGCGCCGGCGGAGCGTGGGCCGGGGCAAGAGGCGAGTGTGTCGCCGGGCCAAGGCAGTGAGCAGTCGCGCGGAAGCGGCCGCGGTGCGCGTACGGATATGTGGGGCTTGCCCATCCGCGGCGGCGGCGGGCAGGGCGGCAATGGCCGTGGAGCCGAGAAGCGGCGGAGCGAAGGCAGTGGCGGCGGTGCGAAGCGGAAGAATGCGACGCAGAGCGGTGTGTTTAACGGTGGCGAGCGGAAAGCGGAAGCGCCAAGCGTAGAGGGCAGTGAAAGCGGCGGCCAAGGGAAGAGCAAGCGGAAAAAGAAGAGCGGCAGCGGAGGCGGCGGGAACGCTACAGCAGCTTTTGTACGCAAGAAACGCAAATAAAATATAGGGTCGGCGACTTCCGTTCTATGGAATAATTGGAAGTCGCCGAGATCTAGATGTTATGGGAAAAGATATTTAAGCTCGTCACTTGCTTTTTAATTCTGGGTATAGTACACTCAAATCAATCGATAATATGAACCTGAATTCACATATTGAAAAGGGTATCATTATAGTCATGAAACCCTTTCCAATGTGTGAATTTTTTGTTTAAAGACAAACCAGGCGCATATTAATATTATTTTTTTGGAGGTTTTTACACATGCAACAAGGTACAGTTAAATGGTTTAACGCAGAAAAAGGTTTCGGCTTTATCGAAGTTGAAGGCGGCAACGATGTATTCGTACACTTCTCCGCAATCACTGGCGAAGGCTTCAAAACTCTTGAAGAAGGACAACGCGTAGAATTTAACGTTGTTCAAGGCAACCGTGGACCACAAGCAGAAAACGTTGTAAAGCTGTAGTAGCTTACGAACGTTGATAAAACCGCCTTTGACCTTAGGGTTGAGGGCGGTTTTTTTGTGTGCAAAATGGAGACAAGCCGCTCGAGTTGTTAATAATAGCATATCCTTATTTTAGCCAAATGAATACCGCTTCATGGAATAATAAATAGCGGGTTCAAGCAAAATAAGTTTAAGGATGCTTGGGTTAGATTGTAAGGCCAAACTACTGGTCGCCTTGATTTCCGTTCCAGAAGTTGTTACAATGAACACCAGTATAGTGCAACAATATTATAGTTTAATGAAGACGAGGTGACTAGCATGGGTAAGAAAAGTGACGGCAAGCAGCTCGCCCAGAACAAGAAGGCTTCCCATGACTATTTCATTGAGGAAACGTTCGAAGCAGGCATGGTGCTGCTGGGTACTGAAATTAAATCGCTGCGTAATGGCCGAGCGAACATAAGCGATGCGTTCGCGACGATACGCAACGGAGAAATTTTCATACACAATATGCACATCAGTCCGTTCGAGCAAGGGAATATTCATAATCCCACTGATCCAACGCGTGCTCGCAAGCTGTTGATGCACAAGGCTCAAATTCATAAGCTGTTTGGCTTGTCCAAGCAAGAAGGCTATGCGATTGTGCCTTTGAAGATTTATGTGCGTAACGGTTATGCGAAGCTATTGATTGGACTCGGTAAAGGTAAGAAGCAATATGACAAACGGGATACGGCAGCTAAGCGTGACGCTCAGCGCGATATCCAGCGTGTCCTTCGCGAGAAGCAGAAGGTTGCTCGCTAAACCTGTTATATTACCATGGAAGCTAGCGACCAATACTGCCAACAACAATTGTGCACGTAAGCTATCATTCGTGGTATACTAAGACAGTAGCAAACGTGCTATACAATCGGAACGGCCTGCCAGATAATTAATCTGACGGTTGATCCTTAATCCGACGGTTGATCCTTAATCCTAAAGCTTCAATTGAGCTAAACATTAGTGCCGAGCACCTTTTTTTATGAGTGGTGATTAGCAGCTAATCGTTTATGCAAAATTGGGGGCGTTTATGGATTCGACGGGGATTGTACGAGCGCGGGTTGCGGGTAGCAGGGAGTCGTCTGCTTCATCAACGCTAAAGCCTATTAAACGGCAAACAACAAACAAACTACGCTTTCGCAGCCTAAGAAACTGTGTGCGTGCTTCTACCCAGCATCGTCCATGTGACTGGAATAGGGGCTAACAAGTAGTGGAATACGCTGTCTCATCTCCGCCTGGGGTGAGCTGAAGAAGATAATCAGGCTGACCTTAGCGAAAGCCGGTTACGGGGCGTTTGCTTGGGTGACATCAAAACTGTGACTACACCCGTAGAAGCCTGTGTGGCGTGATCTTCGGACAGGGGTTCAAATCCCCTCGCCTCCACCAAACCATGAAAAAAGACACCGTGTCAGGTGTCTTTTTTGCGTTTCAAGGAGCAGATAGAGACTCTTTGCCGTATTAAGATTTATAGCTTTATAGTCATTCATTTTGAGTCGCAACGAAGAGTTGGAGATTATAAAAAAATTCCATTAAAAACATTCATTCTCCCTGAAGACAATATGGTAGAAGTTTGAAGGAGAATAAAGAAATCTGTCGAATGAAGTCTATATAGGTGTCTGTCTATAGATTGCACAGAAGTTTAAAGGAATGAGGTCAAATTATTAATTTGGAGTTTTGACTTCATTAAACGACCTACAGATTATTCTATAGAAATGAAAGGGAAGTGAAGTATTATCAGTATAATCGTTTTTTACATAGCGGTGCTTGTACTCTCTCTAGCTTATTTAAACTCGGAAAATAGACTAGCAGAGCCGAATAATACAAAAACCTTGCCCATCATTAAATTAGTTTATTTTACTGTAGGTATTGCTTTCGTGAGTCCATTGTTCACATTGGGGATAAGCCGTTTGTATGGCACCGAATTGGAAAAAGCAGGTCCTGTCGGTGATTGGTTGGCGGGCTCGACTGTACCATTTTTTACGTTTGCCACTTTCATTACAGCGTACATGGCTTATTCTAATCAAAAGAAAGAGTTAGCGCATTCACGGGATATTATAAGTCAGCAAACAAGATCTATCGAAATTCAAAGGTTTGAAAATACACTCTTTATTTTGTTAAACGAGATGCAAAAACATCATGATCAAGTTGTGCTTGAGTATAAAAAATCCCCAATTATCCCTATAGAGCATATGTACTCAGAGGCACTTGAATCTATGCGCTCAAGCCTTAGAATTACTCTCCTAAAACAAGCCTCAATTCGTAAAAGAATTGATTACCTTATTCAAGGTCATCGAATTAATGAAGAACGAAGGGAATACGAATTTTATATTCGTATTAGAAGGAATTACGTTAATAAGTTTAAGAACCATGCACTGTTCAATAGTGTCTATTTAGAGCATCTTGCCAATTACTTAATTAATATATTTGATCTAATGGAACGATATAATTTAACAAGTGAGGAGTATAAATATTATACAGGACTCTTTTCGATCTATTTATCAGAGGAGGCGTTATTATTAGCCATATATTACTCATTAATTAGGTATGGATCGGATAATCTATTTTTGTACATGTTTAAATACAAAATATTTGACAAGTTAAAATCGAATAAAGCTATCAATAGTCAGTTTGATTATACACTGTTTATTTCCTTAGCAAATTTCTTAACGAAAACCAGATTAGCTTAAATGATTATTGGAGGGTAGGGGCGTTTGCTTGGGTGACATCAAAACTGTGACTACACCCGTAGAAGCCTGTGTGGCGTGATCTTCGGACAGGGGTTCAAATCCCCTCGCCTCCATTCCAACCATGGAAAACCCGACCTCATGAGGTCGGGTTTTTGAGCTGAGTAATCTTAATTGCAGCCTGCCAACACGATCGGATGAACACAATGTGGGCATCAGCGAACATGACCCCCCAAGCCAGAATCGGTGTTCATGGAGCGTTTCTATTTCCATGTTTTTATCCATAAAACCAGATATATGAGCGCAAATAGATTGTAAATAAAAAAAGTTCCCATAAATCTCTAATAAAAGAGATAGTGGGAACATTCATTTATACTTCAATAATAATGGGGAGAATCATTGGTCTTCTCTTTGTTTTAGCAAATAGATACTTGCTGACTGATTCCTTGATTCTATGTTTTAGAATAGACCACTATCCATCGTTTCCATTCTCCTGTAGTTCGTCTATCGTTTTAATTACTAATCGACCAACTTCGCCCAATAGAGCTTCAGATTCTCTAACGTAGACGAAGCCGCGGCTAATGATATCGGGGCCGGATAGTATTGAACCTTCAATACGGCTTAGTGTAAAGACTACCACAAGGATTCCGTCCTCTGCTAGGTGTTTGCGGTCACGTAATACGACGGTTCCAATGTCTCCAATCCCCAAACCATCGACTAGCGTATTTCCAGCAGGTATTCTACGTGTCTGCTGTATACTTCCTTGTTCGATATCAAGGACGTCGCCATTATTTAAAATATAGATATGGTTGCTCTCGACGCCTACCGATTCAGCTAATTTCCGGTGTTGGTAAAGCATTCGATATTCTCCATGGATGGGAATAAAGTACTTTGGTTTCATTAGAGTAAGCATAAGCTTAAGTTCTTCTTGGCTGCCATGTCCGGATACATGCATGCCTGTAGCCACACCCGAGCCATGAATGACGTGTGCGCCTAACAAATATAAATGATCCAACATGTTCGCAACATTTCTTTCATTACCTGGAATTGGAGAGGATGCCAAAATGACCGTATCCCCAGGTAATATTTCGGCATGAGGATAGGTCGAGCTAGCAAGACGGGAGAGTGCAGCCATCGGTTCTCCTTGGCTTCCTGTACAAAGCACAACTACCCTTTCACGAGCAAGCTCATAGGCTTCCTTCGATTCGATTAGCATGCCTTCGGGTATATTTATATAGCCTAGCTCAAGTGCAATTGTCACCACATTAACCATGCTTCTACCAAGCAATAGCAGCTTGCGATTGGTAAGGATAGCTGCATCAACAACTTGCTGCAGGCGATTAATATTAGAAGCGAATGTTGACAAGAAAATTTTATTTTGAGCTTTCTGAAAGGCTTCTTCAATTCGCTCCCCGACTAACTTCTCTGACGGGGTAAAACCTGGCCGCTCGGCATTCGTACTCTCGGAAAGCAAAGCAAGAACACCTTTTTCACCAATGCCCGCCATTCTATGTATATCGGGGAATTGTTTGTTGGAAGGAGACAGGTCAAATTTAAAGTCTCCGGTATGAACAACTGTACCTAACGGTGTATTAAAAACTACACCAACACAATCGGGGATGCTGTGATTTGTTCTGAAAAAAGATAGCTTTATATTTCCTAAATCCACGGATGAGTCTGATTGAATTTCATGAAGGATAGTATCTCTTAGGCGGTGCTCTTTCAATTTTCCTTTAATTAGGCCTAGAGTCAACCGTGTCCCATATATAGGTATATTTAATTGTTTTAAAATATAGGGGATTCCGCCAATGTGATCCTCATGGCCATGGGTAACCACTAACGCACGAACTTTATCTTTATTATTCAATAAATAGGAGATGTCAGGAACAATTAGATCTATCCCTAAAAGGCTTTCATCAGGAAATTTCGAACCGCAATCGATGACGACAATATCGTCAGCGTATTGTAAAACATACATGTTCTTTCCAATTTCATACACACCGCCGAGTGCGAAGATTGAGAGTCTGTTGTTTTCAATATTCTCTTTATTCACGACTGTTTCCTCCGATTCCTTTATTAAAGCACATCTTATTATGTTCATTGTGTTTAGTTAGTATGTGGGGAGAATGCTTGCAGGTTATAAAGATGAATTTCAATAACGATAAATAAAAACGATTGTAATGCGGATCTAGGTTAAAAAAAATAAAACCCTGCATACGAGCTATACAGGGTTTTATGCATGTTGCCTAATGGTGTCTGGAGAGCTGGTTCATTTCTTGTAAATTAATTCATGCATTCATATCGTAAAGCCCAGGACTATGTTCACTCGGTAATTCTGGTAAAAAAGGTAATGGAAAACCTTCGGGAGGCTGCACAACTTCCAAATTACCATTGTTTCGGCTAGGTGTTTGTCCGCTGAATATTTCTCCGATTCGCGTCGGATCCAAACGAAAATTAAATTGAGCGTTATGGTAACCCAACTCAACATATTTACGGCATTCCGGGTATTTGTTTATATCGTAATTCGGAACGGGAAATAAATTGCCCCAATCGACGCCAAGCGTTTCTAGAGCCTTAGCAAATGCGTTCTGATGTGCATTATCACGCACCATAAGAAAGGCTAATGTTTCCCGAAACGTCTTATTTGAACTCATTTCATAAATTCTTGATTTTTGTAAAACCCCAGTAGACTCAAGAACCACATTATCCAATAAATCACTGATTAGATTACCGTGATTATACACGTAATTGCCCAGCCATGGATTACCTGCAGCATCAACAGGCAAAGAGCTTTGGGCACCAACGATATAGTGGTGAGGATTAGCGAGTTTAACGGCTTCATCAAGAGGGGCGGAGTCAACACCGATATTACCAGGTAGCTCCCCTCCGGAACCGTTTAATAATTGGTTAATTGTATGTTGAACTAGTTCAACATGGCTTATTTCCTCTAGAAACACACCACGGATTAAATCACGGTATTGTGTAGCATTACCGCGAAAGTTGCTGCTCTGAAAAAAGTACTGCATCATTGTACGCATTTCGCCAAATTGTCCGCCAAGCGTTTCTTGTAAAACCTTGGCTGCTGCTGGATCAGGTTTGTCCACTACAATGTTGTTGATTAAGTCTTCTTTATAGAAGTACATATAACCTCATTCCATACATTCTTTGCATGAAAATACAAAGGACATATAATTAGTGTGATTAGTGTGAATAGTGATTTACACCAAATGGTTGCTGATTATTCATATTTGAATAGGCATTTATCTGCGAGTTAGTTGTTTGTGCATGTGAAATTTGATTGCAGATATTGGAGATTTGTTGTAATTGTTGTAGTGCCGTTTGATGTCCTTGTAAGGCTGTTTGAATTATTTGTGCAGCTTGTTGTTCACGTTGAGCGATTTGCTCAAGTAGTTTCGCGTTATTTAGCTCTTGATTTAATAACTGTTGATATTGACCTGATGCTTGTTGAGTTTGGTTTACCAATTGTTGAATGAGTTGTTCTGCATGTGCGATTTGCTGAGAAATTTGGTTATTTGGTTGAAATTGATTCATTGTATTGTCTCCTTCTTTTTAGTAATTATTTTTTTCTTGAATATTGTTCCTTAGAACCAAAAATATATACAAAGAGATTTTTTGTTGATTAATAGCTACCAATACATAAAAAAGCTGCATATTCGAATTAAATCGAGATGCAGCATTAGGGAGTGAAACGTTATGTATTTTATCCCACGGAGGAAATTTAATACTTTGACCCAATAAATCATTCAATTTTATACAGTTTTGTTTAGAACAAAATTGTCGCAGCCCATCCCAATTCCACTTTATTTTTTGTATCCAAAATTTATTATAGCGTCTTGATAAAATAAGAAAAATCCTATCCCAAAGGGATAGGATTTACATTAGACGTTAACTGTTTCAGGCCTTTTGATTTGTAATGGAGGAGGAATAAGCCACCCCTTATCTTTACTCATCTCAAGTATTTTTAAGCCTAATGCTGTTTTTGTAATATGGTATTTTGCAAACAAAGCTCCAATATCCTCCCTTATGGATTGACCCATAACTTGACTACAAGCAACTAACMCCATCGAAGTGTCAGCTGCAATCTTAGCTGAAATTTCGGGATCTGTAAATCTTGCACCTACAGGGATATCTTCAAGTTTTACTGACGGTCTTTCAGGCATTACTGGAGTGGCAGCAATCCCGTTATCAGTAAGCAATGCATCTAGTTCCTTAATTTCAAGTTTTGCTTGATCAATGAGTGCGTCCAGCACCTTTTTAAGTTCTTTGTCGCCGGCGTGGTTTAAATAAGCTTGATAGCAAGATATAGCACCTTTTGCCACCGTAGAAGCTTGCCAAACACTAAATACTTCACCGTAATGCATGGGTTCATCTTTTGGGTTGCCGTTTAATATTCCCATTTAGTAATGCTCCTTTTATTCTTAATTTTGACTCGGTTAATATGTCTCCGAGTGGAGATAAATATTACATGGTACTTAATAGCATAAAGGAATCTGTTGAAGATATTTTTTTTCTGTGTTTGTAATCGCACACAAATACCTACCCCCAGTGATAACTGGGGGTGTTTGTGTGATCTAATTCAACACTTAAGCACGATCGCGATCTCGAGCACGATTTCTAGCTCCTGCTAAACCAAGTAAACCTAAGAGACCAAGCCAACCCCAATCAAAACCATCATCATCTGTTGTTGCATTTGTTCTGTAGTTATTTGCGTTCATTGTAGTTCCGTTATTTGAACGGTCATAACTTTCTGCAGATACAGGAATAGCCGAAAACATCATGATACAACCGATTAAGCTAATAACTATCATCACTCTCTTCATTTTAATACCCCATTCACTTTTTGGAATTAAAAACAACTTTATTTTTTGTTTCAATGCAAATATTTATACATTTGGTCAACAGACATTATTTAACCTTATCGAACAAATATCAAGATATTAGGAGGAAATAAAGATAAATAAAAATGTAAGGAATGACATAAGACAAGATTTGTCCGCCTTGGTTAATAGCAATCACATTAGCTAATACTTTGAAGGGGAATGTGCGACAGCACTTCCTGTAATTTTCAAGTGACAAGAACATCGTCAAAACGGAATTTGACGATGTCGTGTACTTGGAAGTAAAAACCATCCCATGAGAGAGTGTGAAACTGGTGATAACACCTGAACCGATAGAGTTGCAGTACATAAAACGACTAAGTGACGAAGAGAATACTCTGATCGAAGCGCTAAGGACGATCCATATGCCTCCAGCTGCTGCTTTGCTATTGGTTAGGAACGAGCTGAAGGGACCGTTGGCAAACGGGCCAATGGCTGAGATTCTGGATGGGTTCTTGGCGAAGCATACAGAAAGAGGTACTAATTAATGAGGTAAAACAGGGAAGGAGTCAATTTCGGATAACTGAGGATACTGCTCGTTTACAGTTAGAAGTGACCAGAAGTAGTTGCTCAAATTGAGTGTAGCCACGATGGCGGTTGTGCTCAAATTGTTCCTGTAGAGAGTGATATTACATTCGATTCAGATGGTATTATTTGACATGAAATTTATGAGTGTTTTAAGTCTTACAGAAAAGGGCCTTTTGGAGTGAGAATGTACTGAGAAAATATTCTGTATTTAAGGGGCGGCGGGCCCCCTCGCCTCCACCAATACCATGAAAAACCCGACCTCGTGAGGTCAGGTTTTTGATTTCTTATTCATGTTAAGGCACTTCTTTTGTTAAGCTACACCAGCTAATAGCTTGTCAACATTACCAGCAAAACAACTCGAGAACTTGTGTTATATTGATTAATGAGCATGCCAAACAACCCTCCAATTTGAGTGGTGTTGGAAGGTTATATCATCAATTGTCTACTATGCTGGACGGAATGATTTCTTACTTTTTAATATGGCATACAACCAGTGAACTAACTTATTCGCACACGCCACTAAAGCCACTTTGTGAGGTTTTCCTTCAGCTCTTTTGCGTTCGTAAAACTCTTTAATTCGAGTGTTGCGAGAGCGGATTAGTCCACACTGTACCGCCATAACTAGTGCGTATCTAAGCTGTCTGGAACCACGTTTAGTGATTCGATTACGTGTTGCTGTAACTTGCCAGAAGCAAAAACGCTGAGGTCTATTCCAGCAAAGGCAACCAGTTTCTTTGGATGATCAAATCTGTCGACTTCTCCAATTTCCGCTAAAATTGTTGCAGCAATTTTAGGGCCAATACCGGGAATCGACTGGATTAATTCATACTCTTCAATCTCAGTAGCCAGGGCATCTATGGTCTGTTCCAACTCAGAAAGATGCTCCTGGTACTGAAGAATAAGGCTGATCAAAATCTTAAGATTAATCAAGTGGCTCGCATACATCGTTTGCTGAAATGGGTTTTGTTTTGCGGCATCGAGCAACCGTTGAACTCGTTCGTTAATCCACCTTTCTGATCGCCCATGTTTTGAAGATAGAAGAGTATTGATTGTAATTTTTAATGTCTCTTCACTGACTTCCAGAACTGAGGATGAAGTCGGAAATTCATGTAAGAAGCGAAGGGACA
Source organism: Paenibacillus sp. FJAT-27812 (assembly GCF_001273905.1). Lineage (NCBI taxonomy): Bacteria > Bacillati > Bacillota > Bacilli > Caryophanales > Paenibacillaceae > Paenibacillus > Paenibacillus sp. FJAT-27812. Next base: position 1,828,528 of record NZ_LIGH01000001.1, on the reverse strand, counting down.
CGTTAGCATACATAGCCCCGAAAACACCTTTGTACGCTGTGAAAACTTGATCAAGAACGGCTTGGAATTGAAGCTTCGTCTGCACGCACATCTTGGAGAAGGACTCGTGTTGTCGCGTCAGATCACGCATATTAAGCAGTTGCACACCTCTTTTTTTGAATGGTTCGAATTCCTCCCTATAGTAAAGCTCGCCCAGAAGATAAGCGCCAGCAGCATCCGTTTTCACTTTACGAAGATTGGTTTTTCGAAGCCGATTAGAAATGAGCGGATTGATAACGAAAAATAAATAGTGATACTCCTCTAGAAATTGGACAACAGGGCTTTGATAGTGCCCGGTTGCTTCCAGAATCACTGTAGGTCGATGACCTGATTCATGTTCGATGTCATGAATAACTTGAAGCAATATCTCGAGACCATCCCGTGTATGTTCGAAATGGAATATCTCGCGGTATGGTTTTCCTCGATCTAAGAAAGCTTGTCCGTGGCTTTCTTCTTTAGAAATGTCTAGCCCTATAACAGGGTTCATTTTTTCACTCCTCGAAGTAGATTTACCGGCAGCCCCTATGAACCTCCTTGTCGCTCCACAGCATCGCATGAGATACGGGATCCACGTCCCAACCAGCCTCAATCATGGTCATGACAAGTAGGGGTGAACATTATAGCGCTCGGGATCAAGTCCCACGGGCAGGTACGTTTGACCCGGCTACTCTAATCCTCGAAGCTAATGCAAAAAGGATCAACCAGAAAGAAATGGATGGTCTCATAATACGAACGGACAGGTTAGCTTAAAAGCAGCATTTTAAAATGTATCACTAAGGTCAAACCGATTGGAAAATGAACGTTGGGCATGTCGGATGAAGCGGTAACTATTTAGAGTGACACTGCATTGTTAAAGGACATGAACATACATCCATGAAGCACCGCGCATAGCGCGGTTTTTTTGTTTTTGTGATTCCTCATTGCGAACAAGAACCTTCACTCATAGGCAAAGTAATCAATTTAAAATACTACCTTGACAGTCACAGTAATGTGTCGTATTATACAAATGCGAGGTGATTACATGAGTGAAAACAAAATTACATCCGACCTGCTGCGCGGACATACCGATACGATGATCTTGCGGCTCTTATCCGAAGCTGACCGCTACGGTTACGAGATCGTCAAGCTGATTGCCGATCGCTCGGGTGGTGAGTATGAATTAAAGGAAGCCACGATGTACTCCAGCGTCCGACGGCTTGAGGCGGACGGTGATATAGAGTGGTTTTGGGGGGATGAATCCCAAGGAGGACGCCGTAAATATTTTAGAATTACCGAAAAGGGTAAGGTTGCGTACGTCCGCAATATAAGCAACTGGGAGTACGCGAAGCGCGTTCTAGAAAACTTATTATAAGGAGAGATGATTTTATGCATCAGAAATTGACGAATTACTTGAACGGCGTATTTACGCCATACGATGGAGTAAAAAGCGTTACCGAATTAAAGGCCGATCTGCACTCCGATTTACAGGAGCGGTTCCGTGAACTCAAAGCGGAGGGCAAGGATGATGAGACAGCGTTTAAGATGACAATTGAGAGTATCGGCGACATCGAGCAAACGATCCTGGAGGTCGCCAACCTCTCCCGCTCGCTGGAACGTCAGGTGGTGACAAACTTTAGCGCAAGCAACCTGGCGAAAAGCGACTTTGCAGGCGTTACGGCCCATAAAGGACTGTTTAAAGGTAGCGCGTTGCACGGCTCCGACTTTTCAGGCGCAGATTTGACCGGCAGTTCGTTTAAGAGCAGCGACGTTCGCGAAGCCAATTTTGACGGCGCGAATCTGACGGACTGCAGCCTATCCGGACTTGACCTGACAAATGCAAGCTTCAATAAGACGATCCTTGTACGAACCAATTTCAGTAAGTCGGGGCTTGACGGAGCCAAATTCACAGGAGTAAGACTGACCGACGTGACGTTAACGCTAACCGATCTAAGCAAAACGATTTTTGAAGGATGTTTATTTGATGGGGTTGACTTCAAGTACTCCGCCTTGGGCGGGCAGCGTTTTGACGGGCAAACCTTTATCGGCGTTAAGTTTGACAAGGCGGAATTAAACGAAGTTTCGTTTAGGGGAGCAACGCTTAAAAATGTGTCTTTTATTTCAGGATTTACGTTAACGAAGAAATACTATCGCGTCATTAAAACGATCTGCTTTGACGGAGCGATGATGGATAAGTTGACTTATGCCTCTCTTAAGGGCATGGAGGCCAATCTGTCTAAGGTTACCGTAATTTAAGGGGGGGACAAAAATATGCCAAACAAATCAATTAAAGTAACCGGGCTCGAAAAGTCCTATAAGGATCTTCAGGTCCTAAAGGGCGTAGATTTTGAGGTGGAAGAGGGCAGTATTTTCGCGTTGCTCGGGTCCAACGGGGCAGGCAAGACTACGGTTGTCAAAATCCTCACCACACTGCTCAAACAAGATGGCGGATCCGTTACCGTAAACGGATTCGATGTTGCTTCAAAACCAGAGAATGTGCGACAAGCGATCAGTCTGACCGGTCAATTTGCCGCCGTTGACGAATTATTGACCGGACGGGAAAATCTTATCTTGATTGCCAAGCTAAGATACCTTAAAAACCCACGACAGGTTGCAGACGATTTGCTTAAAAGCTTCGGCCTGACAGATGCCGCAGACCGCAGAGTATCCACTTATTCGGGTGGTATGCGCCGCAGGCTCGACATCGCCTTGAGCCTTGTGGGAAAACCAAAAATCATATTCCTCGACGAGCCGACCACCGGACTCGACCCTGAGGCACGTATCGAGGTATGGAAGATTGTCAAAGAGCTTGCGGTCGGAGGTACGACGGTTCTTCTCACCACGCAGTATCTGGAAGAGGCAGAGCAGCTTGCCGACAAAATTGCCATTCTGCATGAGGGCAAGATTATTGCCAGCGGCACGCTTTCGGAGCTGAAACAGCTGTTCCCACTAGCAAAAGTGGAATATGTTGAAAAACAGCCGACATTAGAGGATATTTTCCTTGCAATCGTGGGCAAAAGGGAGGGAAAGTAAATGGAGGGAGTAAAAAAGCACTTCTTCAGTGATGTAAGCATTATGCTAGGACGTTCTATGCGTCATATTTCCCGCAGCATGGACACCATCATTACGGTAGCCATCACGCCGATTGCGTTGATGCTGCTGTTCGTCTATGTGTTCGGAGGCGCCATTCAAACCGGAACGGATAACTATGTGAATTACCTGCTGCCAGGCATACTTTTAATCGCCATTGCTAGCGGAATATCCTACACGGCTTTTCGACTGTTCAACGATGTGCAGAAGGGCATATTCGAGCGGTTTCAAACCATGCCTATTTCACGCTCCGCATTTCTTTGGGGACATGTACTCACCTCGTTAGTATCCAACGCTATATCCCTAATTATTATCATTATCATAGCTTTGATTATGGGCTTTCATTCGTCTGCGGGAATACTGTCGTGGCTTGCGGTTGTCGGCATACTCGCTCTGTTTACGCTGGCATTAACTTGGATAGCGGCCATTGCAGGTCTGTCTGCAAAAACGGTCGATGGCGCAAGTGCCTTTTCCTACCCGCTTATCTTCCTACCGTTTATCAGCTCGGCGTTTGTTCCGACCGAGTCGATGCCTGCGGTCGTTCGTGCCTTCGCTGAAAATCAGCCGGTGACCTCGATCGTAGAGGCTATCCGTGCGCTGCTGTCAGATCAGCCTGTGGGCAATGATATATGGGTCGCACTTGCGTGGTGCGTCGGGATTTTGTTCGTAGCCTATTTCTTTGCAATGAGGGTGTACAAAAAGAGAGTGTGAAGAAGGACTTCGGGCAGTAATGATAATCTGGTAGGTGTCTTGCATGTGATGAATCTTCATTTCATGGAAATAAGCAGCAAAAAAGCACTGATGACTTTTCTTCATCAGTGCTTTTTTATGTCGAAAACGAATCTAAGTTATTGTTTTCATTTAAATTGCTTATTGCGTTCTTTTGAATATAACTAGGCGGAAGAGGAATCGATGCCGGAGAAGAAAAATATTAAAGGACAACTATGAGCGAACAAAAAAGCAGAAGCACACATCTGATCAATCAGGAGACTATAAGTGCGATTGATTTAATACCGGCAAACGACCTTTCCGGATACCCATTTTTCGCAAGAAGGCGCCAATTCCAGTGAATACGCCTATAATTGTTTTCGATTGGTAATGTCGCCTATGATGACACTTTGGGTGAAAGTAAATGAATGGTGTTTTTGTAGGGTAGTAAGGACTGTTCGGATTTTTTCTCTTAGTAGTTTGACTACTGAGAAATTTTTACTGCAATCTTACGACCACTATTTACTTTGTGTAGACAATGAAAATTAAAAGCAATTTGTTTCTAGATCTTTACAAGGAAGAGAGGGATATTGTAATTTAATGGTGGTTCTAGATAATGGGTATTCAAGTCGAGGGATGGTGAAATGGTAATGGTAGCTAATTGGTGGCTGGCTCTCATTATTATGGTTGTATTAAACGGCATTTTGGTTTGGACTTTGTTAGTAGGGTCAGAGCCGTTAAGTCGAAGGGCCAAAAAGTGGTTCTTTATCGTCGTGAATGCTATTGGACTCATTCTCGCTATCTCTCAATTTTTTTGGATGGATTTTTAGTCTTGGGAACAATAAGCAAGGCATCTATAAGATCAATTAATTCAATAATTAGCAAGATGGGTGATGCAGTTCTGACTAGGAACTATGCTGTACTTGTCTTGTTTTTTTATTTTAAAGGGGCATGTCCTTGGTCGGGTTTTTGTTATGTGTAGGATAACGTACTGGTATTGTACCAAACAAAATTATTAGGTATTAATGCGGGAATTTGAAGTGCCTCATGCAGGAATCGAGGCATGAGAATTCCGGATTGTAGCAGGCCACGTCATCTCGACAGGATTCGGACTTTATTGAAGAAGTATATCAGATGTCGGAGCAGTCGAATAAATTCTCCCAAAGAATATTGCGCAACTTTTCGGGGCGTTTTCTTGGGTGACATCAAAACGGTGACTACACCCGTATAAGCCTGTATGAAGTGATCTTCGGACAAGGATTCAAATCTCCCCTCGCCTTGTGTTCTAAAAATGTGTTGACACAAAAGTGGTTAGGAGCCATACTATGTGTATGAACAACAATAATAAAAGAATAGATGATATTGACGCTATTCCCTCGCTTGTCCAATCCAAGCGGCAGATTGATCGCTATAACCTAGACATAGACGCACAGGCTATACTCGTCGCGTCTAGGCTAATGGCAGCGGGAGCAAAGCTTGGGCATGCCTCGGAGATTCATTTCTCTAGATTCGGTTTATCAACAGGCCGATATCGTTTATTGGCAGATCTTGAAGATAACGAAGGAGAAGTGTTGCCTTCGCAATTAGCGGAGCATCTAGGCGTTACACGTGCTACAGTGACAGGTCTTATCGACATTCTGGAACGAGATGGGCTAGTATCTCGGCGATCAAGCTCAGACGATGGCCGTCAGAGATCGGTTATTTTGACGGAAGAAGGAGCGAAGAAGCTCCGCGAAATGGCTCCCGAGCATTTCGCTAGGCTAGAAGCAATGGTGGGCCTACTCAGTATCGAGGAGCGCAGCGTATTTCTCGACTTGCTAGGCCGAGTTACACAAGGCATCTCAGCGCTTACGGGCGAGCTAGGCTCGAAACCAAAGGGAAATATCAGTAGTGAGTAGAATGGGCTAGTGAAGCTAGCCTATTTTTATCCTCATATAGTTAGGACGCTAATTATATTCCGCGGAAATCAATCGTTGAGCTATTTCAAAGAAGAAGGGAACAACTAAATGAACAAGATGAAATACCCGAACCAGACAGACGATGTATACGCCATCAAGGCTGTTGGTTTCAAGAAAAAGACATTTGTACTATGGCGTGAGGTTGTAATGGCCTATGCTGCTCCTGCCATCATGGCAGGTATCGGGGGATTGGTTACTACCGATAGGGGGCTTCAAATAGGGGCATTGACCACAATCGGCGGCGCATCGGCCTTGATTGCTTTGATGATTGGCCTTTTGTTGCGCAGCCGAGTGGGCCGTATACGATGGGTCATCGGTGCACCTCACTTGGTTGTGGTAGGGGTGTTTGCATGGGCCGGGTCCTCGTTTGGCTTATATGCCGCATGGTTGACATCTGTTTTACTGGAAAACATGATACCGAGCAATCACTTGGCCTGGGTCGATCGCGTCTGGATCGATTTCCCGTTGTCTGGATTCATAGCAAGCACGATAGTGACATGGCGATGGCTTCTTGCCGTCACAACTAATTTTTCATCCAAAAGGAGAAGAATAAAATGATAGTTATTATGGGAGCAACAGGTACGATAGGCAGTGCGCTTTTGAAACGTTTGGTTGATCTTGGCGTACCCGCCAGGGCGCTGAGCAGAGAGCCAGAGAAGTTGCGTAATCAGATCGGAGAAAAAGGCCGATCGACTATCGAGGTCGCATCGGCGGATGCTTCCGACCCCGAGTCGCTGCGCCGTGCGTTCACAGGTTGTAGCCAGCTATTCCTTGCCATGTCCAACAGTCCAAGACAAATCGAATTGGAAACTTCGATCATTCAGATTGCCGCCGAATCTGGAATCAAACACATCGTAAAAATATCCAGCCCTGCCTTTGAGCAGAGCTCTCCAGTGGCAGTGGCAGGCTGGCATCAAGAAATCGAGAAAACACTGAGGGAATCGGGTCTCGCCCACACCGTATTGCGCCCTTATGCGTTTATGCAAAACTTAATGCGCCTTGCGCCAACGGTTACAACCCAAAATGTTTTCTTCGGCTCCATGGGCGATTCACCGTGTAATTTCATTGACTGTCGCGATATCGCAGATGTTGCCGCAGAAGTTCTGACCAATGGCGAGGTATCAGGCCAAATATATACGCTTACTGGTTCGGAAATTTTCAGTTATCCCCAGGTCGCGAGTCGACTATCCACCCTGCTTAATCGGCCGATAAGCTACATCAACATGGAACCCCGAGTACTACTCCGCTATCTTATCGAGCACGGGCATATGCCTTCTTGGCTCGCGAACCACGTTGTGGAAATTCAAACCATGTCTACGGTGGTGCCAGAAAGCCCAAATGACACTGTGAAGCGATTGCTCGGCAGAGAGCCACGCACGCTAGACGCCTTTCTGCATGAGTGTGTAGAAAATTTCCGGTAGAGGCGGAGTCCACCTATTTTGAAATTTGTGTCGTTGGCAGCATTTTGTTCCGATCCCAGACAAGTCATTGAGCTAACGGATAACGATAGTTCAATATCACACATGGATGAGCAGGCGCTGCAGTGGTCTGCTCATTTTTTATTAAGATAGGGGCAGGATTTTAGAGCAAATTCTAGAATATTTTTACTAGACAGATTGCCAAATAAGGTGTGATAAAGGTGAAAATAAGTATCAGGCTTTTAACTGAAGTGATTAACAATTGGGACCCTATCGGTCTGTTAGCTGGAGGTGCTCCACAGAACGAGTATGATATTGAGATCAATCAAATTGCACAAAAGTCTATAACATGTACAAATGAAATAGAATTAGCAAAACTTATATACAGAGTGTTCAATGATATGATGGGTGTGAAGCTAGACCATCTAAGTTGCTTAAAGCAGGCATTTAAAATAACTGATCGTAATAACAATACATTATTCAACTAACGAGGGACGATAGTTCAATAAAAACACGGAAGCAGCCGACCACATTGATCGGTTGCTTCATTACGCTAACTGGCAGGATTGATTAGTCAATTTCGCGAATACGTTGAGCTGAGAGAGGTGTTATTGAATGAAATATACTTGTCCCTGTTGCGGATATAAAACACTAGACGAAGAGCCACCAGGTACTTACGATATTTGTGATATTTGCTTTTGGGAAGATGATGGAGTTCAATTTGTTAACCCTGATTATGAAGGAGGAGCTAATGTTCCATCATTACGACAAGCACAAAAAAACTTTATAAAATTTGGTGCAAAAGAACTTCGAAAAATAAAGTATGCAAGAAAACCTTTTAATGATGAAATTGACCCTGAATGGAAACCACTTGCTTAATTAATTTTATTAAGCTAACAGGGAACGATAGTTCAATAACACACATGGATGAGCAGGCGTTGCAGTGGCCTGCTCATTTTATTAAGCGAACTGGCAGGTTAGGGTGGAAAAAGTTGTGATTTAGACGAAGTTGAACTGCTTAGGGAAGGAGCTTGAAAAATAGTGAGAGTACAATGTCCATGTTGCGACTTTTTTACTTTCGGAAGCAAAGAAGAGGCTTTTTTTGAAATCTGTGAAGTATGCTTTTGGCAGTATGACGAAGTGGCTCACGACAAGCCTGAAATAAACATCGGCGCAAACCATATATCTTTGAACCAAGCAAAGGGAAATTATAGGGATTTCGGGGCATATGAGAGAAAATTTAAAGATTCGGTTAGAGAACCGTACAAGGAAGAGTATCCCGAAAATAATTTACCTCGTTGATAAAATGAGTGAAGGAAAAACGACTGTTGCACTAACGGGAAACGATAGTTCCACCATGTGGTACTTGCTGTTAAAATTTACGTTTAATATAGTAAGATGGACTAGAGAACAACCAGAGTAGTGAGAAGAGATTAGGAGGCTTAATATAATGAGTACTGAAAAAGGGATTGAAGAGTACATAGTTAGAATTCAAGAGGTGCTTGACAATGATTATTACAAATGGACAAAGGATGATCTATTTTGGAATGCAAATGTAGATGGAAATGAAGATTTCTGCCAGTTGATAAGTTTAGGTTCTCATATTCAAATGATTTTTTACACTCGTAACCATATTAACGTCTCTAACAATCCTTACTACCGTTCCATAGAAGAAGGTTTATACAAAGACTATATGCACGTAGATAATATATTTCCAAACCAAAATCAATTTACAAATTCCACACCTGGATTTGGAGTTGTGGTAAAAAGTTTGGTTGATAGTGTTGCATGGTTTGGTGGAGTTAGAGATGTTTCTGTTAAAGATTTTGTAAAAAAGAGTCGTGAGATTTTTAAAGAATTAAACTATTATAGTAATGCTGAGAATAAAATAAAAATTACAAACTTTTAGAAAATAGCTATTATGTTGAAACAGGAAACGATTTCAAGTCAAAATTTTAAAATCAAAGTTCAGTTCTCGGAACCACTTCAGATTATAATCTTCAATCGAGAAAGCAAAGCCCCGCTATCTATGCGGGGCTTTCTATCTTCATAATATTCATAAACGGAATTTTTGTTATTGCTCCATTTGTTTAACGTGGACTAACTTAGTCCTTGGATCTAACTTTTCGATCGTTACACGGGCTGGCATATCCCAATTCCTAACTGTTATCTGCAGCTCTGTTTCCTCATGATATCTTCTACTATTTGTTCGCCTAACTTCTCTAGCTAGATTAATGTATATGAAAAATGATTGAACTAACGGGAAACGATAGCTCAATAAAAACACGGAAGCAGCCGACCACAATGATCGGCTGCTTAATTACGCTAACGGGGAGGTTTGCGTGGTTGCAGTGTAGCGCGGCTTCGCTCTCATCTAGGCAGGCAGATAGCGATTTGCATTAGATTTAAACGAAATTTAAACTATAGCCTCACCGGAACTTAACCTCCACCCGCTAAAATTATGAAAGTCGGTCGCTTAGGCGAACCGACATTGAAGCGGAGGGATTGCGGGATGAGAAGTATTGAAATGGTATTGGTTCTGTGCGGGGCGCTGCAGCTGCTGACGCTGATGTTACGCACGCGGAAGGCATCCAGAGCAGCCGGGCTGGTGGGCGCTGGGGCATTGGCGGCTCACCTGATTTTCGAGGGATACAGATGGCAGATGGTTGTCCCTTATACGCTGACTTTGGCCGGCATACTGATCGTTATCCTTAGACGCGCGCAAGACGAGAACGGCAGCAAGGTTTGGAAGCCGCTCCGATACCTTGGTTACGGGACGGGCTGCCTTCTGCTGGTCGCATCCGCACTGCTGGCATCTGCGATGCCTGTAGTTCGGATGCCTGAGCCGGAGGGAGAGTATGCGGTCGGTACGGAGACCTTTCACCTCGTTGACGGTAAACGCGAGGAGACGTTCACGGAGGATCCGGACGATAAACGCGAGCTGATGATTCAGATCTGGTACCCGGCGCAGCAGACGCATCCCGCGGGCAATAGAGTTTCGTTATTCCCGGAGGATCGACAGCTGTTCGAGGCATATACCAAGGTGTACGCAGCGGAAATGAACCTACCTGCCTACGTGTTTGATTACTGGAAGTACTTCCAGACGAACGCATACGAACGGACGCCGATTGCTTCCTCGGGCAAGCCTTTCCCTCTCGTGCTGATCAGTCATGGGGAGGGGACCGCCGGTAGGCTGCTGCATGTCTCGCAAGCGGAAAATTTGGCTAGCCATGGCTATATCGTCGTCGGCATCGACCATACGTACAGCACTCTGGCCACCGCTTTTCCGGATGGCCGGGTGATCGGATATACGGGCCACAGCGGTGAGACGGTCGAAGATTTATTTGACCGGGCCGAACGGGTCGGCGCCGTTTGGACGCAGGACATTGCGTATGTCATCCGCAGCTTGGAGCAGCTGAATGAAGGTGCTTTCAGAGGGAGGATCGACATGAACCGGATCGGCTTGTTGGGCCATTCGTTCGGCGGGGCGACGGCATTCCGGGCAGTAAACGACATTCCAAATATCCGCGTAGGCATCAATATGGACGGCACGCTATATGGAATTCGGGAACGGGATGGTATGGACAAACCGTTCCTTTTCTTGGAATCAGAGGATTTTCTGACGTGGAAAACGAAGCTCGAGCAGGGAGAGATCACCGATCCCACCATTCAGAAGCGTCTGTCGGCCGAACTGGCAGCGATCGGCCGCGCGGTTGACCATGGGGGGACGATGATCGCGGTGAAGGGAGCCAGCCATTATAACTTTACGGATATGCAGCTCTTTACGGAGATGCTCGACCTGACCGGTATGACCGGCCCGATCAAGGGGAATCGCGGGACCCGACTGGTCAATGCATATGTGCTGGATTTCTTCGACAAGCATCTGAAGGGAACGGGCAACGGGGAACTGCTGAAAGGTCCGAGCCCGCAGTACCCGGAGGTGAAGTTCCCGTGAACTTGTTGGAAAGCGTGATAGCAGACGCTGTAAAAACTCCGAAGGGTCACCGGAGAACAGGTAGTTCTGGGGGATGGTGTATTTATCACACTGGAATCGTCCAATTTCGAAAGGAATAATGATTTAACAATCACGAGGAAGAGGCTGCTGGCATAGAACGGCAGCCTCGTTAAGCTAACGGGCAGCATTCCTATTATGAAGAGATACGAAGTTCGCGAATAAGATGTTAGAGAAGATCGGTGGAAAATCAATCTAAACCATTAAAGACCAAGATATTAGAATTTTAAGAAGGTCGGGTAAGCTTGAAATATAATGAACTTTCAAAAATATTTGTTAATGATTTCCCGAAATTCAGGCTTAACCTTATTGAACATGAAGCATTATATAAGGAAGTTCTTAACCATGTGTTTTTTGGTGACTTAAATGATTTTTTGATCGAATTACTAAGAAAAGATATAGAAACCGGGTTACTAATACGATTGTTTGAATTTTATGAGAGGATGGAATTAAAGGGGGATACTTTAGTTAAAGAAGTTTTGTCTTGCACTATTCTAGAGAGGCTTGGGGACGAAAAGGAAATACTAGAAATTGCTTATAGATATATGGGTAAGGAAACAAGAAAAGCATCGGATAATATTGAAAGAGCATGGGGGAGATTATGAGAATTTCTATGTATATCTCCGAAGCCACCAACAACCTCTAACACCGCATTTAAACATCGAGCTATTCGGCAAGATTCATTATGCTAACTGGGAACGTTAGTTCAATGACTCGTTGAACAGATTTCTATAGCGGGTTGAGTATACAACAATAAACTGAATACTGCAGTGCGTACTAAAAATAAAAAAGCTCCTCAAAATGAAGGAGCTTGGGTACATTATTGGGCATTCAAGCTTTCCACATCGCTGTCGAATGCTTTACTATATTGCTTGAACAACCCGGTTTCGAATTCATATTCAGAATCAGTTGCATGGGGTGGATTTTCTTTTAGCTTCGCATACAGTGTGTCGATCTCATTTGATAGTTTGGTCCATACTTGTTTTATATCATCATATTCCGAGTCTAACCCCGCTATATAAGAATTATATTCCGCTTTCTTCTCCATAGCTTTGCCTAGACGATCGATAGTGAATTCGATATCCAATTCATTACCTGTGCTGTCTGTTCCGCTGCTGGCATACCAGCTAATGTTTACAAAAGCTTCATTCCAAATATCAATAGTTACAAAATTAACAATCTCGCTGAGTGTTGACTCCACAGTAGGCTTTTCGGCCTTATTCGAGGCTTCTCCACCAATCGAAGAATCTTTAACAGCTTCCTGAATGGCTTCGACTAGCTTCTCCTCTTCTGTCTTTTCATTACTTGCACATCCTGAGAGAATAAACAAAACCATAGACAATCCAATCAAGAAACCCCATTTTCCTTTTTTACACATGCTCATACTTCCTCTCGCTTTAATTGTTATTTTTTTCCTTAATTAATATCGGTTTCCTTATCCGAATTCTGAATAGCTCATCAACAATAGTGAGAGACGAAATTCATCGCAAGGTTCATTTAGGACAATCGTAAAATAAAGGGATACCAGACACTGACCGGCCTGCTCATTTTTTTGCTCACGGGCAGGATAATTTCACGACAACCGTGTAAGAACATCGGATACCTTGATAAAAAACGACTTGACATTGAAGTGCACTCCAATGTTAATTTAAATTTATGGAAAAACTTTATTCAATACAAGAGGTTTCTCGGATGCTTGGGATCCCGAAGGATACGCTTCGGTACTATGACCGGATTGGCATCGTATCACCGTCCCGGGAGGACAATCGGTACCGTAAGTATTCGAAGAACGACCTCATCGACTTAATGAATATTCAAATCATGCAGTATGCGGACTTTTCGCTTGACGAAATCAAGGGTAAGTTTGGGTTCCACAGGATGGAGAATATAGACCCTGCTTATTGCCAGGAGGTTGCTGCGTTCCTCGATGACAAGAATGCACAAACACGCATGAAGATTGCCCATCTACAAAAGGTCAGTCAGTTGCTCGACGTAGCATCCGAAACGTTAAGGGACTTTAATCATGTAAGAGACCAGCGGCTGGCAGAGATCGTTCGCGAGATTTACCAGGCTATTCGAAAGGAGGAAACCGAAATATTCGAGGAGGGATGTCATGAACGTTAAGGTTAGGAATTTTTACTATCTGATTGCGGGTATTCTTGCGATACTGTTTGCTGTTACGCATGCATGGAACGGGCAATCCGCTGTGCTGCCGACGGTTCAAGTGAGTGCGATAGCCACGGATACCCAGACAGTATTCACGTATGTCTGGCACATCATCACGGCGGAAAATCTGGTCTTCGGCATCGTATTCATTTCCATGTCCTTCCAAAGCGATCGATCGAAGATCCGGCATGTTGCATGGACGATCGTGTCGCTTCTGATCGTTCGATTGATGGTCATTCTTGGCATAACGGCATTTCATGACATTTCGGCACTTGCAGATACGTTAATCGATTCTATTGCCATCGTAATTTATGTCGCCTTCATCGTATTAGGCATAAGAATGAGGGAAAAAGAGACCGGTGGTCAGTCGCCAACAGTAAAATAGTGGGAGTGATTCATTGAAGCTTTACTTCGTACTACAGCATAGTAAGGAGCAGTAAGCTTCGAATATCTGTTATGTAAATCGTAGTTGGTAAGGGGAAATAAAGTTTTTTAATCAGCCGCAGTTGATATGCAGGGTATAAGTCACATCAAAATAAGTTAAGGGTACCCCTGAAGAAGCTCGAGCACGCGTCTTCACTTACAACATAATCTCTTACAATTCAGAGGCAGTGGGCATAAAAAAGATGACCCTGATGAATTCAAGGGCCATCTACTGGCAGCGTAATGCCGCAGTGGTTTATTTAAACTGTCCCAAAGCCGGGTCAGTGTTTAGCTCCGCAGGAGGGCAATATAAAAAAGATTGAACACAAAATAACACTATGATATAATCGATAGCGTCATTGACAAATTAGAACATTAAGTGTATCCGTAATATTCCCTACTTTAATTTTACATCGAGCACTTTGATTTGTCAATGCTCTTTTTAATTCCATAAAAAGGAAAAAGGAGAGTGTTCAGAGAGAGATGGAAACGAAGGATTGGCGGCAGGAACGGGAGCGGTTGGAACGAGTCAGGAACAAACTGCAGGCGAGAATTGAAGAACTGGAGCCGGAGGTGGCCGGACTGAGCGATCAGGCTACGGACATCCGCAGGCGGTTTTGGGAAGAAGTTACGATCAACACAAGCACGTATGAGGATTTCGAAGAGACCTTCTACACGATTAACCAGCAGTCCGCGGTACTTGCCGAACGGGAGCGCGGTCACAAGCTGTTGACGCAGCAATGGAAGAGCATGAATCGTCTGCTCCCATCTCCTTATTTCGGACGCATCGACTTTCAGGAGAATGGCCTGGACTTTAGCGAGCAGATCTATATCGGCGTATCTTCCTTCGTCGACGAAGACGGATTGAGCTTTCTGATCTATGACTGGCGTACGCCAATTGCTAGCCTGTACTACGACTGCTCCCCCGGCCTGGCGTCTTATGTCACGCCGGTCGGTCGAGTCGAAGGGTCGATGGAACTCAAACGGCAGTTTCAGATTCAAAACGGGCAAATCCGCAACATGTTTGACGCGAGCGAAACGATCGGAGACGAATTGCTGCAGCAAGTGCTCGGCAAAGGTGCGGACTCGCAAATGAAGAGTATCGTGGCAACCATCCAGAAGGAACAAAACGCCATCATACGCAATGACAAAAGCCGGATGCTTATCGTACAAGGGGCGGCTGGCAGCGGTAAGACTTCCGCGGCATTGCAGCGGGTAGCGTACTTGCTGTACAAACACCGACTGACGATCAAGGCTGATCAGATCGTTCTTTTCTCACCGAATCCGATGTTTACCAGCTATATCTCCACCGTCCTTCCTGAGCTCGGTGAAGAGAATATGCAGCAGACGACTTTTCAAGAATATCTCGACTATTGGCTAGGTTCCACGTTACGGCCGGAGGATCCCTTTGATCAGATCGAATATGTACTAACCGCACAAGGAGCGCCGGAGTATGAAGCTCGTCTTCAGGGGATCGAGTATAAAGCCTCCGAGGCTTTCCTGCAAGCCCTGCAGAGCTTTGGAATGTGGTTGGGACGGAAGGGTATGCGATTCAATGGTATTCGGATTCGGGACCGCGATTTGATTACCGCGGAGCGAATGAGAGTGAAATTTTATAGTTATGACCATTCCCTGCCGTTGCTCAATCGTGTCGTTCTTTTGCAGGAATGGCTGCTGAATGAACTGGCTTCGCTGGAACGCATAGAACGGGAGGCGCCTTGGGTACAGGAGGAGTTGAATTTTCTCGACACCGAGCAGTACATGGAAGTCTTCGAAATGCTGCATAAAGAGAGGGAAGTATTTGACGTTGCGGAACAATACGCTTTAGTTCGCGAGAGGATTAAAAACAAGCGCCGGGAAGATGAAGGCGACTTTGACTTCGCCCAAAGGGAGGAAGATCTGCTCCGCCGAAGGATTGTGAAAGAAAGCTTTAAACCGCTAAGGAAGAGTGTGAAAAGATTTTCGTTTGTTGATGTCAAAGGCATATATGGCCAATTGTTTGTCGACGAAGCTGCTTATCGGGAGAGAACGAATGGGGCCGTCATCCCCCCGCTGTGGCCTGAAATATGCAGGCAGACCAAGGAAAAGCTGCTCCGGAACGAGTTGTTCTACGAGGATGCGACTCCGTATTTGTATATAAAAGAACTGATCGAAGGTCTCCGGACGAACACGGAAATTCGGTATGTCTTCGTTGATGAGGGCCAGGATTATTCGGCGTTTCAATATGAATATCTGAAAAAGCTGTTTCCCCGTGCGAAGATGACGGTGCTAGGCGATTACGGGCAAGCGATCTTCATGCAGGCTACAAGTTTGGCCGCATCCGATTCGCCGCTGGTCCGCCTCTTCGGCGAAGCAGAAACAAGCCTTGTCTGTCTTGTACGCAGTTATCGCTCAACCAGGGAAATTGTTGAATTTACGAAATCGATGCTTCCAGGTGGAGAAGAAATTGCGCCGTTTGAAAGGAGAGGGCCAAAGCCCCTTTTGTCGAGACTGGACGGCGGAGAGAAGCGTGATGCGAAAGTTCTGGCAGACATTGCGGCGCTCAGGGCCGAAGGCTTCGATTCCATTGCCATCATTACGAAGACCGCAGCCGAAAGCCGGAAGGCTCATGAATCGTTACGGATTCTAGGAGGCGAAGCTCTGCAGCTCATTACGAAGGAGACGCTGGACTTTGAAAAAGGAGTGATGGTCATTCCTGTGTATCTCGCCAAGGGTGTCGAGTTTGATGCGGTCTTGGTCTATGATGCTTCGCCCGTAGCTTACAGCCGGGACAACGAACGCAAGCTTCTTTATACGGCGTGTACGCGGGCTATGCACCGGCTTCAGCTTTACACGACGGGCAATTGGTCACCGTTCTTGCAGACATTGCCTGCGAATTTGTACGAGAGTGCGCCATATTGACGGATCGGGTGTGATGTCTGCCGCGATATGCCGCGTTCATGATTCAGCATATATTCGGACTCATCCCGTAGCCCGTCATCAAGGCCGGTTGTGAGCAAGAATTCCACGAAGACCCCTATTTCTGCATGTCGGCCTCTATCGAAGAACAGATCAATCTGTTCCTCGACCATTATTTTCACCCATATACAGCTCGATGAGCAGAAAGCAGGGACCTATGTCAGCTCCTACGCAAACAAAACCGATTGCAGCCGGCGGGGACGGCTTCTCGCTGAAAGCCATTCTGCCGCCGCTCATGGCGATTGTTGTCGCCATGATTATGGTTATTCTGGATAGCACCGTCGTCAATAATGCTATTCCGAAACTCGTTGAATACTTCGACACCGATTTGAAGACGATCCAATGGACCGTCACCGGCTATACGCTGGCACTATCCGCTGTAATTCCGCTTGCAGGCTGGATGACCGATAAATTCGGCTCCAAGCAAATTTTCATGATTACGATTGCCCTGTTCACGATCGGCTCCGTACTGTGCGGCATTGCGCAAACGCCGGAACAGCTGATCATTTACCGCATCATTCAAGGCTTGGGCGGCGGCATGGTTGCCCCGATCGGGATGACTATGGTGTTCAAGCTCGCGCCTCCAGAGCGCCGCGGGTCCATCATGGGCGTACTCGGCATTCCAATGCTGATGGCGCCGGCGTTCGGTCCGGTGTTATCCGGCTGGCTGGTTGATTCTGTCAGCTGGCACTGGATTTTCATCATCAATCTACCGATCGGCATTATCGCCTTCATTCTCGGTTATAAATATTTGCCGAAGTCCGACCGCCATGCGGCGCCGCATTTGGATCTCATCGGCATGTGCCTCGCGCCGATAGCCTTCTCTATGCTGGCGTATGGCGTAAGCGAAGGAGGCACCAGTTGGTCCAGCGCTTCGACGATCACGGGCTTGACTGTAGGCGGTATTGCGCTCATCCTTTTCATCTTTGTGGAGCTGGCACAGAAGCAGCCGCTGCTGGAGCTGAAAGTGTTCAAGTCGTCCGACTTTACACGCAGCATCATTTTGACGTGGATCGTACAGCTCGCGATGTTCGGCGCAATGCTGATCGTGCCGCTGTACCTGCAAGGCGTCATGCACTACACCGCGCTTGATACGGGCTGGATTCTGATGCCTTACGCGATATGCGCGGGAATCGGCATGCCGATCAGCGGCCGGTTGTTCGATAAGATCGGCGCGCGTCCGCTCGCCTTCGCGGGTCTTACCGTCGTATCCATTTCCCTGTTCATTTTGTCTGGCATATCAATTGATACCTCGCTGTGGGTTATCATCCTGTGCATCTGCATTATGGGTCTCGGCATGGGCTTCTCCATGATGCCGCTCAACACGCATGTCCTGAACTCTGCGCCTCGCCGTCTGGTGAGCCGCGTTACGCCTTTGACAACAGCAGCTCAGCAAGTCGTCGTTTCGTTCGCGGTCGCGGGATTGACGGGTTATCTGACTTCGCAAATCACTTCCCACGCCGCAAGCTCGGGAGCGGACGCAAATCCGCTGAGCGCCGTCGTCGCAGGTTACGGCGACACGTTCTTTCTGTCCGCGTGCCTCGCAACCGCGGGTGTCGCACTGTCGCTCCTACTGCGTAAACCGAAGCAGCAGGAAGAAGCCGGAAACGCCGACGGAGACAATCCGGACTCGGCGATGATGATGGGCCACTAATCGCGAATCAGCTCGGATTCGCTTGTTTGAAAATAGCCTTGGCCGTTAGTCGGCCAAGGCTATTTTTGATTTTTCTAAGGCACTTCTTTTATTAAGCTAACGGCAGGATGAATCAGGGAATCTTCGGGGAAAATATCCCAAAACCATTTGGGGCTCCGGTCATTAGAAAATTATTGATTATAATGTTGATCGTTTATTGTCAAATGAGTGGTCTTAATGATGATAACGTCTGGGCAGATGAAAGACCTAGAAAAGAAAATAGATGAGATATATTCAAACAAATTGAATTACTCGCCTGAAGTTTATCCTTACTTTGTAAATGTTACAAACGTGCAACGGGTAAATGGATTTAGAGGATTTCATTTTTTAATATGCCTTGAGGTGGTTCCGACAGTTGGTCCACATATTCCCGTCGGTAAGGACAGTCTTACATTCGATATATCTCCTGTAAATCCTAATAATGTGAAGTTAATAAGCTGGAAGCATTTAAAAGATCCGAAGAAGGCCGATTTCCCGCCGAACTGGATGGACGTTATCAATTGGAACTTTTAGGTTTTGCAACGTATTATCATTAAAAGAATGTCGAATCGCAAGCGATGAAGAGGAGGGAGTAAGCATGAACTTGACTGAACTGCAACAATCGGTCTTATTGGCATTAACCACTGAATGGCAGACGCCGGTGCAGATTGCTGGCCAGCTTCCAAAAGCCCCGGAGGATCCATCTGACGTAAATCAGTCACTAAATGAGCTTTTGAGCGAAGGATTGGCGCAAGCTAATTCAGTTGTTTTCGGTCTGTATCGATTAACCACGCTCGGCACGACCATCAAGACGACGGAACTGGGTCGGAATGAATAAAGTGAGTCCTTGAATCCCGGCCTTTGCTGAACGGGAACGATAGCTGAAACACCGACGAGAGGAGGGGCAAGCGGAACTCCTTCTAACGGGGAAGTTGAAGAGCAGGCGCTGCGTGATATGCTCCCCCTACAGTAGACAGGTGAAATAATAAAACCTGATTACTGTAAGGGGAGCTTTTTCATGGCTAAAGGAAAATATAATGCACTAGAGAAAGTTACGATTCTCGAAGAAGTGTCAAATGGGGAAATTGGTTTTTTAGCTGCGACTAAGAAGTATGAGATCAACAAAACAACGTTGATGAAATGGCAGCGTCGCTACAAGCTGTATGGTTATGAAGGACTGGAGCACCGTACACATAATCGAAGTTATAGTGCAGAACTTAAGCTCCAAGCGGTGAAAGATTACCTTGAGGGTGTATGGTCTAAGTACCA
>NZ_LIGH01000001.1:1409432-1807859 GCF_001273905.1 Paenibacillus sp. FJAT-27812 | reverse complement strand
GTTATTGGACCAAAACGAGTTGTCTCAGAGCATGTCCCGAGTTGGTCGTTGCATCGATAACGGACCAATGGAATCTTTCTGGGGAACTCTAAAATGTGAGAAGTATTATTTACACACGTACGAAACCTTTGCGGACCTTAAGAGAGACATCGAAGCCTACATCTATTTTTACAATAACGAACGATTACAAGCAAAATTAAACGGCCTCAGTCCTATGGAATTCAGGAGCAAGGCCGCTTAACTGTTTTTATTATTTGTACTGTCTACTTGACGGGGTGCTGTTCAGCGGCAGCCTGCTCTTATTAATTAAAGGGCTGTTGCACGTGGCTAAAGGGCTATTTGTACAAATTACCATAGATGAGGCATTCGGTATTCCGAAGGTGGCAGGTCTTAATGGCTGACATGATGCTAGAGGAACAGTGGTAATCAAGAGTGGGAACTATTGCGTTAAGGGGGAATTGTGGCTCTTTCAAAGAAGGGTAAGGCGCCCTCTTATTTCTTTTACGAACAACCTGTTACAGGCAACGCGGAGAACCGTATTACAAGAAATACAGCAAAGGACACCTAATTGGTGTCCTTTGCTAATTGTTACGGTCCGGGATTCAATTGAAAAGTAAAGGAGAGGGTTACGCTTGTTTGTAATTTGGCGTCTATTGCATCATAAGAGATTACTACCCTTGGCGTTTCTCCAAGATCATTAAATATGCGTACCCGATTTGGAGATTTAAAACCAGCTGCTCTCAACAGCGCCCTCATTTGCAGCACTCTTTTGTTTGTGCCTGTTTGTGTGTCGCCAATAATACCTTCGAATTTCTTTCTGAATTGTACGTTTTTTGCTAATTTCGCAGATAATCTAGCGATTTGAAGTAATACGCAATTAACTGTGGCAGCCATAAGATCACTCCTTGAAATAATATAGGATATCTTATGAACCATTGAATGTATGTGCTTGTACTAATAACATACTGCTTTATGATTAGTTAAGCTCCGGTGAATCGTGCCATAAGCTATGATTGGTCAATGCGGTATCGGGTAACGTTAGCTCAATAGACGAGGCGGCGAAACTCGGTAAAGGGTTCCGTTGGAAAGCATCCTCGGCACCAGTGTAATTTGTTGGTCAGAAAAATCAGTTCGGTGTGAATTAAAATAAAAGAGGGGTTGATCCCCAGATCAACCCCATCAAAATGGAAGTGTATTTTCGGCTAGAGCAAAATTCACAATGAATTACTTGACAATTCTTTTTGCATAAACGAGAGATTGACTGAACCATGTGCCTTCCATGGGTTCGAACGTTACTTTACCACGTCCACCGCCGCATTGGAGGATATAATGCTTGCCGTTGATTGCGCCGGCATAAATGCCGACATGACCGCCGCCGCCGCTTGTAGAACGGTTTAATGAACCGTCACCACGGTCTTTCGAGTTCTTGAAGAATAACAGGTCTCCAACTTGCAAATTTTTGAATTTGTCTTTCGAGTCAATGATCACCTGAGTACCAATATTGTTGTAACGTTGTTGGCGCGATGAGCTGGAGAACTGTATGCCTAGTGCGTTTTTATACACCCAGGAAGAGAAATTCGAACAGTCAAAGCCATATCCCGGTCGCTGCATGCCATGACGCCAAGTAACGCCAAGCTGTGTTTTGCCCGTTTTAATTAATTTATCAAGATTTGCTTGTTGAGCGCTATAGGCAGTCGACGTAGTTGATACCTTGGATTCACTGTTGGAGGCTGCAAAAGCATAAGCTTGTCCTGCTCCAGTTAATGCAATGACGGTAGTTAAAGTAATTACTCCCTTGCGAAAGATCGTTTTTTTTAACATGTGCTCCTCCTAGAAAATGTATTGCCTCCGAGGTTAGTTGTCGGGTTCGGGTTGAGGAAACCCTATTTCTACATCATTCCGACTGGTAACGAAATGAGTATTCAAAATTCACCCCTAGCTGATTGTCTGAATAAGGCCATCAGCGAAAATGCGTCCCCCGTACAAATCATTGAAATACGGTAAAGTACCGTTTCAATTATCTGATTAGGCCCCTCCATATTACTTATATTTTCACAGGAAAGTCACCACGCAAATATTGGAACAGCTATTTTTTGTTGGGCATAACTAATATGGAAGGACGCTCTAGACAGCGGTAGATATAGATTTGTAGATCTATGAAATGAAGTGGAAAATAGGCACTCTGTTAAAGAGTGCCCTGAACATTTCGCCCTTGGAATGCTAGCTTTTCACCTAACATTACCCCCTGAAATCGACAAAATTTGACGAATATTTATAAAAGCTATGCATAAGGAGTGAGTCACGATGATGAATAATTACAAACGCTTCATTGAAAAAGCGAAATCTACCGCTTCCGAATTCATTTCCTCAAGAAGTGAAGAACAAGAAGAAGAAACTATAGAGCTCAATCCGCAATATTACGTTGAACTGAAAGCAATCGCCGATAAGCAGCATACAACCGTGCAAGCGGTCGTCAATGGTATTATTGTCCAATACCTGACAAGCGTCCCGTACGAATCAACCCCCATCTCAGTGGATCAAAAGGAAGATAACCCACTTCTGTATTTGGATGGTATTTGCAAACTAGAGGATTAAGGAGTGCTGACCTATGGAAGATTACTTGAACATTCAGGATACCATTTTTCTGGACGAAACGGCTTTAGCCGCTTTGATGAACCCTGATGACCCCCGCTATGCGAAAGCTCGTTCCCTGTTCCTGGATTTGCATGATCTTGAACGTAATTACGTGACTACCAACTCCATTATATTTGATCTTCACGAATGGCTTCGCAATGAATACAGCTATCAGCAGGCGGAATATTTTCTGAATGCCATTGATAAGGCAGTGAGTAGAGGCAAGCTGGAGATCATCTCCAGCGGCCCTGAGTTTGAGAGGGAATCGCGCAGATTGCTTATAGACAGGCCTGAGCTCCGGTTCTCGCTCAGCGAAGCATTCACGGCTGTGACCATGTCCTATTATCAGGTAAAACGCATCTTTACATTCAATCGCAATTACATGATGCTTGCCAATTTGGATAAGGATATTCGAATCATTCCATCCAATCAAAGCCATTAAACAAATGCAGCCTGCCCTCTTGAGAGGGCGGCTGTTGTAGCTTTATAATAAAGTT
Source organism: Paenibacillus sp. FJAT-27812 (assembly GCF_001273905.1). NCBI lineage: Bacteria > Bacillati > Bacillota > Bacilli > Caryophanales > Paenibacillaceae > Paenibacillus > Paenibacillus sp. FJAT-27812. Next base: position 1,804,728 of record NZ_LIGH01000001.1, on the reverse strand, counting down.
TGATAATTTTAAAGCTACATACCCTTGGTTTTTCGTTAAGGAGACCAAGTATTTTTAAAATAAAGTTTGATAAAAACTGAACTTAACGACGAAGGGCTGCCACCAGACAGCCCTTTTGTTATTCAACTATCGTTCTCCGTTAGTTCAATAAATCTTAACCTCAATCCGCGTGGCTCAACTTACCCGTTAGTTCAATAGAATCAACAGTTTCAGTCAGATGGTATCCTCTTGTCTATGATTCAAGCCGCCACCTTCAATCCTATGATAAAATACTTATAAATCCAACTATAGCCAAACGGCCAAGTGGATATAATCTTACTCTAAATTACTGGAGGTAGCGCTCCGTACTCGGCCCACTGCTCTTTTGTCGGGCCGTAAAGATCCGGCACACGAAGGCCTGCCTGACGCATCAGGACTGTCATCTGACCACGATGATGAATCTCATGCTTTACGAGAATATCCAGCATTAAGCCGTTTGGCCATTGATCACCATACATATCGCTCATGATAAGCAGATTCTCATCTTTCCAACTGGACTGTATAGCATCAAGGAGCGCTTGTGAGGTCCTCTTATAGACTGACGCGATGTCTGCTGCCGAAGCTGGCACCGGCATATCTTCGCCCGGTCCTTCGAAAGACAGTCCCGTCCGAGATGGCATTTCGTGCAACGTCTGTACAAGGTGCCATGCAACACATCCAAGCGTTCTATGATCGCTAGTTATCTGTTGGCCAAGAGACTCGTCGGTCAGCAGCTCCAGTGTCCGCATTGTTGCTTCCGTTTCATTCTGCCAAGTTGCGGCAAAATCTTTAATGTGTTTATACATATCCAACATCTCCTTTTTGTCATGGAATCAAGTTTCGCATTCACGGGAGTAGACCCCAGTGTGTATTTCTCTGGTAAGTTTACAGCATCAGTGAACCGAATTACCAAAAGAGGATCTAGTAGCTTGGCAAATGTTACCGGGGAACTGGAATATCAGTTCATAAACTCTGTCGAAATCTCGCATCCGTTGAATAATGCAAAATTTTGAAAGCAATTGTTCAAGGCTGTTCGCAATTGCTTTGTTGGCTTTATGTCGTTCTCGTACCAGATGTTTTTAACAACGAGCGTCCCGGCTTTTCGCTCCGCGATTACCTCGGCTCGTCCGATGAGGCTTTCTCCGTATATTAGAGGCAACACATAATAGCCGAATTTCCGTTTGATTGCAGGCGTGTAAATCTCCCAGGTGTAATCGAATCCAAACAATACGTTGATCAGTTTTCTGTCCCATATGAAATTATCTAATGGGGCAATCAGTTCGCAGCGCCATTTCGGCGCCGGATTTTTCAGAACGGCTTCAATAAGCGGCAAGTCCTCCGCGCGGCAGTACAGTATATCCTTCAATTGTTCCACGGCAACAGCAACAATGCGAGCTTCGTACAACAGTTGGCGGAAAACCTCGTTGCGCTGCTCCGCTTTCAATCCCCATATGTTCAGCCAGGCATCGGATGCGCGATTCCATAAAAGGCCAACAGCGCCGATTCGACGCAGTACCCGCCACTTGTGATGCTCATGCTCGCCCTCCAGCGGCTCCGGTGCATTCAGCAGATTTGGTTGTATGTACTTCCCGGCGATATCGTAATATTTACGCGTTCCTTTTTTGTGATGTATAATCAACTCGCCTGTCGAGTACATCTGCTCCAGCACCGACCGGGATGAATTGTTTCCGCTGCTCCAGTGGATGATCGATTGCCAAGTGAAATTTCCATCCAATTTTAGATCATCCGAACTTAGCGCACCGTGATTTTGGATGTGAGCCCGTACTTGCTCTATCAACGCTTCCATTTCGGGATAGCGCTTGGCATGTTGTCGGGCGGCCTGCCTGTACCGCTCAAAATACGGCCAGTCCTCGACAGGAATAATGGCCAAATTCTTGTCGGGATAATCGACAAGGCTTCTATCTTGATACAGCAACTCGGCGAGCATGTTCTTCGTAAATCCTTTGATTCGCGACTGCAACACCAGTTCGGCGTTTTTTCCGCAAACATCGATGGGATCGTATTGAATACAGCCGACCTGCCGCACAAAATCCAATACTCCCTGCTTTCCGGTAAATTGATATTCGCCCAACAGCCCGTGCTTCAATAGCAGAAATTGCCGTGCCTGGCGCTTCGTCAATTGGATCATGTACACATCGGCTCCTTAACGAAACAAACGGGAGTAGCTTGCACATGATGATGGATGGCGAGGTTGCTTATCTCAATAAAGTTACTATTTGCTTCATTCCATAATGATGGTATCCATTGGGGAGCTTCATTAGCAAACCCCTTTCCTAATTTTCCAATAACCGAAAATTGCTCTTTTTCAATGATTTCAACCACGCCTATTCCCCCTATCCGTTGGAATATACAAAAAACAAACACATGTTCCCGTTAAATGTTACCATTGTCTCGAGCATAAAAACAAGAGCTATTGAAAAATAACTGCCCGTTAGCTTAACGCCTATCAGTACATATGTACAAAAATCTTTATTTTGTGTGAAGATGTAAAAAGGAGCTGCCGCGGCAGCTCCTTCTTCGTTTGTATAGTGTCCGTCCTTGTTTKAACTAACGTTTCCCGTTAGTTCAACAACTTTAAGGTTTGTGGCTTTTTATAATTAATGTTGAAGGTATTATCCTTGCCTTTACGCCTGAATACCACTTATTTGGATTAGAGGTATCATTTTCATCGACGTTTGATTCCTCGATTACTTTATCAATAACAAATCCTGCGTCAATCAATTCATTAACAAAGGTGCTAACTTTTCTATTATGCATCACGATTGGTGTATCTCTCCATGATTCGTGCTTTTCGAATCCTTCCTTCACATATGAGCGTCTAAATTTCAATTCATCATCTGTGTATTCGACAACGCTGTGAATTGGATGCTCCCAACTAAAAACAAATACTCCACCAGGCTTCAGACTCCGATATATATTTGATAATGTCTTCTGCAAATTCACTGTCCATCCAAGGGCATAAATTGATAGGGCCTTATCGAAATGATCTAATGGTAATCCTGGTATTTCCTCCATAGGTGCCTCAATAAAAGTAATCGGTGTATTCAAGTTAGAAACAACTTTTCTTGCTGTTTCAATTTGTGTAGCAGATAAATCCACACCCCACAATTCGCGGGCGCCATGTTTCGCTAGATACTCTAAAGTGTGACCACTCCCACACCCTATTTCTAATATTGTGCTATCTTGAATATCCCCAAATAAATTCAATTCCTTTTCCGTAGGTGCATATGAACCGTAATGCAAAACGTCAAAGGAGCCTACAAAGAATTGATCAGATACCTTATCCCAACCGCTTTTATTAATTCGGATGATTGCTTCTTGATCTAGCATAAAACACCTCTATAGAGTTTTTAACAAAATAATTCGCCATCTTTCCAATACATTCCTGCTACATACTTTGTCACGCATAACTGCCCGTTAGCTTAATAAAGAAAGTGAGCAGTTGCCTTAGCGGTTGGACTCCAGTAACCAAACCCCTTTCTTCGTCATCTCAAGTTCTAGGTAGTCTGTTTCAGATCATCTTTTTCGGTTTATTCAATAAAGCCTTCTGTTTCGGCAATCATCATTAACTATCGTGTAACTACACACTTATCGTATGAGTTAACACATTTTGGGGCAAATTTTGAGAAGCCACTTTTATATAAAGGACTTGATTGAATGTTTGTACGGATGCTAGCTCTCTTTATTTTCATTGTGACCGCTATTTCCTTGCTGATTTATGCGCCAACGCTCATAGGGCTTGCAGATAATTCAGACTTTGACAGGACAACGAGAGCGTTTGGGCTGACCTCTGTCCATGACATAAGGTATTTAAGTACTGAAGATTGGTATCATATATCCAATCCTTCTCGAATTATTCAGTATTTTAATCATATATTTCTACCCGTCAAAGACAACCCTGCTGGATATTATTCCACGCAATTTTACTTTATTAAAATAGCCCTATTTTTTAACGCCATAGCCAACAAGCTTTTACATCGCGATACCAGCTTGTTTAACCTTTTCTTTCAAACCGTTCAATATATTATTATTTACGCATTTGCCCTCGTTTTATTTCTGAAGAATAAGTGGAAAGACAATAAATACGCCAATATTGCCGTGAAGATTGCTTTTGTATTTGTTTTTTTAGACTGTGGCTATTTGGTTTATTTCAATTCTTTTTATGGAGAAGCCACGACACTTATTTTTTTAATTCTATCTTTTGTCCAGCTTTTGTATCTTGAAAAGAATAAAAACAGCTATATTGTGTACATAGGATTAATGCTGTCACTCTTTGTCTTTTCCGGTTCAAAACCGGCCAACTTCCCGTCAACTTTGTTGTTGTCCGTCCCCCTCGCTTATTATGCGATCAAAAATGAAACGCTCAAGAAGAAAATCATCATTTGCACTTCAATAGTTATTATGCTTCTCGCATCATACAGTTACGCGAACCAAGCGCCCAAATGGATGAAAAAGGCTACCACGTTTCAAGCCGTTTTTTTTGGCGTTTTATACAATAATCCAGCGACAGAGCAGTCCACTAAAGATCTGGGTTTACCACCGGAACTGTCCAAATTGGAATCCTTAAATGCTTACGTGAGAGCCCCCTTGAATCCCTATAATATATATGATTCAAACTTTCAGTCTTTGTTTTTTGACCGAGCAAGCAAATTCAGTGTTTTAAAATATTATTTGACCCATCCTGCCTTTTTTGCCGAAAAGCTGGATGTAAGTGCCGAAGCGGCTTTGCCTCTAAGGCCTACCTATTTAACCAACATGAAATTGTCAAACGAGCAAGCAGACTTATTGTTTGAATTCAGATTTAATCTTTGGGAGAGTATTAGAAAGCATTTTTCTGGTTTTGCTTCTGTTTTCCTATGCATGGTATTTGCTCTCTCTATAGCTAATTTAGTTGTTTTATTTAGGAAAAGGGCTAGCTTGTACAGTATCTTGCTGAGGTTGGCACTCTTAGGTGCAGCTGCAGGGCAATTCATTGTCCCCATCGTAAGCAACGGAAACGCCGATTTGCAAAAGCATATGTTCTTATTTAATGTACATTTGGATATCCTGATCATCCTTTTGTTATTGGATAATCTCAATTTTAATAGCCGGGCTTTTAGACGTGTTGGCATTGTCTCCGTGGCTTTGTTGGTGGTCATTTCTTTTTATCCCGGCAAACCGGAAATGATTACGCTGGGGAGCATAGAAGGCAAACCCATCGAATGGTTTGTTTTGGAGAAAAGCAACAGTATGGTAAAGGTTATCGCTAAAGACGCGCTATACAGTAGTGTGTATGATGAACGCTCTAACGATTATATACAAGCCAGCATACAGAAAGACTTGAATGCCAAAATCGATAGTTGGTTCTCGCAAGACGAGCAGGCTCGCATTCAATATGCCGAATATCCTGCGTTTTCTAATGAAAAAAACTGGATGAGAGCCGATAGTGGAGACCGGCCTCATTATTGGTTTTCGCCTATTAAATATGCTTCACAGGACAGCAATCGGGCATTTCGGAAGATGTACTCTGCTTATTTAACATTGCCGACCGTAGATGATGTGAAGCGGCTTTTTGACCTATCTAAAACCGCTTCTGTTTTGCCAAGTGATTATTGGCTCTCACTCCCTTATTATAGCAGTACCGACAAAGCGCGCATCGTTTCTTCTGATTATCAGATCTATCATCGAAGGGTGGATACTAAACTGGGCATACGTCCGGTTATGTGGGTAAGGGAAAAATAACCTCCAAATGACAATTGTTCAAAGAAAATAAAGTGTTAGTGTGTGCACCAACACAAACTGCTTTAATTCACGACACTACATGAATAAAAAACGCGACCCAAACTGCTTAAATAACAGTTTTGTGTCGCGTTTTTTCATGGCAGTCTATTCATGGGTTATTGAGCTATAGTGTCCCGTTAGTTTAATCGTTCATTTTATTTTTTCTTCTTATTTCTCGATTTCTATTTATTATTTCTTTTGCTGAATCTGATTTAGAAAGCCTGTTTTTAATATCCATCAACAAGAAAATAATAATTAGTAACAAACCAATTATAATAAAATTCATTTTTTACGTACCTACCTTCAAAAAGTGATTTCATCTGGGGCTTATTCATTATTAAAAGTATTCGTTAAGTTTATTAAACTATCCTGCCCGTTCGTATTATGAGGTCACCAGATCTTTCTGGTAGACCTCATTTTTGTGAGGTCATAAGATAGCGGTAGCCGGGGATCGAACGTTTCTGCCCGTGGGAGTTGGATCCCGAGAGCTATACAGTTCATCCCCCCTACTTGTTAAACCATGATTAGGCTRGTTGGGACAATGATCCCGAATCACATGCGATAATGTGGACGACGAGAAGGTTAGGGGTTGCCGGCGAATATAATATCGGGAGTGATTGAATGAACCCTGTCATTGGATTAGATGTATCTAAAGGAGAAAGTCATGCACAAGCTTTTTCAGATCGAGGATCGCCCTACGGAAAGACCTTTCGATTTGAGCACAATCTTGAGGGATTAGCGTCCTTCCTCCGTTTTACTCAAAACCTGGAGTCTTTTACTGGGCAGCGTCCGGCCATTGTGTTAGAAGCAACGGGGCATTATCATAGTCCAGTTATACAGTTTCTAGATGATCATCAATATCTGTATATCGTTATCAATCCGTTAATTTCACACCAAGCGAAAAAGATGAATTTACGTAAGGTGAAAACGGATGTTGCTGACGCATACCAGTTGGGTGAAATGTTCTTCAAAGAAGAGCTGGAGCCTTACAAAAAACGGGGTCAGTATCTCATGAATCTGCGTTACCTGACACGGCAACATGAGTCACTTACTGAAATGTATGTCCAGGTAAAGTTGCAGTTTCAAGCAGTGCTTGATCAAGTCTTTCCAGAGTATCATGGCGTGTTTGGTGACCTTTATTCTAAGGTATCACTTCGTTTCCTGGCGCAGTATCCAACGTCTCAATCCGTGCTAGCGATGTCCGAGGAAAACGTTACAGCAAGCATACAACGCCTAGTTGGACATGTCAGTTCAAACAGATGGTCGCTGGAACGGGCACAGAAACTAATGGCTGCAGCAGAACGAAATCCCTTCAGGGAGACCGCTTTTCCGAGTCATTTAATCTCATTGGAGCTGTTCGTTAATTTACTTCTTCAGTACCAGGAGCATTTAGCAAAACTTGATAAATCGATAGAGATCCTTGCTGAAGAATTACTGGAATATGATTTAATCCAATCGATACCCGGCATTGGCACTAAAATTGCTGCAACAATTTTAGCTGAGATCGGTGAAATCGATCGGTTCGATCACCCAAAGAAACTAGTTGCGTTTGCCGGTATTGATCCAAGTGTCTTCTCTTCCGGCAAGTTTACAGCAACCCGAAATAAAATCACCAAACGTGGTTCTAGAAGGCTTCGGACAGCCTTATATCAAGCTGTAAGGTGTGGACTGAAAGGCTCACGTAACAAGAAAATAAGAGCTTATTACGACAAAAAGCGTTCAGAAGGCAAACTATTTAAAGTAGCTGTGATCGCTTGTGTAAATAGACTGATCCATTGGATTTATGCGATTTTGACCAAGAAAGAACCTTTCCGCTTGACTGAATAAGCAACGTTTAGATATTGAGGAAAACCTTCCCAAATTCTATGGGACGGTTATTTGACATGCATTTTTACCAGTATAGCATCCTTCGTTTACTTCATTAATTATTAAATATTGACAGGCTATTAGCTGGTATAGCGTAATGAAGCCGCCGATCATTGTGGTCGGCGGCTTCCGTGTTTGTTTCTATTGAACTATCGTTACCCGTTAGTTCAATGATCTGATTAGAACAACTTGACAAGTTTAATATCTTCAAAAGGTGCGTTTGTTTTGATATCAAATACCCGCACGAATGTAACATCGAAGCTTGAAAAAGGAGATAATTCTTCACTCGCAGCCAATTTCATTTCTATAATTTCTGCTTCATTCATGCCCCATTTTGTTTGACCCAAAGTCAAATGTGGAATGAAGTGATCCAACTCTATATGGCTTTCAATAAGTTCGGGCGGTGGAGAAACCGCATCTACCAAGTTCTTATGCAGATTATATATCTCTTTCGATTCAACGCTAAGGAATGTAACCGCTGTTCCGAATGTTGCTGGCTCAGACAAAGTTAACTGGAAGATTGGAAATGAAGAACAAGTTTCTCTTACTTTTTCAAGCCAATTCATATCCTCCGTAAGTCCACTTTTGGCTTTAACAGTAATATGGGGCTCCACAGGATCTCTAAAGCCGTTATTATCCCATCGATTTCGAAATGTCTTAGCCCATTTATTACGAAATACCGAAATTTGTTCTTTGTAATCTTCAGGTGGAACGATTCCTATGAAAAACTGCATTTTTACACTCCTTTCCCAATAATATGTATTTTTCTCGGAGCATTCCTGTTCATTTCGATCATCAGCCTTCCGAACTATTCCTCAAGTATTTTCCAAATCCTGCTTTAGTGTTAAACACTGCCCGTTAGTTTAATGAAGCACCGTCAGCCTAATACTTTATTTTTTTAGTCTACAACAAGATTTGATTTATTGCGTAAGTGCAATGGAAATATTATCAATCTTTATTCTAAATTATCAAACTTTGTTTTAAGTCTACAGCTGAATTTGTTTTGTAGCAGCCGATAGTAAAGGCGTCAATTCTGGGCCAAATGCGACTGGTTGACCACGCGCCGGAATTTGATAAACGAAAAAACTCTCCATGGAATGATATATCCAAAAGCCGCTAGTAGGAACAATGCCGTTTGGCCTTGAGGATCCATGTCGGATAGTTCTTGACGCAGAGCAAACCGTATAAGCACTATACCTATGAAAGCTGCGACAAATCCCCAGTTTTTCTTGGAATAAATCAAATTGTCTTCTCTCATCTCGTAATTCGTCGTCCAAATCAATGGGATGGAAAATAGAAGGCCAATTCCGAAGGCTGCCCCAAATTCCCAAGCTGGTTCATTCACGTTAGCGCTAAAAATCAGCGACAGGCCAGGAAGCATGAATAACAGAGGAATCAGCAGCCGAATCCCGTTACCCCGTATAGGTCTATACATACTTCTTGTTCTTCTCCACAAAACCAAAGCTGCTATAAAAGCGATCATCACATAAAAAGTGCTCCCGTTCATTTTCTCGCTCACCTCATCTATTTGATACTCTTATCTTAAATGCTTTGGCATGGCCGAGTTAGTGACAAAGGTAATTTTATTGACATGACGAGAGTCACTTGATGGGTGATAAGCAGAAAAATCATTCGAGATAGAAATGGAATGGCTGTTAATTAAGGCAAACTAACGGATAAATTTTAAAGCTAAAAAAATATAAAAATATTTACTTCCTCTGTCGATCCCACCATTGTTCATTCGTCGTACTTATAGAAGGGCAAATTCAAATGGAAAGGTTGTTGAGCTTTTATGGGAGCGCAAATTCATTCTTATTTAATGTCGGAGGATGCAAGAGGCCAGGCGAATTTTTATGTCGAGTCGCTTGGCGGCGAAATTCAGTTTTTCACCACATTCGGTGAGACGCCGGGAACGCCCGAGGCGATGAAGGATAAAGTCATGCATTTGGCTTTGACGGTGGCGGGCGAGAATACGTTGATGATCTCCGATTCATTCGAGTCGGTTTCGTATAACCGCAGCATTAGTCTTGCTTTGAACTATGACGATGAGTCAGAAGCCGCAACGGCATATGCCAAGCTAAGCGAGGGCGGCGAAAGCAAGTATCCTTTCGCTCTTCAGCCATGGGGTGCTTATTATGGAGAAGTCGTAGATAAATTCGGCGTCACGTGGATGATTACCAAACAGTAAGCCATCGGAAGGTATGTTCGAGGGTCCTAGAGAAAGCGCGGATAACTTTGTCAGTTCAAAGTTATCCGCTTTTTTGTGCTTCCAATTGGTTGTTCCCAAATGGCTGGACAACCCGCAGATCAAGTGTCGGCTGCAATCTCTTGAGGGAGACTCTGGCTAATCATTTGTATAAAGCTGGAACATTTTCCGTGTAATAACGTCTAATACGTAACCACACTCAGGAGCTATTGGTTCAATTTGATTTTTTGTAAGAAAGGTTGGTGGTGATTTAGATGAGAAGGATTACGATGGTCATTGGCATTGCTTTGCTTGCATTCCTAACCACCTGTAATTCAGCTTCAAAAGTCGTTGGCGACTATGATACAAGCCGGTTGAGTGTCGATTTCGGTGATAACAAAGCTTATGAAATAGGAGCTAATGCTAAAGGAATGCCTATTTTTAAAGATTATAAGAAGGCCTTACAACAAGCTCAAATCGATTATAAAATAGGCTTTGATGCAACTGGGGCCGAGTTTGACTTAATGCCTATCAGTGATAAGAATTATAAAGACTATATGACATATGGCTGGCAGCTTGAAACTAAAGATGAAGCGGTTGTACAACAAGGTGTAATGGTAACAAAGTTCCTTGATATTTATGAAAATAGTCTAAGTGATTAACGTTTATAATTAATAGGATAATGGCATATAAAATCTATTCTTGCCTGAAAACGCCTATTGCAAAAAAAAAGGGACGATGTATGATTAGAATACATCAACCCTTTCTTTGCAATATGCAATCTATTCGACGCTGACGGCGACGACCCCGCCGATTTGTTTCATCTCAGCTACCATTTCCTTCGGCTCCATGGATCTCGGAACGACGATGTCCAGCTGAACTTCCAAACAAAGCGGCGCTTCAAGCGACGGGCGTATCCGCTGCAGCGTTATTTTTTGCGTAACGATCGATCGGCTGGCAAGCTTATTCGTGACGATGTCCAGCAGCTCCTCTTCACTCTCCGCTTGAATCGTAAGCTTCCTGACTTTTTTGCTTTTTAGAAAACGGTGCTCCATTTTGTTGAAAACCCATAAAGTAATGAACACAAGAAACGTTCCGGCAACCGCGCCAAAATAAAATCCCGCGCCGATCTGCAGCCCGATAGCCGCGACTACCCATAAGGAGGCTGCCGTCGTAAGTCCCGTGATCGACTTGCCTGTGAACAGAATCGTGCCCGCGCCGAGAAAGCCGATGCCGGTAATGACGGCCGTCGCGAGCCGTGCCGGATCAATCCGCACGTTGGGCTCGCGGGCGAAATCGGCGAAGCCGTAAATAGACAGCAGCATGATCATCGTAGAGCCGAGGCAAACTAAAATATGCGTGCGAAGCCCTGCCGGATGATTATGCTGCTCCCGTTCGAAGCCGATGAGGCCGCCAAGAAATACGGCCAGAGCCAAACGGAGCAAGATGATGGCATGGTCAATAGCCCACGGGTTTTCTATGGCGCTCACCGACCGATCGGAACCATCAACCGTTCGCGCTTGCGGAATACGGCCCATTCCCGATAGCCGATATCGTATAAGTGGCTGCCGATGGCGGCGAAGTGCTCGCCTACGCGCTCGGGCTCATGCGCATCGGAGCCGAAGGTCACCTTAACCCCATAATGGAGCGCGCGTTCCAGAAAACTGCCATCCGGCACCCAATTGTTGTCGGAGGAATTGATCTCGATCGCTACATCGCTAGCGGCAATCGCTTTCAGCGTGACGTCGGCAGCCTCCGTGCGAAGCTCCGGATAACCGTAGAAGTAGCGGTTCAAAGAATCCACATGGCCCAAAATATCATATAAACCGCATTTCGCGGACTGCGCGATATAATCATAGAATAAATTTTTGACTTCCAATTTGCGTGCCGCGGTCAAGCCTTCCCAATACTCTGAATCATATATGCCGATGTCGGCGAATTCATGAACGGAGCCGATGACGTAATCAAAAGGATGGGCTGCAATAACCGAGCGGTACAAATCCAGATGTTCAGGCAAAAAATCGGCTTCGATGCCTAGCAGCACCTCTATTTTTCCTTGATATTCTTTTTTTAGATCTATAACTTCATTGATATAAGTCGGGAAATCGCTTTTTGCCATGCTCCCGGTCAAGGAAGGGCGATCTTCAGCCGATGCGAAAAATGGCGTATGATCCGAGATGCCGATCATATCGAGTCCCTGTCCGATTGCTGCCTCGATATATTCCCTGATTGATCCAGTTGCGTGCCCGCAGCGATCATGATGCGTATGAAAGTCGAACTTCATGTGATACCTCCGATAAATTCATGATGAATAATGGATAAAATTAACCTTTGGAGCCGGATACAACGATTCCTTGAATAAAATACTTTTGAGCGAAGAAGAAAACGAGCAGCAGCGGCAAAATCGCGATCAGCGATGCCGCCATCAACAGGTTCCATGGCGTTGCTCCAAACGCTGCCGTAAAATTGGCAAGCCCGAGCGAAATCGGGTACTTTGTCATGTCGTTCAAGTAAATGAGCGGTCCGAACAAATCATTCCATCTCGATATCAGCTCCAAAATAGCCGCGGTCGCAAAGGCCGGCATGGATAGCGGAATCAGGATGCGGAAATACATCGTGAAATGGCTCCCCCCGTCGATCTTGACGGCTTCGTCCAATTCTTTCGTAATGCCCAAATAGAACTGGCGCATCAGGAAGATCGTAAATGAGCTTGCCGTAAAAGCCGGGATGACGAGCGGCAAATACGTTCCGGTCCAGTGCAGTTTTGTAAACAGCAAATATTGCGGGATCAGCGTTACTTGGGACGGAATCATCATCGTGCTGAGGACAAGCCCGAATAATAGCATGCTCCCGCGTGCACGCAATCGCGCAAATGCGAATGCGGCCATCGAGGAGGAAAATACGACCGCAGCTACCGTCACGGTCGAGTACCACACCGAGTTCCAAAGGAAGCGGGCAAGAGGGGCATCGATGAAAATTTGCTTATAGTTGCCCCACTGCAAATGGGCTGGAATCCAAGTCATCGGGACGCGATGAATTTCGCCGATCGTCTTAAGCGAAGTGGAGAGCATCCAAAATAGCGGAAACGCGAACAATAAAACGCCGCCGTATAGAAGAACGTAGATGATTGTTTTGTCTACTAGACGCAGATCCCCGTGATTGTAAGATTTTTTTCGCTTCATAATAAGGCACCTCCTTTACTTTGGGTCATATTCATAGTGGACGAATTTTTTGGAGCCCCATAGCGAAACGAAAGTAAGCGCGAATATAAGCAAGAATAAGATCCATGCCTGGGCGGAGGCATATCCCATCCGGAATTGCTTGAACGCGGTGTCGAATAAATAATACACGTAGAAATAAGAGTTCCAGTCCGGGCCGCCCTTTGTGATAACGTAAGCTTCCGTAAAGATTTGCAGCGATCCGATCATGCTGATAATGGTATTGAATAAAATGACGGGGGAGATGAGCGGAACCGTAATTTTCCGGAACTTCGCGAAGCCGCTTGCTCCTTCCAATGATGCAGCTTCGAACAGATCTGCCGGGAGTGACTGCAGCGCGGCAAGGAAGATGACCATCGTGCTTCCCGAAGCCGTCAATTGCATAAGTACCATGGACGGCACTACCGTACCCGGGCTCGTAAACCACCCCGGCCCTTGAATGCCAAACCAATCGTAAAGGACGGAATTCACGACGCCGAACTGCGGATTAAGCAGCCATGACCAAAGGAAGGAAACGGCTACGCCGGATATGATGCTTGGCGCGTAATAAAGCGTACGGAGGAGCGATTGTCCTTTGATTTTATGGTTAAGCAGAACTGCGATAATCAAAGATGTCAGTATCGTAAACGGTACGGCCATTACGCTGTAATAAAGCGTCACGGACAGCGACTTGTAAAACAGCCGGTCTCCGAACAGCAGGCTGTAATTGCTTGTGCCCGCGAATGTTGGCGGCGAGATGACATTGTATTCAGTGAAGCTGAGCAGCAGCGAGAAGAGAATCGGTCCCCCGGTGAAGCAAATAAAACCGATAAACCAAGGGGCTATGAAAAACCAAAACGACCGTTCTTCGCGCTTCGTGGCCAGCGAAAGCTTTCTCATGGGCTACCTCCGTGGGCCAGGCGAACGCCGTCTTTTGCTGGACGTCCGCTTGGCTGTAATTTGCTTATAGCTCTGGCTGTTAATGATCCAAATTTAGTGAAAGGAGGTTGTCATTCAACACGTTTAAGCCGTCTTCTACGCTCTTCTTGCCTCCCCATACCTGATAGAGCGATTGGTTCATCGTTTCGAGAACCGTATTGAATTTGACGATCAAATGGTTTTCCGCTTCGCGTCCGTATTTGATCGAACCTTCGTGCACCTGCTTGAACGCTTCGGGATCCATGCCGATCTCCGCGCCCATTTTGTCATACCAAAGCTTGAAAAGGCTCGCGTCCGCAGGCGTTCTCCCTACATCGTTCATGTAACGGTAGGCGCCGCCGCCCTCCGCCGGATTAGCCAAATGCCGTACGAATTCCCATGACTCGTCGGGATGCTTGCTTGTCGCCGAGATGCTCCAAGGATCGACGTATAGCGTGACCTTGCGTCCCTCGTGATACGGTACAGCCGCAACGCCCCATTTGAATTCCGCTTGCTTATAGGAGCCGAGTCCCCAACCGCCGGAAATGTACATGCCGACTTTGCCGGTAAGGAAAGGATCGCCGAGCTGTGCGGAAGCGGCTACCGTTTCTGCGTCTGGCGAGGCTTTGTATTTATTGATTAAATCCGCGTTGAACTGCAGCGCTTCGATGTTAACCGGCTTCATGAGATCAGGCTCTCCCATTACGCCGGACGTATATGCCTCGGGTTTAAACAGATCCCCTCCGTATAGCCATGTCATTGCGTTTGCGCTTAATGCGCTGGAGAAGCCGAAAACCTGCTTGCGTGCATCTCCTACGTCATGGGACAGCTTCTGCGCGGTTTCGAGCATCGCATCGAAATTCCAGGACTGGTCATCCCAGTCTGTCGTCGGGTAAGGAAGGCCTGCCGCATCGAATAAGTCCTTGTTGTAGTATAGATAAGTAGCGTTGCTCACGAGCGGGACGCCGTAATTTTTACCGTTGATTTTATAAATATCGAGCAGGTTTGGATCCATCGTATCAAGCTCGGGAGCCCCTTTCTCGATATAAGGAGTAAGGTCCTTCAAGGCGCCCATCTTCATATAGGTGGCGAATCCGCTGTCCGCTTGATTCGGATTCCACACATCCGGCGCATTGCCGCTTGCGATCAAGGTAGTCAGTTTTTGATCGAATTGATCGTACGGGATGTTCTCAAGCCGGACTTTAACGTTCGGATGGCTCTCTTCGAAGGTCGAAATCGTCGCGTCCTGCCATGCCTTTTTATCCGGATCCGCCGCCATCACCCAAACGATCTCTACTTTCTCCTTGCCGTTATTTTTTCCCCCTGCGTTGTCGCTTTTGGGAGTGCCGGCTGTATCGCCGCAAGCAGACAGCACGGTAGAAAAGGAAAACAAAAGAAGTGCACTCATCAGAAAACGATTTTTCGTAATTGGATTTTTCATGACAACCCCCGCATCAATTTTTGAACCCGTCTTTACAAAATGTTAACAAAACTAACTTGATTAATCGCATATCCAGCCTATCAGCATCTTTTACTACGCATCACCCACTGTTGTTATGCCTTATTGCTTACCAATATAGCATATGATAATATGAATTATCAGCACGTATCTTATCTATTTCATTATTTTTCTACATATCTTACTTTAAATATATTTCATTACCTTACACGAAGGTGGTAGAATTATGGAATCTAACTTCTATGAAGCTTCTAATTTTGACATTAGTCGCGAGAGAAAATTTAACACAAGTATGCCATCGCGTCATTATCACAACGGCTATGAGATTTTTTATCTCGTGTCCGGTGATATTAGCTATTTCATCGAAGATAAAAGCTACCAGGTAGTCGGGGGCGCTTTATTGATCATCAACATGAACGAGATCCATAAGCTAGTCAATTCCAGCAAGGAATCTTTCGAGCGGATTACGCTGTTGTTTCAAGAGGAGTTCCTCGAGGATTTGTTTCCTTATAATGACAGCTTTCATGTGCTGTCCAGCTTTTCAAGCGGCAAAAACTTCATGCCCTTGAACGGCCAAGAACAAAGCATGATCGAGAAGCTTTTCGACAAAATGATTGCCGAATTTATCAAGCAGCCTCCCGGCTATGAATATTATTTAAAGACGCTGCTCTTCGAGCTGCTTATATTCATTTACCGCAAGACGTCGACTCTGCCCGCAGCCGAACATAATGGGAGCAATCCGATTAACAAAAAGATTTTTGAAATCGTCGATTACTTGAACCAGCATTACCATGAAACCCAGACGATTCAAGGCGTATCCGGCAAGTTTTTCATCAGCCCCTCTTACTTCTGTAAAATGTTTCGGGAGAATACCGGCTTTACCTTCACGGAATATTTGAACAATGTCCGAATCAAGGAAGCGCGCCAGCTCTTAACGGGAAGCACCTTGAAAATAGCCGATGTCGCCGAGAAGGTCGGCTTTGAGAGCATGACGCATTTTGGACGCATCTTCAAAGATATAACCGGCCTATCGCCGCTGAAATACCGCCAAACCAATAAGCCCGAAATGAATGAATAACGCGTCGCTCATGCCATGAAAGCATGGACTTTTTATTTTGCAAACGAGAGATGAAAAAAGAGACTGCCCCTAAGGCCATGGACCTGTAGGGGCAATCTCATTATCGCACCGGATTATGATGTATACGTGTTGCCATTTTCATCCATATACACTGACTTCACGAGGGTGCGGCGGTATTTGAAGCCTTCATCTGTTTCGCCTTCAATCTCTGCGGTAACCGTATAGACACCGCTGCCTTCGGAGGCAGGAATAACGACCTCATCCGTTGCGGGCAGAGACTCCTGCTGCTTTACACGCTTGGACTGATTTTGCTTGCGTTGGTATTTGCTGGAATGATCGTTTTTTCCGTTAACAAAGTCAACTTTGTATCGGACGGTTGTTTTCTCGTCTTTCAGTCCGTCAACGTCAAGCTTCAGCTTCTTGTTATCCCAGGACTTATTGAGTTTTGCAGTTCTCTTGCCATTTGTATCATAGGAAATCGTTAGCAGGTACGCGCTGGATCCATTGCTCGATGCGGTAGCTGTCCATTCGCCCGCTGTCGGTCTTGATAGCGTTGCCGTATGATGCCAAGCTCCGTTTAGCACGCCATCATCAGCGGTGGAAGATACGGCTACGTTTTGGCTGGAGCCGTCAGGGCTAGTAATGTTCAGGCTATCGAGCTTTTGATTGCCGATCCAGTCAATCGTGACGGAGGCTACATTGTTTTCAACGGTGAAAATTTCTGATCCTTTTCCGTCAAATTGCCCGCCGCGTATGAAGGTTTGGTTCTGCTGTCCTCGTCTTGCAGCCAGCGACTGCACAGCCTGCTCTCTTCCGGCAGCCGCTTCATTAAGCCTATTAGAGGAGCTTGTTAATGGCATTACCAGATAAGGCTTAATCAAAGAAAACATATTGGCGCCTGTCTTCACGCTGGTGTGATTCCACTTTCCGATCTTGACCATTGTTCCGTTCGGCAGATGAGCGCTGCTGACAGTCACGACCCCGTCATTCGCGTCATAGTTGGACAAGAACAATCCGCCAAACAGCTCCGAGGTACTGCCGGATTCATAATCATTGCCGGCGAAGGTGTAAAACTTATTTTTGCTAACGTTCGTATGATTGTTTGTAACGGATCGAAAATATTGCATGTAGGAGGTTTGCATGGAGTAGGTACCCGGGTTTTGATAACCGATTAAGGAGGAGAGCCAGCTCGCCCAGCTGCTGTAAGCCAGATCTGCGAGCTGCGAGCCGTTATGCGGAGTGCCTAGTGTAATAACATTGGAGACGTACGAAAAAGCATTGTAGTGAACGAGTGCGGCTTGAGTGTCGACGCCGCCTTTGCTATGAGCGACAATGACGAGCTTTTTGCCAAAATGATTGCTGATTTCCTTGATTTTCGCTGCCAGAAGCTCGCCATTTGTCCACATGTTTTGGGAGGTGCCAGTAATGTCATACAAGTTAATGAATGCGGTTTGATAGCCATTATTGTAAGCGTACTGGTACATATCGTTGCTCTGATACCAAGTGGATGCGCTGCCGTTCAGACCGTGAACGAACAGGATGACCGGCTTATTCGGATTGATCGCGGCAGGCTCTGTTCCTTTGCTCCATGCTCCGGGAAAGCCGCTGACGACCGGGTTCGTTATTCCGGCAGCTTGTACGGGAGCAGTCAGAACACTTAATGCGAGAATGAGCGTGAACAGCATGGACGACATTTTTTTCAAATTCATTATTCTCCTCCTTATAGTTGAACTTCTTAGCTATCATACATTGGAATAATTTTCTTGTAATTAACTTTTATTAAATAAAATGTAAATTTAATATTGTCGTAAGCTGAGGTGAAGCTGTGTGAAAAAGAGGTTGACAATTAACATGTAAATGGTAATATATACCTTCGGTTGAAGGCGAATGAACCTGGGAGGTATGCGAGTGCAAGAAGAACTGGCAAAGGCGAACAAGGCTGCGTGGGAGACGAAAGCGTATCAGGCTTGGACACAATATTTTGGCGCACCAGAGGAGCTTGCGGCAGAACTAAAGCGAGAACACAAGCATCATCTGCGATATTGGTTGAAATATATTGGCGATCCAGCAAGCAAGCGTATGGTTAACCTCCTTGGCTCGCACGGTCGAAAGGCCATTTCGTTAGCGTTGCTCGGTGCTGATGTTACCGTGGTGGACATATCTGAAGAAAACCGGCTGTACGCGATGCAGACTGCCGCCGCAGCGGGCGTGAAGCTCGATTATATCTGTTCCGACGTCTTGAATATCCCGGACGAAGAGTCGCTGGGCGAATTCGATATCGTGCTGATGGAGTTTGGGATTTTGCATTATTTTACGGATCTCAATTCTATTTTCTCTGTTGTTCGTCGCAGACTAGGGAGAAACGGCCGATTTATATTGACTGACTTTCATCCTTTCGCGCGTGCATGGATGAACACAAACAATCTAAAGCATCCAACTGGCCATTATTTTGACGATCGTATTAAGGAAGGGGAAGTTGCTTTTGCCAAGCTGCTGCCTGAGGAAGACCGCTCTGAACTAGGCAAGGTATTAGTACGAGGATGGACTGTGGGCGAGATTATAACGGCAATTGGCGCCGCGGGGTTATTTATACGGGCATTTGAAGAAATACCAAGCCCTACAGATGCTAGGTTTCCAGAGTTTTATACGCTAATTGCCGATAGAATGGATATCGCATTACCGCCGCTGCATCCCTGAATCCGGAATGCCGGTTTCGAGTCCCATCCCCGTAGGGTTGCCCGAATGGGGCTGCCCTTTTGGTTTATTTTGGGAACGGTTCATGAAATGAAGGCCATACAACAAGGGAGATTGCTGGAATGAATCGAAGCGGGGAGGGGATGGCAATGGAGGAGTGGCGAGTTCTAAAGGTGATATTAAAGCTCCAAAGCTTCATTTGTAATTTTTTTGATATCGATAGGACAATTGGAGCTTTCCTTTACGATATCGGGTAAAATATTTTCCAAAAAGTATTCCACGCAATGCAGCTTTATTTTTTTGATTTTGATAAGCGCTTCGCGATACATAACGACAAATTCCTTTTCCCTGTTGCCTCTTTGCAGCTCAGCAAGGGCTTCGTATACTTGATCTAGCTTATCCGCCACTTCTAGAATAAGGCCTTCGACGGAATCGTCCTTGCCCTCGCGCAGTTGTTTGAAAAAAATAGGCTTGAGCTCCTCCGGAATGTTTTCCTCAATAAAAAGAGTGATCATGCCTTCCTCTACCTGCTGCAGCATGCCGCGCAGCTCTAGCGAATAATGCTTGACGGGCGTTTTAATATCCCCTATAAATATTTCGCCATAATCATGGCTGCTCGTAATCTCGTAAAGCTTCTTCCAATCTATCGCAACGCCATTGCGTTCCTCGATATCGGCTAATGTTTTGGCGTATTGCACAACCTTCCATGAATGCGCGGCTACGCTGTGCTCCTCAAACTTAAACTTGCCTGGACAACGAATAATACGCTCGAGATCGTTAAGTGATTGAAAATACGTATGAATTCCCATGGCATGCAATTCCTTTCCTTATTTCATTTATAATGCGATGCATTACAGCTAGTATAAAACTCGTTTGTTAATGGACGATTAATTTAATTAGGTAATATATGAAAGTACATCATGTGCTTTAGCCGCATGCCGCATGCATAAATCGTGTTTTATTAACTATTTTCGTCTATTTGCCATTCACCTGAATCAAGCATTCGTTTGGATGGAATCGTTTTTACATGGTTGCCAATCCCATAAGGACGGGGCGCGGGAGGGTTCGGATGCGAAAAATGACAAGCCCAGCATAAATGACATATTTACACGGGCCTACTCTATAAGTTAATCATATAAGAAGTGACAAACCCAAAACATCTAATTGCGCTATTTAGACGATATTGAGGAGGTACTACCATGACCATGCCGCTTAAAGAAGATCAACCGCCAAGCCGTCCTAACATTCTATTCATCCAAACGGATCAGCAGCGAGTCGATACATTGCGCAGTTACGGCGGGCAAGTATGCCAGACACCTAATTTAAATGAACTAGCAGATGAAAGCGTTATTTTTGAAAATGCTTATACAAGCTGCCCGGTATGCACGCCAGCCAGAGCTTCAATGCAAACGGGCATGTACCCGTTCAAGCACGGCATGCAGACAAACGGCTACGGTATGGGCAGCATGGTACAGGAGCTTCCGGATACGCCGCGGCTGCTCAGCAGGCAGCTGGAAGAGCAATCATACAGCATCGGTTATACGGGCAAGTGGCATCTGGGCTTTGGGCCGGAGATGGGCAACTATTTGCGGGACAATCTCGCTTATGTGCGATTCCCCGATATTGCCGCCGGAATCAAGTCCATGCCTACCGATGTCGGCTATGAGGGTGATGATTTTGCAGGGCACGGAGGCGGGGGGATGAACTACCCGCAATTTAAGCAATATTTGCGGGATAACGGACTTACGTGGCAGGAAGAGAATAAAGTGAGCGGCCACTTCGAGTATCATTACGCCTCGGAATTGACCTCGCCGGTCGAATCCACTGTCGAATACTATTTGACGGAGCGGGCAATCCACTATATCGATCAGTTTCGCCAGCGGGAGGAGCCTTTCTTCTTCTCATTAAACTTTTGGGGCCCGCATGAGCCTTACGTTGCGCCGACGCGCTTTCTGGACTTGTACCGCGACGTGGAGCTGGAGCCGTGGCCGAACTTTAACGACGACAACAAGGATAAACCGTCCATTCATCGCATCAAAAAAGGGAATACGACGGAATGGTCCGATTTTGTACCCTATATTAAACATTATTATGGGGCTATGAGCAGCATTGATTCGCAGATCGGGCGTCTGCTGGAATACTTGAAGCAGCATAATCTGTATGAGAATACCGTTATTATATTTACCGCTGATCATGGGGAGTCGCTCGGCATTCACGGCGGCTTGTGCGATAAGTCATTCTTCATGTACGAAGAAACCTGCCGCATCCCGCTCATCGTCAAGCCAGCCTGCAATCGGATGGAGCCGCGGACGGAAACCAGCTTCGTCGGCACTTGCGATATCCATGCGACGATTCTTGATCTCGCAGGCGCTGGATCGCCGCCGCCCGGAGCGGACGGCAGGTCGTTCGCCCCGACGCTGGCCGGAGAGGAATTATCCGAATGGCCGGATTGTATCGTGACTGAAGGTGCGGGCCTCGAGGCTGCCATGTTCACTCAGCGCATGCTCCGCAAAGGTACATTCAAATACGTATTTAACTGTGGTGATATGGATGAGCTTTACGATTTGGCAGGCGACCCTCATGAGCTGACCAACCTGATCAACCGCTCGGACTACGCGCAGACGCTTGCCGAATTGCGGCAGTCGCTCGCGGACTGGATGATTCGCCATGAGGACAGCCTTCTCAAACAGTTCAAGCGGATGCGGATTGAGTAGAAAAACCATCTCTCCTATTGTGAGCACAAAGCAGCCCTGCATATACGCAGGGCTGTTTTGTTATTTTCTTTTTCCCTCCAAAAGCTGCTTCACAATCAACGCCCTGCCTAAGAGTCATGCCATACTAATCCTTACCGAAGAAATCAATCACGAACTGGCGGAAATGAATAGCGGCCTGGGATAGGTAATGTTTCTTATTCCAGGCAATCCCGAAGGTGCGTTGACATAGCGGCTCTGTAATTTTTAGCTGGACGGTTTCCGGGCTTGAGGCTCTTTTTCCTAACGCGAGTGGCAGGGTGAAGGTGATGCCCAGCCCCATTTCGACCAACGTTTGTATAGCGCTGACTTCTTCAAGCTCGAATGCAATATTGGGCTCAAAGCCGGCTTGGCGGCAAAATCCATCGGTAATTTCGCGAAAATTGGATCGAGAGGATAAGGAGATGAAGGGCTCGTTTGCCGCTTCAATTAAAGAAATGCTTTCCCTATCGGCAAAACGATGCCCTTTCGGCACCGTTAAACATAACTCCTCTTTCACGAGCGGCAGCCATTCGATGGTTTGCCCGGTAATTGGAGTCGTAGAAATGCAGAAATCGATATCGGCGTTCTCCAGCTCAGTTCTCATCTCATGGACAGATCCCAGCTGACGCTGAATAATCCGAATATGCGGGTAGAGGGTAAGAAATTCTTTGAGGAGCGTTGGCAGCACATACGGAAGCGTCACGGAAATCGATAACACGCCATGGTCAAGGCCAGCCATATCGGCAATCTCCCGCTCGCCTTCCTCCAGCTCCAAAAATGCTTGCTCGACCCGTTTGAGATAGGTTTTACCGAATGCATTCAATTGAATCTGCCTGCCTTGCCGCTCGAATAAGGGAACGCCTAGCTTCCTCTCTAAACGCTGGATCGAGTTGCTAAGTGATGGCTGGGACACGTTCAATTGCTTGGCTGCTTTCGTTATGTGCTCCAGCCGTGCTACCGCTTGAAAATATTTGAGTTGAAGAAATTCCATTCGTAAGCCTCGTTTCATTCATAGCTTTCATATGATGGTTTCATTATAAAATATGTATTATTCATTATAAGCTTTTGATTTTATAATAGTTCAACATACAGGCAAGTTTTTACGGAGAATGGAGAGAGTATGTTGATTAGAGAGAGAATTTGGACGAAAAATTTTGTGGTTTTATGCATGAGCAGCTTTTTTATGTTTCTCACCTTCTATATTCTTGCGACAGCATTTCCGTTATATGTGAAGGATAGTTTGAACGGAAGTCAGCAGCAGATGGGGTT
Organism: Paenibacillus sp. FJAT-27812; assembly: GCF_001273905.1. NCBI lineage: Bacteria > Bacillati > Bacillota > Bacilli > Caryophanales > Paenibacillaceae > Paenibacillus > Paenibacillus sp. FJAT-27812. The sequence goes on along the minus strand of NZ_LIGH01000001.1, from coordinate 1,781,531 downwards.
ATCCATTACGATTTATGTCATTGGCAGCGTCTTGATCCGGCCCTTCTCGGGAGGATGGGTGGACCGCTTCGGCAAAAAGAAAATGGCGGTTATAGGAATGGTCCTATTTCTAATCGCTTGCGTATGTTATTTCGGCACGAAGGGGATTTTTCTGTTCTTAGTTATTCGGCTTGTTCACGGCATGAGTTATGCGGTAGCCTCGACGGCGATGAGCACGGTTGCTTCCGCGCTCGTTCCTAATTCGCGCCAAGGGGAAGGAATGGGCTATTATAGTATGTTTATGAGCATTTCCATGGTTGTTGGGCCCGCTCTCGGGCTGTTTCTATGGAAGGACAAAAACATTAATATACTGCTGCTCGCCGTTTGCGTGATTGCAGCGCTCTCGCTGTTGTTCACGATTGGCATGCGTGTGCCGCAGCTGCAAAGGACGAGTGCTTCAGAGACGGCTGCGTTCGAACAGCCCTTGGAAAAAAGGAAGGGCATGCATTGGAGCGATTTTCTCGAACCGAAGGCGCTGCCGATTTCATTAGCGGGATTTATTCTTGCATTCGCTTATAGCTCGTTATCCGGATTTTTTTCATCGTTTGCCTCTGAGATTCATCAGTCAGCGGTTACGGGTACATTTTTTGTCGTTTTTGCCATTATGATTGTAGTGTTCCGTCCGTTTATTGGAAAAGTATTTGATAAATATAAAGAGCATTATTTATATTATCCGGGCATTTTATTATTTGCGGTCGGCATGCTCTTGTTAAGCCAAGCCCATTCCGGAGGGATGGTGCTGGCGGCTGCTGTCATTATGGGAATAGGTTACGGAGCGCTCATCCCTTGTTTTCAGGCACTTGCCATGAAGCTTGTCCCCGAGCATCGGAGGGGGAGCGCAACGGGAACCTTCTTCTTGCTGTTTGACTTGGGTTATGGGCTTGGCTCCTATTTCATGGGAATGATTGCATCCTACACGGATTACCGGATGATGTATGTGGTCGCAGCGCTCATTACGCTGCTGTCGGTTGCCGTGTATTATTGGCTTCATCATCGTCCCCGGGCTCGTCTGTCTAATCCACATCAAAATGCAAAGACAGCGTAAGATTTCAGTTCAATGCAAGCCATGTCAAAAGCTGTCTGCCGCTTATTAGGGGAGGATGCAAGAAAGCAGCCTTCCCTAGCCGGAAACGCTGCAGCGCAACTAATTGCGAGGAATAAGATAAGGGGTTAATCCCGTTGCAATTACGCGATGTCCCGAATCATTGGGATGAATAGGCAGAAACCCGCTTAATGCATCTTCCATTTTTCCTTTTCGGTAACCGTAAATAAGATCGGCTTGTTTCCCTTCAAACCACGCATGAGCAGGCGCCACCTTTGCACGATAGCTTTGGGCAACCTCGTACGTCGTTTGGTTTAACCGGTCTATCGATTCAATCGCAAGAGGACTGTTCGGAAACGGATTATACTGCGTGCAGCAAACGATCTGGGCATGGCTTCTATTTCTGATATGGGCTAGCATAGCGCTTAAATTTCGGCTGTAATTGGCTATACTTTGCTTTACCGCTATGGGCTGCTGGGTCTTAAGCGAATACAGTGCGGCATTCGCTAAATCTACTCCTCCAATCCATATGGAAACCGCATCAGATTGACTGATAATGGGGGAGCCCTGCCCGATTACCGCATTTAATAGATTATTGCTGCTCCAGCCGGGACGAGCGATTACATACCCTGTAAACTTACGGGAGCGTGATCGCGAGTTTAAAGCTGATACGGCTAGCTGAGGATAGGCTTTTGCCCAAGAAGAGGCATTTTCCCCGAACGTAATGGAATCTCCTAGAGCTGTATAAATCATAAAAGTACCACCCACCCTAATCCTAAAATGCTTCTTAGAGGTATATTATTGCGATCAGCCGCTGGGGGTGTGGACATATTAGGCTAATACAGGATAGGAGTTTGTGATTCAATTGATGCCTATGTGAAGCGGGTATAACCGTTTTTGCTTCCGCTGCTCTTCGAGCATGCGCATCATCTGCTGTTGGATGCCTCTAGTATAAGAGGTTGCAAATGCGGGATAGGCAAGGTTGCGTGCTTCCAATGGGTCATCCGTTAAATTGTACAGCTCATACTCTTCTTGTACCGGCTCCGTTTTCTTATCTGATGCCCATTGCTCGGTGGCGCCAGCATCTACTGGTTGGCAGGTTACAGCCTCTATCCCCGGTGAGCTCCAAAATTGCTTGTTATCAAAATAACGGGAGAACTTCCACAATTGCTTCGTGTTGCGGTTTGGAATGGCTGCAATGACGGTCTCGATGTGGTTAGGCTGAATGACGGAGTGGTAGCTCTTTCCTAGCGGGTTCACCTGATGCTGGCCCCGGGTAACATCATCGTCGGACATAAAATAAACGGGTTCATCCGGCCATCCGGCATCGCTCTTCCCCAGAATAAGGGGAGCAAGATTACGTCCTACCAAGGGACGGGCATCGCTAAATCTGTCCTGCATGCGGCTATTAAGCTCAGCCATATTGGCATTCGCGAGTCCAAGCATCGTAGGCAGGAGATCGACATGGCTAGTTAACGAATGCGACTGCTTAGGCTGAGGAAATAGATGCTTATTATGGATAACAAATGGAACATGCAAAGATTCTTCGTAGGCGCAGTACCATTTTCGATGGAGATTTCCGTGCGCGCCGAGCAGGTCCCCATGATCGGATGTAAAGATGACAATGGTATTGTCATAGAGCGGGGAGCGGGTTAGCGCCTCAAATACCTTTAACATTTGGCGGTCGGCGTTTTTCTGCAGCTGGTAATAGAGTTGACGGTAAAATGGCTCGTCGGTGATAGGCTGTAAGGCTTTCGGATAGATATCGCGATAGCTGGCTTGACAGCGCGGCTTCGTGAGCAGCGATTCGTCTCGGGTTGGAGGAGGGGAAACGGCAGGCATAGGCTCAACCTCAAACCTGAAATAAGGAAGCTGCGCGGTAAGATCGCCATACAAAGCAATGTCATGCGGGTTTACGAAAGAAGATACGACTAGCCAAGGCGGAGCATTGTGATCGTGATTCTTTTGGCGGCTTAGCGACTCAATTAAATGAATAGCCTCATCCGCGTAAACCTCATCTCTTCCGCTTAACCCAATAGCAGCGGAGGATGCTGAATTGCGCGGGTTCCTTCCGATCGGATCTGGACCGATCCAGCCAGAGAAGCCAAACTTGTCTAAGCGATTAGCGCGAGCATATAATGCCTCCAATTGCCTATCGGGCACGCCCGTTAACGGATGATAGCTGGGGACGCTATGATGGGTGCCGGGAACGACGATATCTTCATGGGAGATATGCCATTTTCCTGTATAGTAAGTCTGATATCCAGCCTCGCGAAAATAATCGCCCATCGTAGGCACGGTGTTTCTATCCAGCCAATACATATCGGAGTCAAAGGCGTCTTTCGCAATTCCTATGGTCTGACTGACCCCGTGGAGCGAGGGATAATGACCGGTGAACAGCGTAGCGCGGCTAGGACAGCAGGCGATGCTTCCCGTATAATGTCTGTGAAACGACATGCCATGGGATTTTAGTTGCTCCTGCGCAAGAAGGCTTTGTTTCCGCCATTCTTTTATTTCAGGCGTTTCATAAACCGGAGGATAACGTTCTTCATCCACAAGGAAGACAAGAAAATTAGGTCTCTTCAAATAACGTGCCGATGTTGAATGATCGAACATGGTTTTCACATCCTTGTTTATTCAGGTCGTTGTTCTAAATTATGTGACGAATCCCCGAAACAGTAGCGGCCCCTAAAACTTCCATTCATATAAGTATTAATTCCATTCCCATTCTATTAAAATATAAAGACGCCTCGTTGAGCGCATGGTAATATATGACTTATGAACTATAAAGGGGTTGTTATGTGAAACAAAGCCGCCTTTGTCAGCTATGAAATGGTTATTTGTTAAAGGGGGAGCCATATGTCTTCACTACGCATCATTAAAGAGATAAAAAAGAATAAAATTAGCTTGGCTACGCTCCTGACTGGACTAGTCTCGATTTCGGTTCTGCTTACGTTAACAATATTACTAATCGCGTCGTATCATTCAAAAAAAAAGTCGTTATATGAAACGACTCTTACTCTAAATCTGTCAAACGCGTCGAAAATGAGCCAAACGATGGACTCCTTGTTTAAATCCATGCGCAGCAGCCTTAAAAACGCAGCCGATTTCTATGCCGCCAACCCCTCGCTTCATGCAGAGGATACGCAGAGCCACCTTAATTTGATTCGCACGAGCAGCACATACTTTAATTCGATTGCGCTGGTTGATTCCTCCGGACTCATTCTCGCGGTTTCGCCTTCCTCGATAGGGACAGCGGGCGAGCGGATTTTGACGGATGCGGCCAAGGAAGTTCTTTTATTGTTGCTGGTAACGATCGCGCTGGCAAGACGTTTAGCAAGTCCTTTTGAAACGCTGGCTAACATCGTCGGCAATATCGGGCAGAAGGAAGAAAGGCGGCCAGATCTCAAGCAGCACTGGAACAGAGAAGCCGATTTGCTAAACAAAGCGGTTGTTCTTGCGTTTGACGGCATTAAGCTGCAGACCGACCAATTAACACAGGCTGCTATGACTGACGCGTTAACGGGTCTGAGCAATCGAAGAACGATGGAGAGCAGGATGAAGCAGTGGACGGAGGAGCTAAAGCCATATGCCATCATCCTCCTCGATATCGATCGTTTCAAGCTCATTAACGATACCTTTGGGCACCAGGAGGGTGACAAAGTACTGCAGCACTTAGCCAATATCGTGAAGTCAACCGCAAGGCCGGGCGACTTATGCAGCCGTTATGGGGGCGAAGAATTTGTTGTTCTTTTGCCTTCTGCGACTGTGAGCGATGCGTATGACATTTCCGAACGAATCCGTACAACGATGGAAAGCAGCGAGAGCCATTTGAAGCAGAAAGTAACCATTTCGCTCGGCGTTGCACAATTTCCATTGCAGTCTGGCAACGCGGACGAGCTGTTTGTGTTAGCCGATCAGGCGTTATACAAGGCGAAGCATGCCGGTAGAAACCGTACGATGATTGCGGAAGGCACGCGTAATGAGAAGGAACACAGTGGGTAGAATGAGAACCGCTCAGTTATCGAGACTGAGCGGCTTTTTTTGAACGCTTTACGAAAAAAATATTTTCCGCATAACGATTAAGCCTTAGCTGCAGCATTCGCTGGAAAACGAGCCATTGTGTGCCAATGCGACTTCTTTCACAAGGGCAGCAACAACAACAAAACGTATCGTTCAACAAAAGCAAACGTTCTGCAAGTACGGCGTACAGAACCCCCTCGATTGCTGCGGAATTATCTGTTTAGGATGAAAAGGGCATCTGTTGACTTCCTTTAATCAACAGAGTATTATAATTTTTACAACAATGTATACGCTTACATTGCCATATGCGCGGGCCGGATAAGCAATGAAAAAAGAGGTGAAATTTTAATTATCAGAAAATTCTATCTATTATCAACGGCAAAATTTTTAACAGTGGGGAGAGTGCCGAATGCAGAAAAAAGAGTGTGTAGCTATGCTGCTTGCAGGCGGTGAAGGTAAAAGATTAGGCCATTTGACATCTAAATTGGCAAAGCCTGCTGTACCTTTTGGCGGGAAGTACCGGATCATCGATTTTCCGTTAAGCAATTGCAGTAATTCAGGCATTCACACGGTTGGGGTACTGACGCAGTACCAGCCGATGGTTTTGAATGCCTACATAGGGATCGGCAGCTCATGGGATTTGGACCGTAAAAACGGCGGTGTCACCGTCCTCCCCCCTTTTATGGAACAAAGAGGTGGCAGCTGGTATAAAGGAACGGCACATGCAATCTACCAAAATATCCACTATCTTGAGCAGTATGATCCCGAATACGTGCTGGTCATTTCCGGCGATCATGTATACAAGATGAATTACGCGCTCATGCTTCAACAGCATAAAGAAACACAAGCCGATGCCACTATCGCGGTTATTGAGGTGCCTCTGCAAGAAGCCAGCCGGTTCGGCATTATGGATGTAGATAAGGAAGACCGGATTATTGAGTTTGAAGAGAAGCCCAAGCTGCCCAAAAATAATCTGGCCTCCATGGGCGTTTATATTTTCACATGGGATGTGCTCAAAAAGAAATTAATTGCCGATGCCGAGGATCCAACCTCAAGCAACGACTTTGGCAAAGACATTATTCCGTCGATGCTGGATAGCGACCAGTCGCTTTTTGTTTACCGCTTTAACGATTACTGGAAAGATGTCGGAACCGTCGAAAGCTTATGGGAAGCACATATGGATCTGCTCTTGGAAAATCCGCCGTTTACGCTCCACGACCCGAAGTGGCGGATTTACGCGAAGAACCCCAACAAGCCCCCGCATCATATCGCATCTACCGGCAAGGTTACAGGCTCTTTAGTAAATGAAGGATGTATGGTATTTGGGGAAGTTGACCATTCTGTACTCTTTTACGGTGTTCATGTCGGTGAAGGCAGCCGGATCAAGGATTCGGTCATTATGCCGTACGCCCAAATCGGAAAAAACGTCACTATCCATAAAGCGATCATCGGCTCGGGTACCGTCATCCAAGACGGCGCATCTGTCGGTAGCCCGGACGAATCGGCGGAAATCACTTTAATTGGCGAGAACATGGTCATCTCTTCTCAATTGATATAGGAGTGAATGCGATGAATAATGTGTTAGGTGTCATCAATCTCAGCATCAACCAGCCGCTGCTGCATGAATTGACTTACTCGCGGGCTACGGCCACGGTTCCCTTCGGCGGCAGATATCGGTTAATAGACTTCGTATTATCCAACATGGTGAATTCGGGAATTAACAATGTGGCGGTGCTCGCCCATAACAATTACCGTTCCATCATCGACCATTTGGGTTCGGGGAAAGAATGGGACTTGGATCGAAAGTACAGAGGGCTGTTCATTTTGCCGCCCAACAATAGCAACGTCCCGGGCTTTAACGGCGATTTGCAAAATTTTTACGGCTCTCTGGAATATTTTAACCGCAGCACGGAGGAATTTGTTGTTGTATCGAGCAGCCATATGATCTGCAATATCAACTATACCGAGGCGGTGGAGAACCACCAAAGGACCAATGCGGATATCACCGTTATCTATAAGGAAATGGACGAAGGAAGCGAGGATTTTTCTAACCTGATCACGCTGGATTTAGCCGAGGACGGACGGGTTGTCCGCATGACGGAGAACCGCCAGACAAAAAAGAGCAACAAAGCCTATATGCGGATGATCATCATTAAGAAAGAGCTGCTCATGGAGCTAGTCAAAAAAAGCGTGAATCAAAACTACTATGATCTGGTGCGGCATGTCATTATTCGGAACTTAAGTGTATTAAAAGTGTATGGGTATGAGTACAAAGGGTATCTGGCCGTCATCAATTCCGTTCAAAACTATTACAAATACAGCAAGGAGCTGCTGAATCCGGAAGTATGGAAGTCCCTCTTCTACCAGCCTGGCGTGATCTACACCAAGATTAAGGATGAACCGCCAGCCAGATATGCGAATAGCGCTGTCGTAACGAATTCACAGGTGGCTAACGGCTGTATTATTGAAGGAACAGTGGAAAACAGCATTTTGTTCCGGGGCGTTCGAATTGGGAAAGGGGCGGTCGTGCGAAACAGCATTTTAATGCAAAAATGCGTGATCGAAGAGGACTCCTCGCTGGATAACGTCATTCTCGATAAAGAGGTATACGTCACACGCGGCAATAAGCTGGTCGGGGAGGAAACGTCGCCAACGGTCTTTTCCAAGAAGAGCAGAATATAGTTTGGATGGAAGAGAGCGCCTCTCGTGAGGTGCTCTCTTTCTTCATGCGCCAAAATGGAAATGAGTACATAAATATGAAAAAAAGGCTATAATAAATTTGTCGAATTTGTTACAATGTGTAGGAAAGATTACCCAAGGAGGCGTATTATTTTTACAGGATCTAGAATTTTGAAATGGATAACGGGAATATTGGAACTTATTTTGGCTATTCCAATTATCGGTGGTTCAATCGTTATCTCAAGCTGGTATTCAGCTTTGGGCGTTATGTTAATCTTACATATTGTTGCCTTTGTACTTTCCAGCAAAAACAATGAGCCTAAGTACGGTTCGGCGGTGGGCATCGTAACTTCACTGCTAGCGTGGATCCCTTTCCTGGGATGGGTTCTGCATCTGGTTTCGGCAATTTTAATCATGGTGACGGCTGCTCAAAGAGGCAAAGGCAACGCTCAAAATTTTAATTCTTAATCAATTGAATAAAACAAGCTTTGCGGCCGCTTCATAGGGATGAAGCGGCTTTTCTATGCGCAGTTGATCGCTTCTGGCTGAGCTTAGAATACGGCGACCGGTTCTTAACGATAAAAAATCCGGTTCTTTTGCCTTAGTGCAGAAGAACCGGATTTTTTTAGCCATAAAAAGGATTTTATCGAAATTTGTAGAAATATTTTTGGAACAAATGCCGAAATACAATAAAGAGTCCATCACGAGTAGAAGGAAGTGTTATATGAACTTATTTTGGTTGTCTGAGCAATTAATACGAAGGCTGAGGTATGTGTATAAGTTTATCGTTATCGGTTTGTTGATTTTTATTCCAATGGTAGTGATGTCATATATGTATCAGGGCCAATCTAGTGATCTAATTTCATTTAATGCGAAAGAGAGAATTGGCGTAGCATACATATCTCCCCTGCAAGTAGTAATAACGAAAATGCAGCAAAGCCGAGGATTATATCATATCTATTCATTCCATAATGACGCTTCTGTAAAAGAACAAATAGACGAAAATAATGGTGAGATAGAACAAGCCTTTCAACAGGCTTTTGCAGTAGAGGATAAGCTGGGAAAAAAATTAAAGGTTGAAGGTGCTTTGCGTGACATGCACGGCGATTGGCAAAATATAAGCACAACCGATTCGGAAAGCTACACCCGCTTAATTGACCGGGGCATCAAGCTTATTGCAAAGGTTGGAGACTCCTCGAATTTAATTCTTGATCCCGATCTGGACAGCTACTATTTGATGGATGGGGTCATTAACAAAATCCCTTTTGCAACGGAAAAGCTTGCGCAAATCCGTGATTTAGGGGCAGAATATTTGACGGTTAAGTCGATGACCCAGGAGCAGCGTGATCAGCTATTGTCTTTGACTTCGCTGCTGAGCTATTCCACGAATGATATTAGCAACGGGATCAAATCGGTCATCGAACAAAATCCTTCATTAAGTACGGAGCTTGAAGCATCTAGAATAAAGCTCGAAGAGGAAAGGGACAAATTTACTGGGCTCGTTAATAAAGAGCTGCTGAATGCAGCAGCACTGGAGCTTCCGGCGAGTGAATATTTTCAAATAGCTACGGCATTTATTCAAAATAATTCAGAGCTATATCATTTGGAGTTAACGTTATTGGATGGGTTAATCAAGAATAGAGTAGACGCCTATGAGAATAAAGCAATGATATTTAATATCGCCGTTATGATTGGATTTATCATTTTATTATATATTTTTATTGGCTTTTATATTTCCGTCAAGAAGTCGATTGCCTATATAAATACGTCTCTCATTCAAGTTAGCCAAGGTGACTTAACCAATCGGCTTGTTCCCTATACGAAAGATGAAGTTGGGGACATCGTTAAGCCTATCAATACAGTTATCAATGAGTTTAGAAATATGATCAGCGCAAGCAAAGCTACGAGCAGTAAAGTATCTCTATCCTCATCCGAATTAACGAAGGCGATCACGCAATCCGTAGCGGAAATGGATAATATCAATAGTAAGATGGTCGAGTTAAGCAGTGGAACGCAAACGCAATTCATCAATTCGGAAGAAAGCTCGACGGCCATGAATGAAATTGCGATTAATATTCAGCGCATAGTTGAATCCGCTCAAGATGTTCTTAATGAATCGTCTCATTCACATCAACAGGCTGTTCAGGGCCAGCTTGCGATTGAAGATGCTTTCAACCAGATGAACAAAATTAATGATTCCGTTATGAGCTCTGGTGAGTTAGTAGAATTCCTAACGAGCCAATCCGAACAGGTACAAGGCATGGTTGCCATAATAGCAAAAATCTCGGCTCAAACAAACATACTCGCGCTGAACGCTTCCATAGAGGCTGCGCGTGCTGGGGAGCATGGGAGAGGCTTTGCAGTAGTCGCTTCAGAAATTCAGAAGCTAGCCAGCCAGTCTAAGCTCTCTACAGATGATATATCAGACAAATTAACAGCGATTACGGAAAAGATTAATCGTTTAGGCGCATCCATGACAAGCGAGAAAATCGAGGTTGACAAAGGAATCGAAACGATCAATAGCGCAAATGACATCTTTACAGGAATACTGGCGTCATCTCAGAAATTAGTAGATCAAGTGCAGCAGGTAACGAATTTAACGGAGCAAATCTCAGCAAGCTCAGAGCAGGTCACCGCATCCGTCCATGAAGTAGCGGATATTGCCAAACAATCTGCTGAAAATACCAATTACGCATCTGCATCGGTGACTGCTCAGGCAGGGTTGATGAAAACGTTATTAGAGTCTGCGGATGAATTGCTTCATATGACGAATATTTCGAAAGAGCAGCTTAGTCATTTTAAAATGTAAGGAGTTCATGCTTTCGAGCGTCAGCATCTTTCATAAGCGATAGTTAAAATTAGTCGGCACAGGAAGCCGCACCCGGACGACGGTGCCGCTTCCAAGCCAGCTATTAATGGTGATCCCGGCTCCCTCTCCGTAATGGAGGCGAATTCGATCATTTACATTTTTCATCCCGATATGCTGATTGGCCGCGGGGTCCTTGGAGATAAGGGCATTTCTCACTTGCTTCAGCCGTTGCGGCTCCATGCCGACGCCATTGTCCGTCACCATGATCTCTATGTGACGAGCATCATAGATCTCTGTCTGGATGATAACTTTGCCCCCGCTTTCAGACGGCTCCAGCCCGTGAGTCAGCGCATTTTCGACAATCGGTTGAATAATCATTTTCGGAATGAGAATCTCGCTCAGCTCCTCCGAAATGTATTGCTCGTACTGAATTCTTCCTGGAAACCTCCCCTGATGGATCGTAATGTAAGAGTCGACAATTCTAATCTCCTCCTGCAGCGTCACTTCATTGGCGCCTTTGATGCTATAACGCAGCATCCGGCTTAAGGCCGAGGCCATTTCGTAAATTTCATTATTTCCCTTAACAATTGCGATTCCCTTAATAGCATCCAGCGTATTGCTGAGAAAATGCGGCTTGATCTGGCTCTGCAGAAACGACATTTCGGCGCGCTGCCGCTCGATATCGGCTTGATACAGCTCACCCGTCGTCTCCAGAAGCTGCTCGGTCAGGTCGTTGATGCGGTTCAACATGGTGTTGAATTGAGTGGAAATAACCTCCATTTCAGCGTAGCCCTCCAGCTCTACCTTCGTATGCAGCAAGTCCAGATTACCGCTCTTCAGCCGCTTCATGAACGCGATTAGCTTTCCAAGAGGCCGCAATAAATTCATTATAAGCACGTAATACGGTATCGTAATGAGAAGAAGCGTAATGATTAGCATCAAGTAGCTGGTTCGCTTCAGTCCCTCTAGCTCTTTAATCAGGTTTTTGATGGGCACCGCCGAAATAATGTTGCCTTTGATCTCTGGTAAGGGAAACGATTGAATAGCATAGGACTTACCGTCAATCTTCTCCATGACAGCGCTCTCGCCAAAGCCGGAATAGAGAGTCAGCCTTGTCTCGTCTAGATTAAGCTCCTGCCCGCTCGCATTTGCGTACACCAGCTCATTATTCGTTCTAAGGTAGAAGCTTGTGCCGGACAGCCTTGGAAACTTCTCGATTTCAAGCTGAATGGACTTGGCATCCAGAACAACCGCAATGAAGCCTATTTTTTCTCCGTATTGGTACGTGTTGCGAGAAGCGTATAGATTCATGCCGAAGAGAAATGAGTCCCGCAAGATGAAAGGGCCTGCTTGCTTAAAGCCGCCATAATAGACCTCGCCTTGCTTCTCCGCCAGCTCACCCACCATGTCATTCACGATGCTGATTCTGCCCTGCAGAGACGTATGCTTGCCGGAATTGTTCATAATGACGACGTCGACAATGTCGGGGTTGGTGCTTTTGATTACCCCCATCAAGCTCTGTACCTTCTTCGACAGCTCGTAGATCCTTAGGCTATCGCTCTCCACCAGAAAGTCTTGGACGGTTGTATCGTAGCCCAGATTAATCAAGATGCCGGAAATTCTAGCGTAGCTGTCGGAGACCCGTTGCTGAAGACTGGATACCATTTCCATGTTGTACTGCGTGTTTTGGTTGACGATGATTGCACTGGATTGACGATACGTCAAAATAATGACAAGCGGGATAATGGCTAGAATAATCGCTCCAATGGTCAGCACCTGCGTCCGAATGGACCATTTTTTAAAGGATTTCATTGCGAGCCCCGGTATTGTGTAGGCGTCATGCTATTTAGCCGTTTAAAGATTCGCGTAAAGTAAAAATAGTCATTGAAGCCGCATTTCTCGCCAATCTGGCTAACCGTCATATCTGTCTCGGCGAGCAGCTTGCAAGCATATTGGATGCGCTGGCGGGACAAATATTCCACGAAGTTTTCTCCGACTTCTTTCTTGAACAGCTGGGACAAATAAGTAGGGCTTAAGAAAAATTTCTCTGAAAGGCTTTGAATGGACATTTCCTGATTAAAATGATTATGGATAAAAAACAATATTTCCTTGATGCGACTATGCGTTACGCCTGCGAGTCGTAAGGAAAGCTCATCCGAAAAATGCTTTAACGTTTGCTTGATAAGATAATCAATCATCGCATGGGCTTGGCCATAGTCATAATAGAGCTGGTCATAACCCTCCAGAAACCGGGTTTGCGCCGCTGCCCCTTCTCTCGAGAAAAGGTACATGACCGTATTGAAAATGAGATATGCATCCTTAATGGTCAGCTTAAAATGTTGGAACATCGGCCTGCAGGATTCCATGACGGATACGAATCGTACGCGGTCCTTCTGGGCTAGAGCCTCAGTCAGCTCCGTTAGAATGGAGTCGATAGGTGATTCCTCAGCGGAAGCGGGATGGTAGATGCCGCTCTTGCCTGTTGAGAAGTAGCCGTAAGACGCTATGGACGCCGCTTCCAGCGATGCCTCAAGCTCGGAAGGACGGGAAGTGGAAGGACCGGTGCCGATGCTGTAATCGATGCTGTTCCCGGACAAGTTAAGCGAACCCAAGAAATGGTTCGTTAGATGGCTGTACACGAAGTAGCCTACCCTTCGCTTGTTCATGCGAAAGCGGACATGGTGAATATCTCCCGAGTATGGAAGTAGCGGATAGCCTTGTATGACAATGGGTGTGACGGGGAGCTCTGTGCTTATAGGCAAGCCGACAACAGTAAGTTTCTCTTTAAGGAGCTCTTCATTCCCAGAGCAGAGCACTTCATACAGCTCCTGGGAGTCGTATTGCGGTTCTGCCTGTGGCTGCTGCTTGAGCACCTGCGAGAGCCTGCAGAGCAAAGCTTCAATTTCCTCGATTTCAAAAGGTTTAAGGCAGTAGCCGAACGTTCCGTAATTCAGCGCCTTCTGGGCGTAAGCAAATTCCGCATGCCCGCTCAGCACCGCAAAATGAGTGCGTGGCGACAAGTCCTTTCCCCGCTTGATCAGCTCAAGCCCGTTGACAAGGGGCATCTTAATATCGGTCAGCACAAATTCTGGCTGCAGCGCCTCGATTAGTTTCAGACCTTCTTGCCCGTTCTCGGCTTCGCCAGCAACCTGAAAGCCGTACTTTTCCCAGCGTACTCCTGCCTTTATGCCCTCGACAATCCATCGTTCGTCATCCACAATGACCGCTTTGTACATCGTAATGCCCCCTTTACAGCAATCGTAGCGATAGTATTCATGTATTCGTATAGAAAAAAATATGATTAATATGTACAAAACCAAGATTTAATCTAAATGAATGCACTTTCATAATAAACAACAATGAATTTAACGCTTTTTTCTATACTTAGCCAAACTATTTACAAATTATAATATGGATGATAGGTAAAGGGAAAGGGAAGCAGTTCAGCATGCAAGTGACGCCTAGCTGCGATAGTTTGATCATTACAAAGGTGCGGAATGATGAATTAATGGAAAGAGAGGCTGTCCGCGATGAGAATTGTTTATCTCGATCTAGACTCTCTCCGTCCCGATCATTTGGGCTGCTACGGGTATCACCGTAACACATCTCCCAATATTGATCGTATAGCGGAAGAGGGAGTGGTTTTTACTAACTATTATTGCTCGGACGCGCCATGTCTTCCTTCGAGATCAGCTTTGATGTCAGGCAGATTCGGCATCCATACCGGCATTGCGGGTCATGGCGGCACAGCGGCGGATATGAGGCGGGAGGGACCGAGCCGGGGCTTCGAGGATCGGCTTAAGTGGGAGAGTCTCCCCGGCGTATTGCGGAAAGCGGGCTACAAGGCGGCAACGATCAGCACATTTGCTGACAGGCATTCCGCATGGACATTTAATGCCGGATTTCATGAGGTTCATAATATTGGAGAAAACGGGATCGAATCGGCACATCAAGTGCTTCCTACCGCATTAAAGTGGCTGGATGATAATGGAAGCTTGGATCAGTGGTTTCTGCATTTGAACTTCTGGGACCCGCATACGCCGTACCGGGTGCCTGAGACATATGGGTATCCCTTCCGGGAGGACCCTCTTCCGGAGTGGCTGACGGAGGACGTATTCCAATCCCATCTGCTGAAGGAAGGGCAGCACAGCATTTCGGATATGAACCGGCTTGCAAAGTCGCATTACAGCAAGTGGCCCAGACACGGGCAGCCAGTAGAGAACTATGGCGATCTAAGGCATATCATCGACAATTACGACAGCGCGATTCGGTATATGGATGATCATATTGGGCAGGTGCTGTCAAAGCTTGAGCAGCTGGGCATTTTGGAGGATACGGCTATTCTCATCAGTGCGGATCATGGCGAGAATCTTGGCGAGCTTGGCATTTATTCTGAACACGGCACGGCGGATCAGGGCACTTGCCGGATTCCGATGATATTCCGCTGGCCGGGGGGAGCAAAGGGAATCAAGAACGAAGGGCTGCATTACCATCTCGATCTCGCTCCGACGCTGGCGGATTTAGTCGGAGCAGCGCGTCCTGACCGATGGGATGGACGAAGCTATATGGAGAGCATTACGGAGGGAATGGATGAGGGTAGAGATTATTTGGTACTGTCGCAATGCGCCCATGTGTGCCAGCGAAGCGTCAGGTTCCAGGATTGGCTGTACATCCGCTCTTATCATGACGGTCACCATGGATTTCCGAAGGAGATGCTGTTCCATCTAAAGGACGATCCCTATGAGCAGCGCAATCTGGCAGAGGAGTTGCGGGATGTATGCAAGGAAGCCGTCTATCTGCTAAGCGATTGGCATGACGAGATGATGTCCTCGATGGAGAGCGACACCGACCCGTTATGGACGGTAATGAAGGAAGGCGGGCCATTGCACGCACAGGAGTATCCCACATTCTCAGGAAGCAAGCAGCCATAGACCAGAATAGAAAATAGCGGTACAGGAATAGACCCTGTACCGCTATTTTTTCATGTCTTCGAACGACAGCCCTCCTCGTTTTATATATCGGAATATGTACAAAACCATTGCCGCTATGTCTTATTTTATGATTGAAAATAAATGAGAGCACTTGCATGAAGGAGTCCACATACAAGGCTAGTAATGTCTATACTCCGCCTTCGCCGACCTTACTATACTTAAAAGAGCGAATGGATTCCCGAGTTTGCGCAAATTTAATAGAGCAAGGAGTGACTTCTTATGCAGAGCGCTGCAAATGCTTACAAACCAAAGAAGAAGCTGTGGAAGACGATGCTTCAGTACAAATATTTTTATCTTATGGTGCTTCCTGTGATGGTCTGGTATGCGATATTCAGCTACGCACCGATGTACGGCGTTACGCTGGCATTCAAGACATTTGATTACAGCGGAGGCATACTCGGCAGTCCATGGATTGGAATCGAACATTTTCGAACGCTCTTGACGGACGCAGACTTCCATACGGCATTCAAAAATACGATGATTATCAGCCTAATGAAGCTCCTCATTCATTTTCCCGCGCCGATCATACTCGCGATTTTGCTAAATGAATTTTCGAGGAAAAAGGCGAGGCGCTTCTTCCAAACGGTACTTACTTTCCCACATTTTATTTCATGGGTCGTGCTGGCGGGCATTATATCCATTATTTTAAGCCGCGACGGTGCCGTGAACCAAATCATTATGCTGTTTGGCTATGAGTCCATTTCACCGCTTACGAGCGCTTCGTCATTCCGTCCCATGCTCTATATTACGCATGTATGGCGGGAAGTCGGTTGGGACTCCATCATCTACTTAGCCGCGTTGGCGGGCATTAACCCCGAGCTGTACGAAGCCGCCGAGATGGATGGAGCGGGTCGTTTCCAACGGCTGCTTCATATCGCATGGCCGGGCATGAAGAGCACCGTAGCCATTTTGCTTATTTTGCATGTGGGCCAATTGCTGACGCAAGGCGCAAGCTTTGACCAAATTTTCAACCTGTACAGTTCACCCGTCTATTCCGTGTCTGACGTGATCGATACTTACATTTACCGAACATCGTTCCAGGTAGGCGGAGACTTTGGCTATATGACAGCGGCGGGATTAATCAAGTCCGTCATTAGCTTAGTGCTTCTGGCGGTTGCCAATACCGTTGTGAAGCGAATGGGCGAAGAAGGACTATATTAATCGTGCATGGGAGGTAATCAGATGAAGCTTTCGCATACGAGAAAAAGAAAAAAAATAAGCACCTTCGACTTAGTCGTTTATATTCTGCTTTCGCTATTGTCCATTGTCACTTTTTTCCCATTCTATAACGTGCTCATTATTTCCTTCGCCAAATTCGATGTCATAAGCCAGTACAATCTTTATTTGCTGCCCTTGTCCTTTGACTTGTCGGCTTACAAAGTCATTTTGTCTGATGCGAAGTTTTGGAGCTCTATGACAAATTCCATATTTATAACCGTTGTGGGCGTGCTGTTCAGCATGAGCATATCGGTGGCGGGAGCCTACGCGCTCTCCAAGAAAGGAATGCCCGGCCGGAACGGGATGCTTACGCTTATTTTGTTCACGATGTTTTTTAACGGGGGACTTATTCCATTCTATCTCATTATTAAGGCGCTTGGCCTTGTCAACAGCATCTTCGTTATGATCATACCGGCAGGCCTCAACACTTTCTATCTTATTATTATGAAAAACTACTTTGGCACGCTCCCAGAGAGCTTGGAGGAATCGGCGAAGCTGGACGGAGCGAATGACCTGTACATTTTGCTTAAAATCATTTTGCCGATCTCAGCGCCGTTTATCGCTACCTTCGGCTTGTTCTTTGCGGTAGAGCGGTGGAACGAGTGGTGGTACGCGCTCATCTTCATCAGCGATTCAGCCAAGACGCCTTTGCAAATTTATTTGCGGGAGACGCTCATTACATCCAATCAATTGCTTAATACGCTGGCGGAGCAAATGGCAACCGACAGCTCCAGCAAAGTTTATACGCCTGCCCTGCAGATGGCTACTATCGTTATTACTTGCGTTCCGATACTTATGGTCTATCCTTTCCTGCAGAAGCACTTTAATAAAGGCATTATGGTGGGCTCCATCAAAGGATAAGGAAATATCAAATAGATGCTTGTCCTAATTTAAAGAAAGCTTCACAATGACAAAAAAGGGAGGATTCAACAATGAAAAGATTGAAGAAGGCTGGCGTTATCCTTGCATGCTTATCTCTCTTTGCAGGCTTGCTCGCGGCATGCAGCAGCGGTAACGAGAAGGCAGCAGAGAGCCCGGCGGCGAATGCAGCCAATAACACGGATACTGCCGCAGATGACAACCCCTACAAGGATCCAATGGAAATCTCCATCGCTTTCTGGGACGTGGAAGCGGAAGTAGCGAAGATGGATAAAGACCCCATCATGCAACAAATTTTGAAGAAATTCAACATTAAGATTAAACCGGTAAATACAACATGGGATGACTATGCTCAAAAAATCCAGATGTGGGCTGCTTCGGGACAGCTCCCGGACGTATTCGCAATAGATGCAGTCGGCACGCAATATCAACGGAAGTGGGTTAGTCAAGGCGTTGTCGCTTCGCTGCCGGATTTGACCAAATATCCGAACCTGGCAGCATACTTTGAGGCGCCGGACATTAAGGGCTTGGCGGTTGACGGCAAGCACTATACGATCCCTAGAAGGATGTTCCCAAGCGTGGACTGGAGCGCGCTTGACCGCTTAGTCTATTATCGGTGGGATTTGGCGCAGAAGGCTGGCATTACGAAAGAGCCGGAGACATGGGACGAGTTCAAGGCGATGCTTGATGCCATCGTTAAGGCCGATCCAGAGGGCAAGAAGATTACGGGCCTAACGGCTTCTCAGGTGAAAATGATCGGCGGCCTGTTTTGGCTGTACGGCAACCCTGTAGCGACTAGCGATGGCAGCGGCGCGGATTTTAAGTGGATCAAGGAGGATGGCAAGTTTATTCCGGCGGTCTTCTCCAAAAATGCACTGCCAGCCATTCAGAACATGAAGGATATGTATGACCATAATCTGATTGATCCTGACATCGCCTTAACCAGCCCGGATACCGCTTACGACAAATTCGCTTCAGGCAAAGCAGCAGCGATGATTGCAGGCGGCGGATTTATGAACCTGGATCAGCATATTTACACCAAGCGCTGGGCTAACAGCAATCCAAACGTCAATATTCTTGATAGCGTAAAGGTGCTGAAGCCGCTAGTTGGACCGGACGGGGAGCGCAGCCATGCAATCTTCAAAACCTATTGGTCCGAAAGCTACTTCAGCGGAAAGATTGATCCGAAGAAGCTTGACCGTATTTTGGCGCTGTACGATTATGTGCTCTCTCCAGAAGGCAAAGCTTTGCTCACTTACGGCATTGAAGGCGTAGATTACAAGGTAGAGGGAGACAAAAAGGTTATTTTGGATAATAGGCCGCGCATCGAGAAATACCCTGCTATCGGTTTCTTGAAGGACCTAGTTGCCTATGAAACGGCCAGCAACTACGATATGAACAGTCCCATTATTTCAAATGAAGATATTAGGCAGGAAGCGGTCAATTATATCGACTGGATTATGAATAACACCAAAATTCCTGACTATGATATTCGCCTGACTTACATGTCGACGCCTGCCAAGGATAAATTTACAGTGTTTGATCACGATGATTTGTTGAACATCATGCTGTCGAAGGATTCGGCGGAGCAGTCCTGGAAAAAGGTTGTAGACGGCTACAAGGCCAAGGGTCTCGACAAGATGATTGAGGAAGTAAACGCGAAGGCAAAAGAGGAAGGCATCGAATAGATGACATGGGCAGACCATTCACGGCAGTATATCTGCGCGGAATGGTCTGCTTCTTAAGCTTGCTTAAGTGATGACAGACACCGCACCGAACATGAGAAAGATCGCATTCCTCCCCTAGCCGTGCGGGGCTAGGAGAATGCGATCTTTTTTGCTAATAAGAGGGCCGCTATTTAAACTGTTCGCGGAATTGCCCCGGAGTTAGGTCTTCAAGCCGCTTGAACATCCGGTTGAAATAGGGAGGCTGATAGCCTACGCATTTCGCAATTTCATGTATTTTCATATCGGTAGTGATGAGGAGCTGTTTGCAATGATTTATTTTAACAGAGGTTAAGTAATCAATATAGTTCGTGCCGGTCATCTGCCTGAATGCCTTACTTAGCTGGGATATGCTCACTTTAGCCTCAGAAGCGAATGTTTCGAGCGAGAGATCACTCATATAGTTTTCATTAATGGTTGTAATGATGTGGTCAACGACATGTTTAATGGAATGATGATAGCTTTTATTCAATATTTCGATATAGGGCTTAATGATATTCGTGCGAAACCAATGAATACAAGCGTTTGAATCATGAAGTGCCTTCAATTCCTTTTGCAATTTGACCCCGTCGTACAGCGCGTAGGGATTATGGCCGGATTGAAGCATGACACGGTACAGGTTATTTTTTAGACGCATCAGCACTTGATGGACGACCCATTCAGGAGCATCGCCATTTTGCAGTGCCATAACTAATCTCGTTAAGATCTCGACAGACTCTTCTTCGAGTCCAAGGTTGAGCGTATGGGTAAATTCCTGCTCCAGCTCTAAAGGGAATTCGCTTTGCATATTCACTTGCTCCAATACGAGCTCAGCGTCTAATAGCTGACTGTCAGAAATAAAGCTGCGGTAATTAAGCGCTATTTTAGCCTGTTCTAGTAAAAAAGGAACGTTAGACCATGAGCGGGTGGGGCCGTTTATAATGATGGTTGCCTTCATGCTCAATACATCACGCAAAGTATGAATCATATCTGTGCTTAATTGCATCAGCTGCTTCTTCAGCTCGTCAGAGGACGAGGACGCCGGATAGAACAAGATCATAGCGAAGGAGCTGTCCATGAAATTAATCGTATGCATATATGAGGTCACAGGTTCAGAGAGTTGTTGCAAAACATTGATGGAAGCATACGTAAGCAGCTGATCGTCCTTTGCTGTAAGTTGCCCGCTATCTCGGCTAAGCGTATAAGGCTGGCATATAATGACTGAAAAATGTTGATCGGTGATGTCGAGCTGCAGAGCGAGCAGCTTTTCCTTTATTTCCGATTCGGTCAAATGCGTAGCTTGCCCCGAGACAAATTGATTGATAAACGCTTCCCTAACCTTCGGAATGGAAGTGTTCAATTGGTTTTGTAAAGATTCAGCAGCGAATCTGTGCTGCTTCCATTTCTCTTCGATATATTCGATCTCATTGTATTGGGAGGGGTCTTTTGTTTTTTCTTCTTTGAACAAATCTACTATTTTGCGGATAGGCTTGTACATGCGGTGTGAGGCAAACCAGCTTACTCCAAGTGCGATAAGCAGTGAAATAGCCCAGTAGATCAGTACAACCTGCTTATAGGGTTGATTAGGCGCCGTGATAGCGGATGCGGGTGTTCCAGAGACGTAAGTCCAAAT
The DNA here is from genome assembly GCF_001273905.1 of Paenibacillus sp. FJAT-27812. Lineage (NCBI taxonomy): Bacteria > Bacillati > Bacillota > Bacilli > Caryophanales > Paenibacillaceae > Paenibacillus > Paenibacillus sp. FJAT-27812. The sequence goes on along the minus strand of NZ_LIGH01000001.1, from coordinate 1,760,515 downwards.
ACTGCCCAATTTCCAAAAAGATAGTGTATTCATCAGCATGACATCGTTGTCGACAGGGAGCCTAAAATGGAACTCGCTATCATACGATCGAACGTTTTCGCTTAAAAACTTTTGTATTCCAGGCAGCGCATTTGGGTATTCCTTGCTCGCATCGGATTGCCCGATTAGAGTATCCTCCCCATCAAGGACATAGGAAATTTGTTCGGAATTCGAATTGAGATGGAATTTGGACGGATTCACATATAGAACAAGGGCACCAAATGGCTTTTGGCTATTGAAAGGTAATTTCATCACAATCGCGTTTTTCGTGTCGTCTCTATTAAAGGGCCGGACAAGTTTATTCGTCCAGAATATGCCTTTATCTTCGCTCATTATGCTTTTCCAAGCTGAAGAAGCAGCAGAGCTGTCAAGCGACCGTAATCCTAGTGTCGATTGCATCACCTTATTCTGGCTTTCAATATATAAATAGGCTTGATCGATAAGCGGGTAGCCATTTTCAATGAAATCCAGCGTATCGCTAAGTTCGTGTGTCGTTTCAAATTCATTAACAAAATTCATGCTGGCAATAGAGGATTTGAATATCGGGTTCGCAATCATATGTAGGGAGTATTGGATAAGCTGAGTGATTTGATCATCAATCTGCCTCGAAGTGTCCTTGAGCAGCTGTTCGTTATTATGCTGATATTGCTTAATCAGGTACTGATTTCCGACATTCCAGTTGATGGCACTGACAATGGTGATAGGAAGGCAGGTGAGGAGTATGGATAGCGCGCTAAGTTTCCAATACATGATTCCTTTTGAGGATCGTTTTCTTGCCCATGGTGCTTTCATTTACCTCACTCCTGATTCGAATATCATAAAGATAATCTATGGTGTTAAGAAATGATGTTGTTATCCATCATAGCGAAATAGCGTTCATATGAAAAGAAATACATTTTCAAAAAATTAACTTTGATAGATAGAGGATCGTCGTAAAAATAGTGCAATCTATGGAAATGAATAGGACAAACCCATATTCTATAGGGTGTTCGAGGTCCTCGATTCTAGTAAATACCATCTTTATAGCAGCGGAAAAAAAGTCGAATTGCATGAAATGTTAGCAACGGTTACTTTCTTCTTATCGATCAACGGTGTTCTAAGCTAGTGGCATGGACAAATTATGGATAGAAGAAAGCGAGGTAGACCGATGCGAACGCCTAATACGGAAGCAGCATTTCGGGGCAAAAGCTTGTCGTCTCGACCATCGAAAAACAAAATGATTAAAAAAAGAAAACGATCGCTATGGCCGGATTTAAAGCGGGATCGGTATTTGTATTTATTGGCTCTCCCGGGCATCTTATTTTTTATTATTTTTAAATATATTCCGATTACGAATCTAATTATTGCATTTCAGGATTATTCGCCTTACTTAGGGGTTTGGGGAAGCGAATGGGTCGGGTTTGAACATTTCACGCGATTTTTTTCCAATCCTGACTTCTGGATATTGATGCGGAACACGCTGGGCATAAGCGTCATGAACCTTGTCTTTTTCTTTCCGGCTCCGATTATATTGGCGCTTATGATGAATGAAGTACGGAATCAAGTGATGAAGCGGATGGTTCAATCACTCATATATATTCCTCATTTTTTATCTTGGGTTTTGATCTATGGGCTCACCTATTTAATGTTTTCCCAATCGGAAGGCCTATTTAATAAGCTGCTCGCAGCACTAGATAAGGACACCATTGATATTTTGTCCAATCCGAATTATTTCTGGGGGCTGCTGACGGCACAATCGATTTGGAAGGAAGTAGGGTGGGGGACGATTATATTCCTCGCAACGATTGCAGGTGTTGATCCACAGCAGTATGAAGCGGCTGTAATGGATGGAGCAGGCCGATTCCGCAGGATGTGGCATATTACTTTACCCGCAATGAGAAACGTCATTATCATTCTATTCATTTTGCGCTTGGGGACCATTATGGATACGGGCTTTGAGCAAGTATACCTGATGATGAACGCTGCCGTAACTCAAGTTGCTGAAGTGTTCGACACCTACGTATACCGCGTGGGGATACGGCAAGGCGAGTTCAGCTATAGTACAGCGATCGGTTTATTCAAATCCGTTATTGGCGTGGTTCTAGTCGTGGCGGCAAATAAGGTTGCTAAACGGTTCGGCGACGAAAGCTTATATTAATTGGGGCTGCGAAGGGAGAGACATCGGATTATGAAAACGAACATGATTTGGAAGGACCGTATATTTGGGATTACGAATGGCGGTATTCTCATCCTATTTAGCTTAGCCATGATCTTCCCGATCTATTATACAATCGTACTTTCATTCACGGCTCCAACGGAGTATTACACGAGAGATTTGATATTATGGCCGAAAGAATGGTCGCTCGATGCATATAAATACTTGCTTGATAACGGATTATTCATGAATTCCTTATTGATCAGCGTTTTTCTGGCTACGGTAGGCACAGCGCTAAGCCTGCTGGTTACAGGAGGATTGGCATATGCCATATCCTGCAGACGTCTTCGTTTCCGTAAAACGATGATGTTCATGATTCTGCTAACCTTTTTATTCACACCGGGTCTCGTACCGCTGTATATGGTCGTTCGCAATCTCGGGCTTATCGATAGTATTTGGTCGCTTATTTTATCGTCTTTGACAAGCGGATGGTATGTGCTCTTGATGAAAGGATTTTTCGACAGTATTCCGGATAGCTTGGAAGAGGCGGCTCGCATCGACGGAGCTACCGAGATCGGCGTATTCTGGCGCATTATTATTCCGCTGTCTATGCCCGCACTCGTCGCCTTTGGGTTGTTTTTTGCCGTAGCTTATTGGAATACGTATTTTAACGGAATTATGTTTATTAACGAGCAAACGAAGTGGCCGCTGCAGGTTCTTCTGCAAAATATGCTCGTTGATCCCACTACGATGGGAGGTGGTGGAGAAGCAAAGGTAGCTAGCCAGATGAACAGACAGATGCCAACCGAAACATTGAAAATGGCTGCAGTCGTGATCGCAACGATTCCAATTATGCTGGTGTACCCATTCTTGCAGAAGCATTTTGCGAAAGGCGCAATGGTCGGTTCTGTAAAGGAATGATGACATAGGTTTTACTAATCTGAGGAGGTATGATCATGAATCGACAAAGCACACAGCTGAAGAAGTCTTTGTTAACGAAATCCATCGTTGTAATTGTGGGATCAAGCATGCTCATAACGGCATGCAGCAGTACAAAGGAGGCTTCTGATTCTTCGGCTCCAACGAAAATTCAAATCCAGACGCTGAATTATGCGCCTGAATTTATTGACAACACAAACGTGATTTGGAAAGAATTTGAGAAGCGTACCAATACCAAGCTTGATATTACATGGCTGTCGCCTTCAACCTCCGAGGAAAAGATTAATGTCATGCTGGCATCCGGCGATTTGCCTGAGGTTACGTTTGTCGAGTCATTGGTGAATCCGCAGCTGCAGAAGATGGTTGATCAAGGCGTGTTCTGGGACTTGACGCCGTACATAAAGGATTATCCGAACCTAAGCGCCCCAAATCTAGAATTGGCGTGGTCTGATTCGAAGATTAAAGGGAAAAACTACTCCATTCCCAGGTTTTATCCTAGCTACGGAGGCGGGGCTTTTCCGATCCTGCGTAAAGATTGGATGGACAAGCTAGGACTCGCAACGCCTACGACGATGGATCAATTTTATGATGTACTAAAGGCATTTAAGGAAAAGGATCCTAACGGAAATGGCCAGGCGGATGAAATTCCTTATTCCGCTAATTACGATACATTAGGCTTTGTATACGGCGTGTTTAACGGTACGCAAGGGCAGTGGAAACTGAAAGAGGATAAGCTTGTTCCTGCCATAACAGAAGATGAGTCGCGCGATGCTCTGCTATGGATTAAAAAGGCATATGAAGCAGGGCTATTCCCAAAAGATTTTGCCATTATGAAATACTCGCAAACGGTAGACGTGATTCGTGGAGGCAAATCGGGCGGTACTTCTCAATCGATGAACCATGCGTGGGTTACGGGTTCCGTTATACGTGAGGTTGTTCCGACTGCCGACTATGTGCCAATCACTTATTTGGAGAATGCAAGCGGAGTGAAATATACGCCATCAGGTTCCTCTTATTATGGCGTGTATTTGATCCCGAAGAAGGTTTCGGAAAATAAATTGAAAGAGATTCTGAAATTTTTCGATTACGCTTATGGGAAGGAAGGCAATGAGCTTGCTACCTATGGGATTGAGGGCGTCCATTATACGGTAGAGAATGGCCGCAAAATAGCTACTCCTCAAAGCGCTATCGACCAAGTGGGTGACGGCAATATGAACAATTTGATTCATCTCATCAGCGATGACATGTCGATAGGCGCTGTGGGCATGCCGGATGACGTTTACAATCGGAATGTCGAAATCGTTAATGAACGTAAAAAGATCAAGACGCCAAACCCTAGCCTTGAATTGTATTCTGAGGTTTACAACAAATACTATCCCGAAATCTCCAAAAAAGTGAGCGATATGCGCACGAAGGTTATTATCGGAAAAGATACGATTGAAAACTATGATAAATTAATAGACCAGCTGCGCAATGATCCAACCTTGAAAGAAGTTGCAGAGGATATGACGGCTGCTTATCAGGAGAAAGTGAATCATTAATACGTGAATGCGGAAGGGGTGCTATGCAATAAAATGCTGCTGCCACCCCTTTTTGCAATAAATCAAAAAGGAGAGAGTTCGCATGAAGCCTATTAGAGCGATTCTGATTGGAGCGGGAGACCGGGGAATTCGCGCTTACGCTCCTTATGCGCTTGCCCATCAAGAGGACCTTAGTATTGTTGGGGTAGCAGATCCGAATAGCGGGCGGCGGGAAATGATTGCTAAAGCGCATCAATTAACAGATGAACAGCAATATCATTCCTGGGAGCATATTTTGGCAGAGAAGAAAGACGCCGATGCGGCTATTATATGCACTATGGATCATATGCATTTAGAGCCTACTATTAGAGCGCTGCAGCTTGGTTATCACGTATTGTTGGAAAAGCCGATGTCGCCTATTCCTAGCGAGTGTGTGGAAATGGAACAGGAGGCACTTAAGCAAGGACGTTTGCTGACGATCTGCCATGTGCTGCGTTATACGTCTTTTTGGCAGACGATCAAGCATGAGATTGAGCAGGGAGCCATCGGTGATATCGTTTCTGTCCAATTAAATGAGAATGTGGGCAATATGCATATGGCGCACAGCTTTGTTCGGGGGAACTGGCGCAATAGCGACGAATCAAGCCCGATGATTCTTCAGAAATCTTGTCATGATATGGATATTCTTTCTTATATTATGGATGAGCCTTGCGAGCGTGTGAGCTCGTTTGGGTCCTTGATGCATTTTCATGAAGGAAATAAGCCGGAAGGAGCGCCTGCATTTTGTGCTGAAGGCTGCGCGGCAGAGAAAGAGTGCCAGTATCATGCGGTAAACTACTATTTGAATGAAGGACGAGGATGGTCGCGGAAATTTACGAATAACGATACGGATGAGGAAATCATGGAAGCGCTCCGTACAGGTCCTTACGGTCGATGCGTGTACCAGACAGACAACAACGTGGTCGATCACCAGGTGGTCAATATGGAATTTGCCAGCGGAGCAACAGCAACCTTTAGTATGTGCGGTTTTACAGAGGACAACACTCGCATCGTGCAAATTATGGGGACAAAAGGCGATATTCGCGGGAATATGATGGATGATGCCATTACGATTCATCAGTTTGTTAAGAAGGAAAAACGTGTGGTGAAGCTGGAAGCGTCTGAATCGGGACATGGAGGCGGGGATGCCGGAATTGTCCGCTCCTTTATAAATGAAGTGCGAAATGATGGACAGAGTGATGTGGAAAGCTTATCTTCTGCAACGGTATCTGTGCGGAGTCATTTGATGGCCTTTGCCGCGGAAGAATCCAGGCTTCATAAAGGCAAGTCAATCGAATTGTCGCAATATAAAAATCAAATCATGCCGGCAGCCGTGAACAAATGAGCGAAAGTGAGACCATGAGGGGGTAAACCGTGAAACCGAATCTGCTGCTAATTACTGTAGACCAAATGCGCTTTGATTGCTTGAGCATTCAGAATCATCCGGTTGTGGAAACGCCAAACTTGGATGCGCTCGCAAATCGAGGCGTCCTGTTCAATAACGCGTATTCCGCTACGCCGGTATGCATTCCGGCAAGAGCCGCCATTATGACGGGAATGGGGCAGCATTCCCACGGAAGAGTCGGCTATGCCGACGGCATCCCATGGACGTACGAGCATATGCTGGCGGGGGAGCTGGCAAAGGAAGATTACCATACGCAATGCGTTGGGAAGATGCATGTATATCCAACCCGCAACTTATGCGGATTTCACAATATCGTATTGCATGACGGTTATTTGCATCATAACCGAAATGCAGCAGCTTCTTACGGGGAGCACTTCAATCAATGCGACGATTACTTGCAGTGGTTGTGGCGGATGGCGGGACCGGATGCCGATCTGACGGACCACGGGCTCGATTGCAACGCCTCTACGGTGGCAAGAGCTTGGCACCTGGATGAAGGGCTGCATCCCACAAACTGGACGGTATCGGAATCGATTGATTTTCTGCGGAGAAGGGATCCCGGGAAGCCTTTTTTCCTCTGGACTTCGTTCGTCAGGCCGCATTCGCCGCTTGATCCTCCTGCGGCTTACTTCGATCTGTATAAGGATGTTGAAATGCCGGACTCTCCCGTAGGCGACTGGGCTGACGAAGCCGCAGCGGAGAGAGGCAGGTTCAATCCGACGACCATTGCAGGCAAGCTTCCGAAGCGGCGCCTCAACCGTGCGAAGGCTGGCTATTATGCGCTTATTACCCATCTGGACGATCAGATCGGGAGGCTGCTGAACGCGCTGCAGGAATACAATGTGCTGGATAACACGCTCATTTTGTTCACCTCCGACCACGGCGAGCTGATGGGAGACCATCATCTATTCCGCAAAGGGCTTCCGTACGAGGGGAGCGCAAAAATACCGTTTATCGTATGCGATCCCGGCGGGAAGCTGGGTTTAAGAGCGGGCAGCGATGTTGATGAGCCGATCGAGCTCAGGGACATTATGCCGACGCTTCTGGAAGCGGCGGGTGCACCTATTCCGAAGACGGTGGAGGGCAAGAGCCTGCTGCCGTTATGCAAAGGGGAAGGGCCCGAATGGAGATCATATGTGCATGGGGAAATGGCGCTCGGTGAACTGTCCAACCAATACGTAACAGACGGCAAGGTCAAATATATTTGGTATTCGCAGACAGGCAAGGAGCAATTTTTTGATCTGCTTCAGGACCCGCAGGAGCTGAACAATTTGGCGGAGCAGCCGGAGCAGTCAGCAGAAGTCGCGGCTTGGAGAGAAGTGCTCATACATGAACTGGAAGGGCGTGAAGAGGGATTTGTCAGGGAAGGCCTGCTCATTGCAGGCAGGCCAGTCAAGCCGGCTCTGAATCATTTATTATTCGAGAAATAAAGAGCCTTTTTCATGGAAATGAAGAATAATCCCAAGGTAGAGGCTGCATTCATAACCAATGGGATCAAACAAGTTTTGCGGCCGCTTCATAGGGATGGAGCGGCTTTTTTATGCGCAGTTGACCGCTTCTGGCGAAATAGCATAAAGAAAAGCATAGACGCGGTAACATACAATATTCCTGTGATGCTGAACGTAATGGCGTAACCCCAATAATAACCATAGGCAGCGATAAGATGAGAATGAACCGGCCCCATTGTAGCCCATCCAAGCATAAAGGCTGTCTGCATGCAGGAATTGGCAAGGCTTTGTTTTTTGGCAGAGACCCGGTCAATGAGAATAGCAGATTGAAGCGGGTTAGCGGCATTCATAAGCGCCTGCCTAAATAAAAAGCTGATAGATGCTACGAGCAGCAGATTGGTGAAGCCAGTTAACAGCAGAAACGGCAGCGAAAGGGTTTGGAAAATAACGATCGCTTTCACTTGCCCAACTCGATTAGCTAGTGATGGACCAATGAGCATGGAGATGATCGTCATTACTTGTCCTAATGAGAGCAAGAAGCTCATCGCGCTAAGCGAAATCGAGAATCGATTCGTGAAATATAAATTTAAATAAGGAACGACAAGTCCGGACCCGATGCCGATTAATAGCTGTATCGCGGCAAACTTGGCAATAAACTTAATTTCACTGCTTGATTGCGCGCTTTGGCTTGCCGCAATGTCTTTGTTAACGGCTTGGTCAGCCTGCTTCTGAGCACGTGTTGATTCTCTTATAGCCTGCAATGGCAGAAATGCCGCAATTGCCGCTAGGCTGCCTGCGAGCAAAACGATTTTAAACGAGAGCAGCTTATCAAATCCTACGGTTTGCAAAATATCGGCAATGACGCCTCCGCCAAGGCTGCCGGCAACCTGGGAAGCGAGCACAAAGGCAGAATAGATGCTGAATATGCGCAGCCGGTCTGCTTTAGCTATATTTTCGGCTAAGAAAGGAATCGCGAGCACTTGAAAGATAGCAGCAAATAAGCCTGTCAGAACGGCCATCGTAAGCAGACTGCTCTCTGATTCGAATAAGGAGCGGCCAGCTAGTACGATACCGCTGCATAGAGCGCCAATGACGAGCAATCGCTTGCGGCTGGCGCGATCGCCGAACAAACCAATCGGAATGAAGCATAACGCCGTTGCGAGTGATTGCATACTTACGATTTTTCCGCTCATGGCGTCGGGGTAACCGAGCTCGTGGATATATAAGTTGTATAGTACTGCAAACATACCCGTTCCTATTTGATATAACATGTTAGCTAGAAAGAATAGACGAATGTTGCGGGACCAGCCCTGCCACTCCGTGGTGGTAGATTGAAAGAATTTCACGTAGATGCCTCCTGATGATGTTCCAACAAACAACCTTACTATTATGGCATCGGTAAATCAAGAGAGTAGAGACATGAGAATAATTCCATACCCTGTTTAATCATGATATGCTAAACATATAAATTGAAAATGAGGTGAGAAATACATATGCAAACCTTTGTTATACTCGGTAGTATTTTGATGGTTTTGGCGGTTGCGATTGGTGCGTTCGGCGCACATGCGCTTAAGAGCAAATTGGCGCCGGATAAGCTGAAGGTATATGAGGTAGGCGTGCAATACCACATTGCACATGCATTAGGTTTAATTTTGATCGGACTGCTTGCGGGCCAATATCCCGATGCTCAGATCATCGTTACGGGAGGCTGGTTTTTGGCAGCGGGAATTATTTTGTTCTCGGGAAGCCTATACGTGTTAAGTGTTGCGAAAGCTCGCTTTCTTGGTCCAATAACACCGCTGGGCGGACTTTCATTTATGATTGGCTGGGTGCTGGTCGCTGTGGGCGTCCTTTCATAAGTACAAATGTAAAGGTAGTGATGCCATGCTAACGCCAGTAACGCTTCTGGGGCGTATAGTCTGCCTGGAGCCGATGACGATGAACCACGTTCATGATCTCTGCTCTGCTGCCGCGGAGGATCGATCGACTTATTCGTTTACAAATGTACCTAACGGTCATGAAGAAACGAAACGATACATAGACGGCGCATTAATGTCTTTGGACAAAGGCCGGGCCATGCCATTTGTGGTACGTCATATCGAAACGGGCCGCATTGTCGGAACGACACGTTTTCTTGATCTTGAAGTGTTTTCTTGGCCGCCTCCAGGGCCGCCGGGTGTCTCCAGCGGCCCTTCGCCAACAGATGCGACCCCTCCAACCGTTGCTGAAATCGGGAGCACTTGGTATGCTCCCTCTGCTCAGCGCACGGGAGTCAATACAGAGTGCAAGCTTTTAATGCTTACCCATGCGTTTGAATCTTGGAATGCGATTAGAGTCACACTAAAGACAGATGCCCGCAACAAGCGCTCCCGTTCCGCCATACAACGGCTTGGCGCAGCATTTGAAGGTGTCCGCAGGGCACATGCTCCCGCCAGTGAAGGGGGCATTAGGGATACGGCATATTATTCGATTCTGGCGAATGAATGGCCGGAGGTACGTACGAATCTTCTAGAGCGACTAGAAAGAGGCTCGAGAGGCGCAGCCGAATAATGGAATAAATGTCTATACAATAGCGGGGTACATAAATCAATGATGAAAATTGGAATAGATGCTGGCGGTACACTAATTAAAGTCGCATGGATGCAGAGCGGCGCGCTCGAATTCAACAAGTTCCCGATCTCCCAATTGGAAAATGTGGCTCAGCAGATAAGCGGATTCGATAACGCTAAGATTTGTATCACGGGCGGTAAAGCCGCTTTATTGAAATCCTATTTGAGCAAAGAAGCGGCAGAGAAAGCGGCGGAGATCGTTGAATTCGAGGCAACCTGCAGCGGTGTGCGTTATCTTCTTGCGAAGAACGCTATATTAGAGGAAACGTATATTTTAACGAATGTGGGTACCGGCACTTCGATTCACCATGTCGGTCCCAGCAGTCAAAAAAGGGTCGGTGGAACCGGGGTTGGCGGCGGAACCATAATGGGGCTGTCGCAGCTGCTGACTGGGATAACAGATTATGAAACCATTGTATCATCCGCAGTTAAGGGAGAGCGTGACCGCATCGATTTGAAAGTAAAGCATATTTATGCAGGCGCAGAGCCTCCCATTCCAGGAGATTTAACCGCAAGTAATTTCGGAAATATACTGCCGTTGGTAGCTGCAGATCAATTGTCGAAGGAAGAACTACTGGCTTCTGTAATCGGCCTAGTGGGGGAAACGGCAGCTACAGTTAGCGTGCTTGCTGCGGGCCAATGTGGCGTCTCATCCGTCATTTTCATCGGTTCATCTTTCATTGGAAACGACCTTCTTAAAGAGGTTGTTCAAAATTATACAAAGCTAAGAGGAGCCTCGCCCTTGTTCATTGATAATGGCGAGTATTGCGGGGCAATTGGAGCCTTATTGTATGACAGTTAGAAAGCAAGATTCTCCGGGATCCGAGTTATGCAAACGCTCAGTCCCGGAATAATCGACATCTGCCAAAGCAATAACAGCCTCGAATTTCTGCCCCATTGTTTATCGCGTATTTTACAATCAGCTCTAATTGCCCCTAACCTTGGCACGATATGCAGCGGCACGGACCATAAACGCAGCGATCATAAGAATGAGTGTAGCAGTAGCTAGGACCGCAACAAACGACTTATCAAATGCCGCTTGCGCGATATGAATGAGGGTGGATCCGGCTGTGGCGGACAAATTTTCTGCTGCCATTAGTGCCTCGTCTAAGCTGTCCCGAACGACCGGAGAGACGGCTAGTCCTTCAGGAATAACGAATGAAGCGGTATAGATGAACGACGAAAGGCTGCCCAGAAGCGTAATGCTCAGCGTGCTGCCAAGCTCGAACGAGACTTCCTCGATGGATGCGGCCATGCCTGCTTTCTCAATAGGGGCATGAATCATAATCGAATTAGAAGCAGCAGTCATCGCTCCGCCAAGACCCGCCCCCAGAATCAACAGCGATACGACCTGTGCAATGATATTTCCATTATGGAAGAGCAGAAACGCACCCATCCCGAGACCAGAGATAAACAAACAAATCCATTGTACGTTCATCTTATCCACGCGATGCAGCACTAGCCCGATGATTATTCCGGAGAGGAATGAAGCGATCGGAGTAAATATAATGAACAGGCCGGCTTCTAGGGGGGAATACCCAAGCACGAGCTGAAGCCGCTGGGTGACGATCAATTCCATTCCTATTAGAGCAAAGCAAGACAGCAGAGCTGTCAGCACGCCTATCGTGAAGCGAGAATCTTTAAATAAGGCAAAATCGATTAAGGGATCGGTGCTCTTACGTTGGCGCAGCAAAAACAAAATCAAAGCCATAATTCCAATTGCGGCTGAAATCAAAGCGATGGCATACGAGCCATCACGCCTGCTGACCTCCTTGATTGCATACACGAGACCAACGAGGCCAATCATAATCTGGACGGAACCGATAAAATCCCATGTTTTGCTTGGATGCCCTTTAAGGTTCGGGATAAACAGAACGGCTAAAAGCAGAGCGATAATGACGATTGGAATATTGAGCAGGAACACCGAGCCCCACCAAAAATGCTCCAGCAATAAACCGCCAATGAGTGGGCCGATTCCGGCTCCGACAGAGGAGACGGATGCCCAAATGCCGATGGCTAGTGAGCGCTCGCGCTCATCCGAAAAGGTCGTGCGAATGATGGAAAGGGTTGCCGGCATCATCATCGCGGCGCCAACGGCAAGCAGGGCACGCGCGGCAATAAGAACGAGCGGGAATGGCGCGTAGGCCGCAAGCAGGGAAGCAATCCCAAATAGAATAAGCCCGCTGACGAAAAGCCTCTTATGACCGAGCCTATCGCCTAAAGTACCGAGACCGGGCAACAGCCCGGCCATCACAAGCGGATAAATGTTGACGATCCTTAGCTTTTCCGAAGCGGTAGCAGAAAGGTCATGCGTAAGCTGCGGGAGTGCGGTATAAAGCACCGTCATGTCAATGACGATTAGAAACAGGGCACTGGACACGATCGCCAGCACAATCCAGCGTTGAAGCTTAGAGAGATGAAAGGTAGACATTTGTAATCCTCCAAAGATGCGCAATAAAATTTTGCTCCCGTAAGGTATTATGAGGAACAACTGCCTTAATTAACCGCCCCTAAATTGATAGCAGCGCCTCATGTTCCTTGACGGGGCAATATGGTTACGTTAATGTACTATCGCCGCTAATCATTTGACGATTACGGGCAACGCATACGAATATGATTTGCTTAGTTATTTAGCTGTTGGAGATCCGGATAAATATGTCATCCAAATCGCGATCCAAATATAGTTCAGCAGTTACCCATCTCCACCATTCAAATCCACAACCATAAAAGGTTGTGGATTTTTTTATAAAAAAATCAGTTTAGATTCGACTATATTGTTTAATATCGTCCCATGGTGACGCCTAGTCATGCGGGGTATGCTGGAGTGAGCGTATATATTAAGTAAATCGTTCATTTTTAACGACAATAGGAGGATCAAAATAATGAGAAACGAAGGCGTATCGGCACCATCCATGAAGGTAACTTCGAAAAATCCCATTGTGACGTCAATATACACGGCCGACCCATCTGCCCACGTGTGGGGGGACGGCAAGGTTTATATTTATGCTTCCCATGACATGGACCCGGCAAGAGGCTGCGATCTGATGGACAGGTATCATGTGTTTTCCTCGTCGGATATGGTGAACTGGGTAGATGAAGGAGAAATTCTCCGCTCGGATGATGTGGCTTGGGGCAGACCGGAAGGCGGCTTTATGTGGGCGCCTGATGCGGCCTACAAGAACGGAACCTACTATTTCTATTATCCGCATCCGAGCGGCTCCAGCTGGAACGACACTTGGAAAATCGGGGTCGCAACGAGCCAAAGGCCTGCAAGCGGCTTTACCGATCAGGGCTATATTGAAGGGCTTGGGGGATTTGCGCTCATTGATCCTTGCGTGCTGGTGGATGATGATGACCGTGCCTACATGTACTACGGCGGCGGCAGCCGATGCGAGGGCGGCGAGCTGAACGAGGATATGATGTCGATTAAGGGCGAAATGCGGGAAATGGAAGGGTTGGAGGATTTTCACGAGGCGGCATGGGTATTCAAAAGAGAGGGCCTCTACTATTTGACCTACGCGGACAATCTGGACGGAAATAACCGGATGAGATACGCTACCAGCGAAAATCCGCTTGGCCCTTGGACCTATCGGGGGATCTTTCTGGAGCCGACCGACTGCTCGACAACTCATGGCTCCGTGGCGGAATTTAAGGGACAATGGTATTTGTTCTACCATAATCAAGATATCTCGGGCGAAGGCAATTTGCGAAGCATGTGCATCGACTATTTGTACTTCAATGAAGACGGAACGATCAAGACCGTCGTCCAGACTAAGGAAGGCGTTCAATCAGTCGGGGATGCTCCTGCACCCAATCCGAACGAAAAGGCCTACCCGGCAGAGAAATGCAGCGTTTACGGTGGGGCAGCAATCGAAACAAACGAGCAAGGCTCCAGCGTTGTAACCCATTTGCAAGCGGCAGGCTCCTACTGCCAGTTCGACAATGTCGATGGAGGGAAGGGCGGCAGAGCAACGATTCATTTTCGTTATGCCACGGCAGAGCGTCTCGCCAAGCTGAATCTGACGGTCAATGGCCATGATTATTCATTGCTAAATGCGTTGTCGACGGGAAGCTTGACCGATTTTACCGGCAAAGCCAGCCTTACAGTGACGCTGAATCCAGGGACGGACAACAGCATTAAACTGACAGGCGGCTATGGCAAAATCAGTCTTCAAGGCATAAGCGTCAGCCCGTTTGCTGATTAAGTGCAACCGGCCATTCACTCTCGGCATGCCATCGTTCACAAGTGTAGAAAGAGCGCCGTATTAGGCGCTCTTTGCCTTTTGCATGTTCGGTTGGTTACTATCCATAGATTGACAAAAAATAATAGAGAAGCTATCATGACCCCAAGAATAGGTTCGCGGTTATAAAATGAGCTAGTAGCAACAATTAATAGGGAGGCGGTTGCTATGTTAGGACAGACGGCTTCGGCAGGATTCCAAATTGGCGTTCGCAGGACATTTCCGATCTCGCAAGAGCAAGCATGGGCATTGTTGATTTCTCCTGTAGGACTAAAGCTATGTTTGGGCGACATTTCAGATTTAAAGCTAGAGGTTGGTCATCCGTACACAACCAAGGAAGGCATATTTGGCGAATTGCGTGTCGTAAAGCCGCTCCACCAGCTTCGGATGACATGGCAGAGGAAGACGTGGGAGAGCCCGTCAACGGTGCAAATCCGCATTATTCCTAATCCAAAGAGCGCAGGCAAAACAGTCATAAGCTTTCATCAGGAAAAGCTAAAGGATGCGAATGAGCGGGAAAATATGAAGCGGTACTGGGAAGAAGCGGCGGCTAAAATTTTGGGAAAAATAAATGCAGACATGTGAGTGCTATATATAAGGACTAAACGCTAAGAGAGTGCCTTAAAGGTGCTCTTTTTTTTGTGTAAATAGACCGCTGCCCACACTAAATTTACCATATAAATACATTAGTTTAACAAATGTGCTGAATTTAGATAACCTGGGGAAAATATTGCCGATCTATACTTTAAAAGGGTGAAAACAACAAGAATTCATAACAACCCACATTAATCCACATGGGAGTGAAAGAGAGATCATGAAACTTTGGTTCAAAAAAGAGTTAGTTGTAGGCGTTATTTTATCAGTGTTCGTTCTAATGCTTGCTGCATGCGGGGGAAGTAACAACAAGGAAGCAGCTAATGAGAGTGCTGAAGTTGAAGAAATCTCGGTAGCTGATCTTGAGAAGAACGCGAAGGAAGAAGGCTCTGTCGTAAGCGTCGGAATGCCGGACACTTGGGCGAACTGGAAGGACACATGGACGGATCTGCAAACCAAGTACGCGTTAACACATACGGATACAGATATGTCGAGCGCAGAGGAAATTGCCAAGTTTGAGGCTGAGAAAGATAAGCCAACCTCTGATATTGGCGACGTTGGTATTGCATTTGGACCGGTTGCGGTTGATAAAGGCGTTACGCAAGCTTACAAAACCTCCTATTGGGATGAAGTACCGGATTGGGCCAAAGATAAAGATGGGCACTGGATCGTAGGATACCAAGGCTCGATTTCGTTCCTAACGAATACGAAGCTTGTCCAAACGCCGCCCCAAAGCTGGGAAGACCTTAAGAGCGGCACCTACAAAATCATCGTTGGCGATGTAACAAAAGCAGCGCAGGCTCAAATGGCCGTGTTGGCCGCGGCGATCGCTTTTGGCGGGGACGAATCTAATATTGAGCCAGGAATTGCTTATTTCGAGGATCTTGCAAAAAAAGGCCGCCTTTCCAATGCGGAAGCTAGTCTGGCTAACATCGAAAAAGGCGAAGTCGAAGTGACGTTATTATGGGATTTTAACGCTTTGAACTCCAAAGACCAGCTTGGCAAGGACCAATTCAACGTAGCCATTCCTAAAGAAGGAAGCGTTGTGAGCGGTTATGCCACGATCATCAACAAATATGCTTTGCATCCAAATGCGGCGAAGCTGGCTCGTGAATATAT
Source organism: Paenibacillus sp. FJAT-27812 (assembly GCF_001273905.1). Lineage (NCBI taxonomy): Bacteria > Bacillati > Bacillota > Bacilli > Caryophanales > Paenibacillaceae > Paenibacillus > Paenibacillus sp. FJAT-27812. The sequence continues at coordinate 1,744,428 of NZ_LIGH01000001.1, read as the reverse complement.
TTTGAGCGATGCAGGCCAGATTAACTTGGCGAAAGGTTATGCAAGGCCGATTCGTGATAGCGTAAAGCTGCCTGAGGACGTAGCGGCAAAGCTGCTCCCTAGCGACGCATATGCTAACGTTAAGCCGGTTGGCGATTACAAGGTATGGGAAGAGACGGCTAAAAAATTACCGCAGCTGTGGCAGGAACGCGTTCTTGTGCACATGAACTAATCGTTAATCGTTAACCTGATAGCCGAAAATGGAGCGTCTTCGTCGTTGTTGCCGAAGACGCCCCCTTTTATTTAATAGGAGGAGAGAATACAGGCATGAGGCGAAGGAATCGGTGGGTGTTTCTAGGGTTAATCCCGTTTGTTGTCATGATTGTGGCGTTTCAATTCGCTCCAATCCTGTCTATGCTGGCCGGAAGTGTCAGGCCGGAGGACGGTCCGGGCTTTACGCTAAGCTATTACGCGAGAATTATGCAAAGTGAATACTATTTGAAGGCTATTAAGAACAGCCTGCTCATTTCTATATCCTCAAGTGCAATCGGAATCATCATCGGTCTCCTATGCGCTTACTCGATCACGCGATTTTCCCCAAAAATGCGGGATCGGCTTCTTATGCTCTCCAATATGACCTCGAATTTTGCAGGTGTTCCGCTCGCCTTTGCTTATATTATCCTGCTGGGCAGCAATGGCGTATTTACGCTGCTGTTTAAGCAGTGGGGCTGGAATGTATTTTCGGATTTTGATTTGTATAGCTGGACAGGTCTTATTTTGGTTTATGTTTACTTTCAGGTTCCGCTTGCCCTCTTGCTTCTGTATCCCTCTTTCTATGGAATCCGCGAGCAATGGAAAGAAGCGGCATCGCTGCTTGGAGCAAGCAATTGGAAGTTTTGGACCACGATCGGCATACCGGTTCTGATGCCAGCCGTCTTCGGGACGCTGGGCATTTTATTTGCGAATGCAATGGGCGCATATGCGACGGCTTATGCCTTAGTCGGAGGGAATTACAACTTGCTTGCCATTCGAATCGGTTCCCTGGTAGCGGGGGATGTCGTGAACGAGCCTCAGCTCGGCAATGCGCTTGCGGTTATTTTAGCGTTATCTACCTTACTCGCTGTATATCTTAATCATAAAATGGTTCAGCGATCCCAATTGTTTCAATCGAGTTCATCCCCTGTACAGGCACGAAAGCGCCGGAAACAGCTGAGCCGCCTTACGGCAGCCGTGAAGGAGGAGCTGTGATGGAGATGAAGAGGAAGAAGACGGGCTGGACGCATCGGCTGCTCATGCTGGTGCTCATGATTTATTTGCTGCTACCCTTATTAGCTACTTTCATTTATGCATTCGCCAAGGAATGGCAGACGACCGTACTCCCGACGCGCTGGACGACCGAATGGTTCAGCGGGATGTTCGAAGATATACGTTTTCTGGACGCGCTGTGGACCTCCCTCTATTTATGTGCAATAAGCGTAGCGCTGAGTCTCGTCATTATGCTGCCGGCCGTGTTTATTATTACGGTCTACCTGCCCAAATGGGAGACGTTTATGAAGGGGATTGTTGTGCTGCCTTATGCTGTGCCTGGCGTCGTGGCGGCGGTCGGTCTCATTCGTGCGTACTCCTCGGGTCCAATTGATATCGCTGGAACAGCCTATCTATTAATTGGCGCTTATTTCGTTGTCATTTTACCCTATATGTATCAAGGCATTCGTAATAGCCTGCTAACGGTGTCAGCGGTTGAGCTGCTTAATTCGGCAGAAATGTTAGGTGCCAGCCGGGCAAAAGCGTTCGTTAACGTGATTCTCCCCAATATTTGGCCAGGCGTCATTACCTCGACATTGTTATCTTTCTCTATCCTATTCGGTGAGTTTGTTCTAACCAACATGCTTGTCGGCGGGCATATCCATACGATACAGGTTTACCTTTATCAGAGGTTAGGGGAAAGCGGGCACTTGGCTAGCGCTATCGCGATTTCCTATTTCATTTTTATTCTGCTGTTGTCTATGGTCCTAATGAAGCTTGGCCAAAAAATGAAAAAGGGGATTCAAGGATGAGCGCATATTTGGAACTGCAAGGCATTCATAAGCAATTCGGCAGCACGAATGTGCTGAATCATGTTGATTTGCAAATCCGCGAAGGGGAGCTCGTGACGCTGCTTGGGCCATCGGGCTGCGGAAAGAGCACGCTGCTGCGCTGCATTGCGGGCCTGACGGAAATTGACGGCGGGCAAATTATTTTAGATAAAAAAAATATCGTGAACCTTCCTCCCCGCAATCGGGAGATTGGAATGGTGTTTCAATCTTATGCTCTGTTTCCTAATCTAACCGTCAGTGAAAATATTCAATACGGGATGAAAATGAGAGGGGTCGCCAAGGAAGAGAGAGTAAGGCGATCCGAGGAACTGCTTGCCATGATTGACCTGGAGGACAAGCGGGGCGCCTATCCCCAGCATCTTTCCGGCGGTCAGCAGCAGCGCGTGGCGCTTGCTCGTTCGCTTGCCGTTCAGCCCAAAGTGCTCCTGCTCGATGAGCCGCTGAGCGCATTGGATGCGAAAATTCGCAAAAACCTGCGGACAGAAATTCGTGATATACAGAAACGTTTTAATATGACGACGATCTTCGTGACGCATGATCAGGAAGAAGCGCTCATTTTATCCGACCGGGTATGTCTGATGAACAACGGAAGCATCGTGCAGGAGGGAACCCCTGAAGAGATTTACACGACTCCAAAAACAGAGTTTGTCGCCCGTTTCATGGGAAGCTACAACGTACTGACTAAACCTGAGGTTATGCGATTGTTCGAGCAGGTGGATAGTACGGCGGATAGCTTCGCTATTCGGCCTGAATCGGTCGTTCTGTTGGACGAGGAAGCTCGCCTAGCGGCAGTACGCGAGGGAAAGCGGATTGTGGAGGGAACCATCCATTCGGTCTCCATTCTCGGCAATATTATCCGTTATGCCATAGATGCCGCCAGCGTAAGGCTAACCATCGATGTGCTTAACGACGGCCGGTCACTGCGTTTGGGAGAGAGCAGCCGTGTATGCTTAGCGATGGATCATTCCCAGCTCTTGCATCTAGAGAGGGAGGGCGCATGACTGACACGTCACCAAGGCTGATCGTTGTTGTTCTGGACGGATTAAGATATGATTCGGCGCGAAAATATTTAGGCTACATGGAGCATCTTGTGGAGCAAGGACAGGTTCATTGTTACCGGGTTCAATCGGAGCTCCCGAGTCTGTCGCGTCCGCTCTACGAAGTGCTTCTTACGGGGACGCCGGCTGCGAAGAATGGCATTACGGCTAATCATATCGTTAGATTAAGCCAGGAGCAGAGCGTATTTGGGCTTGCTGCCAAGGCAGGACTCAGAACGGCTGCTGCCGCGTACCACTGGGTTAGCGAGCTTTATAATTCGTCGCCATTTAACCCGATTACGGATCGCCATCAGCATGACGAGAGCAAGCCGATCCAGCATGGTATTTTTTATTTCGAGGATCAATATCCAGACAGCCATCTATTCGTAGACGCCGAAAATTTGCGTGCAACGTATGACCCGCATTTTCTTTATATCCATACGATGAATATTGATGACGCGGGACATAAGCACGGCGGGGAAAGCAAGCCATATGAAGCATCCGTGCGCGCGGTGGATGGCATGCTTGCGACGTTGATGCCGCTATGGATGTCCCAAGGCTGCCGTATTATCGTAACCGCCGACCACGGGATGAACGCAGCCGGTTATCATGGCGGGACGGAGCCGGAGGAGCGGCATGTGCCGCTCTACATTTGCGGTGAAGCGCCTGACTTGCTGGCAGCAAGCGATGGCGAAGCTTTGCCGCAGCTTATGCTCGCCCCGTTAATGTGCCGCTATCTGGGACTGGAGCCGTCCGAGCGGATGATTGCTTTGGTAGATAAGCGGTAGCTGGACCCAGAGAGCATGACTGTAAAGATATGACGTGAAATAGTTATAAGATTTGGACGAAAAAATGAATGGTATGATTGTTGATCTGTAACACAAGGGAAGGAGCCTCGGTCTCCTTCCTTTTTTTGTATTATTCCCAAATTTACATGTGAGGTTTACGCATCTATATTTATTACGACCGTAAATCAATCAATTGTAAGCAAGCTAGTTCTCATGCATAATTGGGGTATATTGTTATAGCAAATAGATGTATTCCAATAGACTGGAGAGGCTTCGATGTACAGAGTAATGATTGTCGATGATGAAGCGGTTGTCCGGAACGGGTTGAAAAATACGATTAATTGGAGCGAGCATGGCTTCGAATTGATAGGCGATTATGCCAACGGCCGCGAGGCTTGGGATGCAGTAGAGATGTATAGGCCGGAGCTGGTCATTTCAGATATTAGCATGCCCTTTATGGATGGGCTGGAGCTTGCGGGATTAATCTCAGCGCAGTTTCCGTATATCAAAATGATTATTTTAACGGGGTATGACGAATTTGAATATGCGCAGCAAGCGATTCGGCTTAAAATATCGGATTTTATTTTGAAGCCGATTACGGCACAGGAAATTAGGCTTCTGCTCGACCGCATTAGAGCGGAGATGGATGAAGAGAAGAAGCGGCGCGAGGATCTAAGCAGGCTTAACAGCCAATTGGAGCAGAGCCTTCCGCTTCTTAAGGAGCGGTTTCTTGAGCGTCTAGTCGCAGTTGGGCTGAAAGAATCGGAGGTGACGGAGCGCTTCGCTTATTTTAATCTTCCGCCCGTGTCGCCGCTGTATGTGGTAATGGTTGTAGATATCGATGATTTCGGAAACCGCGAGCTGCATTCCTATGAGCATGATTCCGAATTTTTGCGATTTGCGGCATTTGATATTTTTCAAGAAACGCTGGAAGAAGATCATGTGCTAACCTTCCGTACCCGCGAGGAGCGGATGGTTGCGATTATTTTCGGACAGGACAATGAGAGTCTATTGTATGAGCTCGTATTTTCTCTTGCGGAGGAAGTCCGTTATCATGTGGAGAAATATTTGAGCTTTACGGTTACGATCGGAGTAGGCAGAGCCAGCGCTAACGTGGAGCAGCTTCCGATATCCTATAAGAGCGCTTTGTCTGTTCTGGATTACCGCTTTCTGCTTGGCAAAAATCGGGTACTGAGCATTATGGATATAGAGGGCAAGCCCACAAACGTTATGCCGCTTAGCCTGGAGTGGGATCGCAAGCTTGCGACAGCTGTCAAAACAGGCGCCATTCAAGAAGCGCATCAGTTAATTGAAACGGGAGTAGCCGAGCTTAAGGCGGCACTTGTCCCGGTAGAAGCCTGCATGCTGCAAATGCAGAAGGTTGTTCTATCGCTCATGAACTCGATCCAGGAGCTTGCTATTCAGCAGCAGGAGCCTTCCATCGAGCAGCAAATCAAGCTGATGAATGTGTTTAGATTCAAGACGCTGGATGAAATCGAGGTTTGGCTCAAAGAAGTGGTGAGCGCTGTCATTTCGACGATTACGGATAACCGCAATTATTTGACGAACATGCAAATTCATCGCGCAGTAGAGTACATTGATACGAATTATGCCAACGAGAAAATGTCTCTCCAGGATTTATGCCGCCATGTGCTCATGAGCACCAGCTATTTCAGCCTCGTCTTTAAGCAGCATACCGGAGAAACGTTTATCGAATATTTGACCGGTGTACGGGTTGCGAAGGCTAAGGAGCTGCTTCATAACTCAAATTTAAAATTATACGAAATCGCCGAGCAGGTCGGCTACAAGGACCCCAATTATTTCAGCATTCTATTTAAGAAGCATTCCGGAATAACACCCAAGGATTATCGAGATAAGCAAATAAAGGGGAGCGGAGCCTAGCATGCTCAAAGAACGTTTCTTTCCCTTATTCCCGCTCAAAAGCATTCAATCCAACATATCGTTAGCGTTCTCCTTATTAATATTGGCTGCAATCGTACTAACGAGTCTAGTAAGCTATCAAGTGTCCGTCGCCGCTGTCGAGCGGAACTCGAAAGGGTATATCGAAGAAATCATTAAGCAGGTCAATCTCAACATCCAATCCTATGTCGACAACATGGAGAACATCTCGCTGCTTGCTCTGACCAACAAGGATGTCAAATATTATATCTCCGACAACAGCTTCATAAGCGCAGAGAATCGCCGGATGTACGAGAAGCAAATATCCGACTTGTTTCAAGCGATTTTGTATACGCGCAAGGACATCGCTTCGATTATGGTGTTTGGCTATAATGGCAGATTTGTATCCGACCGCAGAATTACGAGCTTAAATCCGAATACCGATCTGGAGGAGCAAGCTTGGTATCAGATGGCTAAGGCAGCAGGCGGCCAGTCGGTCGTATCGGCTCCCCATGTGCAAAGCCTGATCGAGAACGAATACCGCTGGGTCGTTTCCCTAAGCCGGGAGCTTAAGAGCACCGATGGCATAACGGCCGAGGGCGTTTTCCTTGTTGATCTAAATCTCAGCATTATAAACGATATTTGCAACAACATTAATCTAGGCAAAAAAGGTTATCTCTTCATTGTGGACAAGCAGGGCAATATCGTCTACCATCCGCAGCAGCAGCTGATCGACAGCAAACTGCGGAGCGAGAGAATAACGGAGGTTTTGCAAGCCGAAAGCGGACAATCCTTTACCGTTAACCAAGGGGATGGCAAACGCATCTACTCCGTTCAGGATACAAACTTTGGATGGCGGATTGCGGGGGTTGCCTACACCGATGATTTGATTGCCAGCAAAGACAATTTGCGGAATTCGATTATTTTTTATTCCTTATGCGGCTTGGCTTTCTCGCTGCTTATTTCGCTTGGGCTGTCTCACCGGCTATCGAAGCCGATCCGGGTATTGACGTCGGATATGAAACAGGTGGAGAAAGGGAATTTCGACATTCAGACCGAAATCGGACAAATGAACGAAATCGGGCAGCTGGGCCGATCGTTTAATCTCATGGTCAGCCGGACAAAGTTTCTCATGGAGGAGACGATTCTAAACCAAGAGAACAAGCGCAAGAGCGAGCTGCTGCTGCTGCAATCACAGATTAATCCTCATTTTTTGTATAATACGCTCGATTCCATCGTCTGGATGGCCGAGCAGAAGCAGCATGAGGAGGTCGTGCTCATGACTTCCGCCTTAGCCAAGCTGTTCCGCGCGAGCATTACGAAGGATCAGGAGCTGATCCCGATTCGCGTAGAAATTGAGCATATTACGAACTATTTGCTGATACAGAAGATGCGCTACAATGATGAGCTTAATTATGTGATCGATATTGACGAAGCGATTGTTGGTTATAAGACACTTAAGATACTGCTTCAGCCCTTTGTCGAAAATGCGATCTATCACGGCATTCGCAGCATGTATGGTATGAATGACGGGTTAATTACGATACGCGGCAGACAATCGGGCGAACAGGTCATATTTGAAGTCGAGGACAACGGGCATGGCATGACACAGGAGCAGCTCGGACGGCTCTTCTTCCGCAGCGAGGAGGACAACCGCAATCAGGGCATCGGCATCCGTAACGTGAATGAGCGGATCAAGCTCTATTTTGGCCATGAATATGGCATTACAATCCGCAGCGAAATCGAGGAAGGCACCTGCATCACGATCGTAATACCGAAACTCGAGTAAGGAGAGCAGACTAATGCGGAAGCATCGATTTACGTTATGGCTCGTGCTGGCGATTGCGGTCATTGCGATCTATTCTGTATTTAATTTCAAACTATTTACGGGCTTTGCCCGCGAGGACAAAAGCGTCACCGTTATTTTGGAAACGCTGAATGTACGCTACGACTTCTGGCAGGCCGTGAACCAAGGCGCCGAAGCAGCGGCCAAAGAGATCGGGCTTAATCTGAGCGTGGAAGGCCCTCTTACCGAGGATGATGCGGATACTCAGATTCAAATATTGGAGGCAGCGATCGAGCGCAGGCCGCAAGCCATCGTCATTGCTACCCTTATGGATGACCGGATGCCGGCTGTTCTGGCGAAGGCGCGTGCGGCAGGCATTAAGCTGGTCGTTATTAATCAATCGCCGGATATGCTGCCTTCTCCGATCGTCGTCTCCAGCAATCATTTGGAATCAGGGCGGTTAGCGGGCCAGACGGCGATTAAGGAAACAAACGGCCATCCGAATATAGCGATTATTAGCGATAATGCGAATTCAGTCATTTCCGAGGAGCGGGTTGCAGGGATGAGGCTCGTTCTTGCCGGGTATACCGATAGCTTGAAGGGTCCCTATTATGCGGACAATTCCGAGGACAGAGCATACGAAATTGCCAAGCAGCTGATGATGAGCGACTCCTCCATCAATACGTTTATTACGCTAAACGGGTCCTCTTCCCAGGGCGTTGCTAAAGCGCTGAAGGAGCAAAATCGGATCGATGCGGTGAGCTTGATCGGGTTTGACAGCACGAGCGATGAGGTACAGCTGCTGGAAGCAGGCATCATCAAAGCGTCCATCGTGCAGAAACCGTTTAATATGGGCTACTTAGGCGTGAAAACAGCATTAAACCTAATCGAAGGCGACAACGCTGATCCTAAGATCGATATCGAATCCAGCGTCATTACGAAAGAGAATATGTACACCACTGAAAATCAGAAGCTGCTGTTCCCGTTTATTAATAGCAAGTAGACTTTTTTCTGGGAGGATAAGATCACCCTATGCAGCGAAAATTTTATAATAAGCAGCCCTTCATGATTTCCGTTATATTCACCCTTTCCGCGATTCTTCTCTCTTCATGCATGAATGCGAGCTCGGAGCCGATTGCGACGCCGAAGGAAGAGCGGGCGTTGATCCGGTTCGTTGCCTCTGAATACAGTACGGAGACGAAGCCGCTGCTGGAGAAGCTTGTAAAAGAATTCGAGCGTAAAAATCCGTTAATCGATGTGGAGCTGCAGGTAGCCAATTGGGATATTCTCGATGGCATCTATACGACTATGATCAGCAAGAATCAGCCTCCTGATCTTTTGAATACCAATGTTTATGCCCATTTTGCCCAGGATGACTTGCTTAATGACTTGGATGAGATCATATCGCCTGAGCTGGCGAGCAAGCTGTATCCGAATTTAGTTGAGATGGATCAGATGAACGGAGTGCAGTATGCCATCCCCTATGTAGCTACAACGCGGAATTTGTACTATAACAAAGATCTGTTCCAAAGAGCGGGCATCGCGGCTCCTCCGGCGACATGGTCAGAGCTTGAGCAGGCTGCCGGCAAAATCAAAGCGCTCGGCGAGGCGGAAGGATTCGGCGTAGATTTAACCGATAATGAGACGCAGGCATCGTTATCTTATATCTTTTACGGCTCGGGCGGAGAGTGGATTAAAGACGGGAAGTGGCATATTAACTCCAAAACAAACATCGAGGGTTTAACTTTTCTGAAAGAGCTGTTCGATAAAGGGCTGACCGATCCGGAGCCAACCGTTACGACTCGCGATGAGAAGCAGCGGATACTCGGAGCGGGAGAGCTTGCGATGATGATATCCGGCAATTATTTCTCGTCCGTCGTTCCGAAGGAATTCCCGAGCCTGCAATGGGGCAAAGGCCCGATACCGGTAAAGGACGGAACGCCGCCCATCACATTTGGCGTACACGATGTGCTAGTTTCGTTTAAGACCGATCATACGAACAAAGAAGCGTTGTCCAAATTTCTGGATTTTCTGTATGATGATCGTGCCTATGAGGAAATGATTAAGCGGGAAGGCTTCCTTCCTGCCACCACGACAGTAGGCGTTCGATTGTCCGAGCAGGACGAAGTGATGAAGAGCGATCTGGAAGCGCTGAGCAAAGCGAAGTTTTATCCGGTCAAGGAGCCGGCTTGGCAGGCCGTGCTCGATTATGCCCGCAAAATGGGCGATGCCGTCTTGTTCGAGCATACCACCCCAAAAGCAGCGTTAGATCAGCTCCAGCTTTTTGCCGAAACGAAGAGCAATCAGCTGAATAGCCGAAAAAAATGACGAAACACGATATTTTTCCTCTAAATTCATACAGAAGAGAAGATAATAAAGAATATATGGAAGATATTCAATAGAGAATAAAGCCCTCCCAATTTATGATGGAATTACGCGCTAGAGCTCAAATACGAGCTCATTGCTACGGCGTATAAAACATCATTTGTGGGAGGGTTTGCTTTAATGATTATGAAGAAAAAGTTTGCAGCGCTTGGTATCGCCGCTATATTGGCAGCCGTATCGCTAACGGGTTGTGGTGGATCGAATAACGGTGGTTCTACGGGTAAAGCTTCCAACACGCCTTCCAATTCTGCTCCTGCCGCCGAGACGACAGTCGCTCCCGATGCCGGGAACGAAACAACGAAACTGACGGGCGATTTCGAAATTCAATACTTTGTTGGCGGATATGGCGACAAATGGTGGAAAAAGGTTATTGCTGATTTCCAAGCCGCGAACCCTGATCTAAACATTAAAGAATCCGCAGGGCCAAAAATAAATGATCAAAACAGACCTCGTTGGATTGGAGGAAATCCTCCTGATTTCGTATACATCGACGGTCCGGTTCTAAATGACCGCCAAATGGTCGAGGATGGCCAGCTTGAAGATTTGACGGATTGGCTGAAGGAAGCCAAAAACGTGGACGGCGATTTGATTACCGATATTCTGGCTCAGCCCGCACAACAATTTGACGGCAAAGTGTACAACATTCCGCTCGTTTTGAACTCATGGGGCGTGTTCTGGAACAAAGCGCTCTTCAAGGAAAAGGGCTACACGGAGCCAACTGACTTCCAATCCTTCCTTGACGTAAGCGAAAAAATTAAAGCGGACGGCATTACGCCATTCATTCACACGGGCAAATATCCTTATTATATTAACGGTTCGATTCTGTATCCTGCTATCGTATCGGCAAACAACAATGATTTCTCCATTCTTCAAGACATGGCAGCTAACAAGGTAGAAGCATTCGAGAGCCCGGCTGTACTTGCTGCGCTTAACAAAATCGTTGCGCTGCGCGATAAAGGCTTCATTGACAAAGCTTCCATCCAAATCAATCACACGGATTCACAAATGCTGTTCCTGCAAAATAAAGATGCTTTTATCCCGAATGGTCTGTGGCTGCCTAACGAAATGGCAAAAGATATTCCTGCCGGCTTTGACTTTGGCTTCATTCCTTCGGTTACGCAGGAAGCGGGCGGCAAAGTGGTTGCCAACACTTCCACATCTACTGTAGCTATCGCTAAAAAAGGCAAAAACAAAGAAGCAGCTAAAGCGTTCCTGCAATTCATCTTCTCGAAGCAGCAAGCTTCCCAGTGGGCTGAGCTTAGCGGCGCGCCTTCCAACATCAAAGGCGACATCAGCGCTTCCAACGCTCCAAGCTTTGTTAAAGACGCAGCGAAATATTTGACGGACCCGAACACGGTTGTCATCCCGACGATTACTTATAACGCAGACGTGGATAAAGCGATGATGGATGCTACGGATGCCCTTACCATCAGCACGATTACGCCTGAAGAGTGGGTTAAACGGGTTACTGACGTCGTGAAAAAAGTGAGCAAATAATAAGCCTTTAACAAAATGAAAGCAGCGGGTGATCGAGGCATAACGCCCTTTGGTCACCTTCTGCGAGTTTACTTGGAAGGATGGGTAGCATGAGCTCAGGGACGGCAAAATGGCAGCGAAATATATTTATTGCATCATTCATCATTCCAACGCTTCTCTTTTTTGGCGTATTTACGATTTATCCGGTTTTGCAAAGCTTGTATTATTCCTTCTTCGAATGGTCCGGCATGTCGGACAAAAAAACGTTTATCGGCCTTGATAATTTCAAAGAGATGATTCACGATCCCATTGTATGGCGAGCGATTGGCAACGATTATTTTCTAGTTGCGGGCAAAATAATCGGCATTATGCTTCTCGCGACGTTTTTTGCAGTAGCGCTTACCCGCTTTGGCTTTAGGCTGGCTGGGTTCTTCCGCTCGATCTTCTTTATTCCGAATGTCATCTCCGTCGTAGTTATCGGCGTATTGTGGAATTTTATATATAATCCGCAAATCGGCTTCTTAAATGGTTTTCTATCGTTATTCACGAAGGAAAAAGTGACGATAACATGGCTTGGCTTTCCCGATCACTCGATTTGGATGCTGCTGCCTCCGGCCATTTGGGCGGGTATCGGATTTTATATGATCCTATTGATTGCTGCCATCCAGAGCATTCCCGAATCCTATTACGAGGCGGCTAACATTGAAGGCGCGGGCCAGTGGAAGCAATTTTGGAGCATTACCGTTCCTCTGACTTGGGAGCAAATCAAAGTATCCATTTTGAATATTATGATGACAACGCTCAATGGCTCCTTCGTTATCGTATGGATTATGACAGAGGGCGGACCGGATAACAGCACGCAGGTTATGGGCTCTTATTTGTACCAAATGGCATTCCGTCAATTTCATTTTGGCTACGGCGCTGCGATCGGCTTTATGATCTTGGTCCTCTCGTTAATTACGACTATCGCGCTTCAGCGGTTAATGCGTCACGATACCGTTGAGATGAGCTAAGGGGGATAAAGATGAATTTACAGATTAAAAATCCGGTCGCCAAGCTGATTGTTTATGCCATTTTGCTGCTGTGGGGCATTTCCGTCTTGTATCCTCTCCTATGGACGCTGCTTGATTCCTTGAAAAATAATGAACAATTTTTCTTGAATGCACCATGGTCATTGCCCGAAATGCCGCTGCTGTGGTCCAACTTCTCGTATGTATGGAACAAATATCATTTTGACACCTATTTCGTGAACTCGATCGTCATTACTTTCGGTTCGACCCTGCTCGCTTTGCTGTTGTCGGCAACGACGGCCTATGTCTTGGCTAGGTATAAGTTTAGAGGGAGCAATGCCTTGCTGCTGCTCTATATTTCGTCGATGATGGTTCCGTTTGTACTTGCGCTTATTCCTTTGTTCTTCTTAATGAATTCGATGGGCCTCATTAATACGAAGATCGGTTTGATCTTTGTGTATACGTCAAGCCTGCTTGCGTTCGGCATCTTTGTCCTCGTTGGGTTTTTCAAATCGCTGCCGAAGGAGTTGGAAGAGGCTGCAATCGTGGATGGCGCTTCGTATTACGGGACATTCTTTAGAGTCATGCTTCCGTTATCACAGCCAGGCTTAATTACCATTGGCATTGTGAACATCTTGAACATTTGGAACGAGTATATCGTAGGTACGATACTCATTAATGATCCTGAGCAATACACGCTGCCGGTGGAAATAGGCGTAATGCAAGCCGAGATGCAGTATCGTACAGAGTGGGGGCCGCTGTTCGCAGCGCTGCTCATCACAATTATTCCTGTCCTTATTATTTATATTATTTTTCAAAGGCAGATCGCGAGCGGCATTACGGCCGGTGCGGTCAAATAATGGCGACTACACGAAAGGGCACTTTTATCAAAGTGTCCTTTTTGGCGCGCTGCATTTCTTCGTGCTTCCAAACAAGGAAAATCGACTAGCTGGTCGGAGGGCGTTCACTAATGATAGTAAGATTGTATTACATATGGAGAGGACAATATTAGAATCACAAGGAAACCTCGTCTATAATACAGGGTATAAACCGAAAGAAGCGAGGCGGAAACATGGCGGCTGAAGCAGTTTGGAAGGGAAATACCAACCAGGCAATCTGTGCATTTACATTCGATGACGGTCCTTCCCAGCTTCCACTGGAACGATGGCTTGATGTTCTAGAGCAGGAAGGCGTCATCGGTACCTTTTTCTTCACCGGAGAATGGATCGATCAGTTCCCCTATAAAGCGAGAGAAATGATTTCCCGCGGGCATGTGCTTGCCCCTCATACGTATCACCATCGCAGGATGGCGCAGGTGCCAAAGTCTGTATTTCTTGAGGAGCTAAAGCTAACCGAGCTTGCTTATCAGGATGCAACAGGCTTGCCATGTCCAGCCTTTATGCGTTTCCCTTACTGCTCGTACAATGAGGAAAATCTGGAATGGCTTGCGGAGTGGGGCGGTTATCTGGATATCGAAGGAATCGATTCCGGCGATTGGGCTGGCGTTCCAGCCGAAGAAATCGTTGCAGAGGTTGAACCGGGCCTGGTTAACGGGGCGATTGTCGTTATGCATAGCAATGATATTGCAAAGCATTCTCCCGAGGCGCTCAGGGAGCTGATCCGAATGGCGAAGCAAAGAGGGCTTAAAGCCATAGGCATACCTGAATTGCTGCAATCGCTTGGCATAGAAGCGGGCCATAAATCATGGAAAATTACAGTCGAGGTTCCTGCCGAGCCGGATCTTCCTGCGGAGAATTGGGTTCCACTTAGCAGCCGTGAGCAGCTTGCGGAGATAGCGGCCCAAAGTATAGATTGGCACATTAGGCAATATACGCAAAATTTCACCTCCGAGAGCGATTGGCTTCAGCATCTGGAAAATTCGCTCCATGAGTTTCGCACGATAGAAGATCGCCAGTTATTTTATCTATGGGAATTTAGCGGCTCCTATTGGGGTTATGTTCGAGCTGGCGTTATGAAAGATACGCTCGTATTACTCGATTTTGCAGCTAAGGAGGCGCAGGCGGACACTTTGGTCTATATGCTTCGCTGGGCTGTGGAGACGGCAAACAGACTTGGCTTAACTCGAATTGAGGCCAGGCAGGATATTCGCAGAATGCACAAAATGTGCGTTCAGTTAGGCTGGCAAGCCGAGATTGTGGAAGATCAATAGGAAATAAGTAAATAGAGGGCTGCCCATTTATAGGCGGCTCTTTCTGTCTTGCCCTTTAGCAGGACGATCTTCAAATTTACAAAAGGCAATGATGAATATTATAATCCAATGAGTTGTTATAACCATTGAACGGATAGCTAACATATCAGTCAGTTTGCTGCGGAAAAGAGGAGAAGCTCGGGTGAAATCATTAGCAGGCTATTATTTTTTATTTTATCTGGCCATGTCAGTCGTTATGCCGTATACGAGCCTATATTTTAGCGATAGAGGCTTTAGCCACACCACGGTTGGCCTTATTTTATCTTTATGGGCTTTAGTCAGCGTCATTGCCCAGCCCGTGATGGGCCTCATCAACGACCGCATTAACAAACCGCGAAAAATCATGTTGATTTGTGCCATCGCGGCTCCCGTTCTCGGCTTAGGATTCCATTTTACGCATGGACTTGCGGCTATTCTTGTTTTATCTGTATTTTTCGCTTGGTTTCAATCCTCTGGCGGACCGATCGGCGACGCAATGGCAGTGGAAATAGCCAGCAAAAGGGGCTTCTCATTCGGCAGCGTTAGGCTGTGGGGAGCGTTAAGCTATGCGGTAGGAACCTTCTCGACGGGGATTTTGTACGAAAGATTTGGCTACACCGATATTTTTATTTATTATCTAGTTATAAGTACAACGGTCTGCCTGTCGCTAATGCTTCTTCCGGCAGCCCGAATTTCCCGCAGAAGAGTGACGTTATTTGGTCAAATGGGCGAGGTTGTTCGCAATAAACCTTTTATGATATTTGTGGTCACAAGCATGCTGATGATGATGTCGGCATCCATTAATATGAACTTTTTGCCGCTGTACTTTAAGGAAATGGGCTTCGATAAAAGCTGGATCGGCAGCGCTTTTGCGATTGCCGCCATTATTGAGGTCCCGATGTTTTGGGCAGCGACCAAGCTGAGCAAAAGAATCGGCAAATATCAGCTGTTATGCCTGGCCGCCGCCATTTATGGCATTCAATATTTCTTTTTGTTCTCATTCGCTAACGTTTCATTGACGCTGGCTGTTCAACTGTTGAACGGGATCGCCTTTGCTTTTGTAGCCGGCACATCGGTAGAAATCGTACAGAGCTATGCGACAGAGGGTACGAAGGCAACGCTTCAAACCGTATATGCGGCAGTAACATGGGGGCTTGGCGGAATTGTCGGAAATGCGATGGGAGGCATGGTTGTTGACCGCTTTGGGGCGCCATTCCTTTATTTAATCCTCTTCTGTCTATGTACCGCAGCTTCGCTGCTGTTTCTTTCAAGCCGGCATCACCAGAAATCCGCCAGCCATGTTATCGAAGCTTAATGCTGAAGGGTAGGCGCAGCAAAAAGGTCGTCTCTTACGGGAGCGGCCTTTTTTTTAATTTAACGCCCCTGTGTATTCGGAATGAGAGCCCGTATTGTATACTTGATTGGTCAAATGGATACTATTTCATTTAAATTAAAAATAGATTAGGTGATGAAATGACCGTGCTTACGATTCGGGAATTAGAGAGATATACGGAAAACGTGCTCGTATTCCCTGCTTTTCATATAGAAGTGGCTAGGCATGAGGTGGTCGCGCTCTATTCGGGCATGAGCGTGCGGCATACGCTAATCGCTATGCTAGGCGGAAGAATGCCGCTATCGAGCGGCGAGATTAGAGTGAATGATGTGGCATATACGACGAATAAAGCGGCTTATGTTTCGCAAATCGGTTTTGTTTTGTTAGAGGACGGGCTGTACGAGCGGCTAACGGTAAAGGAGCATTTTATATTTTACAAAAATTTGTACGGGTCTGATCTGGCGGTAGACAAGGCCATCCGCACGTCAAAGCTGGATGCCAAAGCAAATGTTAGGGTAGCTAAGCTAGGTTCGTCCGAGAAGCGCAGAATTCAATTTGCACGCTTATGGTTTCAGGACCCGGCGCTTTACGTATTCGAGGAGCCGGACCAGAACGTCGATCATGAAACGAAGCTCGTATTCCAGAGGATGGTCCAAGCGCTGAGCGATAACGGCAAAGGCGTGCTCGTTCTTACCGGCAATATGGAAACGGCGATAAGTGTGACCAGCCGCATATATCGACTAGATGAAAAAGGGCTAAAGGCATTTGATGTGCAAGATACGCAGGATGCTCCGCAAGCGGCGCCCTCCGAGACAGCTAACTATAACGAAGATCAGCAGCAATTGGCGGACGATGAGGAAACAAGCGAAGATGAGCCTGCCATTCAGCTAGTCAGGTTCGAGAAAATTCCTACCCGGATGAATGACAAAATTATTTTGTTCAATCCGCCGGAAATCGATTATATCGAAAGCAGCGAAGGGCAATCCAATCTTTATATTAAGGGCGAGATCTATCCGACGTCTTTCAAAATTAATGAGCTGGAGGAGCGGCTGCAAAGTTACGGTTTTTTTCGCTGCCATCGTTCCTACATCGTTAATTTGCAAAAGGTAAGAGAAATCGTCACCTATACGCGCAACAGCTACAGCCTTGTGCTCGATGACCAAGCCAAGTCGTCGGTTCCTTTGTCGAAAACAAAAATGGCGGAATTAAAGGACATGATAGGTCTCAAATAAGCTCCATTCGCCCAGCCGGCTGCTCCAAACAACGCCGATACTGCGCCATTCACCGCTAAATACGCGCCATTCATCCCTCCGTATGCTCCTTTCAACGGGAATATAATGCGCCTGCCTTCGTTCGAGGCTACGATTAGAGTAGATCGGATAACAAGACGGAGGTAGTGATCGCGATGGAAAATATCATTGAAGTGACTTCATTAGAAAAATCATTTGCAGATTTTCGAGCGTTGAAGGACGTATCCTTTAATGTAAGAAAAGGTGAAATTTTTGGTTTTTTAGGGCCAAGCGGGTCGGGCAAAACGACGACGATTAAAATATTAACGGCACAGCTAAAGCAGTCATCGGGAAGCGCTTTTGTATTGGGGGTGCCTGCAAGCCGATTGAAGGAAGAGAAATACCGTAAAAAAATGGGTGTCATTACGGACAACACCGCCTTGTATGGCCGGCTGAACGTATACGATAATTTGAAGCTGTATTGTGATTTGTATGATGTGCCTGCGAAACGGATCGACGAGGTTCTTCAGATGGTGAATTTGGAGAAAGAGAGCAAGAAAATGGTCTCCAAGCTATCCAGAGGGATGACGCAAAGGGTGACCTTGGCACGCGCTTTCCTGCATGAGCCGGAGCTGCTGTTTCTTGATGAGCCAACGTCCGCTCTGGACCCTGTCAACACAAAGCATGTCTATGAAGGGCTGACGCGTCTAAAGGAGAAGGGAACGACAATCTTTTTGACGACACATGACATGGTCGAAGCCGAAACGCTGTGCGACCGGGTTGCTTTCCTAAACAACGGGCAAATTCAACTGCTGGATGCGCCAAGGAAGCTGCGCGAGCAGCATGGGGATGCTACGCTAACGGTAGAGTTAAACAATGGAACTAGCGCTATCGTTCCCATGGGGGCTGAAGGCGCGCAGCAGCTATTCAACTATATGAGCTTGAATCAAGTCGTGTCGGTTCAAACCAATAATCCGACGCTTGGCGATATTTTTGTAGAGGTAACAGGGAGGGCATTGTCATGACTTTTTCCATGAAGCGCGTAATGACGATTATGCAAAAGGATTATAAGGATTTATCACGCAATCTGTATGTGTCCATGACGCTATTCATTCCGTTAATCATGGCGGCGATTTTTGGGCGCTTGGATAGCGGGACAGTTGATGCCCAGTATATGATTATCAATATGGCCTTTATTATGGTGGCGACCTATATTCAGTCCTCGCTCATTGCCGAAGAGAAGGAAAAGAATACGCTGCGCGGATTAATGCTGTCGCCAGCCAGCACGTTTGAGATTTTTTGCGGCAAAAGCTTGCTGACCTTCATTTCGACCGCTGTCATTGTTTTTCTCTCGTCGATGCTGATCGATTATCATCCGAAAAATATGTTAATCGTCACGGCGGCGCTCTTTTTGTCCGCGATTTTTTACCTAGGGGTTGGCACTTGGATCGGGCTGCTTACAAAGTCGGTTATGGAAGCCTCGGTTGCGATTGTGCCTGCCATCCTTATTTTTACTTTTGGCTCGCTTGTCATTCCTTTCATCGAGAAGTATCCGATTCTAGGTATCGTTGAGTATATGCCGAACTTTCAGCTTATCGACTTGGCCCGCCAAGTGGAGGCGGGTGCTGGCATGGTGGATGTGTGGCCCAATATGGGGATCATCCTAGTGTGGGCAATCGCCATTCATGTCTTATCTGTATATGTGTACAAGAAAAGCATGATGGATTAATGGAGCGAAAGATTGGCAAAAAAACTAAAAATACATTTTTTTGATTATATGTCATTGTTTTAAAAAATAATGCTCTTTAATAAACGGCTGGCAGATGCTGTATCTGCTAGCCGTTTATTTTATTTTTGCCCGTTTTACAGGCATTTCCTCCTCTGTTAACGCTATTGTTAAGAATTTGTATGGTTTGCTTCAAACGTATAGACAGAGCAAGTCCTATCCATTAATTTTAGACATGTGTTCATATGAATAGGTATGAGGGGGTCTTCTCTAGAAGCTTAGCATGCTATTAAACAAGCGAATGAAAGTACAACATTATAACGGAGGTTTATAACATGTTATCTAGCAAGTGGGCCAAGCTGGCAACAGCTGTTCTTCTATCGTCAAGTATTCTAGGACAAAACATTTCAATGACTACTGCTTTTGCAGACACAAATAATCAGCTAACCAAAGCTGCGGCTCCAAGCAGCGGAAAGTGGATGGCGGGCGATTACCATGTCCATACCTACGTTTCGAATGATGCGCAGCAATCCCTTCAAACCGTGCTTGACCAAGGCTTTGAAACATACGGCATGGACTGGTTGGCTTTATCCGATCACCTCAGAATGTCGGATCGTGATGACGAGGGACATAACGTACCAGGCGGACCGATTCCGCTTTCCCAAGCTATCGTTGATTATCAGACGAAAAAAATCAACGAACTGAGAGGTCAAGGCAAATACCAAGGCAAAATTACGTTTACGGGCTTTGAATGGGATATGCCAACTTACGACCATATGGGCGTAGGCATATTGGATGGCAGCATGAAGGCATCGAGCCAGTTTGAGTATTTATTTACGAATCGTGATGCCAATATGTTTAAGGCAGAGGATAGGGCTATATGGGATCAGAAGGATCAACGGGTCTATTCAAATGCAGCGGACGCCCGGACTGCGGTGAAGTGGCTGGCTTCGAATTACAATGACTCAAGCTACATGATTATTAATCATCCTTCAAGAAAACTAGCCAACGGGAAAACGATATTCCAAATTTCCGATATCCGCGATTTCAATAATATTGCTCCTAATGTCGTTTTCGGAATGGAAGGCATGCCGGGCAACCAGATGGAGCCTGACCGCGGCGGCTTGAATCAAAACAATCCGAAAAACAAAACGTATGGCGGTTCTGACTATATGATCGCGAAGGTCGGTGGCGTGTGGGATGCGCTGCTCGGCGAAGGACGCCATTTCTGGAATTTTGCTAATTCAGATTTCCATTTTAAAGTAGCCGGCGATCAATTTTCCAGCGGTTATTTGCCGGGTGAGTACTCAAAGAACTATACCTGGGTAGACGGAAATGATATGAATGCCGTTCTGAAGGGCATGCGCTCAGGCAAATCGTTTTCCGCGTACGGTAATCTGATCAATGCGCTGGATTTCAATATTGCAAACGAAACGGGCAAAGGCGAGATGGGAGAGGACTTTAAAGTAAAGGAAGGCGACCCGCTCAAGCTGACGATTCGGTTCAAAAGCCCAAAAACAAACAACTATGCCGTCATCAAAAGTGTAACACCTGCAGTTAACGACAGATATACGCATACTAGCAATGTAACGAATGAGGTTAACGTAGATCATGTTGATCTAATTGCAGGCGATGTCACAGGCGAGGTTAAGCCAGGATCACCGAATTACAACAAAGATACGAATGAATCAACGAAGGTTATTGCGAGATTTACGAGCAAAGACTGGACAACGGATGCAGAAGGCTACAATGTAATTACGTACAATTTAGGAGCTGCCAACAAGGACCAGTATTTTAGGCTTAGAGGAACAAATCTTGGCGTAGACGTTGCTGGCGAAACCGAAAACGGCGAGCCGCTTATTGACGCGAAAGTGGAAGACGACCGGAGTTTCGAGAATGATAAAGATGTTCAATCTATGAAGAGATTTAACGAAATTAACGATCGCAACTACAAGGATCTATGGTTCTATTCCAACCCAATCTTTGTAAAGAGCGAATCATACAGTGACGACCAAGCGGTGAGCGATGCGCTGAATGTACTGGATTTAGGCAACACGATCGGAGTAGAATCCGATATTGAGCTGCCGCAGCAAAGCCTGCACGGTACTTCTCTCACTTGGAAAAGCTCCAACCCGCAAGTGATCAGCGATACTGGGAAGTTCGGATTCCGTCCGAAAAATGATGCGTTGGTTACTTTGACCGCAACCGCTACTCGCGGCGACGTGTCCAAAAGCAAAGTTTTCTATGCCTCGGTGAAAGGCGCGGAGAATGCTGCCGGGCTGAAGCTTCAAGAAAAATTGAGCACAGAGGACAACCAAATTCTGAAAAATGGCGACTGGACGAACAAAAACGTAACGGTAAGCGTCTATGCATCCGTCTACAAGCCGGTTTCCATCGCGGAGCTGCTCGTGTCGAAGGATGGCGGACAACAGTATGAGCCATACGAGAACGAAAGCAAAATCGTAGTGTCGCAGGATGGCGAACATACGCTGTTGTTCAAAGCTAAGGATACGCTTGGCAACGAAACCTCATTGCCGGTGAAAGCTAATATTGACCGCGTCAAGCCGGTGCTTACTCTTGTAGGAGCAAAGACGATTAATCTAAACGTGGGCAACGCCTATACCGAGCAGGGTGCTACAGCAACGGATAACACTGGGGTAGCCGATAAGGTATCCGTCACGGGATCGGTGAACACTTCGACTGCCGGAACTTATACGCTGAAGTATAACGTTAGCGACCGTGCAGGCAATGCGGCGGATGAAATAACACGCACCGTTACCATAAGCAGAAACGATCCTGGAAGCAGCACTGGAGGCCCGGGTCCGGTTGTGACGAACCCGCCGAAGGGAGAGCCAAAGCCGGTCACTTCTGTAGAGGTTGAGCTTGATGCATCCAAAGGCACAGAAGGTTCGGTTAAAAATGTTGTAGCTTTCAAGGTGCCTGCCGACGCGGTTGCTACTGATGGAAAAATAAGCGCGAAGGTCGTTGAAGCGAGTGCCGTGCCATCGGCAGGAACGCTTGAGTCGCTTAGCCCTACGGTAGAGTTCCTTAGCACGTCAGGCAGCACGTTTAACAAGCCGATCGACATTACCTTCAACTACAAGCAAGAGCAAGTGCAAGCTGGCAAGAAAGCTGCGATCTATTACTACAATGAGCAGCAGAAGCGCTGGGTTTATATCGGCGGAGATGTTAGAGCGGACGGTACGATTACAGTTAGCGTTAAGCATTTCACCAAATTTGCGGTTTACCAAGCGGAGCCGAAAGTGCTCTCCGATGTGACCGCTCACTGGGCAGCACCATATACGGCTCGTTTGCTTGGCATGAATGTCATTCAAGGCTTTGAGGACAATACGTTCCGTCCTGATGTGACTGTAACGCGCGCAGCATTCGCGAAAATGATTGTCCAGGCGCTGGGGCTTCCAGCAGCTTCGGGGAATACCAGCTTTGCGGATAACAACGAGATTCCAGCATGGGCTAAAGGTGATGTAGCTGCTGCTGTACAAGCAGGCATTTTGAAGGGCTACGAGCAAAACGGAAAAACATGGTTTAAAGCAAGCCAAACGATTACACGCGCAGAAATGTCCGTGATGATCGCGAACGCTTTGAAAGCTAATTCGCAGCAGCCGGCAAACGCAGAGATCTCGTTTAAAGATGCTGCCGCCATTCCGGCTTGGGCAAAGTCCTCCATTAATACAGCTGTAACGGCTGGTATTCTTACGGGCTATAAAGATCTTACGTTCCGCTCGGACCGCGAAGCTAGCAGAGCAGAAGCTGCGGCTATGATTTACAGGCTGCTTGACAGCCTTCATATCTAAACGAATGGGATAACAAAAAGAACCTTCAAGCCACTCAAAAGGTGAGCTGAAGGTTCTTTTTTGTCGATTTTCAGCATTAAACGTCCGTTAATACCGTATCGTCTGTCAAATATTTTTCGGTCAAGATGGACAACAGCTGAATGCCGACCTCATTGTGTCCGCCCTCTGGGATAATCAGATCGGCATACTTTTTGGAAGGCTCGATAAAGGCCTCATGCATAGGCTTCACTGTTTTTAAATATTGGTCGTGCACGGATTGAATCGTCCGTCCGCGTTCCTCCATATCCCGAAGCACTCGGCGGAGAATACGGACATCGGGATCGGTGTCGACGAATACTTTGATGTCGAGTATGTTACGGATGCTCTCTTCATACAACACATGGAGTCCTTCGAGAATGACGATGCTGTTTGGCTTAAGCTCGACCGACTCACCCTCAACACGTGCAAAAAGGGAAAAGTCATAGACCGGCGCGTAGACGGTTTTGCCTTCTCTAAGAAGCAGGAGGTCGCGAGCTAACAGCTCGATGTCAAAAGATAACGGATGATCATAATTAATCATCTTGCGTTCGTCTAGGCTGAGATGTATGGGGTTACTATAGTAATTATCCTGGGATATGAATGTGACTTTTTCTGATCCAAGACGGTCGATAACAGAGCGGGCAACCGTTGTTTTGCCCGAACCGGTGCCGCCGGCGATTCCAATAATAAGCATGGCGATTAAATAAACCTCCCTAATTGTATTGCCGGTGCAATTTCAGCAATTTTAGTATTGTAGCATAGCCTTCACATTTTTTCATCTCAATCGTACAATCAAGCATAAGGAGGGCGGAAAATGAACAAATCGGGCTTTCAAGCTGGAAGAAGCGAGGCTTCGTTTTTGCACAGCAGCATTATGGCCGCAACGCTTGGAATGGGTTGTTTTTGGAGTCCGGAGGCATTATTCGGACATTTGCCTGGCGTGGTTCGAACGCGTGTCGGCTATGCTGGCGGCACCGCTGCGGACCCGACCTACAGGCAGATGGGAGATCATTCGGAGACGATCCAGATTGCTTTTGACTCGGAAATCGTTTCTTTTGAAGAGATTTTAGAGGTGTTTTGGGACAACCATAACCCGGATAACATCAATGATTATAAGGGGCGGCAGTATAGATCGATCTTGTTTTATACGGATGCACAGCAAATTGAAACGATTAGGCGCGTGTTGAAAAAACGGACCGTGCATGGAGTACCGGAGCCAATTACGGAAATCGCTCCTTTTGCGAAGTTTTATCCTGCCGAGGATCGGCATCAAAAGTATTATTTGAAGAGGTATCCCGATGCCATGGAGAAGCTTAGTGAATGGTATCCCACACAGGAAGAACTGATCGACTCCACCTTAGCTGCCCGTTTGAATGGCTTGGCCAAGGGCTATACAAATTTGGAGCGCATCGTGAATGAAATCGAGCGATGGCAGCTTCAAGCGGATGTGCAGAAGCGGATGGTGGAGCTCGTTAAGCGAATTCGGTGGTAGGAAATGCTTATTCCGATATAGGCGGACCAAGCTATTTCTTACCTGTGGCTAAGAATGGTAAAATGAATGAGACAGGCATCCGATCAAATCGAAGGAGTGATGAGCTTGAAGTATAGACGACTTGGAAGCACGGGGTTAAACGTATCGGTAATTGGTCTTGGAACCTGGCAGTTTGGCGGGGAGTGGGGCCGGGAATATTCGCAAAAGGAAGCGGATCTGGTTCTCGACAAAGGGCATGAGCTTGGCATTAACCTGATTGACACCGCTGAATGTTATGGCGATCATCTCTCGGAATCATTGATCGGGAATTATATCAGCCGCCGCAACCGCGAGGATTGGATCATTGCGACAAAGTTCGGGCATCACTTTCATGAGCGTTTCACTCGCACCGATTCATTTAACGCGGAGGGGGTCATTGCCCAGCTTGATGCATCGCTGAAGGCACTGCAGCTTGAATACATTGACTTGTACCAATTCCATTCCGGACCGGACCAGTCCTTCGACAACGATGAGCTGTGGACCGCACTGGATAAGCAAATAGCAGCTGGCAAAATCCGTTTTCTAGGCACGTCGATTGGAAGCAATGACAACCTTCATCAAACGGAGGCGTCATCCAAAGTGAACTCACGCGTCATTCAGGTTGTCTACAACAGGCTTGACCGCGCGCCGGAAGAGCGCGTATTCCCGTCTTGCCAGCAGCAGGATTTGGGCGTGCTTGCCCGCGTTCCGCTTGCGAGCGGTTATTTGAGCGGCAAATACAAGCCGGGTACAGTCTTCGGCGAGACCGATGTGCGCCACAGGCATGATGCCGAGAATACGCGGCTTAAGCTGCTCGAGGTGGAGCATATCCAGCGGGAAGAAGTTCCGCAAGGCGTAACGATGGCTAGCTGGGCGCTGGCATGGTGCTTGAAGCATCCGGCAGTTACCGCAGTTATCCCGGGCTGCAAGGACGCCGAGCAGGTTGAAGCCAACGCCAAAGCCGCAGACCTTCTCACTGAGCCGCATCCGCAGGATGTCAGCATCTAACTTGGCTAACGCCTATGATATAGCGTAAAAAAAATACCCCTAGAATCTCATCGGATAAACCAAGCGTTTATTCCGATGCTCATTCTAAGGGGTGTTTTTTCATTTGGCTGCTTTTTGCGTTAGTTCAAATCCCACATTTCATTTGCTCTAGCCAGCAGCCCATTTGCTTCAGCTTTATATTTCTCAATGAGCTGCACGGAATCCGTATCGTTCTTATCGATGGGGTTCATATTTTCATCCACATAGATTTCATGGGCTACTCCGTCTTTTTGCAGCCGGATTCCATACTCATAGCCGCCATTTATTAAGGGCCATATAATAAGGGCTTCCCCTTTATCATGATTAGCGATCCCTAAATTCCCTGTGAAGTGCAAGTAATCGGGCAGTTTCACATTGTAGATGTACCCATCCTTTGTTGTAATATACGAGCCGCCTTCTGTTTTAGGTATAGCTTCCGTAAAATCATGATAGCGGTTCTTTGTTATGAACAGCCAAGCCAAGTTCCAAACGCCAAATAGGATAAGTGCAGCAAGCACAACCATAAGAAATTTATTTTTCATTAACTTACGCATAAGTTTACGACCCTGCTTCCTTGTTTTTTAATCTCATCGTCATGTGTAACAAGAATGATGGTTTTACCTTCTTTATTCAGTTGCTTGAGGATGTTGATTACAACCTCTGCATTGTTTTTATCAAGTGATCCTGTCGGCTCATCTGCTAAAATAATGTCACATTTCTTAAGCATTAACCGAGCCAACGCGATCCGCTGCTGCTCCCCGCCAGATAAGGTATAAATTTTTTTGTTTATTTTATCCTCTAGCCCTACAATCCGTAACACCTCTTCGATGGTAAGGTCTGTTTTGCAGTCCTTGCGGATCATTTTCAAATTTTCTTTAACCGTTTTATTGTCAACTAATGCGAAGTTTTGAAATAAGAAGCCAATTTTGGTTCTAAAATAACCCAGATGGTTTTTTTTAACGCTAATGTCGATACCGTCAACAAGGATGGAGCCGCGCTCTATTTTTTCGATAGCTCCGATCATATTAAGCAATGTCGTTTTACCGCAGCCGCTGGGACCGGAAAAGATAACAAAATCCCCATTTTCAATGGTTAAGCTAAAATCTGAAAATAATAGCTTCTCTTCAAACGATTTGGTTACATTTTTGATCTCAATCATACGCTCCCTCCTTTCAATATTTTTTGGACTTTAACGTTTTCGATGCGCCGTATATAGAAGGTGATTACGAACAATTCCAGCACAAGAATAACGATACCCGCAGCAGTTAAATAGTAGACTTTATCCAATCCAAGAAGTATCGCGGCAACTACCGTTGATCCAATACTCACGATCGTCGTAATGCTTGTCATCAGAATGATTTTTCTGTTTTTCTCGAGTATACTGTGACCCAAAATTTTTTTAATCGAAAGCTCAATGGCGTTTACCTCGTACTCCAAACGAATGATGGAGGTAATGATTATAAATTCTAAAAACAATACTAAAAGGCTAAATATAAAGTTCATATATAAGATTCGTTTGGCGATATTCCAGCTCTTATTGTAGCTATCCAGAACATTCGTTTTTGTGACGATTTGACCTGTTAACTGATAGTCCTGCACGAATTGATTAAAAGGACCATCCGACATTTTATACATAATTTCAGTAGAACGGGCTAAGTAATGAGTGTCTTTATCAAACTTTTCAAGAGCGTCTGGTGGCAAGTTGTAATAAATAATAATTGGATTTTTCAGCAGATCGCTGCCGTATACCATATCCTCATCAATTCGGACGATGTCCACGTTATCCTCATAATAAATAACTTCATAATCGTAGGTGAAATCCTCTCCTTCATAAGACCGTACCGTATCCTTCAGCTCATCCAAGTCCACAGCGCTGCCTGACCGTTCTTTAGGCAAAAGGAAATAAATATCTTTGTTAAGCCGGAGACCCTTTAGCTCCTTAATTTTGCTGGATAAGTATGCAAGCGCGTTGCGATTTGCGATTAATCCCTTTCCGTCCAACAAACGATTGGTTCCGGATAACAATATGGCATCGGACTCCTTGAAAAATTGCTTGTAGAAGGCAGCTTGAGCCCTTTCTGCGTCTTCTGTCCTCAAATCATAAGATCCTTTGCCATAATCGATAACCCGGTATTCTAATCTTGTAAAGGAGTAGTCTTTGTGATCTGCGAAAAAGGATTTTTGTCGATACAGCTGATACGATTCAACCATTAGCACCACATTGCTCGAAATGACAAAAATCGTAATGACAACAGTCACCAGCTTTAAGCCGTAATTAAGCGATAGCAGCTTTTTGGACCCGCCTTTGACATTTGAAAAAACTTCTTTCAGATTGTAATGATATAGATTGATATATAACAGCGCGTTTGCAATTAATAAAATAGAGAAGAAGAGGAGCGAAAGCTGGAACCCGAAAAAAACATACGTATAACGGGATAAGCCGTATAAAATCAAGGCAAATAATAAGGCGAAGCAGAGCGTGTCCGCTAAAATGTTTTTCCAAACGATCCTGCTTATCGGTTCTCCCAATGAAACCCTGATCAGATTTTCTTTCTTTTGATAAATCACGTCATAATAGGATAACAGTAAAATAATCGATAGGATTAGAGCCCAAATGGCGATGATGGTATTCCTGGATTCATTGCTGGCGTAACCTTCCTTAGGGTGATTTCCGGCGTATTTATCAATGAGATCAAGCTTGAACTGCTTCACTTTTTCGTTGCTGCCGATGACATAGTAATCATTCATGCTCTTAATGCCCTGAATATCATTTAAATGATGGAAAGCAAAGCGGAAATCCTCCAAAAATATACTCGGATATTCCTTTGCAAAAATATTTAAATGCTTGTTCATATATTTTTCGACACGCGTTGTGCCGTAAATTTCGATTTCAGTAAGATACGTGCTTCGGGGAGATTTGATGTAAGTAAATACTTCGACTTCATTCCGAGCGGCGGACTCAAGAATATCCTTTATCATTTCTTGCTCCGTTGTATTCCGTTGTAAATATAAGGTCGTATTATCGAATTCCGTATAGAAGTTATTCAGGCGAAAGGTATGGCTTTCACCGATAATCAGTACGCCTACAAATAGAATGCAGAAGCTTATTATATACTTAACCGTTTTCAAAACGCTGACCTCCGAGGTTATTGATGTTACCGTTCAGTTCCCGATGCCGGGCGTCTGAACGGTAACTAAAGGCATATAGGCTTTAATTAAAATTTGATTTTATAAAATATTTTCGTGCCATTGTGAGTAACCTCAATTTTTGCCCACTTTTGGGACCCGGCTTGATCGTCATAGGTTCCATTGTCATTTCTAACAACAGCCGTGGAGGAAAGTGAATTATGATAGGTATGCGTATAATCCTCATTGATCCAAGCCGTATTGAAGCCATACTTCATTTCCCATACCCCAACGGATTGATCGGCTAGCTGCCAAGAGGAAGAGAAGGTTTTTCCTTCGGTTACGCTATCGTGCGCTTTCTCGAAAGCAAATGCGTTAGTAGCGAACCCAGACAGGGCGCTTACGGCGATAAGAGCGGAAATAAACAGCTTTTTCATTTTAAAATTCCTCCTAAAATTATGATTAAATTAAAAAATGAGGAGCAGGGGTTCATTTGACTGATTCCCCTCCTACACCAATTAAGATTTGTCGGCCGACATCTTCAATCCTTACCTAGCATAATTTATCGTGCGGAGCTTGTCTCCCTATGAAAATGTACAAGCCCCTTAATATCCTTTAGGGAATACCTTAGGGGCTAGTAGAAGATTTTTGCGGGAACACGTCCATTACGGGCATGAAAAAATAAACCCCTTAGAATTTCATCGGGCAAACCAGAGGTTTATTCCGATTGCTATTCTAAGGGGTACAATTCAAGCTAGGCTTGGTTTTCCTGCGGTTAAAGCACGGTTACTTCATTGCGATATCGCTCGAAATCGGCTACACGGCATTCCAGTTTCATTCGTGTGCCTTCCGGCTCATAGTCCGTCGATTGAACATGGGCATGCTCGTTGAAGTAGGCGACCAATCGGCCTTGGCTGAAAGGAATCAACAGCTCACATTCCATATAGTCGTCAAAAATATGATCGCGGACAAGCGCGATAAGCTCATCCAAACCGCTCTTTTTCTTCGCGGAGAGGTAGACCTTATTGTCCTGTACGGCTGGATAAGCATGCTCCGTCAAATCGCATTTATTGTAGGCGTAGATGGTCGGAATATGCTGGGCGCCCAGCTCCTTAAGCGTATCGTTCGTGACGGAAACGAGCTGCTCGTAGTCTTCATGGGAGTAGTCGACGACGTGCACCAGCAGATCCGCTTCAGCTACTTCCTCAAGCGTCGAGCGGAAGGCTTTAACAAGGTGATGGGGGAGCTGGCTGACGAAGCCGACCGTATCCGTAAGCAAAAATGATTTATTGTCATGCAGCTCAATGCTTCGCACCGATGTCTCAAGCGTAGCAAACAGCATATCCTGGGCAAAGACCAGCTTATGCGAGCCGCCGGGATTGCCGTTTTCGAGCAAAGCATTCATTAAGCTGGATTTGCCCGTATTCGTATAGCCGACGAGGCAGACGACGGGCACCTCGTTCTTTTGGCGCTGCTTCCGCTGGATCTGGCGCCTAGCAACGAGCTTATCCAGCTCAGCTTGCAGTGCTGTTATTCGCTCCTCAATGCGCCTGCGGTCAAGCTCCAGCTTCGTTTCGCCGGCGCCTCTATTTTTGAGGCCGGCCCCGCCGCCTTGCCGTCCTAATGATGCCCGAAGGCCGACCAGGCGGGGGAGCATATACTGGAGCCGAGCCACCTCGACTTGAAGCTGCGCTTCCCTCGTTTTGGCACGCTCCGCAAAAATATCTAAAATCAGAATGGTCCGGTCGATAACCGTCCGCTCCAAAGCAGCCTCTAAATTGCGAATTTGGGATGGAGACAGCTCATCGTTAAAAATGACGACATGCGCGTCATGCGCTTCAAGCAGCGCGAGCAGCTCCTGTATTTTGCCGGTCCCGATATAATGGGATGGATTGATGCGGGCTGCCTTTTGGCTAAGCTCATCAGCAACTTCTATATAACAGGCGGCAGCCAGATTGCGCAGCTCCTCCATGGAGTAAGCAAAATCAGTTTGATTTTGAAGCTGGACGCCGACGATAATCGCCTTTTGCAACGGTTGTTCCATTATTCATCATCCTCTTACGGTTATTTGGTCAAACAAAAAAAACACAGGCAGCTCTGCCTGTGTTCACAGTTATGGGTAAGAGGAAATCAAGGAAAATGGGGTCATCCATAGGCAAAGAACAACGGAGCCGGCGCGATGGGTAGGCGAAAATCCGCCTGCTGCACGAGCCGAGGTTCTTGTTTGCATATGGAAATTCCGTTCCAAAGGCGAATACGCCAAAAGGGAGTGCTCCCTTAGCAAGCGGCCGTATTCAATAATTATGGGTTACCTTTAAAATGGCAGACCTATCCTGAGTCCTCTGCACACAGGCAGAGCTTTGGCGCTATTCAATTAGCAGCTGCGCAAAGACCTAACTCGGATATAGTCTATCACACGTAACCCTCCGTTCCTTTAAATTAGAAACAGTGTAGCACAACCGTCCGTGAAACGGCAAGTCATAACCGAACAAATATTGGGTAAATTTAGGAGTCGCTCCAATCCTGACGCAGCGTAAACAGCTCCTTCAGCGCTTCCGTCGAAAGCTCCGTTATCCAGCCTTCCGAGCTGGAGATGACATTTTCGCTAAGCTGCTGCTTGTTTTCCAGCATCTCATCGATCCGTTCCTCCAGCGTGCCAAGCGATATAAATTTATGCACTTGGACATCGCGGGTTTGCCCCATGCGGTAAGCGCGATCGGTTGCTTGGTTCTCGACGGCGGGATTCCACCAGCGATCGAAATGGAACACGTGGTTAGCCGCAGTAAGGTTAAGCCCGACACCGCCGGCCTTGATCGACAGAATGAACACATTCGGCTGCTCGGCGGGCGGCAGCTCATACGATTGGAACCTCTCGATCATTTTATCCCGCGCCGGCTTGGATGTGCTGCCGTTCAAGTACAGAATCGGCTCCTGAAGCTCTTGCTGCAGCACGGCTTTAAGCAGCTCTCCCATCCCGATATACTGGGTGAAAATAAGGCAGCGCTCCCCCTCGTCCCGAAGCTCCCTCACCATGGCGAGCAGCCGCTCAAGCTTTGCGGAACGGCTGATTAGCGGCTCTGTATCGATGTCCTTGCCAGCGGAAGCGGCAATCTCTTGAATCGATTCCTTGGCGAGGAGCATCGGATGATCGCATATTTGCTTGAGCTGCATAATGGCGGATAAAATAGCGCCTTTTCGTTCGATGCCTTCGAGCTTTTGCATGCGGTCCATAAGCTGATTGACCGTTTGGTTATAGAGGGCGCCCTGTTCGGCCGTCAGGTGGATATAGGTTTTCATTTCGTTCTTGTCCGGCAAATCCAGCTGGATAGCAGGGTCCTTCTTCTTGCGGCGAAGCATGAACGGCTTGACGAGCTTTTGCAAATCCGCGGTGCGCTCCATATTGCGTTCTTTCTCGATGGGATTGCTAAATCGCTGCTGAAAGCCATGGGCGCTGCCTAGAAAACCCGGGTTCATGAAGTCGTAGATCGACCATAGCTCCGATAGGCGATTCTCGATTGGCGTGCCGGTCAGCGCGATACGATGCTTGGCGGACAAGCTGCGGACCGCCGTGGACTGCTTAGTCTGGGCGTTTTTAATATTTTGTGCCTCGTCGAGGCAAATCGCTTCCCAAGTAAAGCTCTTCAGAAGCTCCTGATCGAGCGTTGCCGTGGCAAACGAAGTTAGAATGACATCGGTATGCGGAAGGCCGGCATGAAAAGCGCCGCCTTCGAGACGCCTGCTGCCGTAATGAAGCATAACGTTAAGCGATGGCGCAAAACGGCTGATCTCCTTCTGCCAGTTGCCGAGAACCGAGGTCGGGCAAATGATTAGTGCAGGAAGCCGATCGTCCGCATTCGCTGCGCTTTCCTTGAGATTTAATAAATAAGCGATAAGCTGCACGGTTTTGCCAAGCCCCATATCGTCAGCGAGACAGGCGCCCAGCCCAAAGCGCCGCAAGAATGACAGCCAAGCATAACCCTCGCGCTGATAAGCGCGCAGCTCCGCCTTCAGCCCGGAAGGGACGTCAAGCACCGGCCAATCCGCTTTTTGATTGAGCTGGCTGACGAGCTTCATGAGATGCTCGTTCAGCTCGACTTCCAGCTGGATACGCTGCGCCTGCTCCATTTCTTGTTCAGGCTGCTCATCCTCCTGCCCCTCGCTGCTGCTTAGCAAATGAAGCTGGAGCACGTCTTGGAAGGACAACCCTTCAGAGCGGTCAATGCCTGCCATTGCTTTGCGAATTTGCGCAAGCAAGGCGGGATCAAGCGCTATCCACTGCCCGCGGAAGCGCACCAGCCGCTCGTTGCGGGCAACCAGCTCGTTGAACTCGGTTTCGGTAAGATCGGATTCGCCAATAGCGATTCGCCAATCAAAGTCAATCAGCGTATCAAGCCCAAACAAGGACTCGCCGGAGCCTTCTTCGCGGGTGCTGACCTTGGCGCGAAGCCGCGGCTTCTTGCGGCTTGCCGTCTCCCACCAGGCGGGGAGCAGCACCTGCCAGCCTGCATCCAGCAGGCGCGGGCTGTCAACGGTAAGGAAGCGCCATGCGGCATCATTTTCCAAAGGGGCGTTTAACAGATCATCGGCATTTCCGCCTAACCGCTCTCTTGGCAGACAGGCGCGCAAACTATTCAACCAGCCGGCAGAGCGCTCGCGTATGGCGTTCGACCAAGCTGCAGGCCATGAGCCGAACGCTTCGCCGGCTTCGGAGAGGCGTACCGGTAACAGCACCGCTTGGTCAAGCTTATCCTGCAGAACGAGCTTAAGCTGCCAAGTCGCTTCCATTTCTTCGGGCTCCACTAGCTGCAGAATAGGGCGGAAGGAGGCTTGATCGGCTTTCCAGCCTATTGCAATTAGCCATGCCTGTGCATCAAATCCCGCTGAAGCAGCATGATTTTTGGCGAATAGCAGCGGATATTCTCTTCGCAAATCGGCGGCAGTCGTTTCCGTCCCGTAATAAACGTCAAATAGGACAGCAGAGAACGCCGCTTGCAAGCCGTCCAGAACCTCTTTGTCCGCATCCGCCGCATCCAGCGCCGCTTGTATTTGTTTGTTTAAGGCTGCGTTATCCCAGGTCCATTGCAGCTTGCCGCTTCGGAAAGCGGAGAAGCTTGGCATATAGCGCTTGGCTTCGATCTCCGAAGCCAGCAGAGGCGCAAGCAGAAGGAGCTGCTCGGCTAATCCTCCCCACACCCACTCAATGTGCGCAAGCAGCCTCTTTTCTGCAAAGAAAGGAAGCAC
Organism: Paenibacillus sp. FJAT-27812; assembly: GCF_001273905.1. Classification (NCBI taxonomy): domain Bacteria; kingdom Bacillati; phylum Bacillota; class Bacilli; order Caryophanales; family Paenibacillaceae; genus Paenibacillus; species Paenibacillus sp. FJAT-27812. Next base: position 1,710,760 of record NZ_LIGH01000001.1, on the reverse strand, counting down.
CTGCTCCGCAGGAAGCAGAACAAGCTCTAGTCCCTGAACCTGCTGCACCTCCAGCTCCGTTCCGTAGAAGGAAGGCTCATGCCAGGCAAATAAGCTTTGCTTTAAGCTTAGGCCGCTCACGAATTCGTCCGTACTGCTCACTCCGTAAAAAAGGGCATCGCCATGCGTCGTTAAATTAACGTGAACGGCAATGGATTTTGTATATATGCTCATGGGATTAGTTTTCCTTTCCGAAGCTCCTCCTGCAGGGCGCGAAGGCGGCTGTTGCGCGCGGCGAAGGCAGTGATGTAAGTCTCCCAGCGCTCTTCGTTTTTCATTTTTTTGTACAGCTTGGAGAGCCGTTTGAGCAGCTTCACCGCCATCTTGTAGCCGTGCCTATTTTTGAGCAAGACATATCTCTCCGCTGCCTGATGAAAGAAGGGAAGCAGCAGCTCAGGCGTTTCTTTCTCGATTGGAGCAAGAACGCCGACGCGATAGTCAAGAGGCTCGCTTCCTTTACTGATCTGGTAGTCGATCCATTGCTGCCACTTGGCGAAGTGGAGCAGCTTTTCCTCGTAGATGGTGTTCGTATAAGGCAGCATCTGAATAAGAGGCTCCCACATTAGCTGCTCGGCTTGGGGAATATGAGCAATAACGCCGTCCCAGTACTGATAAAAGCTTTTTAAATTATCCAGCCGCGCACTCTCCACTAACGGCGCAGCAGCCACAAGCCAGCCCTTCAGGCGCTGCCAATCTTCACCCGTCTGGAGCATTTCAAGCATAGGGAACAGATCTTCGGGACGAACGGCGGACCTTTTGTTCAGTTCTATCAGATAAGCCTGCGCCTCTTCATCGCGTTTTAAATAAAAGCATAACCAGCTTTGGGCAAGCAGCCATGGGTACTCGGAAAGCGCTGGGCCAAGCACAGCTGGCGCCGATTGCAGCTGACGAAGCTCGTCCGCAAAACGGCTAGCGTCTCCCTGATAAGGGGAAATCCAGCATCTCCAAAGCCGCAAATACCATTCGGTGAAGTAAGGCTTGGTTCCCGAATCCGTCAGCATAAGACTTCGCAAATAGTCTACTGTCTCCTCGATGAGAGGCCAGTAGGCAGGTTCGTCTGTGATTTCCGGTTTATTTTCGAATAGATGCTCAAGCGCCTCTCCCACATCGGAAATAGCGGCATGCGTATGAAATCCGATAAATGCTCCCGGCTGCGGCGCAGCATTCGGCGTTCGGTTAAGCAGCAGCCCGAGAACATAAAGATGGGCATGAAGCGTGAACAGCGCGTCGCGTCCGGAGGAAAGCGCCGGCTTTATTTGGTTAATGGACGCCATGGCTTCCTTTACGAAGGAGGGGTTCCGGGTATGGTCGGCCAAAGTGGCGGTACGCAGCTTGAACAGCCCGTGCCATTCGGCAATATTCATCGTATTTATTGGTTTCATGACGGATAGGTCTCCCGAACGAATATGGTTTATTTTCAATAAAGCTTATTATATCATTTATCTATACGAAGCTAGGCAATTCCATGAGCATGCTTAGAGGGTTATAGGAAGGAAAGATAACGATGGCTATTCTTGAAATACAAGAGGCGGATTGGCTCAAGCTGAATCGGATCGGCAACGGGAAGGATGCGCTTCTGTTTTCATCGCCGTTCTGCGGAACGTGCAAGGTGGCTGAGCGCATGCTGGAAATCGTCGACGCAGCCGAGGTCCCTGTTACCTTGTATAAAATAAATATCAATTATGCGGCAAAGCTGCGCAATGCCTGGAAAATTACGAGCGTGCCCTGTCTCGTCCTGCTAAAGGACGGCGAGCCTATACAATTTGAATATGCGATGCGGTCGGTTGATTATTTGTATAAGCTACTGAAGGACATGGACGAGTAGTTTGCGTTTATTTTAGTCCAATGATCTACGTTTTATGATATATTAAAAGGGAATTGCTAAAAATAGTAAATTTCAGGGGAAAATGAGCTTACGGGGGTCATTTATGTTAGGTTACTTTAAAGATTTTGTATTGAATATATTCATTATCTGCTCCCCTCTTGCTGTATACCCGTATATTCATAAAGCCAAAGGCAACAAAGTTCTTTATCGCTTTTTTGTAAGTATCCTTTTCTCGTTGTCCATCATGATGACGATGTCGTTTCCAATCCATCTTAATGGCTTAATCTACGATTTCCGATCGATTCCGCTAGCAATCGGCGCGCTTTACGGCGGCATGCAGGTATCCATATGTTTGTATGTGGTTCTCATGCTGTACCGTTTTTTTCTTAACAGCCCAAATGGCTTGGAATACGTCATTTCCTTGCTGCCGAGCTTTGTTGTTCTTGCCTTATTTTACAAGCGTTTTCATGCGTTAAGCCTTGCTCGGAAAGTTGCGGTTGTTATCGTGTTTTGCTCGCTCATTAAGCTGATTACCTTCACGATATACCTTGCTTTAATCGGAGAAATGGAGCTGCTGCTGGCGAATCCAATGGGCACCTTGCAAACGTATTTGCTGCAAGCTGTAATTGCGGGTTTATGCGCTTATGTCATCCATATCCAAGATCAATTTTTTCTCATGCAAGAGGAGATGGTTAGAAGCGAGAAGCTGAAGGTGGTCGGTGACATGGCCGCTTCCGTCGCGCATGAGATTCGTAATCCGCTAACAACGATTAGAGGCTTCATTCATCTCTTCGCTACAGCAGACCTCGGCAAAGAAAAGAAGGAAACCTATAAAAGGATTTGCTTCGAGGAGCTAGACCGTGCGGAGCTTATTATTTCCGATTACCTCTCGCTTGCCAAGCCTGACCTTGAGGTTGTCGAAGCTATCAATATCAATCATGAGATCCATTACTTAGCCAATGTGCTAATGACCTATGCCAACTACCACAATATAGAGATTGACGTGAAAACAATGAAAGAGCAGGAATTCCACATACACGGGGACCGCAATAAATTCCGCCAAGCTTTAATTAATATTGGCAAAAATGCGATCGAAGCGATGCAAAGCGGCGGTTTATTAGTGCTCAAAACGGATATCCGTGATGATCATGCCCTGATTGTATTAAGCGATAATGGGAGCGGAATGGCCCCTGAGCAGATGAAGAGGCTGGGCACGCCTTATTATTCGACTAAGGAAAAGGGAACGGGCCTTGGCACGATGGTCTCCTTTAGCATTATTAAGAAGATGAACGGGAAAATTGATATTAAGAGCGAGCTCGGAATAGGAACGGAGTTTTATTTCAGCTTCCCGAAAGCAAATTAATCATCATATTTCCGTTAAAATTTTTATCCAGCTAAGATTATGGCACGGTTCGTGTTATAATTAAGAGGTGCAGTCAATAAAGAACATTGACTATGATAAAGGAGTCGGAAATATGCAGGTAGTATTTGAAGACTGGGATCAAAAAGTAAAAAAGACGTTTAATGCGACGAGCAAGCAGGTTGTATTGACGGTAACCGAGGCCGGCGATCTCTTAGGCCTTACAAAGGACCAGATGAAGGTGTATGTGCTTAAGCATAACCTAACGAAGGTAGCGATTAATCGCAGCGTCCACAGATATCTATTACTGAAAAGCGAAATAGATGAGATCCTTGGAAAAGCTTAATATGTACGACTAACCACAGCCTCCCCGAGGTTGTGGTTTTTTGTTTTGTTGCAAAAAAGCGATAGGCATGATGATGTTTTGTACATAATTGCCATTGTTTCCGTGAAAAATAGCAATGGTAAATACATGCATGAGAAATGGGGCTGTTTAAAATGACGACCATAGGCATATTAGCAGTTTCCATTCTAGCCTCGCTGCTGTTTGTTGTACTAGATATGGGCGTATATCGCGAATCCCTTGGACCCGCGTTCTATAAGCAAACCTTAGCTTATAATAGCTGGCAAACGTACTTGATGGTAATAGCTGCTTTTATCATTGCCTTATTTCGGGATTGGCGTAGCCATAAACAATCGCAAGGCAGGAAGCGGCTGCAGCGTTTACGAGGTGAACGGCAAAGCGATAGGAATAAGTGATGACCAATAAAATGACCACCATTCAAATCTACAGCCTCATGCTTGTTTTACTGTTAGGCACGTCAATCCTGTTTGGAACCCCGAAGCTGGTGCCGGATGTATGGCTGGTTCAAGTGGTAACCATCGTTCCAGCGATGCTGTTGTTTCTGTTCTACACGACGATGGTTTCCAAGGTTTCTCCCAAAGGGCTATACACCCTGTTGATTGCAGTTTGGGGAAGCGTGCTGGGAAAAATATTCGTACTTGGCTATTCGATCTATTTTCTCTATATAGCGGCCCGAAATGTTCGGGATATGCTGGAGCTTGTCATGACTACGCTGCTGCGTGCTACTCCGCAGGAGTTCGTTGCCGTACTGTTTGTGCTTATTGTCGCCTATGCAGCGTCAGGCGGATTACTGGCATTAGGGCGCTTGTCTGAGGTTATTATCGGATTAATTATTTTGTTTTTTATTGCGATAGCTGCGCTATTGCTCATGAGCGGCTCGCTTGATTTGCAAAGAATGTTTCCTTTCTTGACTAAAGGCATAGCGCCAATTATCAAGACAAGCTTTACTAGCTCATTGTGGTTTCCTTATGGCGAGATGGTCGTCTTTCTTGTGTTATGTTCGAGAATGGGCGGGAAAAAGTCATTTCGCAAAGCGGGTTTGTGGGCAGTTATAAGTGCAGGGATGATTTTGGCTTTCTCCGATTTGCTGCAAATTTGGTCGATGGGAATGGAGTACGAGAAATTTTCTACCTTTCCGCTGCTGGATGCGGCAAGGCTCATTAATGTAATGGACTTTATTAACCGAATGGATGCTCTCGTTGCGTTGATCACCATATTCGGCGTTTTTTTGAAATGCACCATTTTTTTGTACGCGGGCGCCAAAGGGGTTGCTGTCGTATTCCGGAGGGCAAGCCGAACCTACATTTATCCGCTTGCTCTGCTAATTGGGGCGATGTCACTCATCGTTACGCAAAACTTTGCCGAGCATTCGGAAGAGGGGCTTCATTTTGTCACTTTCTTCCTGCATTTTCCGTTTCAGTTTGTGCTTCCGGTTCTAACAGGGGCGCTCATTTGGATTCGTTCTAGACGAAAGAGAGGCAATGCGGGTGAACCGATCAAACCAACCTTCACAGAACGGGATGGATAATCAGCCTATTAGGTCAATTGAGCAAATTCGCGCCTATTTGACGGATGTTTTCGGCAATACGGACGATCTTGCCGTAGTGTCGGTAGGAATCGGGGAGGACATCGGGCTGCTCTGCTATTTGGAGACGATGACGAGCGTCCCTTTTATTATGGATCATATCGTAAAGCCGCTATCGCATCGGAATAAGGGTGAACATGAAAGCAGTTCCGAGTCGTTGCTGCAAGGATTGATGGTACAGTATTTCGGTGGGTTATCCTGCGAGCTTATAGGTGATTTGAAGGAGCTCGCGCATAAGATGGCTGCCGGTTATGCGGGCTTAGCGCTAGACGGGGCGTCTTCCATACTTATGTTAGACGTGAAGAAGATGGATAACCGATCCGTTGCCGAGCCCACGTCACAAGCCGTTGTAAGAGGGCCGAAGGACGGATTTACGGAATCGGCGGATACGAATATGAGCTTAATTCGCAGGCGACTAATCAATGAGAAGCTGCGATTCGAAAAATATATAGTAGGCGCTAAATCGTTTACCCCCGTTTACTTAACTTATTTGGAAGGGGGCGTCGAATCCAAAGTTCTGGATAGGATCAGGAAAAGGCTGCAACAGAATGAAATGTCCAGCGTGATGGATTCCGGCAATTTGGAGGAGCTGCTTAGACCAAAGGGCTTCTCCTTGTTTCCGACCGTATACAGCAGCGAGCGGCCTGATGCGGTGTGCTGTTCCATCATGGAGGCGAAGGCCGCCATTATCGTGAACGGCAGCCCGTTTGTGCTCGTTGTTCCGGCTGTCATGAACGATTTTTTCAAGTCGCCGGAGGATCATTATCAATGGTTTGCTTTTGGAACCTTTACAAGGCTGCTGCGGTATTTGGCTTTCTTCTTCTCACTGCTTGCTCCCGCCATCTATATAGCGATAACGACCTTTCATGCGGAATTGATCCCGACGGTGCTCCTGACAAGCATTGTTGCGCAGCGGGAGGGTATCCCGTTCCCCGCCGTTATCGAAATACTATTAATGGAAATCACATTTGAAATTTTGCGCGAGGCGGGCACGCGAATGCCCCGTGTCGTCGGCCAGACGATATCCATCGTAGGAGCTTTAGTGCTCGGAGAGGCGGCGGTTCAAGCAGGAATCGTCTCCAGCATCAACGTCATTGTCGTGTCGTTAACTGCGATTTCCGGCTTTGCCGTTCCGATCTATTCATTCGGCACCAATGTTCGCCTTTTGCGGTTTGGCTTTATTTTTCTAGCAGGGCTGCTTGGACTTTATGGCGTCATATTGGGTAGCGCATTCCTGTTGATTCATATGGTTAGGCTGCAATCCTTCGGGGTTGTGTATCTATCTCCATTCGTCCCGTTCCGTGCAAGCAACCAGAAGGATGCGATCATGGTCTTACAAACGCCTTTGCCGGATGAGGGGATAGGAGGGGAGCGCCATGAATAAAGCGGTTAGATTATTTCTTGCCGTAAGTCTGGCAGCCGCCTCTCTTTCTTTGTCAGGCTGCTGGGACAGCTCGGAGCTTAATAAAACATCGCTTATTACAGGGGTAGCCTTAGAGCCCGGAAAAAACAGTAAGCTGCGGCTTACTGTAGAGACCATGATCGCCAAACGTCCGGAGGAGAGCAAGGACACGGCGCCATCGATCGTGCAATCGTTGGAGGGAAATTCGCTGCCCGATCTGTTGGTGCGGTTCAACGAAAGCTTGGATCGCAGTCTGCTCATCTCCCATATCGGCGTTATTGTCATCGACGAACGGCTAGCCCGCAAAGGCCTGCAGACTATATTGGACCCGCTGCAGCGGACGAGATTTATCCGAGAGGATGTCCTTATTTTAATTTCGGAAGGCGTTCAAGCCTCCCAAATATTTAAGGTGCTTTATCCTAGATCCATGCAGGCCTCTTCAAAAATCGTATCTCAGCTCAAAAGCTACCGCTCCTCCAGGGGAGGCATTCCCCAAAGCCGATTGTTTGATGCCTCTGAAGCTATACTGGCAGAAGGAAGAGAACTGATGCTTGGGGCAATCTCGCTTAAGGGCTCCATTAAGGATGCCGATAAAATGGAGAGCATCAAGATGGTCACGCCGAAGGCATCCATCGTTATAACCGGAGCGGGTATTTTCTCAGAGGACAAGCTGAAGGGCTTCATCACTGTCGATGAATGCAGATTGGTCATGATGGCAAGCGACCTGGTTAAAGATACGACACTATCGATACCGTATCATGATCATGAAGTATCCCTTCGCCTTCGGCATGTGCAATCTGATATTCAAGCCTATATGGATAAAGGAAAAGTGAAATTACAGATTAACTTGGAGGGCGACGGTGTGGTGTCGAGCATTGACGAATCCATTGATATAACCAAGATTTCCGGCTACGAAAAGCTCGAGAAGCTGGGTTCGGATTACTTGGAGAAGCAATTGAGTAAGGCGATCCAAAGCATTCAGGAGAAATATGGGCTTGACGTGTTCGGGTTCGGAGAGCAGATGTACCGCAACCATTATAAGCAATACGAACCGCTTGCGGAAAGATGGAATGAAATATTCGCGAAAACGCCTGTTACGGTTAAGGCTAGGATTAAGCTCCACCGCTCTGAATTGAAGACGAACCATATTAGAAACGAAGGGATAGGCCCGTAGCGTTCTCAAGCTTTTCCAGCTGATTTCGAAGAGATAAGGACGTTAAAAGGAGGATATGGCAGGATGTTTTCGAATGGCGGGCATCAGCTTCCGTTCATTCCTCCTTAGTCGGAATTATTAGATATATCGCAGCCTGATGCGGTTTTTCAATAGGTTTAGCATTCGCTATACTTATATAGACCGATTGGAAAACATCAGCTGGAGGGTGATTTTACTTGACTTACATGGATATGTTGGGACGTCGGAGCATTATTTTGAAGCGCAATATTGGTAATCTAGTCATTAAAGACAACAAGCAGGGATTAAGCGCGCAGGAAAGCAACTTTTATCACAGCATGATCAAAGAATGGCATCAGAACGAGAGCGAATTGAACGCGGTTCGAAAGCACCCGTGAAGAATAAGAAGAAATGAAGGAAACAAAGAAGAGTTGTTTTGCGAGGCGATTGCCTTGCGAAACAGCTTTTTTTCTTTAATATGGATCGCAAGCAAAACGAACTTTCCGCTCCATATAAGGTATAATACATAGATGATGTTTTTGGGCAGTAATACAAATTGGAGGTTTCTTGCTTATGCTGGCGGTTGAAAGAGCGGCGTACCTCACGATTGATGATGGTCCTGCGGATGATTTTTTGGATAAGGTCGATTATTTAAACGCAAAAGGAATTCGGGCGATTTGGTTTTGCCTAGGTGAAGCGTTGGAGCGGTTTGCGGAAGAGGCTATGCATGCGATTAAGACAGGACATGTCATTGGCAATCGCAGCTACGATAATGCGGACTTCTCAGCTATGAGCCTAGCGGATGTGAGATTGCAGCTGGAGCGATCCGATAGGATCATTGATAAGCTTTATGCTGATGCAGAGACGGCAAGGCCGTCAAAAGTATTTCGTTACCCTTATGTCCAAGACGAGACGGATGGAGCGCATTTCACAGCGATACAGCATCTGTTGGAGGGGCTCGGTTACCGGCAGCCATCCTTTGAAAATATTCGAGCAGTTGAGCCAAGTGGAGCAAGCCTGGGGCAGGGCATTCATGTGTCGTGCACGCAGGATACCTTCGATTTGGGAGCGGATGGGATGCTTGGCGCAGCGAATTATGGGAATGAGATCATACAGATCCATGATTGGATCTCGTTAGATCCTTTTAAGGCGCTCGTGGACAAGCTGATTGCGAAGGGCGTAGCCTTCAAGCTTCCGAAGGAAACGGACCTTCATGTACAATTGGTCTAGGTTATCAAAATAGTGAAGCCAGGTGCATGCTGGTCAAGACCCCATATAGCGGACACTGAATAAAAGACCCTACCTAACAAGCTGGAGCCGGTACTGAATCGGAGCCAGCTTGTTTAGTTTTCTTTGCGGACGCTTGTTGTTGTAAAAGTGTATATATTCTTCAATTCGGCTTTGTGCTTCTTCTACAGATCGAATATCATAAGGGTAGAGTGCTTCTGTCTTCAAATGCGAGAAGAAGCTCTCCATTGAGGCATTGTCGTAACAATTGCCTCGCCTGGACATGCTGATTTTGGCGCCAACCTTTGGCAGCATGTCGTGGTAATCGTAGGACGTGTACTGGGACCCCTGATCGCTGTGAACGATCAGCCCAGTCACGTCCTTTTCCTTTTCAAACGCCTTAGAGAACGTCTGTAGAACAAGTTGCTTGTCATTGTGTTGACTGGTTTGGTAAGCGACAATTTCGTTCTGACACAAATCTTTAATGGCAGAAAGATACAACCAAACATCACCAATTCGATACTGTGTGACGTCAGTTACCCATTTTTGATTGGGCGCTTCCGCTTGAAAGTTACGTTCCAGTATGTTCTTCGTAACGCGATCACCGATGTTCCAGCTTCGAGTACAGTGACGGTACTTACGACGTACTCTAGAGCGCAGCTCCATTTCTTGCATGAGCCGGAGTACCTTCTTATGGTTCATCCACACGCCATGATCTTGGAACATAAACAATTGAATTTGGCGGTACCCATACACGCCTTTATAGTATTCAAAGGTATCATGAATGACCTGTTTATCCTGCTTATTCTTATCTGTCTTCAAGCGCTTCACGTATGCGTAGAATCCGCTTCGGGAGACTCCGATTTCTTTACAGAGTTCTTTGAMGCTAAATCGTTCACGAAKTTCGTAGACGAGTCTATACTTCTCTGGTACACCTCCTTCTTCGTAATTTCCAACCACTTTTTTAGGACAGCATTCTCCATCTCCAATCGCTTTAAATAACGTTCCTGATCCTTGTACTGTTCTCGTCTGCCTCGGTGTTCCATAAGCCCATATTCGCCTTGTTCCTTATACTTCCTCATCCACACCTTTAATCGCCCAATATCTGCGATCCCAAGCTCATCCGCTACCCTCTGCTTGGTCATTCCCCCATGTCGTAGCTCRATAGCCTTCTTCTTTAATTCAAAACTATACGTCTCAAATTTCTGTCCTTTTCTCGCCATAACGAAAAGCACCCCCTATAATATCCATCGGTTTAAACACCAGGGTGTTTTTACAATGTCTACTATAAGGGGTGCACTTCATGCTGCACCTGGCTTTTTTTAATATACAAACCTGCGCTGCGCGTAGTAGCTGAATAGAAATAACGAAGCTTCGGTGAACAGCTTGGCAATCATTAAAGGAATGCCGAGGCGTTCATTAAAGAGAAACATTAGGCCGTAATTTAACGAAAAGATGACTGCGACGAGTGCAAAATATTTAGGCATCGAGGTTTTGATCGCGGCGCGCTTGCCTTTAGCAAATACATACTGCTTATTCATCATGTAGTTGAAAACAGAGCTTGCACCCCTTGCTCCGAGCACGGCGAGCAGCAGATTGGAGCTAAATGCATGGATTAGCGCCAGCAATAGAAAATCGATAACCGCAGACAATAAGGAGCTGGCGCTGAAGGTGATAAAAGGAGCATATATTCTGGCGGAATCGGCAATCGGCCTAAAATGGGACGATTCATTTTGGTTGAGATAGACCGTGTCTATCGGAACCTCATGAAAGGAAAAGCCGGCGGCGGGCGCTTCAAGCAGCACATTCATCTCATATTCGAAGCGCTCTCCGGGTATGCGGCATAACCAGTCCAGCATATCGGCCGAATAGCCGCGCAGCCCAGTCTGCGTATCATACAGGCGCTTGCCTGAGGCGAACGAATAGACGAGCCGGGTAGCGGCGTTCCCGAAGCGGCTGCGAAGGGGCACTTTGCCGGTGAAGCGTCTGCTACCGAGAATAATATGCCGATTGTATGACGCAATGCTGTTCGCAATCTTCATAATGTCCTGCGGCAGATGCTGGCCGTCGCTGTCTGCGCAGACGATGCCGTCTGTTATCCCTTTTCGCTGGAAATAGTGAAAGCCGCTCTTAAGCGCATGGCCTTTGCCTTTATTGGCGCTATGGGTAATGACTGTGCAGCCCAGCTCTCTTACGGAGCGGAAAAGCTCCCTGTACGCTATGCCGCTCCCGTCATCAACGACGACGATTGGGAACGAGCCGATCTCCCTTAGCTGCTCGATAAGGGATACGAGCCTCTCGTCGGGCTCATAGGAGGGAATGAGAATATTCATGGCGGTAGGCCTCCTCTTCTTTATGGCTAGTTATTTTGCGATATACAGGATGTCGCTGACGCCGCGCTCCTGCTGTTTGCCTAGCGGGTTGTTGACGACTCTGCCCATGAAGTACATCGTGGACGAGCCGCCTCCGTCAAGGTTATAAGCAACCGATGCGCCAAGCTCCGTAAACACATTCGCAAATTCAGTTAAGGTCATTCCTTTGCTGTAGTTGTCCTTGCGTCCGTCCACAACGACGAATACGTAGTGGTTCGGCGCGATCATGCCAATACCCGTCCTCGGATTCGATCCTTGAATCGAACGATTGCCGAAATTAGTGTCGATGGATACTTTATCGAAGTCTCCCGCTATAACGCCGTCGTTCACGAGAATGGGGCCGAATGAATACGTATCCGTGACGCCCTCAGCAAGCAGCTCTGCGGAGGAGAGCTGTTCCTCGTTGTAGGCTTTCATCGTGCCGTTCGAGAGCAATGCCATGGCGTCGCGTGTTGGCTCGTCCCGATACAGGGTGCCGCCGCGAACGATGACACCGTCATTCCGGAACCCGTAATAATCGCCATTGATTGCAAAAACGGCACCGTTCTCAGCCGCGATCGCGGACGTGTCTTCCGTAATGTTGCGGCCAAACGCGTTTTTGGCGAAGGCGGACTGCAATACGCTGGCATCCGTAAGCTGGACATCAGCGACAAAATAAGTGATTTTATCGCTGCCCGAGCCGGATTCGACTTTCTTAATATGAATTTGCGTATCGGCACTGCTGTAATTCCAATCATCCTGCTGTAACGTTTCCGTGCCGTCTGCTGGATTGGCGGCAGGAGCTGCTGCGGCTGGCGTCTTAGCGGCTACATTGACCTCAACATGCTCGATAAGATAACGGTCGGCAAGCACGTAGAGCACAATGCCGATTGCAAGAACAATGAAGGTAAGAAAAAGTGCTGCTTTTTTCCTTCTGGTTAAATTTTTAATGACGATCAACTCCTGATAGGAAATAAGAACCGAGAGCAAGGCTTGCGATCGCTTGAAATAAGATCATCCGAATAGGGTTATTGTCGTATCGGAACGTTAATCGCATATGAAGCCGGACTGAACGTTTACTGAAAGCTTGGCATAGGTGCCATGGGGGCAGAGTGAAGCATCGCGGGATTTGTTTTTGCGGCGGAAATCATTGTACAATGGTATGGAAGAAACTTCTTGCATGCGCCTCATAAATTCCATATACGAAGGGAATAGTGCCTATGAATTCACGAATGAAGCAGCTTGAGGATCGGCTTGCCAACCAGGACCACAAAGACTTGTTTCTTCAAACACAGCATACGCTTCAGGCGATCGATGATCTTGCGGAACAGCACCGGCGGTATCAATCTATACAAGCGATTAGCGGAGTGAAAATTGTTGGCGGAGAAGAGGCGTTGTTTTATGACACGCTGTCGGAAGTGAAGGAGCAAATCGTGGCTACACTGGAGAAGACGCTGAGCGACCTTGAGCACAAGGGCGATAAAAACTACGATAAAAACTTCAAGGATGGCGTTGAATAATAAGCGCTTCTTAGCAGAAGAGAGCATCCGGGCGGGTGCTCTCTTCTTTGCTTTGAGCCGAAACAAAGTAAGCGCTTCATACGTTTAATAAGCAAGAACGTTTTTGTATAAGAGAGGGGTTTTCACAGATGAGCTGGATTCCCGCAGAAAGAAGCAGTGGGTGGTGGCTGTTAGCCGGAGCATCCTCCTTGCTAGTCAGCATTTTGCTCTGGGTCATTCGTTTTCTACTATTAGGCCAGCCATTTACGGGGATGCATGCTTTCCGCTTTATGGTGCTCGCCATCCTCTTATCCTTTTTATTCAGCTTTGCCGGCTGGCTTGGGGCGAAATGGCTGTGGCTGTTCGCTAACCTTGGCTTGGCGCTTGGACTAATATTAATGGCAGTATACTCCCGGGATATGACGGGCTGGGAGGATTTGGTCAGCTTCCTTGTGTTCCTTGAAGCGGTGGCTGCAGGATTTATTCTTGGCTTGATTATTGAAGGAGTCTTTCTCATCCGGAGAATGGCAAGAAAATAGAGCATAAGAGCCGATCTCAAAGAGGTCGGCTTTATTGTATTCACGTTAAAGAGAGGAGGCTGTATACTGAAAAAAGGGGAAAAAAGGATAATAAGGAAAGTGGTGTGTACATGAATGAATCGTATTATGTGACCATTGTTTTAATCGTGGCATTTGTGCTATGGAGGAGGACGCGAAGCTTTTACAAGCCGATTCGCGGAGACGGCAGAAGAATTTTGTTTCCGTTGCTATTCATGGTACCGGGTCTTTTTCTTATCCTGAACCCGAATGTTCATGCACCGCTCTACGAATGGTTTATCGCCGCTGTACTTGGACTCTTATTATCGATACCGCTTATCTGGACGACGAATTACGAGGTGCGCGAGGATAATCAGATCTATGCGAAAAAAAACATGGGTTTTATTTTTGCATTTGTGGCAGTGGTCGCCATCCGCTTTGCCTTGCGCAACTATTTGAGCATGGTTGAACCGGAGACGCTTGGTGCTCTCTTTATGCTTGTCGCTATCTTTTACATCCTGCCTTGGCGCATTGTATCCTACATGAAGTTTCGTAAAGTCGCAAAGCAGCGTTCTGTTTAAAATGGTATTTGCGATGGAGTACAACCGATGTGCTCTATTTTTTTGGCATAAAGTTAACGTTGACGTTAACTGTCATTAAGCGTATGCTAGTAACATAGACTACGGAGGTGCGGCGTATTGGATTTGTTGAAAATCGAAGAAGTGGCGAAGCGTACAGGTTTAACGAAGCGGGCCATTCGTTATTATGAGGATTTTGGTTTGATCTCTGCGCCTGAGCGTACACAAGGCGGTATACGGTTGTATTCCGAAAGCGATATTGAGAAGATTAATAAAATTTTGCTGGTTAAGGAAGTACTGGGTTTCTCGCTGGCAGAGCTTCAGCAGTACCTGGAATTTCAGACGATCATCGAGCAGCAAAAGAGCGAATATCGTACGACAGAGGATCGCGAAGCGCGCAAGCTGAAGCTCATTGAGATGCTGAGTGTGCTGCAGAAAGAGAAGACGATGATCGATACTAAGCTTTTGCGAATGGAGCAATTCAAAGAGGCGCTATTAGGATACGAAAAACGTGTTTTGACGGCAATAGATCAATTAAAAGAATAGGAGCATGATTGTGGAACCCTCACAAAAAGCAGAATCAACGTTTTGGACCATTTTGGTTGCCGTTTTTTTCGGCAACTTCATGGCTTCTTTAAGCACGACTACGATAAACGTCGCATTGCCTATATTTATGGATGACTTTGGCGCCAGCTTGAATACCGTCCAATGGATGTTATCCGGCTTTATGATGGCGACGGGCATTATTGCTCCGGTTATCGGTTTTATGGGTGACAAATGGAGCTATAAAAAGCTGTATGTGATCGCATTGTCAGGCTTTACTTTAGCCTCCCTGCTTTGCACCTTCGCTTGGAGCATCGAATCGCTTATTGCATTTAGAATTTTGCAAGGTCTCTTCAGCGGTATTATTATGCCCACAACGATGACAATCATTTACCAGACGATAACGAAGTCGAAGCAGGCGGTTGCGGTCAGCTTTTGGAGCGTATCGGCGATGCTTGCCCCAGCGCTTGGACCGACCATTGGCGGCTGGCTCGCTGAGATTTACGGCTGGAAGTCTTTGTTCATCATGAACATCCCAATCGGCATTATCGCTGTGATCGTCGCCGCTAGGTATATTCCGAATTATCGCTTAAGCACCGGCATCAAGCTCGATTGGATCGGATTTGGAGCGGTGCTGGTCGGAACCAGCGCGCTGCTCGTGGCATTTAGCGAAGCCCACAATTGGGGCTGGGCGGGCTGGCAGACGTTAGGCATGATCGCAGCGGGTATTCTCGTCCTTGTGTTTTTTGTTCGAAGGACGCTGCGCGTCAGCAATCCTTTATTGAATTTGCGTGTATTGAAGATTCCGCGGTTTACGTACGGTTTGATTCTGAACTGCTGCATTACGATATCGCTTTATGCCGGCACGCTGCTCGTTCCCATCTTTATGCAAAATATTAAAGGCGAGTCCAGCTTTACGACGGGGATGGCCATGCTGCCGGGCACGCTTGCCATGGTGTTAATCTCGCTTGCGGCTGGCAAGCTTTACAGCAAGGTGGGCCCGTCGCGTCTCATTCTCGTCGGTCTTATTCTTATGGGCATAGCGACTTGGGAGCTCAGCCATGCGAATGTGGCTACAAGCGCATTGTTTATTACGGTATGGGTTGCCATTCGGTATATGGGGATTGGCTTCAGCAATATGCCGGTGACGAATGCGGCAATGTCTGCTGTGCCTAGCGTCAACTCGGGCCATGCGTCCGCGGTCATGAACTGGATCAGACAAGGGACATCGGCGCTTTCAATCAGCTTGTTCAGCTCGATATTATCAGCGCAGACGATCGCTCACTTGGGAGCGGGGAATGTATCCAAAACCGTCGCGCTCTCTTTGAGCGTCCAAGATGTGTTCCATCTGGGCACTATTATTATTATTGTGTCCTTGCCGCTGACTTTGCTGCTGCGGAAGCCAAAACCACAAACAGCTGCGATGCAATAAGAAAAGAGCGCCGGTTGCGGCGCTCTTCTTTATCGTGGTATCGCTTGTTTATAGCGCTTGTCCGCCTTCCAAGGCGACTTTTATTCGTCCGTTTGTCTCCAGCACCTTCACCTTTACTTTGCGGCCAGGCTGGTATTGCGGATTGTTAACCATATCGATGACCGTTTTTACGATTGCCCGGTAAGGCTCGGCATGCTCTCTTGGAATCGTTAATCCGATAAAAACCTCGGGATAACCGTTGATCTCCGTATTGGTTTGCCGAATGGAGCTTACGGTAGCGTCGAATGGAACGCCGTTTTTCAAAATATGTTTGACTTCAAGGTTATCTTGGAACGACTGCCTGATGACCATGAAGGCGAGCAGGCAAAGCGGCAAAGAAATCAGGATGACAACAACCAACGATATGCTTTCACCAGTACTCATGTAGCACCAACTTTCATGGACCATGATGGGCTTAGCTTCTTGCTTTTTTTGCAGTATATCTAATTCTATGAGAAGCATAGCATAACAAATACCATTTGGAAATATTTCCAAGGTCTTATAAAAGAATAGGTACTTTAGCAACTGTGAAAACGGTAATAAGTCTATTCTATACAAGACAAGAAGACTGTCCCATAAGGTCGTTTGACCCGGAACAGCCTTCTTAATAATTGATGTACCTATGTTTTTGCATGATGCTAAAGGAATGTCGTCTTTTTTACGAAGCTTTGAGCGAGATGGTCGGCATGCAAGTCTTTATTATTTTTCTTGTAGTTTTCCAGTACATCAATGAGATAATCGTCCGCGGGGTTGTTGGAGCGGAAAATAAATTGCTCTCTGTTCTCGATACGCACATCGTGGCCGCACTGCTTCAGGCATTCCTCATAATCCTGAACGGTGGGCTGCGTATTTTCCTCTAAGTAAATAAGTCCGGTAAGCATCTTAGTTTCCGTGCCATGGATAATCTTGAAATAGACGGTATGTTCCTTTTTCACACCTATTCCTCCTTAGCTTCATAACGAAAGTATTGTTATTATTATATTAAGCTCTACAAGCCGCTCGGAAGTATGCATATTGTGAAAGCTTCTTGAATGTCGCTTGAAATCAAACAAAGCTGCGAAGTCCTCGGACAACGCAGCTTTTATTCATTAAGTTGCTATACCTGTGCTACTTTAATCAAGTTGGTAGCTCCGGCTTGGCCAATTGGAACGCCTGCGGAGAGAACGATGATATCGCCTTCTTCAATCAGGCCAGTCAGCTTGGCATTGCGGGTCGCGGATTCGAACATTTCGTCTGTTGTTGTTACTGCGTCGCCCTTAACCGGAATGACGCCGGAGAGCAGACAAATCTTTGGAAGCACATGGTCATGCTGCGTGATCGCAATAATCGGCGCCATCGGACGGTATTTGGATACCATGCGCGCAGTAAAGCCGCTTTCTGTCGACGTAAGAATCGCTTTTGCGCTCAGCTCAAGCGAGGAGCTTACGACGCCTTGGCTGATAACCTCGGTAATGTTCGTGCTTTGCTGTGCTCTTTTTTTGTCGAACTGCTCTTTGTAGTCGATCATGGATTCGGCTTTTTTCGCGATGGAAGCCATCGTCCTAACAGACGGAATCGGATATTTGCCGGCAGCTGTCTCGCCTGAGAGCATGACAACGTCTGCGCCTTGGATGACCGCATTGGCTACGTCGCTGACTTCCGCTCTTGTTGGACGCGGGTTAACCTGCATCGATTCAAGCATATGTGTAGCAACGATAACCGGCTTGCCTACGAGGTTGCATTTGTTGATCATTTCACGCTGCATCATCGGCACATCTTCAATCGGCACCTCTACGCCAAGATCTCCGCGCGCGACCATAATGCCGTCGGAAGCTTCGATGATCGCATCAAGGTTGAGCATGCCCTCTTCATTTTCGATTTTGGAAATGATTTGCACATGTCCCGCATTCGCTTCCTCAAGAATGTTGCGGATTTCCAAAATATCCTCTGCTTTTCTAACGAACGAAGCGGCAATGATCTCAACATTATGTTTGAGGCCAAAATGGATATGCACAACGTCGCGTTCGGTTACGCCTGGCAGCGTCGTTTTGATACCTGGCAGGTTGACGCCTTTGCGCGGTTTCAAAGTGCCGCCGCTAACGATTTTGCAGCGGATTTCAGTTCCGTCTACGGAAAGCACGGTAAGGTCAACCAATCCATCATCAATCAAAATCCGGTCATTCGCCTTTACGACAAGCGGCAGCTCGGAATAATTAACGGGCAGGCGAGTCGCATCGCCCAGCACATCCTCCGTCGTTAGAATCAGCTCTTCGCCGATAACCAGCTCGCATGAAGCCTCTTTCAGCTTGCCGATCCGCACCTCAGGTCCTTTAATGTCCATCATAATCGGCACGAAAGTGTTAAGCTCCCGCGCGGCTTGCCGTATATTATTCATTCGCATGACATGATCTTCTAATTCGCCGTGAGCCATATTCAGTCTACCAACGGTCATCCCTGCTTGGATCATTTCTTTGATCGTCGAAACGGAGTCGCAAGCGGGACCCATTGTACAAATAATTTTTGTTTTTAGCATGTTGTAGGCCTCCTCGTTTTTTTCATTGTAACGCTAATGCTCGAAAGGCAATGAGAACTATAGTACAATGAATGTACTATAGTACAGTTTCGGGGAGGGTGTATCATGATAGCCATTTCGGATGCTCATCAGGACAATGGGGCGGCTTGGTACGAGGAAGGAGGGGGGCGTGAGCACGCCTTTCACCTCTCGCTTGTGACGTATGGGAAATGTGTATATTGGGTGAACGAGGAGAAGGTTATTGTGGAGAAAGGGGATGTGCTCCTCATTCCGGACCACATTCCGTTCTATGGCAAAAGCATCCCTACGGTTGTGCACACGAAGTACGTGATCAACTTTAGAAGAAATACGGCAGAGTGCGGATTAACGCTGCTTCAGCTCCAAGAGCCATATAAGCAAAGGCTCGGTTGCTTTGAGGTTGTGCAGGAGCGCCTTCGGGGCATTTTGACGCAGCATAAAGAAAGGCCCGCCTACTTTGAGCTGATGGCGGAGGCGCTGCTGATTGAAGCGCTGATCTTTTTGAATCAGGAGAAGGATCGCGGCATGATCTCCTCCGAGAAGCACCGGCGCGTAGACAGCATGAAGCAGTACATTTCCACCCATTACCGCGAGAAGGTGACCAAGGAAGAGCTGGGCGATGTCATCAACACGACGCCAAATTACGCCGCAACCTTGTTCAAGTCGGTCACCAATCAGACGATTAGCGAATATGTGCACAATCAACGGATGAAAACGGCGATCTACATGCTGACCGAGTCGCAGCTTATGATCAGCGAAATCGCTGATTACTTAGGCTATAACGATGTCTCCTATTTCTACCGCATTTTTAAGCGAAGCACGGGAAGCTCGCCGTCCGACTTCCTGCATGAGCGATCCTCTACCGAATAAAAATGGGTATCCGCCGCGGTTGACATATCAGTTTGTTCGGATTAAAATTTAGCCATAAATAGGCTTCGACCAAAGACATGATTACCTATACGAGCTGTCCAGAGAGAGAGGCTAAGGCTGAGAGCTTCTCCAGCAACCGATTGTGTAATTACCCCTTTGCAGCCGTGTTATGGAACCCGCTGCTCTAGCTGGCGGTTGTAAATAACACCGTTTCATCCCCGTTATCGGATGCTCAATAAGGATCTTGCTTCAGCTGAATGCCTGGCGATTAGCCAGTTACATAAAGCAGCGGATCGAATGAGGGTGGAACCACGAGCTGAACGCACTCGTCCCTTTGTGGAGAGATGTGTTTTTTTTGCGTTCTACTAATTCGATCGGAGGCTGCATGATGAGTATTGCAATTACATTACCGGATGGAACAGTTAAGGAGTATGGGCAAGGGACGACCGTCTTGCAAGTTGCCGAGTCCATCAGCATTGGGCTTAGAAAAAACGCGGTAGCGGGCAAAGTGAACGGCAAGCTTGTCGATTTGAGCCAGCCTATTGACGCAAGCAGTCATGTTGAGATCGTAACGCTCGATGGGGCAGACGGGCTTGAGCTATACCGCCATAGTACAGCTCATGTTATGGCGCAAGCCATTAAGCGTATTTATGGGGAGAAGGCTGTGAAGCTGGGAATAGGACCTGTCATCGAAGACGGCTTCTACTATGATATCGACATCGAGAAGCCGCTATCGACTGATGATCTTACAGCGATTGAAGCGGAAATGAGCAGAATCGTTCAAGAAGATCTGCCCATTACAAGGCGGGAAGTAAGCCGCGAGGAAGCAACGGCGTTTTTTGCCAAGCTGGAAGAGCCGCTCAAGCTGGAGCTGATCCGCGATCTGCCGGAGGCGTCTGTCATTACGATGTACGAACAAGGCGAATTTGTTGATCTATGCCGAGGGCCGCATTTGCCGTCCACTGGGCGGATCAAGGCGTTCAAGCTGCTTAACGTTGCCGGAGCTTACTGGCGCGGCAATTCAGACAATAAAATGCTGCAGCGGATATATGGCACCTCTTTCCCTAAGAAAGCGCAGCTGGATGAGCATTTGCATCTGCTTGAGGAAGCGAAGAAACGCGATCACCGCAAGCTTGGCAAGGAGCTTGAGCTATTCATGTTCTCCGAGGAAGCGCCGGGCATGCCTTTTTACCTTGCTAATGGCATGACGATCCGTACGGAGCTGGAGGATTTTATCCGGGAGCTGCAGCGGCAGCGGGATTACGAGGAAGTACGGACGCCGTTTATGATGAACAGGCGGATGTGGGAGCAGTCGGGACACTGGGACCACTACAAAGACAATATGTATTTCACGGATGTTGACGATACGAGTTACGCGCTGAAACCGATGAACTGCCCAGGGCATATGCTTATTTTCAAAAATAGCCTGCATTCCTACAGGGAGCTGCCGATTCGCGTTTCGGAATTCGGCCAGGTTCATCGGCATGAGTATTCAGGCGCGTTGAATGGGATGATGCGCGTGCGGACATTTTGCCAGGACGATGCCCATATCTTTGCTAGGCCGGACCAGATTCAAGAGGAAATTAGCCGCGTGATTGCTTTGATTGATCACGTGTATGGCGTATTCGGCTTCGAATACAAGATCGAGCTCTCGACAAGGCCGGAGGACTACATGGGCTCAGATGAGCTGTGGGATCAGGCGGAGCAATCGCTGAAGAGCGTGCTGGATCGCAGCGGCATTCCGTATAGGGTGAATGAAGGCGACGGCGCGTTTTATGGGCCGAAGATCGATTTTCACATAATGGATGCGCTAAAGCGCAGCTGGCAGTGCGGCACGATACAGCTTGATTTTCAAATGCCGGAGAAATTCGATTTGACTTACATCGGCGAGGATAACCAGAAGCACCGTCCCGTCGTCATACACCGCGCCGTATATGGATCGGTTGACCGCTTTATCGGCATGCTGACTGAGCATTACGCAGGCGCGTTCCCGTTATGGCTGGCTCCTGTGCAGGTGAAGCTGCTGCCTGTCTCGGAGAAGTATATCGATTATGCGCTTCAAGTGAAGCAGGCGCTGACGGAAGCGGGTATCCGGACACAGGTGGATATTCGAAACGAGAAGCTGGGCTATAAGATCCGCGAGGCAGGGCTTGCAAAGGTTCCTTACACGCTCGTTCTGGGCGAGAATGAGAAAAATGCAGGCACGGCGGCAATTCGGAAACGCGGCGAGGGAGACCTCGGGACGGAATCCGTCAGCGAGATCGTGCTGCGTATAAAGGAAGAAATCCGGGTTAAGTCATAGTTGATGGCTAAGCCGGTGTTTGAAAAAGCAGCTCACGCACGAAAGAGAAGCGATTAGGGGAATTGGATGGGTTCCCGCAGCTTAAACGAACGAGCCGTAGAAGTGATTCTACGGGCTCGTTTTTCTTTTCCGGCTCTTCTTGTTGCCGTGCACGCGTACTAAAAGCAACAGTAGCGGCGCTGATGGTTGGAAGGCTTGTCTGTCTACCCCGCCAACCCCCAACCCACCCGCCAACAACTTAACAGGAAAAACTCCTGTTATTTCAAGAGATTTCACGCCAATTGGAGTATTAGAAGGATTTTCTCCCGTTAATTTTCTGCATTTCGGCTAACTTCGGGTGCAAGCGCTCCTTTTAACGGGAGATTTTCCAGCTAAATTGTCTTTTTGCCTCCATATTGAAAATTTAGAGGGAGATTTTCCTGCTAATTCTGTTCACACGCAACGGTTCGAAGATGAAGTCAGATGAGTAAAGCTCCTATGAGTTGGCATAGCATTAGGGGATCGAATAGGAACCCTGATTGAACATGTCTCTCTTATGCCTGTCCAACTGCAACGGGCGGAGGTGGCTAGCGTACGTGGACGAAGAAAATTATCATAATTCCACTGCTCTAATGGGCGACGCTTCTTTTATTTACCCTATTTTGGAAGCGCTAGCATCTATATGATAAATAAATCGTTGACAGAAAGCTCCGCTTTAATCTATAGTAACTACATCGGAATAATAAGAAATTGAGCTGATTAGACGACTAAAAGCTCTTATTTGACAGGAAGGCCATGCGGGCCGGCTTCTGTTTAATAAGAGCTTTTTTGTTTGTCCGGACGCTTAATGAGCCTCAACATTATGAAGCAGGGGGATTTTGAAATGAAGCAAAAAATGGTGTTTATCGTGCTGACGTTGGTGTTGACGTTCACACTTGCAGCTTGCAGCAGCAAATCGGACACAAATGAGGGAGCAGGTGCCGGCGATGGCGAAAAAGCAACGTTAAAGGTAGGCATATCGGCAGGCGTCGAGGAAGAGATCTGGGCGCAGGTGAAAGAGGTTGCCGCCAAGGATAACCTGGATATCGAGCTCGTTGTATTCAATGACTACGTGCAGCCTAACAAAGTGCTGGCAGAGGGCGAGCTTGATGCCAATGCGTTCCAGCATGAGCCCTATTTGGACCAATTCAAGAAGGACAACAATCTTGATCTTGTAAAGATCGCCAATACGCTTAATTTCCCTATCGGTTTCTATTCCGAGAAGATCAAAGCGGTATCGGAGATCAAAGAAGGCGACGTCATCGGATTGCCGAATGATCCAACGAACGGCGCTAGAGCGTTAATCCTATTCGAGAATGCCGGCCTTATTAAGCTGAAGGAAGGCGTTGGCATTAAAGCGACTGTGCGCGATATCGCAGAAAACAAGCTGAACCTGAAATTCGAAGAGCTGGATGCTGCGTTCATACCGAAGGCGCTAGGCGATTTGACTGCGGCGGTTATTAACACGAACTATGCGGTGGAAGCGGGCTTTGTACCAACGAAGGATGCAATCTTCATCGAGCCTAAGGACTCGCCGTGGGTCAATATTATTGCGGTAAGAACCGAAGACAAGGATAAGCCCGTATTCCAAAGACTCATTAAAGCGTATCATTCCGATCAAGTGAAAAAGTTTGTAGAAGAAAAATACGGCACTTATATCGTAGCGTCTTGGTAACTAGGTAAAGGGCAGGTCTCTTCTTAAGGGAAGAGGCCTTTTTTAACATTTTAGCAGAGGAGCGTTCATACCGTGATCTGGATCGAGAATGTAAGCAAAACGTATCAGCAAGGCAATCAAGCCGTCCACGCGGTCAAGGATGCCAATCTTCATATTCGCAAAGGCGAGATTTTTGGCATTATCGGCTACAGCGGGGCAGGCAAAAGCTCGCTTCTGCGCTGCATCAACTATTTGGAGAGGCCAACTGCCGGCGTGGTTCGCGTCAATGGGACGGAGCTAGCGAAGCTGAATGAGCAGCAGCTGCGCATGATGCGGCGCAAGATCGGCATGATTTTTCAAAATTTTAATTTACTGATGTCGAGCACCGTTTATCAAAATATAGCCGCGCCGCTCGTGCTCGCTGGCGTGCCGAAGAAGCAGATCGAAACGAGAGTAAGCGAGCTGCTGTCGCTCGTCGGGCTGGAGGACAAGAAAGGGGCGTTTCCCGCCCAGCTGTCGGGAGGCCAGAAGCAGCGCGTAGCCATTGCAAGAGCGCTTGCCAATGAACCGGAAATTTTGTTATGCGATGAGGCAACCTCGGCGCTTGATCCGCAAACGACGGATTCGATTCTCAGTCTGCTGCAGGATATCCATCGAGCCTACGGAATCACGATCGTGCTCATTACCCATGAGATGTATGTCGTTAAGAAAATATGCGACCGAGTAGCGGTAATGGAAGATGGTCTCATTGTGGAGCAAGGCACCGTTCTAGAGCTGTTCACAAGCCCAAAGACGGATACGACCAAAAAATTTACCAAAAGCGTATTTGATGTTGATTTGCCGCAGGAGCTGCTGCAAAGTGTATGGCGCCGACCCCATTCGGGACAGCTGCTGCGCATTTCATTCGTTGGAGAAACGGTGAGCGAGCCGATTTTAGCGGATTTGACGGTGCGCTATCAGCTTCGGCCGAGCATTTTGTATGGCAATATTACTAAAATCAAAGACACGGTGTTCGGCTGCCTCATCATAAGCTTGCCTGGCGACCCTCCTGCCATACGGGAAGGCATTGCGTATATGGCTTCGCATGGCATGCAGGTGGAGGTGCTTGAGCATGTTGGGTAGCTTTTTCCAAAGTCTCATTGAAAATCAGGATCTATATACAGAAGCGATAGGCGAAACAGCGGCAATGGTCGGCTATTCCTTGTTCTTCTCAACCATAATCGGCCTATTTCTAGGCGTTTGCCTTGTCGTGCTGCGACCGAGCCATATTTATGCGAACAAAACGTTTTATTATCTTTTGAATACGACTATTAACATCGTCCGCTCCGTTCCCTTTATTATCATATTGATCGCGATCATTCCGATTACGAAATTTATTGTACACACGACAATTGGGGTGAAGGGAGCTATCGTCCCGCTAGTTTTCTATACGGCGCCTTATATTGCAAGGCTTATTGAATCAGCGCTGCTTGAGGTTAATCCCGGCGTAATCGAGGCTTTTCAAGCGATGGGCGCCTCGCGGCGGCAAATTATTTGGAAGGTGATTTTGAAGGAAGCGAGACCGGGTATTGTCCTTGGGTTGACCATTGCGACAATTGGTCTAATTGGGGCGACAGCGATGGCAGGGGTGATGGGCGCTGGCGGCCTCGGCGACGTGGCGATCCGTTATGGGTATCAGCGCTGGGAGCCTGATGTAATGTACGTGTGCGTCATTATCCTTATCCTGCTGGTGCAGCTAATGCAATCAATAGGCAATCGCATTTCGAAGAGGCTGCGGAAGCATTAGTCTCACCCAGCACCAACGTTGATTATAAAAATAGGGCTGTTCTGACGTGGTTATCGTTCATCCATCCGTCAAAACAGTCCTATTTAGGTTTTTTCGCTAAGCCTGCTTGCTGCTGCTGCTGGTACGCCGCCGCTTGCGAAGCAACAGGGCTAGCGGCAGCGCCGCTACAATTATGACAGCCGATAAGAGAAAGGCGTCATTGATGCTCATCGTATAAGCGTGTGGTTCAACAGGCTCGCTGCCTGTGCCTGAGGAACGTGCTTGGTGAATAGCCAACCGCGCATAGAACAACGAGGTGAACATACCGAGCGCCATTGCGCTAAATACTTGCCTGAGCCAGTTGATGAGTGCCGATGCGTGGCCGGACAGCTCCTTCGGAATGGCCATCATGCCGGCATTGGTTACAGGTGTAAGCGCCAGTCCGGTTCCAGTATTGCGTATCGCGATGATGATCATAATCGTCAGCAAGCTCGTAGTGAGCTGAAGCCGGCTGAACATATATGTTGTGAGAATGAGTATAGTGGTGCCTACTATCGCAAGCACAGCAGGGCCGAATTTGTTGTAATACTTGCCCGAGAAGAAGGTGGCGCAGGTTAAGCATGCCGCGCCCGGCAAAAACAGAAGCCCGATATGAAACGAGCTGAGATGATGAATTTGGCTCAGGTAAAGCGGAACAAAATAAATGCCCGAATATAGCGCAACAGAAAGGATAAGCGAAATAATCAAGCTTACCGTAAACGTTTTGTTGCGGAATAAACGAAGCTGAAGCAAGGGCGCCGGCGTGCGAAGCTGGTGAATGACAAACCATGCCGCACTACCGAGGCCAACGATGAGGCAGATCCAAAACGCGGCCGACCGCCAGCCCCAAGCGTAAATATTGCCGAATAGCAGCAATAACGAGAGGCTGCCAAGGGCTGCAAGCGCAAGGCCCGTGCGATCCAGCTTGGTTTCCCTGTTAACCGGATTGGAAGGGAGAATCCGGATGCCGATCATGAGCGCGAGAATGCCGATAGGCACGGTCACGAGGAAAATGAGATGCCAGTCATAGCCTTGCAGCCAGCCGCTGACCGATGGGGCAAGCGCCGTTCCTAGAATGGTGGAGAACGACCAAATGCTCACCGCGATGGGCTGCTTTTCGGGCGGAACGGTACGGTAGATCATGGCCAGCGATACCGGCTGAATAAGCCCGCAGAAAATGCCCTGCAGGATGCGAAACGCAATTAACGCGTAGATATTCCATGAAAGGGCGCATAGCACCGACGTAACGGTAATGCCGGATAGACAAAACAGAAAGACCTGCTTTCCTCCAAAACGATCCCCCGCGTAGCCGCTGGCAGGCGCTATAACGCCGCATGCAAGTGAAAACCCTGTTACAATCCACTGCACTTTTCCTAAATCGGTTTGAAAAATGTCAATGAAGCCGGGCAAGGAGACATTAAGCGAAACGACATGATACATGCCGACGAATGAGCCGAAAAAGAGGGTCGCAAGAGCTGGCCAAAATGACTGGTTTGCAGAAAGAGGCTTATTTAACTTTTCGGTTAGTCCGGCAGACAACCCTTCACCTCCTATTTTATTGGAAAAAAACGAATGGCTCGGAAGCATAAAGGCAGTATAGCACATTGGAATAGTGAGCTATTATTGAATATTTGTATAAAGCGATAGAACTATTTGTGGCTTATTGCTTACGAATGGCGTTGCAGAGACGGCTAAAGAGGGGCAGCGGGCATAACACAAAGAGAAGCAGCTTCATATGATGGAGGGTGTAGACCAATCAACGGATGAGCGTACGATGAAACGGATTATCGTGGGAGGGACTGCGGATGGCTATGTATCAAAATGTCCACGAGCTTATTGGCAACACGCCACTGGTTGAGCTTAAGGGGTATGGGCTGCCAAGCGGCATACGTCTTTATGCGAAGCTTGAATGCTTAAATCCGGGAGGAAGCGTCAAGGATCGGCTTGGCATCCAATTGTTGAACGAGGCGTTCGCAAACGGGCAATTGCTGCCCGGCGGCACCGTTATCGAGGCGACGGCCGGCAATACGGGAATAGGGCTCGCGCTGGCTGCAATCGGACGCGGCATATCAACGATCTTTGTTGTGCCAGACAAGTTTAGTACCGAGAAGCAGCAGCTGATGAGAGCGCTTGGCGCGCAAATTATAAATACACCAACGGAGCTTGGCATATTAGGAGCGGTGCAGAAGGCGGAAGAGCTGGTCGAAGAAATTCCAGGCGCCTATTCGCCCAGACAGTTCTCCAATGCGGCTAACCCGGAAACCTATTATAAAACGCTCGCGCCGGAGTTGTGGCGCGATTTGGGCGGCGAGCTTGACGTATTTGTCGCCGGCGCGGGCTCGGGAGGCACCTTCATGGGAACAGCCCGCTATTTGAAAGAGCAAAACCCCAATGTGAAGACGGTGATTGTGGAGCCTGAGGGCTCGGTTCTTGGCGGCGGAGCGCCAGGTCCGCACAGGACGGAGGGAATCGGCGTCGAGAAGCTGGCCCCGTTCATGGACAGCTCGTATTTTGATGCGATTCATACGATTTCGGATGAGCATGCTTTTGCAAGGGTGAAGGAGATTGCGCAGCTTGAGGGACTGCTTGTCGGCAGCTCGTCAGGCGCTGCGCTGCATGCCGCCTTGCTAGAGGCGGCGATCGCGCCGCCGGGCAGCCGGATCGTTACGATTTTTCCCGACAGCAGCGAACGGTATTTAAGCAAACAAATTTATGGAGGTGCTTGAGCTGAAGCGTAAAACGAAGCTGATTCATGGAGGCATTCCATTTGATCCGCATACCGGCGCGGTTAGCGTTCCGATCTATCAAGTCAGCACCTATAAGCAGGACGATATCGGCGTGCATAAGGGGTACGAATATTCGCGTACCGGCAATCCGACACGTCATGCACTCGAGCAGTATATTGCCGATTTGGAGGAAGGTGCAAGAGGGTTTGCCTTCAGCTCGGGAATGGCTGCGATCAACGCTGTTTTTTCGCTGCTGAGCGCGGGAGACCATATTATTTTGACCGATGATGTGTACGGAGGAACCTATCGAATCGTTACGAAGGTGCTCAGCCGGCTAGGCATTGAAGCGACCTTCGTCGATACGACGAGGCTGGAGGAAATCGAAGAAGCGGTCCGACCGAATACGAAGGCGCTATTCGTGGAGACGCCAACGAATCCGCTGCTTAAAGTGACAGATATTGCGAAGGTTGCAGATTATGCCAAGGCGAACCAATTGCTATTTATCGTCGATAATACGTTCAGCACGCCTTATTGGCAGACGCCGATTGCGCTTGGAGCTGATATTGTCGTTCATTCGGCTACGAAATACATTGGCGGACACAGTGATGTAGTGGCGGGCCTTGCTGTCGTGAATAGCGAGAAGCTCGGCGAGGAGCTTCATTTTGTGCAAAATGCTACGGGCGGCGTGCTTGGTCCTCAGGATTCATGGCTGCTCATCCGCGGTTTGAAGACGCTTGGCCTTCGCATGGAGGCCCATGAGGAAAATGCACAGGCAATCGTGGCCTATTTGACGGGATTGGACTCCATTAAGAGCATCCATTACCCCGGACTGAAGAGCCATCCCCAGCATGAGCTGGCTATTCGGCAGGCACGCGGCTTCGGCGGCATTATCTCCTTTGACGTAGGCAGTGCGGGGCGGGCATCGGAGGTTATCCGCAAGCTGAAATATTTTACGCTAGCCGAGAGTCTGGGAGCCGTTGAAAGCCTCATCTCTGTGCCTGCAAAAATGACGCATGCCTCGATCCCGCGCGAGCGTCGAGAGCAGTTGGGCATTACCGACGGTTTAATACGCGTATCGGTAGGGATTGAGGATAGCGAGGATCTGATTGCTGATCTGGAGCAGAGCTTGAAAGGCTAATCCAGCATTTGTTAGAGCGGCAAGATTGATCGAACCCGCAACTTATTCCATCCTAGTCACGTTAGTAGGGTACCCCACAAAAAACGACTAACGACAAAGGATGGTAGACAAATGGCGATTAAATCAAGGTTAAACCGAAATCTTTTGGTTGCTTCTATTGCGACAGCCGTACTTCTAAGTGCAGCAGTACCTGGAGGAACTTCATATAGCGCTTCAGCTAAACCGTCTGTCCCACTTCAATTTCAAATAGGCAGCAGCAAATCCATCGATTACCGCGGCGAGCATACGCTTGCCGCAGCCCCATACGTCATAAACGGAATCTCGATGGTGCCAGTGAGAGCATTGGCGGAGGGATTGCAGGCCAAGCTCGTTTGGGACGGTAAAACGAAGGGAATCACGCTGACTCGCGATGGGCTTACCGTGCAGCTGACGCAAAACAGCGATGCGGTAGTTGGCACGTTTATTAAAAACGTAAAGCTGCCCGCCAAAGTGACGGTTGTAAAAGGAAATATTTTCGTCCCAGCCAAAAGCGTGGCGCAATTGCTTGGCGCTAAGACAACTTGGGATGCGAAGCAGAAAAAAATATCGATTCAAACAAGCGAGGCCGCGATATCGTATCACTATACGTTTGATCAAGGCGAAGATGGCTGGAAGGGAGCTTTCGCTGACCTGCCCGTTGATTATGATCCGGCCATTTATGAGCTGAAATACGGCAGAGAGCTGCTGCCAACAGCTAATAATAAAACCAATTATGGTTTGATGTTAAACGGAATGAATCGAAGCGATGATTTGTTTATGTATGTGACCAAAAAAATCGAAGGCTTGGAGCCGGGCAAAGCCTATCAAGCATCGCTCTCCTTCCAGCTGTATACCGACCAATCCGGCGGAATGATGGGCGTTGGCGGAGCGCCTGGGGAAGCGGTCAGCATTAAAGCCGGCTTCGTGAACAGAGAGCCGGCAGCGACCGAGTCGAATGCGGAAGGCCAACCTCATTTCCGTATGAATATCGACAAAGGCAATCAGAAGACAGAGGGCGCGGATATGAAAATCGTTGGCAACATGGTGCAGCCTAATGATGCGCTGAAAGGTTTCCAACCGGTGGCCATGCAGCATGCAGCAACCCTTACCGCTAACGATAAAGGCGAAATTTACGTGATCGTGGGCAGCGATTCCGGATATGAAGGCCTTACTACTTTTTACCTAGATAATATGAAGGTTACGCTCCTGCCCCAAGGGTAATGTTTCAGCAAAAAAAAGCGGCTCTGCTATGGCTCTATGCCGTCGTAGGACCGCTTTTTTTATTTGGAAACATTATGAAAATACCCGATCAAATGTTGATTTTCTTTTGGTACTTTTCTATTTTTGGGGAATCTCAATATTTATAAACGAATTTTAATAAAATTGGGAAGGATTGTGAGCAGTATAGCTAGAATAATTGGGTAATGTCCAACAAAATGGAAGCTCGCCCTCCTGGAAAGGTAACAACATGATAAATAACGATAGACTCATAGAGTCACATAAGCAATGCGTGCGGCTAGGCCTTGATTCAAAAGAACTACCTATTTTCCTTGAATGCTATACTGCCGCTGAGCTTGATGAGCAGCGCAGCCAATATAAAGAGATTATTGAGGTCATCGGTTTTTTTGTGGATAAATTTTTATCCTCTGTATCAGGAGATCCTTTTTTTATTGCGATTTCAGATCATGAAGGCCATATTCTTGAATTTAAAGGCGACCCGTCCATCATCGCTACGGTTCGGCAGCTAGGCATTATGGAGGGCGTTCGGTTCACGGAAGAGCTGGGTACGAATGCGGTCCATTTGAGCATATGCCACAATGAGCCTATTCAGCTTATCGGTAAGGACCATTATCACGAGGTGCTGCATGAGCTTGCTTGTTATACGACGCCTTTCCACAATCAGGGTAACGGACAGCTGCTCGGAACCCTCTCATTGATGACCAGTGTGCAATTCACCCATCCTCACATGCTTGCGCTTCTATGTACGATCGTCGATTCTATTGAACGCGAGCTGCTATTGCGAAAAAACAATACCCAGCTGCAAATCCTAAATCAGGTGCTGCTGGAGACCAACTATTATGGTGTGGTCATTACAGACGCGCTGGGAACAATTATAGATACAAACGATATCAGCGAATCCATTCTCAGCAATGGGTTAGACGGCGATCGCGGCTGCTTAGGTACAAGCGTTTTTGAAAGGAGCTTGATTGGCCCTTATTTCGAGCAGGTTATTAACTGCAGGGAGTCATGCGTAGGGATAGAGGTATCGTTGCAGGTTGGTACGATGCAGCACCATTATATGCTTGATGTAGTGCCTATCTATGATAATGATAACAAGCTTACAAGAGTGGTTGGCAGCTTGCGGGATATTACAGAGATGAAGATGACAGAGGAGCTGCTGCGGAATACGGAGAAGCTCTTGTTTGCAGGCCAGATCGCAGTCAGCATTGCACACGAAATCCGCAACCCGATGACTACGGTTAAGGGGATGCTGCAGCTGTCCAGTAAAACGACCAACCCTCATTATTATAACATGATGATGTCTGAGCTGGAGCGTATGAATGCTATCGTAGGCGAGTTCTTAATATTAGGGAGACCGCAGGCGGTCCAGTACAAAGAAGAGCTGTGCGGCAATATTTTGCTAGAGGTGCTGTCGGTATTTGAAATGCAATTTGCAATGAACGGCATTCAAATACAAAGCGATATTAAAGAGCAGAAGACGATACGTTGCGATCGCGATCAAGTGAAGCAGGTCATTTTGAACATCTTGAAAAATGCGATGGAAGCTCTTCCCTATGGAGGGGAGATTAACATTCGGCTGGATATCGTCGATGGGTATCAGCGGCTGCGGTTTGCCGATAATGGCGTTGGCATGACGGACGAGGTTCTGCAGCGTATTGGACAGCCCTTTCATACGACAAGGCGAGACGGCAATGGTCTTGGCATGATGATCGTGGACAAAATTATTTCCTCCCATAATGGCCGTCTTGTGCTGTCAAGCGAGCTTGGAGTAGGGACAACGGTTGAGGTGTGGTTCCCTAGCATATAAGACTAAGGTTATGCAGAAGCGCGTTCGGTTGCCGAGACGCGCTTTTTTTGCCGTGTTTATTTCAAGGAGGAGGCGATTTGCGCATCGACCTTGGCAATGATGGCCATCGCCTGCTGTTCATACGCGTACGTATTTTGTTTAAAGCCGATGATTTGCTGCATATAGGCGAGCAATCGTATGAAGGAGCTTTGCGTCGCTGTCGCGTCACCCTTTCTGACTACTTGCTTTAAAATAGATGCTTCCGCGGCGAACTGTTTTTTTGTGTGGCTAACGGAGCTGTTGGAAGCTTTAATCTTTATCTTGATGGGGTCGATATGGCTGAGTTGCTCGCGCAGCTTTTTTATCGTGTTAGCCGTGCTTGCTTTCCCGTTCTTAAGCGCGGCTTCCTTGCTGCGGATATCGAGCTTGGCAAGCTGAACGGCTGCTTTGGTCGTTTCGACCTGTGGCTTGAGCACATTAACAATGGTCTTATCCTTAAATGATTTGGCGATGCTTAGCTGCTGATTTAATGAGTCATACATTCTAAATAAAGGCTCATATTTCTTTTTTACCTGTGTGACGGCAGCCTCAAGCTTCAGCAGCTTATCCGCGTCTAATTCTTTTATTCGTTTGCGCGTTGCAAGGATGGCCTCTTCGTTTTGAAAACGCAGCTTGCTTATTTTAGAGTCCCAATCCAACGCCAGCTTCTGTGTGGTTTGCAGTTCTGCGTACTGTGTCGTCAGCTTGGCTGCGGTCGTTTTGTCCGAAGCTCCTTTCATTTTGTCAAAGGCGGTTTTGACGGTAACGCTAAACTCGAATGAAGCGGCAGCATAGACGGAAGGATGAACAAGCGAGAGCAGAAGCGTGAGGGCAATCGATAATGCGGCAAACCTTGAACTAAAGCGCATAATGAGTGAAGCCTCCTTTTTTTATAGGCAAACAACGCAAAAAAAGCACCTGCAAGATAGGCGTCATACGCCATCTCTTACGGGTGCTTCCATCGTAAGCCGTACTTATTTAACTGATTTCTATCAATATACAGGATGCTTCCGTCTGTCGTCAAGAAGCGATTGGTTTGCTATAAAGCCGCGGGTTTCGCATACACGTCCGGCGTTTTGCCGATAATGGATTTGAAATCCTTTATGAAATGCGATTGATCGTAATACCCGAGATCGGCAGACAGCTTAAGCGGATCGTGGTGGCTGCCTGTATCTATAGCTTCAGCGGCGTTTTGTAATCGGTACAGCTTGATGACCCATTTGGGGCTTATCCCGACGTACTGATTAAATAAGCGCTGAAGCTTTCTTTTGTTTATGGCGAACAATTCGCATATTTGCTCTACTTTAGTCAGTTCGCGATCCTCCTGGATGCGCGTTATGATTTGGTTGATATGCGTAATTGCATCATCATTCTCAGGAAGGCAACTTAGGAACAGGGCTTCCGTAAGCGCGATTTTGCGGGCTATATCGGTCGTGGAATGGAGCTCCTGCTCATAGCGGGCAGCGTCGGTGCCAAATACAGCTTCAACGGAAAGAGCCTGATCCGTAAGGCTGGAGAGCGGCGATAGAACAAAGGGATAGAAGCCGCCGGGTTGGAATTTAACGCCGAATACTTGTCCCTTGCCTTCAATTTTCTTCGTATACATCCGGCTGGCTACGCCATAGATGCCGCTTCTATGATCCTCCATAACCATATTGACGCATGGGTTCGGAACAACATCCTGCAAATAAGGCGGCTCGCCTTCCAAATTCCAGCTAACGACCCAATAGTGTTTAATGAAGTGGCGAAGAGGCTCAGAGGGAGTATAACGGGAAAGCTGAAATTTTTTCTCGCCCTCGTTCATCTGCAAAATCCCCATACTGCGCTTTTGGTCCGTTGCGTTCATCAATGAATCACTCCTATTGGTCATTTTGTCGCGTTTTTACAATACTAGCTATTCGAATGGCGTTATACTACGTATGGAAGCGCCTATTGAGCACAAAGCAAACCCTATATGGATTCAGAAAAGGAGTGTATGTCATGGAGTTTAAATATGAGTTTTATATCGGAGCATCACCGGAGAAGGTATGGAATGCATTTGTATCGCCGGAAGGAACGCGCCAAACTTTTTTTGGCTGCGTCATCGATTCTACCTTTGAAGTAGGATCTTCCTACCGGTATGTTGGCCCGGGTGCTGATGGTGACGAGACCGTTCACATCTACGGTACTATTTTAGCATATGAGCCGAATAAAATACTGAGCTATTTGGAGCATCCGGGGCCTTCTTACAGGGAGAACCATGCGGAGCTGGAATCTACGATCACCTTCAAGCTAGAAGAGGTCGGGGCAACAACGAGACTTACGGTAATCAATCATGCATTTACAGAAAACCATCCGGGGCTGGAGACAGTCGATAGCCAGTGGTGGATGATTCTAAACAATTTGAAAACCTTTATCGAGACAGGCAAAAACTTGGATTTTGGCTGGTAAGCATAAGGATAACCATAATAGGGCTGTTCCAAGAGGCGATGACCTTGAGGGACGGTCCTTTTTTTCGTTCGTTCGATGAGGAATGATTCCTTTTAAGTCCCTGATTCTTTATACTGTATAAAAAGGACAGGCGGCATACGTCTGCGACATCGGATAGGAGAGAAGACAGAATGAGCTATAAAATCGTTTTTTTTGACATCGATGGAACGTTGATCAATGAGCATAAGGAAATACCGGCAGATACGATCAAGGCAATTGCAGAGCTGAAGGAAAGCGGCGTTGAGCCGGTTATCGCTACAGGAAGAGCGCCATACTTTATTAAGCCGCTCGCTGAACAGCTGGGAATTGAATCGTTCGTTTGCCTAAATGGCGGTTATGTTGTATATAAAGGAACCCCGCTATACAGGCGTGAAATTGAGAAAAGCCGCTTGGAGGCGCTCGTTAAGGTAGCAGCAGAGCATAATCACGGACTCGTTTTTGAAGGCGAGCATAACTATTTCGCGGACAAAGAGGATCATCCTTTTATTATCGAATCGGTTAATTCGCTAAAGGTTGATCTGCCGGGCTATAATCCTGAATTTTGGAAGACGGATGGCATTTATCAAGTATTTCTCCACTGCGAGAGCCATGAGGAGCATTTGTACGACGGGCTGCATTCGGAATTAAAGCTTATTCGCTGGCACCCGCAAGCTATTGATGTTCTGCCGGCAGGCGGATCGAAGGCGCAAGGCATCGAAGCGCTGCTGGATAAGCTTGGCCTTACTACGGCGGATGCGGTCGCATTTGGCGATGGGCTGAACGACAAAGAGATGCTGGAGACGGTTGGTTTCGGCATAGCGATGGGCAACTCTCACCCGGAGCTGCTTCCATTTGCTGATTTTGTGACGACGCACGTGGATGAGCAGGGTATTCGGAACGGTTTAATTGAAGCGGGCTTATTGCAAAAATAGATCCATTCATGCCGGGCAATTAGCCGGTTCATATAAGCAGCAATGCAGCCCTGCCTCTTCTTGAGACGGGGCTGTTTGCACTTCATGGTCGTGAATGGAACTTTCTGGGAACACTATTCGTAGATGATCTATAGAGTGCGTCAGGAGAGGCGGTTATTTACATATGGATAGTTCGGGAAAACCTGATTATGCGCTGCGCGTCGCTATTTCGGAAGCGGGCTATGAGGAAGGCAAGCCCACTATACGCAGCATTAAGCTCGAAGTAGCGCCAGGCGAGCTGGTGGGCTTAATTGGGCCTAACGGAGCGGGCAAAAGTACGACGATCAAGACGATTCTTGGTTTAATGGCATACGTAAGGGGCGAAATCGAGATCGGCGGTCAAAATAAACGGTACGCCTATGTGCCGGAGCAGCCGGTGTTTTATGACTATTTTACGCTGTGGGAGCATTTGCATTTGGCAGCATCGGCGTTCGGAATCGAGGAGAAGGCGTTTGCTGCCAAAGCGGAGGAGCTGCTGGAGCAATTCCGTTTGACTGGGGAGAAGCATCATTATCCGACGCATTTCTCCAAGGGAATGCAGCAAAAGCTGATGCTCATCATCGCTTTTCTGCTTGAACCGGACATTTATATCGTCGATGAACCGTTTGTCGGCCTTGACCCGAGAGCTACGACGGATTTTTTAACGCTGCTTGATGGCGAACGGGCGCGCGGTGCAGGCGTGCTCATGTCGACTCATGTCCTTGACGCCGCAGAGCGGATTTGTAATGCGTTTGTCCTCATTAACAAAGGATCTGTCGTTGCACGGGGTACGCTTGGACAGGTTAGGCAAGACGCGGGATGCGCAGCGGATGCGACTTTGTTCGAGTGCTTTCACGCATTGACTTAAAGGGGCTGAATGTGATGCTTACACCAAGGCAGCTCTTCTGGATTCGCTTGAAAAAGAATGGGAAAGAGCAGCTCCGGGTTTGGAATAGCGTGCTCGACTGGTCGGTTTGGCTCTATTTGGTTATACCGGGCTTGTTCATTGGCGGAGGATTGTATAGGGAGATTTTGCTGGAAATGCCGAAATGGGCATTGAGCCTGCCATGGGCAAAGTTTTATCCTATTTTGCTTCTTCTTCTGTTGCTCTCCGGGCAGATCCGCATATTCGTTGAGAGCGCCGACCGATTGTTTTTGCTGCAGCGGCCGGAATGGCTTCGGACGCTAAAACGATGCGGATTCGGATATACGCTGGCGGTTAAGTTCGTTGTAATCGGATTGCCGTTTCTTCTCTTGCTGCCATTTTTGTTAAAGGCAGAAGGATTAACGGGACTGCAGCTTGTTCTAGCTTATTGCTATACCATCGTAACCGGCATGATACTGGCTATTGGCATTCATATGCTCCAAGGCAAGCTGGTCGGTTGGCGCAAGCGGTCGGCTCAATTGATGACCTTGCTTCTTTTCATAGCCTTCTACATCACTCCGATGCTGGCATGGACTTACGATACAAGGCTGCTCGGCATATCCCTTGGCGCTGGCATTGTTGCCTTGCTCGTTATGACGCGATTTGGCTTGCGGTCGCCCATTAACTTTGAAGCAGAGGTGAAGCAGGAGAGCGAGACGCGCCTGCGCAGCACGGAACTGCTCATGAGCCAGGTCATTGAAGCGAAGCCGCTCGTGCGCCTGAAAAGTCCGTTTCTCTTCCGCAGGTCCCAGCGCTTGTTCCGCAAATCGGACTCAGGAACTGTCCTCGCAGAGCTGAGACTAAAGGCGTTTTTGCGAGGCATGACCAACCTCAGGGTCTGGCTTAGTTTTATATCCGCATCAACAGTGGCCGTCTCGCTAGTGCCGGGACCGGTTGCGCTGTTCCTTGTGGCAGCGTTATCGCTGCTTGGCGCGGCGTGGCTTCAGCTCCAATGGAAGCAGTGGTTCGCGGAAGCGTTTATCGTACAGTTCCCATGGACGTCTGGAAGCGCTAGGAGAGGGGCGGTCATTTCACGCTTTTGGCTGCTGCTGCTCCCTATGCTCCTGTGGTCCGCCATTGCCGGATATAAGCTGCTTGGCGTACAAGCTGCTATTATGGCAGCATTGCTTTGCTTTATCCTATGGGGCTGTATCAGCCTCTTTACACTGCGCAAGCCAGCTGATTAAACAGCGTTGAGAAACAGAGTAAGCGGCCATGGCCAGTCACTGATCATGGCCGTTTTTTTCACTATAAATGTAATCGCTTTAACTTAATAATATCCAATATTTATTTCATTTATCGACAGTTAACGATGGGTGCAACGAAATAATAGATTTTTTTGTGTCGAATCGTGATGAATTATGATGAAGATTAAGATAAAGGTGTTGATCTTATAAATGGAAAATAGTAGAATGTTTCTAAATCAATCCAGTGATTGCCAATATTATCTATGGAATAAATATGCATTTTAAAAATAGAATATCAGGCAAAACCTCTGAAAAGCGGTGACGCAAAGCTATAGGGACTACTTCTTAACCGAGAAATGTCAGCCAGTTGCAACCGAAGCAAACGGTATAGCTATGAATATATATAGCCGGTATCTTTTTTTTCTATGCCTATTTTTCCGTAGAGTGTATCTATGGAGAGATTTTAGAGATAGGAGAGAGAAGAGGGATCGTTCATGGATAAAAGCATTGGATCTGATATTCGCAATCTTTTCCCTAGTGATGATGGCAGCTTGGAGCAACGTAATAAGTTGCTAGAACTATTTACTCAGCTTGTAACAGGCGTAGATGAGTTAAAAGATCCAGAATCGGTTTATCTGAAAGGTCAAAAAGAAAGAGGACCTTCTTTTTACAGTGATTTGGTAAACGAAAGTCGCATTCCCCGTACGGGCCAACCGCTTCAAGACGTGAACAAAGAGCTTCTGAAACTTCTTTACGCTCACCCTTATCATACGAAGTATTTTCTTACGAACATTTTACCGATGGCAAGCATACCTGGCGTGCTTGGCATGATCGCCGCATTTTTGGTAAACGGCAACAATCTTTGGGATGTATACGGGCCAGCTGGCGCTGAGGCTGAGGTCAAGGTTGTTACGATGATGTCTAAGCTTGTTGGATATAACGCTTCCGTAAGCGGAGGATATACGACCTGGGGCGGACAAGGGGCTATATTCACCGCGCTGCGGCTAGCTATCAACAAGAACTCTGCTGCCGCTTCCAAGAGCGGAGTGCCTAAGCATGTATATTCGTTTTGTTCCGAAGCGGCACACTACAGTTTATATAAATCGATGGAAGCGACCGGTCTTGGCAGCGACAACCTCATTAAAGTAAAAACGAATGAGGACAGCTCGATGAATGTCGCCGATTTAAAGGGAAAAATGGAGAAGGTTATTCAATCCGGAGGCATTCCTATCTTTATAGTCGCAACTACGGGAACAACCGATGCAATGGGCATAGACAACCTTGATGAAATTGCCGGAGCGGCTGAACAGCTTGCTAACGAATATGATGTTCCACGTCCGCATATTCATGCCGATTCTGCTCTTGGCGGATTTTTTGCCTTTTTTAATGATTATGATTTTATTGGCAATCCGCTCTCTTTCTCTCAGGGTGTGTCGGCTAGTCTGCAAGAAATCCAAAGCCGAATGAAGCATCTGCATCTAGCCGATTCACTTTGCTTTGACTTTCAGAAGCTGGGGCAGACGCCTTATTCGACAAGCTTGTTTTTGGTGAAAAATGCTGCCGATTTGAAGCTTGTGGATTTGGACCCGGACGAGACTCCGTACGTGGGGCATCGCGGATATGGCCAGTACCATACCAGCTATACGCTCGAATGCTCAAGAATGGGCAGCTCTATCAGCATATACAGCGCCTTGTTAGCGTTTGGCGTCGAAGGGTATCAACGGCTTTTGGCTCAATTTGTCGAGGTCAACCATACGTTCCGCCTTGCTTTGGCTCGCGAAATTCCTGAAGCCGTTATCGTTAATGCGGACAATCCGGGTATTATCACTCTGTTCCGAATCTATAGCGACGGTTCCAATGGCTATAAAAGCGAGCTAAGCGGGCAGCAGTCCTATGAACAAATTGCCCACACCAATGAGCTGAACGAAATCCTTTTTGAAATATTGGGAAAAGAGAGAGGGAAAATGTTTTTTGGCGATACGAAGAAACATCTCTATGTCCCAACGTCGGACGGAAAACGTCTCGCCCTGTTCGCATCCAAGCTATTTGTCATCTCTCCTTATACGCAAAAAGAGCATGTCGAAGAAATCGTTAGCTACTTAAAGCAGAAAGTGCAGGAAACTTACACAGCATATCGGCGATTACATCCTGGGGGTATTGTCCATGAAGAAATCTATCATTAATTTTGCATGGTTTAAAGAGCATCTCTCTGTAAAAATCGCATTCAATATTTTTATTTTGCAGCTCATTACATGTATTGCCTTTGCTTTTTCGGGTTATGTCGTAAATCAGAATCTCACGGAAAGCTTAGTCGACCAATTCGATAAACGCCTCCAGACCGACATTCAAATCGCCTCGGATGCTTTTGCAGCGATACCCGGCACAGATATGGAAATAGCGAGTGCAGAGGATCCTAACTACACGAAAGTCAAAGCGGCATTTGAAAATTTAAAAGTAGAGCATAGTTTGGAAAATATTTATGTCTTGTCAAATAGTCAGCAAAAGGAACGTATTCTGATTTTATCTGGCGTACCTGATGATTTTGGAACGCCTTATCCTTTTACGAATGAGATGAAAGAAGCCGTAAGTGCAAATCAGCCTGTCATTAGCCCGATCTATAAGGACGAGTATGGCACGCACAAATCGATTTTTGTTCCGCTCACTAACCAGAAGAGCGAGGCTTACGGAATTCTTGGGATTGACTTGGATGCCTCAATCGTTCCGAAAACGACTTCCTCAGCAAAGGTTACCTCCCTCATCATAACGATAATGATGTTTGTTGTGGGCAGTGTCTTGGCCATCGTAATCAGCAAAATTATAACGAACCCATTACGTAAACTGATGATTGCTACGGAAAAAATCGCTAAAGGCGATTTGCAGACGACGATCTCTGTCGCTAGCCGGGATGAAATCGGGAAGCTGGCGGGTTCCTTTGACTCCATGATTACAAGTCTAAAGGGTCTTATTCATCAGGTGACTTCATCCTCCACTCTAATAGCAGATACTAGCCAGCATCTGCACCAGTCTGCGGGTGAATCGACGAACAGTGCAGCACAGGTAGCGGATTCTACGAACCGAATGAGCGACGGCATCAACCATATTGTCATCAGTGTGTCCAACAGCAATACGACCATTCTCGATATCGATTCCGAAATCAAAAGCGTATCGGGCGGCATGAAGGATATGCAAAGCATTGCGGCCCAGGTGCAAGAGCAATCGGAGCAAGGGCAAAATTTAGTCGAGCATACGTTAAAGCAAATGAATCTTATTAAGGATGCGATGACCCATTCGCAAGAAGCGGCAGCAATGCTTGATGAGCGCTCCAAGGAAATAAGCGAGATTATTACGATCATCTCCGACATTTCCTCTCAGACAAATCTGCTGGCTTTAAATGCTTCGATTGAGGCGGCCCGTGCAGGAGAAGTCGGGCGTGGGTTTGCGGTTGTAGCGGGTGAAGTGAAGAAGCTGGCCGCTCAATCCGCCGAGGCTGCGCTATCCATAACAGAGCTCATTTCCAGCACGCAGGCTAACAGCAGGCTAGTCATAGAACGCATATCAGAAGGCAGCAACGCGGCCGATCAGGGCTTATCGTGGATTACGGGCACATACGACAACTTTAAAGACATTCACAGCGGCGTCTCGCACTTCTACGAGCATACGGATCATCTGCTGCACGCGCTGGATAAGGTGGACGATTCTTTCGGACAGATCTCTGGCGCTATGCAGCAAATTTCGGGAATTACGCAGGAGCAGGCTGCAGGTACGGAAGAGGTTGCGGCAGCCGCTCAGCAGCAAAGCGCATCCATGCAGGAAATTTCTGCGTCCATTGCACAGCTATCCACGCTCTCTGTTGATCTTAAGGAATCGGTTAAGCATTTTAAGCTTGATAAACAAGGTCAAATTGCGGTGTAATTTCCTAGACGGATTAGAAACGCTTATGGACAGGCGGTTCATCGCAAGTCTATTAGGGTAAGGACTAGTAGAAAGCAGGTTAAGCCCAATGAGGGCTTCGACTACACCGTTCTAGGAGGTGCGACCGACAATGAGTACAGACAAGGACATGTATGGGGCAGTAGAAGAGGAAATTTTGGCCAAAAAGCAGGGCAACAGCTATTTGCTGACGACTGCAAAGGGAACGATCGGAGAGATCACGTACTCGATGGTTGACGTGGATACGTGGGTTATTGACCATACGTTCGTTGACGGCGCGTATCGCGGCCGCGATTTGGGACGGCAATTGTTAGATTTTGTTGTCGAAGAGGCTAGGGAAAAAGGCAGACGGATTATCCCTTCGTGCACTTACGCGTTA
The DNA here is from genome assembly GCF_001273905.1 of Paenibacillus sp. FJAT-27812. NCBI lineage: Bacteria > Bacillati > Bacillota > Bacilli > Caryophanales > Paenibacillaceae > Paenibacillus > Paenibacillus sp. FJAT-27812. The sequence goes on along the minus strand of NZ_LIGH01000001.1, from coordinate 1,668,863 downwards.
GCGCAGTTCAAGCGGCATCCCGAATATGCGGATGTATGGGAGAAGACGAGCAAGGAATACTCGGACCCATACAGCTCAGGAGGCGCCGGGGCATCCGGAGGGAAATTGCCTAATTAAATTCATCGCTCGACGCAAAGAAGGAACGCTCTCGAAAGGTCTGGATGGACCTTTTGGGAGCGTTCTTTTTTGTTTTTAGAGGATGCGTGAAACAGTGTCTGTGTTCTCCCGCCAAATGAGCTCCCAAGCCGCCACCGGCTGAGAATAGAGCTAGAAAGCAGCTCTATTCCGCTCAAACGAAGCAGAGTCCATATACTTGTGCCGCTAGAAAGGGGCTGTCTCATAAGGTCAGAAACGACCAAAGAGAAAGCCCCCATATAGTTGTGTAGGAATGAGTTCTTCTATTTACGTTCTTTCAGCGTTTGTCTTACGCGCACATTCATTTCTGGATGCTTAGAGAGGACGTAATGCAGCCCTTTCCGCTGCAGGGTAAGAAAGACGCAAGATGTAATAGCCGTTACATCGGCGGTACGAGGGACGTTGTTAAGCAGCGCGATTTCCCCAAAATGATCGCCGTCCTCCAAAATAGCAAGCCGCTGCTTGCCGTCCTCAGCCTGGGCATTCCGGCGCGATACCTCCACTCGGCCGCGAGCAATTAAATAAAATTTCTCCCCCTGCTCGCCCGCATGAATGATGGGCTGGCCGGCGGCAAACGTCTCCGTATTAAACAGGCTGCGAATCTCCTCCAGAATGCCAGTATCCACCCCTTGAAAGAACGGAAGCTTCGCAAGCCTTTCCTCGTCAATATCCGCTTCCTGTCCGCTACCCGATACCTGCATGCCGTTTTGTTTATCCCATAGCTCTTTATAATACCCGCCGCTCTCAAGCATATGCTGATGAGTGCCGCTATCGACAAGCTCGCCCTTATCAAATACAAAAATACGATCCGCTCCGGTAATGGAGGACAAGCGATGAGTAACCGTAATGACCGTCCGATTGCGAGAAAGCTCCTTAAACGTACGATTAATGGATGCCTCGGATATCGGGTCAAGGGCAGAGGTTGCTTCGTCGAGCAATAAGATTTGCGGATTTTTGAGGATGGCGCGTGCGATTGCTAACCGCTGCCGCTGCCCGCCGGAGAAGTTTGAGCCTTCGTCCAATACCTCGGTGTCATAGCCGCTTGGGAGAGTCATGATGAAAACATGAATTTCCGCTTTCTTGGCGGCCTCCATCACTTCTTCCTTGGTTGCTTCCGGCTTGCTGATGCGAATGTTCTCAAAAATCGTTCCGCGAAAGAGGAAGTTTTCCTGAAAGACGACGCCAAGCCGTTCACGGAAGGAGCTGCGGCTAATGTCCTGCATCGGATGGCCGTTGATTTCCAATTGGCCGGCCGTCGGCTCGTAGAAGCCTAACACAAGCTGGACGAGCGTGCTTTTGCCGGAGCCGCTGGAGCCTACGAATGCGGCGGTGGTACCGGGCGCGATATGAAGATCGATGTTTTTCAAAGCTTCCTGCTCTTCGTTATAGCGGAACGACACGCCAGAGAACCTGATGCCCGGCAGCTTGTTCTGCTCGCTTGTCAAAGGCATGTTTCCTGTCGCTTCTTTGGGCGCCAGCAGCAGCTTGTCCATTCTCTCGATGCTGACCGAAGCGTCGGTTAGGGTCGGTATCGTAAAGGTAAGGTTGAAGACCGAATTGCCCATTGAAGTATACATGGTGAAGAAGGCAACCAAAGAGCCCAGTGAAATATATCCGCGAAGCGCCAGATAAGAGCCAAATGCGATAATCGACAGGTTGACGAGCAGCAGGCTGACCATCGGAATTCTCTCCAGCTGCGCGTTTATTACATTTTTACGGTAATGAATGAGAAACATCGCTTGCAGCCTGTCGGCAAATTTATCTTTCATCGCTTGCTGCAGGTTATAGCCTTTGATGACCTTTTGCGCTTTAATATTTTCCTGCACATCGCCGGTCATATGGTCTAACTGTTCCTTGTGGCTGGCGTTGATCGCCTGCGCTCGGCTGCCCAGCAAATAAGGTCCGGCAAAAATAACGACGGCGCCAAGCAAAATGGCAAGCGCCATGCTCCACTGCAAATAGATTAAGACGGCGGTACTGATCGTGACAACGGCTAACGATTGGAGACCAATAGTCAAAACGACATTCATCGCTCTTTCGATAGCAGGGAGATCAACGGAGAAATAGGAGAGAAGCTCGCTTGAGCGCGTTTGCTGGAAGAAGCCGATATTGACCTGCTGCATATGCTCGAACAATCGCATCCGCAGATCCCTTTGCACGCGCGCAGTCAGCTTGGCGAGCGCATAGTCGCTCAATACGCCGGCGCTAAGGCAAATTACGCCGCTTACGGCGAGGACGATTAAGATAAGGAAAAAGGCGTCCATATCCTCAGGCACGATGGCTTTGTCGATGAGCAGTTTAAAGCTGAGCGGAGCTAATGATATAAAAGCGAGATCAAGAGCCAGCATGAGTAGGAAAAAGGCAGCCAGCGGCTTATAAGCGCGCAAATAGCTGATTAAATGCTTCAAGACGGTAAAAACCATATCGTTATGGGCTCCTTCTGAGCAATTATGGGGGATATCGACAAATTATACCATGGCAGGACCATGAACAGAAGATGGTTTGCAGATAAGGCGGCGTGCTGCAAAAGGACAGGCTTTTGCCCAATCACTGCTCACAAAAAAATTTTTCGTACGTACAATAACCTAATGGAATATCGAATAATGGGAGGAGAACGACAGTGATACTTGTTTCGGGCAGTCCTACGTTTTCACTTAATCCGCTTACGCTGACAGAGCTGGAGAGAAGAATACTGCAAGCCAAGCAGAAAAGTCAGGTCGTTTATCGCTATCCGTCTGTCGATGCATTGGAGTTTGAGCTGAAAATGCGCACCCACATCGTAGAAGCGGCCAAAGCGCTCTATGCAGGCGGAGCGAACTTTGCGACTTTTGCAGGCTCTAAGTGCAATGAGCAGTACTGGACGCGGACGGAAAACGGCGGCTTTCAGCTTAATGGAGGCGTACTGCCTTCGGTGGGAATAAACGATATTTTCGAAAATGGGCATCTATACGGATTTGAATGCGCAGGCGCAATCATCATTATATTGTACAAGGCGGTGCTCGATACCGTCGGCGAAGCGGTGTTTAATACGTATTTTCAAAACCTGTTTCTTCGGGATTGGCAGTATGACCGCGATCTGCGCTTAGTTACGACTTATAATAAAAATGAAGCTTATCCCGGCGATGTGCTTTATTTCAAAAATCCGGAGCATGACCCGGAAACGCCGGAATGGCAAGGCGAGAACGTCGTCATGCTGGATGACAATTTGTATTTTGGGCATGGCATTGGCATTGAATCGGGACAGGATATTATAGCTTCCCTGAATCGTATGCGTAAGGATGGCAGCACGATATCGGCCTATTTGCAGGATTTGGTCGTTACGCCGGATTTCGAGTATTTGCGCGGCCTTTCCGTGAGGGATGCTTGGTGGGACGCGGCTGGAGAGGAACGGGAATACCCGGTCGTTGGGACTGTCGGCGGCGGCTACCTTTATTTATAAATAAAGATTATGCTTTAATAATAAGCATCAGCGCAGAAGCACCCGTAACGAGAGCGTATCCGCTTGCGCTTACCGGTGTTTCTTTTATCAATAACAGGACTGGAGCCATCCAATGAGAATGCATGTATTAATTGTTGATGACGATCCATCGATTCGAGAACTGCTTCGATTTGTATTGGGGAAGGACGGGTATGTCGTGCTTGAGGCTGAAAATGGACAAGCTGCCTCCCGTCTGCTTGAGAATGAGCAGGTTCATCTTGCTGTCGTGGATATTATGATGCCGGGCATGAACGGATTTGAGCTATGCCGTGAAATAAGAGAGCATTATGACATCCCCGTCATTATGCTCACGGCTAAAGCGGAGATGGAGGATAAGGAGCAGGGCTTTGATTCCGGGACCGACGATTATTTGACGAAGCCGTTTGATCCGAAGGAGCTGTTGTTCCGAATGAAGGCTTTGCTTCGCCGTTATCGCCTTGTGTCGTCTGAGGTCATTCGGCTTGGACATGTATCGATCGACCGCAAAGGCTATGAAATCAAAGTAGGCGATGAGTTGATTACGCTGCCGCTGCGGGAATTTGAGCTGCTGTCGCAGCTCGCGAGCCATCCGGGGCGCATTTATACGAGAGAGCAGCTGATTCAGCTCATTTGGAGCGCGGACTTCAAGGGCGATAGCCGGACAGTCGATGTGCATATCAAACGGCTGCGTGAGCGCTTCGCGGACAACCAGGATGATTTTACAATCACGACTATTCGCGGGCTTGGCTATAAGCTGGAGGTGCGCGAGGGATGAAATCCTTATATGTGCGAATTGTGTTCACGTTTGTCATGGTCGCTATGATCAGCGGCATTCTGGGGCTGATGTTAACCGGACTGTATTATCAAAATAACCAGCAAAGCAGCAACGAACAAAAAATGATCGATATCGCGCAAAATATTAAGGTCCAGTATGAGCAAAATCCGCAAATGGATCTGAACGCTTATTTGACGCATATCGCGGCGCTTGGCTTTCAAATCTATTTGGCTCGCGCGGATAAGCAGGGACAAGCATACGGCTCGCCCTTTAAGCATGGGAAGCTGACGGAGCAGCAAATCCAAGCTGTAATAGGCGGCGCCATTTACCGCGGCATGGAGGAGCAGAAGGACCGGCTGCAGCTGTTCTCTTATTTTAAAAATAGTTTGCTGAACACGGCAGGCCTGCCCATCGAGACGAAGGAGGGCATGGCAGCGTTGTTTATCCGGCCTGACCTGCAGCAGCAGATTGGGGAAATTCGCATTATTGCCGCGATATTAATCGGCCTCACCTTCATGATCAGCTTGGTGCTTATCGTTATATTGTCGCGGCTCATCGTGAGGCCGGTAAATGTTCTGACGAAAGCGACAAAACAAATCGTAGCCGGTGATTTTGACGCGGGGCTTCAGCTGTCCCGAAAGGATGAAATCGGCGAATTAGCGCGCAACTTCTCGGTCATGACACGTGAGATCAAGCAGCTTGACCAGATGCGGCAGGAGTTTGTCTCCAACGTCTCGCATGAGTTCCAAACTCCGCTTACCTCGATTCAGGGCCTGGCTCGGGCCGTGCTTGATAAGGAGACGACGGCGGAGCAGACGGAGAGTTATTTGACGATCATCGAGAAAGAAAGCAAGCGTCTATCGGCTATGAGCAAGCAGCTTCTAACGTTAGCCGCGCTGGATAAGGAAAATAAGCCGCTGAATAAGACGACCTTTCGGTTGGATGAGCAGATTCGCCATATTTTAATTACGCTCGAATGGCAGTGGATGGAGAAGGAGCTGCAATGGGAGCTTGACTTGCCTGACACGACTATACATGCCGATCATCAGCTCCTCCACGAAGTATGGCTGAACCTGATCGTAAATAGCATCAAATTTTCCAAGCCGGGACAATCGATTGGCATTACTTTAACGGATTCGGATGCGATTACGGTCGAGATACGCGATTCGGGCATTGGAATAGCGGAGGAGGACCTCCCGCATATATTTGACCGCTTCTATAAAGCGGACAAGGCCCGCGGCCATTCTTCGGCAGGCAGCGGCCTTGGGCTCTCCATCGTTCATAAATTAGTTGCCCTTCATCAAGGCGCGATTCACTTCCAAAGCCAGCCTGCTGCCGGCACGACTGTTACGGTCACGCTTCCGCGTTTGTAATGTTCCGTTCATCATTCGTTCATGTTCCTATTCGATAATGCAGGAGAAGGACAGAATAGGAGGACATGAACATGAACATTAGGCCATTGCAAAAGGTGATTCAATACGTGTGCAGCCCGCGAGGGGCCAAAATAAGCTTGTTATGCTGGGTGCTGCTTGCTATAGCGCTTAGCTTTGCCGCTCCCGGTGCGAAGGAATACGGAGTGAGCGCAGGCGAGGGCAGTGCCAGCGGCAATAATCCGGCACAGCAGGCGCAGCACCTCGTGGATGAGCAATTCCCTTCAGCGGAAGGGCTGCCGGCGCTGCTCGTTTTCCATAATAAACAGACGCTAACAGCCGAGCAGTTGAGTAGCATATCGGGGCTTAGCGAATGGCTTTCTTCGGATTCGAAGCCGGCTAATATAGACAAAGCGATGCCATTTCATAAAATGCCTGCCCCTGCGCAGGAGAAGCTGCTATCCGAAGATCATACGACGCTGCTGCTTCCTGTTACGCTTAAGGAGCATACGGAATCGGATCAAGTGCTGGCTGATCTCGATGCGATCAGAGACAAATGGAAGCTTACCGGCGCTGCGGATGTCCAGCTTGAGCTAACGGGTCCAGCGGCGATCTCCGCTGATACGCTCACGCTCTTCCGCAATGCCGACATCGTATTAATGCTTGCTACGGTCATGCTTATTCTTATTTTGCTCGTTGCGATCTACCGGTCGCCGCTGCTTGCCATTATTCCGCTTGCGGCGGCAGGACTTGTATATGCCGTCGTAGACCGCTTGATCGGGCTTGCGGGCAAAGCAGGCTTGTTCCTCATTGATAAGCAATCGCTATCGATTATGATGATTTTATTATTCGCCGTTATTACCGATTATTGTTTATTCGTATTTTCTCGTTATCGCGAGGAGCTGTTGGGGACGCAGAGCAAATATACGGCGATGGAATCCGCGATGAAGCATGTCTCCGAGCCGATCCTCTTCAGCGGAGGAACGGTGCTGCTTGCGATGCTGGCGTTGTTCGCCGCTACGTTCCAGCCGTACCGCGGGTTTGCGCCGGTGTTTGCGATGGCAGTTGCCGTTATTTTGCTGGCGGGACTAACGCTTGTCCCTGCGGTGTTCGCGCTGCTAGGCCGCAAGGCATTTTGGCCGTTCGTGCCGAAAGCGCAGCCGCTGCCAGTTAGCAAGCACAATCGCAACCGCCTGTGGACAAAAATCGGCGATTTCGTTACGACCAAGCCAAAGCGTGTTGCGGGCATTTTGCTTGTTCTGCTGCTGCTTGCTGCAATCAACAGCGTTGGAGTCAGCTTCTCCTTTAATCTGATGAAATCATTTCCGGAGAAGCTGGGCTCCCGCCAAGGATTCGAGCTGCTGGAGCAGCACTATCCGCCAGGCGAGCTTGCTCCCGTCACGCTGCTGGTGAACAACGCGAAGGATATTGAATCGGATGCTTCATTTGGCAATAAGCTGCGCTCGTTAACCGAGGAAATGCTAAAGCAAGGCGATGTCGCATCCGTAAGCCCGGATATGACCAAGGTTGATGCTGTTCCTTCCGATGCATTGTCGGTAGATAAGCATTCGGTGCGGCTGCAGTTCATTTTGAAAACAAATCCCTATGATCAAGAAGCATTGGATGTTGTGGAGCACTGGCAAAAGGAGAGCGAATCCTTGCTTCGTGCCAGCGGCTTCGATCCGGCGCAGCAGTCGCTGCAATTCGCCGGCCAAACGGCTGAGCAGGTAGACGTCAGGGCGATGAACAAGCAGGATACGCTCGTTGTTTTCGGACTCATTACGCTTCTTATTTTAATTATGCTTGCTTGGCAGACGGGCTCGATCAAGCTAGCTTTATCTATGATGATCACGATTTTATTATCCTATGCAGCAACGCTTGGCTTAAGCTGGGGCGTGTTCCACACCTTGCTTGGCTATGAGACGATCAGCTACCGATTGCCGATGTACAGCTTTGTATTTATGGTTGCGCTTGGCGTCGATTACAACATCATGCTCGTATCAAGAGTGCAGGAGGAGGCAGCCCGTCATCCATGGCGGAAGGCCGTGCAGCTTGCGGTCGCATCAACCGGCGGGGTGATCTCGTCAGCAGGCATTATTCTCGCTGCGACGTTCGCGGTGCTAATGACTCAGCCGCTTCAGGAGCTATTTCTCTTCGGCTTCATGATGGCGCTAGGCATCCTTATCGATACATTCCTCGTTAGAGGCATGCTGCTGCCGGCTTTGATGACTTTATTGCACAAAAAGAAAAATAACGTCGTCTCCTAACTTTATTTCACTAAATAAGTAAATAGACAAAGAGCCTTAGAGTCGTTTCTAAGGCTATTTTTTGCGTTAAGAAAACGCGACTTTTTTGCTGATACCTGATTTTAATGTAAGGTTATTTAACATAAAATGCTGTAACATAGAAAAAACGATTAATTTAGAACAGAAATGATGGTAGATTTGCGTGAAGTAATCAAGAGAATCAGCATAGTTTAAGCAAAAGGAGAGGTTGACATGTCCATGTTGAGAAGCGGTCATATTCCGAGGGAAAAGCTGGAATTAGCGAGACATTATCCTATTCAGGTTGTGGATACGATAGGCGTTACCGCCTACTATCAGAAGCTTCATTGGCATGATGTGCTGGAAATTAACTTCATTAAATCGGGGACGGGCTACTACATCATTAATGGGAAGACGTTTGAGTTCCGGCAAGGCGACATCCTTCTCATAAACTCCAATGATTTGCACTGTGCTTACGAGACGAAGGATTTGGTCATGCAGGTCATATCGTTTGATGCCTCTTGGTTTGTAAGCAGCCAAAGATACGATCCGGAAGTTTTGAGCCCGTTCAAGGAAATGGGCGTGCATTTTACAAATCTGCTTGATCGGGATGAGCCACATATGGAGCACCTTAGAGGACTGCTGCTTGAGCTTCAGGAGGAGCATGACAGGGGCGGCGGCTCCTACGGCTCATTGGTTTATTCCAATATGCTCCGCTTTCTCGCCTACGTAAACCGCTATTTCCGCAGGGAGGGCGTAGGGAGAGGGAAGGACGGCATCAGTGCCGCGCAGCTCGACAAAATGCGGAAAGTCATTTTCGACATGGAACAAAATTTCGCTTATCCATGGACGCTCGAGGAGCTTGCGGGGCTTGTCTATTTAAGTCCTTCGAGGTTCAGCGATCTCTTTCGGCAAGCTGTAGGGACGCCTCCTTTGCTCTATTTGATTCACATTCGGTTGGTCCATGCGGTCAAGCTGCTCGAGTGCAGCGATATGAAAATAACGGATATCGCGCTCGAGTGCGGTTTTCGCAGCCTTTCTAATTTTAATCGCCTATTTAAGAAGCATATCGGCACATCTCCTAAAATATCAAGAAGCCGCACAGGTCGAGAAACAGTAAGATAGTGCCAGTAATCAATCATTTTAGCGGTGAATGAGTGTTTTCAGGAGGCTAAAATAAAGAAATAGTAAATATGTAACACGATAAGTTAATAAATCTAACATGCAAAAAAGGAGAGGGAACCATGCTGCAAACCGATATCCGTACAGAGCAAAATGTGTACAAGCAGACGGGAAGCATTAGACGATTCATAAAACAATGGGATGTTCAACTCATGGTTATACCGGCGATGCTCTTCATTTTTGTATTCAGCTACCTTCCCATGTACGGGGTTCTGATGGCTTTTCAGGACTACAGCATTTTCAAAGGTTTTTTTGACAGCCCTTGGGTCGGCTTTAAACATTTTGAAATGTTTTTTAACGCGCCGGAGTTTTGGACCGTCATGCGGAACACTTTGATTATTAGCCTGCTTAAGCTCGGCGTAGGTTTTCCTGCGCCGATCGTACTCGCATTGATGCTGAACGAAATCAATAACCGCATGTTCAAACGCATCATTCAAACGATCAGCTATTTGCCGCATTTCCTATCTTGGGTTATCGTGTCGGGCTTCGTTGTTTCCTTGCTCTCGACAGACAATGGCAGCTTGAACATCCTGCTCGAGAAGCTGCATCTCATCAAAGAGCCGCTTAACTTCTTGTCCATGCCGGAATATTTCTGGGCGATTCTCGTTACGACGGGCGTGTGGAAGGAAATTGGTTTTGCTTCCATCGTTTATTTGGCCGCTATCGCGGGCATCAATCCTCATTTGTACGAGGCGGCTTCTATCGACGGAGCGAGCAGGGTGAGACAGATCGCTTCGATTACCATTCCATCGATCATGCCCGTTATCGTCGTGTTCTCCATACTAGCTATCGGCGACTTGCTCAATGCCGGCTTCGAGGATATTTTGCTGCTGGCTGGAAATCCGGTGCTGCGCGACGTGAGCGATGTTATCGACACTTATGTGTATAGGGTGGGCATTCAAAATTCCCGATTCTCTTACGCTACGGCTGCCGGCCTCTTTAAAGCAGTTATAAGTATTGGTTTGCTAGCAGGAGCTAACTATTTGGCTCGCCGGTCAGGCAACAGCCTGTGGTAAAGAAAAAGAGGGGGCGACACGATGAAACTATCCTTTAGCGACAAAACGTTTATGACAGTCATCTATTTTTTATTGTTTGTGCTTGGTTTCACTGCCTTCTATCCTTTTTGGAATGCCGCGGTTATCTCGTTTAATGCGGGTACCGATACGATGCAGGGCGGAATTACGTTTTGGCCGCGCGTATTCTCCTTTGAGAATTATGAGGTGGTGTTCAAGGATAAGCGGTTGATCGACGGCTTTATCATTTCCGTTCTTCGAACCGTAGCAGGAACGGTGTCCTCGATTGCCGCAACGGCGATCTTCGCATACGGCATGACAAGGCGCAATTTGGTAGGACGCAAGTTTTATATGATCTTTTGCGTGCTGACGATGTATTTTAGCGGCGGATTAATTCCGAGCTACCTGCTCATTCGCGAGCTGCATCTGATGAATACGTTCTGGGTTATGGTTATTCCCGGCATGATCAGCGTGTGGAACATGATTATTTTCCGGACGTTCTTTATGGGCATTCCGAGCGGGCTGGAGGAATCGGCGCAAATTGACGGCTCCAGCAACTGGGGCATTTTATTCCGCATCGTGCTTCCGCTCTCAGGGCCGGTCATTGCAACGCTGTCGTTGTTCACTGCCGTTTATCACTGGAATGACTGGTTTGCTCCGAGCCTTTATATTTCCAACCTTGATTTGCTGCCTATTCAAACGAAGCTGCAGCAAATATTGAACTCTAATATCATGCTTGAGCAGATGTCGCAAATGGATTCGGCGGCACAGGGCCGCATGAATGCAATGAGGCAGGTAACGACCAAGTCGTTATCCATGGCAACGATGATGGTGGCGACCGTTCCGATTTTGTGCGTGTATCCTTTTGTGCAAAAGTATTTCGTTAAAGGCGTGCTTATTGGTTCATTGAAGGAATAACGAAGGGTTCAAGGCGTTAGCTTTAACCATAGATAAACATGCGGAAGGGAGTTTTGGCGATGACTACATTCAATAAAGCTTTTCAAACAGCGTTGTCAGTCACACTTGTCGTCCTATTGGTATTGACGGGTTGTTCAAGCAACAACAAGGGGGGGGATACCGGAACAGAGGAAGCTGCAAATGGCAAGCAAGAGGAGAGTGCTGCACCTTATGTTTTTGGGGAAAAACCGCTCGAATTTTCGTTCTACGGACATTATGACTGGTATACGATGCCGGCTTGGGGCGAGGATCTAGCGACCAAGTGGATTAAGGACAATAAGAAAGTGAACGTAGTGCCAATCAGCTCTGGAGGCGCTGCTAAGCAAAAGCTGAATACGATGATTGTCTCGCAGGAGCTTCCGGATGTCATTTGGATGGAGCGTGACGCGGACGTGGAGAAGCTGCGCTCGGAAGGCATGCTCGTTCCCTTCGACGATTATTTGGATAAATACCCGAATCTCAAAAAATGGGCCGGCGATGCTACGCTGGACATGCTGCGCTCGCCTGACGGCAAGCTCTATCAGTTCCCGAACTGGTATACGACGCAGCCTAACGGCAATGCGGGTTACTTGGTAAATAAAAAAATCTATGAGGAGCTTGGCTCCCCGAGTCTTGAAACGACGGATGACTTGTTTGCCTATTTGTTGCAAGTGAAGGAGAAATATCCGAACGTTGTTCCTCTGGAAGTAGGGCAAACCGCAGCGGGTATTGATATTCTGGTATCGGCTTTCGCGGAAAATCGTCCTTATACGTACAATGCGATGATGGCTGTACCGTCGGGCGACAAGCTCGTCTCGATCTTTACTGATCCTGTATACCGTGAGTCAATTCAATACGCAAGCAAGCTTTACCGGGAGAAGCTGATTTCTCAGGATTCTTTCACGCAAAAGCTGGAGCAAGTGGAGCAAAAGGTGATTACAGGAAATATAGCGGTATATGCTGCTTCCAGCCCGACGGAATTTGGGGCGAAGGGCAATGCGCTGCTAAAAGCGAAGGACCCTAATGCGGGCTACATTATGGTGTGGCCGGTTCATAAAGCGGGCCTCGACAAAACGAAAATATTCCCTGGCGATTACAAGCAGCTTGGCTGGAACGTGAGCGTAATTACAAAAGCGGCCAAAGATCCGGAAGCGATCTTCGCATTCCTGGATTGGTTCACTGGTCCGGAAGGACAGCGTACGATTATGTGGGGGCCTGAAGGTTTGTATTGGGATGGCACGGATAGCGATGAAGCGCCGTTGTTCACGGATAAATTTACGGGCGATGTTGAAGGCCGCGAGGCTTTGATGGCATCTACGGTCAACTTCCAGTGGAACGGAAATACGGTTTATGTGGATAAATCGAAAATGAAATTTGAATCGACGCTTCCAGCGGAAAAACGCAGCTGGGAGACGTACTGGCAATCCGAGATCACATGGAAAACGCAGTACGATACGACTGAGTTCGTTAACTTAGACCCTGCAGGCGATACGGATGAGGGCATTGCAGCCCAAAGTGTGCTCGATATTTACGAGAAGGCAAGAGCTGCGGCTATTATGAACGCAAAATCGGACGAGGAAGTAAATAGCATTTTGGACAAGGCTGAGGAAAATGCGATGAAAGTCGGTTACGAGAAGCTGTTGCAATACAAAACGGCTAAATGGCAAGAAAATGTAAGCAAGCTGAAATAAAGCGGCGGGAGATTTATCGGGTACGATAGTCACATTTTGCAGCAGCGGTTGGGAGGCCGTGTCGTTTCTATTGGGAAGCGGGGCGGCCTTCAAAACCAAGCGTCTACATGGGAGCGATATTATTTGACCTATTATTTGGGAGTCGATGGCGGAGGCAGCAAGACGATAGCTGTAGTATCCGATGAAGCGGGACGCGTTATCGGCGTTGGCGAAAGCGGCTGCGGCAATCATCAAATCGGCGTGGAGCTGGCGAGAGGCAATATTCAGAGCGCCGTCATTCAAGCTTTGAGACAAGCAGAGGTAAATAAGGAAGATATCGCGTATGCGGTATTTGGACTGGCTGGCGCTGACCGCGAGGCAGACTTTCAAGTTTTGCGGCCGATGATCGCGAAGCTGGGCTTTGAAAACCATGACATTGTATGCGATACGGTAATCGGTCTGCGTGCAGGCACGAAACAATCGGATGGAGTCGTGGTCATTTGCGGCAGCGGGACGAACAGCTTTGGCGTTAATCGGCAAGGCGAGAGCGTGCAATGCGGCGGATTTGGCTATGCTTTTGGCGATTTTGGCGGAGGGAGCGGGCTGGCGGTCGAGGTGTTTAGATCGGTCATTCGTTCATGGGAGGGCCGTGAGCAAGAGACTTTGCTTACGGGCTTAACTCTCCAGATGCTGGGTTATGATTCGGTTGAGCCGATGTACAACGATTATTTGGATCATGGCAAAACGATTCCGCATTTGCTCGCGAAGCTGCTTTTTGAAGCGGCAGAGGGCGGGGACGTAGTTGCGAAGGGTATTTTGCAGCGGCAGGGTGAAGAGCTTGGCAAGGCGGCAAGTGCGATTATTCGGAAGCTGTCGATGCAATCCGATGTGTTTGACCTCGTCATGGTTGGAAGCGTGCTGACCCGTGGAGATAGCAGCTACATCGCACCTTTTATCGAGCAGCAGGTCCAGAAGGAAGCCGCTGGCTGCAGCTTAACCGTACTGGCGATGGAGCCTGTGGCAGGCGCTATTTTACTCGCTATGGATAAAACAGAAATGACAATTGAAGAGTCTGTGTATGCTTGCTTGCATGAATGCTTATCGGTGAAGGAGGCTCCCGTAGAATGGGCGCTCGATTAAAAGTAGTCGTTATTGGCGGTGGATCATCCTATACGCCTGAGTTAATTGAAGGCTTTATTCTGAATTATTCAACTTTTCCTGTAACGGAAATTGTCTTGGTGGACATTCCGGCAGGACGCCATAAGCTGGCTATCGTGGGTCAATTGGCGATCCGCATGATCGAAAAATCAGGCTTGCCGATTGCGCTGCGTTTAACGCTGGATAGACGCTCCGAGCTTGCAGGCGCTGATTTTGTAACGACGCAAATGCGTGTCGGACGGTTGGAAGCCCGCGGCTGGGATGAGACTATTCCGCTGAAATACAACATGATCGGGCAGGAGACGACCGGCGCTGGCGGCATGATGAAGGCTTTGCGCACAATACCTGTACTGCTGGATATTTGCAAGGATATGGAGGAGCTTTGCCCGGATGCTTGGCTGCTTAATTTTACGAACCCTGCGGGCATGGTTACCGAAGCGATCAATAAATACTCGAGCATTAAATCGATTGGTTTGTGCAATTCACCCATAGCGGCGTACAAATGGTTAACAGCCTTGTACCAAGTGCCTGTTGAAAGCATCTATTGCGAATTTGCGGGCTTGAATCACTTGCACTGGATCAGCACGATTACCGTTAACGGTGAATCCAAGCTTGAAGAGCTGCTGAACGATCAAGACGGCTACTCAGCCAAGAATGTCCCGCAATATGCATGGAACGGCAGCTTGCTTCGCTCCTTGGGAGCCATTCCATCCTATTATTTAAAATATTTTTATTTGCAGCGTGAGATTTTGGCTGAGCAGCAGACGGCTGCTGCACGTGGAGAGACGCGGGCCGAGACGGTGAAGCGGCTTGAGGATGAGCTGTTTGAAATCTATAAAGACCCGAATTTATCCGAGAAGCCGAAGCAGCTAGAGCAGCGCGGCGGTGCCTACTACTCGGAGGCGGCTGTGAAGTTGATGAACTCGCTGTATAACGACAGCGGAGATATCCAAACCTTGAACGTGCCTAACCAGGGCGTGCTGGACTTCCTGCCGGATGATGCATGCATTGAAGTAAACTGCATCGTCACGAAGGAGGGGCCCATTGCTCAGCCGGTCGCCATCGTGCCTGCAGCTGCCAAAGGGCTCATTCATGCCGTGAAGGTATATGAGCAGCTGGCGATTGAGGCGGCGGTTACCGGCAATAGGGACACTGCGCTGCTGGCGCTGGCGCATCATCCGCTCGTGGATTCAACGAATGACGCACAGCGCATGCTGGATGAAATGCTTGAGCGGAACAAGGCTTATCTGCCGCAGTTTTACTAAAGAAGTAGGAGGACGTACCGTAGCTGCTGAGCTGCCGGGACGTCCTTTTTTGCGCTCAAATAGCGATGTCGCAATCCTCGGCAATAACTGTTACTGTAGAGGGTAAGAAGAGAAAAAACGCAGCTTATTTCAATCCTTTGCGCTTGCTGTAATCGGGTGCAAGCTAGCCTTGGCAGGAGGCTGCTAGAGTGGACTCTGTTGGTTTATAATGACAAGAGTCAGCTGAATTTGAGTAGTGCATTTAGGTGGCGGCTTTGCTCGTAATGGATTGAATTCGAACGAGCCATTGCTATATGGCATAGAAGCTTGAAGGGGAACCATGACGCTTAAGAAAGCGTGCCGGGGCTCATGCTGTCGAATGGTGTCATTTAGTATTACTTGGTGTTACCGCCTTTCCCGATTCGATTTGCGGCGGTAGAGAATCGTCACAAGACTACCTGATCCGAACGAGTTGAAGGCATAGATCAATCGTTAACGAAAAATGAAAAGTGAGCTTATTTCAGAAGGCGGCTGCTATATGGCTCACAGATTTTTTAATATCATTAAATCCTAAATGGAGGTGCTTGAATGTCAACTTTCAGAGCGCTTGTAATCGATAAAAGGCATAACGAGATTGTTGCGGAAACGAAGCAACTGGAGATCGATGATTTGCCGGAGGGCGAGCTGCTCATTCAGGTCGCGTATTCCAGCGTTAATTATAAGGATGCTTTGGCTTGCAGTGCGAATGGAGGCGTCGTAAAGAGCTATCCGATTGTTCCGGGGATTGATTTGGCGGGTACGGTCATCGCAAGCGAAAATGAGCGATTTCAAGCCGGGGACCAGATCGTGGTAACGGGATACGGTCTTGGTGTTAGCCACTACGGCGGATTTAGCGAATACGCACGGGTGCCAGCAGCGTGGGCGCTTAAGCTGCCGAGCGGCTTGTCGATGAAAGAAGCGATGATTATTGGGACAGCGGGCTTTACTGCCGCTTTATCTGTGTACGAGCTTCAGCAAAATGGCGTTCGTCCAGAGGATGGGCCGATTCTGGTTACGGGAGCTACGGGAGGCGTAGGCAGCGTGGCTGCTGCGATAGCGGCAAAGCTCGGCTACGAGGTGGCGGCGAGTACCGGAAAAGCGGACAAGCATGAATATTTGCGCGGGCTTGGCGTGAAGCGCATTCTCGCAAGGGAGGAGCTTGCGGTTGATTCGCAGCGTGCGCTGGATAAGCAGCTGTGGGCAGGCGCGATCGATTGTGTCGGCGGCAAGACGCTGTCTTCGCTCCTGCCTCAGATCCAATACGGCGGCGTCGTTGCCGCGAGCGGTTTAACAGGCGGTTCGGAGCTCTCGATGACGGTATTTCCTTTTATCATAAGAGGTATCAGATTGATCGGCATTGACTCGGTTATGGCAGGCATGGAGAAGCGGAGCAAGGCGTGGGAGCTGCTGGCCGGAGACTATAAGCCGCCTATGCTGGATGAGCTGTGCGAGGAAATTGGGCTGGAGCAGGTAATCGGGCAGGCGGGCATTCTTTTAAAAGGGCAGTCTAAAGGCAGAACGATTGTTAGGCTCTAAAAGAACGGGTTAGACGAACATGGATTTTCAACAGCTCATTATGCTTATAGCTTGGCTGGAACTTCATGTCCATCATGTCTCGCAGCAGCTTGTGCTTAAGGCGGATCAGCATGCGCTTCTTATCGTTAGGCGCGGTCACATTACGGTGAAGACGGAGGGGGGACGCGGTCGTCTGCTCGCAGGACTGCGCGTGTCATCCTCTCCGGAGCATGTACAGCATCGAGGTGCCGAAGACCGAAAGAGGCGGAGTACGGCGAAGAGGCTGACGAGCCTCTTCGCTTTCGGCTGCGGCTTATCTGGAGCGGATAATCGGCATTAGAAGAAGCGGAATAGCTAGCTTCTTCTTAATCGGCGTGCGCGGAATTGCTTGAACTGAAAATAGATGGTGCAGCCGATGCAAAAACCGAGGATGGCGGCAAGCGCGGCGGCTCCCATCATGCCAGCAAAGATATAACCGGCTACGGACCAGCCGAGCGCAAGGCTAAGCAGCGACAAGGTGAGAAACCCTACACCGAGTGAGTTGTTAAAGCGCTGCAGCTCGGCTGCTTCTGTTTGTGCATTTGCTATTCGTCCGCCAAGAAAAGGACGGGCGACAATAATAAACAAGTTTGCTTTTGGTCCATAAATCAAACCGGCGACCTGAACAACCCAAAGCGCGGCGATGAGCCAAGGCAATTGCAGGGCAATCGCGATCAGGAGTACGGCGACGATACCGGCTTGATTGCTGCGAACGTACGGAATCGGAATCTCCTTCATTTATCAAAACCAACTTTCCTTATTGGATTTATTTAATTTAATAGTAGAGAATTTAAGGCTGTTTGGCAATAGACAATATGCGAAGAGCTGAGGCGGTCTCCTTGCGATTATAGGATAACCTGGCATATCAACAAATATTTTGTTAACGCTTACATAAAGGATTGTAATGACGTTAAGCTTTTATTTGATTAAATACTAATGACGTATCCAGCAGGCCGCTTGTTCTGCCCGAGCAGGCAATTGTTGTTGCGCAAATTTTAGAGCCTATCTATCAGTCGGCGGAGACAGGGAAAGAAGTATATTTGTAATCTTGGAATCAGAGGCGTCTCTTTGTGAGGCGTCTTTTTTGTTGTCTATCTTTCTGCCAGAAAAGCAAAAAAATATAATTAGATAACTTTCGACAACTATCTATTATTTTCAATCTTCATATATAATAGATTCATATAACTTTAGAACTAATTTCCCTTAAGTAAGAGGTAGATTAATCAGTGAACCTGACGGGCATAGAGATGTTTAAGGGGCTCTCCAATATAGAGCTCGCAAAGCTGCTTGGCATGCTGGAGAAGCGGGAAATAGCTGCCGGAACGAGGTTGTTCCGGCAGGGTGATCTCGGCGATCAAATGTATATTATTGAACGCGGCTCGATTGAGCTTTTTTCTAGTGCGGATAATAGCGCCAGACGGTCGCTTGCTGAGCTTGGAGCAGGCGAGGTCTTTGGAGAAATGGCGCTGCTTACTGGCGAGACAAGGTCTGCGGAAGCGGTTGCTGCGGAGGACGCGGTGTTATATGTCATCGACGGCAAGACCTTCGACCGCCTTGTTGCGGAAAATGCTATATTCTCGGCTTATTTCATCAAGCTGTTATCGCAACGATTAATTGCGACGAACGGCCGGCTTCAGGCTGCCAAAAAAACAGAGTCGGAGCGTATCGCTGACGAGCTGGCGCAGCTGGGCGAGACGGCGGCCCGATTTTTGCTGTGGTGCGCGCATGTTCCTTTAGTTAGCAAGGAGCTGGCGGAGCACGCTTTTCAATTTTCGCTGGACAAAGAGCTGGCTGCTTCCCCTTTCCTCGCTTCATGCTTTCAAGAAAACCCTCTTGCTTCCGAATGGCTGACCCTAGTAAACGGACTGAAACCAGTACTAAATGACATAAGCAAGGAACAACACGGCTATGAGGAAATGGGACTTTGGATCGAGAAGGCGATAGCTTGGTATGCGTCACGGGGCAAATGGGTCGCTTTTATTATTATCCAAGGGGAAAAAGGGAACTGGCCAATAGCGCTCGATACTTACGCCCGCGTAGAGGGAACGGTGTCAGACCGGCTGCGTGCGGAGCTTTTTCGAACGATTAACCGCTGTCCCATAGAGCAGCTTGCTTATAACTACCCTGTTTTGAAAACTTATTTGCCTTATTGCGAGAAAAATGCGCCTGAGATCGGGCTTGCTGTCGTGGAAGCAGCCTTAAACCATACGAAGGCTTTCCGGCCGAGCGAGCTATTGTTTTTGTATGAGCGTGCGACGGAGCTTTGCCGGCTCGCCGGCAAGAAGAGCCAGGCGCTTGAATATTTGAAGCAAGCGGATGCTTTGGCAAGCACGCTGTCCAATCGGATTGGCGACGCAATGAGCGACGACCGCGCTTATGATTTAGCCAAGCAAAAGCTTGCCAGAAAACGAAGCGAGCTGCTCGTTCAGGGTGCAGGAAGATTGTTGAAGGGAAATCGAGCTGCCGAAGTGACGGCGGTCATTGCTGCCTTGCTTTGCATCTTGCTGTCATTCGTAATGGACCCGATTGGGGGGTTGTCGGAGGCAGGCATGCGCTTTATCGGCATTGCTGTTGCTGCCGTTATGATGTGGATCGTGCCGATTTTGCCGGACTATGTCGTTGCGCTTGGCATGATTATGCTTTGGGTGCTTGGCGGCGTTGCATCGCCGGAGACGGCATTGTCGGGCTTTGCTTCCTCTTCTTGGTTATTTATGATTTGCATTATGGCGATAAGTGCGGTCATTACGAAATCCGGGATTTCGTACCGCTTTGCCCTTCATGCGCTGAGGCGTTTCCCCGCCCATTACCGCGGCCAGCTTTGGGGTATTGTGGCGGGAGGGGCGCTGCTTAATCCGCTGCTCCCCTCCTCCTCGGCAAAGGTTTCGCTGGGCGTTCCAATGGCGCAAACGCTGGCTGAGTCGCTTGGCTTCGGGGAGAAAAGCAAAGGCTCTGCCGGACTTGGACTAGTCGCCATGATTTTCTTCGGATTTACCGCTCCGTTTGTCATGACCGGCTCCTATACCAACGTGATGGCTTATGGGCTTGCCTCGGCGCAGCGATCGGTGTCATGGCTGCAATGGTTTTTGTACGCGCTGCCGGCGTTCGTTATTTTTGGCGGCGTGCTGCTTGCCATTCTTTTCTTTATGTTCCGTAGAGTTGAGCCTTCCAAAATCGTAACGGGAGAAGTGCTGGATGAGCAGCTCCGGCTGCTTGGACCGTTTACGAAGGATGAGCGGGTATCGCTATGGACGATCATTTGCTGCATAGGGCTCATGATACTCCAGCCGCTGCACGGCATCGAAAGCACTTGGATTATGCTTCTCGGCTTTGCCGCATTAGTCGTTAGCGGGGTGCTCGATAAGCAGACGGTTTCGACTGGAATCGACTGGACCTTCCTGCTGTTTCTTGGAGCGGCATTCAGCTTTGCGGGTGTTGCCGAACAACTCGGCATAGCGGAGCTGCTATCCTCTTTGCTCGGAGAGCATATGTCGTTCTTCATTGCCTCGCCATCTTTGTTTCTTGCCGCAGTAATCGTGGTTTCGTTCGTGGTGACGCTCGTCATTCGCGATGACCCGGCTGTTATTTTGCTAGTAACCGCCATTATTCCTCTAGGAGAAGCGATAGGCATTCATCCGTGGGTGCTTGTCTTTATTATATTGCTAGCCACCGACCCATTCTTCTTTGCTTATCAATCGCCTACCTATTTAACTGCCTATTACAGCACAGAAGGCAAAGCATTCACCCATCGGCAAGCGCAAAAGGTTGCTTTGGGCTACGGTCTCGCCGTTTTGCTCGTAGCCATTCTCTGCGTACCGTATTGGAAGTGGCTTCATCTCATTTCTTAAGGACATACGTGAAGGGGGGGATATTGTGAAAATAAAGCTCGTACATATGATAGCGCTGCTGACAGCGCTGGCGGTATTCCTCATGTATAGGGGAACGCTCGATACGATGGATTATTTTTTCCAGGATCGATTTATGCAGAAGGAGAGCGCAGCCGATACCCGGATTGCGATTATCGCCATTGACGACGAGAGCGTTAACGATTTTGGAAGCTGGCCGTGGAATCGCAGCGTGCACGCACAGCTGGTTGATACGCTCGCGGAAGGAGAGCCTGCGGTCATTGCTTTTGACGTCACTTTTCCGGCGTCGTCAGCTGACGATCCTTCCTCTGATGAGGCGCTCATAGCAGCAGTGTCGAATGCGGGCAACGTGGTCATGCCTGTCATCGGCACCTTTGCTTCATCTGCTAAGCAGGGGACTATTGCGGCGCTGAGCATATCGGAGCCGTTTCCGGCGCTTAAGGAGGCGGCCGCAGCGGTTGGGCATATCAATACGATTCCGGATCGCGACCGAGTCGTGCGCAAATCGTTATATAGCTTTGCAAACAACGGAGAGGATGTCGAAAGCTTTTCCTGGACGATTTACAAAATGTTTATGGAGCGCTCAGGCAAGCAAGTGAATGCGAATATGCTCCCGCTCGATGCGTTCGGACAGTTCCATATTCCGTATACAGGACGGCCGGGGCAGTATGAAGCGATTCCTTATTCAGCCGTTCTTGGCGGCGAGGTGCCTGCGGATTATTTTAAGGACCGCATCGTGTTGATTGGTCCCTACGCGACGGGGTTTAAGGATGATTACCCTACTCCGCTGCAGGTAAAGAGTCTTATGTATGGGGTGGAGATACACGCGAATATTATTCAGGCGCTGCTCGAGGGTGATCTCAAGCAGGAGCTGGATTGGAAATGGAATGCGCTTATCCTGCTGATTGCCGCCGCGCTCGCTTACTTCCTGTTTCGAAAATGGAATATGGCGATTTCCTTTTTGTCCGTTACAGCTATTATTGCGTTGTTCGTTATCGGGAGCAGCTATTTATACGCCCAAGGTTATATCGTTTCGATTGGTTACGTCGTGCCGCTGCTCATTATAAGCTGCATTGTCGTCGTAGGCTTCCACTATGTGGAGGAGCTGCTGGAGCGGCGCAGAGTGACTGATATATTTGGCAGATATGTTGCGCCGGAGGTTGTGAACCAGATTTTGAAAAACGGCGAGGAAGGCTTGAAGCTGGGCGGGACGCGCCGTGAGCTGACCGTGCTATTCGTTGATATCCGCGGCTTTACGCCTCTCTCGGAGAAGGCGGAGCCGGAGGAAATCGTTGAAATTTTAAATGAGTATCTCGATCTTGCGGCTAACTGCATCTTTAAGTTTGACGGTACGCTGGACAAATTTATTGGGGACGCGGCGATGGCTATTTTTAACGCGCCGCTGCTCCTGGAGGATCATCCGATGCGGGCTGTGGAAGCGGCCTGGGCGATGAAGGAAGGCTCGGCTGCGCTAGAGCGCAAGCTGGTCGAACGGTTTGGGTTTGGCGTTAAGTTTGGCCTTGGCATTCATACGGGCCCAGCCGTCTTTGGCAACATTGGCTCGAGGAGCCGGATGGACTATACCGCAATAGGCGACACCGTCAATACGGCGGCAAGGCTGGAGAGCAACGCAAAGCCTGGGCAGATTATTTTGAGCGATGCGGTATATCAGGCCGTTAAGGATCGGGCGGAGGCTCGGTCGCTTGGCGAAATCAAGGTCAAAGGGAAAGAGCAAGGCATATTAATCTATGAATTGGAGGGGTTAAAATGAAGACTTTCAAGCTGTTTGTCGTGACCTTGCTCGTCATGGGTCTTATTTTGCCGGCTTCCGTCTTTGCGAAGGATACGGATAAGGCGGGCAAAATTACGCTTGTCGACGGCAAAGCGGAAGTGAAAAAGGGCGGCGGCTCCAAAAAGTTTAATGCTTTTAAGGGGATGGCCATAACGAAAGGCGACACCATTACGACCGGCAGTGACGGCAAAGTGACGATGGATTTGGATAGCGATAAAGTGGTAACGATCGGCACCGATACAACACTGGTTATCAGTGAGCTGGTTAAGAGCGCCAAGGCGCTGGGCGGCAAGACAAGCCTCAGCCTGCTAAAGGGAAAGGTGCTTGTTTCGATTAAGAAGAAGCTTGATGGAGACTCCAGGTTCGAGATCGAGACGCCTACCGCGATTATGGGCGTAATGGGCACGCAGTTTACGGTTGAATACGAGGATGACGCAAGCTACGTCGGCGTATTCGAGGGCGCAGTAAAAACGAAGCATGGCGATGCGCTTAAGGATGAGACAATCGTTAATCCGAATGAGCAGCTGCCGCTAGACGGAGAGGGCGCAGGAGAAAAAGAGAAGCTGGATTATCGCGATCTTCCGTTAGTGGGCTTGGAGCATTACCTTCAGCTGCTTGAGAAGGACGCTAAAGCGGATAAAACATTGATTAATGAAGTAAAGCAATGGATGGCTGTGAAGAAGCAGGAGGAAGCAGCCGAGGCCTCCAAGCCTGCTGGAGGCGCTTCATCCAACAGTACGATTGTCTACGAGGATAAGTCGGGACAATCGAGCGGTGGTGGCGGGGGTGGAGTGACGCCAACCACGTCACCGACGCCGACCGCGTCACCGACGCCAACCACGTCACCGACGCCGACCGCGTCGCCGACGCCGACCGCGTCACCGACGCCAACCGCGTCGCCGGAGCCAACCGCGTCGCCGACGCCAACCGCGTCGCCGGAGCCAACCGTGTCACCGACGCCAACCGCGTCACCGACGCCAACCGCGTCGCCGACGCCAATCGCGTCGCCGACGCCGACCGCGTCACCGACGCCAACGGCGTCACCGACGCCTGTTCCAGAACCGCCGGTATTCGATACGAATGCTTTTTACTTTGATCTTTACTCTTACATGATAGATAATAAAACGTTTATTTTGCCGTTTACGACAGCACTGGCCTATAACGGTCCTCATTCGGAGTTCCCTGCAAAAGGATCAGGCGTCGTGAAAATCGAACGATTTGAAACGGAAACGGAATTAAGTGAAATGATAGATACCATTGAATCAGTCCGCATCGATCCGGTACATTCCAATCGATTGATTGTTGCCTTATCCGAGCCTATTCCATATGGTTCTGAAATTCGAATCTCGGTACTGGAAGACCAGCTGAAAAACGCAGAAACCGGTGATATCCAATCGGATGAACAAATAACGGATAGGGAGCCTGGACAAGGGTTTGTTTTCAAACTTGAGGATGTAAGTGAGCCGATTATTTACAGGCACGCGGCGGCTTCGGAAGAACCTAGCCGAATCGTGACGTTTTCTGCGCTCGGTTACTATTCAGCCGAAGACCTTGACATTACATTAAGAAGCGTTTGTCCGGGCAATGGGGATGAGGAAGGGTTGCCGTTTGGTTTGGATGAAAGGCCTGAATGCAACCCGTTCCTTGAATATAATTTGAATGATGTCATCCACATGAGAGTCGATAATGGCATCGTGTCCGTTACGCTGAAAGCATCGTATTTTAACGCGGATTATGTAGATCCGGGCATGTACCAATTACGAATCACATTTACAGATGATGAAGAAGTCCATGCTGACATTTATGTGAATGTAGCGGAATCAACGGCACCAATAATTCTTAGCGACCAAGCATATATGACAGATGCTTATACATTAATCTTGCCTTTTAGCAGCAGTCTTCAAATGACTTCTAACTATACCGATCCAGTCGACACCATGGTGGTCAGCGTTTATCCCGGCGAATCTGAGGGGCCATATAATCCGATAGTCGGAGAAGGCGGAGAGACGAGCTTGCCGCCGCTTAACATCGCGAGAGTAGCGAGCGTGGTCATTGATGAGGATCATCCGAAGGAGCTAATCGTTACGCTGTTGGATGCTGTTCCATACGGCTCTACAGTAGGTGTCATTGTTCAACCGGACAGCTGGGAAAACGCAGAAACTCAAGTAGTGCAGGACAGGGCGCAAGTTGTTTTCTATTCCTATCTGGCTCAAATATCAGACCATTTCGTCGTATTTAAAAAAACGGACGAAGAAATGGCTGACGTGGCGCTGACATTGAATGCGTCTGGATTTGACGTTGGGCGGTTAAGCCTCTCTAAGTTTTGCGGCGAGAATGATGAGAGCTGTAATGGATTCGAAGCCCCTTATAAAATGGAAGGGCAAGCTTACGAGCTGACGGGGACCGGCATTAACCGGACTCTCGTCCTTAAGGCGAACTATTTCAAAGACGTGCCAATGGGAATGTACGAGCTTAGTATTCCGATTTTAAAAAATGAAGAACAGATAGATGAGCTCATCATAGAAATTTTGGTTATTGTATGGCTTTAAATCGTAAAAAGAGAAAGGAGCAATAAAGTGAGAAAAACATTTCGATTACTTGCAGCGGGAGCTGCGATTGTGACCGCATTGGTTGCCGTTCATGCAACGGCATATGCGGCAGTTGAAGGGAATGTGTCCATAACCGAGAGTGCAGGGGCCATAAAGGTTGAAAAAGCGATCGAGAAGATCATTCAGCCCTCCGGGCTTGCAACAACGCTTGATGGCGGTTTTGTTGTCGTGGGCTCAGGCAGCAATCAAATTAGCAAGTGGCAAAATGGCAAGCTGTCGCCTGTAACGACTCAGACTGCAGCGGGATATTTTGACGGGACGACGGCGAATTCCGCCTTTAATCAGCCCAACGACGCGGCAGTGAACAGCAAAGATGTCATCTATGTGAGCGATACAGAGAACCATGTTGTTCGCAAAATCGTAAACGACCGCGTGTACACGGCTGCCGGTAACGGCAAAGCGGGCAGCAAAAACGGAAAGTTCGGAGAGGCGCAGTTTAACGCTCCGACGGGTCTGGCGATAGACAGCAAAGACAATGTGTATGTAGCGGACTCGCTTAATCACGTTATTCGCATTATTTCGCCAGAGGGTGTGACCGCTACTTTTGCAGGCAATGTCAACGAAAAGGGCGGCTATAAGGACGGAAGCGCAGCTGAAGCGCTGTTTAACGAGCCGATGGGCCTTGTTTTTGACGAGAAGGGCGGCTTATACGTAGCGGACAGCGGCAATCATCTCATTCGCTATATTTATGAGGGGAAAGTAACTACCGTGGCGGGCAAATCGACTGCCGTCGATTCGCTTACCGGGTACATGACTGGCGGTTATGCAAATGGCCCAAGCAGCGAAGCGCGTTTTAACCGCCCACGGGGACTTGCTTATGCAGAAGGCGTTTTGTTTGTCGCAGACAGCCTGAATAACCGGATTCGCGCCGTGCAGGCTGATCGGAAGGTGGTTTCAATTGCAGGCCAGAGCGCCCCGGGCGATAAGGTTGGAGCAGTCGATGCCGCGCAATTTAATCAGCCCTCCTCTTTGCTCTATGCGGCAGGCAAGCTTTATGTTGCCGATACTTTGAACAATAGCGTAAAGGTGCTTGCGGTTGATCCAAAGGCGCTTAAGCCCGTTCATACAAAAGAGGAACTGATTGCTGGCGCCGAGCTGCTTCCGGCAAGCAAGGACGTTCAGGTCTGGCTGGAGGGCAAGCAGGTAAAGTTCTCAGCCTCGCAGAAGCCCTACAAGAACGGAGATAAAACGTATTTGCCGGTCAGAGCCTTGTTTCAGGCATGGGGAGCCGAGCTGAAATGGCATGCTGCTGCAAAGGAATTGAGCCTTGCCAAACAGGAGTGGAAGCTTTCGCTCAAAGCTAACGCGAAGCGTACGGTCGTTATCGAAAAAGGCATTATGTACGTAGAAGTATCCTATTTAGAAGACGCGGCGTCATTCTTGATTGCGCAGGACAGCGAATACAATGCTATTATTATTAGTAGCGGGCAGCAATAAGCTCAGCTCCTTGATATTAGGAACGGAGGCTGTGATATGACTTTAGGAAGCCATTCTCAAAACAACGTAGATCGTTTCTCCGGATTCGAAAATGATTATGACCAGCATCGCCCGAAGGCGCCTGCAGCAATTGTTGATATTTTAACGAGCTATTTGGGCCGAAAACCAGGCATTGTTGCTGATGTCGGCTGCGGTACGGGCTTGTCCTCCTTTGTGTGGAACGGGCATGCCGAACAGATTATTGGCTTTGAGCCAAATGATGATATGCGGGGCAAGGCGATTTCTCACTTGCCTGAGCCGGCAGACGGCGGGCATATTTCCTTTGTCAAAGGTTACTCGGATAGGCTCGCCTTGGAAGCGGAAAGCGTTGATGTCGTAACGTGCTCGCAATCGTTTCACTGGATGGAGCCTGTTAGCACGCTTCGTGAATTCGCGCGCGTTCTTAAGCCGGAGGGCGTGTTTGCAGCCTATGACTGCGATTGGCCGCCGACGCTGCATTGGTCCGTTGAGGCGGAATATAAGCGGCTGATCGACCGAACGGAGGAAATTATCGCAAGGAACATACCTGAGAAGGACCGTGCAAGCAAACGGGACAAGGAGCAGCATTTAACGCAAATTAGAAACAGCGGCTTGTTCCGCTTCGCGAAAGAGATTGTGTTTCATAATATGGAACGATGCCATGCAGAACGTTATGTTGGTTTGGCGCTTAGCCAAGGCGGTGTACAGGCTGTGTTTAAGCTGGGCTCGACAGAGCTGGTTAAGCCGATAGAAGCGTTTCGCAGCAGCGTGGAGAATTATTTTGCAGACAGGGAACTAGAGGTCATGTTCAGTTACAGGATGAGGCTGGGCGTGAAATAAAAATATTTTTACTTTTGGCAGACAACTCAAAGAAGCAAGTCGCTGACGCCGTAATTAGGCAAAGGCTGCTTGCTTCTTTCTTTTTGTTAATGGAATGGGATGAGGAGGACTACGGCTTGGTGAATATTCCGCTCTTTAACCTATGCAATCGATCGTTAGTAAAGTCGTTCATGGCCAACCTCCGTACGATATATGTGATAACGGTTGCAAGACAGCTGCTTCTACTGCTTGACGAACAGATAAACGGTATACCCGATAGCCGCGGCTATTAAACCGATTGTTGCCGTGTAAGAGAGGATGTGGAAGAAAACCTCCCATTTATCTCTTTTTGTGCCTCGAATGTCCTTTGCCTCATTCCCCTTTTTCTCCGTTGGCGGCAGATTGTCTTGACGGGGTTTAATGATGGGATCACCCGCTTTCTTCATTACTTTTCTTTATTTTGCTTATAAACGACCAAGATGGTGCTGCGCTGATAGGTATTGCCGGATGTAGCCGTCTTGATCATGGAGCCGTAACAAATGTTGATAATCTGGTCGTCATTTAGTTCCGCCAAAAACTCGTTTGCTCTTTTTTCAGCAAATACGGTATCCGTATCGATAAACTCTTTAACCTGTATCATGCTTATTTCACCCCCTTACCAAATAGACAGATAGGCACCCCGCGAAAGTCGCGAAATGCCTTCTGACGTCCACCATAGCATTGAGTTATGCAGGTGTCAACTTGGCCGGGCAAATGGCGAGTACCATGACAATATTCCTGAGCAGCACCCCATTAATGAAGCGGATTTTAGCCGCGATGAGGCCGTGCCGAGCTCCTATCTAATTCTCAGCCTATCCCTCATTTACCATCTATCACAAAAGCAGCTTCCAAACGAAAATGATGTAAATATAGTTAACATATGTATACTTTATAATAGTAAGAAACTAAACCAAAAAAGAAGCTATAACGAGCATGTGACGAATGAATACGCTTTATTCGCGATTTTTCGGCTTGTTAACTTATATAACATAAAATAGACTGTTGAATTAGATAGAGAGAAATATATAACATTGGAGGAGAATTAATATGACACAAATGGTAAAGAGTGAGTTGGCGAAAAAGGTTCTTATTCCTCTATTAGTACTATCGCTGCTAGCAGCAATGGTTGGGGTGCTGACAAGAATGGACTTTGTTCGAGCGGAAGAAGCGCCACAGCTTCCAAAATTTGATATACCAGCTCTTTCATCCGAACACAAGGCATCAAGCCTTCCTAATGTTATCGTTGTTGCAACCGGGGGCACGCTTGCGGGCAAAGCGAGAAATGATGATCCGACAAACTTCCAAAACTATGCGGCTGGCACTTATTTGATGGCTGATCTAGTCGCGCAGCTTCCTAAAAAAGATAAAATAGCCGATGTATCCACTTTCCAATTCGGAAATAAAGGATCAGGCGGCTACAGCATTAAAGAGCTATACGATCTCTCGCTGGCTGTTGATGCTGCGCTTGAGATTTATGACAGTGCTGTCGTAACGACAGGTACGGATACGATGGAGGAAATTGCTTACTTCCTGGATTTGACGGTCCGCAGCGAGAAGCCGGTCGTTGTAACTGGCGCAATGAGACCTTGGGATGTAATCGGCACGGACGGTCCTGCCAATCTTTATCAAGCGATTAAAGTAGCTGGCAGCGGCAAAACAAAATGGTTTGGCACAGTTGTAATGCTAAACGATGTGATTTATGCGGCTCGTGAGGTTACAAAAACGAACGCACACCGCAACGATACGTTTGATGCTCCTATGTTTGGCGCACTTGGTTATGTAGATGATCCTGCCGTTCGTATTTACCGTGCTCCTGCAAGAGCGAGCAAAGCGGGCACGGACAAATGGGCATCGCCATTTGATCTTAAAACGATCTCCAAGGACAGCCTTCCAATCGTAGAAATTATTTATGGCTACCAAGAGGCGGGCGGCGGAAGCATTCGCGGATTGGTAGAGGACGGGGCAAAAGGAATCGTCACGGCAGGCACGGGTGCAGGCGGAATTTCGTCCAAGCAAAGCACCGCTCGCGCGGCAGCCATTAAAGATAAAGGCGTAGTGTTCGTCTCGACGACAAGAACAGGCTCCGGCTCTATCTATGATAGCGGCAGCGGCAACGTCATTGGCGGCGATAATCTGAATGCGGCGCATGCTCGCATGATGCTGTTGCTTTCACTCGCTTTTACAAACGATGTAAGCACGATCAGAGGCTGGTTTACAACCTTCGGTACACAGGACGTTGAAATTTCGGTGGATGAAAATACAGTGTTGAAAACTTCTGTTGAAGAGCCGCTGGTTGAGCCAGTTGTGCCGGAGCCTGTTGTTACCCCAGCTCCAACCCCTGAGGCTGGATTGCCGACTGCTACAGTTGAACCAACCGTTGCACCAACAGAGACTGTGCCGACAGCAACGCCTGAAACAGCACCGGTGACGCCATAATTTAGGGGAGGAGTACGGTTATGACCATAAGAAGCCATCCAAAAACAGCGAAGAAAATATTTATTCCTCTCCTCATAGCGGCTCTTCTTGGCACGATCCTGACTGGCTATGCCAGCTCGGTTCGTGCCGAGACGGCAGCTCCGCAGCTGCCGACCTTTAACATTCCGGCTTTGTCTGAGGAGCATAAGGCATCACCTCTGCCAAATGTCATCGTAGTGGCGACAGGCGGGACGCTTGCGGGCAAAGCAAGGGACAATGATCCGACCAATTTTCAAAATTACGCAGCAGGCACATATCTGATGTCAGATCTAGTGGCGCAGCTGCCAAGAAAAGATAAAATCGCCGACGTTTCGACGTTCCAATTCGGCAACAAAGGATCAGGCGGCTACTCCATGAAGGAGCTCTACGATCTATCTCTTGCGGTAGACGCGGCGCTTGAAGTTTATGATAGTGCTGTCGTGACTACGGGAACCGATACGATGGAGGAAATTGCTTATTTCCTAGATCTGACGGTGCAAAGCGAGAAGCCGGTAGTCGTGACAGGGGCGATGAGGCCTTGGGATGTAATTGGAACAGATGGCCCGGCAAACCTTTATCAAGCGATTAAAGTAGCGGGCAGCGGCAAGACCAAATGGTACGGCACGGTCGTTATGCTAAATGATGTGATTCACGCAGCGCGCGAGGTGACGAAATCCAACTCGCATCGGATGGATACGTTTGAAACGCCGATGTTTGGGGCGCTTGGCTACGTGGATGATCCGGCCGTACGCATTTACCGCCTTAACGCAAGAGCGCTGAAGGCCGGTCAGGCTGACTGGAAAACGCCATTTAACTTGAAGCTTATTTCGAAGGATAATCTTCCGATCGTGGAGATTGCCTACAGCTATCAGGAAGCCGGCGGCGGAGCGATTCGTGCATTAGTTGAGGACGGCGCGAAGGGAATTGTTACGGCTGGCACTGGAGCGGCGGGCATTTCATCGAAAATGAGCGCGGCACGAACAGCAGCCATTCGGGACCATGGCGTCACGTTTGTCTCAACTACAAGAACGGGTTCGGGTACGATTACGGGCAGCAGCAACGGCATTATTGCCGGAGATAATTTAAATCCGCAGCATGCTCGTATTATGCTTATGCTGTCGCTTGCTTTCTCTAGTGATTTTAATACGGTGAAGGGTTGGTTTGAGACGGTAGGCACGCAGGATATTGCGGTAGATGTGCCGGAAGCGACTACTCCTCCAGTAGGCGGGGAAAGCGGCTCGGGCGGCTCGGGCGGTAATGTGCCAGGCAAAGGCGAGGTTGCGATCGGTGCTGGAAGCGCAGGTACGCTAGGCTTGGATGATAGCGTCACCGTTTCCGTGCCGGCAGGAGCGACGAAGGAGCAAATGCTGCTTTCCATTGAAAAGCTGACGGGTACGGGCGGTATTGTGGAATCAACGAGCCGGCTGGTATCGCCGATTTTTGAAATACTCAAAAATATTTCTGCTAATTTCTTAGTTCCGGTCACGTTAACCTTCAAATTTGATACGAGTCTGATCAAGGAGGGCAATACAGCCTCCGTATTCTATTACGATGAGACGAAGAAGCAATGGATTGAGATGGGCGGGTCGATTAGCGGTAACCTCATTACTGTAAAATCCGATCACTTCACGAAGTTTGCTGTATTCGCCGTAGATAAGAAGGATGAAGCGGCGTCCTTTACGGACATTTCCGGACACTGGGCAGAAGCAGCCATTAAAGAGGCGGTTGCATCCGGCATTGTGAAGGGTTATGTCGACGGCACATTCAAACCGAACAACACGGTAACGCGTGCAGAGTTCTCTGTCATGTTGATGGGAGCGCTCAAAGCGGAGGGTGCTGGTGCGGCGCTTGCCTTTACAGACAATGACAAAATCGCGGCGTGGGCAAAGGATGCTGTTGCACAAGCGGTCAAAGCAAAGGTCATCAGCGGTTATCCAGACGGGACCTTCCGTCCAAGCGCCAACATTTTGCGAATGGAAATGGTATCAATGATCGCAAGCGGCGCTGGGCTGACGCTGGACCCTAATGCCACAACGAGCTTCGCCGATAATGGCGACATTCCGGCATGGGCGAAAGGTGCTGTCAAAGCAGTCAGCGACAAGGGCATTATTCAAGGCAGAACGGGCAATCTATTCGCGCCAAAGGCTACCGCTTCGAGAGCGGATGCTATAACGGTTATTATGAATATGCTCAAGAATAAGTAATGAACTTAAAATAAGGGCGGTTCCGAGAGGTCTGATTAGACCTCGGTGAGCCGCCTTTTTTCTATTTTCTCAACTAGATTCCCGATTGGAGCAATAGCTTGGCGGTTTCGGCTGGATGAGAGACCGGGAAGTGATGTCCATAAGGCAGTAGCGTTGTTTGTATGCCGGAATAGGCTTCGGGAATCGTGTAGACGGGCTCTTTGGTGCCCCAAATTATGTTTGTTTGGCGAGTGTTCCAGCTCTCGGGCTGCAAACGGAAGTGCTCTGCTCTGGTTAAAGCAGCCTGCGTATCTGCTAAGGTGGCTCTCACGCGCGGGGAGCTAAGCTCCTCTCGCGCAAATCGGATATAGCTATCTGGTATTTCATTTGGATGCTCAAAGCAGCCGCGTGCTAAAAGCTCCTTTCGCAGCCTATTCTCCGTAACATGCGGCAAAAGCAAACGATTTGCCATGCTGCTCTTGTACCGCGAATTAGCCGGATGAAGTACGGGCTGAAGCAGGCGGACGGCGCCAATATGATGCGATGGCATACGCTCCATTACTTTGGCTGCGAGCAATGCGCCATAGGAATGGCCGATTAAGGTAACGGGCTCCTGCTGTGAAGCGATTGCCTCCATAATCGCTTGGACATGCCCCTCGATTACGCTAGCGCTATGATGATAGGGCGATCGTCCGAAGCCGGGCAGATCGGCGACCCAAACTTGGCGGCCTTTCAGCTCGGCGGCAAGCGGCAGCAAGCAATCGGCCCCGCTAAACGTGCCAGGCAGCAAAAGAATGGGATGACCGCTGCCAGCATTCTCCAGCGTTGCCAGCGGGCCGCGCCTATTGCGCTCAAAGTCCGGACGACCGTTCAGTCCGTGCGATAGGCGATAGTCCAGATCAGCGATCACATGCGGTAGAATCGAGTGATTCACGGATGCGTAAAGAGCATGCTTTTGCTGAATATGTCTCGTGGATTGGAGAGGAAATGGCTTGCTCGCAATAAAGCTGAGCGACTGCCCGGGAATGCCTAGCTTGCTGCCGATGCGTGTGCCCAGCAGCTTTCCTAATAACGAAAGCGAAATCGAACCGATCGGAGCCGGAACGCGGAGCTCCTTATTGATGAGTCTTATGAGCTCGGTCATATTCGGGCTGGCATTTTGTTCATCGAGCAGGTAGTAGGTATCGCTCGTTGGCTGCTGCTCGCTTACGAGCGCGGCAATAAATGCGGCGGTATGGTCAACGTGGACAAGCGGAAGCCAGTGCTTCGGCCCGCCGGGCACTGTGCCCATCAGCTTCCGTCTAGCGGAGGCGATCAGAATGCCAAGCCCGCCGGTTTGCTCGGTATTTCCTGTAACGGAATCGCCGATGATGACGCTTGGGTTAACGACGGAAAGGGAGTAGCCGCTTCGCTTTGCTTGCTGGCGGATATGGAGATCGGCTGTGATCTTCATTCGCTCGTAAGGAGACTCATGCTCTAGCAGCTTCAAAATGGCGGCTTGCTCGTTTATATTTTGCTCCGTAACAGGGCTCTTGAAGCCAACGACATGAATAAAATGGCGGAGCTGGCCGCTCTTATGCAAGTGGTCGGCTAATAGGGTTAAATGCTCGGCGGCATCTAGAAATACTTGCTTCGCTTGCTGCTTATTCAGCAGGATATCCATTGGCCCTCCGGCATGAATTATTACGTCGGCAGTAAGCAGAAGCTCGCGGTCGCTTGGAGAGAGGCCAAGTGCCTGCTGGGTCAAATCACCGTTAATAGCGGATAGGGAAGGGGGCATGTCTCCATCTGTCTGCTTGAAAATGGCGTTAAACCGCGACTGTGACCGAACCAGCGCTGTGATGCGGTGACCTTCGGCTGCCAGCCGTCTCACCATATGTGAACCGATAAAACCGGTACCTCCCGTGATGAATACATGTGCCATGTTAGCATCCTCCTCCATTATTTAATGTTAGTACTAAACAGTACTAGTGTACTCAAAAAAATTACTTTAGCACGGCGGCTAAAGCATAAAGCGAATGCTGCAATATTGCTGGGTCACGGTTGGCATGCTGTAGGAACAATCCGCCTTCAATGGTGGATAGGATTAAAGCGGCCGTCTGCTTCGGCTCCAGCTTGCTGTTTATTTCTTTGCTGGCGATGCCTTGGCTAATAAGCTGTTCGAGAACGAGCAGCTGCCTGCCAAAAAACAGGCTGATCTGCTCTCGAATAGCGACGGCTTCCTTCGGTGTCTGTGTATATAGCGTCAGGAAAGGGCAGCCTCCAAGGCAGTCAATGTCCTGCTCGATAAGTACCTGCATCGCTCTCATTAACCGGTCCGTGACGGGCAGCTCCGTTTGGCTTGCAATGTAAGTAATGAGCTGCTCGTATTGGTCGGTCATCTTCTCGATGATGGCGGACAACAGCTCCTCCTTGCTTTTGAAATAATAATAAATATTCGTCTTGGATACTTTGCTTTCGGCAACAATATCATCCATGCTGGTAACGAGGTAGCCTTTGCTCAAAAATAGGCTCGCGGCGGTTTGCAGTGCAACCTCGCGATTGGAAATTTTCGTTTTTGGTGTCATGATTAGCACTATACAGTACTAATAATAAAGCTGTCAATGGGCGGCGGACATTCAAAAAAATAATAGAATGGATTGATAATCCTTCAGTATAATGGCAGGATAATAGGCAATGCCGGGCATAAAAGAATCACGAGAGGAGATAATCGAATGTCGCCGAGAAATGTGGAAAAGGATCGAATGATGCGCGAGAAGCGAGTTCAGCACATTTTGGACTGTGCGCTAAAGGTTATGGCTATTAACGGCTTTCAGCTTACCTCGATTCAGGATATCGCAAGCGAAGCGAATATGAGCGTTGGCAGCGTGTATCACTATTTTGAATCCAAGGAAGAGATTTTTAGCGAGGTATTGCGGTCAGGGCAGACGAATTACGGCAAATATGTTTCTGAGGTAGCGGCGATGGATATAGATCCGGTAGCGAAGCTGCGAACGATTATGTCCTCGTGGCTGTCCATTCGCACCAATTGGGCATTTACGATTTTGATGAATACGGCAAGGCTCTCCCAAGCAACTCCCCCTGATATCAAAAAAGCGATCACGGACCGGTTTACGGCTAACTTGAATCCGGTAGCTGCCATTATGCGGGACGGCATGGAGCGGGGAGTAATCGTTAAAGAGGACCCTCTTCAGCTTGCGTTTTATTTTGTCAGTCTCATACAAGGGTTGACGCTGCAGCGGCCGCCTGATTACGAGGTACAAATCGAGATGAATGTCGATGCGATGATCGGCCTCTTTAAGGTTAAGGACACAGGAAAAAGCGTATCGAAAAAAAAGATTGACAAAGCGTAACCCGTGCCGCAAAATAAGCAACATAACAAACCGAATGAATATTCAGTTTGTAACAACATTAAACCAAATCGACCAGACAGCTGGAGATTTAACGTTCGTATCGCTACGCGTTAAGTCTTTTTATTTTGCTTACAATACCAAGTAAATAGGTGCGAATAATAATGTATGATAGGGGGGTAACGGCATGTCGGCAAAAATGCTCGTCGTGGAAGAGCTTAATAAGACGTTTGCTACGCCTTCGGGCGATGTTATCGCATTAAACCGAATCGGGCTTCAGGCAAAGCAAGGGGAGTTCATTACGATAATCGGCCCAAGCGGCTGCGGCAAAAGCACATTGCTCAAAATCGTCGCCGGACTCGACACGCGTTATGAAGGGACGGTGCTGCTGAACGGCAAGCCGATTGACGGGCCGAGTATCGAGAAGGGATTTATTTTTCAGGAGCCGCGCTTGTTCCCTTGGTTAACGGTGGAGAAAAACATTGCGGCTAACCTGTCGCTTCGCAAGGCTGAGGTTCGGGCGAGGGTGGATGAGCTAATCGAGCTGGTTCGGTTAAAAGGGTTCGAGCAAGCATATCCGCGTGAGCTATCCGGCGGAATGGCGCAGCGCGTCGCTATTGCCAGAGCGTTGTTGCGAAGCCCCGATATTTTGCTGCTCGACGAGCCGTTTGGCGCGCTGGACGCTTTTACAAGGTCGCATATGCAGGAGGTGCTGCTCGATATTTGGCAGAAAAACCGGACGACGATGCTGTTCGTCACGCATGATTTGGATGAGGCGGTATTTTTGGGCGAGCGTGTCGTTATTATGAATCCGCGCCCTGGACATATCCGAAATATTTTAACGATCGATCTTCCGTATCCGCGCAAGAGAACGGGGCAGTCCTTCCAAGAGCTTCGTCACAAGGTGTTAAGCGAGTTTGAGAAGGTTGAAGAGCCGGAGCTGGATGAGGGTGCAGGTATTTAAGACGGGCATTATTTTAGAGAAATCGAACAAGGGTCACATCGGACAAAAGGGAGAGATTACGAATGAAGCAATTGAGATGGCTAACGGCCGCAATCATAGTATTGGCGGTATTTATAAGCGGATGCGCGGCTGCTAACACGGAAAAATCGGAGAAGGGCGGCAATGGAGCCAATAAATACGAAGGACTGAAGGTAACGATCGGCTATCAGGGCAGCGGCGGCTTGTTCGGCAAGGCGATTGAAGAGAAATGGTTCGAGGAGGAGTTTGATAAGCTTGGCGTCAAAGTGGAGTTTGCCGAATTTCAAAGCGGGCCTCCCATGACAGAAGCGATGGCTTCTAATCGGCTTGATTTTGCCGGACTTGGCAATATGCCCATCATCGCGGCACAAGCGGCAGACATTAAATTTACGGTCATCTCGCAAGCGCTCGAAGGAAAGAACAACGTTGCAATCATCGTCCCGAAAAATAGCGACATTCAATCGATAGCGGATTTGAAAGGGAAGAAGGTATCCGTAGCAAAGGGAAGCAATGCCTACAACTTCTTATTCCGCGGCATTGAGGGAGCAGGGCTGAAGGCATCGGATTTGGAAATCATTCAGCTTCAGCCAGACGAGGCTCAGCCGGCATTCGAATCGGGCAAGATCGATGCGTGGGCAACTTGGGACCCGAACATAACGCTTAATACGCTTCAAGACAAAGCTAGAGTGCTTGCGGACGGCGAGCAGCTAGGGGTATTGTCCCCATCGTTCTACATTGCAAGAAAGCAATTCGCCGATGATTATCCGGAACTGGTCACCTTGTATTTGAAGGTGCTGGATAAAGCGCTGAAGTGGGAAAATGACAATAAAGACGAGGCGCTGGAGCGTTATGCCGCAGAGCGCAACGTGCCGGCAGCACTCATAGAGGCGATCTTTACTCGCTCCAAATCGATCAGCATCCCCGTCACGGATGAAATCATTGCCGAGCAGCAGAAGACGGCGGATTTCCAATTCGAAATCAAATCGATTCGCAAAAAAATTAACGTATCCGAAGTGTTCGATAACCGCTTTATAGAAGAGGCAAGGAAGTAAGCCTTCCGAAATGATGAAGAAATGAGGCGTTCGTTATGCAGCGAGCAGGAGTGGAAAGCGCGTTGCCAAAGCAAATAAGGGCGCAGAAGAGGCGGCAAACGAGCCGTCTCTCCATACAATCGGCAAATCTGTTGCTGGGTGTTTTGCTGCCGGTCATCCTGCTTGCCGTTTGGCAGATTGCAGGCATGATGGGCAAGCTCAACCCGACGCTGCTGCCAACGCCCGGGGTCATCGTTCAAGAATTCGTGAGCCTGACGTTGTCAGGCGAGCTGCTCCGGCATCTTGAAATCTCGACTTGGCGCGCGTTGCTGGGCTTCTTGCTTGGCGGCGGGCTTGGACTTGCGATGGGGCTTTGGGTTGGATTTTCCTATAAGACAGAGAGGCTGATCGATCCTTCGCTGCAAATGCTTCGCACGCTGCCGCATTTGGCCGTGGCGCCGCTGTTTATATTATGGTTTGGGTTCGATGAGACCTCGAAAATACTGCTTATTGCCAAAGGAGCTTTTTTTCCGCTTTACGTCAATACGTTTCTCGGCATCCGGTCGGTGGACGGCAAGTTGTTTGATGTGGCCCGCGTGCTGGAGTTCAGCCGCTGGCAGATGATAACGAAGCTGGTGCTGCCGGCATCGCTTCCGAATATTTTTCTAGGCATCCGCTTATCCATCGGCGTAGCGTGGCTGGGTCTGGTTGTAGCTGAAATGATGGGCTCCAGCTCAGGTATCGGCTTCTTGATTAATGATGCCCGTTATTTCTCGATTACTTCGGTTGTATTCGTTGGCATCATCGTTTTTGCTGCTGTCGGGAAACTGACGGATTCCCTTGTGAAGCTGCTGGAGCGAAGATTGCTTAGCTGGCAGGACAGCTATAAGGGGGATGGAGCATCGTGAGCGAACAGGCCATTAAGAAGGCTAGCGTTAGGGACAACAAATCCGCTTCGCGAGAGTGGCTTGATCATGTGCCAAAGCCGCTCCATGGATGGATCGTGCCGATTATAATCGTTGTCTTGTGGCAGACGGTCAGCGGTTTGGGGTTAATAGCCGAAACGCTGCTGCCTGCTCCCCTCCTGATTGCGAAGAACTTTATCCAGCTATGCGCGAGCGGAGAGCTATTCGAGCATCTAGGGATCAGCGTATACCGTGCGGCACTTGGTTTTTTGCTTGGCGGAACGCTCGGCTTGCTCCTTGGTTTGTCGACTGGGCTTGGCAAGGTAGCGGAGAAAACGCTCGATCCTTCGCTGCAAATGCTGCGGACAGTGCCGTTGCTTGCGGTTATCCCTTTGTTTATATTGTGGTTTGGCATCGGCGAGTTCGCCAAGGTGCTGCTGATCGGGTTAGGCGCTTTTTTTCCCGTGTACGTGAACACGTTTCTTGGCATTCGCAGCACGGATGCAAAGCTGTATGAGGTATCCCGGATTTTTCAATACACGAAGCTGCAGCAAGTAACGAAGCTTATTATTCCTGCTGCGCTTCCTAATATTTTGCTCGGCGTTAGGCTGTCGCTTGGCGTCTCTTGGCTGCTGCTCGTTGTTGCGGAAATGATGGGCACGAGCGCAGGGATCGGCTATATGATTCAGGATGCGCGGGCCTATTCTGAGACGGAAATCGTATTTGTAGGCATCATTATTTTCGCAGTGGTCGGCAAGCTGTCGGATTCGGCGGTTCGCCTGCTGGAGACGAGATGGCTCCGCTGGCGCGATACGTATAAAGGTTAATTTGAAGTTCGGAGAGGCGGTCATTGATTATGGGGAAACGGCACGAGCAGCTCCACCTTGGGGCATTCATTTATTATGCGGGGCATCATCATGCAGGCTGGCGCCAT
The DNA here is from genome assembly GCF_001273905.1 of Paenibacillus sp. FJAT-27812. Lineage (NCBI taxonomy): Bacteria > Bacillati > Bacillota > Bacilli > Caryophanales > Paenibacillaceae > Paenibacillus > Paenibacillus sp. FJAT-27812. Next base: position 1,629,650 of record NZ_LIGH01000001.1, on the reverse strand, counting down.
CCTGATTCAGGCGTGGAGGGCATGTTTGATGTGAAGTTTTATCGCAAGCTGGCGCAGACGGCGGAACGCGGCAAGTTCGACATGATTTTTTTCGCCGACTTATTGTACGCGGCGAATGTGGGGCAAGCGGTAGCCGGCATGCTGGAGCCGCTGACGCTGCTATCGTCCCTGTCGGCGGTAACGGAGAAGATTGGCCTGACGGCGACGGTATCGACGACCTATAACGAGCCGTTCAACGTGGCGCGCAAATTTTCCTCGCTCGACCATATTAGCGGCGGGCGCGCAGGCTGGAATATCGTGACCTCCCAGCTTGATATTGAAGCCCATAATTACGGCAAGCCGAAGCATCCCGAGCATGGCCTGCGTTACGAGATGGCGCGTGAGTTCGTCGATGTCGTGACAAGATTGTGGGATAGCTGGGAGGATGACGCGCTTGTTCTTGACCGGCAGTCCGGCAAGTTTGCCGATGACTCGAAGGTTAAGCCGGTCGATTATAGCGGGGAATGGTATTCCGCGAAGGGGCCTTTGAACGTACCGAGATCGCCGCAAGGCTATCCGGTACTGATTCAAGCTGGCTCGTCGGAGCCGGGGCAGGATTTTGCCGCGAGTATCGGCGAGGTTATTTTTACGGCGCAGCAATCTCTTGAGTCTGCCAAAGCATTCTATGAGCGTGTAAACAGCAAGCTTGGCGATTATGGCAGAGAGCGCGGCAGCCTGAAAATAATGCCGGGCCTGTCTCCTGTTCTCGGAGCGACCGAGGAGGAGGCGAAGCAGCGTTTCCAAGAGCTGCAGAAGCTTATTCCAGACGCGGCGATCGCCGGATTTCTATCCGGGTTTCTTAACTTTGATGTGAGCGGCTATTCGCTTGACGAGCAGGTGCCGGACATTCCGGACCCAGTTGGCGCATCCAATGGAATGAAGAGCCGCGTACAGCTTATTATGGACTTGGCGCGCAAGGAGAAGCTGTCCATGCGCGAATTAGGCGGGCGTTTTCTCGGTGCCAGGGGCCATTTGCAATTTGTAGGTACGCCTGAGCAATTGGCGGATCTCATTGAGCTATGGTTTGAGGAATATGGCTGCGACGGCTTCAACATTATGGCGCCTGTCCTTCCCGGCGGACTGGATGACTTTGTCGATTTAGTCGTTCCGATTTTGCAGCAGCGCGGACTGTTTCGCGAGGATTACACGGGAGATACGCTTCGCGACCATCTGGGCTTGCAGCGCCCAGGCGAAAACCATTTTCGCAAAGCGCATGCCTCAGCCGTACTGAGGTAGACAATCGCCCCTCAACCTTTGCGGGTTGAGGGGCGATTTGGGCTTAAAGCTAGTGCATGCCGGGAGACTCTTCCCACCAGCCGAAGGAGATGACGGCGGGAGCGGGGGGGTTCATGGAGCTGGTCAGCGTGAAGAGAATGGCTTGGCCGGGACCGACAATCCAGTGGCCTGCTTTCTCGCTTGATACGCTGGAGTAAGCCGGGATGACGCGCGTGGATACGGGAATTGCAGCAAGCGCGGTCGTATCCAAGCTGCTTCCGAACTGAACTTGTCCGCGCGGCATCGGCCTTGGATCGAGCGTCAGATTGGCAGTGGATACCTCATGGGACTGCTTGCCATGCGTTGGCAGGCTGGAGCAGAAGCAGATTTGCGAGACGAGCTTATCATCCGACAGATTGCTTAGCACATAAAGATCGAGATAGAGATTAACGCCCGAGCCGGGAGGATTTATTAGTGCGCCCCAAGTCCGGTTTGAATCGGTTGGATTCAGCTGGTCGGTCTCGCCTACAAAATATTTCCCTTGCAGCGACTTGCAGAGCGGATTCGTTAAATTGACCACGCTGACTGGCCCATTGCCATTCATCGCTTCACCATCCTTCGCAACATGCTTATACTCCACCATATGATTGGATTCCCGTAACATGCCTGCGATTCCAAGCGGCGACAGCGTATGCCAGCTGCGAAGGCTACTCCTTGGACACGTGACTGCCCCAAATCGCAACGCCTTCTTTGGATAAAGCGCTAAACGTCATGACATGGCTAAGCGTTCCTTCGTTCCACTCTCGCAGCAGCGCGCCGTTATACAGCACGCCATCAATCGTAAGAGCAATGGTTGCTGCTCCGGTGCTTATCCAAGTGCCGCTTGCGCCGCCGGAAATGGTGCCGTCCTTGCCCAGCGTTATGAGAGTCGCTTGCTTGACCTCAGCCGTAATGTCCTTGCCGTGATTCACGTATTTATAGTCGCCGGCGATTTGACCGGCGGTTACGCTCTCAACCGTCTCGCCCGAATAGCGATGCGGCGCAATGACCGGCCAGCCCTCGGTATTCATCAGCATCTGATGCACTCTCACCTCATGGCCCTCTCCGCGAGAAGGAAAGCGGGTATGGAAGATAAGAAACATTTTGCCGGTATCCGGATCAACGTAGGTTGAATTATGGCCGGGCGAAGCGTACCCCGTGCCGATATTCGCGACCTCTCCTTCGATGTTATCCATTTGGAAGTTGCCCATCAGCTTCACCCCGTAAGGGGCGATAGACGCATCGTCGAAGAGCGTGCCGTAAGCGCCAAAGGCGTCGATCATATCCTTGCCTTCCGAGTCGAGGAACGGTCCGTCAGGCTTTTTGGAGCGGGCGACTCGGATGTTATAACCGCCGCTAGAGTCTAGTCCGCCATAGGACAGAAATAAATAGTAATAGTCCGTTTCCTTGCTGTGCATCATATACGGCGCCTCGATGCGGCTGTGGTTATTGCCGAGCAGCCGCTTGCCGTAGCCTTGATCTGGATAAGGCAGACCGGTTTCCGGATTCATTTTCATAATAAAAATGCCGCCCGAGTAAGAGCCGTACACCATCCACAGCACGCCGTCTTTATCGTAAAAGACATTCGGGTCCACCACGTTCGGATGTACGGCCGCATCATAAATCGTCCCGTCCTCGCTCAGGTCGTTCCACATGCCGGATTTCAAAATCGTTCCCTTGTTATGGTAAGGCCCTTCTACTTTATCTGCGACGGCATACCCAAGCACAGAACGCGGAGAATCCCCCTTGCACATGCTGTAATACATATAAAACTTGCCGTCCGGCAGCTGAATGACATCGCCCGCCCAGAACGTATCGGTCTCCGCCCAAGCAAGCTCCTCTTTCATTTCAGTTAATACGTCCGGGATAATGGGGTTCCCCTCATAGACGCTTGAGTTGAGCTGCTCCCAAGACATCAGGTCCTTGGACTTCGCAGCGGCGAGATGGGAGCCGAAAATATAAAAGGTATCGCCGACTTTAATGATCGATGGATCATGAACAGAAGCGTCGGCGAACGCAGGCTCATTAGTTGTAACCGCTTCCGAATTTGCGCTGCTTGAAGCTACGGCAGTTGAGGCAGGCGCAGCGCTTTCGGTAGGCGATGGACTGCTTACACTGCCTGCGCTGCTGCCGCTGCATGCGCTCATAAAGGTCATCAAACATGCAGTTAGCAAAACAATCGTTTGTTTTCTCAATGTGATAAATCTCCTTTGGCGGATGTTTAACTATTTATATTATTATTAATCAATTAATAATTTTATTATATATTAAGCCGTAAAAAAAGAGAAGGGCTTAGCCCTCCTCTTAGCTCTTCTCTTATTCCGTTTTTTTCGGTTCCTCAAACGTCATGCCGAGCGTGTCTACCGTTACTTTTTTCATCGAAATCGGAGTTTCAGGCCGATCGTTCGCACCAACGGTCTGATTAACAATTTCATCTACAGCTTCCATTCCTTCCGTTACTTTACCGAAGGAAGCATAGAGGTTATCGAGCGAAGGAGCGTCAGCCACCATGATGAAAAACTGCGAACCTCCTGTATCCGGTTGGTTCGTGCGAGCCATCGAGAGTACGCCGCGCGTATGCTTCAGCTTGTTCTCAAAGCCGTTTTCTTTGAACTCGCCGGGGATGCTGTAGCCAGGGCCGCCCGTTCCGGTGCCTTCAGGATCGCCGCCTTGAATCATAAAGCCCGGGATAACGCGGTGGAAAATAACGCCGTCGTAGAAGCCTTTATTAATGAGCGAGATAAAGTTGTTTACTGTATTAGGAGCAACCTCTGGGTAGAGCTCAAGCTTAATGGTTTTGTCATTGCTTAGTTGAATCGTTACGACCGGATGCTTGTCCGAGCCAAGCAGCTCAGGGCCTTCCTCCGTAGGAGCTTCGGTAGGGGGAGTTGTTGTGCTAGTGTTGCCGCTGTTGGAGCCGGATCCGGTATTTTTGTCACCGCTTGTATTTTTGTTTGCTCCGCATCCTGATGCTACAACGAGCAGAACGAGCATAAGCAGCAGCATGGTACCAAGGCGTTTGTTTTTAAAAAACATTTCAAATATCCTCCTTAAGTTGTGCGAATGCGTAAAAAGGATTGCAGAATGACCTGCAAATTTTTCCACATTCCCATTCATGATTCCCTTTGTATAATACCATATTGGTTGATTTAAATGCGAGGAGCCGTCTAACTGCAGATGGTGAATAACAGATATTTTCATAGCGATTATCGTTTATTCACTTAATTATTAACCTAACAAAATAACAAAAATAAATAATGAAACAGCATTTCAGCCCTATAAAAGCTAGTTTAGACCATTTATTTTGCGATAGGAACCTCTTATACTTGTTGTGAAGCGCTTACATATATCAGTCATAAGCAATAACAAAAATAACAAACAGGAGGGTTAACATGAAGAAGATACGTAAGTGGATTGCTGCGTTAATCGTACCTATGCTCGTCATCTCGGTAGTCTTGCCTGCATTTGCTCAAGCGGCAGCAGCAGACGAACGCGGACACTGGGCACAGGCGGCGATTGAGAGATGGAAAACAAATGGCGTAGTGGGCGGATATTCGGACGGCTCCTTCAGGCCGAACCAAAACGTGACTAGAGCGGAGTTCGTCACGATCGTTAACGCAATTCTTGGATATACGGCAGAGTCGAAAGAACCGTTTGCGGACGTGGAGTCGGCTGCTTGGTACGCAAAGTCCATCTCGGCTGCCCGCGCGGCTGGTTATTACGAGGGCGGCTCCAACAATAAAGCGAATCCGGCACAGCCGATCACCCGTCAGGATGCAGCGGTCCTAGTGGCTAGAGCCTTTCACCTGAACGGAAATGGCAGCGCTTCCTTTGCGGATGCGGACAACGTTTCGGAATATGCAAAAGCCGGCGTGGATGCGCTGGCAGGCGTGCTTAGCGGCTATAAGGACGGCACCTTCCGGCCTAAGGGCCATTTGACGCGCGCGGAGCTTGTGACGGTAATAGACAAGCTTATTCAACAATATTATCCGAAGGCGGGTTCGTTCGGAGGCTCGTCCATTTCAGGCAATGTTGTTGTGAATGCGGCAAACGTTGTCTTAAAGGATGTTGCGATAACCGGCAATCTTTATTTGACTGCAGGCATTGGCGATGGCGACGCGACGCTCGATAACGTAACGGTAACGGGCACGACGTACATTTGGGGCGGCGGGGTCCATACGGTTGCTGTCAATAACTCGGTACTTGGCCAAGTTCAAGTGAATCGTCAGGATGGGCCGGTACGCGTCCTGTTTAGCGGAACGACGACTGCTCAGCATCTAACGGGCAGCAGCGAGTTTACGCTTGAGCTTGGCGAGGGCACCTTCATTGGGGAGCTTGCACTGGATGGTCAGGCGAAGGGTTCCGCTATCAAAGGCCAAGGCAATGTGAAGAAGGCGAATGTGGATGCGGACGGCGTTACCTTGAACGGCAAGCCGCTCAGCAGAGGAGCTAGCGTGATTACGAAAGGCGCTGCGGATGCTTCTGGCGCAAGCGGCGGCACTGGCAGCTCCGGTAGCGGCAGTGGTGGTGGAAATGGCGGCGGTGACGGCAACGGTGGCACGGAACGTGTAGAGAACCTCGTCGATTCGTATGCAACCGATTATACCAAATCGCTGTTTGCTTATTTGGATGATGTGCGCGGCAAGCAAGTATTGTTCGGCCATCAGCATGCGACGACGGAGGGAATCTCTTTTACCGATACGAAAGACATTCAATCGGATGTTAAAAATGCGGTAGGCGATTATCCGGCTGTCTTCGGCTGGGATACCCTTAGCTTGGAGGGCAAGGAGAAGCCCGGCGTTTCGAACGATACGGAACAAAGCAGAATCAATCTGACCGCCAAAATGAAGGAAGCGCATGAGCTCGGGGGCATCGTTACGCTCAGCGCGCATCTGCCTAACTTTGTAACGGGCGGCAGCTTTAACGATACAAGCGGCTCGGTTGTGCAGCATATTTTGCCGGGAGGCGACAAGCATGCTGACTTTAACGCATTTCTCGATCGGATCGCCGCGCTTGCGAGCAACCTGAAGGATAACGACGGGAAGCTTATCCCGATCTTGTTCCGTCCCTTCCATGAGCAGAACGGCGGCTGGTTCTGGTGGGGCGCCAAAACGACAACGACAAGCGAGTATGTGGAAATTTACCGGTACGCCGTTGAGTATTTGCGCGACGCCAAGGATGTTCATAACCTGCTGTACGTCTACTCGCCCAACGGTACCTTTGGCGGCAGCGAATCCAATTATTTAACGACCTATCCGGGCGATGATTACGTTGACGTGCTCGGCATGGACCAATACGACAATCAGCAAAGCCCGGGCAGCGAGTCCTTCCTTAACAATCTCGTTGCGGACTTGGCGATGATCTCGAAGCTCGCTGATTCCAAGGGCAAAATAGCCACTTTCTCCGAGTTCGGTTATAGCCCGCAAGGGATGCTGCAGCAGGGCAACGCGGATAAAGCTTGGTTTACGAAGCTGCTGAACGCCATCAAGTCCGACCCAGACGCCAAACGGATTTCTTATATGCAGACTTGGGCGAATTTCAGCACGAACGGCAATCTATTTGTTCCTTATCGCAATGCTCCGCTGCTTGGCGATCATGAATTGCTAGAGGATTTGGTCGCGTACTATAACGATCCGTATACCGCGTTTGCCAAAGAGGTAACGGACGTTTATGGGCATCAGGTGAAAGCGGCGGCCGAGCAGCCATTCCTGCATGTTGCAAGTCCTGTTAATCAAAGCACCGTAAGAGAGAACCGGACGGTTGTTCGCGCCCGCGTTCTGAATACGGTACCGTCAAAAGTCGTGTATGTAGCACAGGGCTCCTCGGTTGAAGTGCCGATGGCCTTAGACTCAAACGGCTTCTACTCGGCGAATTGGATGCCTAACGGAAAGCAAAATGGCAAAACAGCCGATATTACGGTGAAGGTTTACAAAGAAAACGGCGTGGCGCTTGAGCAAACCGTGACGGTTTTTGTCAAAGCGGATCGAATCGCATTGAAGACATACACATTTGACACAGACATCGCGGGTATTCAAAATAACGGCACTTGGCCGTCAACGATGGGCTTAACGCTTAGTCATGAGAGCTTTAACGGCGATGGCGCCCTTAAACTTAGCGTAACGGATGCGGTATATCAAGATACGTGGCAGGAGCTTAAGCTTGCGCTAGTCCAAGCGGCAAGCGAGGTTCCGCTCGCTGCGGTGAATCGTGTTTCCTTTGATGCTTGGATTCCGGTTTCGGCGGGCTCGGAGTCGGCAAGCGCAAGTCTGCGCGGCATCGTGCAGCTTCCGCCAGACTGGACGGATGCAGGGAAATACGGCATGCTGACGACGGAGAAGAAGCTTGCGGAATTGCCTGTCGTTACGGTAGACGGGGTGGATTATGCGAAATACAGCACTTACATTGATTTAAACGATCCGGGCAAATCAGCAGAAGCAACAAGCCTTGCTTTGTCGATTATCGGCAGCGGCCTGCAGCTTGACGGACCGATCTACGTCGATAATATTGCACTCCTAAACAGCTATTATGAGCCGCCGGTTATCCCTTCGTTAGTCGACCATTTTGAAGGGTATCAAGGTGTGAACGCTGCGCTGCAAGCGAAGTTTGTAAAAGCGGGCGGCGATACGGTTAATGTCAGCTTGGATGGCGAGCACGAGAGCGGCGGCATGTATGCGATGAGATTCGACTACACGCTCGCAGGCTCGGGTTATGCCGGTATTACCAAAGCTCTTGGCGGCGTAGACTGGTCTACGTTTAATAAGCTCAAATTTTGGCTTGTTCCGGATGGCAGCAATCAGAAGCTGGTCATTCAATTGAAGGTGGATGGCGTCTCTTATGAGGCTTATCCATCGCTCGCGGGAACGGCTGGCGAATGGGTCACCCTTCCATTCAGTGAATTTGCGGTAGCCCCGTGGGATACGGGCAATGCTGGCAAAAAAATAAATAAAGTCAGCTTGAAAAATGTGCAGGATTTCTCGGTTTATGTCAATGCGGTATCAGGAGCTGCGCTCAGCAGCAGCTTGTACTTCGACGATATCGAAGCGATCAATGACGGTACGGGCGGCGTGCCAAATGGCGGCAGCGGACCGGGCAGCATGCCTGAGAAAGCCGGCGTACTGTATGATTTTGAAAGCGATGCTTCAGGCTTTATCGTTGAAGTGAACAATGCGAGCGCGACTGCGCCAGCCATTGCCGCTGATGCGGCTGCGAGTGGCAATTTTGCCCTAACCTCTTCATTCAGCCTCGCAGGTTCAGGCTTCGAGCTGACGAAGGCATCGGCGCTTGATCTATCCGCAGTTAGTTCGATAAGCGTTAAGGTCAAGCTGTCAGCCGGTTCGGCGAATGCGCGGCTGTATATCAAAACAGGACCGGATTGGAGCTGGTATGATAGCGGGATGACGGCAGTGGATTCCTCCGGGTTCCAGACGCTTGCGATTCCTCTTGCAGGGGTAGCAGGCCGTGATGCCGTGAAGTCTATCGGTATCAAAATCGAGCCAACAAGCGGCAGCGGCACTGCGTCCGTATACGTGGATGAGATTACGCTAAACTAAAATAAATAATAGACAAAACCCCGGGAGTGGCTGGCGAAAGCCGCCAATGACCGGGGTTTTTCTCATGGCAAGGCGATCACGAATAAAGGATTGAAAAAGTCGGCCGGGCTTAGGGATATACGGCAATCCCGCGAATATACATAAAACGATATGAACAACGACAATGGCAGTCACTTTGCTCATTGGATTTGGACGAGCGGGTATCCATTATCTTTCGTAGGAAGGGTTTGAACAATGGAAAAGCTATTCGCAGTCATTGGTTTTCTCATTATCGATTTATATTTTAATTTAATCCCGAGGTTATTTTCGCTGGAAACTATTCCTTGGCTGCTTTATGCCATCCTATTCTTCATCCTTGTTCATCAAGTGGCCAAGCTGACCGGCTTAAGGGGGATAGAGGATTTAGGCGTAAAAGCCCATTTTGGCTGGAAAAGAAACCTGCGAATCGGTCTGCTGCTTGGCGCCGGCACTTGGGCGGCCATGTATGTGCTCTTGTGGGGCTTCGGGGACTTTCAGATCGTGGGCGTAAAAAAGGCACCGGAAGCGGTCCTTTTTGCCATCGAGGTCATTGGCGTGATGTTTCTTGGCTCGCTCATGTATAATCTCATCGTAAGAGGTTATATCTTCGCTCATCTTAAGGGCAAAATACGAAATGCTCATTTGTTGCTTGTATCGGCTCTTATATTTGCGCTGGATGATATCTGGTTAGTCGGCTTCAGCCTATCAAATGCTCTATTCTCGTTCATACTAGGACTATCGCTTGGTTATGTGCTTCTAAAAACGGGCTCGATTTGGATGAGCACCGGCATGCATATGGGCGTAAGCGTCATGTATTGTTTCGTATACGGAGTTCCGGGAAGCGAAGCTGCGACAGGCTTGCTGGTTACGGCATCCGGCGATAACGTTTCGTTTGTGCTTGAGCATGCCCATACGTTTGCGGCTATCGTATTGCTTCTAGTTATTCTGGTTATCTATCCGTGGTTGAAGCTGAATTCGGTTCATACATACAGGCACTAAATAGAGCGAAGGATGGGGAGGATACTATAGCAGTTGAGTCGAGTGATGAAAAATAAAGTTGCGCCGCATGCTTCGATTCGCTATAATCACTATAATTCAAGTCGAAGGGATTGGGTATTATGTACACACTCCAATTGAATCAGCATCATTATTTCACCAAGCGTTAGCACCCCTGATCAATATTCAGGGTGGGCTAGCGCTTCTCGCGTTGGCCTCCCTGCAGCATACGATGCGCGCAGGACCAAGAGGTCCTGCGCGTTTTTTTTATTCCAATAAATGTAGAGAGGAATGATCGTGATGCAAAATGTAAAGGGGACTTACGATTATTTTGGCAAAGAACAGGCGCTGCGGAGACGGATTCAGGATACCCTCCGCGATAAGTTTGAGCTTTATGATTTTAATGAAATGGTGACGACCGAGCTGACCGAACTTGATTTATTGACCTCAAAATACGCAGGCGGCGATGAAATTATAAAAGAAATGTACCAGCTCACCGATCAGCGCAGGCGACGATTAGGCTTGCGGTACGACCTCACGATTCCATTCGCGAAAGTGATCGCTTTAAATCCGGGTATGGAATTGCCGATTAAACGGTATGAGATTGGGAAGGTGTTCCGAGACGGCCCCGTTAAGCGCGGAAGGCTGCGGGAGTTTTTGCAATGCGATGTGGATGTGGTTGGTGTGAAAGGCCCCGAGGCTGAGGTCGAGTTGATGCAGCTGGCAATCGACGTGTTCCGGTCGCTTGCCATCAAGGTTCAGCTGAAATGGAATAACAGACGGTTTCTTGGCGAGATTATGGCAGCCATCGGCGTTCCCGCAAGCGAATCGCTGTCGGTCATGCTGACGCTGGATAAGCTTGCGAAGGTGGGAGAAGCCGGCGTGAAGCTGGAGCTGGCCGAGAAAGGGTTGGCTGACGAGGTGACGGAAGCTGTCATTGAGCTGATTGCCTTGCAAAATCCTACGTTTGAGGAAGTTATGGACAAATATGGCCTGCGAGGCAGCGCCGGGGCGCTGGAAGTGCTGGCTGTAACCGATATTTTGCGTAAGCTTGGCCTTGCGCAGGATTGCGCATTTGATCCTTTTCTCTCGCGAGGGCTATCATTCTACACGGGGACGGTCTACGAAATTTTCGAAACGTCAAACGGCTTCGCTTCGAGCTTGGGCGGCGGCGGGCGGTATGATGCGATTATCGGACAACTGGTCGGCAGGGACGATACCGAGTATAGCGCCGTAGGGCTATCGTTTGGCATGGAGTCGATTATGGCGCTGCTCGAAAACCGTGCGTCGGAGCCGTCCTCCGCTCCCGTCATTCTCATACCTGTTGGCGTGACGGCTGCGGAAATGCTGCAAGCGGCGGCCGAGCTGCGCGCCAGCGGGATTCGTGTGAAGCTGGATACTAGCGGACGCAAGCTGAAGAACATTCTTGCCTCGGTTGCAGGCAGCGGCATTCGTTATGCGCTGCTTCTGGGCGAGACGGAGTGGAAAGCCGGAATGGTGAGACTAAAGGATATGGCTGAGCGGACCGAGCGTGAAGTGAGCTTGGACGAAGCGATATATGTGCTGGAGAACGAAAGCTGTCCCCTATTATTCGCTAATTAATGAAAGGAGAGCGGCCATTTCGAACAGATGCTTTCTGTTTGAAATGGCTGTTTCTGCCTTCCGAAAGATAGGACAAGCAGGCGGCCAAACAGTGATTGACAGCGTTTTCAAACTAGCATATACTGGGAACAAGTTAATAATGTGACGGAGACATGGAGATTCACAACAATTGCTTATCCTATTTTGGGTTTGCTTTTGATGGGAATCTTTTTTTGTTCCTCACAAACCAAAGGGAGGTCGTTATTAGGATGAAACTTTTCTTCTCTAGGCCTATCTCGATTATTGTCGCGCTTGTGGTTGTGCTGGCTGGCTGTTTGATCGCGAGCAATGTGCAAACAAGCGGCGGCAGCGTGAAAGTATCGGACGTAAGGTTTGCCGGCGACGGGGGCAATATGCTTAGCGGCCTGCTCTATACACCGGCAGACATGGACCCGAGCAAGACGCATCCTGCCGTGCTGACGATGCACGGCTACATCAACTCCCGTGAGGTGCAAGACCCATTCAATATCGAATTCGCGCGCAGAGGTTACGTGGTGCTTTCCATGGATATGGAGGGTCACGGTTATTCCGAGCAATCACCGCTTGATCCTACAATGAGAGGATCGCTGGCTAGCCTTAGCTACCTTAGAAATTTAGCCTTCGTCGATAAAGAGAAAATCGCGTTAGAAGGCCATTCGATGGGCGGCTGGTCGGTGCTGGCAGCAGCAACGGCGAAGCCGGAGTGGGTCCATACCGTAATTCAAGAGGGCTCTTCAACCGAGACGTTTGGCTCCGGTGAAGTGACTGCGGAGACGCCTTTCAATTACGCGATTGTGTTCAGCAAATATGACGAATTCGCCCCGCTCATGTGGGAGGTGCCGAAGGCATCCCAAATTGTGGGCACCGATAAGCTCAAGAAAGTGTTCGGCACGGCTGAAGCGGTAGTTCCAGGCAAGCTGTACGGCTCTTTTGAAAATAAATCGGCGCGTTTGCTCTATATCCCGAATGTCATTCATCCTGCAGACCATTGGTCGACTGCAGCGGTCGGCAATGCAATTGATTTCCTTCAACAAGCGATGCCTGCTCCAAACGCCGTTGATCATAACGATCAAACATGGCGCTTGAAGGAATATGGCACATTGCTCGCGTTAGTCGGAGCTTTTATGCTCATGTTCTCCGTAGCAGGAAATTTGCTTGGAACGAGCTATTTCCGCAGAGTCATCCAGCCATTGCCAGAGCCGCGCGGCGTCCGTCCGGGAGCAGGCTGGGTGCTTGGCGCTTTTGTTGCAACGGCAATTCCGGCGATTACCTTCTTCAAATTCCAAGAATGGGGAAGCAAATGGATGCCGGCAGGCAGCTTCTGGTCGCAATCGCTCACGAATGGCTTCGTCATTTGGATTCTTTTTAACGCGGTTATTGCTGTTGTCTTGTTCGGATTATGGCATAGGTTCGTTAACCAGAAGCAGGGAGCTTCCTTGCGGCACTACGGGGTATCCGGTCAAGCCGGTTTCTTCGGACTAGACATTGGAGCAATGGGCAGAGCTCTTGCGCTTGCTCTTCTATCTGTTGGAAGCGTGTATGCAACGACGGTTGCCGCAGCTGCGCTTTTCCACATCGATTTTAGGATATGGGTGATGGGCCTGAAGGTGATGAGTATCGACCAGCTGTCCCTGATGCTCAAATATACGCTTCCTTTCCTTATTTTCTTCTTAGTGAACGGTCTGCTGCTGCATGGTCAATTCAGGCTTAAAGAGAGCGGCTCTGAAACAAAAACAGCATGGAAATGGTTTCTCTCTAACGCGATGATCAATACAACCGGCATCCTTGTCCTCATTCTCATCCAATACGTGACGATGTTCGCAACAGAGCAGCTCTTTTGGAAATCGCAGGCGCTGCTTGGCATCGTAGCTTTCCAATTCGTTCCGGTAAACATCGTAATGGCGCTCGTGTCGACTTATTTCTTCCGCAAAACAGGCACCATCTATGCAGGCGCATTTGCCAATACGCTCTTGATCACCTGGTACATCGTCGCAGGGCAAGCGATTCAATTCGCAGGCCAGCCAGCCTCCAACACGACAGCGATTGTCATATTCGCCATCTCAGCTGTTATTGTTGCTGCTGTGCTGTTCTTGAGAGGCGGCAAAGCTGTGAGCAAAGGGAAGAGCACGTCTGCTTAACGAGCATTTCTGCATATAAGGGCTGCTCCAAAAGGTCTGAGACCTTTTGGAGCAGCCCTTTGTTTATGTTATGTTCTCCTCCCGATATGGGGCAGGTGAAAGACCGTATGTTTTTTTGAAAGGAGCTTTGAGTCCTGTGCGTTTTTTTTTATTCCAATTCAAAGAGAATCACCGCGCAAATGCTCTTTCGGAAAAGACGAGTTGACTTTGCGTGGATAAAAAATAAAAACTAAAGGGTATTATTGAAATTATTTCCTTAAATAAGCGAAGCGCTATCTAGAGTATGGGCGCTTGTTCGTGTTATCCCGTATGCGAGTATTTCTTTTTAAAAGGAGTCAATATGATCTATAAAGCCATAATTCCTCTTCTGCGGATGAGCACCTCTCCGGTATTGATCAACGACGAAATAGGCCAAGCCGTAGGAACAATGAACAGGTATCACTCTAGCAAAATACAAAGGCTGATGAATACTCTTTTTGATAATGTAGTGAATAATGTTCAGGCTTTTAACCTAGAGGGTGAAGTTCAGGCAGATATTAAAGAGATAAACACAATAAAAACATTGCTTATGGAAAAATGGCATGTCCGCTTGCGGGAACAACATTTCATATGCGAGAAGCGGACGAAGATTAGAACACATCCGCAGTTTTATTATGAGAAGGGCACGGTTAAGGTATGGATAAAAAAAGATTTCACAGATAGAACCATCCGATTTACCGTGGATCAAGTCGTCGTTGCCGAGGTTTATCCAGAAGGGTTGCTGCCGCCAAAATCCAACCATCTTACATTTAAAATATGGGATGCTCGATTTGATATTTACGAAATTGCGTCATTATACTATGTGTTTAACTTGAAAAACTAGCTGATTCCTGTGTGTTAGATCCATTGCAGCTTTACAGGATTAACAGGAAAATATCCATCTAATTTTCTAGCGGGGGCGGCAAATAGAGCATTTAGCTGGAAAATCTCCCGTTAAAAGCAGCACTCTTACTCCAAATGGGCATATATTTGAAAATTAACGGGAGAAAATCCTGCTAACATTAATTTTCAACGGTAATCGCTTCGAATAACAGGAGTTTTTCCCGCTAATCTTGCTGCTTTCAGTGCGCTATGGGGAGGGGAGGGCCTCAACCAGAGGCGCAAGCTGCTCTTTTTTTGGACTATGCTCCCGAAATAGGTGTGGAGATCTTTGTGAAGCTCACACGATCTACCTTCCACGTCTTATCCACATAAACCAGATTCATTTGTCGAATAACGGAAAAGATTTCATAACCATCATGCCCGGTGTCCAATGATTGCGAAAGCCTTGCAGTTGTCCGGCTCAAATAATTGGGGGAGATTAGAGGAGCGCCAAACTGATTCTTGTATTCAAACCCTTTAGTTTGAATAATCGCATTAATGAGACGATCTGTGAAGTAAGGCTTAAAATAAGTCCGAATCTGCTTGATGGAAGACAAATCGGTTGCTTCGTTCAATTTATCGGATAACCGTTTCAAATGGGCAGCCGTTGCTTTTTGAGAGGAAGCAGGCTGAGTTCGTTCGATATTTACGATAATCTGTTTTCCATTCAACGTAATCGTTGCTTGTTGGCCGTACGGATTCCAGTCTACACCCGCTCCTAACGTTTGGCTGACAAATCGCAGCGGAACAAAGGTCGTGTTCTGGATTAAGACGGCTGGAACGTCCAGCTCAATTTCAGACTGGTTGACGAGCACTTTTTTGGAGTTAACGGTTAGCAGCAATTCGGTGTCGTCTTTGTTGATTTTGATGGTTTTGAGCTTCTGATTCCACTCCACGGCAGCGTCTAAATTTTGAGATACGTCGCGCAAAGGGATAAGCACCCGATTGTTCTTCAATTGGCCGTTATAAATCTCTACGGGCCGGCTATCTGCAAAGCTGCAAGTTGAAAAAGCAGGGACAGCAAGCAGGGCAGAAGCCAATAACGTTAACGTCAACTTTCTAAACATTTATTCCTCCCGAAAATATAAAGATTATATAGTCCTTTCTTATATTAAGTAGACGTAAATCTGATCAGAAAGTTACAGGCGGTCAAAATCACCAAAGTAAACTTTGCTAATTTTGACCGCCTGTTAGACGTTCGTATAGGAGAAGCTTTTCGCAGCTTTAAGCGTGGGTAGGCACTTTCAGCAGTTTCTGGATATGCTTTTCGATTTGCTCAGGCGTATCCTTTGATCCGAAGCGCTTCAGTATTTTGCCGTTCTGATCGACTAGAAACTTCGTGAAGTTCCATTTGATCGATTTGGAGCCTAGGAAGCCGCGTGCTTCATTGGTTAGGAGCTGGAACAACGGATGAGCAGTGCTGCCGTTCACATCGATTTTCGCAAATAGCGGGAAAGATACTCCGAAGTTGATTTCGCAAGCTTCAGCCACTTGGCTGTCATCGCTTAGCTCTTGATTGGCGAACTGTGAGGAGGGAAAGCCAAGCACGGCGAAGCCTTGTTTATTGTACGTATCGTGAAGCTTTTGGAGACCCTTGAACTGCGTGGCGAAGCCGCATTTGGTTGCTGTATTTACGATGAGCATAACTTTCCCTCTGTAGGGGGCAAGCGTTTGTGATTCACCTCTAATCGTCTTTACGTCAATATTGTAAATGGACATAGGGATAACCTCCAATAACCGATTTTATATTTTGTATAATTAAATTGTAAACAATTTATCATGCGATGTCAATTTATATTTAAAGGCTGAAAGCAAAAGAGAGGCTGCCCGCATCGATGCTCGGCAGCCTCTCCGTTCCATTTTATTATTAGATAACGACATTCGCAGCCCCGGCTTGACGAAGCAGAGTTTCCGCTTCAGCCGCCGATTCTGTTTCGATAATGAGTAAATAACGTCCGAGCTCCACGGCATCGCCGCATTCCTTGGCATGCTCCGCTGGAATGCCGATGTCATGCAGCACATCATGGGTACTCGGGTATTGGTCTGGATCGTTCACGATTGGAACAAAGCCAGTCGGACTGCCGCTTGCGCCAATCGATCCGGCCGTGTAGCCGCCAGCAGCGAGCGGTACGGCTCCTACCGGAGGTACAGCCCTCTCGATTAGAGGCTCCTGAGCTTCGCGTATTTCATAGACTTCTTCTACAGGGACATCTGATTGAGATGCTAGTATGGGGGCCGACTCCTTGTTTTTTACGACAATTCGAAGGTTGTAGTCATTCCATGCATTTGCTTGAAACCTTTTGATTGCGTCCAATACGCTTTCTTCTTTCTTGAAAATGCCGATGGTCACCGTCATGGTGAGCCCTCCTCTCGCCTTATAGCTATAATGAGGTACAGCTACTAATACCCTTCCCTCACAGCTTTGAATCGAGATTCGGATTGAAGATTCGAATAAGCTCAGCTCAGCGACAGACGAACCGTGACACCTCGCTGATTTCGTTAATTTCATCAGCCGTCAGTTTGAAGCGCATCGCCTTCACGTTTTGTTCGGCGTGATGGATTTTTGATGCGCCGGGAATGGCGAACACCGTCTCTCCATGAGCGTGGATAAGCCAGTTCAGCGCCACCTGCGTTGCGGTCGCATCGTAATGGACAGCCATTTGCTCCAGCGAATCTATGAGCGGCTTCGAGCGGCTCAGTCCCTCTTTGCGGAAAGCAGGGCTCCATTTGCGCGGACCGCTTATCGATTTAACCAACTCGGGGTTATGATGAAACTTTCCGCTTAATATGCCTTGCTCAAGCGGAGAGTATGCGATAATAGCAGCGCCAAGCTCCTGCGCGGTTTCCAGTATGCCGTTCTGCTCGATTCGGCGGTCAAGCAGGCTGTACTTCACTTGATTGGATGCGAGCCGCAGGCCATGCTCCCGCAGGACGCGGTCAGCCTCGCGCATTTGCTTGGCGGAGAAGTTGCTGACGCCTACATGCTCAATTTTGCCGGCAGCCGCAAGCTTCGCCATTTGCTTCATCTCACTGCTTACGGATGATAAGGAGAAGGGCTGATGCACCTGATACAGGTTAATCGTGCGGCCTTCAAGCAGCTTTATTCGTTCGTCGATGGTGCTGCCGATACTGCTGGCTGTGCGCATAAACGGCCACCATTTGGTCGCAATGAAGACAGGATCATTCGCAGGTATCGTTTCGCGCAGCGCACGCGCGAGCAGCTGCTCGGATTGGCCGTTGCCGTAAATTTCGGCTGTATCGAACCAGTTCATCCCGCCTTCATAGCTGGTTTTGACAATGTCATTAATGATGCTGCCCTGCAGAACAGGCCAAAACTTTCCGACGAGGCCTTTGCCGTTGCTGAACTGCCAGCAGCCGAGGCCAAGTGGAGATAATTGCAAATTCGTATGGCCAAACGGCCGGAGTACGGATTTTGTCATTGCTTATTGCCTCCTGGATAAGTAGTGGGAGCACTGCTTATTGGCAGTTACTCTTTGGCAGAGCTTTGCTGCATGCGATGAAGGAATTGATGCATAAGCTCCAGCATCGCAGCTCCTTCTTCCGGTGTTCCGTCAAGCTTGCATGCGAGCTGGTAAGGGAAATCAAGCGCTTGTTCCTTCAAGGCTCTGCCTTGCTCAGTCAGCTCGACCAAGACGCTGCGCTCATCATTGCGATCGCGCGTGCGAGTGATATGGCCGGCAGCTTCCAGCTTTTTGAGCAATGGAGTCAAGGTGCCGGAGTCGAGGTAAAGCTTGTTGCCGAGCGCAGTTACTGTGACGTGATCCTGCTCCCATAGGGCGAGCATCGTCACATATTGGGTGTAAGTGAGGTCTATTTTCTCCAACATCGGCCGATACAGCTTCGTTATTTCTCTGGAACAGGCATAAAAGACGAAGCAGATTTGGTTGTCGAGTTTTAACAGATCGTTGCTATCCATGTTGTTGTCCTCCAAAGGAAGGTGAATTTATTTTTTATCGTGCCATCCAATCACTTTATTTCGTAAAATTAAATTGTGATAAATATAATATAGAGGAAATGACAATAAACTGTCAATGAAAGCGGCGCCGCGACTATTGTTGAAGTTATACGTTTAAGTATGCTATAGTTACAGCGTTTATTTGATGAAGGAGTGAGCAGGATGTCCCATACGGCTAATGAAGTTGCAGAGTGGATGCTGAACGAGTTGAAGGAAAAAGGAATTTTGCACCAAAGCGCTGCCGTTGAGCATATTAAAAGCCAGTTTGGCGAATCTTTTATATATGTGAATGAGCATGGCAACCAATCGATCGATAAAGAAGTGAAGAAAGTATTCCGTAAGCTGCACAAAGGGAAAGCGGCATGGGAGAGAGACGGCTTCTTCTGGGGCTGGAGCTAGTTTTTGAAATAGGCGTTGCAGCTGCATGGCTTGATGCCGATGCACGAATGGTGCAACGCCTCGGGGTACCATCCATTTATAAATATGAGCTGCAATGATGCAGCTTCACCAACATATCGTCCATTTTGGATGAACAACTTGACAAAGGTAACTGTAATCATTAAACTTACAGTATGGAAGTCACGAATTAGACGGCGCTAGAGCCTCGGGAGTCTCAAAGTATCGTCTACTTTTTTAAAGTAAATGTACTAAAAAAAGTTACAGTTAAAAGGGTATTCTTACTATTAGGGATAGGTGGTGTTGGAAGATGAAATTCAACATAAGCGACTGGGTGCAAGGTAAAACGAAAGATGGCGAGCTTATTCACGGGTTTGTCGAAACGATCGATATTTTGCAAGGTTTCGTGACCGTAAATGTAGTGAAATCAGATAACGAGGAAGTCATAGGGAAAATCGTTGCCGTTCGGTCATCTTGGCTCAAAAACGTATCCGACATTGCATTAGATGATGCCCAGGTTTTTCAAAATTCAATCGACCTGGCATTGGATACTTGGGATGAGGCTTGGTTTATGGAGCTTACGAATTCCCAGAAGGCAAGCGAGGAAGCAGCCAAATCCGGAGACCGTTCCAAAGTATATTCATTCCCTGTCAATCGACTCGGCCAATCCGCTTAAATAAGCGGGTTCGGCTTTTAAACCATAGCAGTGCCTATAAGAAGGATGATGCCAAGCAAGCTGCTGGCGTCATCTTTTTTATTTGCGCGGGAAGAGGGACAAATCCATCTATTTGAATTTAAAATGGGTAAGGGAGTCATCAAATGTGATTGAAAATTTCAACATGAGTGGTTGATTTTTTGCATTACGGGAAATTGTCATAAATTGTACAGTTATACGTGTAAGCGATATCAAGCATAGGGGGAAACAGTATGATAAAAAAACGAGTGATGGGCGCAGTGCTGGCGACAGCGCTAACGTTCACTTTAGCAGCCTGTGGGGGAAACAATGTAGCGAGCAATAGTGAAGGCGGGGCGGCAACAGGGAATGCTCCAGCTTCGGAAAAGCCGGAAGCGAAGAAAGTAACCCTTACCTTCCAAACGCTGCAGACAGACAAAAGCACGCCGTCTTATCAGGTTGAGGAAGAGATCGCCAACAATTATATGAAAGAGTTTCCGAATGTAACGATCGAATGGGATCGTCTTGATACGGAGCAGCAGAAGGTTAAGCTGAAGACGCAAGCCGCATCAGGCGAAGTGTCCGACATTACGATGGTTAATCCGGGCGCGCAGCTGCAGCCATTCGCGAATGGCAAAGTGCTCGCGCCGTTAAATGATATTTTGGACGATGAGCTAAAAGGAACGTTCCTCGAGGGCGTGCTTGATTACTACTCCTTCGACGGAAATGTGTATGCGCTTCCTTATAACATGAATATCGCAGGCATTTACTATAACAAGGAGCTGTTCGAGAAGGCCGGCGTACAGCCGCCAGCGACTTTCGAGGACATCCTTGCATCGGTTCCAAAATTTAAAGAGGCAGGCATCCCTCCGATTATGCTCGCAGGCAAGGATAAATGGCCGCTTTCCTTCATGTTCACGAACATTTTGCAGCGCGTGAACGGCGGACCTAAATTTTTGGATGATGTTGTAGCCGGCAAGAAAAGCTTTACGGATCCTGTATTCGTGGAAGCGATCCAGAAGACGCAGGATTTGATCAAGGCTGGCGCGTTCCAAGAAGGAGCAGCTACTTATGATTACAATACCGCATCGCAACAATTCCGTGACGGCAAAGCTGCCATGTACTTCATGGGAACTTGGGAAATTGCATCGATTGACGCATCCGACGCGGTAAAAGGGAAAATCGGATTCCTGTCATTCCCGACTGTTGGCGGCAAAGGCAGCGCGACCGATTACGTTATTGCGCCAGGAACGGCATATGCGCTCGGCGCAAACAGCGAGCATTTGGAAGAAAGCAAAGCGTTCTTGAAATACCTCCTTCTGAACTACCCGAAAGTAGCTTTTGACAAAAAAGCGGCTGTTGGCTTGGCGCAAAAAGTAGAAGGTGACCTGAAAGCGGCAGGCTACTCCGATCTTGCGGTTGATGCGATGGGCCGTTTCAATGAAGTGAAGGGCGGCGACATGAACTTTGACAACGTGATCGAGCCTGCAACGACACAAACGCATTTGACTGGCTTGCAAAGCTTGCTGATCAAGGATGTTAAAGCGGAAGATTTGGCTAAAGAACACCAAAACACATGGGAATTGAACAAAAAATAAAAAAATGGATGCTGCAAAGGGAACCGGGTGGTTCCCTTTGCAGGTTCTAGCAGAGCATAGGAGGGAATTCATGTGAACGGTGTGTTGAGAGTAGGCAAAGGAACGTTAGCCGTCTTCGTTCTTCCCTGTTTATTATTTTATTTGGCTTTTGTTTTTGCGCCCATTCTCGTATCGGTATACTATTCCTTTGTGGAATGGGCCGGGATGGGAGAGAAAACGTTCGTTGGGCTTGATAACTATCAAGTGTTGTTTACGAAAGATACGATTTTTTGGCCGGCTGTGCTAAGAACGCTTTATATCTCGTTGTTCTCGCTTGCGCAAATCCCGATTGCCATACTGGTAGCTGTGCTGCTGAGCCGTTACGTCAAAAAACCGAATTTTTTAGTGTCCAGCTACTTTTTGCCGGTTATTTTATCGGTAGTGGTCATCGGCCAGCTCTGGAAAGCGATCTATAATCCAGCTTCGCTTGGCGGAATGCTGAATCAACTGCTTGATGCTGCGGGACTGCAATCTTGGACCAGAACCTGGCTGGCGGATACCGACATCGCGATTTTTGCACTGTGCTTCGTTATTTTCTGGCAGTATATCGGCTATCACGTTCTGATTCAATTTACGGGGGTTCAAAATATTTCGACGGATCTCTACGAGGCAGCGAGCATAGACGGCGCGGAAGGCTTCAAGGCGGATCGCTATATTACGCTTCCCTTGCTAGCCCCGGTGATCAAAATTTCCGTCGTGCTTGCCGTCATCGGATCGTTAAAGGCATTTGATCTGATCGTCGTCATGACAGGCGGCGGACCGGCCAATACGACAGAAGTCATATCGACGCATATGTACTATATGACGTTCAATTCATTCAAATATGGATACGGCAGCGCCATCTCAACGTTCCTTGTCATTTTCTGCTTAGTGATGACGGTTGTGTTGAACCTGCTGTTCAAGCGTGCAGAAGAGGCCGCCTCTTAGGGAAGGGAGCTACGAGAGATGATTACAGACGCAGCAAGCAAAAAGGTTACGAAATCACCGTCTACAAAAACAGAGAGCTTCGATACCCGCAAATTCAGACGAGCCGGAGCATGGGTGTTCATGGGGATACTAGCTGTCACGCAGCTTTACCCGCTCATCTGGCTCCTGTTATATTCCTTTAAGACCAATAGCGAGATCATGTCGGGGCAATTTTTTGCACTCCCGAAATCGCTGCAGTGGAACAATTACACAGAAGCCTTTACTTCCGGCAATTATATGAAGTATGTTGGAAATAGCATTATCGTAACGGGAACGACGCTCATCTTAACGCTGGTGTTCAGCGGAATGGTATCGTATGCGATCACGAGGTTCAGATGGCGTTACGGAAGCACTATTTTGCTTCTGTTCATGGTCGGGATCATGATTCCGATTCAGTCGACGCTGCTGCCGTTAATGATTATTTTCAAAAACATGCATCTGCTCAACACGCATTTGTCGATCATCATTCCTTATGTCGCCTTCTCGATTCCGATTGCCGTATTTATTTTATCGGGATTTCTAAAAGGCATTCCGCATGAAATCGAAGAATCCTCTATGATCGATGGAGCATCGATTTATAGAACTTTTTTTAGCATTATCCTTCCTATTATGGTGCCGCCGATCATGACGGTCACGATTCTGACGTTTATATCCATTTGGAACGAATATATTATCGCAGCAACATTCCTATCCTCTGACTCGCTCAAAACGCTGCCGTTTGGACTCAATAGCTTCGTTGGCCAATATACGGCGAATTTCGGCGCAATCGGCGCTTTCCTTGTACTGGGCGCGCTGCCCGTCATCATCGTTTATTTCATACTATCGGAGAAGATTACGAAGGGCATGGTTGCTGGCGCGGTTAAAGGCTAAGCGGATGCAAGGAAAGGCTGGTGACAGCCTTTTTGCGTTTGAGAGATTGGAATGTTTGTAGGGGGTACGTTTTTGAAAAGGCTAAGGCTCAACTCGTTCGGCGCGCGGCTGCTGCTCTGGATATTGCTGTCTACTCTCGTTCTTCTTAGCGGAGTGACCGGCGTGTTCTATCATTACACGACGAAGCAAATCGATATGCGTGTCGGCGAGGCCGCGCAGCGAAACGTCTCGCAGGCGATGGACAATTTCACGCTTCTTACGAAAGGGTACGACAGCCTCACGAAGTCGATTATCGGCAATGTGGAAATTCAGCGCCTGCTGTCGAAGGAAGAGACGGATCCTAATTTGCAGTTCAACAAAGAGCTGGAGATGATGAGCGCTTTAGGCTCCATTCTGTACAGCTATAACGATGTGAAGGGGATTCACGTCATTACGAGAAACGGCAATGTGTACAGCTACGAGACGACAACACATGCGTTAAATCGTGGTTTTTTGAAAAATGAGTGGTATCGGCAATTAGAAGGCTCGGACGGAGCGATGGTATGGGGCGGCATGCTGGAGGAGACGCTGACAGTCAGGGATGATGCCGTATTTGTGTTCGGCAGAGTCATGACCAATCTGTCTACAACGCGAGAGTTAGGCGTTCTCCTTATTGAAGCCGATCCCAAATCGTTCATTTCTTCGATGAACAATCTGACGATCAAGCCGGATAGCCGCTCGTACGTTTATTCGGAGACGAACAGATTGCTCGTGTCCTCAGGCCCCAATAAGGAAGCTGCTCCGACATTGTCGGATTTGGCGCGTTATTCGTTTCTTGATGAGGCGACGGACAGCAGTGATTCCAGCCGTTTGATCGTAACGGCGCGGGATCAGAAGCTCGGCTGGAAGCTTCTGAGCATTACGCCTAAGCCTGTAACGATGGTCGAGCGGGCAGAAGTGAACCGTTATTTTATTATCGTGACTTCTTCGCTCGTGTTACTAGCGATTATGCTGGCTGCCTTTCTATCGAGATCGATTTCGAGACCGATCAAGTCGATCGTGCAGGAAATGAGGCGAGTCGAGCGCGGGAATTTGAGCACCAATCTGGTTTCGATGCGATCCTATGATGAATTCAATTATTTGAATGAGCATTTCAACCGGATGATTACCGAAATTAATCAGCTTGTGGAGCGTGTGAAATTGGCGGCGGCAAGCGAGAAAAACTCAGAAATTCATGCCCTGCAATCGCAGGTGAATCCGCATTTTTTGTACAATACGCTTGATATGATCTATTGGCTGCTGGATGAACAGGGCAATGACAAGCCTGCGAATTTGGTTCTTTCTTTATCGCGGATGTTCAGATATAGCAGCGACTGGCGGAGCTCGCTCGTCAGCTTGAAGGAGGAGCTTGATCAGATCAATCATTATCTGACGATCATACAAGCGCGCTCCGATGGCCGGATACGGGTAGACATCAATAAAGACGAGCAATGGCTGCAGACGCTTTTGCCCAAAATGACTCTCCAGCCGCTGATTGAAAATGCCGTTATTCACGGCTTGACGCAGCGCGAGGCGGAGGGGCTCATTCAGATCATGACCTCCGAAGAGGGTCAGGTGTTGTATATCCATATCAGAGATAACGGCAAAGGGATGACCAAGGAGAAGCTGGAGGAGCTTCGGCAATCGCTGAGACATGCGGAGCGGCTGGACTGGAGCCAGCTGGAGGAAGAGATGCGTGCGCATAGCGCCGAGCCGCAGGTTTATGGGGATTCGCTGCGTTCGGGCACGGGTTTTGTAAACGTGCATAGGCGGCTTGTGCTGGAATATGGCATTGGTTATGGCATTCAAATACAGAGTGAAGAGAATAGCGGAACGACGGTCACCGTGATGCTTCCCGTATTAAAGCCGCAGCCTTAAACGGCTGTGCGAAACGGAGGGACTTATGTGAATGTATTAGTGGTCGACGATGAAAGGGCGATTCGGGAAGGGATTAGACGAACGGTCGTAAATGCATTCCCGCAAATGGAAGTAAGCACGGCCGCTTCTGCATCGGAGGCGCTTCAGGTGCTGCAGCAGGCCCGGGTTCAAGTCGTTTTTCTCGATATCATGATGCCTGGCATGAACGGACTGGAGCTGCTTAAGCATGTCCGAGGCTCGCACGCTTATACGAAGTGGATTGTCGTGACGGCCCATTCCGAATTTGCTTACGCCCAAGAAGCGCTCCGCCTCGGAGCGCGCGATTATATATTAAAGCCGATCGGCAAGGATCAGATCATTGAAGCCATTGCGGCGCTTGAAGCTGAATATGATGTCGAGAAACGCCAGACACCGGATGCCGGTTTATTTGAGCTGAATTTAAAATATTTGCGGGAGGCTGTGTTTAGGAGATGGATCTGGGGGCTTGATATTGGGCGCTTCGATCTCACCGCCATTAAGGATGAATACGAGCATTTTCATCTGATTACGGTCAGGCTTGCAAGCAGCGTAGAGCTGACGCTTCATAATTTTATCGTCGAGAACGTCATGTCGGAATATTTGGGCTTGAGCGGCAAAGGGTTCATCTTAAGCCTTGAGGGCGACTTCCTGACGGGTGTCGTCATGCTGCGCGAAGGCCTTACCCCCGACGCATTTACGGCAGGCGCTAACGAGCATTTGACGCGCTATTTGAAGGTCGCTTATCAGTTCTATATGAGTCCGCTGCTATCGGATTTTTATGCGATTCCAAGTGAGATTCGCAAGCTCCACACCGCGGGTAACGCGCCTGAGACCGCCCCTCCGTCCGAAAATAAAAATGATGTCATCGACATCGCCCTTCAATATATTCGCAGCAACTTTAAAGAAAACTTATCGCTTGAAATCGTTGCTTCCGTCGTGTTTTTGAACCCGGTCTATTTTAGCAAGCTGTTTAAGCAAAAGACCGGCAACGGCTACAAGGAATATGTGACCCAGCTTCGGATGGAGCGGGCGAAGGAGCTGCTTGCCGCTCCGGATATGAGCGTGACGCGGGTTGGCGAGCTTGTTGGTTACCCCGATGTCCGGCATTTCACGCAGGTGTTTCGGAAATATAACGAAAGTACCCCGAGCCAGTATCGGCTGGAGAAAAAAAGCTTATAAGCAGGTTGGGAATGGCGGCGGAGAAGCTGCTTCTGCAGGTTGGCGTGTTATTTGAGCCGCATGCCTATGCCAAGAGCTTTTGCGCGCCCTACAAAATAATCCGCGATCGCCATATCGAACACCGCCATACCCATCGGGCAAAATAATACGGGCTCCGCAGCGGCGAAATCCGCCAATGCTCCGCGGCATACGGCATCGGCTAATGAGATGGTCTGTGCTTTGCTAAGTCCGCGTTCTAGATGCAGCAGCTCGATGTCGGTATTTTCGCGGCAAACTTCGTCCCAATCATCGACAACAATCGCATGGATACCGCTTATGGCCGCCGTTGTATAATCCCTCAGGGATACATCAAGCAGAAGGCTGCCCGCTGCCGGAGGGAGATCGATATAGCGCTGCTTGCTCACCGTACAAGTAATAATGAGATCACACTCGTTATATAATGTGTCCCAGCTGCTCGCGATCCGTGTGCGGCTGCGCATATCTTCGTCTATATTCGCGAGCTCAGGGCTGTCCGGCTCACATCCCCTTATATCGTAAATTTGCACATTCTCCAAGTGCTCCCCAAACAGCTGGCAGCACATGTCGTAATGAAGCCTGCCTACGGGTCCGAAGCCGATAATGCCAAGCTTAAAGCGTCTCTCTGCTCCATGCGCCTTAAGATAATGGCGGATAAGCAAGCCGCTGACCGCCGCGGTTCGGGCGGCGCTTGGCAGAGGTGTGCCAAGCATGGCATATGGAATGCCCGTATTCGCATCGTTCAGCAGCGTAACGCTGTGCGCGCGAGGCAAACCGGCGTCGATATTGCCAGGGAAGCTGGCAATCCATTTGATGCCGGCTGTCTGCACGGCGCCGCCGATGTAAGCGGGCATGGCAATGATTCGATTCGCGGCATTCCGGTAACGCAAATAAGGCTTGATCGGCTGCGCATAGTCGCCGGAATCCATAATTCGCACCGCAGCCTCTATGCTGTCCACAAGCTCTCCCCAGTGCAAGCCGATCGTGCGAATATGCCGATCTCCGAGATATAACACGGACATCATCCTTTCGGTTATCGAATGTTGAAGCTATGCGTCTGTTGTAAAGCTAAACCCTCCGAACTGCTGCGCCACCCATTCATCGCTAAATACAGTATCCATATAACGCTCTCCGCGATCATGCAAAATAACGACACAGACCGCGTCATTCGGCAGCTCGCTCTCGATCGACTTCAAGGCATGGATAACCGCGCCAGAGGAGGGGCCGGCTAAAATCGATTCCTTCGCAGCGAGCAGCCTGCAGCCGGCGACCATATCGAGATCGGCTACCAATAGGGCTTGATCCATAAATTTCGTTTGGCCAAAAGGAGGGACAATGCCAGCGCCAAGGCCCGGAAAACGCCGAGTGCCGTTCGCTCCTCCGAAAATAACGCTCCCCTTTGCATCAACCGCGACGATTTTGGTAGGAAGCTTACGATCACGCGCATAATTAGCACAGCCGAGCATCGTGCCGCAGGTGCTGACACCGCCAACTATGTAATCGACATGACCCAGCTCCTCAATCACTTCGCGCATCGTTCCCTCGGAATGGGACAAATGGTTGTTTTTATTCGCATACTGATTCGGCCAAAAGCTGCTCGGCGTGCTTGCGACAAGCTGCTGCACCCGGTTGAGCCTAGCAGGCAAAAATTCTCCCGTTTCGGCGTCCGCCTTGTCAACCAGCTCAATATGGGCGCCGTAGGCGCGCATAATACGAATGTTCTGCTGCGTTGTTTTCGGATCAATGACGCTAATGAACTTCATGCCCAGATAGGAACAGATGGCAGCGAGGCTAATGGCCATATTGCCGGAGCTGGATTCGATGATGACGGAGCCGGGTCCGATCAAGCCTTCGTCCCATGCTTCGTTAATGATGCGCGCGGCGGATCGATCCTTTGAGCTGCCTCCCGGGTTGAGCAATTCGAGCTTGCCATATACTTGAATGCCGCGGTCATTCGCAAACAGCCTCGACAGATGAATGAGCGGCGTATTCCCGATAATGGACAACAGATTTTTCCCCATAGGCTAAGCACCCCTCAAAAATACAATTTTTTTGATTTCACCGCCCCGCGCTCTAGCTGTTCGTCATCAGCTGCGCGCGTTACCGTAATGCTATCCAGCATCCGATTTTGAATCATTTGTCCGATCTCACCAACCTTATGCTCGATGGCATGCTGAATATGAACAAGCATCTCATCGCTCAATGATTTACTTTGAATATGAATGGCCAGCTTGTTGTGGCGAAGGCTTACGCGAAGCGCAGCATCGCTCACGAACTCGTGAACAACGCTTTCGATGTCGTATAAGCTAATTTTTTCTCCATGCTTCAAATCCGTGCCGATTCGCTTCGAAATACAGCTGAAGCCTTGCCTCTCGCGACCGTCAATGGCGATACTTTGGAAATCCCGGACGACGTCGTAGGTGACGTAGCGAATAGCTGGGAAGAGCGTGCGCACATAGGAGGTCAATACGAGCACGGCTTCGTTTTGCTGAAGAGGTTCAAACCGCTCATGGATTTGCTCCGCAGGCAACGCCTCGGCATGTATGCCGTCCGCAATGATATATAAGTCGTGCGAGTGTGAATAGGAGGCGATGGCGCCAATCTCAATCGAGCCGTACGTATCGAGGATGTGATGCGGCTCGATTCCGAAGCGATCCGCCATATTGGACTGCCAGTGCGGCGGCGCGATTTCGCCGACGAGAATAATTCTTTTGATGCCGTAATCCCGGGGGTTGCGTGAATGTGCGGCGATCGCATCCAAAATCGACGGCATCGTATAAAGCAGCTCTGGGCGGGTGGATGCAAGCTTAGCGATGTGCTCTTCAATGGGCAGGGCAAAGGAGATCGAATCCGCCTGCAAGCCAAGCCGATCAAAGATCAACATAGCCGTATTGGCCGCATGTCCGGTACCCATGTCCGCTAATGCTTTGTGTATTGCAGCTGGCTGCTGCTCCGCCGTGCGGGTGGCTGCCAGCCATTCCCGAAAGCAAGCGGTTTTCGCTTCGATATAGCACTCATCGTCTTCTGGCGAATAATAAATGGCCTTGCGGATGCCTGTTGATGTGCCGGAGGTTCGGTAAACGGACAAATCGGCTTCTGTTCTAGCCTCGTTGGTGAAATAATGTTTCTCCAAAATGTCTGATGTGATGAGCGGCAGCTCGGCGAGTTGGCAAGCTTGGGGATCAAGCCCCTGCTTCGCAAGAAGATCCGTGTACCACGGGTGCAGCTGGCTTATCCGTTCAATATGCTGCTCTATTCGTGTTAATGGCGACATTCGGGTTGAGCCTCCTTTATGGGACGAGCATCTCGGATGAATGCGTTAATTAAGCATATGTCACTTTTATTTGCAGGTTCTGCGCATGCCGACAGCGGCCTACATCCATTTTGCAAAAGGTTCGTATGCTAATAGGGAATAGAGTGAAGAACGGAGGGATTTGGTGAGGGGCAAGCGAGAGACGATGTTGTCAGCGAAAAAATTGAGCCGCTATATACCGGATAAGTGGGCGAAGACGGAAGTATTGAAAAATGATGCGGAGATAAAGAAACATTTGCCGCTGACGCAAATTTTGTCGGAGAGCGGTTTGCGGGAGATGCTGGGAAAATGGCGCATGGTTTACGTGAAACCAACAAGAGGATCGCGTGGACGTGGTGTCATGAGGGTGGAGGCAATCGAGGGGAAGGAAGCAGGCCGTTCGGCGCGAAGCTATGCCTATCAGCTGGGCGAGAAGAGGTTAACCTTTGGTACTTATAAGGCGATGTACCGGTCTATTCTAAGCCAGGTTAAGGGAAATGCCTACTTGGTGCAAAAGGGGATTCAGCTGCTTAAGCATAAAGGGCGCCCCTTTGACATTCGGCTTGTCGTGCAGCAGGCGCCTCGCGGTGGATGGGAAGCAACCGCCACTGTGGGCAGAGTAGCGCATCCGCGCAAAATCGTAACGAACGGCAGCGAAGGAGGGACGATATACCCTACGGCATACTTGCTGAAGAGCTATGCGGATAGGGTGAAGCTAAACGGTATGCTGAAGCAAATGGATCAGCTCGGCGTCCGCACGGCCAAGCGGCTGCATCGCAGCTATCCCGGCATCGTCGAGATTGGGCTGGATTTAGCGCTGGATCGCCAGTTGAAGCCATGGATTCTTGAGGTAAACACCGTTCCCGACCCTTGTCCGTTTGCGCTGCTGGAGGATCAATCGATGCTCCGCAAAATCGTGCGCTACGGCAAAGCATACGGTAAAACCTACCGGCTTCGCTGCAAAAAAGCGAAGCGCGGGCTGTGAAAGCAGCT
This sequence comes from Paenibacillus sp. FJAT-27812, assembly GCF_001273905.1. Classification (NCBI taxonomy): domain Bacteria; kingdom Bacillati; phylum Bacillota; class Bacilli; order Caryophanales; family Paenibacillaceae; genus Paenibacillus; species Paenibacillus sp. FJAT-27812. Next base: position 1,599,224 of record NZ_LIGH01000001.1, on the reverse strand, counting down.
CTGCAATGACGCATATGTGCTCTTATAGCAGCAAGGTAATCTGAGTTATTGGTGTGTAAGCACGTATACGTGCTTATTGAGCGAAAACGGCGTATGTGAGGCGTCTGAAAAATGTACGTAAGCACACATGTGCTCCTTCAGCGGAAAAGCAATCGGATTTACTTATTTTCAAGCAATAATACGTAATTATCGAGTCTATTCAGATTATGATTCGGTTCAAAAAATGTCCGTAAACACACATGAATGTTTGCGAAGCGATATTGGCGTAGGATGAATCACGGAACTGCTGCCGGGATGGGAGCGGCAGCAGTTAATCGGCCAGAAACAGCGATTCCATAGAAAATGCGGTACGGAAGCGGAGGCTTTCGACGGGATCACGGAGATCGCGGCCGGTGAGCCGCTCGCATTTTTCAAGGCGATAGGTGACGGTGTTGCGGTGGACAAACAGCAGCTTGGCAGTCTCCGCCAGCTGACAATGTGTCTCATAGAAGGTGCTGAGCGTCTTGAGCAGGTCGCTTCGCTCTTTCCCTTCAATGCTGAGCATATCCTTGAACGTTTCCTCGTAATACTCCCGCAGCTCCTCCTTCGGAATCATCCGCAGCAGATTGTTGAAGTTTTTGGCGCGGTATGGCTGAACGAACTGCTTCTTGCGCGCATCATAGCCGGTTTGCAGCGCTTCGACCGCTTCCTTGTAGGACAAGGGGATATCGGGCAGCTTGGATACCGGATTGCCGATACCGACGGAGATGGGAATGCCGTGAGCCTCGCTTAAGCCGCTGACCATCTGCTTCAGCTGCTCAAGAAACCTGCTCCCTTTGCCTTCCGTCAAGTCTTGGCTTGTTTGCATGGCGATGAGAAAGCAGAAATATTCGTTCTTCGTAAATAAGACAAAACGAAGATCCAGCTTCGAGAACTCGCTCTTCAGCAAATTATAATGGCGGTCGCGCTCGGAAATGAACCGGCCATCCGACTCCAGCGCGCTGGACGGGCGAAGCAAGTCAAAGGAAGTATCCCGCTTGGCAACAACGCAGATATAGACGGGATGGTTGAGCAGATCATAGTTTTTGCTGCGGTGCAGAAGCTCCTGCTCGGAGGTAATCAAGCCGTCGACAAAGTCGGAAAAAAACTCGTTTTTGTATCGCCGCGACCGTTCCTTGACGGCCTGCTTCTTCATCAGCTCCAGCCCGATTACGTTGGCGGCTTGCTCCATCGCATGTTTCGTGAGGTTGCCGTACTGCTTGCTTATATCACTCGTTAAAGCGATTAAGCAGCCTTCCAGCTGAAAGGTTACGATAGGATGCAGCTCGGCAGCCGAATATGGCGTGCCAGCGAACGGTTGCGAGGGAAGAGGGATCGTCATGGAGCTTTGCAGCGTAGGCGTGACAAGCTCTGCATGAAGCTCATTCATCAGATGATACAGCTCCTCAGTCATAGAGCTGGATCGAAAGAGCAGATCGGCTTGCTGGTTCATGAGCATGACCGGCGAATCAATCAGAATCGCCAGCGCTTCAATGACATCCTCCGTGCTTTTGCCCTGCATGATCATTTGAGAAAATTGTTTGTGCGTCGTTAACGCATAATGCAGCTCATCCGTCCGCTTCTCCAAAATGTGGCTGAGCGAGTAGTTGGAAATATCGCCAAGCGATTGCTCCAGGGAAAGCTCGATAATCGGGAATTGCAGCTGTTCTGCACGCTCGATTACATCCTTTGGCACCTCGAGCAGAAAACGTTTTGTCTTAATCGCTAGACCCGCGCATCCGACCTTAGCCATGTTAGTTACCAGTGAAAGCAGCGCCTCCGGGTTATCCTTCATCGCATATCCGGTCGTCAGGAGCAGCTCCTGCGGCTTTAAATAATGAATTATATCCGGTGCGTCCATGATGTTGACCGATTGGACGCTATTTGTCATGCCGTCGTGTCCGGCAACCACTTTTGCGTTCGCGTAAATAGGGAGAGAAATGAGCTCTTTGAGCAGCATGACAGCACCACCAGTGAGTTAATGTTATATTTTATGACATAAATATATCACTTATGCTTGTGGGTGTAAATGTATGTTTGTATAAGATATTCAATGGATTACGGTTATTTTTAGCTAATGTGCACAATGACAATGCATTCGATTCCGATTATGATGTAGCTATACATCACCGATACATGTAACGTAAACTGACAACAAAATGGATTGGGGTTGGAGAAATGAAATTAGTAGTCAGCCAAGTTGGGAAGAGCTTCGGAAGCAGGACGATTTTGAAAAATGTAGATCTCACAGTTAACTCACACGAGTTTATATGCATACTTGGCCATAGCGGATGCGGCAAATCGACGCTCTTAAATATGATTGCAGGTTATCTACTGCCTGACGACGGCGCCATAACGGTAGACGGAGAAGAAATTAAGGGACCCTCGAAATCAAGGGGAATGGTGTTTCAAGACCATGCGCTTTTTCCGTGGATGACGATTAGGGACAACATCGCTTTTGGCCCGGAGGTACAGAGGATGCCGAAAGCGCAAGCGAAGGAAACGGCGATGGAGTTTCTGAAGCTGGTGGGACTGGAGCAATACGCTTCGCACTATCCTGGCGAGCTCTCTGGCGGCATGAAGCAGCGCGTTGGCATAGCGAGGGCGCTTGCGAGCAAGCCGGATATTTTGCTCATGGATGAGCCCTTTGGCGCACTGGACGTATTGACGAGGGAGACGATGCGCGTCGAGCTGCAAAAGATATGCAGCCAATTAAAGCCAACGATCCTATTCGTAACGCACAGCATCAGTGAAGCGGTGTACTTGGCGGATCGCGTGGTCGTCATGAAGCATGGCGAGATTGCGGAAATTTTCGAGGTAGGCATCAAGCATCCGCGTTCGTCGCATTCCGCAGGCTTTGGGGAGATGATGAGCCGGATTGAACGGGTCCTAATGGATGAGGAGCATTTGGAGCTTGCTCCTGCAAAGGTGGGGTCGTAATGAATGGAGCCAAATTATCTGCGATGAAGGAAGCGGGAGCGGGTTCGACCGCACTGGGCGGAGCGACGTCCATTAACAAGCAAGCCCGCAGCAAGCGCCCGTCCGCAATCAATACGTTTTTTCAAAAATATAACATTCTCCCTTCGATCTTGTTCTTTGTGTTCTGGGAGCTGTTCTCTAGAGTGAATGAAACCGCCAAGTTCTTTAATCCAAACTTCCTTCCGGCGCCGACGGTGCTGCTGTCGGAAGGCTGGGATCTTGCCAAGACCGGCATTATTACGGACAGTCTGATCTCCAGCACGATCCGCATCGCACTCGGGTTTGTCATCGGCAGCGCGGCAGCCGTGGGGCTCGGCGTCATTATGAGCAAGTTCAAAACGGTGGAGCGCTGGTTCTCGCCGATTCTAAATCTAGTCGGGCCGATTCCGACGCTGGCGCTTCTGCCCTTGTTCATTATCTGGTTCGGAATCGGCGAGTTTCCGAAGGTGCTGCTGATTGCGTGGACTACCTTTATTCCGGTGCTGGTGTATACGCTTGACGGCTTCAAATCCGTTCCTTCGACGCTGATTCGTTCGGCGCTCAGTCTGGGGGCGTCGGAGCGGCAAATTTTCACAAGAGTGATGCTGCCTTCGGCTATACCGAATTTCCTTGTTGGCGCGCAGGTAAGTCTCGGACTCTCCTTCTCCGCTCTCATTGTCTCTGAGATGATGGGCGCAAAATCGGGGCTCGGCTACATCATCGTTGACGCAAGAAATTATTTCAAAATCTCCAATATGTTCATTGCCATCATTTTGATTGGCTTGGAATATAGCTTGTTCTCTTATCTGCTGAAGCTGGTTGAGAAGAGGGTCATGGTTTGGCGTAAAGGCGGGCTTCGAGATGCCATCGAGAAGTAGAGCCGCCTATCAAGCCTTGGAGTAACAAGCGAAACCCGCAAGGCGCAAAACCAAGTAACTACAAAGAGAAAAGTGGAGGGATTACCTATGAAGAAATCGGGAAATTGGTTCAAATCTGCAATTGTACTTACGTCGTTAACATTTGTGCTTGCTGCCTGCGGCGGCAACAATAATGCGCCAGCGGCAACGAATGGAGGAGCAGCATCGAATACGCCAGCTTCTACGGAGGCTTCCACGGCGCTTGAGACAGTGGATCTAACGCTCGTTGGCGTTCGTGACGCTCAAATTTCCTCGCAGCAAATTATTGCCGACAAGCTTGGTTATTTCAAGGAAGAAGGGCTTAACGTAACTAGCCAACTGATTGAGAGCGGCCCGGATATCGGTCCGATGGTTGCCGGAGGAAGCGCACCGGTAAGCATTCAAACGAACTTTATGGATATTATTTTAAAATCAACGGATATTCCGGTCAAAATCATTGCGCCGCTCGCTCAAATCGCCGGCACGCAAGCGGTAGTTGGTTCAAGCAAGCTTGAGCTGAAGAGCGCGAAGGATCTGGAAGGCAAAACGATCGGTATCCCGAGCGGCGCCGACGTTACGATCGCGATTAACAACATGGCCAAAGAGCTTGGCGTAGACGCCAGCAAAATCAAATACGTAAACCTTGCGCCAAGCGATGCGGTTGTCGCACTCGAGAAGGGCGATATCGATGCGCTGGCTGCATGGGAGCCGTTCATTACGAAGGCGATTCAAGGCGGCGGCAAATTCCTGTTCAGCGGAACGAAGAGCGAGCTGCCTGACAAGCAAGGAGACGTGAACTGGATGAGCGTGCATACGACGATTCAAGTAACGGATGATTTCCTTGCGAAGAACCCGAACACGCTGAAAGCAGTGCTGCGCGCTTTGAAGAAAGCGACAGACTACATCAACGACAACCGTGAGGAAGCGATCAAGACGCTGGCTCCTGAGCTGCACTTAAGCGTAGAAGAGCTTACGCAAATTATGAGCCGCAACGTGTACGCGATGGAGGTTGGCGACACCTACGTGAACGGAAGCAACGGCCCCGCTGTTGGCGAATACCTGAAGTCGGTTGGCAACATCAAGTCGATTCCGGCGGCAGCTTCCTACCATGACCTAAGCCTGTTGAAAGAAGTAGATGCAAGCTTGATCGTAACCGAGCTGAAATAGCAAACGGAAGAGCATGGCGCTACACGCCAATTAAGAAAAAAAATCGGGCCGCTGACCTCATAGTCCGCGGCCTGATTTTTTTACAAAGCTGCTGCAAAGGACAAAAATTTCATAAATGAAGCTTAACTATTTGGCTGTATGGCCTCATAAACTGCAAGCAGAGCGTTTAAGCCGAGAAAGGCGGGGAATTAGATGGTCGGACGAGATAAGCTGGATGTCATTATAAAAAATGGTACCGTCGTATTAAAAAATGAGGTTCTTGTGCTTGATATAGGCATTAAAGCGGGGAAAATCGTTCAGCTTGGCGAGGGATTGGGCGAAGAGCAGGCGGCCGAGCTTGTGGATGCGTCCGGACTGACGGTCATGCCCGGCATGATTGATGTACACGTGCATTTGAACGAGCCCGGCCTAGGCGACTGGGAGGGCTTTGAGACGGGGTCGGCAGCACTTGCGGCTGGCGGCTGCACGACTTATGTCGATATGCCGCTGAACGGGATTCCGCCTACCGTTACCGTGAGCGCGATGCAGCAGAAGCTGGCTGCCGCAAACGATCGGTCCTATGTGGATTATGCCTTATGGGGCGGATTAGTGCCGGGCAAGCTGCATGAGCTGATTCCGCTGCACGAGGCAGGCGTGGTGGGCTTTAAGGCGTTTATGTCATCGCCGGGCGATCCGAGCGAGGATGCGTTCCGCGAGGTGGACGATTATACGCTGCTTGAAGGAATGAAAATCATTGCGAGCGTGAATAAGGTGCTTGCGCTGCATGCCGAGAGTGAGCCGATTGTCGCTAAGCTCGGCCAAGCTATGCGGGCGGAAGGGCGGTTAACGCCAGCTGATTATGTTGCCTCGCGGCCTATCATCGCGGAGCTTGAGGCGATTAACCGGGCGCTCTTTTATGCGGAGCAGACGGGCTGTGCGCTTCATTTTGTCCATATTAGCAGCGAGGCAGGCGTTCAATCGATTACGGCGGCGCGCGAGCGCGGGATGAATGTGACGGTGGAAACCTGTCCGCACTATTTGGCTTTAACGGCAGCGGATCTAGATGTGAGCGGCGCGGTTGCCAAATGCTCGCCGCCGCTGAGAGATGCAGAAGAACAAGAAAAGCTGTGGAGCGCCATTGCCGATGGGCGTGTCGATATGATCTCATCGGACCACTCGCCTTGTCCGGCCTCTATGAAGGAGGCGGATAACTTCTTTGATGCATGGGGCGGCATTGCCGGCGCGCAAAGCTCGGTGGAGCTTATAGTCGGGGAGGGTCATATCAAGCGGGGCTTGCCGCTCACGCTGCTCAGCGATTTGCTTGCAGGCGGCCCGGCTCGGCGCTTTGGCTTGCAGGCTGCCAAGGGCGAAATACGAATCGGCGCGGACGCCGATCTGGTTCTGCTTGACTTGAACAAATCCTACCAATTGAAAGAGGAGCATTTGTATCAAAAGCATAAGCACAGCCCGTATATCGGCAGACAGCTTCATTGCCAAATAAAGTCCACCTATTTACGGGGACGCTTAGTATATGAGGAAGCTGCGGGACTTAGCGAGAGTAAGCATGGCAAGTGGGTTAAATAGATTTGGCTAACGGGATAGGAGGAGCAGTTATGGAGCGAAGTGCACGTGTCTCCCCGCAGGAGAAGGACCGGCTATTATCGTATTTCGAGACGCAGGTTATGCAGGTATTGAACTGGCTGGCCGCATTCAGCCCGGATGAAGAAGGCGGCATTACGCGGCTGCTTTACACCGACGGCTGGCTAGAAACACAGCAGGCGCTAGCGGAGAAAATGGCAGGATACGGACTTAAGACGGAATATGATAGTGTAGGCAACTTATTTGGAAAATTACTAGGCGAGGATTTGGATGCGCCTTCGATTATAACGGGCTCCCATATTGATACGGTAGTTCAAGGCGGTATGTATGACGGAGCCTATGGCATTGCGGCAGGGCTGCTGGCGCTGGATTATTTGCAGCGGCAGTTCGGCAAGCCGAAGCGTACGCTTGAGATCGTGTCCCTCTGCGAGGAGGAAGGCAGTCGGTTTCCGATGGCTTACTGGGGCTCGGGCAGCATCGTGGGGAAACGGAATTTTGAGCAAATCGTACATTTGCAGGATACGCAAGAGGTGTTTTTTGCGGATGCGATGCTGCGATGCGGCTTTGGCGAGGGAATGGGCAGGGATAGCCGCCGCAGCGATATTGGCGCCTTTATTGAAGTCCATATTGAGCAGGGCGCGGTACTGGAGAAGGAGGGCATTGCAATCGGAGTGGTCGAGACGATTGCGGGCCAGCGCAGAATGAAATTCGAGGTCGTCGGCGAATCGAATCATGCGGGAACGACGCCGATGCATATGCGAAGGGATGCGCTTGAAGGTGTGAGCATGATGATTCAGACGCTCCGCCAAGAGGCGATTCGGCTGGGCGAGCCGCTCGTAGCGACCGTTGGCAGGCTTCAGGTGCAGCCGAATGTGCCGAATGTCGTGCCGGGCAAGGTTATCTTTACGGTTGATGCCCGCCATGCCGATGAGCCGGCGCTGGACAGCTTTTGCCAGTGGGTAATGCGGGAATTTGCTTCCCTTGCTGACGAGCGCGGGCTTGCTATTCATGGGACGGAATGGTTTCGGGAAGAGCCGGTGCCTATGAATGACAAGCTCAAAGCGCATATGGATGACGTATGCGGCAAAATGGCGATTTCCTCGAAACGAATGGTTAGCGGAGCGGGGCATGATGCCCAAATGTTTGAGCATATTTGCCCGACTGCAATGCTGTTCGTTCCGAGCAGGCGCGGCATTTCGCATTCGCCCGAGGAGTATACGGAGCCGCGCGATCTTGCGGTTGGCGTACTCGTATTAACGGAGCTGCTTTACCGATTAGGCTATGAGGGGGAAGAGTTATGAAGGCTTATAGGGATTTATCGCCGTCGCCGCGCACCATTATGACGCCTGGTCCGGTTGAGGTTGACCCGCGGGTGCTGCGGGCGATGTCCTTTCCGATACTGGGGCAGTTTGATCCCGAATTTACGGCGCTTATGAACGAGACGATGGAGATGCTGCGGCAGCTGTTCAAGACCGATAACGAGTGGGCGTTTCCGGTGGACGGGACATCAAGGTCGGGCATAGAAGCGGTGCTCGTTGGTTTAATTGAGCCGGGAGATAAGGTGCTTGTGCCTATCTATGGGCGATTTGGCCATCTGCTTACGGAGATTGCAAGGCGCTGCGGCGCTGAGGTTGTAACGCTGGAGAAGGAATGGGGCTATACCTTCGGCACGGAGGAAATCGTTAGCGCGATTCGGGAGCATCAGCCTAAGCTCGTAGCCATTGTCCATGGCGAGACGTCGACGGGGAGAATGCAATCGCTCGAAGGAATAGGGCAAGCGTGCAGGGAAGCTGATGCGCTATTCGTAGTGGATGCCGTTGCGACGATCGGCGGTATCGAGGTGGCGACGGATCGTCTGCTTATTGATGCCGTTATCGGCGGTACGCAGAAATGCTTATCCGTACCGGCCGGAATGGCGCCTATCACCTACAACAAACGGGCGGAAGCAAAGCTGCAAAGCCGCAAAAGAATTGAAAGGGGGCTGCTGCTCGCCGATGGCGAGGATGATCCGCTGCTGCGCCCGATTCAGAGCAACTATTTGGATTTGAGCCAGCTTCAGGACTACTGGAGTCCGGCGCGGCTTAACCATCACACGGAGGCAACCTCGATGCTTTATGCGCTGCGCGAGGGATTGCGCCTAGTGTTGGAGGAAGGGCTCGAAGCGCGCTTCGCCCGGCACCGCGAGCATGAAGGCGCGCTGATTGCCGGCTTGGAGGCGATGGGGCTGCGGCTTTACGGGGATCCGTCCTGCAAAATGACCGTCGTTACCTGCATCGAAATCCCCGCAGGAATAGACGGGGAATCGGTCAGGTCGATGCTGCTTGACCATTATGGCATCGAAATCGCCAGCTCCTTCGGTCCGCTGAAGGGCAAAATATGGCGCGTCGGCACAATGGGCTATAGCTGCAGCAAACGGAACGTGCTGCTTACGCTTGGGGCGCTCGAAGCGGTGCTGCTCCGCCATGGTCACACGCTGGAAGCGGGCAAAGCGCTGCAAGCTGCGATGGATGCCTATGCGATGTAGCCACATTTTATAAAAACTTTACTTTAAATTTACTTTGCCGCGGCCTTCCTTTTACCCGCTACCTATACAATGACCTCATGGTGAATGAATCGGAATGGGGGCATGGGGATGGTTAAATACAAGTGGACGCTTATGATGACGATGCTGCTAATCGCTTTGACGGCGGCATTTCTGCTGCAAGGGATGGATCGCTCAACGGCTTCGGGCGATTTGTCGGATCCGTTTCTCGACCCTTATGCCTTATCCCTTGCGCATCGGCATGCAGGGCCGGCGATGGAGTCGGCGGCGGAGAAGGGGGTGCGAATGCAGCTGTCTTGGCCGCAGGGCGAGCCGGCAGCAGGTGAGCCATCCCTGCTTGCATTAACCGTTGTGAATGGTCGCGGAGCCACAGTCAATGACTTCGCCATTTCGAATGAGAAGCTGCTTCATCTCATCGTCGTAAGCAAGGATTTGCAGCAGTTCCAGCATGTTCATCCGGCGTATAAAGGTGACGGGCTGTTCGAGCTTCCGATTGCGTTCCCATCGGGCGGCGGATATAAGCTGTATGCGGATTTTTTGCCAAAAGGGATGAATGAGCTGACGCGAATAGGCGAGGTAGAGGTCCAGGGCGCGGCGGCTGCGCCGTCTATTTTGAAGCCAAGCGAGAGCTTGGTTGCCCATGTGGACGGCATGAAGGTTGAGCTTGCGTTCGCTGAGAAGCCGGTGCCGCAAACCGCGATGAATATGACCTACACGTTCACTGACGAGCAGACGGGCGAGCCGATTGAGGATTTGGAGCTTTACCTTGGCGCGGTGGGTCATGTTGTCGCAATTGACCAGAAGACCGAGCAGTTTATTCATATCCATCCGCTGAACTGGGCATCATCTGGGCCGCAGGCGGTATTCGGCGTCAGCTTTCCGGCGGGCGGCCTCTATAAAATATGGGGCCAGTTCCAGCGTAATGGACAGACTTTGATTGTGCCTTTTGTCATACAAGTGTAGCTGCTAGAGCCAGTGTTAATTAGATGAGCCTATCTACGAGAGCAAACTTCGGTTTCCTATTTGGAGCGGGAGAGCGTTGCTATCGCAGGTAGGCTTTTTTTGTGCTGCACGGCAAGGCAAAGCTTTACCAAAAACGGATAAACATATTAAGTTTCCTTTACCTTTATATCCGTATTCTATTACCTTCGCATGTTAGAGTATGTAACATCAACAAACGGAAAAGGGGAATGCGATGGAAGCGTGAATAACGAGCGCCAGTTGGCGAGAGCATCACCGGTTAATAGAGAAATAATAATGGGAGGGAAACTATGAGAAAGAAGAAGCTAGTCGTATCCGTTATTGCGGCATCCGTCGTTATTGCATCTATAAATATTTTTCCGGGGGCGCTTGGGCTTGGTCGGCTCAGTGCGGCGGAGATCGACAAGATCGTCTATCATCCGCTTAATCCGCTGAGTCCGCAGGAGATTGAAGAAGCAGCCGACATCATTCGCAAGTCGCAATATGGCAGCAAGGATATGTATTTCTCTGAAATTAAGCTGGAGGAGCCGGAGAAGCAAAAGGTATGGGCTTGGGATGATGCCGGAGGAGCGAAGCTGCCTAGGGAGGCGACGTTCACCCTCATTAAGGAAAACAAGCCGTATGAAGGCACGGTGAATTTAGATACGGATAAGGTCGTGTACTGGAAAGAAGTGAAGGAAGGCTGGCCATTCTACACGGAGTGGGGACAATCGGAGGCCATCGTCGAAAAGGATAAGGAAGCAGTTGCCGCACTTGCAAGGCATGGCATAACCGATCTGAGCAAAGTCTCCTTCGCAGACGGTCCGCTGGGCGACTATGGTCCAGAGCTGACACCGCCGGGCTCGCGACTTGCCATGTCGGTGCCTCGTCCGAAGATCGAGGGTGCCGTCAACAACTTTGCGCATCCGATGGATGGCCTCGCCTTCCTAGTTGATTTGAACGCCAAGAAAGTAATAAAAATTTACGAGTCGGGCAATCCTCCGGTCTCCACCGATCCGAACGATTACACGAAGGTGATCAAGACGAAGCGGACGGACGAAATTAAACCGCTCATCATCAGCCAGCCGCAAGGCGCAAGCTTCTCCGTTAAAGGGACGTCGGTCGATTGGCAGAACTGGAAGTTCCACTTCCGTCTAGATCCGCGAGTAGGGCCGATGGTGTCGACTGTATCCTATACGGAGAATGGCAATAAGCGCAAAATTATGTACGAGGGCGGTCTTGGCGGCATGATGGTTCCTTATGGCGACCCTGACGCGGCTTGGCTGTACAAAATATTTATGGATGCAGGCGAATACGGCGTAGGCTTATCGACTCGGACGCTCAACATCGGTTCCGATGTGCCGAAGAATGCGACCTTGTTCGACGCAGCCGTTAATGACACGCAAGGAAAAGCGCAAGTTATTAAAAACTCATTTGCTTTGTTCGAGCGCTACGCGGACCCGGAATGGTCGCATAACGGCGATGCGAGAGAGCGCCGCGAGCTTGTGCTGCGGGCGATTGCTACGATCGGCAACTACGATTATGTGCTTGACTGGGTGTTCCTGCAAAACGGTTCGATCAAGCTGATGGCAGGAGCAACCGGCCTGGCTCAGGTCAAAGCGGTCGATTCCAAGACGATGGCTGACAAGACAGCGGTGAGCGATACGCGTAACGGCAAGCTTGTTGATGCGAACATCGTCGCGCCGACGCATCAGCATATTTTTAGCTACAGGCTTGATTTGGATGTGGACGGGGAATCGAACTCCGTTGGCGAGATTTTGCCGAAGGCGGTTACGGTCAAAAATCCGGAATTCGCGCGCAGCGAGATGATTACGGTGGAGAAGACCTACAAGCTCGAGCAGGACGCGATTCAAAAGTTTGATCCGGACAAAATCGTCCTCGTGACGAACACGAGCAAGGAAAATAAGCTTGGTTATGCAACGGGCTATCAGGTTATGCCTTATGCAGGCGGCACTCATCCCTTTATGGAAGAACCTCTATTCACGAAAACGGACTATGTACTGAAGCGTGCGGAATTTATTAATAACCATATTTGGGTAACGCCTTACAAGAAGGATGAGCAATATTCCGAAGGCAAATATACGACGCATAACAAAGACACGGGACTTGGCCTGTGGACGCAGCAAAACCGCAGCATTGAGGATAAGGATACAGTCGTATGGCTGACGACGGGAACGACGCATGTAATGCGGGCGGAGGAATTCCCAATCATGCCGACTGAGTGGGTAACCGCTATGATTAAGCCGTTCAACTTCTTCAACGAAACGCCAACGCTGGATTTGAATAAGACAGAGTAAGAGCTTCGCTGTATAAAACAAGCTGCCGGGCGATCATAAGCCCGGCAGGTTTATACGCCGTGTTTTTTTGAAAAAACGAAGCTGGCGATAATGACTGACTTGAGTATCACCCTCATTGACAATCCTAGAACTGTACCTTAAGATTTACCTATCCGATAGGTAGTAAGGTGAGGAGCGAGAAGCAGTCTATGAGGAAAATTCAAAAAATACTAGTACATGAATTGGTATCTCAGGAAATTCAAAACTATATTCAGGAGAAAGACCTTCAAGAGGGGGATAAGCTCCCATCCGTTGAGGAAATGACACAAATGTTCGGCGTCGGCCGTTCCTCCTTGCGAGAGGCTTTGCGATATTTGGAAGCGGTAGACATCGTTCGAGTGGAGAATGGCAAGGGCATTTTTGTGAGAGACGTCCATACGTTTCGTTTTTCGGGAAAGGTTAAGATTGAGCGGGAACGCAATTATCTATTAAATACACTCGACATCCGCAGAGCGTTGGAAGGGAAGGCGGTTGAGCTGGCGTCGAAGAGCATTACACCGGCCCAAATCAAGGAATTGGAGATATGCCTTCAGCAGTACCAGGCTTTGAAGGAAAGCAATAAAGATACTTCGCAAATCGATTTGGCCTTCCATCGCTACGTGATTAAAGCCGCCCACAACCCTATTCTTGAGACGGTAATGGACTCCATTTCAGGGCTGTACGAGAAGTTCTTTAACGAGCCGCTAGGCGAGAAACAGCTGTTCGACGAGACTTATCCTTATCATAGAACGATGTTTGATGCCATAGCTGCCCATAATACGGAAGGCGCTTTAGAAGAGTTTAATAAGATGATGGATTGCATTGAAGAAAAGATTAAAAGTTTTTGATGCGAGCGCTTTATTTTGTATTGACAGGGTAAAGCGCTTTCAATATAATCTACCTATCAGACAGGACGACTGTATGATACATGTGATTTAAAGGGGGATTTAAATCGATGAGAACGCGTAGAAAAATGTTGGCTTCACTGTTATGTGCAATATTGACGATTGGTATGCTAGCGGGATGCGGAAGTAAAAATGAAGCCGAAGGCGGCAACGGTGGCGGGGACAAGGTCACGCTTCGCATGATTGAAAGCTTGACTAGCCCGAAGAGAACCGAATTGATTCAAGCCATGGTCACCAAATTTGAGGAGGCCAATCCAAACATTAAAGTGGAATTTATTTCGCCGCCATTTGATCAGGCGGACAACAAAATCAGAACGATGCTCGCGTCCAACGAGCAGATTGACGTGCTGGAAGCACGGGATTTAAACGTTGCCGAGTACGTGAACAACGAATATCTCGAGCCGCTTAACGCTTACGCCGACAAATGGAGCGACTTCGCTACGGTTAGCTCCGTATCCAAGTCGGTCGGATCGATAGGGGATAAGCTTTATTTTGTGCCTAACGGCCTCTATGAAAGACAAATGTTCTACCGTACGGACTGGCTGAAAGAAGCAGGCCTAAACCCTCCGACAACTTGGGACGAGTTGTACGAGGTAGCGAAGAAGCTAACGGATCCGGCCAAAAACCGCTTCGGCTTCTCGTTCCGCGGCGGCGCTGGCTCCACGGGAACTACGGATGCAATCATTCTAGCTTACAACGGCGACAAGGTGAACTTGGAAGACTCCATGTTTACGAAAGACGGGGCAACGGTCTATTCCACGCCTGAAGCAAAAGCAGGCATGGAGCTTTACCTGAAGCTGTACAAGGACGCTTCGCCTCCGGATTCGATCAACTGGGGCTTCCAAGAGCAAGTACAGGCATTCACGTCTGGCGTAACCGGCATATTGCTGCAGGATCCGGACGTTATCCAATCCTTGCAGGAGAAGATGACAGAAGGCACTTGGGCAACTGCTCCACTCGTAACCGGTCCAACGGGCAAAGCGCTGTTCGCAGCCGGCGGAGCCGGATGGGGGATCGCATCCCAATCCAAGCATAAGGAAGAAGCTTGGAAGCTGGTGGAATTCCTCTCCAGTCCTGAAGCGAACACAGCGTTCTCCAAGGATTACGGCTTGATTCCGATTCATACCAAAGCTACGGAAGACGAGTTCTTCAAAACCGGCCCGTACAAGACGTTAATCGACATGTCCAACAATCCGGATGTGTTCGTAAACTTCAAGCCGGCGTTCCAATATCCGGGCAACGCACAATGGGGACAAGTTGCGATGGAGTCCGGACAATCGCTGCTGCTTGGCGGTTCGAGCCTTGACGATACGCTCAAGAAGTGGGACGAATACTGGGTTGATCAGAAAGCGAAATTAAAAAAATAACGGCGTGAAGTCATGATGGGCGGCGAAATAGTTGCCGCCCATCAACCTTTATCTGCGAAAGGCGGTGCGGAAATGAAAAAACAAAAGGCGTTTATTCTATCTGGGTTGATTCCCGCCTTACTGCTCGTGCTGGCGTTCACCTACTACCCCTTTCTTAAAGGGATCGTTATGGCTTTCCAGGAATATAAGCTGTTTGATTTGCGCAATGTCCACTTCATCGGGCTAGACAACTTTAAAATTGCTTTTAAAGACCCGAAATTTTTAATGGCTATGGAGAACAGCGCGTACTGGGTGTTCTTCTCGCTCATTTTTCAATTTCTATTTGGTTTTACGCTTGCGCTCCTGCTCAAGAAACCATTTAAAGGGCGGGGAATATACCAAGGCTTCGTATTCTATTCTTGGGCGTTGTCCGGCTTCCTGATCGGGATGATCTGGAAGTGGATGTTCAACTCCCAGATTGGCGTTATCAACGACATTCTGCTCCAATTTGGCATTATTCATGAGAGAATCGGATTTCTATCAGACCCAAAATGGGCGATGACATCCGTCATTATCGCCAACGTATGGTATGGCATAGCGTTTTTCGCCATCATGCTTTTGGCGGCTTTGCAATCGGTGCCTTCCGAGCTTTATGAAGCGGCGGTAATGGACGGAGCGAACAGCTTCCGCAAGCTGTGGAACGTTACGCTGCCTTACATTCTGCCGACGATTATCGCGACCACGCTGCTGAGGGCCATTTGGATTTTCAACGATCCGACGATTATATACGGATTGACGAACGGGGGACCAGCCGGCAGTACGCATATTCTCTCTTCCCTGATGCTCGATAAAATCATTTATGCGGGAGATTACGGAGCCGCCTCTGCTATTGGCATCATTATGATCGTTATTCTGCTGCTCTATACGATCTTCTTTCTGTCAGTCACCAAGGCGGAGAAAGCGGGGGATTTCTAATGAAGCTGCGACTATTGGGAGCGTCCAAAATCATTTATTTAGCTATCTATTTGCTGATTATGGTTTTTCCGCTGTATTGGATTATCATTACATCGCTCAAGCCGCAAAAAGATATTTTTTCATTTCCGCTGAAATATTGGCCGGAACGGTTTACGCTGGACAATTATATTCATATTTTCAAAATATCAAAGTTTCATATTTACATCGGCAACAGCTTGCTGGTGGCCATTTCATCGGCGATTATCGTGCTCGTTATCGCCATCTTAAGCGCATATGTGCTTGCCCGCTTTAAGTTTCGGGGACATCGGCAAATTATGCTCGCTTTTTTCGCTACGCAAATGCTGCCCGGATTTGTAGCGCTTGCTCCGCTTTACTTGATGATGAGCAACATGGGCTTGATCAATAACCGGATTTCGCTAGTTCTTATGTACACCGTTGGCCTTATCCCATTCTCGACCATCATGCTGCGCGGGTTTTTCGAGCGGATTCCTTCGAGCTTGGAGGAAGCGGCGATGATCGACGGATGCTCAAGGTGGACGGCGCTTGTGAGAATCATCATTCCGGTCATGCTGCCGGGTATTGCTTCGACCTTCATCTTCGCCTTCGTGCAAAACTGGAATGAGCTGTTTCTGGCGGTTATGTTCATCGATAACGATGCGCTGAAGACGCTGCCGGTGGCGATGAATTCATTCATACTTAAATTTGACGTAGATTGGGGAGCGATGTCCGCCGGAGCGGTATTATCGATTATTCCAACGATTTTATTATTTGCTTTCGCCCAAAGATTCATTGTGGAAGGCTTGACGCAAGGAGCGGAAAAAGGATGAGCAAACTAGAGAAACAATTCACCAAGACAGCCTATGATCCGCTAGACAAGAGACATCATGGCGCAATTCATGTACCGATTTATCAAAACAGCCTGTTTGCCTTTGATAGCTACGATCAATTCGACGAAGCGATGAAAGCGCAGCTGGACCATCATATTTACTCGCGCGGGAACAACCCTACCGTTCAATATTTGGAGATGAAGCTGGCGGATTTGGAAGAGGCTGAGTCCGCCAAATGTTTTGCTTCGGGAATGGCCGCCATTTCCTCAAGCATTATGTCCGTCGTCTCGCAAGGCGACCACGTAATCTGCGTCAATCAGGCCTACGGCCCGACACGCGAATTTCTTGGTTCCTATATGAGCCGTTTTGGCGTGGAGACGTCGTTTATCGACGGAAGCTCAATGGAAGAGTGGCGCAGTGCCGTGCGCCCGAATACGAAGCTGTTCTATTTGGAAAGTCCGACGACGATGTATTTTGAGCTGCAGGATCTGAGGAAATGCGCGGAGCTGGCTCGAAGCATAGGCGCCGTAACCATCATTGACAATACTTGGGCGACACCGTGCTATCAAAACCCGACTAAGCTGGGGGTTGATCTGGTGGTGCATTCCATAACCAAATATATCGGCGGGCACAGCGATTGTGTCGGAGGTGTCGTGCTGGGCTCGAAAGAGCTTGTGGAGCGTATTCAGAACAATGAATATATGCTGCTTGGCGGCATTATGACTCCCCAAACGGCTGCGCTTGTAGCCAAAGGCCTGCGGACGCTTCCGCTGCGCATGCAAAGACATGAACAGAGCGGGCTGCAAGTGGCTGAGCATCTCGTTAAGCAAAGCTATGTCACCCGCGTCAACCATCCGGGCTTGCCTTCCCATCCGCAGTATGAGCTTGGGCAGAGCCAGATGTCGGGGGCAAGCAGCGTGTTCTCCTTCCTTTCCAGTGAGCCGCTCGAGAAAATGAAGGAATGGGCAAACCGTTTGAAGTATTTTAAAATCGGCGTCAGCTGGGGCGGCTTCGAAAGTTTGGTAACCGTTAATCGCCCGGTAAGCGACGAGAAAACCAGCGACCATTCGGCCGCTATCGTTAGGTTATATGTAGGAATGGAGGACCCAAGCGATCTGATTGCGGATATCAATCGGGCTTGGGAGCAAGTGTGTAATCCTGTTGCGTAGAATAAATAGCGGCTTCTCCGTGGTATTGTACCTTGGAGAAGCCGCTTTTTTGATGAGCAAGCTCAGCGTCATTCAAGCGCGGAAAAGCGGGAGCGTTAGGGAGAAAATACAGCCTTGGCCATGCTCGGGGTTAGGCATTGCGCTGAGCTGGCCGCCATGGATATCGGCAATTTCTTTGGCGATCGATAAGCCGAGTCCGCTGCCCGGTATGCCGCTGTTTCTTGACTTATCGACGCGGTAGAAGGAGTCGAACACATAAGGCAGTGACTCCTCCGGAATGCCTGCTCCGTTGTCGATGACGCGGTAGATGGCGACTTGGTCAGCGAGCTCGTATGCAAAGGTTATAGGGCTGCCCGGCTCCGAATATTTCATGGCGTTATCCAGCAGGTTGTCGATTACACGGCTGATTAGATGGGGGTCGGCGCGCAGGCGGCCGCCAGCTGCAAGCTGATTCGTATGAAAGGGACGGCGCTCCAGCTTCATATATGCTTCCCACTTCATCACGATGTCCCTGAAAAAGGCGTCTGCTTCCACAACGTCAAATTTTGCCTCCAGCTGGCGCGTTTCGAGGAGGCTCAGTTCATTTAAATTGCGAACGAATTGATTGATCGTTTGGATATCCTCGTATATTCTGCGCAAGAAGATACCCGTATCCTCGCCGCTGATCGTGCCGTCGTTAATGGCTTCGATGTAGCCGCGGATTAAGGTGATCGGTGTTTTCAAGTCATGCGATATATTCATGAACAGCTCCTTGCGCCAATGCTCGAGCCGCAGCAGCTCATCCACGCGCGCCTCCAGCTCGTTATTCATATCGCGCAGCTCTTCCGTGCGCAGCTCCACCTTATGCTCAAGCTGTTGGTTAAGCTCCGACTGCTGCTCCATTAGCTCGCGAATTTTGAGCGACATCCGGTTAAAGGAGCTTAGCAGCTGATTGAATTCGAGTGTTCGCGTATCATCTAATGAAGCGGTGAATTGGCCTTCGCCCATTTCAGCGAAGGCGCCGGCAAGCAGGTTGACGGGCCGTGACACTTTGGAGCGCAAATAAAACGAGAGGATGACGCATAAGCCAACGGCGACTAAGCCGAGCAGGGTGAGCTGGACGATGAGCCGGTCGCCTGTTTGTGTTGAAAGCTCATCCGTAGCCGCATGAATCGATTCAAGGAGCTTATGCTCCGGAATAATATAGCCGAGTATCCAATCGGTCGATGGGATGGCGCGGCTGAATACAACCTTCTGCTGGCCGCCAAGCTGCATGCGGCGGAAGCTGTTTACCGTATCTTGGCTGAAGAGGGCGGCCAAATCGAGCTGATCGATCTCGCCAGCTCCATGCTGCTGGGCGGCGATCAGCTCGTGATCGGTTCCAAGCAGCAGCGCGATGCCGTCCTCGTCGCCGAATCTCGTATCCAGTACGTTGTTAACGAAGCGTTCGATCGTTACATCAGCGGCTACGACCCCTTTTAGGACACGGTTCTCATCATAAACAGGCGTTGTTGCGGTGAACATCCAGCCTCTTGGCGTAATGTCGAGGTAGGGCTTCGTCCATGCGACCTGATTGGTCTTCGGCCTGACGTTTAAGGCATCGGAATAAAATTTGTAAGAGGTCAGCGTGTTTATGGGCTTTGCCGTCTCTTCTTCTAATGGGCCTGTATATTCCGGGTAATAGAAGGAGCCGGATTTTGGATGGATATAGTACATCGATACGATATTTTGCTTTCGGGACGATTCGGATTTGAATAGCGGAAACAAAGCTTTGCTTAGCGCCAAATCGTAAGCCTGCTCGGGAGACGGATAAGCGAGCGGGTTATCTGTGCGAATGGAAATGACGCCCATGCCGTCTGTATGCCTCTCGGTAAAACGGTGCTTCTTCGAATCGTACAGGAAGGAGATGGGCTGTACGGCCGTATGATTTTCAGTAGAGAAAATAGATTCCGCAAGCGCTTTGGACAGGAGAACCGCATCCTCGACAAGGCGGAGTTCGGTATCAATGGCGCGAACCTGCTCTTCAATATTCGCTTCGTACATGCTTATGTAATTTTTTTCGATCAGTGCGGTATTCAAAGCGCTGAAGCGATGAAGCTGAGAGGTGACCGTTTGTAAGGCGAACGCGGATAATAATAGCAGCGGAATAAGAGACACGGTCAGCATAGCCGCCAGCATTTGAAAGGCGAAGGTGCGCGGCCGGAGGAGAGCCTTAATGCTCTTTAATCGGTTCATCGAATTTGTACCCAATGCCGCGTATCGTTATGATGCGTGACGGAGACGACGGATTGCGCTCGATTTTTTTGCGTAAATGCCCGATATGCACTTGCAGGGTTTTGGTGTCGAGGCTGCTGTCATATCCCCATATATGGCTGAGCAGACGTTCGGTCGTGAGCACTTGGCGCGCGTTTTGCATGAGGTAGGCAAGCAACTGGAATTCCTTGGCGGACAGCTCGATTCGTCTGTTGTCGACGTATACCTCATGCGCGTCGATACGCAGCTGCACATGCTCGGAAGCGATCACAGCCGAAGGTGCTGACTCGGATTGCCGATTATTGACGATCCGGTTGCGGCGAAGCTGTGCCTTAATGCGGGCAACCAGCTCGATAGGACTGAAGGGCTTGCTGACGTAATCATCCGCACCGACGCTTAGCCCGACCACTTTATCGATTTCGGTATCCTTGCAGGTGAGGAACATAATCGGGACATCGGTCTTTTGCCGCAGCCTAGTGCAGAGCTCATAACCTTCCATATCGGGAAGCAGAACATCAAGCACGATAAGCGAAGGCTGCTCGTTCTCGGTAAGCTCGATCGCTTGCTTGCCGCTTGTTGCGCTCAAATGGCGGAAGCCGTCCTTGGATAAATACATGCCTACGAGCTCGCCGATTCTAACTTCATCATCTACCGTCAATATGAGTTCTCCTGGCAAGTCGATTCACCTCTTCGCATGTGATATAAACGTTACCCTTTCGTTTAAATATATACGCGAAAGAATGAATTTCGCAATATGTATGTAAGGTAATATTACATAAAAACGCTGTCATCCACGAAAAAAAGCAGATCAGCCTCAAACTGCTGATCTGCTTGGTCACACTACCTTACAAATAAAGGATTTAGTTGTTAATATAACGCTCAAAAATAGCGCCAAAATCTTTAATGCGATACTGCTTATGTGTGTTTACAAGCCAATTGAAAGCGGATTTGTTCAATCCGTCGAACTGCTCAACGACATTGAAGTCTCCTTTGTGGAAATGCTGCAGCGTTGAGGATGCGAGATCCATGCTGCGTCTTGCGTATTCAAGCGAAATTTCATTCTCGCGAGTAATTTCGGAGATTTTGATCAGCGCTTTATAAAGGTCCTTCAGCTCTTCGATATGCTTCTTGTTGACGTCGATCGAGAATGGAACGGAGCCGATGGTGAATTTGATCTCGACGTCAAGATCGACAGTGCCAGCGGTTTCAAGCGCGACCTGTGAAATTTGGTTTGAGCTGTAGGAATAACGTTTTAGCGTGCGTTTCTTGCTCAGTGCGCTTGTGCCGTCCAAATGGATAAGGGCGAGATTCGTAAAGCAGTATTCGTCGGACTTTGATTTAATGAGAAAATAAATCTTCTCATTATCCTCATGCATGACATAATCGTCAGAATCAGCTTTGCTGAAATCCGCCGGCTTGATAATGACGCCAATGTCGCTTAGTCCTAGCGCGTCTGCAGCTAATTTACCAAACATCGTACCATTCCCTTCATAATTGCTTTGACTTATTACGCACTCATTATATAATAGATTTCTGATTTTATGATCATTCATTTTAAGGTTTTTTCCTAACAGATGGATAAAATGATAAAAAATTAACAAACTGAGGACATGGCATACGTGATAACGATGTAAGTCGATAAGTGGTGAAGAACGGAGTGTTTTGTAATTGAGCAAGAAACAGGAAGATTCGAATACGCTGCACAGGGGGCTGAAGGCCCGGCATATGACAATGATATCGCTGGGAGGCTCCATTGGTACGGGGTTGTTCCTAGCAAGCGGCGGCGCTATTCATTCCGCTGGACCCGGAGGCGCGGTGCTTGCCTATGCGCTGATTGGCATTATGGTTTATTTTCTAATGACTAGCTTAGGCGAGATGGCTACCCACATGCCCGTATCGGGAACGTTCAGCACCTATGCGACTAAGTTTGTTGATCCATCGCTAGGCTTTGCGCTAGGGTGGAACTATTGGTACAACTGGGCGATCACGATTGCGGCGGAGCTGTCGGCAGCTACGCTGATTATGAAATTTTGGTTTCCGAACAGCCCTTCCATTCTGTGGAGCGGCTTGTTCCTGCTGCTTATGCTCGGTCTCAATCTCTTGTCCGTCAAGGGCTACGGAGAATCGGAATACTGGTTTGCGATGATCAAAATCGTAACGGTAATCGTGTTTATTGCGCTAGGCCTTATGATGGTGATCGGCATTTGGAACGGACCGGCCGTTGGCATCAGCAACCTGACGGATAATCCTTTCCCTGCGGGCTTTCTGGCAACTCTAGGCGTGTTCATGGCGGCGGGTTTCTCGTTTCAAGGGACGGAGCTGATCGGCGTTACGGCAGGAGAGAGCGAGAATCCGCGCGAAAATATTCCCCGTGCGATCCGCTCCATCTTTTGGCGCATTCTCTTGTTCTATATATTTGCGATTCTGCTGATCGGCATGCTGATTCCTTATTCGAATGAACAGCTGGCGAGCGGCGATATTTCGACGAGTCCGTTTACGATTATTTTCGAGAAGGCCGGGCTTGCGGTTGCGGCTTCTATTATGAATGCGGTCATCTTAACCTCCGTATTGTCGGCGGGCAACTCAGGCATGTACGCTTCCACGCGCATGCTTTGGGTGCTTGCGAAGGAGGGCAAAGCGCCTCGTTTTCTAGCTCGCCTTAATCAGCGCGGCGTTCCGGTCGCGTCGCTTCTCGTAACGGGGGCGCTCGGCATGCTAGCTTTTCTTGCCTCGTTCTTTGGCGACGGGGTTGTCTATGTATGGCTGCTCAATGCATCCGGCATGTCTGGGTTTATCGTTTGGCTAGGCATTGCCATCAGCCATTACCGGTTCCGCAAAGCTTACGTAGCTCAGGGACGGGATCTGAAGGAGCTTGCCTACCGTGCCAAGTGGTTCCCCTTCGGTCCGATACTGGCGATGCTGCTCTGTATAGTCGTCATTGGCGGACAGTTCATCGGAGCGATCAAGGACGGCCGCATCGACTGGCCTTATATGATTGCTTCCTATATCGGAATCCCGTTGTTCCTCGCCATCTTTATCGGACACAAATGGAAGCATCGTACTCGCATGCTTACGCTTGCTGAATGC
The DNA here is from genome assembly GCF_001273905.1 of Paenibacillus sp. FJAT-27812. NCBI lineage: Bacteria > Bacillati > Bacillota > Bacilli > Caryophanales > Paenibacillaceae > Paenibacillus > Paenibacillus sp. FJAT-27812. The sequence goes on along the minus strand of NZ_LIGH01000001.1, from coordinate 1,576,228 downwards.
AAGCTGGACCCGGAGGAGTAGACGGCAGCAACTTAAAGAAAAAGAAGGTCTCTATCAGGCTGCTGCCCGATAGAGACCTTCTTTGTTTTGTGCGGCGATCAAATGGTTGTCTACTCGAATGCTTTGAACGGAATAGCGAATTCCGGCATGCCTTCTGCATAGGAGGTGTATTCGTATTGACCAAATGCGATCACAACAGCGCCATGCTTAAGGTAGAAGTCGCGATCCGGCTTAATTCCCTCAAACGGCGAGATCAGAAGCAGCTTTCTAGCCTTGATTTGCTCACGAATAGAGGCGTCGATAATAGAGGTGTAATTCAAATTGCCGCTCGTTACATCCTCAAGCTTAAGCTCCTCGCCCGTCATAAGATCGAACGTGTACGACACGCGCTCGGTCATGCCATGCGCACCGCCGAGATAGGAATAGTAGTCGACGTAGAGACTGACCGTATTTTGCTCGTTATACGTGATGGTATAAGCGCCGTCGAAGGATAAGACAGGCATCGTCATGTCTTTATTGTTCGCTTCCATTTCTTTGTTGTCCGCAGCAGCTTTGGCAATAGCTTGCTGGCCTGAGGCGGCATAGGTTTCTGCTTCTTGCTTTAGAAACTCATTGATCTTGGTCTGTGACGCTTCGTTCGTATAACCCGTTATGACCGGATAATGGATGAGCAAGGATTGGTCCTTCGTCACTTTGCTGATCGTTTCCGTGCCGATGGACAGCGCGTTTTCTTTGATTGTCTCAATGCCAACGGTACGCGTTTTGCCGTCATACGAAATACCATAGCCCATTCGCTCCAAAACAAATCGAAGCGGCAGGTAGGTGGAGCCGTTAATTAAAATCGCGGGATTGCCATATAAAGGCTGGCCGTTTAGCTTGTAGCTGCCATCATCGGGTGAGGCGGAAAGTGTTCTGTCACGCCCTTTGATGACAACCGATCTGGTTGCCGCATCCCAGCTTGTCGAGAGCCCAAGCTTATTATTAAGCGCACGGATGCTGATATACGTATTTCCATCTACATTGGCGGTAGGTATGGAAGAGCGGATGCCGTCTATGACAAAAGGCTGCGAGACGATTTTTAGCTGCTGCGCGGCCGCGGCTGCTACCCCGCCGCCAGGGAGCCATCCTGCAACGGGAGCGGACGCAAATAGCATAGCGGCAGCGATAACGGTTGCGGCCTTGCGAGTTGAACGTGATTGTTTAGGGCTTGTGTGCTTCATTGAAAAACCTCCTCATGGATAGTGGGTTTAAGCATAGACGAGAGAATGAATCTTGATGTTGCATACGAAAAGAAGCTGCTTCTGGTCATTAACCTTCAGGCAGCTTCTTTAAACAGGAATAAGCCTATTTTTTTGTAGCAATGGAGAAAATAACCGTCTTCGTCGCTGCGTCCACTTGAATGCTGACGTTGTCGGTGCCGATCAGCTTCTGCTGGGAGGCTACCTTTGCGCCCGACTCGACGCGCTTGCTAAGATCGTTGAACAGCTCCTTGAACGTGGAGGCGTTATAGCCGAACAGCTGGTTGGCGAATTGCTCGACAACCTCTTTGTTGCGGGCAAGCGTGCCCTCGCGAAGCCTCATCGTAATGCCGTAGGTATTGTATTGCGGATCAAGCCATACAGCCGCTTCCTCATTTAGTGCCGCCGAGCCGGAAGGACGGTTCATTACGCTGTCTTTCTCCGATTGATCCTTGAAGAGGCGAAGCGTCGTTTCGTACAAGTCATGATTCGAGCCCCGCAATTGCCCCGCCACAAGAAGCGCTTCGTAAGCGTCCCACATCCGTTTGTCTGGGAAAATAATAATTTTTTTGCCGCCGCCAGCAGTTGGAACGACACGCTCCAGCTTCTCGGGAGAGACGGGCACGGCTAGCCGCTTCGATTTGTCGGTAAGACGGTTCAGAATGACAAGCGACTCCGCGCGAGTGACGGTATCGCCAACGCCGAAGAAGCCGTTCGGGTAACCCTGCATAATGCCCTTAACAAGCGTCTCGGCGATAAACTTTTGCTCGCGCTCGGTGGCGCCCATGAGATCGCCGTAGGCTTGGGCCATTTTCTGGCCGAACAATCCGTCCTCAAGAAATTCCGTTTCCTGAATGGTGTAGTAGACAATTTCTGCGACGTTCTCGCGGGTCATGTCGGCTTGGAAATCGTTATATCTGCTCTTGTTCAGAAAATGAAGATCGCTTGCTACATCTATGAACTGCTTAGCCCAATAGCCTACCGGGCTTGGCTTGAAGTCGAAATAGCGGTAATCCTGCTTCAAAATGGCTTGGTTCTCTTCGCTAAGCGATTGAAGGAACGGTATGTTCCAGCTTCGCGAACCGTTTTGATGCAAATCGGTATACGAAAGAATGAGCATTTTAATAAATTGATCAACCTTCACGGGTTCTTGTGGTCGGAAGGTCCCGTCCGGATATCCGTCTAAAATCCCTTGTTTTACCATATCGTTAATCGTTTTCTCCGCCCAATGGCCTTTAATATCTTTGAATATGGGCGTCGATGACGCTGCTATTGCTTGTTCATTTGCGAGTGAGCCAGAGAACGCTGCCCAAAAAACGGTGATGACGACTGCGATTAAAGCGAAACGCTTCATAAAATATCCCCCTAATTTATAAAAAACGATATATTCCGACATTCTCTAGATAACCACAATAATGCGTTATTGAGAATGGGCTGAATGGCATGAATAGTTCTACTTTTCTAGTTCTAAGTGCCATGAGCCTTTAAGCATGGTGGTGAGATATAGGGGGTTTCAGCGTTTTTTTGGAGACAATAAGATAACAAAAATCACATTATGATAAAGAACAATAACGAACAAAAATAGACGAATATATGAAAATAATGGATGAATAAGATGCGGCGACCTGTTCATTATGGATAAATTTGAAAATGAACAGTTGAAATTCGTAATCAAAGCCGTTGTAGATGGAGAAGAGGAATGATTATTGGATCTTGGGATATAGTAAAGGAATTAAAAATAAAAACTCCCAGCCTTGCGCTTAAAAGCGAAGGGCTGGGAGTTTTATTAGTAAGGGGGTAATGATTAGTCAAGAACCGCAGCAATATGAGCCTTCGTAACAGACCAGTGGGAAGCCGTCCATACTTTTTCTTTTTTCTCGATGAACATAATTTGCGGCGACTCATGCTTAACGGATGTGTCTTCTGCAATTTGGTTGGAAACGGGGCGCGACTCTATGACCTTCACGAGCACGTATTCCACGTCTTCTCTTGGCTTGCCGTCGAGGTAGTTGTTGAATTCTTGAAAAGCGTTCGCGCTTACCGGGCAAGTTGTGCTGTGCTTGAATACAACGAGTGGACGAGTAGCGGAAGCCTCATAAACATTATTCCATTCTTCAATAGACGTAATTTCTTTGTATGACATAAGGGATACACTCCTTTTTATCTGCTGTGCAGAAGATAGTTACAACTGTATTTGTATTATAGCTCTTTTTGCCGAGTAAAGTCATCTTTAGGCGAATAGGCTACTGCGGATTGTTCTGCTAATTTAGGTATTGCAATCGGAAATGGAGCGTGCTATGATTACGGAAGTCGAAATGACCGTTTTAGTTTTTTGGTCAGTTATTCAAACGAGGATTCGAACGCACGGAGGTGAAGGAATGGCCATTGATCGACGACAGCAGATTGTGGATGCTGCGGGTAAGTCGTTCGCGTTGTTTGGATATAAGGCGACGACGATGGATCAGGTAGCGAAGATTGCGAATGTAGGCAAAGGGACGATTTATACGTTCTTTACGAATAAGGAAGAGCTGTTCCACGAAATTATGAAGCGGCTTATTATCGAAATGAAACAGGTGGCGGAGAGAGTCGTTGATCCGAATCGGCGTTTTTTCGATAATTTGAACGCTGCGCTCGAGCAGCTGCTTGAATTCCGCGAGGAGCATGAGCTTGCGCTCAAGCTGTCTCATGAGGTGCGCGAGATCGGTACCCCGATGGCAGTAGAGGGCATTCAGCAAATCGAGAAGGCGGTTGTTGGCTACATTCAGCAGCAGGTACAGCTTGCGATGGATAAAGGCGAAATTAAGCCTTGCAACCCGGAGATGACAGCATTCGTCATGCTGCGGCTGTATATGGCGCTCACCGTAGAATGGAAAAAAACGCATGAACCGCTGAATAAGCAGCAAGTAGCGGAACAACTGCGATTCTATATGCAAGTAGGATTGGCTCCGGAATAGCCTGGATGCCTTTTTTTACACAGAAAAATGACTAAATGAGAAAAATGGTCAATCAGTGATTGGGAGAGTGGACGATTTGAAGTTCAGAGGTTTAAAGCAGTTTGGTGAGGAATTGTCCGGGATCGCGCGCAACAAAATGTTGTTGATATCGGTGATTGGCGTATTGATGATACCCGTTATGTATTCCTCGATGTTTCTAGGTGCCTTTTGGGACCCGTACGGTCATTTGGATAAAATGCCGGTAGCCGTCGTAAATGCGGATAAAGGTTATGAGTATAACGATGAGATGATGCATATTGGCAAGGATTTTGAGGAAGAGCTAAAAGAGAATGAAAAGTTCGAATGGCATTTTGTAAACAAGGCGGATGCAGAGGCGGGAATCGAAGACCATTCCTATTATATGGCGATTGAAATTCCGGCCGACTTCTCGGAGAAAACAACTTCTCTGACATCGGATAACCCAACGCCTGCACAGCTCACTTATTTGGCTAACGAGAGCTATAACTTCTTAGCTTCGCAGATCGGCAGCAAAGCGGTCGACACGATGAAAATGGAGCTTAACAAAGAAGTAACGGCTGCTTATACGCGCACCGTATTTGAGCAAATGGAAGAGCTCGTGGACGGTATTGGCAAAGCGAGTGACGGAGCAGGCGAAATCGCCGACGGCACGACGAAGGCGAAGGATGGCGCCGTGCTCATCGAGAAAAACTTGGCGAAGCTGGTCAGCGGATCAATGACGCTGCAAGAAGGTGTCGGCAAGCTGAATGATGGCGGCAAGGCGCTTGGCAAGGGCAGTGCCGAGCTGAGCACAGGCACGGCAAGCTTGGCTAGCGGCCTGGCGCAGCTGCAGGCAGCGCAGCAGCAGCTTGGCGCGGGAGCCGCATCGCTTGGCGATGGCGCGGGCTCGCTTGGAGCCGGAGCGGTGAAGCTTAGCGACGGCTTGTCGCAATTGGCCGGAGCTAGCGGACAGCTGGCGGGAGGCGCTTCTGACGCGAAGCAGGCTGCGGGGCAGCTAGCGGGCGGTCTTAAGGAATCAGCTGCTGGCGAGGAGCAGCTGAAGGCAGGTGCGGCGCAGCTTGCGAATGGGCTGGCGCAGCTGGGTCAGGCGAACCCGCAGTTGGCGGAGAGCGAAAGCTTTGCATCTCTATTGAAGGCGAGCCAAGAGCTAGCGGCGGGCTTGGAGAAATCTTCGGCAGGCCAGAAGCAGCTCAGCGATGGAGCGGCAAAGCTGAGTGACGGCCTTGTTAAAGTGTCGGATGGTCTTGGCACCTTTGACAAGAAGGTCGAAGAAGCGGCTGCCGGAGGCAAGCAGCTTGGCGTAGGCGGACAGCAATTGGTCGCTGGGGCAGAGAAATTTACAAGCGGCATGACGCAGTTTGGTACGAAGCTTGCTGAAGCGAGCACGGGCGGAGCGAAGTTGGCTGCTGGCGCTAAGCAGCTTAACAGTGGAGCAGCGACGCTGACGGCGGGTCTTTCCCAGCTATCTTCTAGCGTAACGCCATTTGTTGACGGATCAGTCCAGCTGGAGGATGGCGCACAGCAGGTTGCTTCCGGGCTGTTGAAGCTAGAGGACGGTACGCAGGAATTGTCCGGCAAGCTGAATGAGGCTTCCGATAAAACATCCGATCTGAAGTTGACGGATGCCATGGTGGATATGTTTGCTGATCCCGTAAAGCTTGATGTTGAGAAAGTTACGAAGGTAGACAACTATGGTACGGGGCTTGCTCCTTACTTCCTATCGCTTGGCCTATACGTTGGCGCAATGCTGCTAACGATTGTTTACTCGGTTCGCGAGCCGGCCGTTCGTCCGGTCAACGGTTGGAGCTGGTTCTGGAGCAAGGCGCTTACGCTTGTGCTTATCGGTACGATTCAGGCATTGATCGCTGATGCTGCACTGATTTTTGTTCTGAAGCTAGAGGTTCAGAGCATGGGGCTGTTCTTATTCTATTCGATTCTAACGAGCATTACGTTCATGATGATCATTCAGTTCTTGGTCGCTTCAATGGGTAATCCGGGACGGTTTATCGCGGTTATTCTGTTGATCTTCCAACTAACGAGCTCAGCGGGTACATTCCCTATCGAGCTTGTCCCTGGCTTCCTGCAGAAAGTATCTCCATTCCTGCCTATGACTTATTCGGTAGCAGGCTTTAGAGATATCATTTCCAGCGGTGACTACAGCATGATGGGCAGATACACGGCCGTTATGGCGGGTATAGCAATCCTGTTCGCGGTACTATCTTACATCTACTTTGCTTTGTCCCACAGGAAAACGAAGGACGACAGCACGGAAAAGGCAGTGCCGGCATCATCCGTTTAATTTCGAAGGACAGCGAGCAATCGCTGTCCTTTTTTTGTGTGTATAAGGGGGGCTCCGTATCATTCTCCAAACGTAAAACATACTCACCATTCTACCTTGCAGTTTATGCAATGTATGAGGCCGTTAAGCCGTTCTACCCTCGCTACGTTGTTGTACATGCAGCAAAATTCCTCAATTCCTTCATATTAACCGAATTAGCGATACGTTTCGCTGCAAAACTGCAGCGTAGCAACAAATTCGGAGTGCCATGTGAGGTTTCTAGTGTACTTTGTGCATTGTAGCCGCGCCGCGAGGACGATAAAAAAACGGCTGCCCGAGAAGGGAGGCATCTAGCCTTCTTTCTCGGACAGCCGCTGCTATTTTATTCGTGAATGGCTGTGAGCAATTGGCCGAGCGCTTCGAGCGCCTGCTCTTCCTGCTCGCCGTCTATCTCCAGCGTGACTTCCTCGTTCATCGCGATGCCTAGTGTAAGCATGCTCAGCGAGCTTTTTCCGTTTACCTTTTTGCCTTTATTGAGCACGCTCACCTTGCAAGGGAAGCTGCTTGCGGTTTGGACGAAGGTTTTGGTCGGGCGTACGTGAAAGCCCGTCGGATTAAGGATGGTAAATGTTTGGCTAATCATGATGAACCACTCCGTTTCTTGTACGTTCTACAAATTGTGTGATTTCCTGTGTGCTCCGCATGGTCAGCGCTTGATTCGCGCAGCCTGCCCATTCGGCTTGGTCGAGCTGACCGATCAATTCTCTTGCTTGCAGGATCGAACCTGCGCTCATGCTGAATTCATGCAGGCCAAGTCCAAGCAGCAAAGGGATGGCAGTCTGATCGCCAGCCATCTCGCCGCACATGCCGACCCATTTGCCTTCCTTCTCCGCCGCTTGTATAACGAAGCGAATCAAGCGCAGCAGGGAGGGATGCCATGGCTGATACAAGTAAGATACCGTTTCGTTCATGCGGTCTGCTGCCATGGTGTATTGAATCAAATCGTTTGTGCCGATGCTGAAGAAATCAACTTCCGGTGCGAAAAGATCCGCTGAGACAGCTGCTGCCGGAATTTCAACCATCATTCCAACCTCGATATGCTCGGCAAGCTGAACGCCTTCGGCAATAAGCTTCTGCTTCTCTTCCTCAAGCAGCTTCTTCGCCTCAAGCAGCTCCTCCAATACGGCGATCATCGGGAACATAATTTTCAGGGTGCCGTACCGGCTGGCGCGAAGCAGCGCTCGCAGCTGCGTGCGGAACAGATCCTGTCTATCCAGACATAGACGCAAGGCGCGTTGTCCGAGGAAGGGATTCGTTTCCTTAGGCAGCTCCATATAAGGAAGCTCCTTGTCGCCGCCTATATCAAGCGTTCTGATGACGACGGGTTTCCCGTCCATTTTTTCAAGCGCATATTTATAGCTGGTGAACTGCTCCTCCTCGGATGGGAGGGAACCGCGTCCCATGTACAGAAATTCGGTACGGAAAAGGCCGATCCCTTCGGCACCGTTGTCGATCGCGCGCTGAATGTCCTCAAGCTTGCCGATATTGGCTGCCAGTTCAACTTGTTTGCCATCCTTAGAGAAGGTAGGCTGATCCTTCAGCTTGCTTAGACTCGCTCTGCGCAGATCATCCATCTGTTTCTTGCCTTGATAAGAAGCTAGCTCCTCCGCCGTTGGATCAATAAGGACGACGCCCTCATTCGCATCCATAACGATTACGCCATGCTCCGAAATATCGCGTATCGCAGAGCCGATCCCGACGATCGCAGGTATTTCCAATGATCGCGCCATGATAGCGGAATGGGAGGTGCGGCTGCCTACCTCAGTAACAAAACCCCGAACGAATTCCAGATTAAGCTGAGCGGTATCCGATGGCGTCAAATCACGCGCTACGATGATACATTCTTCCGAAAGATTGGCGAGATCGACATGCGGAATGCCGCGCAAATGGCTCATAATGCGGCCGGAGACGTCCTCGATATCAACGGCGCGCCCGCGCAGCAGCTCATCCGACATGGATTGCAGCAGCTCGACAAAAGATTGCGATACCTCGTGCAGCGCAAATTCGGCGTTAATGGATTCCTCTTCAATTTTGAGCTCGATTGCTTCTATGAGATCCGGGTCCTCAAGGATCATCAAATGTCCTTCGAAAATTTCAGCTTTGTCCGCGCCAAGACGTTCCTCCGCCGAGGCGCGAATCGCCTCGACCTCGCCTTTGGCCAATGCGACAGCGCCGCGAAACCGTTCAACCTCGGACGCGCTGTCTTGTATGGCTTGCTGAACCGGAATAAACCGCTCGGCTGCAAGGTGGTACGTGCGTGCAATCGCGATGCCGGGCGATGCCGCGATTCCTTTTAATGAAACGGTCATAAAGATCCTGCTCCCCTCGCCGCTGCTTGGAGTACCGACTCCTGCGCGCGGTATTGCTCTGCCGCTTGTTTATGAAGCGGATGCTGTGCTTCTAAGCCTGTATATTTAGTTAATGTATAATGAAGGCCATGTTCCTTGATGGAGGCTTGAAGCTCAGCAGCCTCGGGATCATCAGCGTTGTTAAAGTGAAGGGCTGCTGCCATCGCAGCTGTCAATTCAGTAACAGGAATGCCATATTGATAAGCTAATAAGGCCGGTCTAACAAGGCGGTCCTTCGGTGATAGCTTGCGAATCGGCGAGCGGCCAATTCGGGCTACCTCATCTACCAAGTATGGGTTGATGAAGCGCTCCAGTATTTGATCGATATAGAGAGCGTGCTCCTTCTCGTCGAACTGATACATTTGCACAAGCGCAGCTCCCGATTCCTGAAGCGCGCCTACGACCTTAGCCAATATCTCGCTGTCCTTCATCGCTTCTTGGATCGTCGCATACCCCTTCAAATATCCGTGGTATGCCGCAACGCAATGACCCGTATTGACGGTAAACAGCTTGCGCTCGATATACGGCTCCAAATCATCGACATAATGCACGCCTGCGATTTCTACCTGCGAAGCAAGCAGCGGGGAGCGCTCTACCGTCCACTCATAAAACGGCTCAACCGTAACTTGGAGCGGGTCCTCATGCTGCTGCAGCGGAACGATGCGGTCAACGGCGGCGTCAGGGAAGGCGATATGCAAATCAGCGTCCTTCTGAACGTCCGCGGACAAATGCTCATAAACGAACTGTTTCAAAATCGTGCTGCCGCCGAGAGCATTCTCGCACGCGATAATAGGGAGAGCGGCTTTGCCGCTCGCGAGCCTTAGCTCAATGCCTTTAGCTACCGCAGCTGCAATATGCTTTAGAACGGATACGCCGACTGCCGTTGTTACGATGTCAGCTTCTGCGATCATCTCGGCGACTAAGCCGACATCCTTGCCGTCAATAGCCGTTACATGATCAACAAGATACGTATCGCCTTGCTCGTTTGCAATTTTCACCGCATACTGCCGCTTTGCTTGCAGCTCCGAGACGAGCGCTTCGTTGACATCAACGAAGCATACCTCATAGCCGGCGTTATGCAGCAGCAATCCGATAAAACCTCGGCCTATGTTGCCAGCTCCGAAGTGTACGGCCTTCATGATTCCATACCCGATTCAAAGATAGAAATCAGCTCTTGCGGCGAGGAAGCATTCAAAATGCGCTGCATGTCTTCCTCCTCCGATACAAGCACGGCAACGTTGGTCAAAATATCAAGGTGATCGTCGCCGACCGCCGCTAAACCGATAACTAGCTGCGCGGGCTCCTCGCCGCCGAAGTCCACGCCAGCTGGGACAATGATGATCGCCATGCCTGTCGATTGAATAAGTGCCTTTGAGTCGTTTGTTCCATGCGGCATGGCGAGGCCTCCGCCGATATAGGTGGATAAAGCTTCCTCGCGCTCAATCATCTTGTCGATATACGCCTGCGGCGCGTGTCCTGCGTCAACAAGCATTTGTCCGACCATGCGGATCGCTTCGTATTTATCTTTTACGCTCACGTTTAGTTTAACTTTCTCTGTCGATAGAATGGTCATGTTCATTCTCTCCAATCCAATTTGGTTTTTATATAATGCTCCAGCTTTTTTGAAATAAAGAGCTTGATGCCGGCTGTATCATCATTCTCCAGTACGGCAAGGAGATCAGGCAGCAGCAGCATCGCGCTAATTTCGCTGAGCAGCTCTAGGCTATATGCATCAAGCTTGAGGGGGCCTAGCATCATTAAGAGATGTCTGGCTTCTGCATCCTCGCTAAGCTTTAGCGGTCTGTCATATCGGTACAAAGCAAGCAGCGGCTCTTCAATCCATTCGCTGCGCGTATGAAGCAAAGCAAGCTCGGTGTCCGGAATGACAAGGCTGCCTTGCTGCTCTCTTGCCAGCAGCTGAGCGGTTATTTTCGCGCTATTTTGTTCGATATATGGCTTGCCAATCAAGGAAAGCATGTTAGGCAGCTGATTATCCAGATGCTCGCGGCCTTCCATTTGAGTCAGGTCATGAACATGGAATCCGTCAAGCAGCCGCAGGACGACGCCGGAATAGAGCTGCAGCAGCAGCAACCGGTCCATTGGCGATTGCCCGGAAGCTTCTGTGTCTGCCGCAAGGGCAGGACTGATCTTCTTTAAGGTCGTGCCTTTGATATAAGCGCGCAGCTTATTGGTTTCTTCCGGCGTTAGCATAGGGCTTAGCTTAATGTAACGGTCCGGCTCCAGCGGCAAGTCCACGGTGGAAATGATCAAATCATATCTACTGGGTGGAAGCCTTGTCGCTTCATACCACGAATAATGTCCGATCAAATCGATTTGCGGCAGCTCCTTGGCGATTTTGACGGCAAGCAGCTTGGAGGAGCCAATACCGCTCGTGCAAACGAGTACAGCCCTTATTTTTCTGGGAAAAGGCTTTAATCGCTCCAAGGAAGCTCCAAAATGCATGACGATATAACCGATTTCCTCATCTGGCACTTGGATGTGCCCGTATACTTCCTGTACACCGCTTCGCACGATTGAAAACAGCGCGCCATAATCCTTCTTGATCGGGGCGAGCATCGGATTGCGAATCGCAATACCGACCGAAATGCGCTGGAAAGCCGGCTTTATGTGCTGGATAAGGCCTTCCTCAAGCGATCGATCCTCCATAAGAGACATATGCAGCCGTTCTTCGACGTAGCGGATGAGCCGCTTGACGCCCTCGATGGTCGGCATGTCATCATGATGGATCAACAGGCTGCTTTCCGGAAAAGCTTCATTTCCGAGCAATTGAGAAAGATAACTTTTTTCTTCTATGGGCAGCTGGATGTCGAGCAGGTCAAGCAGGCTGCGCAGCAAAGGAATGTTATCGCCGTTATCGTATTTGCCCGCGGATACCAAGCAATCATGCTCGATGCGGGTTAACGCAACCGACAGCTTAATAAGTAATCTTGTATAGTCTGATTCGGACAAGGTGCTTGGCCAATCATCATTCAGCTCCCACAAAGCATGCTCGAGCCTTTTAAAATGCTCTTTTCCGATCATATCAAGCAGCTGTGCCGTTATCGGATTCGTGACCGCTTGGTCTTTGAATTGCCCGAAGAGATCGGAATCATCAAGATGGTTAAACGCAAGCAAGCTGATAAAATGGCGCTTCGCTTCCTCGGGACCGTTGATTTCAACGCCGTAGCCTCTTTTTCGGACGAGTGTCAGGCCTTGCTTGATGATCAATCCTTCGAGCTCATCGAGATCATGGCTGACGGTCGGCATGGTAACGCGCAGCTCATGCGCAAGCGAGAACAGCTTGATGGGCTCGTCATGCTCAAGCAGCCTGCATAGAACAAGAACCTTGCGTTCTTCCCCCGTATACTCGAAGGAATCGGTTTGATCAAGCGATTGCTTGAATCGCTCCAGCGTTTCGTTATCTGCTTCAATTCGAATGCCAAGCCCGGCTGTTTTGTGTAGAACAATGCCGTTTGCAGCAAGCAGCGGTTCAATATCGGCAAGCTCGCGGTGAACCGTCCTCGTGCTCGTTCCGACGATTGCTGCGATGTCCGCCGCCGTAATTTCCTGCTTCTGATCAAGCAGCATCTCAATCATTCGACGTTGCCTAGTTGAGGCTTTGATAGGCTATCCTCCTTAGCAGAAGAATGGACATAGGCGCCGACAGAAATCTGTCAGCGCTGAGTCTAATTTTATGAACTTAGTCTTTGTACGAGCAGGTCATACTCTGGGCTTTTGAGAAAATTATCGATTGAAATATGCTCGGCGCCTGGCGCTTTTTGCCTTGCGCGGTCGGTTAGTGTCTTGTGGGTGATGACGATGTCGGCATCTCCGGGAATATCGTTGATCGCCGTGTTGATGACGGTAATCGGCAGCTCGGCTGCATTAATTTTTTTGCGCAAAATGGAAGCGCCCATTGCGCTCGAACCCATCCCGGCATCGCAGGAAAATACGATTTTGTTAACCTGCTCCTTCGCAAGCTGTGTTTGCGGAGCGGAAGGCGCCGCGGCATTGCCTTTGGATTCGGCTTTCATTTGCTGTACTTTTTTCGCTGCTTCCTCTAGCTCGTTGCCCGCATTCTCGTTCTGCTTGCTGGTCTTAAGCAGTACGGCTGAGACGAGGAAGGAAACGATCGTTGCTACCGCTACGCCGCTTAGCATAGCCAGCAGACCGCCTTTTGGCGTCATCGTGAAGTAAGCGATAATACTGCCTGGTGACGGAGCCGCGACAAGTCCTGCTCCGAAGACGGAGAAGGTGAACGTGCCGGCTACGCCGCCAGCGATGGCTGCAAGAATCAAACGAGGATTCATGAGAATGTACGGGAAGTAAATTTCATGAATACCGCCGAAGAAATGGATGACAACCGCGCCTGGCGCCGATTGCTTAACCATCCCTTTGCCAAACAGCCAATAAGCGAGCAAGATGCCAAGGCCCGGACCTGGATTTGATTCCAGCATGTAAATGATCGATTTGCCTGTTTGCGAGGCTTGATCGAGTGCAAGCGGCCCAAGTATGCCATGGTTGATGGCGTTATTAAGAAATAACACTTTAGCCGGCTCGATCAAAATGTTCGCGAGCGGCAGGAAACCTGTGTTGATCAGCCACTCTACGCCGGAAGCAAGCACTTTGCTTAGCGATGCAACAACGGGACCAATCCCTTTGAATGCAATGATCGCAAGCCCGCCGCCGATAATGCCGGAAGAGAAGTTGTTGATGAGCATTTCAAAGCCGGAAGGAATCTTTCCTTCTATAGACTGATCGAATTTCTTCAATACCCATGCAGCGAACGGGCCAACGATCATGGCTCCGAGGAACATCGGAATATCCGCCCCTGCAATAACGCCAAGTGTGACGATTGCGCCGACTACGCCTCCGCGTACGCCGTGAATCATTTGACCGCCGGTATAACCAATGAGTATAGGGAGCAAGTAGGTAATCATCGGCCCGACTAGCGTTGCCAGACTCTCGTTCGGAATCCAGCCAGTCGGAATAAATAGTGCCGTGATGAGTCCCCATGCAATAAACGCGCCAATATTCGGCATGACCATGCCGCTTAGAAAACGACCAAATCGTTGAACGGAAACTTTAACACCGCCGGATACCGGTTGCTCGGATGTCAGTTTACTCATGCTTCAACCTCCAATGTATAATAATGTTCACTAACTGAACCTGAATTAATCGTAATGTATAGCGCTTTCATAATCAATGAATTGAAAAGCAGGTTGCGTCATGATGAATGTTGACATCATTTTGCCTTTTACTATTGCCGAATTTCGGGGATGCTGTATAATCACTATTGTTTCTTCTAAATATGCAAAGGGGAATGCCATATGCAAGATCAAACTATCATTCGCTTTGAGCATGTGACAAAGCAATATGATCATAATGACGCCGCTGTTCTTAGGGACGTCAGCTTTACGATAGAGCGAGGCAAGTTTTATACACTGCTTGGCCCTTCGGGCTGCGGCAAAACGACTATTCTCAGACTGATCGCGGGTTTCACCGAGCCGTCCGAGGGGCAGATTTATTTTAATGGAAAAGTGATTAATAGGGTGCCGGCGAACGAGCGGCAGGTGAATACTGTATTCCAGGATTACGCGCTGTTCCCTCACTTGAACGTGTTCGAAAATGTCGCCTTCGGCCTGCGCATCAAAAAGCTCAAAAACGCCGATGTGACCGCTAAAGTTAAGGAAGCGCTGCGCTTCGTAAACTTGAACGGCTACGAATCAAGGGAGATTACAGAGATGTCCGGCGGACAGCGGCAGCGCGTTGCGATCGCGCGGGCTATCGTGAATGAGCCGGAAATTATTTTATTGGACGAGCCGCTCTCCGCGCTTGATCTGAAGCTCCGGACGGAAATGCAGTATGAGCTGCGCGAGCTGCAGCGCCGCCTTGGCATCACGTTTATATTCGTTACGCATGATCAAGAGGAAGCGCTGGCGATGTCGGATGAGATTTTTGTTATTAATGAAGGAAAAATTCAGCAGAGCGGAACGCCTACTGATATTTACGATGAGCCGATCAACCGTTTTGTCGCTGATTTTATCGGAGAGTCGAACATTGTACCGGGCCGGATGGCGCGAGACTTTGTGGTGGAATTTGCTGGCCGTTCCTTCGAATGCGTTGACCAAGGGCTGACGCCAAACGAGGCGGTCGACATCGTCATCAGGCCGGAGGATTTGGAGATTACGTCATCTGACAACGGCAAGCTGCAGGTGCGCGTAGATTCGCAGCTGTTCCGCGGCGTTCATTATGAGATCTGCTGCTATGATGAGTCAGGCAATGAGTGGCTTGTCCATTCCACGCGCAAAGCGACGGTTGGCGAGCAAATAGGGCTGACCTTTGACCCGGAAGCGATTCATGTCATGCGTCTTGACGAGACGGAAGAGGAATTCGATAAACGTCTCGAAGCGTACAGCGAGGCCGTCGATGTCAAATAAATCACGCAGTTTTTATCTAATCCCTTATATGGCTTGGATCGTGCTGTTCGTCATTGCGCCAATCGTCTTAGTTGCGTATTATTCGTTTTTTGATGTGGATGGCAATTTTACGTTTGGCAATTACGCGAAGTTTTTTACGCCGGTCTATTTAAAGATGACGCTTAGCTCGTTTTGGTATGCGTTTCTCATAACCGCCATCTCATTGCTCGCCGCTTATCCGACGGCTTATTTGCTGACGAGGACCAAGCATAAGCAGCTTTGGCTGCTGCTTATCATTTTGCCAAGCTGGATCAATTTGCTGCTCAAGGCATACGCTTTTATCGGCTTGTTCGGTACATATGGTTTTGTTAATTCGGTGCTTGAAGCGATCGGCATCGGAAATAAGCAAATTTTGTTCACCGATTTCAGCTTTATTTTCGTATCCGTTTATATTTTTATACCGTTCATGATATTGCCGATCTTTAATGCGCTGGAGGAAATGAATCCATCGCTCGTCTATGCGGCGCGTGATCTGGGCGCATCGGCGTGGACGACGTTCCGCCGCGTTATTTTTCCGCTCACGATCAGCGGCGTGAAATCCGGCTGTATGGCCGTATTTATTCCGGCGCTGTCGCTGTTTATGATTACGCGGCTCATCGCAGGAAACCGCGTCATTACGCTCGGAACGGCAATCGAGCAGCATTTTCTCGTGACGCAGGACTGGGGGATGGGGGCGACCATCGCGGTATTTTTAATTTTGGCGATGGCAGCGATGATGCTCATAACCGGCAATCGAAAGCGAGGTGCAGCCGATGCGCGGAACAAATAAATGGTCAAATCTTTATTTAGTATTCATATTTGTGGTGCTCTATGCGCCGATTTTCTATTTAATGTTCTATTCGTTCAATAGCGGCGGGTCGATGCGCAATTTCGAGAGCTTCACGCTTGATTACTACAAAGAGGTGTTTGAGGATACGCGCCTGCTTATCATCGTACTGAATACGTTCGTGATTGCGCTGCTGTCCGCGGCGATCTCGACAATTTTGGGCGTAATTGGCGCAATCGCCATCCATCACATACGGAGCAATAGGCCGAAGCAAACGCTCCTCACGCTCAACAACGTGCTCATCGTCAGTCCGGACGTCATTATCGGCGCGTCATTTCTAATCCTTTTCACCATTATCGGCATTAAGCTGGGCTTCGTGTCCGTGCTGCTGTCGCATATCGCGTTCAGCGTGCCAATCGTCGTTATTATGGTGCTGCCGAAGCTGCAGGAAATGAGCTCGACGCTGGTCGATGCGGCTCGCGATCTCGGCGCTAGCTCGTGGCAGGTGCTGACGCGGGTGATGCTGCCGTTCATTAAACCGGGCATATTTGCGGGTTTCTTCATGGCGCTGACCTATTCGCTTGATGACTTCGCTGTCACGTTTTTCGTAACGGGCAACGGCTTCTCGACGCTGTCGGTCGAGATCTACTCACGGGCGCGCCAAGGCGTGTCGCTGTCGATCAACGCGTTATCGACGCTTATTTTCCTATTTACGATCGTGCTGGTCGTCGGGTATTACTTTATTAATCAACGGAACATGAAGCCGTCAGTCAAGGAGGGGCGCTAATGGGACAGCTTGTGCGCATGTTCGTTGTCGTGTTTGTTGTTTCATTAGGGCTTATCTATTTGACGTCGTACCTGAATTCAAGCGAGGGCTACAGCGGCGACAACACGCTAACGATTTACAACTGGGGCGATTATGTAGATCCCGAGCTGCTTGAGCGCTTCGAGGAGGAGACCGGCATTAAAGTCATCTACCAAACCTTCGATTCGAATGAAGCGATGATGACCAAAATCGAGCAAGGCGGAACGACGTTTGACGTAAGCATTCCCTCCGAGTATGCGATTAGCAAAATGAAAGAGGAAGGCGTTCTGCTGAAGCTTGATCACTCGAAGCTGCCGAATTTGAAATATATCGATCCGCGCTTCATGAATCTGTCCTTTGATCCGGATAATGCGTATTCGATTCCGTATTTTTGGGGAACGGTCGGCATTATTTATAATCCTGAGCTTGTAGGCGAGCTCGACTTCTCCAGCTGGAATGATCTGTGGGACAAGAGCCTCCGCAATCAAATTCTGCTGCTCGACGGCGCTCGCGAGGTCATGGGCATGGGGCTGAACAGCTTGCACTACTCGCTCAATGATACGAACGAAGCGCATTTGCAGGAGGCGAAGGCGAAGCTGCTTCAGATGACGCCTAACGTGAAGGCGATTGTAGGCGACGAGATCAAAATGCTGCTCGCGAACGAAGAGGCGGCTGTCGGCCTCGTCTGGTCCGGGGATGCATCGGAAATTATGGGCGAGAACGATAAGCTCGATTATGTCGTGCCGGAAGAAGGCTCGAACCTGTGGTTCGATAATATGGTCATTCCAAAAACGGCTCGAAATATCGAGGGCGCGCATCAATTTATTAACTTTATGCTCGATCCCGAGGTTGCGGCGCAAAATGCGGAATATGTCGGTTATTCGACGCCAAACGAGGCGGCGATGGCGCTGCTTCCGGAGGAAATCGCGACCGATGACCGTTTTTATCCGAACGAAGAGCTGACCGGCAGACTTGAGGTTTACGATAATCTCGGCAAAAGAATGCTGGCCCATTACAACGAGCTGTTTCTAGAGTTTAAAATGCATAAAAAATGAGCAAAATCCCTTGAATATTTTAACCTGTTCGCATGCTATGATGGATGAGGAATTTCTGGATAGTGACATATGCGAATAGATGGGGCGGAAAGAATGAACAACAAATGGTTGAATTACGGTGGGCTTGTTCTGATTGCAGTTGTATGGGGGGCGAACTTCGGCATATCTCGCCTGGCGATGGAATCGTTTAACCCGATTGTGTTTTCTTTTTTGAGATTTGGACTTGCTCTGCCGTTTTTCTTCCTTATTCTAAAAATGACCGAGGGCAGCGTAGGCATTCCTTGGCGAATCGTGCCGAAGCTTGCGTTGATCGGGCTCGTCGGCATTACTTTGCTCGAAATTATGGTGATGTACTCGATCAAATATACGACACTCGCGAACGCTTCGCTCCTTAACGTGGCGCCATGGCCGATCTTCGCTGCCTTATTCGCACCGCTTTTCGTCAAGGAATCGATTACGCTTCGGCTTATCGTTGGCGGCGCAATCTCGATTGTCGGCGTCAGCTTAGTCATACTCGGCGGTGGAGAAGGCTTTAACCTCTCCTCTGAAAATATGATGGGCAACGCGATGGCTTTTGCCGTCAGCATCATCGGTCCGCTATTCAATCTCAGCTCAATGTCGCTGATGAAGCAATACTCGGCCCTTCGGGTAAGCACATGGACCATCGCGTTTGGATCGTTGTTCATGCTTCCGCTAACCTTCGGTTCATGGGGACAGACCGACTGGTCCGCTCTAAATGCCGGCCATTATTTATCGATTGGCTACAATGTGCTTATATGTACGGTGCTTGCATTTGTTCTATGGAACGCCTGCATGTTTAAGGTCGGAGCCACCCGCTCGAACTTTTTCCGCTATGCGGTTCCTGCTGCGGCAGTCATTGCCGGATACTTTATGTTCGATGAGAAAATCGCATTCATCCAAATGTGCGGTGCTGGCTGTATGGCCGCTGGCCTAATCTGGATCAGCATCGAGCGCAAGCAGCAGGCGAAACCGATCGTCCCGGTTACGAATACGGGCGGCGGTCAATTGCTTTAATGAGAACAGCGAATCAAGCGGCGTAAGCTGCGTGAATTCGTAGCCTACGAGCGTTCATACGTAAGGAGTTGCCCTAAGCGCTATTGTGCTCATGGGGCGGCTCCTTTTTGCTTGGGAGAAGAGGAAGGGGTGATGTAAGCGGTTAATAAAAAAGGGCTGAAATTTTTTTCGAAAAGCAGCAAAGCGCTTGCATAAAATAGCGAAAAACGAGTCGGCTCAATGGTTTGAACCGTTTTCACGAATACCGCTGCCGTGCGCTTGGAGGCGCATTTGGGCAGTGCCCTGCCTTGACGTGAACTTTTAAAACATGTTACGGTTTTGTTAGTAAATCTAACATTGAACGCTTGAGAGGAGATGGAAGAATGATTAAAGCGATAATCTTTGATTTTGACGGTACGATAATTGACACGGAAACGGCTTGGTACTATGCATTTCGTGACGCGTATAAAGAACATGGGGTAGAGCTGACATTGGAGCAGTATTCCGGCTGCATCGGCACGAGTCTGCATGCGTTTAACCCTTATGAATATTTAATGACGGATCTTAACCTGCCGATCGATAAGCAAGCTTTCCGTGAACTGGTGCATCTCCAACATGCTGAGCTAATGCGAAGCGAACAGGTGCGGTCCGGCATACTGGATTATTTGAAGGATGCCCAGGAATCTGGCTTGAAGATCGGACTCGCATCCAGCTCGGCCCGTGCTTGGATCGATAAATATTTGGAGCAGCTCGAGATCGCGCATTATTTCGAATGCATTCGGACGGCGGATGATGTGGCGAAGGTGAAGCCGGATCCAGAGCTATACAGGCAGACGCTTGCTGGTCTTGGCGTAGAAGCGAGTGAAGCGGTGGCAATTGAGGACTCCCCGAATGGAGCGCGTGCTGCATCGGCAGCCGGGATGTCGTGTATAGTCGTTCCGAATACGATTACGAAGAGCTTGGCATTTGATAAGTCCGATCGGTACTATCATGCGGAATCCTTGTCGCATATTGATTTTCACGAATTGGTTGCGGGTGCTCTATAAAGCTCGTTGTCGAGATGGGTGTTCGAAGGGAACATGCCGTGCTTTCCTGCAAATAAATTAGTCAGAATATTCTGATTATATGAAAGGCGATACCATCCACTGAAGGAGGTTCGGACGATGAAGGCTGTACATTTTGGCGCGGGCAATATAGGTAGAGGCTTTATTGGCCTTCTTTTGTCGAATGCGGGTTATGAGGTTACTTTTGTGGCTCGGAACGAGAGGAAGGTGCAGCTGCTTCAACAGCAGGGGCAATATACGGTTACGCTGGCTAACGAGTCGCGAGATTCGGAAATTGTGAAAAACGTAACAGCCATCAGCGGCAAAAATAAATCGGCGGTATCCGATGCGATTGCGACTGCGGATATGGTCACGACAGCTGTAGGTGTAAGTGCGCTGAAGCATATCGCGGAATCCATTGCCGCAGGCATTGAACGGAGGCTTCGAAACCGCAACTACAAACCTTTGCATATCATTGCATGCGAGAATGCGATTTCCGGCAGTTCGCAGCTCAAGCGCCGCGTGTATGAGCATCTACCGGCGGATTGGCATGAGACAGCAGATCGGTGCATCGCTTTTCCAGATACGGCTGTTGATCGAATCGTACCCGTGCAGGAGCATGATGATCCGCTTAAAGTGACGGTGGAGCCTTATTTTGAATGGATTGTGGATCGATCGGCGATGATTGAGGGTTATGAGAAGATCGAAGGGGTTAAATATGTGGATGCGTTAGAACCTTACATTGAGCGTAAGTTGTTTACGGTGAATACGGGTCATTGCACCGCTGCTTATCATGGTTATCTTGAAGGGTATGCCACGATTCAGGAGGCGATGAGAGATGATGGAATCAAGGAGGAATTGTCGCAGGTGCTTATGGAAACGGGGAGTCTCCTCACCTCTAAATACCACTGGGACAAGAAGAAGCATGACCGGTACATTCAGAAAATGATGATGAGGTTTACTAACCCTCGTTTGACCGATAATGTCATACGTGTCGGGCGCTCTCCCCTGCGCAAGCTCTCGTTGAACGATAGGCTCGTTAGGCCGGCTTTGCAGGCGCATAAGCTAGGGATTCCGATTCCCCATCTGACCTCAGCGATAGCCGCTGCCCTGCTCTTTGATTACGAGAAGGACGAGGAGGCTGTCATGCTGCAGACGGCGCTTCGCTGCTCCGGCATTCACGAAGTCGTCACCTCCCATATGGGAATACCTCACAAGCATGCGATTCATCAGGAGATTGTAGATAGCTACAGCGCTCTGAGAGAGACTTATGCAGCTGCAAAATGAATGCTGAGATGAATGATTGGCCGTTTGATCTTGGGTTAGATTTGCAAAGATGTAAAAGATGCGGTGGAAGCTGGCCTTCCGTCGCATCTTTTTTGCGTTTTTTAGAGCAAGCGATTGCATAAAAGTCATATTTATACAGCCTATGTCAGGTGTTACTGTTACTGTCATCTAATGAAATCTTACATGACAATGGATTTATTGAAAGAATATTTGCACTTTATAGCGAAAAAAATCTTTTAAAATAGAATTGAAAAAGGTAAAATCAAAAAAGCGGCTTTTCAATGGAATGGGAGTCGAACTTTGAGAAGAAGGACTGAACCTAAATGACAGTGAGTATAGTTGAAGAAACGTTAAACCCGTACCAAATCGCACAGCAGCAAATTGACGCGGCAGCGGCGCATCTGCAGCTGCCTGAGCATGTTACGCAAATCTTGAAGCGTCCGAAGCGCGTGCTGTCGGTTAGCTTCTCTGTTCGTATGGATGATGGCTCGATCCGAGTGTTCGAAGGGTATCGTTCCCAGCATAATGACGCAATTGGTCCAACTAAGGGCGGCATTCGTTTTCACCCTGACGTAACGCTTGATGAGGTTAAAGCACTTTCCATGTGGATGAGCTTTAAATGCGGCGTTGTTGGGTTGCCGTACGGCGGCGGCAAAGGCGGCGTTATTTGTGATCCTCGCCTTCTAAGCAAAGGTGAGCTTGAGCGCGTGAGCCGTGCATTTATGGAATCGATCGCGGACTTTGTAGGACCGGATAAAGATATTCCTGCACCGGACGTATACACGACGCCTCAAATCATGGGTTGGATGATGGATACGTACAGCAGACTGAAAGGCGTGAACTCGCCTGGCGTTATCACGGGCAAACCGCTTATTTTGGGCGGATCGAAAGGCCGTAACGAAGCGACAGCGCAAGGCTGCGTGTATACGATTTTGGCGGCGCTTCAAGACAAAGGCATTCCTGTGCAAAATGCGACTGCAGCGATTCAAGGCTATGGCAACGCAGGCCGCATTGCAGCTCGATTGCTTAGCGAAGCAGGCTGTAGAATCGTAGCGGTTAGTGATTCCAAAGGCGGCGTTTACGATCCGGATGGATTGGATATCGAAAGAATCTCCATACTAAAGGATACGTCTTCCATCCGTGAATATGGCGAATCCTATGCGATTTCAAACGAAGCTCTGCTTGAGCTTGATGTTGACATCTTGGTGCCGGCTGCACTTGAGAACGTTATTACGGCTGCCAATGCAGACCGTATCAAAGCGAAGATTGTTGCAGAAGCTGCTAATGGTCCAACAACGCCTGAGGCGGACCGTGTGCTTGCGAGCCACGGCATCACAGTTATTCCGGACGTGCTTGCTAATGCGGGCGGCGTTACGGTTTCGTATTTTGAATGGGTACAGAACCTGATGAACTACTACTGGAGCGAAGCGGAAGTGCTTGAGAAGCTGGAGACGAACATGATTCTATCGTATGTGGCTGTTCGCGACCTGGCTAAAGAGCATAATACGGATCTTCGTACGGCGGCTTACATGATTTCGATTAAACGGATCGCGGCAGCTATGGAAGCAAGAGGCTGGATCTAAGCACTTATAATATAAGAAGAGGTGACGGCATCATGGCAAAACAGATTCGCATCGGTATCGTTGGTTACGGCAACCTTGGTCGCGGCGTAGAGCTTGCGATCAAACAAAACCCGGATATGAGACTGGATGCGGTATTTACTCGCAGAGACCCGGCATCTATCCCATCTGCAGCTAAAGCATATGCAATTGAAGATGCTGAGCGCTTTGTCGATGATATCGACGTTATGATTCTATGCGGCGGTTCGGCGACGGACCTGCCGGAGCAGGGGCCTGCTTTTGCACGATTGTTCCATACGGTAGACAGCTTTGATACGCATGCGCGCATCCCTGAATATTTTGAGCAGGTAGATGAGGTTGCGAAGGTGAGCAATAAAGTGAGCGTCATTTCAACGGGCTGGGACCCGGGCTTATTCTCACTTAACCGCTTGCTTGCGGAATCGATTTTGCCTGAAGGCAAGGAATACACATTCTGGGGCAAAGGTGTAAGCCAAGGCCATTCCGACGCTATTCGCCGAGTGAACGGCGTGAAGCATGGCGTGCAATATACTATTCCGAGCGATGAAGCGGTAGAACGCGTACGCGGAGGGGAGAATCCTGAGCTTACGACGCGCGAGAAGCATATTCGTGATTGCTATATCGTTGCTGAAGAAGGCGCGGATCAAGAGGCTATCGCGGAGGAAATCCGTACCATGCCGAACTACTTCTCCGATTACAATACGACGGTTCACTTTATCGACGAAGCAACAATGAAGGCTGAGCATTCCTCGATGCCGCATGGCGGGATGGTGCTGCGCAGCGGCAAGACGGGCGAGAACAGCACGCAAATCATTGAATTCGGACTGAAGCTGGACAGCAATCCAGAGTTCACGGCGAGCGTTCTAGTTGCTTATGCTAGAGCGGCATTTAAGCTTGCAAGTGAAGGACAGGCTGGCGCGAAAACCGTTTTCGACATTCCATTTGCCTACCTTTCGCCAAAATCTGCAGCGGAGCTGCGCAAAGAACTGCTTTAATCTGAAATTTTTCTGAACAAATCCTCATTTTGACATTTTATGCCTATCACATTTGTCAAATGTAGGATATACTTAGAAAAGTGTGAGAAAAGAACTGTCGAATTATAACGAGAAGTGCTGAAAGATCTAACTTCCTGTGGTAGAATAAGATCAAACCTGCCTATCAGGAGCCTTTGATCAAAATCTACTAGGACGTGAGATCAGCATGATAGACATCCATACCCATATTTTACCCGGTATTGACGATGGTGCGGCGAGTTTTGATGATACTCTGAATATGGCCCGGGCAGCCGTTTCAGAGGGAATTACAACAATCATTGCAACTCCGCACCACGCCAATGGGACCTATACCAATACAGCAAACGACGTAGCCGAGCACACTTCCTCCATTAACGAACAGTTATTGGCAGCAGGTGTGCCTGTTACTATTCGGACTGGTCAAGAAATTAGAGTCCATGATGATTTGCTAGATGCTTGGAATAGGAAAGAGCTTCTCCCCTTAGCTGACTCTAGCTATGTATTAATTGAAATGCCATCCTCTCGCATACCGAAATCGATGATTGAACTCGTTCACGAGCTCAATATATTAAACCTCAAACCGATTATCGCTCACCCTGAAAGGAACGCAGAGGTAGTGAAGCATCCTGAACGATTAGCTGAGCTAATCGAAGCAGGAGCATTCGCGCAGGTTACATCACATTCCCTATTAGGGGGATTCGGTAAGCGTATTGAGCAAGCTTCATGGTCTCTGATGAAAGCTGGTCTTATCCATATAGTATCTTCCGATGCACATCATATCGAGCGGCGCGGTTTTCGATTGCGCGAAGCCTACGATTCAATTGAGAGGCGGATGGGAGAACAGTGGGTGAGCTATTTGCAGATGAATGCGGAGTCCATCATTAAGGATGAGCCTTTTCATTCTCAACCGGCTGTTTCTAACGGGGAAGGAGTCGTTCGGCGCATTATTTCCTATTTTTACAAGAAATAGCCCGTGATAGCGAGAATGACATTTGAAGTAAATACATACGAAGTGCGATTCTATTGGCTTTATTAGTCATTCATCTATTTTGGATGAGTGCAACTATTCTACATACAGGAGTGAAACAGAGTGACATTAAGAAAAAAACTGGCAGTATCTACTATTGCAGCGAGTGTAGCCCTAACGGCTCTCGCTGGCATTCCGCTTAGCAGCAAAGGCTTGGCGGAGAAGCTTGGAGTAAGTGGGGTAGCTTATGCCTCTTCATTGGCTGATTCTTCGCTAGTGAATGATATCAAGAAGCTTCGTGACGCACTTGTTGCGACAAGTGGGATGGACAAAGTTAAAGCGCTTCAAGATGCGTTAAATGATTTGGAAATTCATCAAAAGGGCGATATTGTTGACCCTATCGTTGACAAGTTTAATCCGACTAACGAAGAAGAAACGCAATTGGAAAATCTTTTTTATGCTGCGGTAGAATTGTCATATGCACCTTCAATTGAAGGTCTAGAGAGCTTGCGCGCGCAGTATGAGCCATTGCTGCAATCCTTTGCAAGTCGCGCGGATGTGGTCTTAACTGTTGACGACGTCCTCAAATATTTCTTGGATATTCAAAAAGAGCTCGTTAATCAAGTGAAAAACAAGGGATTATCGGAACTGCTTGACCTTATGCAGAACAAGGACAGCGTGAAGAAATTGATGCAGGATACTCTTGCTGCATTGTCTGGAACGCAATACAGCCTTCAGAAGGTGTTTGTATATTACAAAGTAAATACAGATGACGTTCTTGAAGTGTTCACTCGTTCAAGAGACGCAGTAGGCGAAAATAAGTATTTCACGGATGCAGCTGCTGCTTTGTTTAAAGCTTATGAATCACTTCTGCCTACAAACCCAGGGACAAATCCGGGTCCGAATTCAGGTCCGAATCCAGTGATTGATGCACCGCTTCCAGAGTCAACTGATAAATTGCTGAAAAACTTGAAAGCAGCGCTTGATAAGGCAACAGAAGCTGAGAAAGCTGCTATTATTACTAAATTCGTTTCAGATGCGAAAGACGAGATTACAAAGCTGGCAACAATTAGCGCATCAACAAATGTAAGTGTTATAAATGGACAAGCTGTTCTTCAATTGAACGAGGGCAGCGCATTATCCGCAATTTCTGGTATTAATGCTGTAGCAGCAAAAGTGAAAGAAGTTTCACCATCTTCGGCACTTGCGAAGTCTGCTCTAAAGATCGATCTTGGTTCGGTCGTGCAAAAGGATGTTGTTTTGAACCTTTCTGACGCTATCGTTAAAGCAGCGGCAGCTGGAAACGTATCCGGTGCAACTTTCGTAGTCGGTAAATTCGAAGTGACGCTTCCTGTCGGAGGTTCATTCTCGTCTGCTATCGGGCTTACGATTAAGAAAACGGACGCTACTGCTGAAGTTGTAGGCACGTTGAAATCGGTGTCTGAAGTATATGACTTCAACCTAACAGTTGGCGGCGCTGCAAAAACAACGTTTGATCAACCGATCGTTATCAGCATCCCGCTAGGCGATACTACAGGTCTTGATCAAGAACTTCTTTCTGTTGCAAAAATCGTTGATGGCAAGCTAGTATTCCACGGCGGACGCGTAACTGGCAGCTCTATTGTCGAGTCCCGTGATTCGTTCTCTTCATATGTAGTCGTTGAAAACAAAGTATCATTCAGCGATATCGCTTCCGTTGAAGCATGGGCTGGCCGCGAAATTCAAGTCGTTGCTGCCAAAGGCGCGATTGAAGGCAAGTCGGAAGGCGTATTTGCTCCGAAAGATAAAGTAACACGCGCTGAATTCGCAAAAATGCTTATCCGCGCCCTTGATTTGGAGAACGGTTCAGCAACAGAAAGCTTCGATGATGTGAAAGCAGGCGACTGGCATGCACCATATGTGGCTGCTGCTGTTCAGCTTAAAATCATCAACGGACGCTCCGCTACTAAATTCGATCCTAACGCAACGATCACGCGCGCTGAGATGGCTACGATGATTGCGCGTGCGCTGAAGGTATCACAAGGTGCGGCTGATGTGACTGACGTTAATGCGGCTTTGAAGGACTTTGCTGATGCAGACAAGATCAGTGCTGCATTGAAAGACGGCGTTGCATTTGCAGCCACTCACAAAATTGTCATCGGAAACGAAGGCAAGTTTTTGCCGAACAACAATGCAACTCGTGCAGAAGCAGCTGTAATCATTTACAGAGCTTCAAAAAATGTTAAATAATTCAAGTTATAAGAAAAATCTTCCTCTCATGTAGATGGGAGGGAGATTTTTTTCCGAAAAACATAGTATATTGTAAGATTATAGTTTATTATGTAATAGGGTATAGTTCTTAAGAATCATATAATCGTTCTAATTGACTATATCAGATGGAGGAATACGGAGTGTCTAACGAACTAGATTTGCGACAATATATGGCGATTATTAGGAAGAGATTAGTTCTTATTATCTTGTTTGTCTTCGTTTGTACAGCAGCAGCAGCCGTTGTCAGCCTGTTTTTCAAAGACCCTGTATATGAGGCCTCTACCAAAATAATCGTAAACCAGACTACCGCACAAATGGCGACTGGTCAGCTTGATCTCAATCAAATCAACTCCAATATCAAGATGATCGATACATACAAAGAGATCATTAAGACACCTGCAATATTAGATAAAGTAGCAGAGCAGTACCCGCAGCTTGGCTTAACGACAACTGAGCTTTCCCGCAAAATCCAAGTTAGCTCCGTGAATAACACCCAAGTTATGACTTTGGTCGTTCAGGATGTGGATTATAAGCAAGCTGCTCAAGTCGTAAACGCCGTATCTAACGTGTTTAGGGAAGAGATTCAGCATATTTTCAAAGTGGAGAATGTATCAATCCTGAACGAAGCGGTAGTAAATGCTCAGCCTAGTCCGGTTGCACCTAATGTACCGCTAAATATTGCAATTGCTTTTGTCGTATCTTTAATGATCGCGGTTGGGATTACCTTCTTGCTTGAATACATGGATGACACGATTAAAACCGAAGCAGATGTGCTGCAATATTTGGGCCAGCCTACGCTTGCAATGATCTCAAGAATGAATACGGAGGATGCTAATTCAAGCCAAACCAGCAAAACCACTCAAACCTACAAGGCAGGTGAATTAGAGCGTGTCTCGATCGAAAAATAAGCGTCAGATTATTACGCTAACGAATCCTCGTTCCCCCATCTCAGAATCGTATCGTGCATTGAGGACGAACATTGAGTTCTCATCCATAGATGAGAAGCTTCAGGTGTTAATGGTTTCATCAGCGGGCCCCGGCGAAGGAAAGTCGACAACCATTACGAATCTGGCAGTCACTTTCGCACAATCGGAGAAGAAGGTTGTTCTAATCGACGCCGATCTTCGTAAGCCCACTGCTCATCATACCTTTTCCATTTCGAATCGCTGGGGGCTTTCCTCCGTTATTTCGCAGCAATGCTCCTTAGAGGAAGTTCTACAGGTAACGGATATTCCGAATCTGGATGTAATTACATCGGGTGCTATACCGCCTAACCCGGCAGAGATGATGAATTCCAAACGGATGACGGCAATCATAGCGCAGCTTAGAGGTATGTATGACATTATCTTAATCGATACGCCGCCGCTGCTAGCGGTTACGGATGCTCAGATTGTAGCTACGAAGAGTGACGGCGTCATTCTAGTCGTTGATCAAGGCAAAGTGAAGCGTGAGATTGCAGGCAAAGCGGTGAAAAACTTAGAGAGCGTGAATGCGCGTATTCTAGGTGTCGTATTAAATAATGTTAAGCGTAGAGCAAATGAAGAATCGTACTACTATTATTATGGCGTTCAAGACAAATAAAGAGAGTTGTTCGTAGATGGTTATTGCTGTGGGGGGATGAGCTAGGTGAGTAATAAGAATAGAATGCTAATCATACTGGTTGTTGATATTTGTATTATATGGATAGCGATCGGGATATCCTATCTCTTTCGTTTCAATGGAAATGTCCCTCCCATCTACGAAAAACAAATGCTCGAATTTGCATGTTTAACAACCGTTATATGCGGCAGCAGTCTTGCTTACTTCCGCATGTACAGACGAATGTGGCAATATGCCAGTATTGGGGAGATCATTGAGCTTGCTAAAGCGATTCTAATCGGCATTATTATATCCTATGGAGCAACCTATGCCTTAAATGGAGAACGGGTTCCATTATCCATTACTTCAAGAACGCTGGAGTTAATGCTGCTTTTTATGGGAGGCTCACGATTCCTATGGCGCTTAATCCGAGTAAACAGAACAAAAAAGACTGCTTTAACGAACAATGTGCTAATCGTTGGAGCTGGTGACTGCGGAGCGTTAATCGCGAAGGAATTTATGACGAGCAACAGCTTTTTGGGCAACCGAATTATAGGCTTTATCGATGATGACCCTCATAAACGCAATATGCAAGTGGTAGGCTTACCAGTGCTTGGCACACGCCTCAACATAGAAGAGATTGCAGCTAAACATCAAATTCATGACATTGTTATCGCGATGCCATCCGTCAAGCGGGTACATATAACGGAAATCATCAATATTTGCAAGCTGACTGGGGCCAAAGTCAAAATTATTCCATCCATTAACGATTTTATTAGAGGCCGAGTCGCTGTAAAATCATTGCGCAACGTTGAAGTCGAGGATCTGCTTGGGAGAGAGCCTGTTATAACCGACTTGGAAGGCATAGCCAATTATGTATCGGATAAAGTTGTCCTTGTCACAGGTGCCGGCGGTTCCATTGGCTCTGAGCTTTGCAGACAGATTTCTGCCTTTAAGCCATCAAGCCTGCTGCTGCTCGGACATGGCGAGAACAGTATCTATTTGATTGAGATGGAGCTTAGATCAAAGTTTCCGAATGTTCATTTGGAAACGGTTATAGCGGACATTCAGGATAGAGGCCGCTTGGAGAGCGTATTCCACAAGTTTAGACCGCAGGTTGTATTTCATGCAGCGGCTCATAAGCATGTACCGCTCATGGAACGAAATCCATCCGAGGCAGTAAAGAACAATGTTTTTGGAACAAGAAACGTAGCGGATTGCGCAGATAAATACAAGGCTGAGCGGTTCGTCATGATATCCTCCGATAAGGCTGTGAATCCTTCCAGCATCATGGGAGCGACCAAGAGAATTGCAGAGATGTACATACAGAGTATCAACACCTTAAGTGAAACACAGTTTGTAGCGGTCAGATTCGGAAATGTACTAGGCAGCCGCGGAAGCGTTATACCGAGATTCAAAGAACAAATTGCTGCAGGCGGTCCCGTTACCGTGACCCATCCGGATATGGTTAGATATTTTATGACCATACCCGAAGCCGTACAGCTAGTTATTCAAGCGGGATCGTTCGCAAAAGGCGGCGAAATCTTCGTCCTGGATATGGGCAAGCCGGTTCGTATTCTCGATCTGGCGCAGGATCTCATTCGCTTATCAGGCTATGAGCCTAACGTGGATATAGAAATTAAATTTAGCGGCATGCGAGAAGGCGAGAAGCTATTCGAGGAACTGCTAACCGATGAAGAGGCCGTATCATCTACTCAGCATGAACGCATTTACATAGGCAAGCCAACACAGATCAATAGAGTAGAGCTCGAGCTTCAGTTCAAACGAATTGAAAAAGCAATTGGAGAAAACCAAAATTCGATAAAAGATGTTATTGAGCATCTTGTTCCTTTTTATTCACATGTATCCTAACAGACAGTCTATGAGAGCGGAGGAGATTACATATGCGTAAGAAAAAGTGGAAGAAGATATTAATTTGGGTGGCATCGATTATTGTCATATTAGGAGTAGGAGGCTTATTTGCAGCTAATTATGCTGTAGATAAGCTTATTTCTACTCTTGCCGCCGACTTGGAAAAGGATCTATTAAATGAAGAGGTTACAGCCCCGGAGACAAAGCCTGATCAACAGGGGACGGATCAAACGGATCAGGGCGATTCGAATCCAACGGATGGTAAGGATGGAACGACGGAGGGCTCTACAGACAATGCAGAGAAGCCGGGAAAAGATGGCTCGAGCACAACGGGCGGCGACTCTTCTGAACCGAAAGAAGAAAAGCCGAAGGATAAATATAACGGCGAGGTAACGGTAGATAAAGCCAAAGATCTTCAAGAGAAAATTACTGTCTCTGAAAAAGCGCAGGTTTCATCCGTGTTGCTTAAAGAGCTTAGCATGTCTGATATAAAAGAGCTGCAAGCACTTGCTAGCGGCGGGATGACGCTTGAAGAGAAGAAAAAAGCTCGCAGCATTATTTTAGATAAGCTATCTCCTGAGCAGTATGATGAGTTGATTCAGGTGGCTAAGAAGTATGGGATGAGTCAGGGTAAAAGTTATGATGAGGTTGTTAAGGATAAATGAGTTATTTTCTCATGATCAGTGAGATGAAGTGATGCCTTAAATTAGGAAGTTTATTAATTAGATTGTTAATAAGGAGAAAAGGTATGAGTTTATATAGTGATATTTTAAATAGAAAAGAAAAAATCTCAATTGTGGGTTTAGGTTATGTTGGTATGCCTATTGCGGTCGCATTTGCCAAACATGTAAACGTTGTTGGCTTTGATATCAATAATAAGAAAGTAGAAAGTTATATTGCAGGGAAAGATATAACTAAAGAGGTAGGTGATGATGTATTAAAACAGACAACAGTACATTTCACTTCAGATGAGAAGGAATTGAAAGGTTGTAAGTTTCATATTGTGGCTGTCCCTACTCCAGTATCAACTGACAAAACACCTGATTTGACACCAGTAGTTAATGCGAGTATGACTGTGGCAAGAAATCTTGTGAAAGGGTCAATTGTTGTATATGAATCTACAGTTTATCCAGGAGTTACAGAAGATATTTGTGTGCCTATTTTGGAAAAAGAATCAGGATTGAAGTATGGAGTTGATTTTAAAGTAGGGTATTCTCCAGAACGTATTAATCCAGGAGATAAAATAAACAGATTGGAAACGATTGTGAAAGTAGTTTCTGGGATGGATGAGGAGTCTTTGGATACTATTGCTAAAATCTATGAATTGGTTATTGAAGCCGGGGTGCATAGAGCGGAAAGTATTAAAGTAGCCGAGGCCTCAAAGGTAATAGAGAATTCACAAAGAGATATAAACATTGCGTTTATGAATGAATTATCTATTGTTTTCAATAAGATGGGAATAGACACAAAAGCTGTTTTAGAAGCAGCGAGTACAAAATGGAATTTTCTAAGATTTAGCCCAGGCTTAGTTGGTGGACATTGTATTGGGATAGACCCTTACTATTTTATTTATAAAGCAGAAGAATTAGGCTATCATTCACAAATAATTCTATCAGGCAGAAGAATTAATGATGATATGGGGAAATTTGTAGCTGAAAATGTAATTAAAAAAATGATACAGGCAGACAAACAAATTAAAGGGGCAAAAGTCGCCATTATGGGCATAACCTTTAAAGAGAATTGCTCTGATTCAAGAAATACAAAGGTAATTGATATCATTAAAGAGCTGGAAGAGTATGGGGTTGAAATTGTAGTAGTAGACCCAATCGCAGATGCAGAAGAAGTATGGGAAGAGTATCATATTCAACTTAAAAAAATGGAAGAGATTAAAGATGCAGATGCAATAGTATTTGCAGTGCCACATGATGAATTTTCTAAAGTGTCTTTGCAAGAACTAAGGAAACTATACACGAATAATAAAGGTGTTGGGACTTATTTGTATAATGAGGTCGCTGCATCAAGCGAAAACGCAAGTGAGATTAGTGATAATGTTTTAATAGATGTAAAAGGAATGTTCAATAAAAATGAAGCTGAAGATATTGGTTATTTATACTGGCGACTATAAAAACTTAAAAAGATAGGCTGATAATATGAAAATATATCCTCTATTCAAACGTATTGTGGACATGGTTCTATCTCTAATTACAATTGGAGTAATCTGGCCATTATTTTTAATAATTGCAGTTATCATTAAATTAGATTCGAACGGACCTATATTTTTTAAGCAAAAAAGGGTGGGTAAGACAAAAAGACATTTCTATATACTTAAATTTAGAACCATGAGAATAGATGCACCAAAAGATATGCCAACTCATATGTTAAAAAATTCAGATGCTTTAATTACTAGGTCAGGAAGATTTCTGCGGAAGACGAGTTTAGATGAACTTCCACAATTAATAAACATTTTAAAAGGTGACATGAGTTTTATTGGTCCAAGACCTGCTCTTTGGAATCAATATGATTTAATTGATAAAAGAGATCAGTATGGTGCGAATGACATTTATCCTGGACTTACTGGCTGGGCACAGATCAATGGTAGAGATGAACTTCAGATTGATGAGAAGGTAAACCTTGATGGGGAATATGTTGCCAGGATGAGTTTTATCTTTGATGTACAAGTATTAATAAAGACTGTATTTATTGTCATAGGAAGTAATGGGTTTAAAGAAGGAAAGATTGAACCGGATATTTAATGTACTAAAGTGCATGTATAGTAAGTGA
Organism: Paenibacillus sp. FJAT-27812; assembly: GCF_001273905.1. Taxonomy (NCBI): domain Bacteria; kingdom Bacillati; phylum Bacillota; class Bacilli; order Caryophanales; family Paenibacillaceae; genus Paenibacillus; species Paenibacillus sp. FJAT-27812. Next base: position 1,542,824 of record NZ_LIGH01000001.1, on the reverse strand, counting down.
GGGAAACATATGAAGAATAGCCCTTTAGTAAGTGTAATTATTGCTACATATAAACGCTCGGAATCTCTAAAAAGTGCAATAAGTTCTATTAAACAACAAGTATATGAAAATGTTGAAATTATTATTGTAGATGATAATGCTAGTCAAGTTGAAAACGATATTGTAGAAAGAATAGTTGAATCGTTTGAAACTAACCTTACTGTGAAATATATTAGGAATGAAATTAATCAGGGGTCAGCTGAAACGAGGAATATTGGTATTAGAAATGCCTCTGGTGATTACATCACTTTTCTTGATGATGATGATATTTATCTGCCTTATAAGATTGAAAATCAAATAAAGCATATGTTGGCGGAGAAATCAGATTATAGCATCACAGATATAATGTTATACAACGAAAACGATAAACTAATTGAATATAGACGTAGGGATTATTTAAAAAATTATAATTCGGATGAGTTGCTCAAGTACCACTTGATGTATCACATGACTGGTACTGATTCAATGATGTTTGAACGAAAATATTTGATCAAAATCGGTTGTTTCCCTCCAATTAATATTGGAGACGAGTTTCACTTAATGCTAAATGCAATTGCGGGGAAAGGAAAGTTTAGTTATTTACCTGTATGTGACTTAAAAGCTTATATTCATTATGAATCAGAAGGTTTGTCTAGTGGTGATAGTAAAATAAAAGGTGAAAATGAATTATATGAATACAAGAAAAAATACTTTAGTAAGATTAGCGCTTCTGAAAGACGCTATATAAGAATGAGACATTATGCTGTCTTGGCATATGCTGAACTACGAAGAAAAAGTAATATGAGATTTTTTACATATACAACGCTTTCCCTTTTATCAAGTCCTTTACAGTGTCTGAAGGAGTTCCAAAGAGTGGTTTCAAAATGATGAACTGGAGAACTACATATGAAATTACAGGTTTTATTGTCAACTATGCATCAAAAGGATCATAGTATAATCGATAAAATGAATATAAAAACAGATGCAATTATTATTAATCAATGTGATAGAAATGAAATTGAACAGTTTAATCATAAAGGGAACACTATAAATTATTTTTCACTTGCAGAACGCGGAGTTGGATTAAGTAGAAATAATGCTTTGATGCGTGCAACCGCAGATATTTGTTTGTTTGCGGATGATGATGTTACATATGTTGAAGGATACAATGAAACAATTATAAGAGCATTTGAGCAAATTCCTAATGCTGATGTTTTGTTATTTAATATACCGAGTACTAATTCTGAAAGGCCTACTTGTAATATATTAGTTCAGCATAAGGTGAATGTATTTAATAGTTTGAAATACGGTGCGATAAACATAGCTGTGAAAACAAAAAAAGTACACATGGCTAATATTATGTTTTCACTAAAGTTTGGCGGGGGAGCCCAATATAGTGCAGGGGAAGATAGTTTGTTTTTGACTGATTGTATCAAGAAAAAACTGAATGTATATGCAGTTCCCGAAACTATAGGATATGTAGAGCAGGAGACTTCTACGTGGTTTAATGGCTTTACGGATAAATATTTTTTTGATAAGGGAATATTTTTTGCTTGCTTGTCAAAAAGGTGGGCGTATCTTTTGTGTTTGCAGTTTGCATTCAGAAAATCTCGTTTGTATAAAAATGAAATGAGTATTACTCGAGCATGTACTTTAATGTTTCAAGGAGTCAAGGCTGCCTAATTAAAGGAATCTATTTATGCAATGAAATAGTGGTATGGTTGGTGACGATTACCCATTTGAAAGTTGTTAAATCTCTAACCGGGAAGGGTTTTAGCTGTGGTGAGTGAGGAAGTATTACCAAAAGTTTTAATAGTCAGTCATAATTGTATGTCTAAAAGTGGATCTAATGGCAGAACATTATCTAACTTCTTATCAAACTGGAGTTCTGATTCGTTAGCTCAATTTTATATATATCCTGAAACGCCTGATGTTGATAATTGTAACAATTATTTTCGGATAACAGATTGGGATGTTTTAAACAGTTTAATTAAACAAAAGGCACCGGGAGAACGTTTAACTTCAAAGCATAAAGTTAGTATAAACCATGAGAAATCTCACATTAGTAATAAACTACATAAAGCAGGTAAAGGTAGAGGCACACTTTCCTATATTCTTCGTAATCTACTCTGGGATTTAAAAAAATGGAAATCAAGTGAGTTTGAAAAATGGGTAGATGATTTTAAACCAGATGTTGTTTTACTCCAAGCAGGCGATTATGCGTTTATGTACAAGATTGCAATGCACATATCACAATCAAGGGGTATACCTTTAGTTATTTATAATAGTGAGGATTATTATTTCAAGGATAAAAAGTCATTATCACCATTTTATCATTATTATAGAAGATCCTTTAAGCGTCAGTTTGAACGCACAATAGAATATGCGACTCGAAGTATTTATAACTCTGATATGTTAAAAGAAACTTATGATAAATCCTTTAACAAGCCTAATACTGTAATTTATACTGCTTCTAAAATACAAACAGTAATAAACAAAAAGAAAAATGAAAATATAAAAATATCTTACCTTGGCAATCTGGGTGTGAATAGGGTATTACCGCTTGTTGAGATGGGGAAAACTATAAAAAAAATTGATCCATGTGTAGAGTTTAATATCTATGGAAGCATTCCCTCAAACGATGTTAAGCACTCATTAACAATAGATAATGGGATAAAATACAACGGGAATATTAGTTATGATGATGTTATTACAGTAATGCATGATAGTGATCTGTTGATCCACGCGGAGGATTTTTCAGATTTTTCTCAGTGGGATTTGAAACATGCCTTTTCAACAAAAATCGCTGATAGTTTAGCTTGTGGAACTTGTTTTGTTGTATATGCTCCTCCGGATATCGCTTCTAGTAGATATCTAATAAATAATGATGCTGCATGTGTAATAACAGATCAATCAAAGCTTGAAAGTACTTTGAGAACAGTATTAAACGATAAATATATTAGACAAACTTATATAGATAAAGCACTAAAGCTAGCAGAAAAAAATCATAATTATCAGAAGAATAGCGACGTATTTAGGAAAGTACTTATTGAGTGCTCTAAAGGAGTTTGATTGCATGAAGGTTTTACAAATTAATACCGTTTACCGCGTGAAAAGTACAGGTCGAACTTGCTATGAACTCTCTATGTCAATGGAGAAAGCAGGCCATGAATGCTATACTGCATACGGCTTTGGTTTTTGGGAAGATAAAAATTCCTATAGAATTGGAAATAATAAAGAATATTATTTTCATAATATATCTTCACGAGTAACAGGGAAACAAGGTTATTATTCGGTTAATGGCACTAAAAGATTAATTAACTATATAAAAAAAATAAATCCCGACATTATTCACTTGAGAAATCTTCATGCTAACTACTTGAATTTACCCATTCTGTTTGATTATTTAGCAAATGCGGATATTCCCGTAGTTTTAAATTTACATGATTGCTGGGCCTTTACAGGAAAATGTGCTCATTATACTGAGATTGGCTGCTATAAGTGGAAAACTCAATGTGGTAAGTGCCCCAAAATTAAAGAATACCCATCAAGCATATTTAGAGATTTTACTACTACTATGTATGAAGATAAAAAAAAGTGGTTCTCCAGTATAAAAAACTTGACTGTTGTTGGTGTTTCTAAATGGGTTGCTGAACAGGCAAGGCAATCATTTTTATCTAACCGATCAATTACGTCTATCTATAATTGGATTGATCATGAAATTTTTAAACCGTATCAAGAAGAAGTGTTCCAAAAGTATGATATTGAAGATACCAAGTTTACAATAATAGGTGTTTCTGCAATTTGGTCAAATGATAGTCCGAGGTTACAGGATTTTAGAGAATTAGCAAAAATAATTAATGATGATATGCAAATTATATTAGTTGGACAAACTCAAGGAACTATTAATGAAATAGATAAGATTAAATTCATACCATTTGTTGATAATACAAAAGACTTAGCTAAACTTTATTCATCAGCTGATGTTTACGTGCACCTTTCCGTGGAAGATACATTTGGCAAAGTAATTGCCGAGGCAATGGCTTGCGGAACACCAGCTATTGTATACAATTCGACTGCATGTCCAGAAATAATTGGTGAAGGCTGTGGGTATATCGCTGAGCCACGTGATGTTGAACAAATATATAATCATATCGTTAAAATTAAAGAAAATGGAAAGCAATATTATTCAGATAATTGTGTGAGATTTACTAAAGAGAATTATAATTATGAAAAAAATGTTGGAAAACTTTTAGAGATATATACTCACTTATCTGAAGAAAGCAAGAAATGTTAATGGGAGATAATTAAATTATGGGAATGTATATTATTAATTTGTTTTTTCTTCTTATTTGGTGTTTGTGTTATTACGTCTTTCCTTATAGAAACAAGTTTGAGAAAGTGCAGGATTACTCGAATAACGTTATATTAACTAAAAAAGATGCTTTTAATAATCGTAGAAGTATCTTTATTATAATTGCTTTAATACAGATGTATTTGATCTTAGCCTTGAAAAACATTAGCGTTGGAACGGATACGATAAATTATTATCTAGGATTTAGTATTATTAGAGATTTGGACTGGATAGAAGTTTTCGATTTGGGAAGAAATAACTTAGTATTTAATTATGAACGAGGTTTTATTCTTCTTACTAAAATAATATCAATATTTACTGATGATTTTCAAGTATACTATGGAGTTTTATATTTTATTATTATGTTTTTAATTTATAAGTTCATAAAAAAATATGCAATCATGCCTTTTCTTTCAATATACCTATTTATTTCGTTAGGTTTTTATAATTTTACTTTTAGTGGGATTAGGCAAGCAATTGCTATTTCAGTAATATTATTTTCATACAAATATATTATTAACAGAAAGATTGTTAAGTTTAGTATATGTGTGATTATTGCAGCGCTTTTTCATAAATCAGCTATTATTTTTTTACCCGCATATTTTCTTTATTTTTTCACAATCACACCAATTATAGCCATTCTATATTTTGTTATTTTGATTGTATTATTTATTTTTAGAATAGAAATATTTCATTTAATCACTCCGCTAGTTGGTTACGAAGAATCAATTGAAACTACTAACGCATATACTTTATTAATAATTCTATTGTTAACATTTACTATAGGGTTGTTCTTTTATAATAAGGTTATACGGAAAAATGAAAATAATAAGGTGATTTTCAATTTGATTGCGATTGCTTCATTATTAATGATCTCAACAACTATAAGCAGTGTCGGATTAAGAGCTGCAAATTATTATTATATTTTTATAATTCTATTTATACCCAATATAATTAGTTCTTTCAATAATAGATCAACAAGAATATTAGCAGTTTTATTTTCGATTATTCTTACTATAATCTTTTATATCTTGAGAGGTGTCTATGATTTAAATGGTATACCATATAAGTTTTATTGGCAATAGGGGGAATGATGATGTGTAAGAATCTTAAATATATAGGGTTTTATGATGATATTAATAATCATGAAGAAAAAAGAAACTATTTTCTAGCAGCTACAAATAAGATGGATTATATAATGTCCGCTTTGATAAGATTAGGGTATGAAGTGAACATTATCTCTCCTTCATGGACGGCAAATAATAAGGGTATTTATTCAAAAAAAGAAAGAATCCTGAAAGAGGGCGTAACATTAACATTAGGTACTACTTTCGGAGCTAATAATAGGGTTACAAAAACTTTGAGAATATTAAACTCGCAAATTTGGTTATTGATCAAATTATTGTTTAGCACGAAGAAAAATGAAGATATACTTGTTTATCATTCATTGTCATTAATTCCAACCATTTTACTTGCGAAAAAAATCAAAAAATTCAACTTAATTCTTGAGGTTGAAGAAATATATCAAGATGTTAAGAATTATTCTGGAATTATTAAAAAATTAGAATTTATGATATTTGAAAAAGCTGATAAATTTTTATTTTCAACCGAAAAATTGCATGAAATTATTAATTTTAAAAGTAAACCTCATTGTATTATATATGGAACATATCAAGTTGAAAAAGAAAGAAACTCCAGTTTCGGGGACGAGAGTATACATATAGTATATGCTGGTGTTATTGATACACATAAAGGAGGAGCTATGGCTGCAGTGTGTGCTGCAGAGTACCTATCGAGTAAGTATCATGTTCATATTATTGGATTTGGTGATAAAAAAGATATTGATATGCTCAAAGAAAAAATTGTTGAAATTAATACTAGATCGAAATGTAAAATTACTTATGATGGTTTATTTAAAGGTGAAGAATATATTCAGTTTATACAAAAATGTCATATTGGTCTTAGCACGCAAACTCCAAATGCGAAATTTACAGAGAGCTCATTTCCATCAAAGATTTTATCCTATCTTTCTAATGGATTAAGAGTAGTATCAGCACGTCTTAGTAGTATTGAAAACTCTAGTATATCTAATGATATAGTATATTATGAAAATCAGAATGCAATAGAAATTGCTCAAGCTATTATGTCTATTGATATTCATGAATTAATCGATAGTAGAAAAACAATTACGAGGTTGGATGAGGAATTTATAGTAGAGTTAAATCAATTGATGAAAGACTAACAAGAATAACGTCTAAAAAAAATTATTTAATATCATGTATTATTTGGGGGATTAAAATGTACCTAATAATTGATAAAATAAAGGAGAAAATTCTTAGACATTATCGAAAAAAGGTATTTCTATTACGTATTAAGAGTAATAATAATAGCGTAAATATAATTGGTAAGGTATATGTTAATGCTACTAATGTGAAAATCGGAAACAATGTGACAATCTATCCTGGTGTAATGTTTTGGGGAGATGGCGAAATAGTAATTGGTAACAATGTCGATATAGGTAAAGATACGATTATATTTGCAAAAAAGGGAGTCACAATTGGAAACGATGTTGCTATTGCTGCTCAGTGCTACATAATTGACAGTAATCACGGTATTGAAAAGAACACATTAATTAGAAACCAGCCCTTGGACTATCACGAAAGAATTTATATTGGCAATGATGTTTGGATTGGAGCAGGTTGTAAAATATTAAAAGGTTCTATTATTCAAGATGGTGCTGTAATTGGTGCAATGAGCTTAGTGAACAAAGAGATTAATAATAATGCTGTTGCTTATGGTATACCTGCTAAAATAATAAAATTCAGACAGTAGGATTGAGAGAATGTGAATAAGAAAATCTATGGTACCATAGTCGGTTATTTAAATATGATTACCAGCAACTTAGTGGCGTTTTTTTTAACTCCAATAATGATCTTAACTTGGGGTGATGCGGAGTATGGTCTTTATAAACTTATGTTTTCATTTATGGCATACTTTTTTTTAATGGATGTTGGGATAGCTAATTCAATAGTTAAGTTTATTTCTGAATATACAACTAAGGAGGAAACAGAGAAAGAAAGCAATTATTTTGCTCTACTTTTATTCTTTTATGCTTTAGTATCCTTAGTAATTTTATCTATGGGTTATGGTTTATCGCGAATTCTACCCTATATGTACCAGAATACGTTATCATATTCAGAAATAAAAATGGGGCAGAATATAATATTATTGCTGCCGATATTAGCTATCGGAACAATATTCATGAATTTTTTCATTGGTATTCTAAGGGGTCATCAAAAACACATTTTTATTAATCTTATTAATCTATGTAAGACTTTGGTTAGGTTCCTATTACTTTATTATGCATTGATATTGCACAATAATATTATAAATATAATTGTATTAGATATTATTATATGTTTCTGTTTTACTTTTTTAGTTCTACTATACGTTATTTTTAAAATCAAATTAACTCCTAAAATAAAAGGAATAAATTTTGTGTTTGTTAAGTCAATATTTTCCTTTTCTGGATATATGTTTTTAGCCACTATAGGATTTCAGATATTTTGGTCAGTGGATAGTATAATTATTGGTTCGATTCTCTCTACGGAGATGGTTGCTATTTACTCAATCGGTACACTATTTATTGTATTATTTCAAACTTTATCAAGTGTAACAAATCAAATTATTGCGCCTGAAGTAATGAAAATGGTTTATTCAAATGTTGATAAGAACGAAATGAACCAATTAATGGTTGATGTTGGGAGAATAAAGTTCTTCATAATATTATTACCAATGATAGGTTTCGTTTTTTTAGGTAATCATTTTATTTCTTTATGGGTTGGTAGAGGTTTTGAATTAGCGTATGTTGTTGCACTTATTGTGATTGTTCCTCAAATATTTTCTTTTATACAAGACGTTCCTGTAGCTGCAATGTATGCTAAAAATAAACATAAGTGGTATTCTATTACAATATTGTTTGCGGGTTTATTAAATTGCGGATTAACTATCATAATGGTAAACCTGATTGGTATTATTGGTGCAGCAATTGGAACGACTTTCGCATTTGTTTTTATATTTGTATTTTATGCAAGCTTTTTTTATAAAAAAACGTTGGACTTTGACATGAAGAGGCTCTATCTTGAAGTGATTTTAAAGCACATTCCTTCAGTTCTGTTGGTATCGATTTTATCACTTATAATAAGTCAGTTAGGTACGCTTAGTTGGTTTTGGTTGGGAATACAATCATTGTTAGTCACACTATTATACATAATAATCTTATGGACAATTATGCTTAATTCGCGAGAAAAAGGTGCAATTAAAAATATTTTAAGAATGGGGAATTAATATGTTTGAAGGAAAGACAATATGCATCACTGGTGGAACAGGTTCTTTTGGTAATGCTGTGATGGAAAGATTTTTGGCTACCGACATAAAAGAAGTTAGAATATTCTCTCGTGATGAAAAAAAACAAGATGACATGAGAAAGATATATAAGAACGATAAACTTAAATTTTACATTGGTGATGTAAGAGATATTGATAGTTTTAAGAATGCAATTTATGGAGTAGATTATATATTTCATGCCGCTGCTTTAAAACAAGTTCCTTCGTGTGAATTTTTTCCACTTGAAGCGGTGAAAACTAATATACTAGGTACAGATAATGTATTAACTGCGGCTATTGAGTGTAACGTAAAAAAAGTGATATGTCTATCTACAGATAAAGCCGCTTACCCAATAAATGCTATGGGAATATCAAAAGCAATGATGGAAAAAGTATTTGTTGCGAAATCTAAAGCGGTACCCTCTGAAAGAACACTGATTTGTGGAACACGCTATGGTAATGTAATGGCTTCTAGAGGCTCAGTGATACCTTTATTTATTGACCAAATTAAGAATGGTATGCCGTTAACTATTACGGATCCCAATATGACTAGATTTTTAATGAGTCTAGAGGAAGCTGTAGAACTTGTTGTTTTTGCATTTCAAAATGCGAATGCTGGGGATATCATGGTTCAAAAATCACCTGCAAGTACCATAGGAGATCTAGCTCAAGCAATTAAAGAATTATTTAATGTAGATAATGAGATTAAAATTATCGGTACCAGACATGGTGAGAAATTATATGAGACATTACTTACCAAAGAAGAACATGTTGTAGCTGAGGATATGGGCGGGTTTTATAGAGTACCAGCTGATCAAAGGGATTTGAATTATGATAAATATTTTGTGGATGGAAATCAAAATTTAATAAATGAAGATGAGTACAACTCACATAATACTGAAAGATTAAATATAGAACAGATTAAGGATAGATTATTAACGCTAGAATATGTTCAAAATGAACTGAAAACATGGAGGATGTAATGAAAATTCTTGTAACTGGTTCTAAAGGGTTTGTAGGTAGAAATTTAGTTGCAGAGTTGAAAAATAAAAATTTTATTCAAATTCTTGAATTTCATCGAGACACAGAACCATCATTATTAGATATTTATACTAAAGAATGCGATTTTGTGTTTCATTTAGCAGGAGTAAATCGTCCTCAAAATGAGGATGAATACACCACTGGTAATGTGGAGTTTACTTCTAAATTACTTGGTTTGCTTGAGAAACATAACAATAAAGTTCCTGTATTGATGACATCTTCTATTCAGGCCGAAAAAGATAACTCTTATGGTCATTCTAAGAAAGCCGGGGAAGAGTTACTCTTTAAATATGGAAAAGAACATAATGTTGATGTATTTGTATATAGGCTTTTCAATCTATTTGGAAAATGGAGTAGACCTAATTACAATACTGTAGTTGCTACTTATTGTTACAACATAGCCAGAGACCTTGAAATTCAAATTAATAACTCTGAAGCAGAATTAACACTATGTTACATAGATGATGTCCTTGAAGAATTTTTAAAGGCATTAAAAGGTACTCCTACTAAGAAGGAATCAATTTGTTACATACCAGTAACTTATAATATTAAACTAGGTAAATTATCAGAATTAATAAAGAGCTTTAAACGGAGCAGAATGGAACTAAGTATTCCAAATATGGAGGATGAACTCACGAAAAAGTTGTATAGTACATATTTGAGTTTTCTTCCTGAAAATGACTTTGCTTATGATTTGAAAATGAATGTTGATTCTAGGGGTTCATTTACAGAATTTATTAGAACTTCTGAAAGAGGACAAGTTTCAATAAATGTATCTAAGCCTGGAATAACAAAAGGAAACCACTGGCATCATACGAAAAATGAAAAGTTTTTAGTGGTTAGTGGGCAAGGGGTTATTAGTTTTAGGAAAATTGATGAGTCAGAAATTATAGAATATAAAGTATCAGGAGATAAATTACAAGTAGTGGATATTCCTACTGGTTACACACATGCAATTAGAAATACTGGCAATATGGATATGGTTACCGTTATGTGGGCAAATGAATGTTTTGATGCGGATAAACCAGATACGTTTTATTTGGAGGTATAGTAAGAATGGGAAAATTGAAAGTAATGACTATCATCGGCACTAGACCTGAAATTATTAGATTATCAGAAGTTATAAAGGCTTGTGATAAATATTTCAATCATGTTCTAGTGCATACGGGTCAAAATTGGGATTATACTTTGAATCAAGTTTTCTTTAATGAATTAGAACTAAGAGAACCTGATGTTTATCTTAAGGCGGTGGGAGATAATCTTGGTGAAACGATGGGGAATATTATTTCAAAGTCTTATGAAATTCTCAGCCAAGAAAAGCCGGATGCACTTTTAATATTGGGTGATACTAATTCGGCATTATGTTCGATATCAGCAAAAAGACTTAAAATCCCAATATTTCATATGGAAGCAGGTAATAGATGTTTTGATCAAAATGTACCTGAAGAAATTAATAGAAAGATAGTTGATCACATATCTGATATTAATTTACCGTATACAGAGCATAGTAGAAGATACCTGCTCTCAGAAGGAATCAGAAAAGAACATATGTTTGTTACGGGGTCTCCAATGACCGAAGTTTTAAATAAATATAAAGAAAAAATTAGTAGTAGTAATGTTTTAAGTGAATTGGGATTAGAAGTTAATAAATATTTCTTAGTTTCAGCTCATAGAGAAGAAAACATAGATAATGAATCCAATTTTAATTCCCTTATGAATGCAATAAACAGCATTGCTGAAACATACCAGTTGCCAATTATTTATTCTACACATCCAAGAAGTTGGAAAAGGATAGAGGAACGGGGATTTAAGTTCCACTCGTTAGTTAGACAATTAAAGCCATTTGGTTTCTTTGATTATAACAAGTTACAAATGAGTTCTTTTAGTGTGTTGTCAGATAGTGGAACTCTATCAGAAGAATCAGCAATATTAAACTTCCCAGGTGTTCTTATAAGAACATCAACTGAAAGACCAGAGGTATTAGATAAGGGTAGTGTTGTAGTAGGTGGTATTACTTCCGAAGATATTGTTCAGGCAGTAGAATTAAGCAGAAACATGTGGGATAACAAAGAAAACGTCCTTATTGCTTCTGATTACGCTGATGTAAATGTTTCTGTGAAAGTTGTTAAAATTATACAAAGTTATACAAAGATAATAAATCAGACTACCTGGAAGAAATGATTTAAGTGGAGTGTACTGAAGTGAGATAAACTCATAGTACTGCATAAGAGTATAAACATTCCCTATACTTCCACCCACATTTTTGTTACCATACCCTTAAACAAAACAACCGCATAAACCGTACGATAAAGGCAAAACCATTGAAAAGTGGTGACGCAAAGCTACAGGGGCTTATCTGAAATCAGACTGCCAGCCAGCTACCGAATATCGTGCCTCCCGTCAAGGTTTATGTGAGAACATGGAGGTTATTTGTATGTTCATACGAGCCAATATTGTGCGTGAGTGGCATCAGCTTTGGATGGAATTTCATGAGATGCTGTGGGAAGACTGCTTGGATGAAGATAAGCGCATCGAGATTTATTTGAAGATTGTTTATCATAAAGATAAACTAGCAGCCGTTGGTCTCTAATGTTCAAGTTCTTGTTGTACATATTATATGTTTGGAAAACCGAGATCCCAAGCTGGCGCCCTGTCACTATGAAGCGTCAGCTTGTTTTTTTGAAAATAAACAAAGGAGAGTCATATGAGGTTATAGCTCATGCAGCACCCATATGAAACCAATACTATGAAAATATCAAATAAAATGCTTTTTATAATGGCAGGTGCAATTGTCGTTATTGGGATTGTGATTTATGGCAGCATGAGTCTGTATGCGAAGCTGAATAAGGTAGAAGAGTTAAATGGGCGTTTAGAAGAGACGGCTCAAAATGATGGGGTACAGGCCTCGCCAGAGAGCACTGAGCAGCCTAGCAATCAAGCGGAGCAAAAGCCGGAGGATGAACCAACGCAGACGCCTGTTCCGGTTCCAACGACTCAGAGCGAGGAAGGCCTTAAGCCTAGCCCGGATGCAACTTTGACACCAGAACCAACGTCTGATAACTTAGATATAGGCCATAAGCCGGAGGATGAATCTACCAATACGGATGATAAGTCCCAGAAGAAGAAAGAGATTGATGCTTCGGTTACAGCGAAACTAGCGAAGCTGAAATCGTCGTGTCAAGCAAGCAGCAATAGTTTGGTTCAGCAGATCGCAGAAGAGCTTAGCGCGGATAAAGACGCGACGCTTTCGACGATTCAGAGCAAATATCTGAATAAGGTTTTTGCTGCTGAAGCCGACTGTGATGCTAAGTTTAATCAGTTAATAAGCACTGCCAAGAGCGAGTACAAGGCAGCCGATCTAGGTGATCAGTCCTTCCCTGATTGGAGCTCGCAATACGAGAGCGCGAAGGCTGCTGCTAGAGCCAATGCGCTTACTGTAATTGCTAACTCGCTCAAGAAGTAAGTTCTATTATTTTTAGGAGGCGCTATGAAAAAGTCACGTGTACTATCTATTTTTCTTGCCATTATGATGCTGTCATCTGCACTGGCAACCGTCGCATCTGCGGCAACAACGACGATTAAGGCAACAACGCAGCCGATTAAATTGCAATTTGATGGACAAGCTCTACAGCTGCCGGACGGTCAGTATTCGTTTATTTATGAGGGGCGTACATATGTGCCGATTCGCTACATTTCCTATGCACTGCAAAAAACGGTGAACTGGGATGGCGGAAAAGCTACAATCTCCGAACCGACAGAGAAGGAGCTTGCCGCACTGAAGAAGCAATTGCAGAGTGCAGCATCAGGTAGCCCAAAACCGCAAGCAAGCGTTGAAATTACGATTCAGCCTGTCAAGGCAACGCTCGTATTCGATGGGAAGACAGCAGCTTTGCCAGCTGGCCAATCCATTTATGGCTATAAAGGCTCCATCTATGCGCCACTACGCTTCTTGTCAGAGTCCGTGGGCACGCAGATCAGCTTTGATCCCGTGACTAAGACGGTTAGCGGCGAATCGGCTGCTTACCGGGCTGAACAGGGTGCTGGCGGAGGTGTGGTTCTGCCAGGAACAGGCGGAGGCACAGGTGGTACCGGTAATAACGCTGGCAATGGCAATACTGGAGGTAATGCCGGCAATGGCGGCGCGGGCGGGGGCGTGGTTAAACCGACATCTGAGCAAATTACGGCTGAAGCTGAATCGAAGCTTAAAGCATTGAAGGCAAGCTGCGATGCAACGCTAAAAGATATTGGCATGCAATACATCCTAGCGTCGACTGCTGAGGAAAAAGCTAAGCTCAAGGAGAGTGGCCGCTCGGAGGTTAACAAATGTTCGGCGAGTTTTGAGGTCATTATGACGGATACGACGTCTAAGCTGACAACAAACGGCTACAGCACGAGTATCATTGCTTCCTATCGCGAAGCTTTCAACAAGGACATTGAAGATTTAAAAGCAATTGTAGCAAAAACGGCATAATCAAATTTTGAAACAAATAAGTGGGGCGGTAGCGAAGTCGATGAGACTTCGTTACCGCCCCTTTTTTTGGCTATGCTGCTGACCGTAATAACAGCAAAAAACATTATATTAATATCTTGTTTTGCATGTTTTTGTCTTTCTTTACTTCACAGTGCAACGAAATGTAAAAAAATAACTCAATTCACTAGTAAAGCCACTACCATAGTACTAAAATATGAATTACACTAATATTACACGCCAGCCTAATTTCATACAATAGTGGTAATCTAGGGGGACTATGGGCATATTTAAAGCGTTTTACCGAATGGATGACTATACTTCCAGCCTAGTTGCTGGACGCAATATATACGTTTGTGAGGTGGGTCAAAATACTCAATCTCGTGAGCTGCTTTGTGCGGCACCTTACAGCCTGTTTCACTACTGCGGCATAGTGGTAAAAAATGATAGTGCATAACATAAGGGATAGCTCAGAGTCCGGGTATAGAGCGTTTTGTGCGGTACGAATCAAGAAGCTCATGTGTATGCTGCAATCAGGAATCTATATACCCTTTTATTAGTCCAGAGAGGCGAAGTCGAATGGAAGATATGAAGTTGGAGTATGCTGGTCCGAACATAGACAGCTGCAAGAAAGCTGGCGATTATTTTGCGAAAAACCAAGCTGCAAGAAGGTTGAATCATCTATTTTGCGAGGAAATGCCCGTAGGTGTCTATTCAAATATACTAAATCAGGGAGAGGTGCGGGTCCATTAATAGAGATACTGTTCTACAGAAAATAAAGCTAGAGCAGACGATCGAGCTGCTGCGGCAGGAAATGGTCGAAAAGCTATTAGTGAGCCAGTCTTACCAATCTGATGAAGTGCTAGGAGCGAGCCAAGCGTTGGATCGCGTTCTTAATTGCTATGATTGTGTAAGATATGAAAGGAAATGTAAAAATGAATCCAATTGCGCATCGCTTACATTTTCATTTGAAAGAAAATAGCTCTATTTAAATATCCGTTTACGCTTGTTATTCTTATATTTGTACCAGTATTTACCGTTTTCATCCTTAAAAACCCTTATTCCTATTAGCTTAAATGGTGTTGTTATCTCGGTGAACATTAAATAACTAGACATATGATCTCCCTCTTTCGCATCTTTTAAGTAATAATACCAAACTTTAGACATATTGACTATATTAAAATAGGACTTTTTTACTGCTATCTTTTTATACTTGATTGGGTTATACTTCTTTTTCTTCCAAATACGTGCTATTAATAATGTCAACGGCTGCTTCTTTTGAGCGAGTTTGCCGTTTTTTGGCATGCCTTCTCCTGCCCCGAAACGCTCAAATTTTGTTTGTGTGATTCATTTCAAGTATGATAGAAGGAGAAAAGCGGGAGAAGGCTGCTGTGCAGGAGGTGCAAGAGAAAATGAACAAATCTACGAGATGGATACCAACCTTAATATGGGGCATTTTGTTAACCGGATGGCTCGCGCTCTTATTTATGTTTTCGTCCCAGACCTATGAGCAGCAAAGTATTCAGCCTTTCTTGCGGAGCCATTTTAATTATGATCAGCTTGTGAGATGGCTGCCTGATATGACGATTACCTATCGAGCCAGCGTTATTAATTCACATGATCGGCCATATAGCTTCATTGAATTCCTATTTCGCAAGGGCGCGCATTTATTTGTGTACGCTACGTTTGCTGCCATGCTGTTTATGTTCCTGCGTGCGCTGACCCGCGGGCGTTGGTTCATTTCGATTGTGCTTACGCTATTGGTTGCCGTTGCCGTCCCGGCGCTAGATGAATGGAATCAGCTGGGCTCTGATGAGCGCACGGGCAACGCGACGGATGTGGTGCTTGATTTTGCAGGAGGCTGTGCGGGGCTGCTTGTCTGCTTGTGTATCTTAGGGGTTGTTAAGCTGTGGCGCTCCCGTACGCGGTCTCGATCAAGAAATAGGCATTACTAGATGCACGCCTGCTAGAGCTGCCATTCAACCGCTGAGAGCGGCTTGAAGGGCGGTTTTTTTTATATGCGATTCTTTTTAAAAATCTCAATCGATTCACATCACAACTTTTTTAAAGCAAATTCGTCTAAATGGTATAAAATTCAAACTTTGTTAATTAGGAGTGACGTAATTGAAACGATCCATTGCCATGCTGCTCGTCTTATTGTCTATGCTGTCATTAGGAAACAACAACTTTGTGTACGGAGCGAAGGTCCAAATCCTCCAAGCGACTCCGCTAACCCAAGTTATTGATATCGATGATAGAAGCTATTCGGAGTACTTCTACGCCTTACAGGAGGACGGTACGATATGGATAGGCTCTGATCATGCTCCTGCTATTAGAGGACCTCAAATCAAAGGAGCCGTAAAAATCTCGGGCAATCTTGTCCTTACCGCTGAGGGAGACGTATGGACTTGGAGCACCAATCCTGCCGATCATCCGAAGCGAGTTCCGGAGTTATCCGGTATTCAAGATATTAGCGCGGGGCCTGCGTTTATGGCTTTAGATAATAAAGACCGAGTATATGTATGGGGCAACGTATGTTATGTGTCGCTTATGAGGCCAGACCTTCAGGATCGCCAAGGACCGTCATGCGTGAATCCCAGCCAAGCTTCGCAAGCAGATGTGGATCTAGCGAATATTCCTAAGGTTGCGCTTGAGAAGGTGAAGGCGATTCGGAGCTCGCTGCAAAGTCTAATGGTGCTGATGAGTGATGGGAAAACGGTACAATGGTATGGCAATACCTACATCATGGACATGGGAATGCATAAGGTGGTTTCGCAGGCGCCCGTAACTGATTTTACCGGCTTTGACACCGATGTGGTTGGAGGCGGGGAAGTGAAAATGCTTCCAGATAAAGAGCTGGTATCAGCACTGCCGAATGCTCAATTTAACAAGCTTAGTGTGAGCTATGAAAGCTTTTATTCGTTATATTTGAAGCAAGATGGCACAGTATGGGGCAAGTCGGACTGGGTGGATGGATCGCTGCAGCAGATACAACCTTTGAAAAATATCGCTCAGGCCCATGCGATCGCCTTAAATAGCGGCACAGCCTTGGATAAGAATGGTATAGTCTGGACGTGGGGGAATCGCAGTAATATGCCTTATGCTGGAATACCGGACAAAATCTTGAGCAAGGTAGATGCGAAGCCTGCTCTGCGGCAGTTATCTTTGAAAATCAATGGGAAATATATACCGTCAGATCCCGGACCTATCCAAATGAACGGAGTCACTTTCGTACCGCTTCGTGTATTATTTGAGTCGATTGGCGCAAAGGTTAACTACGTTAATGACAAGATCGCGGTTACATACATTAATCAAGTATTGCAGATAAAGGTATACGATACAAATGCCGTTTGGAACGGCGAAAATATCAAAATGAACGCAGCGGTGACCTCCTATCAGGGTAAAACGTATGTGCCTGTCAGGTTTATTTCAGAGGCGCTAGGAGCGAATGTGCAGTGGGATGCCAAAGATGGCTGCGTTGTTGTACAGTTTGCGGCATCAAATGCAAATTGAATGGTTTGGAATGGTCTGGAAGAATGTGAAAAATAAATGCGGACAAAGCGGCATGCTATCCCTTATAATCGTCTTTGTACTTTAAAGATTCGGTAAATGTGGAGGAGTCGCAGCTTGCAGCGCTATGAAGAGTTAGATTCGCTTAGAGGATTGGCGGCGCTTGCCGTTATGGTAGGACATTTCTTAATGGTGTTTACGCCAATCGTGCAAAACACATCAGGCTTAGGCTTTTGGGATTATCCGCTAAACCTGCTGAAATATACGCCGCTGCATGCGATTTGGGGCGGCCATGAAGCCGTCATTATGTTTTTTCTGCTTAGCGGGTTCGTGCTTTCCTTGCCGTTTTTCAACAACCGCCAGCAGAACTATACGAAATATGTAATCAAGCGTATATGCCGCATTTATATTCCTTTTCTAGTTGCTTTAATGATTGCCATTGTGATGAGGGAAGCCGTCTACGTATCGAAGCTGTCGGACTTTACGGCTTATTATAATAATCTGTGGGTCATTCCGCCGGATATAAGCTCGATTATGCATCACTTGCTGTTCATTGGAAATTACAATACGACGAGGTATGATCCGATTCTTTGGACGCTCGTTCATGAGATGCGCATCTCGTTATTATTTCCGTTTATTATGTTCATGATTGTAAAAGGCGGCTGGAAATTCGGACTTCCGCTTGCCATTGTCTTATCCTATGGGGCTGCCATTATGCTCGAAAATATAGAGACCCGCTTTATGACCAATTTTGTAGTATCGCTGCATTATGCCTCCTTCTTTATCGTAGGCGCGCTGCTTGCGAAGTATCAGAAGGAGCTGAGGGCGGCCTTCTCGAAGCTGAATGGCTGGTGGACAGCCTTGCTTCTTGTAGCGGCGTTATGCTTCTATTCGTTCAAATGGATCGGCTATGGCGAGGATTTCCATGACCGGTTCATGCCGCATGGCGGCGATTGGATGACCGCGGTCGGCGCTTCCATCTTTATTATAGCAGCGCTATCGTCCGTTCGATTGTCGCGGCAGCTGCAGCGGAAGCCGTTGCTATTTTTGGGCAAAATCTCATACAGCCTCTATCTCTATCATATGATCGTGTTGTTGTCGCTCATTCATCTGCTGAATGGAGAGCTGGATGCGCCGTTTATCGTCATGCTCGCCTTTGTTGCCTCGTTCGGAGCGGGAGCGCTAAGCTACTATTTCATAGAGCTGCCGTCCATTCGATTAGGCAGGTGGCTCACAAGCCGAGGCAAGAAGCCGATAGCGGCAGCTGTGGGCAGCGGAGAGAGCACAACTACGTCGGCAGGTTAATAGCGTGAAATAGAAGAAGGGAATGGCTCGCCTAGCGGGAGCCATTCCCTTCTTTGCATGCTGCGGCACGCTCACCCATGAGAGAATCGCTGGCGATACTTGCGCGGGGAGATGCTCTCGTATTTGGCGAAGCAGGAGGTGAAGTAGGCAGCGTGGTTGAAGCCGACCTCCTCGCCGATGCGGGCGATCGGGAGGTCCGTCTGGAGCAGCAGCAGCTTCGCCCGTTCGATGCGGAACCGCATTAAGTAATCGAATGGAGCGCAGCCAAATTCCTTCTGCATGCACCTGGCAATGTATACGGGATGAAAGTTGATGCTCTCGCCAAGCTCCTGCGCGGTTATATGGTCACGGTAATGCTCTCGCAAATACGAGGCGGCTTGCTCTGCGCATAGCGCTGATGGCGACGGGCCCTGCGCCTCCATAGAAGCGGACAGATGCTCGATGACCTCTTGAAAAGCGAGCTGCTGCTTCCATTTTACGCTTGGAATATGGTCATTCATATTTAGCTGTACGAGTTGGCGCAGCAGATTGTCCATCTTGGAGGGCTGGAGAAGCTTGGCGAATTGCGGCAGCTGCTTCTTGAAGGTTTGCGTAGTATAAATGTTCGACGTAAGCGCTCTCACTTTGCTGCTGTCCCCCGGCTCCTCCGTCACCGATTGATCCGACACGCTCCATGCGCCGGTCGTCTGAAAATGAATCCAGTAATAAGCGGTCTGCTCTTGGCAGGCCAGCGTGGCGTAATGATGGGCATCCGGCCTCAAAATAAGGGCATGGCCGGCTCTGATTTCATAGTGTTGCTCTTCTTCTCCCATATATAAGCACCCTCGCGTTACGACCAGAAGGTCGAACACGCCGATATTGCGCCGGCTCGGATGTTTACGGCCTGTAGGAGCCACGGTATACCCTCCGATTATATAGTGAGGGAGCGGCGGAATCGTCAAATGAATGATCGTCATAGCATGGAATGCTCCTTGTATATTCGAAGTTGGAATCGTTATAGTTTCGGTTGTAAAAGTGATACATCAAGCTCAGTATAGCATCTATAATTTGAAATGACGAACGATGAAAGAACAACGGATGAGGTCTAATGAGAGACCGATGCAGGGGGACACTAGAATGGCTTTATCAGACAAAAAATTTTCACTCTGGATACTGGCTTGGCCTATATTCATTGAGTTGTTTTTGCAATTTCTGCTCGGAGCGGCGGACACGCTGATGGTGAGCCGGATTTCGGATGATGCCGTAGCGGTAGTCGGCTTCTCCAATCAGCTGTTTCAGGCGCTTACGACTTTGTTTATAACGGTGGCGAGCGGGGCGGGCATTCTCATCGCGCAGAAGATCGGCTCGCGAAACGGCGAGGATGCGCGTACGATTGCGATTATGGCGGTTAACGTAAGTGCGGTGATCGGTCTTGTCCTTAGCGCTGTACTATTCCTGATGCCGGGACAAATCGCATCGGTGCTTCAGCTTCCGGAGCATTTGCTCCCGCTTGCCAAAACGTATATTTCGATAGTTGGCGGAGGCATGGTGCTTATTGCGCTCATGTCGGCACTCAGCACATCGATTCGTAACACGGGCAATACGAAGGGACCTATGTATACAGCGATAGGCATGAACGTCGTGCATGTCTTTTTCAATTATGCGTTTATATTTGGAGCGTTTGGTTTTCCAAAATGGGGCTTGATGGGCGTAGCGATTTCAACTGTGCTTTGCCGCATGCTGGCAACGATCGTGCTGTTTATTATGTTTCTCAGCTCTTTCGAGCGTACGATTAGCGTGCGTGACCTTAACGTATTTAACCGCAAGCTGTTCGGTGACATCATCCGCATCGGCTGGCCGCTTGGCGTAAATATGTCCTGCTGGGTGTTTACGCAGCTGCTTATATTCACCTTCCTGGCTATCCTCGGCTCGAATGAGCTGGCAGCGCGGACGTATATGAACACGCTGGAGTCGTTTTGTTTCATGCTGGGCTATTCCATTGCGCTGGCGGTGCAGATTCAAATTGCGCATTTGTTCGGCGCAGGGCGGGTGAAGGAAGCCTATGGCCTTGCCTTCAAGGCGATGTGGATTGGCCTCGGTGTAGTCACGGTCAATGCGTTCCTCATCTATCTGTTTGGCCGGCAGCTGCTTGGCTTGTTCACGGATAATACTGAAATCGTGGCGCTTGGCGTATCGCTGCTGGGGCTTAACCTGGTGCTGCAGCCAGGCAAAATGATCAATATGGCGCTTGGCAACGCGCTAAATGCAGTCGGAGATACTCGGTTTACGATGTGGACGTCGGTGTTCTCGATGTGGCTGATCGCGACAGGCCTGGCTTACTTTGTCGGGATCCATCTCGGCTGGGGCTTGGTCGGCATTTACTTATGTATGATTCTAGATGAGTACGTGCGCGGGGTGCTGTCGCTCATTCGCTGGCGAGGGAAGAAGTTTCTTCGAAGAGCGGAGCAGAATGAGGCGGAGGCTAGAGTAAGAGGGGTGGATACTGCTGGCGGCTCGCTTTCAAAACAAACCGCGCTAGACGTTTAATAAAAGCGTATAATAGGAGTAGGAAATGACAGCGGCTTTGCTAGTGAAGGCTGCTGTTTTCCTTATTCACGGCATAGGAGTGATAGATTGATATGGCATCCATGGTCATTATGAATGAAAAAATACGCGCCTCCGAGGTGCGGCTGACCGGCCTTCGGGGCGAGGATCTTGGCATTGTCTCGCGTGATGAAGCGCTGGCGAAGGCACGCGAGCTGAAGGTTGATCTTGTCTGCACCTCGCTGATGAGCAGTCCGCCGCCGTGCAAGCTTGTAGGCAAGGGCCAGGCGAAGCAGCAGGCGGATCAAGAGAAGCGCAGCTCCAAGGTGAAGGAACAGCCAAGCAAGGTAAAGGAGCTCCGCTTAACACCACATATTGAGGAGCATGATTATGATACGAAGCTGCGGCAGGCGGCGAAGCTTCTTGGCTCGGGAAACGGCGTGCAGCTCGTCGTTAAGATTCAAGGCAAGGAAGGTCCGAAAGCGAAGGAGCTTCTCGAGCGGATGCTGAAGGATCTGGCGGAGAGCGGGAAGAAGCAATCGGGCATTCAAGTGAGCGGGAAGCAAGCGGCGGTGCAAGTGCTGCCTTTGTGAGGAGGCAGCGATTGAGCGGAAGCTTTTGCAGGAAAAAATCTGAGCGGTGTCTTGAATGTGCACGGAAAGTATCGTTTTCGTTCTTGGGCTGCTCGGGGTTTTCCTGCATCTCCATCCGTCACGCTATGTATGCGCTTACTTAACGGGCAGCCAGCTGACGCAGCCAAACGTATTAGAGGCAGAAGAGTCTGAAGCAGCATGAACAGCTTAATGTGCTAAATGGTATTCATTCGATGCTATTAACGAGGTGAATCATTAATGAAGAAAACCGTTCATACAGGACCTATCATGCTGCCAAAGCGGCCGGACCCGAAGCTCTGGGTCAGCAAAGCGCCGTTTGGGCTGGGACGAATTAAGCCGCATCATATACGCGATACGCTCAAGGTGGCGTGGGATAACCGCGATAATCTGCCGTATGCTTACCGGATTTTGACGCAGGGGGTATGTGATGGCTGCGCTTTAGGCGTGTCTGGATTATATGACCAGACGCTGAGCGGCCCGCATATTTGCACGACGCGGCTGAACGTGCTTCGGCTTAATACGATGCCGGCCATTAAGGCAGCGACGCTTCACTCCGATATCGATGAGCTGCGCAAGCTGGACAGTACGCAGCTGCGCAAGCTGGGGCGCTTGCCGTATCCGCTTATAAGGGCGAAGGGGGAGCGCAGCTTCCGCAGGCTGTCATGGGATGATGCGCTGGATAGAATTGCGGCGAAAGCAAGGTCGATCGATCCGAAGCAGCTGGCCTTTTATTTAACGGCGCGCGGCATAACGAATGAATCTTATTATGTGGCGGCGAAAGCGGCGCGGCTTATCGGAACCAACAATATTGATAATGCGTCGCGTATTTGCCATTCTCCCTCGAAGACGGCGATGAAACGCTCGATTGGCGTAGGAGCCTCCACCTGCAACTATAAGGATTGGATCGGTACGGATGTGCTGGTGTTCTGGGGCAGCGTAGCTGCGAACAACCAGCCGGTCTCAACGAAGTATATGTATGCCGCTAAGCGGAAGGGAACCAAAATCATCGTCATCAACCCTTACCGCGAGCCGGCGATGGAGGGCTACTGGATTCCGTCCATCCCGGAATCGGCGCTGTTTGGCACGAAGCTGGCCGATGACTTCTATCAGGTGAATATCGGCGGCGACATTGCGTTCATGCATGGCGTGATGAAGTGCTGGTTCGAGATGGAGGAGGAGCGGCCGGGCTCGGCTGTTGATCATGCTTTTGTGCAGGAGCACGCGAATGGCTACGAGGAGCTGAGGGCTCATATATTGAAGCAGGACTGGGAGCTGCTGCAGAAATCCTCCGGTCTGACCAGAGAGCGGATGAGGGATTTCGCGGAGCTGCTGGCAGCAGCGAAGTCCGGCGTCTTCGTCTGGAGCATGGGGCTTACGCAGCACCGGTTCGGAACGGACAACATTTCGCAGGTGGCGAACCTTGCGCTGCTGCGCGGTTTTCTCGGCCGCGAGTTTTGCGGCTTGATGCCGATTCGCGGACACAGCGGCGTGCAGGGCTCTGGCGAGATGGGAGCCGATCCGTTCAGCCTGCCCGGCGGTGAATTTAAAGGCGCGGATATAAAGCGGGTGGAGCAACTGTGGGGCTTCAAGCTGCCGGATTGGCAAGGAGATATCGTTGGCGTATCGCTGGAGAACGCCTTGCTGCCAGAGCAGCACGAGCGCAGGCTGAAGCTGTTCTATACGTCAGGCGGCAATTTTATCGAGACGATGCCTGATCCTGATTTTGTGAAGCGATGCTTGGAAGCGGTTGATCTGAGGGTGCACCAGGATATTGTGCTGAACAGCTCTACGCTGCTTGACGCGCAGGAGGAGGTCATCGTGCTTCCAGCTATGACCCGTTATGAGCAGCCCGGCGGCGGCACGTCCACTTCGACAGAGCGGATGGTTTATTACTCGCCTACGATTGAAGGACCTCGTATGGAGGAGGCGCGTGCGGAATGGCAGATCTACGCGGAGCTGGCTGCGCGCATTCGTCCTGAGCAGGGAGAGTTGGTAACCTTCAAAGATGCCGATGCGGTCAGGCGGGAGATTGCCCTGGCAGCGCCCAATTACGATGGCATCCAGAAGCTGAGCAATCAGGGCGATGTGTTTCAGTGGGGCGGGGCATGGCTGTGCGAGGACGGCATTTGTCCTACGGCAGATGGCAAAGGCAATCTATTGCCGATTGAGCTGCCTGAGCTGCGCATTCCCGAAGGGCATTTCTATGCGACGACGCGGCGAGGCAAGCAGTTCAATTCCATGATTTACGGAGAGAAGGATGCCTTCAACGATGCCGGGCGCTACGATGTGCTGTTGAATGAAGCGGATTTGGCTGAGCTCGCAATCGTAGAAGGAGACGCGATTGTCGTCTACAACCGGAACGGCGCCTTCCATGGCAGGGCCAAAAGCGAGAATATCGCGCGCGGAAATATCGAGCTGTACTGGCCGGAGGGCAACAGCCTTTTTCCAAGAGGGGTCTATGAGCCGCTTGCGGGCATTCCCGAGTACAATACATCGGTAATTGTGGAGCGGGCGGACACGTATCATGCCTTTAAGGATACGAAATATATCGAGAAGCGGGTCGTGGAGCTTGAGACCGAGCCGCCGGCTTAGGCAGGTACGTTGAGGGAAACAAAGCACGCCCTAGCAGGGTGCGGATAGGGAAGGGGCACTCGGATGGATCTATCTAACACGACAAAATGGCGGATACTCAAATACGACGGTAAGGGGCATTGGGAGAAGGATGACGATATCGCCGCGGAATTTCCCCTTACCTTAAAGCTGGATGGCGAAGAGTTTGCCACTTTAGTATGCTCGCCGTCTGACCTTCAGGAGCTGGTCATTGGTTTCCTCGCTTCCGAAGGCGTTATACGCGCGGCCGGGCAGGTGAAGTCTATGACTATCCATGAGGATACGGGTTTTGCCTATGTCGAGCTTGAACATAAGCATACGGTGAGCCTTGACCATTACTCCAAACGTTTTATCGGCTCCTGCTGCGGTAAAGGGCGCCAGTTTTATTTGCACAATGACATGCTCACGGCAAAAACGATCATGACCCGCACAACCATATCGGCTGAGCAGTGCATTCGCTTTATGCGGGAGCTGCAGGACAGCTCGGCGGATTTCCGCAGCACAGGCGGCGTTCACAACGCCGCCATCGGAACGCCCGCGGAGCTGCTCGCCGTGCGAACGGACATTGGGCGCCACAATGCGCTCGATAAGCTCTTCGGGTATTGTCTGCTGCATCGCCTCCGCACCTCGGACAAAGTGATCGCATTCAGCGGGCGGCTGTCCTCCGAAGCGGTGCTGAAGGCGGCGAAGATCGGCTGCGGCATTTTGCTAAGCAAGTCAGCGCCTACCGATCTTGCCCTTCGGCTCGCGGACGATTTGGGCATCACCTGCGTCGGATTTATACGCGGCGGAGAGATGAACGTCTATACGCATCATGAACGGATAGATTTTGGCAATTGATTGACAGGTTGGTAGTGATTGTATATCATTTTAATGAAAATGATTATCACTACGAAAGTGAAGGAGTTTATGATGCTTTTACGATTTTTTGCCTACTATAAGCCTTACAAAAAGCTGTTCCTGCTCGATTTCTGCTGTGCGGTTCTGCTCTCGGTGCTGGAGCTATGCTTCCCTCTAGCGGTCAGCTATGTCATTGATACGCTGCTGCCGGACGAGAACTGGGGCCTGATTATTTCTGCCTGTGCCATTCTTCTTGTTGTTTATGTCATTAATACCATTTTGCAATATGTTGTTACCTATTGGGGCCATATGCTAGGCATTAACATTGAGACGGACATGCGGAAGAAGCTGTTTGATCACATTCAAAAGCTGTCTTTCCGATTTTTTGATAATACCAAAACCGGTCATCTTATCTCTCGTCTTACGAATGATTTGTTCGAGATCGGCGAGGTCGCCCATCATGGACCGGAGGATATGTTCATTGCCGGGATGACGCTGGTCGGAGCATTCGGGATCATGGCGTATATTAATTTGGAGCTGGCGATTCTAACGTTCGTTATCGTTCCTATCATTATATGGCTCGTCCTGCTGTTCAACGGTAAAATGACGAAGGCAGCGAATCGTTTGTTCTCGGATATGGCTGATTTTAACGCTCGCGTCGAGGATACGGTCGGCGGCATTCGTGTCGTTCAAGCATTCTCGAACGAGATGCATGAGAAGAAGCTGTTCAAGGTGAACAACCTGCGCTTCCGCGAAGCAAAGCTGATTTCTTACAAAATTATCGGCTTGAACTCGTCGATTACGTACATGCTGATGAGGCTCGTATCGGTATTTGTGCTCGTGGCGGGCACGTGGTTTGTCATTAAGGGAGACCTGAAATACGGCGAGTTTATTAGTTTTGTTTTGCTGACGAACATCTTCTTTAAACCGATTGAAAAGATTAACGCCGTTATCGAAAGCTATCCAAAGGGCATCGCAGGCTTTAAGCGCTACGTGCAATTGCTGGAGACAGCGCCAGACGTTGCGGATAAGCCGGATGCGGTAGAAGTAGATCGTTTAAGCGGAAATATTAATTATCGCAATGTGACGTTCGGCTATGAAGGCGAAGCGAAGGTGCTGCAAAATATCGACCTAAACATTCGTGCAGGCGAGACGATTGCGTTTGTCGGGCCTTCCGGTGCCGGTAAAACGACGCTTTGCAGCTTGCTGCCGCGTTTTTACGAGATCGATGGCGGCAGCATTTCGGTTGACGGCTACGATATACGTGATCTGAAGCTCGAATCGCTGCGCAAGCAGATCGGTATCGTACAGCAGGATGTGTTCTTGTTCGCGGGCACGATTCGTGAAAATATTGCTTACGGCAAGCTGGGCGCGTCCGACGAGGATATTTGGCAGGCCGCGCGCAGAGCGAAGCTGGAGGAATTCATCCATGCGCAGCCGCATGGCCTCGATACGGTTGTCGGCGAACGCGGCGTGAAGCTGTCCGGCGGGCAGAAGCAGCGCCTTGCGATTGCGCGGATGTTCCTCAAAAACCCGCCAATCCTTATTCTCGACGAAGCGACATCGGCGCTCGATACGGAAACGGAAGCGGCGATTCAGCAGTCGCTGGCAGAGCTTTCCGTTGGCCGGACGACGCTTGTTATCGCGCATCGGTTAGCGACGATCAAAAACGCGGACCGTATCGTTGTTGTAACGGAGGAAGGGATTAGCGAGCAAGGCCGTCATGAAGAGCTTGTGTCGGCGGGCGGTATTTACAGCCGCTTGCATCATGCGCAGTTCGGCGCCAAATAAGAGCGCTGCTCCTTGGCGGTTAATCAAGTAGAGTATCCATTTCAAATGATAGAGCGTTTCTAACGAAAAAACGCCGTCAACTCCACATCCATAGTGGTTTTGGCGGCGTTTTTCTTGTTTGCTGAGCGTGTGCTGCAACGCAGCTGGCGAATTGCCGCCTTAAGAAGAGCTTCTATTGCATAAAGTACAAATCAGCCTAATGATAATCTGAAAAGCGGCTGCCGGCCTATCAATTGCCGGCAGCCGTTTTTTATATAGGCTTAACGGCTTTGCTCCGCCTTCACCAGCCTCAGCAGCTCCCGAATGCCGTTTGCTACCTTGTCGGGAGAAATATTTTTAGCCATCGCGTCCGTACGAATCTGCTCGATCAATTTAACAGCCTTCGCGCCCGTAACGGTCAGCACCTTCACGTCCCCGCCCATTAACGTCTTAATTTGGCTTGCTGCCATCGCCAGATTATCATGGCTGCTTTTGTCTGTGCCGCTAATGCCGCCGAGACCATTTTCCGGCGAGTAGCCCTTGCCGGACAGTCCTTCGGTCTGATCGAGCAGCTTTCTTTGCACGCTGTCGTACTGCGAAGCAGACGCGGCATGCTTCTCCGCGGCGAGCACGACCGTATCGTCGAAGACGAATACGCGCACATCGGGAATGCCAATGCCGCTGAGCCGGGATTCAAGATGCGCGGAGAAGCCGTTCGCGTGCAGCCCGGAGCTGCCGATCATGCTGTAAACGGAAGTTCCCATGCCGTAAGTGGTTTTGCCATGCTCATTGGTCGTATGCAGCTTTGGCCCGCCTTCGCTTGGAATGATGTTGGGATCATGAAGCATATGAGCCTGCTGCTTCACCTCTGCTTTTGTTTGCGGTCTTGGCGCTGTCCCCGTGGCGCAGCCGGTTAAGGCCAAGGCCAAAGCGGCAGATGTCAGTACGAGCAGTTTGCGGGTGGTAGTCATTGACGAATCATCCTCCATAGGTTGCAATTTCTTTTTAGGATGACCCTTTCCATGAAATGAATATTCATGACTTCTTGGAAAATAATAAAGGGGAAAGAATGAAGTTTCCAGGAGGTGCAAGCATTGGATCGGATAGACAAACAGAAAGACCCAGGCAAACGAGCGGTAGACAGCAACTCCCGTCGTAAGTTTCTAGTCAATACCGGTTATGCGCTCGGCGGTATCGTTGTGGGCGGCGCGCTCGGTTCTCTGATCAAAAGAAAGCCCGCTGGGGAGACTGCGCCAGCGGCGCCGGGGAACGGGAATGCTGCTGAGGCAAAAAACTACAATCGCGCGCTCATGTTTTTTACACAGGAGCAGTTCCGGATCGCCGAGAGCGCGACTGAGCGTATTTTTCCCGAGGATGAGAATGGTCCTGGCGCGAAGTCACTGGGGGTAGCGTTCTTCATCGACCATCAGCTGGCAGGCGAATGGGGCTTTAATGGCCGGGATTATATGACGCCGCCTTTCTTCACAGGGGAGAAGGAGCAGGGCTATCAAGGGCGTTTGAAGCGAAGGGAAATATTCGAAATCGGGCTGCGCGAGATGGAAAACTACAGCAAGACGAAATACCAGAAGAGCTTTGTAGAATTGTCCGGCGAGGAACAAGATGAGGTGCTTAAGAGCTTCGAGTCTGACGCTGTGAAGCTGACGACGATCTCGGCAAGCAGCTTCTTCAAAATGCTGCGCAGCAACACGCTTGAAGGTGCGTACAGCGATCCGCTATATGGTGGCAATATGAACATGAACGGGTGGAAAATGCGCAGCTATCCGGGCAATCAGATGAGTTATACGAACATCATTGATAAGGAATTTACGAAAATCGAGCCGAGCAGCCTGCAAGATCATTTGGTTTCTCACTAGCGAATCGGGAGGATAACATGGCCAAAACATTACCGAAAACCGATGTCGTCATCGTAGGCGTCGGCTGGTCCGGCGGCATCATCGCAGCGGAGCTGACGAAAAAAGGGCTAAACGTCGTCGGACTAGAGCGAGGCAAGGAGCGCAAGACCGAGGATTATTTTATGGTGCACGACGAGCTGCGTTACGCGCTGCGGTACGAAATGATGCAGGATCTGTCCAAGGAGACGATTACGTTCCGCAGCAATGAGAAAATTCGCGCGCTGCCGATGCGGCAATATGGCTCTTTTCTAATCGGAGACGGTCTCGGCGGAGCCGGCGTTCACTGGAACGGCCAGACGTACCGGTTTTTGCCGTACGATTTTGAAATCCGCAGCAAGACGATTGAGAAATACGGAAAAAATAAAATTCCAGCCGATATGACGATTCAGGATTGGGGCATTACCTACGATGAACTTGAGCCGTACTACGATAAATTCGAGAGTATGGCCGGTATTTCTGGGGAGGAGAATCCGCTCGGCGGCAAACGAAGCAAGCCTTTTCCGACTCCGCCGATGAAAAAGACGCCGGCTATGCAGATGTTCGTGGAAGCCACCACCCGCATGAAGCTGAATCCGTATATGATGCCTTCGGCGAATTTATCGGAAAACTATACGAATCCCGACGGCATTGCCCGCGCGGCATGCCAGTACTGCGGATATTGCGAGCGCTTCGGCTGCGAATACGGGGCGAAAGCCGATCCTGTGGTGACCGTTATACCGGTTGCCAATAAGACGGGGAAGTTTGAAATCCGCACCCATTCAAACGTTCGCCGCATTTTACATAAGGGCGGCAAGGCGACTGGGGTCATGTACACGGATGTGACGACGGGAGAGGAAATCATTCAGCCTGCGGATATCGTCGTCGTGACGAGCTATGTGTTCAACAACGTGCGCCTGCTGCTGATGTCGGGGCTTGGGAAACCGTATGATCCGTCCACTGGCACGGGCGTTATCGGCAGGAACTACGCATACCAGGTTGCCAAAGGCAGCGCGATAGGCTTTTTCGAAAAGCAGCAGTTCAATAACTTCGCGGGCGCAGGCGCGCTGGGCGTCTCGATCGATGATTTCAATGGCGATAACTTTGACCACTCCGAGCTTAATTTTATCCATGGGGGCGTCATCGCGATTGGCCAATCCGGCTCCCGTCCGATACAGAACAATCCCATTCCGTCGGGTACGGCTTCTTGGGGCCATGAATTTAAGGAGAAGTCGGTCCATTATGCAAATCGTACGATTGGTGTAGGCGCGCAAGGGTCCTCGATGGCGTTCAAGCATCATTTTCTCGATCTGGATACGACGTATAAGGATGTGTATGGCGATCCGCTGCTTCGCATAACCTTCGATTTCGAGGAGCAGGACCGCGAGCTGGCGAAGTTTCTGTCCCAGCGCTGCTCGCAGATTGTGAAGGAGATGGGCGCGGATAAAGTGGATTATTTAAAGGATCTTGGTCCGTACGAAATTATGACCTACCAGTCGACGCATAATACGGGGGGCGTCATGATGGGAACGAAACCGGATACGTCAGCGGTTAATACGTACAGCCAAATGTGGGATGCGGACAACGTCTTTGTCGTTGGCGCGAGCTCATTCCCGCAGAACGCCGGCTATAACCCGACGAATACGGTTGGGGCGCTCGCTTACCGCGCGGCTGAAGGAATCTTGAAGTATAGGGAAAAGGGCGGCCTGCTGGTTTAAGGAATGAGGCGCCTGCAAAACGCACAAAAGGGCCGCTCCCGAAGCGATACGGGAGCGGCCCTTTTGTTGTTTCAGATTAAAGCAGCTTCTTAATGTCATCCTTGTTGTCCGTGGATGGATCGGCTTGTTCCTCGTCAACAATGCCGCGCGTTGAGCTGCGGAATTCGCGAAGCGTATCGCCGAATGCTCTGCCGAGCAGCGGAAGCTTGGCCGGCCCAAATACGATGAGCGCGATAAGCAAAATAATAACTAACCCTGATACGCCGATATTGTTAAACATGTGCAGATCTCCTTTATAGTTCAAGTAGGTGTAGGGACAGCGGCAAGCCGCTTGGCGTACCTCCGGGTAACGAGCACGCTGATCTCGAAGAGCAGAAGCAGCGGTACGGTTACGGAGAGATGCGAGACAAAGTCCGGCGGGGAAATGCAGGCCCCAACAACGGCTAGACTGACATAAGCGTATTTGCGCGAGCTGCTTAGCCGTTCAGGAGTCAGCAGCCCTAGCCTCGTTAGGAACAAGATGATGAGGGGCATCTCGAACGCGACGCCTAGCGGGAACACGACGCTGAACAGAAAGCTGAAATACCGATCGATGCCATACGTCTCAACGGCGCCTACGTTTTGGTTCATTTCCATCATGAAGCCGAGCATCATCGGAAATACGAGAAAGTAGCTAAAGGATACGCCTGTAAGAAACAACAGGAACGATACGGGCACATAGGCCAGCGTCCCCTTTGCTTCCGTTTCCGTCAGTCCAGGCTTCACGAATGCCCATGTCTGATAGAGCAGCACAGGCAGCGTGAACAAAATGGCGAACAGGAAGGCGCAGCGCAAATAGATGAACAGACCGTCCGTAAACGAGAAGACGTTCCACTCCACCGATTTGGCGGTTAGTCCTGACTTGATGTATCGCAAAATGGCCGGGGACACGTACAGCCCTCCGCTCATCGCCACGAAAAAACAGGTGATTACGATGATCAGCCTCTTTCGCAGCTCGGTCAGGTGGTTGACCAGATCCCCCTGAATATCCACATTATCACCCCGCATCACAAGCATTTTACTGTTAATCCCCCATGACATTTCCTTAGGATAACCAGTAACCCTACGGTTATGCGCTGCCTTTCCTATTTTGAAAATCTTTGGGAAGCTTTTGCATATGCGCCGCGTTTTTCGGGAAACGTAACAATTATTCTCCCTAATTTAGGAGGTAAAATGTTAATGAGAAAAAATAAATGGATTCTTTTGATTGCCGGCACAGCGCTGGTAATCGGGCTGTCCGCTTGCGGCGGCAATAAGACGAACAACAATGGCGGTGCAAATGAGAAGCCGCCAGCCGAGAACAATGGCGGAACAACCGTTAATAAGGAGGAAGCAGAGTCCTTGTACGGGAAAAACTGCGTAAGCTGCCATGCGGTTGACCTCTCCGGCGGCGTAGGTCCCAACCTGCAGAAGGTAGGCTCCAGAATGACCGTCGATCAGATTAGCGCGCAGATCAGCAATGGCGGCAACGGGATGCCTGCTTACAAAGGGCAGCTGAAGGATACGGAGATTGCCACGCTTGCAGCATGGCTGGCCGAGCACAAGTAGGGTTTGCAAAGGAATGGAATAAGGCTTGAAAAAGGGGCAGCCGCGGCTGCTCCTTTTTTTGCTGTAATTAGCTGGAATGAAGTGAATTAATGATAAAATAACTTTAAACCAATATCATTCATCAAAAAGAAGCGGGTGCCATCATGACAATAATAGAGACGCTGCCGGAACCGGAATTGCTAAGAAAGCAAATGATTATTCAGGCCGCATTAGATACGATTTTGTGCGAGGAAGATTATCTTCGTTACCATAGCTTTGATCCAAGCTGGGGCCCTAACGTCTCACTCGCGAAAATCGATAACGGAGCGGGAGATCATCTGTTTATTCTTTTTGCGCCGGAAGGCACATTGTTAAAAGGCTTTGACCACGAATCGGAGCTGAGTCCATATGCGAACGATGAAGAGGAAACAGATCCGGGAATTTATGAAAAGTTTCCTAGCACGCTCGTTCATTTGCTGGATGATGCTGCGCTTGAGCGGGAGGTCGTCACTTTTTGTATTTGGCGGGAAACGGGCGATACGTCGTGGGAAAAAGGAAATGCGGAAGTGTCCGAGGATGTCGACGGATCTAGTTTTTTGATTGGTACGATCTTTCAGACGGCTGAAGACTATGTGGACTTCGCTAAAGGCTACTATGAGCAACAATTTCCGCTTGCCATCATCTCGCAAATTTATCAAGGACTTCCGATCACGGCTGAAATGATCCAAACGCTAAATCCGGAGCGTGACGTGGAGGAAGCGCTGAAAGAGCTGGCGCTGCTTGGGCTATAAGGAGTTATGAAGGAAAGGAGCTGTCTCAAAAGAAGTGAATGTTTTCGGAAAGATTTTCAAATCTCAAGATTGAGCGGCTCCTCGCCCGCCCGCTTGTTTGGCGGAGGGACTGAGCAGAAATAAGGCTAATTTCTAGACCTATTTCTAGAATTTCAGCGAATATGAGTGGAATAGAGCTAGATTCTAGCCCTATTTTCATACGAATGCGCCTCAGCGGCTCATATGCGGGGGACTGAGCAGAAATAAGGCTAATTTCTAGACCTATTTCTAGAATTTCAGCTAGTGTGAGTGAAATAGAGCTAGTTTCTAGCTCTATTTTCATTTGGAAGCTCCCCAGCGGCTCATATGCGGGGGACTGAACAGAAATAAAGCTAGTTGCTACACTTATTTCTGGAATTTCAGTTTCAAGGAAAGGAGCTGTCTCAAAAGGTCAGAAAAGACCTTAGGGCAGCTCCTCCTTTTTTGATTTGGATGTACACGAGGAGGTTCTACAAAAGTTAGAACTGCCGGCAGCTCATGCGCTTCGTTATGATTGATAAATAACAGCGTAATAGCCGCAAAGGATGGGGATCGGCATGGTGGACCAATGGGTACATCTCTTGATACGAAAGTTTTTTACGACCTATATCGTAACCGTGTTAGCTTCTTTTCTGATGGCCTTTACAAGCGTCTTCGGGAAAGGCGAGTGGGAGCTTGCCCGCAATAGCGGGAATGAGCTGATCGGATGGATGTTTGTTTATATCATGTACATTGGAACGATTGTCCTTTTCTTCGGGAACGGAGTATCGCTGGTTTTAGAGTGGGTTCGGGTAAAAGGAATAATCCCACATTCATGGATTATCGTTGTTTTGCACGGCATTTTTGGAATGGCGCTTGGTCTTCTCTTTCCTTATTGGTTGTTGGTCTTGTACGGCATGGCGACTGCATTAGGGTATGGGATTATCGATTGGTGGCTCAGAGTAAGGCCTTTAGGGCCAAAGGGAATGATCATCGTTGCTCTTTCTCCCGTGATTCTGTATGGGGTGTCTTGGGGAACGCTACAGTTCCTTTCGCCGCCGATGCCGCCTTTTACAATAGAGGAAGCAGTAGCATTTGCTACTGCTGGGGGGGATGGAACTTCTATCGGTGTATTCCCTGATGAAATCGGGCGATGGCAAGGAACGGTTGACGGTTATCAGGTCGTTAGAGAAACAAGCGCGAGAGTGATCGCCAATAACGAATATATCGTTACCTTTAGCGAAAGCTGGACCAAAGATGCGGAAACGAACTCGCGGTACCTGTCTTATCGAGTAGAGCGCTCAGGCATGATCTTTTACAAAAGAGAAGGGGAAGACTCTCCATACCTAAAGCGGAAATAGATTTTTGAAGGAGAATGTGGAAGCTGCCTCTAATTATAGATGAGAGGTGATTTTATGTTTTCCAAAAAGAGGCATATCCGGATTGATGACGAGGAATGGGTGGAGGACGATGAGGAAGCTCAGGTTAGCGTAGTCGTCACTTTTCCTGATTCTTCGCAATGGCTTGCTAATGTTTATACTTTAAAGTGTATCCAGTCGATCCGAGAGGATGATTTGCGCAGAGGCAAGGGTGCATTTATGTGGTCAGCTCAGCCATTAATTATCGTAGATAAAATAAGCAGGCAGCATATCGAAGAAATGATTGATAAAAGCATCGCCGACAGCAGCTTCGAGTACTTTTTTGAATACTTTGGCGCGGTTGAGCCCAGGCGGATTAAACAGTTCCCGGAAGGTTTTTTTGAAAAGGATTCGACCATCGATGAAGAACTGATCATTCGTCAAGCGAGCACGCTGCTGCAGATGCTGGGTCACTCGAGCGATGAATTTAAGGAAAAGGTCAAAGAGTACTTATTTGGCGAGCGGGTAGAAGGGATCGGGCATCTGAAGCTGTTGCCGATTCTGGAAGCTAAAAATATAAGAGCGGAGAAAGCGGATTTTGACGGACAAGACATCAAACGAAGGTGGGAGCAAGCATTTGCCGAGGGAATAGACGCTGTTGAGAAAGAAACCATTTATATGGACCAGTTTTTATGGCATGTCTTCAGCTACAAGAGAAAGCCGTGCTTAAGCGGAGAGGCGGCTGCCGATGCCTTTCTTGCTGTGCAGAAGCAGGAGTGTTACGTCTTTTATCAGCATTATAACTTTGTCTTATATATTGAAAATGCAGCTGATTTGACCTCGGCAGATTTGGAAGGCGAGTCTGACATCTACATCGTGGATCAGTCGTTTACATGGACATACGTGCAGACGCATGAGTCGCAGTGCGGGCCTTATTTTAGAAGCATGGCGCCAATATAGATGATTAGGGATGCAAGCATAAACAGCTTGTGTCCTCGTTTTTTTAACGCAATGAAAGTGCCGATCGTAAATACAAGTGACGAGCTTGCAAAGAGCAGCATGAACAGCACCATTTCGGGAGAAAAGAGATCCTGCAGACGCCATAAGCCAAAGCCCGTCAGGAAGGGAACGGATGCCGCCGCGGCGATACTTAATCCGGTGAACAGCAATGTCCGCAGCCAGAGCGACGCGCGGCCCCAGCGGAACATGAGCGTATAGAACGGGAGAATGATGAGCAGGTATGGAGGGATGGTCCACCCAAGCAATTTACTCCACTCGCTGCCGATACCCTGATCATAGATCAACGACAAATAACCTAAATAAGCGAGAACGCCTGCAAAATAGCTAGTAACCGCCACCAGAATGTAAAACAGTATTTTTTTCATATGCCGCACACCTCTTCTTTCAATAAACCATCTTCGAATGCTTAAATCATATCGTATATAGGAAATAGCGCAGTAGTTCTATCTTTTGTAGTACCGACCGTATAATCCATTTGTAACCAAATCTGTATTTCTCCCGTCTGTGACTATGAAAAGATGAAATGCTACCAAATTGAGGTTAGGGGAGTTCAAATGTCCAATAAGTTAATGGGTGCGGCAGCGGTCATTTTGAATGGTGAAGGGCATATTTTATTGGTTAAGCACAGCTATGGGAAACTGAATTGGGAGCTGCCGGGTGGCTTGTCCGAGAAGAGCGAGTCAGCCGAGGAAACGGCGAAGAGGGAGGTTGTTGAAGAGACGGCTCTTGATGTGAGCGTAGGACGGTTAACGGGTATCTATTACGAGCCGCGCAATGATATGCATCATTTTGTTTTCCTTTGTCAGGTAACCGGCAATCCATCTCCGCAGCTATGCTCCCCGGAGATCCTTGAGTGTAAGTATTGGAGTATAGATGATTTGCCTAGACCGATTAGCGATTTCACTTTACAGCGCATACGGGAGGCTACGAATCCTGATCCCGACCGTTTATTCCATATAATCGGACCAAGGCAATGGCTGGAGTGAAGGGCGGTTTCATTTCTATAAAAAACGGCAGTCTAAAGCATGTTCTGCATGCTCTATACTGCCGTTTTTTTGTAAGAAAAGACTATACTTCCTTGCGCTTAAAATAGAGCAGGCCGGCCGCCAGAAATACAATAAAGCTGCCTGTAACGGTAACCAATATGTTTACCAGCGGCAGGCCGAAACCGCCAAACTCTTGGTCGCTAAAGCTCAGCATCGCCAGCATAGGCTGCGCCCAAGGATAAAACGGCGCGAATCTCTCAGAGTTGAGAATCAGCATATTAGGTATGGTCAGCATAACGTTTATGACAAGCGGAGCGGCGAAGCTGCTCCAGCCCACCGATACGAGCAGCTGCAGGGCCGCAAGCGGAAGGCAAGCGAGCCAGCCGCCTCCAATTCCCGCGAGCAGCATTCCCCATGGCAGACTGCCACCTATTCCTTGATAGGAAGCAGCAAGAAGAACAGCGCCAAGGAACAACAATTGCGTGAAGGCTAGCAAAAGAGCGACAACGGTAAACTTGGCGAAATATAGGCCTGTTCTGGAAATAGGAAGCGTGAGCAGCTGTTTCCAGCCTCCGCCCGCATGCTCGTATCTGCATACGAAGGCGGAGAGAATGCCCGTTAGGATTGGCAAAAACAGCATGGCATGGAACGCAGCCATTGCAGAGACGAGCATGGCGTATTTCTCCAGATCCAAAGTCGAATCGAGAGAAACAAATAAACCAATGGCGAGCGACAGGAGCGGGCTGGTCGGAAGGAGCAGCCAAATGAATGATTTGGACAGTTTAAGATGCTCCGAAGCCACTAATCGAAAAAAGGCGTTCATTTCAATCCACATCCTTTTTGTTGAAATGAATGTTGCCTATGCCCCATATGATCACGCCGGTTAACAGCCCAGCGCCGACGAAAAATTCCTGATGCGGTCCCAAATAACCATACATAGGCCAATTAATAGGAAACCATTCGGGCAGTTGGAAGGTGAAGACAGAGCTAACGGCAATCATGACGCCAAGCGTGATAGGGACGGCTTGGTTTTTGATCGTCATGCATAACCACAGGAACAGTGCTAGCGCAGGAATGGAGGCGAAGAATGGCAGGAAGCTAAGCCTTAAAATACCAAGCACCGGCATATCTCCAAGCTCAAACCGCAAGGTTAACCCAAGTACAGCGACTCCAACCGCAAGAATAACGCAGGATAACGTTAGCAGTATGATGCTCAGCGCAAACTTGGAGCAAAATACGGCGGTTCTGGAAACCGGCAGGGCAAGCAGATGCTTCCATGCATTCGTACTATGCTCGACATTGGCGAGCAGCGAAGTGACGAGGGTAACACCAAGAAACAGCGAGATGGGAACAAACATTAGAAAGTTTTCCAGCAGCATCTCCCAGAGCCTTCCTGCGTATTGCTGCGTCAAATAGTCATAACGGAGTCCGAAATTGAGCGCCTGCATGGCGATCAATCCGATTGGGCCAATAAAGATGAGAAGCCAAAGCCCCTTGCCGCGTATTTTCAAAAAATCGGACGAAAGCGCCTTGGCCATCATAGCGGCTTTCCCTCCCCGACAATTTGGAGAAAGAGGTCCTCAAGCGACTTTCTTTTTTCCTCAACCCGGTAAATATCATGATTCCGTTCAACGAGACTTTTTACAATGCGCGCAATGGCAGGGTTGCCCGTCTGCTCAAGCAGCAGCGCTGAACCGTTTTGCACCGCTGCCACTCCTTGCTGCCGCAATGCGCTCAGTGCCAGCTCAGGCTTGGAGACGACAAGCGAGATGCTGCCCTGCGCCTGCTGATGAAGATTTTCAATCGTATCCTGAAAAACAAGCTCGCCCTGACGAATGATGCCGACCGTTCCAGCCGTCAGTTCTACCTCGCTCAACAAGTGACTGGATATGAGGACGGTTATGCCATGCTGCTTGGGCATTTGCTTGATGAGCTCGCGTATTTCCAAGATGCCTGACGGATCCAGTCCATTTGTTGGCTCATCGAGCATAAGCATCTCGGGATTGCCAAGCAGCGCGCTAGCGATGCCTAATCGCTGCTTCATTCCGAGCGAATAACCCTTTACTGGCCGCCGCGCATCTTTGGCCAGCCCTACGATATCCAGCACCTCTGCGATTTTAGCGGCAGGGACCCCGATGATACGCCTGATCGCTTCGAGATTGTCGATGGCATTTAAGTGCCCGTAATAAGACGGATATTCAACAAGGGAGCCAATTCGCCGCAGGATCGACAGCCGTTCCTTGTTCAGGGACTTGCCAAAAATATGGACAGACCCGCCCGATGGCTTAATTAACCCAAGCAGCATGCGGATCGTCGTTGTTTTGCCGGCGCCGTTTGGTCCAAGAAAGCCGTAAATATCCCCTCTTGCAATTTTCAAATTCAGATTGGAAACCGCATAACGTCCTTTGTAACGCTTGCTGAGCCCTTTCGTTTCGATAACCCATTCATTCACGTTAATCACCTCAGTACTTACATTAACGGATGAAGGTTAAACCCAGCGTGCTCCAAGTTTAAATTTCGTTTAAAAAAAGGGCAGCTCACCTCGGATAGATGTAGACGCTTGTTCCAGCAGGAGAGCTTTCCATTTGCCACTCTAAATGCATCTCATGAAGGAGATAGTCGACAATAGCGAGTCCAATGCCTGCGCCTTTGCCGTCAGAAGCGGCTTCCATTCCATTTCCATGATCGCGTATGACCAGCGCAGTCCGCTCCTGATGCTGCTCTATCGTAATGCCTATATATTTGCCGCTAACCGCATGCCTGGTCACATTTTGAAACAAATTGTCCAGCACGCGGCGGAATCCGGCCTTATCCACATCCTGCAGCAGCTGTTCTTCGGGAAGCTCTACCTCCGCAGCGATCCCCTCCTGTTCCCATAACGGGAACCAGGATGCCGCGCTTTCCCTAACGATGCGCAGCAAATCCTGCCGCTCCAGTTGCAGAGGGTAACGGCCGCTGGTCATAAGCGTGTAAGAGAGCAGATTTTCGATGAGGCTGCTAATGCTGGCGATTTTTTGCTCCATTTGCTTGAGGGAGCTTTGTCCGTTCATGCTTAGCGATTCTTTCCGCAAGGAATAGAGATGGCTGCTCATGACCGTTAAAGGCGTCCGCAAATCATGGGACAGGCTGGCGATAAGACGTTTGCGAAGCTCCTCCTCCGCGCGCTCTCGTTCCGTGCTTTCGCGCAGCTGCTCGACCATTTGGTTAAAGGCAGCCTCGAGCTGTCCGATTTCATCAGGCTTGTTCAAGGCGATCGGCTGCGGAAGCCCGTTTTCGCCATGCAGCGTCATGGCTGCTTGCAGACCGAGCAGACGCTTGCGAATATGGCGGAAGAAGAGCAGAGAGACCAAGAAGAACAAAACGAGCATAATGAATAAAAACGCAATGTAAAAGGGCGTCCCCGTTCCGATTGGCCTCTCCAGCTTGATGATGCTGCGCGGCATCTGCATGACCATGAAGGAAGGCTCTTCATGTACTGCGCCGAGAAACGAGACGACGGTATAAGGGTCGCCGTCGATGCTTTTCTTCATGAATTGAACGGCGTCCGCCGGCATCCAGCGGCTTGGCAGCCCCTCTTGAACCGGCAGCTGAAGTCTGGTTAAGCCGGCGGAATCCACCCAGAAGAAGGAGGCTTCGGGGTATTTCTGCTTGAGCTCGCGCAGCTTGCCGTCGATATCGGCAGCATTGCTCTCACGCATCTGCGCCGCTTGGTTATGCCACATATCGGCTAGGTCATTGCCGCTTCCGTATTTTAAATAATTCGCGTCAGAGGTATGCGTATTCTCTTGAATAAGGAGATAGAGGACAGAGGCAAGCGGAAAAACGATTGGGATAAATAAAAACGCGAATAAGATGATAAGCAGATAACGGGACAATAGCGTCTTGCGAAATCTCATGCCGCTCGGGCGCTTCCGAGGTTTTTTCATGCGCGAACCCGGTAGCCGATGCCTCGCACCGTTTCGATGATTTCCGGGGCTGCCGGGTCCCGTTCGATTTTTTCTCTTAAGTACCGGATATGAACCATTAACGTTTTATCTCCCTCGATAAAAGCCTCTCCCCAGACGGACTCGTAAATTTGCTCCTTTGTCATAATTTGCCCCAAATGGCGCAGCAGGTAGCTGAAAATATGAAACTGCTTGCCCGTGAGCGTAATTTCATCCCCGGTATCGCGGTTTTCAACCCGATTCTGCTGCTCATGCACGAGCAGATGCTTAATAACGAGCGGCTCAGAGAGGCGCGCTCCCGAGCGGCGTAGCAGCACCTCGATTCGAGCCGTAAGCTCGTCGGGATGGAAGGGCTTGGTCAAATAGTCGTCCGCGAATTGCAGCCCTTGCAGCTTATCATCTATGGACGTTCGGGCCGACAGCATAAGGATGGGGATGTCTGGCGCGGCCTTTTTCAGCCTTTGCCCGATCGTAAACCCGTCGAGCCCCGGCAGCATGACGTCGAGGATGACAAGTCTGCAGCCCGCTGCGGCTTCAAGCGCTCCTTCGCCATTTTTCAGCCATTTGACTTCATACCCTTGCTCCTGTAGGTGTTGGTAAACGAAGCTTCCGATTTCGTGATCATCTTCAATGTATAGCAGCGAAGCAGTCATCTTTCGATTCAGTTCCTTTCACATTTCCAATTATTATCCTGTTGCTTGATGTTATGTCTAGATTATAAGGCAGAGCTTCGCGGATAGCTACGCCGGAGCAGCCAAGAAAGTAGGGGGACGCTGTAGAAAGCGCAACGAAAACCTGACATTGCATTCGATTTGAGGAGCAACGCTGCTGAATTGCAGCCCAGATGGCTTATAGATAGGGAAATGAGCTAGCAAGCGGCTATTCTGTTGTAGTAACTGCAATGTAGCGGGGGATGTGCCGCTCACCCCACTAGCTACTAGTCCGAACAATAAAAAGGAGCCTGGACTAAGCATCCAGGCCCTTCATATCAGCTCTTTCCTGCCGGTTCTTTCACCGGAGCAGGCTCTCGAGGTTTTTTCAGTTTTTCCCACCTAAAGATGGTGTTGAGTCCTTTGAACACCAGCTTCGATTCTTTGGTCAGAAGCGGCCCCAGTATCGCTAGGATGAGGACGTACAAGGCAGCGAACGGCTGCAGGAGCTCAAGCAAGCCGCCGGCCTTGCCTAGGTTCGCCATGATGATGGAGAACTCGCCGCGAGATACAATGGTCAGACCGATGTTCGCGGAAGCTTTTGGCGACAAGCCTGCGCTTTTTCCAGCCAGCATACCAGCGAGGAAATTGCCGAACAGCGTAACGGCAACGGCGCCAAGCGACAGCCATACCGCACCGCCAAGCGCGAACGGGTCAATCGTGAGACCGAAGCTGAAGAAGAATAATGCTCCGAAGAAATCGCGGAAGGGCAGGATGAGATGCTCGATCCGCTTCATATGGACCGTCTCAGCCAGCACGAGGCCAACGAGCAGCGCGCCGATTGCTTCTGCTACGTGGATCGTTTCGGAGAAACCTGCTACGAGGAACAGGAAGCCGAATACGAGCAGCAGGAACAGCTCATTCGAGCGAATATTGAAAATTTTGTTCAGGAGCGGAGCAGCCTTCCTGCCAATAATAAGGAAGAGCAGCATAAAGCCTAATGCGTAAGAAGCGGACAATAGCACGCCGCCTAAGGATGATGAGTCGCTGAGCACAAGTCCTGAGAGAACGGATATATATACGGCGAGGAATATATCCTCGAACATAATAATGCCAAGTATCATCTCGGTTTCCGGATTTGCCGTCCGTTTCAGATCGACGAGCACCTTCGCGACGATCGCGCTAGACGAAATGGTCGTAATGCCGGCAATGACCATCGTTTCCTCGATAGGGAAGTCGTTGATCCAGCCAAATAACAAGCCAAGTGAAAAGTTGATTAAAATATAGATGGTTCCGCCTATCGCAATAGAGCGACCCGATTTCATTAATCGACCCACAGAAAACTCCAGACCTAAATAGAATAGCAGGAACAGCACGCCGAG
The DNA here is from genome assembly GCF_001273905.1 of Paenibacillus sp. FJAT-27812. Taxonomy (NCBI): domain Bacteria; kingdom Bacillati; phylum Bacillota; class Bacilli; order Caryophanales; family Paenibacillaceae; genus Paenibacillus; species Paenibacillus sp. FJAT-27812. The sequence goes on along the minus strand of NZ_LIGH01000001.1, from coordinate 1,500,085 downwards.
CCGTCCCATAAATTCGATTAGTTCTGCACTATGAATAAACCTAAAGTCCAATACGCCTACGTGAGGCGCATGTGGACCTACGGCCATGCCGATTAAAATATAAAACGGGATGACGGAAAACCGAATTTTTGCAGCTAACAGCCCGACTAAGGCGATGAGAATAACAGCAAGACCGATTTCCAGCACCATGTGATCCATAATTAACGGCTCCCGTTTTGCAGCATAAGCTTAAGAAGCTTCAAATGCTGGCGTTCACCTGCAACGATGAGGGTCGTATCTGCCTTGAAAATATAGTCGGGGCCGGGATTGATATGCTTTGCTTCTTTCTCGACAGCAGCGATGATCGTCGCTCCCGTCGTTTGGCGGATATCGGCTTGACCGATCGATCTGCCAATACATGCGGCGTTTGGTTCGATTTTGTACCATTCAATCGTCAGGTCATCAAGCGCCACCTCAATGGTCTCGAGCGCCTTCGGCTTATAGGTCATGCCGCCAACGATAGCAGCAACTTGCCTTGCTTCTTCATCGTCTAACGTAACCATGGAAATGCTATCGTCTGGATCCTCATATTCAAAATGGTACATCTCGCGGCGTCCGTCATCATGAATGATAATGACAAACTTGTCACCGCTTCTCGTCATAACTTGGTATTTGCGGCCAATACCGGGCAAATCGGATTCTCTAATATTCATTGTGTTTTCCTCCTCATTTGTGGTTAGTATGCGAACCAAATGAGAGGATTAACCAACGAAATGGGATGTGAATTTTATCGGAGTCATAAGCAAATCTCGCAATCGCTGCGGAACGGTCGTGCGGAGTGCGGCTAAGCTTGTGGATAGCCAGTGCATATGCAAAAAGGCATGCATATAGGCAGCCAGCAGTACGTTTTCGGGAAAAAAGACTTTCGTAGTGGTGTTCTGCTTGCCTACAATGGACGTAGAGTATTTCGCTGACGCGGTCATACGACTAGCGCCAGCAGTCAGCTCGAACGTATTGCCTGCTTGGTAGGCGAACAGCGCTGCTAGGAGCAGCGGAACAATAATGAGCAAATTCATCAAATGCTTGCGACTGATGTGACCAAAATCAAGTGCGCGATTGTTCATCTGTCCACCTCCAAAAAGTTAGTTAATATAAGTATAACTTATAAATCATAAATAACAAAGCCGTTTCCACATATTAGTTAGGCAAAAAAATGAACATTCGCCTTCTATCCCCACCTGTTTAATGAATTGACGATCGCAGAGGATGCGTTATAGAATGAGGAAACGCATTGATTAACGACAAGTAACGACAAGAACGCAAAAGAGAGAAAGAAGGTTGAAATGGATGGGAGTAACAGTGAAACAACTGTCGCCGCTCGTGCAGTCGCTTGGACTCAAGGAGCATGTTGAAGGCGGATGGTACAAGGAAATTTGGAAAGCCGGATTTGAAATACCGCAGGAGGTGCTTGGTGCTCCCTATTCAGGACCACGCTTTGCGGCTTCATCTATATACTTCCTGCTTCATCCCGATGAGTTTTCCGATTGGCACACCGTTTATTCGGACGAGCTATGGATGTGGCATGCAGGCAGCCCTTTGATGCTGACGCTCGGCGGAACCAAAGAAGCGCCGGAAACAAGAAAAGAAATCATTGTTGGACCAGACGTGCTGGCAGGGCATCAGCCGCAGGCGCTTGTACCGGCCAATGAATGGCAGATGTCGCGTCCGCTGGGCGACGAGCCGGTGCTCGTATCCTGCGTCGTAGCGCCAGGTTTCCACTATGATGATTTTAAACTCATAAAACGTTAATTTTCATTTATATTACCAGCACTTATATAATCAGAACTTAGAAAGAGCCATCCGAGAAGGAATATTACCTTGCCGGATGGCTCTTATATGTATTAGGAAGCTTCTTCGCCCTCGTTTGCCTTCTCACGCAGCGAGTCAATGAACAGCTGTGCGAGCTTAGGGTCCCATTGGGTGCCCTTGCCGTCCTCTATAATCGAGAGGGCGCGCTCATAGGTCATTCCCTTCCGGTATGGCCTGTCGGAGGTCATTGCATCGAAGGCATCCGCTATGGCGATTGCACGGCCAAACAGCGGGATGTCAGTCCCGGCGAGCCCATCGGGATAACCCTTGCCGTCATAGCGCTCATGATGCGAGCGCACGCCAGGCAGCAGATCAGCCATCGCGTCGGCAGGCTCGATTTGCTTCAAAATATTTTCGCCAAGCACAGGGTGAAGTTTGATCTGATCAAATTCCTCGTCGGTGAGCCGGCCTTCTTTAAGGAGGACGGCGTCACGTACGCCGATTTTGCCGATATCATGGAGCAGAGCCGTTTTGTGAAGAATATCGATGTCGCTCTCGGACCAGCCGTCCAGCCTGCCGATTTGTACGGAGAAGCGGGCTACCCTTGTGGAATGGCCTGCCGTATACGTATCGCGCGCGTCGAGTGCTGCCGCCAAAGTCATGAAATAGCTTTGCAGAAGCTGATTGTTGCGCTGCTCGCGCTCCTTCAGCCCATTCACCATATGGTTAAAGCCGGCAACAAGCTTGGAGAACTCATCGGAGTACACGTCTGCTGCGCTCGAGTTGAAATTGCCGGCTTGCACGCTGCTCATGCCATTTTGAATCGTATGTATGGGATCTTCAATGCTGCGGGACAGCAGCGATGCACCAAGAAGCGAGTAAATGACACCGATAATGAGAATGATGCCCGCCCACTGCCAGTAAGCCAAGGTGCCTTCACTTTGAAGATGGTCGAGCCTAATTTGCGAAGCCAGTCCAAACAGCAATAAAGGCAGCGTTCCGATCAAAAAGGCGCTAAGCCTAAACTTTGTGCGGATGGAAACGAGCACGCGGCCGCCAAGCGTAATATCCTGCATATATAATTGCTTATGCTGATCGCGGATAAAGGTAACGACAGGCCTGATCGCTTTGGACGATAAGAAAAACTCGATCATCGCATGCATGCTTGCAATCATTAAGGCGACCGCGGCTGCAATCCCGATGTACGAATAGGGCAGCTTTAGAAACCCTAGCTTTATGAACGCGAATGCCATGCTGACAGCAGGCAGCAGCAAACCGAGAAAATGCGGACCAAAGGTACGTTTAACCGCTAATGTAGGAAATTGATGCGTTTGGAGATAAGCCGTTTTGAGCTGCTCGGACGTCGGATGTGCATTTTTGAAAATAGCTTGAATAGGGCGAAGCTGCCGATAGAAGACAAAGAGCTCGCAAACGAACATAATGAGAAGCGAGCTAATCATGATGATGCCTAACAGAAAGCGTTCATTGGCCGGGATCGCAAGCGTGGAAAACACGACGATGCCGCCAACTCCGAGCACTGCGACCGTTGATCCGAAAATATAATTACGAAGGAGCTGGGTCAGGAAAGAGGCGAAAATGCGGCCGCCGGCTTGTTCGCGCTCGCTAAGTAAATGCATAAATGGTGACCTCTTTTCCCGAAATGTCTGTTAGACTAGTACACAGTACCTATAGTATAAATCGGCATTTTGAAATTGTATATTAGATATAATGAGTAAAAGCTGCACGCAAATACGGGCAATACGAGAGGAAAACAACAGTGAAGGAAACGCTTTGGACCAAACCATTTATTTTGTTGATTTTATCCAACCTGTTTTTATTTTTATCGCTCGAAATGCTGCTGCCGACGCTGCCGATGTTTGCGGCGAATAAAGGCGGCACGGATGCACAAATCGGACTTATCATCGGCTTATTTACGTTCTCAGCTGTATTGTTGCGGCCCTTTGTCGGCATGGCATCCGATAAATTCGGCAAAAAGCTGCTGCTGCTCGTCGGCGTAGCGATTTGCTTAATCGGAACGGCCAGCTACTATGCGGCGGTTACGATCACGATGATGCTCATGCTTCGAATCGTGCATGGCGTGGGCTTCGGTATTTCAACGACCTTGTACGGGACAGTCGCCTCCGATATTATTCCTGCCACGCGCAGAGGCGAGGGAATGGGCTTCTTCGGAACTGGCAACGCGGTAGCGATCTCGCTCGGGCCCTTTCTTGGCATTTGGTTAATGGAGGAGTTTGGCTTCTCCGTCTTGTTCATTGTCGGCGCTTGTATTCTGCTTATCGCCATCATCTGTACGGCCTTTGTACAGGGGGACTCACGCGAAGAGCGGGCAAAGGCACAGGTGGCATCAGCAGCAAACACATCACTGATGCTTAGGTTCGTGGAGCCGAGAGCCTTGATGCCATCCCTGCTCGGGACGTTAGTTGGCTTATCCCTTGGAGGAATTATCAGTTTTATTACTTTGTTCGGCAAAGAGACGGGCGTGGAAAACATCGGCTTCTTCTTCTTAGTGCTCGCTATAAGCGAATTTCTGATTCGATTTGTGAGCGGGCGGATTTTTGATACAAGAGGGCGGTTCTGGGTGCTGTTCCCGGCGGCTATTTTTTGCATAGTGGGCTGCGTGATTCTCTTTCTAACAAAATCTACGGGGATGCTGCTGCTTGCGGCGGTGTTTTACGGGTTCGGCTTTGGGGCGATTTTCCCCGGCTTGCAGGCTTGGGTGATCGACAGAGTAGAGCCGCAGCGCAGAGGCGTGGCGACAGCTACGTTCTATAATGCCTTTGATATTGGAATCGGCAGTGGTGCGATGCTGCTTGGGCTCGTTGCTACATGGTCGAACTATGCCACGATGTATTTGGTGTCGAGCGTGTTTTTCCTTATTTATTTGGTCGTGTACTTCTTGTATGAGAGGCGGCTGAAGCGGGAGAACCAAATAGCGGAAGGGGTGCGATCGTAGCTCTGCAAGGCAGCGCTACGATCGCGTAGATTTACTGGGAGACGTAGCGGTTTTTCCCTTCGCGCTTCGCTTGATAGAGCGCTTTGTCCGCTTGGGTGAACAGCTCGTCCTGCGTATAGGAGCAATCGGGCTTCCAAGTGGCAGAGCCGATGCTGATCGTGACAAAAGGATTGCTGGCTTCTTCGGCGTGGGGAATTTGCAGCTGCCTCACCGCTTCGAGCAGCCGGTGCGCGATTGTAGCGGCACGCTCCTTGCTCGTTTGCGGCAAAATAATGCCGAATTCCTCGCCTCCGTAACGGGCGACTATATCGAGCGGGCGCTTCAAGGCGCTGCGCATGGCGGCGGCGATCTGTCTGAGACATTCGTCGCCTTTTTGATGCCCAAACGTATCATTGTAGGCTTTGAAATTGTCGATATCGCCCAGCATCAGCGTGACTGGCATATGATGGCGCTGCGCATCCTCCCACTCGTTGTTCCATGATTCATCGAATGTTCGCCTGTTCGCGATGTTCGTCAGCTCGTCAATGTGAGAGAGAGCATGCAAAATTTGATATTGCTCCAGCATCTTCAGCTCAATTTCTTTGCGCGGGGTAATATCCCTGGATACCGAGACCAAGGTTTGCGTACGATCCCCGTCGTGGAAGACGACGCGAGACGTGGATTCGAACCAGCGATAGGTGCCATCCTTGCGCCTTATTCGGTAAGTGATGGCGCTAGCGTCAGCATTTTTGTATATCAGCTCTTGATTGTCGAGCATCCGCTGATGGTCATCGGGATGGTACAGCTGGAAGGGCGACAGCCCGATCAACTCATCGTCCCGATAGCCAAGCAGCGTATAACAAGCAGGGGAGACATAAGTAAATAAGCCATCCCGATTGTGCTTGGAAATCATATCGCTTGAGTTCTCGGCAAGCAGCCTGAAGCTTTTTTCGCTTTCCTGCAGCTGGTCGGCTGTCCGCTTGCGCTCCGTAATTTGGCGGAAGTGAACGGAGAGCCCGAACTCCGAAGGGTATACATTCGCTTCAAACCATTGGTTCAGCATCGGAACAAACTGCTCGTACAGCCGCTGCTGGTTGTGCTCCATCGCGATCTTATATTCCTTCTGGCTAACAGATCCGACTAACCAAGGGAACAGTTCCCAAATGTTGCGTCCGATCAGCTCTTTCCCGCTTTTTCTAAACAGCGTCTGCGCCGCTTCGTTCGTATAAATAAACCGGTACTGCTCATCGAGCGAGAAGAAGGCATCCAAGATACTCTCCAAAATGTTGGAAATTCGCAGTGTCAGCTGCTCTACTTCTGATATCGCTTTCTTTTCATCGGATATATCCATTATCTGAGATATAAAATGAAGCGGCTCTCCCTGCTGATCGTATACAAGCGATACGGAGAGCAGCACGGGCAACGTTTCGCCGGACTTTTTGAAATATCTCTTATGCATTTGATACGTATCTATTTCGCCATCCAAAAGCTGCTTCACATAGCGGTCATCCTGCTCTAGATCGTCTGGATGGGTAATCTGTGCATAGTTAAAGCTGCAAAGCTCATTCTCCTCGTAGCCCAGCATCGTTTGAGCGGAGGGATTAGCTACCATAATGCGGCCGTCTAAATCAACTAAAGCCATACCGATTGGGGCGTATTGGAATGCGCTGCGGAATAAATCGGCTTCGCGATTCGGTTTTGAAATCAGGGTCAAGCTGCGCACCTCTTCTGCTGTCCATACTGGATAAGAATGTTAGTATATAGTAAAGAATAGAACACAATAATTCGTTTGTCCACAGCACTTAAGCATTAATATTTATGCGGCATGGCAAAAAAAGAAGCCCATAAGTCTAAGGCTCCTTGAACTTGCAATCGAAAGTGAATGTATGGCATTTATGGCAGTAAATTATTGTTGTTTTTTTGAAAGCTACGTATAATAAAACGTAATATGCATATCTCTTTCTATGATTTGGATAGGATAAGCTAGTGATAATGCGCCTTGGCGGCGTTTTGCCAGCACTTAGAATAGTATGAGATGAATCGGAGGAACAATAATGGGCAATGTTACTAATTTCACGTCCGCTGAAATAGCGGCGATGATCGACCATACCATTTTAAAGGCGGACGCGACGCGGGAAGAAGTATTGCAAATATGCCGCGAGGCTAAGCAATATCAGTTTGCAACGGTGTGCGTGAATCCGGGCTGGGTATCGGCTGCTGCTGAAGAGCTGAAAGGGTCGGGAGTCGGAATTACAACGGTTGTTGGCTTTCCGCTTGGGGCAACCACAACGAGGTCCAAGGCTGCGGAAGCTAAGTTTGCCATTGAAGATGGAGCGACTGAGGTAGATATGGTTCTGAACATCGGGCTGCTGAAATCAGGCGATCTTGAAGGCGTGCTGCGCGACGTTGAAGGAGTAGTGGCTGCCGTTAAAGGACATGCCTTGCTTAAAGTTATTTTGGAGACCGGACTTCTGACAGACGAAGAGAAGGTTACGGCAAGTGCCATTTGCAAAAAAGCAGGGGCCGACTTCGTAAAAACGTCGACAGGCTTCGGCAAAGGCGGAGCTACGGCAGAGGATATCGCGCTTATGCGCAGTACCGTTGGCCCTGACCTTGGCGTGAAGGCTTCGGGCGGCGTACGCGACCGTGAAACGGCGCTGCAAATGTTCGCGGCCGGCGCAACGCGCATTGGGGCAAGCTCTGGCATCGCTATCGTTACAGGCGGCCAAGGCGAAGGGTATTAATATCTAGCAGCAAAATAGCTAAGAAATAAGGGAAGCCTTGCTTGCCCTGAGAATATTCTCAGAGCGAGCAAGGCTTCCCTATTTTTTTAAGGCAGGTAGAACGGGCTTAACGCTCGCAGCTAATCGTTAGGTTAGCATGCAGTACTCCGCCAGCTTCTAGCATAACGAGCTCCTCTTGGCGATTCAGCTCACCATTCTTAGCCATCCATGGCTCTACGCATACGAACGGACGATCGTTGACTGACCATAACACCATATATTTGAAAATGTCATCGTAAGTCAGTCGAACAAGGGCGCCTTGCAAGCCGCGGAAGGAAATTTCGCTTTTCTTAGGATCAAGCAAGGTAACGGACTCAACAAGTCCTTCCAAATCAATGACGCCATCAAACGGCTTCTCGATATTATCGTTGTAGTCGAGGTAGCGGGTAGCGTCGATATCGTAAGCAATCTTTTTGCCTGAATCTATCGCAAAGTAAGGGTGGAAGCCTGCATAGAAAGGCATAGCGGCTGCTTCGCTCAAATTGCGGTATTGCTGGCGTGTATGTAGTTCGCCGTCTTTGAGCACGTAAGTAAACAGCAGCTCGAAGTCAAAAGGGTAGGAGCGAAGCGTTTCTTCATTGCTTTGCAGGCGAATCGTAATGGAAGCTTCGTCCTCTGCTTTGGTGCCGACAACCTCCCATACAGCCGTGCGGGCTACCCCGTGGTTAGCCATTTTGTACGTTTGGCCGTTCCATTCATAAGCTTGTCCTTCAAGCTGGCCGCTGATCGGGAACAAGATCGGATTGCCGCCGCGAATGTTCGCGGTTGGATGCTCGAATGTCGACTTGTCCAGATAAAAGAGTTCCAAACCATGCAGCTGGCAGCCGATTGCGATACCGCCTCGCTCCGGACATACAAGCACGCGTGAGTCGGTGCTTTTCTCCGTTAATTCATATAGCGTAAACATATCCTTGTAGCTGCGTACCTCGTAGTTGCTCACTTTATTTCCCTCCAATTAATAGATGAATGACATATTGTTCCCATCATATCATATTCATTATGCACGATCTCGTACAATCTCGTTTGGCGTGCCCGTTCTGCTCATGCCTATGGCGTCATACCTCTATCCCCGCCATCCGTCGGCTCATCAAGCATAAAGAAGATGCAGGTTTAAAAATAGTCTAATCTAGTAAATCAAACATCTACTCCTATTTAAGAGATTCGCATAGAATAGATTAACTTCAGAAAGCAGCAGGTTATGACGATCCGCCAAAACATGCAGCCATGCGACGACAACTACCGACATCCTCTTGCATTTTCCGAAGCCAAAGCCATCCGGAGCTCCTCCCTCCGGGCAAAGGATGGCTTTATTTTTTTATTTCACACGTTCGAACCCCAAAAAAAAGGGGCAGCGTCCCGCAGGCCATTAAGCTCTGCGAGGCGCTGCCCCTTTGTTTAACTTCGATTATTCAGCTTTTGGAGCTTCAGTAGCCGCAGGGTCTGCAGATGCCGTCGGAGTCAATGAATTTGTGATTTTCGCTTTGGCGCGAATATCATTCATCCATGCTTCAGATAGCTCATTTGCTTCCGTAGCAACAAGCTGCTTCTTGATCTCTTCCTTCTTCTCTTCGAAGGTTGGAACGACAGCAGCTTTCTCAGCTGTTTTCTTAATAATGTGGAAACCGTGCTCGGATTGAACAACGCCGCTAATCTCATTAACTTTCAGTGCGAAAGCAGCTTCTTCGAACTCAGGAACCATTGCGCCTTTGCCGAAGAATCCAAGATCGCCGCCGTTATCCTTCGAGCCTGGGTCGATTGATTTCTCCTTCGCGATTGCTGCGAAATCTCCGCCTTGCTTAAGCTGAGCGAGAATGGCGTCAGCCTCTTCTTTGGTAGCTACCAAGATATGCGATGCTTGAATTTGCTCAGGCGTGCCGAGCTGATCCTTGTTCGCATCGTAGTATTGTTTAATCTCATCTTCCGTAACATCTGTTTTTGGCTCCAAAATTTTACGGATCGTCAGATTGATTTTTGTATCCTTCTTCAAGCTGTCAAGCGTCATGTTGTACTGAGCAAGCGTAGAATTGAACTGCTCGTCCGTTCCGAAGCTCTTCTTGATGAGCGCGATTTCGGAATCGACGTCAGCATCGGTAACCGTGATGCTAGCTGCTTTTGCTTCTTGCATAATAAGCTCTTGCGTAATGAGGTTCTCAAGCGTAGCCGGGCCGCCTGCTTTAAGCAATTCATCATACAGCCTGTCCTTGCCTATGTTGACACCGTTGACAGTTGCCACGGTTTCGTTGCTGGATCCAAATGGCGGCTTAATTAGCACGACGATGAGCAAAATCGCCAGAACGGCCGAGACGATCATCCATGCTTTTCCGCCTCCGCCTTTTGGCGCTTCATGAACGCTCTCTGCACCTGCCGCTGCTGTGCGAATATCGTCGTTTGATGCTTCTGGCAAATCTCCGTCGGAATCATTAAGAAGCTCCGCTTCGATAGCCGCATCTTCATTTGAAAGCTTGTCCTGCCGCTCTTCCTTGTCGAGCGTAAAACGTTCTTCTTTCGCGTCCAATTCTTTTTCTGGCTCTTTGTTGGACTGCGAGTCCTTGTTAGTCATTCCATAAACTCCCTTCGTTTTGCCTTTCTTTCATTACTATAACAAAACAAGCATGAAAAAACCTTAATCTAACATAAAAATATAACTTGCTGATTTTGTCGATCCGTATTAATGATATAAATAAAGAACATAACATGATGTGCTTGCAAATGATTTGCTGGAAATGGGCAACCTCATATTTCGACATAAATTTCGCTGTTTAAAGGAGGCTGGAGGGATGGTATTATAGTAATAGAATATATTCCAACATTATCCTACAAAATTCGAGCTTATTTTTAATACTGAATGAATAGTCTTTTTCCAAATAGAGAAGCCATCCAGAGCCTTTGTGGTTAGATAAACAAATATATGACTATGTAAGTTGTAGGAGGAATAAGCTTGCGCAAAAATGCGGGAGTATTCATACGCTTGTCACTATCGATGCTTATCCCTTTGACGGGCTATTACATATTGCGCGGCTCTGAGATGGATAAGAGCATCAATGCGCCGCAGGAGCATTTCTATATTGTCAGTCTCGTATCTGCTCTCTCGCTGGCTTTAGCGGTCGCGGTCGGATTTGTCGCTATACAGCTTCGCAATATTAAGATTAGTTTTTTATCGTTATCCTATGTGTCCCTAACGGCGATGTTTGTGCTGCATGGCTTATCTACGCCCGGGTTTCTGATGCATCATGCCAGCATTGCAAGCAATGCTGCCCAGCTTAGCGTAATGCTAGCGGTCGTCTGGCTATGGATGTCCTCGGTTTCCGTGGATCAGCCTCTCATTAAATGGTTTGCGCATTGGCAGCGGCTGCTGCTTCCGGTGTGGACATTTTTGCTGCTCATTTTTTGCGCGGTGCTTTGGTTTAATCCTGAAATCACCGGCACATTCCATCTGAAAGAGCTTTCGATGAAGTGGCTCATCAGTATTTTCGTTATTGGCCTGAACAGCTGGACGATATACCGCTATTTGAAAACTTACTTATCCTCCCGATTCCCTCTTCAAATGGCTATTGTATATAGCTCCGGCTGGATGATTATCGCTCAAATCATTATTGTAAGCGGCCATACTTGGGATATGAGCTGGTGGCTGTACCATTTCCTGCTGCTTGCCGCCGTTATCGTTATGGTCATAGGCATTGTCAATCAGTATGTCAGCTCCAAGTCGATTTCCGCTTCCGTTAAGCTAATGTTCCGGGCTAATCCGCGCGACTGGATCAACACCTACATGTCAACCAGCGTAAGGGAGCTGGTCATGACAACAGAGGCGAGAGATTCGTATACGGCAGGCCATAACTACCGGGTTGCTTTATATGCTCTGAAGCTAGGCGAGGAGCTTGAGCTTACTTCCGGCGATCTAAGAGCTATCGCGCAGGGCGGCCTTGTCCACGATGTTGGCAAGCTGCGCATTCCGGATACGATTTTGAACAAGCCCGGGAAGCTTACTCCCGAGGAGCGCTGCGTAATTGAGGAGCATCCCGTTTCGGGATACGATCTGTGCAAGAGATTAGGCTTTATGCCGGAAGAGCTTTCCGTTATACGCTCTCATCATGAGAAATGGGATGGCAGCGGCTACCCCGATCAACTGGCTGGAGAGCAGATTCCGCTGCTGGCAAGAGTAACCGCCGTGGCAGATGTTTATGATGCCTTAACCTCTTCGCGTTCTTATCGAAAAGCAATGTCGCATGAGGATGCCATGGAGATTATTGTGAAGGAGAGCGGGCGTCACTTTGATCCGCTATGCGTGAAGGCATGGGTGCGGCTCGTGAGCGAGCAGCCAGGCTTCTTCGAGGAAACGATTCGAAACAGTCCGCACCTTAAGCTGGACAAAAAACTTGCAAGATAAAGAGAGTTTCCTTTGTCCACTTACAGATGTACAATAGACGTAGCTTCATTTTTATTCCAAATGGGATGAGATTTACTAATAAATGGTTGAGGGGATATCGAACATGACTTATTTAGCGGCTAACAATCGGTATGAGGGCATGAAGTATAATCGCGTCGGACGCAGCGGCTTGAAGCTGCCAGCTATTTCCCTTGGGCTATGGCATAATTTCGGCGGGGTTGACCGTTTGGAGAACGGACGAGCTATGATTCACCGCGCATTCGACCTAGGCATCACCCATTTCGACCTTGCGAACAACTATGGACCGCCTCCGGGCTCAGCCGAAGAAACTTTCGGGCAAATTTTAAAGCAAGACCTTGCTGCCTATCGGGATGAGCTTATCATTTCGACAAAAGCAGGCTATCATATGTGGAACGGGCCTTATGGCGAGTGGGGCTCTCGGAAATCTTTGGTTTCAAGCCTGGATCAGAGCTTGAAGCGCATGAAGCTAGATTATGTCGATATTTTCTACCATCACCGTCCGGATCCGGACACGCCGCTTGAAGAGACCATGGGAGCGCTTGATCATATCGTTAGGCAAGGCAAAGCGCTGTATGTCGGCGTTTCTAACTATAACGCGGAGCAAACGGCTCGCGCGGCAGCTATTTTGAAAGATCTCGGCACGCCATTCCTTATTCATCAGCCATCGTATTCGATGTTTAATCGCTGGATCGAGGATGGACTGCAGGATGTGCTGGAGCAAGAAGGCATTGGCTCTATCGTGTTCTCGCCGCTTGCAGGAGGCTTGCTGACTAACCGTTATTTGAACGGGGTTCCTGCTGATTCACGCGCCGGAGGACCAAGCGTGTTCCTTAAGGCAGATCATATTACGGATAGCAAGCTGAATAAGGTCAAGCTGCTTAATGAGCTTGCCGAGGGGCGAGGTCAAACGCTTGCCCAAATGTCGCTTGCATGGGTACTTAGAGGCGGCAAGGTGACATCAGCCTTGATCGGCGCAAGCCGCGTTGAGCAAGTAGACGACAATGTTGCAGCCCTTAACCGCTTGGATTTCAGCGATGACGAGCTTAGCCGCATTGAATCGATTCTTGCCTCTGAGTAAGGATATAATTCTTGTTGCAGGCTATATGTTGCAGACTGAAACAAATGAAACGCTAGAGAAGCTGACCGCGCTAATGCGGCATGCTGGATCTAGCGTTTTTTTATTCTCCCGGTGCAAGTTAAAAGAGGTATAATAGTGTCAAAGTTCGACAATTTCGGTAAAGATAAGGCGGAGCGGGAGGAGAAAGCGGCTTGAAAAAAGTGTCGTTACGCACAAAAGGGTTGATATTGATTGTTCTCATTTCTTTTATCCCGCTTTTGATTGCCGGGGTGGGCAACTATTCCGCAGTGAAGGAAGCGATGCTTCAATCGGAAATCGAGAAGACAAGCAGCCGGCAAAGCAATCGCGCTAACATTTTGGCGTCATGGATGGCTATTCGCAAGGCGGAGGTTGTCGTCATGAGCCGCACGGAAGTGGTGCGATTCGGTACGGATGAGGAGCGGCTTAATTATTTTGGGCGTGAGCTTATCCGCGGCGGATTCATCTATCACGCGATTGGCTTCGTCGACGAGAATGGACTCGGCCTGCGTACCGATGGCAGAAGGGTGGATATGAGCGGCGAGTCATTCTTCCAAGAGGCTATCAAAGGGGAGGTAGTCATTACAGACCCTGTAACGCCAACGTTCTCGGATACGAGGCAATCGCTTATCGTTGTCCCTGTTTATGGCGCCAAGAATGAAATAAAAGGGGTCGTATATGCTTCTTTCGTATTTTCGACGCTGCAGCCATTTATTGAATTTGCAGAAGAGAACTCGATCATTCGTTTATTCAATGACCGGGGCGGCATCCTTTATCATTCGGATGCCGATACGCAGACGCTTGCGAGCCTGTTCGATAAGCAGTCCCCCTTGCACCCGATTGCTAACAAATTGTTGGACTCGCAAGAGGGTATGACGAGCTTAACGATAGAAGGCAAGGATTACGCGGTCTTCCACACGAAGGTGAATGATACGCCATGGCGTTTTGCGCTGCAGGAGCCGATGTCGAAGCTGCAAGAGAAGATGAAGCCGATCTTTTGGCGGATTTTTACGACCATCGCCGTCTCGGAGGTCATCATTGTTATCTTTTTCTTTCTTTATTTTGAACGTATTGTTAAGCGCTTGGAGCGAATTCTTGTTGTGACGGAGCATGCTGCGGCTGGGCGCTTCGAGGCTGAGCACCTGGAGGTTGAGCCGCATGATGAGCTCGGTCAGCTAGGCCATTCCGTCAACGGCATGATGGAGCATCTGCAGGAAATGTTCGACCGGCTTGAGGCAATTATTAACCAGAACCAGTATGCTTTCATCGTGCTTGACGATCAATATAAAATTAGCTATTTGAACCAAACGGCAGAAGAGATGCTGGGCTATAAAAGCGAGGAACTGGCCGGGATCGCAACGCCGCTATTGTTCATGGATTTGGATGAAATTCGCGTGGAAGCGGAGAAGCTGTCCATTGAGCTTGGCAGGGAAGTGCAGCCTGGCATTGATCTCTTTAAGGAGCTTCGCGGACAGTCCTTCTCCTATGAGCGAGAGTGGACCTTTATACATAAAGACGGCACGCGGATTCCGACGCTGCACAGCTCGAATGGCTTGCGTGACCGGAATGGCCGCTTCTCGGGTGTCGTAGGCATGGTTTTGGATATTTCAGATCGCAAGCACATGGAGAAAACGCGCAACCGCTTGCTCGACATTGTGGAATCGGCAAAGGACTTGATCGCTTCCGTCAACTCCGACGGCAAAGTCGTCTATATGAATCGCGCCGGCAGAGAGATGTTAGGCCTGCAAGACGAGAATGACGGCGAATATACCGTTAAGCAGCATTCCCAGTCGGAGATGTATTCCGAGCTTGTGAATGGCGCTATGCTGGCTAAAGAATATGGCTTCTGGGAGAGCGGTGCGCAGCTGCTAAAGAGCAATGGCGAGACGGTGCATGTGTCGATGGTCGTCGTTGCCCATTTGGATGAAGATACGGGAGAGCTGTTTTTTTCCTGCATCGCCCGTGATATTTCCGAGCAGAAAATCGTGCAAGAGGAGCTTGTGCGCGCCACGCTTGAAGCGGAGGAGGCGAATCAGGCGAAGAGCCGGTTCCTTGCGCTGATGAGCCATGAGATTCGAACCCCGCTGAACGGAATCATAGGTTTGACGCAGTTGATGCGCAAGACCGGGCTTTCTGCGTCACAGAAGGATTATATGGATAAGATGAATACATCCTCCGAGACGCTCCTGCGCATTATTAATGATATTTTGGATTTCTCCAAAATCGAGGCAGGCAAGGTGGATATTGAACGTTTGCCGTTCCAGCCGGATGAGCTCATGCACCGCATAACTGACCAATTAAGCGTCTTTATGGGAGGCAAGGAGCAGTTCGAATTTATTGTCGATATGCCCGAGCACATGCCTCAGACGATCATTGGAGATGCGCTGCGGCTTGAGCAGGTTCTTCTCAACCTGTGCATGAATGCCATTAAGTTTACGAACCGGGGACGCGTGAGGATGAAGGTAGAGCTTGCGGAGGAATCGGATAAGGGGGTAAGCCTGCGGTTCAGCATCTCAGATACAGGCATCGGCATGAGCGCAGAGCAGGTGGACAAGCTGTTCAAGCCCTTTACGCAGGCGGATGGGTCAACGACCCGGAAGTTTGGCGGAACCGGCCTTGGTCTGGTCATTTCCAAAACGTTGGTTGAGCTGATGGGCGGCAGGCTAGAGGTTTCTAGCGAAGCCTACGTGGGCAGCCAGTTCTGCTTCACGCTGCCGTTCACCGTCATTCACAAGTATACGGAGCAGCGAAGCCGAGTTCGGCCGGATTTGAAGGAGCAGCTGGTGTGGATCGTAGAGGACGACGACGAGATGAGAGGGCATTGGAGCGAAATTATCGAATCCTTCGGCTTAACCCCTATCGCGTTCCATTCTTGGAAAATGGCCCGTGACCGCCTTCGCCGCATTGGAGCTGGCGCATTGCCGAGGCTCATCGTGCTGGATATGGAAATGCCGGATATGTATGGCGCGGAAACCTGGCTTGAGTTCCACAGCGATGCGGAAGCGGCTGGCGTGAAGACGATTGCGATGACAACTTCCTATGGGCGCGATGAGATGATGCAGCTGCCTGCCGAGCAAAGGCCGGTCACGCTGCTTATCAAGCCGATCATGCGCAAAGGCATGCTGCGCGCGATCGAAAGTGTCCTTGAGCAGAAGGGGGCAGGCGTAAGCGAGCAGGAAAGAGTGCCTCAAATTGTAGAGAAGAGGAGAAACGGTTCGAATACGCGCATTCTGTTAGCCGAGGACAATAAGATCAATCAATTGGTAGCGATTGAAATTTTGAAGGAGCAGGGCTACGAGGTAGGCTTAGCAGAGAATGGCGAGGAAGTGCTTCACAAGCTTATGGAAGAACACTGGGATCTGGTATTGATGGATATTCATATGCCGGTCATGGATGGCTCGGAAGCGGTTCGCTTAATTCGGACCCAGCCGATATACGATGATCTTCCTATTATTGCAGTGACTGCCAACGTTCTTCGCAACGATCATGAGCGTTACTTGAAGCTTGGCATGAACGATGTAGTGACCAAGCCGATCTCCTCGGATCGGCTGCATACGGTCATTGCCTATTGGCTGAAGAAGGGCAAAGAGCCAGTCGAGAAGACGGAGACGATGCATGAGGGTCATGCCAAGTCCAAGCGTTCCAATCTATCGGAAGCAGCAGAAGGCAGCTCGTTGCCGGTCATTGCCGGAATGGACGTGGCTGGCGCTCTGGCAAGAGTTAACGGCAAGCTTCCGATCCTGCTTCATATGATGGAGCAGTTCATGCTAGATTATGACTCTTTTGCCGATAAGCTGCGTATCGCGCTCAAAGATTCAGAGATAACGATAGTCAAGCGCATGGCACATACTTTAAAGGGAGCAGCGGGTTATTTGTCTGCTTATGAGTTGTTAGAGGCGGTATGCGAGGTGGAACGTATCGTTAAGCAGCCGCAGCTTGAAATAGAGACGCTTCATACGGCGATTGACCAACTGGAGTTGAAGCTGAAGCAGCTGTTGGCGGAACTTCGTTATGCTAAAGAAGTATTCGACAATAAATCCTAACAAATTTCTAACAAGTTGTTGTTCCTTTAATTTCCGTATTGTATAGTAGAGATACGTTAAATATTCGACAGAAATCTTCAATCCTCAAAAAGGGTGACGACAATGTATAAAGTTTTAGTTATTGAAGATGACGTCATGATGAGTGATATGCTGTCTATGTATTTATCAGAAGAAGGCTATTCCGTCATGCAAGCCTACAGAGCGGACGAAGGGTTGAAGCTCACGTCAGAGTTTGTGCCTGATTTGGTGCTGCTTGATTTGATTTTGCCCGATTTGGACGGTATGGAGGTTTGTTCACTCATTAGAAAGCGCTCTAACGTACCCATTATGATTCTTTCTATGAAGAGTGAAGTGTCTGAGCGGGTCCAAGCCTTGAAGGCTGGGGCAGATGACTACATGTGCAAGCCATTTAGCATGCATGAAATGACAGCTCGGGTAGAAGCGTTAATTCGTCGTTCGAATACGATGCAGGCAGAAACGAAGCAGCAATCTGCAGCAGCGGTAGAAGTGCTTGACGATCGTGAGCCGATCCAGCTTGATTTTGAAAGGCGTCTATTGCTTGTTCGAGGCCAACTCGTTGAGACAACCTTCTCGGAGTACGAGCTGATGAAGCTATTTCTAGCTTACCCCGGCAAGGTGTTCAGCAGGGAAGAACTAATAAATACGATTCGCGGCTTTGACTCCTTCGTGACAGACCGTGCCATCGACGTGCATATCGTCAATCTTCGCAAGAAGATCGAACAGAACCCGAAGGAACCAAGGTTGATCCGTACGGTTTGGGGATTCGGTTACAAGTATATGGCTGAGCATACAAGCAGCATGAGCCAAAGCTAATTACGGTTAAATTGTTTTTTCTCTTGAGGAACCATTTCGCGTCAGCGGAATGGTTCTTTTTTTTGTTTATAAGCAAGGTTGTTAAGGCAGTTATTAAATTATCTAACACTCTCCTAAAGATATCCCCTAAATTTTTCTAATGAATGTATGACAGAATGATTGTAACTTTAGAACTAGGACGGTGGTTGGAGGAAATGGATGCGTTGACCGGTTTGCCTGGTCGCAACGAAGCTTTTGCACAGCTTGAAGTGGCCGTAAATGTCGTACGTGCGACAGGTAAGCGTATGGTGGTGGCATTGGTCGATTTGGATCGGTTTTATCGCGTGAACGAAACAAAGGGAACGGAATTTGGCAATGATGTGCTGATCATCATGGGGAAGCGACTGGCTGATGCAAGAGCGGTTTCAACAACGGTGAGCAGGGTCGGAGGAAACCGGTTCTTGGTTGCGATGCCGGTTGAGCATGATGAGCATCAGAGCTTGCAAGCGGTAGAAGAAATAAAAAATGCGATCGAGCGTCCAATTGATGTCGATGGAACGGAGCTATATTTGACTACCAGTATCGGAGCGACATTATTTCCACAGGATGGACGGACCAGCGAGCAGCTGATTTGCCGGGCGGAGTCGGCCTTATACCAATCCAAGGAACAAGGCGGCAACCGGGCGAGGTTTTATAATACGGAGGACACCATTCATCTTAACCGGCGCATCGATATCGAAGCGGCGCTTAGGCCGGCACTATATTTGCAGCAGTTCCACCTCAGCTATCAGCCGATCTATCGGATCAGCGATGGCAAGCTGAGAGGATTCGAAGCGCTGATTCGCTGGCATCACGAGGAGCTGGGCGAGATTACGCCTTCGGAATTTATCCCCATTGCCGAGCATAGCGGCCTGATCGTTCCTATCGGTGAATGGGTGCTGCGGGAATCATGCAGAATGCATGCAAATATGAGTGAATACAGCCTCAATAATTTGATAATGTCGATAAATGTATCGCCATTGCAGCTGCAGAATACAACTTTTTCCCAGATGATTCTAAACGCGCTAAAGGAGCATAAGCTGGACCCTTCCTGCTTTGAGCTCGAAATTACGGAAAATACGATGATGAACTCCTCGGATGTGGCCTTGTCCAATCTCAGCTGGCTGCGCGCGGCAGGCGTGCGCATCGTGCTTGATGATTTTGGCGCCGGCTACTCTTCTCTATCGAATTTAAAGCAACTTCCGGTTCAAGCCCTGAAGATCGATAAGTCATTCATCAAACAGATTGATCGGCATAGTGCGGAACGGGTTATCGTCGAAGGCATAATTAAGCTTGTTCATAAGCTGGGACTTGAGGTTATCGCCGAGGGTGTCGAATACAAGGAGCAATTTGAGCTGCTGAGCGAATGGGGCTGCAATTACGTGCAGGGATATCTGCTCGGCAAACCGCAGGAGCCTGATGTGCTTGACCTGTCTATGATTCGGCACTCGAGTGTTACAACAGAGAAATAGACCAAAAGGGGTATTGTCCAGTGAAACGATTCCGTATGCGAAACAATTTCCGATTCATGAAACCAAACATTCGTTTGCAGATCATGCTGCTATGTTTGTCGCTCTTGCTTATACCTAGCCTTTTAGTTAGCGCCCTCAGCTATGAATCCGCGGTGAAGGGGCTTGATAGCGGCGGTCAGAAACAGCTTAAAAACAGTGTGAAAAGCACGATTGGTTTAATCGCAATGCTGGATTCGCAGGTGAAATCGGGCGCGATTGATCGCGCAGCGGCAGAGGAATTCGTGAAGGTGTCGATGCTCGGTCCGAAGGATGCAGCAGGCAAGCGGCCTATCAACAAAAATATTGACCTTGGTAAAAATGGTTATCCTTTTGCTTTTGACACTGATTCCATCATGGTGGCTCATCCGAGTACGGAAGGCACTAGCCTTATTGGGCTGAAGAACAGTCATGGCGAGCTTGCAGTCGATTCGGAGCTGGGGCTTCCCATTACAGAATCTTTCCTCAAGAAAGCGGAATCCGGCGGCGGATTTGTTTATTATGATTGGACGCTTCCGGGTACGGAGGATGAAATGGCGTCTAAAGTTATTTATTTGGAGAAGGACCCGCACTGGGGCTGGATTGTGGCTTCAGGCACGTATATGATGGATTTTAATCAAAGCGCCAATCAAATCATTAAAGTGACAGTCGTTACGTTGTTGATCACGATTGTAGTCGGAATAGCAGCGGCAATGCTCTTTACCCGCCGTTTGACGAAGCCGATTAAGCAGGTTTCAAAGCTCGCAAATGAGGTAGCGCTGGGAAATCTGCAAATCGAGCCTATCGTATGCAAGCGCCAAGACGAGGTAGGCCTGCTTGCAAATAGCTTTAATGCTATGGTGGTCCAGTTGAAGACGCTCGTGGGCGAGGTTGGTCGGAGCGTCGATCAGGTAGCCTCATCCTCCGAGGAGCTGATGGCTAGCGGCGAGCAAACGAGTGAGGCAAGCGAGCATATTGCCTATACGATCCAGATGGTTGCTGACGGAGCGGAGAGGCAATCAGCTACCGCAGAGCAAAGCTATCAGGTTATTCATGGCATGTCTGCGAGCGTAAGGCAAATTGCGGACAGCACAGACCAAGTATCGCATTTGGCCAAGAAAACATCCGATAAAGCAATAGAAGGAAGCGAGGCGCTTTCGCTGGCTGTTTCTCAAATGGAAACGATAGAGCAATCCTTTAATAGTCTTGCTTCAGCGGTTCAAGGGCTGGGCACTCGCTCTAATGAAATTGTTAGAATGGTACAAGTCATATCCGACATCTCCGCGCAAACGAATCTGCTCGCGCTTAACGCTTCGATCGAAGCGGCAAGGGCAGGCGAGCATGGAAAAGGGTTTGCGGTTGTAGCAGGCGAGGTACGTAAGCTTGCGGAGCAAACGCGGGAGTCCAGCGAGCACATTGCTAAAGTCGTAATGGCAGTTGGCACGGAGACAGAGCGCGTCGTGCTTGCGATGAATGAAGCGGGCAACGTGGTGTCCGGCGGTATTGATGCCGTTGAGGGTGCAGGACGCATGTTCGGCTCGATACGGGATGAGGTTATGCAGGTTGCCCAGCAAATCGATGAGGTGTCAGAAGCGGCAACAGGCATTGCAGCAGGCACGGAGCAAGTCATGCAGTCTATAAAAGAGGTTGTCGATATAGCGGTGGAGGGTGCCTCAGGAACGCAGACGGTGGCTGCCGCCGCGCAGCAGCAGACTGCCTCTATGGAAGAAATAGCAGCGGCGTCTGCTATGCTTGCCAATATGGCGGAGCACCTGCAAAAGGAAATTTTGAGGTTCAAGGTATAGCTGATAATAGCGGCAAGAATGCCCCGGCAGCGATAGGAACTGGCTGCGGGGCATTCTTTTTTTTTACACGCCGGAAGGGGCAAAAGTATAAAAGACCTGACAAGGCACATGAAGCGTGCGCGATCAGGTCTTTTTTCTATCGTTATTCAGCATACTTCAAGATAAAGCTTCGTGCCGTCGTTATACTGGAAAATGGCTACATCACGTACCATTTCTACCGATTTAATTCTTCTCCACTTTTTGCGGAAATCAAAATCCAATTCCAATTCGTACAATTTATGATGAAGCAATTCTAAGGATGCGGATTGTTCGTTAGGATAATAAACAGGGACAGAGCGACTTTTGAAGGTAACGATTTTCATCATTTCCTATAACACCTCCGATCAATTTCCCCTATTCTAACGTAAACCTTTTAGCCTCTTATGAATCTCTCGTCAGGATTTTGTTTATTTTGCATACACTTTTCTAACATATTCGACTTTTTCTGCATGTGTTAGCTGGAATAGCTGCTGTACTTCTTCTTATAATAGCCATGTCCGCGATGCGGACGACGATATTGGCTATTCCGGTAATCGCTGCTGCTGTAACGGCGATGACGATGCTGCTTGCGTCCCATTAATGAATATAATAAACGTTTGAGAAGATGTTTTAACATATTTGCAGCCCCCTAAAGAGAGTTTTTGAAAAAAACGGAATGCAATGCCCATATTTGTTGAAACATTGCATGGATCGAAAGCGTACGCTCTCATATGGAAGTAGTACGAATTTTTATCGTCAAAGTTTCTGCAAGGCGGATAATCGACAACAGCAATAGCTTCTGGGGGTAAAATAAAGATGTGGACTTTAGTGGCGAGCAAATGTAAGGATATGATCAGCCATTGGCGGGATTATCCGCTTCCAAACGGAAAGCTTTGGTTGGGACGATACCGCATTGAACACTTTATCGGGAGGGGCAGCTATGGCCAAGCCTATGCATGCACCGATATGGTCACGGGTCATCAGGTTTTACTCAAACGCAGCATGCCCAGCAAGAAAGAAACCGGCAAATGGCTGCTGGAGCGGGAAAGCTTGATTTTGCAGCAATTAAAGCATCCCCAAATTCCAAAGTGGCTCCGTTATGTGAAGCAAGGCCGCCATGCAGCGCTTGTTATGGAGCTGGTAGCTGGCGATAATTTGGAGCATAAGCTGATGGAGCAGGGCGAAATATATTCGCTAAAACAATCGTTAACCGTCATTAAGGAGCTGTTGCAGCCGCTTGCTTATTTGCACCAAGCCGGATACGTGCACCGTGACGTACGTATTCCGAATGTGATGGACCAAGGCGGCCGTTTGTATTTAATCGACTATGGGCTCTCCTGCCGCATCGGGGAGCAGCTGCCAGCAGAGCTGCGCTCGGCGCTTAAGGAAATGGAGCCAATTGAAAACGATAACGGTCGGAGCAGCAGCTGGTCAGGCGCCAAGCGCCATATGAGGCGGCCTGAACCTGCTAGCGATTTGTTTGGACTCGGGCATTTGTTTCTATTCATGATGTATGCAGGCTACGAATACCGCGAAGGGCAACCGGAGCTTAGCTGGGAGGAGGAGCTGGAGCTTCCGCCGACCGTGAAGATGTTCGTGCGCAGACTGCTCCAGCAAAGCGAGCCGGGATGGCAATCCGCCGAGCATTGCAAGCAGGAGCTTGAGCGGCTTATTGCAGCTTTGCCGGATTAATTAGCTGAGCGATAGCGTACGTATCAGTTCTTTAAAGCTTTGGTTGCTTCCAACATAGTAGATGATTGCAATAAGGGTCAGATGAAGCGGGTAAAAGCTTCGCCACACCAAACGTGGTATTTTCACTTTGTCAGCGCTGCGCATGAAGTCGGGCAAAAATACGATCAGTACAGTGGCAAAGATGCTAAAAGCTTGAATGAACCAGCCCTTTATCAGAAAGCTTACCACGTTCAGCGAGAAGTGAAACAAAGCAAACCAGTGAACCTGAGCATAGCGATAGATGAGTACGAGCAGAAGGACGTAAGCACCGTAGCTAAACGGTAAAAATTCCAGCAATCCAGCGAAGACAGCAGCTAGAAGGCATTGAAGGGGGAGGCGTCCTCTCCATTTATCAAGAAGGTATAAAAGCAGCAGGCATACAAACAACGAGCCTACGGTATTGACTTCAAGCCGATGAAAGGCAAATTGATAGGGAAGCTGCGAGAGAAGCGCGATCCATGCGACTCTCTTCAAATAAAGCTGAACGTTTTTGGTTCGATAATAGCCAAGCACAATTGCGAATGCATAGAAGGGCAGCGCCAGCCGTCCAATGATTCGCCATGCCATATAATCAGGGAACCATACGAGCCCAATATGATCGATAAGCATCGTAAGCATCGCCAAAAATTGTATGGAAACCACCTTCATTCTCTCGTTTTGCACCCAGTATAGCACAAAGAATACGAGAGAATATGAACAAGGAAGACCTCCAAGCCGCTTTGCGCGAATAAGGAGGTCTTCGTTGGTTGATTTTGAGCCGGCTATAGGCCTGCGTTCTTTTGGAGCCGCCGTGCAATTTCAATAAAGTCCTCTTGAGAGATGCCCGGCGCGAACTCCTCCGGCACCTCGCTCAAATCAGGCATCGGCGCACCCTGCGGGGAGCCTTGAATGACCTCGAGCTGAGCGCCGGTAAGCGGATTTTGGCCGTTCCAAATGAGGACGATGTCCTTGTAGTCGTTCGGACTGAATGTATACAGCTTATTGCCGAGCCCCATAGCCTCATATTTTCGCGCCGTTTCAAAGCTATTATTGCTAAGATCCGGTATCGGAATGAGCCTCTTCACGTCAACGCCCGTTGCGATTTCCAGCGCTTTGGCGTAAGCCAGCACATGTACGCCGCCTCTAACAAGCAGGTATCCGATCATTGCGCGAGCTGTCGGATGGTCGGTCATCTCGTAGACGCGCATTTTATGCGTTCGCGCCCCGCACTCCAAGAAGAAATTATGGAGCAGGTCAAGCACGAGGTTCCCGCTGCTGAACACGTTATCACCCGTCCAAGCGCGGCCCATTGAATCGCCGGGCAAGGAGGTTTGAGCGGTCTGGATAAAAAAGTAGCTGTTTCGCTTATTGACTCCCTCCCTCAGCGGCGTTGAATTCGGGTCGCCCGTAGTCGTCGTCCCAGTAAGTACCATATTAATTGCTGTGGAAACAAGCTCCACATGGCCAAACTCCTCAGCCGTAATGCTGGATACAAGATCATAGAACGGCTTCAGCTTCTTTTTCTCGCGAAAATTAAAGGATTGGTACATGTAGTTGTTTAATGTCGACATCTCGCCAAACTTCCCGCCAAGCAGCTCCTGCACCGCTGCCGCAGCATTCGCATCCGCATAAGGGGAAGGCGGTAGCTCGATCTGAAGCCGGTTTATTCGTTCGATCATGAGCATGCTCACCTCTTTTCATCGACAATTCCATTTATTCATGTCTATGACAGCTTTCGCTACCGTAGACCGTCGGTGTCAAAAGGGACAGCCTATTGTCGAATGGACAGAGGTTCTAAAGGTACTTATTCAAGCTACAAAAGCGTAATGACTAGGAGCTCGTAGAGAACGAGCGGGAGTACGGCGCTGTAGGGATTCATAAAGGCGCGTGGATCACTCATCGTGCATTGCAAATACAAAATACAATTATCGATGTGCATAATCGTCCCCTCAAAGACATGGCCATCCACCGTTTGGACGCACACATATTTATGCATGTGACCGCCGCACTTGCCCATTACGCGATCGCGAATCTCCATAACCATAGCCGTATGCTTCGGCTCAGCTTCATAGAGTATCGGCGCGGTATTCTCCTTGCCCATTTGCCCCATAACCGGCTTTTTGCCCATATTGCCGGCACTTGGCATGCCGCCCATTTGCCCCATGTTGCCCATGTTGCCGGCGTTAGGCATGCCGCCCATTTGCCCCATGTTGCCCATGTTGCCGGCATTCGGCATACCGCCCATTTGCCCCATCTGGCCCATGTTGCCRGCGTTAGGCATGCCGCCCATTTGCCCCATGTTGCCCATATTGCCGGCGTTAGGCATGCCGCCCATTTGCCCCATCTGGCCCATGTTGCCGGCATTCGGCATGCCGCCCATTTGCCCCATGTTGCCCATATTGCCGGAGTTAGGCATGCCACTCATCTGCCCCATCTGGCCCATGTTGCCGGCATTCGGCATACCGCTCATCTGTCCCATACTGCCCATATTGCCCATATTGCCTAAGTTCGGCATATTTCCCATGTTGCCGATACTGCCCATGTTCGTCATATTTTCTGCCAAGCCAAAGACCTCCATTCGAATGGTATGACATATAGGTATGCAGGAGCGAGTCGTGTCATACAAAAAATGGGATAGTCAAATTCCAACGTTTGGCGGGTGCCACTCGTCCATACCACTCTCTCAACTTTGCATAGAATAGAGTAAGTTCGAGAGGGAGGGGGGGATAGAAATGTCCGCCAAATTGAAACTGAAGGTTCAAAGTGTTAAATCTGCACGCAAATCATCCAGCCGCGCACGCATCTCTTCTGACTGCAAATGCAAAGACGATCATAAAAGCTGTGGCCGCAGACAGGATCCAGCAGTCGAAGCTATGCAAGAAGCAGGAAAAGAGCTAAGCGATATTTTCAGGCAATTGAAAGACGAACGCACTGCGGAAATGCTTGTCAGAGCTATTCGCTGCCGTGATGCAAGAGCGATCCAGCACCTGCTTGACTGCCACTGCCGTGTCGTCCACTTCTTCTGTACGCGTGATAAAGATTGTGTAAGAATTTGCTGCTCATTCGGAAGAAATCATGATGTAACGGTTACGTTCGATATTTGCGTAAGAAGAGTATTCGATGAGCGCCGCCGTAATTTCTGGTAATTGTATTCCACAAGAAGAACTGTCCGGGCTAGTTGGGCGGTTCTTTTTTTGTTGATTGGCGTATATCACAGCGGCTGCGCAAGGCGCATACGTTATAGGAGTGAGAGCTTAAGAAGGAACAAGCAGGGAGGGGAATCGGATGCCGCGAATACCTAATTTTCCGCAAGCATTGCTCGAAGAACACAAAGTATGGCATCATGCGAACCATTTGGTTCCTGGGACAGTGCCGCCGCCGGGTTATGGAGATCGCTTTCTGCGCTTTCATCGGGACTTTATTAATCGGGTCTATAGCTGGTATGACTCTATGGGCTACGATCGAAGAATGGTTGCGGGATGGAATCAGGTTCCGGAAGGCATTCGCCGTTCCAGGTGTTTCGATGCGGGAGCGGAGCAGAGAGTGCAGTTCGATCCGCAATCGTTTACGTCTGTCGATCAGCTGGGCAGCTTTATTGAAAGTAATCTGCACGGGTGCTTTCATGAAATGGCGGCGCGGATCTACAACCAGCCTGAGCTGAATGA
Organism: Paenibacillus sp. FJAT-27812; assembly: GCF_001273905.1. Classification (NCBI taxonomy): domain Bacteria; kingdom Bacillati; phylum Bacillota; class Bacilli; order Caryophanales; family Paenibacillaceae; genus Paenibacillus; species Paenibacillus sp. FJAT-27812. The sequence goes on along the minus strand of NZ_LIGH01000001.1, from coordinate 1,473,480 downwards.
CTTTGACCTGGCGCCGCGCAATACCGAGTTTTATAACATCCACGGACTAATTGATCAGTGGTACACCAATTGGGAGCGGACATGGGGAGTTCGCGGGCAAGAAGGCGAAAGCGCCGCACGGACTAAGTACAGCCATGCAGCGCCTGAAGCACGTTCGCATAAAAAGAATAATCGCGAGGCACGAATTGATTCGCTTGTACAAGGCGAGAAACGCGCGATAGCTGCCCGGACTGCGCGTCAAGCTCGACGCCAATCGCAGACACCTCGGATAATGAGCCTTCGAACATCGCAATCAGCTCATCCAAATCGGCCTCGTACACGCCGGCCACTTCTTCTGGCTGGAGCTTCAGTTCAGTCAAAGGCACTTCGCAAACGAGCGCAAAAACGTCGCTGACCTCACGGTCGATGAAGGGCTTGCCGTTTACTTCGCCATGGGCATCTTCTCGTATTTGCCCGAGCGGGATAAGCTGCTCGAATGAGGCGCTTACGCCGAGCTCTTCCTCCAGCTCGCGCATTGCTTCGCGAAGGGTCTCGCCTGCGGCAAAATGACCGGCAGCTGTAATATCGAAGCAGCCTGGATTCGTATCCTTGCTGGCCTGGCGCAGCTGGAACCGCACGAATCGGCGGTTCTCCTCGCGCCGAGTCAGCCAGCAATGGAAGGTCCGATGCCAATAGCCCTGCGCATGCGTCTCCGCGCGCGTCGCCGTGCCAAGCGGCCGAAGCTGCTCGTCATAGATGTCGAACAGCTCCTCAGCCATGTGCGGCAGCCTCAAGCTGGGACGTGCAGTGCTTGCAGCGCGTAGCTTTCACCGGCACCTTAGACAAGCAGTAAGGGCACTCTTTCTCCGTTACCTCTACGGGAGTTTCTTGTTTTTTCTCGCTGCGACGCAGAACATTGATGACTTTGACAAGCAGGAAGATACAGAAAGCGACGATCAAAAAGTCGAGCATGACGTTGATGAATTGACCGTAATTAATGTATGGTGCCGTGGTCGGGTCCTTTAGCGCATCTATTTCTGTTTTAGAATAAAGAGGTATCTTTAAATCCTTAAAATCAACCCCACCGAGTATCCTGCCGATAGGCGGCATAATAATGTCATTGACGAGCGAGGTGACGATTTTGCCGAACGCTCCTCCGATAATGACACCGACAGCTAGGTCGATGACATTGCCTTTCATCGCAAATTCTTTAAATTCCTTGATGATTTTCATTGCATTTCCTCCTAAAAATGTTGTGAAACAAAACGGGCTGCCTTACATAAGTCTATTATTATATCATCTAGTATTGCCCTTTTTGACTTCTGTCATCCTATCATAATAGCCGAAGACGAGACGAAGAGAAACAGCCTCTAGCATTATGACAGCATCATGCAAAAATTTGCACAAAAAAGAGAGGGTTTTATTGAAAATTGTCGAACTTTACTACTAGTAAGTAAATTTATGGATATTCAAGGAGTCTTATGACCCAATCTATTATTATTGGAAATCCTTACTATTTAGTGTTGTCTATTATTATCATGTGCTTTGCCGCTTATACGATGGTCAACATGATTGAGCAGCCGCAGCTGCGTGAACGGGTAACCGGATTTAACTGGCTGATTGGCGGGGCCTTCGTATTTGGACTCGGGCTATGGACGATGCATGTCGTATCTTTGCTTGCTTCCGATTATCGAATGCTTATGGATTGGAGCATGCTGCTTGTACTAATCGTGTGCGCGATTATCGTTTATTGTGCATTATCTGTATTAAGGAAACAGGAGCTTGTGCGAGGGCGCTATTTGTTTAGTGCTCTATTAATGGCGCTTGGAGCTACGACGCTGCAATATATGTCGATGCTGTCCGATTCCATTATTATTTTAAAAATGAATTGGCTGCTCTATTTGCTCTCTTACGCTGTTAGTTTCATCGGTGCTTATATTGCATTCCGAAGGCTTGAGACCAAGACGCGAATGTACAAGCTCAAGAGCTGCCTTTCGCTTGGCATCTCCAGCATGGTGATGCATCAGATTAGCCTGTACGCGCTAAAGGTCGATTACAACGACATTTTATCAACGGACTTATTAAACGAATATATGCGGATGCTTGCCTTCTTGCTCGGGCTGTCCACTTTAATCATTCTTAGCTTTAGTCTGACGACTTGGCTAAATGCGAGCAAATACAGCCAGATCGATGAGCGGTACAAGCTTCTTGTCGAGAACTCAATGGATACAATTGCCTTGATCAGCAACAGCAAATGGGAATTTATGAACAGTGCCGGCCTGCGTATGTTCGAGGTGCAGTCGGAGAATGAAATTATCGGAACAAGCATATTCGAACTCTTGGACGAGAAGCACCATCTTGAGATGGCGGAATGGATGGCTGCAGGACAAGCGGGTGAGGACGCGCCGAACAAGCCGATTGAGCTGCAATGGCTGTCGGTTCAAGGCAAGCTCCTCCATACGGAAATGGTCAGGGCTAGCTCCGCTTTTTCGGGAAAGCAGATTGTGCAGGTTATTATTCGGGACATCTCCGAACGGAAAAAGAACGAGGAGCTGCTGATTAACTCAGAGAAGCTCTACGTAGCAGGCCAGCTGGCTGCCGGCATCGCCCATGAGATTCGTAACCCGCTTACCTCGTTAAAAGGTTTTTTGCAGCTCCTTTCAACCGGCAGAGGCAACAGCAGCAACTTCTACGAGATTATGAAGTCCGAGCTTGTTCGGATTGAATCCATCGTCAGTGAATTGCTTATGCTCTCCAAGCCTCAAATTTATGAGTTTGTTTATAAGGATTCGCGCCAAATCATGTCGGAGACGGTAAACCTGCTGGATACGCAGGCCATCTTGCACAACGTCGTGATTGAGTTCCATGCCGATTATCGGCCACTATGGGTTTTTGGCGTGGAAAATCAATTGAAGCAAGTGTTTATTAACGTACTTAAAAATGCGATCGAAGCGATGCCTAGCGGAGGCGTGGTTACGATTAATATGTCGCTGGATGAAGCTCGCGGGGTATTGATACGAATCAAGGATGAAGGCTCGGGTATTCCGACGGAGCAGCTGTCCAAGATCGGGCAGCCATTTTATACGACAAAGGATAAAGGAACGGGATTAGGCTTAATGGTTACCTACAAAATTGTGGACAACCATCAGGGACATATCTCGGCGGAGACCCAGATGGGCGTAGGAACGACCTTTATTATTCAATTGCCCTACAAGGAACAGCCTGTGGTTGAAACCTAAATTTGAAGCTGCCGTAATATGCTTAAGCAGTGAGGATTTACGATATTTGGAGTGGGGGTTGATTGGATGTTTAATCGTTTTTTGGCGAGTATCGGTATTGGTTCCGCGAAGATCGATACGGTATTAGAGAAGGCTCGTTATGCACCCGGTGAAGAGGTTCGCGGTATTATAAAGATTCAAGGCGGCAGCGTGGAGCAGCGCATTGAGACGATACAGCTGTCAGTCATGACCGAATATATAAAAGAGAGCAACGATACAAAAATGACGCATCACGGCGAAATTGGACGCTATCATGTTAGCGCGCCTTTCACGCTGCAAGCAGGAGAGAGCCGCGAGGTTCCGTTCTCCTTCCAGCTTCCGCATCAAACTCCGCTTACGATTGGCCGGGCGCCGGTATGGGTGAAGACGGAGCTTGACGTTCGCGGCGGCGTTGATCCAGGCGATAATGACCGCATCGAAGTTGTTCCGACCGCTCCGATGAATACGGTGCTGGAGGCGCTGAATCTGCTGGGCTTCCGCTTGCGCAAGGCGGAGTGCGAGTATTCCTCCCGTCTTGGCGGCAAAATGCCGTTTATTCAAGAGCTGGAGTTCGTGCCGACTACGCAGTTCCGCGGGCAGCTCGATGAGCTTGAGGTTATGTTCTACCCGTCGGATCGCGAGCTGGAGCTGGTGCTGCAGATCGATCGCCGTGCGCGCGGCTTATCCAGTTTTTTTGCGGAGGCGATGGATATGGATGAGTCTTTCGTACGCGCTCGCTTCACGAATGAACAGCTGGCGGCCGGTTCAAATGCGATAGCCAATCAGCTTTCCGGCATCATTTCGCGTTATGCATAAGAAGGATAACGAATAGAAGACAGCTCGGGAGTGCTCCTGCGGGAGCGTTTCTGGGCTGTTTTTCATTATAGCTGCGTTTTATGAGGGCGATAGTGAAGAATTTGGTTTTTTCGGTATAATAGCTGGAGGAGGGGATTTACGTTGGCAGAACCACTTAAAGCAATATATGACGGGTTATTTTTAGAACGGTTCGCAAGCTTGGTGAAAACGGCATGGAGCCCGTTTGACGAGGCGCTCTTCATCGAGCGAGTGAGAGACGAGAGCTGGGAGCTGCTTGAGCTCAAGGCCCGTACACGGAAAATTACGGAAGCGCTTGGCGCCTCATTGCCGCAATCCTATGAAAAGGCGCTGGCTGTTTTATATCAAATAGATGAAAAATGCACGGGACTTCCCTATTTGTTCTTTCCGGATTTCGTTGAAGTATACGGCATGGAGCCGCAGCTTTGGGACCTGTCGCTCGCTGCGCTGAAACGCTTTACCGAGCGCTCTACCTCTGAATTCGCCATACGTGCGTTTATTCTCAGTGACCCGGAGCGTATCGCACAGCAAATGCTCGAATGGGCGGATCATCCGAATGAGCATGTGCGGCGGCTGGCGAGTGAAGGCATTAGGCCGCGCCTGCCATGGGCGCAGGCGCTGCCGCTCTTTAAGCGTGACCCATCGCCGATTGTGCCCATTTTGGACAAGCTAAAACAAGATCCTTCGCTCTATGTGCGCAAGAGCGTGGCGAACAATTTGAATGATATCGCCAAGGATCACCCGGACCTGGTTACCCAGCTTGCAGCGGCGTGGATCGGCAAGGATGCCAAGACCGATTGGATTATACGGCATGGCTGCCGCACGCTGATTAAGCAATCCAACCCGCAGATTATGGCTTTGTTCGGCTATGCTGAAAATGAAAGCACGGAGGAAGACGGATCTTCCCTTGTTGTTACCGCAGCTCTGGAGGTAGAGCCGAGTACGATTGTGATCGGGGACGAGGTTGCTTTACGCTATCGTTTACAAGTACGCGAGGGCGCGCCGGCGAAGCTTCGCATCGAATACGGCATTGCCTTCGTGAAATCGGGCGGCAAAACATCATTAAAGCGGTTTTTGCTATCCGATCGCGAATATGCAGGCGGAGCTTCCGCATCAGGTACAAGGGTACATCGCTTTGCCGATTTAACGACGCGCAAGCACTATAGCGGGCTTCATCGCATCACATTATGGGTAAATGGGAGAGAGGTGGCCGAATCCGAGCTGCTTGTGATGGAGGCTGAAGCAACATGACGATTGGCGCAAGGGTTTTAAAAACGGGGATGGCTGTCGCGTTAGCGATATACTTAAGCAGCTTGTTCGGCTTTGCGTCCCCGCTTATTGCTGCTGTTGCAGCTATTTTTACGATTCAGCCCTCGATTTACCGGTCATGGCAGCGTGTTGCGGACCAGGTGCAAACGAATCTGCTTGGCGCTTTTATAGCAATCATAGCCGTTCGGTTATTCGGTCATACGCCGATTGCGGCTGGACTTGTCTGTATTCTCGTTATTCTAATCAGCATCCGTCTCAAAATGGAAAGCACAATCAGCCTGACGCTTGTGACGGTCGTCGCGATCATGGAGGCGAATGGACAGGGCTGGGATGTGGCGGTTGGGCGGCTGCTGATGGTTCTTACCGGTATCGGCGCTTCATTCGCAGTCAACGTGCTGGTGTTCCCGCCGCGACCAAGGCGGCAGTTCACGGAGCAGGTGCATCAGGCCTACACCCAGCTTTCACTGCTGCTGCGCACGGCGATTTCCAACGAGATGAAGGAGCAGGTATTCCGCCAGGAAAAGGACAAGCTTCATATTACGCTGAGGAAGCTGGAGGAGCGCCATGCCGTATTCGAAGAGGAGCGCAAGGTGCTTGCACGGGCGAGGACAAGTCATGCCAGGCAGCTTCTCCTATCGAAGCAAATGATTAAGACGCTGCAAAAAGGAGCCGATCTTCTTGATGTGGTAGAGGAGCATTATTTTGCTTCGCCAAGCGCAGGCGAGTGGGCGCTGCGCTTCGATCGGCAAATTGAGGAGTTGTCCAAATATCACGAGCATATTTTGCTCAAAGCAGAGGATAAAATGAAGCCGCACGCGCTTATCGAGCCGGAGGAAGAGCGCGAGGCTCGGTTCGTAAAGGATTTAACGGCATACATCATGGAAGATCCGGATGAGCACAAGCGCCTTGTCTTTGTCGCTTCGGGACTGTTCGAATATGCGTATCATCTGCGTCGATTGGAGAAGCTGCTCGACCAAGTGCAGCAGCGCGAGGAGAACGCGAAGCGCGGCGCTGATGAATCGGGAGCTGCGGAGAAGCAGCTTTAATTCGCAGGCTGCATTACATGATGAAGATACAAAAACAGCAGGAGGGAGCATCTCGATTGAGCGCTCCAGCCTGCTGTTTTGTTTATAGAAATAATGTTATTGATCGTCGTCGGTTTTGTTGCTGCCCTCGTGACGGCGAGGATGCTGCATATGCGCTTCTGGATTATTGTCATCATCATGCGGCACCAAGCGCGGATCGGTATGCCCTTGATGATGGTTATTGAAGTATAGCTCGACCAGCTGCCATTCTGTTGATCCAAGCATAGGGTCTGCCGGGAACACGTCTCCGCGTTCAAGCTGTTCCTCACGGCCCCATTCGTTGCGGTAGGTACCTTTTACTTCAACCGGTTCGCCTGATAGGGGATTCATCTCATGATGGTTGTCTTGATTGCTCATTTAGTGTCATCCAACCTTCCTATGCTTATAATCCGTGCTTCGGCACCGCTGCGCGATCGGCATCTGATTGCAGCTCGCTAGCTGATTCTTTGCTTGCTTTATTGCGGTCTGCTTGGGATTGGGCTTTGCTTGCCGCTTTCTGCTGATCGGATGGCTGTTTGCCTGACATGTGGTCACCCTCCTGAGGTATTCATCGTTATCTTCGCAAGAAGATCCTCAACAGTGTGCCACAAAAGGAGGAATTGTATGAGTCCAGGCAATGGAGAGAATAAGGGAAGATTATAGCAGTTGAAGTCCGCAGGAGGGGCAATTCGAATCACGTTCAGTGACCGTTTCGCTGCAAGCCGGACAAGGCTCGGAGAAAGCCGCAATGGCGGCTTCAGCGCTCTTGTCGGATTTTACAATAGCTTTATCGGCGTTATTCTCTGGCTGCTGCCTAAGATGGGCGGGCGTGCCGAAGAGGGTCTCCACCATTTCCTTAAGCACCTTATACCGGTCAGAGTCATCCGATGCAATTCGAATGAACATGAACATGCCTGCGAGCAGCGTTCCCGCTATTAGAAGCACGATGGCGGTTGCGCCAAGGTCAAACCAAGTAAATAAGAGCGGCGCAAGCTGCGCCGCCCGATCATGTAATAAGCCCCAAGCAGCCACTTAAGCTCACCTCACCCATTCACCTGATAACGCGATTCGAGGCGCTTGCCTCCGAACCACATGACCAGAACGGCGGTAATCGAGACAAAAATACGCCAAGGCTCATCAACGAGATTGCCGATGTCGAAGCTAATCAGCGAGATGCAAAATATCATGACGGCCTTCCCAAGCAAAGTAGCAAGCAGGAAGGTGTGAAAAGGAACTTTGCTGAGGCCGGAGACAATCGTAATGACGACAGAAGGAGTGAAGGGAAAGCAAGCGAGCAGAAACAGCGGCGTGAACCCTTTGCGCTCGACCCAGTTGAAAAACCGTTCTGACTTTGGAAAACGTTTCTCCAGCCTTCCCTTAACGTTGCGCCCAAGCGTTCTGCTAATCCAAAATACGCATACAGCGCCTGCGGTTACGCCTAGCCAGGAGAATAAAAATCCAAGGCCGAGCCCGTATATGTTGGCATTAGCGGCTATGATGAGAATTAACGGAAGGAAAGGGAGGAACGATTCAGTAAAAGGAAGCAAAATGCCGGGCAAAGGGCCCCACTGCGAATAGCTTTGCAGCGTCCACTGAATGGAATCGAGATCCAAATGTTTTAAGTACTCCAGCCAATTGCGCCAATCATCCATAGATTTTACCCCGATCTATTTATTTGTAGCTTTTTCATTTGTAGCAAACGCCTTAAAAGGGAACCATAAATAAAACATGCCAATTGCTCCAAAAAGAATGGCGCTTATCCAAAAAACAGCAACTTCTCCGTTCCAAGCGGCGATCATGCCGCCAACGATCGGTCCAATCATAACGCCAACACCTTCGACAGTAGAGAGGATGCCCCAGCCTAGCCCCTCCTGATTAGGGGGAACATAAGTGGCAAGCAGCGCATTCCATGCGGGCAAAATTGCGGCATAAGACAAGCCTAACGCGACGGCAATAAGTAAACAATACCAGAACGTCTGGCCCGAAGCCAGCATATATAAGCCTAAAGCAAATATGCAAAAGCCGGTAACGAGAAACCATTTCTTGCCCCCAAGCTTGTCGGACAGCCTGCCCATCGGGATAAGCCCGGCAGCAGCGCAAAGTCCGCCTACTGTAAGGAGAATTGAGTATTGCGTGCCTGAGAGCGCTAGCTCATGATTGGCGAAGCTCGGCAGAATGGGAACCAGCATGCTTGCGCCAGTCGTTTGCAAAATCATGCCCGGAAGCAGCAGCTTCATTTGGCTGAGCCGTCCTTTTAGGATGACAAGCTGTTTGCGCAAAGGCATTCGGTTTGGCGTATCAGCCCTTTCCTTGCTCATGAAGAGCGTTAACAGGCATGCAGCCACGGACATGCTGACAAGCAGCTTGTACGTAAACGATACGCTGTAATCGAGCAAAATATTACATACAATCGGTCCGCTTCCAAGCCCAACCATCCATATGGTATAAAGCAATCCCATTTGGGTGGCGCGCTGCTGCTCGGTTACCTTCGTCAGGCAAACGATCCAAATCGGCGACATGCCGATGCCATAAAGGGCCGCCGTACCGATGAACATCCACGGAATCTCAGCGAATTGCAGCAAATAAACGCCGATAAGCGAAATAACCAGCCCGGCTTGCACGACGATGCGGATCGAAAATCGATCCAACAAGTAACCGATCGCCATTTTGAGCAGCGTATCGGTGACGTAGTGCGCGGATATAGCGGCTCCGATAACATCGGGTGAAAGCCCTAACGATTTAGCGCCGTAAATAGGCAATAAACTGACGAGTACGGCACCCCTCACAAACTCAACAACGAACAAAATAACGGAGATGAGTCGCATCTCCGCCCCAAACCAACCGCTCTGATTTGTACGCAAGGACAAGCTCCTTATCCATTTATAAAGTCGCTGCTCTCTCCATTATACGTGTATTGGATAACATATCCAAAACAATGCTGTCGGCTGCTGTTTGCGAGGCTTGAAGCTGCTTGGTGGACAGCTTGCTAATAGTAAGACGCAACGGATCATGCACGAGTTTCAAAATTTGTTCCGTCAGCTCACTCGCTTTACTCGCTAAAATAGCCGCGCCTTTGGATTCGAGATACAGCGCGTTTTGTTTTTCTTGACCGGGTACCGGCCGATAGATGAAAATCGGGAGTCCCGCTGCGATTGCTTCTGATAGCGTAACGCCGCCAGGTTTAGTAATGAGGCAGTCTGCGAGCGCCATAAGCTCATGAATAGGATCGATAAATCCATAAACATGAAGGCGCGAGGCTCCGTGATGAGCTTGAAAATGTTTTTCGATCGTATCTTTCAAGAGCAGATTGCGTCCGCACACCAGCGCAACCTGAACGTGTTCGTCTTCAAGCAAGCCGCCGCAAATACGGGATACGTCAGGCATAACGCCTTGCGCCCCCGCCATAATGAGGATTACAGGTTTATTGGGATTTAAATGATAACGTTCGTAGAGCTCGCTCGATGCTGTCGTTGCGCGGAAGCCGCGCTTGAGGGGGATGCCGCTGACTTGAATCGCGCTGCTCGGAATGCCAAGCTGCATTAGTCCATGCTTCAAGTCCTCCGTTGCGACGTAGTAACGCTCAATGCTCGGATGCACCCAGCGGCCGTGCAGGTCAAAGTCGGTGATAACGGCATAGGAGGGCGGGTGGTAGTCCCTGCGTCGTTTTAACTCCGGCAGGGCGAAGCTTGGAAAGGTGTGCATCACGATATCCGGCTGCTCCACTCTGAGAATACGCCTGATTTTATCTTTTCCAAAAGAGTGCAGCAGGCCGCCGAACAATGAGTCGTGCTTCATCAGCCTTGTGAAATCATACATCCAGCCGTAGAGCGAAGGCATATGCGTATAGCTCTTCAGATAAAACGACCGGGTTACCTGATTCAGCCATGGATGGGACTCTGCCATTAAATCCACCATTACGGTGCGATAATTGCCTTGTTCCTCGAGCGCACTTTTAATCGCATGTGCGACCTGCAAGTGGCCTTCTCCATAAGATGCGTATAAAATTAGCAATTTTGGCTGTGGATTGTTATTGAACATTATCATGTGTGCACCTCCTGCCGTTAGTTTAGCGGACGATTGTCATGCGAACATGAACGCAGTTTGGTTACTTTGTGTAATTTTTGTATAATGAATACGTAATCCATCCTATTTCTAATTTGAAGGAGCGATGATTAGAGTGCAGTATGCGAAGCTAGGAAGATCGGGGCTTAGAGTAAGCAGGTTATGTTTGGGTACAATGAATTTTGGCGTGGACACCGACGAGAAGGAATCATTTCGTATTTTAGATGCTGCTTTGGATGCAGGCATTAATTTTATTGATACCGCGAACATTTACGGCTGGGGCGAAAATGCGGGCCGCACAGAGGAAATCATCGGCAAGTGGTTTAAACAAGGCGACGGCCGGCGCGAGCGCACCGTACTTGCCACTAAAGTATATGGCGATATGCATGATGCTCATGACGGTCCTAACCGTGATGCAGGCTTATCCGCTTATAAAATCCGCAGACATTTGGAAGGCTCGCTTAAGCGCCTTCAAACCGATCATATCGAGCTTTACCAAATGCATCACGTGGATCGCAGCGTGAATTGGAGCGAACTGTGGGGAGCATTCGAAACAGCCGTATCACAAGGCAAAGTCGGCTACATAGGCTCAAGCAACTTTGCAGGCTGGGATATCGCGGTTGCACAGGGCGAAGCAAAAGCGAGAGGCTCGATTGGGCTCGTATCCGAGCAGCATAAATACAATCTGCTATGCCGTCTGCCGGAGCTGGAAGTATTGCCTGCATCGAAGGAATTAGGCCTGGGCGTTATTCCGTGGAGCCCGCTCGATGGCGGCTTGCTTGCAGGCAACCATCGCCGGAAGGACGGAGGCCGCCGCAGCGGCGATTCCAAGCGGCTTGAGCAGCACCGTGAGCAGCTTGATGCTTACGCTGCTTTCTGCGACGAGCTAGGCGAGCCTGAGGATCTTGTGTCTCTTGCATGGCTGCTTGCCAATCCAGCAGTAACTGCTCCGATCATCGGCGTCCGGACACTGGATCAGTTCGAGCGCTCGCTTCGCGCGGTCGAGATTTCATTAGACGAATCAGCGCTGAAGCGCATTGATGAAATATTCCCTGGCCCTGGCGGAGACGCGCCTCGCGCATACGCCTGGTAAAAACAAATCGCCCCGTTTCCATATGTGGAAACGGGGCGAATGCTATTTTAGATGAAGATCAAATTAAAAGGTTGAAGAGAACGGGATCCTTATTTAGCTCTAGAAACTGAAAACCTTTTTTTGTCATACGGTCGACGAGGGGATCATAGTCCTCACGGTGCTTGAGCTCGATTCCGACAAGCGCGGGGCCGTTATCCTTATTCGACTTCTTCGTATATTCGAAGCGGGTGATGTCATCATTTGGACCGAGCACCTGATCGAGAAACTCTCGAAGCGCTCCGGCGCGTTGAGGGAAGCTGACCATAAAATAATGTTTGTAGCCTTCATAAATGAGGGAACGCTCTTTGATTTCTTGCATACGGTCAACATCGTTATTGCCGCCGCTTACGACGCAGACAACTGTCTTGCCTCGGATCTGCTCGCGGTAAGCTTCAAGCGCTGCAATCGGCAGTGCGCCTGCCGGCTCGGCTACGATCGCATTCTCGTTGTACAAATCGAGCATCGTTGTACACACTTTTCCTTCAGGTACGGCAATAACATCGTCCAGCAGGTCTTTGCAAAGCTCGAACGTCAAATCGCCGATACGTTTGACGGCTGCGCCGTCCACGAACTTGTCGATTTGGTCAAGAGGCGTTACGTGTCCTGCATCAAGTGAAGCCCTTAACGACTGCGCGCCTTCCGGTTCAACACCGATGACCTTCGTTGAAGGAGAGACGATTTTGACATAGGAGGAGACTCCGGCTGCAAGCCCGCCGCCGCCGACGGTTACGAACACGAAATCGGGTACGCTCTCTGCCGCTTCCATAAACTCTTGGCCAACCGTACCGTTTCCTGCGATGATTTTTGGATCGTCGAAGGGGTGGATGAATGCCATTCCGCTGCGATTACTCTCGGCAATGGCCTCATCATAGGCATCATCGAAGGTATCGCCTGTCAGAATGACCTCCACAAACGATCCGCCAAAGAAGCTTACCTGCGTTACCTTTTGGCGAGGAGTCGTGCTTGGCATATATATTTTGCCGGGGATGCCGAGCGTTTGGCAGGAGTAGGCTACTCCTTGCGCATGGTTGCCGGCGCTAGCGCAGACAACCCCTTTAGCAAGCGTCTCCGGCGAGAGAGAACGCATCAAATGAAAGGCGCCGCGTATTTTGAACGAGCGAACGATTTGCAAATCCTCTCGTTTCAGCAGTACGTTGCAGTCATATCGCTCGGATAGCACACGGTTATGTTGAAGCGGTGTACGCGTAATGACATCCTTTAAATGCATTTGCGCTTGGACGATTTCCTCAAGCCCAATGCGGTGTAACGGTACGTTGTTCGTGTTCACGGGTGACCATCCTCTCAGCTTATCAGTTCAACAGCATAGATTATTTGAACTATTATAGCACTATCATTGTGTGTTGACGTATTTGAATATCAATTAATTGCTAATGGAGGGGAAGCCAAATATGGGGAAATGGCTCAAAAGATTTCTGACGGTTATCATTATCATCGTTTTACTGCTTGGCGGAGCAATTTGGTGGCTCCTATCCTATATTGCGCCGGATGAGAAGCTGGACATGAGCTATGCGCCTATCGACGTGAAAGAGAAGGCACTGGGTATGGTCCGTAAATTAAAGCCGGAGCTTGTCCTCTCGGAAGAGGATATCAACCATTTGATTAAAATGAACATGAAAAGTAAGTATGCGGCTGAAGGCGCTGAAGGTCCTTTCTTGGCGCTTGAGAAGGATATCCGTCTGGATGGCGCTACATTCGAGCTGGAAGAGAATAAGCTGATTGCACGCATGAACGTAACCTATAAGAATCGTATACCTGCCGAGCTGGATGCCGTATATTCGCTAGATTGGCAGTCGCCGAACATTACGCTAAGGCCCCAGTCGCTATCTATAAAGGAGATTGCTTTGCCGATCCGCATGATGGAAACGATCATCATCCCGCTTGATCTGCCGGCTCAGGATATCGTCACGGTAAGAGATGTGCAATTTGAGAATGGACAGATCAAAATACGGTTCAAGGTGAGTCTTCAATTGCCGCTTTAACGAAGCTCTTCATGTGAAAAAGGGGCACTCTCGAAAGGGTTGGAATAACCTTTCGGGACGGTTCTTTTTTAGAAGATTGGCGTAGATCCATGTACAGAAAAAATAGCGGTAGAGGTATAGCACCTGTACCGCTATTTTTAATATTAATGGCTCGCTTATTAGATGATAGATAAACCGGCGCTAGCATAACCTATTACAGCAGCAGCAAGTTCTAGATCATCTGTATCGGCAGAGTATACCAAGAGAAGGCGGGTTCCCGCGGTTACAGGAATAGCTAAAGCGGAAGCGAGGCCTGTTCTTGTGCTTCCAAGGGCAAGGAGGCCTGTAATTGGAGCGAATACGACGGCAGCGCCAGCAACGGGGTTGAAGGTATTGCTTCCCAAAGGAGCGCTGTACAATTGTGCAGTGAGCGTAACGGATGCTGTAAGAAGATTAACCGTTGCCGTGTTGCTGAAGAAGGCGGAAAGTGAATCTATCGTTCCATCGCGAGGAACGGAGAAGGCAAAATCAAGAATAGGTCCAAGAACAGTGCCTGTAAGATCAATAGATGTCCCTGAAAGCACAACGCCTGGAAGCGCGAGTCCGAAGCCCACTAGACTTACTGTACCGACCGAACCTCCTATTACGGTAGTCGCGGTAATAGGGGCGCCTGACGCAAAAGGAATAATGGCACCTCCGGATGACGGGCCAGTATTACCTGTAGCGCCAGTAGCTCCCGTAGCGCCAACAGGACCTGCTGCTCCTACTGCTCCAGTGCCGGCAGGTCCAACGGGACCTACTGCCCCGGCAGGACCTTGAGGTCCTCTGCGGCCGGAACTTCCTCTACGACCATGTTCGCCTCTCGGGGCATTTACGATTAGTTCCTTCTTGACGATAATGACTTTACCATTATGATTCTTTCTTTTTGGATGGCAGCCTGAAACCGGTTTTCTTACACAGCGTTTTTTGCGATTATCTGAATAACTCAGCGAAAGCACCTCCTTGGTATTTGCTCCTATTCTACGTTTATACTCTATCTATTGATTGGGTTTATATCTGCTATAGTCATAGGCCGTTAACTATATTTGCGGAAATGTATGTTTGCAGGGGAGCGGCTGCTTATCAGTTGTGGGAACGCCTTATAAAGAGGGAAGCTAGGAAGAGCTCATGCATAAATACATTGACATCCATGTTGAGAATGGTTATCATATTTACGAAAGTGATAATCATTATCAATACTGAGAATGCTTATATTTACATATAGCGGGAGGCAAAACTTGTGGGCTTGCTTTATGAAATGGTTATAAAAAAACGCAGCTCAGCATTCCTGCTGGAAGAGCGGCACGGCTGGAAGCAGAGCATCAAGGATGCTGCAAGAGAGAGGCTGCCGGAGCAAGGAATCAAGCATATAAAACAGCAGGGCCAGCAAACGGCTGGGAGCTAAGCTATATTTTCAAAAAGGAGCAAGAGACATGCAAACTGAAACGAGCAAGCCATGGAATTGGATGCTCTTTCCTTTCTCATCAGTAAAGGCAGGACCCGACTGCTTGTTCGCAGCTTCAGTAGGCCATGGCATTTATCAAATCGATGCGGAGAGCAATTGGAAGAAGCTCGACCATGGGATGGAAGAGCATGCGAACGTAAACCGGCTGCAGCTGCAGCATGAGCTGTTGCATGCCTGTACGAATAGCGGCTTATACGAATGGAACGGAGATGCGTGGGAGAACGACGGCTTAACGATTCCATGCTACCAATATCGCAAAATTGGCGGAAGCAGCTACGCTGCGACGGAATACGGGCTTTGGTCCAAAGCCAGCTCCAGATGGGAGCAGATCGCCTGCAACGACAAGCGTGTTTACGATTTTATCAATTTGCCTCAATATTTGATTCTGGCGCATGAGAGCGGAGTCTCGCTTTATGATCGCTTTATGGATGATTGGGCGCATTTTGAACTGGAAACCAGCGTTACGAGCTTAGCGGTGTTCAAGGGCCATCTCATCGGAACGAGCGATAAAGGCGAGCTCCTCATTGGCGATAAGAAGGGAAGGTTTGACCGCGTTCGCTTCGGCAAGCCGTTCATCTTCTCTGTGCTCGCCAAAGGAAATGACATTTATGTATGTACGGATCGCGGTTTGTTTCAGCTTGCTTATATTTGCAACCAAGTTACGCTGCTATCCGTTAAGCTGGGCTGCCCGGTAACCGATATTGACATGCAGGACGGCAATTTATATATGGCAACGCTTTTTCAAGGCATACAAACGGTAAGCGTATAAAACTAACATATAGGAAGCGGAGGAATCGCAGATGCCAAAGGTACTTGTCGTATATGCGAGCATGACGGGGAACACGGAAGAAATGGCCGAGGCTATTGTAGAGGGAGCGAAGGAAGCGGGCGCGGAGGTTGTATCCAAGGAAGCATTTGACGCGAGCGCTGATGAGCTTAATGATTATGAAGGCATCATTATTGGCGCATACACATGGGGTGACGGCGAGCTGCCGGATGAGTTTATCGATTTCTACGAAGCGATGGATTCGCTTGATCTAAGCGGCAAGAAAGCAGCGGTATTTGGCTCAGGGGACACGTCTTATCCGATTTACTGCGCAGCGGTTGATATCATTGAAGCGAAGCTGAAGGAGCTTGGCGCGGAAATTGCCGGCGAGTGCATTAAGTTCGAATACAATCCATCCGAAGCCGAGAAAGAGCAGGGCAGAAGCTTAGGCCGCCAAATAGCGGGCCTTGTAGCGGTTACCGGATAATTTAGCGAGAAGGGCGGCCATTGTGATGGAACAAATGCCAGCGGTATTAAGAATAGAAGACTATAAGCTGGAGGAACTGCTGCGCTGCCCTGAAAGATTCGCAAAAATGAAATCAGGCGGCAAACGGGAAAGCGACGTAAATTGGCGGCAAATGGTTCAGTTCGCGGCAAGCCATAGCGTGAATGATTTTTACAGGCTGCCTGAGGAAGCGCGCACGCAAGCGGCGATAGAGGCTGCGGTGGAGAAATGGTGGACAAATCGGAATTATAAATTTCATTCGGATGAGCATTATTTGCAAATGAAGCAATTGGTTAAGGCGCATTTGACGACTTTTCTGCTTGGCGGCTCGTGCCCAAGCATGCCGATTATTTTTTATGAGCAGCTCACGGCTTATGTGGATGAGCTTGATATGGAAATATCGCAAATCTTTCATTTGGTTTCCGTCGACCCGGAAGGCTCCGCTCAAGATTATATTGTACAGAAGCTGGCTATAGATACCGATCACGACTCACTCGAGCTGTTGTTTCACATGACGTCGGTGTTTTGCATGAGCGCCTTCGAGAAGCTTCCGACACGGATTGAGGTGCTGTCGCTGCAAAGCGGCAAGATTTCAGTGTTCGTACCGGATGAAGCATCGCTCGAGCGCTCCTATGATTATATGTATCTGGTCAAAAGCCTGCTGCCGGACGTGGACGTATTTAAGGTTAATCCGGGATCGCCGGTTCAGCTTGTTATGTGAAATTTGCAAGAATAGGATAGACGCTGCGAAGCTCTCAGACATTTTCCGGATGCGAAAATGATGAGAGTTTTGTTTTGTTGTAGACAAATGAAACGGTTTTCAAGTAACATGGGCTTTAGTCATTTTTTGCATATTTACACATGAAGTCTGTTTTGCTTCGCAAAACAAAGTAATGCTTACGAAAAATGTTTTGCTACGCAAAACAAATAAGGAGAGAGATTAGGTTGTCAGAGGAATTATTGCTTACATTTCGTTCACCGCCTTTGCCGTTTTTCATAGAATCAAACCGAATAACCTACCGCGCCGGCGAGGAGCACCCTAATCGGACTAACCTTGGCGTTTTTGATCTATTATTTGTAAATCAGGGCAGCTTGCATGTGGCAGAGGATAATCACCGCTGGACGCTTGGACCGGGCGATGTGCTCATTCTAAGGCCGGACCGCTGGCATTATTCGACTCGCCCTTGCGAGGAAGACACCGTGTTTGATTGGATTCATTTTCAGACGGTGGGCGCTTGGGAGGAAACGGTAGGCAATCAAAGCGGCTCGCTGAGAGGCGACTACTATACATATGCGATACGGCTGCCGAAAAAAATGAAGCTTACCTATCCGGATGAAGCGAAGCTTATTTTCTCACAGCTTCATGAAGCCGCCAAAAGCTCGTCGCATGGCGCGTTCTGGGACCGTCAGCAGCGGTTTTTGCATTTGCTGCAAATGCTGGATGAGGGCTGGCGCTCGGATGCGGCTAAAGCGGCGGTATCGGTTGCTGAACGGGCAGCTGCATATTTGAAGCTGAATTACCGCAGCCCAATCAGCAATACGATGCTGAGCGACGTGCTTCAGCTGCATACCAACTATATTACGCGCTGCATGACAGAGGTGTTTGATTGCACGCCGCAGCAATATTTGCTCTATTACAGGCTTGATCAGGCGAAGCTGCTGCTCATCAAGACGGATTGGACGATAGCGCGGGTTGCGGAGGAAACCGGTTTCCGGCAGACGCCGCATTTCTCCAGGTTGTTTGCATCGCATACAGGGATGCCTCCGCTTAAATTCCGGAAACGCTTTACGATGTAGGCTTTTAAATTAAGTGACGGTTCGGCTGCATGGTTGGAGGAATAGAAGCCGAGATTCAGAAGCAGCAGCTGCTGGTTCGATCATTTTGACTAGAAAGTTTGCATAAATTTCTTGCCTTTAACAAAAACTGGATTCAATAACGTGAAAAGGGTGGTCGCGATGATTGAACGGTTTTCGTTAACGGCAGATTTAGGCGATATGGTAGAAATGTTTCAGGTAGGCAAGGTGATTCGGGGGCATACGAACCGCTTTAATGTAGCGCCGACTCAGACGGTGTCGATCGTGATGAATGACCGTTTTGACCAAAGAACGATGGAAGAGTCGAGATGGGGCTTGTTCCCTTTCTGGGCGAAGGACGCGGTCAATGCAGATCATATGACACTGTCCGAGAAGCCTTTTTTAGAGCGGATGCTGCGGAGACAAAGATGCGTGCTGCCATGCAGCGGCTTTTTTGGGCAAAAGCAGTTCGGGAAAGAGCGTGACCCGCGGGCGATGCATATCGTCGTGCCAAGCCAGCAGCTGTTTGGCATCGCAGGCATTTATGACTGCTGGAAAAACGTGAGCGGCAAAGAGGTGCGTGCCTTTACGATGATAACCGCTGCCTCGACTGGCGCGATGTCGGTGTGGCAGCCTCGGGTTCCGGTTATTTTGGACGAGGAGGGCATCGAGGATTGGCTCAATCCGCGCATTACGGAATTTAGCAGCCTGCGCAAGCACCTGGAAGCGATGGATTCCTATCTCATGCGCGCCTACCCTGTAACGAATGCGGTGCATGATGATTTGTACGAGTCGCCGGATTGCATCCGTGAGATTCGACCGGATTTTGCATAAGCAAGAAGGAAAACGTTAAAAGGCGTTATTTCTTTTGGCTCGCTTCTAATGAAGCTGAACCGAAGGAAATAGCGCCTTTTTTGGTTTTGGGGGTTGGGGAGGCCTCTGCTAGAGCCGCTTGCAGCAGCTGGCAGGGACGCGATTAGTACTGATGTGAAAATAAATCTAGGCTCTTGCGCGCTCCAGCTCTGTCGTCAGCAATGGCACGACCTCGAACAAATCGCCGACGATGCCGTAATCCGCGACGCCGAAGATCGGGGCGTCCGGATCTTTGTTGATGGCGACAATAACGCGCGATTGGCTCATGCCGGCAAGATGCTGGATGGCCCCGCTTATGCCGCAGGCGATATAAAGCTGCGGGGTAACCACCTTGCCGGTTTGCCCGATTTGCAGCGCATAATCGCAATAGCCGGCATCGCAGGCGCCGCGCGAGGCGCCGACAGCGCCGCCGAGCGCGGCAGCCATCGCTTGCAGCGGCTCGAAGCCAGCCGCGCTGCGCACGCCCCGGCCGCCGGATACGACGATGTCGGCTTCGGCGAGATCAAGCTGGCCGCCGGTGCGGCGCACAAGGCTGCGCACGGCGGTGTAAAGCGGCGGCACCGTGAACGGCAGAGCCGTGACGGTGCCCGATATGTCGGCGGCGTCCAGCGGCTCCGCCGCCGGCAAGTTATTCGGGCGCACCGTGATAACCCACGGATGGCCCGGCACGAAGCTGCGCCGCTCGAACGCCTTCCCGGCGTAGAGCGGGCGGGTGAAAAAGACGTCATCGCCGCCATCTGCTTCAATGGCGATGACGTCAGCGATGTGGCCGGCGCCATGGTCCGCGGCCACGCGGGGCGCGAGCTCGCGCCCCATTGCGGTGTGGCCGAGCAGCAGCGCGTCCGGCTGCACCGCAGCCATGGCTGCGCCGAGGGCGGCGAAGTACGCCTCGGGCGCGAAGGCGCGGAGGGAAGGATCGTCGGCGATGTGCACGACGTCCGCCCCCCGCGCTGCCAGCGCTGCGGCTTCTTCCGCCGCGCCGCCGGTGCAGGCAAGGACGGCATGGACAGCGCCGTCCTTGCCTGCGAGCCGCCGTGCTGCGCCGAGTGCCTCCAGCGCCACCCGGCGGAGTACGCCGTCCCGGCTCTCTGCAAATACAAGAATGGTTTTGGACATAGGATGCAGCTCCTCTCCCCTAACTTTTATACTGAAACCAGGCATTGCCTTGGACAAACTTTTATTGCTGCTGCGCAGATCTTGGATAGCTGCTCAGTATGGCTTGCCAAGTGGCTGCGCTGCGGTTTATACAATAAAAACCTCACATCAGAGCTTAATTCGCTGGTTACGCTGCACCTCAGCGCAGTACGAAATCCCGCCCCGCTAACTCAAGTTCCGCAGCAACGAGCTATCCCACCCACTAACTCAAACCGTACGCCGAAGTTACATTCGCCTGTTACCTGTTACAGTTAATGCGCCGCCGCGTTGCAACGCTGTCAGCCATGATCGCACCGTCCTCCGTACAGGCTCCCTCATCAAAGCTGCACAAACTCCCACGCCATACTGCAAACACATTGCAACCTTCGCGCCGCGCTCGCAAACACACCGCAAAGCCCAACCTTCAAAGAAGCTTGGCTTCTTCCCGCAGCAGCGAAACGAGCGCTGTCGCTTGCTCCGCCGGCGCGCCGGGGATGCGCTTGCCCGCTGCGCGCGGCGGTGGCGGGAGCAGCTGCGAGCGGGCGGTGCGCGGTGCGACGCCCTCAGCCGTTAGCGCGCCGCTGCCGATCAGCTCCTCCAGCGTTACGGTGCGCAGCGGCTTGCGCTTTGCCTTCATAATGCCCGGCAGCGACGGATAACGCGGCTCGTTGAGTCCCTGCTGCGCCGTAATAAGCGCGGGCAGCGGGATCGATACGGTCTCCGTATCGCCTTCGACATCGCGCTCGACTAAGGCATAACGCTCGGCGGTCACCGATGCGGGAGCGCTAAGCACGCCATCCGCAGGCAGAGCGCTTAACTCGCCAGCAGTCACAAGGGTGAGCTTGATGGCGGAGGTGGCATGCGGCAAGGAAAGGCGCTGCGCCACTTGCAGCGCCACGCTTCCGGCGCCGCTATCGACTGCGAATAAGCCCGCCAGCAGCAGATCGGGAGCAAGCGGCTTGATCACGGCAGCCAGGGCAGCGGCGATAGAGGTACCGTCATCAGGCAGGGCTGAGCTGTCTAGCCGAACAGCCTCGTCCGCTCCAATCGCGAGCGCCGTGCGGAGCGCATCTTGCGACCGCTCGGGCCCGCAGGTGATGACGATGACCTCGCCGCCGAGCCGCTCGCGCTGGCGAAGCGCTTCCTCGAGCGCATACTCGTCGTATGGGTTAATGACAAATTTGGCTTCACTTTCATCGACACCCGTCTTTGTTACGACGATTTTTTCCTCGGTATCGAACGTTTGCTTGAGAAGCACCACTATTTTCAGCATAGAAGCTCCCTCACTTATTTCGATATTTGGTTAACACGTCCATCATTGCTACGATATGACGTTAATCAAATGAATAGACCGTACGCATTCCCCCTGCGAGCGGCATGTTCAACGCAAAAAGCTCATATACATGGAGCACCGCGGCTATTTTGAAAGCGTTCCAAAGCTTGTCCGACTACTTCACACGCAGAGGTGCTTGTTCCTTAAGCCGGCATATATGAGGGGGCGAGGCATATGCCAACGTATTTGGCGTTAAAGCAGGTCGATCAATGGCTGATCTGGGGAAGATGGACATTGTTTGCGGCGGTTGTGCTCATTGCTGTTTCTATGTTCGTGCTTGTTGTGCAGAGGCGCGTCTTGTACATGCGGCTTGGAGTGCCGACGCTGTTTAAGCGGTATGCGCGCAAGCCAAAAAGCAAAACCAGCTTCAGCGGCCAAGTGCTTGGCCATCGCAAGCTGCTTAATGACGTGCGGAGCGGAATCATGCATCTGGTTTATTTTTACGGCTTTATTGTGCTTCAGTTTGGCGCGGCGGACTTGATATGGAAAGGGTTAAGCGAAGGCGAGCCGCTTCCGCTGCCCTACTATAACGGGTTCTCGCTGACGCAGGAAATGACGGTAACGCTTGTGTTTGCAGCCGTTCTTTATGGCGCATTTCGCCGTTACGGAGAGAAGCTGCCCCGGCTAAAAAGGGGCTGGAAGCCGTCGCTCGTCATGTGGTTTATCGGCTCCTTGATGCTCACGGTTCTTTTCACCTTAGCCTTCGAGCGGCTGTCTGCCGCAAACGGTACGGGTGCCTCTGTCGTAGAAGCAAGCTATGCGCCGGTCAGCAATCAGCTGGCGAATCTCCTTGAAAGCATAGGCGTACAGCCGCAAAGCGCGGCCGCCCATGCGGGCTTTGAACTGTTTTGGTGGCTGCATCTTCTTGTGCTGTTGAGCTTCCTCGTTTATGTGCCGCAGTCGAAGCATTTTCACTTGCTGTCTGCTCCGGTCAATCTTTGGTTCCGGCGCAGCACCCCGCCCGGCCGCCTTGCGCCGCTCGATTTGGAGGACGAGGAGGCAGAGTCGTTCGGGGCTGGGAAGGTGGAGCATTTCTCGCAAAAGCAGATGCTTGACCTGTACGCCTGCGTCGAATGCGGCCGTTGTACGAATGTTTGTCCGGCAGCGAGCACCGGGAAGCTGTTGTCGCCGATGCATCTTATTGTGAAGCTAAGGGATCATTTGACCGAAAAAGGCGCCGCCATTACGTCAAAGTCACCGTGGCTGCCAGCCGGCATCTGGCAATCCAAGAGCAATGCTCCTCGCGCCCATGTGATGGGAGCGGTGCTTCCCGCTTGGGAGGCGGCCTTCGAGGGAGAAACAAATATTGAGCCGACGATGGCGGCGCAGGCAGGCGCATGGAGCGTGAAAGAGGGCGCTAAGCCGGAGGAGGTGGAACTGATCGGCGAGGTGCTGACCGAGGAGGAGCTTTGGGCGTGCACGACCTGCCGCAATTGCGAGGAGCAGTGTCCGGTTGGGAATGAGCATGTCGACAAAATCATCGATATGCGCCGTTATTTGGTCTTAATGGAAGGCAGGCTGCCGTCGGATGGGCAGAGAGCGCTTCAAAACATCGAGCGCCAAAGCAATCCGTGGGGCTTGCCGCGCGCGGAACGGGCTGCATGGATTGCCGATTGCGAGAGCCGCACCGGCATAAAAGTCAACACGATGCAGGAGCTGAAGCAGCAGGGCAAAAAAGCCGACGTCCTGCTATGGGCAGGCTCGATGGGAGCCTACGATATGCGGAGCCGCCGCGTGTTGTACGATGTGGTGCGGCTGCTTGTTCAGGCGGGCGTCAGCTTCGCTACGCTGGGCCTCGAGGAGAAAAGCTCCGGCGATACGGCAAGGCGGATCGGCAATGAGCTGCTTTTTCAAGAGCTGTGCCGCGAGAATATCGAGACGCTCAGCAAATATGACGTCAAGCATATCGTAACGGCTTGCCCGCATACCTATAACACGTTCAAAAATGAATATCCTGATTTTGGCCTCAGCACAGACATCGTGGTGGAGCATCATACGGAGCTGCTTGCTCGCTTGCTTGCGGAAGGCTCGCTGCTGCCGGTGCATACGATCGACGAGCGCGTGACCGTGCATGATTCTTGTTATCTCGGTCGTTATAACGACACTTACGAGGCGCCGCGCAATCTGCTTCGGGCGATCCCGGGCGTGACGATTGAAGAGATGGAGCGCTCGCGCTCGAACGGCATGTGCTGCGGCGCTGGCGGCGGCTTGATGTGGATGGAGGAGCATTCAGGCACCCGGGTTAACCATGCGAGAGCAGCTCAGGCGCTTGAAGTAAAGCCGTCCGTTATTAGCTCGGCCTGCCCGTATTGCCTCACGATGATGGAGGATGGACTGAAGGCTTTATCTGCTGATGAGAAAGTAATCGCGCGCGATGTGGCAGAGCTGCTGGCCGAGAGCGTATTCGGCGAGTAAGGCAGACGCATCGGATTTAGGGGAAGAAAAGAAGGAGGTCGCCTATGACATTACAAGCGTCGCAAAAAAACGCCAGTTCTATACGCAGAGCCGCCGTCATCGGCTCCGGCGTAATGGGCGCCGGCATCGCTGCGCATCTGGCGAATGCGGGCATGCAAGTCGTGCTGCTGGACGTAGTCCCGCGGTCGCTGACCGAAGAGGAGGAGCGGAAGGGGCTGACGCTCTCTGACGCCAAGGTTCGCAATCGGCTGGCGAGCGCGGCCGTTGCCAGGATGGGCAAGGCACAGCCGGCACAGCTCTATGACCCTTCTTGGTCATCCCGCATCACGCCGGGCAATTTAACCGATCATTTGGAAGCGCTGGGCGAGGCGGATTGGATCGTTGAAGCGGTTGTCGAGCGGCTGGATATTAAGCGCGAGGTGCTTGCAGCGATTGAATCGGCTCGCAAGCCGGGAGCTATCGTCTCTACAAATACGTCGGGATTATCGGCAGCTTCTATGGTTGAGGGCAGGAGCGAGGAGTTTCGGCGGCATTTTGGCGTGACGCACTTTTTTAACCCGCCGCGCTATATGAAGCTCGTCGAGATTGTTCCGACCGCGGATACGGCTCCCGATGTCGTGGCGCTGCTGAAGGAGGTTTGCGAGAAACGGCTCGGCAAAGGTGTCGTCATTGCGAAGGATACGCCAAACTTCATTGCGAACCGGATCGGAACCTACGGCATGCTCGTCACGCTCGAGGATACGATACGCTTCGGACTTACGGTAGAAGAGGCAGATGCGTTGACCGGCCCGGCGATGGGCAGGCCAAAGACGGCGACGCTGCGCATGCTTGATCTCGTTGGGCTCGATACGCTGCTGCACGTCGTGGACAATGTGCGGGAGCGAAGCGGCGACCCTGAGGAGCAGGCGATTTTTGCAAGGCCGCCGCTGCTGGAGCAGCTGGTTGCCTCGGGGAGGCTCGGCGAGAAGTCGGGAGCCGGCTTTTATAAGAAGGTGAAGGGAAAGGGCGGCAGCGAGATTGAATCGCTCAAGCTGGATACGCTCGAGTACGGGCCGAAGCGCTCCATTAATTCGCCAATCATCGATGCGTCCAAAGCGGCGAAAGGCGCGGCGGCAAAGGTGAAAGCGCTGCTTCGCACCGATCCTCGTGATCGCTACGCGAAATTCGCATGGTCGACGACCAAAAAAACGCTTCTCTACTCAGCCGCGCAAGTCGGAATCATCGCGGATTCGATCTCGGATATTGACCGCGCGATGCGCTGGGGCTTCAACTGGGAGCTTGGCCCGTTCGAGCTATGGGATGCGATAGGGCTGCGGGAATCGGTGCAGCAAATGGAGAAGGAGGGCGAGGAAATACCGGTTTGGGTGCGTGCTTGGCTCGAAGCAGGGCATGAAAGCTTTTATAAGGTCGAGGGCAATGAACGTGTTTATTCGGCGAGCGGCGCCTATAAGCAGGAGGAGGCGGAAGCGGACTCGATTTCTTTAGCGTCATTAAAGGCTTCGGGAAAAACCGTTCTATCGACTGCCGGCGCGAGCTTGATCGATATCGGGGATGACGTCGTGCTCCTCGAGTTCCATTCCGCGAACAATGCGATCGGCGGGGATATTTTGTCCGCCATCCAGCAAAGCGCGAAGGAGGTATCCCTGAATTGGCGCGGCCTTGTGGTTGCGAATGAAGGGCGGAATTTTTGTGTCGGCGCGAATTTGATGCTGCTGCTGATGGAAGCGCAGAGCGGCGAGTGGGATGAGGTCGAGGATATTATCCGCTTCTTCCAGGGCAGCATGCTGGAGCTTAAGCGGCTTGATCGGCCTGTCGTTGCCGCGCCGCACCGGATGACGCTTGGCGGCGGGGTTGAAGCCTGCTTGCCTGCTGACCGCATTATTTATTCGCCTGAGACATACTTTGGACTCGTGGAAACGGGAGTGGGCCTTATTCCTGCGGGCGGGGGCTGCAAGGAAGCGGCTGCGATGGCAGCTGAACGGGCTTTTATTGCAAATGGCGGCAAGCCGGGCGGAGACCTGCAGCCGCATCTGAATGCGCTGTTCGAGACGATTGCGATGGCCAAAACCTCCTCTAGCGGCTATGAGGTTAGAGGGCTTGGCTTGATGCGGCCGCAGGATACGGTCATTATGCGGCAGGAGGCGCGCATCGCCGAGGCGAAGCGGGCGGTGCTTGAGCTGGACCGGGCGGGTTATGCGCCGCCGGCGGAGGAACGCATTCGCGTTGCCGGACGTGAAGGCAAGGCGGTGCTTAAGGTGGCGGTGCAAGCGATGCAGCTAAGCGGCTATATTAGCGAGCATGACGCGCTTATAGCCGGCAAGCTTGGCGCTGTGCTCGCTGGCGGCGACATTCAGCCGGGCGCTGAGGTGAGCGAGCAATATTTGCTCGACCTGGAATGCGAAGCGTTCCTCAGCCTTTGCGGCGAGCGCAAAACGCAGGATCGCATGAGCCATATGCTGGCGACGGGCAAACCGCTGCGCAACTAACTTTTAAAGGGGGAGTGCGAAATGTCAGCTTCATCACCGTTTGAGGATCACGACCGCGATGCCGTTATCGTTGCTGCGGTGAGGACGGCGGTCGGCAAAGCATCGAAGGGGAGCTTGGCGGAGACGAGGGCGGAGGATCTAGGGCGGGCGGTGCTGCAAGGGGCGCTTGCGCGAGTGCCCGCCTTGTCGCCGGAGCTCGTGGAGGATGTGATTATCGGCTGCGCGATGCCCGAGGGGGAGCAGGGACTCAACATGGCCCGCACCATCTCGCTTTACGCAGGCTTGCCGGTTACGACGCCTGCCGTTACCATTAACCGGTTTTGCGCTTCGGGCCTGCAAGCCATCGCTTATGCAGCGGAGCGCATCCGGCTTGGCGATGCCGATATTATCGCGGCTGGCGGCGTCGAGAGCATGAGCCATGTGCCGATGACGGGCTTTAAGCTGTCGCCGCATCCTGCCATCGTGGATACGCGGCCTGAAGTGTATATGGGCATGGGGCATACCGCGGAAGAGGTTGCCCGCCGCTATGGCGTGACGCGCGAGGCACAGGATGCTTTCGCGTCATCGAGCCACCGCAAGGCTGCGGCAGCGATTGAAGCAGGGCGCTTCCAAGCCGAAATCGTGCCGATAACGACTAGCCGATCAGGCGTGAACGACGCCGGTCGGCCTTGGTCGAAGGTAATCCAATTCGATACGGACGAAGGAGTGAGGCCGGAGACGACCGTTCAAACTTTAGCTCCGCTTAAGCCTTCATTTGCCCGGGAGGGCACGGTTACTGCAGGCAATACCTCGCAGATGAGCGATGGGGCAGCGGCTGTCATCGTAATGAGCCGAGCACGCGCCGCGGAGCTGGGGCTGCGGCCGCTCGCCGTATTCCGCAGCTATAGCGTGGCTGGCGTCGCTCCTGAGGTTATGGGCATCGGACCGATTGAAGCCGTGCCGAAGGCGCTGCGCAAAGCAGGGATCACGCTTGAACAGGTTGATCTCTTCGAGCTGAATGAAGCTTTTGCCGCGCAATGCGTACCGATTATTCGGGAGCTTGGGATCAACCCGGAAATTGTTAATGTGAACGGCGGAGCAATTGCGCTTGGGCATCCGCTGGGCTGTACAGGGACTAAGCTAACCGTGTCGCTCATCCATGAGCTTGGCCGCAGAGGCGGCGGAATCGGTGTCGTGACGATGTGTGTAGGCGGCGGAATGGGTGCGGCAGGCGTAATCGAGGTATACGGCAGCTAAATGGCATGAACAGCTAATTCTATTAATCTTTAAAGCCCATTATGATTTACGAGCCTAATAAACGAAAGACTGAAGGGAGACCTGCGGCATGACGGAGACGATACGTTTTGGCGGTCGGTTTGTCGTGGAGGACAGTGTGCCGGAATCGGTTGTGACGCCCGAGGATTTCACGGAAGAGCAGCGGATGATGGGGGATGCGGCGCAGCAGTTTTTGGAAGCGGAGATTATCCCGCGCGATGCGGAGCTGGAGGCGCTGAACTACGACTTGACCGTGGAGCTGATGCGCAAAGCCGGCGAGCTGGGGCTGCTAGGCGCAGACGTGCCCGAGGCTTACGGCGGATTAGGTCTCGATAAGGTGAGCACGACTTTGCTGGCAGAGACGCTCTCGCGCGCTTCGTCGTTTGCACTCTCGGTAGGTGCCCATACGGGGATTGGCACGCTGCCTATCGTATTTTTCGGAACGGAAGCGCAAAAACAAGCCTATCTTCCTGCGCTTGCGACAGGAGAGAGAATCGCTGCCTATTGCTTAACAGAGCCTGCCTCTGGTTCGGATGCTTTGGGGGCTAAGACGACAGCAAGGCTATCGCAAGACGGCAAGCATTATGTGCTGAATGGCTCGAAGCTGTACATTACAAACGCGGGTTTTGCCGATTTGTTTATCGTCTACGCGAAGGTTGACGGTGAATATTTTACCGCGTTTATCGTCGAGAAAGGAATGCCGGGGTTCAGTATCGGGCCAGAGGAGCATAAGATGGGCATCAAGGGTTCCTCGACGCGGCCTTTGTTTTTTGAAGACGTGGCGGTTCCCGTAGAAAATGTGCTTGGGGAGGTTGGCAAAGGGCATCACATCGCTTTTAACATTTTGAATATCGGACGGTTCAAGCTTGGGGCAGCCTGCCTTGGCTCATCCAAGGAGACGATCGAGCTGGCTTCGGCTTATGCCAATACGCGCAAGCAATTCGGCAGGGCGATCTCCTCGTATCCGCTCATTGGCGCTAAGCTGGCTGACATGAACATTCGCACCTATGTGCTGGAAAGTATGGTCTACCGGACTGCTGGCTGGATCGATGCGATGCTGAGGACGACGGAGCAAGGCGGCGAAGCGGCAGACGATGGCATGAAGGTAGCGAAGGCGATCGGCGAGTATGCCATTGAATGCTCGATCGTCAAGGTGTTTGCATCTGAAGCACTCGATTTTGTTGCGGATGAAGGGGTGCAAATTCACGGCGGATACGGCTATATTCGCGAGTACAAGGTTGAACGCATTTATCGGGATTCGCGGATCAATCGCATTTTTGAAGGGACGAACGAAATTAACCGGATGCTCATTCCCGGCACGCTGATGAAGAAGGCGCTAAAGGGCGAGCTGCCGCTGCTGCGCAAAGCGCGTGCCCTGCAAGCCGAGTTGGTGCAGCCGATGCCGCTTCCACCATTTGAGAAGCCGCTTAGCAAGGAAGCGTACCGCGTTGCGCAGGCAAAAAAGACGTTCCTCGCCATTGGCGGGCTTGCCGTGCAGAAGCTGGGGCTGCGGCTGGAGCAGGAGCAAGAGGTGCTCTGCTCGCTTGCCGATCTCATGATTAACATATTTGCCATGGAAAGCGTGCTGCTGCGCTCGCAAAAAATGTGGAAGCAAAGCGGCGGCGCTGTCTCGGAGAAAACGGACAATGTCATTGCGATGACGACGGTTTTCGTGCAGGAGTCCATGGAGAAGGTGGAGTCGCTGGCGAAGCTTGCGCTTGCTTCCCTGGAGCAGGGAGACGGACTGCAAATGCAGCTTTCTATTCTGAAAAAGCTAATGCGCGCGCCGCTATCCGATACGGTAGCCTTGAAGCGAACGATTGCCGCACGTGTTATACGGAGTGAGCATTATGTCGTGTGAAGGGGGAGAGCATGAATGGATTCGCTCAGACCGGAAGACCCGTCTTTGCCCGAACAACCGCCCGCCGAAGCTGAAAAGCTCGCGCGTCCATGGCTACATCATTACCCGAAGGAAGTTTCTCCTTCGCAGAGCTATCCCGATCAGAGCATCGTCCAATTTTTATTAAATGCGGTTAATCGTTATCCGAACCATACGGCGGTTCATTTTCTCGGCAAAACCTTAACCTACGGGCAGCTTCATGATGATGCTGTCCGCCTCGCATACGGTCTCCTTTCACTCGGCATCGCCAAAGGAGACAGCGTGGCGATTATGCTTCCGAATTGCCCGCAGGCAGTCGTAGCCTATTACGGCGTACTGCTTGCAGGCGGCATCGTCGTGCAGACAAATCCGCTTTACGTTGAACGAGAGCTGGAGCATCAGCTGAATGATAGCGGCGCCGTCGCCATTATTACGGTCGATATGCTCTATCCGCGTTTGTCACGGGTTCGCGGCAAGCTTCCCGAGGAGGGGCCGCTGCCTAAGCTTAGGCATGCCGTCATTACGTCGATTAAGGATGGGCTTCCGTTTCCGAAAAATTTGCTCTATCCCCTTAAGCAGCGCAAAGAGGGCTTTCGCGCAGACATTCCTTATGGCAGCTTTGGCGTAGTCAGCTACAGGAAGCTGCTGGCCGCGAAGAAGCCGTCCACGCCGCTGCCCGCGCCTGCCAAGAGCGCAGAGCTAGCCGTGCTGCAATACACGGGAGGCACGACAGGTACGCCAAAGGGCGTGATGCTGTCGCATGGCAATCTCATCGCCAACACGATGCAAATCTCCGCTTGGTGCTACAAGGCGGAGGATGGCAAGGAACGTTTTCTTGCGGCGCTGCCTCTGTTTCACGTGTTTGGATTAACGGTATTAATGAATATGTCGGTGCTGCGCGCAGGCACGCTTATTTTGCTTCCTCGTTTTGAGGTAGAGACGGTGCTGCAAACGATCAATCAGCAGAAGCCGACGATTTTTCCGGGGGCGCCCACGATGTATGTGGCGCTTATCCACCATAAAGCTGCTGCCAAAACCGATCTTTCTTCTATTAATGTGTGCATAAGCGGATCGTCGGCATTGCCGCTTGAGGTGCAGGAGCAGTTCGAGTCAATGACCGGCGGCAGGCTGATAGAAGGCTACGGTCTATCGGAAGCGTCACCCGTCACACATGCAAACCCAATATGGGGACATCGCAAAATCGGCACGATCGGCATACCTCTCCCCGACACAGATGCGGCGGTTATTAGCCCGGAAACCGGTGAAAGGGTGGGGATAGGCGAGCTTGGCGAGCTAGTTGTACGCGGTCCGCAGGTTATGCAGGGCTACTGGAATAAGCCAGTGGAAACCGAACAGGTGCTGCGGGACGGCTGGCTGTATACAGGCGATCTCGGGACGATGGATGCAGACGGTTTCTTTACCGTAATGGATCGGATCAAGGATGTGATCATCGCAGGGGGATTCAACATTTATCCGCGCGAGGTAGAGGAAGTGCTGTTCGAGCATCCGGCTGTACGTGAAGCAGCCGTTATCGGGGTGAAGGATGAATACCGGGGCGAGACGGTGAAAGCATTTATCGTGTTTAAGGAGGGCTGGCAGGTTTCGAGCAGCCAGCTAGACCGATGGTGCAGAGAACGGTTAGCGTCTTACAAAGTGCCTCATCACTATTCCTTTCGGGAAACGCTTCCAAAGACAATGGTCGGGAAGGTGCTCCGCCGGAAGCTGCAGGAGGAGGAAGCGGAGAAGCAGGCCGCCAAGGATAAGGGAGAGTGAACGGCATGGATGAGGAATGGTTTATTCAGCAGGCAGACCAGGCCGGTCACTTGACAAGGCTTGCGGAGCGGGCGCAGGCAACGTTTTGGGGAGTGCTTGGCTGTGAGGTTGTGCAGGCCAGCGGCAATAAGGCCACCATCTGCTTAGATGCGACGGAGAGGCATTTGAATTTGCTTGGCATCGTTCACGGCGGCGTGCTTATGTCTCTGCTGGATAATGCAATGGGACTCGTGGTCATGCTGGCGATGCCGGATGAGCGAACGGTTACGGCGAATTTAAATACACAGTTTCTTGCCAGCAGCAAAGGCGGCGTCATCGTATGCGAGGCTGAGCTGGTGCACCGGACAAAACGTTCGCTGACGCTGCAAGCGCAGGTTAAGGATGACGGAGGCAGGCTGCTTGGGCTTGGAATGGGCACTTATCGAATCATTTAGCGGGCTGGAAGGGGCAATTTGCTTGCCCGCTTCCAATTCGCTATAATATCTAATATATGGAAAGTATAAAGGCTTTAAAAATGACTAATATTTAGCCGTATTTTACCGATAAATGTAGTAGAGGAAAGGAGGCGAGGACATGGTGCAAGGCTGGGTTACAACGTTGGTGCTGGCATTCGGAATTGTGGTTGCCATTATAGGCGTGATCGCATATTTAAGAATGTTTCGTAAAGACAGGCTCTCTTCCACTTCACATCCGGCAGCCGATGTCTCGCCTCCAACCGTTAACAATGCAGTAAAGCTAATGGATAACGGGCATAATAAGGATAGCAAACCCGAACATGTCTTGCCTCCAGATTAATAATTGTTAACTTTCATATTCGAAACCAAAATGTTATAATAGTAAGAAAAATGCGAACATTGTGACTCATTGGCCATGGAGTTACCTGCACCGAATGGGGGTTCTTGCGGTGTAACCGCCGCATGCGGTCTCGTATTATGCTGTTTAGGACGACCATCCAACGTAAAGGGGAGGAGATTTCATGGCGAAGCATAGCCAGAATGAAGTCAAGGAAAGCCTGAAGGAACTCACGAGAATTTTTCAACCCAAGGACCCGCGTAAATTTGTTAAGGAGTATATTCGCAAGTACCGGATCACCGGAGGCTACGAGGATGAATTGACGACATTGGTGGAAAATGAATTAGGCAGAATGAACTCCTCGGTCAGCTAACTCATCATGTATAATACGGCTTTGTAAACTGCCTTCCGGCAGGGTACAAAGCCTTTTTTGTTTATCTCCTGCCTTATTGTTCATTTTCTAAAAGCTTATTCCTCTGTCGTAATCGTAACCCGCCCGCCAGAGAAGAGTTATTATTTTACATAAAACCATACTTTAGGAATTAAAGGGCAGACCGCCTTATTAAATATTCGGATTTAACCCACGCAATCATAATTTCGCCATATATGTTCGGCATGTGGCACCTTTTTCCCGAATAAGTTATACATAGACAAATCTACTCGTTATCGCAGGTTTGTTAATCGTACGAAGTGAATTTTGCTACCTCAAAACCTAGGTCTAAGCTTACGGAGTGGATTTTGCTTCGCAAAACCTTAAGGAGGTTAGTACACACATGGCAGTGGATTTGAAAACGAAGGAACATATTCGGGGTATTCGCAAGGCTGGACGTATCGTCGCTGCCTGTCACAAGGCGCTCTCGAAGAGGATCGCGCCGGGAGTTACGACGCAGGAAATTGATCGATTTGTTGAACGGTTCATGCTTGACCGGGGAGCAACGCCAGCTCAGAAGGGCTATAAGGGATACCCGTTTGCCACGTGTGCTTCCGTTAATGAGGTTGTCTGCCATGGCTTTCCTGATTCAGAGCCGCTTGAAGCGGGTGATATCGTTACGATTGATATGGTTGCTGACTTGGATGGCTGGAAGGCGGATTCCGCATGGACTTACGCGATCGGCAAGACGAACTATGCTACCGAAAAGCTGCTGCTTGCAGCAGAGCAAGCGCTGCTCGACGGCATAAAGCAAGCTAAGCTTGGCAATCGGCTGGGCGACATCGGTTATGCGGTGCAGACGAGAGCGGAGAGGGCTGGCTTTGAGGTTGTGACGGCGTTCGTTGGCCATGGCATCGGCAGAAGCATGCACGAATTTCCGGAGGTCATGCACAGAGGCATTCCTGGACAGGGAATAGAGCTGGAAGAAGGCATGGTCATTACGATAGAGCCCATCATAACGGCAGGAAGGGCGGACGTATACATTACGCAGGACGGCTGGACGGCGCGCACGAGGGACGGGGCATGGGCAGCACAATTCGAACATACGGTAGCGATTACAAAGGAAGGCCCGATTGTATTGACACGCTGGGATTAACGAGGGAAAACCAATTGTTATACAAGCCCGAAAAAAGCCGAGCGAGCGCAGGATAACCAGCCTGCACCTGCACGGCCTTTTTAAATAGATAAACAGGCGTATTTAATCCAGAGATGCTTCAACTTCTATTTCAACGAGCATAAGAGGGTCGATCAGCGCTTTTACCTCCACCATCGTCGCAACAGGCTGAATCTGTTTGAAAAACTCGCCGTGCGCCTTGCCGATCTCTTCCCACTTGGAGATGTCCGTTACAAACATTCTTGTGCGTAAGACATGGGACATATCAGCCCCCAGCTCATTCAGCGCTTTCTCGATCGTTTGCAAAATATATTTCGTTTGCTCGTATGGATTGCCGATCCCGACAACCTCGCCGTCCTTCATCGCCGTCGTTCCCGCTACTTCGATGCGATTGCCCACCCGAATAGCGCGGCAATATCCTACAAGTGGCTCCCAAGGCGAGCCGGTAAAAACCTGCTGTCTATTCAAAATATCTACTCCTACCCCGTGTTAGTATGATAAGTACGCTTTAACCGAGCTTCATTTTCCGGTAGTCGGAAGGCGTCACGCCGAAGCTCTTCTTGAACATGCGATGGAAATAAGAGCTGCTTGTATAGCCGCTCTTCACCGCGATGTCGACGATGGACCAGTCGGTATTCTCCAAATGCTCCTGCGCCCGCTCCAGCCGCACATTATTAATGACATCAACGATTGCGCTTAACGTCTGCTGCTTATAAACCCGGCTTAAGTAGATGGAGGACATATCCAGCTCGTCGGCAATCCAGTTCAAGCTAAGGTTCGGATTGGCGTATTCCCGTTGAATAAGCTCGTTGATCTTGCGGATCAAATCACTTTGCTTCGTCGAGCGCTTCGCTGACAGCTTCGTCTGGATATCGTCGAACAACGAGAAGAAAATGTCATTCACTTCATTAATCGTTTCAAAATGGTCAGGCGATGGAATGTGGATGCTGAGGCTCGCTTCAACGTCGAGACAGTTATTTTTCTGTATCGTGAACAAAATGTTGTTGACTGTCATCGTCAGATGGGAGATGGCAAGCTGCACGACATGAATGGGATACGCCGCTGTCTCCTGCACGATTTCCGCGAACAGCTTCTTCGCTTCCTCCGTCTTGGAGGTCATCAAGGCGTCCGTCAATTTCCGTTCACGGTCAACCGGGAAAATATACTCCTTTGATTTTAAGCCCATGATATCCTGGGCTTCAATCAAGCAGCCATGCCCATAAAATAAGCGATGCTGCGATGCTTCCTTCACCAGCTTATAGAGATGGGATAGATGCTGCGCTTGGTAAGCTTCCGGGCTGTAAGTAACGGAGAGGCCAATTTTCAAATAATCCAGCGACGATTGTTGAATTTGGCCGAGCACCGTCCGAAGCAGCTCATCATCAGATTCATCGGTATCATCGAGACGATTAAGAAGCATAATAACATAATCGGCATCCATATCGACCGTTTCTACCCGGTAATGCTTCAGTCCGATTTCCCCGCTGATATTCATAATCGCGAATTTGTAGACATGCAGATCATCGCCGCGCGTTTGCCGCAGGGCGGCAAGCTGGTCTATTTTTAACAGGACGACCCGGTAACGTGAATTGAAATCAAAGGTGATCCCTACATGGGATAGCCTTTGAAGCTGGGTACTCGTCTGCAGCGACTGCGAGCCTTGGATAAGGCTGCGCAGCATATTTTGCCTGATCGTATAGGAGCTGTTACGTTTCTCTGTCTCCAGAATGTTCATTTTGCTCATGATCTGATGGATCGGGCGATACAGCATGCGAGAGAGCAGCCATGATATGAATAAGCCAATGACCAAAATAACCGCAGCGATCAAGATCGTCATATTGCGGATGGAATAGATCGCTTTGGTTACCTGCTTGTAAGGCGTAACGCGTACATATTGCCAGTCCAGCGAATCCGGCGAGGTATAGGAGACGAGAGATTTTTTGCCTTCAAAATCCGCAACGATATAGCCGGATTCCTTATTTCTTATTTTATTGGTAAGCAGCGCATTGTCCTTATCGCTTAATTGCCTCGGCAGCAGTGAATCGCCTGACAGCAGGCGCTCCTGATTGTCCAATATAAACGATTTCCCCTCGCTGTCGCTCTTATTCACGCCAATGTCCTTATTGATCCAAGCGGATGAAATATTAATGATAACGGCGGAATTAACCGTTTGAGTTTTGCCTATGGCATCAAACCCTAAATAAGTGTACGCCTTCGTTAACTGCTCTCCAGCCAAGCTGACCGTTGTGTACGTTCTAGGGATTGGCGTAAACGGACGGTACTGCTGGAAATTGCCGAGTATATCGAGTATCCCCTTATCCGCAAGCTCCTCTTTGCTGAACGTGCCGCTCTCTCCCTGCCGGCTGGCTGTGTAGAAGAGGCCATTCGCTGAATTGTATACATAGATGGATTCGATAAAAGGCATCGAGTTCAAATAGTTGTTCAGCTCGTTCATCGCAGCGGTCACATCGTAGATGTTAGGCTCCGTGTAGAACATCAGCTTAGCGACATTGAAGGTTCTATACATTTGGAAGGATAGGGATTGCGCGCTCTCAGTCATGCTGATCACTTCTTTGCTCGTTTGGGTTAAATTGCTCACGTCGGATTGATATGCCTTCTTCAAATCGATTTGCATATAGGTGAAGAAATAAAATAAGGAGGATACCAATAACGTTAGTACAATGCATAAGGTAATCGTGAACAGCAGCTTGCTGTACAATTTTCCGTTGTTTTTCAAATGAACTGCTGACATGCTAGCCCCCCTCTATGTATATAAAGCTTCTTTAAGATAACGCCGTGGCAAAACTTTCGTAAGCGCTTCCTAATTTAAAATGCCGTTCATCCGGAGCTTCGGCCCATTAGTTTGAATATTTCACTCCATAGGCGCTTGATACATTCATCATTATAATCGGCGTGAATCGCTGGTTGCAATGAACCAAATAAATGAAGGTGAATGAACCTGATATTCGGAAGTGAACAATCCATACCCTAGTGAAATTATTGGCGAAACCGCGCAATATAGGTGACAATGCGCTGTTCAATCCGTTAGAATGTCACGGAATTCCATGATAATAGCGGAAGGGACAGTGAAACCATGATTAGTTCGAAGCTGAAACAGATTTGGTATGGGGGAGACTATAATCCGGATCAATGGCCGGAGGAAATATGGCATGAGGATATGCGTTTGTTCAAGGAGGCGGGCATCAATGTCGTGACGCTTCCTGTATTCAGCTGGGCGAAGCTGCAGCCCTCGGAGGATACATACAGCTTCGAGTGGCTGGACAAGCTGCTGAACTTAATTGCGGATAATGGCATCTATGCTTGCCTTGCGACCTCGACCGCCGCGCAGCCGGCGTGGATGTCCCGCAAATACGACGATGTGCTGCCGGTCGACGTTGACGGCAGGAAGCGCACGCATGGCGCGCGCACCAACTTTTGCCCGAATAGCAAGACGTACCGCCGTTTGTCTAGCCAGCTCGCACGGGAGTTGGCCGAGCGTTACAAGGACCATCCGGCGCTCCTTATTTGGCATATTAATAACGAATACGGCACGCATTGCTATTGCAGCCATTGCGCCGAGGCGTTCCGCGAATGGCTGAAGGTGAAATACGGGACGATCGAGCGGCTGAACGCCGAATGGAATATGAGCTTCTGGGGCCATACCGTCTATGAATGGGAGGAGATCGTGCCGCCATCCAATCTGAACGGCGATAACCGCAATTTTCAGCCGATGGCGATCGACTACAAAAGGTTCATGTCCGATTCGATTCTCGGCTGTTATCAGGGCGAATATGACGAGCTGAAGGCCGTTACGCCGGATATTCCGATTACAACGAATATATGGGGTCTGTTTAACGGGCTTGATCTGCAAAAATGGGGAGAAGCGATGGATGTCGTCTCTTGGGACAGCTATCCTCAAATGAATGAGCCGATGGGCAACGTTGCGATGCGGCATGACTATATGCGCGGCTTAAAGGAAGGCAAGCCGTTCATGCTGATGGAGCAGACGCCGAGCCAGCAAAACTGGCAGCCTTACAACAGCTTAAAGCGCCCCGGCGTCATGCGGCTGTGGAGCTACCAGGCGGTGGCGCACGGCGCGGACACGGTAATGTTCTTCCAGCTTCGCCGCTCCTTCGGGGCATGCGAGAAATATCACGGAGCCGTCATCGAGCATGTCGGCCATGAGGATACGCGCGTATTCCGGGAATGCGCTGCATTGGGACGGGAGCTGGACTTGCTTGGCGATCGTCTGCTGGATGCCGAGGTTCATGCCGAGGCTGCGCTATTATTCGATATCGACACCTGGAATGCGGTTGAGATTACGAGCGGGCCAAGCGTTGATCTGAACTATTTGGACCAAGCGCAAAAATATTACAAAGCCTTCTACGATCAGAACGTTGCTGTGGATGTACTTAGCCCGCTTAGCGATTTCTCGAAATACAAAATCGTGGCCGCTCCCGTACTCTATATGCTCAAGCCGGGCGTTGCCGAGCGGATAGAGGCGTTTGTGCAGGCTGGAGGCACGTTTATAACGACCTTCTTCAGCGGCATCGTCAACGAAAATGATCTCGTAACGCTGGGCGGCTATCCAGGCAAGCTTCGAAGTCTTCTTGGCTTATGGGTTGAGGAAATCGACAGCCTGCTGCCTGAGATGCGCAACAGCGTTGAAATTGGCGAGGCATTCGGTCATGTGCAAGGAACGTATGAATGCGGATTGCTTTGCGATCTTCTTCATTTGGAGGGCGCGAAGGCGCTTGGGACATACGGCACCGACTTTTATGCGGGAATGCCAGCTTTGACGGTCAATGCCTATGGCAAAGGCGAAGCTTATTACGTGGCGACGGCGCCTGAGCAAAAGCTGCTCGGAGACTTGATCCGTACGTTGTGCGAGCAGCGGCAGATTGCAGCTCCGTTCCGAGCGGGAGCGGGCGTTGAATTGGCTCAGCGCGTGAAGGAAGGGCAGACCTACACCTTCGTGCTCAATCATAACAGCGCGCTAGCCGCCATCGAACTAGGAGAAACCGGTTATATCGACCTGTTATCGAGCCGAGAGGTGAGCGGGACGGTTGAAATCGAGCCGCATGGCGTCATGATTTTGCAAAAAGCATAAGGTTACGAATGAAAAAACCATGAAATCGCAAGACTCGAGCAAGGCTCGAGCCGGCGGGTTCGTGGTTTTTTTGGGGCCGTAATCAGGTGAAATGGCTTGTTAATGCATAAAAGTTTAAATCGTTCACTCGTTCAGTCGCTATTTCGTTCACTGACTTTGCTTTCTTACTCTTTTCCGCAGCATCAGGCGAGACGTACAGTGGGAACAGAGCAGACAACGCAAAAAAAGAACAGAACGCTGTGAGAGGAGACATCATCTGCATGTTGAAAAAAAATGGGCTGCTAAAGGAACTGGTGACGAACCGTTTACTCTTCCTTATGTTAATGCCGGCGCTAATCTTCTTTATTGTAAACTCGTATGTACCTATGGTGGGCGTCTACTACGCCTTCACTCGATTCGACTTCAATACGAGCTTATTCAATAGCCAGTTCGTGGGACTCGAAAACTTCAAGTTTTTGTGGCAATCGGGGGTTCTCGCTAAGCTAACCTTAAATACGGTCGGCTACAACATTGTATTTATTTTACTTGGCAACGTACTTGCGATTGCACTTGCCATCCTGCTGAGCGAGCTGCGCTTGCAGTGGTTCAAGAAGCTGACGCAATCCATCATGTTCCTGCCTTATTTCGTTTCCTTCGTTATATTAAGCGTTATCGTCTACAACGTGTTCAACTACGAAAGCGGATTTCTGAACTCGACGCTGAAGTCATTCGGATACGAATCGGTAGACGTCTACAATACGCCTTGGGTGTGGGTATTCCTCATTATCATTTTCTACCTGTGGAAAAATATCGGCTACAGCATGGTCATCTATTTGGCATCGATTACCGGGATCAGCGAAGAATATTACGAGGCTGCCAAAATCGACGGCGCGAACATTTTCCAGCGCATCTGGTACATTACCGTTCCGATGCTGAAGACGACGTTTGTTATGCTTCTGCTATTTGCGCTCGGCAGCATCATGAAGGGCCAGTTCGACTTGTTCTATCAGCTGATCGGCAACAACGGCGTCCTGTACAATACGACAGATATTCTCGATACGTATGTGTACCGCTCGCTGAAAGTAACGTTTGATATCGGCATGTCGACGGCAGCAGGGCTATACCAATCGTTGTTCGGCTTTGTCCTGATCATGACCGTCAACTACATTATCAAAAAAATCAACGACGAATACGCATTGTTCTAAGCGATTAGCTTGCAGCTCACAGCCCACAGTAGGAGGTACCTATGAAAATCAAAGACGACAATTATATGAAGTGGTTTAGACTAATCGCATTTGTAGTCATTCTGCTTTCAACCGTAGCTTGCTTGTTTCCGTTCCTGCTGATCATCTCCGCTTCCTTTACGCAGAACGAGGCGATCATTAGAGATGGCTATCATCTAATCCCGACCGTATTTTCCTTCGAGGGTTATGAGACGGTGTTCCGTTTTCCGAAGCAGGTGTTAACGGCATATGGCGTTACGACCTTTACGACCGTGATCGGAACGACGCTAGGTTTGTTCCTGATGACGATGGCAGGTTACGTCCTGCAGCGCAAAGATTTTAAATACCGCAACTTCTTCGCCTTCATGATCTATTTCACGACTTTGTTTGGCGGCGGGCTTGTTCCTTGGTACATCCTGATGACCAAGTATTTGAAGCTGACCGATACGCTTACGGTTCTGATTTTCCCGGGCCTCATGACGCCCTTCCTTATTATATTGATGAAAAACTTCATTCGCTCCGCCGTGCCGGATGAGGTGATCGAATCAGCGAAAATCGACGGAGCCAACGACTTTACGATTTATAGCCGGATCGTGCTGCAGCTGTCGATGCCCGGCATCGCAACGGTTGGTTTGTTCCTTGCGCTTCATTATTGGAATGACTGGTTCACCTCTTCGCTGTTCATTAACGATACGACGAAGTACCAGCTGCAATACTATCTGTACAACGTCATTAATGCGATGAGCTTTATTGCGCAGATGGGCTCGGGCACAGGCGTATCGCTAGGCTCCGACATGCCGACGGAATCGACCAAAATGGCGATGTCCATCATCGTAACTGGACCGATCCTGTTCCTGTATCCGTTCGTGCAGCGTTATTTTGTCAAAGGATTGACGATTGGTGCGGTTAAAGGTTAGAACTAGACAAGGGATTGGTTATTCCGCGTTTAGCTAACATAGATAAGAACTTATTAAAGGGAGGATTCACATGACAAGGAAAGCAGCAAAAGCCGTCTCCATGTTACTATCGATTATCGTATTTATTACGGTTCTGGCAGCCTGCGGATCGAACAACAATAACGGAGGCAATGCCGCAGACGCAACAAATGCGCCAAAAGAGACAGAAGGCGCGACTAATGCGGGCGCTGAGGAAAAAACGGGAATTGATACTTCGAAAAAAGTGGAATTGCAATTTTATATGCTGGGCGATGCTCCTAAAGACATTGCTTCCATCCAAGAGCAAGTAAACAAGATGGCATTGGAAGATTTGAATGCTACAGTTAAATTCAATTACACGTCTTGGACGGATTGGGATCAAAAGTATAAGCTGCTGCTTGGTTCAGGCCAACAGGTTGACTTGATCTTCACAGCTGATTGGACGCAATACCAATCGTATGCGAAGAAAGGCGCTTTCCAAGCGCTTGATGAAATACTTCCGGCAGCTGCGCCTACGCTGAACTCTTTCGTGCCTAAAGATATGTGGGAAGCTGTAAAAATCGACGGTAAAATCTACACGGTACCAGCTACTTACAAAGAGTATGTAACAGACGGCTTTGTATGGCGCGAAGATCTTCGCGAGAAGTACAATCTGCCTACACCGGTAGATATACCAACATTCGAGCAATACCTAGATGGCATCAAGAAAAACGAGCCTACAGTTACACCGCTTTCCATGAACTCTGACGTAAAAACAAACCTAATGGACCGCTTCACAGGCATTTCTCACTCTCCTGTCGGCGCGCTTCCATACGGTATCGGCATCAAATATGCAACGCCTAACGAGGTATACTCCTACTGGGGTTCAGACGAGCAAAAAGAAGATTTGACCGTCTTGAAGCGCTGGCAGGATAACGGCTACATGGTGAAAAACGTGCTGGCTGTTAAAGATACGCTTCAGGATCAAATCACAAGCGGCAAAGCAGCAGCTATTCTTGGCGACAACCCGACTCGCTACAATGATATGGTTATCAAGATTCAAGCGACTCACCCGGATTGGAAGCTCGGTTACACGCCGTACCCGGAAACAAACGGCATTGCAACGCCGGTTCACCCCATCCACAACGGCTTTGCAATTCCAGCTAGCAGCAAAAACGCAGAGCGCGCGCTTGCGTTCTACGAGAAGCTTGTTACGGACAAACGCTACAACCTGCTTACGCAATACGGCGTAGAAGGCAAAAACTATGAAGTGAAAGACGGCTACTACTCCATGATTGGCGATTCCACTTCCAACGGCTTCCCTCGCGAGGGCATGAACGGCTGGGCTTGGAGAAACCCTGAGTACATGCTGTTTGACAAAAACTATGACGGCGTAAAAGCAATCTTCGAAAAGCTTGATAAAATTCAAGTGCCTGATAAATTTACAGGTTTCGCTGAAGATTACACCCCATACCAAGCAAAAAGAGCAGCGCTTGAGCAAGTGGAGAAGCAATACCTGTTCCCGCTTAACGCTGGTCTTGTGAAAAACGTAGAAGAAGGCTTGAACACGTTTATGGAAAAAGCGAAGCAAGCCGGTCTTGAAAAAATTCAAGCGGAATACACGAAGCAATGGCAAGCGTACGTAACGGCGCAAGGAATTAAATAATCGATTGAAGAAGGCTGTCTCAACGGCGGATGATTTGCCGTAGAGGCAGCCTATATGAATGGCTTTTCGGAGATTTTCGGGAGACAGATCATTCCTCATGGAGGATGGTCTGTCTTTTTTATGCGAGATGCCGTGAGCCTTGCCAACCATGCATGGAGATGGGAGAGGCGAGAAAAACAACTGGGATCGTATCCGCGTCCGAACGGCGTTATAATGAAGGAAGAGGGCTTAGGCCAGCGAATACGAGGGCGTGCTTGTGGAGCTTTTTCCATCGGTCTCGAAGGTGCGGGAATGGGCTTTTTGGCTAATGATTTAACGGAGGAGGGGAGGCAAGGTAAATGAGCGGACTATTGGAACGGCTACGCAAGGGCTATGGGAAAAAGCTTGTTTCGC
Source organism: Paenibacillus sp. FJAT-27812 (assembly GCF_001273905.1). Lineage (NCBI taxonomy): Bacteria > Bacillati > Bacillota > Bacilli > Caryophanales > Paenibacillaceae > Paenibacillus > Paenibacillus sp. FJAT-27812. The sequence goes on along the minus strand of NZ_LIGH01000001.1, from coordinate 1,430,567 downwards.
TCCATGCTTGGAACGGCTGGATTGTCGTGATTTTGGCGCTGACCGGGCTTATACTGATCGGCGGCTTCTGGCGCGGCATTCTCGGTGAAGGCAGAGTATGGATCAAGTGGGCTCATGTTGTCGTAGGAATTGCATCCATCTTGCCGGTTATCTATTACCTGCTGCTTGCGGGCAAGCACTGGAAACAGCTCAAGCAAAAACCGTGGCAGCGATTTAATGTGCTTGTTGTGCTTGGTTTATTGCTTGGCTGGTTCGTATCCGGTGTGCTGCTATGGCAGTTCAGGGCGGTCGGCCCGGGTGTATCCAATGTTGCGCTGGCCGTTCATGATTTGCTGACTTGGGTCGGGCTTCCGTACATCATTTACCACTCGATCACCCGGGTTAAGTGGCTGAAGGAGCCGAATCGCCGCACCATCAAAAATGAGCGGGAAACGGATATTATTCATCCTGCCGGCTCGCCTCAAGCCGTTTATACGCGCAAAGCGTTTATTCGCGGAGCCATAGGCATTGGCCTTGCGGTTACCGTCGGGCCTTCCTTTCTAAAATGGCTGGGCAACTCGCTTTTAAATGTGGGGGGAAGCCAGTCCATAGATAAACTGATTGAGAGCGACAGCAACAAGCTGCTGCCGGCACCGGAGCCTCTGCCTGCGTCCGCGCCGCCGCTTGGGGGAGGCGCAGTTGGGCAGTTTCGTGTATACACGGTAACGCCGATCCCTTCTTTTACGAATGCGGATTGGTCGTTTACGATAGATGGTTTGGTCGAAAAATCGTTCAAATGGGATTGGAAGCAATTTGTGGCGCTTAAGCGAACGGTGCAGGTTAGCGATTTTCACTGCGTGACCGGCTGGTCCGTGTACAAAAACACGTGGGAAGGCATTCCGCTCAAGGAGCTGCTGAGGATGGCGGGCGTGAAGTCTAGCGCGCAAACGGTAAAGCTGTATTCGGGCGATGGCGTATATACCGATACTTTAACGCTTGAGCAAGCCGACATGGACGATGTCATGGTTGCGGTTATGCATGACGGCAAGCCGATTCCGAGCGATCTGGGCGGGCCTGTCCGTCTTATCGTTCCGAAGATGTACGCCTACAAATCGGTCAAATGGCTAAATCGAATTGAGCTGATCGAAGGCGAGCATGTCGGGTATTGGGAAGCTCGCGGTTACGCGAATGATGCTTGGGTGTAAAGTGTAATGGGAATCGAATCACACATTAATCCTACAAATATACTATGAATAAATGCTATGATGATTGCAGCAGAGGTATTTTTCAGGGCTAGCCAATCAACTTTCATTTTTAAAATAGGGATAGGGAAGGTGCAGCGGATGACTCATTTGGGCATTTTACATCAAACGTTTACGTTAGAGCTGGGCGCGGGCGTGTTTATTAAAGGCGATGTAAGAGTGAATGAGGAGGGAGGGCGCAAGCCTGTCCTTCTTTTTGCGCATGGCTTTAAAGGCTTTAAGGACTGGGCGTTCTTTCCATATGCTTCCGAACGATTCGCGCGGCAGGATTTTGCGGTTGTTACGTTCAACTTCTCACATAACGGCGTGAATGAGCATGATTTTGACGAGCTGGATAAGTTCGGGCAGAACACCTACTCGCAGGAGCAGCAGGATCTGTCCGCTGTTCTGTCAGCAGTGCTTGAGGGGAAGCTTCCGCTTGCGGAGCGGCTGGATAACGAGCAGATTGTTATCGTTGGGCATAGCCGGGGAGGCGGGAACAGCGTGCTGCTTGCGGCGGAGCATCCCGAAATACGGGGCGTTGTGACTTGGAACGGAATTGCCGACGTCAACTTGTTCGGAGCGGCGTTCCGCGAGCAGGTGCTGCAGGACGGAGTCGGCTATGTAGAGAATGCGAGGACGAAGCAGCAGATGCCGATCGGCGCTGTATTTTTTGAAGATCTGGACCGCAATAAGGAGCAGCTCGATATTACGGCCAAAGCGGCGGCGCTTCGCACGCCCGTGTTGTTCATTCAAGGCACGCAGGATTCGGAGCGGCTGCTTGAGGGCTACCGCAGCTTGCAAAAGGCAGCTCCGCACCATCGCTTTGCGACGCTGGAGGGGGCGACCCATACATTCGGCGCGGTGCATCCTTTTGCTGGGACGACCGATGATTTGGAGCGAGCGATTGCGCTGACGGGCGCTTTTTTTGCTCCGTTGTTGAAGCGAGCTGCGGCAGGCGAATGATTATAGGAAAGATATGAAAACTCGCGGTTGATATTTAATAAAGTGCAGAGAAGCTGGCTGTAATGACTTATTATAAAAAAGCGGATTGGGTGCTTGAGCAGTTAGGCGTGGAAGGCACGGTTATCGTCGATGCGAGGTACGCGCTAAACGATTCAGAAGCGGGCGAGAGGGCGTATGCGGAAGCGCATATTCCAGGCGCTTATTATGTAAGTTTAAATCATGATCTTTCAGCGCCGAATCGTCCGAATGGAGAGGGCGGCCGCCACCCGCTGCCGGGGGCGCAAGCTCTGGCTGCTGTACTTGGTTGATTAACGTAATTTCAACATTCGAGTAATGAAAGCATCATAAAACTAAAAGGAGTAGCTGTTACTATGAAGGATTTACATAATTTTGTTTCAGATTACACGAAAGATAAGAAACATTTACATCTTGCGATCGGGATTATTAGAGAGGGCGGTATTGAATAATTTTCGTTCAGTAATAATCAAAAGAGAAGTACGATTCCTCCTGAGCATATGTTGTTTGAAATCGGCTCCATAACCAAAGTTTTCACATCCATTCTCTTATTAGAAATGGAACGGGAAAAACGGCTTTCCTCGGATGACATGGTTGGTAAGTTTGTGCCAAACGTTAAAAACGATTATTTGAATAAGATTACCTTGAAAAGCCTTGCTACTCAYACCTCTGGTTTACCTATATTGGCAACAAACCACAATCTGGCTAAAAAAAGATCGAATCCTTATTCAATGTATACCGAGCAAGATTTAACTGCTTTTCTATYTAATGCTGACTACACGGATAGTATTGGTTCATTTGGATATTCCAATATCGGTGTGGGCTTACTGGGGAATATTCTATGCAAGGTGTCAGGAAGCAAGTATGATGAACTGTTGAAAAAATACATAACGAGCCCATTAAAGATGAATGAGACAGCCGTTACACTTGATTCAGAACAGAATAGAAGGTTTTTGAATGGACATGCTTCAACTGGGAAGAGAGTCCCTCACTGGGATCTCTCTATACATGAAGGAGCTGGGGGGATTAAGTCATCGGTTAACGATTTGAGTTTATTTGTCCAAGCCAATCTAAATGATGATAATCCGATAGCCTCTACACTGCAAAAAAGTCATATCCCTATATGGATCGGARATTCAAACCKTTATTTTGGCTGGGGTGAGGATAARCTTCTAGATAAWGGTATCCTCTGGCATAACGGGGGTTCAGCTGGTTTTAACAGYTATCTAGCTTWCAACAAGGAACTCCGTGTAGGAATTGTATTGCTATCCAATTATTCTTTTTTCTCGAATTCTCTTATGGATTATTATGTTGCTCAATTAATAAAATGGATTACTAAAAAAGAGCCATCTCAAGGAACTATGATAGACTCTACAGGGTTAAAAATATTTGAAGCAATCATAGGTAGAGAAAAGTCATTAAAATAACGGAGACATTAGTGTAATAAAAGAGAAGTTGTTAAAGAAACCACTCCATTGTCAGGAGTGGTTTTCACTTTATATACTGATGTAGATATTATGGTCAAATTGTACTTTGTGCTTAGATACATTGCGGGAACCGTATCATAAGTAGGGCGAATTTTTTGGAAATGCCTAACCATACGATCGGTTAGGGTTATTCGATGTGGATAAAGAAAACAACACGTAGTGCGCTATGCACTCGTGTTGTTTCGTTGTTAGATGGAGTTTGCGTTCAGCAAAATTTTTCCCCATCCAGGTCTTGCTTCTCTTTACTCCAGCGCTTTATCCGCTAAAACATCCACCCTCTCCTGCAAACTCTCCAAAATCTCTTTCGGCACCTCCCTAACCTTGATGTCACTACCTAGAAAAAGCAGCCAATTTGTTATTTCAGCCAATTCCTCCGCATGATGAACATTGATAAATGTTTTTAGAACGGCTGTAGTTTGATAAGGATTTGTGTATGAAATGGAAATATGTAAAGGATAGTATTTTTTGTACTGGGCAATCGCCTTTGGTCCGAGTTCGAGGACTAGGTTGATGGCTTCTTTCTGCTTGCTTAATTGTTCGACAATCTTCTTCTTGCTTATTCTTTTTTTCTCAGGGTATGGTTTGACATCGGTGAGATTATCGACAGAAATTATCCGCCTCTTTTCCTCATCTAAGTCAAAGCCTTCAATTTGCCATGAGCTTTTTTCACGATATAGATGCATGAGGTAAATGGGATAAGACTTTATTTCTCTTCCTTCTTCGACGGAAACCACTAAATAGCTGTCGATAAGAAGGATTTGGATGAGTTGTTCTAACATAGGATGGGGCAGATCTGTCAGATCGAGCAGGTCGGGATTATGGGGGTTGGTTCCTTCGAACAGCAAAATTTGATTTAACAGAACAAGATCATCCTGCTGGTTATTCGAGATGAGGCCGAGTATTTTTTCCGCTAAAGATTGGCGACTCTTAAGATAGGGGAGTTGTTGATTTCTTGTAGCCATAAAGGCAATAAAAAGAGCTTTAATTTCATTATCGGTAAAGCGGACAGCGGGTAGGACAGAGTTATTCATGACAAAGTAGCCCCCGTCCCTCCCGACTTCGGCGACAAGCGGCATTCCCATCGCTTCAATTTCTCTGACATCTCTAATCGCCGTCGAACGAGAGATGTTGAATTCTCGCATGATTTCAGAAATGGTAAAGTGGGCGCGGTTGTTGATGTACCGCATGATGATGTTAATCCGTTCAACTTTTTTCATGTGGCCCTCTAAACAGTATCATATTTTGACATGATTTATAGCTATTATAAACGTATCAAGTGAAATAACAAATTATTTAATTAATTCAAAAAAGGAGTGTCGATCATGGTAGCATATTCCCTTGAGGAAAAAGACAGCTTTATTATTCTGGGGATTGGAACGGAGCTAAAGAGCGATTACACGGACTATAACGGTATGAACAAGGAAAAGGAAAACTTTTGGCGAGCAGTGGAGCAGGATGGAAGGCTTGACGATTTAAAGGCCATTGCCGCGAATGACTACATTTTTGCCGTGAACGAAGCTGTAAATCACAAGAGGATGTACGAGGAATGAAGATGAGTACGATCGTGGGTAATGAAAAAATCGCGAAAGCAGGATACCGTCCTATTGGAAGGATGGTCGCTTATTGGACTGTCACAATAATACTGGCATTCTCAATTGCATTAAGCGGTATCGGGCAACTGATACGATATGGGGGGAATGCCGATCTAGTGACGGATATTGGATTCCCGTTATATATCACGAACATTCTCGGAGGTTGGAAATTGCTTGGAGTCATTGCGATCGTAATGCCAGGTTTTCCACGGCTTAAGGAATGGGCTTATAGCGGTATCTTTTTTCTAATGACGGGTGCGGTCCTGTCTCATGCGTTCGCTAATGATTATGGCGATTACGGATTCCATATTATTCTTCCGCTTTTCTATGCAGCGCTTGGCATTGCCTCCTGGGCACTGCGTCCGAAAAGCCGCAAACTTTAATGGGTAGTAAAATTAACGCCAGCCCATTTATGGCTCCAATAGACTTCTACTACCTATAGCACTAATATTAGGAAGTGGCGCTGTGGAAGAGAACATTCGGTTGCGGGATATATCTGAAGCAATAGCAGACATGTCATCGGGCCCTTTAAACAGCTTCATAATTTGGCATGATTAATAGTTATTATAAACGCATCAAGTGAAAAACAAATCATTTGATCCATTCAAAAAAAGGAGTGTTGATCATGGCAGTGTATACCCTTGAGGAAAAAGACAGCTTTATCGTTCTAGGTATTGGCACGGAGTTGAAGAGCGATTACACAGATTATGCCGGCATAAATAAGGAAAAGGAAAACTTTTGGCGGGCAGTGGAGCAGGATGGAAGGCTTAACGCTTTAAAGGCCATTGCCACGAATGACTACATTTTTGCCGTGAACGAAGCTGTAAATCACAGGATGATGTATTATGCCGGCGTGATGACAGAAGCATCGGTACCGGAAGAGCACAGAGTTATTCAATTCCCGAAGGGGCAATACCTTGTCGTTAAAGGCGAAGGAAATACGGCCGAAGAGATGAGCAATAAGCTTACAGGTATTGCCTTTGGTCAAGTCTTGCCAGAAGCCCAAATTTTCGCCTATGTTGGTGGACCCAATGCAACGGTTGAGATGGGGCAGCGAGACGGCCTCGTCTATGGTGAAGTATGGATTCCAGTTGTTAGAAAATAAACGAATTCATTGGAGAGATGAGAATGTCCTATATCGTTGATTTCAAAAATGTATCTACGGTGGGTTTAGAGTCTTCACCTGTAGCAGAAGCGTTAGCTGGTTTACGTGCGAATGAAGCCCGTTACTTTATGAACAAATACAAACATGAATTTACGATCGTACCCGCAAGCGAAAGTCAGGAAAACCTTGAGTATGTGAACCGCATTTTGAAAGAGCGTGATATAGTGTTTACGGCCAAACCTTTAGAAACGTCGCGTTTTCAAGTGGAAAATATCCAATTTACCTACGTCTTTTATGAGGATGGTCTTGGAATTAATGTCATGTATACGGTTGATGACCCTAAGAAGCGGGCCGTTGGTTTTAAGCTTGCTGAGGGTATGGAGGTACCAAAGGAGTTGGAAGGGAAGTTTAAGTTTGCTAGGCAGAAGTCTAAACTAGCTGGAACCATTCGGGGCTCGTTTTTTGTCATTAAAGGACAATATTAAAGGAAGTAAAAACGTAAGCGGGGGGATTGGAGGCTACTAAGCTTACTTAAAGGCGTCCAAGTATTTTCCTTTCGTTCAAAAATGATTGCCATGAGCACCTAAAGTAAAAGAATGCATACGTTACTGTTCTTCATGACTCGATCCTTCTAAAAGCAGTAGTTCAAGTGAGCTTTAGCAGGAGCGATTGGATTTCTTACAGTAAGAATTCTATTGCGACTGGGGAAAAGTAGAAGGCTTAAGCAGATATACAGTATGTAATTTGGAGTACATCGTTGATGTGGCGATGTACTCTTTTGCGTTATTCCAAGGAGTATCGAGGTCAACACGGAGTCAACGAATGGGGGTGAACGTGCTTACAAAACGGTAATGTTGGGTTTGCTCGTGGTCGGACGACCGTCATCGTCATGCTGGAGCTTTATATTGCACTACAGCACTTCACGTACTGATTAAAGACCTCACGCGCGAGAAGCAACGGGAACATCCCTCGAGTAGTCCTAAAATCGGGAGAGTCGACAAGGGTCTAATTCACTTCTTGATTCCCGATCGATTATTTCGCTTGCAGCCAGATGCGCAATCAGCGGCGCCAGCGTAATTGCAGAATGCATCACCGCCAGATAAAGTCCTTTTATATGATCGTGGAAGCCCACGATCGGATAGCCGTCTTCAGGCATTGGTCTCATCCCGACCTTTATGCTTTCCAGTTCCAGTTGATCCCCGTCTTTCAGACTGCGGCGCAACGTGTCGAACGCTCGCTTACCGACCGCCTCTGGTCCGTTTTCCTCCGACTCGTCGATATAATCTTCCGCAGCCAGCAGCGTATGATCTGTCAGTTGACGCGCTTCAAATTGCGCATTTGAGATTAATGTGCTTATCAGTTTATTTGCAGTTTTCATCCGAATCAGAATGGAAGGCGACGACGTTACCGGCACGCGACAACCTAACGGGTTGCAAAGTTCGGGTATGCCTGTACCTGCTGCCAATACCACGACATCCGACTCCAGAAAACCATTGGACGTATGGACGCCGACTAGACGGGAATCTTCTTGCTGCAGCTGTGTAACGTTGGTACCGAACTGAACCTTCGCTCCGTACTCCCGCGCTTTGTTGAGCAACAGCTCCGTTACCCCTATAGGGTCCAATGCACCTTCTTCGCTGACAAACATCGCTTCATCCGGATATTCCTTCAGATTCGGCTCCAATGCCTCAAGCTGCTCCCGGTTTAATTTTTGAAAGTGGAGTTGCTCCCTTAGGGACGGAGTACCCCAAGTCAGCGCTCCATGCCAATGAATTTTCAGTTCGGACAGCTCTTGCTGAAGCGTATGGTATTCTTCCAAAGCCGTATCGTACAAATGCCAATATTCGGGAGCCACCCTATGAGTCGTATGTATCCAGGCAAAAGATTTTTCCGTGACTTCACGCGCCGCGGAGGAGTGTCGTTCAATAACGGTTACATCTTGATTTCGTTTGGCCAGATAATAGGCGACGGACGCCCCGACAATCCCTGCGCCAATAATCACGATTTTTTGTTTATTCAATAATGACTCCTCCTTTGTCACCCTAGTGTAACATAGGCGTCATGATAATCCGACGTTATAACATATGCAGGCAGCTGGAGCGATTGGAGTAGTTATGAGGGGAATACGGTGGCTGTTGGCAATGAGGAAATCCCGAAGGACATATAGTAGTACTTTCACAATGAATACATCGCTATGTAGCCAGTTGGCTCAGGCGATGTATTTTTATTCTCCGAAGTCAACACGTAGTCAACATTCGGCTCCTGAAAGTACTTACAGAACGGTCAACCCGAATATACTTCACAATACGCGATACAGACTGACAAGGGCCTGAGTCATAGCGGTGCTGCAAACCCAGCCTGCTGATACGAGTCAATAATTCTGTGAGATGCAAACAACGATCAACAGAAAATCAACAAGTATGCATGTGGAATAAAGAGTACGGTCAGTTCATGCCGTTGCTCTTTATTTTTTATGAGTCGAAGCCAACGCGGAGTCAACCTGCAGTAAAGAAGAACTTGGTGGCACTGTATCGATTACCGACAGCAAGCTGACTGTTCAAATTTAAGAACCACACGCTTAGTTATGAACTCGGCAAAGATACGGTAACTTACAATGCAGATGAAGCCAGTCTCTTTGCGGAAATACGAATAAGGATGGCGTTTGGATGGCTCCAATCCGTGCTTTGGTTGATGCGTCCGGCAGACGCTTGTCCTCGATTCTAAAGACTTGAAGATCGTGGTTGAGTAATAACAAAACGGCTCCCTGGGAAGGCTAAGGGAGCCGTTTGTGTGCGTCTAATAAGGAACAAATTCCCTATGTGGGTTTAAACGGAAGGAATGTTGTCTAATGGACGTATAAGTTATAAAAAATACGGGAATGAATATAACATTTTTACATAGTGTAAAAATTGCTTTTACATTTTACCTAAGTCCTGTATAATGAATGTATAAATTAGAAAAGAGGTGGCTATAATGACGATCAACTTTTTCGACCACCGGACGCAAATTGCAGAGAACATCAAGGCGTTTATGAGGTTCAAAGGTTACACCAAGATTTCACTGTCTAAACTAACAGGTATATCGCGACCAACCATCGATCTAATCCTGAAAGCAGAAAGCCCAAACTCCACCATCTATAATAACCAAATTGCTACGATCAATCAAAGGTTTGACTTGCCGGAAAATTACTTCTTGGAGAGCAGAATTATAATAACGCCTCCTGAACCAGTATATGCATATTCCGACCACGGAATTGGCGAAGCAAGAAGCGAAAGAGCACAGCATTTGTTGGATGGGCTGGACAATATTCTGGACATCTATGCCCTTTACCAGAAATAAGAAAGGGTGATATCGAGTGAGAATTACGAGTGCAAACTTGGATGAAACAGTTGAACTAAATGCTCAAATAAGCAAAGAAGTTGAAGACCATATTGCGTATATAGAAAAACGTCTAATTAAATGGCGTACCTTCCCTATTGAGCAACAAGCGTTTGAGATCTTAAAGCTAAATCAATTAATTGAGGTCCCTATTCCTGACCTCAATTGGGGAGGAGCTATTCGCAGGTTTCCTAACGGGCAAAACGTGCCTATTATTAATACTGCCCAACCTCGCGTGTATCAATACTTTATCTATTGGCATGAAATCTATCACCTTACCGAAAGTGAAGAGTTAAAACTTCATGGGAATGGATATGACATTTCCATTGAATTCGATTTAACCGAGCGTAAGGCAGATTACTTTGCAAGCCAAATGATCTTCGGTAACGGCGAACTGTATGATTACTATCACACCTTGGAATTTGAAGACTTCTACGTTAAAATTGCTCATTGCATGAAGTCATATAAGTCTCCCTATAAAGCTGTCCTTATTCAGCTCTATCAGCTTGCCAAAAAGAATCAAAATCAGGCTCTTCAAGAAGTGATTAAGTCTCATTTCGATAAGCAATTGACGACTCAAACATGGGAAAGTCTATTTCAAGAATACTCTTTGGACGATACATTAATCAAACCTTCGAATGTCACAAATTTGAATGCGATAAAAGGACCCATTAAGGAAGAGATCAAACAACATTCCGATGTGGAGTTATTCGCAGAGAACCTCCGAGTTGTTGAAGGATGGGAGAAAGAATTTAAACGTGAATTAAATAAATCGTAAAGGAGCGTTTCGATGGCTAACTACGAAGCACTAGAGGACAAGCTTCGAAACGCGACAGAAGCGAAAGTCTTGATTCTCGACTCAGGCAAGCTTCAATTCCTTTATCTGCATCAAGATGTACTCAAACAAGATGAGGTATTTGAAGGATACGATTTAGTGTTAATCCCTGGATGGGTTCAAGCGGAATATGGGCATCATACGGGCAAGGTCGAATACGTAGCTTCCATTCCAATCGATGTGATTATTCTTGAAGAGGCAGAAGACTATCCGGCAATGATCTCATACGATGCGAGACGGTTGATGGAGCTGTTTAAGCTTTCTGCTCCTCATGGTGAAGCTTTGAAGTTCTTATCCCTCTTGTCGAGGAAAGACCTTATCAATTGGGATGACTGGATCAACCAATTTTACGATGAGGGTTTTCCGATGAAAGAAGCAGAAACAAAAACGACGAGGAAAAATGCCGGAGAAGTTTCCATTTTGACTCTTGCCTACCTACTCCTTTCTCACTATCCAACACAGATTCACAACATCGCTATTGCTACAAGTGATTTTGGACTCATTCGTATTAGAGATAACATGGAAAAGAACGCAAACGGTCCTAAGACAAACCTCAACATCAGTGTTCCGGCGAACATCTCGTTCATGAGTAAGGATGTTACGATGTTCCAAGCCGTAAAACGTGGAAGATTACAAGTTGAAGACATTCCTCGACTACGACCAAACGATAGCTCTTCCTTTTACCTCGAACTTTTTGAGGACGGTACAAGTGTCCCGCGTGCTCTTAAACTTGAAACTACGAAGTTTGTTGATATATGCAGGCATTATCATCGTTACATAATGATTTATTAGGCGGAGCAGGACATGCTCCGCTATTTTATGTCTATTGCATTAACGAGAGCGTGGTCGTCAGGTGTTTCTTGGTTGGTCGGTAGGCTGGCCCCATCCATCCATCCTCGGCCTGTACACTCTCGGCATTTCTCTGTTTCGCCAACCAATGGTGCTGACGCTCCTCCGCCCCGATAATGACTCTCCCCGGAGCAAAGTAACGCCCCGGCACTTGTCGCCGTTCGGCATAATGAGTCTAACGGAACAATGGCAAGTGTCCCGGAGCAGCATCTCCGGTAGTCTCGATGTACTTCCTGAAGGCATTTTCAAGGAGAATCCGACAGCTGGAGTGATTGGAGTTGGTATAGCGAGAATCCGGTTGCGACCTTTGTTATAACTCTATCGGATAACAAATCGCGTATATAAAATATAAATGGAATTTATGGTAATATAGTTTTGATAGATTGACCATTTTATTTTATGGAGGCGCTTACTTATGGACCAACAGTTGCAGCAAGAGGGGTACTTCGGGGAGTTTGGAGGCAGCTTCGTTCCGCCGGAATTGCAGGAAGTGCTGAATTATTTGAGTGAGCAATTTTACAAGTTCAAAGACGATCCGGAATTCCAGGAAGAGCTTAGCTATTACCTGCGTGAATATGTTGGCCGCAAGAGCCCGCTGACGTATGCGGAGCGGCTGTCCAAAGCGTGGGGAGGACCTAAAATATACTTGAAGCGCGAAGACCTGAACCATACGGGGGCGCACAAGATCAACAACGCCATTGGTCAGATTCTGCTCGCCAAGCGGATGGGCGCCAAGCGGATTATTGCTGAGACGGGCGCTGGACAGCATGGGGTAGCAGCGGCTACGGCTTGCGCCATGTTTAATATGGAATGCGTCATCTATATGGGAGCCGAAGATATGCGCCGTCAGGCGCTCAACGTGTTCCGGATGGAGCTGCTCGGTGCTACTGTCGTGCCGGTTGATAAGGGGCAGGGACGACTGAAGGACGCCGTGGACGAAGCGCTCGGCGATCTGGTTCGCAATTATAAAAATACGTTTTATTTGCTCGGTTCCGCGGTTGGTCCGCATCCGTTTCCGACAATGGTCAAGCATTTTCAGGCGGTCATCAGTGAAGAGTCGAAGCAGCAGATTTTGGAGAAGGAAGGCCGTTTGCCAGATGCGGTGATAGCCTGTGCGGGTGGCGGCAGTAATGCGATTGGCGCATTTGCTCATTTCATCGACGAGCCGGGCGTTCGCCTGATCGGCGTTGAACCCGATCAAGCCCCGACCTTAACGGAAGGCGTGCCGGGCATGATTCACGGCTTCAAGTGCTTGGTACTGCTGGACGAGGAAGGAGAGCCGCGGAAGACGTATTCGATTGCCGCGGGGCTCGATTATCCGGGCATCGGGCCGGAGCATAGCCACTTGAAGGTGACGGGGCGCGCCGAATATGCGACGGTTACCAATGAGGAAGTGCTGGAAGCATTCCAAGAGCTTTCCCGTACGGAAGGGATTATCCCTGCTCTGGAGAGCGCGCACGCGGTGGCCTATGCCAAAAAGTTGGCGCCGAAAATGGATCAGGATCAGATCCTGATCATTAACCTTTCCGGCCGCGGAGACAAAGATGTCGAGCAAGTATTTCAGATGATTAAATAATAATAATCGTCGGCTGCATCTATGCGGGATAGGGTGCGGGACGCTGAGAACAATCACGATTGCAACTAAGTAATCTAGCATTAGGAATAGCAGGCCGGGAGCCTCCTTAGTGGAGAGACTCCCGGTCTTTGTTTTATAATAGGCTGAAGCATCCATTGAAGATTGGAATCACACCATATACTATAGATAGGAAGGCTAACGGAGCAATCTCAGGTTAAAGATTCCATAATGGATTACATAAATGAACGAAAGAGGCGAGTTGTAATGAATAATATCGTGTCGTTGGAATGGCTGAAGGAGAAAATGGGTGAGCCGAAACTAGTCATCGCGGATTGCCGTTTTCGCTTGGACGATCCGGGTGCTGGGCTCAGAGCATACGAGGAGTCGCATATTCCGGGGGCTGTTTATATGGACCTGGAGAAGGACCTGTCCGGCGAGATCGAGGAACATGGCGGACGTCATCCGCTTCCGGATATTTTTGCGATGACGGTGACGCTCGGCAGGGCTGGCATAAGCAACGATTCGATTGTGGTCGCTTATGATGATCAAGGCGGAGCGATGGCTTCCCGGCTGTGGTGGCTGCTGAAGTATATGGGGCATGAGCAGGTCTATGTGCTAGACAATGGCTTCTCGGCTTGGCTCAACCAAGGGTTGCCTGTAGCAACTGAGAAGGAAGTGGTGCAGCCTGCGACATACCTTGCAACGGTGCAGCACAATATGCTAGTGGAAATGGCTGAGGTCAGGGAACTGCTGGGTAGCGAGGGAGTAACGCTCATCGACTCGCGCGAAGCACCTCGCTACCGCGGCGAGGTTGAGCCGATCGACCGCGTCGCAGGCCACATTCCGGGCGCGATTAACCGGTTCTGGAAAGACAGTCTAACGGAATCCGGCGCGTGGAAGGACGTCTCTGCTCAATCTGATCGGTTCCATGATCTGGACAAGAACCGCGATCTGATCGTGTATTGCGGCTCCGGCATCACGGCCACGCCAAACGTCATTGCGCTACAGGAAGCAGGCTTTACAAAAGTGCGCTTGTATGCGGGGAGCTGGAGCGATTGGATTTCGGTTGAGGGGAATCCTGTAGCTGTCGGTGACGAGGAGAAGGCTTAGACCTGTGTATAGTATGTGGATCTTGAATACATCGCCATGTGGGCCGAGTGCCTTGGGCGATGTATTTTTTATGCCCAAAGTCAGCACGGAGTCAACGCTTGCTTCCTGTACACACTTTCAGAAGGCTCCGCACCGAGCGCTTGTTTCTATGCTTCGTCACGTATCGTACAGGCCCTCGCGTTCATACGACCCCGCTGCTGTACCCACACAAAAAAAGCCGGTCTGCCCCTCCTCTTGGGAGTGGCTGATGCTTTTATCATCTGTATTAGTGTGGGCAAAAATTCATAGTTTCAAGTTTATTGAATCAACGTGCTATGAAAAGATTATTTAGTCAACATAGAATCAACATTACATTAAATAAAAGTTTTCATATTAATGGTTATCTGTAACCAAACAAAGTAAGTGAAAACCTAAAGCGCGTATACCTTGTAATGAGGCAGAGGGATTCATAGTACTTTGGAATTGTTATTCTACTCCTTAAGGACTATATTGATAAACTATGGTATAGTAAGTGTGTATAAATTTGTTAATTAAGGTAGATGCAGTAGACTCTTTCCATCATTACTAATATCATAAATGGGCAAACAATATACTTGAAACAGTATAAATGATCAAAGAAATGAGGAGTTCAAATGTCCTTTTACAATGTAGATTGGGGAAAAGATGAGGCAAATGGCGATGAAAAACTGAGTGAATACTTCTATCCAATACCCGGTTTTGAAGATATTTTAAATGGTAATAAAAGATATGTAATTGGAAGAAAAGGGACCGGAAAAACAGCAATATGTGAGAAGCTTAGAATAGAAAGCAAGTTAAATCATCAATGGCATACTGCTAATTTATCACTAAGAGGATTTCCAATAGGGTCTTTTCGAGTCTTGAGAAATCGTTCCTTTAGAGATAAATCACAATATGTCCCAATATGGAAGTTTCTGATGCTTATTGAAATGTCAAGATTAGTATTAAATGATCCGATGCATACTCTTTCAACACAAACAGTGAGATTAAAGACATTTCTTTACTCTAATTTTCCGTTCGGTAGTTTTTCTGAAACATTGCAGTCGTTGGAAGAGCAAAATGGGAATATCATTATGAATGCTTCATTAATTAATCCCACTTTGGGGGAAGAAATGATTTCTGTACGTTTCGAGAAAGTAATACCTTGGTTGATAGATGAATTAAAAGAAATCAATTCTGACTCCAAATATTTCATATTGATGGATGAGCTTGATGAGGGTTACTCTGCTGGGGATAGTAGTTTAAGGCTCATATTATTAGCGTTGTTAAGATCTACAGAAGAGCTGTCAGTAATTTTGCAGAGAGAAGAAATAAAAACCGCATATAGGTTCCTTGTAGTATTAAGATCTGATATCTATCAAAACTTAGAAGATAACGATTTGAATAAATTAGATGATGCTTTAATAAAATTACGCTGGAATTCGAGTCCAACCGCCGCTTACTCTTTGCGATCGGTTGTTAATGCTCGTATAAAAGCCTCCCTAGGAACAGTAACTGATGATTCTTGGAAAGATATAGTTGTTGACAGTGATTCAGAGTTGCCAGCTTCAGTTGCCACAGTATGGAAGTATTTATCTAATCGTACATTTGAAAGACCACGTGATTTATTGAAATTTTTAAAGTATTGTAATTCAATACAAAATGCAAACCCAAAACTATTATTTAAAGTTGTTAGAGAAGCAGAGAATGAATATTCTGATTGGTTTTATAATGAATTGCGTGACGAAATACAAGCACATTTAAGTGTATGGGGAGAAGCACTATCCTGCTTAACAAGAGTAGGGAAGGGAATGATGAATGTTGATGACTTAAGAAGAGAATTAGGCAAAGATAGAGTTATTCGTGATTGGATGAAGAATAACAATAAATCTGAAGAACACATATTAGAAACATTATTTGACTTTGGGGCCATTGGGACACTTGTTCGTAATACAACATGGGCATTTAAATATAAGGATCATACCTTAAAATGGAACTCAAATGGAAAAATAATTGTGCACTTTGGCTTACATAAGAAGCTTCGTTTGAGGCAAGGTAGAAGATAACAATTAAGGTGGAATGATGAATGTATAATTATTATAAACCTGTATTTCAAAGTGGCGCATTCAATTGTCCCCATTGCAATACATACTCACAGCAAACATGGGGAAATCTTACTTGGAATACTGATAGTGAAATGGGAGAGGTATTAGAAGATTGGCAGTCAAATTTGTGTCAAAAATGCAAAAAGTTTTCGATATGGATATCGAAAGAGTTATTTTACCCTCTGGGTGGAAATGTGCCACAACCTCACAAAGATATGCCCGAGGATATTAAAGCAGACTATATTGAGGCATCAAAAATAGTGAATATCTCTCCTAGAGGTGCTTCTGCTCTGCTGAGATTGTGTGTTGAAAAACTTTGTAAGCAACTGGTTGGAGATTCGGAGAACATTAATGATGCAATAAAAGAATTGGTGAAGGCTGGTTTGCCAGAGCTTGTACAGCAGGCACTAGATAGTCTCAGAGTAATAGGGAACCAAGCTGTCCATGCTGGTAAAATGGATTTAAAGGATGATGTTGATACAGGGTATTCTCTATTTCATCTATTAAATTATGTAGTGGAAGATAGGATAACTAGGAACAATTTAATCAATGATCTTTACTCTTCATTACCAATAAGTATAAGAGAAGCTATTGATAAAAGGAACAATGCATTGGTATAAGGTATATGTTGTCGCAGCTTGAGCTGGGTCCGGTGCTCCCGCAATGGACGAAGTGGTACAAGGGCCGTTTTCGCTTTGACGATCAGCCTACGCTCGCCAACTCAAGCCGTTACATTCGATAGTTCTTTTAGCTATTTTGCCTGATGGTGAGTAAGTGGTTTAACTCATTAGCAGCCTTATAGTCTACACCATACGTATGGCTGTACCTACCCAAAGTAATGCCGATGCTTGAATGACCGAGCCGCTCACTAACCAGCTTAGGGTGTACGTTCTGCTGGAGCAGAAGGCTCGCGTGCGTATGGCGAAGATCGTGGTACCGAATTTTAGGTAGTCCAGACTTCTGAAGCATATCGCGCCAGCGAGATTCAAAATAGTAAGGATTTACTGGGAAGCCAAACTTGGTTTGTGTAACCAGCCCATGATCCTGATACTTTGCTCCAGCGGCAAATTTGTCCTGCGCAAGCAGGACCTTTTGCTTTTTTAGAGCTTCTATCGTCATTTGTGGCAAGGCGATAGTACGGATTCCCGCCTTTGTTTTTGGTTCTTGGAAGATATGACCACGTTCCCCGCGAGTGTATGACTGAACTACTGTGATCGTCCCCTTGGCAAGGTCTATATCCTCCCAGCGAAAAGCAATAGCTTCGTCGCGTTGTAAACCGCAAGTAGCCGCTAACAAAATGATCATGTAGTAGCGATATTGCTTAGCGTAGTTAAGGAATTCTACAAGTTGTTCATCTGTCCACGCGTTTATCTTGGTTTTTGGTACTTTTGGCGGTTGGACGAGTGCGGCAACGTTACGATGTAGCGATTCATGCCGAACGGCTGTAGCGAGTCCGTCATGTATAACCTTGTGACATGATTTACTGTTTGCGGAGAAAGTTGCTTCTCCACCCGAAGTGTCTCGTACATGCCGATGAGATGGCGAGGAGTAAGCATAACAAGCGGGATTTGCCCAAGTTTTGGGATGATGTGATAGTTGATCAGCCACTTGTAGACCTTGACTGTACCTGGTCTAAGGTTCGGACGCTTCATAGCAAGAAACTTTGTAAAATACTCTTGCACAGTTTCCTTGGTCTGCTCAATGTAGTTACCACGCCCGAGTTTGGAGAGGGCGTGGGCAAGCGCCGCCTCAGCTTCTTTTCTTGAGGTAAAACCCGCCTTCATCTTTTGTCGTCTTTTCCCTGTTTCCGGGTGCTTGCCCATTTCTATCGTGTAGGCGTACGTTCCGTTCTTTCGTTTAGAGATACAACCTCGCATAATCGCCAGCCTCCTTGTTGATTTTCTTCACAATTAAAAATTTTAGAAAATTCAGAGGTCTAGGAAATCTCTTGTTAGAAACTGCTTTCAAGGCGATAGGAGTATCAATCGTCGTAACATTGCATTCGGATGAGATCCTGTGTGGTGGGCGATGGGAGGGAAATGGAAGTATGGGAAGGGTCTACAGGCCTTTGAAACGCTTGCCAAAGAAAACAGCACGATATAAAATTAAAGAGTAAACATCGAGCAAGACAAGCATAAATAGGATGGACCTGTTTCGGAATTTATGATTGCTAGGACAGACAATGAATTGGATGATGCTATTGCCAGACATGGAACAGAGAATAAGATAAACATCTTTGATGTGAGAGATGGAGACAAAAAACAAAAGAGTAAGAAGAAACGTTAAAAGTGATAAGAGCCAGTTAGCCAATCCCACGAGGAGGGGGCAGACCGGCCTTCTTTGTGTGGGTACAGCAGCGGGGTCGTATACACGGGGACTGACCCCCTTTTGTGAGACAGGGATCAAAACACCTTTCAAGTTTAAACGGCCAGTCGCCTGTAATCAATCGGCGACTGGTTGTTTAGTTTCGTTTGAATACGAATTGCATTATAGTAAGTGATGTAGTCTCGAACGGTCTGTTCAACGATTGCAGTCGTTGTATGGGTTAGCCCTTCGAGGTAGAACGTTTCAGACTTTAGTGTGGAATGAAACGATTCAATGGGGGCATTATCAGCGGGCGTTCCCTTGCGGGACATGCTCATGGTAATGCCTTTTCCTTTTACARCTTCYTGATACCCMTGSGACGTRTAGACGCTGCCCTGATCGCTATGGAGRATCGCACCWGGCACAGCTGGCAATTGATTRWGTGTATCCAGRACAAAGKCCGTRTCTTGYGTATCDGATAGACKGCTAGCTACGATCTCTCCRTTATATAAATCGAGGATGCTMGATAGGTACATCATTTTTCCGCCGAATGGTAAATACGTAATATCCGTGACGAGTTTATGCATMGGTGCTTCRGCTTGAAATTGCCGCTTTAACAGGTACTCAGCTACATAAGCAGGCTGCCCTGTATGCTTTCGTTTCTTTACTCTGACTCGACATTGAAGCTGCTMACATTGCATGATTCGTTGTACGCGCTTGTGATTAATCTTGTACTTTTTTCGAAGCAGTGCAGTAATCTTTCGGTATCCRTAACGGAATTTATTYTCAGTGCAGAGTTCTCGAATCTCTTCAACCATGCTGTCCAATGGCCGAGTTTCGTTTTTTGCTCTCCATCGGTAATAGGTAGCACGTGGCACACCCAGCCATGAACAAGCTTTGGTGATCGTAACTTCCCCGTGAATCAACTCAACCAGTTCAACTATGATTTTTGGTGACAACTCCTTTCCATCTCCTTGTACTTTTTTAGCACATCTAATTGTTGCTTTAAGAACCGATTCTCCGCCTTTATTTGCTCCAGCTCTGAGGTAAACTCAGGTCCTTTACCGTAGCTGTATTGTTTGCCGACGGGCTGCTCTAAGCGGTTCAACTCGCCGCTATGATACCACCGCATCCAAGTTTCTACTTGCGTCTTATTTCGTATGTTGAGTTGCTCCATTACCTCCTTGACCGGTATGCCTGCTATTCTCATTTCAATTGCTTTTGCCTTTATTTCCACGGGGTAACTCACTCTTGTTGCCAACGTAAAAACACCTCCAAGGTTGTCTCCATATCTTACGACATGGTTCCACCTTCTTGAAGGTGTTTTGATTTGTCTCACGTTATGGGTCAGTCCCCAGCTTGTAAACTACGGCGATGTATTTTTATGTCTTGAACTCAACACGAGGTCAACAAATGGATTTCGAATGATGAAATGAATCATTTTCAGAGACCTAGCGTACGCTCGTATTCATCCTAATGTGTTAAACACAGAGAGAAAGGGCCGGGGCAGACACCATTAAGGTGACTTCCCGACCCCTTTGCTATAAACCAACAAGCAAAAAGCTTAGAGAGACCCAGTACAAAATACACAAAGATGCCGGACCCTTCGCCCGTAATTGGCCAGCGTCTTGATTAGACAACGTGACGTTTCTATGATACGGTGTGGGTTACAGATAGGCATTCCACTTTCCGAAGTGGGGTGCCTTCCTGTATATTTACGGAGGTTTTACATTAAATGTATTGTGCCGTAATCGGCAGAACATGGAGGTGGTGATGCTATGTTTCGCTCTTTATCCCCTATCGGGGAAGATTCAGCGACTAAGGAACCAGCGCTAAGATCTTTTAATAAAGAGGTGAGAGTTAAGCATGACAACATTTATGCAAGCAGAGAAACGTACACATTTGAATACATCAGGGCTTCGTAATCTACGTAAATCAGGACGTCTGCCAGGTATTGTGTTTGGTAGAAATGTAGAAAATGAGATGGTTCATATTTCAACGATAGAATTTCATAGGTGGTTGAAGCAAGGTGCATCCGGTTTTATCCATATACAGCTTGACGGGAAAGATTCGGTGTCCGTACTGCTTGAGGATCTCCAGCGAGATCCGTTAACGCGTGACTTGATTCATGTTGATTTCCAGCAAGTGCAGACTAACGAAATCGTATGCACAAAGATTCCGGTAAAGTTCATAGGCAAACCAATCGGATTGAAGCAGGGCGGGGTCGTGCAACTTCAGTCCGAGTTTATTGAGGTAGAAGCTTTGCCAAGGCATTTGCCGTCGGTGATAGAATATGATATCAGCGGCATGAATATCGGTGAATCCGTCTATGTAAAGGATTTGGATTTGTCATCAGAAGTTACACTTATTTCCGGCAAAAACGAGTTTCTAGTATCTGTACTGAAGCCTTAACTCATCCTATTAGGTTTCAACTATTAAAAACACGTCGTATCTGCAGCGGGACTGACCCCCATTTATGAGACAGGGATCAAAACACCTTACAAGTTTAAACGGCCAGTCGCCTGTAATCAATCGGCGACTGGTTCTTTAGTTTCGTTTGAATACGAATTGCGTTATAGTAAGTGATGTAGTCTCG
>NZ_LIGH01000001.1:1385049-1407827 GCF_001273905.1 Paenibacillus sp. FJAT-27812 | reverse complement strand
GCATCCAAGTTTTCACTTGCGTTTCATTTCGTATGTTGAGTTGCTCCATTACCTCCTTGACCGGAATGCCTGCTATTCTCATTTCAATTGCTTTTGTCTTTATATCCACTGGGTAACTTACTCTTGTTGCCAACGTAAAAACACCTCCAAGGTTGTCTCCATATCTTACGACATGGTTGCATTTTCTTGAAGGTGTTTTGATTTGTCTCACGTTATGGGGTCAGTCCCAGCTTACCTGCTGGTACGACGTGTTTTTGCGTAATTTGACATCTTCCTCCCGTTCTTAAGGACCATTGACGGCGTTTGCAGATTATCCCCATAATAGAAAAGGGTGTTACATAAATTTACAGTTGGGAGAGGGTAAAATGTCCAAACGCGTGCTTATTCTAACCGGCGACGGTGCAGAGGTTCTGGAGGTTTATTATCCATTCTATCGGGTGAAGGAAGAGGGCTACGAGGCAGTGATCGCTTCGCCGAGGAAGAAGACATTGAATACGGTATGCCACGATTTCATCGAGGGATGGGATACTTATTCGGAGAAGCCAGCTCATCTGCTGCCGTCTGATATCGCCTTTGCGGACGTGGAGCCTGCTGACTACGATGCCTTGATCATCCCAGGCGGCCGCGCTCCTGAGTTCATCCGCAACGATCAAGATCTTCCGCGAATTGTCCAGCACTTTCTGGAAGCGGACAAGCCTGTAGGCGCGATTTGTCACGGTGCTCAGGTATTCCTGGCGCTGCCCGATCGTTCATACTTCAAAGGCAGAACGTTAACGGCATACAATGCGTGCAAGCTGGAAGTCGAATCACTCGGCGCAGAATATGCAAGTGAGACACTACATGTAGACGGAAATTTAGTATCGGGTCACGCATGGCCTGATCTCCCTGGATTTATGCGGGAATTTCTAAATCTGCTTGGCCGGACGTCGGACAAGGAACTAACCTCAACTACGAATTAATTCTTAATAGAGCGAAAATACATTGCCTTTCAAGCGTTGGCTTTGCATCCAAATAGAAGAAGGAAAAGACACCGTGGGGGTGTCTTTTTTGATAGATGTGCGCTTAGCCAAGCTAAGCAAAACGCATTGATGAAAGTCCAATCGAGGTAAGAACCAAGTCGTCTCGTAGCTGACATTAGGTTGCGCGGCGGAAATTACACCCTTGGAACGGCATCGTCAATGGTAAAATGAAACCAAAAGGTCTCGTTGCTCTGCACATGCCTAAAGTTCCTGATCTGAACTATATTCAGAGCATAACCGACAGCTGGATCGATAGGAGTTCCAGACCTGAAAATCCTGTCGCGACGGGCGAGGAGTAAGTGCTGAGAGGCATAAAATATTATGAATGATTTGATTCATCGCCATGTGGGCTTCATGCTCTGGGCGATGTTTTTTTATGCTCCATGTCAAGACGGAGTAAACCCGTAATCTATGAAATGAAGCTCCGATACGAGCGTGCGCTCGTACGCCCATCGCTACATCGTACACTTTTTAATCATTCGATAAAGCTTTGTAGAGGGGCTGTTTTTTTCTTAAACCTAAAGATTCTTAAAGGTTTCTTAAGGAAAAAGTATAAGACGCTTTATAATGCGGTGATATAATGATAAGCCATATGTGAGTAAGGCAGTACGATTTTGAATGCGGTATAAGGAGGATTATTGTGAGCATTACAGATATGTTCAATTACTTACGCTTTCTAGGATTGCCAGTGGTCGTTGTGGTCGGAATCGAGCTGCTTCTTATCGCAGGTTATTATACATTTTATTATCGCAAGAGAAGGTCAGAGGAAAAGCTCTGGCTGCCTATGAATAAGCTTATCCTCGGCGCGTTGTTCATCGGCTATATTGTTTTTGTTCTGCAACTGACCGTTATCGGCCGCGGTACGTCACATTTTTTGCAAATGAACCTTTATCCTTTCAGTGGCTATATAGAAGCATGGCAAAAATACTCGCTAAGAGAATTTCAGAACAGCATTTTTAACATTTTAATGTTTGTGCCTATGGGGATTTTGTTGCCTTGTTTGAGTAACAAATTTAGAGCGTTCAAACGGCTCTTTCTTGTCGTATTAGGTGCAACATTAGCTATCGAAACGTATCAGACGCTTACAGGTGCAGGCCTATTTGAGCTTGATGATCTTATTAACAATACACTTGGCGGTATTATGGGCTACCAGTTATACAGACTTGCTGCTTCTATCGTTAAACACAAAAAAGTCAAGATCAAGAGCCTGCTGGGCAATCTGTCCATACCCATAGCATTCGGTTTGCTGTTTGGTGCAATGAGTATCGTCTACAGCCAGCAGGAGTTTGGTCAGCTAGCCATTAATTCCTATCACAAATGGAATATGACGGGTGTTCAGCTAAGCACTTCGCTCGCGTTAAACCGAGAACCGAGTGTCGGTGCAGTATACAAAAGAATCGTGAATACAGATAAAATCGCAGCGATGCTACAGCAGAAATTAGAATTGACTGAAGTTAGCGTCACGAATCGAGGAAGTGATCGAGAAAGTTCGTTAACCGGCAACAGCGGCGTGCACTACACGTTATTTCAATCCGGAGAGGGAAACTGGTCGTTAACCGAGGATAATTACGTCCCAGAGCAAGCCTCACTATCTGATCCGGATTCTATGTTAGAGAACGCGAAGGCCATTGCGGATGATTTGAGCTTGCTTACCCAAAAGGCTGATTTACGTGGAACAGATGGCGGAGAGTATGCATGGTCACTCTCGCAGCTCCCCGGAATGAACGAGGACTATTGGACAGGCGATTTTTCAATCGGCCTAAAAAAAGATGGAAGCATCTATGCGGTCAATAGCGGGATTAAGCACAATCAGTTTGTACGGACGGTAGAGCTGTTATCTCCTGCCGAAGTATATAAACGAATAGAGGATGGGGAATTCCAGCAAATACAAAGAAATGCCTTATTAACAAAGGATCAGCTTGAAATTAAAAAGGGTGACCATTTAGAAATAAAAGGAATAGAAACGATCTACATGTATGATTCAAAAGACTTCTATCGGCCTGTATACCGGGTTGTTGGAACATATAATGGAGATCCCAATTGGTTTACCTTAATTGACGGAAAGCTATAAAGTGGTGATTTGGGCTTGATGTCTTGTATAAACATAAAGAAGGCCGACAGTACTCGCTCTTGTAGCGGCTGTCGGCCCTTGTTTTGTAAGTTCTTTATGACAGGATTGGTGGTTGAGTCAACACCAAAAATCGCTACGGAGTTTAATCAACATCGATTCATCACTCGCTTCAAAATAAGGTTGAATCAGAAGCATATTGGCAAGAGATGTGTTAGATTTTTCCCGCTGTCAACTATCTCAACGCCACCGGGCGCCTTGCTTCTTCACGTAGTTGACAAACACATAGCGCCAAGGAATGATGAATGGAAAAATGACGACCAGCAAGCAGGATATGACCGTCGACATGGTTGAGTCGTCCATATGACCGGCTGTCCACAGAGGCAGCGCAACGATGAGCAGCCAAAGGGTCTTCCACACCACTTCCCACAAAAGCACTGGGATCATTTGCAATGGATAACGCAGCCCCAAGAGGCATAAAACCGAAAAGGAAGTTAGCATGCAGGAGACTACTCCGTCCATGAGATCCCAGGACTTCGCTGGATGCAGTATCTTATCGATGACTTCCGGCCATTGCACAAAAGCAAGCCCTACGACGACAAAAAGATAAAGCCCTCTCAGCAAATAAAGACGAAACAGCGACACCTCGTTCTTTTTTTCACTTCTGTCTGAATTCATTTTATCTCCTCCTTGTTCAATTCATATAAATTTAATCGTAACGCAGATATACGTCTTCTTCGTCTACTCTGTTACACCAAGTCTATCTGGGTCATGTAGTTTTATTCCACCGGTTGCAGTGGTCATGCAATCAACGTAATGAATATATAGTAGTAAATAATCGCCTGATCCAGTGTGTTAATGTGATAGTACACTATTATAGAGGTATGCGTCAATGATTAAATATTAGCTTGAAATTTAAATGACAATGATCATTTAGGCGGAACGATCGATCCGGGTACAGGAAAGAACTCTCCGAACCTATTGTGCTGACGTACAAAACAATCCGAGTTTGGTAACGGAGGCTTTGAGTTGAGCAAGGATGATTCTCCCTCAACTGCGCACATATGATGTAGCACTATGTTAAAAGAAAACTCATTAACTCAATCGTATGTCTGTACACGAGTCGATTTGCCTCGACGAAATTGGTTGTAGTGCGGAATATAGCTATGTAATGGACGTAAGTAATATGTGAAATGGAATTCATCGCCTACGCGTTTGATTGTGGTCCCGATTGTTAAATGGCTTATAAATTTTACGGAAAAATAGTTGCAATAGCATTCTATAATTCATATAATGATATTAGTTGCAATAACATTCTATTTAAGGGGCGAGTAAACTGAGCGAACATTGGAGTCCTGCCGACAAGCAAGAAACGGAATCTCACGGGCAATACATCTCTGCCATCTATCGCCATATGCAAATCTTGATCACTGCTGAACTGGCACCTTACCGAATCGGGAGCGGGCAGTATATTTTTCTAATGGCGATAGCGTCTCAGCAGCCAATTACGCAAAAAGCCTTAAGCGAGAAGCTGCTCATTGATAAGACGACGACCGCCAAGGCGATTGCTAAGCTAGAAGCGGAAGGATACGTGCGGAGGGAAGTTGATCCTGCCGATAACCGCTATCAGCTGCTTTATTTGACGGAATCGGGACGGGATGTTGTACCGAAAGTGCAGGAGGCGTTGGACCGGGTCAAGAGCAGGACCAGGAAGGGTATTGCTGACGAGGAATATGATTTGTTAATCAGCTCGTTGAAGATCGTGCTTCGCAATCTAAGCAGGCAGGATGAAATGCCGAAATGAGAAAGCGTTAAGTGTCCGTGTTTTTGAATACCAGCAATATGTCGCGAATGCGATTGGAGTTGCATTTTTAAAGTATGATCAAATGAACCTTAGGAGGATGAAAAGGATGATAGCATATCCGTTTATCGCAGTGGATAACTGCAAAGATGAAATTAAGTATTATCAAAGCGTATTTGGCGGCGAGATTGTGATTCTACGAAAGCAAGGGGAAGAGGTGCTGAACGCGGACCTGCATGTGGAGAATGCTATTCTTAAGTTTGCTGATACTCAAGCGGCGAAGCCTGTATTGAAGGGCGATTATGTGAGAATTTTTCTGAAAATCGAGAAGGAGGACATGTTCCGAAAGATTTACGGTGAATTTGCAGCCAGCGGGACAATTAATACGGAAATGTACGAAGCTCCGTTTGACGGTCTGCTCGCTATCGTTACCGACCGCAATGGCGTGTGCTGGGTGTTGTCCTTCTATCGGAGCTGATGGTTAAGAAGCATGATGCGGAACCGTTAGATCGGGGCAATGGCCACGCTTGAGCTAATAAGAGGCTACGATAACTGGAGCTACTGGACGCTCAACGAAGAGAATCTGATTGCGACGGGAGAAAAGCAAGAGCCGAGAGGCTGCGTTGGACTGTGGATTTGGGGGCTGTGACAGGTTGCCGGTAGGCAAGCTTTTACGGCCTTTTTGGCGTTCCGTTCAACAGCTTGCAAACAAGAAGCCGGTAAAATTGCTTGGAAAACGATTTGTATGTTTCTAATATGACAATCCTTGTCATATTAGAGTTTTATAATAGAGGAATAACCAATGAAAGGGGCTGTAACAGATCATGAAACGATTAGACGGGAAAGTAGCTTTGGTAGCAGGTGCAACACGCGGCGCTGGCCGGGGAATAGCTATTGAGCTTGGAGCGGCAGGAGCAACTGTTTATGTGACTGGACGCACAACAAGAACACAACGCTCCGAGTACAATCGTCCAGAAACAATTGAAGAAACCGCTGAGCTTGTAAATCTTGCTGGGGGCAGAGGTATAGCGGTTCCAGTGGACCATCTTGATCCCAAGCAGGTTCAAGCTCTAATTGCGCGCATTGAGAGGGAACAGGGGCGGCTGGACTTGCTTGTCAACGATATATGGGGAGCAGAGCATTTGATACAATGGAATGTGCCGATATGGGAGCATTCGCTGGAAGGCGGGTTACGCATGCTCCGGCTTGCGATTGACACCCATGCTATTACAAGCCATTACGCGCTGCCCCTGATGATCCGGAACGGAAACGGTCTTGTAGTGGAAATGACGGACGGCACGGCGGCGTACAACAATCAGAACTACCGACTGTCGCTGTTCTACGATTTGGCGAAAATGTCCGTTATTCGCATGGCCCAATCGCTGGCTCGTGAGCTTCAGCCGCATCAATGCACTGCCGTAGCTGTTACACCAGGCTGGATGCGTTCCGAGATCATGCTCGAACACTTCGGCGTTCGGGAAGACAACTGGCGCGCTGCTCTTGAGAAGGAGCCGCATTTCATCATCTCGGAATCGCCGCGATATGTGGGGCGTGCCATAGCCGCACTGGCAGGCGACCCGGAGGTTGCCCGATGGAACGGTCAATCGGTATCGAGCGGCGAGCTCGCGCAAGCATATGGTTTTTATGATCTTGACGGTTCACAGCCAGATGCCTGGCGGTATGTCGTAGAAGTACAGGATGCAGGTAAACCAGCGAATGCAACGGGGTACCGCTAAGCAAGAGAACCTAACTTCGCACTTTCAAGCATCTCTAGGAAGAGCCGCTCGTATCTCTCATTGTCTCTATTCAGTTTGTCCCGGTTCGAGAAGCGAAACGGATAAATGCTGTAAAGCATTAGAGGGTATATTCCGGTCAGACATCAATAATACAGAGCATAACGGTTCCTTTGATCCGTATGCTCTGTTTTTTTGATGCTTAATAACTGCTCCTTCTTACATAGCAATTGTCATGAAGGATAATGTTCTGTGATTTGGTTTAACATTATTTTCTTCGCCATACTTCCGCCATGTTCAGGAACGTTCTGCTCAGACATAATACAGTTAATCAGTACAGAAGGTGGTTTTTATAACTGTCTTTAAGGAGGAGTTGGCATGTTTAATAAAATGGTGGCGCTTCAACCTTTTGCCGATATTTCTGCGTATATGGATGGCTTCGAGATCGTCTCGGCGCAAATTGGCTCCGATGGCTGCATGTATGTCTTGCTGATTAACCAGATCCCAGTGCGGGAGCGAGGCATGTTCGTCCCAACGGCGCTAAAGAAAACAAATACCTACAAGGTATTGCTTGTAGAAGAGGATTATATGGAAGAAGTGGTGATTGGAGATCAGCATTTCAATTATCATTATGTCCAGCCGCTTCATAGACATCTATTGTTAGTTGGTGCGCGCTGCTCTTATTACGGCGTTGGCAAGTATGATTTGAACGCTAAAGTATGCGATTTTAAAGGCAATACGATACGAGAATTTTTGCTTGGAGATGGGATCCAGAGCGTGCAGGTGACTGAAAAAGGGACCATCTGGACCAGTTACTTCGACGAAGGCGTGTTCGGAAACAACGGTTGGGGTAAGCCGGTCGGCGCGCAGGGCCTTCTGGCTTGGGATGAGCATGGCAACAAGCGATATGAGGATCAAGTGTCTGATATTGCCGATTGTTATGCGTTGAACGCAGCTAATGATGATGAGGTTTGGTTTTATTATTATACGGACTTTTTGCTGGGCTGCATTTCGGGCGGACTCGCACAGCCGAAGGTCACCTTTATGAATCCTGGAATTTCTGGCTCTTCGGGATTTTGTACGGATGGTTATCACTTTTTGTTCGATGGCGGCTACGGAAAAAGCGGAACGTATTTGCTCAAAAAAAATGAAAAACGGGGGAGCTTGTCCACGGGGCATAAGATCCATTTTCAGAATGAAAAAGGGGAGCCGTTTGTACCGTTAACGCAAGATTTTCGAGAAAATCGCGTGCTGTTCAGCAAAGGCAATTTGCTGTATTTGGTATCAATTGAAGAATTGGTCTAGCCTTGCTCTCCCATTGCATTGACTATTCTGGTTTATAGTTATAAACTCATAATACAGGTTTATAACTATAAACCGAATAGGGGAGGCTATGATGAGTAACTTGAAGCTATGTGAAAGTGATTATCGCTTTATGCTTGTCGTGTGGGAGAGCGAGCCAGTGGCATCGGGAAGGCTGGTAACCCTTTGTTCAGAAAAGCTAGGCTGGAAGAAGCCCACAACCTATACCGTGCTTAGAAAAATGTGTGAAAAAGGACTTCTTAAAAATGAGGATACCATTGTAAGCTCCATTATCCCAAAGGAGCAGATACAGGCGTATGAGAGCGAGCATTTTATAGAGCGGACCTTCGAGGGCTCGCTGCCTCAGTTTCTCGTCTCTTTTTTCGGCAATAAATCACTCTCCAATAAGGAAGCTGATGAGCTAAAACGACTGATTGACGAGCATAAGGAGGGGTGAGTATGGAGACGTTGTTTCTAAAAATACTCAATATGACCCTCACAGCCACTTATGTGATCGTCGCCGTGCTTCTCGTCCGTCTGCTGCTGAAACGAGCGCCGAAGAAGTATTCCTATTTGCTGTGGGCTATTGTTCTGTTCCGCTTAGTTTGTCCGGTGTCCATTTCCTCTGAGCTCAGCCTCTTTAATGCTCCCCCCTTTGATATGACCGCAGCACAAAAGAGCGGTAAAGCGGCGCTAAGCTATGTCCCTGCGGATATCGGTTATATGGAGAAGCCGGGGATGACGGTGGGCATACCGACCATGAACGTCATGATAAGCGACAGCCTGCCTCCGGCTACCCCGGCTGCTAGCGCGAATCCGCTGCAAATTTGGATACAAATCGGCACTGTCTTGTGGTGCTCAGGCACCGCTGCTTTGCTTATTTACGGCGTAGTGTCCTACTTCCGCTTGAAACGTCGCATGGTTACAGCAGTCCGTCTGGATAATCATATCTTCGAGTCCGACAACATTCGATCACCGTTTATTCTTGGCTTTATCAAGCCGCGAATCTATATCCCCTTTGGGCTTCGGGAGCAGGAGCGCGTCTACATCCTGAAGCATGAGGCCTACCATTTAAAAAGAAAAGACCACCTAATCAAACCGCTCGCATTCGTGGTTCTTGCCTTTCACTGGTTTAATCCGCTTGCGTGGCTTGCCTTCGCATTGATGGCCAAAGACATGGAAATGAGCTGCGATGAAAAAGTGCTTTCGGAGACCGATTCGGACATCGCGAAGGAATACTGCACGTCTTTGCTCTCCTTTGCGGCTAACCGCCGCTTTCCATCAGCAAGCCCGCTGGCCTTCGGAGAGACAGGCATCCGGGAGCGTATAAAAAATATTTTACGTTTCAGAGCGCCGAAAAAACGGGTGATCGCCTTCTCTGCTGCTGCCTGTATATTAGCTGTCGCCGTCTGTGCGACGAATCCAATCGTAGATGGTGCATTAAAAGAGACTAGTGAACCGTACGGCAGCTATCGCTTTGATGGGCAGGTTTATATGAATCTACTGAGCTCGTTTAGGGCACTTGAAGGATTCAAGGAGTACTATACACTTACCGAAAACGAGATTATCATAACCGATGAAGCAGGCAACCAGCAGAAAACGGCCGCTGCTTATGAACGGAAGGATTTAGATGAGCAGGAGTTTAAGGGCAGTTTTATGATGCCGAGCATGAATGTTCCTGATATTTCAGGGTATAAAGAGCGCTATCAGTACGTACTGACCCAGTCGGCAGATAATCCTGGGTATCGTCTATATCTGCTGGATGATGAGATATGGTTTGCAAAGATGCATAAGGATAACGTCAATACGCTAAAGAGCGAATATATTTGGAGTATTTATAAAATTTCGAGGCTTGACGAGGAAATGCCCGGGAATGCTGCTATCGTGGGGACTCAGGACGGCGTTGATGCTTTTTTAGCTTTGCAAAAGGATTTCAAATCTGGTTATGACACAGATAAGTGCTATAACATCACACCGGAATCGATAAAAGAAAACGCTAAGTATACGATTTTCAAATATGCTGAATCCTCCGCATCATTTTTGCTATATGAGGGAGAAGTATATCCGCTCGGTGAGTGGTTCGGCGGCTACGGTGTAACCAGCATGGCTTTAGCCGATCTGGACAGCGATGGGGAAACGGAATTGTATTTTACTTATTCATGGGGCTCGGGCCTTCACCGTTCTCATGCGGCTTATTTTAACCCGTCTGCCAAAGAAGTGGTAACCTTGCCATACATGCCTATGAATGAGGATATGGCCCTCGTGAATAATCGTGACGGCAGCTTGTCACTTTATGCGGCAGCCATCTCCAACATGACGGACTTTGCTAATTTTGACACGGAGAGAACTGTTTATATTTCGGATATTGTTTATGCAAATGGGCAGTTCTTATTAAATGCGATGTAGAAGTAAAGCCAGAGGTGCCTTGAAAGAGCACTTCTGGCTTTATTTGTAGTTGATTGTCCGAAGGGAGGTATACATGAATGTTACTGTATCGTGTTGATTCCGAAGCTTGTCATTCCACTCTTTTTAGTATGAAAACACCTAGTTGTGCTTTATCGTCTATGAGTCGTATGGGATGGCTGGATTCAGAAGCCTCGCCAAAGAAACATCAATAGTAGTAGTTTAGCTTTGTTAATTAGATAGCTTACGTTGGTGAAATGTCATAAGGGAGCCATGAAGATAATACATAGACAACCGCAAGGCTTTCCCTATCAAATATGAATGATAAAGTGTACACATTCTCAGGATTAATAATCTTATCATAGATGGAGATATCTCGGTATTTTCCGTCGGGAGTCTTCTCATAGTAATAGGTCGCCACATAATCTCCAGTAAAACCAAAGGTACCGTATAGGCGCAGGACATCGAATAATGTGCTTTCTCCAAGGACGATTCCCTTATTCGTACGTAATAACGGAGTTGTAATCGTAGGCTCGATAGAATCTTGGTCTATTTTCCATGCATCAACGAACCCTTCTTTATTGTAGTGTGCGGAGAACAGGGGGTAGATGTGTTTATCAAAAACATCCTTATCGTCCGAAACCCCGAATAAGCCCTCAATTGTTTTCTTTGAATCCCCAACCTTAACTCCTGCAAAAGGACTGCTTCCAAACAAGTCGAAGTCATTTCTCGCGACAAGTTCGGGCTGAAGTCAGGTATGCGTTGTACAGCGACAGATGGCAAAGACGGAAGAAGGTTGCGATCAGAAGCAGCAGTTGGCCTTATTGATATGTCCATCATTCCCTTAAAGGAGAGCTGGCGAATCCACTGGATGGCTTCTGCTCTAGAGAATGAATCCTGTCCGTGAAATTGCTCTGGCGAAATGGTGTCGCTGTTAGCCATGCCGTTTCCAATAAGGTAAACAACGGCATCTTCATCTACATAATGAACGCCTTGCGCGGCGGTAATGATTTCTGCAGCCCGCAATTTAGTTAGGGGTTCCATTCGCAGTTTATGATTAGAAGCACCGAGTGTAGGATGATTGAAGTATTTTGCCAGACGGTAAGCTCCTTCTGTCCAATCGTCAGACGAATTAAATTCCTCCAAAGAGCTTGCACTAGGCAGTGCAATACCCATGGCTCTATAAAGAGCTTTTAAAAACTCCGCTTCGCTTATCGGTTTGTCAGGCATCAAGGTGCTGTTGGGGTATCCATTTATTATATTTTCTGCCATAGCCCATTGAAACAGACGCTCAGCCCAGTGCCCTTTCATTTCATAAGGCTGGTTAAAGAGTTTTTCATATTGCCCCTCATCTTCTTGTTCCTGGGCATACGAGTTTGTTGTTGCTGTAACCCAGAACAACGATGAAACGATAATCAGGCAAGTGATCACACGTGTAATCCGTAACAAAATACTCATCCTTCCAATTCAATTTCATGTAGATTTTCATGTTTTGTTAAAAACTTCCTAAGATTATATCGGAAAGTATGGCTAATTAGCTAATAGCTGCTTGCGTTAACTGAGTAATTGGAATTCGCATGAGGGGAATCCGGCGGCGGAGGTGGAGGTGGAGGCTGCAGTTAGGGCTCCTGATATCGAAATACAAAAAAATGGGTGTATTTCATGGAAGTTACTTAATACAGCCGTTTTGGAATTCTGATAAAGCGAAAACCATTCCTTGCTCTAATGTAATTCATATTTTAGCTAAGCTCCAAAGCTCAACTGAACCAATAAGAGAAGCAGCCTTGGCTGCTTTTTTTACGTTTGAATGAGTTAGTATTTTTAAATTTTTAGTGGAAGCTTCACGGAGCTTGCGGTACAATACCCAGTCGCGATATACGGCAGGACCCGTGATAACATTTTATTCCATTAGGCTAAGATTGGCAGGGAAAGTTTAAAGATGCCTCACTACTTAAGAGGTTACATATATTGTAAGCTATTATTGTTCTTCTCTTTACAGCTTTTCCATTCCGAATACGGAGGGGGATGATGGGATTATCTTCGCTGTCTGGTTGCCAAGCAGGCTAATGGTATGAATTAGTAACGGTACGCCGGGATGCAACCCGAATTCATGTAATGGGGAGGTAATACTTATGAGAAAAAAGCTTATCAGTCTGTTATTATCAGGAACCATGCTGCTGCTTGTCCTCGTCGGATTCACGTCTTCTTCTTTAGCTGCCGATGCCGTCACTTCGTCTGGAAATCCCATTGTCACGAGTATTTTCACGGCAGATCCTTCTGCGCATGTTTGGAATGACGGACGTATTTATGTGTACGCGTCACACGATATATTTCCTTCCAGAGGCAGCGATTTAATGGATAAGTATCACGTCTTCTCGTCCGATAATATGGTGGACTGGGTGGACGAGGGAGAGATCCTGCGTGCTGATGATGTACCGTGGGGACGGCCGGAGGGCGGCTTTATGTGGGCTCCTGACGCCGCTTATAAGGACGGAACCTATTACTTCTATTTTCCTCATCCCAGTGGGACGAATTGGAACAATTCCTGGAAAATCGGCGTAGCTACAAGCGATAAGCCTGCCGCGGATTTTACCGCTCAAGGTTATATCGAGGGGCTTCCGGGAAGCAATTTAATTGACCCCAGCGTGTTCCGCGACGATGATGGAAGCTATTACCTTTATGCCGGAGGCGGCGGAACAAGCTACGGCGTTAAGCTGGCTGCTGACATGATGTCGATAAGCGGACCGATCAAGCAGTTCACCGAGCTGGAGGACTTCCATGAGGCCACCTGGGTCTTCAAGCGGGGAAGCATTTATTACTTAATGTATTCCGACAATAATCCAGGGGCGAACCGGATGCGGTACGCCACCAGCAATAGCCCGCTAGGACCGTGGGTAAACCGCGGGATCATTCTAGATCCGGTAAAAAATAGCGAAACATCGCATGGGTCCATCGTGGAGTATAAGGGGAACTGGTATATGTTTTACCATAATGCCGAAATATCCTCCAACGGTACGCTGCGTTCCGTCTGCGTGGACCGATTATACTTTAATCCGGATGGAACCATCCAAAAGGTCATTCAGACGTCCGAGGGTGTCCCAAGTGTTGGACCGCGTTCCAATGCTACGGAGGTCAAATATTACGATCTAGTGAATGAAAGCTTTGATGAATATACTGAGAAAACGGAATATGCAATGAATAGCAATAACGTAGCGATAGGGGGAGGGGCGATCCGATCGGGTGGAAATATTGAAAATATGCATGCCGAAGGCTCATACATTCAGTTGAATGGCATTAACGGCGGAACAGGCGGAAAGGCGCTTCTTACCGTGCTTTATGCTTCAGGCGACAGCGGTGCAGCCTTTAAGGCGGACGCCAGCGGTGATCCGGCTGGAGACGGCTATTTTCTTTCCTTGCCTAGCACCGGAGGCTGGGGCAGCTACACAGGACGGACCAACCGTCTGATCGACTTGAACCCGGGAACGAATAACATGATTCGGTTGAGCGGCGGTATGGGAGGAGCCAACGTATCCCGCGTGAGTGTATCATTGATCCCGGAAGATACTCAGGAAACGGAATATTTTATGGATGGAAACCATGTGTCCTTCGGGGGAGGGGCGACCCGATCGGGCGGAAGCATTGAAAATATGCATATACCGGGTTCCTACTTCGAGTTGAGCGGCGTCAACGGCGGAGCAGGCGGCCAGGCGCTTCTGACCGTGCTCTACGCTTCAGCGGACAATGAAGCAACCTTTAGGGTGAACGCCAGCGGTGACCTGTCGGGGATCGGTTATTCTCTTTCTCTGCCTGGCACCGGAGGCTGGAGTGCTTACACCGGTCGGGTTAGCCGTCTAATCCAATTGAACCCAGGCACGAATAATGTGATTCGGATGAATGGCGGCTTGGGAGGAGCCAATGTAAGCCGGCTCATCGTCTCGTCGATTCCGCAGAGCTAAACGACTTGTACAAGGCATCATGATTGCAGTCGGAAGCGGGCCGGCACCGAATGAATTACGACGACTACAATCACTAGCAAAAAAACAGCCTGCTCGGATACCCGAGTAGGCTGTTTGCTTTTCAATATGCCCTATCACCAGTTGTTTCCTGATACTCTTGTCACTGTAAAGTTCGGGCTTCCGCTTTCGCCATAAATGGCTGCAACGCCGGGGTTGTTCACTTTTACATTCGTAAAGCTTGCTCCGCCGATAGCCGGTCCTTGGCCTTGCTCGCCTCTGACTACGA
This sequence comes from Paenibacillus sp. FJAT-27812, assembly GCF_001273905.1. Taxonomy (NCBI): domain Bacteria; kingdom Bacillati; phylum Bacillota; class Bacilli; order Caryophanales; family Paenibacillaceae; genus Paenibacillus; species Paenibacillus sp. FJAT-27812. Next base: position 1,393,259 of record NZ_LIGH01000001.1, on the reverse strand, counting down.
GCTTGATCCCGTAGCGGGAAGGGTTGTTGATGTTGACGTTCTCTACGCGAACATTTTGCATGGCAAGGTTCTCCGGCGATTTCGTCTGGAACATTAAACCAAAGTATACCGGATTATTGATATCTACATTTTTCACCAGAACGTTCTTGAATGTCCGGTCACCTCCAAAGAACCAGATAGCTCCGAAGTTCTGGTATTCATTGATTTTGTCATCTGCTCCGACGCTGGTCCAGAAATCTCCGCCAGTCCGGTCTAGCGTGACTCCGTCGATTACCGTATCTTTGTCGCCAAAGCCTAATGTGTTGTAACCAAAGCTCAAGCTGCTGATCGTTATGCCAGGATAAGTTAACGTGTCTGCACCATAAAGGTTTTGATAAAGGTTATCCGAACCGCCATATACGGCAAAAGCCGCTGCGCGTCTTACACAAGTTGCCGTCAGATTGGTGTACTTGTTGCCTACGTTGTAGGAACCGCCTGCATCAACCGCGCTGAACAAGGCGAAAGCATCGTCGCCTGCTCCTCTGGAATAGTTGTTGTCAATGACGTTATAGGATGAACCGTTCGTCATGTTGATGCCGTCTGCGAATGTGTTTTTGATTCGGTTGTCTTTGAACGTATTGTTCGATGAGTTGACTCCCCAGTACAGGCAGATAAAGTGCTCTACCCAAATATTTTGAACGGTTACGTTCTGCATGCCGTTGCCATCAATGAACTTGCCCGGTCCGTCTGTTCTATATACATAGTTGCCCCATGCAGACAGATCTTTAATCGTTGAACCGTTGGCGGTAGAACCAATATTAAAGCCTACATCCGTATTGGATTGATTTTGCGGTGCCACGAGCTTGGTATGCCATGGGCCGGCGCCGATGATTTCGGTTGCGCGTCCATAAAGGAATATTTTGCTGTTGATCGTCCACTCGCCGGCAGGGATAAAGATCCCTTTTTTCGTTGCATCCTGTCTAAATTCATTCAGCGCTTGCTCAATGGATTTAGTAGAGGAAACTTGAACATACTTGCTTGGATCAGGGTTCGACGCTGCTGGAGCGACATTTTCCGTTTCGATCATGTCTACGTAGATTGCGGATACGTCTCCGGTATCTTTCTGGATTTTAATCTTCGTTCCGGCTGGATACACTTGGTCAAGCATCAACTGGGAATCTTCATAGAGCCAGTAAGCCGTTAAACCTGCGCCAGGGCTATTGTCATACCCCAGTCGGCCAAGCGTGCTCGGTGTTGCATAAACGTGAGAGAACTTGGATGTTACTGTAAACTTGCCCTTTTTTACACCGTTAGCATAAATACTAACTGTACCGGTCGTATTATCCGCAACGGCACTGCGAAGCACAAAAGCGTTAGCCGAAGAAGTCAGCGTAAACTCCACATATTCGCCCGTTGCATCAAGATGCACGGCAGAGCGTCCCGAAGCTTCGCCGGCAAAGTCGCCAGGCTTAAAGTTAGTCGCTAACTTTGTGCCGTTAGTCGTGTTGGAAGGGGATTCCGCTTCAATAATGGTAAAAGGCATATTAGCGCCACGGCCTGAGTAAAGGCTGGTTGTATTGCTATTGTTTGCTTGCTTGATGATGACTTCGTTCGTATCAGCTGCAACGGTTGCGGTAACCGTGTAGCTGCCATTGACAGCCGTCCAGGTTCCCAGCGTGACATTAACGGATTGCCCAACCGCTAATGCGCCGTTATAGGAGGCATTTAATGTTTGAATAGTCGTGCCAGCAGCGTTCTTTAGAAGCAACGTGATGGGATGAGCGCCGCTTGCAGAAGCGGTGTTTCCTTGGTTTTTAAGATTTACCGTGAACGTTACTGTATTGCCGCTGCTAGGATTGCTTGGATTCCATGTAGCTGTTGCGATTAAGTCGGAGCTTGGCACGGCTGCAACGGTCAGCGCAGTGGCGTTGATATAGCCGTTGTTATTCTCGTTTTGCTCAATAACGGCGTTGCTCTCATCAACCTTGGCGCTAACCGGGTATGTTCCGGCATTTTTTGTCCCGGCATTTAGCGACACGGTTGCCGAAGCGCCCGCCGTTAATGCGGCTACCGGAGCAGAGCCGGCAAGCTCGTTGCCTAAATAAAAGTTGACTGATGTAGCAGGAGAGTCCGCGGTGCCGATATTTTTAACCGTTGCGCTTAATGTAATAGCGTCCGTCTCGATCGGTGTGGCCGGTGTCCAAGACATTCCTGTAATCGTGAGGTCGGGGTTCGGAGCTGGAGTGCCGTAAATTTCGAACTCAGCTACTTGACCAGCCGGAGCGCCGGAGTTGGTCGTGATATTCAACCGTACCTGTTTCGCGGATGCCACAACCGGAATCGTTACCGTATTGCCGGTAGCAGGGTTAAACGTATACGACTGAGCGGCAACCAAGCTATTGAATGTCGCATTGTTCTGATTGTTGCCTAACACTTGAATCGTTTGCGTACGTGTGCCCCATTCGGTAGAAGGGTTCAGCTTCAGAACAACCGATGTGATGTTGTGATTGGCACCAAGGTCAACCGTCAATTGGCTCGGATTGCTGCCGCCTTCCCAGTATGTAGCCGTGTTGCCGTCATTGCCGTTTGAGGCTACGAATGTGTGGATCGATGATGAGGATGAGATCGCTTTGCCTAGCGCTAAGTTGGAGCCAGCAGGTGGCGTAGGCGTTGGTACAATTGTCGGTGTTGGCGTAATGGACGGCGCAGGTGTCGGAGTTGCTGTTGGAATTGGTGTAGGAGTAGGTGTAGCCGGCGGTGCAGTAGGTGTTGTTGTCGGCGTAGGCGTAGGCGTTATCGTGGAACCGTAGATTTCGAACTCGGAAATTTGTCCGGCCTGCCAGCCCGTGTTAGCCGTTATGTTAAGGCGAACATAGCGGGTGCTGGCCGCGCTAAAATTAATCGTTACCGCATTGCTGCCCACTGCCGGGTTGAACGTGTAGGTTGCAGAGTCGACAATATTGGTAAACGTCGAGCCGTTTGTGCTGCCCTGCACAGCCAAGGTTTGCGTGCGTGTCTCCCAGCCTGCCGGCAGCTTCAATACGATTTGATCGATGCTGGTGCTGGCGCCAAGATCGATTTGAATCCATTGCGGGAATGCATTGTTCGTGCTTTCCCAATACGAGCCTTGGTTGCTGTCGTTGACGTTGCCGGCTGTGTATACATCGGCATGTCCGCTGGCCGTTACCGTTTTGCCGATTGCAAGGTTAGGCCCTCCTGCGGCAGAAGAGGGGGAGGGGTACAAAGTGAGCTGCGATAGCAAAACAACAAATGCCAAAGACAAAATAACGAATGGATTTCTTCTTAGCAAGTCGCTCTTTGAGAACATAAAAAACCTCCTAGTATATTTCTAACTAACCATTAATGCGCTTTCATTTTTGCGCAGAGCTGCATTCCTTTTTTAACCACCTCCTTTATTGCTGCGATTGTAGACCACAATGAAATAAAACCAATATTAATCCAATATTGGTTTGCGAAATCGGCAGCTAACGTCGCTATATCCTGCGGTATTTGAACGAGTATTTGAACGATCTTATGATCCTAGCATAAATCAGTTGCACAGCTTGCTGAAGATGCATTCCTACGTTTATCGTGTGTAATCTTATTGTTTAGAGGTAGAAGTGAGCAGGGGCTGTAACCCATTCCATGCATGCCATGCTCCGCTTCCCCGCCAGATGTCGCAATGGCTCCCCGCCAAAAGGCTAGTTTGCAAAACAGACCGGGGACCGTTACGAATACAGAAGACAATCTCTAAAATAAAGCTATAGACGAGGAACAAGAAAGGACGATTAAATATGAAAAAATTGTTTCGTTCAACTACGGATAGCAAGCTTACTGGACTTTGCGGAGGTATCGGACAATGGCTGGGCGTTGATTCCACCATTATCAGACTATTGGTAGTCATTGCAGCATTTTGCAGCTTCGGAGTCGTACTGCTGGCATACTTTATCGCTACATTGTTTGTACCAAAGGCAAATCATTTCAGTTACTAAACCGTAATTTAATACGACTCGGGGAGAGATATATAAATGGGAATTTTACAACGTGTAGTTAGCATGACGAAAGCAGCAGCGAATGAGATGTTAGACAAGATGGAGAATCCGGTGATGATGCTTAATCATTATTTGCGGGATTTAGACGAGGAAATTGCAAAAGCGGAACGCTCTATGGAGCATCAGCAAGTGCAGGAGCGCATGCTTCAAGCAAAGCTTAAGGATTTGAACGAGCAGGCGGGTTACTACGAGGGCAAAGCAGAACAAGCAGCAGCAACGGACCGCGAGGTTGACGCCCGTATGGCGCTTGAAGCCAAATTCGTGTATCAGGAGCAAATCGAAGAAACGACAAGGCTGCAACAGCTTGCGAAGCAAGCCGCGCTTGACCTTGAGCTGCATGTCGAAACGTTGAAGGAAGAGAAAAAACGGCTGCAAGGCAAGCGTACAGAGCTAATCAGCCGCGTACAGCAAACTGCGGGAGCAGCGGGCCAGCGATCAGCGCAATCATTGCAAGGCAGTTCGGCTTCAAGAGGCTTCGAACGAATTGAAATGAAAGTAATGGAATGGGAAGCGCAGCAAGAGCTTGCGAAAGGCTCTTATGGCTTAGATGCTAGAAGCAATGGCTTCGATCAGCAGCAAGAGCAGCGCAGCGCTCGCGTGGATGAAGAATTGAAGCGTCTCCTGCAAAAGAAACCTAACGTTTAATCATCGCATTGTGTAAGTAGCATTGTTTATATAAGGAGAGTTAGCATGCGAAACAAAGACCGACAGCCCGCCTCTTTTGAGAGGGCAATCGGTCTTTTTTCTATCGTAGAATGAAACCTTCCTATAATTGGATTCGTATTTATGGTTTATCACCTTAAATTTGGAAGGGAAAGTGGAATGATGAAAAAAATCTCGTACATACCGAGAACCTCTTTATGGGCCAAAACCTTTGCAGCAGCGTTATTGACCGTATGCTTAATGGCCTCAACCGTCTACGGTGCAGCGCCGGAGACGGAGGGCAAAGGGAAGGCAGCCGAGCTGAACGCGGAGAACGCAACTGCGTTCCTCGATAAGTTTTTTGCCTCGGAAGCAGCCAAACCGCAATATGTAGGCGCATCCATCGTTGTTGTAAAAGACGGCAAGGTTATTGCGCAGAAGGGTTATGGCGTTACGGACAAGGATAAGGGAGCTGCAGTAGACCCTGCGTCCACCGTCTTCCGGATCGCTTCGGTATCAAAGACCTTTACGGCTGCAGCAGCTATGCAGCTTATTGAGCAGGGCAAGATAAACTTAAAGGATGATTTTCTGAAATATGTGCCGGATCTGAAGGTTGAAAATCCGTTTAATACCCCTGTCACGATTGAGCAGCTGCTGACGCATACGACAGGATTTGAAATCCGTGATCCGAATCAGGAGGATTTCCATTTCGATTTTGACAAGCTTGTCTCTATTGAAGATTATGTACGGGCCAATTTGCCCCCGGTTATTCGGAAGCCGGGCAGCTCTTACATGTATGACAATTTTGGCTCCCTGCTGCTCGGATTAGTCGTAGAGAAAGCAAGCGGAGTGCCGTTCGAATCGTATATGGCCCAAAATATTTTCAAGCCGCTTGGCATGAAAAACAGCGGCTTCAAGCTTGAAGGCACGCTGAAGGAGCATTTAGCTACCGGATATGATGCAACTGGTAAGCGGATAGAGCCTTACGCGCTCACGCCGACTATTATGCCTCATGGCGGGATGCTTGCAACAGCCGAGGACGTTGGTAAATTCATGATCGCCTTCCTAAATGGAGGGGCAATCGAATCAAGCCGAATTCTTGCCAATAAGACTGTTGAACAAATGGAAGTGTATCAATCATCGATTCACCCGCTTTTGCCAAACACGACTTATGGATTTGAAGCACCTTTCCAAATTCCCGGTGCAGGAAGCAGCTCTAAAATCATTACGAAAGCCGGCGATCTGCCAGACTTCAGCTCTTATTTATTTCTTATTCCTGAGCAAAATACCGGCGTTTTTTTAACGTATAATCAGCAAGGAGCGCTCCACCACCTATTTTATCCGCAGTTCATCCAGACCTTTTTCCCGCAATATGCGGCTCCTGCGGTGCTTCCTGATTACAAAGCATCATCAAGCGACCAGCTTGAAAAGTTCGCCGGTTACTATGCGGATCTTCGAATCAGGAGCATCGTATCGAACTTGAAGACGGATAAAGCTGACCTTTTGATTAGCGACGTCTTCATTGGTCCACGCAAGCTGCATCAAGTGGACACAAATTTGTTTGTTGATGAGCTGACGAAACAATTTACCGGATTCAAGCTGGACGAAAACGGAAATGTTCTTTATATGAAAGAGCCGTATCTCAATCCACTTGGTTATGCAAGCAAAGGCGCAAAAGCAGCGGGCTTCACGGATGTGACGAAGGAGAATGCTTTTGCCGAGCAAATTTTAACCTTGCAGTCGCTTGGATATTTTGCGAACGACGGCGGCCAAGCGTTCCAGCCGGAACGTCAGGTGACTAGGGGAGAATATGTGAAATTTATTTTGGAAACGAGCAATTTGAAAGGCAGCAAAACGACCGAGCTCGCATTCAGCGATTTGGCGGACCATCCTTCCGCAGCTTTCGTCCAGGCAGCTTATGAGCTTGGCATGGTGAAGGGGAGCGGCTCCGGGAAGTTCGAGCCGGACCGGGTCATTACGCGTCAAGAAGCGGCGGTCATGCTGTGGCGCTTGCTGAGCGCTCAGTACCCGGCGGAGCTGTTCGCGAATGTAAAGCTTGAAGGGAAAACGGACGCTTGGGCGATTCCAGCCGTTAAAATGATGATCGCTCTCGGCATCCATGGACCGGAGGTCAAATTAAGTGCAAACGGATCGGCCGATTACCAGTCCCGGAAGGCGTTGAATCAGCAGGAGCAGGCAGCTATCCTATTCGCCCTGCTTACGCAGCCGACCGATCAGATCGTTGCGACCCTCTCCAAGGGCGCAGCGGAAAGCGCAGCTCCTGCCGCCTAAAAAAGTTAGGCAAATGCGATGGCGCTGCATTATATAGTTTCGTCCCAAAAAAAACCGCGAAGGCTTGATGCTTCGCGGTTTTTTTGGTTTTGTAGCAACAATCTTTCATTATTCTTTTATTGCTCGTTGCTACAATGAATAGCGATGGTTATTTGCCTGTCGAGGCGTCAACCATTGGGCCAAAGCGTGCTAGCGCGAACCGCCCATCTATTTTTACAGAAAGGATAAAAACATGAGAAAATCAGCTTTATGCCTATTGCTTGCTTTGGTTACATTTTGCTCCTCTTTATCGCATACCCAGTACGCTTATGCGGACGAGGAGGGCGATTATACGTATACCATTGTAGACAATCGTGCAACGATTACGGACTTCCCCAGAGGAGCGGGGGTAGATATTACGATTCCAGACACACTTGGAGGGGTACCGGTCACCGCTATTGGAGAAACGGCTTTTTATATTACGGATCTCACTAGCGTAGTTTTCCCGAACAGCTTGACGAGTATTGGAGATGGCGCATTCGGCTATAATTTTTTGACTAGCTTGGACATCCCTTACGGCGTAACAAGTATTGGCGTGAGAGCATTTCAAAACAACAAGCTTACTAGGGTCGTCATCCCAGACAGCGTTACAAGTATGGGGCAGGAGGTATTCAAAGATAATTTGCTCACTAGCGTGCATATCTCGGACAATTTGACGAGCATTAGCGACTTTGCCTTTAGAGGCAACCAGCTCACCAGCGTGGTTATTCCGGAAAGCGTAGCGAGCATTGGGGGATACTCTTTCCGCTACAATAATTTGTCCAGTGTGACGGTGCTGAGCGAATCGACAGTTATCGATCCCATTTCATTCAACAACAATCAAGCGACGCCAGCCAATTTGAAAATGTTCGGATACGCAGGCTCCATTGTACAAACGTATGCGAGAAGCAAAGGTTTTACATTCGTTGATGGGTCGTCGTTGTTCGGAGCGATGCGCACAGCCAAGCAGCTGTTGAAAAATCATTTGCCGGGCACGGATATTGGACAGGTGCCAGCCAATCAACATGCTGATTTGAGCGGTGCGCTTGACAGCGCTAAGCAATTTGTCGACGCGATCACAAATGCAACAGCAGCCTCCGATTTAAATAACGCGGCTTCGGATTTGAATGCGGTCATTCAGTCGTTCAATGACGCGATTGTTTCAGCCGACGCGACGGCACTGGAAGCATCATTGGCAGAGGCGAATCAGAAGCTGACAGATCATCC
>NZ_LIGH01000001.1:1158810-1382498 GCF_001273905.1 Paenibacillus sp. FJAT-27812 | reverse complement strand
GCTATTTGAAGACTCTTGGGTTGAATTGGTGCTAAAAACGCCAGCCGATGATTTATATGGTAAAAACGAAATTTTGCATTTAACGGTGAATTACGGGTATGAGGTGACCGTGACCGGAACGCCGAGAATTCCGCTAGTCATCGGCACGGGCAGTGCGACCGAGGTTGTTTATGCCTCTTATTCGGGAGCACAGGGTGTAGCGTTAACCGAGCTTTCCTTTGCTTACGAAATTCCGGAAGGGCTTGAGGACGAGGACGGCATTGCCATTAACCCGCGGTTGGATCTCCAAGGCGGTGCGAGCATCAGGCGCGCGAGCGGTTCGGCAGCTTCGGTTGCGTTCGCGGAGCAAAACACGAGCGGACTTCGGATCGTGTCGATTCCGCCGGTTGTTGCTCTTGTCGCTGGAGCAAATAACGGTTCAGCGGCGGAAGTGACAGTGAATGCAACCGTAAAAGGGACTTCGGCGGGTAACACGCTAGCGAAGCTAGCCTGGCTGTCGGGAAGCCATAACATTGCTGATTATGCGGGCGGTGCCGGTACCGATATTTTGGCAGCGCAGAAATTCAGCGTCACCGCAAACGGCATCTACACTGTCTATGCCAGGGATGCGGCAGGCAATGAATCGGTGAAGGAGATTGTTATCACCGGGATCGGTGCCATATCTCCGGGGCCAGGAGGTAACGGCTCAGGAAATCCGGACACGGCTCCTGCAAACACGGCGAGCATTATGCTTGGCGGGGTTCGCACAGAGGTACGCATGACGACGGAAATAGCCGCTGATGGACAGCCTGTGAAGAGGCTGCACCTGACACCCGAGCAAGTGGCGAAGTCGGCTGCCGCTGGTCAAGCGGATTTGCTTATTACGGTGGAGGGGCTAGGTTCCGCGGTTAAGGTGAGTTTACCGGCTGCATCTATCCTCATGCTGCGTGAAACTCATCCGAACGCCATCGCAAGGATAAATGTGAACGGGAACAGCCTGCAGATTCCGCTCAGCGGAGCCAAAGAGATTAAAGGAGAAGGGATAGTGACGGCCACGATTGCGCAAGCTTCGGATACATCAGGGAACGCCATAAAGCAAGCAATCGCCAAGCAAGGCGCCGTTTCGTTACTTGAGCATCCGATCATGATCACGCTGGATGTTGATGGTAAGCCGATTAACGCTCAGCGCACAATCACCTTGCCTGCGGCGGTTGCCCAAGGCATAGCGACGGCAGTATGGATGGATGCGAATAACAAGCTGCATTTTGCGCCTTCTTTAATTGCTAGCAATGGGACTGTAACGATCCAATCGCCGCATGACGGCGTGTATGCGGTCATTCAATTGAATCGAACGTTTGCGGATTTACAAGGGCACTGGGCGCAAGGGGATATTGAGCTGCTGGCAAGCAAGCTGATTGTTGACGGTCAGCCAGATGGAAGCTTCGCTCCGAATCATACGATTACTAGAGCGGAATTTGCCGCGCTGCTCGTACGAGCGCTTGGGCTGCAAGAGGCAAACGCGGGCGAATTTTTTACGGACGTGAAGGAGTCGAGCTGGTACGCCGGAGCGGTAGGAGCGGCAGAGCAAGCGGGCTTGATCGGCGGCTTTGAGGACGGCTCCTTCCGGCCCAATGCGAGCATCACACGCGAGCAGATGGCTGTAATGATCGCAAGAGCATTGTCATTCGCCGGCAAAGCGCAGCAAGCTGAGAGTGCAGGCGCGTTGCAGCTATTCGCTGACGGAGCAGATATCTCAGACTGGGCCATCGTTGCGACGGAGCAGTTGGTCGAAATGGAGATCATCCAGGGGTTGACCGACACGACGTTTGTACCCAAAGCGAATGCCTCCCGGGCGCAAAGCGCTGTAATACTGAAACGCATGCTTCAATATTTGCAATATATCAATTTGTAACGAAAAACAACCTTCGCCATCCATAGGATAACGAAGGTTGTTTTTGATTATCTTCTGAAGCTGACGTTTACTGTTGCTGTGCTCTCATCAATGCCCGATCTTTTTCTTTCAATCGCGGGCATTCGTAACAGTAGCCAAATTCGCTATCCAAACTATAAGCGAGGCAGCAGGCTGTTTTCACTAGCACTTTATGTGATGGGTTGTTAGGGTGCTGAGTGAAGTTCAGTTTAATATCAAAAGGGTTTTTGCGAAGTCCGAACGCTTGGCCCTTAACGCCATGAGTAAGCATTTTAAAATGATAAATGATGCTTGTTCGGCGATCTTCATCCGGCGCTGCGGCTAGGTCTTCTTCCATTTGAGCGTACAGTGCATTAACGATCTGTCCCCATAGCGGAATGGCGTTCAACTGAGCAAGCCTGGACAAAATTTGAATGAAGGGCGTTACATTATCCGCATAAAAGGTATCGAGCGTTTTCTTGCACCAACGATCACGGTCTATTATCGGAATGCTGCTAAACCGAGCTTCGTTGATTTGAAAGGAAAAGAGGGGATAGTGCTCCCCTGCATATAATTGAACGGATAAATTAGATAATGACAAATCCAAGAGCTGTTCATCGCCGCAAGAGAGCATATGCTGCATTGCGCCGCATACTCCCGCATACCAACTCATAAAAAAAGCTGCCGCAGCCGAGCGTTCTCTAGCTTTGATAAGCGGGCCGTAGGTGTGGATTAAGAGCCCCATATTATCTGCTATTAATAGATCGGAAGCCGGGAGGGTGAGCACAGTGTTTTCGAGCTTAGCCAACGTAAGGGCAAATCTCTCTTCCAATTGCCGAAAATCAACCGTGCCCACTGCATGCCCTCCCATTATTTTTATTTGTTTTCAAAAGCGTGAATGACGTCGTCAATGGCATGAATATCTGCAAGGGGAGACATGCCCAGACTAAACCATTCCTTGCCGCCCATCATATAAACCTGGTTTTTCTTTACGGCCGTCATGTTTTTCCACAACGAGCTGCTCATCATTTCCTCGTATCTGCTCTTTACTTCTTCGCTGGACTCATCATCTAGCTGCAGAATGATATGGTCAGGATTATATTCCGGTATTTTTTCAAGTGAAATCGAAAGGCTTAGCTCGCTCTGCGGAAATTCTTTAACCGGAGTTAAGCCTAACGTCTTATGAATGAATTTGCCCCGATCGATATTTTCTCCATAAATAACGATTTCCTTCGCCATAATCATCAAATACATGACGGTCTCGTCGCCAACAAGCGAATCAAGCTTCGTTTTGGCTTCGCCTTCTTTGGTTTGCAAATCTTGAATGACCTTTTCAGCCTGATCTACCTTGCCAAAAACCCCGCCAATATCGAGCAGCTCATCACGCCAATTGTCCCGCTGTGGAAGAAGCACAGTTGGCGCGATTTTGGAAAGCTGATCATAATCCTTATCGGACCACCATGTAGGGGCAATTATTAAATCCGGCTCGGAGGCCAGAATAGCTTCGAAATTAGGCGTTTGGGCAATTCCCATCTTCAGCGTATCCTGAAAAGGTTCCTTCAGATAGGCTGGGAAATCCTGATGATAGTTTTGTACGGCAATAGGCGTAACGCCAAGCGCGTACAATAACTCCGGGTAGACGACAGAAAGTCCGATGACCCTCTTGGGATCAGTGGGGATACTGATGTCTCCCTTCAAAGTTGTAATTACACGCTGTGTATCGGTTGCTTCTGTGTTTGTGTTACCAGCATTACCAGCTGTAGTTCCCGCCGTATTCGGCTCGGTTTTATCAGCTCCACAGGCAGTACTTAACATAACTAACAATGCGAAAGCGATTCCTGCAATCCAACGTCCACGCTGCTTCATTCTCCGGTGACCCTCCTGAAAATCTAATTTATCAATGACAATCCTCTATTAAAATTGATTATCATTATCACATATCAGGAGTATAGATGAATTTGCAGCTTTGGAATAGTGACGATAACGACAAATTTTTATGCACGATCCCGCCAAAGCTTCAATGCTTCATCGAGCATAAGCTCATGGATGAAAGCTGAATATTCTACCCAAGGATACGAAGGGAGGAAATCTACACGGCTGTTCCGGACGGCCTTCAGGCTGCGCCATAGCTCAGAGTTCATGAGTGTGCGCCAGCTCGCTTGAGATAGGCTATCCTCGTCCACGATGAGCAATAGACGATCCGCATCAAAATCCGCTAACTGAGCCGGGGTCAACTGCTGATCCTCCTTCAATCGATCGACGCCGCGCGGCGGGGTCAGCTGCAGGTCGTCATAAAACACGGTGCCCAAGCTCCTGCTGCCCAACGCATGGTATCGTTCTCCGGTAATTCTCAGTATGAGGAGACTGTCATTCTTGAATGCAGGTTTCACCTGTTCGCTTACAAAGAGAGCTTTTCGATCATAGGCCTCAAGCCACGCTTCCGCAGCGGCTGTCTTGTCCAGAAACTGCGCAACTAAGCGCAAATGGATACGCCAATCGTTATCCTTCCATGGCACAAAATACGCGGGTGCGATTTCCTTGAGCATGGCCTGTTCATCCACAGGTACAAGATTATCGACGCCAATGATGAAATCAGGGATAGCAAGCCGAATCTCTTCCCGCTTTATTAACGCTTTCGAGCTTAGCGGCAGGAGTGCGTTCATATGGTACTTTCGTGTGTAATAATCGGTCCAAGGGTGATCGGCTGGTGCGGCGGAAGGATTAACTTGAAGCGCAATCAGTTGTCCGATGTTGGAGGCATTGTAAGCAACTATTTTTTGCCTGCTGTTCTTCATAAATGCCGCTGGAGGAACGCCCGATATTTGTTTGAATTTGCGTCGAAAATAAATATCGTCATGATAACCTACATGACGCGCAATATCCCGTAGACGATTTTGCCCGCCTATCCTCATAAGCTGCTGTGCCTGCTTAATTCGGAAAATTGCCAAATAGTCGATCGCGCCGCAGCCATGCCTCTTTTTAAATAACCGCATAAAATGACGAGTGCTCATTCCAGCTACTTTGGCCAAATGATCGATTGTCAGCTCTTGCTGATAATGCTGCTCCATATAACCTTTTACGTATTCAAGCGCCGCTTCGGAATCGTTTTCTTGTGCATGAAGAGCATTTTGCAAAATGGTATGCAGCATCTCTTGAAAGAGAATTTGGCCTCGAAACCGATTTAAATGATTATCGTCCAGCTGGCATTGGCAAATGCTTTCGCACAAAGCATTAATGGAAACCGGAGATGTAACGACTACTTCCCCTTTTACCGGAAACGGACTATTCCGATTGATGATCTGCATCGTACGGACTGACGATCCGTCATCCTCCATCACATCGAATCGCATATGATAAAACCCGCGTTCATCAAAGGAATGCGCAGCTGCTTCCACGAGTTGTCCGGGCAAACAAACGTACGCGCTGCCTTGTCGGAGCTCGGTGAATTTCCCGTCGATGGTCAGCCAGCCTTGACCGCTTGCTGCAACAAGAATCATGTGGGACTCCATAAATTGAAGGCGCAGCTCCCATTGATTTCGTTGGTTCTGGATATGTTCCATTTTCCGAAGCTTGAAGCACATGCCTTCGAGTGAAGCGTATTCGGTATTTTTAATGTTCTTCTCTCTATCAGACAAGCAAGCTCACCGCCCTTATGACTAGCTAAGGAACATTTTAGCCCACAATGATTCTCGCTGCAATCGATGTCGGGCGCACACCATTGGTGCACAGCATTTTATCTATACGTGAGTTATATGCCGTGCTATAGTCAGCTTTAATGCATACAAATATTATCCAATAACATTTCGATAGAAAACCAAAACGTTAGATGAATCCACAGCAAAGGAAGAAAAAAATGGAACTCATAGCCTTTGTTTCAGGATATAACGCTGATTCGAAAAAACTAATTTGTTTTAACTGGAATGGGAAACATAGCAGTGACTTTGAGGATTACAATCAATCGTTCAGAAGAACAATATTGAACTATATTTTTGAAATAGATCCGACAGATATCCCAATGGAGCTGTTAAGGGATTTATTTTTAGCGGAAGCATTTTGGGCGAGAGAGGCGTGGTGCGTCTATCAGAACTTTTATGTAATCGGAGAAAAGCTGATTAGGTATGGGGGCATACCATATATTGATGATTTTTTAGAAGGTGCTTTCACTAGCTTTGACACGTATTGCTCGAGTAGAATGATGGAATTGTTCGATTATGATTTTTCCCATTTAATTAATGAACTAAAAACACGAAAAAAGAAAGCAAAAGATTCGGAGTCTAGACAGCGTTACAAAAATGCAATTGAACTATTTAAGACTTATATGAAAGGTAATCCGAAGGAAGGCATTATTAGTCTAACGGGAAGCGTAGAAGTTAAGGACGTTAAGGAAATTAAACATAACCTATTTTTCAGGCTGTTAAATAGGTTTAAGTAAGGACATATCGACAGTTGTACACGGCAGAGCATGGAAGGGGATGACCCTTTGTGCTCTGTTTTATGCGTTTGTCGTAGAGAGCATTGGGTTGCATAGAAAAAACTATAATTTTCAATTTGATACCTTGAATCACACAGTACTGTGTGATAACATAAACGCAGAAGGGGCGGCGATTTAATGGATATGTCGGAATGGACGACTCAGGCACGCCGGGGAATATTGGAGTATTGCGTACTCCTGTTGATTGGCGGGAAGCCTTGCTATGGTTATGAATTGGTCACGCTGCTAAACCAATGGGAGCCGCTTGCCATAACAGAAGGAACGCTTTATCCGCTTTTGCGGCGGCTAGTTAAAGACAAACATCTGGAATCGTTCTGGCAGGAGTCTGAATCGGGACCGCCGCGCAAGTATTACAGCTTGACCACAAGCGGGCAGCAATTACTGCATACGATGTCATATGAATGGAATAAGATTGCTGGGGCCGTAAATCAAATCGAATTGTCTAGGGGTGAGGAGCATTGATAAGTGCACAAGGAAAAGCTTACTTGGATCAGTTATACAACAACCTTCGGAAATTGCCGGAAGAGGATAGGCTCGATGCTGTTCGTGAAATTGAAAGCCATATCACGGATGGCATTCGGAGCGGTGAAGCGGAAGGCGCGATTTTGGCTAAGCTTGGTGCCCCCCGGCAGCTCGCGAAAGCATACCGCAGCGAATTTATCGTGCAGATGAAACCAAGATCCATCAAAGATATTTTGGCCATGATAAGTTTTTACTGTACAACTGGATTGCTTAGTGTTTTTGTCGTGCCGATCTTAGCAACGATTGCTTATGGCTTCGGCTTTTGCACGGTGCTTACGTTATTAGGTGGCATTATTCGTACTTTCGGTGTCACATGGATCAGCATGGACCTGGGGCCCAACTACTCTGTTCCAACTGCATGGAGCATGCTCTATGCGCTTGTCGTTGGTGGAATAATCGGCAGCATCGCATACGTTAGCTGGAAATATTTAAAAATTTACCTTGCCTATCTTTCCAGCCGTTATCACAGTATGCTGGAGACAAGAATTCGATAACGGAATGCCGTTAGCTTCCATCTTGACCTATATTCATTACGGGGTGATTTTATGGAATGGCCAGAAACGATCAGAGTATGGAACCAAACGCCGATCAAAGTACTGGACATTCGACATTTTGTGATGAAGCCGGGAGAGGTGCTGCAGTCCTATCGTTTTCCTTCCAGCGCTTTTCTGTTCACTAACCAAGGAGAGGCTGGGGTGATGCTTGATGGGGTTGAGGTTTCGTCAGCTCAGTTTCAAGTACTCCACGGGGGAAAGGGCGCAAATGTTAATATTCGCTGTTTAAATCGCAGGTTGGACTATTATTTGGTCTTATACAAGCCAATTGATAGCTCAATCAGTCCATCCGCGCATAGGCGAGGGGAGCGGCATTTGCCATTTGGGAGACGGTATGCTTTTGAAGCAAAAAATCCATTGGCTTTGCTTTCTCTTCTTGAGCGTATGCACCAGCATTGGACCTGCGGCGATGAACTGGACAAGCTTCAAGCAACAGGGCTGTTCTATCGATTTGTACATGAGCAGTTTCGTCAGCTGCAAATAGCAGAGACCGAGGACTCAGCACCAGATTTGGCAGCACAGATCGCGCAATATATGCACGAAAATTATTCCAAGACGATTTCCATGGAGACGATGGCTAGTCTCTTTCATTATAGTACGCATTATCTCTCCAGGGTATTTAAGCGCAAGTATGGATGCAGTCCGATCGAATATCTCATTCAGACTCGCATGAAACGAGCTCAATTTTTGCTGTCGGAGACGGATGCCTCTATTCGCGACATTGCCGAGAGTGTAGGGTATAAGGATATTTATTACTTTAGCCGGCTTTTTAAGAAATTGACCGGGGCAACTCCAGCGCAATTTAAAATGCATAGACCTGGGCTAAAAGGTTCAATTCGTACGAATATTATGCCCGAATCGTTCATTGCTCCCCAAGCAGGAGAAGGCTATATTGTTAATAAAGATAATCATTATCAACAAGAAGCTTGGAGAGTGAATGAAATGAATATTAGTTTTAAACCTGCTTTTGCAGTGGCGCTCTTGTTTAGCCTTTCTCTGCTGCTTGCTGCTTGCGGCGGTGCGGGTACGGAAACAAAGGAAGCTGCCCAAGGCAATAATCAGCCAAAGAATGAGACTGTCACTGATGTAAAAGCAGAGACAAGAACGTATAAGGATGACCTAGGGCGACAGGTGGAAATTCCGGCGCAACCAAAGAAGGCTGTCATTATTACATACGGAGGGTATTTGCTTCCACTCGGCATAAAACCGCTTGGCGTTGATCAGGCTGTACGCGATCATTATCCGGATGAAATGGCCGAAGTCGAAAGCATTGGCGAAGGGGTAGGCAACGTTGAGGCGATCTCCGCTTTGGAGCCGGACATCATCATACTGCCCGACTATTTTGATACAGAGGTCTATGCGACCTATGAGAAAATTGCCCCAACGGTAGCCGTGGCATGGGGCGGGGATCCCGATGTAATCAATACGCTGCGTACGATTGGCGATATTATGGACCGTAAGCAGGAAGCGGAAGCTTGGATTGCCAAGTTCGAGGAGAAGCTGCAGCGAATTCGCGATCAAATCGATATTCATATCGATCCAGGGGCTACCGCAATCACCTTTATTCTTTATAAGGGAGAAGTGCTTTTGGGAGGCGTAGGCGGTACGTTGGGGAAACTGATCTACAAGGATTATGGCTTCCAAATGCCGGAGCAATTCAAAAAATATGCGGATGGCGGCGGCGTTTTATCGATGGAAGAGCTCGCAAATCGGCCAGCCGACTATTTTTTCACTCAAATGACGGATGAGGAAATGGTTCATATGACGGAGCTGTTCAAGGAACCCCTCTATCAAGCTATTCCTGCTGTGAAAAACAATCGTATCATTAACGTTTCCCGTGACAAATGGAATTATGGTCCAATTCTGGCGGAGGAAGCTGTAGATGCGTTGATCGAACAGGTAGCCCTTTCGCAGAAATAAGAAGTTAGAGGTTGCTGGCGAGGCACGCAAAGTAAAAATAAAAAATGGACAACCAAAAGCTAAACTAGCAGATGGTTGTCCATTTTTTTAATGTAACTACTTCGCAGCCGTTACGCGAACCTGCTCATTTTTTTGGAGCAATAAGGAAAAAGAAAGCGGGCTTTTTTTGTCAGATTTTAATCTAGGTATCATTGGAACCATTGTGATAGGCCTCCTTTACTACTTTTATAGTAACAATAGCATATGGAAGAAAGTAGGGTCAATTGTAATATTTATCTTTTTTTGCAGATAGAAGAAAGATACGTTTTTACCTCTTGGAAATTTCCTCTATACCGGTATTCCCGTTCATGTGCGCCTTCTTGTTCGCTAACTTTAGTTGCAAATTTGGCGTACAGCCGATTAAGGTAGCTATGGCTTGCCAATACGTTGAATTCCATCCAAAGCACCTGCGGATTATCGTTTGCGATATGCTGGGCAAGGTGGTAAAAGCCATCTAGAAACAACCTGCTGCTGCGATATTTTTCGTCGACGATAACGGAGTCAACAAAAGCGATTTCCCCGTTAGGATCATGCTCGTAACCTGTCGTTACATAGCGAAAATTCACCCAGCCTATGGGCTTATTGCTAGAATCGAGGGTTAGCATAATGCTTGATTCCGGCAGTGTGTGCAAAATATTTATAAGCGCATCAGGCAGTGTAATATGATTGCGAAAATCATGCCGGTTTTTGATGAAAAACAGGGCATATCGGGCAAAATCGGCATCTGTCCTGCATATCAAGTGCTGTGCAAGCATGTAGCTAACTCCTTTGTAATTAATAATAGCGTTCATGCGGATAGGCCATGGCGAAGGCGTAGAAGCTTTTGAAATCGGCTTGATATTGTGTGTTTATTCCGTAGTCGGTATGCGTTGCTGACATTTTCATCGCAAATCGGGCACTTATTTTCTCTAATCCGGTGCGATCCGTTGCCCAAAACCGGAGCTCGAGCGGGGGCTCTTTTAATTGCGCAAGATGTTGCGCCAGAAACTGAAGCACCTGCAAAAATAGCCGGCTACGGCGATATTTTTCTAATAGAAACAGAACTTGAATCTGCACGATATGAATATCCTCGTAATGCTGCTCTCCCGTTCCGTGTATGTATCCGACTGCCCCAATCACATTTTGTTCATCATCTAACACTAAAATCGCTTCCCGTTCCATAAAGATAGGGCTTGAGAGATAGCTGAGAGACACGGGAAAGGAGTAACCCAGCTTCAAAAGCTCGTAATTTTGCAGAAGAAACTCGATATATTTCTCTTGATAGTTAGCCGTTGCGCAGACCGAGAAATGATAGTTCATTTTGCAGTGACCATCCCTTATTTTGGTTGTATCGTGAGTATACCATTAACTGGGCGATGTGTGACCTTGTAAAACCGATTTGATAATCATCTATTGTTTTTAGAGTAAAATCTATATTTCCATAGGTATTTAATTCCTTGTCGTCTTGCTAGAATACATTTGTAAGCGTTGTCATTTTATAAGATTTAAGGAGGATGGATATGCGTAGTAAGTTAAGCCTAATGTTAGCTTTTATACTTTTGTTCGGATTGTTATTGCCGCTTGGAAGGTACGGGAACACCGCGCAGGCGGCATCAGCTGCCGTGCTTCAGAACGGATTTGAGGATGGCCTTGTTGGGAGCTGGAAGCCTTTTAACTGCAGCGGGGGGACAGCGCAAGCGGCGGTTTCTTCAGACCAAGCGGCAACAGGCAGCAAGTCCTTGCAGTTATCCGCTCGAAGCAGCGTAAGCTGCAGCCCGAGCATTGAGCTGAACGCTTTGCTTAAGGAAGGGCACAGCTATGATATTTCGTTTAAGGCAAGGCTGGGTGCAGGCTCCGACCAAGCGCATGTCACGATGCGGATGACGGGTCAAAGCAACAACTATGCTTGGATTATTAGTAACCAAGCGATTAACGATCAAGAGTGGACCACCTTTTCGAATACCTCGTATACAAGGCCGGCGGGCACTGCCTCGCTGACGATGTATTTGGAGACGGCAGCGTCAACTGCCGACGTCTTCATCGACGATGTGCTGATCGTTGATAATACGCCTTCGGGTGGAACGGATGAACCGGGAACGCCTCCGGTAGGGCCATCGGAATTTGGCTACAAATTTGATGGCGGCACAGCAGAAGGCTGGGGACCTAGGGGAGACGGCGTTGTTGTAGCGGTATCCGGCGAACAGAAAAGATCAGGCGAGTATAGCTTGAAAACGACAGGACGATCGAGTGATTGGCATGGGCCAACGGTAAGCGTGTTTAATAAGCTGACGAAAAACGCGAAGTACGAGGTTAGCGCTTTTGTCAAACTTGTGGATGCGCCAACATCGTCCCATTCCTTTAAAATTTCAGCGGAGCTGGACGCAAGCGGCTCCAAAAGCTGGGTGAGCGTTGCTTCGGCGGCGGTATCGACGGCAGATTGGGTAGAGCTCAAGGGTACGTTTAGCTTCAACTCGAATCTTACGGATTTAAGCTTTTATATTGAAAGCGCGAACGTAATGGATTCCTACTATATTGACGATGTGCTCGTGAAAATGACGGAGCTTCCGGTAACGATCCCGCCGGTTCAAACGGATCTTGCAAAGCTGCGGGAGGTTTACGATAGTTATTTCAAAATCGGGGCGGCCTTGGAGCCGAACCAGCTGGAAGGAAAGAGCAGAGAGCTTCTGGATCTGCACTTTAACTCCGTCGTGGCAGAGAATGCGATGAAACCAGGCTCGATTAATTCGGTAAAAGGAACCTATAACTTTGAGAGCGCGGACAGGCTTGCTAAGTTCGCCCGAGATTATAAAGTGAACATGCGCTTCCATACGCTCGTGTGGCATTCGCAAGCGGCAGACTGGATGTTCTTGGCTGATGATGGCTCAGCGTTAACGCCTAGCGCGGAGAATAAAGAGCTCGTCCTTCAGCGGCTTAAGGATTATCTAGGGGTAGTCGTACCCAGATATGCAGACATTGCGACGGATTGGGACGTTGTAAATGAGGTCATTGACGAAGGCAGACCAAATGGGATGCGCGACAGCCTATGGTATCAGCTAACGGGCGAGGACTTTATTAAAGTGGCATTTACCGAAACGCGCAGATTGCTCGATGAGATGTATGCGCAGGACCCGGTGAAATATGCAATTGCCAAAGATTCTAAGCTAATTATCAATGACTACGGGACACATAATCCGCAAAAAGCGAAGTTTCTTCTTAATCTGGTTACAAGATTAAAGGAACAAGGCGTGCCGATTGATGGCATTGGCCACCAGACTCACATTAATATTAGCGGGCCTTCCATACAGCAGATTTCGGACTCCATCAAAATGTTCGGCGAGGCTGGCTTCGATAACCAATTAACGGAGTTTGACGTTTCTGCTTATACGAATAACACGGATGCCTACCAAACTGTGCCTCAGGAACTGCTTGCGAAGCAAGGCTACCGTTATAAAGAATTGTTCGATGAATTGAAGAGATTGGATGATATGGGCAGGACGGCTGGCAATCCAGAGGGTTGGATAAGCAATGTCACCTTTTGGGGAATTGCCGATGACCATACATGGCTTCATAATCGCCCAGTTACCCGTCAAGATGCTCCATTTGCTTTTGATAATAATTTTCAAGCCAAGCCCGCTTATTGGGGGATGGTTGACCCATCGAAGCTAACGGCGATTAATAAAACAGCAAATGCTGTTCATGGAAGCCCGAGCCTAAGCGGCTTGAATGATCTCCTTTGGAACACAGTGCCGGTCATTCCACTGGAGAAAAGCGGCGTCTTGGAAGCTGGAATGAAGGTTTTATGGGATGAGGAGCAGTTGTACGTGAGAGTCGACGTGTCCGACAAATCAAAGCTAGCCGGTGATAAGGTTGATTTGTTCGTGAAGGAAGGCGGCCAAATAAAAGCGGTACAAATATCGCGGGGAGCAGCCGGCTCCGTGGAAACGGAGAAAGGCTATACCATCGTTGCGGCAATTCCGCTTGGCGGCAGCACGGCTGGCGGCAAGGTTTCTTTCGATATCCGCGTGACGGATTCCGGAGCGGATGACGGTACGGAGCATGGCAAAAATGGCAGCATCATTTCTTGGAGCGATCTGGGCAACAGCCAAGATACGAATAGCAATAACTATGGCGAGCTGACGCTTATTCCGGGAACGCTCATAGCCAGCGCGAATTATGGAACACCTATTCTTGATGGGGAGATGGACGCCATATGGGCTAGTGCGAATAAGCTTGCTACTGCCGTTAAAGTAGAAGGCGGCGAGGGCTCCAAGGCTGAATTTTACACGATGTGGGATGATACTCATCTTTACGTATATGCATGGGTAACGGATAAGAAGCTGTCCGCAGCCAGTCCAAACCCTTGGGAGCATGATTCCATTGAAGTATTCGTGGATCAAAATAACGGAAAAACGAGCTCTTATGAAGCAGATGACGGCCAATATCGGATTAATTACGAAAATGTCCGTACAGTTGGAGGCCATGCCTCGCATGACAACTATCATTCTGTAACCAAAAACGTATATGGATCGGATGATCTCGCTACGGGATACATTGTCGAGGCTGCCATACAGCTGGATATGATTACGCCTGGTAACGGAACCGTGATCGGATTCGACCTCCAAGTCAATAATGATGATAACGGGGCGGGCAAAAGAGACAGCGTATGGATGTGGAATGATCCGACGGGCAAGTCATATGAGAACACCTCAAGGCTAGGCGTGGTTGTATTGGCAGGCAAGCCTGGCAGCGGAGCTGTTGAAAGCGGCAGCTCAGGAAATGTTTCGCCGGCTCCGTTGAAGCCCGGCGAGCTCAATGTGACTGTAGATGCGAATGGATATGCGAAAGCCTCCATTACGGATGCCGACTTGAACAAGGCGTTTGCGGAGTCCAAATTCGGTTTGCTGAAATTGCATGCGAACGGTACGGATAAGGCGAAGCAAATCTCGGTTGCGCTTTCGGCTGCTCAAGTTCAAGCTGCAAAACAAGCAGGCATCAAGACGATCGAAATTAATGCGGGACTTGCAGTCGCTCAAATGCCGGTTGCGCTGCTTGAAGGTGCTGGCAGTTCGGATAACGTTGTACTTAACATCAGTAAGGTTGCTGCGGAGACATTGTCTGATGAGGTTCGTGCGCAAGTAGGCGCGAGTTCCGTATACGACTTCAAGCTAACGATTGGCGGTAAAGCAATCAGCCAGTTTGGCGATGGTTTGTCCGCAGCTCTATCGCTACCTTACACGTTGCAAAACGGCGAAAATACGAATCAAATTGTAGTTTTGTACCTTGCGGATGATGGGAAACATGAGGTTATTAAAAATGGGAATTATAACTCATTAACAGGTAGGGTTGAGTTTAAAACGACGCACTTCAGCCAATACGCTGCCGTTTCCGTTGATGTGAGGTTTAACGACGTGGCATCCATCGCTTGGGCTAATGACAGCATTCTCGGCCTTGCGGCACGCGGCATCGTTAAAGGTGTATCGGAAGATGCTTTTGCACCGAGTCGTGCGGTAACGAGAGCAGAGTTTGTTCAAATGCTGATGCAAACGCTTGATCTTGGGCAAGCAAACGCGAGCAGTTCGTTCCTGGATGCAAAGGAAGGCGCTTGGTATTACGATGCCGTTGCTTCCGCTCAGCAATTAGGCATTGTAACGGGATTGGCAGATGGCTCATTCGGAATAAATGACAAAATCAGCCGTCAGGATATGGCGGCAATGGCGTATAGAGCTATTCAGAAAATCGGCATTTCTTTAGAAGGTGTGAATGATGAAGCTGCGTTTAATGACCATGCGGCAATTGCGGATTATGCCAAAGAGGCTGTGACATCACTGCAGAAAGCAGGCATCGTAAGTGGCATGGGCAACGGAAGCTTTGCTCCAAATGATTCAGCAAGCAGAGCCCAAGCGGCGGTTATTATGTATCAGCTTTTGCAAAAGTTCATGAATTAATTGCAGCTTTATCGGTTGTATGGGGGCACTCTTACCCATGCTTCATGCTCTGCCTGTTTAATCTCGTCTGCATGAAGGGTAATAGTTGTTAGCTTGCTGCAGGCGGCTCTATGGACTAGAAGCTTGCGATTCATTCCGAGAGGAGGGCAACATGATGCCATGGACAAAAGAGGATTACCCGGAATCGCTCAAAAACTTTATGGCTCCCGTTCGCAACAAAGCGATTGAAATTGCGAATGCTTTGCTGGAGGATGGCTATGAAGAGGGTAGAGCGATAGCGATTGCAACGTCCCAGGCGAAGGAGTGGGGCGAGAACCGAGACAAGCAAATCCGCAAGAAGAACGCGTAGGCTAGCTAAGCTGCGTCAAAAATCGTCTTCAATCTGTCGATTCTTACGAGTCGTCTGGAGTGAAGGCGATTTTTTGTTGCTTTTACAGGCAAATGGAGCGAATTCCAAAATGAAAGCGGTGCTATTAAATAGAAGGGGAAGATAGAAAAACATTCATTTTATGTCAGGTATGTGTGATGTGTACGGTGAAATGCAGATATATATTCCGAGTTAATCGCTTTCATTTCCGAGATAAAATAATATAACGATAAATGATGTCATTGATATTGACACCGTTACGTTGAGCGTTTATCATTAATACCAGCAGTGGAGAAACTAAATTGGTAAATCGATGAAACGACGGTTTTCAACGGTATTTAATGTGATTAATACGTCTTATCAGTGGAAAATATATGTATTTAATTCAGTGGAGAAAATAATGGGAGAGACGTCCGTGAAAAAGCATGATCAGGATTTTATGAAGAGGCAAAATCGCCTTACCGTCTTTGAGATCATTAAAAACCAACATCCCATATCCCGCGCTTCTATTGCCAAACAGACGGGAATGAGCCCGACTACAGTCAGTAGAATTGTCGGTGAATTGACGGAGCAGGGTTATCTTTTGAACTCCGATCAAGTATCGGCGGGCCTAGGCAGGAAGTCCACGCTCCTCGGCATGGTTAATGCTTCGGTGTTATCGGTTGGCGTTGATCTGGATCGCAGCTTAATGAGCATTGGTATCGTGGATTTGCAAGGCAAGCTTGTTTGCGGCAGCAAGTACCCGCGTGTGCCGGACGAGAGCCCGGAAACGACGCTTTTGCGCATAAGTGAAGCGATCGAACAATTGCTGCAAGAGCAGGAGCTTGACCGTACGCGCATCGTTGGCATCGGTATCGGGCTTCCCGGCATCGTGAACAATGAAGAGGGCATCGTCGTATTCTCCGTTCAGCTTGGCTGGAAAAATGTGAAGCTGGCCGAGAGACTGAAGGAGCTGACCGGCTTTGAAATTGCGGTTGACAATGAGCTCAAGGTGCGGGCGCTTGCCGAGCATTTGAAAGGGGCTGCGCTCGGTTCTAGACGTACCGCGCTGCTCGGCTTTGGTCATGGCGTTGGCTCCGCGATTATTCTCGAAGGCGAGATTTATCGAGGGGTTATGAATAGTGCCGGTGAAATTGGCCATACGACAGTAGATCCAAGCGGGATGATGTGCGAATGCGGCAAAGCAGGCTGCCTGCAGACCTACATCAACATTAGTTCGTTGTTATCGGAAGCCAATCGCATTCGCCCAGTAGGCACGATCGAAGAATTATTTGAAGCAAAGCGTGCGGGGGAGCACTGGGCCGTTCATCTGATCGATCGCGCGCTTATGTATATGGCCATCACGATCAACAACGTCGTATGCATGTACAATCCTGACAGCGTGATTTTAAGCGGCGAGCTGGTTGATAAGTTCCCTGATATTCACGATGAGGTCGAGAAGATCTATCTCTCGCGTTTCTTATGGGAACCGCTCCGCGATTCATTCGCATTCCATCGTTCGATGCTGAACGAGCGGGGCGTCATGATCGGATCGGGACTGTTGTCACAAAATCGTTTTTTCGCATTGGAATAACTTTATTCGAACGGGGAGGTCGCAAGGATGGGCTTTACAACACTAGTAGAAGAATATCGCGGCGGCGTACTTGAAAATGTACATTACGGTGCCGTTAGCGTGGTCGATGAGAAAGGAAACATCCTGTATAAAGCAGGCAATCCGGAGCATATGACGTATCTCCGCTCTGCCGCGAAGCCGTTCCAGGCGCTGCCGGTGATGAAGCGAAGAATCGATGAGGTATACGGATTGACGAGCAAGGAGGCTTCGCTTTTCACCGCTTCGCACCGGGGAGAGGCTTTCCACATCGAAGCGCTGGAATCCATGTTTCAGAAAATGGGGCTAAAGGAAGAAGGTCTTCATTGCTGCGCTACGTATCCGCTTAACGAGGATGCGAAAGCAGACCGTCACCGGGCTAACGAGCCGAAGCGCAAAATTTTCCACAACTGCTCAGGCAAGCATGCGGGATTGTTGGGCCTCAGCAAGCATATGGGCTGGGATGAACAAACCTATTACGATCCCAATCACCCTGTGCAGCAAGAGATTATGGAGATGACGGCTTACATTGCCGAGGTGCCAAAAGAGTCCATTCCGCAAGGCATTGACGGCTGCGGATTGCCGATCTTCGCGCTTCCGCTTCACAAGATTGCTTATTCCTACCTGAAGCTTGCCTGTCCCGACTTGATCGAGGATATCGATATACGAAATGCTGCTGCCGCCACCGCAAAGCTGATGAATGATAATCCCGATATGATCGCCGATACGAAGTTTGTCTGTTCGGCATTGCTGAAGGATGACAACCTGACGGCTAAAGGCGGGGCTAAAGGCGTATACGGCATTGGACTCCGCAAGGAGAGAATCGGCATCTCGCTGAAAGTATCCGACGGTTCCGAGCAGGTTTGGCCTTGCATTATCGCATCGATACTAGAGCGTATCGGCTACAGCAATCAAGATACGATTGACCGTCTGTATGCGCTTGTGCCTAATGAGATTGTGAATGACGGCGGAACGCCGGTTGGCGAACGTCGAGCTGTTTTCCAGTGGCAAGTCTGATTTAAAGGCAAGAATAATCTCCAAGTCGAGTACTACCGGTTTAGGAGCTGTTCTAATACATCATTTCTATAGGGGAGTGTAGAAGATGAAAGCAAAAGGAAAAGTAAGTTCGATGTTCATGCTGTTGCTCATCCTAGCTGTAGTTGCTGCAGGCTGCGGCAAAGCGAACAATAACGGAGGCACAGGCAACACTGGCGGCGACGCGACGAGCAAGCCGGAAGCAACGAATACGGCAACGAAGAACGATAAGGATATCGTTATTGCCATTAATGCTAACTTTATTACGCTTGACCCGCACAATGCGAGTGACACCCATTCGATCAGCGGCGGCAGAACAATGTATGAAGGCTTGATGGGCTTTGATGAAAATATGCAGCTCATTCCTGTGCTTGCTACAAGCCACGAAATAAGCGCAGACGGACTCGTGTACACGTTCCACTTGAAGGAAAATGTTAAATTCCATGATGGCACTGACTTCAACGCAGAGGCTGTTAAGGTGAATATCGCCCGTATTCAAGATGAGAAAAACAACCTAAGATTGCGCAAAAGCTTCGCTAAAGTTGCTAAAGTAGAGACTCCCGATGCGAAGACAGTAGTCATTACACTTAGCGAGCCTTATAACGCATTTCTAAATAAAGTAGCTATGGCGGGAATCATTAGCCCGAAAGCGCTCGAGGAGAGCGGGGCTGATATTGCGAAGAAGCCAGTAGGTACAGGTCCTTTCAAATTCAAAGAGTGGGTTCAAGGCGATCGTTTGGTCGTGGAGAAAAATGCTGAGTACTGGCAGCAAGGGCTGCCGAAAGTGGACAGCATCACATTCAGACCGGTACCAGAGAACGGTTCGCGAATTGCGATGTTGAAAACAGGCGAGGCTGATTTCATCTATCCGATGCCAACGGAGCAAGTGAAAGAAGTTGAAGGACAAGAAGGCATGACGATCGATACGATTGATTCGACCATCGTTCGTTATGTGACACTGAACACGATGAAGAAGCCTTACGATGATGTGAAAGTGCGTCAAGCGATCAACTATGCAATCAACAAAGAAGCTTACATTAAAGTTGTAAAATCGGGCCTTGGTGCAAAGCTTGATTCCACCATGTCTTCGAAGACACAGTACTATTCACAGCAATCGGGCTACGACTACGATTTAGACAAAGCAAAGCAGCTGCTTGCTGAAGCAGGCTACCCGGATGGTTTCGAAGCTGAAATCTGGGGCGAGAATGAATCCGAAACGATCAAAGGGATGCAATTCATTCAACAACAGCTAGCGCTTGTAGGCATTAAGCTGGAAGTGAAGTCGATGGAGGGCGGTACGCTTTCCGATCAAATCAACTCCGCTAAAACGCCTGAAGAAGCAAAAATCCAAATGTGGTATGTAAGCTGGTCCCCATCTTCAGGTGATGCAGATGGTGCGACAAGAGGTTTGTTCAGCAGCGAGATGTTCCCGCCTGCAGGCTCCAATACGGCTTATTACAAAAATGACAATGTAGACAAATGGATCGCGGAAGCGAATAAATCAACTGATCCAGAAGAAGCAAAAGGCATTTACGCTAATATCCAAAAAACAATTTGGGAAGAAGCGCCATGGGCATTCATGGGCGTTGACCAAATTATCTCAGGCAAAAGATCATACCTCGAAGGCGTTAAAGTTTATCCGGACGGTTCCATCAATGTCCTGAATGCAGAAGTGAAATAATAAGCTTGCATGACAAACGTTAGGCTTAGTACCACATGAAATGAACGGGGCCGCTTCTATAGATTAACGGGAAGCGGCCCTATTATATCATCTGTCGAAACTGAAGGAGGCTTATAAGTTGGGTAGATATGCTTTGCAAAGACTCCTCGGGGTTATTCCGTTGCTGTTTGTTGTATCCGTGCTTGTCTTTATGTTTATTCACTTAATTCCCGGAGATCCGGCGAGGCTTATTGCGGGCAAGGACGCTACGCTTGAAGAAATTCAAGGCATTCAGGAGCAGCTTGGCCTTAATCTTCCGCTATGGAAGCAATACATTAACTATATGGGTGATCTGCTTAGCGGCAATCTGGGCAATTCGATTCGTTCGGGCATGCCGGTTACCGATATGCTGGAGAGCAGAATTATGCCTACCTTATGGCTGACATTCCTCAGTATGGCGTGGGCGCTTGTTATCGGTCTTCTGATTGGCGTTGTATCTGCGGTATACCGCAACAAATGGCCGGATTACGCAGGTACATTGACAGCCATTTCGGGTATGTCCATTCCCGGCTTCTGGCTTGGGCTCGTTCTTATTCAAATTTTCTCGGTAGAGCTTGGTTGGTTTCCAACGGGCGGCGTTGATTCTTGGAAATCTTATATTTTACCTTCCATTACCCTTGGGGCCGGTATTATGTCTATGCTAGCCAGGTATTCGCGATCCTCGATGCTGGAGACGATGCGAGAGGATTATATCCGTACGGGCCGTGCCAAAGGCTTGCGTGAGTCCGTCGTTATCGGCAGACATGCGCTTCGGAATTCACTAATTCAGGTTGTAACTGTAGCAGGTCTTCAATTCGGTTTTCTGCTTGGCGGTTCGGTTATGGTCGAGACGGTGTTCAGTATTCCGGGACTCGGCAGGTTGCTGGTTGATTCTATTCTTTTCCGTGATTATACGGTCATTCAAGCCTTGCTGCTGCTTTTCGCCACGCAATTTATTCTAATCAACTTAATTGTAGATTTGCTGTATGGCGTACTCAATCCAAAAATTAGGTATTCATCGTAGTTTGAACGATGAAGACATGTAAGGATACGTTTGGTTATTCATGCGACAGATGATGTTGCTTACAGTGTTTATTTAGCGTTAGGAGGAATATCATGAGCAACAATTCGGCGGTAATGGGAAGCGGCTCACCGTTATCGGATGAGGTGCAGGCCCCGGCTAAAACGAAGGGGCGATTTGGAGAGTTTATTCGCAAGTTTTGCAAACAACGGATGGCTGTCGTGGCTGCCTGCTTTATTATATTGCTATTTATCGTCGGCATCTTTGGGCCGTTCCTGGCGCCTTACAATCCTGATGAACCTAACTATGATGCCTTGATGACGGGGCCTTCCGCTGCTCACTGGGCGGGTACGGATGAATATGGACGTGACATTTTGAGCCGGCTCATCGATGGAACGCGGTTGACGTTAGCCGTCAGCCTTAGTGCCGTAACGATTGCGGCGGTGCTCGGTACCATCCTTGGCCTGCTAAGCGGATTTTTCGGCGGTTGGTGGGACCGGATTATTATGCGGGGCAGCGACGTTTTGTTCTCATTCCCTGATCTGCTGCTTGCTATTGGTATCGTCGCTATTCTCGGCCCTGGACTATCGAACGTCGTAATCGCGGTTGCCGTATTCGGCACGCCTTCGTTTGCGCGAATTATTCGAAGCGTGACGTTGTCCGCGAAGGAGACGTTGTTCGTTGAGGCTGCTCGCTCGATGGGAGCGAAAAATAACCGGATTATTTGGCGGCATATTTTTCCCGAAACGATTTCCAGCATTATCGTAAATGTATCGATGAAAATCGGCGGCGCTATTTTGGCGGCCGCATCACTCAGCTTCCTCGGAATGGGCGCAAAGACAACGGAGCCCGATTGGGGCGCCATGTTAAGTATGGGGCGCGATTATTTGAGTATTGCACCGCATATCGTTTATTTTCCGGGCATAGCTATCTTTTTGACTGTGCTTGCTTTTAACCTGGTCGGGGACGGACTGCGCGATGCTCTTGATCCCAAGATGAAAAACTAAGGAGGGACAAGACATGACTCAACATTTGCTGGAAGTACAAGGGTTGAAAACGGAGTTCAAACGGGGCGGCGGCAGCATAACGGCGGTCGCAGGCGTTGATTTTCATATAAAGAAAGGCGAAGTGCTTGGTCTTGTCGGCGAATCCGGCTGTGGGAAAAGCGTAACTTCCTTGTCGATTATGCGCCTGCTTAAGGACACGCCGGGCAAAATCGCCGGAGGGGCTGTCCGTTTCGAAGGAACGGATTTAACGGGCCTTTCAGAGAAGGACATGCGCCGTATTCGGGGAAACGAGATGGCGATGATTTTCCAAGAGCCGATGACATCGCTTAATCCTGTGCTGCGGATCGGCTTGCAGCTGGCAGAACCGATTATGCTGCATTTGGGCTACAATCGCAAGAAGGCACGCGAGCATGCGATTCATATGCTGAAGCTGGTTGGCATTCCTCGCGCGGAGGAGCTGGTAGATGACTATCCGCATCAGCTGTCAGGCGGAATGAGGCAGCGGGTGATGATTGCCATGGCTATGTCCTGCAATCCGAAGCTGCTTATCGCAGATGAACCGACGACGGCGCTCGATGTGACGATACAAGCGCAAATTCTTGATCTAATGAAACGGCTGAAGGAAGAACAGGATATGGGCATGCTGCTCATAACGCATGATCTCGGCGTTGTAGCTGAGCTATGCGACCGGGTTGTCGTTATGTACGCGGGCCGCGTGGTGGAGGAAGCTTCCGTCCATGAGCTGTTCGCAAATCCCCAGCACCCTTATACGAAGGGCTTGATCCAATCGGTTCCGAAGCTGAGGCAAAATGTACGCCGCCTTGATTCCATTAAAGGCAATGTTCCCGACCTTTCGCAAATGCCGCAAGGCTGTAAGTTCGCGCCGCGCTGCTCCTTCGTCATGGAGAGCTGCAAGGTGAGTGAACCGGAATTACTTCCGGTAGAGGGGCTTGCGGATCGCAAGAGCCGCTGCCTGCTTACGCAGCAGGAGAATACGGAAGGAGTGGGACGCGCATGAAAGAGACGCCGTTAATTGAAGTAAAAGGTTTGAAGAAGTCTTTTGCGGTAAAAAAGGGCTTTCTCGGAACGACTAAATATTTGCGGGCGGTTGATGGCATTTCATTCGCTATACGCAAAGGCGAAACGTTCAGCCTCGTTGGCGAGAGCGGCTGCGGCAAGTCGACTACAGGCAGGCTGGTGACACGGTTGCTTACGCCAAACGATGGCGAAGTGTGGTTTAAGGGCCAGAACATCAGCCATATTTCCGACAACCAAATGCGTCCGCTTCGCAAGGATATGCAGATGGTATTCCAAGACCCTTACGCTTCGCTTAACCCGCGGATGAAGGTGAAAGATTTGGTTGCCGAGCCGTTGCTTATTCATACGAAGCTCTCACCCAAGGAGCGGGATAAGCTGGCAAACGAGCTGCTTGAAACGGTTGGGCTTAGCAGCTTTCATGCGGAGCGTTACGCGCATGAATTCAGCGGCGGGCAGCGGCAGCGGATCGGCATTGCCCGGGCGTTGTCCGTTCGTCCGAGCTTAATTGTGGCGGATGAGCCGGTGTCGGCGCTGGACGTGTCCATTCAGTCCCAAGTGCTGAATTTGCTTCAGGATTTGCAAGAGGAGTATGGGCTGACGTATTTGTTCATCTCGCATGACCTTAGCGTTGTTGAGCATATCAGCGACCGCATAGGCGTTATGTATCTAGGTTCGCTGGTGGAGACGGCGGATAAGGACACGCTGTATGACAAGCCTCTGCATCCTTATACGCAAGCGCTGCTCTCTTCGGTTCCTGTGCCGGATCCAAGCCTTAAGAAGGAGCGCATTATTTTGAAGGGGGATCTTCCAAGCCCCGTTGATCCGCCATCCGGCTGTCGGTTTCATACGAGATGTCCTTCCTGCATGGAAATCTGCAAGCAGCATGTGCCGGTATTCCGGGAGGTTGAGCCCGGCCATGAGGTTGCATGCCATTTATTCGATGAAGAGATGTTGAAATTGGAGCGTTAATTGAACTTGTGTATACACTTTAAGGCAAAGAAGGGACAGCGATGAATATTGTAATCGATTCCGCCGATTCGGCGGATATTCTCGTCTATCTGGCTTTTGAAGAGGAGGCTTTTCCGCTCAAGCTGGGGGAAGCGCATAAACGGAGCGGCAGTGCGACATGGTTGTACAGCCGAACGGAAGAAGAGCTTGACGTGCTTGCAGTAGGAATGGGCAAGCGACGTGATTTGACGCTGGAGAAGATCCGCCGGGCAGGCGGGTCTGCGGCCCGTATGGCGCAGCGTGAAGGGAAAAGCCGTGCTTTGCTTGTCCGTATAGCCAATGAAGAAGGCAGTGCGGCCGATGGCGATAGGGAAGTGGCTGCCGCCGATTGGCTGCAAGCGTGGGCAGAAGGCTGGCTGCTCGGTTTATACCGTTTCCAAACCTACAGGGAAGCGACGAAAATTAACGATTCTGTTGAGTTATTGCTTTCTTCGTCAGATTGGGCGGAGCTGAAAGCGGTAGAAATGGACGCTGTGCTTGTTAATGCGCGAATCCGTGCAGATGGCGCTATGCTTGCTCGGGACCGGGTGAATGAATCGCCGGATACGCTGAATCCAGATACATTTGCAAAGTGGATGGAAGGGTATTTCGACCGCGATGATAGCCCGGTAAAGGTTCGTGTTTACCGCGGACAGGAGCTTGTTGACCTTCAGATGAACGGTCTCCTGGCGGTAGGCGCAGGAAGCAAGCATGCGCCGGCGCTTGTTGAAATCCGCTATGAAGGAAATCCGAGGCTGCCGATGCTGGCTTTGGTCGG
The DNA here is from genome assembly GCF_001273905.1 of Paenibacillus sp. FJAT-27812. Lineage (NCBI taxonomy): Bacteria > Bacillati > Bacillota > Bacilli > Caryophanales > Paenibacillaceae > Paenibacillus > Paenibacillus sp. FJAT-27812. The sequence goes on along the minus strand of NZ_LIGH01000001.1, from coordinate 1,357,639 downwards.
CAAGGGCGTTACGTTCGATATGGGCGGCATGAACGTGAAGACGGCCAGCGATATTAGCGATGCCCGCATGGATATGGGCGGTGCCGCTGCTGTCGTTGGCGCGATGGACATCTTGCTCCGCAAGAAGGCTAATGTGAATGTGACCGCACTAATACCGGTCGTTGACAACGTGCCGGACGCGGAGGCGATCTTGCCATCGTCGGTTGTTCGCTTCCCGAACGGGTTGACTGTGCAAGTGGCTAATACCGATGGCGAAGGCAGGCTCATTCTCGCGGATGCACTCATTCATGCTGCGAATATCGGAGCAGCGGAAGCGATTGATATTGCAACATTGACTGGGAATGTCGGGGCTGCGCTAGGTCTTGGCATCGCCGGCATTTGGGGCGATGCAGACATGACGCAAAGCCTCGTCGAGATTGGCGAGCGCAACGGGGAGAGGCTCTGGCCGATGCCGCTTATGGATGAATACGAAGCGGACCTCAAGAGCCATTACGCTGATCTTCGTAATGTCAGCACCTCTCCGTTTGCAGGTGCCATTACGGCGGCGCTCTTTATTCGCCGCTTCGTAGCTGAATCCATGAAATGGATTCATATCGATATGGCGGGTACGGTTCAATACAAGCAAGACATGAGTTACTCGGAAGCGGGAGCGACCGGATACGGGGCGCGGCTTCTTGCCGATTATGCGATGAAGAAGGAACAGCAATAAAAGAATGGATGGAGAGGGGGCTTCGTTATGATTTTGGAAGTCATCGCGACGTGTATTGATGATGCGCTAACCGCAGAAGCGAATGGCGCTGACCGCCTCGAGCTGATTACCGCAATTACAGAAGGCGGCTTGACGCCGGGAATCGGATTAATTCAGCAGGTTGCAAAAGCGGTGAGCATACCTGTTTTTGTTATGGTTCGTCCGCATAGCCGCACATTTGTCTATTCGGAAAACGACATTTTAACGATGGCGGCGGAGACGAGAGCTATTGCAGAAAGTGGTGCGGCAGGCATTGTTGTTGGAGCGCTAACGCCGGAAGGACGCATCGATGAGCGGGCGCTGGAAACCTTGCTGCCATTAACGAATGGGCTGCAAGTAACATTCCACCGCGCGTTTGACGAGTTGGAAGACCAAATTGCCGGTTTGCGTACGCTAAGCCATTACCCGCAAATTAAACGGGTGCTCACCTCTGCTGGACCGGGTCCAGCGATCGATGCTGTTCCGGCCATGCGCAGTCTTGTCGAGGCATCGCAAAGCGGGTCTTTAAAAATATTAGCTGGAAGCGGTTTAAAACCGCAAGGCATCAAAACGTTTATCGAGCAGACCGGAGTGACGGAAGTGCATTTTGGCTCAGCTGTCCGCTGCGGCAATGACTCTCTGTCTCCAATTGATCCAGTGGTCTTGCGGGCGCTTGCTGACAGTCTGCACGGCGTCGACTGATACTAGAAAGTGAAAAGGTGATTGGCCATGCATAAGTCTCAAAGCTATGTAGTCGGAATCGACTTGGGTGGAACGAAGATTGCGGCAGCGCTGTTTGACTCGAACGGTACGCTGCTGGGACGGGAGCAGATGGAGACAGCCGGTGCCCGAACTGCCGAAGAGGTGGTTCAGCGGATGATCGGAATGATTCGCTCCGTCTCCGAAGGACGGCCATTAATCGGCGTCGGATTAGCATCTCCCGGAGCGGTGAACAGCCGGGACGGTATCGTAATTAATGGCACTAACCTTCCCGAGTGGGACAACGTCCCGTTAAAGAAGTGGATGGAAGCGGAGCTTGGCATTCAGGTGCAGGTAGTTAATGATGCTAATGCTGCAGCCTGGGGCGAATATGTTCGAGGCGCGGGCAAAGGTGCAGAAAATATGGTTTACGTTACGTTCAGCACCGGCATTGGAGCGGGAATCGTCTTAGACGGCAAGCTGCTGCTAGGATCACATTCCTTCGCGGGTGAGCTGGGCCACAATATGATTGACCCGAGCGGACCGATATGCAGCTGCGGAAGATACGGCTGCTGGGAAGTGTTCGCGTCAGGCACAGCAATCCGCGATACGGCGTTGAGATATATGGAGGATAGAGCGTCGCTCATTACCGAGCTGGCAAGCGCTAGCGAAGGTAGGGTGACGTCTCAGCATGTTTTTCAAGCAATGAAATTAAACGATCCGGTAGCTGTTGAAGTTATTGACCGGACGATTCATTATATGGCGCAAGGATTGGCAAATGCCGTTCATACGTTCAATCCCGATCGTATCGTGATCGGCGGCGGCGTAAGCAAAGCGGGGGATCTATTGTTTCCTGCGCTGCGGAAAAAGACAGATGAGCTTGTGATGGCGCCGTACAGAGGAACGTACAGCCTCATATCTGCCGGCCTAAAAGACGATGTCGGCCTCATCGGCGCTGCGGCATTATTTCATACATTCGAAGCAGAATAGCGAATTTATGATCCATTTTATAAACGGAGGGATTCAGGAATGGGAACGAGGGAACAAAGAACGGAATGGTTTTTGCAGGACAGATTCGGTTTGTTTATTCATTGGGGACTTTATTCGATTCCAGCCAGAGGCGAATGGATACGCGGCAACGAACGGATGAGCAAAGAGCATTATATGACCTATTTCGATGAGTTTGACGCTTCCCGTTATGATCCGAAGGCATGGGCGAAAGCGGCTAAGGCTGCCGGACAGAAGTACGCTGTGCTGACGACCAAGCATCATGACGGTTTTTGCTTGTTCGACAGTAACCTAACAGACTTCAAAGCGACGAACACGCCAGCCGGGCGCGACCTCGTTCGTGAGTATGTGGATGCGTTCCGCGCTGAGGGAATCGCCGTCGGTTTATACTACTCCATTATCGATTGGGATCATGACGATTATCCGGGCTACGGGGATAAGGCGCATCCCGACCGCAGCAATGAAGCGGCGAAGGATAAGCCGATTGACTTTGATCGATACCTCTCGTATATGCACGGACAAGTGAAGGAGCTGCTTACCAATTACGGCAAAATCGACATCATGTGGTTCGACTTCTCCTATGACAACATGACCGGCGAGAAATGGAAAGCGACAGAGCTTGTTCGGATGATTCGCTCCATTCAGCCGGATATTATTATCGACAATCGCTTGGGCGGCAACATCCGGGCGGCTGAGCCGGAAGAATACGCGGGTGACTTCTTCTCGCCGGAACAAATTATACCGCCTGGCGGCATCGTTGACGTGAACGGCCAATCAATCCCTTGGGAAGCATGCATTACGCTTAACGACAACTGGGGTTATTGCTCCGAAGATAAAAATTACAAATCAACGAAGCAGGTTATCCGCACCATGGTGGAATGCATCAGTAAAAATGGCAACCTGCTGCTTAATGTGGGACCGGATGCGAAAGGTGAAATGACAAGGGAGTCGCTTGTTGTATTAAGCGAGGTCGGCGAATGGATGCGTTTGAATGGAGACAGCATTTACGGCTGCGGCCATTCGACACTGCCGAAGCCGGAGTGGGGCCGTTACACGCAAAAGGGCAACAAGCTATATGCCCATGTCTATGACAGAGGCATCGGCCCTATCTTTTTCCAAGGCTTGAAGGGAAAAATCAAGAAGGCCAGATTGCTGCGGGACGGCACCGAGCTCAAAATCGAGGTACCGTGGATGGCGGAGGAATATTCGGATATTGAAGGCGGAGCATTTATTACGCTAAAGGGCGCCGTGCTGCCTGATGAGATGGATACCGTTATTGAACTCGAATTATTCTAATCATGTGCGCAATTAGCAGGGCTGTAACAGGAGGCATTGGCCTTCCGTTACAGCCTTTTTGTCATCTTGTGGACGGTGCAGCTGTTGACGCAGAAATAACAACCCGGCTTATCCATTCGTAATCTAGTAAAATATACACACCTAAATCTATCAATCTCCATATAATAATAGCAATTCTTAATATAAGGGAGATGGTAGGTATGACTAAGCGAGGAGGATGCAAAAGCTCTGGGAAGAGAAGTCATGGGAAGCCAGTAAACCAGAGTCATGGAAACAAACAAACAGAGAACCATAGTCAGGGCAATAACGGATCAAAGGAAAAAAGCTGCGGCAAAAATGAACGTGTGCTTAGCATGCTGCTCAAGCTTGGCGTAGGTTCTACGAATATTCGAATTTTTTTTGGCGGTAAAGTACGTTCCGGCATTTATCTAGGCATTGTCGATGATTGTGTGGTTATCAATATCAAAGGCTCCGTAAACTATATTAGTGTTTCTTCTATCATTGCCGTTGAGGTTGGGTTCACCAAGAAGAAGAAAAAGAAAAAAAGATCAAGCTGCAGAAAGTCTATTTGTTTTTAATGAGCAAAGGAGGACACGCCTCCTTTGCTTTTTTTTATGGCATAAATGATCATTCAGGCAGATGTCGTAACACGGGGCAGAGCATCCGCTTTCTCCTGCTCGGTTTTCGTCTTTCTTCTCTTATAGAACGATAAGACGGCTGATGTAACGGCTATCGAAATCGCAGAATACAACCCGCTCGTAAGCGAAAATATGGACAAGCTGGTAAGCACGACTAGAAGATCAAATCCGAAGTTAGTAATCCCGGGATTGATGCCGTGCTCCCTGTGCAAATAAACCGCCAGTATCGTCGCGCCTCCGAGTGAAGCGCCGTTACGGAACAAGGCGGTGATGCCTGCCCCGATAAATACGCCTCCAACGATTGCCCCGATGAGCGATGGAATCGCAAAGGCAGGCAATAAGCCATTTAAGGCGCTAAACAAGGAAAGAAGCGCGATCGCCAGCACGGTTTTGAAAGTAAAGGATTTACCCATGTAAAAGTAGGAGAAAATAAAAAATGGAAGGTTGAGCAGCACGAACAAATAGTGGAATGGGACTTGCAGCAAGGGCGATAAGCTTAGTGAGAGTCCTGCTGTGCCTCCGGTAACGATACCCGAATGCTTCAGAATGACCAATCCGCCGGTAGTAACGAAGCAGCCTATTGCAAAATGGAGCCATTTGCGCATATTTTCCTTCACTTTGTTGTCTGATTTCCTTATCATCCCGCATGCACCGCCTGCTTAAGTTTGTTAATATAAGGATACAAAACAGCGTGATTCGTATATATGATAAACGGAATGAAATTGATGTGAAATTATGTAACATTGAATCAAATGAACGCGTTTTTGCTGCAAAATGAAGGGGGGCCTGCGAGGATGGATCAATTGGATCGAGCGCTTCTCCGATTGCTGCAGGAGGATGGGCGAATGACCGTAAGCGAGCTGTCCAAACGACTGGCTTTGAGCCGTCCCAGCATATCCGAGCGTCTGCTGCGTCTCCAAGAGAGAGGTATTATTACTGGCTTCGGCGCCCGAGTATCGGCGGCAGCGGTAGGAAGAAACATTCAGCTGATTATCCAAATGAGCGAATTAAAAGTATTTCCGATGGAGTTTGAAAAGCGGATTATGAATGATGAGGATATTATAGAATGCCACCGGGTAACGGGAACGGTCAGTTATATTTTGAAGGCGGCAGTAACGGGGATGGATGCGCTTAGCGAGCTCGTGGAGCGGCTCATGCCATTCGGCAATGTCAACACGTCGGTCATTCTCTCTTCTCCGGTAATGAACCGGACCATATTGCCAAAAGAATGAACGTAAAAGGGGACATATAGGATGGAACAAACGAAATCATTAATCGAAGCATATAATCAAGCCAGCTATCCGTTGATCGGCCATGGCAGGCGGAACGTGAAGGTGCTGAAAGAAGCGCTCGAGCAATGGGAGGATGAGCAGGATAGCGATATGTACGGCAAGGGAGAGCTGATCGAGGATTTTGAAATGCGAATGGCACGCCTGCTTGGCAAGGAGTCGGCAGTTTTCTTCCCTAGCGGCACGATGGCACAGCAAATTGCGCTCCGAATATGGTGCGATGAGAAAGGAAATAAGAAAGTAGGCTATCATCCCTTAAGCCATTTGGAAATCCATGAGAAAGACGGGATGAAAGAGCTGCATCATCTTGAGCCCCTATTGCTGGCGGATAAAGAAAGGCCAGTCCTTCTGAAGGATCTGCTTGGCATGAGGGAAGACATCGCCTGCTTGCTGCTGGAATTGCCTCAGAGGGAAATTGGCGGACAATTGCCTGCATACGCGGAGCTTGAAGCCATGTCGGCATTTTGCCGAGAAAGAGGCATTAGGCTTCATCTTGACGGCGCTAGGCTGTTCGAGATCCTTCCCTATTATGAAAAGTCAGTGGAGGAGGTCTGCGCGCTCTTTGACAGCGTGTATATCTCATTTTATAAAGGAATTGGCGGCATTGCCGGAGCCATTTTGGCCGGAGATCGCGATTTTACGGAACAATCGAAGATTTGGAAAAGACGTCACGGCGGCGATCTGATCAGCCTTTATCCTTATATTATCTCCGCAGACTACTATATGGAGCGGCGGCTGCCGCATATGGAGAAGTACTATAGGGAAGCGCAGGAGCTTGCTGAATTATACAATGGATGCCAAACGATGAAAACGATCCCGGAGACGCCCGTTTCCAATATGTTTCATGTACACTCGGAAGCGAGCAAGGAACAGCTTGAACCGATTTTCATCGCTATTGCTTTAGAAACAGGTGTCGGCTTGGCACAATCGGTACGCGATAGAGAGGATGGCGGCTCCTACTTTGAGGTTAATACTGGCGATAGGTATGGTTTGGCTCCCAAAGGAGCGGTGTTAGAGGCCTTTAGATTACTGGACATTAAACTGCATAAGTAGGGCTGGGATTCGGGGCATTGCTTGCCAGAGGATGACATTGGAGAGAGAGGACCTACATATGAAAATTACTCAAATAAATAATAGGATCAATGATTTATCTGAACGGGAAGCCCAATCATTAATCATGCACATCATGCTCATGATAGACGGAGTGGAGAATGAGCATTATCCAAAAGAGAAGCTTTACGAGGATTTATTAGAGATGTATAAAGCCGTTTTAACGCCAAAAAAGCAGCAGCAATGGGAGCCTAGCGATAGCTGCAATCAAGTGCATATGGCGTTTGGCGATTCTTTTGCGGGCAGCTTGAAATTGGCTATTAAGAAGCTTGGGAGGGCGGATAGCGATAAAGTGATCACTTTTCGCGACCGCTACTCCATTGGACCGATATGGCAGCTGCACGAAGCGACAGGACGGATGAAGAGACAGCAATGGTTTTTTGACCATATTAACAATAATGATGAAGAGGAGGACTTCGAAGAAGAGCATCAGAGCTTGATGCGGCAAATCTCGCTCATTCCGCCTGGGGCTTCCGTAACGATATGGAGCAGCATGAATGCAGGTGAGCAGGTAGGATTGCGTTATGCCGCGTACTTATTGAGAAATATGTTGAATCCCATAGCCACCATCCCTGTTTCGGATGTAAGCAGTCGGTTGTTTAACCGCCCAGACCTGAGCGTTCCGTATAATCACTCTGGGGAAATACCATCAGACAAGCTGCAGGTTATCCTCGGCGATGACAGTGTGAGCATACGATTGAACGGCGATTCGAGAAAGGTTTTAGAGAACGAATGGCTGGAGCTTGCCCAGCAGCCTGAGGTGCTTCGCATATGCATAGACGGAAATGTTCTTCCTGTAGGCGAGGATTATTTTGATGCGTATTTGATGGAGACAGTGGAGAAGCTGCATAGTGGAAGAGGCGACCGGGATTTCATAAAATCAGCTAGGGTCGTTGGCGAAGCGTTAGGCTATTGCGAGCAGTACGTGGGAGATGAATATTTTGAATACCGGGTTCGTGAATTGATCTATAGCGGCCGTCTCAAAATCAAGGGAGTTCCGCGTGCTATGCGCTATTACAGCGTAAAGAGCAACGTTGACTGAGAAGAGGTGACATATGGCAAGCGAAAATAGTTGCGCTCAATAAAAAAATCCCCTTTAGTCAGCAGCGGGTCGTTCACTGCCTGTCTAAAGGGGATTTATTATTTCTAAAGCTTAGTCACAATAATTCCAGCTATAACCAAACCGAGGCCTACGAACGTTTTCCAGCTTGGAACTTCTGAGAAGAAGAAGAAGGAAACGACAAGCAGGGCGGCAATATCAAGGAATTTGGAGCTGGAAACGACCAGTGTATTGCTGCCTAAATATTTATAACCATATTTGAAACCTAGTCCAAGCAATACGTTGGCGAGAAACAAAATGGGAATCATATAGACTTGGAACTTTAACGTGTCTCCTATTGAAGCGCCGATAAATTTTGTTTGAAAGGCGAAGACTCCGTTAATAAGGAGAAATCCCAGAAACAAAATGATAATCGCATAAAACATTTGCTTATCTCCTTCTTAGCCTACTCGGTTACGATACCGTAGACGAGTACAGGAGGGGTTACCTCACTGCCAATGCGAATATTGTCGTAAATGATGCTCAGCACATCATCCACATTTTCGCGATTCGAGTGAATCGTAACGAGCGATTCGCCTGCTTTTACTGCATCCCCGATTTTTTTGTTCAGCATGAGTCCTACAGCCAAATCAATTTCGGATTCCTTAGTCGCGCGTCCAGCTCCAAGCAGCATAGCTGCCGTGCCGATCTCATCCGCTACAATCTCAGTTACAACGCCGTCTGCTTTAGCAGGCACTTCGATGAGATAAGCGGCTTGCGGCAATTTCTCTGGGTGATCTACGACAGACGGATCGCCGCCTTGATTGGCAATGAAGGCTTTGAATTTTTCCAGCGCTTTGCCGTTGCGGATAACTTCCTTCAACAGCTCTTCGGCTTCTTCTAGCGAGCTGGCTTTATTCGCCAAAAACACCATTTGGCTGCCTAGCGCAAGACAAAGCTCCTCCAAATCCTTAGGTCCTTTTCCTTGCAGCGTGTCGATTGCTTCTTTTACTTCCAGCGCGTTGCCGATTGCAAGGCCGAGCGGCTGGCTCATATCCGAGATAACCGCCATCGTCTTGCGGCCGACGTTGTTGCCGATGCTAACCATAGCGTGTGCAAGCTCTTTGGCATCCTCTACCGTTTTCATGAATGCGCCGGCGCCAGTCTTCACGTCCAGCACGATTGCATCCGAGCCGGCTGCAATTTTTTTACTCATAATGGAGCTTGCGATGAGCGGGATCGAGTTAACCGTTGCCGTAACATCGCGCAGGGCATAGAGCTTCTTATCGGCTGGCGTCAGGTTGCCGGATTGGCCGATGACCGCAATTTTATCCTTATTCACCAATTGTACGAATTCATCCTTATCGATCTCTACATGGAATCCAGCGATGGCTTCCAGCTTATCGATTGTACCGCCGGTATGTCCAAGGCCGCGGCCGGACATTTTGGCAACCGGAATATCGAGCGCCGCCACAAGAGGAGCAAGCACTAATGTAGTCGTATCGCCAACACCGCCTGTGGAGTGTTTATCAACCTTTACGCCTTCAATCGCGGAGAGGTCAATCGTATCGCCGGAATTCATGATTGCCATCGTCAAATCAGCGCGCTCGCGTTCTGTCATATCCTTGAAGAAGATCGCCATAGCCAAAGCGCTAACTTGATAGTCCGGAATTTCATCCTTCGTATAACCATCGATAATAAAGTTGATTTCCTCTGTTGTTAGCTCTTCACCGTCACGTTTTTTCTCAATCAGATCAACCATTCTCATATGTTTCTCTCCTCGCCTAATATCTATTTATGATTCCGTATTTATATGGAAATAACCGTTTCGAGTGCAACTTCCATCATATCGTTAAAGGTGCTTTGACGCTCTGCGGAGGTTGTTTCTTCACCTGTCAGCAGATGATCGCTCACCGTTAAAATAGTTAAAGCATTAGCGCCGTATTTCGCAGCAAGCGTATAAAGGGCAGTCGTTTCCATTTCCACGCCTAGAACGCCATGATCCATCAGCTTTTGCACAATGGCTTTATCATCCCGATAGAAGGAGTCGGAGCAGAAAATATTGCCCACATGCAGCTTTAAGCCTTTTTCGATACCGCGCTCGTAAGCAGCCTTTAGCAAAGAGAAGCTGCCGATTGGCGAGAAATCATAGCCGCCAAAAACATGGCGGTTAACGCTGGAATCCGTACAAGCTGCTTGTGCCAAAATAACTTCGCGAACGTGCACGCTTTCTTGCATAGCGCCGCAAGTGCCAACGCGAACCAAGTTTTTTACGCCGTAATCACGAATCAATTCATTCACATAAATACTGATAGAAGGGACGCCCATTCCTGTTCCCTGCACGGATATGCGCTGACCTTTATAAGTACCTGTAAAGCCCAGCATGCCTCTGACCTCGTTGTAGCAGATGACATCCTCCAAATACGTTTCAGCGATATACTTGGCTCTCAGCGGATCTCCTGGCAATAAAATCGTTTCTGCAATCTGGCCTTGCTCGGCTCCAATATGAATGCTCATAGTCATGCTCCTTCAACTTTGTTATTTTAGTTCTCCCAAAAAGCTAGTGCCGTGCGCCGGCATCGCCACTCCGAAGTTGTCTGCGATCGTCGCTCCAATGTCCGCGAAGGTCTCCCTCAATGGAAGGGCATGTCCGCCATGCTTAAAACGCGGGGAATAAACCAATAAAGGCACGTATTCGCGCGTGTGATCCGTTCCGTGATAGGTCGGGTCATTACCGTGATCCGCAGTGATTATAAGCAAATCCTGCTCGGTCATTTTCGCAAAAACCTCCGGCAGACGGGTGTCGTACTCCTCCAACGCTTGTCCGTACCCTTTAGGATCGCGGCGATGCCCATAGAGCGCATCAAAGTCGACAAGGTTCAAGAAGCTAATACCCGTAAACGATTCATCCAGCACTGAAATGAATTGATCCATGCCATCCGAATTGGATACGGTGCGCACGGCCTTTGTAACGCCTTCTCCATCATATATATCGGATATTTTACCGAGTGCGATTACGTCGAAGCTGGCATTTTTTAGTTCATTCATCACAGTAGACCCAAATGGTTTCAGCGCGTAGTCATGACGATTGGATGTCCGCTTAAAATGTCCCGGCTCTCCGACGAAGGGACGAGCGATGATTCTCCCCAGCATGTAGGGATCCTCCAGCGTAATTTCACGGCAGAACTCGCAGATTTCATAGAGTTCCTTCAATGGTACCACATCTTCATGGGCAGCGATCTGCAATACGGAATCCGCAGAGGTATAGACGATCAATGCGCCTGTCCGCATATGCTCTTCGCCAAGCTCGTCAATAATTTCCGTGCCGCTGGCTGGTTTGTTGCCAATTACCTTACGGCCTGTTTTCTCTTCAATCCGGTTAATTAGCTCCGGCGGAAAACCATCCGCGAACACGCGGAAAGGTACGGCGATATGAAGCCCCATGATCTCCCAGTGACCGGTCATTGTATCCTTGCCGTTCGACGCTTCCTGCATCTTCGTATAATAGGCAAGAGGCTTGTCTGCAACCGGAATCCCTTTAATTTCCTTGATGTTGGATAATCCGAGGACGCCCATGTGAGGCATCTTCAAGCCTCCAAGCTCACTCGCAATATGGCCAAGCGTATCAACATCGACGTCTCCGAAGCTTGCCGCATCAGGCGATTCGCCAATGCCGACCGAGTCCAGAACGATCAGGTGAATTCTTTGAAATTTGTTCATTGTATTAGGCTCCTTCCGTTATTTAATAAACAGTCCTGCGATGATGGCAGACAAGACGCTAACCAAAGTGGCCCCGTAAAGCAATTTTAATCCGAAACGTGCAACGGCGTTGCCTTGTTTCTCGTGCAGTCCTTTTACGGCGCCGGCGATAATGCCGATTGACGAGAAGTTGGCAAATGAAACGAGGAACACGGATACGATACCGACAGCGCGAGCGGACAAATCAGGATATTTTGCAAGCTCAAGCATCGCTACAAACTCGTTGGACACCATTTTTGTCGCCATGATGCTTCCTGCATCGACAGCGTCTTTCCATGGAATACCCATTATAAAAGCGATCGGGGCAAAAATATAGCCTAATATTTGTTGGAACGAAATGCCGATAATGCCGCTGAATAGCCCGTTGACCAAAGCGATCATCGCGATAAAACCGATCAGCATCGCAGCGACTATGATAGCGACCTTGAAGCCGTCTAAAATATATTCGCCGAGCACTTCGAAAAACGTTTGTTTCTCTTCTTCCTGAACCTCCAGAATATCGTCCTCAGGCTCAACCTTATAAGGATTGAGGATGGAAGCAATGATAAATCCGCCAAACAAATTAAGGACGAGCGCGGTTACCACGTATTTAGGGTCGAGTATTTGCATGTATGAGCCAACGATCGACATCGAAACGGTGGACATCGCCGAGGCGCAAAGCGTATATAAACGCTGCTTAGGCAGCAATCCGATTTGTTTTTTGACCGAAATGAACACTTCGGATTGTCCCAATATAGCGGACGCAACCGCATTATAGGATTCCAGTTTTCCCATTCCGTTTATTTTGCTCAAGACAAGACCGATATATTTGATGATAAACGGCAGCACCTTGATATATTGCAAAATACCGATGAGCGCCGAGATAAACACGATTGGCAGCAGCGCGCTAAAGAAGAACGAGAATTGTCCTTCGTTAAGAAGACCGCCAAACACAAAATCGATTCCCTCATGCGCAAAGCCTAGCAATTTCTCGAACATGCCGGAGAAGCCTTTAATCAGAATTTCTCCTATGGCTGTATTTAATAATGCATAGGCCAAAACCACCTGAAGGAGGACCATGATGATTAGCGGTTTGTACTTGATGTTCTTTTTGTTATTGCTGGCAACGTAAGAAAGCCCAAGAACAACAAGCAAGCCCAATATAGCGATTAAAAATTTCATTGTTCATTCTCCTAGTAAGTTAGTATAGTACGTCATGCTGCATTACTATAAAGCGCTTACAACTGAGCCGCCGCTTACTTTTTCATGTCAGTCGCTTGAAAAGCACCCGGAAGGAGTTGTGCCATCGTCCACTCTTCGGTATTGCCATGGAGATTCGTCAAATAAATCTTTGTATTCTCATCGCAAAATTCTGCTAATACCTGCCGGCATGCTCCGCACGGAGAGACAGGACCCTCGGTGTCTGCTACTACGGCGATTGCTTCAATAACGTGATCGCCTTCCGATACCGCTTTGAAAATAGCTGTCCGCTCTGCGCAATTCGTTAATCCGAACGAAGCATTCTCAATGTTGCAGCCCTTGTAAATACGCTTGTTGCTAGTCAATAACGCAGCGCCGACAGCAAAATGCGAGTAGGGAATATGAGCATGCTTACGCGCGTCAATCGCTTCTTGAATCAATTGCTCCTTCATCTTTCTTTCCCCCTGGAAAGCTGCTCCGTTAAGGAGCAGCACAATTTATTTTAGTAAGAAGAGGTCGATTGCTCGCCTTCCATAATCTTCACGCCTGAGCTGGCACCGATTCTGGAAGCGCCTGCTGCGATCATTTTTTCCATATCCTCAAGGCTGCGAATGCCGCCGGAAGCTTTAACGCCAAGCTTGTCCCCAACCGTTTTTCTCATAAGCGCAACGTCCTCGGCAGTTGCTCCGCCAGTGGAGAAGCCCGTTGATGTTTTCACGAAATCCGCTCCAGCTTTAGCTGACAACTGGGAAGCGCGGACCTTCTCTTCATCCGTAAGAAGCGATGCTTCGATAATAACTTTCACAAGCGCTTTGCCGGCTGCTGTATCAACAACGGCTTTAATATCTTTTTCCACCAATGCATCATTGCCATCTTTTAAGGCGCTTATGTTAATAACCATATCAACCTCAGTCGCTCCGTTTGCAATGGCATTCGCAGCTTCAAAAGCTTTAGTCTCAGTAGTTGACGCTCCAAGCGGAAATCCGATTACGGTACAAACCTTAACCGTGCTGCCTGCCAACTGCTCAGCAGAATAAGCTACCCAAGTTGGGTTCACGCAAACGGAAGCAAAACTATATTTTTTCGCTTCTTCCGTTAATTTTGTAATTTCAGCTTTTGTTGCATCAGCGCGCAAAAGCGTATGATCGATCATTCCGGACAAATTTAACATAGCCAGTTCACCTTCCCCTTATACGATTCCTCAAATGCAAGATTATAATATCATGGTCATGAACATATGTAAACCAATTGATGAACAAATGTTCAAACCTATTTTTGGCTCGCGTAGCTAATAAAGTCTTTCGTTAAAGTGATGACAAAGTTTTGAAGCAGGGAATTGCTGAGAGGTCTTAATATACCCCAAAGGTTAGCGGATCTTGCATGCAAGTTTGGCATATATGCTCTTCGTTGGAAGGAAATCGGGGTTGCTGGCGGATGAGGGGTTGACCATGCATGAGTTGAGTTTGTGCAAATTTCCCGTTTTGTTTGTCCATTGCTCTTGCGTGTGTTCCAATTCTACAATGAGTAGTGAGAATGAATCTCAAATACTTGTGCAGGAGGATATACTGTTGACGGAACAACTGCAACTCTATGATGTAACGATTATTGGCGGCGGCCCTGCGGGGATGTATGCTGCTTTCTATAGCGGAATGAGGGATTTGAAAACAAAGCTGATCGATGCGAACGAGAAGCTTGGCGGGCGGATGTTAATCTATCCCGAGAAGATGATTTGGGATGTTGGAGGCGTTACGCCGGTATTATGCGAGAAGCTGATCACTCAGCTGGAACAGCAGGCACAAACCTTTGAACCGACTATTTTTCTGGGCCAGCAAATACGCGATTTGGAGAAACAGGATGACGGCACCTATCTATTAGAGACGGTTACAGGAGAGAAGCATTGGACGCGTACCGTTATTTTGGCGATAGGCCGGGGCATTTTGAAGATGGCTAAGCTGGAGCTTGAGGGAGCGGAACGGTATGAGGTATCTAATTTACACTATACCGTACAGGAGCTTGAGCCGTTTCGAGGAAAGCGGGTGCTTATATCCGGAGGAGGGAATTCGGCTGTTGATTGGGCGAATGAGCTGGAGCCGATTGCGGAGCACGTTACGGTCGTGCATCGGCGCGACCAATTTGGCGGACACGAGAAAAACATTGCCAAGATGAACGATTCCTCCGTTGACGTGCGGACGCCTTACGAAGTTAGCCAGCTTTACAGCAGCAATGGCGAGATGATCGATCGCGTAACGCTGACTCATCTGGAAACAGGCGTATCCGAGCAGCTCGCGGTGGATGCGGTCATTGTTAACCATGGGCTGAAATCCGATTTCAGCGGGATTAAGGATTGGGGGCTGAGCATGGACGATTGGAACGTGTACGTAAATGCTAAGCTGGAGTCCAATCTGCCGGGCGTCTTCGCTGCGGGGGATTTTGCATATTACGACAGTAAGCTCAATCTCATAGCCGGTGCGTTCACCGATGCTGCACTTGCCGTTAACAGCGCGAAGCTGTACATGGACCCAGAAGCACCGAGAATGGCGTACGTGTCCTCGCACAACGAGCGTTTTAAGGAGAAGAACAAGGCGCTTGGCGTTGTTGAGGAGTAGTTGGATAGTTGAATAGAGGGATAGCTGGCCGCGCGTATGCTTGGGGCATCGGCATAGCCGCAACTGGTCGCCTAACCATGCTTCTACGCGAAAATTGCACACGCAGCGTCTATCGTCGGCAGCTGACTTTCCGCGCAGTAGACTTAACGGGAAAAACTCCCGTTATTTGTGGCGATTTTGAATTAAATCTTGAATTAGAGGGATTTTGTCCCGTTAATTTACTGTTTTTTATCAATATGGAGTAAAAGTGTTCCTATTAACGGGAGATTTTCCTGCTAAATGGTCTGTTGCCTATTTTTTGAACAATTAGATGGAGGTTTTCCTGTTATTTCTGTTCAATAGCTTGCAGGCGGGGAACGTATATCCGGTAATGTAGCAGCTGCGTGGCCTAAGTTACGGGAGATTAAAAGCTGATGGAGTATGGTATTAATCTATCTCTATTACGAAAACAGAGCATAGTGAGGGATAACCTCAAATGCTCTGTTTTTTGCATGATTTCAACTCGCATGTAAGCGGATAAAATAGATGTGGTAATTTTGGGTAAAATAGGATATTGTAATTGTGTAATAAAAATTACAGAAAAACAATGGGAGAAAATTGATGTCCAACAAGAAACAGAGCGTCGTTATTTCGATCCGGTTAGATGATATTTCGTTGAAAGCAGTAGACTTGCTTGTTGATTCAGGACTGGAATCGAACCGTTCAAGGGCAGTCACACACTTGATAAGCATGGGGATACAAGCCTCAGAGGAGCTGCTCCAGAAGGCCAAATCGCTTGCGGATAACGTGCAGCAGCTGCGAAATGAAATGATTGATGCGGTGAAGCTGAACAATCTGGATAAGGTGGCAGAGTTAATCAACAAGGACTCGTCGCTTGTTAATGCAAGCAACAATAACGGAGAAACGGCTGTATTGATGGCTGCCTATTACCGATCGAAAGAGATTAAAGACTTGCTGCTGAACAATGGCGCGGAGCTTACTATTTTTGAGGCGGCAGCTGTTGGCAATACAAAGCGGATAAAAGATTTGCTTGCAGAATCTCCTGAACGGTTAAGCAGCTACAGCGGCGACGGCTTTACCCCGCTGGGCTTAGCGGCTCATTTTGGCAACGAGGAAACGGTGAAGTTTCTACTGGACCAAGGCGCAGACATAAACGCGAGAAGCAAGGACGGGAATCTGAACAATATGGCGATCCATGCTGCGATAGCAGGCAATTTTGAGCATATTGTGAAGCTGCTGCTTGAGCATGGCGCCGATGTGAACGTGAAGTGTGAAGGAATATGGAGGCTAGGCTATACCCCTCTGCATGTAGCGGGACATTTTGGGAGAGAAACGATAATCACGATGTTATTGCTTGCAGGAGCAGATCAATCAGTTGTCAATGACGCTGGAGCAACGCCCTACGAATTAGCGAGGTCAAAGGGTCATCAAGCGTCCGCTGCTCTTTTACAATAAAAAACAGTTGAAGGAGATATTTTAATGGAGAACAAACCATCGATCCAGCCTGAATTAGTAAGAGAGTTTGTCGGCAATGCACACGGTGACTTGGAGCGGGTAAAAGACCTTCTGAAGCAGGAGCCGGGGCTCGTAAACGCTGCTTGGGATTGGGGCGGCGGGGATTGGGAGACAGGTATCGGCGCAGCGGCGCATATGGGAAGAAGAGACATCGCTCAATTTCTTATCGATAACGGGGCGCGCATTGATCTATTTGCGGCGGCAATGCTAGGGAAGATTGATATTGTGCGGGCTATGCTTGCGGATAATCCCGGCCTTGTTAATGCAAAGGGTGCCCATGGGATTCCATTGATCGTTCATGCGCAGCAGGGCGGGGAAGAAGCGGCACAAGTTCTTGAATTGTTGAGCCAGTTTAAATGATCTATGCAATAGCGGTAATGGTCTCTAAACCAACGGTTTAATGAAACAAAAAGGATGCCTTGCGAATTGATCCCGCAAGGCATTTCTGTTTATAGCCTTGCATGCTGGCGCGGCTGCGGCATACGGCTTTTAGGCTTCTTTTTGTTGAAGAGAAGCTCTACGAACAATAGATTCGGCACCCAGCAAAGCCACGCAATAACGATGAAGGTATCGTTCGTATCGGTAAGGCCGAACAGTACCGCTGCAAGCGCAGTATAAATGCGGAGCGTGATTGCGGCGCAGGTGAGCGCATAATTTCGAATCATCCACCGTCCATGCTCGGCAGGATCACGGTTAACGATGATGCTTTTTAGGCTGCGGAACAAGCTGTATAACCAAGCAAGAGAAAGCGCGCCGAAGCCAAGCTTTGCGATCCAGACGCCTTCTGCATAAAAGGCTAAGTACAGGCCGGTAATTCCGCCGATAACGATCATCATGGAATAGACGTAGCCGATCAAGCGGTGAACGTTCGGCGATCTATGGCGAAGCCGCTTAATGAGCTGGAGCCAGCCGATAGCAAGACCGATCCCGGCAGAGACGGCATGCGCCCATAGGACAGTGAGCCACAAATCAGGCAGGCTTCCTTTTTCAGAAACGAACGGCTGATCCTCGATGCCATCAGGGGATCCGTAAAACACCAAGGCGTATGCCCCGACGGCTAAAGCCAAAAAAGCTAATACTGCTAATGCCCACGTACGACCTGCTTTTCCTCGTGCACTCATTTATCCAGCCCCCATGATTAACGGTCATTTATTACTAAAAGTAATTTACCATTATGGAGTTTGACCCTCAACTGGCTTCCGGCTGAGCCTACTCTCCGTCGGAGGTCGGATGAAGAACATTATTTTGGCTGTTATTGCATTCCTTTAAGCGCCGGTAAGAGCTTCGGGCAGCTCTCGCTCATAGTTTTTATACATGATATACCTCTGTATGCCCTTGCAGCTGTCTAAGGATTGCCTTGCCAGTGCAGCCGCTTTGTGCCGGTTCCCGGCACGCATTTCAAGCTCATAGAGCAATGCGTCTCTCATCCATGGCTTTGCTGCTTTAGCCGCAGTTGCTCGAGCAAGCTCCAAATTGCCTTCCTCAAGATGAACAAAGGCTTCATAATAGTTGCGGTATTTCTCAGAATGGATATGAGGAAGCTGCTTCTTCATGGAAGCGGCATCCTTGTGGTATAAATCATACATCACTTTGTATAGCGCTTGGCGTTGCGGCTGCTTATATTTGCTAAGCATATGCTGAAATAGATGTTCAATTTCTTCATCTCTTCTGTTGGCAATAGCATAATAAAGATACATATGTGATTTTTTTCTTTGTTTGCTCAAATATTTTTCCAGCCGCGCTATATTGGTTTCAAACAAGAACATATGCAAGACAGGAAGGCTGAGGAATAGGCCTGCAATGAGTATAGCGGCAGCGAGGATGTAGATGAGCTTAATGTCAATCGATGCTAGGACTAAGCTAACCATAAAAATGAGCACATAAATACTAGTGGTACGGACTGGCGAATGAATAATGAAACACTCCTTTTTTTGATGCTTCTAAAGTTATTTTCCATTTTTTATTATATCATGTCATTTATATGTGGTCTTCTAGTCTCATTATAATCTTTACAGATTAAGGAGCCTGTACAAGGAATTATACTTGCAAATGACGAATGAATAACCGAGCTGCGGATGCAGCAAGCAACTTGGCGAAAATAATAAAACTTTTATAGCGCGTAATGTCGATTTCTATTGTTACGATTCGTCGTTCAAGTAGGAGCGGGATTAACGGCAAGCTTAGAGCGAATAATCTGGGTCTCCATAATGAACGCAGGAGGGAAATGTATATGCGATTTATGATGATTGTAAAAGGTACGAACGATTCCGAGGCAGGTGTTATGCCAAGCCAAGAGCTTCTTGAAGCGATGCTGCGGTACAACGAAGAACTGGCTAAGGCAGGTGTGCTGCTTGCTGCCGATGGTCTGCATGCAAGCTCGAATGGCATACGGATATCTTATCCTGAGCCTGGCGGCAAACCGAAAGTCATTGACGGTCCATTTACCGAGGCTAAAGAAATAATTGCCGGCTATACGCTAATTGAGGTCAAATCAAAAGAAGAAGCGATTGAATGGGCGATGCGCATGCCGGATCCGCACGGAAATGGCGAAGGGCAAATCGAGCTCCGCCAGATTATTGATGCGCCGGAATTGACGCAGCACCCGGAAACGCTGGCGATGCTTCGCGATCAGATGGACCGGCTTAAAAACTCGTGAACGGTTCCTCGGTCCAGCGTACAATTGATGCCATCTGGCGGATCGAATCGGCCAAGCTAATCGCCGGGCTGGCGAGGATGGTGCGCGATGTTGGTCTCGCGGAAGACCTTGCGCAGGATGCGCTGGTCATTGCATTGGAGCGGTGGCCGAGTACCGGCATTCCCGATAATCCCGGCGCATGGCTCATGACTGCGGCGAAGCGCCGTGCAATCGATATGATGCGCAGGAGCAAGCTGCGTGACCAGAAATATGAAGAGTTTGGTCGCGGCAATGACTTGTACGCCGAAGACGACGTGGACCTTGCAATGGATGGAGAGGTTGGCGATGATCTCCTTCGGCTGATTTTTACAACCTGCCATCCGGTTTTGTCGAAGGAGGCGCGGGTCGCTTTGACGCTGCGCCTGCTTGGGGGTCTTACGACCGATGAGATTGCACATGCTTTCCTTATTGGTGAATCAACGATCGCGCAGCGGATCGTTCGGGCGAAACGTACGCTTAGCGCGTCTCGGGTTGCCTTTGAGGTTCCCGTAGGCGAGGAACTTAAAGAACGTCTGTCAACCGTTCTCGAAGTGATCTATTTAATGTTTAATGAGGGTTATACCGCGACTTCTGGAGGCAGCTGGATACGTCCGCTGCTTTGCCAGGAGGCGCTTAGATTAGGACGCATTCTAGCGGAAATCGCAGCTGGAGAGCCGGAGGTTCAAGGCTTGGTTGCCTTGATGGAAATCCAATCGTCACGGTTCAAAACGCGGGTAAGCGCCGCCGGAGAGCCCATTCTTCTGATGGATCAAAACCGTGCGTTATGGGATCAGCTGCTGATCCGCCGCGGCTTGGCCGCTCTAGAGCGTGCAAGGAAGCTCGGGCGTCCGCTCGGCCCTTATGCGCTTCAAGCTGCGATTTCCGCATGCCATGCTCAGGCTCGTACGGCATCCGAGACCGATTGGGCCCGGATTGCTGCCCTTTACGAAGCTTTATCGCGCGTAATGCCATCGCCTGTCGTCGAATTAAACCGGGCTGTGGCGATCGCCATGGCTTTTGGTCCTGCTTTTGGCCTTCAAATTGTTGATGAATTGACCGCTGAACCATCGATGAAGGAGTACCATCTGTTGCCGAGCGTACGCGGTGATCTTCTGGCCAAATTAGGCCGTATCGACGAAGCCCGTTTCGAATTCGAACGCGCGGCATCGCTGACACGCAACACGCGAGAGCAAGAGCTTCTGCTGAAGCGCGCTGCGGAATGCATTTCAACGGATTCGGATCTCAAAAAATAGTTAGCACGGCCTTGTCGATTATGATTCCTCCCGTTCGTCGTTTAAGTAGAGGCGGGCTCAAGGCGGCCCGGACTAATCAAGCTGCCGGGAGGGAACATGAATGCGATATATGTTGATTGTCAAAGCGACCAAGCATTCTGAAGCGGGCGTGAAGCCAAGCCGAGAGCACATTGAGGCGATGGCTGCTTATCATGAATCGCTGGCAAGAGCGGGCGTGCTCATCGCGTCCGAGGGTCTGCAGCCAAGCTCGAGCGGGCTGCGGTTCACGTATTCGTTGCACGGCGAGATGCCGGTTGTAACGGTCGGACCTTTTGCTAGGGAGAAGGAACTTGTTGCGGGGTTTACGCTGATTGACGTGAAGTCGGAGGATGAAGCGATCAAATGGGCGAAGCGAATGCCGAATCCAAGCGGCTCGGGCCAAGGCGAGGTTGAGCTTCGCGGACTTTTGGACGATGAAAATCTGCTAAATGCTTCAGCAACTACGGCTTTGGAGTCGGATCTGCGCGATCAAATCGATATGCTCAAAAAAATGATACCTTGATTTCAATCGAAGAGGAGAGAGAAAACATGAACCAAGAAGTAACGGATTTTATCGAGGCGGTAAAAGAGCCATGGCAGGGTGAGCTGTGCTCCCGCCTGCGCGAGGTTGTCCACGGAGCCATTCCTGACGTTCAGGAGCGCATTCAGTACAAAAAACCTCATTTTTTGAAAAATGGAAAATACGCTGCTGTTATTTCAACGTCCAAAGACGCAGTAAGCTTTACGATCTTTAATGCGAGCGACCTCACGCTGCCGGAAGGGCTGTTCGATGGTCCTCCGGAAAGAAAAACGATCAAGCTGCGCCAAGGGAACACGGTTGATTCCGATCAGCTTTCTTCGCTCGTAAGCCAAGCCTCCGCAGCTTTATAAGAACGGTTATTGAGCATGCTGCAATAAGCGAATATGGCAATCGACAAGCGTTCGGAGAGGGCGCAATCGGCGCGACGCTTATGATCAGCATTTTGCCGATACTGGTCGCGTTCCTATTCCTGAGTGACCGCATCGTAGAAGGCATTGCTGCGGGCTCCGTTAAAGGGTAACGCAAAGAACCTCCAATCACTTTTTAAGTGCTGCCGGAGGTTCTTTCCTGTTCGTAAGCGGTAGAAAATAAGAAAGTCCTCCGGAGAGCCGAACCCTTCCAAGAGGACTTTCTTCATTCATTAATGGTTTTCATAGATGAAATAATCGAAGTCTGCATGGTAGCCGCGGCCGGACGTATCCTGGCACTGCATGCCGACGAACGCGCCTGTAAAGAAGCCGCCGCCCTGAATGTAATCATCCGAGAGCTTATATGACTCGAAGTTTACAGGAAGGCGGGTCCAGCTATTTCCATCGAGCGAATACGAGTAATAATACAACGTATTCTCCGTATCTACACGCAGATAAACGTAAGCGGCATCATCCGGCAGAGCAATTTCATTGCCGCGAAGAGGCTCCGAGAAAGAGAAATTATCGCAAGCGACAAGCTGCAACATTCTGCCCTTTTCTTCATTCCACGATATCTGGCATGATGTCCAGTTTTGCGTATTGTAGTAGTTGACTAGCCCGGCCGATTGCTGGAAGGTCGTTGGATGGAAAGCAACCTTCGTCTCTGCCGTAAAGTTAAAATGCTGCCAGCGCCTTGCGATAAACGCTTGCGTGAATTTGGAGGTCAGCGATTCTTTGCCGTATAGACGCAGATGACCAGGGTTGTCGCTCAGCGATACGATCTGATTTCCGAGCGGGATACGCAGGCTTTGGAAATGCGGATTTAAAGTGCCGCTGTCAAAGTCATCTTTGACCGGATAATCAGGCTCCCATTGCACCTCTGGAAGGTTTGGCCCTTCAATAACCAGCGAAGGCTGATTGCCGCCAACAACGTATGGCCATTCATCTCGCCATTCAACCCGCTGAATTGCTGTCTCCCTGCCGAGCGGGCAGTAGCCGCGTGGATCCAGCAGAGGTGCACCTTCTATAGAAAGCGGCCGTCCAACCAAATGCACCAAAAACCACTCATCGGTATGCGTCTGGACGATAGAGGCATGACCGGATTTCTGAAGCGGGATGCGCGGTGCATGGAATGAGGTGATCAACGGATTTTCGGGATGAACTTCATAGGGGCCACGCAGCTGCTTGGACCTTGCGATCGTGGCTTGATGTTCATATTTGGTGCCGCCCTCAGCCGTAAGCAAGTAGTAGTAGCCATTGATTTTGTACAGGTGAGGCGCTTCGGTAAGTCTAACATCCGTTCCTTTGAAAATAATTTCCGGTTGGCCGACCAGCTTCTGCTCGCTGACGCTGTATTCTTGGAGCAGGATGCCGTTGAAATTGTGATGTCCGGCGCGGTGATCCCACATCATGTTTACAAAATATTTCCTGCCGTCCTCATCATGGAACAAGGAGGGGTCAAAACCCGAGCTGTTGACATGAATCGGCTCCGACCACTCGCCATCGATCGTGTCGCAGGTGACCAAATAGTTATGGCAGTCCTTCCATTGTCCTTCGGTTACTTTAACATCGGTATAGATGAGCCAAAATTTATTGTCGCTGTATGATAGCGCAGGAGCCCAAATGCCGCCGGAATCCGGATTGCCCATCATATTGAGCTGGCTGAGCCTGTTTAGAGGCCGTGATGCGAGCCTCCAGTTTTTCAAGTCTTTGGAGTGGTAGATCCCAACGCCGGGAAACCATTCGAAGGTCGAAACCGCAATGTAATAGTCCTCGCCTGCACGGCAAATACACGGATCGGGATTAAAGCCTGTCAAAATCGGATTTTGAATAGCGGTCATATGTTTTCTCCTTTGTGAAAAATGATGTAAGGCATTCTGGAAGACGAATGTACGTTATTATAAAAATATGATAGCAATGATAATGATCGGTTCCCATATCCATAGCATGTTGATATTTACCCAAATCAATCATCTTATATAAGCTCGCAAATGAAGAAGGAGGCTGCTTGTTTATGCCGGCAAAACTAGAACCCGTAAGAAAGGAATTTATGCTGCCAGATATGGATTCCACCTTTCGCGTATTCGCGGCGCATTGGCGAACCGTTGACCCTGACTGGAAGTATCCGCTCCATAAGCATCCGCTCTTCGAGGTGAATCTTGTGTTGTCAGGCGTACAGGAAATGACGGTCAATGGAGTGGCTTACGTGCAAAATTCCGGGGATCTTATGCTGCTCAACCCGGGGGATAATCACGGGAGCAAAGTGGTCGGCGGCGAAGAAATGACGTATTATTGCTTGCATTTTGATGTGGATGAACGGTCCTTCCGCGAGCTTCTGGTCCGTAACAGCCGCTGCTTTCATGAGTCTGGAAGCGAACTGGCTGTCGCGATAAAGCCCGCGCTGGATAAAATTATGGCGTTAACTTCTAAAGAGGCGGCGGGGCGGGTTGAATCTCGCATGAGTATTTTGTCCGCATTGTTTGAGCTGTTCGCCGGCTTAAGCGGTACCTTATCGGAGCTGAACCGTGATGCTGCCGGAGCGCGCAAGTCAGCAGCAGCCTCGCAGATTGCAGTTAAGCTGGAGCAGGCGGTAGAGAGCGCGGCAAACGGCGGGGAGAAGGATAGCGAGATGGACACCATTAGGTCGATTGCGGCGTCGGTGGGCTACAGCATGTCGTCGGTCAATCGGATGTTTACCCATGTCTATGGCGTATCCCCGCGGCAATATTTATCCCAATTAATACTTAAAAAAGCCAAGCTGCTGCTGATGGACCCGGACGCAAGCGTCGAATCGATATCAGCAAAGCTTGGCTATCATAATATGGCTCACTTCAGCAGGCAGTTCAAGCGCTGGACCGGGGAGTCGCCGAGCAGTTTCCGCGGTCGGCTTCATGAATAGAAGGGGAAGACTAGCGCCCTGCCAGCTTCTTCATTATTTTCTTCCCAATGATGGATGAGAAGTAGAAGGCAGGGGCAGGGTCGCTGATGCTCCAAATCGCCGGTGCTTTTTTGGTGAAATGGGTTTTTACGATCTGCATGATGCCTAGCTGGCCCGCTTTCACATAATCGCGAGAGGAGATAAGATCCTCGAACAGAAAGCAAAAGGCGATGCCGAAGTCCTCTCTAACCGCATGGCTTCCAATCGGCGTTCCGGTAAGCTCCTTATAAGCGAGCAATGGGAAATCAACGCCGCATTTTCGGAGAAGAGGATCCAGCGTAGTCGTTCTAGCATTTATTTCGAGTAAGTAGTACTTCCCCGTCACGGCATCCTTCTTAAATTCAATTTCTGCGAAGCCTTTGTAGCCGATCGCCTCTAGGAAGGGTGCTCCAATGTGATAAAGCTCCTCTACGTATTTTTGCTTCGTAAAGGATGAAGCGCCAAAGTTGATCGGGAACTGCCTTAGCTTTTGGCAGGTGACCCAGTGGGTTACTTTGGAGCTTTGATCCAAGTATGCGTCAAACGTATAAACATGATCGTCGAAGCCGGGAATGATCCGCTGGACAATAACCTCAAGCTTGGCCTGAGCCGACTTCTCGATAGCGCTCCTCATTTCCTCCAAGTTGTTGCATGTAAATATTTTAGCGCGGAATAAGGATACAAAGGACGGAGAGTCCGTTGGCTTCACGATGCATGGAAATCCAATTTCGGCGACGACACGTTCCTCGAACCGCTCCTCGGTTGGACTAATCGATTCTGGTACTATTACACCGTGCTTCGTTGCGAGCATATGAAGAGATTCTTTATTCATGATGCTGCTCCAAAAGCCCTGCTCGGTCATATTGATATGATAGTAGTTTTTGAGCTCATCGAGATTGGCATCAATAAATTCGACATAAGGATCGACGCTTGGGAACAGGACGGGCTTCACTTCCTGTTGTTTGGCGTAGTTGATTAAATAAAGCAATAGCTCTTCCTTCTGCTTCTTGTAATGAGGGACAATGAGTTGCTCGCTTAAATATTTAGACTGAGCGCCGTATGTATTTTCTTTGGAATGATCCATGGCGACCGTATAGATGCCATTCGAGCCTAGACCTCTAATAATGCTCAGCCCTGTATAGAAGTTTGAGCCTAGTATGACGGCTTTATTTTTCAAGAAGGAACACTCGCTTCCATGAATAGATTGGATACTGCAATAAGATTAGCTGCCAGCCTCTAAATATTAGAAAATATATCATGAATTTCCCTTATTATCAAAGAAGGATTCGGATGATCAAAGCTTCTGCTTTCGGTTTTATTCGCCGTATTTCGGATTGCGCACCGCAAGCTATTGTCTTGTGCTATATTTTGATGGAATGCTGGAAGTAGTAAAACAAACCAACATATAAGGAGGCAATCCGATTATGAGCGTGCATAGTGACAATAATGACGTAAGCGGTTTCATTCGAACGGACGGTAAAAAGGTGATTAATGGTGACGGCAAGGAAATTGTGCTGAGAGGCGTAGGCTACGGAAGCTGGCTGCTGCCGGAGGGTTATATGTGGAAGTTCCCGGAAGGCGGCGACCGTCCGCGCAAGATCGAGGCCATGGTAACGGCGTTAATCGGAGAAGAGAAGGCATCGCAGTTCTGGGATACGTACGTGGAGCGTTATGTTGAGGAGATAGATGTCCGTGAAGTCGCACGGCAGGGCTATAACTCGGTGCGGCTTCCGATCAATGCGCGCGGTATTCTGGAGGTCGGAGAAGGCGTGGTCTTTAATGAGAAAAGGCTGGCGCGGATTCACCAAGTGATCGAATGGTGCAGAACCTACAAGCTGTACGTCATATTGGATTTGCACGGAGCGCCGGGCGGGCAGACGGGTGCCAACATCGATGATTCCGAAAATGACCAGCCTGAGCTATTTATCTACCGCAGAAATCAAGAGCTGACGATCGCGATTTGGCGAATGTTCGCGGAGCGCTACAAGGATGATTGGATCATCGCCGGCTACGACCTCTTTAATGAGCCGCTCCCCGATTGGTTCAGCAAATACAATGATCAGGTAGAGCCGCTGTACAAGGAAATTACGGCAGCGATCCGTGAAGTGGACAAGCGCCATATGATTATTATTGAAGGCGTGCACTGGTCAACGGACTGGAGCATATTTACGGATAAGTTTGATGATAATTTGATGCTGCAATTCCATAAGTACTGGAACAATCCCGATACGGAGAGCATCCAGAAGTATTTGGACAAGCGGGAAGAGTGGAATGTGCCGATCTTTATGGGCGAAGGCGGAGAAAATAACGCGCAGTGGTACAGCGGCGCTTTCCAAATGTTCGAGGACCACGATATATCGTGGAATTTCTGGACATGGAAGAAGATGAGCACGTCGAATTCGCCGTACTCGATTCGTATGCCGGAAGGCTGGCATTTGCTGACGGCTTATTTGGAAGGCGGCGCTAAGCCGGACGCGGAGACTGCGGAGCGGATTTTGAATCAATATCTCGACAATCTCAAGCTGGAAAACTGCGACGCATATCCTGAAATATCCCGTTCGCTGCTGCGCCATCTTCCGCTCCAAATTCCTGCCGAGTATTACGGACAGGGCGAAGGAAAGGGCTTCGGCATCGTGCAAAAGAGAGAGAATAAGCTGGAACTGCGGGCGAGCGACGGCGTTCCTATGCGAATGATTACGGGCAAGGCGGAGAAGCCAAGCTATCATTCCGAAGGCGGCAAGCCATGGGCCGAGGATAACACCGTATGCGTAGAGCTGTATGCAGGTGATTGGCTCGCTTACGACGCTTTATGCGTCGAAGCGCGTAAGTACGATCTTCGTGCCAGGCTGCATGCCGCTGAGGGAGAAGCGCTCCTATCCATTGAATGGGAAGGGCATGAGCCGGTAACCCGCGAGGTGAGCGGGGCAGAATGGCAGGAGAGCTTGCTAATGGAGAACGTCGAAGCGGCTAAGGGTGCGGTTCGCGTTATCATTCGCGTTCTGCACGGACAAGTGGATTTGGACTGGATTACATTTTCCTTCGCGGAATAAAGGATGGAACCGATCATGTGATGTTTGGCAGCTTCTGCCGGCATCACATTTTTTTTGTGCCCGAAAAACGGCGTCATCAGCCCAAAACCGAAAAATGGTCACCCGAATACGAAATCTAAAGCCTTACGGGATAAGGGACAACAATCTACAATTAACGTATAGGGTTTGCAAAGGCTTACATCAGATTTTCATCAGCATGGGGGTTATTATTTTGAAGACACAGCTAAGTTCGGCACCAGCTTCCCTGCCTGCTGCGGACGCAAAAGCAGCGAGAAGCAAATGGTTCAAGAAATTGTACAGCCAAAGGCATGTCCAAATTATGGCGCTGCTCGGCGTCATATGGATGATTATATTCAACTATGTCCCAATGTACGGCGTTATCATCGCTTTCAAAGAATTTAATATTGTGAAATCGATCGGTGAAGCGCCTTGGGTGGGCCTCACGCATTTCAAGGAGTTTTTCCAAGACGAGAGCTTCATCGACGTAATGCGAAATACACTCGGCATCAGCTTGATTAAGCTGGCGATCGGCTTTCCATTGCCTATTATTTTTGCTTTGTTTCTTAACGAAATCCGTTCTGTCGGGTTCAAAAAGGCGATTCAGACGATATCCTATTTGCCGCACTTCCTGTCATGGGTTATCCTCGGCGGCATTCTGACAACTTGGCTTGCGGATGTAGGCGTTATCAACAATGTGCTGCTTGCGCTTAATCTCATTAAAGAGCCGATCTCGTATTTGGCAGAGCCAAGCTACTTCTGGAGCATCATCATTACTTCGGATATTTGGAAAGAGCTCGGCTGGTCCGCGATTATCTATCTAGCGGCTATCGCCAGCGTATCGCCGGAATTGTACGAAGCGGCAACCATAGATGGAGCGGGACGTTTTCAGAAAATGTGGTATGTCACTTTGCCAAGCATCAAATCGACGATTTCCATCCTCTTCATTCTTGCTGTAAGCGGAGTGCTTAACTCAAACTTCGACCAGATTCTCGTACTGAGAAACTCCCTGAATGAGAGCGCGAGCAACGTAATCGATATTTATGTTTACCAGACCGGTATGCAGCAAGGACGTTATTCCTATTCGACTGCTGTCGGATTGTTCAAGGCTGTTATCGCACTCATTCTGCTTCTGATTGCTAACCGCGTAACGAAAAAAATGAACGATACATCGCTTTTCTAGAAAAGGAGGAGTCAAGCCGTGTTTAGTATTAAACGTAAAACAAAGGGAGAAGCTTTCTTCGACCTCTTCAATAACTTTGGCATGCTGCTCATTTGCTTCGCAACGTTATATCCGATTTGGTATGTGCTGGTCAACGCCTTCAACGAGGGACAAGACGGCATGCGCGGAGGGATCTACTGGTGGCCGCGGGTTTTCAGCTTCGAGAGCTTTGACGCGGTTTTCCAAAGCACAGGCATTATGACGGCTATGGGCATTACGGTTGCAAAAACCGTGCTTGGAACGTTGATTCACGTGTTTTTTACAGCTATGGTTGCCTTTGCTTTCTCTCGTAAAGGACTTATTGGCGGCAAAATCTATATTCTCTTCGGTACCGTAACGTTGTTTTTTGGCGGCGGCCTGATCCCAACTTACCTGCTTATGAGAGATCTGCATTTGCTCGATAACTTCATGGTCTATATTATCCCGGCGATGTTCAGCTTCTTCGATCTCATCATCTTCATGACCTTCTTCCGGGATATTCCGGATGGCCTTGAGGAAGCAGCCAAAATTGACGGGGCGAATGACTGGTCGATTTTTGTAAGGATTATTCTTCCAGTGTCCATGCCGGTTATCGCGACGATCGCGCTGTTCCACGGCGTATATCAATGGAATGATTATTTCGCCGGCGTTATCTACATGAACAACATGGACCTGCAGCCGGTTCAAACGTACCTGTACCGCGTTGTGGCTCAGTCCAGCTCCAGCCAGATGCTGGCTGCTATTCCTGGGGGCATTGGCAAGTCGGTTACGACACAATCGATCAAGCTGGCTACGATGGTCGTTACAACGCTACCGATCGTCATCGCTTATCCGTTCCTGCAAAAGTATTTTGTCAAAGGGATGATGATCGGTTCGATCAAAGGTTAACCTGCGGCAGTACATTCCGCCCTTTATCGGGCAGAGGATTGCATATATAATAATCATTCATACAGAGAAGGGGAAGACAAAATGAACAAGAAGCCTAAGCTCAAAAATCTATTGATGCTGATGATTGCAACGGTTCTGGTCTTTACAACGGCTTGCTCATCAGGCGGCAACAAAAATGCGAACAAAGAAGAGGGCAACGAAGCGCCAGCTGAGCAAGTGAAGCTTACGCAGGATGATAAAGGCTGGGAAGTCGATAAAACCCCTATTACATTTGACTGGTATATCAACTTTTCCTGGTTCCCTAACAAATGGGGCGTAGATGCTACATCCAAATATATTACGGAAAAAACAGGCGTTAACGTAAACTTTATCGTTCCTGCCGGCAACGAAGCAGAGAAGATGAATACGATGATCGCATCGGGCAGCCTGCCTGACTTTATTACGCTAGGCTGGTACGAAGAAGCGGTTAAGAAAATGATCGAAGGCGATCTTGTGCTTCCGTTGAACGAGCTTGCTGACCAATATGATCCTTACTTCTACAAAGTAACAGATCCGGCTAAGCTTTCGTGGTACAAGCAGGAAGACGGCAATGTATACGGCTATCCTAACTCTTCTTCATCCCCTAAGGATTACGAGAAATTCGGAGACAACATTACGTCAACACAAACGTTCCTAGTGCGCAAGGATATGTACGAAGCGCTTGGAAGCCCGGATATGCGTACGCCGGAAGGTTTCTTGAAGACGCTAGAGGCTGCCAAAAAAATGTACCCTGACGTTAACGGACAACCGCTTATTCCGCTAGGCATGTACGATTTTAACGATACAGGCAATGCGTCGCTGCAGCACTACATTCAAAACTTCCTTGCCATTCCGTACGATAAAGACGGACAGCTTTATGATCGCAACACAGATCCTGAATATGTGAAATGGCTTAAAACGATGCGCCAAGCGAACGAGAACGGCTTGTTGGCAAAAGATATCTTCATCGACAAACGTCCGCAAATGGAAGAGAAAATCGCGCAAGGCCGTTACTTTGCAATGCTGTATTCCAGATCAGACCTTGCCAACCAACAAAATGCGCTATTTGCAAACGACCCGAACTCGATTTACATCGCGGTAGACGGTCCTGCTAATGCGAACTTGGATCAGCCGACACTGGCTGGACCATCGATTTCCGGTTGGACGGTTACATTGATCTCCAAAAACGTAAAAGACAAAGCACGCGCGATTCGTTTCCTAGACTATTTGATCTCTGAAGAAGGCCAGCATGATACGTTCTTCGGCAAACAAGGCGTAACTTGGGATAACATCGATGGCAAGGATCAGTTCCTGCCGGAGGCGCTTAATCTATTGAACACAGACCGTGGCGCTTTCGACAAGCAGCTAGGGGCATCCCATACGTTCTGGATGATGATGGACACGAACCTGACGCCAATTTGGTCGCCTCCTGCTGTTGAGCCATTCAAGCAATTGGAAGACTGGACACGCGGCAAAGCGAAGAGCTTGTCGGAGTTTGACCAGCTGAATCCGACAGGCACATCGGAAGAAGGCATTATGAATACGAAAATCGATCAAGAGTTCGGCAAAGTGCTTCCGAAGCTAGTGCTTGCCAAATCCGATGCGGAATTCGATAAGATTTGGAACGAGTTTCTGAAAAAACGCGAATCTCTTGGTTTCAGTAAAGTACAAGCTTATAAACAAAAGCAATACGAAATTAACGTAGCGAAATTGGCTGAAGCGACGAAGTAACGCGTAACGAAAGGTACTCCAGAACCGGAAACGGACTGGAGTGCTTTTTGTTGCATAGAGGAATGTTAACACAGAATGATATACGGAGCGGAAGTGAGTAAATAATGGGCAGGAAGTTTCGGTTGTACCTTCAATCTTTTTCGAATTGGCTGGGCCGCAGATCCATGCAGAGCCGTTTGGTAGCCGCATATATCGTTATTCTGTTAATTCCAAGCATCGTGGTATCCAATTATCTCTTCAGCCAAATTAGGGATAGTTATACCAATGACACCTTGAAACAGGGTCAGTACTTGCTTGAGATGGAAAAAATAAATATTTTGAATCAGATTGAAGCCATGGAGCTTGCCGCCCAGCTCACGATATCGGATTCTGATGTTTTAGAATATATCTCCACGAAGGAAGAGCTGCCTATTCAGGAGCTGCTTGATTTGTACCGGGGGCCTCTTACCGATATGATCAATATTCAAATCAATAATCCGAATATCGCCCATCTGCGGCTTTATGCGAACAATGAGCATATTTCGGAAATTTGGCCGATTATTTTTCATGAGCGCCGTATCCAAAACGAGCCTTGGTTCTCTAAGCTGAATCAATTGGATGGCAAGGAGCTTTGGACGTTCAAGGATAAGGACTTTGATATTTTGCGCCGTTATGTGACCGATGTGAATGACCAAATGCCGAAGGTCTCGCTGGTGCGCGTCGTACATGCCGGGAGCAAGCGTATTGGCATCATCCAAGTGGAAATGCTGCTGAAGCAGTTTTCGCCCAAAGCTTTTGCCAATATTAAGGACGAGGGCTCGCAGATGATGCTTGCTGACAGCAGCGGGGCTATCTATCTGGACGACAACCAGCCGTTTGCCGGCCACAATCCGGAGCTTCGCGAAGCGATTGAGCAGCAATTCGCCGATATGAACGTGCGCGGATTACACGAGAAACGTTTCATCGTGAATAAGCATCCTTATCTGCTCGTCTCGACGCCAATTGAGCAGGCAGATGCCCATATTCTGAATGTCGTGTCCTTGCAGACCGCGCATGAGCGCATATCTACAGCGGAGAAGCAGATCATTGCGGCAAACCTTATATTGATCGGCCTTCTTTCGATTATTACGTATATGATGAATTCCTTTATTCTCAAAAACCTAAGCCGCCTGACGGAGGCGATGAAGAAGGTGAGAAGAGGGGAAATGCCTACCGGGCTGCCGCTCGGCGGAGGCGGGGAGATCGGGGAGCTTGCCCATCATTTCAACAAATTAATTCATACCATTAACGAATTGATTGCACAGGGCGTGAAGAAGCAAGCGCTGACGAAAGAGGCTGAGCTGCGCACGCTGCATAGCCAGATCGATTCTCACTTTTTGTACAATACGCTTGAGAATATTAAGATGCTGGCAGAGATGGAGAATCAGCGGACGATATCCGATTCGCTCACATCGCTCGGCGGAATGATGCGCTATAATTTCAAATGGTCAGGCGAGTATGTCAGCTTGCGGGATGAGATTCGGCATATTCAAAATTATATTGCGGTTATGAATATCCGCTTCGACGAGCCAATCCAGCTTGAGCTGCGCATTCCCCCGAAGCTGCTGGAGATCGAGGTGCTTAAGATGTCTCTGCAGCCGATCATTGAAAATGCGGTTAAGCATGCTTGGCTTGGGGTGGAAGAGGGCAAGAGTACCATCATTATTGATGTCTCGGAGAATGAGGATGCAGGCGTGATCATTACGTTGAGAGATAACGGCATGGGGATTGAGGCGGGACGCCTAGAGCGATTAAATGAAATGATTCATGCCGAAAATTGGAACAACGCTCTTACGGACGAGCAGGTTAAAAACGGGAAGCAGGCGTTCGGAATCGGCCTGCGCAACGTTCATCAGCGCATTCGGCTTTATTATGGAAAGCAATATGGATTACAGGTGCACAGCAGAGAAGGGCAATTCACAGAGGTGGTTATTACTCTTCCAAAGGTGCTGTTAATGGGGAGGGGGTCTGGCAATGAGGAAAATGCTAATCGTCGATGACGAGAAAAATATCCGCTTAGGGCTCAAAACCATGATTGAAAGAGAGTTTCCGGAATTATACGATATTCGGACAGCCATACATGGCGAAGATGCTCTAACACAATATCATCATGAACGGGCGGATATCGTCATTACAGACATTCGCATGCCAATAATGGACGGCATTGAGCTGATTAAACGGATCACCAAGGAGGCCGAGCCAGAGCAGAAGCCGATATTTATCATACTAAGCGGGTATGATGATTTTGCTTATGCAAAGGCCGCTATCGAATATCAGGTTAAAGATTACTTATTAAAGCCTATACGGCGGGACGAGCTGTTTGAGTCGCTGCGCAAAAGCGAGAATACGCTGCAAGCGCAGGCTGAATTAGCCGAGAGAGTGGCTGTGAGCGATACGTACCGAGAACAGCTGCGCATCAATCTGCTGAAGGAATGGTTTAGGCAAGACGAGCCCTCTTTTGACGGCATGGCCGAGCTTGAGTCCAAAATCAGGTTCGATCAGATGACGCTGCCGTTTACCGTTGCCGTCTTGAACTATAAATCAGAGAGCGGCGACTCCATGAACAAAGAAGAGTTTAAGCTGCTCGTAGAGAAGATGCTTGAGCCGATGAACGGGGCTTTGGATGTCTCTTTCCTAGATAGCGAGAGCAAGCTTGTTCTAATTGGAAGTCCCGCGCTGCAGTTCGAAGAATTGTTCAAGCAGGCAGGCGTCAGGGAGCTTGATGGGCTTCGCATGGGGGTCAGTGCGGAGGGCAATGAAATCGAGGAACTGTTTCATTGCTACAAGCAGGCATCGGAAGCGCTGCAATACTCGTTCCTGTACTCGAATTGCCGGATGCTGCGGCATGAGGACATCCGGGCGAAACGGCGGGACTACAAGGTGCCGGATGAGGAGATTCGCAAGCTTGGAAATATGCTGGGAACCGACCGGGAGCGGGAGGTGCAGGAGCTGTTGAAGCTGATCTTCCATACAGAGGACTTGCCTAACGTTGATATCCATTACTTGCGGCTTGTCGGGAAACGGATTAACGAGCAGGTGCTGGATGAGGTATTTCGTATTTACGGCGAGGAGTCGATCGAAGTGCTGAAGCTGTACCGCAAAGTAGGCAATATGGATAACTTCCGCAGCTTCCATGACTATTACAGAAGCTTGGAGCTGCTGCTGCTGAGCGTGAATGATTATATTAGAGGCATCCGTTCCGCATACAGCGAGCATTCGGAGATTAAGGCGGCTGTTGCCTATATCGAACAAAATTATTACAGGCCGCTCAATATGGCAGTCGTAAGCAATTATGTCGGCTTGAACTACTCCTACTTCAGCGAAGCGTTCAAAGCCCATTCAGGCGAGAGCTTTGTGCTGTTCCTGAAAAAAGTGCGTATTCGCAAGGGCAAGGAGCTGCTGCTCGAAGGGAATCAGAAGATGCAGGAGATAGGAAGCGCGATCGGCTTTGAGAACAGCAAGCAGTTTTCCCGCGTGTTCAAGGAGCTGGAAGGAATCTCGCCGCAGGAATATCGGATTAAGGTTAGATCGGACGCGAGTCAAGGGCAAGCGAGCATAAAGGAATGAGGAGAAGAGGAGCCCCCAGGCTCCCAATGTCATTAAGATAAGGCGCAGGGCCAAAAATCAAAAAAAGAGCAAGGCTATCGAAAAGATAACCTGCTCTTTTTTTGTACAAAAATGTGAATAGGACTTGACAGATAGAAGGAATTGTGTGGCGAAGCCCCTTGAAAAAACGAGGAGGTTACGCCAATGGATACTTACGCAAATTCATTAAAAAAAACGCTGACATCCCTCATACAAGAAATGTCAGCCGCACCAGCACCTTATGTCAAAAACCCTGAAAAGGATTTTACCCGAAAGAAAAAGCTTCCCTTTGAAACAGTTATGCAACTCCTGATCTCCATGGGGGGCAACAGCCTATATAAGGAACTCTTGGAATCACAAGGCTATGATGTAAACACCGCAACCGCTTCAGCTTTTGTCCAACAGAGGAATAAAATTCTGCCATCTGCTGTGGAATTCTTGTTTCATGAATTTACAGAGTCGCATACGGATATCAAGGACTATCGCGGGTATCGATTACTTGCCGTTGACGGTTCGGATTTGCATATCGCAACGGACCCTGCGGACAAGGATACCTATTTTCAAAGTCAACCGAACACGAAAGGTTATAATCTTCTGCATTTGAATACAGCCTATGACCTCTGCAACAGACTCTACGTGGATGCGATTGTTCAGCCACGAAGGTTGTGCAACGAGGGAAGGGCGCTGGCTGCGATGGTTGACCGTTCTCCCATCAAGGGCAAAACGATTGTGGTTGCTGATCGAGGTTATGAAAGTTACAACAATTTCGCGCATATTGAACGCAAAGGGTGGAACTACGTCATACGAGTAAAGGATTTGGATTCCAATGGTATTCTTTCGGGCTTGCGTTTGCCCGCTAGCGGAGCGTTTGATATTGACGTTCATCTAACACTCACTAAAAAACAAACCAAAGAGATCAAGGCTCATCCCGAAATGTACAAATTCGTCCCTTCCACGTCTACCTTTGATTTTTTGGATGTGCAAGATAATTTGTATTACCCAATTTCCTTTCGGGTTGTTCGTTTCATCCTGCCCAGTGGCGGTTATGAAACCGTCATTACGAATCTTTTTGCCGCTGATTTCCCACCGAATGAAATCAAGTCCATTTATAACATGCGATGGGGCATTGAGACCTCTTTCCGGGCATTAAAATACACTGTCGGTCTGACTAGTTTTCACGCAAAAAAGCAAGAGTTCATCGTCCAAGAGATTTTCGCAAGAATGATCATGTACAATTTCGCTGAAATGATGACCTCGCACGTCGTCATTTCGCAAATGGATAAACGGCACGCCTACCAAGTCAACTTCACGGTTGCCGTTCATGTTTGTAGACATTTCTTGTGGTTACGCGACGATGAACTCCTGCCCGATGTTGAAGCACTGATTCGAAAAAACATTTTGCCGATTCGACCCATTCGCCCAGGTCAGAAGAATACACGCAAAATCCGTTATAAATCAGCGGTTAGCTTCGTTTACAGAGTAGCATAATTCGGTTCACTTGAACATTTTTTAAGCGGATATTGTATCCGCTTTGTTTGCTGTACGCTTTTTTACTTGGTTGAACTAAAAAACAAACGGCATAGGGCTTCTCCCCATGCCGTTTCGAATTCCGCTTTATTTCCGGTTTTGTCTTTTAGCTTAACTTAATGACATTGCCCAGGCTCCTCTTTTTTTCTTTATTGTTATGTTCGGGCCTGATTAGGGTACTAATACTTATAAGCGAAGGGAGCTGTTGAACCATGTTAATTGATGATTATATGCCGGAAGACATTCTAGAGGTTAATCCGAATAATGAACCGGAGATCATACCGCCAGCATCGCCGGAGGTTAAGCCTGTGCAGCCCGTCCCGGAAATTGTTCCGCAGAGGACACCCGAGATCAAACCGGACGTGATCCCTGAGATCAAGCCGGACATTCCGCCAGAGGTTCCGCCGAAGGAATGAAACAAAAAAACGAGCCGCCAACGCTTTTCTCTTGGGCGGTTCGTTTTTCTTTGCGCATAGGAGGAGTTTAGAAGAATGGTCCCGGCATAGCGCACCCAGGGAAAGCATTAATATCTTGAACCATATTGAAAGGGTATTGCTTTGTGGCGAATTGGCTTTGATACAAATATTCCTGCAATACCACATTGCCCCCGCTGACGCTGCATAATACCCCCGTTACACCTTGCCCGTTCGTAAGCGATACACCCACTGGCTGGCCGACGAGTCCTACAGCCTTCGAATACCATGGCATTTGAAGCATAATCTATTCACCTCCGTTGCCACCATTGTATGTGGGGCAATCGCGTAACGTACTTTTAAACTAGCAGAGCTGTGTACTGCTTAAACAAATGAGCTGGAAAATAATGCTTGACGCGAGCAGCTCTGATTCGATATATTTTGTACAGTGTACGAATTAATTATTTTGAAGAGAAAAGAGTGATTGAAGGATGACAGAGACAGAAGCGTTATTGGCACAATTGAAAAAAGAGGAAGCGGTTTTAACTTTTGAAAGCTTTACGAATGAAACGGCTTTGCAATTGGGGGCGAAGCTCGTCGAGACGGCGCTAGAGAGCAAGCTGCCGGTCACAATCGATATATCCAGAGGCGAGCTGCAGCTATTTCGCGCGGCATTGCCGCAGGCTACAAAAGACGCCGATAGCTGGATCATTAGAAAAAATCGGGTAGTGAATCAATTTTTCCAAAGCTCTTATTTGATCGGTACAAGAATGAAATTGCTGAACATGACGATGCAAGAGTTCGCGCTGCTGGACCCGATGCATTACGCGGCGAACGGCGGGGCTTTTCCGATCGTGGTAGATAACGCAGGATTTATTGGAACCATAACGGTAGCGGGCCTCTCGGAACAAGAAGATCATGAGCTGGTCATTTCGGTGCTAAAGACGTTTTTGAACAAGGAAGTGTAAGGAACTCGTAAAAAAGGGGCTGTCTCTTAAGGTCTATGACCCTTTGAGACAGCCCTTCTTATTGCTGCGCTAGCGAATAATAGCGGTAAGCGATTTTACATAAATTATTCCGCTTTTAAAATGCGATCAATGGCATCCAATTCGCTCTGCGTGAACGCCAGATTGTTAAGTGCCGCCACGTTTTCTTCGATTTGGCTTACTCTGCTTGCGCCTACCAGCGCGGAGGTGACCCGGTTGCCGCGCAGCACCCATGCGATCGCCATTTGCGCCAACGATTGCTCTCTTGAGGCAGCAATATCATTCAATTGGCGAGTCTTATTGAGGACATCCTCCGTAATATGCTCCGGCTTCAGGAAACGGATGCCGCTGCCTGCTCTGGAGTCGGCCGGAATGCCTGTCAGGTACTTATTCGTGAGAATGCCTTGCGCAAGAGGGAAAAACGCAATGCTGCCTACGCCTTTATCCTCAAGCAAGTCGAGCAGCCCGTCTTCAATGGTGCGATCAAGCATGGAGTACGAAGGCTGATGGATTAAACAAGGCGTGCCGAGCTTATTCAGCGCTTCAATCGCAGCTTTGGACTCTGCTTCATCATAGGAGGAGATGCCTACGTACAACGCTTTTCCTTGTCGAACAAGCAAATCCAGCGCACCCATCGTTTCCTCGATCGGCGTGTTAGGGTCCGGTCTGTGATGATAGTAGATGTCCACATAATCTAGCCCTAAACGCTTCAAGCTTTGGTCAAGACTTGCGACTAAATATTTTTTGGAGCCCTCATCCCCGTAAGGACCTGGCCACATGTCCCAGCCGGCTTTCGTGGAGATAATCGTCTCATCACGATGGGAAGCAAAGTCCAGCTTTAATATTTTGCCGAGTGTTTCCTCCGAAGAACCGCCCGGCCAGCCGTAGTTGTTGGCAACGTCAAAGTGGGTGATTCCTAAATCAAACGCACGGCGGACCATTTCACGGCTGTTGTTGAAAACATAGCCGTCGCCGAAATTATGCCATAGGCCGAGTGAAATAGCTGGAAGCTTCAGGCCGCTTTTGCCGCATCTGTTGTATTTCATGTTCTCGTATCTTTGCTCGCTAGGTTGATAATTCAATGGTAGTGCCTCCTAGAATCAATTATATTTAAGGTGTTCCATTAATCCAGTAGTCGGTAAATTGCTGCGTTTCGGTAGCATTATTCATGGATTCATTAAACCACCAAACGCCGGAGCCTGCGACGCGTGCGCCTGCCAAGATCGCATCATTGACGGCAACGGAATGATTTTGCGCGTTTTCGTAGCTTTTGTGGTAGTCCGTCAGCGTGTAAATGCCGGGTCCGAGCGGTATAAAGGCACAAGTAGCAGGAAGCGCGTTGCTGATTCTAATCGTGTTCTCTTTGATAGCCAGCTTATAGTTGGTAGCGTTCGTAGTGGAAGGATTCGCAGGATAAGCGGGAGCGCTCAGATCCGCCGTATCGTAATCCATCATGACGATCATATCCAGCAATGCGCCGAATTGGGCAATTTCATTGTCCGGCATATAATCCGAGAAAGGATTGCCATCAATAGAAAGATGCTTGTTAGCGCCAATTGCTGTTCTTACTTTTGTAATCAGCTGCCGATAATCGGTGCTTGCTGTACCTGGGCTAACAGGCTCGAAGTCCAAATTGATGCCGTCAAGGCCATAATAATTGACAAGAAATGCGCAATGCGCGGCAATATTGTCATGCATCGTTGCTTTGGACACAGCAGGCGTATGCAGAACATTGTTTTTATCCGTGTAGGGTACAGCTTGAACATGAAGCGACTTGTTGCCGTTAACGACGCCGATCAATTTCATGTCGGGGGCGTACTGCCTCGATTTGTTCACCCAGTTCTCAAGCTCGTCATACGAATACCAGCTCATAGATCCGTCGATAGGCTGACCGTTTACATCATCGTATTGTCCGGTCGTGTTGTCCCTGTCGAAGAAGCCAGCGTCGATCATTTGATAGTTGATTTTAAAGGTGTTCATTTTGGTGATCACATCTTGGATGAACGTATTCGTTTGGGGCGACATCACCCATTCCGGATTCGTAAAGGTAACGTTGTTCTCGCGATAGGAATTGTCTACGGTCCAAGCCTGTGCCTCTACATAGTGGTTGTAGGCGTTGGTGTAGCTGCCGTTGGAGTAGATTCTTAGGTATCTTGCTTTAACCGGATTAAAGGTGATGGTCTTGCCGGCAGCGGACTCCGCGTATTCGGCATCGGTGCCT
The DNA here is from genome assembly GCF_001273905.1 of Paenibacillus sp. FJAT-27812. Classification (NCBI taxonomy): domain Bacteria; kingdom Bacillati; phylum Bacillota; class Bacilli; order Caryophanales; family Paenibacillaceae; genus Paenibacillus; species Paenibacillus sp. FJAT-27812. The sequence continues at coordinate 1,317,329 of NZ_LIGH01000001.1, read as the reverse complement.
GCGCCTTGGCTTGAGCTGTTGTCGGCATCATTGTTGAATACGGTAGTGGAGCTGCTGAAAGCGGCGTTTTCTGACAGCTTAACGACAACATCCTTGTAGGTCCGGCCATCCGCGTAGTAATGCCAGAGCAAAACCTTGTTTAGGTAGTAGCTCGCGCCAAAATCGATCTGGATGTATTTCTTTCCTGTACCAGCCTCGGTGAACGAATTGCTGTTGTTGCTGACCCCATCGGTAAGTAGCGATGCATTCACCAGCGTGGCGTTGGAAGTTGCCGTTTTTCCTGCTGCAACATTTTGGGCTGCTGCGGCGCTTGCTCTTTGATCCCCGATTAGACCGGTAGCGAAGAGCGCTACGGCTATCGTCGTAATGAGAATGGAGCGGAACGAACCTTTTTTCATAAATGTCCTCCTTTAATTTGTAATCAGCGTACCCCCATTAATTAATAAGCACACTGTACTAATTAATAAAGTAATCGATTTTTCTTTTAATTGTCAACCCTAAAATAACGCTTACTTGCTGCCCATATGATTGGGATAGGTTGAAATTTTGAGAGTTTGTGGATATTATTAAAGAGTCCTTATTAATTATGAACACTTAGAATGCAATTTAAAAAGCGAATAATCTTTATCTTGAAAGGAAAATGAACGTATGATGGCTCAAAAAGGCAATTTGCAATTGATGAAAAAAATTAACTGTTCACTCATCCTTCATATGCTGCTTAGGGAAGGAAGCCTTTCCCGAGCTGAAATAGCTCAGAGATCAAAACTGAGTGCAACTACCGTATCCTCTCTGGTCGATGAATTGATTAAGCAGGACTTAATCGACGAGGTTGGCGAGAAGTCATCTCCAGGCGCAGGCCGAAGAGCGATCGCCTTAGAAATCAGCCGTGATAAAGGTTACATCATAGGGATCGCCCTAGGCAACAATTACTTCCGGTGCGCGCTCTTGAACTTCAGGAACGAAATCGTTTATGAGTTTACCGAGCCGGTTGTTAAAGGAAACGGAGAGGTTTTGGACTTCATGGTTGCCGCGATAAACCGGCTGCTGGAGTCCGGCATCATCAAAGATCCTTTGCAGGTAAAAGGGGTAGCCGTTTCAACGCCCGGCGTCATTGACGATCAGGGGGAAGTTATCGTCCGGTCGACGTTCCTGCGAATCGATAATCTGGAGATCAAGAGAATGCTCCGCAGAGAATTCGATTATCCGGTCGTTGTAGTGAATGACTTGAAGGCTGCCGCTTTCGCTGAGTATTTTGTAGGCAACATTAGAACGGATAATTTGTTATTCCTCTCCATAGATTCAGGTATCGGCATGGGCATGGTCATTGACGGCAAGGTCTATTCCGGCTACAAAGGGCTGGCTGGCGAGATTGGGCATATGCTTATTGATCCCGACGGTCAGCGCTGCGAGGATTGTGGCCAAAACGGCTGCATCGCAATGGTGTTGACGGAGCCTGCCGTTCTGGCAAGGGCAGAGGAAGTCGCGCGGCTGAAGAAGGTAGACAACGTTCCGAAGACGTTCGATGAATTGCTTGAGAGGTATGAAGCCGGAGAAGAGCTTGGCGAAGAGGTTCTAACTAAAGTGAGCTCCTTGCTCGTAAATACATTGTCGGTATTCATTAACTTTTTCAGTCCGGAGCTTATCGTGCTGCATGGCTGGATGTGCCATTCGAATAAGTTCATGAACCAATTAAAAAAGGGACTCTCGACATTCCCTTTCCCGCTGCCGTTCGAGGAGAAACGGGTGGTGCCAGCAACTTTTGAAGAGCGAAACTTCATCATCGGGGCGTCTACGCTTATGCTTCACAAGGTATTCGAGGATTATTTTTGACTAAAATGGAGCTGTTTTCAAGGGGGGAAATGACCCTGAAGACAGCTCCGTTTTTTTTGTTTGACAACGATTTAAGTTGGTTGTATATTTAATTTGTAAAGTGTACGAATTAAATATTTAGGTGTGCCGCATCTATTGATTTGGAAGGGGAATGCAAGTGAAGGCACTGTCCTTGGAAGAAAAAGTGGGGCTAATGTGCGTGGTAGGAATGCCGTCAAATCAAGTGGACGAGGAAGTCATGGAGACATTGTCCCGCAACCATTTTGGTGGACTTGGACTCTTCCCGCATAACTTCGAAAATGAAAAGCAGCTTAAGAAAATCATTTCCGATCTGAATCAGAGGGCTGGAACCGATCACGAGACACCAGAACCATTCATGATTGCAATTGACGAAGAGGGTGGCTCTCTGGCGAATTTTACGGAATTTTATACGGATGTGCCCGGCAATCGAGCCATTGGTCTGGCGAACGATCCATTGCTCGCTTATGCGAGCGGAAGGTTAATCGGGAGCCAGCTATACGAGCTAGGCTTCATGATGGATTGGGCACCGGTGCTCGATGTTAATTCCAATCCGCTTAACCCGGTTATTGGCGTACGCTCATTTGGCGAAGATGCCAGTCAAGTAGCAGCATACGGCGCGGCTTTCGTAAAGGGGATGAGAGAGTCTGGGATGGTATGTACAGCCAAGCATTTTCCGGGTCACGGTGATGTAGATGCTGATTCGCATGTTGAGCTGCCTACCTGCCATTTGACGCTGGAGCAGTTATATGCAGAGACGCTGGAGCCCTTCAAGGCGGCGATAGAAGCAGGAATCGGCGCGATCATGACTGCGCACATCGTATTTCCGAATATCCCGCAATCGCATCATATGCCGGCTTCACTTTCACCGTTTTTTGTTACTCATCTATTAAGGGAAAAGCTGGCTTTTGAAGGCGTGATCTGTACGGACGATATTGAAATGCATGCGATCAAGAACAACTTTGATCCTTCAGAAATCGGCGTGCTTGCCGTATTGGCGGGAAATGACCAGATCATTATGTGCCATACGCGGGATTTTCAAGAGAAAGTATACTTAGGCATTTTGAATGCGGTTCTGGCGGGCGTGATTTCGGAAGAGAGAATCGACCAATCCGTTGAACGCATTCGGGTTTTGCAAAATAAGATGAAGCAGTATCGCAAGCAAGCGAATGTCATTCCAAGGTCCCTGTGGGAGATCCATGCTGCCCGGATCGCTGAAGCATCAATCGTCGTCGATCGTGATCCGGCGAGCCTGCTTCCGCTTAAACAGCTCAAATACGTGATGTTCGTGCCGGAGATGGAGCGGCTTACACAAGCGGACACGACCTTCAATAAGCCATTTAAGCTGGACAGCTATTTGAAGGAAAAGGGCATCCAGGTGGAGACGGTATACACCTCTATGAATCCGACGGAGTCGGAGCAAGAGGAGGCAGAGAGGAAGATCCGGTCAGCCGATGCGGTTCTCCAAGTGACAAGGAATGCCCATATCTTCAAAAACCAGCTGTCGCTGGCTCGCCTATGCGCCGCTTCTAAGCCTCATGTGTGCCTTGTTTTACGAAATCCTTATGATGCCGCTGAGCTGCCGGATGCGAGCTCGGTCGTTCTGATTTGTTCCTCAGGAGACGAGAGCATGAAGGCATTTGCCCGGAAATTTACCGGCATAGCGGTTAGTTGAACAAACAGGGAGCAGATATCGGATTGCTAAAATGACATTTTTGCTCTAATAAACGTTTTAATTAATAAGGACACAGTACGAAATAAACTATTCCGACTCGACTAAAGCTAGAGACAAAATACTCGGCTAGTTGGAAAACGTTTATTTTCGGTGAAGGGGGAGCGCATTTGATCAGGCGATTGATCAAGCAGTGGGATATTCAAATGATGGTGGTTCCGGCAATTTTGTTTATCATTGTTTTCAACTATATCCCGATGTACGGAACGTTGATGGCTTTTCAGGATTACAACATTTTTAAAGGTTTTTGGAATAGCCCTTGGGTAGGGTTTAAGCATTTTCAAATGTTTTTTCATTCTCCGGATTACTGGACCGTTATGCGCAATACGATCGTGATCAGCGTGCTAAAGCTTGTTGCCGGCTTTCCGGCCCCGATTCTGCTCGCGCTTATGCTGAACGAGGTTCGCAAGGCAGCCTTTAAGCGGATCGTGCAAACGATCAGCTACTTGCCTCATTTTATGTCATGGGTCATTGTCGCCGGGTTCACGATGTCCATGCTCTCAACGGATAACGGAAGCCTCAACATACTGCTGCAATCGCTTCATCTGATTGATGAACCGATCAATTGGCTTTCGACATCGGACTATTTCTGGGGAATATTGATCAGCACGAACATCTGGAAAGAGATCGGATTTGCTTCCATCATTTATTTGGCGGCAATCGCAGGGGTAAACCCCGATATGTACGAAGCCGCCTCAATCGACGGGGCCAGCAGGATTAAGCAAATCTTTCTTATTACGATTCCTTCGATTATGCCGGTTATTATCATCTTCATGATACTGGCGGTCGGCAATCTCCTTACAGCCGGCTTCGAGGATATATTGCTGCTGGCATCCAATCCGGCGCTAAGAGATGTTTCGGACGTTCTGGATACTTACGTGTACCGTGTCGGGATCAAAAGCTCAAGATTTTCATACGCCACGGCGGTCGGATTGTTTAAAGCGATTATCAGCATCGGCTTGCTGACCATGGCTAATCTAATTGCCCGCAGGTCAGGGAACAGCCTGTGGTAGAACTCAAAAGCGGGGGTTGTCGATGAACTATAGTGTGGGTGATCGGATTTTGTCGGTGACGATATATATGATTCTCGTATTGCTTGCGTTCGTTACCTTTTATCCATTTTGGAATTCAATCGTCATTTCCTTTAACAGCGGATTTGACACCTCTTTGGGCGGAGTCACTTTTTGGCCGCGCGCCTTCACCTTGGAAAACTACGATATCGTATTCCAAGATGATCGGATTACGCATGCATTTCTTATCTCTATCGTGAGAACGGTTACAGGCACCTTTACCTCTATTTTCTGTACGGCGGTTTTTGCTTACGGGATGACAAGGCGTGAGCTTGCCGGTCGTAAGCTTTACATGATTCTAGGACTAATTACGATGTATTTTAGCGGCGGGTTGATTCCTTCTTACATGCTGATGAGAGCGATCGGATTGACGAATTCGTTTTGGGTCATGATCATCCCGGGACTCATTAGTGTATGGAACATGATCATATTCCGAACCTTCTTCATGGGCTTGCCTGCCGGGCTTGATGAATCGGCTAAGATCGACGGCTGCAGCAATTGGGGCACGTTCCTGCGAATTGTGCTGCCGCTGTCCGGTCCCGTTCTTGCTACCTTGTCGCTATTTACCGCCATTTACCATTGGAATGATTGGTTCACGCCCAGCATTTACATTACGAACGAAAAATGGCTCCCCATTCAAACGATGCTCAAACAAATTCTTAATGCCAATATTATGTCGGAACAGATGGCGCAGCTCGATTCCGCTGCCCAAAGCGCCGCAGAACGGATGAAAAGCGTAACGTCCAAATCGCTCTCGATGGCGACGATGATGGTCGCAACCTTGCCTATTGTAAGCGTATATCCATTCGTGCAGAAGTATTTTGTCAAAGGCGTCTTGATCGGTTCCATGAAGGAATAAGGCTTGGCTGGCAATGCGGTGTTTACAGCCCTCTGGGCTTCTAAACATAGAATTGAATTTTGAAGATGAGAGAGGGGTTTTAGTGCATGAAGAGGCTGTTATTGAATTCGGTTGTTGTAATGCTTGCGGCTGCGACAGCGCTGAGCGGCTGTTCGACGGGGAATGATTCGAACAAGAAAGAGAATTATGCTGCAAACGCGAAAACAGAAGAGTCTGCTGCGCCAAGTGAAGGTCCGTTCGTGCTTGGCTCTAAGCCAGTGGAGTTCTCGTTCTATGGCAACTATGACTGGTACACGATGCCGCCATGGGGAAATGACTTGGCAACCGGTTGGATCAAAGACCATTTGAAGGTTAACGTTACGCCGGTGCAATCTGGCGGCGATGCCGCAACCAAATACAATATGATGATTGCGTCCAATGAGCTGCCTGACGTGATGTGGATGGAGCGCGGTCCCGATGTCGAGAAGCTTCGTGAAGCCGATATGCTCGTTCCGCTCGATGGTTATTTAGAGAAGTATCCCAATTTGAAAAAATGGCTGGGAGAAGCCGGCATCAACATGCTTCGTTCCGAGGACGGCAAGCTATACCAATTCCCGAACTGGTATACGAGCCAGCCAAACGGGAATGCCGGATATGTGATCAATAAAAAAATCTACACCGAGCTTGGTTCGCCAGCGCTTGAAACGACCGACGATCTTTACAGCTATTTGAAGCAGGTGAAAGAGAAATATGAGAACGTCGTTCCGATTGAGGTTGGCTTAGGCGCTCAAGGAGACGGTCTTGACGTTCTGTACTCCGCCTTTGGCGAAGACTATCAAGTCAAATACCTTGGCATTCGCGGCGTGCCAAAGGACAATGTGCTGACATCGATATTCACAGACCCGGTTTTCCGCGAATCCATGCAATATTCCAATAAGTTGTTCCGCGAGAAACTAATGACGCAGGACGTAATGAGCCAAACGGCCGATCAAGTGAAGGAGAAGGTGCTGAACGGACGCGTTGCCGTATTTGCCGCAGCTAGCCCGACGAAGTACGGTGATCCGGGAAATGCGGTCTTGAAAAAGGAAGATCCTGAAGCGGGATATTTCATGATTTGGCCGATCCATAAGGCCGGCTTAGACAAAAATAAAATATGGCCGGGCACCTTTAATCAGCTAGGCTGGAATGTCAGTGTCATTACGAAAGCAGCCAAAGATCCGGAAGCGATCTTCGCCTTCCTCGATTGGTTTACGGGGCCTGAAGGGCAAAGCGTTGGAATGTGGGGACCTCCAGGCTTGTATTGGGATGGATTTGATGCCGATGGCGCCCCTAAGTTTACGGAGAAATATACGTCCGACAGCGAAGGCCGAGATAAATTGATGGCTACCATTACCGACTTCCAATGGGCAGGCAATACGGTATTTGTTGATAAGTCTAAAGCGAAGTTCGAAATGTCTCTGCCGGAGGATAAGCGCAGCTGGGCAACGGAGCAGCAGACTAAGATTACTTGGAAAACGCAGTCGGATGCTACGGCGTTCATCAATTTAGATCCGCAGCCGGATTCGGAGGAAGGCATCGTTTGGAAGCAGCTCGACGATCTCTTCAAAGAAGTGCGTGCGAAGGCGCTTATGGCGAAGAGCGAAGCTGACGTGCTGTCCATTCTCGACAAAGCCGAAGCAGATGCGCAGGCTATGGGTTACAGCAAGCTGCAAGCGTTCATGACCGAGAAGTGGCAGGAAAACGTTAAGAAGATGAAAGGCAAATAGTTTAGAAGCTTGAAGCAGAGGGGCTGTTCAATAGGTCTGGCGGGCCATTGGGCAGCCTTTTCATCAAAATGATTGCTGGCGTCAAAATTTAATCCAATTAACCTGCAAGCAATCTCGCTTCAAACGTTAACAAAACGGAGGTTATGGTTATGTTACTGAGAAAAACAGCTTCTTTATCGCTTTCTTTCCTTATTTTACTATCAACGGTTTTCTCTTACGGAACGGTATTCGGTGCTAAATCATCGGATATTAGCGGCCATTGGGCGGAGCAGCAATTAACGGAGTGGATAGCGAATGGCTATATTAAAGCTTACTCCGATGGCAGCTATAAGCCGGACAAGGCGGTGACCCGCGCTGAATTTTTGACGATGATCAACCGCTCTTTCGGATTTGTGGAAGAGGCAACATTCAGCTTTAAGGATGTAGCCAGCTCCAGCTCGGAATACGCGGAGATCGGCAAAGCCTTGAAAGCGGGATATATAAGCGGGTATACGGATAACACGATCCGTCCAAGCCAAAAAATCAGCCGTCAGGAAGCGGCGAAGATGATATTTAATCTGCTAAAGCTTAAAGCGGACAATGCGCAGCTTGCGCTCCTGAATGATTTTAAGGATTCGAATAAAATCGCAGCTTGGAGCAAACCGGCAGTTGCCGCAGTCGCTGCAAAAGGCTTGATGAAGGGATATGAGGACGGCACCTACCGTCCAGAAGGATTGATAACGAGAGCGGAAGCCGTTGTATCCTTAAGCCGGGCTTACGGGGCAAAGGGGACAGCAGGCCCGACAGCCTATGACAAGGCAGGTACATACGGTCCTGCGTCTGGCATACAAACGATCGACGGGGATGTCATCATCAGCGACGCAGGCGTTACGCTGCAGAATGTGACGGTGACAGGGAATCTTATCTTTACGGAGGGAATTGGCGCCGGGGATGCAACCCTTGATCATGTCACGGTAAACGGAACCACTACCGTTAAAGGCGGCGGCGAGAACTCGATTCATTTCAAGGACTCGGTGCTTCTTACGATCATTGTAAATAAGAAGGACGGCACGGTCCGCATCGTTGCGGAAGGAACAACGACAGTTAAGCAAGTTACGCTGCTCTCTTCGGCAATTGTAGAGGAAGCGAATGTTTCTGGAAATGGTTTTGCAAATGTTGAAATTCCGAAAGAGCTGCCTTCCCGCTCAAAGGTAACTTTGCTTGGAGCGTTTGAGGATTTGGACGTATATGCCAAATCGTTTGCTATCGAAGTGCCTAAAGGGACTATCCGCAGCCTTCATCTTCAAAAGGATGCGAAGGATACTTCGATCAACCTGGGCAAAGAGTCCAAGATAACAGCATTAGTGCTGGATGAGATCGTGAAAGTGCTTGGACTTGGCAATGTGGATAAAGCCACTATTAATGAAGGCGCTAAAGGCTCGACATTCGAGACCAGCCCTAAAACGATATCGACCGGCTCCCCAACGGTCTCGACAGCCCCTTCCACGTCGATACCATCGACCGCAACACCTGCACCAACGCCAGCACCAACGGCAACAGCATCACCAGCACCGACGGCGACTGCTTCGCCAACACCAGCACCGTCAACGTCGCCAACACCTGCTCCCACACCGCAAGTTCCATTTAACGCAGCTGCCGGAAAAAGTCTAACCTCCGACGCGGTTCTAATGGACGCAACGCTTGCGACTGACGGCAAAGCAGACAATACGGATCTGTTTACCGAAGCAGAGTCCGGCCTTAAATATATTCAAATCGACTTCGGAGCTAGCCAGACGATTAATTCCGTTTACCTGTGGCATTATTTTGGCGACGGCAGAACGTATCACGATGTAATCGTTCAGCTCTCTGATGATGAAGCCTTTGCGGAATCCACAACTGTGTTTAACAATGACACGGACGGTTCAGCCGGCTTAGGCACAGGTACGGACGCTGAATATGCGGAGACTGAGGAAGGAAAAGCGATTTCCGTATCTGCAGTTCATGCGAGATATTTAAGAGTCTACTCGAACGGCGCTACAAAACAAAACGGAGGTTTAAGCGTGTTTAACCATTATGTGGAGGTTGAAGCATGGACGAGTGCAACAAGACCTGCAAAGCCGCCGGAACCGATTTTGTCGCCGGTTATTCTCAAAAACGCGGCAGCCGGAGTGGAGCTAACTACAAACGGGACTGTCGTTGATTCTGTCTATGCGACGGACGGAGTGACGGACAACCTTGATTTGTTAACGGACGCTGGCTCCGGGTTAACTTATATCCAGCTGGACTTTGGCGCAAGCAAACCAATTAATGCGGTTAATCTTTGGCATTATTACGGGGACGGCAGAACCTATCATGACGTTATCGTTCAGCTGTCGGATGACCCTGCATTCGCGGAATCGACAACCGTATTTAACAATGATGCTGACGGCTCAGCTGGGCTAGGAATCGGCACGGACTTGGAATACGCGGAAACGAGCGAAGGCAAAGCCATTTCATTTGAAGCGGTTAGCGGAAGATATTTAAGAGTCTATTCCAATGGAAGCACGAAGCAAAACGGAGACGTTAATCCGTACAATCATTATATTGAAGTTCAAGCATGGGCAGAGCCGCCCGCTTACCGGACTAATAATGTTACGTTCTTAAACCCTGAATGGGTGATGTTCCCTCGAACAGACAACTTCATTCAGCAGACGGTTAATAAAATGACTTCCTATCAAATTAAATATCAAATGATTGACGTCGGATTTTTTGACCGTATCGCCAATACGGCGAGCTTCGAGGACACAGTAGAAGGCGGCGCAATAGACGGAACGCTTGATCCTGCCGCTTATGCCGAGCTACAGCACTGGGTGACCGTATCAAGAGCGACCAACCCGGATATTGAATTGATTGGCGCATTGAGCGGGAACAGCTTTATGCACATACAGAACCTGCCTTGGACCGACAGAAATGGCAAAGTGCATACCCCTGCGGTAGATAAAGCAACCATGCAAGATAATATTGCGGCCAAGGCAAAATATTTTGTTGAGACATTTGGCCTGGACGGTATCAATATCGATTTTGAACCGCTGAGATCGGGCGCGTCGGCTAACGATTACCGGGCATTGATCGTCAAGGTGCGGGAAGCTATCGGCCCTGGCAAGCATCTCTCCATCTGCGGAAATCCGTTCCCGCAGTACATGCCGGATAATGAGATCGCGCAATACGGAGCCCTGCTGGATATGATCATTATGATGGATTATGACACAGGCGACGATACAGAAGGGGATGTGCCAGGCATACCTTGGCCGGCAAATCCATTCACGACGGATGCCGAATCCTATCAGCTCGCTATTAAAGATAATACGATTCGCATCAGCAATGCTTTGAAAAATACGAATTGCGCCTTCATCCCTCTCGGAGTTGGCGTAGATACCATTGATATTTACCACCCGGCATACGAGAATTCAATGAACCACTCTATTGCGGTCAATGATGCGATTGCAGCCGGGGCGAAGGTTGCCGGATCGGGCGTTTGGTGGTGGGAGAAAGCGAAGGATGACGCAGTGGAAAGGCAGCAATTTATCGACTATTGGATTAATGGAAATCCATGATTAGTGCTGGATAAACAGGTGAATCCGGGGTTCCTCCAACTGAGGAATCCCGGATTTTATTGTGGATATGGGGAGGCGGGCGCTAGTGAATTGAAGATCGAGTTAGGAGCATATACCTATAAGGATATGGAAATCAAAAAAACGAGAAAAGGAATGGAGGCAGATAGATGTAACCTACATGTAACATATATGTTCGATATAGCCTGCTCAAGCGAGCAAGTACCTTCCTGGCGAGAAATAAAGTTCGCAAATGAATAATCGGAATCAAACACGTTATGAAATTATTTTATGAACAATCTTTTAAAATCTATTAAAAAGATTAAAAACGAACATTTTTCGAAGGAAAACAAGTAAAAAAGTTTGAATAAAATGTATATTAATAAAATAATAAATATTAAATAAATAATTACATAATTATTTATTTTCCCACATTAATACTTGACATAATGTAAATTTCACATTAACATATGTAGAAAATAAGGATTCATAACCATAATTAAGTAAATTTAAAATTAAAGCGGTCATACTTTAGGTGTATTAATTACTGCTTTTCGTTCAAAAGTATTAGTTTTACTTTGTCTAAAATTGTCTGAATATTAAAACAATTGCGACTATAGTCCCGATCGCTGTCAGGAGGATTCTATTGAATGAAGAGCTGCTGAAAATCGAGCATTTAACGACTTCTTTTCGAATTGCGGATCATTATTATGCAGCGGTGGATGATGTGACGCTAACGGTGAGGGAAAATGAGGTTCTTGCCATTGTTGGGGAATCCGGCTCAGGAAAAAGCGCGTTAGCCTATTCCATTATGGGACTGCATACGAGAGCAAGAATTGAGGGCAATATTTTTTACAATGGCCAGAATATCGCCAATATATCTCCCTCGAAGCTCAACAAGCTAAGGGGGAATGAGCTCGGCATGATCTTCCAAGACCCCTTGTCGGCATTAAATCCGCTTATGATTATCGGCTCGCAGATTGAGGAAGCCATTCTCCTACATAAGCCGAAGCTTTCGAAGAAGGAAAGGGCTGATCGGGCAATCGAGCTGCTGACAAAAGTAGGGATTCCGCGTCCAGAGCATACATACGGGCGATACCCCCATGAATTATCCGGCGGGATGAGGCAGCGGGTCGTCATCGCGATCGCGATCGCAAATGATCCGAAGCTGTTGATTGCCGACGAACCGACCACCGCGCTTGATGTGACGATACAGCTGCAAATTCTTGAATTGCTTAGGAAGCTGAAGCAGGACAGCAAAGCCGGAATCGTCTTAATTACGCATGACTTAGGCGTCGTTGCCGAAATGGCCGACCGCGTAGCGGTTATGTACGCGGGGCAAATCGTCGAGATCGCCGATATTTATACGCTTATCTCGAATGCGAAGCATCCCTATACAAGATCGCTGCTGCAATCCATACCAACCGCGAACGAAGTAAAGTCTAAGCTCCATGTTATTCAAGGAATCGTGCCTTCTTTGCAAAATCTACCTCGTCAGGGCTGCCGCTTTCAATCCAGAATTCCATGGATCAGCGAATCAGCCCATGAAGCGGACCCGATCATGCATGAGATTTCGCCGGGCCATTTGGTCAGATGCAGCTGCTACAAGCACTTTCACTTCCCTGATCCAAAGGAGGAGGATCGCCATCATGTCATTTCTTGAGGTAAAAGATTTAAAGGTTCATTTTCAAAACCGCGGCGGCCTTTTCAGCAGAAAGAGTGAGCCTATCAAGGCGGTTGATGGCATACATTTCTCGATGGAACAGGGACAGACCTATGGCCTTGTAGGTGAATCGGGCTCCGGCAAGACAACGACAGGCAGGGCTATTATAGGCTTAAACACAATGACTTCGGGCAGCATCCTCTTTGAAGGGCGACAGCTTGATGTTCATGGATTGCAGAGACAATCAGCGTACCGCAAAGACATTCAAATGATCTTTCAAGATCCCTATTCCTCATTAAATCCAAAAAAACGCGTACTCGACATTATTGCAGAGCCGCTGCGAAATTTCGAGAAGCTGTCCGCAAGCGAAGAGAAACGCAGGGTGCAGCAGCTATTAGAGCAGGTAGGCTTAAGCCCGGAATCGATTTTCAAATATCCGCATGAATTCTCGGGAGGCCAGCGGCAGCGGATCGGCATTGCAAGAGCGATTGCGCTCAAGCCTAAGCTGATTATCGCTGATGAGCCGGTGTCCGCGCTTGACGTGTCCGTTCAAGCTCAAGTGCTGAACTTTATGCAGGACATTCAAAAGGAATTGAATCTTACCTATTTATTGATCAGCCATGATCTCGGCATTATCCGGCATATGTGTGATCACATTGGCATTATGTATAAGGGCCGTTACGTGGAGCAAGGCACAACAGCAGATATTTTTGATGATCCGCAGCATATTTATACGAAGCGTCTTCTATCAGCCATACCTGATATTGATCCGGCTAAGCGTGAGGAAAAGTATAAATTCCGAGAAGCGGTGAAGGCGGAATATGAACAAGCCTATGGGAAGTATTTTGACGGGAATGGCTTGGCTTATCCATTAAAACCAATATCAGAGACACATTTCGTGGCTTTGCCTGAGAGAGGTTGAGGACGATGTGGAGAACAATTTTACGAAGAATGATCATTATGGTTCCACAAATTCTGTTATTGAGCATTCTAGTATTTCTGATGGCTAAGGCAATGCCGGGAGATGCGCTGACCGGCTTGCTCGACCCGAGCATCGACCCGGCCGCACTGGATGCGCAGCGGGAGAGGCTCGGTCTTAACAATCCGTGGTATGTGCAATATTGGGACTGGATTACGAGTGCTTTCCAAGGCGATTTCGGTCAATCATTCCGCTTTAAAATGCCGGTATCAGACCTAATCGGCCAGCGGATGATGAATACGGTTTGGTTATCATTAGCGACATTAATTCTAACTTACCTTATTGCGATTCCACTTGGCATTACTAGCGGGCGCTATCACGACACCTGGGCGGATCGGATGATAACGGGCTATACGTACCTAGGCTTCGCGGCTCCGTTGTTTATTTTCGCCTTATTGATGTTATGGGTGTTCGGCTTTCATTTTGGCTGGTTTCCGACAGGGGGAAGCATCACGCCAGGGACGGAACCCGGCACACTGGAATACTTCGTGAGCAAATTTTATCATTTGCTGCTGCCGGCGTTATCTATGGCTTTAATTACAACGGTAACAACCGTTCAACTGCTGCGCAGCGAAATTATCGATACGAAGCAGAAGGATTTCATTATAACGGCAAGAGCGAAGGGCGCCTCAGAATCCCGCGTGTATAATCGTCATATTTTACGGAATTCGTTATTGCCGATCGCAGCGTTTTTTGGCTATGAAATTACGGGGCTTATCGGAGGCACGGTATTTATTGAAAGCATCTTCAGTTATCCGGGCATGGGCGAGCTGTTCTTAAGCTCCATTTCACTGCGGGATTTCAGTGTCGTAACGTCTTTGGTTCTGCTGTACGGCGTGGCATCCATTCTCGGCGCATTAATTTCTGACATGATCTTAAGCTTAGTTGATCCTCGTATTCGCATTAAATAAGAACCCGAGACGTTGAGGTGAATGAAATGAGGAAAACAGCCGCCCCAATAAGCGCGCAGAAGCAAATGGACAAAAGTCCTTCGGGCTGGAGCATCGTTTGGCGGGAAATCGTTCGAGACAAGGTGGCGCTTATATCTTTAATATTTTTAAGCCTGGTCATCTTATCCGTCTATGGGATATCCCTTGTTCTGGATCAGGCGCAGATCGTCACGATAGATTTGTTCGAGCTGAAGCAGCCGCCTTCGGCAAAATTTTGGCTGGGCACCGACTATGGCGGACGCGATGTTTTTGGACAGCTCATTATCGGAACGCGCAATTCATTATCGATCGGCATTATCGTAACGGTGCTTACAGGCATTATCGGCGTTTCAATAGGACTTATCTCCGGTTATTTCGGGGGAACGGTAGATAACATTTTTATGCGATTCGTCGATTTCTTCATGATTTTGCCGACGTTGATGATCGTTATCGCATTTGTTACAGCCGTGCCTAAATATAGCATCATTTCCTTTGCGCTTATTATGACCGCTTTTTTATGGATGGGGATCGCAAGGCTGATTCGCTCCAAAGCGCTGCAGGAGAAGGAGCTTGATTATGTCCAAGCCTCGAAGACGCTGGGCTCCTCCAACCTGAAAATTATGCTGTCGCAGGTGCTGCCGAATTTAAGCTCTATCATTATCGTTACGATGACGTTGAATTTGGCGGCCAATATCGGCTTGGAGTCGGGCCTCTCCTTCTTGGGCTTTGGTTTTCCGGAGAGCACGCCTAGCTTAGGCACTTTAGTCAGCTATGCCAAGGACCCGCAAACGCTAGAGTCCAGATGGTGGATATGGTTACCTGCATCGGTACTGATCCTAGTATTGATGTTGAGTATAAACAATGTCGGTCAAGCGTTAAAGCGTGCGACGGATGCAAGACAAAGAAAAGGATAATAGAGGAGGAAATTTATGATTAAGAAAAAGTCTTTTTTCGCAAGATCCCTATTCCTGCCGTTAATGCTGGCACTGCTCGTCTTTCTTGCAGCCTGCTCATCCGGCAATGGCAATGGGAATGGCGCGGGCAATCCTTCTCCGACTGACGGAGGGGACAAACCGGCTCCTACTGAGAGTGAAAAGCCTGCTGCAGATGACGGTCTTTATTCGATTGATGATTTCAGCAACGTGAAGAAAAATGAAGGCGAAGCGATTAAAGGCGGGTCTATTACGTTTGGCCTCGTATCGGACACACCGTTTGAAGGGACGCTGAACTATAACTTTTATTCCGGCGACCCGGATTCGCAAGTACTGGGCTGGTTTGATGAAGGGCTGCTCACATGGGATAAAAACTATGTGTATACGAATGACGGAGCGGCGACGTATGAAGTGGCGGAAGACGGCAAGACATTTACGTTTACGATCCGTGACAATGTGAACTGGCAGGATGGCAAGCCCGTAACCGCGGAGGATTGGTTATTTGCCCATGAAGTCATCGGCAATCCCAAGTACGATGGTCCGCGCTATGACTCTAATTTCACTAATATTGTGGGTATGAATGAATATCATGAAGGCAAAGCAAAAACGATCTCAGGTATCGAAGTGCTTAGCGATAAAAAGCTTAAAATCACGTATATCCAATCATCGCCATCTTTGTTGACAGGCGGCGTGTGGTCTTATCCGTTAGCGAAGCATATTTTCGGGAATATGGATGTAGCCAAAATTTCTTCTTCCCCAGAAGTGCGCGAGAAGCCGATCGGCTTCGGAGCTTTTAAAGTAAAGAGCATCGTGCCCGGGGAATCGGTAGTATTTGAGAAAAACCCGGATTACTGGCGGGGAGAGCCTGCCTTGGATCAAGTCATTCTAAAAGTGATTAACCCAACGACTATCGTTCAACAGCTGGAGAGCGGCGGGGTTGATTTAGTTGATTCATTCCCGGTTGATCAATACCCAGATAACGCGACGATGTCGAACGTGGAATACTTAGGCGCAATTGACCGTGCATATACGTATATCGGATTTAAATTAGGCAAGTGGGATGCAGCGGCCGGCAAGGTTGCTCCTGATCCAAAAGCCAAAATGAGCGACTTGAACCTGCGCAAAGCGATGGCGCATGCCGTTGACAACGATCAGGTCGGCAAAAAGTTCTACCATGGCTTGCGCTGGAATGCGACGACGCTCATTCCGCCATCCCATCCTGAATACCATGATGCAACGAATAAGGGCCTTGCCTTTGACCCGGAATTAGCCAAAAAGATTTTGGATGACGCGGGCTATAAGTTAAATGGCAAGTACCGTACGAAACCGGATGGAAGCGAGCTGGTCATTAACTTTATTTCGATGACCGGCGGCGATATCGCTCAGCCGCTTGCCCAGTATTACGTGCAGTCTTGGCAAGCTATCGGCTTAAACGTTCAGCTTGAAATGCTGGAATTCAATACGTTCTATGACCGCGTTGGCTCCAATGGCGAGGACGATCCGAAAGTAGACGTTTATCAAGGAGCATGGAGCGTAGGCATTGACGTTGACCCTGCAGGCTTGTATGGCCGCGATGCGATCTATAACTTCCCGCGGTACGCGAGCGATGAGCAGGATCGATTGCTAAAAGCGGGCATTTCAGCAGAAGCGTTTGATGTAAAGGTTCGCCAAGGCATTTATAAGGAATGGCAGCAGCTTATGGTAGACGAGGTTCCGGTCTTCCCGACCTTGTACCGCGCCGTTATCGTTCCGGTCAACAAACGGATTCTCAACTATGCAATTGGCGATGGAACAAATCTATATCCGTATCAGATTGCCGTATCGCAGGATAAACCGGCTGTAGCGAAGTAAGAAGCAGAAGGACCCGGCCATTTATGGTCGGGTCCTTTCGCATGGTACGCAAATCGCCGGTTGTTAATATTTGCTTGCACATCTTGTATAATGTTTGTAGAATGTTGTGTGGGCTATTAGGCTTGCTTTATACATTCGAACTGATGAAGGAGAACCTTTACATGACAGAATGGAACACCGTCCTGCAAATGACTACTCAGGTATTGGACAAGCGGGCTGTTCTTACAGCTATTGAGCAGTCACTTGCCATGATCGAATTCGACGTTAAAGGACAGGTATTATGGGCAAACGAAAATTTTGCGCAGGCAATGGGATACCGCTCCGCAGAGATGCCAGGCATGATGCATAAGCAATTTTGTTCGCCGGATTTTGTGAATAGCACCGCGTACGCCAAGCTCTGGGACGATTTGCGCAATGGACGGCCATTTCAGAATAAAATATTGCGATTAACCAAAAACGGCACTGCGATCTGGCTGGAGGCTACTTACATGCCGATCAGGGATGAAGAGGGCAAAGTCATTGCGATTTTAAAAATGGCAACGGATATTAATGCCCGTGAGCAAGCGACTGCTCAAATGACAGAAAACTTGCTGCAAATGTCCGAGGAGCTGCTGGACCGGGCCCAAGAGGGCATATCACACAGTCAAGAAGTGGAAGCGGCAATAGAACGAGTGGCAGACGGAGCAAGCGAGAATATGGCCGTTCTCGGGCTGCTGGAACAACAAACAAGCTTAATCCGCAAAATCGTCCGTACGATCCGCGACGTAGCTTCGCAAACGAATATATTGTCTTTGAACGCGGCGATAGAAGCTGCGCATGCGGGTGAGCATGGCCGCGGCTTCAATGTGGTAGCGACTGAGGTGCGCAAGCTGGCAGGGCAGGTTCAGGAAGCGACCAAAGAAGTGAATGGGTATGTGGAAGGTATCGTAACCCATGTGCAAGAGGTCGTAAAAGGGACGAAGCTCTCACAGGAGGTCGTTGCGGAAAGCCAGCAGCGCATTCAACGGGCCGTCGACGAATTTATGAGCATTGGCGCGGCAGCGCGGCAGCTGGATACGAAGGCTAAAGAGCTCAAATTAACGATATAGCAAGCTTATCCCGCGTATCCACCTTCATGACATGCCATAGATGGCATTAACGGATGCCAAACAGCTTCGTAATAACGGCTTGCGGCAACTCTGCCAGCAGCACAGAACCATCTGCAAATTCTAATGCAGAGAATTCAACTAATGCCACAACCGGTTTAAGGCGATCATTTTTTCTAACCCCTAACTATGAAAAAATTATCATTCTCTCTCCGCAGGATAGAGGGGATATGTCCGTTTGTGAATAACCGATAATGCTCACTTTTTCAAATCAGAGCATAATGACACGAATCGAGGCTGGATTAGTCTCGCATATATTATTAAATTTTGTTAATTGTCCTTGTCCTCATGCAACCAAAGAATAGGAACAAGCGTCTAACGTTTGGGATGCATAATTACATTGTTTGGAGACAGGGGAACTGGAACGCATGAAATGGGGAAAATGGACCATAGGGCTGCTGCTTGTCGTTATTTGCATGACAGCAGCCGCACCAATCAGCCAAGCGGCGCAAAAAGCTGGCATTCGTATTATTTTGAATGGAAAGGCCATTGAGAGCGATGTATCGCCTTATATCATTCCAAAGGTTAACGTAACGATGGTACCGCTTCGCATTATTAGTGAAGAGCTGGGAGCCACTGTGAATTGGAACGCCAAGGAGCAGTCGGTTACGATTCAAGGCAGCGACAATAAAGCGATTTCGATGACGAGCGGCAGCACGGTTGCCACCGTTAACGGGGAGAGCATTAAGCTGGATGCATCCGTTCAGGTGAAAGCAGGACGAGCTATGGTGCCGCTAAGGTTCGTCAGCGAGCAGCTTGGGCTAACCGTCAATTGGAATCAAGTGGAGCAGATGATCACGCTGCTGACAGCAGTAGTTGAAGATCCGACGGGTGAAACACCGCTGCCAGATCCAGATCCAAATCCGCTTCCGAATCCAGATCCGAATCCAGGAACAGGCACGAAGGAGCTGCGCGGAGCATGGGTTTCCACTGTCTATAATTTGGACTGGCCCTCGCAATCCTCTTATCAAAATGCAGTGAAGCAGATGGGCGAGTTCGTCAGCTTATTGGATGATTTGCAGGGAATGGGATTAAATGCTGTTTTTGTGCAGGTACGTCCTACGGGCGATGCCTTGTATCCTTCGAAGCTGGTTCCGTGGTCAAAATATTTGTCAGGCGTACAAGGCCTTGCACCTACATACGATCCACTGGCTTTTATGATCGAGGAGACGCATAAACGGAATATGGAGTTCCATGCTTGGTTCAATCCGTTTCGGGCGAATGTTGACGCAAAAACCGAGCTGCTGGCTGAAAATCATGTAGTGAAGCAGCAGCCGGCATGGATCGTGAATGCGGCAGGCAAGCTGTATATTAATCCCGGCATTCCGGCGGCGCGCCAGCATATTATCGATACGATCATGGAGGTCGTGAACGGTTATCCGATTGACGGCATCCATTTGGACGATTATTTCTACCCGTCGAACGTGGAATTTGCCGACGATGCTGCCTTTAAGAGCTACAACGCCGGTAAACTAACATCAAAAGCGGACTGGCGCCGAAGCAACATCAACGATTTTGTCCGCCAGCTCGGAGAGTCCATTCACGCGGTGAAGCCGCAGTTGAAATTCGGGATCAGCCCGTTTGGGGTTTGGCGGAATAAGTCGGTGGACAAAACCGGCTCAGACACGAATGCAGGCGTAACGGCGTACGACAATATGTATGCGGATGTGAGGACGTGGATACAAAAAGGGTGGATCGATTATATCAATCCGCAAATTTATTGGAGCCTCTCCTTTAACGTTGCGCGCTATGACAAGCTTGTGGATTGGTGGGTACAAGAGGTGAAAGGGACAGGGGTTGACCTGTATATCGGCCATTCACCGTATAAGCTGGGCACAAAGGAAGCGGGCTGGCAAAGCGCTCAGGAAATCATTAATCAGCTGGAATACAATAAAAAATATCCGGAAGTGAAGGGTGATGTTTTCTTCAGCGCAAAGGATCTCCGGAAAAACCCGCTCGGCATTATGGATGCATTGCGCACTTATTATTTCAAATAAGCATAGGATCACAACGTTCATGCTTTGCCGCTGCGGCGAAGCATGAACGTTTTTAAATTTAAGGTTATGGTAATGGCGTTGCAACCAAGGATTTGCAACATGATTTAGCATGGTTCCTTTACTTAGATAGTAAGGAATATGAAAACCATATCGACGGGAGGAATTATTATTAATTATTTATACTTATTAGGCTTCTTCATCCTTTCTCTCATTACTGTTCTGATAGGTTTTATCTTTTGTTTCAAACTATTTGTTTTCTTTATCAAAAAGAAGCCATTTCCCAAAAAACTGTTAATTGCAACTCTGATAGGAATGGGTATGATTTCTACACAAGTGATATACAATACATACTTTTTTACATTCGATAACCTTGAAGGTGAATTTTATAAAGGACCCGTGAACTCCCCAACAGACAAATATACTGCTAATGCTTACTATAAGAATTACGGAGGTGCCGCTGGTGGAGTTAATTTATGGGTAGAAATAACTTATCATGATGATAACAAAATAAAGACTGTGTATCATAGTGATGCGAATAGCAACTTTTCTATGGAATGGAAAAATGAGAATACGCTATACATTGTAAATGATGAACCAGGGTTCCCAAGTTCAAACAGAAGTGTTGAATTGAACGTTGAAAAAGAGATTCATTACGAGGGTGGATTAGTTTGGAGGATAATCAACAATCAACACTAACAGAGCCGAATTTAAAACAAAAGGTTGCAAATGAACAAAAGTTGAAGTACTATGAGTTTAGTGATTGATCAATCACTAAATATGAATCGCAACTTAAAGGCGGGAAACACAGTGACAAAAAGCCCAGCAACCTCAGTCAATCGTCGCAATGATATCGTATCTGCTGCCATTGAGGTGTTTGCGGAAATTGGCTATTACCGAGCTACGACAGCGAAGGTAGCCGAACGCGCCCAAATTTCGCAGCCGTACGTATTCCGTTTCTTTTCCACGAAGGAAGCGCTTCTGCTAGCGGCTTTGGAAGTGTCGTGGACGCGTATCCTTGATGCGTTCCGTCAAGTTATTTCGACAACGGGTCCTGAACAGCTTGAGCAAGAGCTGACTGCTGTGTATGCGAATATAATGAAGAGCTACCAGAACGAGACTCTGCTCCAAATGCAAGCTCAAACGATAAAAGAAGATTCCATCGTTGAGGTTATGCAGAAAGGATTCCGAGAGGTCCAGCAGATCGTTTATGATGCGTTCAAGCAAGCGGGTTTGGAGAGGCCGCAGGAGAAGACACTCCTTTTCCTAGCTAGAGGCATGCTGTGCAACATCTCGATGGCGCTGTCCTTGCCGGAATTAATGGAGATGAATGATTAGCCGAGTTATTCTTGGCTTTTAACGGATTGTTATTGATCAATCAATCACATTTTTCACCATTTGTAATTGATTGATCACTAATTATATAGATTTCAAAAATACGCTTGTCCATTCGAGAGGAGAAATGAATATGAAACATCTTATCGTTTACGCACACCCGAGAAAAGAAAGCTTTAACCATGCTATTTTGGAGACAGCGGTTGCAGGGCTTAAGGAGAATGGCCATGAGGTCGTTGTTCGTGACTTATATGGAATTGGGTTTAACGCGGTGGTCAGCAGCAGTGAGATCCTTGGAGGCATCTCTGAGGATATTGAACTCGAGCAGCAATATTTGAAATGGGCAGACGTCGTAACGTTTATTTATCCGATTTGGTGGACGGGATTGCCTGCTATTTTGAAAGGGTACATTGAGCGGGTTTTTACCTATGGTTTTGCTTACAAGTATGTGAATGGCGAGCAGATGGGACTATTAAAAGGGAAAAAAGCGGTTATTATTCACACGCAAGGCAAATCGAATGCCGAGTATGCAGCCAGCGGGTTGGATAAAGCGCTTCGCCTAACTTCGGACAAAGGGATATTTGAATACTGCGGCTTTGAAGTTTTGTATCATGTGGTCTTTGACGCTGTCATGAGCTCGGACGAAGCTACGCGCCGCGCTTGGCTTGATCAAATCGCTTTTATGGCAAGTAAGGCATAATGCTTATACACATCTATAACGCAGCATTTACTAATCCCGATGTTGCTCTTGCAAGCTTTCATTATACGGGTGACAAAATAGCATTATTGTCATTAGTATTACGCCGTGCTATGATGGGGTGAAAGAGCTGAGAGGGGGGAATGGTGCGCGTTCAGAATCCTTTGATTTTGGATGAACGGCTGCTACCCATTATGACGAATGATCAACCATTAAATAAGGAACAAATATTAGATGCGGCAGAACAGGTGCTTAGACGTTTTGGGCCTGAGAAAACGTCGGTTGTCGACGTAGCGAAGGTGCTTAAAGTGAGCCACGGCACGCTGTATCGCCATTTTGCGAGCAAAGCGTCCTTGCGGGAAGCGGTAACCGAGCGCTGGCTGCATCGTTGCATCGCCTTGCCACTAGAGGAAATCGCGAGCCAAGCAGGCGGCAGCTCGTCAGAGCGCTTGCGCCTGTGGCTGGAGACGCTTATCCGCAGCAAGCGGAACTACGCTTCCAATGATGCTGAGATGTTTGCGATGTACGCCGCAGTAACGTTAGATGCGGTTGAGATGATTGCTGTTCATGTAGACCGCTTGATTGCGCAGATCGCGCAGATCATCGAGGAAGGGATAAAAACGAAGGAATTTAAGCCAGGGCAATCAGAGCAGACTGCCAAAGCTTTGTTCATCGCGACCTCGCGTTTTCATCATCCGGGCCATTCGTACGAGTGGACAGCTGAGAAAAGCGATGCGGAGTTCGATATGGTATGGAAGCTGCTGCTGACAGGAATCGCTGCATAGGTAATACAAGGAAAGCTCCTCTGATGCTGGGCATCAGGAGGGCTTTTTTCTTTTTAACAAGGCAAAAAAGATGCCTGAAAAATAAATGACAAAAATACAATAATGTCACTTGATATTTGTTTGTGGTGCGGATATAATCAAACCATAAGAGAAACATTCTGAGGAGGAATAAAGCATGGAACATAAATTGGCGGGCAAAGTAGCTTTGGTAACAGGTGCATCTAGAGGAATAGGGCGTGAGATTGCTGAAGAGCTAGCCCGTAACGGTGCTAAGGTTGTAGTGAATTTTGCGAGCAATCCAGCCAAAGCAGAAGAAGTGGTTAACGGCATTAAGCAGCAAGGCGGCGAGGCTGTGGCCGTACAAGCGGATATTAGCAAAGTAGCGGAAGTAGAGATGATGTTCCAGAAAACGTTGGATGCTTTCGGGCAAATAGATATTCTCGTCAATAATGCCGGTATCATGATTAATAAACCGATAGCGAACATGACAGAGGAAGACTTCGACAAGCAATTCGCGATCAATGTGAAGGGTACGTATTTTGCTTGCCAGCAAGCGGCTTTGCATATGAATGCGAACGGTCGTATTGTTAACTTTTCGACTTCGGTTAACGGTTCAATGTTCCCGACTTACAGCGTGTATGCAGCAACCAAAGGCGCGGTTGAACAGATTACCCGCCAGCTTGCCAAGGAGCTTGGGCATAAAGGCATTACGATCAATGCGGTTGCGCCGGGCCCGATTAACACGGAGCTCTTTAAGGTAGGGAAGTCAGAAGAACAGATTGCTGGCATCGTAAACCTGAACGCTTTTGGAAGACTTGGCGAGCCGGAAGATATTTCGAGCGTCGTGCTGTTCTTGGCGGGTAAAGAGTCACAGTGGATGACAGGCCAAACGATTCGCGTAAATGGCGGATTTGTATAAAATAAAAAACGAGGCCGTTCGGATTATTTTCTCCGGAACGGCCTCGTTGCATGCTGCAAGCCTTACTTATTTTCTTTTTCTTTATCTTCATTAAACCATAGCGGCTCTTCGTTATCGACTTCGCCATTATAGTTAATGAGGATCTCTTCCCCGGCAGCGATGTCCGTATAAGCGAAGAAATCGACGGTATGATTGTCAAAATTAAGATCATAGTACGCATTTGGCGTATAGGAATGGTTGAACAGCATGCCATAACCCAGCAGGATTGCCGTATGGTTAGCGCCATACTCAAACACGTAATCGGCAAGCAGCGTTTTCTCTATATGTTCATGCTCTTCATTTGGGAAGGGAATGACCGGTGCTTCGTGTATAAGATCACCTTTTGCTATATCTTGCGTCGCAAATACCCCTCTATTGAACTCTCCGTCGCTAAGCTTGGAAGTCTTTACCTCAATCATGTTGCTCACCTACGTTTTCTTTAGTCTAAGGAGTCCCGTATTGCATAAGCTATCTAACTCATCTAACGTAATATAGCAATATAATGAGGAAATAGCCAGCATCTTGTGATGAATATACATAAAATTGGAAACAAATATCATCGCTTCGACGTCTATCCTAAGAGGTGATTCCTATGTATCGAAAATCGTTTTTTTTCGTCCTTTGCTGCGCAATCCTATGGAGTGCAGGGATTATTGCTAAGCCAACCGCCGTCTATGCATGCTCCTGTGCGATGTCGCCATCTCCTGAGAATCAAGTGAAGGAGGCGCTTCGGCGCGACACATCCATCTTCGCAGGCAAAGTAACGGAGGTCATCCAGCCGCCTGAGAAAAAAGTGATGTCGAGCGCTGATCTCGTCCAAGTAAACTTCGAGGTGTCTACGGTATGGAAAGGCGAGCTGGGAAAGCAAACAACTGTATATACAGCCATGAGCTCAGCGAGCTGCGGCTATGAAGGCTTCGAAGTGGGTCAGGCTTATATCGTTACTGCAATCGGGAAGCCTGTGAAGCTTGAAACCAATATATGCGATTTAACGAAGCCGCTTGCTTCGGCGAAGGAAGAGATCAAGCTGCTAGGTGACGGTTACGGGCCGCAGCCTCTTAGCTCAAAGAAAACTATGCCAACTGAACAGGTACAGGCGACAGGGGCGCAAGGTGCAGGGGGAATGCCGCTCGGCATCATCGCGATCGTTTTCTTCATTATGACCGTGATCGTTACAGCGATACAGCTGCGGCGCCGGCGTTTGAAATAAGAAGAAGAGACAAGGCTGGCAGCTCCCTTTAGGGACGCCAGCCTTGCTTTATTTTAGCCGAGTTTTAATAGGTATAATTGACAAGGCGAATGACGAACCATAATGGGATCAAACGAACTTATATTTACAAAGACAAAATTTATGGCAAAATGGTATTGGCGGCACGCAGTCCGCAAGGAGGCGTCGCGCTCAAAGCAATGTTTTAGGGGGAGCCTTATGTATAAGCTGCTGCTTGTCGACGACGAGCCGGAAGTTACGGAAGGATTAATGGTCGAAATAGATTGGGCCAGCTGCGGCTTTACGGAAGTAAGGACGGCAAGCAACGGCAAGGAAGCGATGGAGATATTTGAGAAAATGGAGCCCGACGTGCTCATTACCGATATTAGTATGCCCTATATGAATGGGCTTGAGCTCTCGGAATGGGCAAGAAAGATGTACCCGATTACGCGAATCGTTATCTTATCCGGACATGATGAATTTGAATATGCGAAGCAAGCCATCCATTTGCAGGTAGAGGCTTATGTTTTGAAACCGTTCTCAGGCGAGCAGCTGACCGAAACCATTGCAGAGGTTGCAAGGCGGATGGATGAGGAACGGGAGATGCGGAGCAATATCGAGCTGCTTGAGGAGCATTACCGTACCAGCTTGCCCATCGTTCGCGAGAAGTTTCTATCGTCCTTGATCACTCGCAAGCAGCAGCATAAGGACATCTCGGCGAAAGCGGCCAAATACGGCATGCAGCTTGAGGGCGAAGGTTATGTTGTATCGATTATATCTGTAAACCACTCCGATGACGGGAGTGAGAAGGGGGCACAGTCCTCCTCCACCTCTCTGGCCTCGTCAACTGATCTCGATCTGAAGTTATTTTCCGTTTGCAACATTGCAAGTGAGATATGGGCGAGGCATGAGCTAGGCAAAGTATTTATCCATCAGGATCAAGTCGTATTGTTCTCTGTGAGCCCGCGCCCGGAATCCGAGCTTATTATGGAGCAAACGCAGGATGCGCTGAAAGAAATTTTGCAAAGCATCGAGCGGTTTTTGCGGTTCCCGGTCATGATTGGCGTCGGAACGTTTACGCGGGATATCGGCAATTTGAAATATGCTTACGAGTCCGCTACGGTTGCGCTCGATTACCGGCGAATTCTCGGCAACAATTTGATTATTTGCATTGACGATATGGAAAGCAGGGATCATGAGAAGCTTTTGTTCGACGAGTGGAAGGAGCAAAATCTAGTCAGCGCAGTCAAGCTCGGCACGGAGAAGGAGCTGGAGGAGGTCGTTGATGGGCTGTTCGACGAAATCGCCCGCGTTCAAGCGCCCGTGCATGAATATCAGCATTATTTGCTCGAAATGGTTACAGCCATTATCAAGTTGACCAAAATTCATGAAAGCGACTCCGATGATATTTTTGGGGGCGGATGGGGCATTTTGAATCAATACCAGAAGCTCAACAGCGTGCAGGAGACCAAGGCATGGTTCGGTGAGCTGTGCGCGAAGGTGCGCAGCCGTATCGCGAGCCGCAGGCAGCATACGTATAAGCAAATTGTAGAGGATGCGATCAGCTATACGAAAAGCCATTTTCACGAAAGTGATTTGTCTATAGCGAAGCTCTGCGCACAGCTGCATATTAGCACGGGATATTTCAGCGGTTTGTTTAAGAAGGAGCTGAAAATGACGTACGGCGCCTATTTGCTGCAGATGCGGATGGAGTCGGCCAAGGAGCTGCTTCGGACGACGGAGCTTAAAGCGTTCGAAATTGCCGATCAGGTAGGCTTTGCCGACCCGAACTATTTTAGCCTCACGTTTAAGAAATATGCGGGCTTGTCCGCCAAAGAATATCGCAGCGGATTGTTGGGGCAGGGCAAGTGATGCAGCGCAGAAGCATTCAATATATTTTGACGGTGGCGTTCACGCTGTTCTCCGTATTTATCATCTTAATCGTTAGCGTCGTATTGTATGGCCGCTTCTCGGCTACCGCTAAGGAAAACGCTTTTCGCAACTCGCAGCAAATTGTAGATCAGGTCAGCTACAATCTTGAAAATTATGTGGAGGTTACCTCCGATCTGTTCAATATGATGCACCATGCCATTGGCCAAAGCGATAATGTGAAGTCGGATACGATGCGCCGGCAGCTGGAATCGATGATGTCCACGCGTACGGATACGGTATCGCTTGTGCTCTTTGACGATAAGGGGCAGCTGCTCTTCGACCTGCCGAATGTTGAATTGAAGGACACGCTGAAGGTGACCGAGGAAAGCTGGTTTCGCAGTGCGCTAGATACGACGGGCCATTTATCCATTTCGCTTCCCCATGTGCAAAACTTGTACAAGCAGCAATTTCGCTGGGTCGTATCGATCAGCAAGAGCATTACCGTTCAGCATAATGGCAAGCAGGTGAACGGCGTATTGCTGCTCGATGTGAACTTCAATACGATAGATGAGCTGTCCGAACGAGTTAGCTTGGGGCAAAAAGGGTACGTATACATGCTCGACGAGTCGGCGGGCAATATCGTCTATCACCCTCAGCTCGAGCTTATTTACGCGAGTCTAAAAGAAGAGAACGTCGAGCTTGCGCTCAAGCATACTTACGGCAGCTTTATCGATGAATCCACGGAGGATGCGAAAATGATCAGCGTCCAAACGATCGGCAACGTCGGCTGGAAGGTTGTAGGCGTATCGTATATGGATGAGGTCATGACGACAAGCTCGGTATTGAACCGTTCGATGTTGAAGCTGCTTATTGCGCTGGCACTCATCGTTTTCCTGCTGTCCAGCTTAGTATCACGCCGCATATCAAGGCCGATCAAGCGGCTGGAGCTGTCGATGAAAAGCGTGGAGCGGGGCGATTTCGACCTGACGGTCAGCGGCGAGGGACCGCTTGAGATTAAGCATCTTGCGGATCGGTTCAACATTATGATCGGTACGATCAAGCAGTTGATGAACCGAATCGTAACGGAGCAGGAGAGCAAACGAAAATATGAGCTTGAGGCGCTGCAAGCGCAAATCAATCCGCATTTTTTGTACAACACCTTAAATACGGTCGTCCGTATGGTCGGCATGAACAAAAACGAAGAGGTCATCAAGACGATTACGGCATTGTCGAAGCTGTTCCGCATTAGTATCGGCAAAGGAAAAAGCTTGATACCGATCGCAGATGAGATGGAGCATGCGCGAAATTATTTGATCATCCAGCAGATGCGCTTCAAAAATAAATTCGACTATACCTTTGATATGCAGGAAGAGGCGCTGTCTTATGTTACCTTGAAGCTTATTATTCAGCCGTTAATCGAGAATGCGCTGATGCATGGCATCGAGCCTTCCGTCGATAAAGGGCATATCGTAATATCCGCTAAGCTTGACGGAAGCGATGTGGTCATTCAGGTGATCGATAACGGGCTAGGCATGTCGGAGGAGCAGCTCGGCAAAATCCTTTCGGGAGAAGTCGTAAGCTCGAAGGGCTCAGGCGTGGGCATCATGAATGTGCAGGAGAGAATACGGCTTTATTTTGGCGAAAAGTATGGGCTTCATTTTGAAAGCGAGCTGGAAGTCGGAACGACTGTCACCATTCGTTTCCCTGCCCGAAAGCCTGAGCAAATCGAAGGGGGGGATCCGTCCTAATGGCTATGAAAAAAGGAAGCATCATTAGCTGGCTCCTCTTCTTCGTTGCTGCCTATCTGCTGTATTCTGCGCTTTATCCGGATGAGCAGCAGCCGAAGCAGGAGCAAGCAGGGAAGACCATCCAGCTTATTCTACGCACAAGCAAAGGCGACTACTGGCAAAACGTAACGATGGGCGCGCAGGCAGCGGTCAAGGAATTTGGCATCAATTTGCATGTCTCCGCTCCAACGGACGAAGGAGATGTAGAGGGTCAGCTGCAAACGGCGATGCAATCGCTTGAGACGAAGCCTGATGCCATCGTGCTTGGCGCGAATGACGATGCGGCATTTGAGCCTTTTTTGAAGGAGGCAGCCAAGCGGCATATTCCTGTTATTGCAATCGACAGCTTGATTACGTCCGGCGCGACGGCTTCTTATATCGGAATGGACAATTACCTTGCCGGCAAAGAAGCGATGCGCGAAATGGCAGCTCAACTTGGCGGCAAAGGAGCCGTAGCGATCGTTGCGTATACCAAAGGGGGCATTAACGGCAAGCTGCGAGAGCAGGGAATTCGCGATGCCGTAGCTGAATATAAGGGCATCCGCCTTGTAGACAGCCAGCCTTGTTCGGATGAATATAGCATATGCCAGCAAACGGTTAGCGGTATTTTGGATAGGCAAAAGGTAGACGGCATTTTGTCGCTAAATACGGAGACATCGATTGGCGCGGCGCTTGAGCTGAGGCGAAGGCTGGCTGGGGAGAAGATTAAGCTGGTCGGCTTCGACAGCTCGCCGGAGCTGCTGGAATTGCTTCAGGAGAACCAGCTCCAAATGTTGATCGTGCAAAATCCGTTCAGCATGGGGTATCTCGGCGTTAAGCATGCGATTGACGCGGCGCAAGGACAACAGATTCCTAACCGCGTGGAAATGAGCATGGAGTTTATTACGGAGGAAAATATGTTTTGGCTAAAAAATCAAAAGCTGCTGTTCCCCGTCGTTCAATAAACGAAAGATATGAGGATATTAATAAAAGTGATGAGGATATTAAATGTGAATCCATCGCCTTTTGCGACATAATGAAGCTGTAGTTAATTAATCCACCAGGGGGTCAATAAGAATGAAAAAGTGGACGGCAGCGATTATGATCGGAGCACTTGCAGTTACGGCAGCGGCATGCGGAAACTCAGACGGAGAGGGAAGCACAAGCGGGTTGCCAAAGGCAGGCGTTGCGATTTATAAATTTGACGATACATTCATGAGCGGCGTGCGCAACGCAATCGAATCAGCGGCAGAAGGTAAATTGGCAGTAGATATCGTAGATAGCCAAAACTCGCAGCCAACGCAAAATGATAAAGTCGATTTGTTTATTACGAAAAAAGTAAAAGCGATGTCGGTCAACCCGGTTGACCGTACGGCAGCAGGCATTATTATCGACAAAGCACAAAAAGCAAACATTCCAGTCGTGTTCATCAACCGCGAACCGCTTGCCGATGATTTGGCTAAATGGGATAAAGCGTACTTTGTAGGCGCTAAAGCGGAGGAGTCCGGTACGATGGAAGGCGAAATCGTTGCCGAGTATTGGAAAGCACATCCGGAAGCGGATAAAAACGGTGACGGCGTATTGCAATACGTTATGTTAAAAGGCGAGCCAGGCCATCAGGATGCCGAGCTTCGCACAAAATTCTCTATCCAAGCGATCCAAGATGCTGGAATCAAAGTAGAGAAGCTGGCAGAAGACACAGCGATGTGGGACCGCGTTAAAGGCCAAGAAAAAATGGCAGCGTTCCTTTCTTCCAAAGGCGACAGCATTGAAGCCGTTCTAGCAAATAACGATGATATGGCGCTTGGCGCAATCGAAGCTTTGAAAACTGCAGGCTACTTCAAAGGCGACAAATTTATGCCGGTTGTAGGCGTAGATGCTACAGACCCTGCAAACCAAGCGTTGAAAGAAGGAACATTGCTTGGAACGGTTCTAAACGATGCGACAAACCAAGGTAAAGCAACGGTTGAGCTTATGCGCGTGCTTGCTGCGGGCGAAACGCCATCGAAGGAAAATACGGGTTTTGAAATTACAGATGGCAAATATGTATGGATTCCGTACCAAAAAGTAACGCAAGAAAGCAAATAATAAGAGTACAGAAATGGATGAACAAGAAGCAGGGGAATAACGTCACTTGCGTTGCCCCTGTTTTTTTTCGCCCACTTTCCAGGTGGGCTGGATAAAAGGAGGCTATACAATGGCAAAGCAGCATCCTTATTTGCTTGAAATGAACGGGATAACAAAGACGTTTCCAGGTGTCAAAGCGCTAGATGATGTAACGCTAAAGGTACGTCCCGGCACAGTTCATGCTCTTATGGGAGAGAATGGTGCAGGCAAATCTACATTGATGAAATGTTTGTTTGGCATATATAAGCCGGATGCCGGCGAGATTTTTCTGGATGAACAAAAGGTTGAAATTAAAAACTCAAAAGACGCATTGAACCATGGCGTTTCCATGATCCATCAGGAGCTGCACCCGGTGCCGCAGCGCAGCGTGATGGAAAACATTTGGCTTGGCAGATTTCCGGTAAGAGGTTTTCCTCCATTCCGGTTCATAGACCATAAAAAGATGCACCGAGACACGGTGGCGTTGTTCGAGGATTTGAATATGACGATTGACCCGAAGCAGCTTGTCGGCGAATTGTCGGTATCCAAAATCCAATCGCTCGAAATTGCCAAAGCGGTATCGTTTAATTCGAAAATTATCGTAATGGATGAGCCAACTTCATCGCTTACCGGCAACGAGGTCGAGCAGCTATTCGCTATCATTAACAAGCTGCGGGCGCGGGGCGTCTCCATTATTTATATTTCGCACAAAATGGAAGAAATATTGCGCATTTCCGATGATGTAACGATTATGCGCGACGGTAAATATATCGGCACTTGGCCGGCTCCCGAGCTGACCATTGATACGATTATTACGCGTATGGTGGGCCGTGATCTATCGGATCGGTTCCCAGAGCGGACGAACAAGCCAGGCGAGGTCATGCTGAAGGTGGAAGGATTAACTTCGCCGCACGCGCATTCCTTTAAAGACGTTTCGTTCGAGCTTCGCAAGGGAGAAATCCTTGGTGTTGGCGGGCTTGTAGGCGCGCAGCGTACGGAGCTGGTTGAGGCTTTGTTCGGGCTTCGTTCCGTTAAGTCGGGTGCGATTTATAAAAATGGCAAACCGATCACGGTGAAATCGCCTATTGATGCGAAGAAGCACAAAATCGCCCTGCTAACAGAAGAGCGGCGGGTCACCGGTATTTTCCCCGTATTGTCGGTTATGGAAAATACCGCAATCGCCAATCTGGACATGTACCAGAACCGCTTAGGCTTCCTAAACGAATCGAAGATGAGGAACGAAGCGGCGAAGGGCGTCGAGAAGTTCAAGACCAAAACGCCGTCAGTCGATCAGCTTATTCGCAACTTATCGGGCGGCAACCAGCAGAAGGTGCTGCTGGCACGCTGGCTGCTGACAGATCCGGATATTTTGCTGCTGGATGAACCGACGCGGGGCATCGACATTGGCGCGAAATACGAGATTTACAGCATTATTATCGAGCTGGCGAAGCAAGGCAAAAGCATCATCATGATTTCATCGGAAATGCCCGAGCTTATTGGCATGTCGGATCGCATAATGGTGATGTCGGAGGGACGCTCAACCGGCATACTGGACGGAGAATCAGCAACCGAGCAAAGCATTATGCGGCTAGCGGCACAGACGGGTTAATGATGAAGGATTTAAGGAGGCTTACGACAAATGGACACAGCTAAAGGCTTAAAGATAAAACACGTTTTTTCGCAAAACGCAATTTGGATCGTTCTTATCGCATTAATTTTGGGAATCGCAATTATTGATGCCAACTTTTTGTCTATAACGACGCTCAGAGATATGCTGGTGCAGTCTTCTACGAGGACCATTATCGCACTAGGCGCCGCTTTTGTACTCATTACCGCGGGCACTGACTTATCGGCAGGGCGTGTAGTCGGCCTCACTGCGGTCGTATCCGCATCGATGCTGCAAATGCCTGATTACGCCAGCAAGTTTTTCCCTAACCTGCCGCAGCTGTCGATCATTATCCCGATCGCAATTGCGATTATAGTGGGGTTGTTGGTCGGGCTTCTAAACGGCTTGATCGTAGCAAAGTTTAACGTACCGCCGTTCATAGCGACACTCGGCACGATGGTCGCGGTGTATGGGATGAACTCGCTTTACTTCGATTTGCCGCCCAACAACTCGCAGCCGATCGGCGGCTTGCGCAAGGATTTCACCGAGCTTGGAACAGGCGCCATTGGCGGCGGTCAATTCTCGATCCCGTATATCGTTCTAATTGCTATATTCGTAGCGTTCATTGTATGGGTCGTATTCAACAAAACGCGTCTTGGCAAAAACATGTACGCGATTGGAGGCAACATTCAAGCCGCTCACGTATCCGGCATTAACGTTGCTCGCAACCTGATGTGGATCTATGCCATTGCCGGCGCTTTGTATGGCCTGGCTGGCGTGCTTGAAGCAGCGCGCACAGGCGGAGCATCGAACAACTACGGCAATATGTACGAGCTTGATGCCATCGCAGCATGTGTAGTCGGCGGCGTGTCGACGACAGGCGGCGTAGGCAGAGTAAAGGGAATCATTGCGGGTGTGCTCATTTTCACCGTTATCAACTACGGTTTGACCTTCATCGGCATCAACCCGAACTGGCAGCTGATCATCAAAGGTTTGATCATCGTCGTTGCCGTAGCGTTTGATATTCGCAAATACGTTGCGAAGAAGTAACGCAAGCAGGAATAAGGAAGTAGGAGCTGTCCTCAAGGTCGATGACCTGGGGCGGCTCCTTTTTTTGTGGCGTAGAGGGGATATTAAATATTTGTCGAACTAAGTATAGCCAATAATTTACTATAGATTTGGAGCGAGCAGGATGGCCGGTTCGATTGTTTATATCATATTGACGTTGTTTTTTCTCGGTGGTGCTATTTACACGGGGTATATCGTAGAGCAAGCCTTTCTAGTGGTAAATGCGTTCATTTACATAGGTTTTTTTATTGTTTTAATCTATAAAAGATCCGTGACCGTTACTTGGCTGCACTTGCCGATCGGACTGTATGTAGCTTGCTATTGGGTTGCTTGTATAAACGCTGTTGATGTTGAGACCGCCGTATTAGAGGCATCAAGGGTATCGAGTTTGATTCCGTTGTCTTTAATGGTAACGATGCTATCGCGCGAGAAGTTGGCTAAGCTCCTATTCTTATGGCCGTGGATAGGCTCCTTTTTGGTATTTATCGGTATTTCTTTTCAATTGGAACGAGAGGGTAGACTGGAGTCTACTTTGCAATATGCCAATGTCCTCGCGCTTATTCTTTTGGTAGGCATTCTTATGAGTATGCTTTCTTTCGCGAAGGCGCCATCCAAGGTGCAGCTCATCTTATTAACGATTAACGCAGTTGGCTTGCTTTTAACCTTCTCTCGTTCAGTATGGATATTGTGGCTTATTTCCGCAGTAGCGGTCCTTCTTCTTATCCCGCAATTACGAACAAAGAAATCAATCGTTTATATGGCGGGTTGTCATCTAGCGAGCCTAATTATCGCCATGGCTATCAAGCAGGATGTATTGTTTTTCCTAAACCGTGTGGCGAGTATTCAAACCAAAACATTAGAATTTCAAATCCGCTTGGTGTATTGGAAAGATAGCTTCCAGATGTTCATGGATTATCTGTGGGGAGGAACAGGCGGAGGCGGTTGGGCGGTGCTTCAACATGCGTATCAATCTCAGGAGTATTTTGTCAAATTTATTCACAATCACTATGTTCAAGTATTTTTAGATATCGGGCTCATAGGCGGATTATGCTGGTTAGCTCTTATCGCTGTTTTTGTGAAAAATGGACTCCCTCTTTTAAAGTCAGCTAGCAGCACACAAGATGTTGAAAACAAAGGATTATTTATTTTCATAACAGTGATGCTCTTGCATGCGGGCTTTGATTTTGATCTAACATTTCCTCTAATGCTCACTTTGCTGGTTAGTCTCATGCTCCTCATGCCTCAGAAAGTAATGGCGTTAGAAGTAAAGAGGGTTAAGCTTATTGCCGCTGGTACGGTTGTCATTCTCGTTGCTTTCTTCTTTGGCAGGATGGCTGCCGGCTACCATTGGAAGGAGCAAGCAGTGAGAGCGGTGCGGGCAAATGACTTGGTTTATGCACAAGAACAGCTCAAGCGTGCAGAGAGAGCCGTTCCATGGTCGAGTTCGGTCTTATATGAATCTGCCAAAATATATGTTCGGATGGGCAATGGCTCAGGGGACTCTAGCCATTATGAGAAGGCTGAAGGAGAACTGTTGAAGGCTAAGGGGATGGTACCCGAGCAAAAGCTGTATAATGACTTGTTGGAATCTATCAATAAAAACGAGTAAATGAATATTTTGCTAATTACCTAGATTTATACAGATAATCTGTATAATAGAGCAGGTTTTGGACGCAGCGGCAATGCATTCGCACCAAATGCCCAGCTAACACACGATGAAAGCGCGAAAGCGATTTACACCTTGCTAGTCAAATAAATGGTAAAGAAACGGGAACCTGCGAGGGTTCCTATTTCTTTTTCCTGCTGTGAATAAATGCAGAAGGCATTGAATCCTGATTGAGTTCAATTTTGTATGAATCTGTTAGAATAAATAGATTAATGAAAATAATAAGTGTATAAAGTCATATAAACCTAGATACAGATAATCATTTTTGATAGAATAGAATAGTTATGTTAAAAATTTCAAAAAAAGGAGTTTATCTATGAACAAGCTATTCCGTAAGAAGTTTAGTGCTTCTGTAGTGACATTGCTGCTGATGTCTATGCTGATGCCAGTGCTTTCCCATGCAGCTGCCTACATTGGATTTGATTACAATGAAAAAAACGGCGTTTTATCAGGGGGAATTTATACAGCCGATCCTGATAACGTGACGGTGGAGAGAATAGACGAATCGGGTAAGGCGACTCCCATATCCGGAAAAGTGTCTGTAAATGCTAGTACGCAATACGATGATAACAATACACCATATAAATGGGTGGGATATAGCGCGTTTGTTGGATCAGATACAACGAAGGAGCTTAAGATAACGGAAGGCAAGGATAAGAAGGAGCTTGTAGTTTCTAAAGGCGCTGCCGGATCCTTTTATTATGAAGACGAAACGGTTGCTTTGGATCTGTATCGGATGAGAGCTGCAGAATATCTTTCCGGGAAAAAAGAGAATTCTTACTTAAAGAGCGGTGATAAGCTCTTTACGTTCACACCAGAAAAGTCGGGCTATCAATTCATTCAAGTAGAGCTGCCCCAAAATAACGAGCTAGGAGCCAAAATTGATCGCTTGGCAGTTGTTCCAACAGATTTTGTATTATCGAATAATAATATTAATCTAATTGCATATGCATCTGAAGTGCAAGTAGATTCCTGGTACGATAGCGAACTACAGAAAGTGGTATATAGCGATCATATATTTACTTTGAGATTTCCGGTTGCATTGACTAAAGGCGAGACCTATGAATTGCAGCTGTCCAGCTCCAGCAGCGGAAATGAAATTATGCTGCCATCGTCTAACCAAAAATATAAAGCGGTTTTGCGATATGGAAACCAATCGAAATTAAATAGCTTGGAAACAGGAGCAGAGAGCTATTATTTCACAAGCGAAAATCTGACAAGATTCAATAACATTTCCTTTACTGCTGAATCAACTGGTCCAACTGGCCCAACCGGCCCTCCTCCAACTGGTGGACCTGGCGGTGGACTTGTCATCGAAGATCCTAATAAAGACAAACAAGTAATCAGCGCAGATAGTCTCAAAAATGGAAAAGATGGCGTCGTGACAGTAGCGATTTCCAAAGACAAGCCTCAGGTTCTGTTGCCTATTAAAGCGGCAGAAGCGGTTGGCAATAACAAGCTGCAACTGGACAGTGAGGATCTAAGCGTAGAAATTCCAACAATGGTACTGGCGAAGCTTCAAGCCCTATTGCCTGCTAGCCAGCTCGAAGGTGCTCAAATCTCATTTGATTATAAAAAGGTTTTGGACGCAGCAGCAGCTGATCTGTTAAGCAAAGCCAAAACGCAAAGCGGTGCGGATGTGAAGGCGGCAGGCGATATTTATGACTTCTCCTTGTCCGTTGTAACAAAAGACGGCAAAACAACCGTGTTAAGCCAATTTGACGAGCCTATTACCATTAGCTTGAAAGCAGCTGCAAATCATAATCCAGCATGGGTTGGCGTGTATTATATCGCCGATGATGGAAAGCTGGAGTATGTAGGAGGCAAGCGGGTTGGCAATGAGCTCAAAGTAGCTATTCATCACTTCAGTAAATATGCGGTTTTGGAATATAACAAAACCTTTACGGATGTGGCAGCTGATTATTGGGCAGCCGCTATCATTAAAGAGATGGCAGCCAAGCATATTGTGCAAGGCGTAAGCGCGAATCAGTTTGCTCCGCAAGCCGATGTAACACGTGCCGAGTTTGCCGCACTGCTCGTTAGAGCGCTAGGTTTGAAAGCGACTGGACCAGCAAGCTTTGCGGACGTGAGGGGAAGCGCATGGTACGCGGAAGCAGTAGCTGCTGCAAGCGAGGCCGGTATTGTGCAAGGTAAAGATGCTGCAACGTTCGCTCCAAACGCGAAGATTACACGAGAAGAAATGTCCGCTCTATTAGTACGGGCATACGAGCATAAAGCGGGCAGCAAGCTAGCGGCAGGCGCGGAAGCGAAGTTTGCGGATCGCAGCAAAGCTGCGGAGTGGGCGCTCGCTTATATCGACACTGCTTATGCAGCAGGCTTCATTGAAGGCCGCAGCGGCAATGCATTCGCTCCAAAAGCCCAGCTGACACGCGCAGAAAGCGCGAAAGCGATTTATACCCTGCTAATCAAATAAAAGATAAAAGAACGGGAACCTGCAAGGGCTCCCGTTCTTTTATTTATATGGGTGGTCTTTTGATTGAGGGCACTCTGCTTGCAGCAATCGATTTAAGCTCTGCCGCCAGTCGCCTTATAAATATATGCAGCAACGCCATCCTCATCGTTGCTGTCTCCTACTAGCGTTGATCGTTCGATGAGCGCGGGATGCGCGTTAGCCATAGCGACCTTGGTTCCAGCAGCTTCAAACATCCCCAAATCGTTCAGGTTATCTCCGAAGACGGTTATTTCCTCTGGCTCGCATTTCATAAGCTTGGCCCACTCCAGCAGCCCTTCCTTCTTATTTGCCTGGCTATGGCTAATTTCCAAAAAGTAGTGGTTCTCTATGTATTGATCCTTCATGAGGTGGATGTGGACCTGATCACCGAACGTTTCCTGTACCTTTTCCTTTAAGGGTTCCAATTCTTCAAGCAAACCAATATAGGTGACGATAAGCGTACGATAAGCAGCGGGGCACTCAAGCAACGGGATTTCTGCAAAGCGGGGATCATTAGGGCGGCTTTCGAAAAACTTCAAGTCCCCGGTCCGAAGCAATTTTTCGTGCAGTACGCGTTCTTCGTCTTCTTCATCCAGCGCAAATAAAAAAGGGAGCAGTCCGTGCGCTCTTCCAAGTCCAATAATTTCATTCGTCGTTTTGATATCGAGCCAATGCCCGCCTAGCACCTTCAAAGAAATCGGATCAAATATAACGGCTCCATTATACAAAACAATGGGGTATTTCCACGGAATGACGGAAACGATTTTGTTCGAGCTCATATAGCTTCTTGCCGTCGCATAACTGATGATGACCCCTTCGTTCAATGCGCTGCATAAGACGTTAATCGTATAGTCGGACAAGGTTGCATCCGATTGCAGCAGCGTGCCGTCGAGATCGGTAAGGAAATGTTTATTCGCCAAAAGAAAACGCCTCCCAGGTTCAGCCGATTTAATCACATCGTTCTAACTTTATTCTTTTATTCTATCCGAACTTGAGCAGGAGAGGGTGTAGCTTCGGACCATGCTTTCGCAAGTATGCGAATGCCTCGTTCGATGTCTCCTTCCGTCATACCTCCAAAGCCCAAATAAAGCTTCGGATCGTCGCCAGCCTTAACAGTGGAATCCTGTGATGCATAGACTCGAACGTCTTCGGCGGCAGCCAGCTCAATTAGCTCATTGGCGCTGCGGGCCGTTTTGACGGTTATTTCAAGATGAAGTCCGGCAGAATCGCCGTTGATTTGTACATTTTCAGACAAGTGGGCTTCAATGCTGGCTTTAAGCCTTGCATGCTTCTTCCGATAGAGATGGCGAATTTTCCGGATATGCCGGTACCAATGCCCTCGTTCCATAAACAATTGCATAGCCCACTGATCGATGCGTGACGGACTGGTAAGCGCGTATTCTATGGTTGGCAGCTTGTCTATCAATCTTATGGGGAGAACCATATAGTTCATTCGCAGGGAAGGGTGAACGCTTTGGAAAAGGTCCCGATATAGATGACATTGCCTTGCTCATCCAGCCCTTGCAGGGAAGGAATGGTTTTGCCGGAGTAGCGGAACTCCCCATCATAGTCATCCTCAATCAGATATGCGCCGCTGGAGGCAGCCCAGTTAAGCAGCTGCTGCCTTAGGGAATAAGACAAAGGACTTCCCGTGGGACGATGTGATGGCGTGAGATAGAGCGCGGGTATGCGCTTCTCCTTCAATGCAGCAATCAAATGCTCATGGCTGTTAAGCGGAACCGGGACAACGTTGAAATGATGCTGCTGAAAAATAGCCCTAACCTGAGCGATGCCGGCTTCCTCTACCGCTATCGTAGTGAAACCTTCTAACAGCTTGGAGAGAACTTGAACGCTGTAGGAGATGCCTGAGCCGATGATGATCTGTTCGGGCAAGCAGTTGACGCCTCTAGAATGCTTCAAATACTGGGCTAGCTGAAAGCGCAAGCCGTGCTCGCCTTGCGGGTCGCCATACTGATGAACGGAGCTAATATGAAGGGAGAGGGCATCATGAAGGACGGATTTCCAAGGGCGAACCGGGAAGGATTCCCCGTCTACCGCGAGCAGGCTGAAATCTAGGACCTGTCCATTATACCGCGGCTGTGGCGTTGAATGCCGATGCGAGCGATCCTGAGCCGCAGCTTTCTGCTTAAGCTTCCCCGCAGCAGCAGGCATCACTTGTGGATTAATGACAAATAGGCCGGCACGCGGCTTACTATATACGTAGCCTTCTTCCAGCAGCATATGATATGCGGTCTCGATTGTCGTTTTGCTAAGCTTCGTTTGCTCTTGGAGAGAGCGGATAGAAGGCAATTTTGCTCCATTTTGCAAAAAGCCATCCTGTATAAGTCCACGAATATGCCGATATAGCGACATGTACAGGGGTCCTTTTTCATCTCCAGAAAGTACAATATCCATTGTTTGCCCTCACAATCTGACCTTTAAATTTAATGAAGATCTGATCCTTTTGCAGAGGTCAAACCTAGTATAAACTTTGGCATAAGCTTACATCAACAACAGAATATAAATCGAAAGAAGGGGTAATATGTCTCAAGTAGAAGGAATCACTGAAAGAAGGCTAACGGAACTCGGAATTGTGCTTCCCAAGGCAAGCCATCCAGCAGCCCAATACACGAATTGCGTATATTCAAACGGACTGCTGTTTGTTTCCGGCAAAGGACCAACCGACTCGGTTAAGGGAAAGCTGGGGCAGCAATTTTCTACGGAGGAGGGGTATCAATTCGCTCGGCAGGCGGGGATTGAGGTGCTTGCAGTACTCAAAAGCGCTTTGATGCACTTGGATAACGTGACGCGGGTGGTGAAGGTTCAAGGTTTCGTAAATGCCGACCCGAGCTTTGAAGAGCCTCATAAGGTGCTTAACGGCTTCTCGGATTTAATGATAGAAGTATTTGGCGACAAGGGCATCCACGCCCGGTCCGTACTGGGAGCGAGCTCCTTAAGAGATCAATTGCCCGTCATCGTCGATTGTATATTTGAAGTTAAGCCTGTGTAATCCTTGTTAAAAAAATGCAAGAGTTTCGTTTCCTAATTCGATTCCTTTTTGTTTCCTATATTAGCCGTTGCATTTGCCTTCATATTGCCTTAACATTAATGCTTAAGTAAGCCGTCATGTCTTGACGGTTTATTTCTATTTTCTGAGCAAGCGTTGATCTCTAAGGAGTGAAGGATCTTGAAGCTTATATCTACACGTTACGAGTACGACAGGTCGCCGTTTATTTTATTATTCGTTATGCTGATGCTGAAAATGCTTCTGTTCCGCCAATTCGTCTTTAACGGCATTCAGGCGGATCGCCTGCTGGCAGATGCGGCGGCTGTGCTAACCTTATTGCTGGTAGTTGACCTCATAACTTCGGCGAGATGGAGAGGGACGGTATTGGGAATTTTGAATGCGGTGCTGTCGCTTCTCCTTTTCGCTTCAACCATATATTTTAGCTATTATGGAACGGTTCCGACCTATACGGCGCTGCATGGACTGGACCAGGTGCTGCAAATTCGGACGAGCGTAGGTTCGATTGTCCAAGTGAAATATTATTTATTTTTTGCTGACGTGGTCGTATTTGCTTTGCTTTATATCGTTAAGCTTGTCCGGGGGACGCGCAGCGATGGGCGAAAGCGCGTAGCGAGGCCAATGGTTGCAGGTGTTGCTGCACTGCTCTGCGTTGCCGTTTCGGGCGGCTACATCTGGTCGGGGAGCTCGATCCCAAATGAGATTGTACAAGCCGAAAACCTAGGTTTTTTAGATTATCAGGTAGCGGCTGCGATAAAAGCGAATCAGGTGCAAAACGCGATTAAAAACGGAAGTATGGAAGAAACGGCTGCGAGCGCCGAGGCGCTTCAAGGCTCTTATTTTGACCAAGCCGGGGCTGCTGTGACGGCGGGCACGCCAAGCTATTATGGCTTCGCCAAAGGGAAAAACGTCATTGTCGTGCAGATGGAGGCGTTCCAAAACTTTGCGATTAACCTATCGGTCGGCGGCCAAGTGGTCACCCCGACACTGAATCAGCTTGCGAAGGAGGGCTTTTATTTCCCTCATTTCTTCCAACAGATCGGGCAGGGCAACACGTCGGATGCCGAGTTTATGTCCAACACCTCGATCTATCCGACCGGCGATATGGCGATGTCCACCGGTTACGGCGACAGAGTCGTGCCCAGCTTGCCGAGATTGCTTGGAGACGAAAGTTATGCCACGAACACGTTTCATATTAACGATGTAACGTTTTGGGATCGCAACCGGATGTATCCTGCATTGGGCTTTGCGGCATACTATGATAAGCCTTCTTTTAAAAATGACCATTTTAATTCCTTTGGCGCCTCAGACGAGGAGCTGTACCGGGTCGGATTAGAGAAGCTTCAAGCGCTCGATCAGCAAAATAAGCCTTTTTATGCGCAGTTTGTAACGGCATCCAGCCATCATCCGTTCAAGGTGCCGAGCGAGCTCCAGCGGATTAAGATGCCGGAATCGCTGCAGGATACGCAGCTGGGCGATTATTTAACAGCGATCAATTATACCGATTACGCGCTCGGGAAATTTATAGATGGACTCAAAGCAAGCGGCATGTGGGAAAATACGGTGCTGGTCGCATACGGCGATCACTCCGGGCTGCAGGCGAAGGATAATGATCCCGCATGGGTCAGCGAGCAGCTGGGCATTAAATATGACGGACAAGTCAGCCGCTTCAACATTCCGTTATTTATCCATGTGCCAGGCGCAGAGGGCAAGGTCGTTGATCAGGTAGGCGGTCAAGTGGATATCATGCCTACACTTTCAAATCTGCTAGGCATATCGCTCAAGGATAAAGGCTATACGGCTTTTGGCCATGATTTGCTTAATACCAGCCAAAATGTAGTCGGTATGCGTTACTATTTGCCGACGGGATCATTTTTCAATAACGATATTTTGTTCGTGCCCGGCAAGGGATTCGAGGACGGCACGGCCATCGATATTAGAACGAAGGAGCCCGTAGCGGATTTCAGCAAATATCGCGGGGACTACGATTATATATTGGAACTCATGAAGTTTTCGGATGAATATGTCCGTCTGCTGCCGAAGCGAGCGCCTTAAAAACAGCCATGCGCCTCTTGTCCTTTAGGACGAGGGGCGCTTTTTTCTTAAAGAAACAATTATAAGCTTTAATGGAAGGTGGGAATGAGTTAAGATGGAATTAGCTCTATCCGAATATTCTATTTCATTATTCTATTTCACTAAACGTAAGGAATCGATGAG
Source organism: Paenibacillus sp. FJAT-27812 (assembly GCF_001273905.1). Lineage (NCBI taxonomy): Bacteria > Bacillati > Bacillota > Bacilli > Caryophanales > Paenibacillaceae > Paenibacillus > Paenibacillus sp. FJAT-27812. The sequence continues at coordinate 1,274,253 of NZ_LIGH01000001.1, read as the reverse complement.
ACATGCGAATTGGTTTTTTTGATTCAGGGATTGGCGGACTTACCGTGCTGGCGGAAGGGCTTAGAAGGCTCCCTGACAAGGATTTTCTTTATATGGCGGACACGCTTCATGTTCCCTACGGCACGAAGCCGAAGGAAGACGTGAAGGCGTATATTTTCGATACGGTTGGAACGATGATGAAAGAGGGAGTGGACGCGTTAGTTGTAGCTTGCAATACGGCAACCAGCATTGCGATTACAGAGCTCAGAGAACGTTATTCGCTTCCGATCGTAGGCATGGAGCCGGCTGTTAAGCCTGCGGTGGAGATGAACCGTGCAACGGGCAAAAGAGTGCTCGTCTTCGCAACGCCATTAACGCTGCAGATGCCTAAGTACTATGCGCTCGTCTCTCGCGTGGATGATATGGGGATCGTGGACTCACTGCCGCTTCCGGAGCTTGTGCATTATTGTGAAGCTTTGCAATTCGATAAACAAATTATGAATGAATATTTTAGGTCAAAGCTCTCTAATTATGATTTGAATGATTACGGCATCATTGTGCTAGGCTGCACGCATTATCCGTTCTATAAGGATATTTTGCGAGAGCTGCTTCCGGCCCACATCGAAATTGTGGACGGGAATGCCGGAACGGTGAAGCGCCTGCAAGCCTTGCTTAGCCGCTACGGCATCGCCGGGGGCGGCGGAAGCGGGAACGTTCAATTTATGTGTTCGGGCAACGAGCCTGCGTATATCGATAAAATGCAGACGGCGCTAGCGTACTTGCGCGAGAAGGAAGCCTTGACTGAGACGCTCCCCACTTAACCATTCAAATAGGCGGACAACGCTCAAGCTTGAGTGTTGTCCGCCTATTTTGGTGCAGCCACTTCGAATAAATAAAATGATTCAAGCAAAGGAGCCCGCATGAAAAGAAATCTGTATTCGTTTTTTGCAGGGTAGGCTGCCTATTTCGAAACCTCAGCTTGAATATCTTCCATCAGAAGCAGAACTGGGCAATGGTCGCTTCCCAAAATATGAGTATCGATCTGCGCATCGATAAGCAGCGGGCTAAGCCTTGATGATGCTAGAAAATAATCAATTCGCCACCCAACGTTCCGCTCGCGCACCTTCGGCATGTAAGACCACCAGCTGTACACATCTGCACGATCCGGGTACAAATGTCTGAACGTATCGAGGAAACCAGCCTCCAGCAGCTCCGTCATCTTGCCTCGTTCTTCTAACGTAAAGCCAGAGTTGCCTAGATTCGGTTTCGGATGCTTCAGGTCGATCTCCTGATGCGCGACGTTCAAATCGCCGCAGACGAGTACGGGCTTCAAGGAATCCAGCTCCTGCAAATAGCTGCGGAAACGGTTCTCCCACTCGATTCTATAATCCAGCCTCGTAAGGTCGCGCTTGGCATTAGGCGTATATACCGTGACGAGGTAGAAGCTGTCGAACTCAAGCGTTATGACACGCCCTTCGGGCTCCGAATTTTCTTCAATGCCGTAGTGCACCGAAATGGGCTTGATTCTTGTGAACACCGCAGTGCCGGAATAACCTTTCTTAATCGCATAGTTCCAATACTGGAAATACTCCTCGCCCAGCTCCATGCTGATTTGGCCGTCTTGCAGCTTCGTCTCTTGCAGGCAAAAAATATCTGCGTCTGTTTCTTTGAAGTAGTCGTAAAAGCCTTTGGTGACGCATGCTCTAAGTCCGTTTACGTTCCAGGATACCAGCTTGATCATCATTTATCTCCTTGCGTTTTCTATCGTTTATTTACTAGTTTAGCATAAAGGAGTTACTATGTTCGAACTAAAAACATATCTAGCCAAGTCTCGGAAGGGCATTCGATTAGAATTCGGAACAGATATAAAGGTATATGGGAGAGTGTATAAATACGAGCGGGAAAAGCTACATATGGATATGGATGATGACACATCTTCAATCGCATTGAACAGTGTAAGCTTCATATCGTTAAGCGCTAACATGATTAAATAGAATCACCTGTTAACTCTAGTTTTAGGCAGGAAGGGGAAGGACATGAGCAAGAACAAGAAGACGAATTCGTTAAGCCACTATAAACTAATGCTGAGCCGTTATCTTCTTCCTCGGAAGAAGTCATTGTTTGCGCTGGCGCTGCTGCTTTTTTCCTCGATTGGACTGCAGCTGATCAATCCGCAAATCATCCGGTATTTTATTGATACCGCCCAATCGGATAAAGCGCTGCAGCCGCTCTATTACGCAGCCGCGCTGTTTATAGGATTCTCGTTAATCCAGCAGCTTATTTCTGTTGTTGCAACCTACGTGAGCGAAAATCTCGCTTGGAGAGCGACGAACCAGCTGCGCGGCGATCTTGCCGAGCATTGTCTAAAGCTGGATATGTCATTTCATAAATCGAACACATCGGGATCCATTATTGAGCGTGTCGACGGGGATGTTAACGCCCTCGCCAACTTTTTTTCCAGCTTCATTATTCATTTGGCAGGCAATCTGCTGCTTATGCTGGGCATCATCATTTTATTATTCCGTGAAAATGCGCTTATCGGCGCAGGGATGCTCGTATTTGTTGTGTTCGCTATGCTTGTCATTCAATGGATTCGCAAATTCGCAGTGCCGGTATGGGCAAAATGGCGCCAAATCAATGCTGAGTTTTATGGCTTTATCGGCGAGCATCTGGAAGGAACGGAGGACACGAGGGCGAACGGTGCGACCGGCTTTGTCATGAACCGTTTCTATTCGCTGCTGCGCCGGATGCTTCCGCTGCGGAGAAAGGCGTTCCTCGGTTTTTCCTCGATGTGGATCACGACGATTATCGTGTTTGCGCTGGGCAACGCGATGGCATTCGCCATTAGCGCGTATCTTTGGAAGGCGGGCAGCCTCTCCATCGGAACGGTCTATCTAATCTTCTATTATACGGAGCTGTTAGCGAAGCCAATTGAAAAAATCCGGACGCAATTCGAGGATTTGCAAAAGGCTGACGCCAGCCTGCTGCGCATTCGGGAGCTGCTTGCTACGAAGCCGAGAATTGAGGATGGGCCAGGCGCTAAGCTACCATCAGGACCGCTGGCGGTAGAGCTGGACGGTGTCACCTTCGGATATGACGACTATCCGACACTCGAGGAGCTGCAGCTTCATTTGAAGCCGGGAGAGGTGCTGGGGCTGCTGGGGCGGACAGGGAGCGGGAAGACGACGCTTGCTCGTCTGCTGCTTCGTTTCTATGATCCGCAGCAGGGCAGCATTAAGCTGAGCGGAACGGATATTAAGGAGTGCAAGCTTATGGAGCTTCGCTCGAGAGTTGCACTCGTCACGCAAAATATCGAGATTTTGCAAGGAAGCGTAAGGGATAACCTGACCTTCTATGACGAGAGCATAGCTGATCAGGACATCATCCTCGTACTGCGAGAGCTTGGACTTCGCAGCTGGTATGAATCGCTGCCTGAAGGATTGGATACGCCGCTCGCCTCGGGCGGAGGCAGCCTGTCGGCGGGAGAAGCGCAGCTGCTTGCTTTTGCGAGGGTATTCCTTACGAACCCGGGTCTCGTCATACTCGACGAAGCCTCATCTAGGCTTGATCCGCTTACCGAGTATCGGATGGAGCAGGCAATTAGCAAGCTGCTCAGCGATCGCTCCTGCATCATTATTGCACATCGTCTCACTACGGTGCAGCGTGCTGACCAGATCGTTATTTTGGAGCAAGGACGCATCGTGGAGAGCGGGCAGAGGCTCAAGCTGGCTTCCGACCCGGGATCGAGGTTTAGCCAAATGCTTGCGGCTGGACTAGAGGAGGTGCTGGCATGAGCACGTTTTCGTATATGTGGCGTTTAATATGCTACCGCCCCGCGTGGTACATCACCAATGCGCTCGTCTGGACGGTTATTTATTTAATGCCGATTTTTCCGGGACTTATTACAAAAGCTTTTTTTGATTCTTTAACAATCGAATCGGCTGCCGGCTATGGCACATGGGGACTGATTGCCCTGCTGATAGGAGCTGCTCTTGCCCGCAGCGCTACGGTGCTGATCGGATTTATAACGGATGTGAACTTCCGGTTCCGGATGGGCATGCTGCTGCGCCGGAACCTGCTAGAGCATATTTTGAAGGAGCCGGGAGCAAGAGCAATCCCTTGCTCGCCGGGCGAGGCGATCAGCCATTTCCGAGACGATGTTGACCAGTCCGAGGAAGCGGTTAGCTGGTCCGTCGATGTATTCGGCATGACCTGCTTCGCGCTCGTATCCTGTTTTATATTGATACGAATTGATGCGCAAATGACGCTGCTTGTCTTTTTGCCGCTAGTAATCGTCGTGATCGCGGCGCAGCTGGCGACGACCAGGCTGCAGAAGTATCGTTCGGAGAGCCGTGAATCTACGGCAAAGGTGACCGGGGCGATTAGCGAGATGTTCGGCAGCGTCCAGGCTATTCAAGTAGCTGGCGCAGAGAAACGCGTAATGGCACGCTTTAGAGAGCTGAACGACAATCGCCGCAAAACGATGCTGAAGGATAAATTGATGACCGAGGTGCTGGATTCCATCTTCTCCAATTCGGTGAATCTTGGCACGGGACTCATTCTGCTTCTTGCCGGCCAGAAAATGCGCGGCGGAGAATTTACGGTAGGCGACTTCTCTTTATTTGTCTACTACCTGACCTTTGTGACGCAGTTTATTTCGAACTTCGGCAAGTTTCTGACCTATTTCAAACAAATGACCGTTGCCCTGCTTCGTCTGACGGGCATTTTGCAAGGAGCTCCGGCCCAGGTGCTAACGGTTGCAAATGACTTGCATCTGCGTGAGGATGCCTCTGATGCAGCGTCTTCTGTTCCGCCTGCCAGCGAGCGGCTTGAAAAGCTGGAGGTCAACGGACTGTCGTATACGTACCCTGAGACCGGCAGAGGGATTGCTTCTGTAGATTTGATGCTGAAGCGCGGCTCATTCACTGTAATTACAGGTCCGATCGGCTCCGGCAAAACGACGCTGGTGCGGGCGTTGCTTGGGCTGCTTCCGCAAGATAGCGGGACAGTCCGCTGGAACGGAGCTGAGGTGAAGGATGCCGGATCGTTTTTTGTGCCGCCGCGGAGCGCTTATACGGCACAAGTGCCTAGGCTTTACAGCGACACGCTGCGCGAAAACATATTGCTAGGCCATCCGGATAAGGAGGGTCAGCTGGCTAGAGCGCTCCATACGGCGGTGCTGGAGGACGATCTCGTGCATTTCCAAGAGGGACTTGATACGGTTATCGGTCCACGCGGCGTGAAGCTGTCCGGCGGTCAGGCACAGCGAACGGCTGCGGCGCGCATGCTGGTCCGTGACAGCGAGCTTTACGTATTTGATGACCTCTCTAGTGCGCTGGATGTAGAGACGGAGCAGAAGCTATGGGCTCGCCTATTCCGTGAACGCGGCGATGCGACATGCCTTGTTGTCTCACACCGCAAGACAGCCCTCGCGCAGGCTGATCATATTATCGTGATGAAGGATGGACGCGTCGAGGCGGAGGGAACGGCTGAAAGTTTGCTTGCTTCGAGCGAATCGTTTCATAAGCTTTGGCATGGTGATGAGAGCTAGCATATTGCTTTTTGATAAATAGCTTAGTATGACAGGAGCAGCCGAATCGAGTATTTCGGGGCTCCTGTTTTTGCTTTTTGAACGTTCAATAACGAACAATTGGATACAAATATCGAAGAAACTCAAGCGGATGCAAAAGGGATTTATTTTAAGAAAACAATAATAAGAAACCTTTTAATAATAATGATAATCGTTATCAATAATTGATAAAGCATTTAAGAAGAAACTGTAATTAATGTTTATTTGTAAATAAAAAATAAATTATCGAGAATATAATTTAAAATAACAATTGTGATTGTATTTAATTATAAAAATAAAAGAATCAAAAAACGATAGAACAACTATTTAAAAAATAAATAATGCCGTTTATACGATTGACATAATTTAGAGTATAACTATAAAATCAAGCTGTCGATGGGCGATGTACACGTTATCGATTTTCTGAAGAGAAGAGGCGTGCTGCTTGCAAAGGCTGGCATAGGCTTCTGCCACAGAAATTTTTTTGCAACTTAGATGATAATGATAATCATTGTCTTCATGCATACTTTTTTCTGTGGACGATATCCGCAAAGTAGAAGGGAGGAATAGCGTCACTCTTATCGGACGGAGCAATCATCGTATTTATTTGCAAGAACATATTCTAAAACCATTATAGGGAGTGTTGATCACTATGTTGCGTTCGCAAAAATCTTTCAAGAAAACGATGTTTCTTATGCTGCTCACTTTCGTATTTGCTCTAGCGATGGCGGTACCGGCTTCGGCTGCTGCTCAAAACCTGCAATTCCTTGATGAGAATGGAGCTTATTCTACCCATGCAAGCGCGTTTATCGACAGCGCTGATGTGACAGGCTCTGCTGGCAATTATACCGTTACGATTAAGCTGAAAAACACATACCCTCCGTTCCCAACGATTCCAGTAAGCTACGGCTTCCTGAACGTGGATGTTAACGGTGCGCCTGCTGGCGATGGCACATACGAAGTATCGGCAACCAAATCGGTTTCCGGCGGCTTCACTTACTTTGTATTCAGCGGCGTAAACAACCTCACGGATAACCTGCCGGTTGAGCTGCAAGTTAATGCTGGAGGATTCCACAACACAACGTACAGCCTGTTCATCGATTGGCTTTAATTAGATAGGAGCTGCTGAGTAAGCAGTTGGCAGACAGGCGAAGAGCGGTCGGTAATTTACCGACACGCTCTTCGTTTGCGCGATTATCGGCGGCTAAGCCCGTACGATTGTCGCCATTATTTTTTAAGGAGCGTAATAAATTGAGTAGATGGCTAAAAAAAGCAGCTATCCTTTGGATAGCTATAGGTCTAATCGTATCCTCCCTGCAAACAGGTGCCAGCGCGGTCGCCGCGGCTGCCGCTAACGTCCCCGACGGCGTGTATGCCGTCGATTACACGATTCTCCATGATGAGCATGCTTCCACATCCGTGGCAAATGACTATATGAAAACAAACGGCGAAAAAGGGTCGTTGATTATTGAAAATGGTACCGTGAAATTCGAACATAAGCTTACGGCAGTTAATTATACGCGTTTTCCTTATTTAGGCTATCGCCTCGCAGGCAAAGCCAAAGCAGGAATCAACAATGAAGTCGTTTCAGGTATAGAGGGTTACCAAGCAGTTTCCACAAGACCTGTCCCTGGGGAGAACGGCAGTTATATCGTGCAATACGTCATTGCCGATCTTACCCAGAAGCAGGATGTCCTCATGCATATTTTCATTCCCGAATATTCCTATGACCATTGGTATAATGTGCGCTTAAGCATCGATACCAGCACCCTTCCAGGCATTCCGGGCGGCGGGAATGGGGGAGTAGAGCCGGAGGAGCCAACAGTCACGAAGGTTACATACAGCCAGTTGGATGAGTTTATTACGGTATCCCGTTCTGTCTATTATTCAAGCTCGGAAGGCACGGCGTACGGCGACTATCCGATCGGCAGTAAAGCCGCTCTTTGGTCAGTGATCGACTATGCCGATACGGTGCTCGGCCTAACGCCGACTGGCGATCTGGAAGCCTACGGCAATATTTACAACACGTTGAAAGGAGCTTTGAAGCTTTTTGAATCGCGCAGAAAGCAGGCGGATCGAACCGAGCTTGAGAGCTTCATTAAAATTATTACCGAGTTTACGAACAATATTGCTGTAAACGGAGCGGCGGAAGGCTCTCCAGGCTCGGCATCTGCCGCGATTGCGTCAGGGGAATATTATCATTCCGATATCAACACCTTAGTCAAAAACCTTGGCAAAGCAAAGACTGCGGTAAACACGCCTTCATCTACGCCGCAGCAATTATCGAATTCATTGGCAACGCTCGCCAATAATTATAAAAGAGCCAAAGATAGCCAATATCTAGCCGCCAAGCCGGTGAAGATTTATGCGCTTGATACGCTGGAGCCTACTAATACGCAATCGGTATATGCAAATGAGATCAGCAATACGGTTACGACGATCGTCAGCAGCATAAATGCACAAAGCTTATCTGGCTTTCTAGCGAATGTAGCGCTAAAAGGTCCTCCTGCAAATGCGAAGGTAGCTCAATCTTGGCCGAATGCGGATGGAACCTTCCAAATTATTAAGTCCGAAGCGTATACCCATTACGCAAATCGTTCTTCTGCGCTTTCCAATGCCGATGGCCAGGTTTATCAACTAAGCCCGCGGGGTACGGATTCGAGTGACGAGGATTGGCAGGGATTAAGCTATATCAGCTATGACATCAACGGCGTAACACGCGATGTGTATCTTAGCTTTAATGTTGAAAAGCTGGAGCGATTGCAGTCTTCTCTTGCCCAGTACAAGCGACTTCATGATACGGCTACCAAAGCTGATAGCGCTGATCAAGCTGCATTAGCAGCTGCAAAAGGAGCATTGCTTGCAGCCATCAAAAAAGCCAAGCTGACAGCAGACAATCTGTCCGCTACCCGACCAGCAATTACATCTGCACAGGCAGAGCTGGATCTGGCAGCAGATGCTTTTAAAGCGCTCATCGTGTATGAACGCTACTTCTCAACCTTGCATGGCACAAACGCGGCATTCTCGTCGGCAGACAGCTATTTCCTTAAGCCTGCCACCATCGGGACGGAAGCAAATGGCGACGTTTCGGTCACGTTTACGGTGAAGGACAACGCTGCGATAAAAGAAATAAAAGTAGAGCGTGACGGAAGCTATAAGGATGTTGAGATCGCCAGCGTAAACGAAGCGGCAAATACCCGCGTCGTTACCTTTAAAACGGCCGACCTATCTGTACTTCATAAGGCAAAGGTTCGTGTTGTAGTATCGCAGGGAGGCCAAATTTATGACCAAACCCATGATATTCGTCTTAACTTTAACGATGTAAATAATACCGCTTTAGCGCAGGCTATTTCAGCAGCGTCGGTTGTTCAAAGAGCGGCAGTAGTCGGCACGGCGATTGGACAGTACCCGGCTGAGGCGAAAAACGCTCTACAAGCGGCAATCACCGCCGCGGGTGCCGCTGCTGCTGGGGCGGAAAATACGCAAGCTCAGACAGACGAAGCGCTGCTGGCGCTGAATCAGGCAATTGCAGCGTTCAAGGATAAAGCGATTAAAGGCATTGCCGACGGTGATTACAAAGTGAACTTCAGGATATTGAAGTTCGGGACGAATGAAGATTCCGTTATGCAGACCTACGTAAATCCAGTTGCAAGCTTGAAGGTACGCGGAGCGGACAAAACGATGTTCATTACGCTCAAGCAGCATAAGGAAATTACAGCTTTAAAATTTAAAGGACAGGATGTAAAAGTAGAGAGCATCGATGAAGCAACGAATACGCGAGTCGTATCGCTGCCTCTAACAGATCTGACTACGGTTACGGATGGCTGGGTGAAAGTAGATTGGCCTGCCATCAATTATCATCATGAGTACGATATTCAATTGAAGCTGGATGCAAGCTCCCTTACAGGAATTTTTGATGCTTCTGCGCTGAATGCTCTGATTAAGACAGCGCAGGAAACGCATGACGCAGCGGTTGAGGGGACGAAAGCGGGCAATTTTAAAGCCGGCTCCAAAGCCTTACTTGCAGCTGCGATTACGGACGCGCAAGCGGCGGGGCAAGCGCCTCAGTCACAAGCGATAATTGACGCAGCCGCGGCAAAGTTGAAGCAGGCTTTGGATACCTTCCAAGCAGCGAAGATTGGCGTGGACCCGATTCCGAATCCGAATCCAGGCTCGTCGGATGGACAATACAGCATAGCCGTTCGGATTTTGAAATTTGGCACGGATCAGGATTCAGTCATGCAGGATTACATTATTCCTGCGGCTAGGCTGAAGGTAGCCGGCAGCAGCAAGCTGGTCTACCTGACGATTAAGCAGGACAAAGAAATTACTGGGTTAAAATTTAATGGGGCTAACGTTTCGACGGAAAGCAGCAACAAAGAGAAAAATACACGGGTCGTTTACTTCCCGGTATCGGATCTCTCCAAAGTGACAGATGGCTGGGTGAAGATCGACTGGCCGGAAATGAGCTATCACCATGAATACAACATTCAAATTAAATTTGATGAGTCCAGCATGAAGCCGATCAGCGGGCAAGGCGACATAGAGCTCGAGGAAGAGAAGGATAAGGACGAAGGCAAAGGCAAGGAAGAGCTGGTTGAGCCTGTAGTTACTGGCTTTAAAGATATTGAGGGGCACTGGGCGCAAGCTTCCGTTGAGAAGGCCATTGCGCTAGGCATTGCCAAAGGATACGAAGACGGCAAGTTCCGTCCTAACGGAGTCATTACGCGGGGTGAATTCGCCGTAATGATCAGCCGTGCCTTGAAGCTGAAGAGCAGCGCAGCTGATGCTAAGTTTAATGACAATTCGCAAATACCGAACTGGGCGCAGGAGCATATATTCAGAGCGGTTGGAGCGGGATTAATCGGCGGATATGAGGATCAAACCTTCCGCGCAAGCAATGAAATAACTCGCTCTGAGCTTGCCGTTATCATAGCGCGCGCAGCCAAGCTGAAAATTAGCGAGGATGCGGTGTTATCGTTCGACGATGCCGACCAGTTCCCGGCATGGGCGAAGAAGGAAGCAGCTGCAGCCATCCAGGCTGGCCTGATCCAAGGCAAAGGAAATAATAAATTTGACCCAAATGCGAGCGCTACGAGAGCTGAAGCTTTGACGCTTATTTTGCGGGTGCTTGAAAATTTGTAACAACGCATAGCTACGTTAAACCGGCGTCTTCCGATTTGGAAAACGCCGGTTTTTATTGCTTTAAAAAAGTTAGTTGACATCTATATACCCTGATGATAGGATGAATATACACTAACATTAGGATTCACGATATTAAGATAAATAAATCAAAGGGAGGTTATACCATGAGGATGAATATATATACGCCGCTACAGCAAGCAACGGGCTCGTTTGAAGGGGGCAAAATCATCGAGCAAAAGCCGATTGGGTTCCCTCAGGATCTGGGTGCGGTTAAGCGGGTTGGTCCTTTATTTTACTGGGCTTGGGCACATGCCAAGGAGGGCGGCAGCATCGGGCTGCATCCGCACAAAGGATTTGAAATTATGACATATGTCGTAAACGGGCAGGTCTCGCATGGCGACACGCTTGGGACGGAGAGCACTGTTGGACCCGGCGGCGCACAGGTTATGCAGACGGGCTCCGGCGTATCGCATCGCGAGAAAATAGACGGTCCTGATGCCGAGATTTTTCAAATTTGGTTTGAACCGGATCTAAATGAAGCGATTAAAAGGAAGCCTACCTATCACGAATACGTTGCTGAAGATTTTCCAGAGACCGTCAGCGGACAGGTTCATAAGAAAACGATTATTGGCGAAGGATCTCCCATTCATTTGGTGACGGATGCGCAAATGTGGGATATTTCCTTGGAAGCTGGCAGCGAATATGAGCATGCCGTTCCAGCAGGATATTCGATCGCCGCGTTAGCCATTCGAGGAAATGGCAATTGGAGCACAAGGGAAGCCACGACTCCATTCCAGCATAAAGATTTTACCGTTGTGCAGGCAGATTCAGAGCCCGAGGCGGTTCGCTTGGCAATCGGGCAAGACAAGGTGCGCATGATCGTCATTCAGCTGCCTAATCAAGTAGCATACCCGCTATATGAGCGTTAATCGTTAGATCATAACTTTATTATTGAGGAGATGGATCAGATGTCAGCCATTAAACTTGCCATTATTTATTACAGCGTAACGGGTACCAATTATCAAATGGCGCAATGGGCCGCGGAAGGCGCAAAGGAAGCGGGCGCCGAAGTGAGAATTTTGAAAACGCCGGAGCTGGCAGATGAAGAAGCGATTCAAGCGAATCCGATTTGGCGAGCTCATGTTGCGGCTACGCAGGAAATACCGGAGGTTTCCTATAAGGACTTGGAATGGGCTGACGCGATTATTTTCAGCGTCCCGTCTCGTTTTGGCGGCATGCCTGGTCCTGTTAAGCAATTTCTCGATTCGACGGGCTCGCTTTGGTTTAACGGCAAGCTCGTTAATAAAGTGGTCAGCGCGATGACATCAGCTCAAAATGCCCACGGCGGTCAAGAGCAGACCATTCTCAGCTTATACACCTCGATGTATCATTGGGGAGCGATCGTTGCGGCGCCAGGCTATTCAAGTCCCGTTACCTTTGAGGCGGGCGGCAATCCATATGGAACGAGCGTGACGGTTCAAGGCGGCAAAATGGTCGAGGACGTCAAAGCGGCGGTTGAATACCAAGCGAAACGGACAGTAAATGTCGCACAGTGGGTACAGCTCGGACAAGTGCAGGCGTAAGCTTGAAGAGGCTGAGAATGAGGAAGGGGGCAGCGTAATGCTGCTTCCTTTTTTTGCGTGCATGGCTAAAAACAAGCGGCTTCAAGTGTTCTGTTGGCAAGGAAAAGGATAAGAGATAAGATAGGGTTGGAAGGATGCAGCGGGTATCATTTAGTATAGATTTATAAAAGAGAATCTAGGCAATTATTATGCTGAATATAAATCAACGTTTGTTGCAGATGGAGCTGGAAGAGCGGATCAGCACGATTAGCATGTCCGTCTTGCCGGATCAGGAGGATCATGCTTTGCTTATTTCCGCGTTGCACCGTTATTTATCCTAATAAACCAATACGCCTCAGCGAGAGCCGAGAATGGATTTTAACAATTAGAAGTGACATCACGGGCTTGGAGGGCGGGAGTGGCAATGAACGAAAATAGCATGAAATCATTTTGGAAATCGTATTTGACCGGCTTGCAATTGCATGTGGCTGTAGTTGAGTATACGAAGGTGCCGAGCTCATGGAATGACGACAATTACACGCCTGACGTGAACAAGCTTTATTACATTCAAGAGGGCGAAGGGTATATTAAGATTGGCAATCGCACCTTTTATCCGAAGGCTGGCGACCTATGCTTGATGCCGGCGGATGTGACCCAGTCCTACGGAACGATTAATGAAAATACTTTCGGCAAATATTGGTGCCACTTTACGGCGAAGCTGGGCAATTTCAACCTGTTTCAAGTGCTTGAGATGCCTGTGATCCTAACGGTAACGGACCATCCTTTATTAAAGGATAAATTCGACCGCCTTATGTATCATTATAAGAGCGAGGAGTGGACGGCCGACCTGCATGTGCAGGCGACCTTCCTCGAGATCATGGCCATGTTTTTGGAGCAGACTGACCGGGTAACGATCAATGCGCCAACAACAAGCTCATTCGAGAAAATGAACGTCGTGCTTTCTTATATCGAGGAGCATCTTTCTGAAAATATTTCAGTAGATACGCTGGCGCAGCTGGTTCATTTTCACCCCAATTATTTCATTCGCATGTTTAAAAATACGACCGGGCTCTCGCCGATTCAATATGTGAACCGCAAGCGGATGGACAAAGCTAGAGAGATGCTTACTTTCACCGCTTTAAGCATTTCCGCTGTTGCTGAAGCGCTGGGGATGGATGCGACGTACTTCTCGCGTCTTTTTAAGGAGTATACGGCGCTGTCGCCGAGCGAATACAGAGAGCTTTTGCTGAAATAAAGGTGTCTCTTAATGAAGAAGAAACGAAGAACCGCCGGTTGCTTAACCGGCGGTTCTTCGTTATTTTTATGAGGATCAAGCCTAGAAGGTGTCGGCTGGTGTAGTTGTCGTGCACCAGCGCGCATTAAAGAGCGACTTGATTAGAAGATCCTTTGCTTCCTCGGTGCCGATATAACGGAGCGCTTCCAGCGCATGTGCCCGCACGTAGCGGTCCTCGTCATCCAGCGCAGCTTCCAGCGCAGGAATCGCTGCAGCAGCCGTGGAGCCAAGCTTCGATAACGAAAGGCCAGCCGTAAAACGGACCTGCGCATCCTTATCTGCCAGGCATGTAATTAAGCCGTCTACCCCAGCTGCGGAGGTAGATTCGATCATGCCCAGCGCATCGGCTACCGCCGTGCGAATGGTAGCGGAAGGGTGGGACAACAAGCTTGTAAGCGCTGGAAGAGCTGCTTCTGCAAATTGGCCCAGCTCCCCGAGCGCAAATATGGCATGATAGACGGTTTCCTCGCGGTCATGTTCCAGCGCGGCAATTAGTCCGTTTACGGCTTCTTCTCCTGCCGCCGATAGTCCATAGGCAGACACGCGCGATACGTCGGCGCTTTGATGGTGCAGTCCAGCAAGCAAGGCTGCTACGCCTTTTCTGCCATACCTTGCGAGCTCATAAGCTGCGTTCAGCGCGGTTGGCTCGAATTCATCCTCTAATTCGCGTGCTAGCTCATTAAGCTTATTAGCATCTTCTTTCCGGGAATTCGCTATGCTGCCAACGCTGCCGGACAGCCAGTTCCAGGTTTCCTCCCACAAGGTTTCATGGTTTGCAATGGGAAGCGCAAGATCGGAAGGCTCTGACCATGCTGTTGCCTGATTGTCCCAAGTCGGTGCGGCAGGCGCAGCCGTACGCATAAATTCGAACTTCAGCATGAAGCGGGCATTGCCTAGTACATTCGGCGTCGAACGGTGCCAGATATCGTAATGGATGAGCGCAAAAGTGCCAGCTTCACCGTTAGCGAAGGCTTCCCCTGCGACTTCATCGGATACGAAAGTGCGTGACTCGTAGTTTTGCGTGCCGGGAAGCACGCTTGTTGGTCCAAGCTCAAGCGGCGTGTTTTGCGGGAAATACATAATCATCGCCCACCATGGATGGTGGTTGCGCATCCGCGAGTAGCCCCAGTAGCTGTCCTTATGCCAGCCGCCGGCAACGGGCTGCGCATTGTAATGACCATGTCTATGTGCATGTAGCATGTAGTTTGGTCCCAGCACACTCGTTAATGCGCCGGTGATGACGGGGCTATCGAATACTTGCTGAATCTCGCGAATTCGCGGCAGCAGGTTATTGCCGGGATTTCCTTCCGCGTCATACACTTTATTAAGCTCTGCGGTCAACGCATGGTGGAATGATTCGGGAAAGTCGGTTTTTAAAATAAGAAAGCCTTCCGTAATAAATTTTCTCATTTGCTCATCATTCAGTAACAGTGGTGATTGGTTCATGAGATCGATATCCTCCTAAGAAATGAATTTATAAACCGATTATAGGAGATGTCACCCGAATGCTACATACACGAAACTAAGTGAAGCTTGCATAAAACTAACTTCCTCCAAATAACGGGAGATGAAGTTAAATTATTTTTTTCGCTTTTATCCGGTGCTCATTTTACGAAATCCAATGCCGATGATGCGAGCATAGATTTCCTTGGCGCCGTGAATGCTGCTGCATACGATAAAAATTCGGTCAGCGGCATAGAGGGGGAAAAACATCGGCGGGGATGAACAGCCTTGCTGAGTTCATCGTCATGAGCATTTTCAACGAATCCGGAATATCGAAGCCAAGCACCTCATAGATGATGGGCGCTTCTTTGGGGCGGGGCAAATACATCTCACCGTCTACCATTCTTTGCTATCTGAAATGATACGTAGCAACCTCCATTAATGATAATTGTTCTCATCACAATATAAACGATATTAATCACTAGAGGAAGTGGACATAAATGAGATTGTATAGTCACAAAAGTGTGATATCGCTATAATAGCCTTATCCAAGATTAGGAGGAAACTAGTCATGAATTGGAACTATTATAATACATTCATCACGGTGTCGGCAGACTGTCCAGCGGAGATCGGCACGGTGCCGCCGGACAAGAAGGGCGGTCGGACGAAGCCGAGCCTTGAGTATGAGCTGGCAGCCA
Source organism: Paenibacillus sp. FJAT-27812 (assembly GCF_001273905.1). Classification (NCBI taxonomy): domain Bacteria; kingdom Bacillati; phylum Bacillota; class Bacilli; order Caryophanales; family Paenibacillaceae; genus Paenibacillus; species Paenibacillus sp. FJAT-27812. The sequence continues at coordinate 1,258,563 of NZ_LIGH01000001.1, read as the reverse complement.
ATGAACCCTATAGGTATACGCAGGAAGAGCTGATGTATGAGGTGCACATTCGGCATAAGGAGTTGTCGGCCGAAGAGCTCGAAGCAAGAGGGAAGGAGGTTTGGGACGAGTTTTTTTCAAAGCCGAAGGCTTGTCTAAGGGCGTCGATGCTTCCGAAGAAATACGGCTGGGGCATCCACTTTAATGAAGAGGGCAAGCTGGCGCTCGTGCCAAAGGAATCGGAGGAATACGGCCAATTCACAGAGGGCGGGCGCGATCAGGTGACGGTGCTTCGAGGCATGCGGAGCAGCAAAAAATAAATGGTGAGTGTGTGCTTGCCCTGGCGGGGCTTGATTCGTTGATTAGGCATGCTGCTCATGATAGCAGCTCGCAGTTGAATGGCGAGTACGAGAGCGCGGTGAAAATGGGCGCTCATATAGCACTAAGCCTGCCTGCGGTTGAATGGAGATTGAGCGAGCAAGGTAATATCCAGCTCTTTAGTCAAACTGGAGCGGCGGCTGACGAAAGCACGCTCTAACAAAAGCGAGGAACTGGCGCGATATTCATTTTCAGACTAGTCCATTATACCTATTCATTTTTAGTCGTATTTTGTCGATTAATGTCTTATCTTGGATGGGTGGAGTGGATGCAATGGCCGCATATCGGAAGCTTTCCTTATCATTCAAATTTATTGCAGTAGTTGGAGTCGTTATTGCTTTAGTGTTAGGCTCTATTCTCTTCGTAAATTTGCAGCAATTAAAGAAAGTAAGCCTTACGAATGGCGAGCTTGCAGCGGAGAACGCTGGAAATGATTACGCGAATACGTTTTTGAAAAAAGTGACTAGTCTGGAATCAACCTTGAAATCATTGTCAGAGGTGCTTGAGGAATCACGGGCGAGCCAAAGCCTATCACGGGAAGAGGTTATCTCCCTGCTGAAGGGAATGCTCCAGAAGCGCCCGGAAGTATTCGGTATCTACACGCTTTGGGAGCCTAATGCATTTGATCGTAACGATGAGGCAAACCGGAGCAAAGCGAAATATGACGATGCCACGGGAAGATTCATTCCTTATTTGATTCAACAGAATAAAGAAATTGTTGCCGAGCCTTTAAAAGGCTATGAGGAGCAGGGCGTTGGCGATTTCTATCTTATACCAAAGGCGAGCAAGCAGCTCTCTTATTTGGAACCATACACGTATGAGGCGGCGGGCGAGCAAACGCAGATGATGTCTATCGTCCAGCCGATTCTTGACGAATCGGGCGTTTTTTTAGGCATTGTTGGCGTAGATCTTTCGCTTTCCGACCTTCAGGAGGAGGCAACGCATTACAGACCGCTTGATGGATATGTCTCGCTTATTAGCGAAGCGGGAGTTTATGCTGCCAATCCGAATGATCCGGCATCGATATTGCAGCCATACGGCGATTCGCCGGAGAAGGAGCAGTTATGGAAGCAGGTCCAGAGCGGCCAGACGCTAAAAGCATATACGGCTAATTCCAAAGGCGATGATGTGCTGCGTGTATTCGAGCCTATCAAGCTGCCGGGCAGCGAGCAGATTTGGTATACGCAAACCGCTGTCTTAGAGGATGTTGTTTTGGCAACATATAATGAGGCTAGAACAAACGCGGGCATTACGGTGCTTGCGGCGCTGGTCATTTTGGCAGCGGTGATAGGACTTCTTGTATGGGGCATGGTCATTAAGCCGCTTCGTGCCCTTTCGGCTAAGCTGCAGCTAATGGCGCAGGGAGATTTAACGCAGAAGCTGGATTTTCGATCTGGCGATGAGTTTGGGGTGATGGGCGGTCACTTTAATGAAATGACCGGCAAGCTGCGCGGGATGTTCCAGCTGGTCTCGGATTTGTCGATGGCTGTGGGCGCAACATCGGAGCAGCTTACAGCAAGCGCTGAGCAGACAGGCAAAGCGGCTGAGACGATTGCTCACTCCATTGGCCGTGTTGCAGAGGGCGCGCAAAATCAGCATGAGTATGCGTCGGAGTCATCCCAGGCGATGGGCGAAATGGCAATAGGCGTTCAGCGAATTGCGGATTCGTCTTCGGCAGTATCGTCATCTGCCGAGGAAGTGGCTAACCAAACGCAGCAGGGCAGCGTGCAGCTCCAAACGGCAGTCACGCAGATGGGCGAGCTTCAAAGGTCGTTTGAGGAAACGGGAAGCGCCATTCGGCGCTTAGGCGAGAGATCCGGTCAGATCGGCGGAATGATTGATCTAATCGCGAACATTAGCAAGCAAACGAATTTGCTGGCGCTCAATGCGGCGATCGAGGCATCCAGAGTGGGTGAGCATGGACGGGGCTTTGCTGTTGTCGCAACTGAAATTCGCAAGCTTGCAGAGCAGACGAAGCAAGCAGCGGATCAGGTGACGAGCTTGGTTGAAGATGTGCGCATGGACACGAATAAAGCATCACTCACGATGGTTACCGGCAACGAGAAGGTTCAACAGGGCGTACAAAGCGTAACGGAGAGCGGTCTGTTATTCACATCTATCCTCACGGAAATGACGCAGGTAAATGAGCAAATCCAAGAGGTATCGGCTGCTGCCCAGCAAATGACGGCAAGCACCGAGCAAATTTCAGCCAGCGTGTCGCAGCTTGCCGATCTTGCATCAGAGGCATCCGCCGATTCTCAAAGCGTTGCCGCAGCTTCAGAGGAGCAGCTTGCGTCTATGGAGGAAATCTCAGCCTCGGCAGAAGCGCTTAGCACCATGGTACAGGAGCTTTTGGAGAAGCTGTCTCATTTTAAAATATAGCAATCAAGGCTGGCATAGCTTTCAGTGAACGTCATTGCTGAGGCGAATGCCAGTCTTTTTTTAAAATATAGGAAAATATATAATGAAACGCGCTGCGCCGCCAAAGGACGGCGACAGCCGTTTCACCTTGAGTGGAAAGGTGACTGTGACGATATAAGAAACATGAAATCTATGAAAAAACGGAATAGGATTGTTATAGGGTTATCGAATGGTAAGGCTTTTCTCGTGATGCTATGAGCTGTTCTTCATTTTTAATAGGTCTTTGTCGATATAGTTCGTTGGGACTATTTGGAATACGCATAGATAAGGGAGTGCAGCTTTGATGCAGCAAGATTGGATGATATGGGGAAAAAAAGGAATAGCCGCGCTATTGATAGCGTCTATGGGTTTAAGTTATGCCGGAAGCGGGGCAGCTGCCGCCGCAGCAGCAGGTGAAACTGTCACGGTTAAGGCCGCGGAAGGCAAAGCGGTTAGCACGACAGCCGCAACGGTCAATAAAGCAGAAATCGAATATTGGCGTTACGCAGCCGAAGGAACGCTGCATCCGGCGCTAGTTTTGTCGAATGGAAATCTGTTCACCGCAGCCGCTAATGGTTGGGTGACCATTGTCACCAGCACGGGCAAAGAAGTGAAGCGGGTCAATGCCTATACGAATTTGTCCGCGCCGGCGCTGAACGGGAAACGCCAAATATTTGCTGCTGGCAAAAGCGCGCGGCTCTATCAATACGATGAAGCGGGAAATGGCGGTCAGGCCGGTATTTTTTATTTTAAAGGAAAGACCGAGAATCTTCAGCCGTCTGCACTAGTCACGGACGCGCAGGGACTCCCTTATTTCGCATATCAGCATGCGATTTTATCGCTGGATGAAGCGGGTGAGAAGCAGGCGGCGCTGCTGCCGGAGGGCGTCAGCGTGAAGGAGCTTGCCGCGGGCAAGAGCGGCGTCTATGCGCTTGGCAGCAACGGCGCGCTGTATGCGGTGCGCGGCGGAGCTGTAGTCTGGGAAGCGGCTCTGGAACAGCCGCTGCATGGGGGTAAGCTGGCTGCCGACCGGGTTAACGGCGGCGTTCTGCTGCTCGCGGGCAAAGCGGTCGCTGCTTATGATGAGGACGGCAAAGTCCGATTCACGCGCGAGCTTGCGGCGGCGCCCGCAGGCGGCTGGACATCCCCGGTGCTTCTGCCCGGGGATGCGGGAGCTGTCGTTGCCGCTGAGCTTGGCGGCAACGGCATTGCTGCGTTCCGCCTCGCAGACGGGGCGGAACTATGGCGCATCAGCGCCGCCGGGGCCGGAGGCTTCGGCCCCGCGGCGCTGGCGCCGGATGCGGCCGCCGGCATCGTGCTGGCCGGCGGCCGATCCGGCGCGGTGTACGCGATCGACGGCTCTGCCAAGTCGATCTTGTACACCTACGGCGGGCACGCCGCGGTTCCCGCGAGCGGCGTGACGCCGATGGGCGGCGGACGCTTCGCGTATACGTCCGCCAGCCAGTTGATCGCAGCGGGGCCGGTTCGCCCCGTCGCGATTACCTACGCAGCGGCGACGCTTAAGCTGCCGCTGGATACAAGGCTCCTGCTCACGGACAAGCTGAAGCTGTCCGATCCCGTCGCCCTCAGCTTCCGCTCCGATAATACGGCGATCGTTCGCATCACGGAGAAGAGCATCGTGACCCCGGTTGCAGTGGGCTCAGCAAATCTTTACGTGAATGTCATCGCAAGCGGCTATAAAGGCCAGCTCAAGCTGCCTGTCCAGGTGACGGCCTCGGACTCCAAGCTGAAGGTGAAGCATGAGGCGAAAAAGGTCAGCATTTCAGGCAAGTCCTATACGGTTCAAACGGTGGTCATTCCTAAGGGAGTTCCAATGACCGCAGGTCTTGCAAGCCGCAAGGTTGGCGTTGTCCAGCCGCTTGCGCTGATTGCGAAAGCCTACAATGCTGATGCAGCTATCAACGGGACATTCTTCGAGGCTTACGGCGGCATTCCCGAACCGTATGGCACCCTCATCGCAGACGGAAATGTGGAGCATATCGGCAATACGGGAACGGCGATCGGTTTTACATGGGATGGGACGGTTATCATGGATACGCTCCGGGTGAAGCTGCTGGGCGGGACGGATGGTTCTTTCAAATCGCCGAATAACTGGTATGTGTATTTCATAAACCGTACGCCGGTAGCGGGCGGCTCATCCGCCATTATGTTTACTCCGAAGCGGGGCGCTAAGCTAGGCTTTGCGCTTGGGACGGCTGTTACCGTCAGCAAAGGCGTCGTGACCAAAATAAGCAAAAAAGAAAATGTGAGCATTCCGGCAGATGGGTATGTTCTCGTTTTTACAGGCTCGGAAGAAAAGCTTGCCGCACGTTTTAAGGTCGGCACTTTGGTGGACTATAAGACGGAAATGACGAACTTGTCCAATACGCCGATTGCCTGGTCACGCGTCCATACGGCAGTTGGTGCTGGTCCAAGACTGGTAAAGGACGGGAAGCTGGCGATTAACCCCGTGGGCGAAGGCTTCAGCAGCTCCAAAATTTTAGCAGACTCCGCAGCCAGAAGCGGCATTCTTGTTAAAAAGGACGGAACCGTCATCATGGCGACCGTACCTCAGGCAACGATGAAGCAGTGGGGACAAATCATGCTGCAGCTAGGTGCGGAGCAGGCGATGAATTTGGATGGCGGAGCTTCTTCGGGTATGTATGCGCAAGGCAAGCTGATTACGGCGCCAGGCAGGCTTATCAGTAATGGACTCGTATTTGGTACAAAGTTGAAATGGTAACGAAAGCAGCGTTTAGGCCGCCCTCATGCAGGGCGGATGCGTTTCAGAATGTTCGGCGCCGCAGGTCGTGGCATCCTTCGCACACCAGCCAATGGACGGTGGAGATCCTGCTGTCCCGCCCCAATTCGAATGTGAGGAATGCCGCGGAGTGATGACTGAGTATTACAAAGGCGTTCACGGACATGAATACCGAATAGAAAATGAGAGAAGCAACAGAACGTAAGGGATCTCCTTGCGTGCCGTTGCTTCGCATGCTCGAAAGTAGATATGCACTTCAAGGACGCCGTCAGGCGTTTTTCTTATGCAAAAGATGAGTGGTATCAGACACGCATGCATACCGCATAGCTGTGCAACTTTCTGCGCAAACGTTGTCATTTGCAGTAAAAAGGACGCATACACATGTGGAAACAAGAAAAAAGCGAGAAAATAATTGACAGCGCTTTATTTTTGGTATTAATATGGGTCTAAGTAAACGCTTTCACAGTTCTGTTAGCGCAATTAAGGCTGTTGCAAGAGGATGGAAGGAAGGACTCACATTTTTTGTGCTATTTGTGCAAACGATTGCACACGTTCAGGGTTTTTATTTTCAACCAATCAGGAGGTGGCGTAGCAGAGCGAATGAGCAGGCTAAAGGCTTCAAAACAGTAAGGATTCAAAAGCGCTTTTACGATAAATTGGGGAGGTTCATCCGAATGGGCTTTGCTTTTAGGCGAAAGAAAATGATTTCTCTTATGCTGATAGCAGCTATGCTTTGGTCGATTGTTGGGGCTATTCCGAACGATGCGAGCGCTGCTGCGCCAACGAAGGTTGTGCTTGTCGGCGATCTGCAGTCAGAGCTTGGTCATGACAAAGATTGGGACCCGGCGGCAGCGGCAACCGAAATGGTCGACAAGGGCAACGGGATTTACAGCTTTACCGCGACTTTGCCAGCGGGCGATTATCAATATAAGATCGCTTTGAATGGCGGTTGGGACGAAAGCTATGGCTTTGACCACTACACGAACCCAAGCGGTGCCGGCAACGAGGGAAATATTAAGCTGACCCTCGCCGAAGCGGCAGAAGTAACCATTTATTATAATCATGTCTCGCACAAAATCGCAGATTCTACTTATTATGTTCCGCTAGCCAGCGACAAGCTCCCGCGTATCGTAGGCGATCTGCAGAGTGAAATAGGTGATCCATCCGACTGGTCGCCGGAAACGGCGCTTTCAGTACTGGAGGATTCTGATTTTGACAGCGTGTACACCCTTACGAAGGAAGTGCCTAAAGGGGACTACGCGTTCAAAATATTGCTGGGATCAACTTGGGAGGATGCAGCTTACCCGCAAAGCAACCGAGCGCTCAGCTTGCCTGCCAATCTGCCGGTTACCTTCAAGTATAATGCGGCAACGCATGACGTGGCAGCAGATTTCAAGGCGCCCGTAGAGCCGAATCCGAACCCGGGAGGTTCAAATACAGAACCTGTCCCGGCTAACCATCTGCGCGTTCACTATAGCCGGGCGGATGGCGTTTATACGAATCAAGGCGTATGGGCTTGGGATCATGTTGCCGCACCATCTGCTGGGTGGCCGCAGGGTGCAATGGCTATCCCGGAGGATAAGAGGGACAGCTATGGCGCATATGTGGATATTCCGCTTGCCGATAACGCCAAAAAAGTGGGCTTTCTAATCGTCAACCGATCGGATGGTTCAAAGGATGGCGGCGATAAAGCGGTAGCCATAAGCTCGCCTGAAGTGAACGAGGTTTGGATACAGAAGGACTCTGATAAGGTATTTTATTACGAACCGGTAGCGCTTCCGCCTAATACCGTTCGCATCCACTACGTTAGAGAGGATAAGAATCAGAGCGCGTATGGGCTGTGGCTGTGGGATCAGGTTGCGGCACCATCAACGGGCTGGCCTGCGGGCGCAGCTGCCTTCCAAGCCGAGAACGTCGATCGATATGGCGGCTATGTGGATGTTCCGCTCGAGCAAAACGCGCAAAAAATTAGCTTTCTGGTCGTGAACCGAACGTTAGGCGATGCAGATAAGGATGGCGGCGACCGTACCTTCAGCCTTCTTGACCGCTACGATCAGCTATGGATTAGAGAGCGCGACAACAATGTTTATGTTTCTCCTTATTGGGAGCTGCCTACCGGCCTTGTATCCGCAGAAATATTGTCTGAGAGCAAGCTTCTTCTCGGTTTTACGATGACCGACGGGCTGGTGGCGGACGAATTGAAGCAAGCGATCACGATTAAGGATAAAAGCGGAGCAGCCGTCGCTATTAATCAAGTGACCTTGCAGGCGGATAAGAAAAGCGTTCTCGTCTCGGCGAATATACAACTGGATCAGGCTCCGCTAAGCGTCTCCTACCAAGGCAAAACGGTAACGGCAGCCGCAGGCTGGAGAATGCTTGACGAGCTATACAGCTACGAAGGAAATGACCTTGGTGCGAGCTATGACTCGGGCAACGTTGTTTTGAAGCTGTGGGCGCCAAAAGCAAGCTCCGTCGTAGCCAACGTCTACGATATAAGCGACTCTACTCAGCTAGTAGGCAGCGTGGAGTTGACGCAAGGCGACAAGGGCGTGTGGTCGACTGCCATTGCGCCAACTGATTTAGATGTACAAGGAATAACGGATTTGAAAGGTTATTTCTATCAATATGAAGTAACAAATGACGGGGTAACAAAAAATGTCCTCGATCCGTACGCCAAATCGATGGCGGAGTTCAGAGTCAACACCAAGGGAGAAGCCGGGGAGGACGGCGATGAGGTCGGTAAGGCGGCAATCGTTGACCTTGGCGGGACTGATCCAGCGGCTGACTATGATTTTGCCAAGATTGACGGTTATGAGAAACGGGAAGATGCGATTATTTGGGAGGCGCATATTAGAGACTTCACGTCTGATCCCTCTATTGCGGGTGATTTGAATGCGAGATGGGGCTCCTATAACGCATTCAAAGATAAGCTGGACTATATTAAGTCGCTAGGCGTTACCCATATTCAGCTGCTTCCGGTCATGGCGTGGTACTTCGGCGATGAGGCGAACATGGGCACAAGGGAAATGGATTATTCGACTATCGATAATGAATACAACTGGGGTTATGATCCGCACAGCTATTTCTCGCCAGACGGCGCATATTCCGAGAACGCTGCCGATCCGGAGCTTAGAGTCAAAGAATTAAAAGGACTAATCGATGCGATTCATGATGCGGGCATGGGGGTCGTTCTTGATGTCGTGTACACCCACATGGCAAAAGCAAGCTTCCTGAACGATATCGTACCTAACTACTACGCATTCCAGGATGCGAACGGCAACAATATCGGCGGCTTCGGCAACAACTTGGCTACCTCTCACAAAATGGCGGAGAAGCTGATGGTTGATTCCGTTAAATATTGGTTCGATGAGTACAAAATCGACGGCATGCGCTGGGATATGATGGGCGACGCGACTTATGATGCGGTTCAGCATGCTTATGATGCCGCAGCCCGCATTAACCCGAACGCCTTGTTCATCGGCGAAGGCTGGAAAACGTTCGGAGGAGCCGCTTCCGATCCGTCATTGGCAGGCAAGGGCGCAGACCAAGCCTGGATGGACAAAACGGATAACGTTGGCGTATTTTCCGATGAGATTCGCAACGAGCTGAAATCAGGCTTTGGCTCAGAGGGCGAGCCAAGATTTATAACGGGCGGAGCTAGAAGCATCGCGACGATTTTGGCTAACATTAAGGCGCAGCCTGGCAACACGCCTGCCGATGATCCGGGCGACATGGTGCAGTACATTGAAGCCCATGACAACCTGCCGCTGTATGACGTTATTGCACAGTCCATCAAGAAAGATCCGGCAGTTGCAGCCAACGATCTAGAAATCCATAAGCGCGTGCGGCTGGGGAATTTATTGATTTTGACCTCACAGGGTACGGCGTTCCTGCATGCGGGGCAAGAATACGGCAGAACGAAGCAGTGGCTGGGAGAGGGAATGCCGGAGCAGAAATATCACGAGCTCAAGGATGCGCAGGATCAATCCTTTGGTTATTTTGTCCATGATTCGTACGATTCGTCCGATGCCATTAATAAATTTGACTGGCAGAAAGCTGCTGATGCCGATCTATATCCGATCAACCATACAACAAAGGAATATACGGCTGGCTTAATCGAGCTTAGGAAGCATACGGATGCGTTCCGACTTGGTGACAAAGCATTGGTTGATTCCAACGTTACGCTTGTTGAAGCCAAGGAGATGAAAGCAAGCGATCTAGTCATCGGCTACAAGAACAAAGCGACGGACGGAACCGGCAATTATTATGTATTTATGAATGCGGACAATACGGCAAGAACGCTTACGCTTACGGAGGATTTAACCGCAGGCACGGTGGTTGCAGACAATGACGAGGCGGGAGTAGAGGCCGTTTCCGCTGCGTCTGGCTTCGAGCTGACAGCGAACTCGATTACGCTTGATCCTTTGACTGCGGTCATTATTAGAATGGAAGCGTCAGCGCCTGTGTTCACTAAGCTGGAGCTGGACAGCGCGAGCTATCCGCTTCAGGTAGGCACGACGCACCAAACCGCGGTTTACGCGAAATACAGCGACGGCAGCAGAAAAAATGTAACGGGGCAAGCGACGTACACCTCCAACAAGCCATCGGTAGCCGCTGTAAGCACGGGCGGTTTGGTAACGGCGATCGGTGCAGGAGATGCAACGATCACGGTTACGTATAATGGCATGTCGGAGAATGTTGCGGTTGCCGTTACGACCGAATCGCTGAAGCGTTATGTGCAATTGAACTACATCCGGCCCGACAAAAACTATACGGACTGGAATCTATGGATTTGGAATACGGGTGTGAAAAACGACCAAATCAACTTTGATAAAGTCGAAAACGGCATAGCTACCGTTATGCTCGAAATTGCCCAGGATGCAACAAGCGTAGGGTTTGTCCTCCGCAAAGGAACTGACTGGAACACCGCGAAGCAGGATATTCCGGATGACCGCGTCATTCCGATTGCGCCGGGGGCGGCTTTTACGAAAGTGAACATTGTCAGCATGGTGAGCCAGGTTGATATTTTGCCTAGCATAAACGGACCTATTCTGAAGGATGGCGGCATCACCTTCCTCTATCGGGATGATACCTTATTCAAAAATGGGCAATTGGGAGATATAACAGGCGTTAAAGTGAAAATAAACGGCACGGCCTATGACATGGCGTATGACGCAACGAAAGAGTGGTTTGCGTACACCCTTTCCGAAGTAGAAGGCGGCCAATACGAATACACCTTCCTAGTCACGAACAAGGATGGGGCAACAGTTGAAATAACCGATCCGAAAAATACGATAGACGGCAAATCGGTCATTACGTATCGGAAGCCTATCGTCACAATGACGTCATCTTTTCAGCCGCCTGCGATATCGTATAACGAGAATGCAGTTCTGACAGTAAAAGCAGCCGCTTCGGAAGAGGTAGCATTTATTGAAGGCTATATGGATCTAACGGCATTAGGCGGTGCAGCCAAGGTTTATTTTGACACCAAGCTGCTCGCGCAATCGATTGCTGTGAAGGATACGGTGACCGCGGGAACCAAGGAAATACCGATAACGCTTATCGACGAATACGGCAACAAGCATAAGCATACTGGCTCGGTAACGGTAAAGGCGAGAATGTCTGCGGGCGATCTCGACTTTGATTGGGATGAGGCACGCATTTATTTCGCGCTGACTGACCGCTTCGCAGACGGCGATGCAACGAATAATGCGGATGTGGATAAGGATCATCTTGAAGCGTACCATGGCGGCGATTTTAGAGGGATGATCGACAAGCTGGATTATTTGCAGGAGCTTGGCATCAACACGCTTTGGATTACCCCGATCGTCGACAATATCGATTTCAACAAAGGTGCCGATTTTAACAGCAAGCAGTATGGCTACCATGGCTATTGGGCGAAAGATTTCACGAAGCTCGACGAGCATCTGGGCGATATGGATACGTTCAGGGAGCTTATCGACAAGGCACATGACAAGGGCATCAAGATTATGGTTGATGTGGTGCTTAACCACACAGGATACGGACTCAAGGCAGATGAGAACCGTCCTGGCATTACACCGGAGGACAAAGCACGCTTTGAGGGCATGCTGCGGACGAATGGTGTGCAAGCCAGCACGAATCCGATTGAGGGCGAGCTCGACCATCTTCCAGACTTTAAGACAGAAGATCCTGCTGTACGTGAAAAAATAATCGAATGGCAGGCCGGCTGGCTAGAGCGTGCCAAAACGGAGCGCGGGGATATGATCGATTACTTCCGCGTAGACACCGTCAAGCATGTGGAGAGCACGACATGGAAGGCATTTAAAAATGCGCTTACTGCCATTAATCCAAACTTCAAGCTGATTGGGGAATATTTTGGAGGGACGATCGACGGCGACGGCGGCATGCTTCGCAGCGGCCAAATGGATAGCTTGCTTGATTTCAGCTTTAATGACAGGGCGAAAGATTTTGCGGGCGGCAAAATCGAAGCGGTTGATGCTTATCTAGCCGATCGTGAGACTAAGCTTGATAACGTCGCCACGATGGGTCAATTCCTAAGCAGCCATGACGAGAATGGTTTCCTTTCCCACTTTGTGGATGGAGACAAAGGAAAGCTGAAGATCGCGGCGGCGCTCCAAATTACGGCGAAAGGCCAGCCGGTTATTTATTATGGCGAGGAACTCGGCCGTTCGGGAGCCAATGCGGTTGACATGGGAGCAGGACAATTTAGCGAAAATCGCGCGGATATGCCGTGGGACCAGTTGAACGCGGAGCAAGCGCTGCATGACCATTACGAGAAGCTGCTCAATATCCGGGCCAAGTTCTCCAAGGTATATGCCAAGGGTGCGCGAACAACGCTTTCAGCTTCGGATTCACTCGGATATCTGGCATTCAACAAGCAATATGACGGTACGAATGTCGTGACGGTCATTAACACGGCAGCGGAGGGCAAGTCCGTTACGCTGAATGTTCCATTCGCGGCCGGAACGGATGCGAAAGATGAATATAGCGGCAAACTGTACAAAGTAGCGGCGAACGGCGAGCTGACGATTGAGGTGCCAGGAAGGAACGAAGGCGGAACGGTTATTTTGAGCGGCGAATCGGCTGTTGTGCCGACGCCGACGCCAACGCCAACGCCAACACCGACATCGACACCGGAGGAAACACCGACACCAACGCCAACGGCGACACCGACACCAACACCGGAAGAAACCGCAACGCCAACGCCGACACCGGTGGAAACACCAGCACCAACGCCGGCTGCAACGCCAAATGGATCATCGAATACGCCGACAAGTACACCGCTGGCGGCTGACGTTCAAGTTATTGACGATGGCAGCTTGCGAGGCGGCAAGGACGGCAAAGCAACGGTACAGCTTGCAGATGGCAAAAATATTGTGCTTCTGCCGCTGAATGCGGCCGCTGCGTTAGCAGGCAATGCTTTGGAGCTGAAAGCAAGCGGTATTTCGGTTATGCTGCCAAATGAAATGCTAGCCTCGATGCAAGGGCTAGCGCCGACAGGCGAAGCGGATGGTTCCCGTATCCGGCTTGAAGCAAAACCAGCGGCGAATGCAGAAGCAGATGCTTTGATTGAACGAATCGATGACAAGCAAGCGGATGTGAAAGCTGGCTCCTTGATTTATGAGTTCCACTTAAGCGTCATTACCAAAGACGGCAAGAGCATTCCGGTTACGAAGTTTGAGAAGCCAATAACAGTCACGTTTAAGATCAACGCGAATGCGGATAGAGACTTAATTGGCGTGTATTACGTGAGTGATGATGGCAAGCTTGAATTTATCGGAGGGGTGCTAAGCGGCGACAGCATGACAGCGGAGATATCCCATTTTAGCAAATATGCTGTTCTTGAATACGATAAATCGTTTGCAGATGTGCAAGCTAGCCATTGGTCATCGGCAGCGATTAAGTCACTGACTGCGAGGCATATCGTGACAGGCGTTAACGAAAAGCAGTTCGCGCCGCAGGCGAATGTAACCCGTGCGGAATTCGCGGCTATGCTCGTTCGTGCGCTTGGCTTAAAAGCGGAAGGCTCAGCTAGCTTCTCGGATGTCGAAGCGGACAAATGGTATTCCGCTTACGTCGCGACAGCAAGCAAGCTTGGCATCGTAAACGGGCGCAACGATCAAGCTTTTGCGCCAAACGAAACGATCAGCCGTGAGGAGATGGCAGTCATGCTGATCCGAGCTTATGCGGTTAGGAATGGGGAAGCGGCTAGCTCGGCAACGGCGGAATCGACGTTCACGGACCGCGGCCAGATCAGCAAGTGGGCTTCCGAATCTGTTGCGGCTGCTAAGGAGCTAGGGCTGATTCAAGGAAGAACAAATGAAAACTTCGTACCGAAGGGGAAAATGACGCGGGCCGAAAGCGCGCAGGTGATTTATAACCTATTGGGGAAATAAACGGACTTAAATGTTCTGTTCCGTTAGCAGGAATGAGAACCTTTCAGTCGAGATCAATCTCTTGTGAACTACAAAAAGAAGGCCGGTAATCCTCTTTCTATCGAGAGGTTACCGGCCTTCAATATTTGGGCTTCATTGTCGAAATGTTTTAAAAGGCAGATCGTGTTTTAATTGATTCTTTCGATTCCAAGTAGCGGAAAATCCACCGTTGCTTAAAGTGGATGGATATGCCAAAATTGTTTACGATGTACTGGCGAAGAGAGTTTGCTACTCATGATAAGGAAGTAACTCTGAACGCTGATTATTGTTTAGAAATAATAGTTCCTAATTAAATATGATTTTATCGGAGCAGGGAGTGGATGTTGGTGAATTTATTTGAAAATGGCTTAAAGCAAACGGCAATTTCCGATTTGAAATGGATGAACGAGCCTCAAACGTGGGCATTTGATGATAGCAATGAACTGCGTGTTTCAGCTCCGGCGATGGGAGATTTCTTCATAAATCCATCCGGAGAAGAGGTTAAGTCGTCTGCGCCATTCCTATATGCGACCGTACAAGGCGATTTCGTCATGACGACCCGCGTCAGCGTGGAAATGAAGGAGCAATACGATTCCGGCTGTCTGATGGTGATGGCGGACGACCAAAACTGGGCGAAGCTGTGCAATGAGTTTTTTGCAGCGAAGCGCTCTATAATAAGCGTTGTGACCAAAGGCGACTCCGATGATTGCATTTCGGGAGAAGCGGGTACCTTAAAGCCATATTTGAGAGTGGCTAGAGCAGGGAATTGCTTTGCGTTTCATTATTCTGTTGACGCTGAAAATTGGAATTTGGTGCGTTACTTCGGAATGAGCTGTCCGGGCGAGCTGAAGGTTGGCGTAGTCGCGCAATCGCCAATTGGCAATGGCTGCGAAGTTTTGTTTGAGGAGTTGACCTTTTCCCGACAAGAGCAGAAGGATATTCGCATCGTCGAATAAAACGTGCTTTAAAGATTCCGTGTGGGTAGATTGACGCGAATCGCGATAATAGAGGCCGAGAAGCTAGTATTGGCATTTCGGCCTTTACTCATCGAACATAGTGCTTCTTCGAAGGATGATCCCCATCTTAACCCCTGCAGCAAGCCTTGCAATAAATCCATTACTCCCTTAAAAGTGAGATGCCTTTGCGCGATGATCAACAATTTACCTATAAGTTTTTGAGAGTTAATGACTATAAGGGGCGTTTTCAATACCAATAAAGTGAGCTAAAAATTAAAATTGATAATTCCAATGAGAATTATCGGAAAAAGGATTGACACAGCATTCCCCGCGGTATACTATTCACTTAGTCGACATGTAAATCCATGACGGATTATGAATAGCGAGGGGAATAATATGAAAAGAATAAGCACACTAACATTGTTAATAGCACTAACTGTATTGCTGCTAGCAGCTTGCGGAGGCAAGAATGAGAATAAAAATGGCGGAACGCAGGAGCCGGCGGTCAGTCCGACTGCGGAAGCTGCAAGCACGGCAGAACCAGCACCGGGGCAAGCGGCATGGGATGCCATTAAAGCAAGCGGCAAGCTCCGTATTGGGACAGAAGGCACTTATGCGCCTTTCACATTCCATGATGATTCTGGCAAGCTGACTGGATTTGATGTCGAGATTGCAGAAGAGATTACTAAGCGCCTTGGCCTTAAAGCTGAATTTATTGAGACGCAATGGGACTCCATTATTGCTGGACTTGATGCTGAGCGCTTCGATACGATCTTTAATCAAGTAGGGATTACGGATGAACGGAAAGAGAAATACGATTTCTCCGATGATTACATCGTCTCCAAAGCGGTATTGATCGTTGGTGAAGAGAACACGGATATCAAAACGTTCGCTGATCTGAAGGGCAAGAAGGCAGGGCAGTCACTGACGAGCAACCTTGCTGACATTGCTCGCGAGAATGGCGCAGAAATTATTTCAACAGAAGGCTTCAACCAGGCGATCGATCTGCTCGCTTCGAAGCGAATCGATGCTACCGTAAATGACGGACTATCCTTCCTTGATCTAAAGAAACAAAAACCTGACCTGCCGCTTAAAATAGTTGCAGAATTGCCGGATGCATCCAAAAACGCTGCTCTATTTAGAAAGGGCAATGAAGCATTAATTCAAGCCGTAAACGGCGCGCTTGCTGAGATCAAGAGCGACGGCACTTATTTGAAAATATCAGAGAAATATTTTGGAGCCGACGTCTCTAAATGATGAATGCTGCCTTGCTGACTAACAGCCTATAGGCGTAAAGGATGCATAGATGATGACTGATCGTCAAATACAGATTCTTATAGATTCGCTGCTACCCCTGCTTAAAGCAGGGGTAGCTTTTACAATACCGCTAACATTAATCTCTTTCACTTTAGGTTTAGTGTTAGCCGTTGCTACTGCTCTTGCAAGGTTATCTTCTATAGGGGTACTGCGGCAAATTGCACGCTTCTATGTTTGGATCATTCGCGGGACACCGCTGCTTGTACAATTATTTATTATCTTCTACGGTCTTGCTTATGTAGGGATTATATTAGATCCGTTCACCGCTTCTATTATAGGATTCTCGCTTAGCGTAGGTGCCTATGGCTCCGAGATTGTGCGTGCGGCGATTCAGTCGATTCAAAAAGGGCAGTGGGAAGCTGCCTATTCACTCGGAATGACAAGGTGGCAGGCGCTTCGGCGCGTTATTCTTCCGCAGGCTGCGCGCGTATCGATACCGCCGCTTGGCAGCTCCTTCATAAGCCTGGTAAAGGATACTTCCCTTGCGGCTAGCATAACGTATGTGGAAATGTTCCGCGTTGCGCAGCAGATTAACGCAGCCAAATTCGAGCCGCTTCTGATCTATTGCGAGGTTGCGGTCATCTATCTGCTGTTCAGCTCTGTACTGTCGTGGCTGCAGGGCGTTACGGAGAAACGATTGGCACGGTATTCCGCCAGCTAAGGGAGTGAGCGAAGATGATTGAAATACGCGATTTGCATAAATCCTTCGGCTCGTTAGAGGTTCTGAAGGGAATAGATTTAAAGCTGGAGAGGGGCAAGGTGCTCACGATTATCGGCCCATCCGGATCGGGGAAAACGACATTGCTCCGGTGCTTCAACCTTCTGGAAGTGCCAGATCGAGGCGAACTCACAATCGGTGAGCAAACGATGAATTTCCAAGCAGGCAAGAAGCCACGGGAGAAAGAGGTTGTCGCCCTGCGCAAGCAAACGGGGATGGTATTCCAGTCATTCAACCTTTTTCCGCACAAAACAGCGATTGAGAACATAATCGAAGCGCAAGTAACGGTGCAGAAGAAAAGCAAGTCTGATTCTCGGAAGCTCGCGACTGAGCTACTTGATAAGGTAGGTCTCGCAGATAAGGCTGATTTCTACCCGCATCAATTGTCAGGCGGACAACAGCAGCGGATAGCCATTGCAAGAGCCATGGCTGTTGAGCCTGAAGTGCTGCTGTTCGATGAGCCGACATCGGCGTTAGATCCTGAGCTGGTGGGAGAGGTGCTTAAAGTGATCAAGCAGCTTGCAGCGGACGGGATGACGATGATCATCGTTACCCATGAGATGAGGTTCGCCGCAGACGTAGCGGATCGGGTCATCCTAATGGATGGCGGAGTTATCATTGAAGAAGGGCCGCCAGAGAATGTGCTGGAAAATCCTCGAAGCGAACGCGCCATTCAATTTTTGAATCGAATAGCCAGCTATGAAATTTAACAAAAGAACAATCAACTAAGGGGGATGCTGCGCTAATGCGCAGCATCCCTTCTTGTTGATCCGTTATATTTTGAATTTGCCGATCAAGCCGTGTAGTTCCTGGGCCAGCATGCTGAGTGACTCTGCGGACGAAGTTACTTCTTCCATCGACGCTAGCTGCTCTTCGGAAGCGGAAGCTACGCTTTGCGTGTTATCAGCGGCTTCCCTTGCAATGAAGGCGAGCTGTACGACAGCAGCCGATACTTGCTCGCTGCAAGCCGACATTTGCTCGGATGCGGCTGACACCTCCTGTACTTGGCCTGAGACTTGCTCCATTTGTGTCATAATGTCATGGAAGATTTCTCCCGTTAGCTGCACGGCTTTGGTTCCTTCATGCACTTCCTTGTTCCCTTGATGGATCGAGGCGACTGCACGCTGCGTCTCCATCTGGATCGACTTGATTAGCGAAGCGATTTGATCGGTCGCTCTGAGCGTTTGTTCTGCCAGCTTCCTTACTTCTCCAGCTACGACAGCAAATCCACGTCCATGCTCGCCAGCTCTAGCTGCCTCAATAGCCGCATTGAGCGCCAATAAATTGGTCTGTGTACTGATACTGCTAATCACATCGATAATTTTACCGATTTCTTGCGACTGCTCGTCCAGCGTGTCCATGATATGGGCGGATTGATCTACGGAATCGCGAATGGACAGCATTTGCTGAACCGTCCTTTGAATGAGTCCATTTCCTTCAAAGGTTTTGCTGGACACGATATTGGAGGATTCGGAAACCGCGGTTGCCGACTCTGCAATTCTCTGAATGCCGACGGCCATTTCCTCCATGGCCCTTGCCGTATCATCGGAGCTTTGCACTTGTGTCTCGGAGCCTCCGGCTACGACTTGCATCGATTCGGTAATCATCTCTGTCGCTTTGCTTGTCTGATCTGCGCTCGCCATGAGCTGCTCGGAGGTTGAGGCAACGTGCAGAGAGTGACCCGACACTTCGCTCAACATCGATTTGATTTGCAAAATCATCCGATTAAACTGGTGTGCCATTTGCCCGAATTCGTCTTTGCTGCGGATAGATAACGATTGCGTGAAATCCCCTTCGGCTAGTGTAGAAGACAAACGGTTCACTTTCTTGAGATTATTTGCGATAAATCGGCTGTACAGCCATATCGTTGCGATAATAATTGCAATCCCGATAAGACTGACGATCAAAAGCACCCTCAGCATCTTAGATAATGGTTCCTTTAATTCTTGATCCGGGATGATGAGCAGCAGCGTCCACTCCAATTGCGGGATTTTCTCGTAGTACACATGATTAAGCCCATTGTCATCGGAATAAGTCGCTTGCCCAGTTACGCTGCTAAGCAGAGCCTCTGAAAGGGAAGCGAATGAGGGGTTGGGGTCCTGGCTGACATTCATTTTCATAATCTTGTCCGTATCAGGCCCGGCTATGTACTGATTTTGCCGATCTAATAAGATGGCCCACCCGGTGTTTCCGACCTTAGTATTTTTTACAAGGTCTTGAATGGTGACCAGATCGATGTCTGCTGTAACCACGGCTATCAGTTGTCTGTTCGTATCGTATGCGGGAACGGCTACCGTGGACATCGTTACATTGGTGGCAGCGTCATAATACGGGTTCGTATAGGCGAGGCTTTTGTCTGTGTTAACGCCGGTTTTGTACCATTCTTGATTCAGGTAATCGTACTTTGGATCGCTGTATTCCTGAGTGAACGCGAGCTTGCCTTGATCCTTATATCCGTATGTAGAGGCATATTTGGTCCCTTTGATGAAACGGTTCGGTTCAAAATAAATGCCCATGCCGAAGGTGTCGTCATTGGATTGAAGCACGTTTCCGATCATCTGATCGTACTGCTTAAGCGAGAAGCTCGAGGCGTATCGCTCAATCGCTCTGGCGAAAATCTCTGCCGTCTTGCTATGGGCAATAAAACGGTTGTCAATTCGGTCGATCGTGCCCTTTATTTGCTCGGTCATCGTTCTTTCCGTTTCGTTCAGAAACAGGGTGTTCGAATAAAAATAGGATAGAACAGACACAGCAATGAGAGTTAACAGAACCAGCGGCAAAATCGTTAATAAAGTCTTCGTTCGAATGCTCTTCATGAAACCCTCCGTTGTTAGTGAAATTTCTGCATAAAAAATGGTCATTGTTACTTTTTCTATTATATAATTAGACAAAATAAGACAATATCCTTCAAAAAATAGTTCTCTAGTTCTAATTTAATGCTTAGAAAATTTTGCGATAACGCTGGTTTAACAAAACTTACTCCGAGAGCAGGAAAACATGGCAAACCACGATCAAAGGAGGTGCCAGATGACCGCAAACAACCAGCTCGATGATTCGCTTCTGCCGCTCTATTCGAGGAAAATATTCGGCTTCGCCCTATCCAAGACGGCACATGAACAAAATGCAAAGGATTTATCTCAGGAGATACTGCTGGTACTGTACCGATCGCTTCTAACGGGCAAGCAGGTGGACAACATGGACGCATGGGTTCACACGATCTGCTGCTACACATGGAGCAACGGACTTGCTTTTCAAGGCTCGCATTTGAATGACAATTTTCTTCTATGGTCGCTGCTGACTTATGCGGTATGGAAGCAGTATTATAAAGTGAAAGATCAAGCCTATTATGATCAATATCAGCCGGATGAAAGAAAAGATGGCGGGAAATACATCGTAAACGCTTCTATTGTATATAGCGAAGAGGAATATAAAACGAATTTGCCTGATTACGAAATCGTACGAAAATATGCGACGAACGGAATCAAAACGCGCAGCAGCGAATATTGCGGCGGCATCAGCTTGAATCGTGGTGGCTCTTATTGAAAGCGGGGAAACCCATACGGATTATGACCGGCTTATCTTTAGCAGATTGGCTGAGAAGGGACTTATATCTATGGAGGATGGCAAGCCGCAATGCTTGATTCCATTTTTTAACGCCGTTCAGCATGCAGCGCTGCATCGTATTTTGGATCAAGCGTTCAGCGATATTCATTTTAAAGCAAAAGCGAATCAAATTAACGAGGATATGATCGTCATATGGAGAAGGGACTCGCCATCGTTCATCTCGGATAAGGAGATCGTGTATAAAGCGATGGTGGATGGCTCGACGCTCTTTTTTGCTGTTATGGAGGATTTGGAGAGTAAGGGCATACTACCAGCGCCTGCGGTTGCGGAAAAGTGCCGCCTTAGCACGATAGTTTGGCGGCTTCCCGATAAGGCTTAGCAGATAGAAAAAACGGAATGAAAAATAGAGCTAGAAACTAGCACTATTTCACTCAAACAAGCCGAAATTGCAGAAATAAGACTAGAAATTAGCCTTATTTCTGAACACGTCACCTGCCAAAAGAGCGAGCTTCCTTCCAACCTGCCAGATCAAAAATCTTTCCGAGAACATATACTGCTTAGGGACAATCCCGCTTTCACTCTTCTTTGCCATGGCGAATGAAAAGCCATACGCCGAACAAAATTAGCGCGCCAGCCGCGAGCTGATAGCCCGTTAATGCTTCCTTCAAAAGCGCCCAAGCGAGCAGGGAAGCGATGACAGGCTCGCCAAGCACGGACATCGATACGGCGGCGGCACTCATATGCTTGAGCAGCCAGTTGAACAAATAATGGCCAAACAACGTCGGAACGATCGCGAGCAGCAGAAAGATGCCCCATTCCTTCGGGCTGTAGCCCGTAAAGGAGTTGCCGCGAACGATGTTGTAGAAGGCGAGTGCCGTGGCGGCAAGCGCGAATACCCAGAAGTTATAAGCAAATGCGCTCATATCCTTGCGCAGCTGCTTGCCGATCAGCATGTGCACGGCTACAGCAGCCGCGCCCAGCAAAGATAGCACATCGCCGAGCAGCGCTTCTCTCGAGAGGGAGAGGTCGCCTGATCCGATGACAACGGAGCCGATGAGCGCAATGCCCATCCCCCAAAGCATCATGCGATTTGCTTTTGTGCGGAACAGCCAATAAGAGCCAAGCATGACCATGACCGGCTCCAGCGTCAAAATAACAGTAGAGCTGGCGACAGTCGTTAGCCGCAGTGACGCCATCCAAAGCAAAAAATGCAGTGCCAGCATGATGCCGGAGGCCGTTAACAGCCGCCACTGCCTTGCGGTGAGATGGAACAATTCCGCCCGATATTTCCAGACGAGCGGGAGCATAATAAGGTTGGTTAAATACAACCTGTACATCGCGATCACGGCGACGTCGGCGTCAGACCAACGAACGAATATCGAAGAAAAAGAGATCGCGATAATGCCGATAATGTAAAGCAATTCATGGGTAGCAAAAGATTTGGTGCTGCGGTTCATAGCTGTTGATTCTCCCATACTTAAAAACCCCTAGCGTCCCATTGCAGCAGCGGCAGCTGTTGTTAATAGGCAGGGGTTTATTTCATATTATTAATCGCATGAAAACATCGGATAAACTATCCGGCTTGTCCGGCTGAAGGCTTCGCTGCTTTCTCCAGCTCTGCGTCGAAGTATTGCTGCAGCTCTGCTACCTTCCGCACGTCCTCAAAGGAGGCTTTGCCGGCGAGGTAACGCTCAGCGAAAACTTCCCATTGCGGCACAATTTTTTGCGCGTTCATCGATCGAATCGCATTTTTGACCATTCTGCGTTCCTTCGCATTCGTGTACATATCCTTGAACTGCTGCTTGAGGTCAAAATCCAGCTCGCCAAAAATTTTGCGGAACACTTCGGCTGTCATGCGTGCATCATCAAGTGCCCGGTGCGCGGAGCCTTCTGCCGTTATTTCGAGATCGATGAGAGCCGCCTCGACGCTGACATCGTTCGTAACGTTCTTGTAGCGAATATAGCCCTTTAATAGGTCAAAATAATCGGCAGCCATCCAGAAGCTGTCATCGAGCTTATGCATACGCGTATCGAATACAATTCGCTTTAAATCCTCGCCGCCCCATGTGAAGAGCAGGAAGCTGTCGCTTTTTTTGAGCCAAGCGGTAAAATCGCCAATCACTTTCGGGAAGCGGCTCGCGGTATCGATATCTTCCTGCGGGATGCCCGTTTTCTTCTTAATGAAGCTGTTTAGCTTGGAGAAATAAATCGGTTTGATCAAAGCGGAAAATTCATCGGTTTGCTCAAGCGAGCTATTCAAACGAACAGCGCCGATCTCAATAACCTCCATGGGCAATTCGCTTGCAAACTTGCGTCCATTAAATTCAATGTCGAGTATAATATAGTCCAAAATCTTAACCTCCGATAGATAGCCTGTGTTCTCCATTCTATCAGAAAACGTTATCCAGATGGAAACTACAATATGGTAGAACGACTTTACCCGTTTATTTTCTTAATTTCATGACATAAAAGACTACGGTTGCTAGCAAGATGACGAGTGCGATCGGGATGCGCCATATGCCAATGCCAGAGGTAATCCCCAAAGCGTCTTGAATAACGGCCCACTGCACGTAAGCGAATATCGCCACGAGGTCAAGCTTGATCCAGCTTAGCAGATAGATCGAGTTCTTGTACTGATAAGGAGCATTTTGATCCGTTATCGGAACCATGTAGTTGAATTGATGAGGCACCTTTCGCAATAGCGTTAGGCCTATAAAGATAAGAAGGGCAAAGATAGGCAGGATGAACAAGAAGGCTTTGCTTCCCCAGCCATCAGCTTCGCCGCTGCCATTGAAGTGAATCGCAATCGTTTGCGGAAGCTCGGACCATTTTACGATTAAATAGACGAAGGAGAAGAGCAAAATAATAATGGACAGCCCGTCATGCCATCTTTCAAGATTCGTTTTTGGAATGACGAGCTTTGGTAATTTGGACAATATGCAGCACCGCCGTTCATTTCGTAATGAGATTACCCTTTAATTATACCTTGAATTTGTATCTTTTGGTAACAACTATAGGATAAAGTTTCCATGAAAAAAGCCTTCAGCATCAGCCAAATGGGCGGATACGGAAGGTTTTTTTCTCACCTATGAACGTTTCGTACGGCGGGAATTAAGCCATAGCGGAATGCGGAAAACTAAATTGATGAGCAGGACGACAAACACGAGCACGGCTGCTGCTTTCTGGGCAATTTCCTGCGCATCGCCTACGATGGCTTCGGATTGCACATACCAGAGATGAACGGCTAGCGTAGCGCCTGGCGAGAAGAGGCTGAAATCCCACATTTCGCCGGATGTCGTAACGCCAGCGGTGAGGATGATAACGGCACTCTCGCCAAAAGCGCGGCCAGCAACAAGGCAAATGCCCGTTATGATGCCGTTAAGCGCAGCCGGGATAAGCGCGCGCGTTATCGTTTGCAGATGGGTGCCGCCTAGCGCGAACGAAGCGCTCTTCAGCTCCTTCGGCACCGAACGGATCGATTCCTCGGTTACGCGGGTTAGAACGGGCAGGTTAAGAAAGGCAAGGCTGACTGCGCCGCCGAGAATGGTTAAGCCAATCTCGAAGTATTCAACGAATAACGCGATTCCGAACAAGCCGAAGATGATGGAAGGAACCGAAGCGAGCCCCTCTACGCAAATTCGCACGAAACCGATCAGCTTGTTGTCAGGAGCGAATTCCGCCAAATAGATTCCTGCAGCCATCCCGAGCGGGATCGAAATAAGCAGAGAGATAAACAGGATGTAGAAGGAGTTCAGCAGGGTCGGGCCTATGCCGCCGCCCTCATCGATTTCGCTTGGCAAGCCAAACAAAAAGTCCCAAGTGAGCTTCGGGAGACCATCTTGCAGAATGAGATAAAGGAGCCCGAAAATAAACGCGATAATAAGGACGCCAAGCGACCAAACGATGCCGGTGAATAAGCGGTCTTTTAGCCGGTTAAGTCCTTTTTTGCCGCTAAAGGGATTCGTTAAAGGGTTCATGTCTATAGCTTGCTTCATGCTTGAGACCCCTTTCTTTGAAGCCAGCGAATGGCAACGATCATAAGCAATGAGATAACGAGGAGCAGGAAGCCCATCAAGTAAAGAGCGTAGTTCCACGTCGAGTCAAAAGGTACATTCGATATTTGCATAACGATGTTGCTCGTAAGGACGGAGGTTGGCTTAAGCAGGCTGTCAGCCAGCTGCGGCGTATTTCCGATAACCATGACGACGGCCATCGTCTCGCCGACCGCGCGGGCCATGCCGAGAATAACGGCGTACATGATGCCGCTTTTGGCTGATGGAATGAGCACTCTCCATACCGTTTGAAACCGAGTAGCGCCAAGCGCATAGGAAGCGTCGCTGAACTTGGCAGGGACCGCGCTGATCGCATCGTCGCTAATGCGGCTTACGGTAGGCAAAACCATGATCGTAAGCACAAGCGCTGCTGCAAGCAGGCCATCGCCCATGCCGCTTCCGGTAACATTTCGAATTAATGGGATCAGCACCGTTAAGCCGAGGTAGCCGTAAACGACTGAAGGGATGCCAACGAGCAAGTCCAGTACCGGGCGCAGCATGTTTTTTAGCCAAGCCGGAACGAATACGGACAGAAATACAGCAATGATGAGAGAAATCGGCACGCAAATGAGCAGCGTTAATGCGGTCAGTGCAAAGGTGCCGAAGATGAAGATGAGCGCACCGTATTGTTCGTTCTCAGGGTTCCACTCCGCAGAGAAAAAGAAGTCCGCGAATGAAATTTGTCCAAACGTCAGTACGCCGGTCCGGAACATAAGCAGCAAAATGAGAAAGAGGATAAGGCAAACAAAGCTTGCGGCTGCTATGCACAAATAACGGAAGAGACGGTTCGTGAAGAAAAGGCGTGACCTGCGGTCAAAAGGCTTGCTGCTGCCAGCTAAAATCGCCTTGCCGAGCTCTGCGTTGATACGCGGCTGCGGGCCGGCATGAGTAGATTCCAACATATGAATAGGCTCCTTCAAGCGAAATCGACTGTAGCCGGCCGGTTGGCAGCTTAGCTCGTTTCGCGGTGAAATATGAACGGGGCAAATAATTAAAATCTTATGTTTTGGAAGGAAAGAACGGCCGGCTTAGGCGCTCATTTGCGCAAGCCGGCCGCTCTTTTGATTCCAATCTATTTAATTGCCGAGATCGGAATGAATTTAAGCTTTTTCAGCGATCCGTTTTGGAACTTCGTGCCTTGTACATATTTGATGAATTCTTTAGTCGCGCCAGTAGGCTCGCCTTTAGTCATGTAGTAGCCGTAGCCCCAAACTTTGTATTTGCCGTTAATAACGTTAGCTTCAGTTGGTGCAATATCGTTGATTTTTACAGCTGTCATTTTGTCTGTTACGTAAGCAAGGTCCATGTATCCAATCGCATTAGGAGTCGTTTCGATTGTGGATTTCATGTCGCCGCTTGTTTTTACTTCTTTGTAGTTGTCGCCTTTAGTCATGAAATCAGTGCCGTCAAGCGCTTTGTCTTGGAAGTTAACGCGAGTTCCAGATCCGAAAGTACGGTTTACGACGATGATTTGAGCGTCTGCGCCGCCAACTTCTTTCCAGTTTTTGATTTTTCCGGAGAAGATGCCTTGCAGCTCTTTCGTTGTTAGGTTTGTTGCTGTAACGTTTTTGTTTACTACTGCTGCGAAAGGAATAACTGCAACTTTATGAGCGACTTGGCCATCGAATTTTTTGAAGCCAGGTACATCCTTCGAAGCGTCCCAGTCTACAGCGCCGATGTTAGCGATGCCTTTGCGTACAGCTTGCGGTCCAGTGATCGAACCGGCAGCGGATGCGGAAATTTTCACTTTAGGGTTAAGCTTTTTGAATTCATTAGCCGCTTGAAGCGTCAATGGAAGAAGTGCGGAAGAGCCGTTAATTACGATTTTGCCGCTTAGCTTGCTTGCTGCTGTAGCTGTAGGAGTGGATGCTGGAACTGAACTGAAGCCAATTACGGCAATAAGCGCAGCGATTGTTAATTGTTTAAACCATTTCATTAGGAATGACCTCCATTAATTAGTTTGTGATGTTTTTCCATTTGCCTTGCGTGGATACGGCGAGTTGTCCATCAATAAGAGCTGCGATATCCGAGTTGCCGGAAACGATCAATTCCGATGCACTGTCTGAAACCGTCTGTACGAGCTTGCTAGTGCCAGCCGCGCTATCGATCTCGTAGATCGCATTTGTGCTGTTGCCGTCAGCAGTAAGCAGGAACAGCTTGCTTCCGCCTTTAACCAGCTCATACACGTCTTTGTCAGCGAACAATGGCGTGCTTGCTTTGCCTGTATTATCAACAGTAACCAGTTGGCCAACGCTTGCTTCGTCCGCGCTCACGCTTACGTAGCTAACTTTGGATCCGTCTGCAGCCAGCTCAAGGAATACTTTATCTGCCGTATCTTTCGTTAGCTGTACAGGCTTATTGTTTGCAGTTGCAGCGTTATAGTAGTAGATTTGCGGCTCAGTGCCAGTAGCATCGATCGCTACATCATCAAGATCTACTTCTTTGCTGCTGTCAGCCGTAACTTTCGGTTGTTTGAAGACGTAGAATGCAAATTGCGTGCCGTCATCAGAAACCTTCAGGTTCGCTTTGTAATCTACTTTGTCTTCCAGCACTTTAGATACTTTGCCATCAGCTACAGCAACTTTCGCGATAACAGAGCTTTTGTCGCCTTGCAAGAAGAAGAGGGCCGAGCCGTCTTTTGCCCAAGTCAGTTCATTTTTGATCGAGTTGTCCGTGCTAACTTGCTTCGCTTGTTTTGTGCTCAGGTCGATGATGAACACCGCGCCGTTAGGATCGGAGTAAGCCGCGCTTTTGCCATCTGGCGAAAGAACAAGCTCAGAAGCGCCTTCTGATGCGAGCAGCAGCTCGTATTTTCCAGAAGCTGCATCAACTAAGTAATCTTCACGGCCTTCGCCTGCCGTATTGGAAACGATCAGCTGGGAAGAGTTAACCCAAACCGCATGCTCTGCTCCAGGAAGAAGCTTAATCGTGTTAATTGTGTTGTCTTCGTAGGTGCCGCCAAGCGCTTGAACGAATGCGGTTGGTTCGATGTAAGTGGAGTAAGCGACTTCTTTAGCAGGGTGCTGAAGGGGAGCTGCTACACCATTTACTGTGATCGTTTTGGAAGCAATTTTCAGCTTCAGCGTGGTTTCGCCTAGCTTTACAACCACCGTATGGTCGCTGTTAATGTGAAGCGTAGCGCCAACTGCATTGACGATGTCACGAACAGAAGCTAGCGTAACGCCACCGTCTACAACCGTACGAATGGAAACCGGATTTGCATTAACGAGAAAGTTCGATTGGCTAACTTGTGCTGCTTGGCTGCTTGCTGCCGTTTGTGCGAAGATCGGAGTAACTGCTGTTGCGCTAATTGCCGCGGCGATCATCGAAACTACCATTGCTTTTTTCATTTGCATGGAATAGGGTCACCTTTCTCAAATGGGGTTTTTTATTGTAAACCGAATCTCCGACAGCCTTGGTCGGTATGTATATTTGGCTAGATCCCTCCCAGGCGGCGATAATTCGTTACATTACTTATGTTTGGTTTCTAGTTCTACCTGATCATAACAGCGATTTATCATCCCATTATTTAGAAATTGTATTGAATTTGTAAAGAAGAGGGGGAATAGAGAACTAGTTTCAGTAATTCTTCCATTAAAGTAGAAATTTCCCCCTCAATAAGAAGAAAGTGCACCGAAGCCTCTTTTACACGAGGTTTATAATGGGGATGACTGCAAATCTATTCGCCAATTGGAGGATTAATCGATGAACATATCAATCGGAGGCTATTCATTCAATAACACGTATTTGGAAGGAAAGATGGATGTATTCGGTTATTTGGAAACCGTCAAATACCGCTATCGCATGGATGTCGTTGATTTGTGGAATGGATTTTTTATAGATAGAGGCAGCAAGCCTATAATGAAGCTGGCCGATGAAAGCTATATCCGGAAAATACGCGAGGCGCTGGACGAGAAGGAAATGCGAGTGGTTAATTTGGCAATCGACGGCGCTCATTTGTGGGACCCGGACGAGGAGATGCGCCAGCATTTGTACGATAATGCGCTGCTGCATTTGCGGGCGTCTGTGCTTTTAGGCGCAGAGACGGTTCGTATTGATACGGGCGGCAGTTATCAGGATTGGGAGAAAATGGGCGAGGCTCAGTTCGAATATACAGTTAAGCGCTACCAGCAATTTGCTGCTTATGCAGCAGACCATGGTTTTTTAATCGGACCAGAGAATCATATGGGTGCATCGCTTGACCCGAATGAAATGAAGCGTCTCGCGGAGGCGGTCGATCATCCTTCCTTCGGATTTCTAGTTCATCTAGGTCGTTGGAAGGTGGATCAAGCGGAAGGGGACCGGATCGTTGCGCGATGGGCCTACCATACTCATTTTGACGTGGAGACGGCGAATTCCGACCATGCCATTGAGACGATTCATATGCTTCAGGAATCAGGCTATAAGGGCTATTGGGGAGTAGAATACAACGCGCCAGGCAATCAGTATGTAGAGACGGAGCTGCTTATTTCCAAAGTGAAAAAGCTGCTGGTGGACGCAGATCAACAATCAGGCAGAGGAGCTCAGCACGATGAATAATATTCGAATTGGCATTATCGGAGTAGGACAGATCGGCAAGATGCATATCGAAAAGTACAAAAGCATACCCGGTGCTGAGCTTGTGGCTGTGTGTGACGTGAATGAACTGGAAGCTAGGCGCGTTGCTGAACTGAACGGCATTCCGCATGTATATTCTGATTTTAGGGAGCTGCTGAAGCACGAGGATTTGGATGCGGTGGATGTGTGCCTGCACAACAATTTTCATGCTCCGGTAACGATTGCTGCGCTCCAAGCAGGGCTGCATGTTTATTGCGAGAAGCCAATAGCAGGAAGCTATTTCGATGGCAATGCGATGGTCGAAGCCGCAAAAGCTTACGGAAAGCAATTGCATGTACAACTATTTACGTTATATGGTAAAGATACAAAAGCGGCAAAAACGTTAATTGACGGGGGCATGCTCGGCAAGCTCTACCATGCGCGCTCGACGGGCTTCCGCAGAAGAAACCGTCCGTTCGTCGACGGCTACGGCACGCCTTATTTTACGCGGAAGGAAACAGCGGCAGGAGGCGCTTTGCTCGATATGGGCGTCTATCATATTGCGCAGCTTCTCTATTTATTAGGAAATCCGCAGGTGGAGAGAGTCTCAGGCAAGCTGTACCAAGAGACGGATATGCTGGAGGAGAGAAGGGAGCAAAGCGGATTCGATGTCGAGGAGCTCGCTGCGGGCTTTGTTCGGTTTGCAGGCGGCTTGACGCTTGATATCGTAGAAGCGTGGGCCGTACATATGGGCGGCTTTGAGGGCAGCAGCATCGCCGGCTCCAAGGGCGGCGTACGCTTGCCGAATGAGCAGACGGGAGCGGCTGCACAGCCGTTCAGCTTCCACAGCACCGTTTGCGATATGGATATGGACAGCACGCTGGATTTGGATATGATGGATTTGCGCAGGCATCGGCTGTACGAGAATGAGGAGGCTTACAATTCCTCGCAGCACAACTGGGTAGCGGCTCTGCAAGGCAGAGTTCCGCTCCTGCCAACAGCGGAAATCGCGCTGAATACTATGCTAATTAGCGAAGGCATCTACATGTCGGAGGAGCTTGGACGGGAAGTCAGCGCGGAGGAAGTGATAACGCGCTCGCGAACGTCCGCCGTTGAACTATAATCATGGGAAGCGGGCAGCTAACGGTCTGACAGCGGGATGAAGGGCAACATTATGAACCAGAAACGATCGTTTCATTTCATTAAAGCGTTTAATTTCTTTGTCTACGGCGCGATTGCCGTCTACAGCACTTTTTTTGCGATTTATTTGCAATCCATTGGCATGTCAACCATGGAGATCGGTACATTAATGGCCGGCGGGCCTGTCGTCTCCATTATCGCGAATCCGTTATGGGGCTATTTGAGCGATCGGCTTCGCAACGTCAAACGGTCCTTGATCATTATGCTCATAGGCAGCATGCTTATCATGCAGCTCGTATTTTTGTTCGAATCCTATACCATCATTTATACGAGTATGCTGTTCTTTTTCTTTTTTCAAATGCCTTTATTCTCGCAAACCAACAGCTTGATTCTAAATAGCATTGAGGGAACAGGGCTAAATTTCGGCGCATTTCGATTGTTTGGCTCGCTCGGGTGGGCGCTAATGGCTGTAGCGGCAGGACCCGTTATCGGTCAGATCGGCATTGAACGGCTTTGGATCATCTACACGGTAATGATGCTTATCTCGCTCGCCTTTGCCTTCACGCTGCCGAAAGGCGAGGTGAAGGGGGCTGCGCCTGCAGGCAAGGTTAACTATCGCTCCATGTTCGTAAACCGAACCTTTTTGTTGTTCCTAATCATTGGTCTTGTTATCTCGATTCCTAACTCTATGAATTCAACTTTCATTACGCTCTATATTAAAGAAATGGGAGGGGACGCTTCTTTGATTGGCTGGTCTGCCTTTTGGTCGTCAATCTTTGAGATCCCGATATTTCTGCTGCTGGATCGCTATTTGAAAAAAAACGCAAGGACGATGGTGCTATGCCTAATCGTCATCAGCGTGCTGTTCACGCTGCGCTGGTTTCTCATGTCGCATACGAGCAGCGCGGAACAAATTATTTACATTCAAGTGCTTCACTGTATCACCTTCGGCGGCTATTACTATATCGGCACGCAGCTGACCGTGCTGCTCGTTCCGGCTGAATTCAGAGCTTCGGGCCAGGCGGTCTATGCGCTGACATGGGGTGGCTTATCCGGCATCGCGGCTGGCATTATCGGAGGTTTTGTATTCGAGCAATCCGGTCCGCAGGCGATGTACCAGTTATGCAGCATTTTGGCGGCGGTCGGAATCGTTGGTTTCGCACTGCTGTTCTCTAAGCTGCACAGATCGCTCAAGACGGGCAAGGAAATAAGCACGAGCGCATGACGCTTGCAACCTTTTCTAGCGTAGGGTCGTTCAAGTAAGAGAACGGACAACGCCAACTAATCAGAAGAGGTGAACGACCATGAAAAAACGTTGGAGCACTGCCATTGCAGCGGTCGCGGTCATGCTTTCTGCATCTATTGCAACACAAGCCTTCGCGGCAGGCCCTTTTGGCGATATCGCGAGCGTAAGCAACAAAGCGAAGATTGAAGCTCTGCAGCAGCAAGGCATCATTAAAGGGGTGAGCGATACGGCATTTCATCCAGAAGATAACCTGACTGCCGCGCAAGGCATTTCCCTAATCGTGAGAGCGACGCAAATCAGCCTCGCCGCTATTGATTTCAACAAAGCGCCTACTGCAGACGGGTTCTATACAAAAATAAATAATGACGTTTGGTACGCTGAGGATTTTGTCATTGCCCACTATAATGGTCTGGATATCCCGGCGGATATTGATCCGCAGTCACCGCTTACGAAGGAGCAGTTCACGCATTACCTCGTGCAAGCGCTCGAGCTTACAGGCCAGTATCCGACGGTCAAAATGTTCATTCCGATTCAAGACGAGCAGGATATTACGGTAGCGTACCAAGGTACGATCCAGCGTGCGCTTCTGTACAAAATCGCATCTTTGGATGAAGCAGGCAAGTTTGATCCGGCACACAAGCTGACACGCGCCGAAGCTGCAGCTTCCTTGTACGATGCGGTTAGCTTTATTGAAGCGCATAAGGATGATGCCGCTCCAGAGACGGGCGCAAACGGTTAATATTTCGGGTAAATGAAAAACAGCTAATCAGGAGCTTTGCTAAAGCGCTTGATTAGCTGTTTTTTTACTAAGATTTATATACATTTATTGTCCGAGCATCGCGATAATTCCAAGCGGAGTAATAAGAATTAAATGTGTAATCTTTATTTATAACATATCTGCAATTAAAAAATCAAGAAATAAATGCAAAAAAACCTTGAATTTTATTCCAGGCTGTAGTATCTTCAGTATAGTAAAAGATTAAGGGAGGTGAACGGGGATGGAAAAGATGGCAATGCAAATGATGATGAACATGTGCATGGATGAAATGATGTGCAAGATGAAATCGATGAAGATGATGATGGACATGATGATGGAAATGAACATGATGGACAGCATGGATATGAACATGATGATGATGAAAATGCAAGAGTGCGACGAAATGTCTACAATGATGATGAAAATGATGCGCGACATGGAGCAGGTATCGATGTAAGCATATGATCTATGAATCTGGCCATTCATAGACCGCAACGATGTGGTTTCATCGGCAGAGCAGTTCGCTGCATGCCATTGTTCATAGCTTGATCCTACATAGCTAAGCAGAGCAGATCACTGCATGCCGGCTTTTTTTTATTTGGAGACCTTCTGTTATTTATCCTCGAAATTTTACTCTAAATCGTGTAGTGGGCTTTCAGCTTGCTTGCGATCATGACACGTTGAAGCTTAAACTCCCAAACCTTATCCCGCAGCTGTTTTTGCTGCTGCTCCGAATGCTGCGAATGACGAAGCTGTTCATATATTTCAAGCATTTTGCGATTAATGTTATCGAACCGAAGCCATAGATCCACACGAATGCCATGCTCGATTTCAAGACGAATATGGTTGTCTTTCGCTTGTAGATTTTGGAGAATTTGCTGCTGCCATTCGGCATCTCCGATTTTCACGGCAAAGTTGTATAGATCCAAATAATCATCAACCCATTTTGCTGCTATTTGTTTCTCGGAATACGTCATGCAGGTCAGCTCCAATCTCCGTAACGTTCGTATACCTAGTATTATACTCGGAATTAAAGGGAATGCAAGTGGTTTGTTTGAAATAATATAAGAATAGTCGGATATACGAAAAACAGAGTCGCAATAAGGCATTTAAGCGTGGCGGCTGAGTTTGCGCGGACAGCGGAATTAATTCCAACCTATAAGATTGGGATTAATTCCGCTGCTTAAAATCGGATTGAAAATTAGGAGAAGCACGGGCCTTTAAGAGCAGCAAAAACAGCAAACCCATGATGCTTGTATACGCAATCGGAGTGGGCAAATCCAGCCTCGCGAAGCCAGTCAAGCTGATCTTGGACGGTTGCGTTGATGTCGACTTTCCGGCGCTCGATTGAAGCTTCAATCGCGTCATTGGCTAGGCCGCTTTGCTTGATGGCTGCCTGCCATTGCGTCATGTAATAGTTATCCCAATACGGTGTCGTACCGGCCGCTTGATCGGCGTTAACGAAGCAACCTCCGTCAACTAACAGCCCATGGATGCTGCGCAGCAGCGCTCGTTTGGCTGGATGCGTCAGATGGTGAATGGACAGCGAGGAGATGATCGCATCGTATTTTCCGGTATAAGGGTAGGTTGTATAATCGGCTGCAATATAGCTGACGGAAGGATCATCGCCGAAGCGCAAGCGCGCACCCTTCAGCATTTCCTCGCTTAGATCGATTAAAGTAAGAGAAGCCTTTGGGTTCTTGCTGCGTATGAACGAGGCGAATAACCCCGTTCCTGCTCCTAGATCCAAAATGCGCGGAGCCTCGTTGTCGCAGTTTACCATGTCGGTCGCAATGCCGTAAAAATCATCAAAGCAGGGAATAAGCTGGCGGCGCTGACGATCATATTGGGGGGCAACCGCATCAAAATGTTGTTTTACGATATCACTCATACAATAGCCTCCTCTTTGTGGATGGTTTGATTTTCTCTGCTGCTTTTCCGTGTTAGGTTAGTTGTATCTTACAGCTGCGCTATTCATAAGTGAAATATATAAAAAGAATAAACTTTATAGTTTAAGGCTATTAAATGAACTCGGACTAGCAGCTAAAAACTGGGTATTGCGCTTCCTGTTTTTTGGTGTTATCATTGGTAAAAAATTTGCGATTATCGATGATTTCATACAACAAGCTAAATAGCTTTTACATTCAATGACGAGAAAGAGTACGTTAAGAGCCTGATCGAACAGAGAGTTGGGGCAGCTGAAAACCAACGTTCGGGCGCTAGCGGAAAGCCATCTCCGAGAAGCAGGCTGAACGAGAGTAAGCTCTGCCGCATTTCCAGCGTTAACGGGAACATGTATTGATTGATACATGAGCGGAGTGTCGCGCTTTGTGCGCGAAACTAGGGTGGTAACACGGGTGGAGACTCGTCCCTTTATAGGGACGGGTCTCTTTTTTGTTTTCTTAACAACCTTTAGGAGGAGTATAGGTATGAAAACATGGTCGATGAACGAGATGATTTCCCCGGTGGTGCAGCAGATTCCGCCTTCGGGCATTCGCAAATTTTTCAGCATGGCAGAGGGCAATAAGGATATTATTTCGCTTGGCGTAGGGGAGCCTGATTTCGTAACGCCGGAAAATGTCAGGGCTGCCTGCGTCCGTGCATTGGAGCTCGGCAAAACCTCTTATACGCCAAATGCGGGACTTCTTGAGCTTAGGGAAGAGATCGCCAGCTATTTGTACAATGGCTTCCAAGTGAAATATGAGCCAACGAATGAAGTGCTCGTGACAGTAGGGGGAAGCGAGGCGATCGATCTTGCGCTGCGGGCATTAATCGGGCCTGGCGACGAGATCATTGTGCCCGTTCCAAGCTATATAGCTTATTCGCCTATTGCACAGCTTAATGGCGGGAAGACCGTCGAGGTCGAAACGTTCGCGAAGGATGAATTTAAACTGAAGGCTGAAGCTTTGCAGGCGGTGCTGACGCCGCGCTCGAAGGTGCTCATTATTAACTACCCTAATAATCCGACAGGCGGGATCATGACCCTGCAAGACTGGCTGCCGATCATAAAGCTTGTGGAGGAAAACAACCTTATCGTCATTTCGGATGAGATATATGCAGAGCTGACCTATGATGAGAAGCATGTGAGCTTCGCCTCGCTGCCGGGGATGAGGGAGCGAACGCTGCTTATAAGCGGCTTCTCCAAAGCTTTTGCGATGACGGGCTGGAGGATCGGTTATGCTTGCGGCCATCAGGAGCTAATAGCTGCGATGCTGAAAATCCACCAATACACCGTCATGTGCGCGCCTATCATCGGTCAGATCGCAGCGATTGAATCACTGCGAAACGGCTTGGAGGCGAAGGACATGATGATGGAGTCATACGCTCAGCGTAGACGGATGTTCGTGAAGAGCCTTAGGGAAATCGGCTTGCCTTGCCATGAGCCGCGAGGAGCGTTTTATGCGTTTCCGTCGATTGCGCACACGGGACTTAGCTCCGATGATTTTGCGCAAAAGCTGCTGTTCGACGCAGGCGTGGCTACCGTGCCTGGGCATGTGTTTGGTCTTGGCGGCGAAGGGTTCATTCGCTGCTCCTACGCATCCTCCGTATCCAGGCTTACGGAAGCAGTCGACCGAATCGATCGCTGCTTAAAGGCTTCAGGCCTGCCGCGGATATGAAGAAGGGGGCCTGCGAAAGGCCCCCTTGCCGTCAAAGCAATACTATCAGTCGATTGGAAAATAAATGTGGATGGTGGTGCCCTCGTGGGGAGCCGATTGTACCTCGATGCGCCCTTGGTGCGCTTCTACAATCATTTTGGAGATGCTCATGCCAAGGCCGGAGCCGTCGCTTGATTCCTCGGTGTTGGTACCGCGGTAATATCGCTCGAACAGGTTGCGGATCGTCTCTTCATCCATGCCTTTTCCATTGTCGCAGACGCGGATGAATGCCTCGTCATTCAGCATGCCGCTTGAGGCAGTCACCGTGATGCCGGGAGCATTATGCTTCACCGCGTTGGATATCAGATTATCCATGAGCCTTTGCAGCCATTTTTCATTGCCGCATATGACGACGGGAAGCTCATCCCCCTCGTAGCGGAACTCGACCTCCGTAAGAGTTGCATCGTTGACATATTTTAATAGGGATCTTCTAACGAGCTCCGTGAGCTCGATTTTGCTCCGCTCCATGGGCAAAGGACCTTGCTTTAGCTGATAAATGTGCGAGAAATCGGTTATCAGATCCAGCATATAATCGCTTTTCTCGCGAATCATTTTCCCCATATCCTGAAGCTCATCCGTGCTCCAGCTCGTAGGCGTGCTTTCCAAAATATAACCATAACCTTGAATGGTAGAGAGCGGCGTGCGCAGATCATGCGAGATGCCGGCCATCCATTCTTCTCTTGTCTTCTCCAGCTGCAGCCGGTCCTTCTCCGTTCGCGCTAACCGTTCCGCCATTTGATAAAAGGCTGCGATTACCTCTCGGTAGAGGCGGTAGCGTATCCGAAGCTTGCCGCTGCGGCGGAATACTTTTCGGCGATCCTTCGGCGTAAGCACTTCTTCATAAAGACCGCTGCCCATGCGCTCGAACCATCCGGAGAACAAGATGAGCGGCTGCCCGTAACGGTAGCCATGCCAAATGGAGATAGCAAGCGACAGCAGCAGGATGGAGCCGCCTACCCAAATAAAGATTCGTATAATCTCTTTGAGCATAGGCTGCTTGGTGAACGTTCCCCGCTCGTTTGGCGTATGCATGATCCAAGTCATCCCGCTTGCTGACGGCTGATATACGGCTATATTCGTGTCGTAATCGCCGGGGCTTTGCTGCATGGACAGCACTTCCAAGGGCTCATAAATGTTGAATGCCGAGTTTTTAGCGCCAATCGTCTGGACGCTGTTGCCCGCCTGATCGAGGATCAGCAGATAGCTGTCCGTTTCCAGCAGCTTGGCAAGCAGGTCATCTTTATACTGCTCGTTTACGAGTCCATTTTGCTGGTAGGACGTATACCAAGCAGTCAGCTTCTCT
The DNA here is from genome assembly GCF_001273905.1 of Paenibacillus sp. FJAT-27812. Lineage (NCBI taxonomy): Bacteria > Bacillati > Bacillota > Bacilli > Caryophanales > Paenibacillaceae > Paenibacillus > Paenibacillus sp. FJAT-27812. The sequence goes on along the minus strand of NZ_LIGH01000001.1, from coordinate 1,221,383 downwards.
AGCTGCGGGCTCTTGTAGCCGAGCAGAAAGTATAGCGGAGAGCTGTATGTCTGATCGAGCTCACTGTCTACGAGGTATGGACCGAATTTGCCGGTTTGCTGAATCGACAACAGCTGCGTAACCGAATAAGAGGAAGGCTGATCGGCAGGCGTATTAATGGTGTATATCGCGTTGCCCTTAGAGTCGATAACCTGAAGCCACATCTCGCGATCTTCAATGAGCTGCTTCCAATGCGCAGACAGCTTGAGCTCGTCACTCTCGTAGTAGCTTCCCGCTACAATGGAGCTGATCGCACCGGTAGGAAAGTTTCGTTTGAGATCGTCATTCATTAGTTTGCTGATGAGGATAAGGAACAGCAAGACCATTGCAATGAAGATAAGGATGGAATAGATAATGAGCTGGTAGGTAAAATGAAAAGCCAATCGACGTTGAATCTTCATAGCTTTGCGGGCTCCTTGGCTAATTTATAGCCTAACCCGCGTACGGTAAGCAAATGCGTCGGCATGCTGGGATCGTATTCAATCCTCTCCCGTATTCTTCGGATATGGACCATGACCGTATTGTCATCGCCCACGCCGTCAATGCCCCATACGGCTTCATAAAGCTGGCCCTTGGAGAAGACGATGCCAGGATTTTTGCAAAAATGCAGCAGCAGCTGAAAAACTTGGGCAGGGCACAGGACCGGCTTCTGATCAACCAGCAGCTCGCCGGCTGCTTCATTCAGCTGAAATCGGCCAAAGCTATAGATTCGCTGTGCGTTTAAAGGGTTCATGAAAGGAGGAGCCGCGCTTGAAGCGGTGTCCATTCCATCCATTCGGCGCAGTCGCGCTTTGATTCGGGCAGCGATTTCCAAAGGATTAAACGGCTTTGTAATATAATCATCGCCGCCAAGCGCGAATCCGGTCAATATATCCAGATCGGAGGCTTTGGCGGTTAAAAATAAAATATGCGGGTTGCCGAGCTGCCTGATTTTGGAGCACAGCTCAAAGCCGCTGCCGTCCGGAAGCATCACATCCAGCAGCACGATATCAGCGCCGTATCGAGCGATCGTATCGAGTGCTTCTTGGCAGGTTCCTGCTGTATAAATGTGCTGAAAACCTTCCTTCTGAAGGACAAGCTGCAGCATTTTAACGATAGACGGTTCATCATCAACGATAACAATGTTATTCATATTCATCACCCGATTATATGCTAGCATACAAACCTTAACAGAAGTTGAACACGGCTGGAAAAAATTAAGCTGATGTTATAGTTCTGTTTTTCACTTGTTCAAGAAGAGTCATTATGATTGTGGCAGAGGTGATGGAGATGGTTAACCAAATTGAAACAGGGAGCCGCATTCGCATTATTGATGCGATTAGAGGCTTCTGCTTGCTCGGCATATTGATTGCCAATATGATTATTTTTCAATACGGCATTTACGGAAGAGAAACGATGAAGTTTTTCAACCCTTCCAAGCTGGACGTTGTGACGCATCAATGGCTGCTTATTTTAGTGGAAGGCAGCTTTATGCCGATCTTTATGTTCTTGTTCGGGTACAGCTTGTTTAAGCTGAGGGAAAGCTTGGTGTCAAAGGGAATTAAACCGGGAAAACCGCTGGTGCGGCGCTTTCTAATGCTGATGGCGCTTGGCCTTTTGCACAGCATATTGCTGTGGGAGGGCGATATTTTGCTCACATACGGGATAACGGGCTTCTGCTTATTGTTATTCGTCAAAAGAAAGCCAAAGACGCTGGTGATCTGGGGCTTTATTCTAAGCGTATTCATAGCGGGCATTAGCTACGGGTTAAAGGACGATACGCCAAAAGAGAAGGAAAGCATGAAGCGGTACGTGGAGCAATCGATTACGGTTTATGGCGAGGGAACCTATTTGGAGGTTATGGATTTTCGCATGAATGAAGATCCGCTGGACCTGCCGGAAGCGGTAATCATTATGCTTGTTTTTTTAATGCCATTGGTGCTGCTCCCGATGTTTTTGTTCGGCATTGCGGCTGCCAATAAACAGTGGTTCCATAATCCGAAGCGGGAGAGGCACCGATATATATGGGCGACCGCGCTCTTTCTGCCGATTGGTATTTTGCTGAAGAGCCTTGCCGTGCTGCAGCCCGAAGGTGCATGGAGCGGCCTGCTGACAACAGCCGGGGCGGAGCTGCTGGCGCTCGGTTATATATTTGGGCTTGCGCTCGTATTGTCCTTTTTATCGAAGCGTTCGATGATTATAGCGGCATTCGAGGCGGTGGGACGGATGTCTATGACCAATTACTTGATGCAATCGGTTATTTGTACTACTTTATTTTACGGTTATGGCCTTGGCTGGTTCGGGGAAATCGGGATGTTAAACGGTTTTCTTCTCGCGATTCTCCTTTATGCCATTCAAGCGATCGTGTCCAGTTATTTGCTGCGAGTATTTAAAAATGGCCCTTTAGAGCGGTTGCTGCGGATGTGGACGTATTGGTCGTTTAGCGGCAAGTCGAAGGCATCGCGCAAAATAACGGAGACGCCGGATGTGAATACGGCGGTGTAGGTAATGGAGCGTATGGTTAATGGCGTTGCGGATGGGGAAGAAAGCTTGAGCTAGGTGAAGCTGGTTAGGAAGAGACAGTTAGATGCCTGTGGTGAGGGCGTTAAGGAGCGGCCGGTAGTGCGGTCGGCTCCTTTTTTTGTTTGCTTCAGCAGCTTTTAATCGGAGCCGACAAATCGGATGTCATGCGAGCGGGAGGACGCTGCCGCAAACGAAAGGAGCTTAGCTCCTTCCGCTGCCAGCGCTTCGCGATCCGCATCATTTAACGGCTCGAAAGGCTGAATGATTAAAGCAGCCGACTGGCGGGTTTGTTCTATTTTCCAAATGCCGCGCACGAATCCATCTATTAGAAAGGTAGATCGAATGATGCCGTTTATCGTAAACACAAGCGGTTTGTGCTTCTCGCTAATGATCCGGCTGCGGTCGAAATAGGAGAGCAGCATGTTGTCGAACTCGGATAGGAACCTTGCTGGAGCAACCGTGTCGGCAGGCGGCAAGGGAGCACCCGGCAGATCGAACAGTTCATTGCCCTGCTCATCTGAGAAGGTGCGAAGACGCGGACGCATATGCTCGACTGTCTCATGAAGCTTGCTCAGACCTGACCAGATTTGCATGTCTTTAATGGAAGAAGGGCCAAAGGCAGCTAGGTAGCGAATCAGCATGTCTTCTATAGAAGGCTCAGCTGCCATAGGCTCGCCTAGCCAAGCTTCCGCAGACGTATGCCTCGCTTGGCCGCTAGATCCCCATATTCCGCGGGGCGGCACTTGAACAAGCGGGACGAATGTTCGGATCACACTTGCGAGGGTTGCTGGATCGTGATCCGGCCATGCCGCTCCGAGCAGCTTGCCGAGTTCATTTGCGGTGTGCGGCTGCTCCTCCACAAGTGCGCGCCCCGCTGCACTAACCGCCTGTAAATCTAAGCCGCGGAGCTCTTTGCCGTATGAACCCAGCAGGCTTTTCTCTATTGCCGGCTGAATCAAGGGACGAAGCGCCAAGCAATCGCGCGCGCTGACCAAATGGATCGTGGAGCGCATTAGTGCAATGCGCACCACTTGCCGCTTCTTTAAAAGCGCAGAGAGCTGATCCTGGTGGAAGCCCTCAAGCCGGGTCCATAGCGCAAAATAAGGCGGATTAGGCGCTTGTGCTTGGATCGCAACTAATTTTTCGATTGCTTCAAGTACGGAGAGGCTCGTGCGGCGCAGCAGCATTTGCCGCTCCAGCAAAGCCCGATTAAGCTGGCGCGTACTTAGGATGGGTGCCAAGGCGGTACCAGCCTGCTGAGCTTTAACGGTAGGCATGCTGCAATCTCCTCCACATTAGTTATTGTTGTTCATTATTAACTTAATTGTAATCGGCAAACCCTGACAGCATTATGTCAACGTTGATTGGTCATGTGAAATAAATGTGCGGATGAGATGAAATGCTTCATCGGCCTGTGATGACGGTCGGGGCATGCTGCGCCGTACCCTGCATTTTGTGCAGCAGAAAGCTCACATTAGGGGCGTAAGAAGATGCTGCGTTGCAGAAATGCAGCAGAAGAGCTCGTCGTGGCGGGAAATTTGAAGCATAGCTGTGCTTCTCTCTATCCATATCTTTAATATGGCTCTGAAAATCGTCGCACTCCAGCCCGAAACGGCCGAACTCCGGAAGAAAGGCGAAATCAAGAAATTGAGATTTGCGATTCCAATCATATATTTCATATTCGGGATGCAAATTGCGAAAAGTGCCGAAGACCGGCCAACATACATTTTGCAGCAGAAAAAAACGCCCCAAAGCCACATGAGTGGCATTAGGACGTTCTTCGTCTGCTCAAAGTATAACATTCTCTTTAGCAGGCTCCACGTGAATGGCAAACGATCATTACTCCGTAATATTTCCGGCCTGCTTCAAACGCTTAGCGATTGCCTTAAACTCCTCGGTGGAAATGCCCGGCGCGAATTCCTCTTCGACCGCAGGCGCTTCCGGGATCGGAAACCCTTTTGGCGAGCCTTGAATGACTTCTAGCGGAAGCCCGTCTTCCGGATGCGTCCCTTTCCAGATCTGATCAATCGCGGTAAAGTCGCTGTCGCTCCATGTGTACAGCTTCGTGTGCGCGCCTTTTTCTTCATATTTCCTTGCTTCATTAAATGACTTGTTGCTTAGAGACGGAATCGGCACCAATTTGGTGACGTTCACGCCTGTTGCGATTTCCAGAGCTTTGGCATAAGCGACTACGTGAACGCCGCCCCGAACGAGCAGAAAGCCTACAACTGCGCGCGCAGCCGGATGGTCCGTCGTTTCATATACTTTCATTTTATGCGTTCTGGCGCCGCATTCGAGGAAGAAATTATGCAGCAAATCTTCCACCAGATTGCCGCTGTTGAACACATGGGCACCCGTCCACGGATTGCCCATAGAGTCGAACGGCATAGCGCCTTGAGCTCCGGCAAGGAAATGATAGGACAAACGTGCGTCCTTAGCAGAACCGAGCGGAGTTTGATCCGGTTCTTTATAGCTTGTCGTGCCCCTCAAGCATTTATTAATCGCATGCGAAACCAACTCGACATGGCCAAGCTCCTCTGCGGTTATGCTCATCACCAAGTCGTAGAAAGGTTTCAGCTTTTCTTTTGAACGGAAATTAAAAGATTGAAATAGGTAATTGTTTAGCGTAGACATTTCTCCGAACTTTCCGCCTAACAATTCTTGTATGGCGGCCGCAGCGTTTGCATCCGGCTTCTCGACATCCGGGATCTCGATCATAATTTCATCCATGCGTCTGAACATTATTTTCTCAACCTCCTAATTTATGAACTAGTCTTACCCTAGTAGGTTAAACTTAGCTGGACAAGGTTAAACATAAATCGGTTGTTAGCGGCATGCAGCACAAAAACTCTGGCGAAAAATGTAAAATTTCTGCAGTTAAAATGTCGAAGGCGTTCCATTCGGAGGCTTGTTTATGTTATTTTTAAAGGAATAATATTATTTCATATGGAGGAAGGAGCGATTCATATGTCGACGCAATCGAAAGAGTGGATTTTGCATTCGGTTATTTTTAGCTTGAAGCATGGGCAGGGATCGGAGGCGGAACGCCGGTTTTTGGAGGATGGAGAGCGCATTTTGACATCAATCCCAACCGTAACCAACTTTCAGGTCTATAAGCAGGTAAGCGGCAAAAATGAGTACAGCCACGGCTTTGCCATGGAATTTGCGAATCAAGCGGATTATGAGGCGTATAATGAGCATCCGCTTCATGTGCAGTTTGTTAACGAACGTTGGGTGACGGAAGTCGAAAAGTTTCTAGAAATCGATTATAAAAAGTAGAATTACGATTGATGATTTAATAGAAACGACATATAATGAGCGTTATAGAGGGAACATTTTCGAACAATAACGAACGAAATAGGAAGAGGGACTAGCAGATGAAAAAGCTTAAAGTGCTGCAGCAGCTTACGGATGCGGGCGTTGTAGCGGTATTGCGTGCAGACTCGCCAGAAGAAGTAGTGGAAATGTCACGCCGTGCGATTAAGGGCGGAATCAAAGCGATCGAAATTACGATGACGGTGCCTTTTGCGCTACGTGCAATCGAGCAGCTATCGAAGGAATATTCGAGCGACGTATCTCCTGAAGCGGACAACTTCGCCATTATCGGCGTTGGCACCGTGCTTGACCCGGAGACGGCGCGCGCTGCTATTCTAGCAGGGGCCGAATATGTGGTTTCGCCAGCGCTTAACCCGGATACAATCAAGCTTTGCAACAGATATTCGATTCCGATCTTGCCAGGCACGATGACCATTCACGAAATTCAAACCGCGCTTGAGCTCGGCGTAGATATCGTTAAGCTGTTCCCGGGCAATCTGTACTCTCCAAGTGTCATTCCTTCCATAAAAGGCCCGTTGCCGCAGGCTAACGTCATGCCGACCGGCGGCGTATCGCTCGACAATTTGAAGGACTGGATTAAAGCAGGCGCAGTAGCGGTCGGCATTGGTTCCGATCTGACGAAGGATGCTGTCAAAACCGGCGACTTCTCACTCATTGAGAAAAAAGCTGCCGCCTACATCGCAGCGTACCGCGAAGCGAAAGGGCTGTAACCTAAAACCCCTGATAGAGAGGAAACGCCTCTGTCAGGGGTTTTTCTCCATTTGTCTCCCAAGTTATTCAGCGAAACTAACTCTAGGAGGATATCCAGCCCATGATTTCTCGTGAACAAATCCGAATTCGTGATCCGTACATACTCGTGAGTGAACAGGAGCAATGTTATTACCTTTATGGAACGACAGACGATAACGTCTGGTCCGGCCCGGGAACAGGCTTTGATACGTACAAAAGCACGGATCTTGAGCAATGGGACGGGCCTTATCCAGCCTTTCGTCCGGCAGCGGGCTTTTGGGCGGATCATCATTTTTGGGCGCCTGAGGTATATTTTCACAAGGACAGCTATTATATGTTCGCTTCCTTCAAATCGGAGGATAAACGCAGAGCTACGCAAATTTTAAAAGCAGACAGCCCGCTTGGCCCGTTCGAGCCGATCAGCAGCACGCCGGTCACGCCGCCCGAGTGGGAGTGTTTGGACGGTACGCTGCACATTGACGAGAATGGATCGCCATGGATGGTATTTTGCCAGGAATGGGTGCAGGTGAAGGATGGGAAAATGTGCGCGATTCCTCTGACCGAGGATTTGAGCGAAGCAGCAGGAGAGCCCATTGCGCTATTCGCGGCTTCCGAGGCGCCTTGGACGGTTGCTGGCGGCGAGGAGAAGAACGTATACGTAACAGACGGCCCTTTCCTATTCAAAAATAAAGCAGGCGAGCTGCTGATGCTCTGGTCAAGCGGCTCGAGAAATGGCTACGCGATCGGCATTGCACGCTCGGAATCAGGCCTTATTGCAGGGCCATGGAAGCAGGATGAGGAAACGCTGTTCCCAGAGGATGGCGGGCACGGCATGCTGTTTCGTTCGCTTAATGGAAAGCTGATGCTAGCGATGCATACGCCAAACAATCAGCCCGACGAGCGGGCGGTATTCATAGAGGTAGAAGAAATGGACGGCACGATTCGCCGAAAACAATAAAAGCTGCATCGAACGGGGAAATGCGCGGAGGCGTTATTTTACAGCTCAACTAATGTTCGAATTCCTGTCAATTGTTTGGGCATCTTCCGATCGTTTTGAGCCGTATTGCTTGATTCTCGCCTAGATTAGCGTTATAACAGAAACAGGGTCATGAAGTGACAAACCAAATGGTTAAAGGAGTCGTTCAATTAATGGATTATCGGATTGAGAAGGACACGATGGGTGAAATTCAAGTTCCTGCGGACAAGCTTTGGGGAGCGCAAACACAACGCAGCCTGCAAAACTTTAAAATTAGCGGAGAGCGCATGCCGATTGAAGTCGTTTATGCGATGGCTTACATCAAAAAAGCAGCCGCACAAGCCAACGAGAAGCTCGGCGTTTTGGATGCGGCAAAATCGGCTATTATCGGTGAAGCGGTAGACGAAATCGTAGCAGGCAAATGGGATGACCATTTCCCGCTCGTTGTATGGCAAACAGGCAGCGGCACGCAAACAAACATGAACGTAAATGAAGTTATTGCTAACCGTGCGAACGGGCTTTTGGCAGAACGCGGCAGCGATGTGCGCATTCACCCGAACGATGACGTTAACCGCTCGCAAAGCTCGAACGATACTTTCCCTGCCGCTATGCATATCGCAGGCGTTATCGCGCTTGAGAACCGGTTGCTTCCATCACTTGATTTGCTTAATGGCACGCTTCGCGCGAAAGCGGAGAAGTTTAACGATATCGTAAAAATCGGCCGTACCCATCTTCAGGATGCTACGCCAATTACACTTGGCCAAGAAATTAGCGGCTGGTATTCGATGCTGGACAGAACGCGCGCTATGCTCGTGCAAAGCGTAGACACGATGCGCGATTTGGCGCTTGGCGGTACGGCTGTCGGCACAGGTCTTAACGCGCACCCGGATTTTGCGGTTGCGGTTGCGGCGGAAGTAACGGCTCTTACTGGCAAAACATTCGTGACAGCGGAGAACAAATTCCACTCGCTCACAAGCCACGATCAAATCGTATATACGCATGGCGCTGTTAAAGCACTTGCTGCTGATTTGATGAAAATCGCCAACGACGTAAGATGGCTCGCAAGCGGACCGCGCTGCGGCATCGGCGAAATCTCGATCCCTGAGAACGAGCCGGGCAGCTCCATCATGCCGGGTAAAGTAAACCCAACGCAAAGCGAAGCTTTGACGATGGCGGTATGCCAAGTTATCGGCAACGATACCGCGATTTCGATGGCAGCAAGCCAAGGCAACTTCGAGCTGAACGTGTTCAAGCCTGTCATTATTTATAACTTCTTGCAATCGGTAGCTTTGCTGGCTGACGGCATGGTTTCGTTCAATGACAATTGCGCAATCGGCATCGAGCCAAACGAAGCGGTAATCAAGCGCAATCTAGATCAATCGCTGATGCTCGTTACCGCGCTTAACCCGCATATCGGCTATGAGAACGCAGCTGCTATCGCGAAAAACGCGCACAAAAAAGGACTTACGCTTAAGGAATCGGCTATCGCAAGCGGCCTGCTTACTTCCGAGCAGTTCGACGAGTTTGTTCGTCCGGAGAACATGATCGGAAAACGTTAATAATAAAAAAGGGCCGGCGCACGTCATGTGATGACGATGCGCCGGCCCTTTTTCTGTTTTTATTTTAAATAGCTGTCTATGATGGCTCTGATTTGCTGTGCCGTTCGCTCAAGCGACAAATTCTCGATCACATGCTCGCAAGATTTGCGGTAGGTGACCTCCTCGGAATAATGGCGCAGGTAGCTGTCGATTATTTCGTACGGCGTACCTTTGCTCTCAAGCCGCTCGGATACTGTATTCTTGTCGACGTAGAGGAAAATACGAATGGCACGGTCACCGTAAAGCTTGCAAATCGTATCCGAGCCGTCGCGATTTAGAATGAGATAGACGCTATTTCCGGCTTGAAGCGCCATATCTAGATAACGTTTGCCGATTCCGTAGCGGTATTGGTCGATTTTGACTGATTCGGTAAAGAGGCCCTCGGCTTGCATTTGATCGAACTTCTCTTTGCTCACATAGCGATAGTCCAGGTCGGGACGCTCTTTGTCTCGCGGCGGCCGGTCCGTACAGGAGGGAATATGCGCGATGCCGGTTTCTTGCAGCGCTTTATGCGCCGCGGTTTTGCGGCCCGAGCCGCTAGTGCCTGTAAATATAAACAAGTAAGGCTTGCCCATGCGGAATCACTCCTTCCTCATACTACTTATATCGGCAAATGGGTCGTTCATTATGATTGCTTCCGAAAGCATGGGAAAAGGGGCTTGTAAGGCTGCTGCCAAGTGAAGAAATGACCTTTTTGTGGTATGATACGAGAGGCTGCTACCCGCAGCTATACTATTCGAAAAAGTAGGTTTGCCTTATGCATTTATTGTCTGTTGAACATATAACGAAGAGCTATGGCGAGAAGCTTTTGTTCGAAAATGTAACGTTTGGCGTAGAGGATGGCGATAAAGTCGGCATCATCGGCGTGAACGGTACAGGGAAGTCGACCTTTCTTAAAGTAATCGCGGGCCTCGATACGGCGGATTCCGGTACGGTGTCAATCGGCAACCGGGTAACGGTAAGAATGCTGGCACAGGACCCGGTGTTCGCTCCGAACGAAACGGCGCTGGAGCATGTGCTAGGCGGAGATTCGCCGCAGCTAAGAGCTGTTCAGGCGTATGCCGCGGCTATGGAAGCGATCGAGCTGAAACCGAGCGATGAAGCGCTGCAGGAGAAGCTGATCAAGGCGAATCAGCTCATGGATGAGTTTGATGCTTGGCAGCTCGAGAGCGATGCAAAGATGGCGCTGTCGAAGCTAGGCATCAACGATTTTGAAGCGAAGGTAGAGACGCTGTCCGGCGGTCAGCGCAAGCGTGTCGCTATGGCGGCCGCGCTATTGCTCCCGTCGGATGTGCTTATTCTTGACGAGCCTACGAACCATATCGATAATGATTCGGTTGCGTGGCTGGAAGGCATGCTGCAAAAGCGCAGAGGCGCGCTTCTCATGATTACGCATGATCGTTATTTCCTTGACCGTGTCAGCAATCGGGTCATTGAGTTGGACAAAGGCCAAGCTCACTTTTACCAAGCGAACTACAGCCGTTTTCTAGAGCTGAAGCTCGACCGTGAAGAACGCGAAGCGGCAACGGAATCGAAACGCCAGAACTTGCTGCGCAATGAGCTTGCTTGGATTAGACGCGGCGCCAAAGCGAGAACGACGAAGCAGAAGGCGCGTATCGATCGGTTTGAGGCGCTCAAAGCGGATGCGCCGAAGCAAGCCGGCGGCAAGATGGACGTATCCGTTGCTTCGACAAGGCTGGGCCGAAAAATCGTTGAAATCGAAGACGTTACGAAAGGCTTCGGCGATCGCACGCTTATTCGTGATTTTAGCTATATTGCCGTTCCTGAGGATCGTGTTGGCATCGTCGGGCGCAACGGAAGCGGGAAATCTACGCTGATGAAGCTCATTACCGGCCAATTAACGCCGGATGAAGGCACGGTCGAACTTGGCGCAACGGTTAAGCTGGGCTGGTTCTCGCAGGAGCATGAGGAAATGGATCAATCGCTGCGGGTGATTGAATATATTCGCGAGGGTGCAGAGCAGGTCAAAACCGGAGATGGCACAACGATTTCGGCAGCTCAAATGCTGGAGCGGTTCCTCTTCTCGCCAACGATGCAATGGACGCCGATCTCCAAGCTGTCCGGCGGCGAGAAACGCCGCTTGCAGCTGCTGCGCGTATTAATGAACGCGCCGAATGTGCTGTTGCTGGATGAGCCGACGAATGATTTGGATATATCGACATTAACGGTGCTTGAAGATTATTTGGATGATTTTCCGGGAGTCGTGTTTGTTGTCTCCCATGATCGTTATTTTCTAGACCGTACGGTGGATAAGATCATAGCATTCGAGGGTAACGGCGTTATTGCCCATCATACAGGCAACTACTCGGATTATCAGGCGTTTGTCGAAAAGCATGGCAATGTTGCGCCGGCGGATGCGGCTGCTCCTAAACTGGCAGCAGCCGTTGATTCCAGCAGCAAGGCTGCATCTGCGCCTATGCCTGCGAAACCGGCAGGCAAGTCGCTTAAAATGTCCTACAAGGATCAACGGGACTTTGAGCAAATCGACGGCTGGATTGAAGAGGCGGAAACCGCGCTCAGCAACATTGCTGTCCGCATGGAAGAAGCAAGCAGCGATTCCGCGCGATTGCAGGAGCTGATGTTGGAGCAGCAGCAGCTGGAAGAGAAGCTGGAGCAGCTTATGGACCGCTGGGCAGAGCTTAACGAATTGGCAGAGCAGATAGCTGCCCAGAAGTAAAAGCGCAAATATGGATTGCATAACACGAACAGGATAGAGAGGGGCATGATTCATGAGCACAAGTGGAATTCGCAACATTTATTGCATTGGCCGTAATTATAGACTTCACGCATTGGAGCTGGGCAATGAGGTGCCTGACGAGCCGCTCGTATTCACGAAGCCGTCTCACGCTGTTGTTCCGATGGCAGGCAATGTTGTCGAGCTGCCGGGAAATGTAGGCGAGGTGCATTTTGAGCTGGAAATCGTGCTGAGAATCGGGCGCGCTTACGAGACGGGTATCGATACCGAGCTTTGCATCGACGGCATGGCGCTTGGTCTGGACTTAACGCTTCGGGACGTACAATCCAAGCTGAAGGCGAAGGGTCAGCCTTGGCTTGCGGCCAAAGGCTTCAAAAGCTCAGCCCCGCTTGGCGAATGGCTGCCTTATCCGGGAGCAGCAGCGCTTGCGGAGAATGAATTTGTTCTGCTGCGCAACGGCGAAGAGGCACAGCGCGGCAAAGCAAGCGATATGCTGTTTGATGTTTCCGAGCTCATTAAGTATGTAGGCGAGAATTACGGGCTTGGCGTCGGCGATATCCTGTATACAGGAACGCCTGCTGGCGTAGCTGCTTTGCATGAGGGCGACCAGCTGCAAGCGCTATGGGCGGGATCGCCTGTTGGCAGCTGCAGTGTGAAGCTTGTTTAAGTTTTGATATAGTTTAGCGGGCAGTTCTTCCAACCGTTGTTGGAAGAGCTGTTTTTTTGTTATAGGGCTATCTTCATATGAACGAACGCAAACGAGGATGCCCCAGGAGCCGCTTATGCTCCTGAGACACCCTCGTCTTATGCTGTAGCAGCTTATTTACCGTTAAATGCGCTCAGCATCCATACATGCTTCTCAAGCGTAGTATGAATAGCAAGAAGCATATCGGCTGTCGTTTCGTCATCAGCTTTTTGAGCGGCTTCCATGCCTTCCTTCAGCTCGCCGATAACCGTCGTGAAATCCGTAATTAATTGATCAACCATCTGAGTGGCGTCCTCTTTGTTGGAAGCTTCCTCAATGCTTGAAGTTTTCAAATAATCCTTCATCGTTGCGATTGGCGTGCCTTTCACCGCTAGCAGACGCTCTGCAATCTCATCGACGTGAAGCGCAGCTTCCTCATAAAGCTCTTGGAACTTTGCATGCAAAGTGAAAAACTGGGAGCCCTTCACATACCAGTGGTAATTATGAAGCTTGATGTAAAGCACGCTCCAGTTGGCAATTTGGCGGTTCAAATGTTGTTGTACGGTTGTGTTGGTTTTCGTTGTTGTTGTCATTGTAATCATCCTTTCTGATGGTAGTCTGCGCTATTTGCAGTCTGTGAATACGAAAATGGTAATGTTGATTGTGATTGGGTCGACCAAATAACGATTTAGACTAACTCTTTGTTTATAATTATTACAAACTAGAAGAGGTTTGTCAATATTAATAAACCAATTTCTTCGAAATGAAACAGGGTGTTGATTTTTTCTGCAAAACCCGAGTAGAGGAGGGGGAGATAAATAGGCGTAGAAAACATGTCGAAAAACCGCCGTTAGCACGTATATGCGCTAACGGCGAAAGAGAAACCCTAGTGTGTGGCCTGTAAGCATCCATTTGTGCTTATCGAGCAGTCTCGTCGCAGAAACCACGCTTAAAAACGCTCTCAACACTCATATGCTAACTGTTTTCACGGTCTACGCTGCAGTTACTGCAATAGAAACCTCACAACAGACTGCGTTCCAATCGTTCTAGCGCAGCGATTATTCCTATGAGAATCAAGCGGTTACGTTCCTCGACAACCATGATGTCACACGTTTCCGTTACATCCAGTCGAACAATAAGCCTTATCATGCTGCTCTTGCCGCTTTGCTAACGTCACGCGGTACGCCAAATATTTATTACGGTACCGAGCAATATGTCTCCTCAGTGGATAGCAGTGACATTGCAGGCAGGCCGTTTATGCAGAAAGCGGCTGCTTTCGATGAGACGACAACCGCCTTTAAGGTCATTAAGGAGCTATCCGCCCTGCGCAAAACCAATGAAGCAGTCGCTTACGGCACCACTTCCATCCTGTACAGCACGGACAATGTGCTCGGCTATCAGCGCCAGTTCTACGACAAGCAAGTTATCGTCGCTATAAACAGGCAGCCTGACCTTTCCTATACCGTTCCTGCCATTAATACAACGTTGCCGACTGGAACATACAGCGATGTGCTGGGCGGCTTGCTGGGCGGCGCTTCAAATCCAGTAACAAGCGTATCGGGTCAAAATAAAATTTCCAGCTTCACGCTCTCTGGCGGCGAAGTGAATGTGTGGTCCTATAACCCTTCGCTTCGCACCACGGTTCCTAGAATTGGCGATGTTGTATCGACGTCCGGCCGTCCAGGCAACACCGTTAATATTTATGGAACGGGCTTAGGCGGATCGGCAACAGTGAAATTCGGAACGGTTGCCGCAACGGTCGTTTCCAACAATGATACGTTTATCGAGGCCGTTGTACCTGCTGTAGCGGCTGGCGCTAGCGGCATCACGGTTACAAAAGGCACGAATGTCAGCAACAGCTTCACTTACGAGGTGCTGTCAGGCGATCAAGTGCAGGCCATCTTTAAAGTGAATGCCACAACCGCAGTCGGTCAAAATATCCATATCGTCGGAAGCATTCCTGAGCTTGGCAGCTGGGATCCGGCAAAATCGACCGAAGCGATGCTCAATCCCAATTATCCGGTTTGGTTCCTGCCGGTCAGCGTACCGAAGGGGACGACCTTCGAGTTCAAATTCATTAAGAAGGACAGTCTTGGCAATGTAATCTGGGAGAGCGGAACCAATCGATCGTTTACCTCGCCATCCAGCTCTACGGGAACGGCGGACACATCCGTCTTTACTTGGTCATAATGTTTCGCTAAAAAAGCCTATAGCGCAGCAAAAAAAAGCCGACGGTGGATATCTACCGTCGGCTTTTATTGCTTGTTATTTTATTATACTTGAGCAGTCGCGCCAGTCTTATTCTCCGCTTCCGCAAGCATGAAGATCGTCAAGATAAACATCGCATGCGACCATGTTAGCGGGACAACCCAAGCCGTTTCGCCTGTGTTTTTGTCCACCTGCTCAGGGAGCAAGCCCGTCTCTGTACGGTGATCGAGCGCCCACTTCAGCAATTGCTTCGCTTCGCTTAGGCTGCCGGTTTCAATGCGATAATGAGCAAGCCATAGAGTAGTAAGAATCCATGGATTGCCGCCAATATAAATATCATCCTCATAACGCTTGATGCCGCCTACGCCCGGTACGGTCAATGCGGCTTCAACGGCATCGGACGTGCGGCGCATATGGTCATGGTCGGCAGCAACGGCGCCGAATGGAACCGCGATGCCGAGCAAGCTGACATCAATGATAGGATCGTGGTTGAGCGTATATTTTTGGTAGCCTTTTATGCCCTCTGATACAAATCCTGCAGCGCCGGAAGCGATCGCTTGCTCGTACTTGCCAGCTTGAACGGTAAGATTGACGCCGCGGTAGAACCTGCCGCCTTCTTCATTCCAGCATAGCTCCTTGATGGACGCTGAAATCCGCTCTGCCGCAGCCTTCCACTCCGCTGCAAGCTCAGAACGCCCGGCAAGCTCCGCAAAGCTGGCAGCAGCCGTCAAACCGCCGTAAACGGCAGCAGAGGAGTACGTATGTGATGCTTCGCGCTCTTCCCATAGGTCGATGCTCGGTTTAGGCAATCCGCTCTCCGGATCCAAGAAGTTAATGAGGAAGGAGGCGCCTTTCTCCACGGCCGGCCATACCTTCTCGGCAAACGCATGATCCTTCTGCTCCAAATGATGCTGCCACATCCCCCAAATGATCGACGAGCCTTCATCGATTTGAAGACCCCATGATGGAGCTAAGCTGCCATCATGATAATGACGCTGCTGCCAGGAGCCGTCAGGCGATTGCGCGGTAAGCGTCCAAGCGTAGAAGCTGTCGGATAACGAGCCGAGGCCTGCTTTATCAAGCGCGGTCGTAATGAATGCGGCATCTCGGCCCCAACAATAGGAATAACCGCCGCAGCGTACAAAGTTTTCATCAAATTCGGGAGCGGCAATGATGCTTCCGGTTTGCTCGTCAGACATCAGCTTAAACATAAGCAGGGAGCGGTCATACAAGTCGGAAATTTCGGCATCGTCTATCGGACATGGCGCTGCCTCTGCGAGGAAGTTGGTCCAGTAAGCCGTCGTCTCAGCGATCCATTCCGCGCTTGGCTTGCTTTTTGCAGTACGCATTTGTTGCAATACGCTTTCTTCATCGTGACCGGCGGTTAAATAGACGGGAATCGTCACGGATGCGCCGGCTGCCAGCTCGTCGATGCGCCATTTTAAGGCGCCGTCTGGCCTCATGTCGATGTTCTTTCCGTTTAGCTCGCCTTGCTGAACCATATCCCAAGCCAGTCCGGATTGGTAACCAGTGCATACGTTTGCACTTGAAAGCGCAAAATAGTACTTATGGCGAAAATGAACCAATGAATCGTTATCGACATTAAACATCGTCGTATTGTATAGCTGATTCTCGCTCACTAGGAAAGAGGAATGCACGATAAACGAGAAGGAGGCAGGCTGATTGCTGCTGTTCGTGAAGGTATATTCACGAACGATAATATCTTGACCCGGTACGGCAAGATGGAGGCTGTCTACTTGAATAGGCTGCTGCTCCGAGCGGGCGCTGACGCCCAAAATGTTTGTTTTGTCCGCGTATCTAGCTTCATGCTTCCAGCCATCCGCGTCTTCATCAAACCAAGATACGGGTGATTGATCCCATTGAATGCCTGTGCGAATCGCATCGACATGCTGCGGCAGGTCGATGTTCGGCCACCACAGGCGATACATTTTGCCTGTGCGGCCAAGCGATGCGAGAAACTTGGAATTGCCGATAATGGCATCCACTAAAAACGGTTTTTTATTTGACATGCTGTCAACTCCTTTTGGTTACGGTTTGAATCGAAGATTCGCGAACGATCAGCCTATGCGGAATAATCATGCGGTTTTGATGCACGCTCTCCTCTTGAATTAACCGGATTAACATTTGCGAAGCCGTATAGCCAAGCTGGTATGTTCCTATATCGATAGAGCTGATCGGCGGCGTGGCAAGCTCGGATAGGGCAATGTTATTAAAGCTTACGAGGCTGAGATCATCCGGCACTTTGTAGCCAAGTTCAGTCAAGCCGCGCAATACACCGAAGCCGACAACGTCGTCAATAACGACAAGGCCGCTAGGGCGTTCAGGCAGACTCATCATAAATGACATCGCACGATAGCCGCTTTGCTGTAAAAATTCGCCCTCAACGATCCATTCCGATTTGACGGGCAGCCCAGCCTCTTGCATCGCTCTGCGGTACCCTTTCATGCGGTCATGCGCAACGGTTAGAGATGGAGGTCCGCTCACGAAGCCGATTCTCTCATGGCCTTGGAGAATCAAATGCTGAGTCGCATCGTAGGCTGCTTGTTCATTATTATTATCGACAGATAGAATGTTAGGACGGTCTTCCGTGCGCCCAATCAATACAGTAGGGAAGTTATGTTTGTTCAATAGATCAATTAAGGGGTCATTTACCCTGGAGGATAATAGTATTACGCCGTCAACTCTGCGCCCAAACACAAGGCGGGAAATCGTTTCGGTCTCGTCGCTTGGCGAGGTGGCGGCAGTAAGCAGCATATCGTAGCCTGCGCGCGTTGATTGTGTCAGTATGCCGCGCAGCAGCTCGCCAAAGAAGAAATCCTGGAACAGCTCTTCCGCAGGACGTGGCAGCATGATCGCTAACGTCTGGGTTGTCTTTGATACGAGGCTCTTCGCCATCACATTCGGATGATAGCCCATATCCTCCATTATTCGTTTAACCTTCTGGGTAGTTGCCTTACTAATACGAGGGTGGTTGGACACAACCCTGGATACAGTAGAGGGCGATACACCGGCTGCTTTCGCAATATCTTTAATGGTTACCATATATAGTTGAGCCCCCATCGCGCAAATCGTTTGTGCTTGTGCTAATATGCTTCATCCTAATGCAACTGTTGTCTAAAAGTAAATATATATCTTAGGAAAGCGTTATACAAATGATAAAAAACTGAAGCAGAAAGAGAAAACAGGCGAAAATCAAAGCTAACATATTATTTTTCCGGAAAATTGAACTGTGCAAACGTTTTAACAAACCACATGCCCTGTTGTATGATGAAAACACGAATAGAACGCTTACAAGACAATTTTGCGGTCATAAAAAATTGTGAAACGGCTAATAAACCGATTTCGCAGCATTTTCTAGCGATTCTTGTACAAACGTTTGCGCTTGCTGTGTCCGTCGTTTAAAATGGCATAGCGGTTCTAATTATTACGCATATTGTTTGTACGAAATCGGCATTTTATGAAGATGGGCTCAAGGAATTGTTTGGAAGGCGCTAGTTCAAAAAAAGGCATGAAACACATTATGGAGGGGGATCACCTAGCATGAAAAAGTGGTTTGTAATGTCATTAATTGTAGTCTTGTTTATCGTTTCCGCATGCGGCGGATCAAACAAAGGCGGCAATACAGAAAAAGCTGGAAACGCAACTAATGCTCCAGCGAACAATACAGAAAACAACAAAACAGATGAAGGCGCAGCAGCAGAAGATATCGTTCCTGAAGAAGGCGCATCGCTTCTAGTATGGGAAAGTAAAGAAGAGCGTCCTTTCGTTGAAGCCATTGCGAAGGAGTTCACTGCAAAATACGGCATCGAAATTAAATTCGAGGAAATCGGCGCAGGCGATCAAGTTAACAAGCTTGTTACTGACGGTCCTGCAGGTCTTGGCGCAGACGTTGTTTTGTTCCCGCACGATAACCTTGGTAAAGCCGTTACAGCGGGCCTAGTATTGCCAAATGATTTCTACGAAGAGCAATCCAAAAGCGCGAACTCAGAAATCGCCGTAAACGCGGTTACTTACGACGGCGTACTTTACGGATACCCGCGTTCGGTAGAAACTTACGCGCTGTTTTATAACAAGGCTCTAATCAAAGAAGCTCCAAAAACGTTTGACGAGGTTGTAGCGTTCTCCAAAACGTTTAACGACACGAAAAACAACAAATACGGTTTGATGTGGGATGTAGGTAACTTCTACTTCAGCTATCCGTTCATCTCCACTGGCGGTTATGTATACGGCGATAACGGTCAGAACAAAGAAGATATCGGCCTTAACACGGAAGGCGCAATCGCTGGCCTGAAATACTACGGCTCGCTTAAAAACAGCATCTTGCCTTTGAATTCCGGCGATATCAACTACGATATTAAAAAAGGTTTGTTCATTGGCGGAACGCTGGCAATGGATATTAACGGTCCTTGGACAATTGGCGATTACAGAAACGCAGGAATTGATTTCGGCGTAGCTCCATTGCCTAGCATTAACGGCCAACCGGCTTCTTCCTTCTCTGGCATCAAAGCTTGGTATGTTAACTCATTCTCGAAATACCCGAACGCAGCTCGTCTATTCTCCTACTATGCTTCGACTAAAGAAGCACAGTTGAAAAACTTTGAGCTCACAGGTGCGATTCCTGCGAACATCGAAGCGGCAGCAGACGCTACCGTACAAGGAAACGAAGTTGTTAAAGGCTTCCTAGAGCAGTTCAACCAATCGACGCCAATGCCATCTATCCCTGAGATGGGTAACGTATGGAGCCCAATCGGCGCAGCTTTCGCTGACGTATGGAACTCCGGCAAGGATGCAAAAGAAGCGCTCGACAATGCGGTTCAACAAATCAAAGATGCAAACAATGGCGCAGCAACAGCAAAATAATATCATCTAATCGGGTTTACCCGCCGAAGCTGTTCGGCGGGTAAACCGATGTTTATAAGCCGCTTGCGTTAACAGCTGCGGCAGGATGTTTTTTTATATGAAAGGAAGGGAGCCAGGCGGGATGAATCGTCATCGCAGCACCGCGGCTATATTGTCGTTACTCGTAATGGGTCTTGGCCAATTGTATAACCGCCAAATCGTTAAAGGTTTAATTATGCTCGCTGTTGAAGCGGCAGCGCTTATGTATTTTGTTCCGAATTTAGGAAGAGCAATCTGGGGCGTAGTAACGCTCGGCGAGAAAACGCAAGGGCTTGAGAAAGTCGGTAAAATCAGTGTTCGAGTAGAAGGAGATCATTCGATCTTTCTATTAATAAGCGGATTAATTACGTTAATTATATTCATACTTTTTGTCGTTATCTATGTTATGAATATCCGCGATGCATATCGGAACGGAAAGCAAAGAGATGAAGGAGCCACGCCTGCAAGCTTCCGCCAAACGCTGGCACATTTGACGGATCGCAATTTTCCGCATTTGATGCTGACGCTGCCGGCGCTGGGCGTATTGTTTTTAACAATCATGCCGATTATCTTCATGGTCATGCTCGCGTTCACCAACTATGCATCGCCTGATCATATTCCTCCGGCTAAGCTGGTTGACTGGGTAGGCTTTCAAACATTCGCTAACTTGCTGACACTCAAGACATGGAGCCATACCTTCGTAGGCGTATTCACTTGGACGATTGTTTGGGCGGTTATCGCGACGGTAACGACCTATTTCGGCGGCTTGCTCGTAGCGCTTCTTATTGAACAAAAGGGCATTCGTTTCAAAAAGCTTTGGCGTACGCTGTTCATCATTCCGTATGCGATCCCTCAGCTTATTTCCTTGCTCGTGATGAAAAACTTGTTCAACGGACAATTTGGTCCGATCAATCAATACTTAGGCTACTTCGGCATGGGTAAGCTGCCGTGGCTCACTGATCCATTTTGGGCGAAGGTCACCGTTATTATCGTGAATATGTGGATCGGTATTCCGGTATCGATGGTTCTTATTCTCGGCGTATTGACGGCTATCCCTAAAGATTTGTACGAAGCGGCTGATGTAGACGGGGCGACTGGCGTCCAGAAATTCCGTATCATTACGCTTCCGTTTGTTTTGTTTTCTACCGCTCCGATTCTGATCACGCAGTTCGCAGGAAACATGAATAACTTTAACGTTATTTTCTTGCTGACGAACGGTGACCCGGTAAAAGGGGATTATCAATACGCGGGAAGCACGGATTTGCTCGTCACCTGGCTGTATAAGCTCACGCTGAACAATAGCCAATTCAATATGGCGTCTGCGATCGGCATCATTATCTTCATTATCGTGGCGTCGTTCTCTATTTATAACTATCGCCGTTCGCGGTCATTTAAAGAGGAGGATATGATTCAATGAAAATGGGCCGCAAAACCGCAAATATTGTGCGTCTGACGCTTAGCTATGTCATTTTAATCGGTATAGCGATCTGTGCAGTCTATCCTGCTCTTTGGGTGCTGCTATCCTCGCTTCGGCCGGGTACGGCTCTATTTAGCGAAAGTCTCATTCCGGATACGTTCACTTTGGTTCACTATAAAGAGCTGTTCACGAGCCCGAGCTTCCGTTACGGGGTTTGGTATATGAACACTTTGAAAATTGCGACGCTGACGATGATCTTCTCAACGATTCTAGTCACGCTCAGCATGTACGCGTTGTCGCGCTTCCGCTTCCGCGGGCGCAAAATGACGCTGACGGTTATGCTTGTACTCGGCATGTTCCCGGGATTCATGAGCATGATCGCGATCTTCATTTTCTTGCTGCAGCTTAACCTGCTTGATACGCATGCTGCTCTTATTATCGTATATTCAGCGGGCTCAGTGCTCGGAGGTTTCGTTGTCAAAGGGTTCTACGATACGATTCCGCGGAGCCTTGATGAAGCGGCTCGAATCGACGGTGCTTCGCACCTTCAAGTGTTTGTGAAAATCATGCTGCCATTGTCGCGTCCAATGCTGACCTATGTGGCGCTGACTTCATTTGCAGGCTCATGGGTTGACTTTATTTTTGCGAGATTGGTGCTTCGGAGCAAAGACAACTGGACGCTTGCCGTCGGCATGTGGGATCTCGTTAACTCTTACCAGAACAGTAACTTTACGCTGTTCGCAGCGGGAGCTGTATTGATTGCGATTCCGATCACCTTGCTGTTCGTCTTCTTGCAGCGTTTCCTCGTACAAGGGCTGATGTCTGGCGCTTCGAAAGGATAAAGGCATGGGAGTCAAACGGGTTCGTTATGCGGCAGCGATGCTGCTAGGCTTGGTTTTGCTGGCTATGCTCGCGGCTTGCTCCCAAGATGAAGGAAGCAATAGCGGGAAACCGGCCGCTGCGCAAGCGGATGAAGCCGCACAGCAAAGCGGAGAGCCAGTCGCTGCCTCTTATCAAGTAGATGAGCAGCCTGGCGGAGTCTACTATGAAATATTCGTCCGTTCGTTCTATGATACGAATGGTGATGGAGTCGGCGATTTGAATGGCGTAACCGCCAAGCTTGATTATTTGAAGGAGCTTGGCGTGAGCGGCATTTGGCTGATGCCGATTAACGCCTCGCCCAGCTACCATGGCTATGATACAACCGATTACTACGCGATTAATCCAGAGTACGGCACGCTGGAAGATTTGAAGAAGCTATTGGATGAAGCGCACAAGCGCGGCATTAAAGTCATTATGGATCTTGTCGTCAATCATACGGGCAAGGAGCATCCTTGGTTTAAGGAAGCGCTCGCGGATGAGAAAAGCCCTTATCGCAGCTGGTATACCTTTGCGAAGCAGGGCGAGCAGGTAAGGGCGGACGGCGCGGTAGGCGGCGACCCATGGCATAGCTATGGCAGCCTTAACTATTTGGGTGTCTTCTGGGAAGGCATGCCGGATTTGAATTTCGACGAGCCGAAGGTGCGCGAGGAAATGATCAAAATCGGCCAATACTGGCTTGAGCAGGGTCTGGACGGCTTCCGCCTTGATGCTGCCAAGCATATTTATGGCGATTTTGCTTCAACGGCGAGCACGCCTGAGGTTCAGGCGAAAAACAAGGTTTGGTGGCAGGAGTTCCGCAAGGGCATGAGCAAAGTGAAGCCGGATGCTTATTTGATCGGAGAAGTATGGGATTCGTTAACCGTTATCGCGCCTTATTTTGATCAAGCGCTGAACTCGGCCTTCCACTTTGATCTTGCTGGACGTTTGCTTAGTGCGGCGAGCTCGGAGCAGGATGCAGATCTGGCTTTCTCGTTAGGCCGCGCATATGGCGTATATGAGAAGTCTTCTGGCGGAACCTTTGTTGATGCTCCGTTCCTGAGCAACCATGACCAAAACCGTGCCATGACTGTACTGGCGGGCAATGTCAACCATGCGAAGATGGCCGCTGCTATGCTGCTCACGCTTCCGGGCACGCCATATCTTTATTATGGCGAAGAGCTTGGCATGAAGGGCGCTAAGCCGGATGAGTACATTCGCGAGCCGATGTTGTGGTATAGCGCAGCAAGCGGAGGCGAAGGGCAGACGACATGGGAGAAGTCGCGCTTTAATGCGGATGCTCCTTCGGTATCCGTCGAAGCACAATCGGCAGATGATCAGTCGATGCTGCATCATTATCGCGAGCTGATCAAGTGGCGCAACGAGGAGCCGGCTTTGCAGAGCGGAGGAATTGCGGAGTTTAAGCTGGAGCCTGCCAATCAGAAGCTGAGCGTGTACGTCCGCGTCATGGCGAGTGAACGGGTGCTCGTCGTGCATAATTTATCGGGCGAGCAGCAAACGACGGATTTGCAGCCGTCGCAGACGTTTGGCGAGTTCAAGGAGCTAGCTCGTGCGACTAACAGCGGAGCGAAGCTGGACGGAAGCAAGCTGTCGCTGCCGGCGTATAGTACCGTTATTTTGAAATAAAACGATTAGAGGGAATCGCACATCATGTGCGGTTCCCTCTTTTTGTTATATCTAACCGACTATCCTTTGCGCTTGGCGGCTCATTAAAGGGATAACCTTTAGTTGAACTCGCGTATGGACTTCATCCGGCTGTAGGCGAGGAGCCCAATGAAAAGCATCGCTGCGCCGCTAATGGCGATAATGACGGCTGGGCCGTAAATGTCGGAAAAGGTAGAGAATACAGCTAACCCAACTGGAGGAGCGACGCTGGTTAAAGCGCCGATTAGCCCGAACACTCTGCCTTGCATTGCGGGATCAATGGCGACCCGCAGCGCAATAAAGATGATCGTCGTGCTAAAGGAGAAGAGGAAGCCGACGAGCAGAATTAACGGGAGCGCGACGGCAGCCGAGGACAGCAGCGAAATCGCAATAAAGACTGGCCCCATCAGGATCATACTCCCAATGATCCATTTTCCTCTGCTTTTTAAACGTGTATCAAACCTCATGATCAATATAGACCCTATGACGTAACCGAGCGGAATGCAGGCCTCCATTAGTCCGAATACAAAGGGTTTTGCCTGCCATACCTGAACCGCCATTACTTGAATGAGCATAAATGTGGATAAAAAGAAGAACATCACGAGCGGCAGCAAAATAATGACGCCCTTGGCAAATGGATCATGCCAAACATAACGGAAGCCGGCTGTGAGATCCTCCTTAAAGGAGGTTTTTGACTTTGCGTCATCCCGGACGGCTGCATAAGGGAATTTGCCTGCAAGCAAGAGAAGAATGCCTGATAGGAGGAAGGTTGCGGCATCGATGGCAATCGCAAATGCCCCGCCAAAGGCTGCGACGGCAATGCCGCCTAGCGCGAAGCCGGATATTCGAATGATGTTATCGGAAATGCTGATCGCCCCAACGGCCTTCGTAAGCTGCTCTTTGCCAACGATCTCGATAAGGGAG
The DNA here is from genome assembly GCF_001273905.1 of Paenibacillus sp. FJAT-27812. NCBI lineage: Bacteria > Bacillati > Bacillota > Bacilli > Caryophanales > Paenibacillaceae > Paenibacillus > Paenibacillus sp. FJAT-27812. The sequence goes on along the minus strand of NZ_LIGH01000001.1, from coordinate 1,196,831 downwards.
GCTTGGAATGCGGGCGTTCGAAACACCCCTGCAAACGCTACAAGCCCGGTTAATAGGACGACATAAATAAAGGGCACATTCGGAAGAAAAATTAGAACGGCGATGGCGGCGACAAGAACAAAACGGACGATATCCGTCACCCACATTAAGGTGCGGCGGTCGGTGCGGTCGGCAATCGTTCCCGCGAAGGAACCGAATAACATGCTGATGACGAGGTGGGTAATGAGTACAACCGACATGAGCTTGGCGCTGCCTGTAGTTTGCAGCACCCATAAGTTTAATGCGATGCTGTGGAACGTATTGCCTAGCAGCGACAAGCTGTAGCTGGAGAAGACGAGCATAAACGAGCGGTTGCGCCAAATGGATGGGGCAGCGGAATTTTGCTGCTGAGCATGGGATGGATTGGCGTCCGCATTTTTGGCTAGTTCAAGCATAGGTTATTCCTCCTTAATGTGGGTGGAGCTTAACTTAAACGTTTAAGTTATTATAGAAAAAGGCAGAGATTACTCTGCGCTTGGACTTGCTTCGACTTCAATATATTTATGCTCAGGACCAGCCCTTGGATCGTCTAGAAGGGTCATCATCAGTTGAAAAGCTTCATCTGTCTTGCGATTGTCGTACTGGACACGCGTCACTGCTGCCGGCAGGATTTCTGGGCAATCAGCGGTGCAAATAACGGCGAGCTTCGCCGGATTGGCATACTTTGCTGTGATCGCCCCGATGAATTCGTTGAGTATAACTCCGCTTTTATCCGCATGTTGATCAAGAAATCGCTGCAGCTGATCTTCATCCTCCATCATATGAATGAGCTTTGGATCAATGCCGCTGCTGTTAATTATGGACTGGGTAAGCTCGGCATTATTCAAGCTGTCCATAACGATATAGCTGGGATGGAGGAGCGATGAGGCACTTGCTTTGGCAAAAGCGTCGCTATAATCAAAATTCACTTTATAAAAAAGCGGGTCATCAATGATGCTGTCGATGACGATGAGCGGCACGCCTTCGGAGAAGTGGCTGGATATGAGATGGAAATTTTCGCTTTTTACGTCTACGACAAACACGCCGTCTAATTTTCGCTCCGATATTACATCGAGCTTTGGATTCAAGGCCTCAAGCGATGATAAGACGACATGGTAGCCTCGATCCGTTAACAGACGCTCAAGCCGATTAATGAATGAAGCGTAACGAAGCTGCTTCCAAATCCCCTCGTTGTTCGCCCGGTTGATGAGGATGCCGATTAAGCCTGACTTTTGCTTCACCAGTGAGCGCGCGGCTAGGTTTGGAACGTAGTTCAATTGCTTTGCGGCATCCAGCACCCGGCATTTGGTCTCATCGGGGATCGTCTGGTTGGTAACGTTGTTGAGCACATAGCTTACTGTAGCGACGGAAACTTGGGCGGCTTTCGCAATATCCTTAAGCGTAGCTTTTTTGATGGGTATGCAGCTCCTTGCTCGTATGAAAACTAACAACTTAATCGTTTAAGTTATTATGGCATGAATCATACGCGATTGTCTAGCGGCACTTGCAACATAGGGATAAAATGTAAATTGTCACCTAATTTCACGACGGCGAATATTTTAATATGAAATGAGGGACTCGTATGGCGTACAACCGTGATAACCCGGGCAAAGGCGCAAGAAGCGGTAGAACGAGAGACAATATTATTTTTGATAATGGGGATAATCTTCCGGATCTCATCCAGTTTATTGGGCAGTTGCTAGTTACGGCTGGGGATATTATTACAGTTGCGGGGCAGGCTCTAGCACTGGAGCAAGAACAGAAGGCACAAATTCAATCGCAAAAGGACCAGCAGGACAAACAGCGTGAGCAGCAGCAAGTGCAGCTACAGATAGAGCAGATGCAGAAACAAATCGCTCAATTGCAAAAACAAATTAAAAATAAGTCATCTTAATATTCAGGGGCATAAAAAAATATTGGGAGCAGCACGTATAGGTGCTTATAGAGTGAAGTTGGCGTGTGGCAAAAGGGGATCGTACGCTGCCGCACCTTACTGACTCGTTCAGCAAAGCGCAAAGAGGCAGTCCATCGGATGGACCGCCTCTTTGTCTATGCCTTTACTTCGAGCAACTACAGCTAACCATTAAACGTCAGCTTTGGCTTGCTCCAAAATCACAAAGCCATAAGCTGGCAGCGTAAGCTTCAGCTTGCCCGCGGCATTGCTTGCTACGCTAGAGCTTTCAGCGATTTCGATAACGCTTGACAACAAAACGGACCAAGTCGAATCGTTATTGCTCTTCACGACAGCGGCAGCAGCATCGGTCAAGTCGTTCCCTTGAACAGCAGCAACGTCCATTTCCTCAGCAGCCTCAGCTGTGACGGTATTAACTTCAGCTTTCAAAGCTTCAGCTGGCGCTGCATTCTCAGCGGCAGCCACCTCTTTGCTAGCGAAGCCAGTGAAAGCTACAGCGTGAGGAGCTGCATCTTGCCCAGCGGACGCAGCCGAATCAATCGTGAAGCTAACGTCGGCAGCTTTGCCGCGCGCATTCAGCGCAACGAGCAGACGCTGGTCGCCATCACGGCGTTCGTACACCAAGGTGCCGTCTTCTGCGCCGACATGCACGAAGCGGATGTCCGTGCTGCGAAGCGCGCTATAACGGTGGCGAAGGCCAATTGCTGCCTTGTAAAATTGCAGCAACTCGCCATTTTGCTCAGCCTCGTCCCATACCATGCATTTGCGGCAGCCAGGGTCGCCTGCACCGTTTATGCCTACCTCATCCCCGTAATAAATGCATGGGGTTCCAGGGTAAGTCAGCTGGAACAAGGAGGAGAGCTTCATCGCTTCCGTATTGTCCTCGCAGATCGTGAGCAGCCTTGGCGTGTCGTGGCTATCAAGCAAATTAAATGCCGCTTCCGTTACTTGCTGCGGATAGGCAGCAAGCTGCGTGCCGATCGCATGGGCGAAGGAAGTCGCGTCGATTGTTTGATAGGCGAAGAAATCGAGCACCGCGTTCGTGAACGGATAGTTCATGACCGCATCGAATTGATCGCCCTGCAGCCACATCATCGAATCATGCCAAATTTCACCCAAAATGTACGCTTCCGGATTGACGTCTTTTACCGTCTTGCGGAATTCACGCCAAAACTGATGGTCAACCTCATTAGCTACGTCAAGGCGCCAGCCATCGATGCCGATCTCCTCGATCCAGTAACGCGCAACCTCGAATAAGTATTGCTTTACTTCCGGGTGCTCGGTGTTCAGCTTAGGCATGAGCGGTTCAAAGGCGAAGGTCTCGTAAGAAGGGACGCCATCAACGACCTGCAGCGGCCACTCCCGAACATAGAACCAATCCGCATACTTCGACTGCTGGCCGTTCTTTTGCGCATCGACGAATGGCGGGAACGTTTTGCCGGAATGATTGAATACGGCGTCAAGCAGCACGCGAATGCCGCGGGCATGGCAGGCATCAACCAATTCCTTGAGCTTCTCGTTTGTGCCAAAATGCGGATCAACCTTCATATAATCCTGCGTATCGTATTTATGGTTAGTCGTCGCTTCGAATAGCGGCGTGAAGTAGACCGCATTTATGCCAAGCTCGGATATATGATCCAAATGATCGATTACACCTTGCAGATCGCCGCCAAAAAAGTTCTGAGGAGTCGGCTCGCCGCCCCAAGGCAGTACGTTTTTCGGACTCAGCGACGGGTCGCCGTTCGCAAACCGCTCCGGGAAGATTTGATAGAACACAGCATCCTTCACCCAAGCCGGCGGCGCGAACACGTCGATCGGATTAATATAAGGGAAGTCGAAAAATGAATTGGAGTTGTCGGGAAGCGTAAGCTCAACGCCCTTGTCCGAGAAAATAATCGACTCAGCGCCGCTAGTTAAACGGAACGCATAACGCAGCCGGCGGAAGGGCGGAATGACGGCCGTCTCCCAATAATCAAACAAAGCATCGGATGAGAAAATGCGCATCGGGACCGTTGTAAGGGTTTGGTCCCACGCATACTTGTCACCAACAATGGCTTCTACTGTTGCGACATCGTCTTTTTTGGTGCGCAAGCGGAGGTGCAGCGTTTTACCGTCGTAGGCGTAAGCCCAGTTTTGTTTTGGCCTGTGATATACAGCTTCTAATAACATCATAATCGCTCCTTATAAATGGTATAAAAAGAGTGTGGAAAACAGCTTATAAACGCGAAAAAAGGTACAATCTCTGCTCATAAAAGCCGAGGTTGTACCTTTTCCCATAATACGTTCAGGCGCTGCTCACGCGAAGCATATTGCGAACAAATGGTTGCGGTAGCATTGCCTTTCTATTGTATCTCTCAACAATTTTATTATACATAATTTGCACGTATTGTACTAGTCGGTTCGCAAAAAAAAGTTTACGCATGAACCTCTTCATGTGCCTGTGATTCCAAGAAACGCTCGCAATCAAGAGCAGCCATACAGCCGCTTCCCGCAGCGGTAATCGCTTGGCGGTAATTGCGGTCTTGAACGTCGCCGCAGGCGTATACGCCTGGGATGTTCGTCTCTGTGGTGCCCGGCTTCACGATAATGTAGCCTTGATCGTCCGTATCGATTTGGCCGCCAAGGAAGCCGGTATTAGGCGTGTGTCCGATGGTAACAAATACGCCATCCGTCTCAAGAAGCTCTTCCTCGCCCGTTTCATTATTGCGCACCTTCAACCCTTGCAAGCCCATGCCTGTAGCAGCGACTTCAAGCGGCGTGCGGTTTAAGCTCCAAACGATCTTGTCGTTGGCGCGAGCGCGGTCCTGCATAATTTTTGATGCGCGCAAATCGTCGCGACGGTGCACGAGTCTTACTTCGGATGCGAAGCGAGTAAGGAACACCGCTTCCTCCATTGCGGAGTCGCCGCCGCCGACTACGATAATTTTTTTGCCGCGGAAGAAGAAGCCGTCGCATGTAGCGCAAGTGCTGACTCCGCGTCCGATATTTTCTTGCTCGCCTGGAATGCCAAGGTATTTAGCCGAAGCGCCTGTCGAAATAATGATCGATTCCGCCTTCAGCTCGCCAATGCCTTCCACGTCAAGCGTATAAGGACGTTTGCTGAAATCCACGCTTTTTACGGAGCCCGTCTTGAATGTAGCGCCGAAGCGCTGCGCTTGCTTGCGCATATTGGACATCAGCTCACTGCCGAGGATGCCGTCAGGGAAACCCGGGAAATTCTCGACCTCCGTTGTTGTTGTAAGTTGGCCGCCTGGCTGCCAGCCTTCAATAACAAGCGGCTCCATGTTCGCGCGAGCCAAGTAAATAGCAGATGTTAGTCCGGCAGGACCTGTACCGATAATAATCGTTTTATAAGTCATCTATATTCGCCTCCAGTTAAAAATGCTCTGAGATAATAAATACTACTTTAAAATTATTACAATCTAGCATCAAAGTCAATATCGTTCATGTAACGTTCATGTTCGTATTGTATGCTGATTGCGTCGACTACATAAGCAGGTCTGGAGGACACACAAGATGCCGAAAATCGTCGTTGCGGATGATGATCCGAACATTAGAGAGCTGGTTGGCCTATTTTTGAAAAGAGAAGGTTATCAGGTCATTGAAGCGATAGATGGAGTAGATGCACTAGAGAAGCTTGAGGCGGTTCGCGCTGATCTCGCGATTATCGATGTGATGATGCCGCGTATGGATGGCTGGGCGCTTTGCGCGGCTATGCGATCAAGCTATGATATCCCGCTGCTCATGCTGACTGCCAAAGGGGAAACCTCCCAGAAGGTAAGAGGCTTTGAGCTTGGAGCGGATGATTATATGGTTAAGCCGTTTGATCCGCCGGAGCTGGTTGCGAGGGTCAAGGCGCTGCTCAAGAGATACCGGATAACCGCATCCCAGACCGTCGAATTTGGCGATGTCACCATGAACCAAACCGACTTCCATATGTCTGCGAGCGGAGAGAAGTTTACATTGCCGCCCAAAGAGTTCGAGCTGCTGTTCAAGCTGGCAAGCTATCCGGGCAAAACCTTCGCGCGGGATCAGCTTATTGAACAAATATGGGGGATGGATTACGAGGGCGACGAGCGAACGGTGGATGTACATATCAAAAGGCTGCGTGACCGCTTTCCCGAGGAGCAGTACCGCTTTCGTATCGTCACGATCCGCGGCCTTGGGTATCGGCTGGAGGAATGGGCATGATTCATAGCTTATACGTGCGGATAACCGCCACTTTTCTCATTATCGTATTGATCAGCATTGGCGTTGCTTTTCTATTTACGAATCAAATGTTCAAGCGGGATGCAAGGGGGCAGCTACCGCAATTAATGGAGAAGTCGATTGATCGGATCGAGCAGCTGTATGCCGTGTCCAAGCCTACTTCGATAAAGGTTTTTTTGGATGAAATGTCTGCTCTGCAGGGGCAATCGATTATCGCGGTCAGCATTAACAATCGGGTCGTAACAACCGGAGAGCGAAGCGAGCTGATGCTCAGAAGTCTCACATATGAGCAGCTGCTCAGCGCATTCCGGGGCAGCACGGTTCGGCTGAACATATTCAGCGAGGTAGGGGAACCGCCATTGCCGCCGGCTTTTGGCAAGCTGGCGCAGTTCGGCAGCGAGAGGTGGGCGTTATTCGTTCAGCCGGATCGTTTTCCGCAAAATAGCAACTTTATCTGGACGGCAGTAACGCTGCTCGTCACGCTGCTCTTAGTCGGCAGCGTGCTGATCTTGGTAGCGGCGCGTTATTTGGTGATGCCGTTAAAAATGATGACGAACGCCGCAACGCGCATGTCAGAAGGTGATTTTAGCGTCCGCTTGCCTGCAAGGCGCGGCGATGAGCTTGGCGAGCTGGCCGAGGGCATGAACAAAATGGCGCTCAGCTTGTCGCAGCTCGAAATGATGAGGCAGGATTTCGTATCGAACGTATCGCATGAAATCCAGTCGCCGCTCACCTCGATTGGCGGCTTCGCCGAAGCGCTGCGCAGCGAGGAAGTAACGGAAGCGGAGCGGGAGCGTTACATTAGCATCATTAAGCAAGAGAGTATGCGCCTTTCGCGTTTGAGCGAGAATCTGCTCAACTTGGCATCGCTGGATTCGCAGCATCATCCTTTCCATCCCGAGTCGTATCGGCTGGATCGACAGCTGCGCGATGTCGTACTGGCATGCGAGCCGCATTGGATTGCGAAGAGGCAGACGGTTGAGCTGCTAATGGAGGAGACCACCATTACCGCAGATCGCGATCAGCTTAATCAGGTTTGGATGAACCTGCTTTCCAACAGCATGAAATTCACCCCTGAGGATGGCAAAATATCTTGCTTCCTAACGGAACAGGACGGCTTCGCTGTCGTACGCATTACGGATACGGGAATTGGCATCAGCGAGGAGGATCGGGAGCGCGTGTTCGAGCGATTTTATAAAGGCGATGCATCTAGGGACAGAAGCCAAGGGGGCAGCGGTCTCGGACTATCGATTGCCCACAAGATCGCGAGAATTCACGGCGGGAATATTACGCTCGATCCGGGTGCGGACCAGTTTGCCGGAGCAAGCTTCATGATTCGGCTTCCGCTCGCTCCGCCCAGCAGCTCATAACGCGCTAAAGCATGGATAAATAAGGGGATAACCGTTATGATGAAGGGAGTATATTTTGCGTGTAATGTAACGATTTGGGGGAGAAGCTACAATGGAGAAGCGGATACGGAAAGCGATCATACCTGCCGGAGGGCTAGGCACCAGGTTTTTGCCCGCCACGAAGGCGCAGCCGAAGGAAATGCTGCCAATCATCGATAAGCCTGCTATTCAATATATAGTAGAAGAAGCCGTTCAATCCGGGATCGAGAGCATCGTTATTGTCAGCGGTCGCAACAAGCGGGCAATCGAGGATCATTTTGACAAATCGGCTGAGCTTGAAATGGAGCTGGAGGCTCGCCATAACGAGGAAATGCTGGAGATGGTTCGCAAAATATCGCAGCTGGCTGATATTTATTACGTTCGCCAGAAAGAGCCGCTTGGACTTGGTCATGCTGTCTTATGCGCGCGCCGCTTTATTGCGGACGAGCCCTTCGCCGTATTGCTTGGCGATGATATTTTGAAGTCGGATCCCCCTTGCTTGCGCCAAATGATGGATGTGTACGAGCAGCAGCATTCGTCGGTCGTAGCCGTCATGGAAGTGCCTTGGGATCAGACGCATAAGTATGGCATCGTTGATATCGAACGCGGCAAGCAGGTTGCGCGCGTCCGCGATATTATCGAGAAGCCGGCGCAAGGACAGGCTCCCTCGAACTATGCGGTTGTCGGCCGTTATGTCCTCGACCCTGTTATTTTCGATCTGCTGGAGAAAGCAACGCCAGGCAAGGCTGGGGAAATTCAGCTCACGGACAGCTTGCAGCAGCTAAACCGAATAGCCTCGTTATCCGCCTACCGCTTCGATGGCCGCAGGCATGATGTCGGCGATAAGCTGGGCTTCGTGCAGGCTACGATCGATTTTGCATTAGAGCGTGCAGATCTGGGCGCTGAGGTCAGGAAGTATTTGCTGGATAGGCTGAAAGAGACGAACGCTTAACGCTATCATTTGAAGGGCCGCCGCTGGGCGGCTTTTCTTGTTTTATAGAGCTGTCGCTTGCGGCGACAAGATCATGTACGTACAAGTTAAGCTTATGCTATACTACTAGGCATACAACTAACGGAGCTGAGGTGTGAAGTGAAGGAACAGCAAACGCCCAAATATATGCAATTAAAGCAGCAAATTTTATCCTGGATCGTCACGGCGCAGTTTAAGCCGCATGATAAGCTGCCATCGGAGAATGAGATCGGCAAGCAGTTTGAAATGAGCCGGCAAACCGTCCGTCAGGCGCTCGGTGATCTGGAGCAAGAGGGTTGGCTCTACCGCGCCCAAGGAAAAGGAACGTTCGTATCCGACCAGTCGGCGCCGGAGCGGAAAAACGCTTCGCAAGGAATGACGATCGGCATGATTACGACACATATATCGGATTATATTTTCCCGACGATCGTTAGAGGCGTTGAATCCAGCCTGCGCGCGGTAGGCGCAAGATTGCTGCTGGCAAGCACCGATAACGAGAAGGAGAAAGAGAAGGACAGCTTAGAGTCGATGCTTCGCGAGCCGCTGACCGGGCTTATTATCGAGCCGACGAAGAGTGCCGAGGGGAACCCGAACTTCAACTATTTTTTGGCGCTGGATGCGCTCAAAATTCCTTATATTATGCTGAATGAACGCTACAGCGACGTGGATGCGCCTTGCCTTCGGGTCGACGATGAGCTTGGGGGCCACCGCGCGGCGGAGCATCTCATTAAGCTTGGGCATGCGCGGATCGCCGGCTTTTTCAAAACCGATGACTTTCAGGGCGTACACCGGATGCGCGGCTTTCTAAGAGCCCACCGGGAGCAGGGCTTAACCGTTCCGCCGGATTATTTGCTGCGCTACTCTACGGAAGAGAAGCAGGACAAGCCGGCGCAGGCGCTATTCGATTTGCTTCAACGCGAACCGGAGCAGCGCCCGACCGCTATCATTTGTTACAACGACGAGCTTGCGGTAAAAATGCTTGATATCGTGCGGCAGATCGGGCTTTCCGTACCGGAGGATCTATCGATCGTTGGTTTCGATGATGCTAACTTGGCAACTGCTACGGAGGTGAAGCTGACGACAGTCGCCCACCCGAAAACCGAAATGGGCGCTGATGCTGTCGTCATGCTGCTCGGTATGGTGGAGAAGCAGCAGCGGCGCCAAACGCTGGACAAGGTATATGATCCTGAGCTCGTGATCCGTGAATCCACGCAGCCGCCCAAAAGCTAGCCAGCCGTTGATCGCTTCATGCTTGGTTGAAACGCGGCAAAAAAAAACGTGACACACTTGTACGTACAACTTATAATAAAAACAGAGCTATTCGATGGTAATGTCCGTATAAGTGGATAGGGACAAGCACATGAATGCAAGTTTGAAGGGAGCGTACAATTCTCATGTTGGAGGCGCTAAAGCATGCGGTTTGGGAAGCGAATATGGATCTTCCGAAATACGGATTAGTCACATTTACTTGGGGTAACGTCAGCGGCATTGATAGGGAGTCCGGCTATGCGGTCATTAAGCCGAGCGGCGTTCCTTATGAAGAGTTGAAAGCGGAGCAAATGGTTGTTGTGGATTTGGAAGGCAACGTTGTTGAAGGCAGCCTGCGTCCATCCTCCGATACGGCAACGCATGTGTTATTGTATAAAGCATTTCCAACGATCGGCGGAATCGTCCATACGCACTCGCCTTGGGCAACCAGTTGGGCACAGGCGGGACGCGCAATCCCGTCGCTTGGCACGACGCATGGCGACTATTTCTACGGCGAGGTGCCATGTACGCGCGCGATGACGGAAGCAGAAATCAAAGGCGCTTACGAGCTGGAGACGGGCAACGTGATCGTCGAAACGTTCGAGAAAAACAAGATCGACCCGAATCAAGTGCCTTCGGTGCTTGTTAACAGCCATGCGCCATTTTGCTGGGGCAAGGACCCGCATAATGCGGTTCATAATGCAGTCGTGCTTGAGGAAGTGGCAAAAATGGCGCTTCATACGTTCCAGCTTAATCCGAACGTACAGCCAATGGACCAAGACTTGTTAGACCGTCACTATTTGCGGAAGCATGGAGCAAACGCCTACTACGGCCAAAAATAAGGAGGACTCGGATAATGAGCAAAAAATATGCAATTGGCGTGGACTACGGCACACAATCGGGACGCGCCGTTCTTGTTGATCTATCTAACGGTGCTGAAGTGGCGGAGCACGTAACGCCTTATACTCACCACGTTATCGACGAGAAGCTGCCGGTCTCCGGCATAAAGCTTGAGTATGACTGGGCGCTGCAGCATCCGCTTGATTATATTGAAGTGCTGGAATTGTCCGTTCCTGCCGTGATGAAGGAATCCGGTATCGATCCTGCCGACGTGATTGGCCTAGGCATCGATTTTACGGCATGCACCATGCTTCCTATTGATGAAAAAGGCGAGCCGCTCTGCACGCAGGATGCCTACAAGGACAATCCGCATAGCTGGGTGAAGCTGTGGAAGCATCATGCGGCCCAAGACGAGGCTAACCTCATCAATGAGATGGCTGCGCAGCGCGGAGAGAAATGGGTGCCGCGTTATGGCGGCAAGATTTCTTCCGAATGGATGATGGCCAAAGCTTGGCAAATTTTGAACGAAGCGCCTGAGATCTATGAAACGGCAGATAAATTCGTTGAAGCGACGGACTGGGTTATCGGCCAATTGACAGGCAATATCGTGCGCAATAGCTGTACCGCCGGCTACAAGGGCATGTGGCATAAGCAAGAGGGTTATCCAAGCAAGGATTTTTTCAAAGCGCTTGATCCGCGCCTGGAGAACTTGACGGAGACGAAGCTGCGCGGCGAGGTTGTTCCACTGGGCTCGAAAGCCGGCGAATTGCTTCCTGCTCTCGCTGCCCGTATCGGCCTTGCGCCAGGCACGGCAATCGCAGTTGGCAACGTGGACGCGCATGCGGCTGTGCCGGGTGTTGGCGTCGTAACGCCGGGCAAGCTGGTAATGGCGATGGGAACATCGATCTGCCATATGCTGCTTGGCACGGAGGAGAAGGAAGTGGAAGGCATGTGCGGCGTCGTTGAGGACGGCATCATTCCGGGCTACTTCGGTTATGAAGCGGGGCAATCGGCGGTAGGCGATATTTTTGAATGGTTCGTTGAGGAATCGGTTCCTGCCTACGTGCTTCAAGAGGCGGAGCAAGCTGGCGAAAACGTGCATGTTTATCTTACTCGCAAAGCAAGCGAGCTGAACGTTGGCGAATCGGGCCTGCTTGCGCTGGACTGGTGGAACGGCAACCGTTCGGTGCTGGTCGATACAGACTTGACGGGTACGATTGTAGGCTTGACCTTGCTGACGAAGCCTTGGGAAATTTATCGTTCCCTGCTTGAAGCAACGGCGTTTGGCACGCGCAAAATCGTTGACGCTTTCCATAACAACGGCGTCGAAGTAAATGAGCTGTACGCATGCGGCGGATTGCCGCAGAAAAACGCGCTGCTCATGCAAATTTATGCAGACGTTACGAATCGTGAAATCAAGGTGGCGGCATCCAAGCAGACGCCGGCGCTTGGCGCGGCGATGTTCGGAGCGGTAGCGGCCGGCGCGGCGAAAGGCGGCTTCGACAGCATCGTAGATGCGGCTCAGAAGATGGCTCGCGTCCGCGAGGAATCCTTCAAGCCGATCCCGGCGAATGTAGCGGTCTATGAGAAGCTGTATGCGGAATACAATCTGCTCCATGATTACTACGGCCGCGGCTCAAACGACGTGATGAAACGCCTTAAAGCGATTAAAGAAGAGCAAGCCTAAGCCGTATACCGGACTTATTCCAAACCAATCGATTAGCATACTAAACCCAAACGACTCTTGCAGCTATAAAAAGCGGCGGAGTCGTTTTTTTCTGTCTGCTTTGTGGAATGCAGAACATTCGACAAGGTTTGTTTGAGAACGCCGCGCATTCTGTCGAACTTGTACAGAAATTGTACAGTTATGACTAGTAATATAGTAGTAGACCTAAAGTATGACAAAGAGGAAGGGGTTAGGTGTTTTGGACTTACCCGAAAAAAGAAGCACGGAAGGGAGATTGCACATTTTGGAGTCAAGAAGTGTAAGAATGAAAAGCCGTAAGCGGAACCGCTTATGGGGAAAAAAGATGATCGCCTTATTTATGGCGGTAACCTTGTTGCTGGCACAGCTTCTTCCGGTTCCTTATGCTGTGAATGCCGCAGGAACGGATACAACAGGAGCCACTTACTTCACCGGCACGGACAACTGGAAGGGCGGCGCAGCCGACAGTACGGCTGACAATGATATGGACAAGCTTGTCGGCAACGAAGGTGCTGAGAGCGCCAATGTCTATCCGATCGAATTTAAGATTAACGATGTTAAGGCAAAGCCTACAAAAAGCGCCTATATGCTTATTCGGGCTTATGATGTAGACGAGTATGATGAAGCGAACAAGAACGGTACAGGCGAATGGGACCGCGTCTATTTTTCATCCAAGCCTGAGGATATCGCATTGGCTGCGCCGACAACACCTTGGCGGGCATCAGGGTTCGGCACTGCTACATACAAGAAGGAGTTTCCGCAAGCGTTTTACTTGGGAGCCCTATCAGGAAAAAACAACTCATGGAATACGACCGTAATTGAAATAAAAGAAGATCAGTGGAGCCGAATCGCGGCTAATCAAGATCATTTCGTAGGCATTTCCGTTCATCATTATTTTGATCATCCGAACAACAAGAGCGACTGGGTAACCAACGTCGATTGGGGCCAGCTTGTCATTGATGGCGGCATAAGGCAAACCGGTGAAATTACGGGTGCAACGGTAGCAGTCGGAACTAATAAGGTAACGATTGATACGGGCTTTCTGCCAAAAGCGGGCGGAGACTTCTATATGGAAGTCAACGTCATTCAGAAAACGCAAATCGGCACGGAAATCGTCGATCAAAACGTGGATCTGAAGGAGAAAAGCTTCTTAAACGCCAAACAAGGTGAGCCGAGCACATGGGGCAATATTGATCTTGCCGTTCCAGGCGCCGATCCAAATAAGGAGTATACAGTGAACATCATGCTGTTCGACAAGCAGGCAGACAAAGATCAGCCGGGCACCGCACAGCATATTTATTCCTTATCCACCTTTGATCCTGCAGTAAAGGATATTGCGAAAACGGGCCTTCAATATGAGCCAACGACATTCGCATTGACGGATTTTAGCAGCAAGTACTATCGCGTAACCGGACAAGCGCAGCCGGCTAAGCTTGAAAAGGTGAAGATTGTCTCGCTGCCGAGCGGAGGCACGCTTAAGCTTCAGAATGTGAATGTGGGACTCGGCGATGAGATTGCTAAGGCGGATCTTGCTAACCTGAGCTTTGTTCCGGCAGTTGGGGGCTTCACGGGAACAACGTCATTTGAATGGAACGGCTATGATGGCAACAAGTATGCTGCCATTGATGCTAAAGCAACCATTACGGCAAATGTCGCTCCTGTAGTGGCTAATATCGCCAAAAAGATTAACCAAGGCGAGACATTGGCTTTTGGAGCAATCGATTTCACGAGCCAGTATACAGATGCAACTACGCCAAGCGAGAGCTTGAGCAAGGTGAAAATCAGTTCTTTGCCTGATCCGGCGCTAGGCAAGCTGTGGTTCAAAAATGGCAGTAATCCAGCCGTTGCGGTAACAGCCGGCAACGAAATTAGCGCAGCTGATTTGGGCAAGCTGAGCTTTGTTCCGGCAAGCGGTGCCGCAGGCGCAGCTTCGTTCCAGTGGAACGGCTCGGACGGCAAGCAATATGCGAAGGATACGAAGACGGTAACGATCACCATTAATGCTGCGCCGATTGTAAGCGATATCTCTTTCGCGGCTATAGCGGGCACAACGGTATCTTTGAAAGCAACGGACTTCGCTAACCCTAATGCATATGTCGATGAGGAAAATGACGCGCTAACGAAGGTGCGCATTACGCTGCCAGCGAACTTTAGGACTAGCGGCAAGCTTCTCTATACGTTAGCGGGAAATGAGACTCAGGTTACATCCGGAACAGAAATTGCGATAACGGATTTGAACAGCCTGCGCTTCGTCCCAGCTATGAATCTGGCAGAAGAAAGCACGGTTGTATTTGATTGGGAAGGGTATGACGGCAATCAGTACTCTTTAGCGTCAGCTAAAGCCAGCATTACCTATACAAATGATCCTGTTGTCAGCAATATTGCAAAAACAGGACTTCAATACGATCCAACCGGCTTTACGGCAGATGAGTTCAAAAGCCATTACTCGAAGGCTAACGGCGCTTCCGATGCGAATGGCCTTAAGGCAGTAAAGATTGTTACGCTGCCTGCAGCAGAGCAAGGTGAACTATTGTTAAACGGCGAAGCCGTTGCAGCCGGTGACGAAATCGCCATCGGAGACATTGCTAAACTATCCTTCGCTCCTGTATCAAGCGGCTTCACGGGTACAGCTGCTTTTGATTGGAATGGCGAAAATGGCCAGAAATACGCGGTGCTTGCAGCCACAGTAACCATTACGGCTAATGCCGCGCCGACGGTTGATCCAATTGAAAAATCGATTTTGAAAGGTGAAACGGTACCGTTTAAGCAAGCAGACTTTACAGCTGCATACAGCGACCAGGATCACGAGAGCTTGGATAAAGTGAAGCTTGTATCGCTTCCTGAGCCAGCCAAAGGCCAGTTAATGCTGCAGCTTGGAGATGGACCGGCAATCCCGATAACGACTCCGGACTTTGAGATCAAAGCGGGAGAGCTGAATGGATTAACCTTCGTGCCTGCTTCTAACGCTACAGGCTCGGTAACCTTCGACTGGAGCGGCTCGGATGGCAAGCAATACACGAAGGACAACAAACAGATTACAATTAAGATCAATACGCCGCCAGTTGTTGGCGATATGATCAAGGCTGGCCTATCGGGCAGAGTCATTGATTTTAACGCGATTGATTTTACAGATTCGCCTCGGTTTACAGATGCGGATGGTGATCTATTAAGTGCCGTTATTATTACCCTTCCTGCACAATTTGGAGAGAGCGGAACGCTTTGGTATACCTCTTCAGTAGGGGAATCCGTATATTTGGAGCAGGGCAGCTCGGCTCCGATTGCAAAAAGCTTGCTGGCAAGCTTGAAATTCCAGCCTTCAGCTCATTTGGCGGAAGGCAGCACGGTTGAATTCGTTTGGAGCGCAAGCGACGGTAAGCAATATGCCGAAGCACCGGCTAAGGTGTCGATTGCTTACAACGGCAAGCCTGTTGCCGAGCCTATCACGGCAAACGTGGAAGAAGGCACAACGGAAATCATCATTACGTTTAAAGGGACGGACATGGAGACGGTAACGACGCTCGTGTACGGCTTGGAGAGCAATCCAGGCAAAGGCTCGCTTAGACCCGCAGATGATGATGTATCAGGCGACACATGGATCTATACGCCAAATGACGATTTTATTTCGGGACAAGACAGCTTCACGTACAGCGTAACAGATTATGACAACCAGACTTCTGCACCGGCAACCGTAACGATTAATATCCATCGGGCGCTGGACGGCTGGGCAGGCGACAAGGCTCAAGGCGATCCTAACGTTTTAAAAATCATTCCCGGCGAGCAGCTCACGCTGCGTGCAGTTAGCTCTTGGCTCGCGGAGAAGGTATATGCGAATGTGAACGGTATTTCTGTACCTCTTATATTAGTCAATCAGGACAGCTTTGCGCTCGACGGCTATAAGAAGTGGGAGAAAACAACGTATTTGCTGCCTGCGGTAACCGCAGCGAACAAATATGATGTTGCTTTTACGGCATTTGACGTAGAGGGTGCCCCATTAGCTTCTGAGACAAGATTGCTTGATAACGGCTTTGAAGTGCTGAAAGCAGATCTAAATCTTACGGCAAGCCCGGAGAAAATTTTGGGCGATGGCAAATCAACAACCGAGCTTACGGCCGTGCTGACAAATGCTGACGGATCACCAATAGAAGGCGTAACCGTTATTTTCACGGCTCCTGTTCATAAAGGTGAATTCGTAGGCGGCAATACTGCGGTAACGGATGAGCAAGGAATAGCGAAAGCAACGTATAAATCGGCGAAAATTACAGGTGTCGACGAGCAAATCGTTCCTGTTCGGGCGAACGTGTACGATAAGGCACGTGGCTTGAAGTCGCAGGACGAAGTGAGCATTACGTTCCAGCCTGCCGCAGTGAAGGGCTTCATTACGAAAGGCAGCTCGAACACGCCTGTGGCGGGAGCCAGCGTTCGCGTGACGCTTGATCTTGATGGGGACGGCATTATTACGGCCGGAGTGGATTTTGATCAAACGGTCGTTACCGATGCAAGCGGAGCTTACTACGTCGTTGTGCCGAAGGGTGACGTCATTTACGATTTGGATGTGACGCAATCGGTATATGTAGGCGGAGTTGCTACGCCTGTTACGTACAAACAAACGGCTCAGGTTGGCGAAGTTACAGGCTCGGGGAAAGAAAATTTCGACTCTGAGAAAACGGTAACCGGCATCGTGCTGCTTAAGCAGCCAGACGGCAAATCCTCCATGTTCGGCGGCGAGCTGCTTGCCAAGACGACGATTTATTTGAAGCAGGCGGACGGCAGCTATGTTTCGGAAGGCGGAGCTCCGAAAGCTTTTGCGCTGAATGGACAGGGTGTATTTAATGCGGATGGCCTCGCTATCGGCGAATACGAGCTTGAAATTAGATATGAGGTGGAGCCGGGCAAGGCGATTGCATTTAGCCGGACTGCGGTAAGCGTAACGGCTTCCGGCGAGATGAATATTTCCGAAGCGTTGGTTGATCCATACGGTACGATTACAGATTCAGTAACGAAGGCTGTTATTGAAGGGGCAACCGTCGTGCTGCATTATGCAGACACTGCTCGCAATAAAGGGAAAGGCATTACGCCGGGAGCAACTGTGACCTTGCCAGCACTCGTTGGGTTTGCACCGAATGACAATGCAAGTCCTGAGCAGCTAAGCGATGCTTTTGGATTCTACGCGTATATGGTCTATCCAGAAACCGATTATTATCTTGTTGTATCGAAGAACGGATACCAAAGCTACGTAAGCCCCGTTCTCTCTGTAGAATGGGAAATTGTCAGACATGATTTGGAGCTGATTCCGGTTCCGGCAGGTGTGCCAGCCGCACCGGCTGCTGATCCGACGCTAACCCTTTCCGTGGATAAAAACAAGGTAAAGGAAGGCGCAAAATCGACGGTTTCCGTTGATTACAAAAATGCTTCCGGCGGCGCGATTGCAACGGGCGAGATTAAAGTTACGGTTCCGGCAGGAGCTGTTATTGTAGACGCAGCTGGCGGAACGGTTAACGGAAACTTGGTCGTATGGAAGGTTGCCAATGTGCTTGCAGGACAAACGGGAGGCTTTAAGCTGATTATCGAATGGCCGCTTATGAAAGCAGCGGATACGGCATTTGATATTCCAGGCGAGCTTCTGGCTAACGGCGCAACGGTAAAATCATCTGTGAAAATCAATGTATACTCCGAGCGTTTTGGCGACCTTGCGCATTATCGTTATATTTTGGGATATCCCGACAAGGAGTTCAAGCCGGAAGGCTCGTTGACTCGCGCAGAGCTTGCAGCTATTGTCGCAAGGCTTACAGAAAACGAGGATGTAAACTATCCATTGGCTTATAATGATATTCGCAAAGGCCACTGGGCAACGAACTACATTGAGATCGCAACAAAAAACAACTATTTCAGCGGCTACGAAGACGGTTCCTTCCGTCCGGATGCGCCTGTTACGAGAGGAGAGCTTGCATCCGTAATGGCAAGGTTCCTGAAGCTTGAAGTGAGCGCACCTGCGACAACACACTTTAAGGACACAACAGGACACTGGGCGGCAGATACTATCGAAGCGTTGTACAACGGCAAATTCCTTACCGGTTACCCGGATGGCAGCTTCAAGCCGACAAAAAATATCGTTCGTGTCGAGGCTGTTACGATGATTAACCGCATGCTTTACAGAGGTCCGTTGCAGGGCCTTGCTCAACAATTCCCTGACATGCCGCAAAGCCACTGGGGCTTTGGCGACGTGCAGGAAGCAACCATTTCCCATAACGCCAAGCGTAATGAAGATGGAAGCGAGACTTGGACCTCAAATTTTAGTGACGATGTCAAATAAACAATCTTAATAAAGGCAGCTTCTCTGGTCTCTGACCACGGGAAGCTGTCTTTATTTGCCTAACTAAATTTTCCACTAAATTAAATGGAGATTACCTACTAATTCATATAGAATAGATAGATGTAAATAGAGAGAATCATGGGCTGGGAGTTGAACGGAAGTGTATTGCTATCATTGCGGAAAAAAGCGGACTGACGATGCGGTCTATTGCAGTCAGTGCGGAAGACTGCTCGCTATGGACGGGGAAACGACTACGGCTGCTATTGATAACCAAACTGTCGTCTTATCGGAGACAGCCGTTGCTATAGAGACTAATTATGAGAGAGAATTAGCTTTGCAACCGAGCGTGCCTAGCATTGTGCGGAGAAGGAGCGCAAAACGCTCAGTGAGGACGTGGTTGATGCCGATTATCCTTGCGCTTATTACGGCGGGTTCGGTATTTAGCTACTATATCTATCAATCGGGGATCAATGATAAAGTACTCAAACTGCAAACCGAGGCCAAAGCGCAGGCGCTTGCAGGAAAATATGCGGAAGCGGCAGCGCTTCTTAAGGAAGCAAGCATGGCTCGTCCGGGCTTTGCAGCAGTGCAGAAGGATGCCGAGGTTGTAGATCATGTCATCCAGCTGTCTCAATCAGCAGCAGCCGCTGGCAAGCAGCTCGAGGAGCAGAGCCTTACGGAAGCAGAGGAGACGCTCGATCAGCTTAAAAATGAGCTGAGAGGCCATACGGAGCCGATCTATGCCAAGGTGAAGGATCAGCTTCGCGGTTACAGGGCGCAGCTCGAGCTGATGAAGCTGACGGATGAGCTGTCGGATTTGAATACGGTAGATGAGCTTGAAGCTAAGCTTAAGGTTGCGAATCACTTAGAAGGCGACGAAGCATCGGCGCTGCGGGAACAGATTTTGGCGAAAATCGTAGCGATTAGCTTAAAGGATGCGGAAGCTCTTCTGAAAACCAAAAATTACTCGGAAGCGTTAGAGATAACGTCCAAAGGACTTGAGATCGCAAGCGGCAATGGGCAGTTGGCAGCGCTTGAGAAGAAAATTAATAAAGCTCAAACCGATTACGAGAAAACCGAGCAGCAGCGTCTGGAGCATGTCATGCAGCAAGCGGCGGCAGAGGATTTGAAAAACCAAACGGCAGCCGTCGAGGTTGTGAAAATCGATTCGAAGCTCGATGAGGCTGGCAATCTAACGATAACAGGGGAGCTGAAAAATGCCGCAACGCGACCTATTTATTCGATTTCTGTGCAGTTCATCGTGCATGATGCCGCTGGCAAAGAAGTAGGCAAAGGCACGGCTGTAGCATCGCCGGATTATGTGGATCCGGGCGGGAAATTGAGCTTTACGAGCACCTTGGATGGTGTACATGTTGAAAATACGACCGTAGTCGTTGATCATGCGACTTGGTATTTGGATTAAAAGGGGGGCGATGAGATGAGTAAACGAGCATGGATCAGCGCCATCGCGTCAACCCTGATTTTATGCGGCGGCATGGCTGCGGTTTGGGGCATTCATTCCAAAGTGCCTAGTCAGCTTACAGGCAAGCCGCTGCTTGCAGTTGCGGGAGAGAAAAAGGCAAAGACGCTTAAGGACATTATTTTCGAGACGCAGAAGCTCGTCGTGATGATCGAGACGGAGGACGGCGATCAAGGCTCCGGTTTTCTTTATAATTTGGAGGGTGATCTGATCACGAATGCCCATGTCGTGGCTGGCTCCCATAAGGTGAAAATTAAAACCGCGGATGCCCGCGAGCTGGATGGCGAGGTTATCGGCATTAGTACGGAGACCGATATTGCCGTCGTACGCGTAACCGATTTGGCCGGGACGGAGCCGCTGCAGGTCGTGCGCGATGAGAAAGCGGAGGTTGGCGATGAGGTGCTCGCTGTAGGCAGTCCGCTAGGTTTTCAAAATACGGTTACGACCGGCATTATAAGCGGCCTTGGCAGAAGCTTTGAGATCGAGCCGTATTTGTACTCGGATTTATACCAAATCTCTGCGCCGATTGCGCCAGGCAACAGCGGAGGGCCTCTCGTTGACCAGAAGACGGGGGCGGTGCTTGGCATTAACTCGGCGGGTTATGAGCAGGGATCGATCGGCTTCAGCATTCCGATATCGAATGTAATCGAGATTGCGGAGGGCTGGTCCAAGGAGCCGATGACGGAGCTTCCTGAGGTAGAGCAGCCCGAGGAGCAGGATGATTTGAAGGATAGTGCTTCGATAGATGAGTTTGCTGGCTATCTCGTCACGCATTTCTATGACAGCTTGAACAATGCGGATTACGTGTATGCGTACTCGTTGCTTGGCGGCAACTGGAAAGAAGGCACCAGCTACGAGAAGTTCAGGGAAGGTTATCTCGGGACACTAAACGTCGTAATCGATAATATGCACGTGAATAACAGCAGAAACGATAAGGCGACGGTCATCGCGATCATTTCGGTTGACGAGCGGGTTAACGGCAAAAATGTGCTTAGCAAATATCAGGTGACGTACGAGGTAGGCTACGAAAACGATCAACTGAAGCTTCTGAGCGGCAAAGGGAAAGCGATCAAATAAGGGGCTATAGAGAAAGAGCTAGAAAAAACCGTCCGGGGGAGACTGTTTTCTCTAGCTCTTTGCTTGTTGGAAAATTTGTTTTAGATCTCTTCTGACGGGATGGATTCATCGCTCTGGTCGGGCCATTCAGCTTCGTTATCTTCCTCGCGCAGCAGCCCGTTGTAAACGAGCTCCAAAGCGATAGAATCATTGCGCTGAACAGGGAAGCTAAGCAGCGTCGCAGGAATAATGCGGCCATTCAATAGCAGGCGGTAGCTAATATTGCCGCTGATCGGAATGCCGCTAACCGATACGATCTGCCCGTTAAAATTAAAACGGACGACGCCGGTTTCAGCTAGCGCTTGGTAAATTGACAAGCCCGGACGGAATGGCACCCGGTAAGCCTGCGTAACGTTCGGGAACGCTCTTCCTCCGTTGATGACGACCGTTACCGACGCGTGCGGCCCGGGATTGAACGGGAACGGCACCGGAAATGGAATCGGGAACGGGAAAGGTCCCGGCGGGAAAGGCCCCGGCCCCGGCGGGAAAGGCCCCGGCCCTGGCGGGAAAGGCCCCGGCCCCGGCGGGAAAGGCCCCGGCCCTGGCGGGAAAGGCCCCGGCCCCGGCGGGAAATGCCCCGGCCCTGGCGGGAAAGGCCCCGGCCCCGGCGGGAAGCCGCCCGGAGCACCCGGTCCGAAGCCGCCTTGCGAAGGCGTCGGCATAATCATGCGCGTTCCGCCGCAGCCGCAGCCGCGGCTGCCGGCTCGAGCTGATTGTCGCGGAGCTGCGAGAGGTTGTTGCCCGTTAGCATAAGTATAGTTCATGCAAGCACTCAGTCTCCTTCACGTAACAGTATAGGCATTTATCCTTCTGTATCGTATGCGGCAAACGCCTATGCGGTGTTCGGGAGTTTTGACCGTTAGTGATGCTGAAAAACGCCATTCTATCTGATCAGAACAATAAGCAAAAGAAAACAAGCCTATAGAATCGCTTCTATGGCTCGCTAGACGCAATGGGTGTCACCCGAGTATCATGTTTTCGCCAACGCCAACGCCAATCACACTAATTTACTGGTCCTCGCATAGGCTAAGGGAGCCTAATATAGTCTTATATGAAGCAACTACCCTTGCGAGCTTACCCACCATTGCTGCTAAACAGAATTAACAGGAAAAGCTCCATCTAATTTCCCGCCGTGAACGGCAGTTTCATCATTTAACTGGAAAATGTCCTGTTAATCGGCGCGCTTTCCACTCCAATCGGGCGAAAAGTTAAAAATTAACGGGAGATTTTCCTGCTAAAGCTAATTTTCGGCTGATATCGCTTCAATTAGCGGGAGTTTTTCCCGTTAATCTTGCAACTGCCGCAGCATCTGCCGCTCGAAGCAGCATCAACCGCCCAAAGGCAGAGTGTGCTGCTCATTAGCATTCATTGCGAGGTCTACTGCTACTTTTACCGGACACAAAAAAACGAGCCGCTAGAATCACTTCTAGGGCTCGTTTCGCATGAGGCAGCGCCTCACTGGAAAAACAATATTATTTTACAGCTGCATCGTAACGTTTGCTAACTTCATCCCAGTTAACTACGTTCCAGAACGCCGCGATGTAGTCAGGACGTTTGTTTTGGTAGTTCAGGTAGTAAGCGTGCTCCCAAACATCAAGACCAAGGATTGGCGTTTCGCCTTCCATGATCGGGCTGTCTTGGTTCGGCAAGCTGTATACTTTCAATTTGCCGTTAGCTACTGCCAGGAATGCCCAGCCGCTGCCGAAACGAGTTGTAGCTGCTTTAGCGAAGTCTGCTTTGAACGTATCAAAGCCGCCAAGCTCGCTTTCGATTGCTGCTGCAAGAGCGCCAGTTGGGGCTCCGCCAGCGTTTGGTCCGATTGTTTCCCAGAACAAGCTGTGGTTAGCATGTCCGCCGCCGTTGTTGCGAACAGCCGTGCGGATTGCTTCAGGAACGCTAGCAAGATCGGAGATCAAATCTTCGATTGATTTGCTTTGCAATTCTGGAGCGGACTCCAAAGCAGCGTTAAGGTTAGTCACGTATGCGTTATGGTGACGGCCGTGGTGAATTTCCATTGTAGTCGCATCGATATGCGGCTCAAGTGCGTTGTGCGCGTACGGCAAAGCAGGTAGTTGATGTGCCATTTTTTACAGCCTCCTAATTATATGTAGTTATCCAAGTCCATTATCCCTTATCCGATTGAATAAATCAACATTATTGTTTCAAAAGTCGGAAGAGGGAGGGGCGGCAAACATACCTGCAATAGGGTAACACGGAGCCGAGCAAATTATTCGAAATAGTCGCATAGAACCGTATCAGTTTACAAAAAAAACGATTAAATTGATGAAAGCGCTTAATATTAAGCGTTTTCAGGAGATAATCGATGATTTGTTTAATTTTTTTAAGGAATATTAAAGATACAAGCAGGATTTCGTTAAAATTTGTCGTAATATATTCTAAATGCAGTACTATGACATGGTATAGAAGGTGTAATTTAAATGAATGTTCGTTCCTTCCAGTTGTCCGATTACCGATCAATTACAGCACTACTCGAAGATGTTCTATCAGAAGAGTGCTACGAACAAACGATGGAGGCTTTTGCCCGCCAGTTGTCATGGGATAGTGATTTAGTTCTAGTCGCTGTCGAAAATTCCGAAATTGTGGGCATGATTATCGGTACGATTGATAATAACAAAGGTTATTATTATCGAATTGCCGTCTCTCCTCTCCACCAAAGGAAAGGAATCGGTAGAACGCTTATCCAGGCATTGCGCCAGCGTTTCGAACAGCGCCATGTCACAAAGATACTAATAACCGCGGACGAGCATAATGAACCGGTTCTGCCGCTGTATGAGTCAATGGGCTACGTAGCCAACGATTTTATCAGATCTTTTCAGAAACTGAGCATTGTTGCGGGTTAACGCGAACTTTACTGCATGTTAGATTGTACGCAGGGCATATCTGCATCGCCATTGCTTTTGGCGGTGAGATATGCTTTTCTTATTACTATACACTTAAACAAGGAGAACGGGATGGAACCATATCGGCACTGTGTCATCAAAAGCTTCAAGCATAACGGTCACATTCACCGTACATGGCAGCAGAATTGGCTCGTTCCGGATGAGCTGCGCGCTGATGAGCATAAGGCGGAGTCTATGTTCGTACTCATAAACCGCCAAACGCCGATTCAAGAGTCTGATGGCAAAGTGTGGATCAGCCGCGTTCCTGCAGTCTCCTTTTTTATACCTGGGCAATGGTATAACATCGTCGCTTTGCTCGAGGAGGGGGGCGTCCGCTATTATTGCAACATCGCCTCGCCGCCTTATTTGCAAGGGGATGTGCTCACTTATATCGACTATGATTTGGATGTTATCCGTACGGTAGACGGCGGAAGGTTCGTTGTCGACCAAGATGAATACGAGATGCATAAAGCGGCTTACCACTATCCGAAAATGGTCGACGATAAGGTGCAGGAGGGGCTTGAAGCTCTTCTGCGACGCATCGACCTCGGACAGCCCCCTTTTCAAGACCAACGCGTGACTCTTTATTATGAGGAATGGCGCAGACGAATGGATGAGGTGGAGCAATGAGCCGGATCAATCAGGATCATGAGGCGCGGGAGAACGATGCCGATATCGCTGCTAGCAATGGTTCTTCATGGCTGGCAGAGCTGCTGGATTGGACGAAAACATTAGTTTTTGCTTTTGCAGTCGTGATGCTTCTGCATTTTTTTGTATTCAATCTCTCCAAAGTCGAGGGGCATTCGATGGAACCGACATTAACGGCCCATGAGTGGCTCTTTGTTAATAAAATCGTTTTTTTGGTCGGCAAGCCGAAGGTCGGGGACGTCGTTATTTTGAAGGAGCCGAATACAGGCGCAAAAGAAGAGAAGTATCTCGTGAAAAGGGTAGTAGGCGTTCCCGGTGACCGTATCGAGGTTCACAATGAGCGTTTATATCGCAACGGCGAGCTGGTGGACGAGCCTTACACGGATTCTTTAATCGAAGATATGAGCTATGGGCCAGAAGTTATCGGCGAAGGGCATTATTTTGTCATGGGAGATAATCGCCATGCTAGAGCTAGCCTAGACAGCAGGACGTTTCATGCTGTGCCGGAAGAGCTGATTCGGGGCAGAGCCGATTATATTTTATGGCCATATAAAGAAATAAGAGGATTATAGCAGGTATATGCTTACGAAGTAGGTTTGCATCCGCAAACCTTTAAGGAGGGATCGACAATGAAGGACGTTACCATCTACACAGACGGAGCATGCTCCGGCAACCCGGGTCCGGGCGGCTGGGGAGCGGTGCTGTTTTTTGGCGTTCATCAGAAGGAGATTTCGGGCGGCGAGAAACATTCGACGAATAACCGCATGGAAATTCAGGCGGTGATCGAGGGTTTGAAGCTGCTGAAGGAGCCCTGTCAGGTGAAGGTGTATAGCGATTCGGCGTATGTCGTGAATTGCTTCCAGAAGGGCTGGATCAAAGGCTGGCTGCGCAACGGATGGAAGAACAGCAAGAAGGAGCCTGTTGAGAACCAAGAGCTTTGGAAAGCGCTTTGGGAGCTTATGCAGAGGCATAAAGTAGAATACGTAAAGGTAAAAGGCCATAGCGACAACGAATGGAATAATCGCTGTGACGAGCTCGCTCGCGCAGCGATTAAACGGTTGTAGCTCATGAATGATAGATGGGCAAAGTTGAAGGAAGAAATGGTGGAGGCTGCTCCAAGCCTAGGCATCGACAAAATAGGAATCGCGTCCGCTGATCCTTTCGTTTCATTAAAACAAATTTTGATTCGGCATCGCGAGCTGGGAAGAGAATCCGGCTTTGAGGAGCCTGATATTGAGAAGCGAACGAATCCCGCGCTGCTTTTTGACAATCCGCAGTCTATTATAGCGATTGCAATCGCCTATCCCTCCAAGCTGAAGAATCCTCCCAAGTCGGAGCCGGGAGCAAGGCGGGGCATTATGGCTCGCTCGGCATGGGGAGACGACTATCATAAAGTGCTGCGGGACCGGCTCGCGAAGCTGGAGGCTTGGCTGAGGGAGCGGGTGCCGGACCTTCGCGCAGAGAGCATGGTTGATACGGGAGCCTTGTCCGATCGCGCGGTCGCAGAGCGTGCGGGCATTGGCTTTAGTGCAAAAAACTGCGCAATTATATCACCTGAGCTTGGCTCATGGATTTATCTGGGCGAGATGATTACGAATATACCGTTCGCGCCGGATGAGCCGATTACGGAAAACTGCGGCTCCTGCACAAAATGCATTGACGCATGCCCGACGGACGCTCTAGTTGGACCAGGCCAATTAAATTCCAGCAGGTGCATCTCCTTCGTGACGCAAACAAAGGGTATGGTATCCGACGAATTCATGCGCAAAATCGGAAATCGGCTGTATGGCTGCGATACTTGCCAAACCGTCTGTCCGATAAACCGGGGCAAAAACTGGACGCACCAGCCGGAGTTGCAGCCCGACAACGAGCTTGCAAAGCCGCTGCTAATTCCTTTGCTTACAATAGGAAACAAAGAATTTCAAGCCAGATACGGAAGCACGTCTTCGGCATGGCGCGGCAAGAAGCCGATCCAGCGCAATGCGGTGATCGCGCTGGGCAACTTTAAAGATGCAAGCGCGGTGCCCGATTTGATTCGCGTGCTGGAGCAAGATCCGCGCCCCGTGCTGCGCGGTACGGCCGCTTGGTCGCTCGCCCGAATTGGCGGTGAGCAGGCGGAGGCGGCTTTGCTCGCAGCTTCAGGCAAAGAAAGCGATGAGGAAGCGCAGCAAGCGATAGCGAATGCGCTTGATCAAATCAACAAAGAGGCCGAGAAGAAGACGGAAGCAGGTGTCGCGAATGACTGAGCGGCTATACGCAGCCGAGTTGGATTCACCTATCGGGGTGATGACATTGACGGCAACGGACAAAGGCATTTGCCATTTGGATTTTTCCTCCTATGAGGCTGCCTTGGATAGGCTTCAACCGTGGGCGGTACGCCACTTAGGGCCGCATGCCGCTGACATTACGCTGGTGGATGCATCGTCGCATCCGCTGCTGATGGAAGCGGAGAAGCAGCTGAAGCTTTATTTTGCCGGGCAATTGCAGCAGTTTGATCTGCCTATTGAGATGTATGGTACGCCTTTTCAGCAGAAGGTATGGGCAGCCTTGCAGCAAATCCCTTATGGCGAGACGTGCACATACAAAGACATTGCAGTGATGCTGGGACAGCCGGGCGCGATGCGTGCCGTTGGCGGCGCGAATAATCGCAATCCGGTATCGATCATTGTGCCTTGCCATCGCGTGATTGGGGCAAGCGGGCAACTGGTCGGTTATGGCGGAGGGCTGCCGATTAAGATAGCGCTGCTTGATCTTGAGACCAGAGCCTAATACAAGCCGATTAGCTGTTTCAAAATGGTTGCAATTAGCGTTATGTTGTTCATTGCGAACACAAGGTGAACATGCTATCATGGGAACATTATACACAGCAGGAGATTTAGAAAGGGTCGGGTGGAACGTATGTCTTGGGTTAATATTGTAGTGCCGATTGTAACTTTAATTGCAGGAGCTGTAGGGGGCTTTTTTGTAGGCGTATTCTATCTGCGGAAGCAGCTTGAGAAGATGCAAAACGATCCGGAAATGATTCAGAAGATGGCTAAGCAAATGGGCTACAACTTGAATAAGCAGCAAATGCAAAAAGCACAGCACATGATGAAAAATCAAAAAATGCCTCGCAGATAAATAGAAGCGTGCGAGGACCGGAAGGAGTGTACAGAAATGGCGGGAAGGAAAGATTACGTCAATTCGAATGTGACGAGCAACCGGGAGCAGATTGAACATCATATAAGAGAAATTTTGAAGCTGGTTGGCGAAAATGTGGAGCGTGAAGGCTTGCTGGAAACGCCCGCTCGCGTAACTCGGATGTATGAGGAAATTTTTGCTGGTTATGAGGTTGATCCGCGCGAGGTGCTTGGCGTCACATTTGATGAGCAGCACGAGGAGCTCGTCATCGTAAAGGACATCGTGTATTACAGTCAGTGCGAGCATCATATGGCGCCGTTTTTCGGAAAGGCACATATCGGTTACATCCCTAGCGGCAAAATCGCAGGGCTTAGCAAGCTAGCTCGCCTTGTCGAGGCGGTAACTCGCCGCTTGCAGGTGCAAGAGCGCATCACGTCGCAAATTGCGGATATTCTCGCTGAGGAGCTGCAGCCAAATGGCGTGATGGTCGTCGTGGAAGGCGAGCATCTGTGCATGTGCGCGCGCGGCGTGAAGAAGCCGGGCAGCAAGACGGTAACATCCGCAGTAAGAGGCGAATTCCGCAGCAATGCGGCGCTTCGCTCGGAGTTCCTTACTTTGCTCAAGCAATAAATAGCGCAATAGAAAGCCCGTTAGGAATCTCTCCTGACGGGCTTTTTTTGATTTGCGCTTGTCAGAACGGCACCCAAACGAGCTTCCTCGCCTCTTCGAACCTTTCATTCACGTAAGACCAATGAACGACGTTCCACCAGTCCTGCACGTAGTCGGGTCGTTTATTTTGATGCTTCAAATAGTACGCATGCTCCCATACGTCTAAAGGGAGCAATGGGATGACATCCCATTGTGATTGGTTTTGATGCTTCTCTGCCGCCAAAATTTCTAGCCGCCTGCTGCGCGGGCTCCATACTAGAACAGCCCAGCCGCTGCCCTCGACCTTCGCAGCCGCTTCGCTGAACTGCTTCTTAAAGGCTGCAAAGCTGCCGAAATCATTTCGCAGCTGATTGCTGAGCGAGCCCATCGCCTCACCTTCGCCGTACGGTGACATGACGTACCAGAAGAGGGTGTGCAAATAATGGCCGGCACCATGAAAGGCGAGCTCGCGCTCCCAATGCTTTACGAGATCGAAATTACCGGTATTGCGCGCTGTCTGCAGCTGAAGCTCCGCGTTATTCAAGCCATCCACATAGGACTGGTGGTGGATGCGGTGATGGAGCTGCATCGTGTGCTCATCGATATAAGGCTCAAGCGCATCATAGGCATAAGGCAAGGGTGGCAGCGTATGGCCGCCAATCGGCACAACCTGCAGGAGCGGAGCGCGCTGCCGGCTGTTGCCGGGGCTATTCACAGCTTGCCGGTAGGCGCTCATTAAGCCGATGTAATAGTTTGATTCTCGGATCGAATGGGAAATGACTGTTTTGCTTAAAGTTGTCGATACAGCGGCTATGCGCTCAGTCAGTTGAGCGAGCTGATCGACATAGGTTCGTGATTGCTCAAGCGCAGCGTCAACAAGCGCATCAACGGTCTGTTCGATATGTGAGGGTAAGCGTGTCGGGTAGGGCACCCAATCATCCAGCCATTGATTCGTATAATGCGCAGTTTGCGAGAAGATGGGATCCCAGGACTCGAGAAGCTCTACATACTGGCTCTCCAGCTCAGGAGTTGCCTGTAAAATAACGGCGGCATGCTCTTTCTCCTGCAGCTTCCAATGCCGAACTAATTCCATCACGCGAACGGGCATGAGCGTTCCATAAACAAAAAGCACGACCATCGCCTCCTTTGTCGCAACAAGTGCATCTATGTTAGATGTATTCGTTGCGAAACGGGCTTATGTCGTGCTTGTTTGTTTTATCCTTTTTCTGCTTGCAGCTGCTGATCGACTTGGCTTAAAAATAGGGCTGCTCTCTGAATATATTCGCTCGGATGCACTTGAAACAGCAGCTCATGCTTGCCATCTTGCACGATCCATGAGCGGGAGAGAACGTTGCCTTGGGTTTCGGCAATAGCTTCAGCGGTGGTGAATGGCGCCTTGACGTCATTCGTGCCATGAATGATGAAAAGCGGTATATCATAGACATTCGAGATAACCTCGCTTGCCGGAATAGAACCGAAGCTTGTTCCCGTCCAAAGGGGAATCATCGACTCGATAAGCGGCAGGGAGAAGCGCGGCAGCGAGACAAATTGATTCAGGTTATCAAATAACGCCTCTGGGCTTGGGATAAATAAGCTGTCGAGTATCATCGCATCGATGTCATCGGTCTGGAGCGCAGCTTGCAGGGCGGTTCCCGCACCCATGGAGAAGCCCCAGACGACGATATCCTCAGCGCCGCGGGATTTGACGTAATCTACGGCTGCAAGCAGCTGCTGCGACTCCTCGAGGCCGCCGGTGGCCGGTGCCTTGTACTCCTTCGAGGCGTAGCCGTAATCAAACAACAATATATTATAGTTCAAACCGTGCAGCAGCTTCGAGAGCTCATACATCGGTACCCAGGATTCTTCACGATTAGCGCCATAGCCATGGCTGAAAACGACTGTGCGCGCCGAGGGCGCAGCTTCACTCGCATCAGCTTCCGCCGGAATAAACCAGCCGCTGACCGTCGTATCTCCGCTTTTGCTAGGGAATACGACATCCTCATAGTTTAGGCCGATAGCCGCTTGCGGATTGGAGGATAGCGGTGCGACAAAAGGATAAGCTAGCATCCAAGCGACATAGCCATGAAAGATAATAACGGCAAGCAGGATCATAGCCGTGAGTGAAGCGATGGAGGCGACGAGCAGGTGCTTGCCGCGGCTTCTTGTTTTGCGAAGCTGGAACAGGTTGTCGGAATCTCCCAAAGGGAAGGGCTGAAGGTTCTGCGGAAATCCGCCTTCTAGTGGCAATGGTGTCATGATGGTCGTGCTCATGTCGTCGTCCTCCCTCTGCTAGCTGCTCTCTTGGATCTTTTGGCTCAGCGCTGAAAGCGCTTTTCTTTTCTAGTACTTTAATCGTAGTCCGGTCCTAGGAGCCTGTCAATTGATGTCGAGGTAATGTTAATCATTTGTAATATTGCTGTAATGTAAAGATCTTTTCTTTACGATGATGGAAGCGATGAGTTATACTGAATTTGAATCGGTTTCATTGGATGAAACTTTTGAGGAAGAGGTGCGGCTGCATGGAAGATGGAAAATCGACGGTTCGAGCAGTGGATCGAGCGCTTGATATATTGCTATGCTTTACTACGAAGACGGACTGGGCGATGACGGAAATTGCCGAACATGTCGGCCTGCACAAAAGCACGGTTCACCGGATGCTCGCTACACTCGAGGAGAAGGGCTTTATCGAGCGTGACCGCTCGACTGACCGTTATCATTTAGGTTTAAAAATGTGGGAGCTGTCCGCCAATTTGTCGCGTTCAGACGATCAAGCCACCATATGGCTGCCAGAGATGGAGCGGCTGCGCGACCAGCTGGGTGAAACAGTTAGCATATATGTAAGAGACGGCTCCGAGAGGATTCGCATGCAAGCGGTGCAGAGCAATCAGCCCGTGCGCAGAGTGGCGCCGGTAGGCGCAAGGCTGCCGCTGTATGCCGGTGCGTCCAGCAAGGTGCTCATTGCCTATTCCGACCCGCTTGTTCAGGAAAGCATCTTTGGAGACCCGGCATGGCTTTACTCCATCGATCTGGACCATTACAAGCAGCAGCTCGAAGAGGTTTGCTTGCAGGGCTATGCAACTAGCTTCGAGGAGCGCGAGACGGGGGCTGCAGCCTTGTCCGCACCCATATTTAACCGGACAGGGAAGCTGACAGCCGCGTTGTCCGTATCCGGTCCTGCAAGCAGGCTGACGATGGAGACGATGAGGGAATATGCGCCGGTTATGATGGAATCCGCCAAACGGATGGGGACTATGATTTTATAGCCAATAATAAACGGCAGATCCGAAGCATAAAGGCATACTTCGGGTCTGCTGTTTTTTGTTCCTTAAACGTAAAAAAGAGCATTGCCGTCAGGACGGCAATGCTCTTCTCTTTTTGTACTTTTTCAGCAATTAAGCTGTTGTGTTCATGTTTGCGATCATTTGGCGAAGCACCGTTTGAAGGATACCGCCGTTGCGGTAGTAATCGACGTCAACCATCGAATCTAGGCGCACGATTGCAGGGAAGTCGAATGTTGTGCCGTCTTCGCGTGTTGCCGTAACGGTAACTTGCGCACCAGGCGTAACGTCATTGGACAAGCCAACGATGTCGAATGTCTCGCGACCCGTAATGTTAAGCGTCTTCCAGCCTTGGCCTTCTGGGAATTGGAGTGGCAATACGCCCATACCAACCAGATTGGAGCGGTGGATACGCTCGAAGCTTTCCGCGATAACAGCTTTAACGCCAAGCAGGTAAGTGCCTTTTGCCGCCCAGTCACGGGAGCTTCCTGTACCGTACTCTTTACCAGCAAGAACGACAAGGTTTTTACCGGTTTTTTGATATTTCATCGAAGCATCGTAGATCGACATCACTTCATCCGTAGGCAGGTAAGTCGTAACGCCGCCTTCCGTTCCTGGAGCCACTTGGTTACGAATACGAATGTTCGCGAACGTACCGCGCATCATAACTTCGTGGTTACCACGGCGTGAACCGTAGGAGTTGAAGTCTTCGCGTTTAACGCCATTTTCGATCAAGTATTGGCCGCCTGGGCTGTTAACCGTAATGTTACCAGCAGGTGAGATGTGGTCAGTCGTTACGGAATCGCCCATAAGCGCAAGCACGCTTGCGGAATGAATATCTTCGATATCCGTTAGGTCAGGACCAAGGTTTTCGAAGAACGGCGGGTTTTGGATGTACGTCGATTTTGCATCCCACTCGTAGCTTTCGCCTTTAGGAACCGAGATCGCGTTCCAACGCTCATTTTGCGTAAATACGTTCTCGTATTTGTCGCGGAACATTTGCGGGTTAAGCGCAGCAGTCATCGCATCATTGATTTCTTGGGACGTAGGCCAGATATCTTTCAAATATACAGGCTTGTTGTCTTCCGTAAATCCGATTGGATCTGTAGTCAAATCGATGTTAGTTGTTCCAGCAAGCGCGTAAGCGATAACTAGCGGCGGTGAAGCCAGGTAGTTCGCTTTAACTTGCGCGTGAACGCGGCCTTCAAAGTTACGGTTACCGGAAAGAACGGCGGATACCGTCATATCGTTGTCTGCGATCGCTTTGCTTACTTCGTCTGGAAGCGGACCGGAGTTACCGATACATGTCGCGCAGCCATAACCTGCAACGTGGAAGCCTAGCGCTTCAAGCGGCTCAAGCAGGTTTGCTTTTGTCAAATATTCCGTTACGACAAGCGAACCTGGCGTCAAGGAGCTTTTTACGTAAGCAGGCTTCTTAAGTCCAAGTGCTACTGCTTTTTTAGCAACGAGGCCGGCACCGACCATAACGCTTGGGTTAGAAGTGTTCGTGCAGCTTGTAATTGCGGCAATTACGACTGCGCCAGTGCCCATTTTGCTCACTTGGCCGTCATTATGCTTAACCGTTACAACCTGATCGATTTTATCGTCAGTCAATCCGTATCCGCCTTTGTCGATCGGCGTGCGGATGATGCTGTTGAACGATTCTTTCATTGCAGTAAGTTCTACGCGGTCTTGTGGACGCTTCGGACCTGCAAGTGAAGGAACGATTGTGGAAAGATCAAGCTCAACGATGTCAGAGAATACAGGATCTGGCGTCTCGTCAGTACGGAACATGTCTTGTGCTTTATAGTACGAGCCAACAAGCTCGATAAGATCTTCCGAACGGCCTGTTTGGCGCATGTAGCTAAGCGTCTCTGTATCGACAGGGAAGAAGCCGATTGTTGCGCCGTATTCAGGTGCCATGTTGGCAACCGTTGCACGGTCAGCAAGGCTGATGTTAGACAAACCAGGGCCGAAGAACTCGACGAATTTACCAACAACGCCTTTTTTACGCAAAATTTGAGTAACGGTAAGCGCAAGGTCAGTTGCTGTTGAGCCTTCTGCCAGCTTGCCAGTCAATTTGAAGCCGATAACTTCAGGCATTACGAAGTATAGCGGTTGACCAAGCATACCAGCCTCAGCCTCGATACCGCCAACGCCCCAGCCGACAACGCCAAGACCATTGATCATTGTAGTGTGGGAATCCGTACCTACAAGAGAGTCTGGGTATACAACAGTTTCGCCGTCGATTGTTTTTGTAGCTGCAACGGATGCCAAGTACTCAAGGTTAACTTGGTGAACGATACCTGTGCCCGGTGGAACCGCGCGGAAGTTATCGAACGCCGTTTGTGCCCAGCGAAGGAAACGGTAACGCTCTTCATTACGCTCAAACTCAACTTTCGTGTTGTACTCAAGCGCTTCAGGCGTACCGAATGCGTCAACCATTACCGAGTGGTCGATTACGAGATCGACCGGTACGAGCGGGTTGATTTTTTTCGGGTCTCCGCCAGCTTTTTTCACGGTATCGCGCATTGCCGCGAGGTCAACGACAACCGGTACGCCGGTGAAATCCTGCAATACGATACGAGCAGGGATGAAAGGAATTTCTTTATCTTCGCGTCCGTCAGCCCATGTAGCAAGCTGCTTTACATGTTCTGGCGTAATGGCGCGGCCGTCAAATTGACGAACAGCAGCCTCAAGCAATACTTTGATGGAAAAAGGCAGTTTCGAAATGTCGCCTAGTCCTTGCTCTTCAAGTCCGCCCAGACGGTAGTAAGCGTATGTTTTGCCACCTGCGTCCAGCGTTGTGCGAACCGAATAATGATTTTGTGTAGACATCGTCATTCTCCTCTTTGAATGTAGTTCGTGTTTCATTCTGTGAAACACAATTTCAAAATCGCTATATCTATAGTATATCGTTAAAATAGTCCTTCCGTAAAGTCCAATTATGTCCTTATGGGCCTGTAAATTGTGTGGAATCCATGAAGATGAATGTTACATGAAACGGAAGCTGGCTTCATATAATGAAGCAGTTAATCAGCGTTAGGCTAAAGCAGCTAGTTCTGCCAGAGGCTGGCTGCAGCCGTTTACGCATTGCATGCACGACAAGGTTAAGGAGGGATTGCTATGTCGCGTACGGGTAACGGGGGACAGGGTCCTCAAGGTCAAAAGCGCAGCTCAGCGCCGTCCAAGCCAGCAGCGCCACAGCGTAAGCCGCAGCAAAAAGTTGCGACACATGCTCTGCAAAAGCAGCCATCGCCTTTCGGCTTGCAAGCGGAACGGCAAGCCGATGGCGCCGATCAAGCGCTGCAAAGCCTAGAGAAAGCGATGCAAGAGGCAAAACCAATCAAGCAGCAAACGTCTAAGCTGAATTCGCTTTTGCGTTCATCGGATTACGATCCATACTCGCAGCAAGGGAAGCTGCAAGGCTGGAAATCTGCCGTTCATCGCTATGTGAGCTTATACAATCAGGCAGAAGCGAATCAGCATGCCACCGTGCTGACCGATTATGTGACCGATGCCGATCACTGCGACCGGCTAAGATGTAGGCTCGAGCGTCTGCGTGAGCGTGATCTGCTTAGAGGCGCATTGCCGGCAGGCAGCGAGACTAAAGCAGAGATTATCCGTTTTAATGAATCATCCAGCGAAGTTTCAGTGCTCATTCGGCTTCACATCAAAAGAAGGATGGAGCAGTCTGGACGATTTTACATGGAGGAAAGATCCGAATTCGAACGTCTATGGCTAGGATCCTCGGGCAATGCCTGGGAAGTCCTGCGCGTAGAACCGATCATAGCGGAGCGCAGGCCGCGTTTTGGCACTGCTTCAGACAACTGGATGACCGTCGATGAGCATTCGGAGCTATTTGGCGATCTATCGTCACCGTCAACACCATACTTAAATTATGACCTATTACAGCAATTCAAACACCGACCAGCCGGCATTCGTTACAGGAGAGATTTGGTTGCTGCATATGCGGACCGTTGGTGGAATGAAGGCAACCCGTCGTATGAGCTTTTTGAGGTAAATTGTACACATTACGTGTCGCAGTGCATCTTTGCAGGCAATGCTCCGATGAACTATACTGGTAAGAGGGAAACGGGCTGGTGGTATAAAGGACGTAACAAAGGCAGCGAATGGTGGAGCTATAGCTGGGCGGTATCGAATGCTATAACGAATTATTTGACTGCTTCGAGGTCTTCTGGCCTGCGCGCGGAGGTTGTACAATCGGCCGATGAGCTGCAGCTTGGCGATGTCATCACGTATGACTGGAATGGCGATCATCGTTTTCAGCACAGCACAATCGTAACGGCCTTTGACTCGTTCGGCATGCCGCTAGTGAATGCCAACACGGTTTCCAGCAGGCATCGTTATTGGGATTATCGTGATTCCTATGCATGGACGGAACAAACGAAATATCGTTTTTTTCATATTGCAGACCTATTATAAATAATTGTACCGGAGGATATGCCATGGGGAGCAAGGTTCGAGTAGGTTTAGTTTACGGGGGGAAATCGGGAGAGCATGAGGTCTCTTTGCAAACGGCTTACGCAGTAATGGGTGAATTTGACTATAACAAATACGAAATCAAACCTTTTTATATTACAAAACAAGGCGAATGGAAAACGGGCGACTCGCTCCATGCCCGCCCAAGCAGCGTAGAGGAGCTCCGTTTTGGCGGGAGCGAGGCGAAGCAATCAGGCTTTGCGCTCGCCCCTTTGTTTGCGGGCTTAAAAAAAGAAGCGTCTGCAGAGAACGAGACGCGTATTGACGTTATTTTCCCGCTGCTGCATGGTACGTTCGGGGAAGACGGCACGATTCAAGGCTTGTTCGAAATGGCGAACATCCCTTACGTTGGAGCGGGCGTTCTCGCTTCTGCCGTTGGGATGGACAAGATTCTGATGAAAAAAGTATTCGCCCAAGAAGGCTTGCCGCAATGCGTATTCCGCTACTTCAACCGGACACAATGGGAAAGGGATGCTTCCTTCTTCATTATGGAATGCGAGGTTTCGCTCGGCTATCCTTGCTTCATTAAACCAGCCAATCTGGGATCAAGCGTCGGCGTATCGAAAGCGAAAAACCGCGAAGAATTAGTTGCCGCCGTTAACTATGCCTTCCGCTTCGACCGTAAAGTAATCGTGGAAGAGTTCGTGGATGCCCGCGAAATCGAAGTAAGCGTACTGGGCAACGACGATGCGAGAGCTTCAGTGCCAGGTGAAATTGCGCCATCCAATGAGTTCTACGACTACAAAGCCAAATATATTGACGGTAAGTCGACTATGCAAATTCCGGCTATCCTGTCGCCAGAAATTACGGAGTCCATTCGAGAAATGGCTGTTCGCGCCTTCCAGTCGATCGACGGCTCAGGTTTATCGCGCGTAGACTTTTTCCTTCGGAAAAACGATAACCAGATTTTCATTAACGAAGTCAACACCTTGCCAGGCTTCACCCCATTCAGCATGTACCCGCTCATGTGGAAGGAAACCGGCATTCCATATAAAGAGTTGTTAGACACATTAATTTCGCTAGCCCTTGCTCGCCACGCCGAGAAGCAACGCATCGATTTTACAGGCGACGCTACTTAGCAGGATAAAGGACTTATAACCATTCATAAATAGTGCGAGGAAAAAATCTTTTATTTATTGTTTTGGGATGATGGAACGTTGCTATGTGGCGGGTTAGCCCATAAAACGTAACGCTGAGCCAAAATAGATACATAAAGGAGTTTTTTCTTTCTTGTCCTTTGGACAAGCTGTTTGTAGACCTATTCGTCGCTGTTTATTTCGAGCTCGCTCAAGTCGGCGGATGGACCAGCAGCAATTAACGGGAAAAGCTCCAGCTAATTTCTTTAAAAAGAGGCTGAAATCCAATTTAACCGGAATTTCTCCAGCTAAATATGTAGTTTCTCATCTCTATGAGGCACTTTTCGCCAAATTAGATGGAGGAATTCCCGCTAATCCATGGTACGATCCTATATTTGAGAATTTAACGGGAGTATTTCCCGCTAAATGGATATTCGATTGATTATCTGCTGTTTAAAGGTGCGATGGTGGAAGCGTGTCTCATACGATAGAAAGTATGGAAAGTGCAGCAACGAATGGTGTTAAAGGTGTTTAATGCTCTTAAAAGTAATATAGAAGCACAAACGTAAAGCGTGTCCCGTAGGGACGAAAGCGATCCACCGCCAATGGAAGCTGCCGAGCGCCGCACAAGCTCTAACGTTAGTCCAGTTGC
>NZ_LIGH01000001.1:1133555-1158630 GCF_001273905.1 Paenibacillus sp. FJAT-27812 | reverse complement strand
TCCAGTTGCGGGAGTCCAGAGGGTGCAACCCTTGGGGCCCTCCCTTGGAAGGGAGGGTTTGGGTGGGTTCGAAAAGGTTTTGAAGGTTTGGTAGTAGCCTTTTAAGGTTGGTAGTAGCCTTTGAAGGTTTGGTAGAATCCCCGTTGAAATTTCACTGAAAGGAGGGAAAAAATATGGGTTTTGCGACTGAATTTAACTCCGTGTGCAAATTTAAGTCCGAACAAGAGCTGTATGAATTGTTGGAGTATGGTCGGGGCAAAATGATGAAGAGCGGCTTTCGCGTATTTCCGACGGGCCAGAAGGTTATTGCCTATACACCAGCCAATGAGGCGATAGCGATTGTCCGCATTTTAGCTTCTATCGCGGAAATTAATTTCCAAGGCGAAGAAGTGACACAAGTGGAGATGGAGCTCGTGAGAAAGCTGACTGACGAAGAAGCAAAGGTTCAAACGGCGCTTGCCTTTGAAATGTTTTTTGGCGAGAGGGCTTAAACAATGATCGTTAGATTAGGTTTTGTCGCCATGAGCTTGCAGGTAGAGAATGCATCACCGTCCAGAACGATGACGTTCGCTAACTTCTCGAAGCTGGACGACCGCGAGGCGGGCATCCGAAAGTTGGAGCGTATTGCGGAGGAGAACCTGCGAAGCACGCTGCGCATTTTGAAGCATTGCAAAGCTAGCGGCATTCAAATGTATCGATTTTCGTCCAAGCTGATCCCGCTTGCTACGCATGAGAATTTGTTGGAATGGAATCCATTTGCGGCTCTAGCGCCTTCTTTTCAAGAAGTCGGCGAATACGCCCAGAAAAATGGTATTCGAGTGTCCTTTCATCCGGATCACTTTTGCGTGTTCAGCACGCCAAGGCCCGAGGTGCTCGCAAAGTCGGAACTGGACTTGCTCCATCATACTCTAATGTTAGAGGCGATGGGGCTGGACGAAGCGACCAAATGCAACATACATATCGGTGGAGCATATGGCGACAAGGCTGTAGCTGGGGAGCGGTTCATCCGTCAATTCAGCGCCTTGTCGCCTCGTTTTAAACACCGGATCACGCTTGAGAACGACGACAAAACGTTTAACGCAAGGGAGACGCTTGAGGCAGCTGAGCAAGTCGAGGTTCCGATGGTACTCGATATTCACCATCATGCCGTGAATCATGGCGATGTCAGTGAGGACGAGCTTTACAACGGCATATGGCCGAGAATAGAGCGAACCTGGCAGAAGGAACGAGAAAGGCTGGGCTTTACAAGCGCTAGTCAGCTTCCATGCAAAATTCATGCTTCCAGTCCCAAAAGCGTATCCGATCCCCGTGGTCATGCGGATTTTGTGGAGGCAGAGCCATTAGTTCATTTTCTAAGGCAGGCGGCTCGCAGCACCGAATATTTGGACTGCATGCTTGAGGCTAAGAGCAAGGACGAGGCTTTATTCAAGCTCATGGACGATTTTAAGCAAATGGAACAAAGCGGAGCAGGTGTCAAAGTGTTAGATGGCGGACGAATAGAGATTGACGCTCACCACTAATGATTGAATGTAAGCACCGTCAAGGCCAAACCTTGGCGGTGTTATTATATGTTTGCAGTCTCTCCCGCAGCAGTAACTCGAATATGGCTGAAAAAGGTGATCGCATCATGGAATGGATACTTCTAGTACTGCTCGGCGTCGTGGCGGCGATGTTCGGCAGCATTGTTGGACTTGGCGGCGGCATTATTATCGTTCCCGTGCTCATGCTGATCGGACCTGTGCTGACGGGCGAAGCAATTGGGCACGCAACGGCTGTCGGCATTTCATTAACGGTGTTAGTCGTTACGGCACTTGCTTCAACACTGAGTTATGCCAAGCGGAAAATTGTTGATTTTCGCAGCGGCTGGTTATTTTTTATAACGAGCGGTCCCGCTGCCATGCTTGGCTCGGCAATGACAGGATTGCTCCCTGCCGGCGTGTTCCAGCTTGTATTCGGCGTTTTTATGCTGCTGATGGCATCGCTTTTGATCGCTCGAGACCATATGAAACCGTTTTCTAAACAATGGTCGACCGTTCGAACGATGACCGATGCCTCCGGTGAGGTGCATACGTACAGCTATAGCATCGCTCCAGCGCTTTCCATTGGCTTTGGCGTAGGCTTGATCTCGGGTTTATTCGGAATTGGAGGCGGCTCGCTGTTCGTACCGCTTATGGTGCTGCTGTTCCGTTTTCCGCCGCATTTGGCTACGGCTACGTCGATGTTTGTCATTTTTTTATCATCTATTCTTGGAAGCGGCATGCATATCTATTTGGGAGAGACGGATTGGATGCTTGTGCTGGCTTTAGTGCCGGGAGCTTGGATCGGGGGCAAGCTAGGCGCTGCCATTGCTGTGAAAATGAGCGGCAAAGGTTTGTTGTGGCTGCTCCGAGTAACGCTGCTTCTGCTGGCCGCACAATTAATTATTGAAGGTGTTAGATCATTTTAATACTGTGAAAATAGTCTTATGCGAAACTTGAGATACGCTTCATGCGTAATAGAAGATAACGTGGGTACAACAGTTCGTAAATTTACATAGAGGGAAGAGTGATGGACCGTGAGTGACCAGAACAATGCTTCCGTTGTAGGCGGGAAAAGCTTTACTGCTGTCGCAATCAACTGCGCGTCGAAAGCAGGAGAATGGATTAAAATGAAGCTTGGCAATCATGCAAGCCTTGATATAAAGTACTCTTCACATGACCTTGTTACGGAAGTAGATAAAGGCTCGGAGCGCTTGATTAAAAATTTGATTTTGACTCATTTTCCCCGCCATTCCTTTCTTGGTGAGGAGGGTGTAGAGCCTGGGCCAGAGGCTTCTACGCGTGCGCTTGAAAATATTCGGGATGCTGAATACTTGTGGATTGTTGATCCAATTGACGGAACAACCAACTTCGTACACGGCTTTCCTTATTTCTGCGTATCGATTGCGCTTGCTCATAACGGCGAAGTTATCGTCGGTGTCGTCTACGATCCGATGAAGGATGAAATGTTTGTCGCAGAGAAAGGCAAGGGAGCCTATGTTCATGGCAAAAGGATGCAGGTGTCCAGCGATAACACGCTGCGTGACAGCCTTATTGCAACCGGATTCCCGGCCGATCACCATTATGCGCTACCGCTGAACTTGAAGGGCATACAGGCGATAGCTCCGCAGGTTCGCAATCTTCGTATTGCCGGCTCTGCCGCACTGCATATGGCATATGTCGCGTCAGGTCGCCTGAGCGGATTTTGGGAGATTGGGCTTAACAGCTGGGATTTGGCGGCAGGCTCCCTGCTTGTGCAGGAGTCGGGCGGCGTCGTAAGCAGCACGACTGGCGAGCCTTACGACTTGGGCGTTCGCAACGTCGTAGCGTCGAATGGACATATTCAAGAGGAGCTAATCGCAGCGTTAGCCGAAGCGGAAGCAAATAAGTAATGATGGAAGGACAACGTACTGCTTGCTGGCGGATACGCTGTCCTTCTTTGTCTCTAGTTATAGCTCATGCCTGATTGAGAGGGAGGAACATACGATGATGACTGCTAGAAAACGAATAGCCGCGCTAATGATGACAATGCTATGCGTGGGCATGCTGGCTGCATGCGAGTCTACTAAAACTTCCGAATCACCTCCATCGACAAATACGCCGGCAGCCGAAGCAACCGATAAGCCGCTAGAAACGGAAACGAGCGAACCTACAGAGACGGACGACA
Source organism: Paenibacillus sp. FJAT-27812 (assembly GCF_001273905.1). Classification (NCBI taxonomy): domain Bacteria; kingdom Bacillati; phylum Bacillota; class Bacilli; order Caryophanales; family Paenibacillaceae; genus Paenibacillus; species Paenibacillus sp. FJAT-27812. The sequence continues at coordinate 1,154,946 of NZ_LIGH01000001.1, read as the reverse complement.
CAGCCGCAGCGTACGAGGTGCTGGCGCAGGACCTTCGTGTGCCGTGGGTGATCACGTTCGATGATGATACCGTTTATATTAGCGAGCGGGAAGGGAATGTTGTCAAAGTTGACGGCAATAAAATGACCCGTCAAGCGGTGCGCTTGAAAAAAGGCGTACATGGCCTTGGCGAGGGCGGCTTTCTTGGCTTCCTGCTGGCGCAGGATTTTGCAAAGTCCAAAATGGCATATGCCTATCATACCTATGAGGAAAAAGGCCGTATTTTGAACAGAGTCGTTCTCCTTAAGCAAAATGGCGAGCAATGGGATGAGGTGCGCGCGCTTCTTGAAGGGATTCCGGGAGCAGCGAACCATGATGGCGGCCGGATGGCTTTTGGACCGGATAAGCTCCTTTATGTAACGACAGGAGATGCCCAGCAAAGGGAGTTAGCGCAGGATCGAAGCAGCCTAGCCGGTAAAATTTTGCGAATGACGCTTGATGGCAAGGTACCGGAGGATAATCCTTTTCCTGGGTCATATGTGTATTCGTATGGGCACCGCAATCCGCAAGGGCTCGTATGGAATGATAAAAATGTGATGTTTAATACGGAGCATGGTCCATCGGGTGATCCCGGCGGGCATGATGAGATTAACGTGATTGATGCGGGCGGCAATTACGGCTGGCCGACCATTTATGGCGATGAAGAGCACGAAGGATTGATAACGCCTCTTTACCATTCAGGGGAAACGGCAATCGCACCATCAGGAGCGACGATGGATAAGAGCAACCGCATTTTGATTGCGACCTTGATGGGAGGCGCGCTTTACCGGTTCGACCCGGCTACAAAGGAAATGGCTGTCGTATTCGAGGGCGAAGGCAGGCTTCGTGATGTGAAAATGAAGGATGGACGCATCTACGTCATTACGAACAATACCGATGGCCGCGGCATTCCGGCAAAGACGGATGATCGTCTGCTGCTGCTTAAGCCAATTGAATAGCAAAGCGAACATGACGCAGCGCATGAAGCGCAAAACGGGGCTGTTTCGAAAGGTCTGGAAAGACCTTTAGGGACGGTTCTTTTTTTTACCTAAAATGATGTCGCTTCTCCGGCAATTGCGCCGCCAAAGGAAAATAGAGCTAGAAATTAGCTCTATTTCACTCAAACAAGCTGAAATTCTAGAAATAAGTCCAGCAATTAGCCTTATTTCTTCACATTCTGCTGAAAATGAGCCTCCGGGGCGCCGCCAAAGGAAAATAGAGCTAGAAACTAGCTCTATTTCACTCAAGCAAGCTGAAATTCTAGAAATAAGTCTAGAAATTAGCCTTATCTCTTCGCATTCTCCCTGCCAAACGAGCGGCTAGCCGTCATCCAGACTTTCGGTTCCAAGTTAGTAATCATTTCGAGGAAATTTACTGATTTTGAGATAATCCGTTTTGTATGGGTTTATTTCAGTTTAGCGAAAGCATAATTAATGGCTTCAATGGTTTCATCAATGTCGGCTTCTATATGCGCGGTTGTGAAGAACCAAGCTTCGTATTTGGATGGCGCTAGATTAATGCCTTTCTCCAGCATGAGCTTGAAAAATCTGCCGAATAGCTCGCCGTCCGTATCCTGCGCCTCATCGTAGTTGGTAACGGGATGATCGCAGAAATGGGCGGAAAATGAACCGCGAATTTGATTGATCGTGAGCGGAATGTCATGTTGCTTAGCGGCAGCGTGCAGCCCTGCTGCGAGCTTAGTCGCGAGCGCGTTCATTCTGTCGTAGACGCCTTGCTCCTGCAGCAGCTCCAAGCAGGCGATGCCCGCGGAGATGGAGGCAGGATTGCCGGCCATCGTGCCTGCTTGATAAGCAGGGCCAAGCGGAGCGACCTGCTCCATTATTTCGCGGCGTCCGCCGTAAGCGCCGATCGGAAGGCCGCCGCCGATGATTTTGCCAAGCGCCGTTAAGTCTGGCTCAATCGCTTTATGGTCCGGGAAAGCGACATACGTCTGCGCAGCGCCGTAATGGAAGCGGAATGCGCTGATGACTTCATCATAGATGACAAGTGCGCCGGCATCGCGCGTGAGCTTGCAGAGCCCTTCCAGGAAGCCCTCGTGCGGCATTACCATGCCGAAGTTGCCGACAATCGGCTCGACCATGACGGCGGCCGTCTCGTGTCCCCAGCGATCCAATGCTTCCTTAAGCGCAGGCAGATCGTTAAACGGAACGGTAATGACCTCGCTTGCAATGCTAGCAGGCACGCCAGCGCTATCGGGAATGCCAAGCGTCGATGGGCCGGAGCCTGCCGCGACGAGCACGAGGTCGGAGTGGCCGTGATAGCAGCCTGCGAACTTGATGATTTTGCTTTTCTTGGTATAGGCGCGTGCGACACGAATGGTCGTCATCACTGCCTCAGTGCCTGAGTTGACGAATCGAACTTTGTCGAGTGAAGGGATAGCTTCCTTCAGCATGCGCGCGAGCGTAATTTCAAGCTCGGTAGGCGTGCCGTACAAGGTACCGTTTTGCGCGGCACGAACGATAGCTTCCGTAATATGTGGATGAGCATGCCCGGTTATAATGGGGCCGTATGCCGCCAAATAATCGATGTAACGGTTATCGTCGACATCCCAGAAATATGCGCCTTCGCCGCGTTTCATAAACACCGGGGCACCGCCGCCTACCGCTTTGTAGGAACGGGAGGGACTGTTGACGCCGCCGACGATATGCTGCAATGCTTCCTCGTATAGCTTTTCTGAATTGGGTCGTTGTAAGGTCATGGAAAGTAGCCTCCAAATTGAAGTAGTTGTGAATAATGGTTGTAGAAAAAGAAGCAAAATACACGCAACTCAAGCTCGCCGTTGCGTGTATCTATAGGTTACTGCTTCGAGTTGGTATTGGAGCTGCTTGCCGTACCGTCGCTTGGTGTAGCGGATTCGGTAGGCGTGGGCACCGTATCATCCTGCTCAAGCGTCATTTGTACGTAGGAGCGAAGCTCATCCTCGTCACTGATTCCAATGACGGAGGCGCCGCCAACACGGTCCTCAGCGATAAGTTCCATCGGCGGGATTTGCGTCGTGCTGGCTACATGGCTTTTGACGCCAAGCTGGCCTAGCTTCAGCATATCAGGCACGGTGATGTTCATTTTCACATAAGGCTGAACGCTATCCAGAATTTTTTTCATGCGGATAATGTTCCAAGACGATTGAAGTTCCTTTGCCACTGCTTGCAAGAATTCTCTCTGGCGTCCGGTCCGCGTGAAGTCGCTCATCGCATCGTGGCGGAAGCGGACGTACTGAAGCGCTTTATCGCCATCGAGCAGCTGGTAGCCTTTTTTGAGATCGATATCGTAACGGTTGCCGTCCGCGTTGTCCGTGTAATGCATATCTTTCTCGACATCGAAGTAAATGCCGCCAATCGTATCGATCAGCTTCTTAAAGCCTTCAAAGTCGGTATATACATAGTATTGAATGTCGAGACCAAGCAGATCGCCGACTGTTTTCATCGCTAGCGGGTATTCCCCTAGAGTAAGCGCTGTATTGATCCGGCCTTTGCCATGTCCTTCGATATTGACGTAAGTATCCCGCAGCACAGAGAACAGATGCGCTTTCTTGGTAACAGGATCGAACGAAGCGACCAATATGGAGTCTGAACGAGCCGGCTGGCCCTCATCAACCCCACGAGCATCACCGCCAAGCAGCAAAATATTAACGCGTTCCTTGCCCTCCCATTCGGGGATCGGAACAGGCGTAGCTTCAACGCCGTCGACAGGCGCCTTCGTTGCCTCCGGATCACTGAAGTTATCCAGCGCATTATATATGCCTACACTCCAGTAAATGACAAATGCTGCCGCCGCGCCTAGAATTACGGAGAGGCTGATGTACAACCATTTCCACTTTCTTTTCTTATTCGTCTCTTTAGGCATTTCGTTAGACGTGCTCCCTTCAGATGCTGCTGGATCTTTTTGTCCCAAGAGGGTACATTTCAAATGTAAGCATGAACAAAGATGGCATAGCGAATGGTCCGCATCCAGGAAGAAGGCTAGCGGAGCAGGTTGCGCCGGAAATATAAGTGCGTATATTTCATCGGCAAACGGAAGCTGAACTGCCTCCGGCAGACTCAACCGTTTACGCTAGGCGTGAACTACTGTATGATTACATATCATAAAATTATAAAGCTGAACGACATGCAGAAGCAAGTTTTATCGTTTTAGGTAAGAAAAGATCGCTATTTCCTAGGAAATGTCGAAGCGAAAGGGGCTATAACAACCAGATGTTAGCAATCGATGTAAAGGATTTACGCAAGCAATTCAGTGTGCAAAAGAACCGCGAAGGCCTATCCGGCGCCCTCAAGGACTTGTTTAAACGCGAGTACAATGAGGTAACGGCGGTTAAAGATATTTCCTTTCAAATTCCGCAAGGCGAAATATGCGGCTATATAGGAGAGAATGGAGCAGGCAAGTCAACCACGATCAAAATGCTGACGGGCATTTTGGTGCCAACGTCAGGAGAACTCAAGGTAAACGGCTATGTGCCGTTCAAGGATCGCGAGAAATTCGTAAACGGCATTGGCGTCGTATTCGGGCAGCGCTCGCAATTATGGTGGGATATCGGCGTTATTGAATCCTTTCAGCTTCTGCGCAAAGTATACCGGGTTTCAGAGGCGGATTTCCGCAAAAGGCTGAACGAGCTTGTAGAGCGGCTCCAGCTTGGCGATCTGCTCAACCGTCCCGTTCGCAAGCTGAGCCTCGGACAGCGGATGCGCTGCGAGCTTGTCGCTTCGCTGCTGCACAATCCGTCGATACTGTTTCTAGATGAGCCGACCATCGGCCTCGATATCGTCGTGAAAACAGAAATCCGAGACTTCCTTCTTCAAATGAACAAGGAGCAGGGAACGACTATTTTGCTGACGACACATGATTTGCAGGATATTGAAGCGCTATGCTCACGCGTCATTATGCTTGATGACGGCCGTATCATTTATGATGGCGGGCTTGATGATTTGAAAAACCGCTGGAGCAAGGGCCGCGAAATCCAGTTCCAGTTTGCGGGGCATACGCCGCTTTCAGTCCTGCAGCATTTGACGGCTGCGCATGACGTAACATGGACGATGGAGAGCGACGTGAGCGCGAAAATGTGGCTGCCGCATACCGTTAACGTATCCGATGCGCTGTCATGCGTTGTTGGCGGCGTTGAGATTCGCGACATCAAAATCATTGAAACCAATACGGACGATATCGTCCGCAGCATATACTCCTCAGGCTCCGCTTCAACCACGAAGGAGACAGCCCAGTCATGATGAGCGCTTATATCGATTTTATTCGTATTCGGTTTATTATGATGCTGGCTTACCGCGTTAATTATTATAGCGGCATTATCATTTATGCCATTAACATAGGCGCTTATTACTTTCTGTGGCAGGCGATTTACGGCGATCAGGAGACGCTTGCCGGCTTTACCGTGACCCAAATGACAACATACGTTGCGGTATCATGGATGGCTCGCGCCTTTTATTTCAACAACCTTGACCGCGAGATTGCAAATGAGATTCGGGACGGCAGCGTCGCGGTTCAGCTGATCAGGCCTTATTCCTATTTGCTCGTCAAAATGATGCAAGGCTTCGGCGAGGGGTTATTCCGAATGCTGCTGTTCATGGTGCCGGGGATGATTATCGTTTGTCTCATTTTTCCGGTTACGCTGCCTACAGATCCAATGACATGGCTTATTTACTTAGTCATGCTGTTCTTTAGCTTTCTTATCAATTCACAAATTAATATTTTGACCGGCTTGTTTGCGTTTTTCGTTGAAAATAACGAAGGCATGATGCGGATGAAGCGGGTTATGGTCGATTTGTTTTCCGGCGTGGTCGTGCCGATTGCCTTCTTCCCAGGGTGGCTCTCCGCAATCATGCAGTGGCTGCCGTTCCAGGCTATCACCTATTTGCCTAGCTCCGTGTTTACAGGACGGACGCCGAGCAGCGAAGTGCTGCCTGTATTCGGCATTCAAGTGTTATGGTTTGCAGGCTTGCTGGTGCCAATCTGGCTGACGTGGCGCGCTGCTCGCAAGCGGCTGTTCGTGCAAGGGGGTTAATAGACATGAGATACGCTTCATTGTTCTGGGAGTACATTAAAAACTACGCAAAAACAAGGCTGACCTACCGTGCCGATTTCTGGGTTGAGGTGCTGTCGGATTTATTGTTCCAAGGGATGAACCTCATCTTCATATTGATTGTGTTCCAGCATACGCCGTCGCTTGGCGGCTGGTCGGAGGCCGAAGTTGTGTTCGTCTATGGATTCTTCATGATTCCTTACGGCGTGTTCAGCACCTTCTTCAGCATTTGGAATTTCAGCGAGCGCTACATTGTCAAAGGCGAGATGGACCGCGTCCTTACAAGGCCGGCTCACAGCTTATATCAGGTTCTGCTCGAAAATGTAGATCCGCCGTCACTGATTGGCTCCTTCGTCGGGGCGATCATTATGGCTCTATGCTGGGCGCAGCTCGATCTGCCGTTCCAACTGCTCGATTTATTGATGCTTATGCTGCTCGTACTGGGCGCGGTTCTTATTTACGCGGGACTATATACGGCGCTCAGCGCTATATCCTTTTATTCTGACGCGCCGACCGGCATCGTGCCGCTTATGTACAACATTCAAAACTACGGCCGTTATCCGGTTAATATTTATAACAAAATGATTCGGTTCGTGCTGACATGGCTGCTGCCGTTTGCTTTCGTTGGCGTTATTCCAGCGTCTTATTTCCTTGAGAAAAAGGCGGATGACCTGTCACGGCTCGCGCTTATGACGCCAGTTATGGGCATTATCGTATTTTCTTTGGGGCTCTGGCTGTGGAACCACGGGGTAAAGCGTTATCGCGGAGCGGGCTCCTAAACGGAGCTTTCCGATTGATTTCATACGATTCGTTAATGAGACAGCGATGGAGGATTTTAGATGACACAGCTTCAAATAGGAGATACGGCACCGGATTTTGTATTGCCGGCTTCAAATGGTGAGGATGTATCGCTTAGCGATTACCGTGGTCAAAATGTGGTCCTCTACTTTTATCCGAAGGATATGACGACAGCTTGCATCCAGGAATCCTGCGACTTTCGTGACGCTAACGCGGAGATGCTGAAGCATAATACCGTTATTTTGGGCATCAGCCTCGATACGGTAAAATCGCATCAGCGTTTTATCGAGAAGAAGGAGCTGCCTTTCCTGCTGCTTGCGGATACGGAGCACGCGGTGTGCGAGCTTTACGGCGTGTGGCAGTTAAAGAAGCTTTACGGCAGAGAGTACATGGGACTTGTAAGATCGACGTTCCTGATAGATGCAGATGGCAAGCTGGTTCAGGAATGGCGCAAGGTAAGGGTCAAGGGCCATGCCGAGCAGGTATTTGAAGCGGTGCAGCAGCTCCGGCAAGCGGCACGCTAATAGATGGAAGCTTAAATACAGGGCGGTGCAGATGATAAAATCTGCATCGCCCTGTTTCTGTTTTTAGCTCAGTGTATCTTACAAATTTGTCACTTATATTGTCACTCTAATCGATGGCTGATAGTCGGTCATTTCTATAGGATAGGTATTAGATAAACGATTCAAAAAGGAGGCAACAACGAATGAGTGATTGGATACGAACCATAACGACTGTCGCTGCCGTCATTATTGTCGTTATTTTTACAGGGAAAGATTCCTTTAAAATATAAGGCAGACCAAACTAAAATATAAAGGAGACGGAAAATGAAAAAAATAGTATCGATTGTGCTGGTCGTTGTCATTGTTATCGCGGGGTTTGGCGGGAAAAAACTTATGGATAAGATTTTTCCTCAAGCAAATGGGATGATCGTATACGGTGAGAAGCAGCAGGTCAAAGATGTTTTGGACAAGCAAGCGAAGCAGTTAAAAGCAAGCGATGTATACACGATCAAAATCTCTGAAGCCGGTGGGCAAAAAGTGATGTATGTATCGCAAGCGACGATTGATGGCTTGATCCAGAAAAAGCTGCTTATGAAAGTGAAAGAAGATGGTACGACGGAGGCTGTTGTTTCCTTGCCGCCCGTTTCAAAAGGAGAGGGCTTATTGTTCGCCAAAAAAGAGTCTGACAAGATCAATGGAAACAATGGCGCGCTTGCAGTCAAATATGAGGGAAATCTTATCATTGGAGATGGCCGGGCTTACGCAGATGAGTTTGTTGTGCTGGAGAACGCACACTGGTCCTCGCTGCAAGAGACGGAGAAAACGATGGCGGTTTTGAAATTCAACAAAAACCCTGAAAAATTAATGGGCACATTCGAGGTGGAGACGCAGCAGTTGGTCAACATAAAATAATGGTTACAGCTTGGCGTCCCGTAAGTAGATTTTTTGCTTGCTGGGCGCCTTTTTGCTGTGTTTTACGGCGTTTAGTAGAGTAAAAAAATGGGGTAAGGAAACAATAGGGAAAGCTCGCTTAGAGGCGTGCAGAAATAATCGAATGATATAATGACATTAAATGGATATTTTTGACATTGACAGTATGCTGACTCATTTATACAATATGGTCTTGCTTGTCCGATAGGGGGTTATTCAACTGATCAGGCTCAGTAACATAAAAAAATCGTACCGAGTAGGAGCTGCTTCGGTAGAAGCGGTTCGGGACGTTAGTTTGACAGTCAAAAAAGGTGAAATATTTGGGATCATCGGCCATTCCGGGGCGGGAAAAAGCACGCTTCTGCGCTGTGTCAACCTGCTCGAGAAACCTACGTCGGGCTCTGTGAACGTAGGTGACGTGGAATTGACTGGCTTATCCGAGCGGCAGCTGCAAACGCAGCGGCGTCGTATCGGAATGATTTTCCAACATTTCAACCTGCTGTCGATGTCCACGGTTAGAGATAATATTGCTTTTCCGCTTGTGCTGGCTAAGCTTTCGAAGGCCGAAGTGAACAAGCGTGTAGACGAGCTGCTTAAGCTCGTTCAGCTTGAGGGGCATGCGGATAAATTTCCTGCGCAGCTGTCTGGCGGCCAGAAACAGCGCGTCGGCATTGCAAGGGCACTGGCGAACAATCCGGATGTACTGCTTTGTGATGAAGCGACTTCGGCGCTAGACCCGCAAACGACCAATTCGATCTTGTCCTTATTGCTCGACATTAATGAGAAGCTTGGCATAACGATCTTGCTTATTACTCACGAGATGAACGTTATTCGTTCGATTTGCGATCGCGTGGCTGTCATTGACGGAGGTGAAATCGTTGAAATGGGCGATGTGCTGCATGTCTTTCTAAGGCCGGAGCATCCCGTTACTCGCGATTTTGTTGATCAAGTGGCTGACAGCGGGGCGAACGGCCAGCTGCTGCGCGGGCGCTCGGGGCGTCTTCTGCGCATGACGTATATCGGCGATTTGACCTATGAGCCGATTTTGTACAATGCAGTGAAGCCTACTTCGGTGCAGTTTGCGATTTTGCAGGGTACCGTGTCACGAATGAAGCAAACGCCATATGGCCAGCTTATCGTGGAGCTGATCGGCAGCAATGAGGAAATTGAACATGTTATTGCCGTGCTGCGCAAGGATGGGCTGGAGGTGGAGGCGATATGATGAGCTTCGAAAACGTTCGGTGGCCGGAAATATGGGATGCGTCCAAAGATACGCTTTATATGTTGACAGCATCGCTCGTATTTACGATTATTTTGGGACTAATCATCGGCATCATCCTATTTTTAACCTCTCGCAGGCAGCTGCTGCAGCAGCCTCTTGTATATGGCGTATTATCCTTTATCGTCAATGTGCTGCGGTCCGTACCGTTCGTCATTCTCATGATTTTGATTATGCCGCTTACCAAGCTGATTACAGGGACGACGCTTGGCGTTGAGGGCTCGATTCCACCGCTCGTCGTAGCGGCGACGCCCTTCTTTGCGAGGCTGGTGGAAACGTCGCTGCGCGAGGTGGATCGTGGAGTCATCGAGGCTGCCCAGGCGATGGGCGCGTCAAAATGGGATATCGTGCGCCGCGTGCTGCTCCGTGAATCCAGCCCCAGCTTGCTGGCTGCGGTGACGATAACGGCGGTTACGCTCGTCTCCTACACGGCGATGTCGGGCGTTATCGGCGGCGGCGGACTTGGCGATCTCGCGCTGCGTTACGGCTATCAGCGGTTCCAAACCGATGTTATGCTCGTTACCGTTGCCCTGCTGATCGTGCTCGTTCAAGTGCTGCAAACGATCGGCGATGCGCTGGTGCGTCGTTATAGCAGAAAATAGGGTAAGTATTTTTTGAAAAATAGTCAGCTTAGACTGATCTAACAACATGGAGGAATGAAGATGAAAAAGACAAGTTATATGATCATTACCCTGATGCTAATGTTCGCATTAACAGCATGCGGGCAAGACAAAAACGCCGAGGGCAATACAAGCGGCACTAATGGAGCGGGGACAGGTAAACCGTCCGAGGTTACATTGAAGGTTGGAGCATCCCCTGTACCGCATGCGGAGCTGCTTGAGTTTGTAAAACCGATGCTGAAAGAGCAAGGCATAAACCTTGAAGTTATGGAATTTAACGACTATGTTCAACCGAACACACAGCTTTTTGAGAAAAATATCGATGCTAACTTCTTTCAGCACACGCCTTATCTAGAGCAATTCAACAAGGACAAAGGTTATGACCTTGTTAACGTTGCCGGCGTTCACATCGAGCCTTTTGGCGCTTACTCGAAAAAAATCAAAAAAATCGAAGAATTAAAGGATGGCGCGAAGGTTGTCATTCCTAACGATCCATCGAATGGCGGACGTGCGCTTGCGCTTATGGCAGAGCACGGGCTGTTGAAGCTTAAAGATGGCGTAGGCGTTAACGGTACGGTGTCCGACATTACTGAAAATCCGAAAAAGCTTGCGATCACGGAAGTGGAAGCAGCGACGCTGCCGCGCGTGCTTGGCGAGGTAGATCTTGCGCTAATCAACACGAACTATGCGCTTGAAGCCGATCTTGTTCCAACAAAGGATGCGCTGTTTATCGAAGGCAATGATTCACCGTACGTGAACATCCTAGTTGCGCGTCCGGACAACAAAGATTCCGATGCGATCCAAAAGCTGGCAGCAGCGCTTCGTTCGCCAGAAGTAAAGAAATTCATCGAGGAAAAATATAAAGGCGCGATTGTAGCAGCATTTTAAGCGCCATTAGCACGAGGAGCGCCCCTGCCAAGCTGGCAGGGGCGCTTTTTTGTTAAATGCGAGGATTAGAGGATTAGGCAGGGATCAGAAGACAAACGAGCAGCAAGCAACCCCAACCCCAACACACAAAACCATCAATTAGCCAACAAACGTCAGTGAAACAGCGATCATCCATCCAACGGCTACCTGCCAGTAACATATCCACCCATCACGAATCCATCAATTCCAACGCCAAACCGCAGCTTACTTAACCATCTGTCAGCTTAACTTGCTACAGAATTAGCTCTGGCTGAGAGATTAACGGGAAAAGCTCCCGCTAATTCTAGAAATTTCAGGCTTAAATCAAGTTTAGATGGATTTTCTCCCGTTAATTTTCTGTTTTTTAGCCAATTGGGGTGAAGATTATCCATTTAGCGGGAGATTTTCCGGTTAAGTGGTTTTATTCGCTGCTGCAACGGACAATTAGATGGAGCTTTTCCTGTTAACTCGGTTCAACGGTTATGGTTTGAGGAAATTTGCTCCTGTGAGGAGTCGGATGCGGCTATGGATATGCGAGAATGTGCAAATGTGTGAATTTAAGACGAATTACCGTTGATATATTTTTCAGTCTCCCCGAGCCGGCAGGCCGTTTAATTCCATCGCAACTTTTACCTTAGAATGCGCGTTATTAAGAGATGTAAAATCCATTTAATTGAAGAAGAGGAGATGTTTGATGATGAAAAGGGGGATAACCGCCTTTATTCTGGCATTATTGCTCATCCTTCCGACTACAGCGGGTGCTGCGGCGCAGGCTAAATATCAGTTCAGCTGGGATGACGGCCGCACGGGGAGCATTTCGGGGACAGCTCTTGTGAAAAACGGGGTCACATTCGTTCCGATGACTGGCGTAATCAATCAGTCGCGGCTGGAGCTGAGCTGGGACTCTACCGGCAAACGGGCACAATTCAATGGCTGGAGGAAATCTTTTGCCGTACGGATTGGCAATCTTACTGGCATGGTGGATGGAAAAATGATTAAGCTGGATGGTGCTCCATTCCTTTATAATAAAGAGCTTTATCTGCCAGCCCGTTTTGTCGTAAATGCCCTTAACGGCAAAAACATAACTTGGGACGCCGGCAGCAAGACATTCAAAGCCGACCATCTGCAAACATTCAAAAAATACGAATTTGTCATTGAAGGATTAAAATATGCGATAGAGGGCAAAAGCGGCGATATCTATGTGACAGACAGCAAGGGTACGCAGCGTTTGCTTACAAAGCTTGGAGCACCTATTTGGGAGTATTTGAACATTGGCTTCCAAAAAACGCAGGGCGGCTTGCTGGTGGTAAACTTAGCGGACAACTACGGAGAACCTCATCTGAACAATCAACAATTTACGCTTGTAATAAAAGAGGGGAAAGTCATTCAGCAATCCAGCGTCCATTATTGGAATCGGCTTGAGCTGAATGCAACTAAGTTTAACGAACGGCTCATTTTGATCGATGGGAAAACGCTGCGGCTGATCGAGGACGGCACCGGGAAGGTCGTTGAAACGATCGACTTAGTGAAGCTGGGCGGAGAAGATGACAATTACTTTGTGGAGTATTTTGATAACGACGTATTCCTCCTTCGTGCCAACAAGAGCGGGATCTTGAAGCTAGTGGACAGGGATACAGGGAAAATCAGCGTTCTATACAAGGAGCTGCTTGATGCGAAGCACCAGGAATATGTGGAAACAAACGATATGCCCTATTTGGGAGATTTCTTGAAAATCATCAAAAGAGACGGTGATACGCTCGTTTTCAAAAATGAGTTTCCATATGATAAGGATAATAATACTTACCGTTTTGCCATTTCTGAATAAGGATCCAAACTCCCACACCGTCTAGGACACGCGGGTTTTGGAATCCATAAATTTTATCAATGAACCAAAGGGGATTGTTATGGACTATCACAAGCTAAGCAAGGAGCTATCCTACGTGCTGCGCCATGCGCCATGGAGTGCCGGCTTGGAGCTGGATGAAGAGGGCTGGGTGCGGACAGATCATTTAATAGAGGCGCTGCGAGAGCGCAAGGAATGGGTACAGCTTCAGGAAGGTGATTTGCAGGCGATCATTGATGCCATTCCGAAGAAAAGGCATGAGCTTGCCGCAGGCAAAATAAGAGCCATATACGGTCACTCGGTGCCTGACCAAATTGCGAGGGAGCCAAAAAAGCCGCCTTCCGTTCTTTATCATGGAACTTCGCCGGGCTTGCTCACGCTCATCATGGAGCAAGGCTTAAAGCCGATGGCAAGGCAAAATGTCCATCTCTCTATCGAGGCGGCTACGGCATGGAATGTGGGCAGACGCAAGGACAAAAAGCCGGTGCTGCTTCGCATTGACGCAGAGCGGGCTTGGCGAGATGGCGTTGCCTTTTATGAGGGAGATGAGGTTGTGTGGTTGGCTGACTTTATCCCTGCAGCTTATGTTTTGATCGAAGAAGAAAAGTAGCGCCGGTTGGGACCGGGAATAGATGTAACAGATAAAGCTAATGACGGCTGGAAGCAGCTGTTGTTGGCTTTTTTGTATAAGAAAGCTATTGGTTTAGTCATTTACTAGAGAGGCTGCTCATATAATCTATCAGAATGAACGAGAGTTCCTATTCATAGGTAGAGAAGGGTGGCAGATGGAATGCGGCGTGTGTTGCAGGCGACGATTTGTGTAATGGTCGTATGGTTTGGCTTGTTTGAGCTTGGAGGTTTTTTGGCGTACAAAGGCGAGGCTGCGAGAGAACAGGATATTGTACAAGCAAGCGCGGCTGGTTCATCCGCTGTTTTTTATGAGGCAAAGCCGCTGCTTGCTAAGCAGACATCCTATGAAAATAAAGTCATTCAAGAGAGCGGCAAAGCTGACCCTGCTGCAGCAGCGCCTAATCCTGATAGCAAAGGCAAAGGGGCAGCTCCAATAGATCCCAATCAAAAGATTTTGTATCTGACGTTTGATGACGGCCCGAGTAAAAACACGGTGCAAGTTCTTGATATTTTGAAAAAGGAAGGGATTACGGCGACGTTTTTTGTGCTGGGCGAGCATGTGCTTCAGCAGCCGAAAATCGCGAAGCGAATCATCGAAGAAGGCCATTCAATAGGCAATCATTCGTTTAATCATAAATACGAGAAGCTGTACGGAAGCTTTGCTGAGTTTGCCGATCAGGTCATGAAAACGGACGAAGCCATCTACCGCACGACCGGCGTAAGAACGACGCTGTTCCGGGCGCCGGGCGGGACGTACACCAATTTTGACCAGAGCTACTTTGACGCGATGGCCGCAGCTGGCTATCAGGTGCATGACTGGAATGTGGACAGCGGAGATTCAAAAAGGGTAGGCGTGCCTGCCTCGGAGATTTTATCCGCGATTAAAAGCTCAAAGCTGGCTAACACGCTGAATGTGCTGCTCCATGACAGCGCGGGGCATGCAGAGTCGGTAAAGGCGCTGCCCGAGATTATAAAATATTACAAGAGCAAAGGTTACTCTTTTGCGAAAATAACGGATCAAATCGAGCCCATTCAATTCAGGGTGGCCAAGCAATTGAAATGGAGCAGGGCTCTGGCGACGCAGCCGGAGAAAGCGAAGCTGGTTCAGTTTTCGGAGAAGCTGGATCAAAGCAGCAAGCTTGCGCAAGCAGAAAAAAATGCGCCGAGCCTTATTTTGCACCGCGGTCAAGAAAGCTTGACGCTTGGTGCGAAGGACTACATTCTGCGAGACGGCTCCATTGAAGTATCCCTGCTTAAGCTCACGAAATGGATATACGGCAGCGTTGAATTCGATATGGACCACGGCGCAATTGAAGGCTACATAGATGGCAATCGGGTATTGGCGCTGCCGAGCCCGGCTAACCAATCAACTGCCCGACAAGCGGACGAAATTGTTGTCCCGGTGCGATCGACGCTGCAAAAATTCGGAATGGAGATTACAAAATATATTTATAACGATCGGCAGCGTGAAATTTGGATGACAGAACAAACATAGCACCTCTAGCAGGTCTAAAGAGAGAGAAAGCTGGGGAAACTGAAAAATAGATAGATTTATTTTTCAGGAGGCGATTTATACGATGATTTCTCCACAGTTCTCAGATGAAGCGAAAGAGGATCGTTATAGCCATTGGCCCGAAGCGCCGCAGGTGCTGCTGCATCGATTGCTAGTGAAGGTAGAGAGCGTGCTGCTAGGCAAGCAGCAGGTCATTCGAAATACGTTAACCGCGCTGCTGGCAGGCGGTCATGTACTGTTAGAGGACGTACCAGGAGTTGGCAAAACATTGCTTGCGCAGGCATTTGCGAGAGCGGTAGGCGGCGATTTTAAAAGAATTCAGTTTACGTCCGACATGCTGCCGGCTGACATCGTTGGCGGTGTCGTACTGGATGCGCGGACAAGCGAGCTTGTCTATCGCCCTGGCCCGATTATGGGCAATGTGGTGCTTGCCGATGAGATTAACCGGACGTCGCCGCGCACGCAGTCCGCGCTGCTCGAGGCGATGGAGGAAAGACGTGTTACGGTCGAAGGGAAAACGCGCAAGCTGCCTGTTCCTTTCATGCTGATCGCAACCCAAAACCCGCTTAGCTTCGAGGGAACCAATACGCTGCCGGAGGCGCAGCTGGATCGGTTTATGATGCGCTTGACGATTGGTTATCCTGGCTCCGCTGAAGAGAAACGGATGCTGGAGCAGTATGCAGACGGCAACCGGATCGAGCCGGAGCGGCTCCGCCCTGTTATTGCAACGGAGGAATGGCTGCAAATGCAGGCGGAGGCGCGTCAGACGCATATGCATCCGGCATTGCTTGAATATATGGTACAGGTGGCAGACGCTACGCGCCGCGCGCCAGAGGTTGTGCTGGGGCTGAGCCCACGCGCGCTTCGTGACTGGCTGCGGGCATCGCAGGCTAATGCCTATATGGAAGGACGCGGCTACGCGGTTCCTGATGATTTGCTGGCGACGGCTGATGCCGTGCTGCCGCATCGATTGTCGCTTCGTTTTAATGCCCATGCCAATGGCAGCGATGCTGCTGCTGTCATCAGCCGCACGATTCGCGATTGTCCGATGCCAGCTGCCGCAGGAAGCGGGAAACGAAGATGAATGCGAATTTTCAGGATGGAAGACTAATGGAAGGGTTGCAGGATACAGAGGTGACCGAGGGCTTATATTCACAGTCACAAGAGCATATCAACGCTGAGCAGGCCGGCGGCGGGCAGAAGGCAGCATCGGAACAAGTGAAAAAGGCTGAGCGAGCAAGTCTGGAGCATGAGGAGCTTGCGGGCACGTACCGGACTAGATGGATCGCATGGGCGATCATCGGAGCGGGCTGGGCAGGAAGCCTAGCAGCCGTTGTGCTGCGGGGCGGCGCGGTGGAATGGTTTATGGCATCCGTGCTGAGCATGATTATCGTCATTAGCGGAATCGCGCCAATGATGGGTGCTGCCGGACTCCGTGCCACTCGGGTAATGCCGCGTGAAGAAATGCGGGATGGCGGACAGCTGACGATTCATTTGACGATCAGGCGGTCCTATCTCGTTCCCTTCGTCTGGTTAGCGGTACGAGAGCAAACGATCAATGAAAGCTCGGCTTCAAATCGTGAAATCAGCGTTCGCTCGGTATTTACCCCTGTGCTGCGCAAGGAAACGACTTTCTTGTACACGCTGCACAATTTGCGGCGCGGGAGGCATCCTTTCGAGCATGTAACGGTTACGGTTGGCGATTGGCTGGGATTAACGGCTATCCATAGAAGAATTGAAGCGAAAGCAGAGTTTGTGATTTTGCCGGGTTTGCCTATTGAACAAAACACGTATAAACCGGAACGCGCCGGCGGTGCTGCAGTTCAGGCAGTGCCCTCATTGCTTGCAGGCAGAGCGGTGGACTCTCGCGGAGAAGCAGGGCGAGAGGAAATCGAAGCGGCTGTAAGAGCAGCAGGGATCGGTCCGGATAGCCGACCATACCGCGAAGGAGATTCCTTGCGTCATTTGGACTGGCGCAGCGCCGCCAAAGGGCGCGGCCTTCAGACTAAAATCCACCCGCTGGAGCAGCCTGTCAAAACGATTATCGCTGTCGACACGCTTGCCTCTGCATATGACCGTGATGATCGCCTGTTTGATGCTTGCGTGGGATGGGCGGCGCTTGCCGTTTCAAAAGCAGCCTCGTTTGGCAGTGCCATTTCATTGCTACTTGGACAAGGTCAGGCGGCAATACATACCTCACCAGATGGGAATACCCAGGATGGCTTGTCTGGCATGCTGCATGCGATGGCTTTGCTGCGTGCGGACGGAAGAGGCTCACTCGCTGGAAGTCTTGCAAGCGGGGCCAATTCGCTTAATCGCGGAGGCACGATACTCGTGTTCACCGCCGACTGGAGAGGCGGTCGGAGCTGGGGCGAGCTTGCCGGATATGCTGCGGAGCAAGGCTGCAGGCTGGAGTTGTTTGTCGTTACGCGTGCCAGCGTGCCTACCTTCGCAATGCGTGAGCAGCAGAGGTGGCTGGAAAGCGGCGGCGTCAAGGTGACGTGGCTGCATGTTCCCGCGAGCATGGACGCACTTCCTTATGCCGAGGAAGGAGGGGCTGCTCATGAGCTTGCATAAAAGCTTCGTTGCGGGACGTTCGGATAAAGGATTGCAGGATGGCGGCAAGCTGACGCGCCGCGAGGCGGAAGAAGAGTCGTTTGGTTATCGGTTGATCACGAGCCTGCTCCTGTTCGGCTTGCTTGCGGAATGGCTGCTGCCATGGATGAATGCCGGACTATGGTCGAATATTTATAACCCGGGACCGCTTCTTCTAATCATCGGCTTCGTAATGCTGGCGGGTTTGTTTCGCCTGCCGTTTGCCGCTACGCTTCCGATGAATGTGATATTGTGCGTGCTAAGTCTTATGTGGCTGTATAAGGGTGCCGATCAGAGCGGACTGCAATGGCTGCTTAGCTTTCCGGCGATGATGAAGGAGCATGTCATGCTCCTTATGGAAAGCGGATTATGGGCGATGTCGGGAGAGCTTCGGACGCTGCTGCTCTTTATTGGCTGGGCTATGCTGGCTCCGGCTTTACAGGCGCTTTTGTGGATGCGCCAGACGGCGCTTGGCATTGCGTTCATTACGCTAGTTTATTTGATTTTGCTGCATATATGGCTTGGCATTGATGTAATGGGCGGATTGATGCGGACCGTAACAGAAGGGCTGCTGCTTGGTGCGGTAGTCTCCGTTCCGCGTGTTCAACGTATCATTGATTCAGGTGTTGGGAAGCTAAAAGCGCTTGATATGCGCTGGCTGACGGGCTCGGCCTTTGTCGTGCTGACGATACTTGGCTGCGGCTTGTTGTTCGCCAGCGGCCGCGAAGCTGCGATGCCGCCCGTGAACTGGACGACCACCTTCAACGATCGAATCGAGCAAGCTGTACATTCGCTCAGTCAGCAAAACGGCTCGATCACTACGATGGGGCAGACCGGCTTCGACCAGCTCGGCGGCGCATTTACGGGTTATGGATTTGACGATAGCGAGCTGGGAGCGCCCGTGCGGAAGGACGACAGCGTTATATTTGTGGGAAGCTCGGCCGTCAAAGCTTATTGGCGGGGAGAATCAAAGATTTTATATGACGGACGCGGCTGGCAAAATACTGAAAGCAGCTCTGTTCTAATGCCTATACGAGGCACGGACGTTGCGGCTTCGACCCAGGCGGCGATGGAAGCGGGAAGCAAGCAGCTTGGCCCGGTTATCCAGCAGTCGGTCGTGTGGACTAAGCCGACAGCGGGGATGCCGATCTTTTCGTCCGGCTTGTTCGGCCGCGTGACGGAGCTTGTTGCTGCCGATCCGCGCCGCAAGCTGGGAAGCTATGTATACAATGCCGAGAAAAGCGCCTTATATCCGCAGTCGGATACGGCAAAGGTGGAGCGTTACACGGTGGAGAGCGTGCTGTCGATTACCGACGGGGAGCAGCTGCGCGCATTAAGCCGTACAGAAGGCGGAATGGCCTTAAGTGAAGGAGATAAGCATACTGGTGCTGCTAGCCTAACGGAAGCGGAGCTTGAGCCTTATTTGCAGCTTCCCTCGTCGCTTCCAAGCCGAGTAACGGCATTGGCTGCGGAAGTAGCGGGCGGCGGTGTTACGAGCCGTTACGATCAGGTAAAGGCGATTGAGGATTTTTTGAAAGCGAGCTACACCTATACGCTTGAGAGCAGTACAACGCCGCCTGCGGGCAGCGATTTCGTTGATCACTTTCTGTTTGAGCAGCGCGAAGGCTACTGCGTCCATTTCTCGACGGCAATGGTCGTGCTGCTTCGCTCGCAGGGCATTCCTGCTAGGTGGGTGAAGGGCTTTACTTCAGGAACCCCCGTCAGCGGAAACGGAGAGACATTGAGGAAGTTAGATGGGGATGAACAGAGCTCGGGCAGCGCTGCGTCAAGCGCGGGAGGATCTAGTCATGAGAGCGAAAGCATGGATGGCTCCAAGCTGGTGAATTACGAGGTTAAAGGCTCTGATGCGCATGCATGGGTCGAAGTGTATTTCCCAGGCGCAGGCTGGGTGCCTTTTGACCCGACGCCGGGGTTCAGCGGCGTCGTTAATGTCGCGTCAGCCGGTTCTGCTGGCGGCGCGCTCGCTGCTCCCGCAATGGGAGCAGCAATGGCGAGCGGCGCCGGCAGCGAGCCCCTAGGGCTTAGCGAGGCGAGCTTTGCCGGCCTCGCTGCTTGGGCTGAGGCGGCGGCGGAGCAAGCCGCCTCTGCGGTGGCGCGAGGGGCAGACGCCCTCGCGCAGGCGGCGCGGGGCGCCGCCAAGGGCGCAGCGGCGGCATCGCCCGCCGCTGTAGCTGCCGCAGGCGCGGCCGCGCTAGCGCTCGCGGCCGCGGCCATTGCTGCGGCGCAGCACCAGCGGCTTCGCGTTTCGCTGGCGCTGCGCCGTTACGGCGCGGCTCACGCCGGCATCGCGAAGCTCGCCGGCGCAGCCGCGCCTGATCCGTCACAAGTGTATGTGACGGATATAACGCCATCGCGCCGCCGCAAGGGTGCGCGCGGACGCGGTGAAAGTGCCGCGCAGCGAGTCACGGACGAGCGGCTGCGCGAGAGCTTTATCGGCGTCGCCAATGCGCTGGCGCCGCTGCTTCATCGCCGCTTCGGCGAGCACGCGCGGGGCCAGACCGCGCGTGAATACGCGATCGCCGCAGAACCGGCGCTCGCGGCTGAGCAGCAGGACGCGCTCCGCCAGCTTACGAGCTGGATCGAGGAAGCGCAGTTCGCTGCCCCCGGCCCGTGGCCGGGAGCGCCGATGCCTGCTGCTCTGCGAACCGTATTGCGCGTGCTGGACAAGCAGCCCGCTCAACGAACGAAGCGTTCTTCCGCAAAGCAGAAGAAAGAGCGGAAGAAGTCAGCCATCGATGTCAAAGCGCATAAATAACCATGCGCCGAAATAACAGATCGAGAACGATTGCAAATTAGCAGGAAAAACTCCCGCTAATTTGCAAAATGAATGGCAGTTGAATCGCATTAAAAGGAATTTCTCCCGTTAATTTTCAGCATTCATGCCATTTTAGGCAAGAGACGATAAATTAACGGGAGGTATTCCAGTTAAACTGAAAAAAGTCACTAAATCCGTAAAATTAGCAGGAGCTTTTCCTGTTAATTGTTAAATCTTATTTCATCCCGGTTTGACCCCTTAATTTTGGAGTTTTAATTGGAATTCAATAGTCGGTTCTTACGCTTGCACTTTATTTCGAGTAAATGCTCCAGAATTCAAAAMCCGGTTACAGTTTRATCACCATCGGCTGTATTTGGTTTTGTCGCCAAGCTTGAAAGAAGCATGTCGGTGATAGCATAAAAATACTACGATGCAAACGTMGGTTGTTATAAAAGTCTAAGTATCGGTCTATCGCTTCGTAGGCATCTGCAAACGTTTCAAACTCATTTTTTTGCAAAAGATCTCGCTCTAACTGGCTATGATAGGATTCAATGTAAGCATTCATATTCGGCGATTTTGGCGGGATCCTCTCGTGATGAATATGGAACTCCTCGCAGGCATCACCAAACACGTTACTGATATACTGTGGGCCGTTATCCGTTCGGATGATAGGTCCTTTTCCATCTTTCTTAGGATCAAGCTTGCGTGTCTTCAGTGCCTCCTTAAGAGCTTGYACGACATGCTTCCCTTCACAGGTTGGACCACKGTATTGTGCCACAATGGATCGGTCAAATACATCAATGTAGCTTAAGATAAAAAAGAATCGATCTAGTCCAGCAATATGACCATATTTAATATCGCATTGCCATAACTGGTTCGGTGCATGAATCTCATGATTAGCTGCGAGCTTTCGTGGATACTTGGGACGGCTGAC
>NZ_LIGH01000001.1:1097992-1132510 GCF_001273905.1 Paenibacillus sp. FJAT-27812 | reverse complement strand
CTTACCGATTCGGGATTCAGATCATGCTTTCTCGCTGTATGACTAAAGTTGCCCCCTTGCAGGGCCTCCTCAACTACCTTCATTTTGTACGCTTCACTTTGTCTTTTTCTCCTCATTATCCCTCACCTCATCCATATACATAGTGTACTATGGATTCCAATTCGGACTCCAATGGAATTAGGGGGCTAAAGAGATCCTACTTCTAACATCACCCTTCACCTTTCACCCTTCACCCGTCACACGTCACTAATACCCCTCGAACGGTAACCCAACTATCTAATCTCAGCTCCCGAACCACCAACAAGGAAACCACCCAACCCCGAACTACACAATTAAAACATTTTACATATCATGTTTTATCGCTTAGGCTTTTTCGTGAACCCCAAAGATGTGTAACATCCTGTTATTTTTGTCATAATAAACATTATTCCCGCGAATTTAACGCCGTGCAGAAGGGAAGATGTCGAATCTTCTACTAATTGTCACGCTGATCGCCTTGACTCGTTCAAACCGCCTTATATATAATTACTACATAATTTGAGGGAGGCTCGGTAATGACTAAGCAAAATGAAATCATCGTTGTTCTGGATTTTGGAGGACAATACAACCAACTGATAGCGCGCCGTATTCGTGATTTGGGCGTATACAGCGAGCTGTTGCCTTACAACACGTCGGTAGAACGGATCCGCGAATTGCAGCCGAAGGGCATTGTATTCTCGGGAGGACCGGCCAGCGTTTATGAAGAAAATTCACCAATGGTAGACCCGGCTATTTATGATCTGAACATTCCAATTTTCGGTATTTGCTACGGCATGCAGCTTATGTCGCATCAGCTTAATGGTAAAGTTGAGCGCGCAGGCAAACGTGAGTACGGCAAAGCCGAGGTTGAATTTGTGGAAGGCTCCCGCATCGGCTTTGGCTTGGACAAAGTCCAATCCGTTTGGATGAGCCACGGCGACCATGTTGTTGAGCTGCCTGCTGGCTTCCAAGTGGATGCAAGCACGGAGCATGCTCCTGTTGCGGCAATGAGCAACCCGGATCGCGAGTTCTATGCGGTTCAATTCCATCCGGAGGTTCGTCACTCTGAATTCGGTAATGAAATGATTCGCAACTTCCTCTACAATATTTGCGATTGCGACGGCACTTGGACGATGGAATCGTTTATTGAGGATGCCATTCGCGACATCCGTAACGAAGTTGGCGACAAAAAGGTGCTATGTGCGCTCTCCGGCGGCGTAGATTCTTCCGTTGTAGCGATTCTGCTTCACAAAGCGATCGGCGATCAGCTTACTTGTATGTTTATCGACCACGGCATGCTGCGCAAAGGCGAAGCCGAGGGCGTAATGGATACTTTCGTAGGCAAATTCGATATGAAGGTTCTCAAAATCGATGCGCAGGAGCGTTTCCTAGGCAAGCTTAAAGGCGTAGAAGACCCTGAGCAAAAACGTAAAATTATCGGTAACGAATTTATTTATGTGTTCCAAGAAGAGTCGGATAAATTGGATGACTTTGAATTTTTGGCACAAGGTACGCTTTACACGGATATCGTTGAGAGCGGTACGGCTACGGCGCAAACGATCAAATCTCACCACAACGTTGGCGGCTTGCCAGAGGATATCAAATTTAAGCTTGTTGAGCCACTTAAAGCGCTGTTCAAGGATGAGGTTCGTAAAGTCGGCGAAGAATGCGGACTGCCAGAAGCAATCGTATGGCGTCAACCATTCCCAGGTCCAGGTCTTGCCATTCGTGTCCTAGGTGAAGTAACGGAGGACAAGCTTTTGATTGTCCGCGAATCCGATGCGATTTTGCGTGATGAAATTGCGAAAGCAGGCCTTGACCGTGAAATTTGGCAATACTTCACTGCGCTTCCAAACATGAAGAGCGTAGGCGTTATGGGCGATGCGCGTACGTATTCGTACACTGTGGGCATCCGCGCGGTTACTTCCATCGACGGCATGACTGCAGACTGGGCACGTATTCCTTGGGATGTGCTCGAAAAAATCTCCGTTCGTATCGTAAACGAAGTAGACAACGTTAACCGTATCGTCTATGACGTTACGTCGAAACCGCCTGCTACGATCGAGTGGGAATAGCATTAACGAGAAAAAACCGCTGAGACATGTCTCAGCGGTTTTTTTTTGGCAACAGGAGTTAGATCATAACCCCAAATAATCAGTAACGAACGTTAAAACAAGAAAAAATGCCATCAACGAGCCGATCCCATAGGCCTGCTTTATTGCTTTTGATTTCTTCTCTATTTTCTCAGTCTTCTTTGCTCTTGCAATGACGGATCGAAAGTACAAAATAGCTCCTATCAGAACCAGTACAATCTCCGCAGCGGCGCTTATGGCCGGAAATTGCCATAGCTGGAATCCAAGCAGCGGCAGGTCTCCCCAGTTTCCAGGAAAAAACGGCATATCGCTTCGATGCACAACCAAATCGATAAGCCAGTGGCTAAAGGTAAGCGATCCTATGACAATTGCGCTTCGCATATTCCAAATGCGCCATGCGATGAAGCAGGCGATAGCCGATCTAAGCAGCGCACCGACGAGGGAGTGCGTATAGTCAGCATGGATAATGGTTTTGCCGTATCCGCCATCGCCAATCGGCTCGAGTGATTCTACGCCGGAGAGCAGCAGCGAGATAAAGACAATATCCATTAGCTGCGTGCTCGCCATTAGCGCCCATAAGGGAACCTGCGGTTCCATCGCTTTTACAGCAGCTGCAAGTCCAAAATGTCCGGCAAACATCTATTGTTCCCCCTTCGGTAGTATTCGCGCATCAAGCCAGCCGCACAAAGCAGCGAACAAGAAAATAAACAATAAAAAGGTCATTGTTTTTTCCTGCTTTCCTGAAGCTGAGCATTAAAGCCAAGCAGCAATGACTCAAAGGCAACGTGAAAGGTGTTTGATAGTCGGGTCATTATCGAATCGACAGTCTCCTCCGACAATGTATAGGTGCCGACGATGCCGCGCAGCATATAGAAATAAATGCGTGAGAAGCTAAGGAGCTGCTCGCCTTCTGTCAAATTAAGATTGGTTTTTAAAACCTGCACAATAATATTTAACATTTGATTGCGCATGCGATTAATCTCAAGCTCAGGCTCTGCTTCGTCCACCCGTACGGATTTTACTTCGAACAAAATAGCATACATGCTGCGGTTTTCGAGGCAAAATCGAATAAACTGCTCGCTTAACCGCTGCAGCTTCTCGTCGGAGGTCAAAAAACCATCGACAACTAGAGCGTCCAGCTTAACCTTAAGCTGCTGCAAGGGCTGCATCGAGAGAGCGTGAAGGAGAGCTTCCTTATCCTGAAAATAAATATAGATCGCCGTATGGGAACAACCTGCCTCTTTGGCGATTTCCCTTATCGTAACGGACTCGTAGCCGCGTTCTCCGAACAGCTTCTCGGCCGCCGCGATGATGGAGCGTTTGGTTTCTTCTGATCGCAATTCTTTTTTTGCGGCGATGGGTTAACCCTCCTTTTCGTTGTATAACCAATGGTTAGTAACCGTTGGTTATACAATATTACCACTTACATATGTTGTCAATAATCAACATCTGCTATAATTCAAATTAAGCACACGTTTACGAAGTAGGTTTGCATTCGCAAAACTAAGCACATGCTTACGAAGTAGGTTTGCTTCAGCAAACCTTTAAGGAGAAATATAATGAAGCTATTCCCTTCCATCAGCAAAGACCTTATCGAGCTGCCGCAGGCTTTTCCGATTATCATCTCGCAATCCGAGGGGGTTAATCCTACCTTTCAAAGGCTGCACTGGCATATGGCGCTTGAAATAAACTACATAAAAAAGGGCAGAGGCTATTATTTAATTAACGGGAGCCGTTATGACTTTCAGCAAGGCGATATCGTTCTCATTCGTTCCAATGACCTGCACCGTGCATTCGAATCAGAGGAGCTGGTGATGAATGTGATTATGTTTGACTCCGCCTACCTCGCCCTAGAGCAGCGTTATGACGCGGAGCTGCTTATCCCTTTTCGCGATACAGGCATGCGGTTTGATAAGGTGCTTGATCGGACCCATCCGATGCTTGGGCTACTGGGCGATATCATTTCGGATATGGCAGCCGAATTCGAGCGTAAGGAACCGCATTTTGAGGTGGTCGTTCGGGCAAGGCTCATGCAGTTTCTTGCGTTTGTTAATCGTTATTTTTCGAAAAACAATGAAACCGGAACACCCTATGCACGAGGGATGGAAACGATTCGAGGGGTACTGCATGATATCGAGGCTGACATTTCTTATCCTTGGACGCTAAAGGAGCTGGCAGAGGCAGCTCATCTCAGTCCCTCTCGTTTTAGCACGCTGTTTGTTCAGGTTGTCGGAACCTCGCCAATGGATTATTTAATTCAACTGCGGCTGTCGCATGCAGCTCACCTGCTCGAGTCTTCGGACAAAAAGATTATAGAAGTGGCAGCAGAATGTGGATTTCGTAATTTGTCTAACTTTAATCGGCTGTTTAAGCAGCATGTAGGCAAGCTGCCTTCCGAGCTGCGTGAGTAGATAAAATAGTAAGATAGTATCATAACATCGTTCTTTTTCATTAGAAGAGCGATGTTTTTTATTTTAAAATAGAAGAAAGTATAAATGATAGTTAACATACGAAAGTAAAAAACTAGGAGCGTGACCGAATTGATTTTCCTTGGGGTAGATGCAGGAGGCACCAAGACGCATGCCCTGCTTGTTGACGAGAATGGTCAGGTACTAGGCAGAGGGCATGGTGGGAATGGCAACCACCAAACGGCGTATGAAGGAGCAAAGACGAGCATTGATACGGCTTGCAATCAGGCTCTTCAAGAAGCTGGCGTATCAAAGGATCAAGTGACCTTCGCTTATTTCGGACTAGCCGGAGCGGATCGCGAGCCTGACTACGTTATTTTACGACCGATGATTGCTTCGCTAGGCTTTGAAAAACATGATATCGCATGCGATACGATGATCGGTATGCGCGCGGGTACCCATCAATCGTATGGCGCGGTTATTATCAGCGGCACCGGCTTTAACGCTGCAGCCCGCAACAAGCAAGGCGAAGAGCTTCAATATGGCGGCTTTGGATATATGTTCGGAGATGGACTCGGCTCGGGTACCGATCTAGCCATCCATGCTTTCCGCAGTGCGATCCGTGCTTGGGAGGGCAGAGAGCAAGCGACTCTGCTTACTGAGCTGGTTCCGCAGCGGCTTGGGTATGAAACCATTCAACACATGTACGACGACGCCTTGGAAAACGGCAAGCGTCCTCCCCATTCGCTTGCTAAGGTTATGTTTGAGGCAGCAGAGCAGGGCGATGCAGTAGCTATCCGCATTTTGGAAGAGGCGGGCCGTGAGCATGCGAATGCGGTCAATGCGCTCATCAAGCGCCTTGGCATGGAGCAAGAAAAGTTTGATGTCGTACTAACCGGCAGCGTGCTGTCGCGCGGAAGCTCTCCACATATGGTTAACGCCATTAACGAGGCCGTCGTTGCGGTTGCCCCTCATGCCAAAACAGTCAAGCTGACGGTTGACCCGGTAGTAGGTGCAGTCATGAGTGCGATGGATAGCAGCGGTATGGTCATCAGCGAAGAAGTTGACGCAGCACTTAGAAAAATTACTCTTTAAACCAATAGAACACTCACTCCAAAATGAACACCGTGCATGCAATCATCATTTTTAAAACATTGAGGGAGGCTCATTCAAAATGTCCAAAAAACCACTTAAAGTTGCTGTCATCGGCGGCGGTTCCTCTTACACCCCTGAAATCGTAGAAGGTTTCATCAAAAAGTACGACGAGATGCCTATTCGCGAGTTATGGCTCGTTGATATCGAAGAAGGCCGACATAAGCTGGCGATCGTAGGCGAGCTTGCAAAACGGATGGTGGAGAAGGCGGGTCTGCCGATCGAAGTGAAATTGACGCTTGACCGCCGCGAAGCAATTGCCGGAGCAGACTTTGTTACGACTCAAATGCGGGTTGGTTTGCTTGAAGCAAGAAAACGTGATGAGCATATTCCGATCTCCCATGGTGTGATCGGACAAGAAACGACAGGTCCTGGCGGTATGTTCAAAGCGCTTCGCACTGTGCCGGTTATTCTGGACATCTGTAAAGATATCGAAGAGCTGGCGCCAAATGCTTGGATGCTTAACTTTACGAATCCTGCTGGTATCGTGACGGAAGCGGTACAGAAATACAGCAAAGTAAAAACAGTTGGCCTATGTAATTCGCCTATCAACTTCCAAAAGTTTCTTGCTAAAGAGTACGGCGTAAGCGAGAGCGACGTATTGCCGGAATTTGTGGGCATCAACCATCTTCACTGGGTGACGGCTGCTTACGTAAACGGCGAGGATAAGCTGCAGGAGATGATCGGCGGCGGTCGTGATTATTCCGCTACGAACGTAACGGCTTTTGACTGGGATGCGGATTTCCTAAGCTCGCTTGGCGCACTGCCAACGTATTACCTCCGTTATTTCTACATGACGGATGCTATGCTTGCGGATATGAAGCAGTCAATGGAGAAAAACGGCACGCGTGCAGAAGTGGTTAGCCGGGTTGAAGCGGAATTGTTTGAGCTGTACAAGGACGTTAACCTAAATGAGAAGCCGAAGCAGCTTGAGCAGCGCGGCGGAGCTTATTACTCCGAGGCGGCTGTTAACTTGATGCACGCTTTGTATACGGACAAGCGGGATATTCAGACGCTTAACGTAAGAAACGGCAACATTATCGATTTCTTGCCAGAGGATGCCAGCATCGAGGTCAACTGTGTCGTAACGGCGCAAGGTCCGATTCCAATGCCGTTGCAGCGTGTTCCGGAACAAATTAAAGGACTCATGCATGCAGTTAAAACGTACGAGGCATTGACGATCGAAGCGGCAATTAGCGGAGATAGAGGCATCGCGCTGCAAGCGTTGGTGCATCATCCGCTCGTTCCAAGCGTCTCAGTGGCGAAGGCGCTGCTTGAGGAGATGCTTGAAGCGAACAAAGCGTATCTGCCAAACTTTTTCAAAAATGAATAAAAGCTGCTGCGATTAGGCGAAGCGAAGCAAATAGGAAGGCCAGGATTAATGATCCTGTCCTTCCTATTTGCTTTTTTTTAGTTTGTTTCACAGAAGAGCGTACATACAATATTTTTCATTGACAACGGCGTGAAACGATTATAAGATAACTGATGTTAATGATTATGATAATTATTATCAATGAACTGATAATGGTTTTCACAAAATGAAGGCAAGCATTGGTTTTGATAAATAGGGGGTAATAGGAAATGAGTAAACGTTTAATGGGTTTGATCATGGTCATTGCAGTCATGCTAGTCGCAGCAGGCTGCGGAGCGAACAACACGAGCAATAAAGCAGCAGCCGGCGAGACAAGCGGAAATGCAGGCGAGACTAACGCGAGCGCTGAAACGGCTAACGGCCCGATCATCCTTAAGGATGCGAAAGGTGAATTCAAGCTGGATAAACCGGCTCTAAAGGTAGTCGTCTTGGAATGGACGTTTACAGAAGACATGGTCGCGCTTGGCATGCAGCCGATCGGTAACGCTGACAATGAAGGCTATAAGCAGTGGGTCACTTCTGAAGCCCCTTTGGATGCGTCTGTGACGGATGTCGGCTTCCGGCATGAGCCGAATTTAGAGACGATCGCTTCCCTGAAGCCCGATTTGATTATTGCGAATACGGATAGCCATGAGGCGATTTACGATCAGCTGAAAGGAATCGCGCCAACGCTGATATTCAGCCTATACCCGGTTGAGGGCGGAGGCGACCAATATACGCAGATGATCGATATTTTCAAAACAATCGCTGCAGCGGTTGGCAAGACGACTGAAGGAGACAAAGTGCTCTCCGATTTGGATCAGCATTATACAGATGCAAAAGCTAAGCTGGCAGCAGCAGGCAAGGAAGGCTTGAACTATGTGCTGACCCAAGCATTCAGCTATCAAAACGCGGCGACGATGCGCTTGTTCATGGATAACTCCTTGGCGGTTCAGACGCTTGATCGCATCGGTCTCAAAAACGATTGGAAGCCGGAGCCTTTTGAGCTATATGGCTTTACCACATCAACAGTTGAAGCATTGCCTGCGGTAAAGGATACCAACCTCATTTATATCGTTCAGAAAGATGACGATATTTTTTCGAATGGATTAAAAGATAATTCGATATGGAACGGCCTGAATTTCGTCAAGGAAAAACGCACTTATGCGCTGGACGGCTCTACTTGGGTGTTCGGCGGCCCGATCTCCTCTAAAGTGATCGTGGATCAAGTCGTTAATGCATTAACAAAATGAGCGCCATGACGAAGGTTCAAAACAAAGAGGCTAACGCGGGTATGTTTTGGCGATTGATTGGTATTTTTGGGGGCGGCCTTGCCGCCCTTTTCGTTCTATCCTTGCTAAGCCTATGCTTCGGCGAAGCAAAGATTCCGGCAGCAACCGTGTTTGACGGTTTAATGCATAGGCAAGATGTGATGGAGCATAATCTGCTGTGGGATATTCGGATGCCGCGCACCGTAATTGGCATTATTGCCGGCGCTGCCCTTGCGGCGGCAGGCGCTTTGCTGCAGACGATAACGAGAAATCCGCTCGCTGCATCCGACACGCTTGGCATTAATGCGGGCGCTTATTTTATGGTTGCGCTGGGCACGGTTGCTTTTCCTGCGCTGCAAAATGAATTTCCCTTTGTACTAGCGGCAGTTGGCGGCTTCCTCGCGGCTCTCGCCGCCTATTTCCTTGGAGGCGGCCGAACGGCTACCCCTGTCCGGCTAGCCTTATCCGGTATGATTGTCTCTATGGTGCTCGGCGCCTTCACATCGGCCATTCATATTTTCAAGCAAACCGAAACGCAATCTTTGTTTTTATGGGGTTCTGGCACCTTGATACAGCTCGATTGGAGCGGTGTCGAGTATGCTTGGCCTTTTATTGCGGCTTTGCTAGTTATTGCGATAGCTGCCGGTCGGCAATTCGATGCGCTTGAGCTTGATGAATCGACTGCTCGCTCGCTAGGGCAACGCGTCGGCTTAACTCGCGCAGCAGGACTCGGGCTGTCTGTGTTTCTGGCAGCTATCGTCGTCAGCGTAGTTGGGCCAATCGGCTTTGTCGGGCTCGTAGCGCCGCATCTCGTAAGGCTTAGCGGCATTCGCAAGCACCGTTTGCTCATTCCAGCAAGCGCGCTTTGGGGCGCGCTGCTGATTACAGCGGCGGATTTGCTCGCGCGCATGATACGCAGCAGCCTTGGAGAGATGCCGGTTGGCGCGGTCATGGCGATCATCGGCGCACCTTGGCTTATTTGGCTGGTGCTAAGCAAAATGAAGCATATCTCAGGTTCAGGCACGGGACATTCCTCGATGAGCATCGGCGGAGCAGCGCTGCGATTGCGCTTTGGTCCGGCTGCAATTTTCATGACGGTATTGTTAATCGTGATTATCCTAGTCAGCCTCTCGCTTGGCGGCACTAAAATTCCGATTGCCGAGCTCCTTGGCAGTCTCGTAGGTGCTGGGGATTCGTCTTATTCCGTTCTTTTAAATCTACGACTTCCCCGCACGCTCGTTGCAGCAGGAGGAGGCATTGCTTTAGCGATCAGCGGCGTTCTCATTCAAAGCGCTGTTCGTAATCCGCTTGCGGACGCTTCTATTATCGGGGTAACCTCGGGTGCGGGCTTTGGCGCGCTTGTTGTGCTTGTCGCTTGGCCGACACTTCCGATTTTTGCGCTCCCGATTGCAGCGATAGCTGGCGGAGTCATCGCCGCCGCTTTTGTCTTTTTCCTAGCGTGGCGCAAAGCGCTGAATCCATCTGTTCTTATTTTGCTGGGCATTGCTGTCTCGGCAGTCGGCTCAGCCGGGATCCAGGCGATGATCGTAAAGGCTAGCCTTTGGAGCAGCACGGCTTTTGTCTGGTTAACAGGAACAACTTACGGACGGGGCTGGCCCCAATTTAACAGCATATTTATTTTTCTGCTTATTCTTGTGCCAACTGCTTATTATCTAGGAAGAAAATTTGATCTGTTGGCGTTTGGCGACGAGAGTTCAACGGGCTTCGGCTTACCGGTCCGGGGAACGAGGCTGTGGTCGATGATTATCGGCGTGCTGCTGGCTGCCGGCGCGGTTGCGAGCGTAGGAACGATTGGGTTTCTTGGTTTAATGGCGCCGCATGCGGTACGCATGATGATCGGACATCATACAAGACGGTCCATTGTATTATCAGGATTGCTAGGCGGGATTTTGCTTGTAGCAGCGGATACGCTTGGTAGAACGGTGGTGGCGCCGAAGGAAATTCCCTCCGGACTAATCATTATGCTAATTGGAGCGCCTTACTTTTTATTTCTGATGTATCGTTCAATGGTCAAAAAGGGGTAATTTGAACGAAAATTATGGATAGATACGAATAATGAAGTTATTTATTGCCATTAATGTTCGTTAAAAGTTGTTGACAAAGAGGACAATTTCTCTTTAAAATTGAAAACGGAAAACAACAACAGCATATTTTTTCGTATAATCTCAAGAATCGGCTTGAGAGTCTCTACTCGGTCACCGTAAATGATCAGGCTACGAAAATGGTGGAAAAGCGCGCAGCGGTCCGGCGTGTATACTTTTCCCCTTTTTGCAGAGCCTAGGAGAAATGCGTATTTTTGCATTTTTTTCTAGGCTTCTTTGTTTGTTCCACCACATTTTTGGGAGGTTAGTAATCAAAATGGAACGTTTCTTTCGATTAAAGGAACACGGAACAAATGTCAGAACAGAGATTATGGCGGGGCTGACGACTTTCATGACGATGGCGTACATATTAGCCGTCAATCCAATCATACTCACACCGGCCGGTCTTGACTGGACAGCAGTATTTCTAGCTACGGCACTTGCTGCCGGCATCTTCACCATTGCGATGGGCTTATTCGTTAACTTTCCTGTCGCGCTTGCTCCGGGAATGGGCTTGAATGCGTATTTTGCATCTGTTGTCATTGCATCAGCGTCAACAGACACCCCGATCTCGCCTGCGATGGGTCTGACGGCTGTTTTTATCTCAGGTATTATCTTTATCATTTTAACGCTGACGCAAATTCGCCAAATGCTTATAACGGCTGTTCCTGACAGCTTGAAGCATGCGATTACGGTCGGTATCGGCTTGTTCATTACGATCATCGGCTTGAAAAACAGCGGTATTATGACGATTGCTGTATCGAGCTTTACAGATATCAAGCAAGGCGTATTCACGCCGGTTAGCGGCTCCGAAACCGTTATCCAGCTGGGAAGCTTCCATAATGAAACGGTTGTGCTCACAGTCATTGCCCTGCTGCTTATCGGCGTGCTGATGGTGCTTCGTGTACCAGGCGCCATTTTGTTCGGTATTTTGGGAACGACAGTCATTGCGATTCTAATTGGCCATGTTGACGTGAAAGCAGCATTCACGAATCAAACATGGGTGCCTGATTTCACGAAGATGAACTTCTGGCATTTTGACTTTGCGGGCTTGTTCGAGGTTGGTCTCGTAACGGTCATTCTAACGTTCACATTCGTTGAGATGTTCGATACGTTCGGAACGCTTGTCGGTACGGCAAACCGTGCCGGTTACATGAAGGACGCGGAGAAGGGCAAAAAACGTGTAGGTAAGGCCATGTTCGTCGATGCCATCGGCGTTAGCGGCGGCGCGGTTCTAGGTACAAGCACAGTGACTGCATTCGTAGAGAGCTCCGCAGGTATTGCGCAAGGCGGTCGTACGGGCCTAACGGCAGTAACGACAGGCATTTGCTTCCTGCTTGCGATCTTCTTGTCGCCGATCGTTGCGCTTGTTCCGGGTGCGGCTACAGCTGCTGCACTTATTATCGTAGGCGTACTTATGATGCAGTCGGTAAAAGATATCGATTTCTCGGATATGGTTTACGCGATTCCTTCCTTCTTGACGCTGGCATTTATGCCGCTTACGTACAACATCGCGAACGGTATTTCGTTCGGTATCGTATCGTACGTGCTTCTTGCAACGGTTGCTAACTTGACTGGCAAAGGCAAGTACAAGGTACACTGGCTCATGTGGATTCTAGCGGTGCTGATCATTGGCCGTTACGTATTCATGGGCGGGGAATAGTTATGGTGAAAGAAGCAGCGCTGGACCGGCGCCGCTTCTTTTTTTTGTGCAATTGAAACGGTTAGAAGGGTATTTTACGGTTATCATTTGGTATACTTTTGAAAAAAGGATGCTGCGGCAGGCGGAAGGATGAGCAAGATGTTACGTGTTGATTTGAATTGCGATATGGGGGAGAGCTTTGGCGTCTATCAAACGAACGCTGACAGCGAGCTGATGAAATCGATTACTTCAGCGAATATCGCGTGCGGATTTCATGCGGGAGATGCAGCGACTATCCGCCGTACGGTAAAGCTGGCGATTGCCCATGACGTAGCGATCGGCGCGCATCCGGGCCTGCCCGATTTGGCTGGCTTTGGCAGGCGTGCGATGGATATATCGCCCGATGAGGCGTATGAACTGACCGTGTATCAACTAGGAGCAGTCTACGCATTTGCCAAATCCGAGGGCGGGGTCATTGCGCATGTGAAGCCGCATGGCGCTTTGTATAATATGGCTGCAAAAAGCAGGCCGCTCGCCGATGCGATTGCGGAAGCGGTCTATAAGGTTGAGCCGAATCTGCTGTTATTCGGTTTGGCGGGCAGTGAGCTTATCCGTGCTGGCGAGGCAATTGGCCTGCGTACGGTGAGTGAAGTGTTTGCAGACCGAACCTATGAAGCGGACGGCTCGCTTACGCCGCGAGGAGCAGAAGGAGCGGTCATAACTGATGCTGCCCGCGCGGCAGAGCAAGCGATAAGGATGGTAAGGGACGGCGAGGTGATCACGCGGAAGAGGAGCAGCTTTATTTTGCGGGCGGATACGGTATGTGTGCATGGAGATACTCCGGGAGCGGTGGAGCATGTTAAGCAGCTGCGGGCGGCGTTAGAGGCTGTGGGCATTGCCGTTAAAAAGGCAGGTGGGTGAGTGTGGACAAAGCGACTTATGAAATGCTGCCGTTAGGCGACACTGCCATAATTATTCGTCTGGGCAATAGCATCGACGAGCGAGTCAATCGCATTGTCATGAATGTAAGCCGAGCTTTAGAGGAGCGGCCTTTTGCGGGATTAATCGAATGTGTTCCCTCATTCGTAGCCGTTGCCGTTCACTACGATCCGCTGCTCGTGAAGAAAAGCCGAGCAGGGGCAGAGCATCAGCATGCTACGATTTTTGAAACCGTATGTGCGAGAGTGCAAACCTATCTAACGAAAGAGCAGTTATTCGCTTCCAATCAAGAGGCTAGAACGATTGAAATTCCGGTTTGCTACGGCGGGGAGTATGGTCCAGATCTAAGCCAAGTAGCTAAGCTTAACGGGCTTACGGAGGAAGAGGTGATCACTATTCATACGGAGGGGCTCTACTTGGTGCATATGCTTGGTTTTGCGCCGGGATTTCCTTATCTGGGCGGGATGTCTGAGAAAATTGCCGCGCCAAGACATCAGACCCCGAGAACGATTATACCGCAGGGCAGCGTCGGCATAGCCGGCAAGCAGACAGGCGTTTATTCGGTAGCAACACCGGGCGGTTGGCAGTTGATCGGGAGAACGCCGCTTGCTCTATTTTGCCCGCAGGATGAAATTCCTAGCTTGCTTAGACCAGGTGACTCGGTTAAATTCAAGCCAATAACAGACGAACAATTTAAGTTCTATATAGAAGGTGAGTTATGAGTATAAAGGTGGTTCGCCCCGGCTTGCTTGTTACCGTTCAGGATCTCGGGAGGTTTCGGTATCAAAAATACGGCGTAGTTGCCGGCGGCGCTATGGATACGGGAGCATCGCGAGCGGCTAATCTGCTGGTAGGCAACGAGGGGCATGAAGCTGTGCTGGAAATTACGCTTACTGGGACGGAGCTCGTTTTGGAGCAGGATACGCTGCTCGCGATTTGCGGCGCACGAATGCTCGTCACTGCCGATGGCGAGGAGCTGCCGCTATGGAGGCCGGCGCTCGTTCGCGCGGGGACCGTCATCAAGTTTGGAGCCTGCGAGTCTGGCTGCCGATCCTACTTTGCAGTTGCGGGCGGATGGGATGTTCCGGAAGTGATGGGCAGCAAAAGTACTTATCTGCGCGGCGCTATCGGCGGTTATAAAGGGAGAGCGCTAAAGGCAGGAGATGTGCTGGCGGCTGGTGATCCGAGCTTGCTGTCAGAGCGAATGAAGGAATCGCTGCAGATAGGTTGGCGCGGGTATGGCAGCTTTGCAGTCCCGCTGTGGCATGCGAGCCATTTTGCCATAGCGGACAATCTAGCGGACCCGATCATTCGCGCGCTGCCGGGTACGCATTATGAGCGATTTACAGCCGAGAGCAAGTCGAGGTTATTTAGCCAAAGCTTTCAAATATCCGTGCAATCTGACCGTATGGGATATCGCCTCGAAGGGAATCACAAGCTGGAGCTCGCTGCGCCGTTAGAGCTGTTATCGGAAGCAGTCGCGAGTGGAACGATTCAAGTGCCGGCTGATGGAAATCCAATCGTGCTGCTTGCCGACAGGCAGACAACGGGCGGTTACCCGCGAATCGGGCAGGTCGCAACGGTCGATATTGCTGTTTTTGCCCAGCTTAAGCCCGGCGACCGCTTTCGCTTCGAATGGATTACCCAGCAGGAGGCCGAGGAGCTTTATTTGGACAGCGAACGCGATTTAAGGATGCTGAAGGCAGCTGTAGCGTTAAAGTTTAACTCCGCTAATTGAAATTGTATTGGTGTAGGCAGCGAATGCAGGCTACTCCAAAAAGAAAAAGCGCCGATGCCGCCAAAAGTGGCGGATCAGCGCTTGAACACGGACATGTTTTTGAGGACCATCATAAGGTTTGCTGGCTTCTCGGCAAGTCGGCGGGTGAAGTAGGGGTACCACATGACACCGTATGGGACATAACAGCGGATGCGATAACCTTCCTTAGCAAGCTTGGCTTGCTCGTTCATACGCAGGCCGTAAAGCATTTGAAATTCAAAAGCCTGTTTAGATATCCGATGCGTGCGCACGTATGCCTTCACCCAGCTGATTATCGCATCATCATGGGAGGCGATTGCTGTATAGACGCCTTTGTCCAAATGAAGCTTGATCATGCTTTTGAAGCTTGCAAGCACCTCGTCAGGTTTCTGAAAAGCGACTTCATCCGATTCCTTATAGGCTCCCTTCACGAGGCGGAGATTGATACGTGCTTGCAGCATATCCTTAGTATCCTGCTCCGATCGGAACAAGTAAGCCTGCAGCACGGTTCCTACATTCTTTAAACCTTCGGCATGCAGCCTCTTCACGATATCAATCGTCGCCTGCGTAAAAGGGGTATTCTCCATATCGATCCGAACAAAGTTCCGATGGCGCCTTGCATGCTTCACCACATCACGAATGTTGGCGTAACAAGCTGCTGGGTCCAGAGCGAGTCCCATTTGGGTTGGCTTTAACGATACGTTGGAGTTTGCCTTGCAGGCAGCTATGCCTTCAATTAGCTTTAAATATTGCTCCTTATATACGGAAGCCTCGCTAATATCCCGAATGCCCTCGCCTAAATGATCGAGCGTAGCCATAATGCCAAGCTTGCCGAGCGCGTTGATTTCCTTCAAAGCTTCCTCAAGCGTTTCCCCCGCAATGAATTTGCTCGCGAGCTTTTTGCCATAGGTCGTTGAGAGCTTCTCGACAAGCGGTAAGCCTGTGATCGTCATTAATGACTTGCGATACCATTTTGCACCGATGCCCATCATTGCTGCTCCTTTTCCGAAAATGCGTTTGTAGGAGTTAGAAACAGGAGAGTTCGGTATTAGTATATTCACAAATCACCAACATCGCGCTATGTGCGCCTAATTATTTAAAAAACAGAAAATGTGTCGGCAGCTTCCGAAGCTGACCGTCGGAAGGCTTATTGATGACGCGCCCGTTAAAAATGAGCGAGGAAGAGCCGCCGCCATCCAGGTTGTAGCCGTCTACGGCGCCGTAGCGCTGGAGCAACAGCTGCATTTCGCCGAGCGTAGCGCCAGAACTGCCGGATTCGTTGTACCCGTCAGCGACAAGAAACAACAGCTGGTCATCTTTGTAGTTGGCTATAACGGTTCGCGGAGCGCGCTTCGGACTCGTTTGCCATTTGGCCGGAATCGGCTGCGGCGCACCGCCCCGGAGCAGGACGGGCACGAAGGACGCGCCGAACTTCGGCTTTTGCGCGTCCAAATGCTGCTTGGTCGCGAACTTTCCGCCGATCAGCTCGTTCTTATCGTTTAGTCCGACAAAAAATAGATCGGCATGAGGAGCCTCAAAGCCGGTAGCATAATCCCCGTCAACAATGGTTGTGCTTAGCGGATATCTTTTGCCTCGTCCATCCGCAAAGCCGCCTGCATTAATGCCGGCTGCTGCCTGGTGACGGTTAACGGCAGCTAGCGTAGTCTCTGCTTTGCCGAGCTCATCTCCGCCAAGCGTCATGGTCATCGCGTCTTTGCTCTTCAGCTTTACTTTAAGCGCATAAGCGGTAAAGTTTTCTGCCTTTATGTAGAATAGCTGAGCTCTTAGCTTGTCCGACTCGATTGTACCGGCTGCCTTGCCCAGCTTACTCGTAATATTGCGATCGTAAATGATCAGCGGCCTCATCGCTTGCGAGGCGGCCATGGACGATATTTTCGCCATATCGGCATTGGTTTGCGTATACAGCTTAATTTGCTTTTGAATCGACTCACGAGTTTGCGACGCGGTTTGCTGCGCGAGATCAAGCCCTGTTGAGGCAGGCTCAATATTGGTTTCAGGAGGCCTTGTAAGCTCCGTAACGGGCTTCGGAAACGCGTCAGTAGGCAATTGAATGACAATATCGGATAAGAGCAGCCAAATCATAATGCCTAGAAAAGGCGCGCATGCGAGCAGGGCTGTGCGGTTCAGCGCTTTGACGGTCAGGTTCATTTGAGCACATCCAAGCTCTTCTGCAGCTCGTTCAGCTGCTTCTTCACTTCATTCAATTGCGTATACAGCTTGTTGCTGTTGTCGGTCTTGGAATCGGCGTTATCCTTCGTAAACGTAAGCAGCTCATTAAGCGCGTCGACCTTCGCCTTAAGCTCGGATAGATCTGCCGTATAGTTTGTTTCGAGCTGTAGCATGCGAGCCTCGTAGGCTTGCTGCATCGCCGAAATTTGACTGGCGGTTTGACGCTCGAGATCAGCGGAGAGCGTCTGCTGAATCCGTTCGGTATACCATTTGGCACCGAGTATGCCGGAGCATATAATAATGAGCCATACGCATACAAAAAGGAGGAAGGTACGATTTCCTTTCTTTCTGCGCGTCTTTTTGTCATATTGGCTGGCAGTACGTTGTTCCAAAATCAAATCACTCATTCTATTCATTCACCTCTCTTGATAGTCACTTGCACGAAAGATCGGATGAACGAACTGCAAGCATTGGGACTCTTAGTTTTAGACAGCAATTGCCGCTAAATAGTTGCGGATGTCATCTTATTGTAACAAAGAGAGGGGTAGATGTCGTCTGCGCTGAGTGGGAATTTTATGTAAATTTGATTTCTTAGCGGAACATTCTCCCTCCTACCTGCGTCTAACCATACGGGATGCGGCAGCCGATGCCGCAAAACGGAAGGAGATTATGATGAATAGAGAGAATTGGTTCAAGCGATTAGCGAAGCGAGCAATCGTAGCCAGCTTGCTAGTTGCGCTTGTAGGCACGGGTTTTGGAGTCAAGGAACAAGCAAATGCAGCAGAGCGTCAGCCGATCAAGCTGGTGTTCGTGCACGGGTCGAAGCAAATGACGTTAAATGGCAAGACGCAGCAAATGACGACGCCGCTGCCGGTAGTAAAAGGGGTCACGATGATTCCAGTACGTACGCTAGCGAATTCAGTTGGAGCAAGCGTATATAACGATAGCAAGGGTACTCATATCGATACTTATTTCAACAAAGTGACGTTAAACGCCAAGATGCGCGGCGCAAACCGCAATGGCAGCTATTTGGTTATGCCGAATGAGGCTCTAACCATTAATGGAACAATGCATGTACCCTTGTCTGCGGTTAAGCTCCTTTGGAATGCAGGGTATGTGTACAATGCGCAGCTCAAACAAATTACGATAACGATCCAGCCAGATCCGAACGTTCCTCCGGTAGCGAAATTTAATGCGCCCGTGCAGGTAAAGCTAGGCGAGCCGGTACAATTTGAGGATCTTAGCTATGATCCTGACGGCAAGATCATAAAGACGGAATGGACAGGACGCAAAAGCGCGTACTTTGAGCCGGGCGTCTATACGGTTACACAATCCGTATATGATAACGATGGCACTTGGAGCCCTAAAATCGCCAAAGATATTACGGTTACTGACGAAGTCATGTATACCCCTTATGAATATTACATGCGTTACGGTAATCCAGGAGACAAATTCGGCGTTGATGCAAAGCTAATGAATACCTTCGAGGATGTTCCTACTTTTGAAACAAAAGGCTACACAACTTTGTACATGTCCAATGCGCCGGAACGTTTTTTTGGCGAAGGATTGCTGTATGAGGATGTACTGGATGGTCCTAGCCGACTGTTCATTCATCATCGAAATGGTTCACCAGACCGAATGAAATTAGCGGTTGTTGTTACCAATATGCAAAGCTATCCAATCAAATTGACATTAGGCAATCGAGGACTGGCGGGTCCAAGCGTGAGCGCCATGCAATTCGGTTCTGCAGCGATAACAAGATATTTAATCGGCAGCCAGCCGCGTGAGCTATTCATAGAGCCGGGCACATCCGCAGTGCTGCTGCCTGAGCTTGAGAAAATCATTATGAATCCAGACGAAGGTTTTTCCGGCCTGCTGGACGTAAATATGGATGGTCCATTGACTTTCTCGACGATGTCTCTCAGAGAGGCGCAAGACGCACTGAGCTCAGTATTTAATTTGGAACAGCTTGAGAAAGTCGGAAATCGAGGAAGATTTTTAGATACAGACCAATATATCGAGGTGAATGGGACGATTGGTCTTAAGGAAGGCAAGCTTCGTCTTGGCAGCCGCGGCACGAGCATGGTTGGTGTAGATGCGTTGACTGGTGAAACAACATTCAACGGAGGGGAATATGGGGCAGTGACGACAATCAAGCTTAAGGATGTCGCCTATGGAACCCGCATTATTCTCAATCCGCGTGCAGGAATTTTCCAAGGAGCAGTCTCTGTCAATGGCAACGTGGTATCGGTGCCGACAGGCGGACATGTGAACTTGGGCGAGGGCGTTTTGATTTATACGCAAAAGAAACCGGAGGACGGACAAGCTACTGCTAAGCCGCCGGAAGTTACGATTACTTATTCATCACCTGGAGCAAGTTCGTTGCCGATATTATTCGTATTTTTTCCGGGCTCCGATTTTGAATAACTGACTGAAGGAGGATATGCCGCTACGCGGTTGTCCTCCTTTTTTTTGTGATTAGTGGTACCGGTCATGTATAATAGAGGTGTTAGTTATGTATTGAACCAATTAGGAGGGTGATCAGCATGGATCAACCAATCACAAATAACGGCGCAAGCCGAGTTCAGGCGAAAGCCATGTTCGCAGGAGGCTGCTTCTGGTGCATGGTTTCACCATTTGAGGAAATGCCCGGCATTATAAAAGTCGAATCCGGCTACACGGGCGGACATACCGTAAACCCAACTTATCAGGAGGTTTGCTCGGAGACGACCGGACATGCGGAAGCGGTACAAATTACGTATGATCCGCAGATTTTCCCGTATGAGAAGCTGCTTGATATTTTCTGGAGACAAATCGATCCGACCGATGCGGGCGGACAGTTCCATGATCGCGGCGAATCGTACAGAACTGGCATTTATTATTATGATGAGGAGCAGCATGCGCTTGCTGAAGCCTCCAAGAAGGAGCTTGAGGCAAGCGGCCGCTTCGACCGTCCAATCGTAACGGAGATCGAGCCTGCGCAAGCTTTTTATCCGGCAGAGGACTATCATCAGGGCTACCACAAAACAAATCCTTACCGTTACAAAATGTACCGCAAAGGCTCCGGGCGCGACGCGTTTATTTCGCAGAACTGGACAACAAAGAAGGATCAAGCGGAGCTTAAGCAGCGCTTGACGCCAATCCAGTATGAAGTGACGCAGAACAGTGGAACAGAGCGTCCTTTCACTGGCGAATATTGGGATCATGTTGAGGATGGCATCTATGTGGACATCGTATCGGGTGAACCGCTGTTCAGCTCCCGTGACAAATATGATGCTGGCTGCGGCTGGCCGAGCTTCACGAAGCCGCTGCAGGCTGCAGCTGTTTCCGAGCATACAGACACCACGCATCATATGGTGAGGATCGAGGTTCGCAGCAAAGAGGGCGATTCCCATCTTGGTCATGTGTTCGATGATGGACCGCAACCAACGGGACTACGCTACTGCATTAACTCTGCATCGCTGCGTTTCATTGGCAAGGATAAGCTGGAGCAAGAAGGGTATGGGGAATACCTGCATCTGTTTGCGTAAAAAAGAAGATCCGATAAATGATCTAAATGGAGGAGAAGCCGAAGATGAATATTGAGGAAGCGATTCGCACGCGGAGAACGATTGGGCGAGTGAAGAAGGACCCTGTAGATCGAGCGGTCATTGAACGTGTGCTGGATGTGGCGGTTTGGGCGCCTAGCCATTTTAATACACAGCCTTGGTCGTTTATTGTAATGACGGGCGAAGGAAGAGAGCGGCTGGCCGAAGGCTACGCACGCGTATCTGCTGCTGCCGTTCCTGAGCTAAGCGGACAGGAGCTTGAGGATCGATTGGCGAAGGAACGTACGAAAGCATACCGTTCTCCTGTTGTAATAGCGGCAGTATGCTCGCCTTCAGATGATCCGCGAGCGGTGCTGGCTGAGGAGATGGCGGCAGCTCATGCTGCGGTGCAAAACCTGCTGCTGGCTGCACATGCAAACGGTCTTGGAGCGATTTGGCGTTCGGGCGATCCGATGTACCACCCGCTTATGAAAGAAACGTTCGGGCTTGCTGAGCAAGACCAAATCGTCGGCATTATTTACTTGGGTTATCCGGATATGGCTGCACCTGAGCCAAAGCGTATTCCGGCTACAGCAAAAACAGTTTGGCTTGAGTAGCATCTACGATAGAAACCGCAGCGCTCGTCATGGCCGAGTACTGCGGTTTCTTTTTTTTTTTGTTAGCGAGCCGCTATACAAGCTTTTTGATCGTAAAATTCGCTTGCAGCACATACCAATTTTGCGGAAAAGGAACGCCGAGCACCCAGTAGCTGACACCACGAAGCTTGTATGCTTTTACAAGATTGAACTTGGCCTGTACGCTGCGCGCGTCCTCATACCATACGATATGCTCAAGGCCATCCTCATCGTAATAGTTGTAGTAGGGCGACTGGCTCTCCTCATTGTATTTGATCTCCGCGCCGTATTTGTTCGCTCGATTTACCGCCTCCTTTGGGCTGACGGTAGGCGCCCATTTCCCTCCTTTGACGTAAGGGAGCGTCCAGTCATAGCCGTATAACGGCATGCCCATTACGATTTTTTGCGATGGAATGACGCTAAGCGCGTAGCTTACCACCTTATTCACCTCGTTCAGCGGCGCGACGGCGAGCGGCGGACCACCGGACCAGCCCCATTCGTAGGTCATCAAAATAACAAAATCGACGATGCCGCCGATTGCGGAATAATCATGCGCTTCATACAGCGTACCCGTTTGATTCGCGGTTAGCTTGGGGGCGAGGCAGACGGAGACGAGATAGTTTTGCGGATGAAGGTCGTCGACGAGTTTTTGCAGAAAAGCGTTATAAAGCTCTTTGTCCGCGGGAGGCACATACTCAAAATCCACGTTCAGGGCTTGATAGCCTTTTTGCTTCATCGTAGCAAGAATGTTTTCGACAAGCTTCTGTTGAAGGGAGGGATCAGCCAAAACCGCATGTGCGATACCAGGGCTGAACGTGCCATTTTCAAAATTGGAAATGACCATCATAGGAGCCGCTTGTTTGCTGTATGCCGCATTGATAACACCTGAATCATCTAGCGTCATAAATGTACCATCCGTTTGCACGCGGTAGCTGAACGGGCTTAAGTAAGTTAAATAGGGGCCGATTTCCTCGACGATTTCGACGCCGGACGTTCCGAATTTCTCTGTATAGGCGTTGACCTCAATCGTTGGCCGGGCTGCTTGGGGGATGACGATCGTTTGCCCTGGATAAATAAGTGCGGGATTCGTAAGCCGGTTCGCCGCGATCAGCTCTTGCAGCGTAACGCCGTAGCGTTGGCCGATCTGCCATAACGACTCGGAAGCACGCACCTTGTGGCTGGTTGCCTCGATTGGTATGATCAGCGATTGTCCGATGACGAGCACATTTTGATTGGTTAAGCCGTTAGCGGCAGCAATATCATCCACGGTAACGTCATGATTTTGAGCCAGTTTATAAAGCGTGTCTCCTTTTTGCACGACATGAATCAACACGATTGCCGAGCCTCCTTTTTCAAATGTGATGTAAAAACTCGCAACTGCCCTTGCATGGTACCGGTTATGCCAAATAACTCTCCAATCTAACTCTATTCAAAGCGCGCAGCTTCTAGTCTGATGATTACAAAAAATGGTTATTTCCAATTTTCCGCTTTCGCAGCGGTG
Source organism: Paenibacillus sp. FJAT-27812 (assembly GCF_001273905.1). Lineage (NCBI taxonomy): Bacteria > Bacillati > Bacillota > Bacilli > Caryophanales > Paenibacillaceae > Paenibacillus > Paenibacillus sp. FJAT-27812. The sequence goes on along the minus strand of NZ_LIGH01000001.1, from coordinate 1,109,925 downwards.
CTGCTCTAAAAAATGGCGAAGCAAATTTGCGGAAGGAATAACGAGCATTGGGAATAATACGCAAATAGGGAGAAAAACGACGAATGATGCGTATTTTTCTCTCAGTGATTTCCGCCATTTATCCGAAATGCGGCACAGCGCAACAGCCATTTAGGGAATTGGTTAAGCATTTACGCCATGAAAAAGTTGAATATCAACAGGTAAACACCTTTTTTTGGTTATACAGTTCTGATTTTCCGGCTCTTTTCTTCAAAAAAACGAACCTTTATAAAACATTCTCTTTTAATGTTCGTATTTCATTGACAGTGGTTTGGGGATTAGATAAACTAGAATAGGTTTGAGGCAGCGCGTGCTGCCGATGCGTAAATGACTGTCGATTTTCCTCGAATGGAGGGAGCAGCATTACGCGAATCATTTCAACTGGAATTGAAGGATGATTATCATTATTTTCTTCCTAATTCATTTAACGTCATCTCGTATATATTTGGGATAAGGCCTGAATGTTTCTACCCGGAAACCTTAATTTTCGGACTACGAGCAAGATGAATGGACGAGCGACCAAGCCTATTGCACGAACTAACGTGGCAAGATCTCGGCTTGGAACGCCATATAGCAAATTCGCAGCACGTATATGCCCTTTAGTTGGACATAGGTTGCCTCTCTTACGGGGCAGCCTTATGTTGTCTCACAGGCATAGCGGCGAAGGTTTTGCTTGTCCTCATTGTTGAGAAGCATGCTGAAGAACCGCAATCAATAGCATTGCCGGCCATTCTTTCTGCTTCCGCTCGAGTCCTGCGGCATTCCTATTTTTATGGTTGCTGAAGGGCTTTTTCTGTTTTTTGCAGCGGTAAGCGATAATGTTTTGACGTTTTATAAACTTATAAATGAAAGTGGGTTTGAACGCATGTCTGCGAAGGTTGGCGTCATCATGGGCAGCAAATCGGATTGGGACACAATGAAACTAGCCTGCGACGTTTTGGAGGAATTGCAAATTCCTTATGAGAAAAAGGTCGTATCGGCGCATCGGACGCCGGACCTTATGTTTGAATACGCGGAAACTGCGGTTGAGCGCGGGCTTAAGGTGATCATCGCCGGAGCTGGCGGAGCTGCACATTTGCCCGGCATGGTCGCTGCGAAGACGATTTTGCCGGTTATTGGCGTTCCCGTCAAATCCTCGAATCTGAGCGGGCTTGATTCCTTGCTCTCCATCGTTCAGATGCCTGGCGGCATTCCGGTAGCTACTGTAGCTATTGGCAATGCGGGCGGAACGAATGCAGGGCTCTTGGCGGCACAAATGCTCGGAGCTTTCGACCCCGAGGTGCAAGCGCGCGTGGAAGCGCGCCGCGAGCGCATCAAGCAGGAAGTGCTGGAAAGCAGTGAAACGCTATGAGTAACGAAGCGGACAAGCAGCAGGTTCACACGCTGCTGCCGGGCAGCACGATCGGCATACTTGGCGGCGGCCAGCTTGGCCGGATGATGGCGAATGCCGGGAGCGCGATGGGCTATCGGTTTATCGCGCTTGACCCGGTCGTCGATAGCCCGACCGGGCAGGTTGCCGAGCAAATCGTTGCAGCCTATGATGACCGCGAGGCGGCTCGCGAGCTTGCGAAGCGCTCGGATGTCATTACTTACGAATTTGAAAATGTGGATGCCGACGTGGCAGCGATGCTAATGGAGGAATCCTATGTGCCGCAAGGCAGCAAGCTGCTGCATACAACGCAGCATCGCCTTCGCGAGAAGCAAGCGATTGAAGCGGCAGGCGTGCGGGTTGCGCCTTACCGCGAAATTCGCAGCGTAGAAGAGCTTCGCGAGGCGGTAGCCGCTTTCGGAACGCCTTGCGTGCTGAAGACGGCGATGGGCGGTTATGATGGCAAGGGCCAATGGGTCATTCGCAGCGCGGGCGAAATCGAGGAAGCTTACGAGACGTTATCGCGCGCAAAGGTGCAATTGGTGCTGGAGCAGTTCATACGGTTTGATAAGGAATTGTCGGTTATAGCGGCGAGAAGTCCGCAGGGAGAGATCAAGGCTTTTCCCGTTGCGGAAAACATACACGTCGATAATATATTGCATTTGTCTATTGTTCCTGCAAGGATCAGCGCGGAGCTGCAGCGCGAAGCGGAACGGCTTGCGATGCGGATTGCCGAAGGGCTTGGCGTAGTGGGTCTAATCGCGGTGGAGCTGTTTGTTACGGCGGAGGGCGAGCTGTTCGTGAACGAGCTTGCGCCTCGCCCGCATAACAGCGGCCATTACACGATGGAAGCTTGCCGGACATCGCAGTTCGAGCAGCATGTGCGCGCGGTATGCAATCTGCCGCTTGGCGATACGGCGCTGCTGACTCCAGTCGTAATGGTTAACGTACTGGGCCAGCATGTCGAGCCGCTGCTTGAGCTGACGTCACGTCAGGATGAAGCTGCAAAGCGCCTCAAGGTAGCGCCGAAGCTGCATTTGTACGGGAAGAAGGAAGCTGTCTATAAACGGAAGATGGGCCATGTCAATGTGCTGGCAGAGAACATAGATGCTGCGCTTAGCTGGATCGAAGAAACAACTATTTGGAAGGTGTGAAGCAATCATGTTAGAGCGTTACAGCAGACCGGAAATGAGAGCGATTTGGACAGAGGAAAATAAATTTAGAGCATGGCTTGAGGTTGAGCTTTGCGCATGCGAGGCATGGTCTGAGCTAGGCGTTATTCCGAAGGAAGACGTAGTCGCGCTTCGCGCTTCCGCGGACTTCGATATAGACCGGATTTATGAAATCGAGCAGGATACGCGCCATGACGTTATCGCGTTCACGCGCGCCGTATCGGAGAAAGCAGGCCCAGAAGGCAAATGGGTGCACTACGGCCTTACATCAACAGACGTTGTAGATACGGCGATCGGCTACCTGCTGCTTCAAGCAAACGATATTCTCGTTAAAGACATCGAACGTTTTATCGAAATTTTGAAAAACAAAGCGATTCAATACAAGGATACGCCGATGATGGGCCGTACGCACGGCGTGCATGCTCAGCCTACTACCTTTGGCCTGAAAATGGCGCTTTGGTACGAGGAAATGAAGCGGAACCTGGAGCGTTTCCACCACGCGGCTAACAACGTGCAATTCGGCAAAATGTCCGGCGCTGTAGGCACGTTCGCGGACATTGATCCTTTTGTCGAAGAATTTGTATGCAAGAAGCTGGGCATTACTGCTGCTCCTATCTCTACACAAACCTTGCAGCGTGACCGTCACGCTGAATATATGGCGACACTTGCTCTCGTAGCTTCATCGCTCGACAAGTTCGCAACCGAAATCCGCGCCTTGCAGAAGAGCGAATTCCGTGAAGTGGAAGAGCCGTTTGCTAAGGGTCAAAAAGGCTCCTCGGCAATGCCGCATAAACGCAACCCGATCGGCTGCGAGAACATCTCCGGCTTGTCCCGCGTCATTCGCGGACATATGGTTACGGCTTACGAGAACATTGCATTGTGGCATGAACGCGACATCAGCCACTCTTCCGTTGAACGGATTATTTTGCCGGACGCAACGATGCTGCTTAACTACATGCTGAACCGTTTGGGCAACATCATCAACAACCTGACCGTGTTCCCGGAAAACATGAAGCGCAACATGCAAGCGACTTACGGCGTACCATTCTCGGGACGCGTATTGACGAAGCTGATCGACAAAGGCTTCAGCCGCGAAAAAGCGTACGACACCGTTCAACCGCGCGCGATGCAGGCTTGGGAGACACAGCGCCAATTCCGCGACATCATCGGTGAGACGGAGGAAATTACAAGCGTGCTGTCAACGGAAGAAATCGACGATTGCTTCAACCCGGCTTGGCACCTCAAGCATGTTGATACGATTTTCACTCGTTTGGGATTGATTTAAGGGGAGGCTGGCCTGATGACCGCAACATCGCAAGCTTTATCGACGGCTGTCGAATATATTAAAGCTCCGCTTATTTACAAAGGCAAGGTTCGCGAGCTGTACGATCTGGGCGAGCATTTCCTGATCGTCGTAACCGACCGCATCTCCGCGTTCGACTACGTGCTTGACCCCGCTGTGCCGGACAAGGGCAATGTGCTGAACCGCCTATCGGCTTACTGGTTCGAGCAAACGGCCGACATTCAAGTGAACCATGTGGTTCATACCGACGTAGAGAAGCTTGGCGATCTCGTAACCGAGCCTGAGCTGCTCAAAAACCGCATCATGGTTACCAAGAAAGCGGAACGTATCGATATCGAATGCGTCGTTCGGGGCTATATCACGGGCGGAGGCTGGAGACAATACCAGCAAACGTCTGCGATCAACGGCATCGAGCTTCCGGCGGGCCTTCGCAAAAACGAACGTTTTCCGGCGCCAATCTTCACTCCGGCCGCCAAAAACGACGTTGGCCACGACGAGGACATCCCGTTTGAGCGGATGGCGGCAATGGTCGGCGCCGAGCTTGCCGAAGAGCTGCGGGACCGCAGCATCAAGCTTTACGAATATGCTCATGGCTATTGCGCCGAGCACGGCATCATCCTTGCCGATTGCAAATTCGAATTCGGACTTATCGACGGCAAAGTTATTCTAATCGATGAAATCTTCACGCCTGACTCCTCAAGGTTCTGGGCGGAGGGCAACTACGCTTTAGATATCGAGATCGACAGCATGGACAAAGAACCAGTGCGCACGTACTTGCTCGGCTCCGACTGGGACCGCGACAGCAAGCCGGCACCGCTTCCCGAATCCGTAGTAGCCGAAACAACGGCACGCTACCGCGATATTTATCGCCGCCTTACAGGCGCTGAGCTTTAAAGAAACACCGCGTCAATCGAGAGCGATGGCGTTAAAGCCGCAAGGCAGGCAGTCAGCGAGAGCGCTGCTGCACCCCATAAATGCAAGGCAGCCAGTGTACTAGCAAGGCTGCACTAATCAATCCGGTGGCCAGTGAAACGCGGCCACCAAACATTGCTTCACCGACCACCCTCGCAAAAGGTCTTAAATGAAAATGTGCGAAGCTCGGAGAGCGGGGAGTTGTTGTCGCAGAGCGACAGCGATCGCTTCTTGAAGCCGGGAAATTACCGCTAAGCGGTGTAATCAAAATTTCCCGGCTTCGAAAGCGACGAAGACAATAACCCCCGCGCCCGAGCGGCTGCCACATTTGACTATTAAGCTGCTGCGAGAAAAACCCACATTTTCAGGAGGCTATTATGAAGGCAACCGTCTACGTCACCATCAAGCAAAACGTTTTGGATCCACAAGGAACCGCTGTACAAGGCGCGCTTCACACACTTGGCTTCTCCGAAGTCGAAAAAGTACGCATCGGCAAATATTTGGAGCTTGAGCTTGACACGACTGACCGCGCTGAAGCGGAAGTGCGCATCAAAGCAATGTGCGAAAAGCTGTTCGCGAACACGGTTGTAGAAGATTTCCGTTTTGAGCTGGAGGGATAAGGCGATGAAGTTTGCGGTACTCGTATTTCCTGGCTCCAACTGTGACATCGATTGCTACAAAGCAGTCGAGGACACCATCGGCCAGTCGGTTGATTACGTATGGCACACAGCTACGGATTTGTCCGCTTATGATGCAATTCTAGTGCCGGGCGGCTTCTCCTACGGCGACTACCTGCGCTGCGGCGCAATCGCACAATTCGCAAGCGTGATGGGCGAAGTGAAAAAAGCGGCTGAAGCAGGCAAGTATATCCTGGGCATTTGCAATGGGTTCCAAATTTTGACCGAGGCTGGCCTTCTGCCTGGCGCATTGATCCGCAACAATGGACTAAAGTTCCGATGTCATCAATCGCCGCTTGAAGTAGTGAACAGCAGCACTCCTTTTACAAACCAATATTCGCAAGGCGAAATTATAAATATTCCTATCGCTCACGGCGAGGGCAACTACTATTGCGACGACGCAACGCTAGCTGAGCTCAAAGCGAACGACCAAATCATTTTCCGCTATGCGGGCGACACGAACCCTAACGGTTCGGTTGAGAACATTGCGGGCATCAGCAACAAAGCAGGCAACGTAGTAGGTATGATGCCGCATCCAGAGCGCGCAATCGATCAATTGCTCGGCTCGGAAGACGGCAAACGGATGTTTACATCGATTTTGAATGCATGGAGGGAACAACATGGCGCAGCAGTTAACAGCTAAAGAACCGACAGCGGAGCAAATTGCCGAGCAAAAGATTTACAGCCAGTTTGGCGTATCCGATTATGAGTTTGATCTGATTTGCGGATTTCTTGGCCGTAAACCTAACTACACGGAGATCGGCGTATTCAGCGTTATGTGGTCAGAGCACTGCTCTTACAAAAACTCCAAGCCGATTTTGAAAAAATTCCCGATTACCGGGCCTCGCGTTCTTATGGGACCGGGCGAAGGCGCGGGTATTGTGGATATCGGCGACAACCAAGCGGTTGTATTCAAAATCGAATCGCATAACCATCCATCGGCGGTTGAGCCTTACCAAGGCGCTGCTACGGGCGTGGGCGGCATTATCCGCGATATTTTCTCCATGGGCGCTCGTCCGATCGCTTTGCTGAACAGCTTGCGTTTCGGCAACCTGGAAAATGAACGCGTTAAGTATTTGTTCGAGCATGTCGTTAGCGGTATTGCCGGCTACGGCAACTGTATCGGTATTCCTACCGTTGCAGGTGAAGTAATGTTCGATGAGAGCTACGAGGGCAACCCGCTCGTTAACGCCATGTGCGTGGGCCTAATCGATCATGATAAAATTCAGCGCGGTGTGGCTAAAGGGGTAGGCAACCCGGTATTCTACGTAGGTCCTGCAACGGGCCGCGACGGTATTCACGGCGCTACGTTCGCCTCTGTTGAGCTTTCCGAGGAATCCGAAGAGAAGCGTACGGCGGTACAAGTCGGCGATCCATTCATGGAGAAGCTGGTTATGGAAGCGACGCTTGAGCTTATCGATTCCGGTATCGTACTCGGCATTCAAGATATGGGAGCAGCGGGTCTTACTTGCTCCAGCGCAGAGATGGCTTCCAAAGCAGGTAACGGCTTGGAGCTGTACCTTGACGAGGTGCCGCAGCGCGAAACAGGCATGACGCCTTATGAAATGATGCTTTCCGAGTCGCAAGAGCGCATGCTCTTCGTCGTAGAGCCGCAGCATGAAGCGCAAGCGAAAGAAATTTTTGACCGTTGGGGCATTATTTGCGCCAAAGTAGGTAAAGTAACGGATGACGGACGTCTCCGCTTGTTCCACCAAGGCCAAGAGGTTGCCGATATGCCGGTTAAAGCGCTCGTTGACGAGTGCCCTGTATACGACAAACCATCTAAAGAGCCAGCTTACTACGGCGAAAATGCTGCAGTAGACACAGCGGCTTATGAAGAAGTAACTGACCTGACTGGCGCGCTGGAGAAGGTTTTAGCTTCCCCTACCGTAGCTAGCAAAGAGTGGGTTTACAATCAATATGACTACATGGTTCGTACATCGACAGCTGTTCAACCAGGCTCCGATGCGGCAGTCGTGACGATTCGCGGCACGCGCAAGGCGCTTGCAATGACAACGGACTGTAACGGACGTTACGTATATCTAGATCCAGAAGTAGGCGGACGAATTGCAGTAGCTGAAGCAGCGCGTAACATTGTGTGCTCCGGCGCTGAGCCGCTTGCCGTAACAGACAACCTGAACTTCGGTAACCCTGAGAAGCCGGAAGTGTTCTGGCAGCTTGAAAAATCCGCAGACGGCATGTCTGAGGCTTGCGTCGTGCTTAACACACCGGTAATCGGCGGTAACGTAAGCTTGTACAACGAGAACGCGAAAGGCGCGATCTACCCAACACCTGTAATCGGCATGGTTGGTCTCGTACATGACATCGATCACATTACGACGCAAGGCTTCAAAGCGGAAGGCGACGTTATTATTCTCGTTGGCGAGACGAAAGCGGAGCTAGGCGGAAGCGAGCTGCAATACGTATTGCAAGGCGCTGCTGCCGGCCGTCCTCCCGAAATTGATCTTGCGACGGAGAAAAAGGTTTTGGATGCCGTGCTTGGCGCTATTCAAAAAGGTCTTGTCGCATCGGCGCATGACTTGTCCGAAGGCGGTATCGCGGTTGCTGTTGCAGAATCATGCATCAGCGGACGCCTTGGCGCGGAAGTGGCATTGTCATCCGAGCTTCGCGCAGATCACTTGCTGTTCAGCGAATCGCAATCCCGTATCTTGCTGTCGGCTAAACCGGAGCAAGCGGCGGCGTTGCAAGCCCTGCTTACTGAGCAAGGCGTTGTACATGCACAAATCGGTAACGTTAAAGGCAGCAGCCTGACCATAAGCGTAAACGGAAAAGCCGGCATTCAGGCGCCGGTACAACAACTGGAGAAGGTCTGGAAGGATGCGATTCCATGTCTGATGAAATAAGACAGGAGCCTTTGCTGTGGACAGGAGATCACTATAACGAAGGCATTGGCCGCGACGATATTTTTGATAAATTGCGTGAGGAATGCGGCGTGTTCGGGGTATTTAACCTCCCCGAGGCGTCCAACCTCTCTTATTACGGACTTCATGCCTTGCAGCACCGCGGCGAGGAAAGCGCAGGGATTTGTACCGTTGATACAAGCAACGGCAACAAGTTTGCCTATCACCGCGGCATGGGCCTTGTAAAAGAAGTTTTCGATAAAGAAAAGCTGGATATGCTTGCCGGCGACCGCTCCATCGGTCACGTCCGTTACTCGACAGCAGGAGAGAGCAAGCTTGCCAACGCGCAGCCGCTTATTTTCCGCTATCGGGACGGCGACCTTGCGGTTGCTACGAACGGCAATATCGTGAACGCGCCGGAAATTCGCCATGAGCTGGAGATGTCGGGCTCGATCTTCCAAACGTCTAGCGACACGGAAGTTATCGCGCATCTCATCGCACGCTCGTCGAAGGATTTCGAGACGGCTGCGAAGGAAGCTTTGCAGCGCATTGTCGGCGGATTTGCATTCCTTATTATGACCAATGACAAGCTGCTTGTTGCGTCTGATCCGCATGGCTTGCGTCCGCTAGTAATGGGCCGCATTGGCGACGGTTACGTATTCTCGTCGGAATCATGCGCGTTTGAGACGATTGGCGCCGTGTATGAGCGTGATGTTCAGCCGGGCGAATTGCTAATTTTGGACGCAAACGGCATGCGCGAGGATCGTTATGCGAAGGTTGACCGCCGCGCGACCTGCGCGATGGAGTATATTTATTTTGCCCGCCCGGACAGTGATATCAATGGCATTAACATTCACTCGGCGCGCAAACGGATGGGACGCCAGCTTGCTACGGAGTCGTTCGTGGATGCGGATATCGTAACGGGTGTTCCCGATTCGAGTATTTCCGCAGCGATTGGCTATGCAGAGCAAACGGGTATTCCATACGAGCTCGGCTTGATCAAAAACAAATATACCGGCCGGACGTTCATCCAGCCTTCTCAAGAGCTTCGCGAGAAAGGCGTTAAAATGAAGCTGTCAGCCGTTCGTAAAGTAGTAGAAGGAAAACGCGTCGTGATGATTGACGATTCAATCGTGCGCGGCACGACATCGCTTCGTATCGTGAACTTGCTTCGCGAGGCGGGAGCGACAGAGGTGCATGTTCGGATTACATCGCCTCCTTTCAAAAACCCTTGTTATTACGGCATTGATACTCCGGACCGCAAGGAGCTTATCGCTTCTTCGCGTACGGTTGAAGAAATCCGGAAACAAATCAACGCGGATTCCTTGTCCTTTTTAAGCGATCAAGGTTTTGTTGAATCGGTTGGCGGCAATGACGGAGCGTATAATCGCGGCATGTGTCTAGCTTGCTTCGATAACGACTATCCTACGCCGGTTAACGAAGAATCGGACAAAAGCTGCAGCTGTTAATAGCATAAATGATTAACCCTATGGAGCGAATGCTGCTCTTAAATTAGTTAAGGAGTTGACCGAGAGTGTCAGAAGCGTACAAAAAAGCCGGCGTCGATATCGCGGCAGGCAACGAAGCGGTTGAACGGATGAAGAAGCACGTAAAGCGGACTTACCGTCCAGAGGTGCTGGCAGAGCTTGGCGGCTTTGGCGGTCTGTTCAGCCTGAACAAGGACAAGTACGATGAGCCTGTGCTCGTGTCTGGAACGGATGGCGTCGGAACGAAGCTGAAGCTTGCTTTTGCAATGGACAAGCATGACACGATCGGCATTGATGCCGTTGCTATGTGCGTGAACGATATTATCGTACAAGGCGCGGAGCCGTTGTTCTTCCTTGATTACTTGGCATGCGACAAGGTTGTTCCTGAGAAGATCGAAGCCATTGTCAAAGGTATCGCGGAAGGCTGCGTGCAAGCAGGCTGTTCCTTGATCGGCGGCGAGACGGCTGAAATGCCGGGCATGTACCAAGGCGGAGAATACGATATCGCCGGCTTTACGGTTGGTATTGTGGATAAGAAAAAAATGATAGACGGCTCCACAATTGCAGCGGGCGACGCTGTTATCGGTTTCGCATCAAGCGGCATTCACAGCAACGGCTTCTCGCTTGTTCGTCGTTTGCTGCTCGAAGACGCTGGCTACTCGCTTGATCAAGAGCTGGAAGAGCTTGGCGGCGCGAAGCTTGGCGACGTGCTGATCGAGCCAACTCGCATTTACGTGAAATCGGCGCTTAAGCTGGTTGAGCAAGTCGAAGTGAAAGGCATGGCGCATATTACGGGCGGCGGCTTTATCGAGAACATTCCGCGGGTTCTGCCTGACGGCGTGAACGTTGACGTGGAATACGGCTCTTGGCCGATTTTGCCGATCTTCGATTTGATGCAGAATAAAGGCGGCATTACGAATCGTGATATGTTCACGACTTTTAATATGGGTATTGGTCTAGTTGTTGTTGTACCGGCTGATCAAGCAAATGAAGCTCTTCGCATTGCAGCTGAGCTTGGTGAGCAGGCTTACCGTATCGGAACGGTTACGGAAGGAAGCCGCATCGTGACGTTTACGGGAGCGGACGTATAATGGGAACACTTCGCATCGCTGTATTCGCTTCGGGACAAGGTACGAACTTCCAAGCGATTGTAGATGCGGTGCAGGAGGGGAAGCTCGATGTAACCATCGAGCTTCTTGTTTGTGACAAGCCTGCCGCTCCCGTTGTGGAGCGCGCACGGAAGGCTGGCGTGGACACGTTCCTGTTCACGCCGAAGGAGTATCCGTCTCGCGAGGCTTATGAGACGGAAATTATCGCCGAGCTTCAGCGTCGCGGCGTGGAGCTGATCGTGCTTGCGGGTTATATGCGCATTATCACGTCCGTGCTTGTTGAGCCGTTCTACGGCCGGATGATTAACATTCATCCGGCATTGCTGCCGGCTTTTCCCGGCGTGAACGGGATCGGGCAGGCGCTGGCGTACGGCGTCAAGCTGACTGGCGTCACCGTCCACTACGTGGACGGCGGCATGGACAGCGGGCCGATCATCGCGCAGCGCGCAGTCGAAGTGGCGGACGAGGATACGGAAGACTCGCTCGCCGAACGCATTCATGCAGCCGAGCAAGCGCTGCTGCCGGCGGTTATTCAGCAGATCGCGCAGGGCCGCGTATCGCTGAACGGGCGCCACGTGACCGTGAGCCGCTAGGCGGCTGTTGTGTTGGATAGAGTTAGAAACTAGCCAATGTCCAGCTACGACTGCGGAAATGAGCACATTTAGCGGTTCGCTGGAGGGATAGAGCTAGGAAAAGCTCTATTTCACGGATTTCGGATCGTTTGAGGGGAAAAAGTCTAGAAACTAGACGTATTTTCAGCTATGGCGGCTAGGATGAGCACATTTAGCGGTTCGCTGGAGGAATAGAGCTGGAAAGTAGCTCTATTTCACACTTTCTGGCTCGAATGAGCGATATAAGTCTAGAAACTAACCTTATTTCCAGCTTTGATGGTGGAGACGAGCACATTTGGTGACTCGCTGGAGGAATAAAGCTAGAAATTAGCTCTATTTCACGGATTTCGGCTCATTTGAGCGAAATAAGTCTAGAAACTAGCCTTATTTCCA
>NZ_LIGH01000001.1:1049758-1097827 GCF_001273905.1 Paenibacillus sp. FJAT-27812 | reverse complement strand
TCGCTGGAGGAATAGAGCTAGAAATTAGCTCTATTTCCCAAACTTCGGCTCGTTAGAGCGAAATAGGGCTAGAAACTAGACCTATTCCCACCGGCAGCGGTGGAAATGAGCCCATTCGAGCGAATGTAATGGACGGTCGGAAGGTTTTCTTTTGAGAAAAGCATTGGTTTGGTCAAATAGATGAGGAGGTATTTGCGTGGCTATTCGTAGAGCGTTAATTAGTGTTTCCGATAAGTCGGGAATCGTGGAATTTTCCAGAGAGTTAGCAAATCAAGGTGTGCAAATTATTTCGACGGGCGGTACGTTCAGCCTGCTTCAAAAGGAAGGCGTTCCGGTTATCGGTATTTCCGATGTGACGGGTTTTCCTGAAATTCTGGATGGACGCGTCAAGACGCTTCACCCGGCCGTTCATAGCGGACTGCTTGCCGTTCGTGATGATGAAGAGCATCAGAAGGCGATGAAGGAGCTTGGCCTTGACTACATCGACCTCGTTATCGTTAACCTTTATCCGTTCAAAGAAACGATCGCGAAGCCAGACGTATCGTACGAGGACGCAATCGAGAACATCGATATCGGCGGACCTACGATGCTGCGCTCCGCTGCCAAGAACCACGCGTTCGTAACGGTTGTAGTTGACGCCGGCGACTACGGCACGATTCTTGAAGAAGTGAAAGCACAGGGCGACACGACTCTTGAAACGCGCAAACGTCTGGCTGCCAAAGTATTCCGCCACACGGCTGCTTACGATTCCCTAATCTCGGACTACCTCTCCAAGCAAATGGGCGAGCCGCTTCCCGAGATTTACACCGTGACTTACGAGAAAGTACAGGATCTTCGTTACGGCGAGAACCCGCATCAGAAGGCTGCTTTCTACAGCAAGCCGCTTGCAGCAGCAGGCAACGTAACAACGGCTGAGCAGCTTCACGGCAAAGAGCTTTCCTACAACAACATCAGCGACGCCAACGCTTCGCTCGCGATTCTCAAAGAATTTGACGAGCCAGCGGTTGTAGCCGTTAAACATATGAACCCATGCGGCGTAGGTATCGGAGCAACGATTCACGAGGCTTACCAAAAAGCATATGCAGCGGACCCTACCTCGATCTTCGGCGGCATCGTTGCGGCTAACCGTACGATTGGCGCTGATACGGCCGAGCTGCTTGGCGGCATTTTCCTCGAAATTATCATTGCACCGGACTTCACGCCTGAGGCGCTTGATATTTTGACGAAGAAGAAAAACATCCGTTTGCTCAAGCTTGGCGAGCTGTCCGCAGCTGGCGAGCGCAAGCCGGAATGGCTTGTGACATCGGTTGACGGCGGCATGCTTGTTCAAGAGAGCGACGTTCACAGCGTGACGGAAGCGGATCTTCAATTTGTAACAGACCGCAAGCCGACTGCGGAAGAGCTCAAGCAGCTTCTATTCGGCTGGAAAGTCGTTAAGCACGTGAAATCCAATGCGATTTTGCTTGCGAAGGATGACATGACGATCGGCGTTGGCGCTGGCCAGATGAACCGCGTAGGCGCAGCGCGCATTGCGATTGAGCAAGCGGGTGAAGCAGCTAAAGGCGCAGCGCTTGCTTCGGATGCGTTTTTCCCAATGGGCGATACGGTAGAGCTTGCGGCAAAAGCAGGCATTACGGCGATCATCCAACCAGGCGGCTCCATTAAGGACGAAGAGTCTATCGCTGCGGCGAATGCAAACAACATCGCAATGGTGTTCACAAGCGTACGCCACTTCAAGCACTAGATTCGAGAGAAGCTAATTAAATGCAGCCGTACGTTAACGACAGTAAGCTGGCGAAGGCGGCGGCTGCAGCCGTTTCAAATAGTCATATAGGGGGTTAAGCGAAATGCGTATTTTGGTAGTAGGCGGCGGCGGACGCGAGCATGCGATCGTATGGGCGCTTAAGAAAAGCGAAAAGGTAGACGAAATATATTGCGCGCCGGGGAATGCCGGCATAGCGCAGCTTGCTGATTGCGTGCCGATTGCAGTCAATCAGTTCGATGAGCTAATTGGGTTTGCCAAGGATACGGCGATTGATCTTGTGTTTGTAGGTCCGGATGATCCGCTTGCGGATGGCATCGTGGATGCGTTTGAGGCTGCCGGCATTCAGGCATACGGCCCTCGCAAAAACGCAGCGGAAATCGAAGGCAGCAAAATTTTCATGAAAAATTTGTTGAAGAAATACGATATCCCAACGGCGAAATACGAAACGTTCACCGATTACGAGACAGCTTCCGCATACCTGCGCGAGCAATCTGCTCCGATCGTGATTAAAGCAGACGGCTTGGCAGCGGGCAAAGGGGTTACGGTTGCAGCTACGCTTGAGGAAGCGGAGCAGGCGCTGCACGAAATGATGGTTGATAAAGTGTTCGGCCAAGCGGGCAGCCAAATCGTAATCGAGGAATGCCTAGTCGGACAAGAAATGTCGATTCTGGCTTTCGTTGATGGCGAGACGGTTCGTGCGATGGTTCCCGCACAGGACCACAAGCCGATTTTTGACGGCGATAAAGGTCCGAATACAGGCGGAATGGGCACCTATACGCCGCTGCCGCATATCGATCAAGCGATTATCGACCAGTCGATTCAAAATATCATTATTCCTACTGCAAAAGCGATGGTCAGCGAAGGCCGGCCGTTCCGGGGCGTTCTGTTCGCAGGCCTTATGATTACAAAAGACGGCCCAAAAACAATCGAGTTTAATGCGCGCATGGGCGATCCGGAAACGCAGGTCGTATTGCCGCGTTTGGAAACGGATTTGGTTGACATCGTGCTTGCATCATTGAATGGCAATCTGGACCAGCTTGACATCCAGTGGAGCGACGAAGCGGCAGTCTGCGTCGTTGTGGCATCGGAAGGCTACCCTGCTTCCTATCCGAAGGGCAGAGTCATTACAGGACTTGCTGAAGCAGAGGCGCAGGGCGCGCTTATTTTCCACGCAGGCACTGCCGAGAAGGACGGGCAGTTCGTTACAAACGGCGGACGCGTGCTTGGCATCGTCGGCCGCGGACGCGATATCGCGGAAGCGCGTGCTCGCGCATACGAAGCCGTCAGCGTCATTGACTTTGAAGGCAAGCAAAACCGTACGGACATTGCAGCCAAAGCGCTTATTTAAGCCGGGAGCAAGCTTAGCTTGCTTCTAAATATTTCCTAGCTAATAGAGCGGAAAATCCATCCAATGGCGCATCGAGCGCCGTGAAGGACGGGGCTGTCGCCTAAATGAGTCAGCCAGACGTATCTGGCTGGCTTTTTTTGTTTTATTTTCACGACTAATGTGTCAAATGCACTCGAAAGGTGTTACTTATTTGTAACTCTATCAATCATCAGTAGAGTTACAATTATGCTATCAGCGAGGAATAGTAGGTGAGTGGAATGGCAAAAGCAAAAAGGCATCGTCGTCACATTTTTGTAGGGGTCGTTATGGCTGTCGTTATGGTATGGATCAGCGGCTGTTCGGCTAGTCAGTCTTTCAGTCTGGCATCATTGTTGTCAGGCGATAAGGCACCAGTTGTAGACGCAGGGAACGTGGAGAAGGGACCGCAGACAGCAGGCGGGACAGACGGAGCAGGTGATGTCGTGATCGTAGGCAATGGCGGAACCGAAGACGGCGGCATTATCCATGGCAATATTGAAGGCAAGCCAACCGGAGGCAAAGAAACAACTCCGCCAACGGACAAGCCGGATGCGCCAGCAACGGATAAACCGGATACGAAGCCAACGGACAAGCCGGATGCGCCAGCAACGGATAAACCGGATACGCTGCCATCGGACAAGCCGGATGTATCAGCAACGGATAAACCGGATGCGCCAGCAACAGGCAAACCGGATGCGCCAGCAGGGAAGCCAGGCAAGCCGGCCGAGGATAAGCTGGACAAGCCTGATCAGATTTTAACCGGTACGAAGCCGGGCAAGGAAGAGAAGCTAATCGCGCTCACGTTTGATGATGGGCCGGATAAGCGTTATACGACCGAGATTTTGGATATCCTGAAGGAAAAAGGAGTAAAAGCTACCTTTTTTGTAGTCGGGCAACAAGTAAGCAAAAATCCAGAGGTGCTTCAGCGCATCGTGGACGAAGGGCATGCGGTTGGCAATCATACTTATCATCATAAAGATTTATCGAAGTTAAATAAGCAGCAAATTATCGAGGAAGTCAAAACAGCGGATGCCGCAATCAAAAAAGCGATCGGCTTTACGCCCATATTGTTCCGCGCTCCGTACGGCGCTGTATCGGATACGCTTAAAGTATTATTGAAGTCGAATAATCGTGATCTAGTCGGTTGGAACATCGATACGCGTGATTGGGCAGGCACATCGTCAGCCGATATCCGCAAAATGATTAAGAACGAGGCGAAGCCCAGTGGTATAATATTAATGCATTCTTTTGGAGGCAAGCATATTAAAAACACGGTACAAGCTTTACCAGACGTTATTGATGATTTGGTGAAAAAAGGGTATACGCTGGTTACTGTCGATCAAATTATTGCTTAACACCGGTACATGTACGAGGAGGCTGTAAAGTTGGATGACGCAAGTTATACAAATGCCAGGCGTAGGCGCGGAAAAATAATACGATGGAGCGTTCTGCTCAGCGGCGTTATCCCACTCCTATTCTTGGCAACTGGCTGCCGTTATACAGCTGCGCCTGCGGACCTTCTGCAAAAGCCAGCCATTTCGCCAGAAAAGCAGGCGATTGTGCAAGCAATCGAAAAAAATCTGCCTGTTTACAGCAAGCTTACCCTTCCTCTTAGAGAGGAGCATATGGAAGCGATACGTCTGATTGACGTGGATGGAGACGGCGTGAAAGAGGCCGTAGTTTCTTATTACAATGAATACAGTTCACCTGAGCTTATGGTGTTTAAATATACAAAGGCCGCATGGAAGCCATGGGTGCTCGTGCAGCAGCCGCTTGCTAGAATGATCGATTGGCTGAAAATTGAGGATCTCGATAAAGATGGCGATATGGAAATTATGATCGGTTGGATTGGGGCATTCGACAGTCCCAATGTGCTCGAAATCTACTCGTTTGCTACAGCGCCGGTACGGAACGAGGCGGGCAAGCTGATGCTGAAGCCGGTAGAAACCTTTTCCTATTCCTACGGGGATACGGGCGATATGAATGAGGACGGACAGCTTGAGCTGGCTATCATCTCTGAGATCGGGACCAATCAGGAAATGGCGCTGCCAGAATACCATTTAACGATCTACAATTGGATAAATGGCGGCATGCGGGAGATTTACTCGGAAAAGCTGTATGACGGAGTAAATAACTACGAGCGTCTGCTCATAGGAAAAATCTCGCAAAGGCATCGAGGGATTATTTTGGAGGCGTCGACGGGTGCTCATGCTACTTACACCGCCATGTACGTGTGGGAGAGAAACAAGCTGCGGCTCGTCTATCCGAACTTTGACACGGAATATGAGAGCTTTAGCGGTACGCCTACGATGAGCGAGGATATTAACGGCGATGGGATTTTGGAGCTGCAATTGACCAAAGAGGCTCCGGGATATGAGAACGTTCCTTATTCCGAATCCAAATGGTTGAATGATTGGGTGCAATGGGATGGCAAAGATAATTTTGTTAAAATAAGAGAAGAATTCACCGACTATAGATACGGCATGCAGCTGCTTATACCCGAGCAATGGATGGGGCGCTATACGCTGCACAGCTCGGATGAGCAGTACGCCTTCGTGGCGATCGATTATTGGAATGAGAAATCAAATGTTACGGCCAAAATGGCTACTTTATATGCCGTTCCGCAGAAAGATTGGGAAAACGTCGAGTCCGTATGGAAGCAAAGCGCCAAGCCATACCGCCAGCTTCTGACCGACAGCGGCAACGTGTTCGCGGTTTCGTTCGTAAAGGAGGCGCCGCTTGGCTGGCCTGAAGCGGAGCGGCAAGCGTTCAGCGAGATGGCTGGGGTGGAAGCAGAGTTCGCTTCTTCTTTAACGATTCGTAACGATTAAGTGAGAAAAGCGGGTGCTCTAAGCTATGCGAATATTATTGTTGGAGGACGAGGAGTCCATCCGCGGCTTTGTCCGTATTAATCTGAAGCGTAACGACATGGAGGTCATTGAAGCTGA
Organism: Paenibacillus sp. FJAT-27812; assembly: GCF_001273905.1. Lineage (NCBI taxonomy): Bacteria > Bacillati > Bacillota > Bacilli > Caryophanales > Paenibacillaceae > Paenibacillus > Paenibacillus sp. FJAT-27812. The sequence goes on along the minus strand of NZ_LIGH01000001.1, from coordinate 1,091,748 downwards.
AACGGGAGAAGAGGCGCTAGCGCTTGCCGCTTCGGAGGGCCCTATCGATATCGCGCTTCTTGATGTGATGCTGCCTACGATCAGCGGCTTCGAGGTATGCGAGCAGCTTCGCTCGCGCTACCCGCGCATGGGAATCATTATGCTCACGGCGAAGTCGCAGGAGGAAGATAAAATTCATGGGCTGGAGCTAGGTGCGGACGATTATGTACAAAAGCCGTTTAGCCCTGGCGAGCTCATCGCGCGCATTAAATCCCTTTACCGGCGCATGAAGCCGGATGCTGCTGAACCGGAGCAGGAGGCTGGAGCCGCAGAAGAAGGGATTGCGGCAGCAACGGAGGGAGCTGCCGAGGCTAACGCGGCACTTAAGGCTGTACCTGAAGCCGCTCCCTATGCGCAGGCGCCAACATCGATGCAGCAGATGCAAGCTCCATATGTAAGCTTCCATCAGGAGCTGCGGGTGGAGCCGTTTCGATTATCTGTTGCAGAGCGCAAGCTTTGGAAGCTGGAGAAGGAAATTATTTTGACGCCGACGGAATGGACGCTTGTCAGACTGTTGATGGAGCGCGTAGGCGAGAGCGTCAGCCGTGATCACATTTTAACAGAGGTATGGGGCCGGTATTACGTTGGCGATCTCAAGGTGGTTGACGTGAACATTCGGAGGATCCGACAAAAGATAGAGAAAAACCCTTCTGATCCGGCCTTTATCGAAACCGTATGGGGATATGGCTATCGGTGGAAGCGGGGATGCAGCGAATGAAAAGCGTGCAAACGAGAATGGTGTGGAGCTATTTGCTGCTCATCGTGCTTGTCGTCAGCGTGCTTGGCGGCGTATTCGCGGCTTTGATGTGGAATTATTATTATGGAAGCGCGCAGAGCTCGGTCAAGCAAAGAGCGGAATCGGCGCTAACGCTGCACAGCCGGTCCCTTTCCTCGCTCACGGTAAAGGATCAAGGCGATTATATGCTGCAATACATGGTGGAGAGCAGCACGAGGCTGCAGCTGCTCGACAGCACCGGACAAATTCGAATTGATTCGGATGGCTTCGCGCCGGATATCCATTATACGACTGCTGACGTGAAGGCGGCTATTGCGGGGAAAACCGGCAGCTGGCGCGGCGTTGATCCGTACTACGGCGAGCGCGTCATGTCGGTAACGATACCGCTCTGGAATGAAACGAGAGTCGTATCGATGCTCCGTTACTCGGCTTCGCTGAATCAAGTTGATGCGATGGTCAGCCTGCTCATCCGAATGGCTGCGGCAGTTGGTGTCGGAGTCGTGCTGCTGTTTCTTGGGTTAAGCTTATTTCTTGCGCAGCGCATTGTGAAGCCGATTCGGGAGCTGACGCGGGCTGCGCGCTATATGGCGGAAGGAGACTGGACGCGGCGCGCGATGCAGCGCAATGATGACGAAATCGGTCAGCTGGCGGAAACGTTTAACGTGATGGTGATGGAGCTTAGCAAGCGGGAGAAGCTTAAGGACGATTTCATATCTTCTATCTCACATGAGCTGAGGACCCCTCTAACCTCGATAAAAGGGTGGAGTGAAACGCTGAAGGAAAGCGAGCCTACCGAGGATGATGAGGAAGTAAAGCTAGGCCTCTCGATTATTAGCAAAGAAACGGAGCGGTTATCGGGGCTTGTTGAGGATTTGCTCGATTTCTCAAAGCTGTCTGCGCGAACGATGGAGCTGCACAGGGAAGTACTGGATTTCAATAGTCCGGTCAAGGAGACGGTGAATCAGCTGGGTGTGCGTGAGGAGCATACGCGTGTGCGCATACTGGCCAATTACGGGAAAAGCCCGATCGTTGTGCGAGGCGATGCGAACCGTCTTAAGCAGGTCATCATCAACTTGATCGATAATGCGCTCAAGTTTACGCCTGCGGGAGGGACGATAAGAGTTGCCACTACGATCGAACAGGAGAACGCGATGCTCACCGTAGCCGATACCGGCTGCGGGATCGAAGCGGAGGATTTGCCGCATGTGACGGAAAAGTTTTATAAGGCAAACACGGGACAAGGCGGTTCGGGGCTGGGCCTCGCGATATGCAAAGAAATTATAGAGCTCCACGGCGGCCAGCTTACGATAGACAGCGAGCGTGGAGCCGGAACGATTGTGACGATTCGAGTGCCGATTATGCATGAGGAGTAATCCTCAGCCTATGGGCGCCCGAATCGTCATTCTTTGTAGAAAAGCAATTTCCGGTTGGCAATTACAAAAATAGAAGCGACAACAATTCCTAAAATAAGCAGGAAGGAAAGCCAATGTTCCTTCAGCCATTCTATCCACATAGGCATGGGAGAACCTCCTAAACGTTTTGCGAAGCAGTCTGCTTCGTAAGCTCTGTTCATGTGCATAGTATGTCCCGTTTGAGCGGTAAAATAATGATCGTGGGCCTGTTATGCTATAATAACGGAGGACTAGCACGCGATCGATTTTATTTTCCTATGCATGATTGACAGGCAGAGAGCGGTGATGCTATTATGGGTTTATTGTTAATTCAAAGTATACGGGTAGGAATTATTATATATAGGCAATCAGGAGGTTATCGGGATGGAAAAGCACTTGACGCTGCGACATGACGGACTTGAGCTTGCGGCAACGCTGCATTACCCAACTGACGGAAACAAAACCGAGTCAGAGAAGAGGCAAGCTATTATTATATGCCATGGATTCGTTGGCTCCCGTATCGGAGTTGACCGTTTATTCGTGAAGACGGCGCGTGCTCTTGCAGCGCAAGGCTCTTACGTGCTTCGTTTTGATTACGGCGGCTGCGGCGAGAGCAGCGGTGATTACGGCGCGCTTGGATTTGATTCGATGGTAGACCAGACCAGAGCGGCGATCGATTATGTGGCGAGCATGGAATGCGTAGACCCGCTGCGAATCGTATTGCTTGGACACAGCCTTGGCGGAGCGGTAGCGATAATGACGGCGGTTAAGGACAAGCGGGCAAAGAGGCTTGTGCTATGGTCACCGGTAGCTTATCCATTTAATGATATTGTACGCATAGTTGGACGCAGCAGCTATGACCTTGCAGTTACGTCCGGCAGTTCTGATTATCAAGGTTATACGCTGCAGCCTGTGTTCTTCGAGTCGCTGCTTCAGCATCAACCTTTTCAAGCGGCGACAAGATTTGGCGGTGAAGTGCTGCTCGTACACGGAACGAGCGATGATCTCATTCCAGTCGACTACAGCTTCCTTTACCAAAAGGTATTTTGGACCCGCAGCGACGGCTTATGCGACAAAGAAATCATTTTTCAAGCGAACCATACGTATTCGGCACGCGATCATCAAGAGGAAGCGATACGCGTGACCTCGGAGTGGTTGAACGGTCTAGATAAGAAGCAAGAGGAATGGCATCATTGGAGTATATAGGCAAGTGCAGGACGGCAATAAGGAAGGAGCGAGCTTTTTGGACTATAAAAAAGCTTGCTCCTTCTTATTTGGTTTGGCGTTTACATTTCCCGTTGTACGGGATATCTACCTTAATCGTAAAGCTGCTTCCACAGCTTAGGATGCATGAGGCGCAGCTTGTGCCCAAGCACATAAGGATCAACTCCGATTTTTAAGCCTTCCTCATACGTATTCAAAATTAGCTCCTTGATTGTATCCTCCGCGATTATCGTCATTTCCTTATAAGAAGTAGGCGTTTAATATTCGTACATCCCGGCTTTATAACTAGCTTTAATATGAAAATGGACGTCATTTCCGTGAATAACGGCATCTTATTCCTGCTGGGAGATAGGGATAAGATATGCATTTTATGGGTTTTGTAACCGAGAAAGCAACTTAATTGTCGAGACAACCGTCAGAAATTGTGTTTAAATGGAAGTTAAGTGTAAACGAATACAAGCTGCGCGTAGCGGGAAAAGGCAGGGTTAACGCATGATCAAAACCATTAAACAATCGGCAGTTTTGCTATTATTGTCGCTTATTCTCATCCTATCGGCATGCAGCGGAGGCAAGGGGGATAACGAATCCCCGCAGCAAACCGGCGAAACAAATGATCCGACTAACACGGCAGAGCCCGTAACTACGTCCGTTCCGCTTCCTTATGATGCGCCGTTAACCGGACTAAAGCTGGAGAATGCGGCAACAGCACGGCCAATCGTCGTCATGATCAATAATTATGCGGCAGCCCGTCCGCAATCGGGGCTGACTAACGCTGACGTCATTTGGGAAGTGCTTGCGGAAGGCGGCATTACAAGGCTAATCGCCGTATTTCAGAGCACAAGCGCATTAACGGACACGATCGGACCGATTCGCAGCATTAGGCCATATCTCATCGATATTGGTGACAGCTTCGGAGCGGTGCTTGCTCACGCTGGCGCGAGCAACGACGGTTATGCGATTTTACAGCGGCAGGGCAAGCCTTATTTGGACGAAATCTCGAATGCGGGCAGCTATTTCTGGAGAAGCAAGGAGCGGAAGGCGCCGCATAATCTCTATTCGAGCCTAGAGAAGCTTCGTACGGGTGCCGAGAAGAAAAAATACAGCATGGACAAGCAGGTACCGCCGTATACGTTTGCGGAAGCGGGCTCGACGGAGACAGGTGTTCCGGCTAGCGATATTACGATATCTTTTTTACTGAAAAATTACAATGTGGGCTATAAATATGATTCAGCAGCGGGATTGTATAAGCGCTCAATCGGCGATAAGCCGCATATCGATATGAACAATAACGAGCAGCTTTCGGGAACGAATCTAGTTGTGCTTGGCGCGGATCACAAAACGCTGGATAATGAAGGGCGGCTATCTGTTGACCTCAATAAGGGTGGCTCGGCGATTTTGTTCCAAAAGGGCAAAGCGATCGAAGCGGAATGGGTGCGCGCTCCCGATGGCATGATCAGAATTGTGAAAAACGGGGAAGAGCTTCCATTTGTTCCGGGCAAAACCTTTTTCCATATCGTGCCGAACAAACCGACATTCGAAGGACATGTCACGTGGGTACAAAACTAACACTTTGGAAACACTGTTAACAGACGTTAACGGATGAGCTTCCAAGGATAGAGAGGACGCAATCTTGTTTCAGGATTGTGTCTTTTTTATATTTTTTTCGAAAATTTTTAAGTTTTCTTAAAACCTTTACATTCTCTTAACAATTCGCATGTAAACTATGTTAAGATATTGTGGGCTCATAACAGTACGCCTAAACATCAAGTCGGATAAAGGGGATTACGATGTTCAAGAAAAAGGATATTTTCTTTAAGACGTTCGAAGAAATGGCTGACGCCATCGTAGAGGCAGTTGAGTATTTCGCCAAAGGCCTTTCAGATCTATCGGATGTATCGGCTTTCGCTAAGACCATGAAGGAATACGAAAGCAAATGCGACAAAAACGTGCATACGATTTTGAAGGAATTGAACAAAACGTTCATCACTCCAATCGAGCGCGAAGATATTATGGCCCTTACGACTTCGCTTGATGATGTGCTTGATGGCATTGAAGCTTGCGCGTCCCGGTTCGAAATGTACGACATTCGCGAGAAGGACGAGTACATAACGCTGTTCGGCGATATTCTTGTTCGTTCGTCTCACCAAATCAAGAAGGCAATCTACTTGTTGACAGAGCGGAAGCTGCTTGCGATTCGTGAGCCGAATATTGCGCTTAACGAGCTGGAGAACCAAGCTGATGACTTGCTTCGGGTCTGCATCAAGAGCTTGTTTACAAATGTCACAGATCCAATTGAGCTGATGAAGCGCAAAGAGATTTACGAGATGCTGGAGCAAACGACCGACTTCTGCGAAGATGTGGCTAATACGCTGGAATCGATCATTATGCGTAACAGCTAATCTGGGGAGTAGGAGTATTTCACAATGGATTTAATGGTACTATGGATTGTTGTCTTTTTGGCGCTTTCGTTTGATTTTATAAATGGGTTTCACGATACGGCGAATGCGATAGCAACAGCCGTATCCACGCGGGCGTTAAAGCCTCGCGTCGCAATCGTTATGGCTGCCGTGATGAACTTTGTTGGCGCGGTTACGTTTACGGGCGTTGCGGCTACAATCGGTAAAGGCGTCGCTAATCCGGCTGAGCTGGAGCACGGCGTTCCAATCGTTATCGCCGCGCTGCTTTCGGCAATCGCTTGGAATTTGATTACATGGTGGTTTGGTATTCCTTCCTCATCCTCGCATGCTTTGATCGGCTCTCTTGCAGGCGCAGTCATCGGCGGGGCAGGCATGAGTGCCATTAACTCCGGCGGTCTAATTAAAATCGTTCAAGCGTTGATCTTTTCACCGTTGATCGCTTTCTCTGCCGGGTTTATCATCATGTGGATATTGAAGCTGATATTTGCCAAATCAAGTCCGCATCAAGTGAATAAAGGCTTCCGGTTTGGCCAAATTTTGACGGCTGCTTTCCAATCGTTCTCGCACGGTACGAATGACGCTCAAAAAGCGATGGGCATTATCGTATTTGCCCTAGTTGCTTCCGACCTTCAGACGACGATGGACGTTCCGCTCTGGGTTAAAATTTCCGCAGCGACAGCAATGGCGCTTGGTACCTCGGTAGGCGGATGGAAAATCATCAAGACGATGGGTACGAAGATTTTCAAAATCGAGCCGATCAACGGCTTCGCAGCAGATATCGGTTCTGCGGTCGTTATCCTGACGGCTACGATGATTCATTTGCCTGTTAGTACAACTCACGTTATTACTTCGTCCATTCTAGGTGTAGGTAGTGCAAAACGCTTCTCTGGTGTAAAATGGGGAGTGGCAGGCCGGATCGTCGTTGCCTGGATTATCACGATTCCTATTACAGTTTTGATGGCGATGTTCTTCTATTGGATTATTCACTTCTTCTTTCTATAAGATGGAGTGACAATGAGATAGTGAGGAAAACCTCACTCGCCATGAACCTAGGTTCATGGGGAATGAGATTTTTCTCACTATTTTTTGTGTTCTCTACTCATCCATTTGGAGAGCGCTGAAAAGGGAATGGGTGTGGACAACCTGTGGCGAAACGCGGCGAAATTTGCGCGTATGCACATCATTAATAACAGTTGTGCATGAAAACACTTTTGTATGCCGCTCGATGGTGTATAATGTTTAAGCTATCGAAAAGATAACCAATTGAGGCGCGGAACGCTCTTTATTTGTGGATACATTCGAGGTTTGGCTCGTAATCATACATTTTCCGGGCGGGATATACACATTGAAGCAACAGCTGTGCATGAGATGGCCTATGGAGGCTGCCGAACGATGTCGAAGGTTGCACTTGTGCACAGGCGAATTGATTTCCGATGCGCTAAAAGCAATAAATGCTGTGGATAGCCGAGGTGTTGGCGTTATCCACAGCCGGATAACTTCTAAACGGATGTGTGAAATTGTGCATAAATAAATAAAGTGTCAGAATAATTCGATTTATACACAATTGGACCACAGCTGTGGATGAAATGAACACACCCTGATCGCTGCGCTTATGCACATCAATCAGGGTGAGTGTCATTTAACGGTTTATCGACGGCGCTTTGGCGTACGGCGGCGAGTTTTGCCATTGCCTGAACCAGAGCCGGAGCCAGGCTTGCGACGCTTGCGGCGTTTTGGCTTCCACTCGACTTCATCATCGTCGTCCGATTTGTCTTTTTTGAAGGAGCCCATTAACACTTTGACTAGAGGCGCCATTTGAGAGACGCTCGACATGACTTTCTGCACTTTCGTAACGGTTGTAAGGATACCGTCGATGCCGCCAATACGGTCGACAAAACCTTTGATTTCGCCTAAGTTGGCGAGATTGGCAAGGGAGAAGCCGCCTGCTTTGGGAGTGGCGGTCGTTTCGATTAGCTCAGTTGTTGACTGCGGTACGACGGCGGGCAGGATATCCTGCGCTTGCGGCGTCGATACTGCCGGCGGCATGGTTGGCAAGTCTGCGGCAAAGCTGAAGCCGGAAGACTTTGCCCCAGACGATTTGCTTGGCTGGTCCGCTAGGCGCTGGCCGCCGTGCCAATCGTAATGCTGGTTGCCGGTACCGGGGTTATTGCGATAATTCACACGGATCACAACCCTTCTTTTATAATAGTCTATGGGGTAGGCGAACATAAGGATTGGACGAATGTCCCGAGTGCGGAATTTTTTCTAGATAAATGCCCTGTGCTTGTATTGGCCATCGCATGAAAAATCGACGGCTTCCGCCTTCCGTTCTGTAAAGCGTGAATACGGTAATGTTTGAAAAAAACGGTTAAAAAAGATACAATAGTTACATTAGTTTTAATAGGAGTGAATGCGTATGCAGCTTAAAAAACTTAACGATAAAGCAATAGATCAATTATTCGAAGCGATTCTCACATTGAAATCAGTTGAGGAATGTTATGTGTTTTTTGACGATTTGTGCACCGTAAATGAGATTCAGTCGTTATCGCAAAGGCTCGAGGTCGCGCGTATGCTCGGCAAGGGCAGTACATACAATGCAATCGAAGCGGAGACAGGTGCCAGCACGGCAACCATTTCTAGAGTGAAGCGTTGTTTGAACTACGGCAATGACGGGTATAAAATGGCTTTAGAGCGTCTCGGAAGGTAGGTTCCTTCTCCGATGAAGCCAGGTATTCTTGTTATTAGTCACGGCTCCAGGGAAACCGCGTGGGTACAGCTTGTCGACGATGCAATTGCTTCTGCGGCAGCTTCACCGCGTTTATCTAATGTACCAATCGTGTCGTCCTTTCTTGAAATTGTTAAGGGACGGCTTATTCAGGATGGAATCGATGCTCTAGAAGAACAGGGCGTTACAGCTATGTTCGTAGTACCGTTATTTCTTTCGTCAGGCAGCACGCATGTGGATGAAATCGGGCAAGCGTTTGGTTTTCCGTGGGTATCGGATTTAGAAGGCGATCTTGGCACGTTCCGCGTAGCCGCTAAGGTTCATTATGGTACGCCAATTGATGACGATCCGGAAATCGCAGAGCTGCTTGCTTTAAATATTGCAGAATTGTCTTCAGAGCCAGGCAAGGAAGCTATATTGCTTATTGGCCATGGGAGCAAGGAAAAGGTATTCCATGAGCGCTGGCAAGAAGGATTAAAGAAGCTTGGGATGCGCCTCCGCGTGCTTGGCGGCTTTAAGCGTGCGGAATACGCAATGCTTCTGCCTGATCAGGCAGCGGCTAAGCTTGCAGCTATGCAGGCGGCTAATCCCGAGGAAGCGGTTATCGTAGTGCCGCTGTTCCTAAGCCAGGGCTATTTTACAAACCATGTTATTCCGACCCGACTTACTGGGCTTACGTATCGATATAATGGCAGAGCGATGCTGCCTCATCCGGCAATCGAGAGATGGCTGGAGCGTCAGATGTACAACGGATTGCAAAGTTTGAATGAAAAGTAGAAGACATGTGCATGTCTGATTACGATGGGTTGATTGGATGGTTAGGAGTGAGCCAAGATGGCAATCAAAAGGGCGAGACTGATATATAACCCGACATCGGGAAGAGAAGAAATGAAGAAGCGTCTGCCTGATATTCTCCAGCGTCTTGAACAGGGCGGCATCGAAACAAGCTGTCATGCGACGATCGGCGAAGGGGATGCGACGCTTGCGGCAGCGGAAGCAGCGGATCGCGGCTATGATATGATCATTGCAGCGGGCGGCGATGGGACGTTGTATGAAGTTATCAATGGTTTGGCGACTAAGGCTAACCGTCCTCCGCTTGGTATTTTGCCGGTGGGGACGACCAATGACTTTGCTCGGGCAACGGGCATTCCGAAGCATTGGGAGTATGCGGTCGATCTAATCATTCAACAGTATACGCGGCCGATTGATGTCGGTAAGGCAAATGAGCGTTATTTTATCAACATTGCCGGGGGCGGTTCCTTGACGGAGCTGACCTATGATGTGCCTAGCAAGCTGAAGACGATGATCGGGCAGTTGGCTTATTATATGAAGGGCATGGAGAAAATGACCCGCCTTCGCCCGACCGAGCTGACTTTCCAAGCGGCTGGCGTTGGCGAGTTTCATGACGAGTTCATGATGTTCCTCATCTGCAACAGCAACTCGGTTGGCGGCTTCGAGCGTTTGGCGCCAGACTCCAAGCTGGATGACGGCTTATTGGATGTTTTGCTTATTCGCAAGTGCAACCTGCCGGAATTTATTAAGCTGGTGACGCTAGCGCTGCGCGGCGAGCATTTGAACGACCCGCATGTTATCCATTTCCGGACGGATGAGCTGAGAGTGACTACGCCGGATTACGTGCAAATAAACCTCGATGGCGAGTATGGCGGCGTGCTGCCTTGCACGTTCTCGGTGCTGCCGTCGCATTTGCGTATTTTTGCGGATGAAACAGGGGAGTCTACGTACCGCTAGCTGCGGATGAATTGGGGAAATAGGGAATAATGGAGCTAAAAGAGTGATAGCGCATTAGTGAATAGAGCAATATTGAAATAGAGCAATGGTGAAAATGAGCAATTGTGAAATTTAGCAATAGTGAAATTGAGCAACAGTGAGACAGTGCAATAGGGAAACAGAGCAATAGGGAAACAGAGCGATGGATAAGAAATGAAAAGCAACAGCATTGAAGATAGAGCGGAGAGAGTTTATGAATAAATGTAGAAGCAGAGGCGGCAAAGGAAGATCACGCGGCGCGGCGGGGACGAATGCAGCGGCGATTCCGGTAGATGCGCCTTTTCAAAAAAATGAAGAGGTCACCGTCGATATAATCGGCCTGACACATGACGGAGAAGGGGTAGGCCGCGCTGACGGCTTTACCCTTTTTATTCAGGGTGCGCTCCCTGGCGAACGCGTGCGAGCAAAGGTCATGAAGGTGAAGAAGCAGTATGGATATGCACGGCTCGAGGAGCTGGTGCTTAAGAGTCCATCGCGCGTGGAGCCGCCTTGCGATATTTATAAGGAATGCGGCGGCTGCCAGCTGCAGCATTTCGACTACCCTGCGCAGCTGGAGTGGAAGCGGCAGCATGTCGTGGATAACCTTGTGCGCATCGGGAAGCTGAATGTGGTTGGAGAAGGCAATGCTGAGGGTAAGGGCATTGTTGTGCACAAAACGATTGGCATGGACGAGCCTTGGCGTTACCGGAATAAGGCTTCGGTACCAGTAGGCTCAAGATCCGATGATGGGCAATTGATCGCAGGCTTCTACGCACGCGGCAGTCACCGGATCATTGATATGGACGATTGTCTTATTGAGCATGAGCACAATGACGAGGTCATTCGCGTCGTGAAGCGCATCGGGCGCGAGCTTGGCGCAGCGCCTTACGACGAATCTACGGGCCGCGGCGTGCTGCGCCATGTGATGGCGCGGACCGGCGTAGTGACCGGCGAGATTATGGTTGTGCTTGTGACCAACGGCAAGAAGCTGCCGATGGCGGACCGCTGGATCGAGCGTATCCGCGAGGAGCTGCCGGGCGTGAAGAGTATCGTGCAGAACGTGAACGAGCGCGACACGAACGTTATTTTTGGCGATGTGACTCGCGTCCTATGGGGCAATGAGGTCATCTATGATGAGCTCGACGGCATTCGCTTCGCTATCTCAGCGCGATCGTTCTATCAGGTAAACCCGATGCAGACGGTGGAGCTATATCGCAAAGCAGTGGAGTATGCAGGCTTAACGGGCTCGGAAACCGTTATTGACGCCTATTGCGGCATCGGAACGATCTCGCTGTTCCTCGCTCGTCGGGCAGGGCGTGTCTACGGCGTTGAAATTGTGCCGGAAGCGATTGAGGATGCGGCGCGCAATGCTGAGCTGAACGGCATCACGAACGCGTCGTTTGAAGTAGGGCCAGCGGAGGTTGTAATACCTCGCTGGCGCAAGGAAGGGATTACGGCGGATGTAATCGTCGTTGATCCGCCTCGCAAAGGCTGCGACCCGGCGCTGCTCGAGACGATTCTGGCTATGCAGCCGGAGCGGGTCGTTTATGTGAGCTGCAATCCGTCTACGCTGGCAAGGGACTTGCGAGTGCTCGAGGACGGCGGGTATAGGACGGTTGAGGTGGTGCCGGTGGATATGTTCCCTTGGACGGTTCATGTGGAGAGCGTGGCTGTGTTGGTGAGGGATGGTAAAGTAAACTGATTGGTAAGAAGTGGCATGGATGGTAAGCTGTCAAAGCACTTTTCAAATTAGAAACAGGAAGTGCTGTAGTTCACTTGATGGATTGCTGACAAAATATAAATAATAAAAAAACACTTGTTTGAAATCAACAAGTGTTTTTTTTATATTAATGATCTATTGACCTGAGTACTTAGGTTAAATAGGTGAGAATCAAAAAAACGAAATTATTGAGAAAAATGAAAATTCGGTCGACAGTTAACCACTGAAGATCGACCCTGAGAAGGGGCTATATGTCAGGGGAGCACTACAGCAATTAAGAAGTTAACCTCCCTATCGAGCCAAAGTAAATGTTATAGGAACGAAAGTATCGAAAGCAAGAAGTTGGCGTTTTTATGTGTAGTCTTCCTTGTGTTAAAGGGATTCTAGTGCAGCCAAACAACCTTGTGACAGTATGAGAAGAAACTAAATCGAAGTTTTGCGAACATTCATTCATTAAATACTTTGAAATACTTCACTGTTTTAATGTGTAAAAACTTCTGTATAAAAAAGGTAAATCCTATTGACTCATTGAATTATACTATTGGACTAAATTACTGGCATGGGTATATTCACTTACAAAGATAGGAACCGTCCAACAAGTAAAAGGGGATAAACAATAAGGGGGAGAACCATGAATTATCGAGAAATTTATTTAAATGAGTTAAGAAGAAAACGTAATAAACGAACAAAGCCAAGAGCTACAATAATTAATAAAATAATTTCTAAGCCAAAGTTGCCTGCAAATAACGAAATTGACAATAAAGGCCGTTGGTATAAATATATTATTAATAGAGGAGACTCGGCATTAGACAATGGATATTACTGGGAAGCAATAAGTATTTACTATTCACTTATTGAAGATCGTTTAAATTCAATTGTTTTAAAAATATATAAGAAAACTAGAGCCTCTCATCCTGCTTACAGAATATTTGAAAATGAAATCAAAAATGGTTTTTCATATGGAGTCAATAAAAAAATTATTTGTATTGAAGAACTTTTGACTGAACCACACTACGGTAATTTATTAAAACACTATTTTAAAATCTCTTCGGTATCGACTAATAACAAGTACAGTATTTTAGACAACATAGATAAAAAAAATAATATAAGTGCGTCCGCACCAGGAAAAGCAAATTACGAAGCGTGTGTTGACGGAATCTTGGCAAGTGTGCGAGAGTGGGGGCAAAAATATCGTAATGCTCTTCAGCATGGTATGGGTGATCCCAAAGAATATTACAATAAGCATAATAGTGTTTATCCTTATCAAGACTTCAAACAATGTGCACAAGATGGTAAAAAGGTATTAAGAGAACTAACCGCAGCAGTAGCCGGATTAAAGAAAAAATTATAATTTTCTTGAGTAAATACCAAGCAAACGACACATGTGGAAAGCGTTGCGCTATTAACATGGCACCATAATTCATATTTTGATGGATTTGCTTTTAAAAAAAGAGGGGCACCAAGCCAATGTCATTAAGTTAAGCTAAAAGACAAAACCGGAAATAAAGCGGAATTCGAAACGGCATGGGGAGAAGCCCTATGCCGTTTGTTTTTTAGTTCAACCAAGTAAAAAAGCGTACAGCAAACAAAGCGGATACAATATCCGCTTAAAAAATGTTCAAGTGAACCGAATTATGCTACTCTGTAAACGAAGCTAACCGCTGATTTATAACGGATTTTGCGTGTATTCTTCTGACCTGGGCGAATGGGTCGAATCGGCAAAATGTTTTTTCGAATCAGTGCTTCAACATCGGGCAGGAGTTCATCGTCGCGTAACCACAAGAAATGTCTACAAACATGAACGGCAACCGTGAAGTTGACTTGGTAGGCGTGCCGTTTATCCATTTGCGAAATGACGACGTGCGAGGTCATCATTTCAGCGAAATTGTACATGATCATTCTTGCGAAAATCTCTTGGACGATGAACTCTTGCTTTTTTGCGTGAAAACTAGTCAGACCGACAGTGTATTTTAATGCCCGGAAAGAGGTCTCAATGCCCCATCGCATGTTATAAATGGACTTGATTTCATTCGGTGGGAAATCAGCGGCAAAAAGATTCGTAATGACGGTTTCATAACCGCCACTGGGCAGGATGAAACGAACAACCCGAAAGGAAATTGGGTAATACAAATTATCTTGCACATCCAAAAAATCAAAGGTAGACGTGGAAGGGACGAATTTGTACATTTCGGGATGAGCCTTGATCTCTTTGGTTTGTTTTTTAGTGAGTGTTAGATGAACGTCAATATCAAACGCTCCGCTAGCGGGCAAACGCAAGCCCGAAAGAATACCATTGGAATCCAAATCCTTTACTCGTATGACGTAGTTCCACCCTTTGCGTTCAATATGCGCGAAATTGTTGTAACTTTCATAACCTCGATCAGCAACCACAATCGTTTTGCCCTTGATGGGAGAACGGTCAACCATCGCAGCCAGCGCCCTTCCCTCGTTGCACAACCTTCGTGGCTGAACAATCGCATCCACGTAGAGTCTGTTGCAGAGGTCATAGGCTGTATTCAAATGCAGAAGATTATAACCTTTCGTGTTCGGTTGACTTTGAAAATAGGTATCCTTGTCCGCAGGGTCCGTTGCGATATGCAAATCCGAACCGTCAACGGCAAGTAATCGATACCCGCGATAGTCCTTGATATCCGTATGCGACTCTGTAAATTCATGAAACAAGAATTCCACAGCAGATGGCAGAATTTTATTCCTCTGTTGGACAAAAGCTGAAGCGGTTGCGGTGTTTACATCATAGCCTTGTGATTCCAAGAGTTCCTTATATAGGCTGTTGCCCCCCATGGAGATCAGGAGTTGCATAACTGTTTCAAAGGGAAGCTTTTTCTTTCGGGTAAAATCCTTTTCAGGGTTTTTGACATAAGGTGCTGGTGCGGCTGACATTTCTTGTATGAGGGATGTCAGCGTTTTTTTTAATGAATTTGCGTAAGTATCCATTGGCGTAACCTCCTCGTTTTTTCAAGGGGCTTCGCCACACAATTCCTTCTATCTGTCAAGTCCTATTCACATTTTTGTACAAAAAAAGAGCAGGTTATCTTTTCGATAGCCTTGCTCTTTTTTTGATTTTTGGCCCTGCGCCTTATCTTAATGACATTGGGCACCAAGCCTCTCTTTTTTGCATTTTTATAGATAATAGTGACTAATAAAGATTAAAATGGAAAGAGAAAAACACGCATAGAAGAACATAGCAGTCAAAAGCTCAAACTATTGGTATGTCTCGGGCTTAACAGTTGCCTCGTATTTTGCATGAATGTCCAAGCGAAGGTTAGGAAGAGAAATGCTAAGTAGCATTAGATACTCGAAAGGATGATCCTGATTGGGCACTTTTATAGGCAACGTGAAATGGGCAGAAAAAAATGAAATGCTGGATGATTTATTAAATCGGCAGGACAGCTTAACGATTCATTCCATGGACCAAGGATTTGAAGCCGAGGTTAAGCTGATCAATTCGGGTAAAGAAAGTTTCGTGTTAAAAGTATGGAATAAAGGCTCCAAGCCGAATGTTAGCTTTCAATTTAAACTGCTGAATGCCCTTCATGAACGAGGATTATCCGTATCAACGCCGCTAGGCTGGGGGATCGATTCAAACGGGGACCAGGTGATGCTAACAACGTTCGATGGAACGCCCGTGAGTAAAGTGAATGACAAGAAAATGACGGATATTGCAAATATTTTAGCTATGATCCATCAAATGGACCTGAAAGAAATTCAAAATATTAATCTTCCAAAGTATGATTTCTGCGATTACTTTTTTCCCGGGGTGAGAGAGCACTCAGACATTTATCAAGCGTTAGCTCCTCTTGTCCAAAGGACTCCAATTAAACAAGAGCATATTATTCACGGTGATTATCACTTAGCCAACATTTTGGAGGAAAATGGCCGGTATGCCGTAATCGACTGGACGAACGGACAATTGGGAGACCCTAGGTATGATTTTGCATGGTCGCTTACTCTGAAAAAAATATACATTTCGGAGACGCATGCCGAAGTTTTTCGTACTGCTTATCTATCAAAGAATGATATGCCGCAGGAGGAGCTTGATGCCTTTGAAGCGCTGGCTTGCCTTAGATGGATTTGGCTAAGCAGAAACGGAGGCACGCCCAAAGGGCCTCATACAATGGAGCGGGTAAGACGCTTAATAACGGGCAATCCATTTTTAAAAGAGTTTGAGTTCAGCGATATTTCCACAAGTAAGAATAAGAGGAGCGGTGACGGGATGGATATTGAAGCCATGTTTGAGCAGTTTCCTATTTTAAAATCGGACGGATTGGTATTGAAGAAGATTGAAGACTATCATTTTAACGAAGTCTTTGAAATCTATAACAATGATATAGTGTTTGAATATTGCGGAATCATACCTAAACACAATAAAGACACGGTAAAAAATATGATAGGTCATTTTGAGAGAGATTTTAATAAGCGTTCGAGGGTCAAGTGGGGGGTATTCGCGAATGACGAAAGCGATCGATTGCTTGGCATTATTGAAGTTTTCGATTTTAATCAAAAGGTGAACATGGTGTCGATAGGCTACTTTTTGGCGGAATCGCATTGGGGCAGAGGAATTGCCGCGGAAGCGGTCAAAATAATGCTCGATTACTTGTTTATGGACGTCAACGTCAATCGCATTCAAGCTGATGTGATGCCGCCAAATGAACGATCAAAGAAGGTATTGCTGAAAAACGGCTTCATTAAAGAAGGGACGTTAAGACAAGCCACAGTATGGGCGGGCAAAGGAATCGTCGATTTGGAAATATACAGTATTTTAAGAGAAGAGTATGTAAAATGATTGGACTAAAAATATAAAGGCAGGGTGTCTTCATGGAGAGATGCAGCAAATGTAATGGTAGCGGCAAAGTTAGCGGATTCCTGTGGAATAAGCAATGCAATAAATGTAAGGGCAGAGGCCACATTATTCCTCGAAAATATCCATTAAGGAGTGACTCGTTCGCAGCATCAACAACTGATGATCAGCTTGATTATGATGTAAATCAAAGCAGCTACTATGAAGAAACGCCGCCGCGAAATTTCAGCGACTATTCTAATACGGAGGACAATTCTTCCTCAAGAAGCGAGAGCAGCCGCGACGATTCATCGAGTTCGGATAATGGGTCTTCTTCATCTAGCGATTAGTTTAAAACAAGTCACGTTCGTGTCTAGTCCCCTCTTTCGTGGAGGGGATTTTTGATTGCGTTTTAATTTACCCCACCTAAATAGCCCAATCATCGCCTCTTTTTTGTAAATCCCTCCCAGGTTCACGCTCCGTTCACATGCTTATGATATGCTCTCCAAAGTAACTCGAGAGTTCACTATCACAAAAATGCTGAATGTTGGAGGACTATTATGTCATTTTCGATGAAGAAGATAAGCTATAAAATGATTTTATTGGTGTTGCTGGTGGCAGCGCTTGGAGCAGGCTCGTTAGGGGTTCAGGCATCCGCTTCCGCTGCACCTGCCACGTCTACACGTCTGCCCGACCAACCGTATGAAGCGGCAGATGTAGACGACGCCGTTCAGTTAACGGCATTCATTGATGGTATTATGAAGGTGCACATGGACAATTACAAAATTCCAGGCGCGGTCATCTCGGTCGTTAAGGATGGGAAAATCCTGCTCGGCAAAGGTTATGGCCATTCCAATATCGAAGAGGGCTCGCTGGTTAACCCAGAGACCGACATGTTTCGGATTGCTTCGACAACGAAGCTGTTCACTTGGACGGCTGTCATGCAGTTGGTTGAGCAGGGCAGGATTGATCTCGACACCGACGTTAACACGTATTTGAAAACGTTAAAAATACCAAAAACCTATTCGGAGCCGATTACGATGCGCCATCTCATGACCCATACCGCCGGATTTGAGGAAGGGGGTCTTGGCTATCAAATTACGACGGACCCTAAGAAGCTGCCGGTATCCATCTCGGAGACGCTATCCAAGCATATGCTGGCGCGGGTAATGCCCCCGGGCGAGATGGCGGCGTATTCCAACTATGGTGCTGCGCTGGCGGGACTAATCGTCGAGGAAGTTAGCGGAATTGCTTATAATGACTATATTCAGCAAAATATTTTTGATCCGCTCGACATGAAATATGCCACGGTTCAGGAGCCAATTCCGGCAGCTTTGAAGCCTAACGAGGTGCAGGGCTATGCCCGGGAGAGCGGCACATTCGTTGCCAAGCCGCCTACGTTCGAAGGAGGCTTCCGCCCTGCGGGTTCGGCATCGGTCTCGGCGCTCGATATGGCTCATTTCATGCTCGCCCATCTTCAGGACGGACGTTATGGCGACACACAAATGCTCAAACCAGAAACGACTAAGCTGATGCATTCGCCGGCATTCCAGTTTGACAAACGGATGCCTGGCATGGACCTTGGGTTTTACGAGCTGCAAATGAACGATATTCGTGTTATTTCCCATGGCGGCGCCGATACGTTATTCAATACGGAGCTTTATCTATTGCCGGAGCAGCAAATTGGCATCTTTGTTTCCTATAGCGGTGGCGATGGCGGGGCAGCAGCATCCGGGCTGGCGAAAGCTTTTGTTGACCGTTATTATCCGAAGAAAGACGCCAAGCAACCTCCTGTGTCCGCTGAGCTTGCAAGCTCCGTGCAAAAATATGCCGGCTCCTATCAATTTACGCGCCGCAACCATACCGATATCGATAAGTTCTACAGCTTCATGTCCCAAATCAGCATCACGGCAGCAGGCGAACAGCTATCGATTGGCAGCGGCGCCGAACAGCAATTGTACGTCCCCATTGAACCCAATATCTTTCAAGAAGTTGGCGGCACGCAGCAAATCGCATTCCGCACCGACGAATCGGGGAAGGTCACTCATTTGCTTCTCGATTTTCTTCCGTCCATGCCGCTTGAGCGCACGCCGCTCATCGATCGGAATAAGTTCTGGTTTCCTTTGCTCGGTCTTTCGGCAGCTCTGTTCATCACCGCATTGTTAGGGTTTGCTTATCGCAGGCGGGAGATCAAAGCAATGCCGGGCGTGCAAAAGTGGGCAGTTTGGCTATCGGCAGCTACTGCGGCATGGGCGCTAGCGACGTGCGTCGCGACATTCGTCGTGGTTTTGAACATGGACCTGCTGGATCGGCTTAGCCGAATTACGCTGTCGTTAAATCTTTATTTATTCATGCCGATCATCCTTCTAGGGCTGACCTTGGCAATCATAGCAGTAAGTGTAATGGCATGGAAAAACAAATATTGGACGGAGCTAAAACGCGTGCATTACTCGCTCGTAGCGTTGTCGGCCGTCGTACTCAGTGTATTCTTTTTCCATTGGAATCTATTAGGTTGGCAGTTGGGGTAAAGCAACAACAGCTGTCCGCCCGCTAGAGAACAAATGATAAAGATCGGAGGTTTACTCTCAAATGGCTAAAATCCTAATCGCGGATGACGATGCGCACATTCGCGAGCTGATCACCTTATTTTTGCGAAACGAAGGATTTGAGATTATAGAGGCAAAAGACGGTGCGGAAGCGCTGGCGATTGTGGAAAATGCGCAGGTGGATTTGGTTATCCTCGACATTATGATGCCTAACTTGAACGGTTGGGAATTATGCAGGGAGATCAGGCGCATCGATTCGAATATCCCTCTCTTAATGGTCACGGTGAAGGGCGAATCGGCGCAAAAGGTGAAAGGCTTTCAGCTTGGAGCAGACGATTATTTAACGAAGCCTTTTGATCCGATGGAGCTTGTGATGAGGGTGAAGGCGCTGTTGAAACGTTATTTGATTGTCGCCTCGCAAACGATACAGCTTGGCGGCATTGAGCTGAATCGCCGTAACTTTCAAGTGATAAAGGGAGATGAAACGCTGAATCTTCCTTTAAAAGAGTTTGAGCTGCTGTTCAAGCTGGCTAACCATCCCGGGCAAATTTTTACCCGCGAGCAGCTGATCACTCATATATGGGGAAAAAATTACGAAGGCGATGACCGAACCGTCGATGTTCACATTAAGCGGCTAAGGGAAAGGTTCGCCGGCGATTCGCAGCATTTTACGATTGAAACAGCCCGTAGTCTGGGGTACCGGTTAGTCATTACATGATCAAAACCTTATATGTCCGCATCATTATCACGTTTCTGGCCGTCATTATTTTCAGCTTGCTGTCCTCCTTCTTTATGGGGTACTTTCTATTCGAGAAAGAAATAAACCATACCGGACAAAACGATATGATCGCCGTAGGCGAAGAGATTATAAGTCTCTATGAAAAAACTAAGCCGCCTAATCGCGACGCGTTCATGCAGCGCATGGTGAAGGTGTCTGCTTACCCGATTCACATTTACGATGCTTCGGGCAGCTTTACTTTCTATGATTTAGACGATTCGGGCAGCCTCAAAATTCCAGCGGATGCGGTTCGGCAGGTGCTGGAGGGACAATATTACCGCTCGCCGGGCGAGGGGGAGCAAACGTTCGTCGGTCTTCCCTTTCCAGCTGAGGGGGAGCCTCATGCCATGTTCATGCAGTTTTCCCCGCAGAACGAAAATGTCCTTAACCGGATGATGCTGCTCATTTTGCTGCTCGGCTTGGCGATAGGAAGCTCATGCATTCTTATCGCGGCGCGTTATTTGGTCAAGCCCCTCCAAGCATTGACGGGGGCGACCAAGCGGCTTGCAAAGGGCGATTTTGACGTGGAAATCAAAACGAAACGCGTGGATGAAATGGGAACCTTGACTCAAAGCTTTAATGAGATGGCGAGCGAGCTTAAACAGCTGGAGCAGATGAGGCAGGATTTTGTTTCGAATGTCTCGCATGAAATCCAAACCCCGTTAACGTCGATTACCGGCTTTGCCATGGCTATGAAAAACAGTACCTTGGTAGCGGAAAATGATCGGAATTATTATTTGGATATCATCATCACCGAGAGCGGGCGACTTTCCAGGCTTAGCGATAATTTGCTGAAGCTGGCTTCTCTGGATTCAGAGCATCATCCGTTTGAGGCTAAGACGTATAACCTTGTCGAGCAAATGAGGCAAATGGTCGTAACTTGCGAGCCGCAATGGTCGGCGAAGGGCATTCACATTGATTTGGAAGGGGCTGATGATGCCAAAATAACGGCGGATCGCGACCAGCTTAATCAGGTATGGATGAATTTGCTTGGCAACGGCATTAAGTTTACACCCGCGGGCGGCCAGATCGGAATAAGCATTGCCCAGTCGGCAAATGAGATCATTGTCGCGATAACCGATTCGGGAATCGGAATAGCGCCGGAGCAGCTCGATTACGTGTTTGAGCGGTTTTACAAAACGGACCCATCGCGGAACCGCAGCATCGGCGGCAATGGACTAGGGCTTGCCATTGCGAAAAAAATCGTCACGCTTCATCATGGAAGCATCGAAATGAAAAGCCGGCTGGGCGAGGGTACGACAGTGCTCGTTCATTTGCCCATTCGGAAGCGGTAGCAAGACGATGAGCGGAACCGCTGCTGTTTATGTTCTCATAAGCTATTTTCTTCATATGAAAATATGGTGGGCCATCTTCGTAACACGAAGCGATTTGTACAGGAGCTAGAAGGGTCCGAGCAGCTTCCCGAAAAAATTATACTGAACGACAAAAACCGCGAAGGCTTGATGCTGCGCGGTTATTGTCTTATTTTGCATAAGTTTTTCATTATTCTTTTATTTGTCCGCTGTAGACTTATTTATGAAAGCTATGAATCGGTCTATGAAAAGAAGCCCATGTCCATAGCGTTTGGAGTCAATTGAATCATCGGGCAAGGACGATAAATCGATTAGGACAAGGATTGCTTTATGAAAGGGGAATTTATGTTGGGAACAATTTTTGCGGGAAAATGGAAAGGCATCATGCTCAAATGGCTTTTGATCGCAAGTATGGTCGGGGGCATTATTCAGCACGGTCTCGGCGCAGGGTATGAAGCGGCAGCTGCGGAGTCCGTGGCACCCTCTCCGCATGATATCGCGGGCCATGGGGCGGAGAATCCAATGAACGAATGGATGGCTAAAGGGCCGCGCAGCTTGGAAATAGCAGAAAACGGAGGCTCTCCTTCGGGCACCTTGCCCAGCGGTGGCGGCGGCGGACCTGTTGTTGCGCCGATACCCAATCCGCCGGTTGAGACGGCTGTAACGGCTATGGCAAGTCTGTCTAGTGTGAATGGCTTCCGGTCTCCAACATGATTACGCTCGCCGATTTGGTTGTCGCGCTGCAGATGGCGAACGGCAACCATTTATGAATGGAGTAATTAACGTTTCGCGCATAGTCCAAAGAAGGCCGATCCGGTTACGGGTCGGTCTTCTGTATGCGACGGTCTATGACTCTTTGGCGTGCATTAGAGCAACAAATGGGGTATATCAAGGCTTCTACGCTTACGAGTATAATAGATAGAGAGGGAGTTCATTCCCCAGGCCTGCATGATCTGTTTTAAAATAATGCTGCCTAGCTGGCGCGTAAAGCGGCGCGGCAGTCATTTGATACAAGGGAGACTCAGCTGTGGACACAAGACAATGGATGTCGGTAACGCTTTTCCTCGCAACGGCAATAATGCTGTTTGTCTCATTCTTATCCTACCGGAAACGCCATCTGCCCGTTGCCAAAACGATGATCCTGATCATGCTGTCAGCGGCTTTTTATGCACTTGGCTACGCGTTCGAGGTGTTGAGCCGCAATCTGGACGAAATGAAGCTGTCGCTTCAAATCGAATATATAGGCATACCTTTTGTTTCTACGCTCTGGCTGCTTCTAGCGATCCAATTTACCGGGACGGCGGTTCGTTATCGTAGGCGGCTCGTGCTGCTGCTGTTTATTGTCCCCGTAATCGTCTTTTTCCTCCATTTAACCAACGACTGGCATCATTTGATTTATGAGCAATATATCCTGAATACGGACTCTGCGATTCCTTTGTACACGACAATCAAGGGGCCGTGGTATGAGGTGCACACCCTCTATAATTATTCCGTTCTATTATGCGGGATACTGCTGTTCATTCCTATGTATTGGCGTGCTTTGCCGATTGTACGCAAGCAAATCGTCGTTCTTCTGCTCGGCGCAGCTGCGCCTATGTTTCTTAATACGTTCTTTTGGACAGGGCTGAGCGTCGATTTGACGCCGTTCGGATTCGCCGTATCAGGTATCGCCTACGTGTGGGGGATTCTCCGGTTTAATTTGCTTCGCTTAACGCCGCTTGCGCTGGCGAAAGTGTTTGAAACGATCCGGGACGGGGTCGTCTTACTCGATTATGAGGATCAAATCGTCAGCTACAACCGTGCGGCCGAAGAGGTGCTTCCCGAACTTGGTTTAACGAAGCGCTACCCCGCTGATATGGAGAAGGTGCTGACGGCAAACCCAGAGCTGCTTGAGCGCATTCGCGCCGCAAGCGGCGGGGAAGAACGTTTCCCGTTCCATAGCGTGCATGCGAACCGGAACAAATATTATAACTGCAGCATTTCGCTCGTCTATGATTCGGGCAATATTTTGATAGGCAGAATTTTAATGTTCAACGATATTACGGAGCTGAAGGAGAGCGAAGCGCGGCTTCGCGAGAATGCCCGGCAATTGTCAGAGCTGAATGCGTTCAAGGACAAGCTGTTCACCGTCGTGGCGCATGACATTCGTGATCCGATTGCGCTCCTCGTCAGCTTGACCGAGCTGCTGGGCGATGAGTGGACGGCCGCTGACTTCGAGCATGCCGAATTGGTGCGGGAGCTCAAAGGACAAGTACAAAGCACGTTCAATCTCGTCGATAATTTGCTCGATTGGTATCGCAGCCAGAAAGGGAAGGTCGTGTTTCGTCCTTTAGGCTGGAACTTGCAGCAGGTCGTGCGTCAGGCTTTGCTGCTCTCCGGCGCGAAGGCTGGCATGAAGCAAATTCGTATGCTGGAGAATATCGATGAGAAGCTTACGGTTAGAGCGGATAAAGAGATGCTGGATCTCATTTTGCGAAACCTGCTTTCGAATGCGATCAAGTTTACGGGAATAGGCGGGGAGATTGAAGTGGGGGCTGCTCTCGAAGGCGATATGATCGTCGTATCCGTACGTGACAACGGAGCGGGAATCGACGATGAGACATCGGAATTGCTGCGCCTGGAGGAGCCGTTTTTGAAAGGATTGGTTAGCGGGGATGATTCGGGGGATACGAGGTTCGGAATAGCGCTGACACGCGAATTTGTTCGCATACATGGCGGAAGCCTTTGGTTCGAGAGCGAGCCGGGCATTGGAACGACCTTTTCATTTACCTTGTTCGGATCGGCTGGTATACGGGAAACGTTTGATAACGGTGGATGGGAGGAGGACGCAAATGAAAGTTATTTTGGTGGACGATGAGCCAACGATGCATTTAATTTTGCGTAAGATGCTGGTTAAGCTGCCCGGCATTCACGTGGCGGGCACTTTTACGAATACGCAGTCCGCAGCCTCCTTTCTCAAGGAGAACAGCGATATTGGATTGGCTTTGGTAGACCTTTCTATGCCGGGCGAGAGCGGGATGGAGTTCGCAGCCAAGCTCGAGGCTTCGGATTCGCGCATACAAGTCGTCTTTGTCACGTCGCACAAGGAGTTTGCTCTTGAAGCGTATGAGCTGTCCGTGCTGGATTATTTGGTTAAGCCCGTTTCGCAAGAGAGGCTGCAGCGGACCGTATACCGCGCGCTTGCGAATCAGCGTGCGATCGATTCATTGTCGATGCTGCCTCCGGCTACCACAGATTCAGGCAGCATCGTCCTAACGATGCTAGGCGACGTCGCCGTAAGCAATGGAGCGGGCCGCGTCAAGTGGATCTCGCGGAAATGCGCGGAATTGTTCGCTTATTTACTGTTATACCGCGGCAAACGAATCCCCCGTTCCAGGCTGGTCACGGATATTTTCGGAGGGATGCACCTAGCCAATGCAGAGAACTATTTGAACACGACCGTCTATCAATTGCGCAAATCGCTCGAGCCGCTTGGGATGCGAGAGGCCGTGCGCTCGGAGAACGATGGTTACGCCCTGGAGTTAAAAGCTCCCGTCATCGATTACGCGGCATTTGAAAAGCAAGCGGAGCAGCTGCAATCCATCGATAGCGATAATGTGGAGAGGGCGCTGCAAATCGAACGGCTGTATACGGGCGATCTGTTCGGGGACAAGGCTTATGTGTGGGCGATTCACGAGACGGAGCGTTACGCGGAATTGTACGCCTCGTTCGTAAAGAGGGTTGCCGAGGTGCTCATTTCGAAACGTGATACGTCCTCCGCCTCAAAGCTGCTGCTTAAGCTGAACGAGCGCAATCCGCTGGATGAATCGGTAATCCGCCAGCTCATGACGATACGCGAGATGACCGGAGACAAAAAAGGGCTAAACGCTCTGTACACCGATTATGTTCGGCTTCTCAACCGCGAGCTTGGCATTCGCCCATCCGCTGAGCTGATCCATTTATACGACTTGCTGATAAGCCGGCTTGCCGATAAAAAATAATATAGCTGGCTTGTTTAATTCATCTATTTTTTTCCTGCAAGCATGGGTATTACCTGATATACTATGCAGCATGCTAAAATAGGGGAAAGAGAAGGGAACAAGGAGAAACCTTGATCCCTGCGCTCTTTCCCCTCATTTTTTGTCATTTAGAAATAGCCTTAAGGAAACGATGGTGGATATGAAAATTGAATTTGAGAACGAAATAATCGAATGTAATGTGATATACGGAAACAGAGAGAAAATTTCCATTCAAATAGACTCGTTAGGATTTATTACCGTGAAGGCTCCCAATGGGACTAGCGAAGCGGTTATTGTCAAGGCTGTGGAGCATCATGGGAAAAAGATTGTGGACAAGCTGCATCTCATCGCGGAAGCCCGGAACAAGCCTAGGACAAAAGAATATCAAGAGCAAGGAAAGTTTCTTCACCTTGGCAAAGAGTATTTCCTTAATGAGCTAATTGACACCGCGGGTTTGGATGAAGAGGAGCTAAAGAAAAATCTTAAGAAGTTTTATTTTAATAGCTGTAAGAAAGTAATAGGAGAGAGAATTAAGAGCTATCAAGCGCAGCTGAAGGTCAAACCTAAATCCATAGAAATCGAAGATTCACGGACGAAATGGGGAAGCTGCAGCTCCAGCAAAAATTTAACCTTTAATTACCGGCTGGCAATGGCGCCAATTGATGTGATCGATTATGTAATCGTCCATGAGCTATGCCATTTGCTCCATATGAATCATGATCGGTCTTTTTGGCGGCGCGTCGGCAGCATTATGCCTGATTATAAAGAGAAGGAAGAGTATTTGGCGCGGCACGGGCAAGCAATGACACTCTAGACACGAGACACGAATATATATGCGAAATAACAGGAAAGAAACTTCTGCGTTCGATTAACAGAGGTTTCTTTTGCTATTTTAGGCTATGGAGCGGAGTAAAATCAGTTATAAAATATACATTAGTTAATATATTAATTGATTAGCAAATATGTTATTATGTCCGTGTGGAAAGAAAATGATCAGCTTTACATTAGGTTATGTGTGCTTTCTAATACAAAGATGACAGGTGATCTTCTATGGAACATGACAACAGAAACAGGATTAACGATAACAAGATAGCGCATTTCAGATTTGATAATCCCGTGCATGTTGGACTGGACAGCTCCGGGAGAGGCAATGACGCGGTTGCATCAGGCTCAGCGCAACCTTGGGTTCAAACGGTAGGAGGCAGAGCGGCGGTTACGCTTGCTGGCGGACAAAGCGGCACATCCTATTTGCAGCTGCCTGCCGGTCTTTTGAAGGAAGTCAGCGACCATACAGGGATCACGGTTGCTGCTTGGGTTTACGCAGGTAAAGGAGCCAGCGTATGGGAAAGAATTTTTGATTTTGGCAAAAGCCAGACAGGGCCTTATCTCTTCCTGACGCGTCAATTGCGCGGTACTTGCTTTGCAGGAGAGGACTTAGTCGCTGATCCTGGAAAGTCCTTTGCAGCGGGAGAATGGATGCATATTTCCATGTCTGTTACAGGAACAAAGGGCGGCACATTAAGCAGTGCAGGCCCTGTTATATATGTTAACGGCGAAATGGTTGCCGACGGGTCGATCAGCCAGACTTCAAGCGGTACGTATGCCAAGCTGCGCGCAAAATAATGCGGATGTGGTCAGATTGGCGGCAACAGCGCCATTATTCAACAAGGTGCTAACAGATGGCACGTATAGATGGACGCCGGATTGCATCTGGTTCGATGACGAGACGGTGTGGTATACGCCAAACTATTACGTCCAGCAGCTGTATGCCAAATACCTCGGCAACAAGGTTGTAGGCACTTCATTCACGACTTATCGGAACGGCGAGAGGACAGCGCTTATTCCTCATGGCGGAATTGAATTGGCAGCAGGAAATGCAGCGATTGTGGTCAAGCACGCAAAAGTGACCTCAAACGCGGACGGCAGCGTGCTGCTGGAGCAGGATTTTACGAAGCCATTGGACGCTGCATGGAAAGTCATTCCGGGCTCGGATGGCTATACGGTTGATCCGGTCAAAGGCTTAGTGCTTCACGCACAAAGCAGCGGCCTGAACGGGTTGTATTTGCTGAATGAAGCATGGACGAACTACAAATTAGAGGTCGTTGCGGAAAAGATAGGCGGCGAAGACGGCTTCTACGTTGGCGCTGGCTTGACGGATATCTCGCCGGATCAAAAAGATGTCATCGAATATGCGATCGGCTATAAGGGCAGCGCAACCGGCGTCAAAGTGTACAAGCGAGGAATCGAAGGGTATACGCTGGGCGATTATTCCTCCAGCACGGCAGCCGGCAACCTAAGAGCGAGCTGTTATGAAGCGTTAACCAATCAAACGGAATATACGATTACGGTTGACTACGGCGGCGCGAATGGGAAACAGCTAATCTGCTCATATACGGATGGCATAACGACTAGCAAGGTTTTGGAATATAAGCTCGAAGCTTATAATAGAGAGATTTACAACTCGGTTACGAAGGATGACAAGCATATATACGTGAAGCTTGTGAATGCCGACAGCGTGGAGAAAGCTATTAAGCTTGATTTTGCAGGGATAAAAGTGACGTCCGCTGGCAAATGGGTATCATTAACCGGCGACTCCCCGCTTGTGCATCTTCCGAATGTAAATAAGAAGAATGATGAGAAGATTGCACCATGCGAAAAGGTAATAAATGTGGATAACGGCACGGCAACGATAACCTTGGCTGCCCATTCCGTAAACGTGCTTATTTTGGCACTCATTTAACAGGATGCAAGTCAAATAGGATGGAGCAGGAATAATAACCTGTTTCATCCTATTTTTGTCTATAATCCATTTCTATTCCTCGAAAGTCATTTAAACAGATATTTACATAATATCGAGTGGGGGAAAATCGTATAATGTTGTTTTATGTCCGATTTTATTTTAGTGTTCTTGTTTTTGTGTGATTTTTACACAATTTTATTACTGATGTTAATATTCCCATTACAAAACGGACTCATGATAAAGACTGTCGCTACCCTTATAAGTTTATGCGCTTAAACAACAACTTGAGAGGAAGGGTGAGGAAAGACAGGACAACCAGACAACAAAAATCATTTTTCCGATGGAAATGATCATTTGCCAAAAGAGCACAATAAGAAAAATAGAGGTGGAGATAAGCCGTATGGTGTTATTAGAAAAAAGACTAACGAAGATTTTGTTATCCCTTGCCATTATGCTGCAAGTCGCATTGTTGCCCATTTCGGGTATGGTAGATCGTCAAGTAGCTGAAGCTGCTGCGAACACTACATTCAAAATTGCGGTTCTCCCTGACACGCAAATGTATGCTCGTCACAGCCCGGAAATGTTCAATTCCCAAACGAACTGGATAAAAAAATTCCAGCATAGCGAAAATATCGTGTTCACTGCTCAACTTGGTGACATTGTCGATCAAAGCACGGAAGAACAAGAATGGAAAAATGCCGACCATGCCTTTAAGATTTTGGACGATGCGAATATTCCATATGGATACGCGCCGGGAAATCATGATGTTGCTTACTGGGACGATGAGGATGCTCGTGATGACAATGACATGTATAATACGTTTTTTAATCAATACTTTAAGCCTTCCAAACGCATGGCTAACAAACCTGGATTTGAAGGCGCGTCACCGAAAGGCTACAGCTCCTACTACACATTTGACGGCGGAGGGAAAACCTTTCTTGTTCTTTTCCTAGACTGGAAGACAGGCTCAGACTCATTGAATTGGGCACAAACCGTGTTGAATGATCACCCTACCCTTCCAACCATCATTGCTACCCACCAGATTCTAGATATTGAAGCCGATGGGAAAACAGCGAAAATGACGGGGAATGGCCAATATATTTGGGACAATCTCGTTAAAAACAACAATCAAGTTTTTATGACGCTTAACGGCCACCACCATGGAACAGCACATATGGTCCAAAAGAATGCCCAAGGCAATGACGTATTTATGTCCGTTATTGATTATCAAGGCTCTTATCTAGGCGGAAACGGCATCATGCGTACGATGGAATTTAATTTGGATGCCGGTACGATTTCAACGGAAACATTCTCGCCTTGGGTCATGAATATGCCTTTGGATGAGCGGGACCCTAGCTATGATTTAGAAGAAATTACGGATGGCAATAACAAATTCACGATTAACATGGACTTCAAAACACGGTTCAAAGGGGTTTGGGATACGCAAAACAGCGCGCCAACCGTGTCTGATTCAACGTATAACACTTCGACAGGGAAGACAATGAGCGCAAGGCTGAGTGCTTCTGATAAAAATGGGGACAAGCTGACTTACTCTATCGTTGATTCGCCTGCGAAGGGCACTCTCAAATTAACCGACAAATCGAAAGGAACGTTCTTGTATACATCCGCTCCAGGCAAGACAGGAGATGATCTGTTCACGTTTAAGGTGAATGACGGCTTCGTCGACTCTGCTATCGGGACAGTGAAAATTAAAATTCGCGAAGCTTCGGATAACAACGGCGAGGTTGCGCATTGGAAATTCGAGAAGCCGGCTGACGGTTCTTTTAACGTAAAGGATGTATCCGGTAACGGCAATGATTTGTACATGGTTGATCTCAGCACTAAGGATCTTCCTGATATGGGGATGAAATGGACGGATGATAGGGCACCGTTCTCCAAAAGCATGGGCAGCTTGCAAATTTCATCCTATGGTAAATTTCCAGAAGAACTGGCTTATTTGCGGACACCGGACGATGCGCCGTTAAATGCCATGACATTCCAAAATGGCTATACCGTCGAAGCTTACATCCGCTTGGCTGATAACTTTGATAAGGACAAAAACGGTTGGATGGGTATCCTTGGACGTTATGGCACAGGTGCTGACGGCGGGAAAACCGATGGGAACAAAGAAGAGCCTATCGCTACGTTGTCGATCTCCAATCTTAGACAGCTGCAGTGGGCTGTTTATCCAAGCAATTCCAATGATCTTAAGACCAACTGGTCCGGTGAAATGTTCTATGACTGGATTCACGTGGCACTTGTAAACGATACGAAAACGACGAAAATGTACTTTAACGGCTCCCAAGTCATGATGAATGATGACGGTCCAGATTCTGTAGGTTTATCCACGGCTACAAAAAACGGCAAGTTCGTGCCATGGATCGTTGGTGCTTATCATTATGACAATGTATTTGAAAGAGCGTTTAACGGGTCGATTAATGAAATTCGGATTACGGACCATCCGCTTGACCACTCCGAGTTTTTGCTGAACGACAATACGATGCCAGTCAGCAATGATGCACAGGTGACGACGGACCAGAACAAAGCAGTTAACGGCAAGCTTTCGGCTGCTGATGCAGACATGAACCCGCTATCGTATGAAATCGTATCTCAGCCCAAGTACGGCTCAGTCTCGGTGGACAAAAACACAGGCGAATACGTTTACACACCGAATAATGACTATAGCGGCGCCGATCAATTCACATACCGTGTATATGACGGCAAGGTGTACTCTAACGACGCCCACGTCAGTGTGACGGTCGTGAAAAATAATGCGCCTAAAGCATTTGACGGCAATTTTATCGTTGCTCTAGGAAATGAATTGACCGGAATACTGAAAGCGGAAGATAAAGACGAGGACAAGCTTACTTATGAACTAGTCAAGCAGCCGGGCAAAGGAACGTTTGAATGGACGGATGCGTCCAAAGGCGCCTTCAAATATGTGCCAGCAAGTGGACAATCAGATTTTGATTACTTTACTTACCGCGTAACGGACGGCAAAAACGAATCGCTTGAAGCGGCAGTAATCGTAGAAATTGCAAATGCATCCGGTACAGGAGATTGGAAGGCGTCCAATTTGGAGTATACGATTCGCCAAGGCGGAACGTTTAACGGTACCTTCTCCAATGCGGTCGATCAAAGCAATCGTGAAAAAGTACTGGGCGTTACGCTAGTAAGCCTTCCGGAAAAAGGACAGGTAACCGTAACCGAAGCGACTTATGGGTCGTTCGTTTACAAAGCTGATCCAAGCAAGACAGGCACAGATGTGCTCACATTCAAAATTAGCGATGGCAAAAGACTGACGAATACAGCTTATGTTCTCTTCCATATCGAGCCAAACAACAAGCCAATAGCCGCGAACCTTCAGCTTCAAACGCTGAGGGAGAGCAAGGTGGAGGGGCGGATGGATGCGAGTGACAGCGATAAGGATGCACTCAGCTACATGGTCGTCGACCAGCCGAAGTTTGGCAAGTTGACCGTAACCGATGCCGTATACGGGAAATTTAATTACGTGCCTAACGCTGGTTTTACCGGATCGGACAAGTTTACTTATAAGGTAAACGACGGAATGTCTGACTCCAATACAGCTGAGGTTAATATTATTGTTTCTTCACCTTGGAGCAATAATGGCGGCGTTGGAGGACCGATCGTGATCCCGCAGACGCCAAAACCGGGCGATAACAAGCCGGAAAAGCCAACCGTGCCGCCAGTAAAACCAGAGAAACCTGCGGATAACACCGAAAAGCCTGCAGCTCCTGTGAAGTTTGACGACCTATCCAGTCATTGGGCTAAAGG
Organism: Paenibacillus sp. FJAT-27812; assembly: GCF_001273905.1. Lineage (NCBI taxonomy): Bacteria > Bacillati > Bacillota > Bacilli > Caryophanales > Paenibacillaceae > Paenibacillus > Paenibacillus sp. FJAT-27812. The sequence goes on along the minus strand of NZ_LIGH01000001.1, from coordinate 1,059,761 downwards.
CGCAATCGACAAGCTAAGCGCACAAAATATCATTAGCGGATACCCGGATCAGACATTCAAGCCGGAAAAAGAGATGACACGTGCGGAGTTCGTTGTTTTGCTAGTGAAAGCTCTGCATTTGAAGGGTACGGACGGTCCTGAATTTAGCGATCTTAACGGCCACTGGGCTGAAGAAGCAGTCAAAACAGCTGCTACGCTAGGCATTATCCAAGGGGTAAGCGATTCAACGTTTGCGCCAAAACAAAAGATTACACGAGAGCAAATGGCGGTTATTCTCGTTCGCGCTCTAAAGCTGAAGGTCGACAACGGGGAGAAAACTAAATTCGTGGATCAAAAGGATATTTCCGATTGGGCAGTCGGCTCCTTACATGCACTAGTAAGCCAAGGCATTATCAAAGGTTATGAGGATGGTTCCTTCCGTCCGGATAAAGCGATGAACCGCGGCGAAGCAGCATCGGTGATCGTTAAATTGATGGAAATACAAGCAAACTCATAACTAGAAAAAAGAAGCTGTTCCGAGCCGCATCATGTGGCTTGGGACAGCTTTTTTTGATAGTCAGGCTTTCAGGTAATCCAGAAATATTTTTTTTAGAACAGCAAGCTGATGATCGTTTTCTAGATCCGATTCGAACAGGAGAATGTTTTTTTGCATGGATAATTTTTTTGAAAAAAGGCCAAATGTATTGATGAGCGTAGTTAATGTTTCCTTGACCGGAAGATCGGACCGAATGGATCCATCCTCCATGCCATTTTGAATAATCCTCGCATACTCGCGTGATATCAATCGATTCATGGCGTTGAATTGTTGAATATCCTCTAAAGGGACGGGTGAGTGAGAGGCATAGCTCTCGAAATCAACCATAAATTTTATGCTTGAATGGTCAAGGTCCTCGATAAATAAATCAAATAATTTTTCAAGCTGCTCGAGGCATGAAAGAGGCAATTCTGCTACATCATGAAACCGTTGAAGCATCGGCTCAAGCAGCTTGGTAGCGACCGCGACGATAAGCTTTTCTTTTTTTGGAAAATAGCGAAATAAAGTTGCGATGCCGATGTTCGCGTCAGTGGCAATATCCTGCATCGTCGTTTTTTCGATGCCCTTATGATTGAATACGCGCTCTGCCGCTTCTAGAATCGTGATGAGGCGCTGCTGCTTGCCGTCAAGCCGTTCTTTCTCGTATCTTTCTTTTGGATCCATGAGAGGTTAATCCTTTCAGATTAGCGATTTCGATTACATGTAGTATATCCACTGCTTATCCTTTAAGCAAGGAAGGATTGAGCTTTTTTTATGAGTGTGGTATGATTATTATCATAGTGATAGTAATACTATCATTAAGGTGATTAAACAACAAAGGGGACATGCACACATGACTCGTCTTACTGGGAAAGTCGCAATTATTACTGGAGCAGGCAGTGGTATGGGGCGCGAAGAAGCACTTTTGTTTGCAAAAGAAGGGGCAACGGTTGTCGCAACCGATATTAACGAAGCCGCTGTGCAGGCCGTTGTGCAGGAAATTGAAGCAGGTGGCGGACAAGCTGCAGCCTATGCGCATAATGTAAGCTCGGAGGAAGCGTGGGTTAGCGTTGTTGATCAAACGATCAAGACGTATGGCAAAGTGGATATCTTAGTAAACAACGCAGGCATTTCTCATGCTGTCGGGCTGCTCGATACGACGGTTGAACAATGGAATAAAGTTATGAGCATTAATTTGACCAGCACTTTCCTTGGCATGAAACATGTCATTCCACATATGCAAGCTAATAACGGCGGCTCGATCGTCAATATATCATCGATTGCGGGTCTGACAGGCGGCAGCGGAGCGGGGGCTTATACGGCTTCCAAAGGGGCTGTCCGTATGCTGACGAAAGCGGCGGCTGTCGATTTTGGCAAGGACCATATCCGTGTCAATTCGGTACATCCGGGCTTTATTGAAACGCCAATGAGCGCGGAATTCGTAAATAACAAACAAATGCTGCAATGGTTCTTGTCTCAGACGGCATTGCCTAGAGTTGGACGTGCATCCGAGGTGGCTGAAGCTGTCTTGTTCCTAGCGTCTGACGAATCTGCTTATATTACAGGCGTTGAGCTGCCTGTAGATGGCGGCGTTACCGCAAAATAATAATCGATTGCTTAAGGGCTATCCCGCTTCGGGATAGCCCTTTTGTTGTGAGTGGAGAAAAGGATATAATAAAAGGAGCTTATAGCCATTTGGAGGACAATCATCATGCCAACCTTTTCCCGTACAGATTCCATTGGAATCATTCAACCGAATATTACCGTGTTTCAAGCTAGGCCAGAGGATACGGATGCTGTATTGCAGCTGCTCGTCCGTACGGCTGAGTGGTTAAAGAGCAAAGGCTCTACGCAGTGGAGCGGCTTGCTGCAAGGCGAGGATTCTCATCAGACGCCGGAGGCAATCAAGCGCGGGGAAGTTTACATTTTCATGCAAGAAAATATTTTGGCAGGCATGGTCATGCTTATGCAGCGCGAGAGCGCTTGGGATAGGGAGCTATGGGGAGATGAGGGCCATTCCTCCTCCATCTATCTGCACCGTCTAAATATTAACCGTGAAGCCGCAGGCAAAAATCTAGGCGAGGCCATCGTTCACTGGGCCGACTCCGGTATTCAATTCGCAGGCAAAGACCGGATTCGGCTTGATTGCATTGCGAATAACCCGAGGCTGAACGCCTTTTATGTGAGCTGTGGTTATGAATGTAAAGGCTCTGCCTCTAATCCGATGGGAGAGTTTAATAAGTATGAGAAGCTTATTAGCTCCAAATAATTTGCAAATGAAAAGGACGGAGCAGCTGCAACAGTCTGCTCCGTCCTTTTGTCGCCTTGCTAAGTCAATTTCAAAGCATCAAGCAATCTCATGACCGTTACAGCTGCTTGCGCTTTGGTCACTTTGGACAAAGGCGCAAACGTATCCTGGGACACGCCTAACATAATTTGCTGCTCTACGATAAGCGCAACCGATGGTTTGGCATAGGAGGAAACCGCTGCTTGGTCCTTGAAATGTTCAAGCACCGAATTGTCTGCTACATTCGTCTTGCCCGCATACTTCAGCGCATTCGCGAGTATGACGGACAAATCCTGACGGGTGATGGAGCCGTTAGGGTTGAAGGCATCCTTGGTTGTGCCTTTGATCAGCCCTAGTTTCTTGGCAGCTACAATATCACCGGCAAACTCGGAATTGCTGTCTACGTCCTTGAACGGGTTATCAGCTGCATTAGGCAAGATGCCCAAACCCTTGACAATCATGGAGATGAACTCGCCTCGGGTAATAGCGCTGTTTGCGCCGAAACGATCTGCCATCTCTCCAGAGACGATCAGCTTGGCCGCTGCGCGCTCCACATCTTTGCGTGCCCATTCCATCGTTACATCATTAAATTTGAAGCTTGTTTCAACGATGGTGTAAATGCTGTTTCCGTTTCTTATTAATTCCGCGGCTACGGTTCCATCCGAATTCGGAGTGAATTTGGTAGGGACGGAGCGGAACTGGTCGGTGCCTGGCAGATAAACAACGCCGGTTGCCCGGTTCACGTCGATATCCTTCGCGCTTAAAGTAAAGATGCGGCTGAACATATGTTGACCGAAATCAGTCACTTCAACGTATGTGCTGCCCGTTGTGAGCTTCTCGATTTTAAAATCAAGCGGCTTAGCAAGCACCTTCAGCCCGCTAGCTTTTGATAGCTGCTCGATCTTGCCTGCGCTGCTTGCATCCGGCGCTGTGATCGAGATTTTAATGTCGGCGGAGAGATGGATAGCATGAACCGGAATCAAGTAGGAAACGCCATGCAAGACGATGGATATGGACGGCATTTCTCCTTTTTTGGCAATCGCTTCGATAACGGCTTTAGTGATAAGGATATCCGCTTGCTTCGCCTCTTTGCCTACCGTTACTTTAAACGTTGCAGAATCGGCAGCATTGATGGTCTTAATAGCCGCATCTGCCTGCACATTGACGGTCCATTTATCTCCGTCTTTCGTGATGCTTGCATCAAGCTCATCCTTCGCTTTAGCTGGCGGCGGAGTCAAGCCTCCTCCTGGTGAAGTGGTTACTGGTGTTTTCGCGACAATAACGTGGCTAGCTGCGGAAACTCTCAGCACTTGAGCATCCTTTTTCTCGACAGCAAGCACATGGATTTTGTAGTCGGCATAGGAAGCAAACGCGCTTTCAGTAAATTTGGTTTCGGTAACGGTACCTGCATATACATTATTGACGTACACTTCGTAGCCCGATGCTCCGGTTACTGCGTCCCATTTCACCTGCAGCTCATTGTCGGTTTTAGCAATAATCGCAAGGTTGGAAGGAGCAGGCAACGCGGAAGCATTCACGGAGCCGTCAATTGGCAAATCATGAACGAGCTGCGTGGACAAGGTTTTGTTGCGGTCACCGCTAATATCCCAGCTCATTACTCCGGCCAAATCCAATGATTTGACGAGGGAAGCGTTGTAGATCATCGATGTTTGGTCATTGTACGTAATAAAGTAGCCATTTTTCTTGTTGTACAAAAAGGCAACTTTGGATGCTTCGTTCCAATTGCGGACATAACCATCTTTGTTTATATAGTTGTTTTCTATATCGGAGTAATCAAAGATACCTGCTTCCCACGACCCCGCCGGAATGGCGGTACAGGTCTGATATTCGCCGTTCTCAGGGCAGCCGCTCCAGCCTTTGCCGTAGAACGGAATGCCGAGCACCAGCTTATAGGCAGGAACCCCGCCATTCAAATGGCCTGTTGCTCCGCCTCTTACATTGTTGCGCAGCGCAGAATCTCGCGGATGGTTCTTATCTGCGTACAACGGAGCATTATGATGAGCGAGCAGCTCCCAGCTTCCGCTGTAATCATAGGTCATAATATTGATAAAATCCAAGTAGCTGACGGAATTAGCAAAATCCGCATTCACAGTAAAATTGTCGCCTTGGCCGGAAGCGATCGTCAGCAAGTAATATTTGCCGTCTTCCGAGCCGGCTGCATCCAACGCATCACGAACGGTTTGCATCATGAGCGTGAAGTTTTGCTTATCCTCTGGAAGATGACTATTGTGCGTCTCTCCGCCCTCTACGGGGTACTCCCAGTCGATGTCGAGGCCATCCAGACCATACGCACGAAGGAACTTCACAGCGGAGTTAGCGAATGTACGACGGGTTTCCTCGGTTGCTGCCATGTTCGAGAAATTTTTGGACCATGACCATCCGCCTACAGAAACCATCATGTTTAAATGCGGATTATCTTCTTTGATCGAAGCAAACGCTTCAAAGTTTTTTATATCGTTGTCATGATCGCCTAGGACGATTTCGCCGTCATATACATAATTTTTTTGTAGTGGAATTTTTTCGTTCTGACATGCTGTCGAGCCTGTTCCGTACTTTTTCCAGCACAGATCCGCGAAGGCATAATTGATATGCGTCACTTGCGATACATCGACCTGATCCGGCTTGAAATTCCGGGCTGTCTCAGAGACAGACCAAGACGTATAGTACGTTACGATGTTATAGTTGCTTCCCGGCACGGCGCTAATCGAAGCGCTCTTCGGTGATTCCCATAGATTGTTTTTGGCTGCGACCGCAAAAGTGTAGGATTGGCCTTCTTGTAGGGCAGCCGCAACATAACGGTTCGACTGGCTTGAGCCGATTAGCTTGCCGTCTTGATAAATATCGTAGCTTGTAGCGCCAGGCGTAGGAGCCCAGCCTAGTGAAACTGTCGTCCGGTTAGCCGTGACGACTTGAACATCCCTTGGAGCTGCGAGTTGTCCCCATATAAGCTCCACCTTATTGCTTTTCTCTGATGCCGTCATTAATTTATTAACCGTTTTTTGTGCGCCAACCTCAAAATAAACCGAGCCAGTTACGGTGTCAGGAACGGTATATGTAACCATATTGGAACCGTCCCATACGCCGGATGTCCATTTTCCATTGACGTAGAAATCATAGCCATCCGCGCCAGGACTTCCCGTCCATTTCAAGGTTAAGCTGGAATCTGTTACGGCTGTCACCTTCAAATGTTGTGGAGGAGCGAGTGGCAGCTCTTTGTATTCGCTTTTATCTTCCGTAGTGGTAAAGGTGACCAAGTTGCTCTTAAGCTCAGGCGTTAGATTTGGCGCTTGGATGCCGTCAGGGCCAATATAGAAGGAATACGTAGTATTTGGCGTTAGACCGCCGACGGTTTGGGCTCCGCTGTTCGCCCAAAGAATATATTTATTGTTCTGGTCCCAAATCCAATAATCATTAATGCCCGGTGCGGCATCCCAGGTTAATGAAACGGTATTATGCGTAACCTCAACGACTTTTAAATTCGTAGCACCCGCGGCGGGAGGTTTGACAGGTTCGCCCGCTGGCGTCGTAAACTCGATGATATTGCTCTTGTGTGCAAGGGTATAGGGCCTCTCGAACCAAGTAATATAAAGCTTATACGTCGTCTCGGGCTTCAAATCAGTAAGTGTACGGCTTCCGTTATTTCCCCAAGTGTAGTAGTCATCCGTTCCCGCATACCAAACGTCAATGTCGGAAATAGCGTCATTACGATCCCATTCAATCTTAGCGCTAGTAGCGGTTATAGAGTCGGCTACAACTCTTAAATTTTGCGGAGCAGAAGGGTCTGCTTGAGCCGGGGGGGCGTTTTCAGCGGCGTAGGATACAGAAGAATTAAGAAACGAGCTAAACAAGAGGACAAAGCTGAGCAACAGCATATATATCTTCAAATCTTTTTTTCTGGCAAAAAAATCCACCATATCACCTCTAATTGGAATAGTCGAACCGTGCAGCATTTTAATTCATGCGCATGTCTGGGTGTCGATGTCCGATCGTGCTGGTTGGATAGTTCCGGATGGCATTAGGAATGGGGAATCTCGATGACTGGGAGAAGAGCCGTAAAAGCATTTTAAAGCGATGATTGTGTTGTGAGTGAACGTACTAAACCCGCACCTCCCCTTTAGCAATTGTAAAGATTTTGTGTACCTACTATTATCATGGGACGAATAGAGAGAGATGGGAAGGGGGATATTCTATTTACAATGGGGTAAAATTGTATAATTATGCAATTTGGCGGAGTAATTGCGATATTTGGATGATAAGTGCATGAAACGCAAAATGTTTATATCATTCCGCTTTGATTGACGGCAGGAAACGAATAGGTTATTGTTAAAGTCGCTTAAGGACACTAAAGGAGCTACAACATGCCTACAATTATTGCAAAACCGTTCGATCAGGACGTGCAGACGCTATTGAGCGAGCTAGAATCGGGTTATCATGCAGGGGAATTGAGCAGGAAGGATCGCTCGGAGCTGCCCGAACAGATCTATATGATTGAAGCGGATCAGGAGATGGCCGGATACGGCGTCATTTGGGAATACGAGAATGGAAAGCAGTTAATTCAGAAGGCGGAAGCCGATTATTTTAGCGATGATGAGAAGTATCTGCAGAAGGACTTCTATATTGATATCAAGAACAAAAAGGATTTTATATTTATTGAAGCGCTGGATGTTCTGAAACCGTTTGAAGGCAAGGGTTATGCTGCTTTTTTCATTAACTGGCTCAAAGAGAAATATCCGAACAAAAAAATGTATGTGTATTCCATAGATAAATCGCAGAACTTCTGGTTTAAGCAAGGGTTCGAGGTTTTGAGCAGCACGGCGTGGATGACTTATAACTAAGGGTATTCACGTGCTCGGAATAGTGAAGGAAAAGGATTGAACGATATAAATGACCGAGGAGATGCTGCGTATGCATCTCTTTTTTTTGTTTACAGCGATGCCCCCACTAAACCTATTTTTCCGGCTTGGAAGTGAATGCAGATGAACAAATTCGTGCCAGATCCGCCTTGGAAAAGGCTGCTCTGACCTTTTTGTGTTTCGGGCTATGTGGCTCATGGTTATAGTATTAAGACTAGTGTTTAGGAGGCAGATGGATGAGGAGACAAACCATTTCTAAGATTTGGCGGAGAATCGGGCTGGCATTGGTCATGCTGTGCTGTGCGGTCTTTATCGTATCTGCATCAAACCCCAATACGCCTGAGGGATTTTTAATTATTGCTCACCGTGGAGCTTCCGGTTATGCACCTGAGAATACGATGGCTGCCTTTGAGGAGGCAGAGAAACTTGGCTCCGACTTTATTGAATACGACGTACAGTTCAGCAAAGACAGAGAGCTTGTCGTCATTCATGACGATACGGTTGATCGCACGACGGAGCATACGGGTTCCGTGGACCAGTACACGTTGAATGAGCTGAAAGGAATGGATGCAGGAATCAGCTCAAGCGCGGAGGAAGAAGATAAGACGATTTCGTCTTTCCAAGAAGTGATGGATCGGTTCGCGGGGAAAATGGGCATGCTCATCGAGATTAAGGATTCAAAGCTATTTCCGGGAATTGAAGAGAAAGTGGCTGAGATTGTACGCCAGTATGAGCAGCGGCATAATTATACCGCGTTTAAGGGCAACGGGCAGTTACAAGGGATGGCAAAGATTAAGAACAGCTCAGGCATCATCATTCAATCCTATGATTTTGACTCGACGCGCCGCATGCACGACTTGCTGCCTGACATACCTGTCGCTGCTCTCGTTCATGAGGATCAGCATCCTTTAACGGATGAGACGCTTGATGAGTTGACATCTTATGCAGCGTACATTAACTATACCTATGATTTGCTAGATGAGGAGCTTGTACAGAAAATCCATGACCGAAATCGCAAGGTGATCGCATGGACGATTCAAAATGACAGCGATATGGAACGGATGAAAAAGCTTGGAGTGGATGGCGTAATTACCGATTATCCGGGATAAGTATGGATACCTATGATTGGAAGTCAGGGCGACTAAGCCTTGGCTTCTTTTATTTGTGCGGAGATGTTGAGGTTTGCAGGATTATGGCATTATTTGTCGAATTAATTTTTCTAATAAAACAAGTATCTTCCATTCTTTGGCACCGGCGGATTTAGAGAGTGCTGACGTGGCAGCCTTATCTTATTACATACCTCATGAAGGGACTGATTTTTATCAAAGGTTCGTTAAAATTATGCAAGAAAGTATTGGTTGTGACATTAAGTTGTATGCTCGTGCTTTCTGGAGGCTTCACGTTTAATCGTTCTAGTGAAGCCGTATTTGCGGCAGCAGGTCCAGAGACTATAACGTTTTCCTCGAATGAAGCTAGTTTATGGAACGGTGGGATTGCTCATGACGGCGAGGGCTCTTCGTTTAATATCCCAGGTCTGAATTTGGAATTTTATAATATTAGCGATACGATCGGCACATTGATAACAAAGCCATTAGTTCATGGTCACACAGAGAGTAACGACCATTTTGACGCACTTACAACCTATGATCCGAGCTTTACCTACGACGGATGGAAAGGGATGGGGATAAAGTCGGCAGATGGAAGCGAGTTTCAGATCAACGGCTTCTTTTATTCCAATTTTGGCGAAGTGTCACCCATTACGATTACAGTAGAAGGCTACCGCAATGGAACAAAGGTGGCGGACACTACATTTGTAGCAAGTGATGTAGTATCGGACTACATATCAAAAAACGTCACGCTAGATTCGACTTTTGATAATGTCGATCAGGTATTGTTATATTCCAGCAATGAAAGCTGGCATGGAATTAACAATATTATCATTGACAGCGCGGTGATTCCGGCTGCTGCGGTAACGAACGCAGCCAGCGCAGTGACCAAGAGCAGCGCTGTTCTAAGCGGAACCGTGAACGACAACGGCTCGAATACGTCGGTCTCTTTTGACTATGGCCTCACAACAAGCTACGGCAGCAATTTAGCTGCAACGGTTGGCGGAACGATATCGGCTGGAGCGGGTAATACGGCCAGCTCGCTTACGCTATCGGGCTTGACCCCCAATACGACCTATCATTACCGCGTGAAGGCGGAAAACGGCGGCGGGATTGCGTACGGCAGTGACCAGTCGTTTACGACAAACGATCTCACGGATGCCGAGAAAGTAGCTGCCGCGAAGGCGGCGTTAGCAGTTGGATATGCGGGAAGCGACTCGGC
>NZ_LIGH01000001.1:1012223-1045996 GCF_001273905.1 Paenibacillus sp. FJAT-27812 | reverse complement strand
GCCTCCTATGGTGTCTGCTCAAAATAACAGTCTCGGTGCAGATGTCTACACGATTACTGTAGGCGGGAGCTTATCGCTGCAAGCGACCGGTGATCGTCAGTCGGCGGCCGGAATTGTGGACGGCGAAGAACGTTATATACCGACAGCATGGGCTTCAACCGAGGGTGGCAAAGCCGGCAGTTTTATTTTGAATGGCGGCAGCTATAAAGATGTATATGAAACTTCAACAGTAGGCAAATATACGGTAACGGCTGCTTTCCAAAAGCAAATTTGGAATGGAACGGCATGGGTAAACAGCGGAACGGCGGATACCAAAAGCATTGACGTTAACGTTATCGCCGCGCTTACTTATATCCTTCAACCCATTGGCGACCAGTCGCTGTCCAATTTAACGGTAGGTTATGCGGAGGGAACTCAGCAGACGAAGAGCATTAATGTGACGAATGCAGGAACGGGGCATTTAGTTAATCTGGCAACAACGCTAAGCGGAAGCCATGCGAATGCTTTTGCCATTTCTCAGCCGCTAGCTACGACGCTGAACAGCGGAGCGCCTGCAACCAGCTTCACCGTTAAAGCAAAAGACGGTTTGGCGGCAGGAACATACACCGCAACCGTTACGATTAAAGCAGACAACATGACGGAAGTTGCTTTGACGTTGACGCAAGTGGTTAATTTGCCCGATGCTCCTGCGAATCCGCAGAGCCTTGCAGCTGCTGGGGGCGATCGCCAGGTTGTGCTGAACTGGAATACGGTAACGGGTGCGACCTATTACAATGTTTATATGTCCACGGCTTCGGGACAATTTAGTGATGATTCAGTTGCTACTGTGACCGGATCTACCTATACCGTCCAGAATCTAGTCAACGGAACGCCATATTATTTTGTAGTAAAAGCGGGCAATTTGGGCGGTCTTAGCGCTCAATCTAATCAAGTGAATGCAACGCCTGCGACCGCTCCGACGAGCAGCGAAGGCAACAATATACCATCGCAGCCTTCAACAAGCACCGACATTGAAGTTCTTGTTAACGGCAAGGTAGAGCATGCGGGAACGGCAACAACAACGAAAGTAAATGATCAAACCGTTACTACAGTCGTTGTCGATCAGAAGAAGCTTGAGGAAAAGCTTGCATTAGAAGGTCAAGGCGCAGTGGTCACGATTCCGGTAAACATCAAGTCAGATGTGGTGATTGGCGAGCTGAACGGTCAAATGGTTAAAAATATGGAAGGCAAGCAAGCGGTTTTGGAAATAAAGACGGACAAAGCAGCGTATACGCTGCCTGCACAGCTTATCAACATTGACGCTATATCCAAGCAGCTTGGCGCGTCGGTCTCCTTGCAAGACATCAAGCTGAAGATCGAAATCGCGGCTCCGCAAGCGGATATGGTAAAAGTGGTGGAGAATGCAGCAGAGAAAGGAACGTTCACGCTTGTCGTTCCGCCGATTAATTTTACAGTTACAAGCTCGTATAAGGGGACTAACATTGAAATCTCTACGTTTAATGCGTATGTAGAGCGCACGATCGCAGTTCCGGACGGCTTCGACCCGAATAAGATTACAACGGGCATTGTGGTTGATCCAGACGGAACTGTACGTCATGTACCGACCAAAGTGGTGGAGAAGGACGGCGAGTTTTTTGTCGTCATCAACAGCTTGACCAATAGTACGTACTCGGTTGTGTGGCATCCAATTGAATTTAGCGATGTATCGAAACACTGGGCGAAAAACGCAGTTAATGATATGGGCTCACGAATGATCATTGACGGTACAGGGGACGGAATGTTCAGTCCTGACCGTGACATTACGCGCGCTGAATTTGCAGCAATCATCGTTCGGGGACTAGGGCTTAAGCTGGAGAGCGGAGCGAGCAGCTTCTCGGATGTGAAGGAGACAGCTTGGTACAGCAAAGCGATTAACACGGCTTACAAATACAACTTGATCAATGGATTTGAAGACGGGACCTTCAAGCCTAATGACAAGATCACTCGCGAACAGGCGATGGTCATCATCTCCAAAGCCATGTCGATTACGGATTTGAAAGCTAAGCTGCCTGTTCAATCGGCAACCGAAACGTTGCGGCCATTTGCAGATGCGGCTAAAGCGTCCGCTTGGGCGACGGCCAGCATTGCTGACAGCGTGCAGTCCGGCGTTGTATCGGGAAGAACTAGCACTACGCTTGCGCCAAAAGCGTTCATTACAAGAGCAGAGGTTGCGGCTATCGTGAACAGGCTGCTCCAAAAATCAGAGCTGATCTAATATTTTTGACCTTAGGGCTCAATCTCGCTGCTTGCGTGATTGAGTCCTTTTATATATGGCGTTGTTCATTATTTAACCTAATTGCGAACCAGCTTCTTGTTTGGGACGTACCAGCATATGCTGAATGCAGAAGTCAAAGCGTTGCAGCGAGACAGAAATGTTCATATCATATTTTTAAATTAATACCAAATTAAGGATGATTCATATTCCGATGCACAGCATCCAAGTTTGAAATTATCAGGTTTAAATTCCCAGCTGCGTGGTGGCAGCTTATCACACAAGAGATCAATATAAATGCTGATCAATGGTTTGAAAGGATTGATATAGCAGGGAAAAGCACCGATCTATTAAAACATTTTTACCAATATAAGTTTATTAGATGCTCATTTTTTTAGTAGACATAAGGAGAAATGTTGTGTTACCTTTACTCACATGAAAGGGAGGGGCCACAAAGTAACGAGGTTGATACAGCCGTGTCTCAAGGAGCTGCTATTGTCGCCTCCCATACTTTTTTTCCATAAACAAGTTACTTTTGCCCTAAAGTTAAAGCGCTTAAACTTATTGCGGAGTGAGGAAGAGCTTGACGAATGTTATTAAAGGGAAAGGAGCCATGGTTTTAGTTGAAGTTGGTAGCAGCACAATAAAAGGAGGAATTTTAATTGTACACGATTAAATCTAACAAAAGTATGATGAAGTTGCTGGGTCTCATTCTTCTCTGTCTAACCATGCTTATGACACTACTGGGTGCGCCAGCTAAATTTCAGTCGAAGGCGCATGCTGCCGGTGAACTAAAACCATTCCCTCAACAAATTAACTATCCGGGCATTATTAAGCCAAACCATGTAACCCAAGCAGCTATGAATAGCTCAGTAAGCGCCTATTATGACTACTGGAAGTCTGCTCATTTGAGAAACAACTTAGCATCATTGCCTGGCGGTTATTATGTAAAAGGTGATATTACCGGCGATGCGGACGGATACAATCCTCTCGGAACCTCTGAAGGCCAAGGATATGGAATGATCATCACGGTTCTAATGGCAGGTTACGATACGAATGCAAAAACGATCTACGATGGGCTATTCAAAACGGCAAGAGCCTTCAAAAGCCCGAATAATGCTAATCTAATGGGCTGGGTTGTAGCGGACAGCAGCAGTGCCCAAGGCCATTTTGACTCTGCTACTGACGGAGATTTGGATATTGCCTATTCGCTAATTCTTGCCGATCGCCAGTGGGGATCGACAGGAACGATCAACTATTTGGAAGAAGCCAAAAAAATGATCACAAACGGAATCAAGGTTAGCAACGTAACCACAAATAACAGGCTGAACCTTGGTGACTGGGATACCAAAAGCGCCCTGAACACCCGCCCTTCCGATTGGATGCTTTCACATTTAAGAGCATTTTATGATGTTACAGGGGATCAAACATGGGTGAATGTCATCAATAACCTGTATACGCTATACAGCCAATTCACTACATCATATTCGAATAGCACGGGCCTAATCTCTGACTTTGTGGTAGGGAATCCTCCACAACCAGCTCCGCAAAACTATCTGGATGAATTCCCGGAAACCAATGAGTACAACTACAACGCTAGCCGAGTTCCATTAAGAATTGTAATGGACTACGCTCTGTACGGTGATACGAGAGGCAAGGATATTGCTGACAAAATAGCAGTATGGATTAAAGGCAAAACAAGCGGAAATCCGAATAACGTAAAAGACGGCTATCAATTGAATGGCAATGTAAGAGGAACATATGCTACAGCAGTATTCGTATCGCCGTTCATTTCGGCTGCGACCACGAGCAGCGCTCACCAAGCATGGGTAAATGCAGGCTGGGATTGGATGAAGAACAAGCAAGAATCCTACTTTAGCGATTCGTTCAATATGCTGAACTTGCTCTTCATTTCAGGAAACTGGTGGAAGCCTGAGTTTGGCGGCGGCACAACGGATACACAAGCACCTACTACCCCAGCTAATCTGACTGCAACTACTGCATCAAGCAGCCAAATCAATTTAAGCTGGACGGCTTCGACGGATAACGTTGGCGTATCGGGATACCGTGTATTCCGTGGCGGCGTTCAAGTCGGAACACCAACGGGCACTACTTTTAACGACACGGGACTAACGGCATCTACGGCATACAGCTATACGGTAAAAGCAATTGACGCTGCGGGCAACCTTTCGGCAATTAGCAATACAGCGACTGCAACGACAAGTGCAATTGCAACAGGCTCTAATCTTGCTCTCGGCAAGACGGCAGTAGCAAGTTCAGTAGAAGGAACGGGATTTGAGGCATCCAAAGCAACTGACGGCAACTCGTCGACTAGATGGGGAAGTGTTGAAGGAAGCAATAACCAATGGATCTATGTGGATCTTGGAGCGACCAAAAGCATCAACCGTGTGAAATTGAATTGGGAGGCTGCTTACGGTAAAGGGTATAAAATCCAAATCTCCTCCAATGCAACCACGTGGACGGATGCTTTTACAACAACAACCGGCAATGGCGCAATTGATGATATTACGTTCACAGCGCAAAGCGGAAGATATGTAAGAATGCTTGGTACATTAAGAGGCACAGCATATGGGTATTCACTCTTTGATTTTGAGGTTTACGGTTCTTAATCGTTGAAATGTAATGAAGCCTGATGGGATTGCTCCGTCAGGCTTTGTTATTTTTAAAACACCTTTCGCGAGAAAAGATCATATACTAGGTCGAATGCCTGCAACTCACGGCTTCGCAATATAAATAGGGATGTAATTCGTGATCTTGTTTGCAGAAACCATTGCAGACGGGTCGTTTTTTATTTAGAGACACGTATTCAAGGATCAAGAAAGAAGGTCTTTTTATGGCGGGTATCAAAATCGAAGTCGATAAGCGTGTATTGATTAGCGGTGCAACGATTGTCACGATGAATCCAAAACGTGATGTCTTAGTAGATCAGGATATTCTCATTGTGGGGGATCGTATCGAAGATATCGGCAAATTGGATGGGATGTCGGAGGAAGTTGACGAAGTCATTCTTGCTGCTGGACAGATTGTTATTCCGGGGCTGATCCAAACGCATCTCCATCTTACGCGGACGTTATTTCGAAATTTGGTAGCTGACAAAAATCTGAATCAATGGCTGGATATCATTCAGAGCCTTGAAGCTGCACATGATAGAGATTCAAATTATTGGGCAAGCATGTTAGGCATTGCGGAGCTGTTTCTCGGCGGCACAACAGCGATCTATGATATGGAAGCCGATCAATATACGGATAGCGCCTTCGAGGCGATCGCACAGACCGGCATTCGCGCCTTCTCCGGAAAAAGGATGACAGATAAGCTGTATACGGGCGTTAAATATACAGAGAAAACAGTCGGGAGCGCTGATATCGTCTTCGAGGAGAGCTTGCATCTGTTTGAAAAATGGGATGGACGCGACGGCGGGCGGATCCGGTATTGCTTTTGCCCAGCTTCCGCCATTACCTGCTCGGAGAAGCTTTTGAGAATGGCAGCCGATTTTTCCTCAAAGTACGGGGCAAGGGTTCATATTCATGCCTCTGAAATCAAAGAGGAAGAAACGATTATTATGAAGCATACGGGTATGCGCGTTATCGATTATTTGGATTCGGTTGGACTCGTAAACGATAGGACGGTTTTGGCTCATTGCGTTCATGTGGATAATCATGAAATTAAAATGATCGCAAAGCGCGGTGCCCATGTGGCGCATTGTCCTACAGCAAACCTTTATTTAGCCTCGGGAATCGCTCCAATTCCAAAAATGATCGAGCATGGAGTCAACATCGGCTTGGGGGCCGACAATGCGGCAGACCATACGAATATGGACGTTTTTCAAGAGATGAAGCTGGCAGCATTCGTTCAAAAAGGAGTTCATATGCATCCAACGATTCAGCCTAATGCCCAAAAAACATTCGAAATGGCGACACTAGGCGGTGCCCGTGCCCTTGGTTTAGAGAAACTGATTGGCAGTATCGAGATTGGGAAAAAGGCGGATCTCGCGATTGTGGATTTGAGAAAACCGCATGCGTGGCCAAGTGCGGCGCAGTTAAATGAAGAGCCAAACATTTATAGAAGGATCGTGTACTCTGCCAAATCCTCGGATGTTGTTCTGACCATGGTCAATGGCCGTATCGTCATGAAGGATGGCGAATTGCTGAGCATGGATAGGAATGAGGTTCTGAAAAGCTCAAATGACGCGATTATGCGGTTATTGGAACGCGCCGGTATCACCAGGTAATACCAATACGCAGCGCATGCTACATAGTGAAGCTTCCGTATGGTTTAAGCGCTATTTCTTGGTGGTGCTTATTTTTGTATGCGTGAATGTTCCAGCAAACGATGTTTCCTCTGCATACATGATTTCATTAAAAATTGATATGTATATATAAACCCATCGAACGTTCATTCCACTTCTGAAGGGCTGGAAGGAGAGACGTTTATGAAAGCGGATGCCGTATTTGAAGGCGGAGGAGTAAGAGGAATTGCATTCATTGGCGCGATAAAAGAGATGGAGGCTAGCGGATACCAGTGGGAGCGCTTAGCGGGAACATCTGCCGGTGCCGTAGTGGCTGCGCTGCTCGCCTGCGGATATCATGCTAACGAATTGATCGGTATTATGAATACGCTCGATTACCGCCAGTTGCTGGGCAAGACGTGGGTTCATCATTTGCCCTTTGTAGGCATGGCGCTACCGCTTCTTTTGCGATCAGGGATTTATTTAAATACACCGCTGGAAGACAAGCTGACGTATTGGCTAGGCCAAAAGGGCGTATCTACCTTTGGCGACCTGCCAGAGGGCAAGCTGAAAATCATTGCTTCCGATATCAGCAGCGGAAAAATGCTGGTCCTGCCAGACGACTTGCCGCGTTATGGCCTTTCACCATCCGAGTTCCGAATTGCGACTGCGGTTAGAATGAGCACGACGCTTCCTTATTTTTTTCAGCCCTACCGATTAAAAACGAGGCTAAGAAGAAAACCGTTTTATATCCTCGACGGCGGGCTGCTCAGCAACTATCCGATCTGGTTGTTTGACGTAGAGGGGATTCCGAACTGGCCTACGTTTGGCTTCCGATTGTTAGGCGAGCATACGGAAACGCCATTCTATAATATACGGGGCCCCATATCCATGTTCCGTGCGATGTTCCAGACGATGCTGAAGGCTCATGACCAGCGGCATGTGGACAGCCATTCCGAGAGTCGGACTGTTTTTATCCCGACGGGAGGGGTAGGCGCAACGCAGTTTGGGCTGAGCGCCGAAGACCGGGAGATGCTGTTTCAATCCGGGCAAGCTGCAGCTCGTGAATTTTTGGCGGAGTGGAATTATGAGGGGTATGTGAAGGCGTTTCGGGTTTCTGGCGGAAAATGAGCCAAATGATATAAACGAACATTAGCTGCCCATTAAGCACGTAAATGAATGAAAGGGATACCCTTCAAACAGTCGGAGTACTGGTTGAAGGGTATCCCTTATTTACTTTCATCTCGACAATATGCGACTTTTGTCGTACGATGACAAAATGATCTATGGGAATATATTACTAGTTTAGGAGCGAAAGAGGAATGGTTTTTCTAATTACGGCAGTTGTGCTTATTTTGCTTGCGGCGGTCGCGTTTTTCATTATCCAAAACCAGGGAAAAGCGATGGCTGCTGCAAAAGTCGACGTCAATTACACGAACGAAAACGGTACCTTTCTAGCCCGGGGCAAGCTGGACGACTTTGTCATTCAGAAGAATGACCGTTTCGCGTTTTTGGTTCGAGACGGTGTCATCGTCGCATGCAAGGACAACCAGAAGCATCAGGACTTTGTTTTCTACACGGAGGTAGAAAAATGAAGAAGGTGCTCGACTGGGTTGGCGGGAAAATTAACGACTTTACTGGAGAAACCGAGCGTGAGCAGCTTGTCTCGGAGCTTAAGACTTTACATAAGGCGTACATGAGCAATATTACAGATATCATTGATACAACGAACAATCGGATACAGAGCTACAACGACACGATTAGAAAGCTTAATGGCTTCCGTAAAAATAAGGTTAGCTTAACCATCTCTAGCCTCTATCGGTTTTTATCCAAATTCGGAAATGTATTTCAAACGAAGCTATTTGCTGCGGAAAGCGGCAAAGAAGAGATTATACTGCCAGAGAAAATATTTGAATCCAAAACGAAATATATAGAAGATAACGATTGGGAGAAGAAAGAGTATATTAAGAAAATTTTGTTCAAGACGGTTTTTGGAGCAAGGATGGAAATCCGGAAAAAAAACCAAGTCCTCCGCGAGACATTAGGCCAATACAGGCTGGAAATCGCCTCCACGGAAAGCCAGGCACGGTTGATTCAGGAGAAGGTAGCAACCGACATTCGCATATCAAAGATATATGAAAGCAATATTCGAATGATCGATGATGTAATAGAAGAGAAGATTATTCCCGAGCTGGAGCTGATTGATGCCTTCATGGAAGCGGAAGCGATTAAAAATGTCATCATTGCCAAAAGAGAGCTGCAGAACATACCGGTTAACCGGAAGATCACGCTGCTGAATGGAACACTGCATGAGAAGCATTACCGATTCATCAGAAACGCGTTTCTATTCTATCAGATTGGCAAAAAAATATACGACACGCCCGTTCTAACGCGATTGCTTCATGAGGAAACGAGCGAGAGGGATCTTATAGAAGTAGAGAAGCATACGGAAGCTTTGCAGGAGCAATCGCGAATGTTGAATAACGCTAGTATTTTGGAGGGACAAGATGGTGGAGCTTCGAGAGATTGTTAGGCAGAGGGCACAGCTTGCAGAGATGGAAAAAACGTTGTATATCAACTCGGTTAATCAATTAAACACGAAAATGAAAGAGCTAATGAGCCCGGATCATTTTGGTGCCGAGCTAGTAAAGTCATGCTCGCGAGACCTGTCAGGGGAAGTGATTCGAAATTATTTCGATTTAAGCGATTTATATATGACAGCGGACCAGCTTGCTCTTCGGATGGTTAATTTCCAATACGACAATGAATACGACCCGCTCGGACAGAACAAAGCCTATATCAGCGAAGTTAATAATTACAATGATTATGAAGGATTATCGTCCTCGCTTCGCGCCATTGATGCGCGGAATTCAGAGTCGACGGTTAAGATGTTCCAGGGTGAGCGGTCAGGGAACGAGCCTTTTTACGATAGCGAAGGCAATAGATACAGCTCCCGGACGGCTTTTAAGAATGATCAATTGAATAACGGCGGGGACACCGTAAGGGATGACCTTACCGGCAGAGAGGTTCAGAAGGATTCAATAGCGGGCGATCACGTTCGGGCGGTAAAAAGCGCAGAGTACAACGAACGCTACCTGGGAGACGATTACCGAAAGGATATGGAGAAGGTCTATCATTCTGAGGGTAATATGCAATGGATTGATTCCAGGGCGAACATGTCTAAAGGCGCTGCCGAATCCGTAGAGGATACAATTGGGCGATGGGAGAGAAGCCAAGGGGAGACGCGTGAGCATCTCATCAACAAAGGTTATCTGAACGAAGAAGGGAAAGTGCCGAAGCACGTTCAGAAAGAGCTTGCTGGAACTTTCAGGGAGATTGGAAATAAGGAAAGCGTTCAAGCGTTGAAGCATGCAGACTATAAGGCGATAAGCAAGGACGCGCTAAATGATTCCGGCAAGGCTATTACGAAAATATTGGCGGGCCAGCTCATTTATTACACGATGCCTCCGCTGCTGTTTGAGACGAGAGCCATATTGAAGGATAAGAGCGTCTCGCTCTCGGCGTTTTTTCATAAATTGAAGCCTGCTATGAAACGAATTGGGAAATATGTCTTATCCAAAATGAAAGAGATTTTCTCTAATGCGGCATCAGGGCTTTTCAAGAAGTTTTTTAAAACCTTTTTTGATATTCTGCTTAGCTTGCTAAAGGAAACGGTCAAGAAGGTCGTCGGATTAGCCAAAAATCTAGTGTTAGCCTTAGTCGACTCTGCCAAAATAATGCTCGACAAAAACGCCACGAAGGCGCAAAAGGCTGACGGGGTATTTAATCTTGTTTCGGTAACGATTACTGCATTTGTCATTGACACCATGCTTGATTATGTGTCGAAGCAATTCGGCATACCCGCATTTATTTCCGGTCCTCTGCAGATGATTGCAACGGTACTTATCTCTAACATCGTGTTGCTGGTGCTGAAAAAAGCCGATTTGTTTGATGTGCGCTACGGGTTGTTGGTAGCGAACATCGAGAAGGCGATTGACGATACCGAGAATGACTATGTTCGCCAATTGCAGCATATCGAAAAAAGCGTTAATGAAAAACGGGAATTAATTCTGGAGCAAGCCGAGCAGCAATTAACCGAGATGAAGGAAAGATTGCTCTTGGCCGATATGTATGAGCATTCGGTTGAAGACGATTTGGAGAAGTTCAACCGGATGTTTCAAATGGGGATTCCATTCGAGCAAGAGTGGTCGCGATATATTGGACTTACGGATGAATCCGATATGCTTCAAGACGGCGCTAAGGAAGAAGCTTTCTCCTTGCTTGCATCTCGGAATTAGTTGAACTAAAACGCTCCATATCCCCATAAAATAAGATAAGTACAGCGTTTAGGCATGTAACAAAACGAATAGCCATATGGCATTGACTATTTAACAGCCCAGCAATCAGAAGCCGATACCTTCACCAAGGTATTGGTTTTTTTTAATTACTCGAAAAGCAGGTGGGAGCTATGCACGAGAAATTTGTGCTCGTTAACGGAGCAGCGATGACGATGGAGCATGTTGTCCGGGTAGCCCGCTTCATGGAGAGAGTGAAAATAAGCAGGAAATGTATGAAGAAGATGAAGCTAAGCCGAGAGTATGTTGAAATGCTGCTTCGTGAGAAACGAGTCGTGTACGGGCTCACGACGGGGTTCGGGAAGTTCAGCGATACCTATATTTCGCCGGAGGACGCGAAGCGGATGCAGTTAAATCTTATTCGAAGCCATGCTTGCGGCATAGGGAAGCCGCTGAGTGTGGAAGCGGTAAGAGCGACTATGCTGCTGCGCATAAACGCCTTGTCGCTCGGCTATTCCGGCATCAGGCCGGAAGTGGTTCAGTTACTCGCTGAGATGCTGAATGCCGGGGTAACGCCGGTCATCCCGGAACAAGGCTCGCTAGGCGCAAGCGGGGATCTCGCGCCGCTTGCCCATCTCTCACTCGTGCTTGTCGGTGAAGGTGAAGCTTATTATTTGAATGAACGGTTGCCTGGCAGTGAAGCGATGGCCAAAGCCGGCATACAACCTATCGCGCTTGAGGCGAAGGAAGGTTTAGCCTTAATAAACGGCACGCAGGTAATGACGGGAATCGGTGCGCTTGCATGCTTTGATGCGATCAATTTATCCAGATGGGCGGACTGCGCAGCCGCGTTAACAGCAGAAGCGCTCCGCGGAATTCGCGATGCGTTTGATCCCCTCACCCATGCCATTCGCCCGCATCTTGGGCAGGGGCAATCAGCCGAGAATATTCGGCGCTTGACGCTCGGAAGCCAGCTAATGACAAGCCAAGGCCAAATGCGCGTCCAGGATGCCTATTCCATCCGCTGCGCGCCGCAGGTCCACGGAGCAAGCCGCGATGCACTGCGGTATATAAGAGAGAAGCTGGAAATTGAAATGAATGCCGCAACGGACAACCCGCTTATTTTTGCTGCTGAGGATCGGGTCATTTCCGGAGGCAATTTCCACGGCCAGCCGATTGCGCTCGCGATGGATCATCTCTCTATCTGCGCCGCCGAGCTCGCCAATATTTCGGAGCGCCGCACGGAAAGGCTAGTCAATCCGCATTTGAATGAGCAGCTGCCTCCATTCCTTGCTAAGGACGGGGGCGTACAGTCCGGCTTCATGATCGCCCAATATACGGCTGCCGCAGCCGTCTCCGAAAATAAATCGCTCGCGCATCCGGCCAGCGTAGACTCGATCCCATCGTCGGGCAATCAGGAGGATCATGTCAGCATGGGTACGATAGCGGCCCGCAAAGCAAGTCAAATTGTACGGAGCGCCTATTCGGTGCTTGCCATCGAGCTTATGTGCGCTGCGCAGGCGGCTGATTTCCGGGGTCCCGAGCTTCTTGGTAAAGGGACAAAATGGATCTACGACCGCTGCCGGGAACAGGTGAGCTTCGTGGACGAGGATCGCGTATTGTCAAACGATATTCGGATCGTCGCCGATTGGATGAGAAATACGGATGTGTCGGAAGAGCTCGCTTCTGTCACTCCAATAAAATAACGTTTCGCCTTTCCTATTTTCTCACACCAACCCGCCCAAGATCGTTTATAATAATAAGAACTGAAAAAATCGAACTGGAGGTGACAAAGGATGGCTTATATGGTACCGGAGGTTATTCGGACGAGCGCGACTGCTGGGGAACGGCTATTGTTTCGGACGCTGAAGGATCATTTGCCGAGCGATTATGTGGTTTATTTTGAGCCAGAGATTCAGGGGAGCCGGCCTGACTTTGTCATTATTGGCCCCGATCTAGGATTAGTCGTTCTGGAAGTGAAGGATTATACGAAATCCGCAATATTCGAGGTGGGCCGCGATGAGTGGCTGCTGCATGGGTCCGGCGGACAAATGGAAACGGTGATGAACCCTTATCAGCAAGCGAGGGAGAGCCTGCGGCATGTGGCGGGCGAGCTTAAGAAGGATGATACCCTCGTTGAGCAAGAAGGCAAATTTAAAGGACAGCTGAAATTCCCTCATGGCTTCGGAGCTGCTTTTACGCGAATGAAGCAGAAGGATTTTATCGAATATAGCTTATACGACGTCATTGCGCAGCCATTCGTGCTGAGCCGCGACGAAATCGACCCGGAGGATGGCAGCTTTACCGCCGACTCCTTGATTGAGAAAATACATGGCATGTTTACGGCGTTTAGCCGTAAGCCGTACATTTTGTCGCAGGAAGATATTCGTGCGATTCGCCATCACCTCATACCCGAGGCAAGGCTCAGCGCAGAGTTTCGCCAGCCAGGCGAGCAGAAGCATCAGGAGCAGTTTGTGCTTTCGCTTCACAATATGAAGACGCTCGATCTGCACCAGGAAAATATGGCAGAGCATCTCGGCGATCGTCACCGCTTGATACGCGGCGTGGCAGGAAGCGGGAAGACGCTCGTCCTCGCCAGCCGTGCCAAACATTTGGCGAACCATCATCCGGATTGGAAGATTCTTGTCATTTGCAGCAGCATCGCCTTGTCGCAAAATCTTCGGCGAACGATCGACCGGAGGATGGAGGAGCCGGAGGATCTGCTGGACTGGATTAGGCTGGAGGAGCAAAAGGAAGGTAAGCCGCGCCAGCAAAACATCGAGGTGTATAACTTTCATGAATGGCTGAAAAAAGCGCTGAATGCCCGGGATACGGATATCCCTTCACTCATCGATAAGCTGGAGAAGAAGGAAGCGATCCTGCCTAGTTATGAAGCGATACTAATCGACGAGGGCCAGGATTTTCACCCGGAATGGCTCAAGCTGCTTAGCTGTTTGCTTAATCCGGTTACGCAAAATCTGCTGCTCGTGGAGGATCGGGCGCAGACGTTCATGAAGCGCAAGTCGAGCTTGCTGCAGGATACGGGGCTTGATTTCCGCGGGAGGTCGCGCATCCTCTCTATTAATTACCGCAACACGGCGCAGATTGCCCAATTTGCATGGGATTTCTATCAGCAGCACTCGCTGCTCCAGAACAAGGTGAAGCTCGGTTCCACCAAAGGAGTCGAGATTATTCCGCCGCAGAGCACCCGAAGAATGGGGGCGGAGCCTTCGATGAGCCGCCACAGCGGTTTTCAAGAGGAGCTGCAGTCGGTCATCAAGCAAATCCGGCATTTGCATAACGACCATAAGGTTCCTTTTGCCGAGATGGTTATTTTGTACCGTGTGAAAAACAACTATTATTCCTCCTACACCGATTCGATCCGCAGGGCGCTTAAGGGTCAAGGGCTTCCGATGAATTGGATTACGGAAAATGAGAATATCGATCAGGAATCCGGCAGTTACGCTGATGCAATTAACGTATCGGACATCGACAGCGTGAAAGGGCTTGATTTCCGGGCGGTATTTATCGTGAATGCTGAGAATATGCCCTTTTCGCTGGAAGAGGTGGAGGAACGCGAGGTGTCGCTGTTTTACATCGCAATGACACGTGCTCTAGATTGGCTTTATATTTCCTACAGCGGAGATTCGAAGTTTACGCTTTATTTGGACGAGCTCCAGCATCGGCGTCAGGAGCTGGAGCAATCCGCGAAGAAGATGGGATGAAGCAAAGGCTCGTTCCAAATATGAAAAAACAGGCTGTCGAGATCATTTCTCGGCAGCCTGCTTCATTTTAGTTGAAAATTTGAATATCATCGATGTTGATGCGGCTGCCGGAAGTGCCGGATACGAGTATGCGGAAGCGAACGCTGGCATTCTCGTTTACCGTAATACTTTGAACCGTTAGCGCAGCTGAGCTTGAGTAAGTGCTTGTTACATCCGTCCAGCTCGTGCCGCTGTTGACGGATTTTTGCAGCTTCCATACCGCGCCTGTGTCTGTGCCGAAGGCAGCATGGCTTATTTTGACCGTTTTGGCGCCGGCAGCATTAAAATTCATCGAGATCGATCCGGCAGCTTTGATCCGGGCTGCTTGCAGCCCGTTTTTCTTGTCCGTACTCAGGTTGCCGATCAAGGCATTATCCATATTCCATGATCCGCTTGATAGCGTGACATTTCCTGCCGTGTAAGAGCCCTTGCTTCCACTCTCAAAAGCTTCATTCAAAATAACGGCGGATGTAGATGTTACCGTGACTGTAAACGTTGCATTCGCAGATCCGCCATTGCCGTCGTTTGCTGTTACTGTAATTGCAGCCGTACCGAGAGCAAGCGGATTAACAGTGAGCTGCTTGCCGGCAACGCTAACGGCTGCAACTGAAGGACTGCTCGAGACGGCCGATAAGGTTAGCGCATGCCCATCAGGATCGCTGAATGTACTTGTTGCATCAATAACCAATGCGCCGCTGCCTACAGCAGGGCTCTGATTTGCAATCGGATTAGCGACTACCGGCGGTTGATTGGCGGCGGTGATCGTATGGCTGCCAAGGTTCGTAAACGTATTATTCGCAAAAGCATCCCACTGCGTTGCAACGTATGTGGTTGTGCCGGTTGTTACCGTTTCTTTGCGAACGAGTGTTTTATCCGTACCAAAAGATTGGCCGGCGGTGCCGATCACATCAAGGCTTGTTCCGTTTTTGCTCAACGTGACGGAATCATCGCCATTAAAGCTTAAATTGCTTGAGAGCAGATCTGCTTGTGACAAAATGCCAGCAGCTGCATTTGTATGGGCAACTACATAGACATCGCCGCTGGCGAGCGTTCCGCTTAAATTAATGGCCGACGAGGTGTTTGAAGAGCTAACGGAGTATCCCGATAAATTCACGCTTGAGCCGGTGCCGTTGTAAATTTCAACCGCCTTGTTGTTGCTGCTGCCTTCGATATATTCGGAGAAGAAAACGCCGGAGCCGCTGCCGCCAGGCTCTTCGGGCTGCCCGCCGCCCGTCCCGTAGCCGTAAGAGCCGGCTTTGAACGTTGAAGGATCGTACCATTTGTAGCCTGCGGCCGGAGCGGACCAAGGCTCGTTTTGCGGCTCGGTGGATGTTTGTGGATTTTCTATCGCGAGCAGAGGCGTTGGTTGGTCAAGCACTAGGCCGCTCACTTGATTCAAGCTAGTATAGCTCTCCTGCTGCGCCAGCCAGTTCACTACATTAACAAGTAGAGTCGCATCATCTTGCTCTTGAAAGCCGGCGTAAGTCGTTTTCGTGCCGCCCGTTTCTTCCCGTTTGTACTTTGGAGTAGCATCCTCGACCGGCGAGGAGTCGCCGATGAAGGCTGCTTTGCCTGCGCCTACCTTGGACACGGCAGCATAAGGCCCCTCGGCGATACCGCCTCCCGCATACACGCCTTGATCGACGGCATTGCCCCATTTGGCGTTGGTGGCGGGCAAATACACAATTCCTTTTGCTTTATTAGGATCAATAATAGCGAGCGTCGAGCCGGCATGCATAGCTATGGTGGATACGCCGGCTGTAATATTAAAAGCTTGTGCAGGTGCGACGATTTGATTGGCTGTTATATCGCCAAGCGCGTTGTAGCGAAAGCGAACGCCAAAGTTGGAGCCCAGCCAGTCGGAGCTGACTACGCCGCTCATCGCTGCGGAGCTGCTTTCCTCGGCAGTCATGCCTTTGGCTGGATTGCTCCACGCTCCGCGGCGGTAGCCGTTAAACGCCTCGGAGGAATCCCAGCGGTTTTTGTTGCGGTCCGCATTATAATGATCCGATATAAAAAAGATGCTTCCGCCATTTTGCACATATTGCAGCATAGCAGCTTGCTCCGTCGCCTTGTAAGGAATATTCGCTTCCCCGACGACGAATACGTCGTAGCTGGAGAGGTCGCTCAGGACAATCGGCGTTGATTTACGCAGCTCCTTTACATCGTAGCCCTCATTTGCTAAAGCATGTCCAAAATCAGAAAAAGCGCCATCGATGACCCAGTCGGCTGCGCCCGCCGTTTGTGCGTGTGTATTATCAAAAAGCACTTTTTTACCGTTAGCTGTGCCAACATGCAAAATTTCGGGAGCCGGATCGGCGGGACCCTCTGCATGGACTTGTGGCGCATAACCGATACTGGAGAATAGAACACTGAAGCTTAAAGCGGTAGCTAGCAACAAACGTGACCATGAATGTCTAGCAATCATTAAACTCATCTCCTATCTAGTAATTTTGTGCAGCTCTGTACACAAGATCATTCTAGCATATGGAAATGTTTCCATATAATAAGGTTTTATAAATAATAGAAAAGTGAGAAGAGAGAAGGACTGCGAGCGGAAAGGAAGTTTTGTGCAACGATTTTGATAGAGTAGATTCGGAGAGGCTGCGGACATAAGGATGTGGGAACGGGAAAAAAAGCCCTCTAAAGTCGCGCATCATCGTTTAGAAGGGCTATTATACGTACGGCTTTTTAGATTTTGCGAACACTATCTCTCGAAATTAGCGTCGTATCGAGCATGACATGATGAACGACGTCTTTTCCCTCTAACAAATCGATGAGCACTTGAGCGGCTTCAAAGCCAAGCTCGTATTTATGCTGGTGGACGGTAGTGAGCGCAGGCGTGCAGTAGGCGGTCAGGTCTATGTTGTCGAATCCAATGATGGAGATATCATCAGGCACGATTTTGCCCATATCCTTAGCGGTCTGCAGTGCTCCTAAAGCCATGAGGTCACTCGCGCAAAATAAAGCCGTTACGTCAGGACGGCTCGTAAAAATTTGAGAAGCGGCTAGCTTTCCCCCATGCTCGGAAAATCGTCCGTCGACTACGAGTGATTCGTCGAAAGGAATGCCATACTCCGCAAGCGCCTCGCGGTATCCTTTTAAACGCAGAAGGCTTACGTCCGCTTGCGCGTGGCCGTTAATCATCGCAATCTGGCGATGCCCGGACTCAAGCAAATGCTTCACTGCGGTAAATGCGCCGTGCGTATTATCTGAAGTGACGTACCCGACATTCGGACCTTGAAGGGTAATATCGATAAGCACGCATGGAATATCAGAGGATACGATCTCCTTCAAATAGGGGTCGTCCAGCCGAATGCCCATAATAATAACGCCGTCTACGCCGCGCTCCTGGCATAATGTCTTGTACGATTTCATTCTTTGCTTTTGCGGCGTCGTGCTGAACAATACGAGATCATAATCAAGCTCGCCAGAACGGTCGTTGATGCCGCACAGCACTTCAAAGGCGATATTGTCTTTGGAGCTGTCTCTTGTCACATTGGAGAGAAGCAGGCCGAGCGTTTTCGTTTTTTTGGATATAAGCGACCTTGCCGCCATATTAGGGCTGTAGCCTAGCTGATCGGCAATGGTTTTAATTTTGTGCCGTGTGCCCTCGTTAACGTCGTCATAGCCATTTAATGCGCGCGATACCGTCGTGACGGATACGCTGGCAGCTTTGGCAATATCTTTGATGGTGACCATAGGATACCTCCGGATTGTTAGGAAACATGTAAGGAAAGATAGGAAAAATTAAAATTTAAATTCAGGGTTGTAAATGCTTTCATCATGATCTATAATTCGATTATAACGTATCCGAAACGTTTTGGAAAGTTGGATCACCGAATTATGAATGAAGTGTAAATATTTTTTTACCCTTTTTCCGAAACGTTTCGGATACCAATGAGCTTACTCAAAAATAAGTGAGTAAAGATGCCACTAAGAGAGAAATGAGGGAGAAGTTTGGATTATCGAGTCATCAAAGAAAACGATCTATTCCTCATGACGGATAGGAATGGCGACATCCCGGAAGGCGATATTTCCGGCAAAGGTCTCTATACGAAAGACACAAGGTTTCTAAGCAGGATGGAGATCCGAATCAACGGTCAGAAGCCCATATTGCTGTCTTCCGCTGCCGACGATAATTATATCTCCACGATTCGTCTTACCAATCCGCATATGGAGGAGAACGGCGAGCTGATTTTGTGGCGTGAATCCGTAGAAATCGAACGCACGCGTTTCATTTATGAAGGTGCGTTATATGAGAGCATCAAGCTTACAAGCTACTATCCCAAGCCTATTCAATTTGATTTCTCGGTGCTGCTCGATACGGATTTTGCCGACATGTTCGTCGTTCGCGGCTTTCAATATGGAGAGCTTGGAAGCAAGACAATGGAGCGGAGTGCTTCAAGGGAGAGAGTAATCGGCTATCTAGGGGCAGACGGCGTGCGCCGCGAGACCAAGATCAAATGGAATACGCAGGAAAGCAAAATAAGCGAGTCAGGGGAGCTCCACTTCGATGTTGCCCTAGGGCATCAGGAAAATATTGCAATCGCTTTCTTCATCGCGCCGATTATCGATGGGAACGAGCCGCTTCAGCATGAGCCTGAGGAAGCGATGAGCAAGCTTCGAGCCTCCTACGTGGATTGGAATGCTTCTTCCACTTCGATTCAGAGCAATTTGCCGCTGTTCAACAAGCTTTATCATCGCGGGGTTCAAGATTTGCGAGTGCTGCTTACCGATCTTGGATACGGAGCGTTTCCCGTTGCCGGCTTGCCATGGTTCTCGGTGCCGTTTGGCCGCGACAGCTTGATTGCCGCACTGCAAATGCTTTCCTTGAATCCGCAAGTCGCGAAGGGCACCTTGCTCACGATGGCGGCTTATCAAGGCCAAAATGAGGATGAATGGCGCGATGAGCAGCCGGGTAAAGTGATGCATGAAATCCGGTACGGCGAATTAGCGAGCACGAATCAAGTGCCGTTTACGCCTTATTATGGAACGATTGACGCGACACCGCTCTTCCTCCTGCTGGCTGCTGAATATTATCACTGGACGGGCGATGCTGATTTTATAAAAGCGTTAATGCCGCATCTTCAAGCAGCGCTAACTTGGGTGAAGGAATATGGCGACGCAGATGATGATTCCTTCGTGGAGTATTATCAGAAGTCATCCAAAGGCATTGCGAATCAAGGCTGGAAGGATTCAGCGGATTCCGTGGTGCACCGCAACGGCGACTACGCGGAAGCTCCGATCGCACTCGTTGAGGTTCAGGGTTATGTCTATCAGGCGCTCACCCGGCTTGCTCCTATATTCAGAAGCTTAGGCCATGCAGAGCAGGCGGATCAGATGGAGCAAGACGCATCGCAGCTTCAAGCCCGGTTTGAGCGCGATTTCTGGATGGAGGATGAGCAGTTTTACGCAATTGCTTTGGATAAAGACAAGAAACGCGTGGAATCGGTCACTTCGAATGCTGGGCATATTCTTATGTCGGGCATTGCTTCTCCGGAGCGGGCTAAAGCTGTTGCTGAGCGACTTGTCGCTCCCGATCTATTCGGAGGTTACGGCATTCGGACAATGAGCACGGATGCAGCGGGATACAATCCGATGAGCTACCATGATGGCAGCGTATGGCCGCATGATAACTCCTTATGCATACTTGGCCTTAGCCACCTGGGCTTCGCCAATGAAGCAATCACGGTTATAGAGGGTTTACTCGCTGCTGCTGACAAATTCGAATATAACAGATTGCCTGAGCTGTTCTGCGGATACGATAATCTGCTTGGTGCCCCGGTACCTTATCCAGTTGCATGTTCTCCGCAGGCATGGGCAGCGGGAACGCCGTTAACCTTTGTGCAAGCGCTGCTTGGCCTTCAACCAGACGCTTTGTCGCGCCAGATTACGATCAGACCTTCTCTATTAGAAGGGATGGATGAGCTTAAAGTGGAGCAGCTTCTAATAGGCAGCGGCACGCTCAGCCTGCGCGTTACACGCGGAATTAATGGTCCCGAGGTGGAAATACTGTCTAATCTAACAGGGTATGAGCTGCTGATTTCATAGGTTTTACGCAATATGTTTCTATATATACAAAGTTCATATTACTTAAGGAGGTTGTATGTATGATGAAGAAATCAGGGGTTGTTGGTTTATCGTTAACGTTGGCTGCTGTAATAATGCTTAGTGCTTGCGGCAGCAATGAGGGGAACACGAACAAAGGAACTGCGGCAACGAATAATGGTACGGCGCAAGAGGCCACAAAAGAGCCAGCGGCCGAACCGGTTACCATAACGCTTGCCGGCTGGGGAGCAAGCCCGGAAGAGCAGGATCTGCTTAACCAAACATTGAAGGAGTTTGAAGCTAAATATCCGAACGTGAAGGTTAAGTATGAAGTGATTGCTGATCAATACATGGATGTAATCAAGACAAGACTGATCGGCGGAGAAGGTCCAGACGTCTTCTACTTGGACGCATTCGAAGCGCCGGGACTCATTGAGCGCAATGTACTTGAGCCGCTGGATAGCTATGTAACGGAAGACTTTGACGTTGCAGACTTTGAACAGCCTATGGTTGATGCATTCAAGCAAGAGGGAGTCACTTACGGTTTCCCTAAGGATTTCTCTACCCTTGCCATGTTTTACAATAAGAAGGATTTTGCAGAAGCAGGCATTGCAGCGCCGCCTGCAACCTGGGATGAGCTGAAGGCAGCTGCAGCTAAGCTGACCAAAAAAGAAGGCGATAAAACCGTTCGATATGGCTTTGGCGTAGCGCCTGAGCTTGCGCGCCAAATGTTCATGATTCAAGCGTTTGGCGGCAAAGTGGCAGACGACAAAGGAAATGCCGCATTCGCATCCCCGGATGCGCTTAAAGGCTTGCAGCTAGTTACAGATATGCACAATGTAGACAAATCATCCGGCGAGCCAAAAGAAGTTGGCGCTGGCTGGGGCGGAGAGATGTTCGGCCAAGGCAAAGCCTCGATCGTATTCGAAGGAAACTGGGCGATCCCATTCCTCGAATCCAACTACAAGGATCTGGATTACGGAACAGCGGAGCTGCCAACTGTAAACGGCACTAAAGGCACGATGGCCTTCACGGTTGCTTATGTGATGAACAAGCAATCGGAGAAGAAAGAAGCAGCTTGGCAGTTGATTTCTTTCTTGACTGGCAAGGAAGGCATGAAGACTTGGACCAGCAAAGGCTTCGCGCTTCCTACGCGGAAGTCGGTCGCACAAGAGCTAGGATATGACAAGGATGAGCTGCGCAGCGCAATTGTGGCGGGAGCGTCCTATGCAACGCCTTGGCAAGCTGGTTCTACACTGCCAACAATTATGAGCAACTTCAATAACCAATTCGTTGATACCTTTATGGGCAATTCGAAGCTTGAGGATGCTATGAAAAAAGCCGAAACCGTTGCGAATAAGGAAATCGCAGCAGCTAAGTAAACGAAAGGAAGGGGGGAGAGCATCGACAGTCTCCCTCCTTCATTCTTTCATTTTGATACGAAAGGAGAAGGTGTAGCATGACCCAAGTTTCTTCATGGAGAAAGAAGCTGAAAAATAATGCAACAGGCTATCTGTTTTTGCTTCCAACGATTTTAGTGCTGGGCACTTTTTTGTTCTTGCCCGTTTTCTATTCGCTCTATCTTTCGGGACACAAGGTTAATCTGCTTGGCGACGTCAGCTACAAATGGGTGGGGACAGGCAACTTTACCCGAATGGCCGGAGACGAACGCGCTTGGATCGCGCTTAAGAACACGGCATCCTTCGCACTCTTTGTAGTACCGCTGCAGACGGCATTTGCTATTTTGCTTGCCGTTATTTTGAATGCTAAATTGAGATACAAAAACTTTTTCCGAATCGTATTCTTTATGCCGACCGTTACGTCATCGGCTGTATTGTCGCTAATCTTTATGTGGATATACAATTCAAACGGTCTTTTGAACCGTGTACTTGAATTCGTCGGTTTGCATGGCTATAACTGGCTTGGAGATCCTGCGGTCGCAATGAAGGCGATTATGCTTATGAATATATGGTCCACCGCACCGTTTTTTATGGTCGTTTTTCTAGCTGCGCTTCAGGATATTCCTGACGCGCTGTATGAATCAGCGATGCTGGACGGGGCAGGGGCTTGGCGGAGATTCATCTCTATCACGCTCCCGTTAATTAAACCGGCGACCTTCTTTACGGTCGTCATGGGTATTATCGGTACGTTTCAGCTCTTCGATCAATCTTATATTTTCTCGGCAGGCTCTGGCGGTCCGAACAACTCCACCTTGACCGTAGCGCTGCTGATCTATCAATATGCTTTCAAAAATCTCGACTTCGGCTACGCATCCGCGCTCGCTGTCATGCTGGCTGCGGTCATTATGCTCGTTACGCTGATTCAGCGCAAGCTGTTCGCCGAAGAGAAGCTGAACTAGGAGGGCGATTAGGTGGTATTTCAACAATCCAAATGGGGAAAGGCGATTCTCTACTTCCTGTTATTCGCATACGGCTGCGTTACGGTCGCTCCCTTTCTATGGGCGCTTTCCTCTTCGTTTAAGCCGCTAAGCGAAATTGTATCAGGAGGCATCAACTTTATTCCCAAACAGTTCACCTTTCAGAACTATTACGACATTTTCGTAAAAGAACCGCTGTTCCTCAGGTGGATGTACAACAGTGCCTTGATTGCCGTAGTTGCTACGGTGTGCAATACGCTGTTCAACTCCATGGCAGGTTATGCGCTTGCGCGGATTGAATTTACCGGAAGCAAGGTCATGTTCATTCTTATTTTGGCTGTACAGATGATTCCGGGCCAGCTCACGATCGTGCCGGCATACTTAATTATGAAGCAGCTCGATTTGTTGAACACGTATGCGGCATTAACGCTGCCGATGATGGCGAATGCGACGTTTATTTTTATGATGCGGCAATTTTTCCTAAGCTTTCCGAAGGAGCTGGAGGAGGCAGCCGAGATGGATGGCCTCAATCGGTTCGGCGTGTTTTTCCGAATTGCCCTTCCTCTGGCAGTGCCTGCGTTAGCGGCACAGACGATTTTCGTATTTATGGGAGCGTGGAATGAATTCCTTAAGCCGCTTATGTTCATGTCCGATAAGTCGATGTTTACGCTCACGCTTGGACTCAATACCTTCAAGGGGCAGTACATCAGTCATTGGAATTACATTATGGCGGCATCTATGGTCTTCACGCTCCCTGCGCTGCTGATTTATGCCTTCTTCAATCGATTCTTTATTAAAGGAATTACGTTCACCGGCGGGAAATAGCCATAAGCTCGTTAAAAGTAAGCTCTGTAGAGTAATCTGCAGAGCTTTTTTTATCTGCAAGTTGACAAAGGCTCTTCATCGCTTATAACATGAATATATATTCATTATTGCGTATAAATATTCATAACCGAGGTGAACCGATGATCCACTTATTATCGTTAAAAGAATTCAGCAAGGACATGATTCAATCCATTATCCATCAAGCTGTGGAAATGAAACAAAGCCCAGAGCGCTTCTATCATACAACCGAGCGAAAAGGGCTGCTTATGCTTTTTCAGAAAACCTCTACGCGAACTAGCCTGTCCTTCCAATCCGGCATCAACCAATTGGGCGGATACTCGGTCGTTATGGATTGGGATTCAAGCAATTTCAGCATATCCCCGATCCAATATGAAGCCCGGTATGCGTCAAGAAACTGCGATGTGATCATGGCTAGACTGAAAAAACATTCCGACGTGCTCGAACTAGCCCAGTATTCGAGCGTTCCTGTCATTAACGGCTGCTGTGAAAAATATCATCCATGCCAAGCCTTAGCGGATCTGATGACGATTTATGAGGTAGCGGGGACGTTTGAGGGAATAACGCTGACGTATGTCGGTATCCACAACAATGTAGCCAATTCATTGGTAGCAGGCTGCACCGCAATGGGCGTCAAGCTTCTCCTTGTAACGCCTATCGTAAATACGCCTTCATGGGATGAGGAGCTAATGCAAGCTGCCTATCAAAGCGGATACGTGGAAAATGCGGCTCATTTGTCGGAGGCGGTATCGCGGTCTGATTTTGTTTATACGGACACATGGGTCGATATGGAGTTTTTTCACGAGAGCCATTACGAGGAAGAGAAAAACCATAGAATGGAGCAGATGCTGCCGTATCAGCTGAACCGGAATAATCTGAAAGGATTTTCTCCTTATATTATGCATGATATGCCCATTCATCCGGGTTATGAGATTGAAGCAGAGCTCGTTGAATCGGATCGCTCCGTCATCTATCAGCAAGCCGAGAATAGGATGCATGTTCAAAAAGCGCTGCTCCTGTATTTGCTCAAACCAGGTTGCTATGCATGATATCTCGGGCGTATATGCGACAATCAGGTTTTGATTGAATGTTTGCCACCTCCATCAATCCGATTGATTGGAAGCTAAGAGAAGGTTATTTAAAAGAAATGCTGCCATTTGAATTTCCGATCATTCTCGGCTGGGACGCAGCGGGCATTGTAACAGAGGTTGGAGCGCAGGTGACTCAAAAAACGAAGAGCTTCTAAAATCGCTGGGCGCAGATGTGTTCATCGATTACGCCAAGGTTGATTTTGAAACGGTGATTTCAGACTATGATATCGTTCTTGATACGATGGGAAGAACCATCCAAGAAAATAGCTTTCAGGTGTTAAAAAAGGGCGGGAGGCTCGTATCGATCGTATCGCCTCCAGATGAAGCTAAAGCAGTAGAGAAAGGCATAAAAGCCGGTTCCTTATGGCTAAATCCGAGCGGCAAGCAGCTTCAAGAAATAGCCGACCTCATGGCAGACAACCGCATAAGAGCGATCGTTGGCCATGTGTTTGCTTTTACGCAAGAAGGATTAAGGGATGCCCATTAGCTGAGCGAGTCCCATCATGCCAGAGGGAAAATCGTAGTGAAAATCAAATAATGCGAAGCGGAATTTCGAGAGCGTTCATGCCTAGTCGGCAGGACGCTTTTTTTGTTTGTGCAATAGCATACGCAAAGGATAATGCTGGAAGTTGTCGAATAAGTTGCAAGATCTATAAAGCTATCGCCCGCAAACTATTTCTGAATGAATTCGTATGGGAGAGCAAACGATGAATCGACCACGCAAAATACTCATTATCGAAGATGAGCAGGACATTTCCCGCATCATCAAGGATTATGTCACGATCAACGGGTACGAAGCGCTAATTGCTGAAAATGGCAGAGACGCGTTAAATGCTTTAGACGGCTGGCAGCCGCATTTTATCGTTTTGGATATTATGCTTCCGGATGTGGATGGCATTGAGCTATGCCGCCAAATTCGCCAAAAGAGCCAAACGCCGATCCTTATTCTGAGCGCGAGAGGGAGCGACACGGATAAGGTTCTGGGCCTTGGCTTTGGGGCGGATGATTATATGACCAAACCTTTCTCTTTGAGCGAGCTGATCGCTAGAATAAATGCCCATTTACGCAGAATGGACAGCTTCGGAACGACTAGCCCGGTTGATGATCGTCTGATATTCGGCAACATCGTCATTGACAAGAAGGCGTACAGCGTAACGGTGGCTGGCAAGGAGATCGCTTTGTCTGCCAAGGAATTTGAGCTGTTATTTTACCTGTCTAAGCATAACAATCAAGTATTTTCAAAGAGTCAGCTGCTCGATGCGATTTGGGGCTACGCGGAGTACGGAGATGAAAGCACCATAACCGTCTATATTCGCCGGATACGGGAAAAAATCGAAGCGGATCCTTCAAACCCTGCCTATATTAAAACGGTCTGGGGCATCGGCTATAAGTTCTGCATGGATGAAGCGTGAGATAGGAGAAGCCTATGTATTTAAAAAGCTGGTTTAAAACGTGGTTTACGGCTGTTTTGATTTGTCTGGCGATCATAATCGGCTGTGGTGCTTCTTTGCTTATCGACAGCTACAGCAGCAAGGATAAGGCAGATTCTGCCTATGTTATTAATCAAGTACGTTTAAAGGTAAGTGAGATCATCTTTTATCTGGAAAGGCATCATGCTGAAATACAGGACGAAGCGATCGGTGAGACTCTTAATAAGATGAGTAACGCTAACGATCTGTCTTTCTTGTACGCGGGGCTGGACGGCAGCATTCGCTTCAGCACCTTTCCAGACAATAATGGGTTATCGAAGGTTGATGTTAGAACGGCACTTCACTATGATTTATACACCTCCAATGTGCAAAAGAATAAGTTTAACATTGCTTTTCCAATCGTAGATGATCAAACGAGAGAACAAATCGGAAATGCTATTTTTACGATGCCAGCAAGCGTTATCTAGAATGAACAAGCCCACGAAGTGCCGCTTATCCGAATCCTCATGATTCTTTCGTTTATGATCCTATTAATCATGCTGCTAGTGTTTCTTCGCTTTAAAATCAACCGCCATATCATTCGCCCCGTTCACAAGCTAAAGGATCATTCTGAAGCGATTTTGAAAGGCGATTACGAGCAAAAGGCCGAGTATTGAAGGCTTGATGAGATAGGCGAGGTTTATGCGGTGTTCGACCAAATGCGCTTGGAGATTATGTTTCTGAGTGAGCAGCAGGCAGAGCATGAAAAGGCGCAAAAGGAGCTTATTACTAATATTTCGCATGATCTTAAAACGCCGCTAACGACGGTCAAAGCATACATAGACGCCATTCTTGAAGGGATTTGCCCCAATATGGAATCGGTCATGGGCTATGTTGAAATCATGCAGACGAATACGGACAAAATGGCGCGGCTCGTAGAGGACCTTCTCCTGCATGCTTTAAAGGAGCTGGGCCAAATTTCGATACAGCTTACAGAGCAATACAGCCAAAACGTACTGTCGACCA
This sequence comes from Paenibacillus sp. FJAT-27812, assembly GCF_001273905.1. Taxonomy (NCBI): domain Bacteria; kingdom Bacillati; phylum Bacillota; class Bacilli; order Caryophanales; family Paenibacillaceae; genus Paenibacillus; species Paenibacillus sp. FJAT-27812. Next base: position 1,018,643 of record NZ_LIGH01000001.1, on the reverse strand, counting down.
TAATCAAGCCGATTAGCCATTATGTTCGCTCTACCGGAGTTGCTTTCATAGAGCCGCCGGAAATTGCGAATGTGCTCATTCAAGTTGACGCTAACCGTTTAGAGCAGGTCATTTCCAACTTGGTTGCGAATGCATTAAAGCATACGACGGCGGGCGATTCGATTCGGATGAGCGTCGAGCTTGAAGGCGGGAGCTTAAAATTAACGATTGCAGACACAGGCAAAGGGATTCTTCCGCAGGACATGCCGTTTATATTCGAACGTTATTTCAAAGGGCAGCAGAGTACCAAACCGCATCAGGAGGGGAACGGGCTGGGGCTTTCGATCTGCAAGCACATTATTGAGGCGCATAAAGGGTCGATATCTTTTAAAAGCATAAAGGATCAAGGAACGGTATTTAGTTTTTTCATCCCCATCTGTTAAATCGATCTGTAATACTTTATTAATATCCTGATAAGTATTTATCAACAACGGCCCCTTACAATGACTAGATGACAGCAATACGGGAGGGCTTATCGGTGTCCAAAAAAACAATCATTCGCGCAGCGAACCTATGCAAAACCTATTCGACCGGGAGCGAGCAGTTTCATGCGCTTCGAAACATGGATGTAGACATTTATGAGGGCGATTTTACCGTCATCATGGGCAATTCGGGCTCGGGCAAGTCGACGCTGCTTTACTTATTAAGCGGGCTGGATAGTGTAACGGCTGGCGAGGTTTATTTTCGGGAGCAGCGCATTGACCAATATAACGAGAAAGAGCTGGCACAATTTAGAGCGAAAAAAATCGGCTACATTTATCAAAGCATTAATTTGGTGCCCGACCTTACCCTGTTCGAAAATATCGTAATGCCCGGGTATGTGGCGGGTTATCGCAAAAGCGAATTAAAGAGCAAGGCGCTTCTTCTGTTGAAGCAGCTGGATATAGAGGCGCTAAGCAACCGCATGCCAGCGCAGGCCTCTGGCGGACAGCAGCAAAGAGCGGCTATCTCCAGAGCGCTCATTAATTCGCCTGACGTTATTTTTGCGGATGAGCCTACAGGAAGCTTGAATTATGATCAAGGCGTGGCGGTGCTCGATATTTTAACGAAGATGAACCGTCAAGGCCAGTCGGTCGTCATGGTGACCCATGATATTAAAGCAGCTTGCAGGGCAGACCGGCTTATTTTAATTCGAGACGGCAAAATAGGCGGCATCTTAGAGTTTGATAAGTTTGACCAAGCAAGTATTCCGGAACGCGAGCACATTATTTTCTCCTATGTGTCGGGGAAGGAGTAACCGATATGGATGCAGTATGGTCGCTTTGTTACGCTCATTTAAGAAAAAAGAAGCTGCAGAACGGGATAATAGCCCTGTTGATTTTATTATCGACCTTGCTTCTTGCCACCTCCGTTACGGTAATTTCAAACACTAAAAATGTGTTTATGGATATCCACCGCAAAACAAATGGCTCCCATCAAATATTGACGCTGATGAATCAGCTGCATGATCCCCAAATGATCAAGAGCTGGTGGGATAAGCAGGACGGGGTGAAGGTGTCCGAGCTCCTGCCTTACCGAAATTTGTCCGGCGCAACCTTTCAAGGGAAAGAAATTGCGAATTTATATTTGTTTATGATGAATACGCCGGCGGCGCAGGCAAAGGTAGACCGTTTTGTTTTTGCACAGGGGGGCGAAGCGCTTAGTCCAGAGGCGGGAAGCATATGGATTCCTACTTCAATGGCGATGACCAATAAAATTGCAATCGGGGACAGCATTGGCTTCAAAACAGGCGAGCGCATGTTTGAGCTTAAGGTATCCGCTGTTGTAGTCGATATTCCATACGGCGGTCCCTTTGCAACCGGTGCACGGATTTGGATGAACAGCACGGATTATCATAAGCAGCTCGATACGCTGCAGGGTGAGGACATGTACATGCTCGGGCTGCGTTACGATGACTATAGCGAGAGCAGCCGATATTGGCATAGCTTCGAGGAGGGTCTCGGAACTCCCTACTTGGAGTGGAAGACCGATTTTGAAGCGATCTCATCTTTCTATTTCATAATTAATAAGTTAATAGGCTTTGTAATGATTTTTGTTGGCGTCGTCATGATGCTGGTTGCGTTATATACGATTGGCTTTACGATTTCCGACGCCATTTTATCCAATTATAAAACGATCGGAGTATTAAAGTCGCTGGGGCTGTCCTCGAACAAACTGATCGCTATATATGTGATGCAGTATGCGTTTCTTTCTGTTATAGCTATTATTCCGGGACTTGGGATCAGCTATTTTTTGTCAAAAATGATAGTAGAGAGCTCGCTTTCGTATTTAAAAGCAGGGGATTTATGGGTCGCGATTCAGGGGTATGATAAGGCTATGCTAGCTGGAGTCGTTGTTTTTATCGCGGTTCTGCTATGCGTGTTGGTCTATGCTAGCAAAGCGCGTTATGTACAGCCCATGCAAGCTATTCGGTATGGCATGTCCGAGATGGAAAACAATAAAATGATCAAACGCCTTCAAGTCCTAAGCGGCGCAAAAAGCATTTTTGAGAGAATGCCGCTCCCTTTCGTCATTGGACTTAGGCCTATTTTGAAAAATGCGAAGGATTCCGTCCTCATTGTAGTGCTTACCACGATTACGTCAGCGGTGCTCGTATTGGGCTTTGTTTTGCTAAACAGTATTTTTGCTATACAGCAAACGGCGCCGTTGTGGGGATACGACTCCTCTCATGTTGCAGTGACGATCTTTAATAAGTCGGCTTTTTCACGGGCGGATTTGGAGAAGGAGGTGCTGGCTGATCCACGAATCAAAAACATCGGATGGATGAGTTCGCTGAATGGGGTATTTGCTCCGGACCAGATGCCGGGCGCTGAACGAGCTAAGCGTGAATCTATTAATGGGAATATGGATGTCCTTGACGGAAGCTTTGATCATATGGGAATGGCGGTCCTAAAAGGGTACAACCCGCGGAACAGCAACGAAATTGCGCTTGGCGTCAACGTTGCCAAAAGTCTTGGCAAGGATGTTGGCGATGTAGTAGATGTGTATATTGAGGGCCATAAACATACGCTTACCGTTACGGGCGTCTACCAGGCCATAGCGAACATGTCCTATTCAGCAAGAATTACGGCGGATGTGGTTAAAAAATATAATCAAAATTATAACGCGGCGGAGCTTTGTTTCATTAACCTAGCCGACAGTACGCTAGCGGATCAGATCGTACAGCAATTAAATACGAAATACAAGGATTCGATCTCAGCGGTAACCCAGCAGACTTTATTGGATTCGGTCTATAAGGATGCGGCGACTATTTTGATCTTGCCAATGAGCATGATGGGGCTGCTGTTTGTTGGCGTTACCTTCATGATTATTTACAGCATATGCCGGATGAGCATTAGGAAGGAAAGCAAAAGCTACGGGATCTATAAATCCATAGGCATGACTTCGAATCAAATGAGAAGAGCCATTTCGGCAGGGATCGTGGCGCTATCTGCAATCGGAGTTGTGATCGGAATAGTTGTGGGCGTTTATGTGCTGCCTATCTTATTGTCTGACCTCTTCTCGGGTTATGGGATCGTGCAGCTGCCGCTAATTCGGGAATGGGGAGGAATCATAGCAGTTGCTTTGTTAAGCGTAATTGCAGCGGGCTTTGGTTCATGGCTATCGTCAAAAGTAATCCAGAAGACATCGCCGCGAATACTTGTTGTCGAATAACGATAAGGCCGAGCATCGCACTTGTGCGGGGCTCGGCCTATTTTTAAATGAATATGATTAATTGGTTCCGATCAATGCGTTAACGCTCTTCATCGTATCGTTGAAGTCAACGCCATCATGATTCCATACAAAGACATCGGCATGCTGGATATACTCGCTGCTCAGCTCAACCTCTGCCGCTTTTTTAACCCTTTTGCCGATTTCCTCCGTGCTACCGCCTCTCATCTCCAGCCTTCTCGCAATCGTTTCTAGATTAGCGCCAACATAGACAGCCACGATATCTTTGTACAGCTTCTTCAGGGATAGAACGCCGGCTAAGTCTAGTACGATGTGGGCCGTTTCATCTTGATTCAATATATGCTCGATGCTTGATTTGAGCGTGCCGTAAAAGTGTCCGTTGTACTGCGTCCACTCGATGAAGGCATTTGCCTGAACTTGCTGATCAAATTGCGCGGCATCCATAAAAATATAATGAACCCCGTCTTCTTCGTTTGGCCTAGGAGGCCTTGTCGTTGCCGTAATGATTTTGCGGAAGCCGTTATGGCTTAGCTCCTTCTGTATTTCGGACTTTCCTGACGAGGAAGGGCCATAAAATGCAAGTATTTTTCCCAAACGGAAGCGCTCCTTTATGATTTCTTCATCTATTGCTTCTAATAGGGACCATATATTGTTAAAATATTTGTAAACAAAGCCAGCTGGGAGCGAGCCAATGATATTATATAAACATTCTTCGAATTCATTTTATAATGATACGGATATTCAGAGGCATATCAATACGGAAAATGCGAAGCAAAGGGTATCGATCCGGGATGATTTTGAACGCGATTTTGGCAGGGTCATTCATTCGGCTGCGTTTCGCCGCTTGCAATCCAAGACGCAGGTTATTGGGATCAGCGAAGGCGATTTTCATAGAACGCGACTTACCCATTCTCTTGAAGTATCTCAAATTGCCAGAGGAATAGCCACAACCTTAAATGAAAAAAACAAAATCTTCAAAGAGTCGGAATACAAAATCGATATCTCCCTTATTGAAGCAGCCGCTCTAGCCCATGATTTGGGGCATCCTCCCTTCGGACACCAAGGAGAACGCGCATTGAACAAATGCATGAGTGCATCTGGGCTAAATTTTGAAGGCAACGCGCATACCTTTCGGTTATTAACGAATAGAGAGGGAGACTTGGAAGCGGGACTGGATCTGACGAGAGCGGCTTTATTGTCGATTTTGAAATACCCGGCCAGCATGAAGCAAGTAAACAATCCGGCGATTACGGGAAAGCCGCCCAAAAGCAGCGTGTTTGAAGAGGACGAGCCGGTATTTGAGTGGGTGATCCAAAGCTTTGCGCCGGAAGAGAAGGCCTACTTCTTGGAGGTAACGGATTTTCAAGAGGGGAAGCATAAGAAGACTTTAAATAAAACCTTTGAATGCTCCATTATTGAATTAGCTGACGATATCGCTTACGCGACTTATGATTTGGAGGATGCTTTTAAGCTGAATCTGATTCATGCCGACCATTTAAACGAGATCGCTAAGCGGCATATGTCCATCTCATCGGCCAGAATTGCTGGAGCCCTACGTCTCTATATGGAGAATAGCAGTCCTAAAAGTAAAACGAAGCCGTTTTTCGCGGATCTGGTGTCCGGTTTCATTAATGAAATTAGTATCGTAGAGCCGCACCCAGCATTCGCCTCTAACCGTTTGCGTTACAAGGCGGTTATTGCAGAGGATGCGATGCAGCTATTGGAAGATTTGAAAAGCCTTGTTACCGACCATGTGATTTTCTCTCAAAAGGTTCAAACCTTTGAATGGCGCGGCGGTAAAATTATCGAGAAGCTCTTTGAAGCGATGATGAATGATAAGAATCTGCTTCCTGAGGATAGAAAACGGAGCTGGCAGCCATCATCCGACAGGGTGAATGCAAGGCTCGTTTGCGACTATATAGCAGGAATGACAGATACTTATGCGCTAAAAATGTATTCCCGTTTATATGAAGCAGCGGGCGGCAGGCTGTTTGATATTTAACATATGGAGCAGCAGTGAAAGCTGTTGCTTCATCTAATAGTTGCAGAATATTACAACGCTCAAATATAGTTATTTAAATTATTTTTAAAAAACACTTGCAATAGTGGGCAAGTACATGGTATATTCTTATTCCGGCCAAGAAATACACCGGAACGAAAGAAAAAAGATTGCTCTTTGAAAACTGAACAACGAGTAATAACTGCCYYKMWRATYCTWMSGRATSRKMRRAAAAAGCGATAAAAAAGTAATGAGCATTTCAAACACCAATTTGGAGAGTTTGATCCTGGCTCAGGACGAACGCTGGCGGCGTGCCTAATACATGCAAGTCGAGCGGATCTTGTCCTTCGGGATAAGATTAGCGGCGGACGGGTGAGTAACACGTGGGTAACCTGCCTGTAAGACTGGGATAACATTCGGAAACGAATGCTAATACCGGATACGCGATATGGTCGCATGACCGAATCGGGAAAGATGGAGCAATCTATCACTTACAGATGGACCCGCGGCGCATTAGCTAGTTGGTGAGGTAACGGCTCACCAAGGCGACGATGCGTAGCCGACCTGAGAGGGTGATCGGCCACACTGGGACTGAGACACGGCCCAGACTCCTACGGGAGGCAGCAGTAGGGAATCTTCCGCAATGGACGAAAGTCTGACGGAGCAACGCCGCGTGAGTGATGAAGGTTTTCGGATCGTAAAGCTCTGTT
>NZ_LIGH01000001.1:923075-1006883 GCF_001273905.1 Paenibacillus sp. FJAT-27812 | reverse complement strand
ACGACGAGGTTGATAGGTTCGGGGTGGAAGCACAGCAATGTGTGTAGCTGACGAATACTAATCGGTCGAGGGCTTATCCTAAAACCGTTTGCTGCGACCCATACATCCAGCAGACACAGTTAAAGAGGTTTTCAGCAAACCTAATCTTTCGTATCCAGTTTTCAGGGCGCAACTTGCTAATGCAAGCATTAGCAATTGACCCACAAATGTGGGTTTTATTTTTTGTCTATGAGCCATCGCTCATGTAGGCAAAGCACCTGAATTTAATTATGGCGGTCGTGGCGAAGTGGTTAACGCATCGGTTTGTGGATCCGACATTCGGGGGTTCAATTCCCCTCGATCGCCCCATTTTTACAAAAAAAAATAATAGCTATTGTTGGGGATTAGCCAAGCGGTAAGGCAACGGACTTTGACTCCGTCATTCTCAGGTTCGATCCCTGAATCCCCAGCCATTGATATGCGGAAGTGGCTCAGCGGTAGAGCATCGCCTTGCCAAGGCGAGGGTCGCGGGTTCGATTCCCGTCTTCCGCTCCATTAAGTTGGCGCCATAGCCAAGTGGTAAGGCAGAGCTCTGCAAAAGCTCTACCCCTAGTTCGAGTCTAGGTGGCGCCTCCAACTTATTTTCAAAACATGTGCCCTTAGCTCAGCTGGATAGAGCGTTTGACTACGAATCAAAAGGCCAGGAGTTCGAATCTCTTAGGGCACGCCATCTTTATTGAATTGCCGATGTGGCGGAATGGCAGACGCGCGCGACTCAAAATCGTGAGGGAAACCGTGGAGGTTCGAGTCCTCTCATCGGCACCAAATTCATAAGTAACGCTCATTAGATAAAGTATCTAATGGGCTTTTTTTATTTAGATCTAAAATTTCATTTATAGTATTAGCTGAAGAAACCTTTGAACTATACTCCAGATGACAATAAACATGAGCTGTAGTTGAGTAACAACTATGGCCTAGCCACGCTTGAACTTTTATTATCACTCCACCGTTTTCCAGCAGCAAGCTTACACAGCTTTATGATCTTATTAACAAAAGAGGGGATTCGATTCAGCCATACTCATATTTACACTATCCTTTCTGGTAGTACCTATCAATAAAGTGCGTACTGTTTTTTTATATGTTTTCATTCTATACTAACCTTACTTTAAGTAAAGGAGAGAAAGGAATGACTAAAGTAAAAACCTACAATCACGATCTTTGGGATCACGGAATTACCCAGGGATACTCCGTAAACGGAACTATCTACATTTCAGGACAATTTTCCCACGACACAGAGGGCACGTTCGTTGGCGAAGGCGATATCGAGGCACAGACCCGGCAAACGCTGGGAAATCTTGATCGCGTGCTGGCGGGATTTAATGTCACGAGGTCGAACCTCGCTTATGTGGAGATCTATTTGACAAACGCTCAAAAACATTCCGAGCCGGTCATCCGGCTGTTCAAGGAATACGTAGGACAACACCGGCCTGCCGGCAGTCTCATCGGCGTGACATATCTTGCGTTCCCTGAGCAATTGATTGAAATTAGCGCCGTCGCACACGCGGACTAACTCGGTTACCGTGGTTAGCGCAACAAGAGCGGTCGGGTCTTGGATAGGCGCGACCGCCATTGGCATAAAGCAGCCCCATTCTTGCACCAGTATAGCGCAAGACGATAAGGAAGGCGGAAGTCCCATATACCGTGCTACATAGTGACAAAAAATCTCTTAGCCAAATAAAGAACAGGGCCAACCTAACGGTTAGCCCTGTCGTGTCATGAACAATGAGTATATAAGTGCTACTGTTTTTCCAGCTTAAAGCCTTCCTTCTCCAGCAATGTAACCATACCCACGTCACCCAGCGTATGCAGCGATCCAACTCCAATAAAATACGTTTCTTTTTTACCACTGTTCAAATAGCCTTTAATCTTCTCGACCATAGGTACATTGCGGTCAACCATCTGGGCTTTCACCCATTCAGCATCAAAGCCAATAAATTTGGACGCTTCAGCCAAGGCGTCATAATCGCCCTCACTCCACATTTTAGCCAAAAAATCTACCGATACATCTGGGGTAGGCGGGTTCGGAGAACCTGGCTCCAGATTTTGAAGCAGTAACCTTTCATTCAGCGAGTCAGAGAAGTTGTCCATCGCCTGGAACTGGAGCTCCATATTTTCCAGCGAAATAACCGGCTTTTTAGCTTTATAGGCTTTTTCCATCAGGTACCTGTCAATACCCATATCCTGTTTTTGCTCGCCTTGTGAACTTTTAATATATAGTATTTGTTTCTCGACGAACCACGTCTTAAAGTTATCGAAGCTATTTTCCGGAAGTCCCTGTGCTTTCAAGAATGCTGTAACTTTTTTATATGTTTCTGCGGAGATATGATCCTGCAGTTTTGTTCCGTCTTTATAAACACTCAAATCCGCTATCAGTTTCTTTGATTCCTCAGAAGGTCCCTTCATGAGGTCGACCTCTACGCCCAAGTAGTCAGCAGCTTTGAACGCATTCTCAATCTCCGGACGCAGCGGATACATGCTTCCATCGGCTAGATGTATTGTACCAAGCAAATACACCGTGTTGCCCTTATTTTCTATTTTCCATAGAAAACCGCGGCCTCCTTCGGATTGCTACTTTGAGGTAAGGGTGACCCTATGCAGCGACGGGTTCCAGGCAACCTGATAGCCTGCAGCTTCAGCGACAAAACGGATCGGGACATATGTTACATTTCCGGTTTGTTTAGGCGCTACATCCAGCTGAACTGCTTTTCCATTTGCAGTTGCCTTCGTGCTGCCAATTTGCAGGGAAAAGGAGAGGCCTTCTTTGGTACCGCTGATAGTACGGGTTACTACATCCCATTTCACTTTTATTCCCATATTATTCAGAAGAGAGCGGATCGGGACGAGCGTAACTCCTTTTTCTACGATCGGCGCGGACTTGCCAAACTGGATTTGCTCGCCATTTAGCCGTACGGACAAGGAATTATCTGCTGCTTGAATGGAAGAGAATGTCGATGTAAGCAAGACTAGGGAAAGTATTGAAGCGCTAAGTTTTTTCATCTGTATATACAACTCCTTCTAGTGGGGATAATAATAAGCGGTCTGGATAGTTAGAGATTTTAAATGACTATTCAGGACGTCTTTAGGATTAAGCTTATTGAGCGATTAGTCGGGTCAACGCCAGCGCCCTGGCTCAACTGCTCGAGCGGATTGTAGGGGTGTTCACATTAATTCTGATCATTCGCCTTCTCCTCCCTTTGAACCAATGATCAGATGACCAAACACTTCAAGCAAGTAGTTAATAAAGTCCGGCTGAAAGTTACTTGGAAACTCCATTTCCATCAAAATTTTTCCCGTTTCGCTCATCCCAAGCTCCTCTAGCGGTTGCGCCAGCAACCGATCGAGTATCAGCTTCAGGCTAAGTCCACGCTCCTGTACAAGCGGATGTTCCGGTTGCAGCCCTTGCTTGGACATGACGAGCAGATCATTAAACACAATCATGATCTCATGTTCCAAGCTTGCTCCACTGACAAATATAGATTCTACGAATTCATCCGGCAGCCGATCGAAGAGCCACTGCTTCATCTCTCCTTCCTGCTGAATGGCATTAATCATCAGCATGATGAGCTGGGGATCAATCGTATCGTTATCCTTAACAATCGCTCTTACCCGTTCAATCGTAGCCATAACGCGCTGGATATGCTGCTGCTTCTGCAGCAGCAGCTCGTATTGCATGTCCAGAGAGGTTCTATAATCCTTGCCGCCCTGCTCCAAATACTTGCCGATTTCATCCAAGGAGAGGTCTAAATATTTTAAGGCCAATATTTGTTGGAGACGGAACAAATCCTCGTCGGTATAAGTTCGGTGACCCTGTTCATTGTAGCCGCTTGGCTTGAGCAGACCCTTGTGATCATAAAAGTCAAGTGTACGCACCGTCGTTGAGGTCAGTTTGGCGAGTGAACCAATGGTATAATACGTCTTGCTTATCGTTCTCAACCCCTTTCCAGCATCAGTATAGCGCACGACGTAACGTTATGCGCAAGCATATTTTTAATCTTATTATTCTTCTCATATCAAACAGTGAAGAAGCTAAGTGCCTATAGCAAAAATATTGACCTTGAAAAAAATTGTTGGTAGATGTTACCGGCAAAAAAACCGAGAAGGTTTCCGTCATGAAATTAGACTATTTTGAAAATCTGGATAAGTTTATGAACGAAAAAAATTGGGAAAAAATAAAAAGCTGGACGTACGCGACCTTTGTATTAAACTCCGCCGCTATGCTGTCCGATGAGTATGTAGAAAAATCAACTCAATTGGGCAGAACAATAGGGTCAAAAAATGCCGCCAATCGAAGACATGGTTTATAATATCGTAAATGCTGCTTTCAAAGATGTTGCTGGAAACTACTATGGCAAGACATATCTTGGAGCAGAAGCCAAGCAAGATGTTACTGGCATGGTTGAAAACATGATTGGAATTTACAGAAATAAGCTGCTTAAAAATGACTGGATGTCTGAGAAAACGAAGACAGAAGCGATTAAAAAACTGGATGCCATGAAAGTACATATTGGCTATCCCGACAAGCTGGATGACATGTATTCGATGTTAAAGGTGGATGAAAATAAGTCGTTATATGAGAACAATCGATTCATACAAACGATAATCACTAAAAACAACTTTGCTAAAATTGATCAACCCGTTGATCGGGATGAGTGGAGAATGTCTGCAAATTCTGCGGGCGCATTCTATGAACCGCTGAAAAACACGGTTACGCTTCCTGCTGCAGGTCTTCGGGCGCCATTTTATGATAAAAATCAAAGCGCAAGCCAGAATTATGGAGCCATAGACGGGATTATTGGGCACGAAATCTCTCACGCCTTTGATACAAACGGATCAAAATATGATGAGGTTGGAAATAGGATCAATTGGTGGACAGAAGAAGACTACAAGAAATTCGAAGCCAAAGCAAAGGCCGTTGTTGACCAATACAACAAAGTTGAGTATCTGGGCCAAAAAGTCAATGGACAAAGGACAGTACCAGAAAATATTGCAGACATTGGCGGGCTGATGGTTGCTCTTGAAGCGACAAAACTATTGCCGGATGCAAATCTTCAAGAGTTCTATCAATCATGGGCAACCGTTTGGAGACAGAAGGCTCGTCCTGAGATTGAACAAATCCTTCTAGTCATCGATCCTAACCCGCCAGTAAAATTCAGGGTAAATGTCGTGGTTGCCAACACCGATGATTTCTACTCCACATTTAAAGTCAAAGAAGGCGATGCGATGTACATTGCCCCAGAGGACAGAATCAAGCTTTGGTAAAATACGTTAATCCGATAGTGAGCCATACCAAAATCCTTCCATTGAATGTTGTCTCGTCCACTCCATTCAATAGGAGAATTTTTGCTATGGCTCTCTTTTGTTGATAAGAGCAAAAATGTGTTTAGATGACCTATTCAGAATGATTATTTTTCTTTCTAATAGGTCTGTAGAATTCACGTATGTCATTGGCCAGCAGTTCCGGTTCTTCCATAGCAGTAAAATGCCCGCCGGAAGGCATTGTGGTCCAACGAGTTACATTCAGATTGCGCACAGCCCAGGATTTAGGAGGCAGCAATATATCCTCGGGAAATATGGCCATCCCTGTCGGAACTTCTATGCGACCTAGTGGTGGCAAGGAATGCGAATTTTCATAGTACATGCGAGTTGATGATCCTATGGTGTTAGTCACCCAATAGATCATAATATGAGTCAACAACTCATCCTTGCTGTATTTCTGGTTGAGGTCACCCTGACAATCGCTCCATGCGCGAAATTTCTCGATTATCCAAGCTGCCAAACCTACCGGCGAATCGGAAAGTCCATAAGCAAGAGTCTGAGGCTTTGTCGATTGAATGGACATATAGCCTCCTTCTTGCAAGATCCATTCGGAAGCGTTTTTCTTATATATCAGCTCTTCTTCAGAAACTTCCGGCTTATCCAGTGAAGCCATGAGACTCCTTACAATGCCAACATCAGTTAGATGGATACCAAATAAAAGCTCGGGATAATTGGATGCCAGATATCTTGTAACACCGGAGCCAATATCTCCGCCTGCTGCGGCAAATTTTTTGTAGCCTAATTCTTTTGTCATCAGTTTACTCCACATCTGGGAGACAAAAAAAATGTTGACGCCAGGCCGATTAGGGCGACTAGAAAATCCGAAACCAGGTAAGGATGGAACAATGACATCAAAAGAGTCCTCAGGATTTCCTCCGTAACTAGCAGGATCCGTAAGAAGAGGAATCATTTTTTGATAACGAAGGTAACTGTCGGGCCATCCATGGGTAAAGATAATGGGCAGAGGGTCAGGTCCTTTGCCGCGTTCGTGTACGAAGTGCACATGTATCCCATCAATATGGCAACGATACTGGGAAAAACGATTCAACTTGGATTCTTGCGCGCGCCAGTCGTAATGATCTCTCCAATATGAAACGAGTGATTTTAAATAACTTAAGTCTGTTCCTCTCTCCCAGCCTGCGTTTTCTAATTGATCGGGCCAACGGATGTGATGAAGCCTGTATTGTAGATCGTCAAGGACTTCATCGGAGACATGGATATGAAACCGTTCAGCAGCCATCATGATTTCCTCCCTTTTTGTTCATCTTCAACATGATTATATCTGCTGAACTTGTATGTTACACTGGCATAAGTGAAGCAACCAACTATACTATTGGATAGGTGATCACTATGCCACAAGTAGACAGATACAAAGAACGTACCGTGAACATAGAATTTGTAGCCGTGGAGGATTTTGGCATTCTTCCGTATCCAGAACGGTTTACGCTGATTTTTATAACATCTGGAAGTATAAAGGGGGTACTGAACCAACGTCCAATATCTATTAGTGCTCCTGGTGTCCTTTGCTTGGCAGAAGACGCTCATTTGCAAGTGGTTGAAAAGATTAATGTATCAGCGCAATCCTTTCGTTTTCATCCTGAATTTCTTAACACCATTACGCTTTCCGAAACGAAGGATTATTTACCTGCAGCGCCTAGAATACAAACAGGACTTTCTCTTTTTCAAAGTCATAATCTGTATGCAGGAGTGCCTCGTGTAACGGAAAAGGCATACCCGCTATTGTTTGAATGGTTTTTCGTACTTGGCATGGAAGTGCAGGCGCAAAGTGATGCACTCTGGGTGTGCCGAATAAAAAAGTACCTCATTCAAATTTTGGGGTTGTTGGAGGAATTGAATCGAAATAGCGAACACTCACCTGTCGATGTAGCGTTAGACTATATCCACACGAATTATCCGACAAAGATTTCATTGGAGGATCTGACGAAGTGTGCTCATTTGAACCGCGTGACTCTAAATAAGAGGTTTCAGGAAAGGTGCGGGAATACAGCGATTGGTTATTTGCTTTCACATCGCTTAAAGGTTGCGAGTGACCTTTTGGTACATACAGATATGAGCCTTAATGAAATCGCGCGCGCTACTGGATTTGAGTATGATACCTACTTTATCAAACAGTTTACGGCTAGAAAAGGGATGTCACCGACGACGTATCGGACTACCTCTCGTAAGTTCGCCGGTGCTCAATAACAAAAGGGTGCCTATATCCATACCGCCACCGTTATCCATATTTCCTTTACCGTCTCCATTGACCCGCGCGCGAGGCGCGGGTTCAATATTTTGTGTGCATCGATCCAAACCAACCCTAATTCCCCGCTGTATCGTTCGTTTAAATAGGCAAATGGAGCTTGTTCGTCTAAGCAGTCGCCACCAAACATGACATTGCGATCGGCTTATGAGCATAAATGATATGATGAGCAGCCTCTAATTGCTCAAGCAGCTGTTTTCGACCATACGTACCGTTCTCGTTTTCAAGCGGGAATTCCGTCATAAGCTTGAACGGGGACATGAATAAGGGGCTGATCATTGTCAGGGGTTAGCCAAGCAAGCAGGTCGGCTTCAAAAGAGTAGTTAGGGTTGTTTCCCCCTTGCCATTGCGGCATCAGCAAGCGTATTGTTTGTTTAGTCACCTTTTTCTCTCCTTTATTTAAAGTAACGCCAGTATAAAATGTAAACATACAAAAAAACAGTACGCACATTATAGGCGGGTACTTTCAGAAAGGATAGTGTAAACATGAGTATGGCTGAATTTAAAGGTAAGGTTAAAAATATTCAAGATACGCCTTTTGGTTATACATTATCGGTTATTGGAGGGAAGTGGAAAATGATTGTTATTTACCTCCTATCTGAAAACGGACCGGTTCGCTTTAATGATCTGAAAAGACAGATCGGAGTTATCACTTATAAAATGTTGAGCTCACAACTTAAAGAATTGGAAGCAGATGGAATGGTAAAACGGACAGAATACCCTCAAGTTCCCCCTAAAGTCGAATACAGGCTCACAGAGAAAGCGGAAACCTTATTGCCCGTTTTGGAAGGGTTATGTGAGTGGGGAGTAAAGAACCAGAATAATTAAATCCATTTTTTTGACTCCGTTATGAAGCTGTTTTGCTAGGTTGCTATCCAAAGGGATTTTATGTAAGCTACATCTATTGCTTATACTTATTAATTAAGTTTTTGATTCGCGCTATTCAGGCGCTAGATATTCATTTGGATGAAAAGAGAAATAGATATTTTTAAGGTTCGAGATCTTTTTGCATAAGAAAGAAGGAATGAAGGGTGTCATCAGAATTTATCGTTCGTGAGCTGACGGAAATATCGGACAATATGAGGGTCCATTTAGCAGATTTGCTCGTTGAGGTAGTCGAAGAAGGAGCCTCCATCGGTTTTTTACCTCCATTAAGTATGTCAGAAGCGATTTCGTATTGGTCACATGTCATCCATGAAGATGTTATATTATGGATCGCAGAGCGGAATGGAGAAATGGTTGGTTCTGTTCAATTGCATCTCTGCTCGCGCCCTAATGGCAGCCACCGTGCTGAAATTGCGAAGCTCATGGTTCATCCGAATGCCCGCCGTAAAGGGTTGGGACACATCCTGATGGCTGCGGCTGAAGAAAGGGCAAGAGAGCAAAATCGCAGTTTGCTCGTCTTGGATACCCGGGCTGGCGATCCCTCAAATCGATTATACCGAGCTATGGATTATATAGAGGCAGGGCGAATTCCCCGTTATGCAAAATCTGCAGATGGGGAGCTTCATGACACGGTGTATTATTATAAAAACTTATAGATGATACCAGTAAACTAGATTTAGGAGGCATGCCTTTATGAGCGAATTGAATTCCAATCCATTATTGCTATCCATTCCCGAAAGTATTGAAAGCGATCGACTGCTCATTCGTGCACCGAAATGGGGAGACGGAATTCAGCTAAATGAGGCGGTCATTGAAAGCAGTAACGAGCTTAAGCCATGGATGCCATGGGCTCAAAGCATTCCCACAGTTGAGGAATCGGAAATCGTCGTTAGGCGCGCACGCTTAAGGTATTTGGAGCGCACTGATTTGATGCTATTGCTCTTCTTGAAGGAGACAGGTCAGCTCATCGGCAGCAGCGGTCTTCATCGAATCGATTGGGAATCACGGAAGTTCGAGATCGGCTACTGGGGCCGTTCAGCATTTAGCGGCAACGGTTATATTACGGAAGCAGCTGAAGCGATAACGAATTTCGCTGTCCACGATCTAAACGCCAATCGCGTTGAAATACGCTGCGACTCACGAAATCAACGAAGCGCGCGAGTAGCTGAGCGATTAGGTTTTACGTTAGAAGGCATTCTTCGTTCTGAAAAATGCGCAATTGACGGCTCGCTGCGGGATACGATGATATTTGCAAAGGTGAGAGGGAAAGAGCTTTGACGATGATCATGGACACATGCTCAAGCTTATCCCAGCTATAATTTTGGGCAAAAAGAAATTACTATATCCTATTGAGACTCATTGATAAATCTTTTGAAAATGATCGGAGAAGGCAAAGTGCCTTGAGCTGGTCATTTTTTTTGTTTTTAGGCGTTATTGCAATCATTCATGGCTTGTGCAGAATTCAATTAGCTCCATTAAGGTTCATTATTAAAAAAATTATTGTTTACAGTCTTCATTAAAATCTCATTTCGGTGTAGTTGATGAAGAGAGGCTCGTGAATCTGGGATTTGATTAAACGCCTATGAAAGTAAAACTTAAGCAAAATAGCTGGTTCTACAACGTGGATATCGATAATTTGATAATTCCTATAAGAATACTTTAAATTACCATTGACATTACTGATTAATGCTAATAATATTACATCAATAGCTTATTACAAGTTTTGCATAGTAATTATAAACTTGCAAATTTAAATCATTGTATTTAGATATTTATTTAATCACATATTAGACTGATCATACAAATGGAGGTCTTATTTTTCCTGATAAAGGGAGAAATAAGACCTTTTATTTTATTAATTTAATTATTTTTACATAATTTATTTTTATGGAGGATGATGGAATGAGTGGGAACGCAGTAGAATTTATAGGAGTCAGTAAGAGCTATGGCTCCAGCAACGTATTGAAAAACTTTGATCTGGTCATTCCAAAAGAAAAAATCATTACGATAATAGGACCCTCAGGTTGCGGGAAGACGACACTGCTTAAAATGATCAATCGGTTGATTGAACCTGAATCCGGGCAAATCCTGCTGGAGGGAAAAGTTATCAATAGTCTCGATCCCGTGGAGTTAAGGCGAAACATTGGGTATGTCATTCAGCAGATCGGCTTGTTTCCTCATATGACAATTGAGCAGAACATCTCCATTGTGCCCAGACTAAAAGGTGAGAAAAAACAGCATTTAATTGCAAGGGCCTCGGAACTACTGGATTTAATCGGCCTAGACCCGGCTAAGTTCCTTAAACGGTATCCCCATGAGCTTAGTGGCGGACAGCAGCAGCGAATCGGCGTTGCTCGTGCCCTGGCTGCCAATCCTTCGATTGTGTTGATGGATGAGCCGTTCAGTGCGCTCGACCCTATTAGCCGTGTTCAATTGCAAAAAGAACTCATTCATTTAAATAAACAGGTACGAAAAACAATTGTATTCGTCACCCATGATATTGAAGAAGCATTGAAGATCGCTGATCAAGTCGTTTTGCTTAATGAAGGTACAATTGTTCAACAAGGTTCACCTAATGCGCTATTGCAATCACCCATAAACAATTTCGTTCGTGATTTTCTAGGTGCGGAAAGGTTTCCGCTTGCATACAACCTTTAACCTTTGTTGTGGGGTTGTATATTCAACCAATTTGAGAAAGGAAATAACTGCATGATTGAATTCTGGGAGATCCTCCGAACAAATTGGCAAGAGGTTTTGCAAAAAACAAGCGAGCATTTTCAATTGTCGTTCATTTCAGTCCTCATAGCTTGTGCGATAGCGGTACCCGCAGGCATTTATGTTTCTACACATAAACGGCTAGCCAATATTATGATTACAGTGGTGTCTGTTATTCAGACGATCCCAAGTTTAGCGTTATTTGGATTCATGATCCCACTGCTCGGCATTGGAGTTAAACCCGCAATCTTTGCTCTTACACTATATGCGCTTTTCCCAGTCTTGCAAAATACTTACGTTGGCATAAGTGGTGTTAATCCTGCTTTGATTGAAGCAGGGACGGGAATGGGCATGACGCGGTTGCAAATATTGAGGTTGGTGCAGTTGCCTATTGCCAGGAGCATGATTATGGCTGGCGTAAGAGTTGTTACAGTTCAAACTATCAGCATGGCCACCATTGCCACTTATATTGCAGCTGGCGGACTCGGAGACATTATTACGCGGGGCATATCGATGATTAACACGTCAATCATTTTGCTAGGGGCTATACCGGTATCGATATTAGTTATTATTGTTAATTTATTATTACTTGGTTTGAATCGTGTATTAACACCGAAAGGTTTAAGACATCAAAAAACATGAGCGTAAGAGGAGTATTCATTATATATGGATTTAGACAGACGCGTTGTTGATTGAAGTCATCATGGGTGGTAGGACTCGTCATTATATTGCTCGCTGCTACTGCAGGGTGCGGCAATTTGCTGGAGGCAGGCTCTAGTAAGTCTGACACATTCAATATTGCTACAAAAGGTTTTGCAGAGTAGGATGTTTTGGCCAATATGATTAAATTGCTGATTGAGAATGATACCGATTTGAAGACAAAAGCTCAAGGGCTAATTAAATAGATCTTGCAAATGCAGGATGCCCAGTAATCAAAAAATCCAAAGGAGTGATGACAGTTGGTGACAGTCAACCAAACGATACGCAACCATCATAGCGCCGCAGACGATGCGCTGGTTCTGAACGGGAAGCGAATGACGATTCAAGATGTATATGATGTCGCTCATCACGGCAGGTCTGTGAAAATCTCGGAAGAGGCCATGAGCCGTGTAGAAGCGGCGCGAAAGCTGGTATTAGAGCTGGTTGAGGAGGACGTACCGGTATATGGCTTTAACCGGGGAGTCGGATGGAACAAGGATAAGGTGGTTGCGCCGGCAGTCTTTGAGCAATTTAACCGCAACCTGATTTTGTCGCATAGTTCCGGGGTAGCACCCTATGCCACTGAAGCAGAAGTACGGGCCGTTATGGTTGCCAGACTGAATACACTGCTGCTTGGCTGCACAGGCTCGCAATCCACGATACCTGTGCGTTATGCCGAATTTTTGAATCTTGGCATTCATCCATTACTGCCGCTCAGAGGCTCTGTAGGAGCAGCAGATATTACAACGGTTACGCATATTGGCCTTGCCTTTATCGGCGAGGGGGAGGTCGATCGGGGAGGAGAACGGCTCACGGCGGTCGCTGCTCTGAGTGAGGCTGGGCTTGAGCCGCTTGTACTCGGGCCAAAAGATGGGCTATCACTGATTTGTACCAATGCATTATCTGCGGGAACAGGAGCGCTGGCGCTGCATGAATGCGGAGAACTGTTGAAGCTTGCTGATATTGTATTCGCGTTATCTCTGGAAGCCATTCGCGGCAATGTCAGCCCATTGGATGAAGCGGTCCATCGCGTACGCCCGTTTCCCGGTCAGTTGCAAAGCCTGTCCCATATCAAAAGCTTGCTTACGGGGAGCGATCTATGGGACAGCTATAATCCGGAATCGCTGCAGGACCCGTTAAGCTTTCGCGATGCCTGCCAAATTCATGGGGCAGCCTACGATGCATTCCGTTACACGAGGGATCAACTGGAAATCCAGCTTAATAGCTCGGACGATAATCCGTGCGTGATAATAGAAGAACGTAGAATTATCTCTTGCGCCAATTATGAGCCGGTATCCTGGACGCTCGGTTTTGAAATGCTTGGCAGTGCGCTACATCACATATCCAAGAGCGCCTGTTATCGGACGATCAAGTTAGGTACGCCTGCTTTTACGGGATTAAGCCGTTTTCTGACTGCAGACGAAAGCCGTTCGATCGGTTATTGCACTGTGCAGAAGACGATTACTTCACTAGACACGGAAATTCGCCATCTTATAAATCCTGCTTCTTCTGATTATTTCTCTCTCGCCGGGGACATTGAGGATCATGCCGCCAATTCGCCGTTTGTTGTAGCCAAAACCCGCGAAATCATCGACCGGCTTCACATTGTACTCGGTATCGAGGCGCTTCATGCAGCACAGGCCATTGATTTGCGTGGTGGTATTCGTCTTGGCAAAGGCACCGAAGCTGCGTATCAAGCCATTCGCTCGGTTGTCCCTTTTCTAGCTGAGGACCGAAATTTATCGGTAGATATCGCACAGGCATACGGGGTGTTGAAAAGCGGAGAATTACTCTCACGGGTAAGAGAGGCATTGGATCAGTAAGCATGAACTTAAGGAAGGCGGACTGATAGGAATGAGTAATGAAGAATTGAAGCTGAAAGCCGATGTACTCATCATCGGCGGCGGACCTGCTGGCGCATGGGCATCCATTGCTGCAGCGGAACAAGGTGCTAGTGTCATCCTTGTCGACAAGGGCTATTGCGGAACAAGTGGGGCGACAGCGCCGGCAGGGACGGGGATTTGGTACATAAAGCCGAATGAACAAGAGCGTGAAGAGGCCATGATGAGCCGTGCAGAGCTTGGCGGACATCTGGCGGACCGAAAATGGATGCTGCGCGTACTCGATCGTACCTATCATAATGTACATCAAATCCGGGACTGGGGTTATCCCTTCCCGATCGATCAAAGGGGTGAGCTTAATTATAGCAGTGTGCAGGGACCGGAATATATGCGGCTGATGCGCAAGCGCGTGCAGAAAGCGGGCGTACGCATATTGGATCATAGCCCGGCACTGGAATTGCTTGCCGATGGCCATGGTGTAGCTGGCGCAACAGGTATTCAGGAACAGACTGGGCAAACATGGCGTATTGATGCCGCAGCGGTCGTTATCGCTACAGGCGGATGCGCATTTCTAAGCAAGGCGCTGGGTACCAATGTTCTGACTGGTGACGGTTATCTGATGGCGGGAGAAGCCGGAGCGGAATTTTCGGGTATGGAATTTTCGACAGCCTATGCGATCGTTCCGCATTTCTCATCGGTGACGAAGACCGTATTTTACAATTGGGCGACCTTCTATTATGAGGATGGCAGAGTTGTCGAAGGCGCGGGATCGCGAAGAGGCCGCTCGGTGATTGCCAAGACTCTGCTTAAAGAGCCAGTGTACGCACGTCTGGACAAAGCGGACGAAGCCTTGAAGCTGGCAATGAGAAAAGCGCAGCCCAATTTCTTTCTCTCCTTCGACCGGCTTAAAATCGATCCCTTTACGGAGAAATTCCCGATTACACTCAGGTATGAAGGAACGGTCAGGGGCACAGGAGGCATTAACATTGTAGACGAAACCTGCGCGACCAAGGTTCCAGGTCTATATGCGGCAGGTGATGCAGCGACCCGCGAGCTGATTTGTGGCGGATTTACAGGCGGTGGCAGCCACAATGCGGCATGGGCGATGTCATCAGGTTACTGGTCTGGCGAAGGTGCGGCCAGATTTGCCTTGAAGCAGGGAGCACATCGATTGGATAGAGATGCCCGCGGCTTGTCCGAGCAAACAGGGGTGCCGACACACCCTAACTCACACAAAAGCGCTGTGAATTCCGAAGAACTGATCCGCCTTGTTCAAGATGAAGTGTTTCCGTATGATCGTAATTGGTTCCGGAACGAGCAGGGCCTTACGGACTCGCTGGGACGCCTGAACCGGTTATGGCACGAAATCAAACAGGGGGTAAGCACAGGTGAAGGCAGTACGATAAGTGTGAGAGAAGCCGCCGCTATGACGGCTACTGCTAGATGGATGTACGAAAGCGGCCTCGAGAGAAGGGAAACGCGGGGCATGCATGTACGAACGGATTTTCCGGGCAAGGATGCTGCCCAACACTACCGATTGCTTAGCGGTGGTCTGGATAAAGTTTGGGTTAAGCCGCATACAGGCCCATACTCTGGGAACATAAGGGAGGCAATCCGCCCATGATCGAGATATTGAGTGCCGATCGCTGTATTAGCTGCAATCAATGTGTAAGGATCTGTCCGACCAACGTATTTCAGGCAGTACCTAACGATATTCCGGTCATTGCCAGGCAATCGGCTTGCCAAACCTGCTTTATGTGCGAGCTGTATTGTCCTGTAGATGCGCTTTACGTGTCGCCTAACGCTGATCGTATAGAGAAGATTGAAGAGTCGACCGTTATTGAAGACGGACTTCTTGGCAGCTACCGCGAATCGGTTGGATGGGGAAAGGGCAGAAAATCCACTGCATCGGATGATGAATCCTATATCGTCTTCCGTGCAGCGCGCTCTTCCCATTAGATCAAAGAGGAGGAAAGTGAAAATGAGCACATCACATGATCTGACATTCACAATCGGATCAAAAGCAGCCCTTTACAACGGAGGACAACATTTGCCGTCACAGGTTCAGCAAGCGTTGCAACAGGAGTGGAACAGCATATCTCTGGAATTGGAGGCACAGGAAGGCGAGAGCTGGAAGCAAGCTTATATCCTGCCCAAATCATTGGATCAATTGCGTTCTAAACGATCCGGGTGGTATCAAATTGCTCGCGGCAGCTCCGTATTTGCAAGCGGTTTGAGCGATTATGCTCATTCTTTATGGTCCGGCTGGTACGGCAACAGGGAGCTCGATCAGATCAAGGAGCATCTTGATGCCCAGCGGTTAGCGAATTTGTTCGAGACCGCTCTGCGAGAGCGCAGCAGGCTTACGACCTCCTTTCATAAGATCAAGCCACTTGCAACTGGTTCAGAGACGATTCATCCGATCCTAAGTCTGACGGAGAGCGGAATTCGGTTACAAGGCAAGCAAACCTTTGGAGCAGACGCCTTATTTGCGGACGAATTGCTGGTGTTTCTCAACCAGGAAGGGGAGAAAGTCTCGTCAGGAATCGCTGTTATTCCAGTAAGCAGCGAGCAATTGGAGGTTCAGGTACACGCCGATTTGCAGGCAGGCTTTACCGTCATCTATAACAGCATCGACATACCTTGGGAACGCATATTGGTGAATGACGATGCAGCCAGTGTCAAGCAGTTGACTCAGCAGCCTGCAGCTGTATCTCTTGCCGATTATCAATGGATTGCAAGACAGCTAGACTTGCTGGAGCTAATAGCCGGAACTGCATTCGCGCTTGCGGAAGAGAATGGCTTGAACAAGGAACTTCATATTCAAACGGCATTAGGCGAAATTGTTCAGCATCTTGAAGTGCTGAAAGCTTTCATTTTCACAGCTGAAGAAGGAGCCAGCGCTAACGAAGCGGGTCTGTTCCTCCCTTCCGCTACTCCGCTGCAGGCGGCAAGGAAAGCCGGAGGAGCATATATTCATCATGCGCTGGATGTGCTCGATCGAGTAAGCCAAACCGCAATTTTGGATTCCCCGCACTTGTCTTTTTCCGGTCAGCGCGATGATGGGGATCAGGCAACGCTGCTGCACGGGGTGTGGACACTTATAGGCGGTGAGCAGGCATATCGAAGAAAGCAGCATGAGCTCTATACGTTTGGCGATCCGATCGTACAATCGGCTCTGTTCTATCAACAATATGCGTTTGATTTCTACAAAGAGCTGTACACAAAGTTTTGGAACAAGGCTGGTACTCCAGCAAGTCAATATATTTATGAATAGGGAGTGAGCGAATTGTCATCTGGCAAACGATATATAGAGCGTTTAAATGACGGAAGACAAGTATGGCTGAATGGAGAATGGGTAAAGGATCTCCCCTCGCATCCCGACTTCCGGGGCACAGTTGCATCTATCGCTTCCATTTTGGATTTGCAAGATGATCCGGACATCGGCCCGCAGCTTACTTTTGAGACGGAAACAGGGGTTAAAGCGAATTTAGCCTATTTAATTCCTACCGAAAAAGAAGACAATATCCGCCGAGGACATTCTTTTAAAATCTGGTCGGATGCAACGTTCGGTGTAATGAGCAGGGTTGCAGGTTCCTATCGGTCCCAAATTACAGGTCTTTATATTAATCGGAATTTCATCAATCAGGAGCAGCCGCATTTTGCTGAGAGAATCGAAAACTATTTTAAATATGTACGAGATAACGACCTGCTCATCACTTCGGCTGGTCATGATCCGCAGGTCGATCGCAGCAAGCTCGCCCATGATCTGGGTGATTTATATACCGCTGTCCGAATTGTGAGGGAAACGGAAGACGGAATTATCGTTCGCGGGGCTAAGATGATTGCTACTGGTGGGGCCTACCTGGATGAAATTATAATTTCTCCTCTCGCCAAAAAAACAGCAGCTGAGAAGGAATATGCGAGTTTATTCGTGATTCCAGCCAATAATCCGGGCGTATACCAGATTAGCCGTGAATCATTTGCTTCCCAACAGGAAGAGGATCATCCGCTAAGTTCGCGTTATGATGAGATGGATACCGTCATTGTGTTCGATGATGCACTGATTCCCTGGGAGCGGGTGTTGGTGAAAGAAGATTCGGATACGCTGTGGAAGCTGCGTACGGATCATGTATCCAATGGATTCGGGCTGCATGAAATTGTCGTGAGACTCGTAAGCAAGCTGGAATTCGTCACCGCTGTTGCCGTGGAGCTTGCCGAATCGATTAACATTACCAAATTCGCTCATGTGCAGGAGAAGCTTGCGGAGCTGGCTTTCCAGGTGGAATCCGTCAAGGCGTTATGGTATTCATCCGAGCATAAGAGTACGCTTCATCCTCTAGGCGTGTGGCTGCCAAGCAAGCAGGAGCTTGCCACAGCTAAAAATTTGGGGAACAAATACTACCCTCGAGCAATTGAAATTTTGCAGCAGTTATCGGGATCGGGTATGCTGCAGGTTCCTTCGAGACTGGACGATTTGCGGGGGCCGTTAGGGCCGGAATTGCAGAAATATTACCGGGGTTCCGACCGCAGCGCCGAGGAGCGTGGGAAACTGCTTAAGCTATCCTGGGAATTGGTGGGCAGCCAACTTGGGGCAAGACATGAACTCTATGAGCGATTCTATGCCGGAGACCCGGCTAGAACCTTTGCGGTTCAATTTCTGGACTATGATAAGCGTGAGCTTATTGCCAAAGCAAGGGCGAAATTCGGTTAATATCAGGAATGTCATGCAATCAAATATAACATTGATCGACCAAACGGTTGGAGGTCTTGTTTTCCCACAAGGGGAGAACAAGGCTTTTTTTATAAAATTTGTAAGCATGCGTCATCAACCAACAAATTAATTTAGTCGAGAGGGGAATTTCAGATGAAAGAAACATTCGGTCACAGCAGAAGCAATCAAAAGAGGGGTAGAGGGAGATACAGAAAAGCTGTAATCGTCATAGGGCTTTTGATTCTGCTCCTTGCAGGCTGCTCCAATTCAGGCGGCGGCGCTTCCGATACCATTAAGATTGCTACTAAGGGCTTTGCGGAATCAGATATTTTGGCAAATGCCTACAAGCTGCTGATTGAGCAGGATACCGATTTGAAGACAAATATTGAAACACTGGACAACGCGCTGCTCTGGGGTGCCGTTAAGGAAAAGAAAGTTGATTTTTATGTAGAATACACCGGTACGGCCCTTATTAATATATTGAAGGCAGAGCCGGAATTTGACCCGCAGAAGGCATATGACAAGGTGAAGTCGGAGCTAAAAGCCAATAATCACCTTACGATTCTTGACCCGATCGGCTTCAACAATACGTATGCTTTTGCACTGCACAAGGATATCGCGGAGAAATACGGAATTAAGACCACCTCGCAGCTTGCGGAGAAATCCAGTGAACTGATCTTTGGCGCAAGCGAAGAATTTTTGAATCGCCCAGACGCCTGGCCGCCGATATTGAAAGTATACAATCCTAAATTCAAGGAAATCAAAAACATTCAAGATACGGGCTTGGCCTTCAAAGCTATCGAGCAAGGGCTGATCGATTCGTTTATTCTTTACACGACACATAGCAACATTACAGTGAAGCCTATCGTGGTGCTTGAAGATGACAAGCATGTCTTCCTGCCTTACTATGCTGTGCCGCTCGTCCGCGACGAAGTGCTGGAGAAGCATCCCGAGCTGAATGAGGTGCTTAACAAGCTGTCCGGCAAAATTACGGATACCGAGATGCAGAGGTTGAATGGGGAAGTGGAGCTGAAGCAGAGGCCTGCGCTTGATGTTGCCAAAGAATGGCTTACGGAGAATGGCTTGTTAACCAAATAAAGCATGATATTCTTGGGGGAAGAAGCAAGCTTTATGTAACCAGTGTGCAGTGTTTGCTGCATGTTTGCAGGGGAGTAAAGCTGCTTCGGACTCTAATTTATATCCTATAAGGGGTTGGTTGAATATGACTCACCATGATCCAAGTACGTCCATCTCGATTAATCGCGTGCCATTCATCATATCAGATGCGGAACGGCGTGACATTCCGCGCTTTGAGAAACGCCCGATCGATGCTATACTGCCCACGGAGAGCTTAACTCTGACACGTCGCTTTGTTCCGTATCCTGATCGCTTCACCTTCGAATCGAGCGCACGTTGGATTCGAGCTGTAGTTGGCGATATCGCGGTGGTCGACAGCCGTTCGCAGATTCTGGTATGGGAGCCGAGGCACAAGGTTCCCGAGTATGGCTTTCCTATCGAGCACGTTCGTACAGATTTGCTAATACCGTCACAGGAAAGACCGGAGCCTCGAGAATTTTACAGGCCGCAAACAACGGACGTGAGTTGGTTCGATCTAAAGCTCGGTGAACGTCACATTCCGTTCGCGGCATGGTCATGGAACGTCGAGGGACTTAAGGGCTACCTTGGAGTCAATTGGTTTAACGGCGTGCTCGATGGCTGGTTTGAGGAAGATCAGCCTGTGATGACCCATCCTCGTGATCCATACAACCGGGTAGATGCCTTGCCGAGCAGCCGACATGTGGTCGTGTGGGCGAATGGCCGAGTGATTGCAGAGACGCATGACCCTGTACTGGTGTACGAGACTGGCTTACCGGTCAGATATTACTTTCCGGTTGCAGACGTAGATTTCAGCACACTGGTTAAAACCGACTATTGGAGCGAATGCCCCTATAAGGGTTACTCTGATGGATATTGGCGCCTGAGCGAAGATGATGTCAACATTGCATGGTCATATTCAGATCCGCGTCCGGAATTATCTGAGATAGCGGGTCGCATTGCCTTCTACAACGACCGCGTTCAACTCGTCGTGGATGGCGAGCGAGAGAACTGATGCAAATGCTTTAACCGCCAGCCACTCTCTTGCTACTCTTATTTTTTTATTTCCTCAACGTTCTCTCATAGTCTTCAAAACGAATTTTTCGAATTTGTTTCCGATCCGCTGATCGAACAATGATACCCTACGACTTTTCGGAGGCATCTATTCCTACTTTTGTCTGCTCGAAGCGCTTCAAAAATGTAAAGGTATTTTCATATACATATAGAGCATCATTTCATGAAGAAAGCCTCTTTCATCCGACAGCTCCTCCGTTAATCTGCCTCTTTCACCTAGCTTGTGGTAGGTAAGAATACTCGGGTATTTGGTTAAAGAATTTATTTTCTTTAAATCCATTTTGGGTAGCTCCTTATCAAATGTTTTTCACTAATAAGCATGGGTAATTGCCTTATTTGTATTTGGTAAAGAGTTCAGCTTTCCTTTTATGTGCGTCGAATGAGAGGATTGCTAGGCTTTTGGGCAAAAAGAGGTTACCATATCCTATAGAAGCTTATCGATAAAAAAGTGCAATCAGATAAGGAGTGATCATAGGATGGAGAATATAACCTTTACGCTAGATGAAGCTAACGAGCTGCTGCCGCAATTGAAGGAGGATTTAAAGCTGCTTCAGCAATTAACAGCACAGTTCGAGAACCTATACGTAGATTATCAGAAGGAAAAGGCTGTATATGAGCAAGCCTTTGCAGCTGTACAAGGAAGCAAGGATCCTTTTTTCGAACAGGAAAGCCAGCTGGAATTCATGAAAATGGAAGCCGACCTGCTGATTGACAACTTTTCGCGAAAAGGCGTGCTTTTGAAAATGATCAACCCAGGATTGATCGATTTTCCAGCAGTGCTGGATGGCGAGAATATTCTCATTTGCTGGAAGGAAGGGGAAGAGCATATTAGCCATTATCATGGCTGGCATGATGGCTTTGTTGGAAGAAAGCCTTACCCGAAACAAGGATGATAACGAGGATGAAAATGATCGGTGAAGGCAAGGTGCCTTAACCTGGTCATTTTTTGTTGATAGGCGGCATTGCTAAATGTGCAACATTTTCCATTTTTTATGCGTATGTAAATAGGCATTTAAATCGAGAAGATAAGCAGGTGTTGCATGAGAAAATGGATTTCGACGTTTGCCCGAGGCGTGATCATAACCTGTTGCTCGCTGCTGCTGGTCGGTACGGTTGTATCGGCATCAGTGGAACCGCATACCTCCTACATGGGAAACAATGAGGAGAGAGCCATAGCTGCGCCAATCGTGAAGCCGAAGTGGTCCTTAGCTTACGAAGGAATAGCAGCGACAGGTGAAGGCAAAGCCTTTTATATGCAAAAGGGTAAAGTGACAGCGGTGAATATTCAAAGTGGAAAGAAGCTATGGGAATACGGCAGCCAGTTGAAAGCTCCCCTCGTATACAAGGAAGGACTAATTTATGTCAATTCCGGCTCTGGAACTGTGCATGCCGTTCATTCGGCTTCAGGCAAGAAAGCTTGGGTAACTTCGACAAACACCAAACCTATTGATGATCTTGTCGTTGAAGGCGATCAGCTCTTTGTGCTTGATGGAGATATTACAGCATACAGCATCAAAAGTGGAAAACGCCAGTGGCGTGATAACTATAATGAGTTTCTGCCCGGTAAGATGCTGATTCATGGAGAATATATATGGATGGCAAATGAGCTTTCGGGAGCGTGTACCTACTCGCTGCTTCATGCTTTTAACAGGAAGACAGGGAAGGAAGTATGGAATCAGCCTTATTACGGCTTGCCGATTGCATTGAATGACGGGACCGTCACGGTACAGAAGCTCGCAAATCTGTTTGAGCCTTCACCGTTTACGACGCTGGATACAATCGATGTGAGAACGGGGAAGGTTTTGAGGAGCGTACGCTATAATCCTCTTCATATTAATTTTGAAAAAGATGAATTTGATGGCGATGGAAAGGCGTGGATAAGTGAAGGCAGCGTATATGTCAGCCTAGACTCCAAAGTATATCGTTATCCTGAAAATGCTGATCCAGCCACAACGGCTCCAACCGTCTATACTCCTGAGTTCGTAAAGGAAAAAACATTTGACTACGCGGCAGGCCCATATAACGGAAAATTGCTCTTTACGGATGGACGCCGCATTTACGGTGTCAAACTAGCGAATAAGACGACCGTTTCCTACAATGACGGAGTAACTGGACTGATCGCTCGATTTGATTTAATCGGTCGCGGCATGTACGCAGCACAGACGGATGGCACCTTATCGGTTATCGATCTCGCGTCAACACGTCCCGTGCTACAGATAAAAACGGGCAGCAGAGTGTTTGGCGAGACGCTCTCGGAGAGCGGCATGATCGTGGTGCAGGCAGAGGGCAAGCTGCTCGCCTTCAAAGAGCCGGCCAGCTTGAGAAATTAATCTAGTTGCAAAGGAAATGAGGCGAGGCGCCATGTCAGGCGTAATCACGAAAGCCATTCACATATTGGACCTTTTGCTTCCGCAAGGGACGGAGAAAGAGATGAGCGTCACGGAAATGAGCAGGGAGCTGGATATGCCCGTGCAAAGCGTTCATCGGATATTAGCCTCCTTAGTGGAGCATGGGTTCGTTGCGCAAAACACGAAGACGAAGAAGTACAAGCTAGGCCTGACGATTATGAAATATGGCTTCCTGATGTGGGATAGCTTGATGCTCCGCACGGTTGCGAGGCCGTTCATGGAGGAGCTTTCGCAGAAAACGAAGGAAACCGTTTACCTCGCTACCCGCGAAAATGCGGAGGGCGTCTATATCGACTCGGTTGATTCACCGCAAATTTTGAAAATATCCGAACCGATCGGGCTTAAGCTGCCCTTGTTCATCGGCGCTTCAAACCGTGTGATCCTCGCCTATTTGCCAAGAAAAACGCAGGAAGCATTGCTCGCGGATGTTGATTGGTCATCGGTGCCTTCGCTAAAGCCATTGTCGCGGGAGCATATTGAGGATGAGATTGCAATGATTCATAAGCAAGGGTATGCCATTACGACAGGCGAGGCAACGGAGGGAACGACCGGTATCGGTGCCCCGATCTTTTCTTATGAGAACATGGTAATTGGCTCATTAAATGTGGCAGGGCCTTCTCTTCGGTTTACGGAGGATACGATTGAAAGAAACAGCTCACTCGTCAAAAAATATGCAGATCTCATTTCGAACGAGCTTGGCTATCGCTACAAGCTGAAGCGGTAAGTTATTTTTTGTACATGGTTTCCCGTTATTCGGGATATAGATATTTTAGATACTGAATAATGGGATTATAATTACCTTCATTAGCAGCAGCGCCTGCGTACATTGGAGGAGATCCGAACGATGAATATCCTTGCTTTTAGACATTTTGAATTTGATGATGATTATGCGCTCCGTACATGGGCAAGCCTTAGGGGGCATCGGCTGGAGATGCGCGATCCTTCTATTGAAATAAATGCAGCTTGGCTTGATGAGACGGATTTGCTCGTTATATGCGGCGGGCCGATGAGCGTGTACGATGAAGATCGATATCCCTGGCTCATTTCCGAGAAGCAATTTGTGAAGCAGGCGATTGTGCGTTGCAAAAAAGTGCTGGGCATCTGCTTCGGCGCTCAAATGATAGCTGAGCTGTTAGGAAGTCCCGTATATCGTGGCGCCTATAAGGAAATAGGCTGGCATACGATTAATCGCACGGGAGAGCAGCATCCGTGGCTGGATGGCTTGCCGGAGCAGCTGGTATCGTTTCAGTGGCATGGCGACACCTTTGATTTGCCTGCGGAAACGCGTCTGCTCGCTTATTCGGAAGCGTGCAAGGTGCAGGCTTTTGCCTATAGGGAGCATGTACTCGGGCTGCAATTCCATCTGGAGACGACACCATCTTGCATCGAGTCGATGTTTGCGCACTGGTCCTCCGAGCTGATCGATGCTCCTTATATTCAGAAGGCAGAGCAAATTCGAGGTCAATTCGGTCAAAGCGAGCATTCGATAAAAGCGCTCCACCGTATATTGGATCAGATTACTGCCCATGCAGAGGCAAAGTGCCATACAACAACGATAAACGGAAATGGCTGAAAGGGAAGTTTATTTTTAAAAAAAGGGAGTGTTCAAGGATGAAGCGCAATCGTCTAGGAAAATCAGAGCTCTACGTAAGTGAGGTCGGTCTTGGCTGCATGTCGCTTGGGACAGACAGGGAGAAGGCGGTAGCTCTCGTGCATGAAGCTATTGACGGGGGCATCAATTTTCTGGATACGGCAGATCTTTATAATGAAGGGCTTAATGAGGAAATTGTCGGTGAGGCCATTCGGGGAAGGCGTTCAGAGGTTATACTCGCCACGAAGGTCGGCAATCGCTGGGAGCCTGGCAAGGAAGGCTGGACCTGGGACCCGTCGAAGGCATATATCAAGGCAGCAGTGAAGGACAGCCTAAGGAGGCTTCAAACGGACTATATTGATCTCTATCAGCTGCATGGCGGTACGCTGGAAGATCCAATCTCGGAAACCATCGAGGCGTTCGAGGAGCTTAAGCAGGAGGGGCTTATTCGTTATTACGGCATATCCTCTATTCGGCCAAACGTCATTCGCGAGTACGTGGAGCGGTCAAATATCATCAGCGTGATGAGCCAGTACAGCATATTGGATAGAAGGCCGGAAGAGCATGTGCTGTCTCTGCTGGCAGAGAAGGGGATAAGCTTAATTGCTCGCGGTCCGGTGGCAAAAGGGATTTTGACTGATGATGGCGCTGGGAAAGCGGAGAAAGGTTATTTGGATTATGGCAAGGAAGAGCTGTCAGTGCTGCGTGCTGTATTGCTCGAAACGGGAGATGGCTCCCGAGACATGGCACATACAGCAATCCGATATGCGCTAGCCCATCCGGCTGTTGCGACGGTTATTCCTGGCGCAAGCACTTCTAGGCAATTGCTGCATAATATAGCGGCGAGTGAGGCTGCACCGCTTACGCCACATGAACTAGAAGCTATTCAGAGCATAAGCCGAAGCAGCCGATATGAGCAGCACCGTTAAAATAAGCATGAGGGAGGATGACTGGGCAAAGTTTTCATTTACAGAACAAACGTTCAACGCTATGATCTCTTTGTGGGTCATTTTCCAATTAATTGCATGGAGAAATGAGGGAGCTGCCTGCCGGGCAGCTTTTTTTTTGAACCAACAAATAGTATGTTCGAAATTGTTCGTATGCTGATTCATACTGACAAACGTTATTAGATGACAAGCTGAGTCGTTTCATGCCTTGGCTGAATCGGATCGTTCGAAGGACCAGACATTGCCGACCGCGCAATTCTCTTACTTAGGCAAGCACAGGAGGCAGAAACAATGGGAGTGAGCAGCTCGAGCAGCTGTTTCATTTTATAAAGGAATACCATTCGGAAATTTGGGTCAATCCATTCTTACTTTCGAAAACGAGGAGAAAAGGAGAGGTTGAACGATGATTAAACGAATCGAATGTGCCTATGTACCTGTGTCTGATGTGGAGAGGTCGGCAGCGTGGTATGAGCGTGTATTAGGCATGCGCCTCCGTTCCAAGGTTGAACCGGGTCGCGGCGCGATTATGGTGATGGAGGAAGGCGGCTGGTTATTTCTTCTGCCAAGCCCTGACATGACACCGCTTACTTTCGTCACGGCAGGTTGGGCGGAAGATGATGCGTCATTCGAAATGTTCCCGCTTTGCTTTGAAACCAATCAGATTCATGTGCTGTTTGCTTCCCTTAAGGAAGCGGGGACATGGGTGGAGCGGGACATTCGAGATGAGGGTAGCTGTGGCCTGCAGCTTAATTTCAAGGACCCGGACGGCAATAAGTATCAAGTATGGCAGCAGCCGGCATCATAGGTTAAAATAAGGTCTATTCTATCGCCTTGAGAATGTGACAGAGAGAGAAGGCTATGCGAGTCCTTTCTCTCTGTGCTATTCTTAGATAGGAAGGTTTGACTTTATCAACTGTATGCAATAATATTACAGTATCCTTCTTGAGAGGGAGTTGTGAAAATGAATAGTGAATTTACGGTAGCGGTTCACAGTCTCGTGCTGTTAGCCTATTTGCCTGATCATATGGCCAGCAGCGATACGATCGCTCGGAACGTTTCGACGAATCCAACGCGCATTCGCAAAATTATGAGCACGCTGAGGAAGCACGGATTTGTGAAGACGAAGGAAGGAATCGGAGGCGGATATATTTTGAACTGCGAGCCGGGCGAGGTTACGCTGGCTCAAATTTACCGCGCAATTTCTGGCGGTACACTGAAGCCTCACTGGTGTTCCGGCAACCCGGAGGAGGATTGTCTCGTATCGGCTAATATTCAGGCTGTTATGGATCATTTTTTCTATGAAGCTGAGCAGCATTATGAGGCTTACCTGGAGCAAAATACGCTGCAAACGGCTTTGGATAAAATCCGAAAATGTCAGCAGCAGTATAAAACACAGCAGGTTTAATGTCATTGTACGGATGCGAGGAATCACGGCTGCTTCAACAACAATTAGCGGTAAAACGATAGAAGGAAGTTTTTACCGCTGATTGTTGCTGTCGTGCTAGAAAAGCAGCTTTTTTTATTGCTCGATATGTATCAAATATTCATACAGTTAATTTGAGAATGGATTAAGGAAGGCTATATCTTCCGATGATTAAGAAAGGGTGAGCATAATGTCAGAACAGACGCAAATAAATGCAACATTTAACATTCCACTTTCAGTGCTCGATGTTTCTCCAATTGTTGAAGGAGGCTCCGTTGCCGAATCGCTGAGAAATACGTTAGATCTTGCCCAGCATGCGGAAAAATGGGGCTACAACCGCTACTGGCTGGCGGAGCATCATAATGCGCCCAGCATAGCAAGCTCGGCTACTTCTATCGTAATTGGTCATGTAGCGGCAGGCACATCGACGATTCGTGTAGGCTCAGGCGGCATTATGCTGCCAAACCATGCGTCGCTTGTCATCGCCGAGCAATTCGGCACACTGGAGTCTTTGTTCCCCGGCCGTATCGATCTTGGGCTTGGCCGAGCGCCGGGCACGGATGGTCTTACAGCAGCGGCGCTTCGCGGGAACAGAAAAAGCAATGGGCATGATTTTCCCGAGCAGCTGGCA
Source organism: Paenibacillus sp. FJAT-27812 (assembly GCF_001273905.1). Lineage (NCBI taxonomy): Bacteria > Bacillati > Bacillota > Bacilli > Caryophanales > Paenibacillaceae > Paenibacillus > Paenibacillus sp. FJAT-27812. The sequence continues at coordinate 979,242 of NZ_LIGH01000001.1, read as the reverse complement.
GAGCTCCGCGCATTTCTAGATCCGTCCAGCGCAGAGGTTGGAATGCCTGTAAGGGCGATTCCAGGCGAAGGACTGGAAATTCCGATTTGGCTGCTGGGCTCAAGTGATTTTAGCGCCTTGCTGGCTGCTCAGCTTGGCTTGCCGTTTGCATTCGCAGGACATTTCTCGCCGACCTTTACCGTTCCGGCTATGAATCTCTATCGCAGCAGCTTTAAGCCATCGGCAATTCTCGATAAGCCAAAGGGAATGGTTGCAGTTAACGTTGTAGCGGCAGATACGGATGAAGAGGCGGCTTACCTAGCTACGTCCATGCAGCAATTATTTCTTTCTTTTATTCGCAATACGCGCGGTCCATTGCCTGCCCCGGTTCGCGATATGGATACCGTATGGACACCTCAGGAGAAAATGGCTTTGCAGCAGCAGCTTGGCTCTTCCATTGTTGGAGGGCCAGAAACGGTTCGCAGCAAGCTGAAGCAATATATTGAGGCGACGCAAGCAGATGAGATTATGGTTGCTGCACATATTTTCGATCATAAGGCACGCTTGCGTTCTTATGAAATTATAGCTGGGCTGTAGAGGGCTGACGGATCGAGATCGTAAGGCTGTTCAGGTCGTACACTCATTTAGCGGGCGTCGTGAGAAAGCCCTATGGATGGACGTTTTTACTATCGGCTAAGTCACCTGTTCTTATGCAGCATTGCAGCAATTTTATTGTTGTATGTTCTGGGCGTTTAATCTGATGGTGTGCCTAGTGTTTGATTGCTCGCCAACATTAGTTCTACTTTCTAGACCTATTTCCGCTTTCCGCTGACGGAGCGTCAGTTACCCACTTGGCAGGTTGACCTTTGGCTGAGGGAGCACAAGATGTTCATTTGGCGCGGAATGCATGCAAATTAAAAAAGCTGTCCTAAGGTCGAAAACCTTTTGGGGCAGCTTTTTTTTGCGAACTCGGAAATATATCAATCATTCAGCGGGCGGCCGCTGTCCATTGCGGAGCTGCCGGATGGAATAACCGAAGTCCATCTGAAGATGCGGATAATCGGGGAAGTTGTTCCAATCGCCGCCCCAAGAGAAGCCAAGCTGCTTCGCTATGGCAACAACCTCCATCCAATCCGGCTGCCCGTTCTTGTTGCCGTCATACTCCATGTCCCATACGACCTCGCCCTTCTTCGTGTACAGCGCAAAATCGATGGCAAGCCCGTAATTGTGATAAGAATGGCCGCCCTGCACTTGCGTAACGACCTTACCCTCCGTCGTTCGTCCCTTTGCATAGATCGCATCCTGCTCCTCGCTTGAGCGGAAGCCGTCCGTAATCAGGATCTTGATGCCTGCTTTGCCCGTCTGGGCGATCAGCTCGTTCTGCTTGGCGAAGACGATCGGATGCAGTTCGGTTATCGGAGCAACGGGAATGATATCGTTATTAGGCAAATAAGGCTCGAGGGTGAGGATCATCTTCCATAACAAAACGGCCGTTATCGCTAAAATGACCAGCAGCAAAAGTCTGTTGCGCTTGCGTTTCGCTCTGGCTGCGAGGTCAAAGGGAGATTGACCAGCCGGCAGCGGCTGCCGGTTAATTGGATTTCGTTCAATCATGATAAATCTCCTTACGCATTGTATCCGCTTATCTTAACATATTGTCATTAAGCTTACCCTAGCCTGTGGTAGGGGATTCGATGTCGACATTTGACTTTTTATCAGTTTAGGTCTAAACTGATAAGTATGACGAAGAAGCGAGGTGGTCCAATGAGTGAAAATGAAGCGGAATCTTTCTTGTCTAAACGCGATGAACGATTAGGCTTAATGGTATGGTATCGCTTATCGCGGGTTTATAACCAAAGCTTGAAAGAAACCCATCAGCATTTGAGAAAATGGGACCTGTCGGTCTCGCAGTTCGATATACTCGCACAGGTCGGCGCAAATAAACGTTTGACTCAGCAGCAGCTAGCCGACAAGCTGTTTGTGACAAAAGGCAACATTACGCAGCTGCTCGGCAAGCTAGAGGAGCTTGGTTTCGTAAAGCGAGAGCAAGAGTGGAAGACTAAATATGTATCGTTAACGGAGAAGGGCAAGGAGCTATTTGATGATGTCGTTCCGATGCAGGAGCATTTTCAGGCATCGCAGTATAACGCTTTGAATCGGGATGAGAAGCGCCAGCTGCTCGACTTGCTCAAAAAAATACAAGATCGATAACTTACGCAGCATGATTTGCTGCCAAAAACTTATAGGAGGTTGTTATTATGCAACTTAAAGGCATTCACCACGTATCCGCAATCACGGGCACGGCATCCGGCAATTTTGACTTTTATACGAAGCTGCTAGGCCTTCGTTTAGTTAAGAAGACCGTCAATCAAGACGAGACTTCGGTTTATCATTTGTTCTATGGCGATGAGAAAGGCAATCCGGGGACGGAGCTTACTTTCTTCGAATTTCCGATGACAGGCAAAAACAAGCCCGGTACAAGCAGCATATCATCCCTGTCCCTTCGGGTGGCAAATGATGCGGCGCTTCGTTATTGGAAGGAGCGGTTTGAACAATCCGGCGTTGACCATGATGAAATCACAGAACGCGCAGGACGCAATACGATTGCTTTCCGTGATTTTGAAGGACAACGTCTCGTGCTCGTATCCGATGAGCGTAATGAAGGCGTTAAAGGCGGCGTTCCTTGGGACAAAAGCCCGGTTCCTGTTGCATTCGGCATACTTGGACTTGGCCCGGTACAGCTGACGGTCAAAAATCCTGAGCCAACCGTACTCGTCCTAACGCAGCTGATGGGCTTCCGCGAAAAAGGAAAGTACCCTTCCACCATCGCAGGCCAGCCGGATATCGTCGTATTCGAAACCGGCGAAGGGGGCAGCGGCGCTGAGATTCATATCGAGGAACGCCATGATTTGCCGCGTGAGCAGCAGGGCCATGGGGGCGTCCATCACGTGGCGTTCCGCGTGGACAACGACGACGAGCTTCGCGAGTGGATTGAGCATATCCGCGGAGTCCGCATTCCAAACTCCGGTTTCGTTGACCGTTTCTACTTCCGCTCGCTATACTTCCGCGAGCCAAACGGCATTCTTTTTGAGCTAGCGACTGACGGTCCTGGCTTCGATACGGATGAGGATATCAACCATTTGGGCGAATCGCTTGCTCTGCCTCCGTTCTTAGAGCCGCAGCGCGCGCAGATCGAAGCCAGATTAAAACCGCTGGAAACCAAATCAAACGGGTAAGCAACCATAGCGATAAAAGGCGAGCCATTCCTTTCTTAGAGTAGAAGGGAATGCTCGTCTTTTTTTTGCACAATTGATTATCTAGTATAACTACCAATAATTTAGCAATGAGTAATAGACGGAAGTTTGGTATGATTCGAGGATTCGGCCTAGTAGGAGGATCTTCATGAATTATAAAAGCACTAGAGTTGCTCTAGCGGCATTCGTTCTATTATTTGTGATCACGAACGTACAGTCAGCTGTTGCGGAAAGCACGCTGCCATTTGACGATATATCAAGGAGTTATGCCAAGCAGGAAATTATAGATTTATATAATAAAAAAATAATAACGGGCACATCGGATCGCATCTTCTCTCCGGCCCAATCGATATCTCGGGCAGAGTTTGTGACCGTGCTTGATCGGCTGCTTAGATTAGAGCCGGTGGCAACACCGGTATCACCATTTGCCGACATGCCGAAGAAGGCGTGGTATTATGGCTGGATTCAAGCTGCCGTGCAGCTTGGCTTAGCCGATGGCGTAAGCACCACTTCCTTTGCTCCAGCCAAGCCAGTCACGAGGCAGGAGGCGGCGGTATTGCTGTCGCGGGCGCTAAAGCAGCCCGGAGGCGCTGCGGGCGCGGACATGAGCTTCGAGGATGACAGCCTGATTGCGGAATGGGCGATTCCGTCAGTTATGTCGGTTCACGAGCTTGGCCTAATGAAAGGCGACGATAATGGCCGCTTCCGTCCAGCCGACCCCATCACAAGGCAAGAGACGGCGGTCATGATTCACCGGGTGCTGCAAAATAAGAAATGGGCAGCCGAGCTCGCGGCAAAGCCTAAGGAATCCATCAAGCTAGGCTGGCAATATTCGCAAACGACGCAGCAGTATGAACAAAATGTTTTGAAATCCAATGTGAATACGTTGTCTCCGCGCTGGTACTTTGCGGGCGCAACGGGTGACGTATCCGATAACACAGATAAAACGCTTGTGGATTGGGCGAAAAAGAACAATAAAAAAGTGTGGGCCATGGTCGGCAATCGTTCCGATCAAGCAGCTACGCATCAAATGCTGTCCAATAGCGCTTCGCGTAATGCGGCAATCACGAAGCTGACGGCATTTGTGCAAAAATATGAGCTAGACGGTCTTAATATCGATTTCGAAAATGTAGCGCCACAGGATCGTGCCGCGCTGACCGCCTTTATAACGGATTTATCGAAAAAGCTTCATCTTTTAAACGCGACTCTATCCATCGATGTATCTCCCGACCGGGGCACCGATTGGACGGATGCTTTCGATTTTGCAGCGCTTGGCAAGCAAGCGGATTATGTCGTATTGATGGGGTATGACGAGCATTGGGGCGGTACATCGGAAGCGGGACCCAATGCCTCATTAGACTTTGATAAAGCGTCGATCGATAAGCTATTGCGATTAGTGCCTAATGAGAAGGTCATTTTGGCATTGCCATTTTACAATCGCGATTGGGATCTGAAGAAGGATGGAAGCGTGGAATCCTCCGAGTTTATTTCCTTTAGCCAGCAAAATGCGCTCATTGAGCAGTATGCAATTAGACCGAAATGGAATGCTAAAGAAGGGCTATACACGGCTTCTTACGTAAAAAACGGCGTGAACCATAAAATGTGGGTAGAGGACGGACGCTCGTTATCCGCCAAATACAAGCTGGCAGTTGATAATCAGCTAGCTGGTTTAGCTTATTGGTACATCGGCGGGGAAAGTGCTGACATTTGGACGAGCATGAAAAACGCAGACCGTTTTTTGGGCTATTCCTTCAAGGGGCAATGACTTAAAATTAGTTACTTGAGAAAAGTGAGTTAACGAGCTATACTAAAGCTATAGAACAAACATCTAACAGCTTTCCTACTCTAAGGAGGTATAGCGCTATGAGTGAAAAATCGCAGATCTATAAACGCAGCATAAAAAAGGTGCGTACTCCGGAAATTAACCATATAAGCAGTCAGCATCAGAACAGTTTTATATTGGAGCAAGGTTTCTTCGAAGAGCATGACCCGTTTCTTCTGCTAGCAGAGGATTGGTTCCAGAAAGGCTCCTTCGACGATCATCCGCACCGCGGCATAGAAACCGTGACGTATGTGATCAAAGGACGGCTTGAGCATTATGACAATGCCTCTGGCAGCAAGGAAGAGCTCGTTGCGGGCGATGCCCAGTGGATGACAGCCGGACGAGGCGTTATCCATAACGAAGACCCTGCCGAAGGCGAGATCGTACATTCGCTACAGCTATGGGTTAACCTGCCGGCAGCCGATAAGATGACGACGCCCCGTTATCAAAATCTTAGAGGAGCCGATATGCCTGTAAGGGAGGAAGAAGGCGCGGTTATACGCGTTTTCTCCGGCTCATCGGGCAACGTTCACTCCGCAACCCAAAACGTGGTCCCAGTCACCATGCTGGAAATGACGCTTGAGCCGGGAGCTACGGTTAAGCAGCAATTGCCGGGCTCGCACAGCGGTTTTCTCTACGTGCTCGAAGGAGAAGGGGAGTTTGGCAGCGAACGAACGAAGGGCAGCAAGCGGCAAGTATTAACGTTGAGCCGAGAGGACGGCACCGAGTCAAGCGAGCTTGAGCTGACAGCCGTAACGAAGCTCCGCGTTATGCTCTATGCGGGCGAGCCGCTCAATGAGCCGATTGCCGCGCGAGGACCGTTCGTGATGAATACGGAAGAGCAGATCAGACAGGCTTATTCGGATTATCGGAATGGCAAATTTGTATAATCAATCGAGTAAGGCACGCCCGCACATTGCGGAGCGTGCCTTTTTTTTATGGACAAATAGCAGGCTGCCTTCAAATTGTAAGCGCATTATATGATACTGCCACTAGAGCATGCAACGAAAACAAAATTGGTATTTTCCGATATTGTAATTGCGCGGGCGCTATATGTAAAATATGGAGCGATAGGGTCTATTTGCCGTAGAAAAGCGAGTACGGCGCAAGGCCGATGAACGAAGAGGGAGAGGGTCCACTCATGAAAAGATTTGCAGCACTATTTCTAACACTAGCACTACTATTTTCATTTGTTACTAACGTACAAGCGGAGTCAAAGCCCGTAACGGTGTGGGTAGAGAACCAGCAGGTACAGCTCGGCGACCTCCAGCCTATAGTAGAGAAGGGCACGACGCTTGTTCCGGCGAAGCTGCTGCTTGAGAAGCTTGGTTTTGAAGTCACTTGGGACCAGAAGAACCAAGTCATTTCCGGCAAGAAGGAAGGTCTGGTTCTTTTATTCCAAATCGATAATCTTGGGGCAATGGTCAACGAAGCAGAGCAAGGCTTGCTTGTTGCGCCTAAACTGGTTAAGGGTACCGTTTATATCCCTTTACGCACGGCAGGCGAGGCGGCAGGGTATGAGGTATCTTGGAACAAAGAGCAGCGCGCCGTTTCCATTGTGGCCAAAGAACCGAGCCGCGGCTTCCTATGGAAGGTTGAGAATGCGGGAAATACGGTATATTTGTTAGGCTCGATTCATATTGCGAACAATGCCATGTATCCGCTTCGCCCGGAAATTCAGAAGGCGTATGAAGCTTCCGACTACTTGGCTGTAGAAGCTGATATTTCAAAAATGAACGAAGCCGATGTACAGAAGCTTGTGCTTGATCTAAGCGTCTACAAAGACAAAACATCGCTTAAGGATCACATTTCCGCTGATGCGTATAAGAAGCTGGGAGAAATTTTGAAGGCGAACGGCTTGGCTGAAAACGTGCTGGACACGTACAAGCCTTGGAGCGTGTCTTCAACCGTAGATTACCTTACAACGGCAAAATCAGGCTTTGATCCGGGTATCGGCATCGACGCGCATTTCTTGCAGCAGGCCATTACGGGCAAGAAGCCAATTCTTGAGCTTGAATCGATTGAATACCAGCTCAAAATGTTCGACGGATTCTCAGATAAGCTGCAAGAAGAGATGCTGAGCGCATCCCTTGAAAACTTTTACAAAGAGGATTCCGGAATCGAAAAGCTTACTGAAATGTGGGTGACCGGAGACGAGAAGCAGCTGCTTGAGCTGACTAACTCGACATCGTCCAATGAAGAGTTTAGAAAAGCACTGCTTACAGAACGCAATGGTCCAATGGTCGAAAAAGTTACAGGTTACTTGAATGACAGCGCCAAAAAAACTTACTTTGTTGTTGTTGGCGCAGCACATATGTTAGGCGAGGATGGCATCGTGCCATTGCTTGAGAAAAAGGGCTTCACCGTAACGCGTCAATAATGCGGCAAATACAGAAGGCAATCCCGTGAATAACGGTGATTGCCTTCTTTTTTATCATATGAAGCTGCAATGCGGCGAACCCGTTTTTGGCATATAAATGGTAGATACGTTATCAGCGATGTCCAAGTGCAATTCAAATTGATCGCGATATCGATACTTTTGTATTTTTGTATAGTCCTGAATAATGCCGACTTCTTTCTCGACGGATGAGAACACTTCGTTATTTCCGACTTGTACCGCATCTTGCAGAATATGAATAAACGCTGTCATCATCTCCGTAATATCATGGTGCCGCTGTTTTCTTGCTAAGTAAATGACCGTATTTAACGTGTTATAGATAAAGTGCGGATTAATTTGTGAGGGCAATAGATCGATTTCAAGCTGCTGCTTGATCTTCTCATTCTCCAACGATTCCTGGGTGTGCTCCCGCAAATCCTCAAGCATTCGGTTAAAGCCAAGAGCTAGCACTTCAAGCCCGTCCTTGCTTTGAACCGTTATATTCACATTCAAGTTCCCTGCGGACACTTGTTTCATTGCGCGTGCTAAAAAATTTGCTAATTACCGTATATTCTAAGGCAGATGTGAAATCATGACAGATAATAGTGTCGCTTCCCGTATTTTTGATCATTTTAATGTGGTTTTGCTGAGCTTGCCGGCTTTGCCATGTCTTGCTCCCAGTTTTGGAGATCTCTTCTGATTAGCGTCAAAAGGGTCATTCTCGGGAGTTCGTTGAATTTTCTAATGACGCTGCTTCTTGCTTTCCCGATGTCGAGAACGACCAAACAGCTGCCGTTTCGGAATGCCGTTATGTATTTTTTACTGTTTAATATGTTGTTTTCGCCCTCAATGATACCGATGTATTTCACGGTGAAAGTTTTAGGATTGATGGATAGCATTTGGGCGCTGGTCCTTCCTTCGGCCGTTCCGATCTTCAACGTCATGATGCTGTTTCTGCCAAAACGTTGAATGCGGCAAAAATATTAATTTCCATGCTGCCTATTCTCATTTTATATCCATTTTTACAGAAATATTTTATTCATGGTATTATGCTTGGTTCAGTTAAAGAATAAGAGAGACGCGCAGCTTGTCTGGAACTGTCTGGAAAGTTAGGCTTGAAAATGTATTTGGCAGTTCGTTATAATAGACACATATCAAAACTGATGACTGACGGAGGTAACCCAGCCGATGAAGTAAGTACACGATTCCTGTAAACAACTTGTCTAAGTACAAGCGGCGTTCTCGGCAGCGAGAACCGGTCAGGGATACGTGCGTCGATTTGGGGACTTATGGATAGTCAATCAGCAGCGATAGATAGGTGATGTTTACCCGCGATAAAGCGGTGTAACGCCTCCTTATTTTCGTTTACCTGATATTCCCCTGCGTATTCGACCGTGTGCCGCTGGCCACGGTTTTTTATTCTGTTTATTGAAATGGGGAATGTTCATTGATGCTGTTAAAAGTGAAACAATTGACTAAAGAATGGGACGGCAATCTGCTGTTCGAAAATATAAGCTTTGAAGTGAAAGAAGGCGAGCGGCTTGCGCTGTTTGGACGAAATGGCGTGGGCAAAACGACGTTATTGCAAGGGCTGACCGGCAGGCTAACGCTAGATGGCGGCGAGGTGCAGCGCTTGTTGCCGCTTGACGAGTGGGGCTGGCTCGACCAGCAGGCGCAGCTGCGTTCCTCGCTGACGCTGCTCGAATTCGTTCAAGCGGGATCGGCTGAGCTGTTCGGCTTGAAGCAAGCGTTGGCGGAGCTGACGCAGCAAATGGGGGCGGAGACGAGCGAGGAGCTGCTGAGCCGCTATAGCGGGCTGTACGAAAGGTATGCGCAGCTGGATGGCTACGGCTGGGAGATCAAGGCGGAGCGATGCTTAAATCAATTGGGCTTTGATCCTACGCTATGGAGCCTCCCGTTTGCGCGGCTTAGCGGAGGCCAGAAGACGAAAGCCCAGTTGGCGGCGCTTATGGTAAGGGAGCCGAAGCTCGTCATTTTGGATGAGCCAACGAATCACTTGGACTCGGCCGCGCTTGACTGGCTGGAGCAATGGGTGCAGTCGTATCCGGGAACGATCGTGTACGTGTCGCATGACCGAACGTTTATCGATCATACGGCAACGACCGTATTGGAGCTGGAGCGGCATGGATGCCGCCGTTATCCCGGCGGTTATACCGACTATAAAGCGCAGAAGGAGCTTGAGCTTAGGACGCAGGCGGCGCTGCACAAAAAACAGCAGCTGGAGCGGGAGAAGCTGCTTGAGAGCATTCGGATGTACGCGGAATGGTTCCAGCAAGCGCACAAGGCAGCGGGACAAAATGATTTTTTGAGATCAAAATCGAAAAAAAACGTCTCGCGCCTCCATGCCAAGGAGTCTGCGCTGGAGCGGCTAGAGAGCGACAAAGTTCAGAAGCCTCGGGAGGAGTCGCAGCTTCGCATGCAATTGGAAACGGAGGGCTTCGCGGCGTCGACGCTGCTGCGCATGGAGAATGTGAGTTTTGCTTATGAGGGCCGCAAGCAGGTGTTCAGCCAGCTCAACCTTTCGATTGACCGGGGCGACCGACTCGCCGTGCTAGGTCCAAACGGAGCGGGCAAGTCGACGCTGCTGAAGCTGGCGACAGGCATCATAACGCCCACTGCTGGCGAGGTAACCATTCATCCGCAGGTGAAGATCGGATATTTCGAGCAGGAGCTTGATAAGCTTGATCACGAGTCAACGATTCTGGACAGTCTGCTGATGATTCCGGAGATGACGCAATCGCATGCGCGTACGATTTTGGGCTGCTTCTTATTTTCGAAAGAGGATGTCTTTAAACGAATCGGGGATTTAAGCATGGGCGAGAAATGCCGTGTCGCCTTTCTAAGGCTGTATTTTGGCAAAGCGAATTTGCTTGTGCTGGATGAACCGACCAACTATTTGGATGTGAGTACGCGCGAGCAGGTGGAAGAGGCGCTTTCGCATTATCCAGGCGCCGTTCTTCTTGTAACCCATGACCGCTATTTGATCCGCCAAGCGGCTAACCGATTGCTTGTAATGGATGGGCATGGCGAGCCGAGCTTGTTTCCCGGAACCTATGAGGAGTACCTGTCCAGGGATCGCAGCCGATTGCTCTCGCCGGAGGAGCAGCTTAGCCAGAACGAGCAGGAAATGCTTCAGCTTCGGTTAGCTTGGCTCATGAGCAGCGAGCAGCCGGCTGAGCAAGAGGACCGGCAGCGGCTTATGCAGGAAATTCGCAAAGTGCGCGACCAAATAAGCGAGCATTAACACTCGTCTTTCCTCGGAGAAGAGCAACCTTTTGCAAACGAACCTCGTTTGTATATTTATGGAAATGGAAGTGGGGGCGGCTCATGAGCATGATTTTCTAGCAGAGTCCCCTTACTTTAGCATCAGATAGACATGGTCAACGGACTGCATCGCGTATTCCTTCTGAATCAGCTCGCCATTCTCGAGTATTGCCAAGCACGGAACGCTGGCAATTTTCCATTGCTCGCGCAGCCGCGGCGCATAGTTGATATTCAGTTTGTACAGCGGGACGGAAATGCCGGTCATATCAGCAATTTCCAGCATGCGCTCGCCGATTTTGCAGGTGCCGCACAGCGGGGTAAAGAAGTAGACTGCTGCTTTGCCGCCTTCGGCAAGCATGATGTTCAGTAAGGATGGTTCATCTATTTCTTGGATAGCCATTTCTCGATCTCCTTAACGTTTATAGTTGTAATGTACTCGATTGGCGTGAGGCATACAAGAGCAATGGATTTCATGGTTACGGGGTGAGCACGGGCATGAAGAAGAAAAACATTTTTATAGGCGCTGCTATTTTGGTTATTGCCTCCTTATTTGTTAGCTCTTTTTCTCCCGAATGGACAATCCGCAGACATATTTTAGGGAGCCTGCAACCGATTAACAGCCTAAAAGCTAAGATTACGACACTGGGGAGAGTGGATGCGGAGTACGGTCATTTATACAATGTCAGCGGATTTATGAACCGGGCTACGGGAGATGAGCTTGGATTCTTTTATTTGAAAAAGCTTGGCCTCTTCTGGTATGTGGCAAGCACGGGGACAGGGCCGTAACCAAAGGATTAAGTCAGAAGCCTAGATTTAGATCTAGAACAAGGGAGCTATCCATGAGGCAGCTCCCTTTCCTGTTTCTTATTGTTGGTAGTACATAAGATATATGAACATTTTAGGGAGCTAGGGAAACATTAAATGATTTATATTGGGAGGAATGACGTTGAAGGCGGAAAGGCTCATCAGCAATGCAGTGGGGGCAGTCGTATTCATTTGCGAGTGTTCTCGTGGAGTTTGACATGATCATAATCGGGCATAGGGCCTAGCGAGCTTATTCTGCTTTTTTTATTTGTTCGAGAGGACGAGCGACAGCAAAAACAACCCATTAATGAGGAGCAAGGCAGCGAAGATAAGTCCTGTTTTATTCCGTTTTATAAATTCCATACAAACACCTCGTTAACGCATATTTACTACTTATAATTATCACGCTTATTATCTGTTTTTTCCACCTTTTTTTTAGCAGATGCGCGGGGGATGCTATTATGTCCGTTCGTCAGCTTATCGCATGGCGCCATATTTGCTTTTTCGTCAAAAAAGGCAGACTCGTTTAAATTTTTGCAGAAAGGACAGCGAAATATTTCTTTTATAAAACGACAACTTTGGCGGAAGCGGATACCTTAATGTCTCTTTACTTGAAGAAATTTGTAATTGTAATGGCGATTGTTATAAAATTAAAGGCGAGGTGCTCGAAGTTCGAGCTTTCTCTGCAATATCGCTTTTTTTCATGTGGAGTTTCCGTAAAGAAGAGGTAATGTTCAGGATTTGTAGAATAATGTAGTGACCACACTTTTTTTTGGAACTTACATGTCGAATAGGCGTATTGTTGGGTAGAACCTATGGAACTATACCTGTTATTCATTGACTCTAGTAGTTTAACTAATGGAAAGGGGGTGCAATACAATGGCTATCTCTCTCGTTAAAGGTCAGAAGGTTGACTTGACAAAAGGTAATGCTGGTCTTAGCAAAGTGATCGTAGGCCTAGGATGGGACCCTGCTGCTGTAAAAGGCGGATTCTTCGGAATGAAGAAGGCGGCTAACGTAGACTGCGATGCTTCGGCGTTATTGCTTGATGCAAACGGCAAGCTAAGCGGCGAGAAAAATCTCGTTTGTTTCTATAATAAGCAGAGCGGTGACGGATCTGTCGTCCATACTGGCGACAACATCACAGGCGAAGGCGATGGCGATGACGAGCAAATTATCGTTCAGCTTGACCGGGTACCCGACCATATTCACAAAATTCTTTGCGTGGTGAACATTTACGAATGTGAGTCCAGACGTCAAGATTTTGGTATGATCAAATCCGCTTTTATCCGCATCGTAAATCCTGCCAACAATCAAGAGCTTATTCGTTTCAACTTGACGGATAATTACGCAGGCAAAACGGCATTGGTCGTCGGTGAGCTTTACAGACACAGCGGCGAATGGAAGTTTAATGCAATTGGCGAAGGCACTCATGCTGCCCACGTTGATATTCTTGCTCGTCAATACCAATAACTATAATTAGAAAAGAGGTCATTTCAAATGGCAATCAGCTTATCCAAAGGTCAAAAAATCGATCTTACGAAAACAAACCCGGGTCTAACTAAAATCACTGTAGGTCTAGGCTGGGATACTAATAAATATGACGGCGGAAAAGACTTTGACCTAGATGCATCCGTATTTGCTCTTAATGCACAAGGCAAAGCAGGTTCCGAGTCCGACTTTATTTTCTACAACAACCCTAAAAACAGCAACGGCTCCATCGTTCACACGGGCGATAACCGTACCGGCGCAGGCGACGGCGACGATGAGCAAGTGAACATCGACCTTTCTGCAGTTCCAGCAGAAACAGATAAAATTGCATTCTGCATTACGATCTATGATGGTCCTGCACGCAGCCAAAATTTTGGACAAGTATCCAACGCTTTCGTTCGTATCGTTGACGAGCAAAGCGGCACAGAGCTTATCCGCTATGACCTGGGAGAAGACTTCTCCGTTGAAACGGCTGTTATCGTAGGCGAGCTTTACCGTCATTCCGGCGAGTGGAAGTTCAGCGCAATCGGAAGCGGCTTCCAAGAAGGCCTTGGCGGTCTTGCACGCAACTACGGCCTATCGGCTAACTAATCGTTCCATCTACCCGTAAAGGGTCGCCAGCGGCGGCCCTTTTTTGAAATGAAGGAACTTATTCTTATTTTCACATAAAGGAGGAGAAGAGCGATGTCCATCAATCTTTCCAAAGGACAACGAATTGATCTTACCAAAACGAATCCAGGACTAACGAAGGTTGTTCTTGGACTCGGATGGGATACGAATAAGTATACCGGCGGCGGTGAAATTGACCTCGATGCGAGCGCGTTTCTTCTGCATCAGGACGGCAAAGCCAAGGACGAGAAAGACTTTGTATTTTATAATGCTTTGAATGCTTACAACGGTGCCGTTGAGCATACGGGCGATAACCGTACGGGCGAAGGCGACGGAGACGATGAGCAAATCAAAATTGATTTTCTCAAGGTTCCTGCGCATATTCAGAGAATCGGAATTAGCGTCACGATTCATGATGCCGAGTCGAGGCTGCAAAACTTCGGGCAAGTCTCGAATGCATTCGTGCGTTTGGTAGACGAGACAACCGGCAGGGAAGTGCTTCGTTACGATCTTGGCGAGGAGTTTTCCGTTGAAACGGCAATCGTATTTTGCGAGCTGTACCGTCATGGCGCGGATTGGAAATTCCAAGCGGTTGGCTCCGGTTTCTCGGGCGGACTTGCAGCGCTTTGCCGCAACTACGGACTTACCGTGTAAGCTGTACGTCGAAAAGGGTGACAGGGCTGGAGCGGATTTGTCACCCTCTTCTATTATTACCGAAGGGCGGTTTACGCATGGAGCTAGCATTAATGAAAGGCCAGAAAGCAGATATTACCAAAAACAATCCTTCTTATCGAAACCTGATCGTAGGAATGGGTTGGAATAGCGCTGCAGGAATTGATGTTGATTTCTCAGCCTTTCTATTACGCGCGAACGGCAAAACTGCCGGGGATCAAGATTTGATTTTTTACAGCAATCCGAAGGACGCTAGCGGTTCGATTGAGCTGATTGGCGATAATAAACGAAGCCTTGCAGGCAAAGTCGATAAGGAACAAGTGATGATACGCATTAACGATGTGCCTCAGGCGATCGAACGCATTTCCTTTACCTTAACGATTTATGATGGGGAAGCGAAAAGACAAAATTTTTCTAACGTGAACGATGCCTATATCCGGGTTGTTGACGAAGGAACAGGACGCGAAATATTGCGCTATGACCTTGGAAAAAATTTCTCTATCGAGACTGCAATAGTCGTAGGAGATTTATATAGATATAATGGCGAATGGAAGTTTAACGCCATTGGATCAGGCTATTCCGGCGGGCTTGCGGCGCTTTGCAATAGCTTCGGCATTGAAGTGAAGGCCGATACGCCAGCTCCGAGTACGCCGCCAGCACCTGTGAAAGCTCCTATTATTTCTGCTAAGCCGCCAGTACCTCCTGCACCGCCAGCACCGCCTGCACCAGAACCAAAAACAGCTCCAGTAAATCTCAGCAAGATTTCGCTTACCAAACGCGGAGATGTCATCAATTTGCAAAAAGGTGCCGGATCGCTCGGTGAAATCGTCGTTAATTTGAATTGGAACCAAAAGAAGGCGTCAACCGGATTTTTTGGCCGCTCAAGCGGCGGTGTTGATCTGGACGTTGGTTGCTTGTTTGAATTGAAGAACGGGCAAAAGGGAACCGTACAGGCACTGGGCAAAAGATTTGGAGATTTCTCGAGAGAGCCGTTCATTTCGTTGGATGGCGATGACCGTACCGGTTCGGTTACAACGGGCGAGAATCTTAGAATCAACGGCAATAAGGTTTCAGAGATTAAAAGAATCGTCATCTATGCATACATCTATGAAGGAGCGACTAACTGGGCCGAGGCAGCAGGTATCGTAACCATCACGCAATCAGGCGGGCCAGATATAGAAGTGCGCATGGACGAGCATAACAATCGCAAGGGCATGTGCGCCATAGCTATGATCGAGAATGTGAACGATCAAACCTTCAGTATTCAGCGGCTCGTGCAGTACTTCTCCGGGCATAAAGAGCTGGACGAGGCTTATGGCTGGGGTCTTAGATGGGTTCAAGGAAGCAAATAAAGCAATATTCGGAGGTATTCACAGATGGTTGATTTTTTTCAGAGCGTAATCGCAAATTTCGGGAGCTTTTTTCATTGGGACAACCTGTCGCAAGTGTTCACAAACCCTACTAACTGGGGGATCATTGCGACACTCGTCATTTTGGAAGGCTTGCTTTCGGCAGATAACGCGCTCGTGCTAGCGGTAATGGTTAAGCATTTGCCGAAAGACCAGCAGAAGAAAGCTTTGTTCTACGGTATTATCGGAGCCTATATTTTCCGGTTCATTGCAATCGGTGTGGGTGTCTACCTCGTTCAAATTACGTGGATAAAAGTCGCGGGCGGACTCTATTTATTATGGATTGCGCTGAGCAACCTGTTCCATCTTGAATTCAAGCTTGCGCGCGTCGGCAACATTCCATTAATTCCATACATCGGCAAGAAGGGCGACGGCGAAGAAGCAGAAGTCCAAAATAAAGGCTACGGCTTCTGGCGTACCGTACTTGCTGTTGAGATCATGGATATCGCGTTTAGTATCGACAGCGTTCTAGCTGCATTTGGCGTGAGCGAAGAGGTATGGGTTCTATTCCTCGGCGGTATTCTCGGCGTACTTATGATGCGCGGCGTCGCTCAAGTATTCCTCAAGCTGATCGATAAGTTTCCAGAGCTTGAGAAAGCAGCCTTTATTCTAATCATCGTTATCGCTGCAAAAATGATCGGCGGCGCGTATGGCTTGCATGTGCCGCATACATTGTTCTTCGGCTTAATTATAGCGGTATTCGGAGGCACGCTTATCTATAGCGCAGTTCGTAACAAAAGAGGCTCAAAAGCCGTCTAGTTTCTTGCATACAACGATTGTCGAAAATATCCCTCAATGGATCACGAGGGATATTTTTTAACTCTCAGCTGGGTTTTACAAACTTTTAGGAGGGATAACTTTGAGGTATTTTAACTATCTTACCAATGATGAAGAGCAAAATTTCTTTTACTCCCTTCCGACTCAGTTCAATAATGATGCTGACAAAGAAATTATTGCTCACGCGATTGGTGCTGCGCTATACATGCCGGCAACCAAGGATAATATAGCAGACGATTTGGTAGCCGTAAAACACGAGGGACTCGTGTCTATGGTGATAGACCTTGAAGATGCAGTAGGCGATAATCAGCTGGAGTATGCAGAAGAGACGTTGAAAGCAACGCTACTAAAGATTGGTAGATATATTTCGATAGGTTTGCTGCGTGCCGATCATATCCCTCTAATCTTCATTAGAGTTCGTTCCGTTGATCAGTTCAAACGGCTGCTCTCCTTTTTTGGAGAAGAGATCGAATACGTTACGGGCATCGTGTTTCCAAAATTCAATATAAAAAGCGGCAGCGAGTATTTAAGGCTGCTGGCGGAGTATAACAAACGGAAGCTGCCATCAAGCACGGTGCTGTACGGCATGCCGATTTTGGAGAGCGCGGACATCATATACCGTGAGAAGCGAGTTGAGACGCTGCTTGCCATTGCGGGGCTGCTGAACGAGTATAAGGAATATGTGCTGAATGTGAGGATTGGCGCTACGGATTTTTCGAGCCTATTTGGGCTTCGCAGAAGTCCGGACCATACAATCTACGATATTGGCGTCATACGGGATTGTATAGCTGATATCGTCAACGTCTTTGGACGAATGGACAACCATTACGTCATCTCCGGCCCTGTGTGGGAATATTTCAAGAGCGACCGGGTGTTCAAGCCTCAGCTCCGGCAGACGCCGTTTGAGGAGAGCATGGGACGGCACGGAC
Source organism: Paenibacillus sp. FJAT-27812 (assembly GCF_001273905.1). Lineage (NCBI taxonomy): Bacteria > Bacillati > Bacillota > Bacilli > Caryophanales > Paenibacillaceae > Paenibacillus > Paenibacillus sp. FJAT-27812. The sequence goes on along the minus strand of NZ_LIGH01000001.1, from coordinate 961,834 downwards.
GGATTTTGCGCATGGATTACATTAATAGGTATGTGGACGGGCTTATTCGCGAAGTAGCGATGGACAAGGAGAACGGCATCATCGGCAAAACGATTATTCATCCTACGCATATTAAGCCGGTTCAAGCGATGTTTGTTGTTACGCATGAGGAATATATGGATGCCCTGCACATTATGGAAAACGGCCAAGGCGACTTGGGCGTAATGAAGAGCCGCTATTCGAACAAAATGAATGAATTTAAGCCGCATATGACTTGGGCCAAACGGATTATGATCAGATCGAACATATATGGGGTGCTAAATGAAAACCAGAATTTTACCTGCCTACTCGCAGAAGAACGAGAATCAGCAATCGTTTAATATTATTGGAGATTTAGAGGTTTCGATAAAGGTGACGAGCAACGCCTTTCATATTCCGCTAGAGCAGCTATTCCAGATGGCGGCCCGCATTAATAAAAAACGAAGCTTCTTATTCGTAAGCAAGGTGTTAGGCAAACATATCCCCGTTCGTCCCCATGTATCTTTGTTATCAGGCGCGGCGCTTGGACTGCTGTATCAACAGTTTAGAGGAAAAGAGCTCCCGATTCAGGTTAAGCAGCTGCTTCACGCTTTTGAAGCGCCGGAGTCGGCAGGTGAAATCTATGATTTGATGAAGCGCAATAAAATGACAGTCGATGGGAAAACGCTGTTCATCGGTTTCGCGGAAACCGCTACGGGCCTTGGTCACAGCATGTTCGACATGTTTGATGGCGATGCCAGCTTCTTGCACACGACAAGGGAGAGCATCGATTATATGACCTCCTGCATCGATTTTGAGGAAGAGCATTCCCATGCCACTACGCATCGCTGCTATGCAAGCGATCCCGCCATATTCCAGCAAGCCGAAACGATTATTTTAGTTGACGATGAGATGACAACCGGTAAAACGGCGATTAATATCATTCATGATTTGCATGCCAGATACGGTAAAAAAAATTATATCGTAGCCAGTCTCTTGGACTGGCGTTCCAATGAGGATATAGAGCGCTTCAGCGAGCTTGAGCGGGAGCTGGGCGTCAGCGTGAACTGCTTATCGCTCGTGTCTGGGCAGATTGCTGTAAAGGGCGCCCCTATTGAGAGCACGGATCATATCGATGAGCAGCATGAGCCTGAAATCGTGCCGGTTATCGATTCCTTATATGTGAACAGCCGCTTCGCAAGCCTCCCTTCCTCAAACGGGGATGTTGACTATCTGAAGCATACCGGCCGGTTTGGCTTAACGGCGCAGGACAGCTTTGCACTGGACATGGAAGTAGATCTAGCGGCAGCATTTCTGCAAGAGCGCCGATCAGGCGGCAGGACGCTTTGTATGGGAACCGGTGAATTTATGTACGTTCCGATGCGGGTAGCTGCAAAGCTTGGCGAGGACGTCTGGTACCAATCAAGCACGCGCAGTCCGATTCATCCGAATACGCAGCCTGATTATGCCGTTCGATCCGCTTATCGGTTCGCCTCTCCAGAGCATGCGGATGTCATGAACTTCATGTACAACATTCCGCGCGGCCATTATGATGAAATGTTCCTCTTTATGGAGCGTGAGGCAGCCGCTGCGCAACTGGAGGAGCTTAGGCAGGTTCTGCACTCTCTAGGCATCCCGCATGTCCATATCGTTTACTTTAGCGCTAGAAAAATAGCCGATCCTGCTCCCATGGGCAGCTATAAGCCGGAGGATGCCATTTTTCTGCTTAAGGATCTTAGCGATATTTCGTTGGAACAGCGCACCGAGGATAGGGAAGCCGCGATGCAGACAGGGGGCCATTACTCGGAGAGCCTCGCGATTGAATACCAGCCAACGGCTGAATATATTCAGTTGTTCCATGATACGCTCAGCGACTCCGCCATTCGGATTGCAAGAGCGGTTGGGACCGTCTCCGAAATGATTATTCAGAAAAACGGATTTGACGTTGTGCTCGCTTCCTTGGCGAGAGGCGGTACGCCAATCGGCGTCTTAATCAAACGCTACATTAAGCAGGTGTACGGAGTCGATATGCCGCATTACAGCCTTTCGATCATACGGGGCAAAGGCATTGACGAGAATGCTCTCCTTTATATGAATCAGAGCCATCCGGATAAACGCGTGCAATTTGTTGACGGCTGGACGGGTAAGGGCGCAATACGGAAGGTGCTGATCGCTGCATGCAGCCTTATGAAGCAAAAGTATGGCCTTGAGCTGAACGACGAGCTTGCCGTGCTCGCAGATCCTGGCTATTGCGCGGGGACGTTCGGAACGAGAGAGGACTTCCTTATTCCGAGCGCTTGCCTCAATTCAACCGTGTCGGGCCTGATTAGCCGAACGGTGCTGCGCAGCGACCTGATCGGACCGGATGATTTTCACGGCGCCAAATTTTATAAGCAATGGGAAGAGTCAGACCTGACGGGCGTATTCGTGGACACGATCTCTGCCCATTTTAACGAGACAGCAGCTGGCTCGAAAGAAGAGGCGCTGCGAATGCAGGCGAATCCCGCGCAAAGTGAAATCACTTGGCAAGGGCTGCAGGATATTGCGCAAATCCAGAGCGATTTTGGCATTACGGATATTAATTTGATCAAGCCAGGGGTGGGAGAAACGACCCGCGTTCTGCTTCGAAGGGTGCCTTGGAAAATACTTGTCGACCGGCTCGATAATGCCACTCTGAAGCATATTCTTTTGCTGGCGAAGGATCGTGGCGTTCCGGTTGAGGAATATCCGAATATGACCTATTCCTGCTGCGGGATCATCAAGGCGATAAAGGGGGAGTCGGAATGATTTTTGCGAGCGATTTGGACCAGACGTTGATCTATTCGGCAAGGTCGAAGGGCGAGATGGAAATCGAGGAGATGGTGCCCGTTGAGTTGTATGAGGGCAGACATATCTCCTATATGACGAAGCCTGCTATAGAAAAGCTCAAGCAGCTAACGGGCACTGCAAGGTTCGTTCCTGTGACGACGCGTATACCGGCGCAATTTAACCGGATATTTGGAATTAGAGAAACGTTTGGCCCTGAATACGTAATTGTAAGCAACGGCGGCACCATTCTCGTGAACGGGCAAGTCGATCAGGACTGGCAAACCTTCGTACGGGATGCCGTGAAGCAGCATTGCGCCGAGCATACGGAGATTTCCAGCTTGTTCGCCAAGATCGCATCTTCACATTGGGTAAAATCGAGTGATCTTTGCGATGATTTGTTTTATTCCATCGTTGTGGAGAGAGACCATTTGCCTCATGAGTCGCTTGAGGAGCTGAGGCAGCAGCTTGCGCCGCTTGGCTGGAGCTATTCGCTTCAAGGACGCAAAATTTATTTGGTTCCCGAGAAAGTAAGCAAGGGAGCGGCTATTCAATATGTGAAGGAGAAGCTTGCTTCTACTTTCGTATATGCGGCGGGAGACAGCCTGCTTGATGAGAGCCTGCTGCTTGCTGCTGATTATGCGATTTCGCCGTCACACGGTGAATTAGGCCGTTTCTATGAATCGCATCCCCATATTCAATTTACGGAAGCCAGAGGCGCCCTTGCCTCTGAGGAACTGCTCGACGCCATCTTAAAGCATGCCCGGATAGCATGAACGCTCCAGCCTCATCACTCTTAATGACAGGGAAGAAGGTAAATAGATATGACACGCGTTTATATGAATCGTTGGTTTTCGGTAGCGTATCATTACATTAACATGATTCGGAACAATCCAGACGGCGAGTCGTTTGAGTTTTTTGGCACGCATCCGGACATTAACCATATGTCGCTGCTGGCATCCGACCATATCGGAGTGGAGCCGGCCGTTTTCGGCCTTGAGTATGTTCGGTTTTGTGTGGATTTCTGCAAAAAAAATGAAATCGATATTTTCATTCCGCGCCTGCATATGGAGGAAATCTCGCGCCACGTGCATCTGTTTGACCAGATTGGCACGAAGGTGATGGTATGCCGCGATATCGAGCTGCTGGATTCGATGATCGAAAAGGATAAATTCTATGAAGCTCTGCAAGGAAAAGATCTCGTTACGATTCCCGATTACCGCGTTGTGAATACGGCGGAGCAATTTAAACAAGCCTATGAAGAGCTTACGGCTGCCGGGCATAAGGKATGCTTCAAGCCTACGGTATCGGAGGGCGGAATGGGCTTTCGGATTATCGACAACGAACGTGATCCGCTTCGCGACCTTTACGGCTATGTCACCTTGTCCACTACGTTTGAGCAGGCCTATGAAACCTTGTCATCGACGGATCGCTTCGCCAATTTGATGGTGATGGAGCTGCTGGACGGCACGGAGTACAGCATCGATTGCGTGGCAAGCGCCGAAGGCGAACTCATTACGGCGATTCCTCGCCGCAAATCGACGGGAAGAACCTATCTTCTGGAAGACACGCCGGAGCTGATGGACATTGCTCATCGTATTGCGACGACGCTGCGTATCCCTTATGCTTTTAACATCCAAGTTCGTTATAATAATGGTGTTCCTAAGCTGCTTGAAATTAATCCGCGCATGTCTGGCGGTCTCTATATTACATGTCTTTCAGGCGTGAACATGCCTTACCTTGCAGTGCAAGCACTTCTAGGCAAAAAGATTGAGCCGCCTGTTCCGCAGTTTGGCATTCAGGCCGGCTACGTGGAGCAGCCGCTCATTATGAAGCATTAAACAAGAAGGGGACGAGAGTCCTCTTTTTTTTTTATAATGGGCCAACATATAAAAAATTGACTTACCTGTACCAAAAACGAGATAATTGAATCATAACGACGAATACAGGCATCAAGATAAGCAAGCTTAAACATGGAGGTGCAGCAATGAATTCAATAAAAACACCGTTAGGCATCGCGATAGGCAGCTACGCAGCCGCTCTTGTGGTTTACTGGATTTCTTCTCCCTATATAGCAATGGCTATACCTGCGCTTGGCATGTTTGCCGCGCTTTCGATTAGGCAACGGGGCGGGAAAGAAATCAATCCGCCAACACGCGAGCCTGAACTGCAGCAGACGCCGCAAAACCAACCTATCCAACAGCAAAGTGCAGCGAGCCCGGCTAGTGCACAAGCGGCCGCACAGACTGCTGGATCAGCAGCGGAACCGCCGCAGGTACTCGATCCCGAGCTTGCAGCTGCATTAGAATACATCGGCATTATTGAAGATATGATTTTACTCGAAGGTGAACAAAATAACTTGGACGATGAAATTGTACAGAAAACGCTCGCCCTGCTGTCACGCCTAAATCGGTTAATTCCTGATCTGGTCGCTTTGGGAGATGCAAGCATTAACCACAATATTTTGCGCTTGGTGCGCAAGGATCTAAACTCGACGATCAATCCATTTCTACGGCTAAGCGGCGACGCGAAGCGGCAGAACAGACGGCTTTTGCTGGATGGCATAAAGGATATCGATTCGAAGCTTACCTTCTATACGAAGACGATTGAGCAGAAGGATCTAATGGAGCTGCACACGAAGGCTGAGCTAATCCAACAGCGTTATCGTCTTACTGACTAATACTTCTGACTAATGAAAGGGGAAATGAGAGATGTCACAACAGCTCGTACAATTAAAAAACGAAGATCTCCAGAAGCTGGAGCAGGAAGTGCAAAGCACGATGCAGAAGGTAGCGACAACGGATGCGATGCATCTGGATACGCTAATGGATGAGATTACGAAAAAAGGCCAAAAGACGCTTGAGCGTTCCGGGCAGACGCTGACAATGCTGGAGCGCCCGTTATCCGATCTGATGTCAGGCAAGAGGTCTGAGGTAGCGACTAATATGCTGAAGCTGCGCAGCGAGGTTGAGGATTTGAGCAAGAGCAAGCAGCTCAGCCTTGTGCAGAAGCTGCTGCGGAAAGCGCCGATGAAGGCTTATATTTATAAGTATCAATCAGCCAAATCGAATGTACAGGTGATCGTGAAGTCGCTGCGCGACGGACGCGACAATCTGGAAGAGAATGTCGTGCACATGAGAAACTTGAAGCGCAGCAGCTTAGACAATGTCTATGATCTGCAGCTGCTAGTGGAATACGGCAATCGTCTCAAAAAAATGTTCGAGGATGAAATCGCGAAGCCGGAGAACGAGCTGCGCAAAACGTATTTGGAGCGCGGCCTTCGCAAGGTCGTTACGAAGCTTCAAACGTATACGGAAATGATTATGCTGTATCAGCAAGCGATTGCTGCAACGGATATTATTAACGATACCAATGATAAGCTAATGGATGCGCTCGACAGCTCCATCGATAAAACGCAGCATTTGATGTCGGTATCGGTGCTGATTGCCAGCGCGATTGATGACCAGATGAAAGCGATTGAAGCGGTCAATTCGACGAATGAGATGCTGGGCAATCAGTTTGCCGAGAATGCTCGCCTTTTGAATGAAACGAGCGAGAAGGCAAACCAAGCGCTGACGAAGCCGGCTATGAGCATGGAGCTTGTAGAGCGGGCGATGTCGGATCTCTTCTCGGCTATGGATAAATATGAGAATTCAAACCGCCAAATCATTCAAACCGTATCGCAGCAGACGGAGAAAATGACGCAAATCAATCAAAAGGTTGGACAGCGGCTAGGCATTCAAGCGGCTTCAGGGGCAGGCAATGCCGTGCTTCCTCCGGGAACGTCCGCGAAAGGCTTCTTGGAGTAAAACGATAATGAATTTGTGATGGACGAGCTCTCAGGGGCTCGTTTTTTTTGTCTTTAATTGAGGTGTGACGAGGGATGTCTCCATAATAATCGCTCATAAAAAAGGGATCGCCGGCATAGTGTTAAAGAAAAAACGAGGTGATCATGTTATGTTTGGCGGTATCGCGCTGGCTGCGCTCCTTCTTGTGTTGATTGTGGTCGCAAGCTCCGAGAGAGTGGAGGCTATTATGGAGGATTTCAACTAACAGCTGTTTGCGTTGCACTCTGATTTGGTATAATAGATTGAAATTATACTGTTGATCGGAGGTATGCCATTTGGAGTTCACCTATGAGATTATTTCGGAGTCCAATATTAACGTTCGGTTCATCTACGGCGGAGAATGGTTTACCTTTAACCTGTTTAACCGTGACAATCAGTGGGTCCTTCATCCATTTGACTCTACGCTGATACGCAATAAAGATATGAGCAGGCTTGTTATTGCTGATCTGCTTCAACATAGGCCGTTCCAGGTTATGCTTGCCAAAGAAGGCATTATCCTCTCGGAGCTGAATACGTCGATCCCGCTTGGCCAGAACGAGGAGCCGGAGGTGGAATACGAGGAGCTACCCCGCATAGACCGCGGATCAGATCGTTTATTCGATGAGCAGCGCTCCTCAAGTCCCCTGGAGTTTGATATCGATCAGCTAATCGAGGAAAATGAGCTTGAGGACTTGATACAGCTGGAGGTGCAGCTCATAGAAGCGCGCCAGAACATGTACAATCAAGTATTGCATAAGATGTTTATGGCTAATCTAGGGCCAACCGATCAGGAATTCCAGAGAGTCCAGCAAATCGTCAAAGCATACGGAGAAGCAAAAACAAGGCTCCTTACGATATAGCAGGGTTTGTCTGCTCCCCTTGTGCCTATCAAATTTTCCAATCGTTTCGTGCCGTCAAATCCTGTATAATAGGAGCACTGAACTTTTTTGGAGGAGATTTGATTGGCACAGCTTTATTATAAATACGGAACGATGAACAGCGGCAAATCGTTTGAAATTATTAAGGTCGCTCACAATTACGAGGAACAAGGCAAGCAGGTGCTTATTTATTCTCCATCCGTTGGGGCTAGGGGCGGCGTTGATCGCGTAGGCTCAAGAGTCGGCTTCGAGCGTGAAGCGATTCCCGTACACGAGAGCACGAATCTTTATGACAGCGTGAAGGCTTATGTAGCTGCCGCGCTGCCGTCAAAAATTTATTGCGTCCTGATCGATGAAGCGCAGTTTTTGAAGAAACATCATATTTTGGAGCTTACCCAGGTTGTGGACGAGCTAAATATACCGGTCATGGCTTTTGGCCTGAAAAATGATTTTCAAAACCAGCTGTTCGAGGGCAGCTATAATCTGCTCGTGCAAGCGGACAAAATCGAAGAGATTAAGACGATCTGCTGGTATTGCGACCGCAAGGCGACGATGGTCATCCGCTTTAATGATGGACAACCTATGAACGCAGGCGAACAGATTCAGATCGGCGGCAATGAGGATTATAAGCCGGTCTGCAGACGCTGCTACAATGAGGCATTTCGCAAGGCATAGCCGTATAGATAAAGAACCTCCAAAATCACGGTAAACGTGACGTTGGAGGTTCTTTTGCATTTCGATATTACAAGCTGAATTCGCTAGGGTTAAGGCCAAGTGTATTGCAGATATCACGAACAGCCGCTTGCTCCATAGCATCAAAATCGCCGTCCGCTGCGCCAATCGCGCTGCACACGCCCACGATGACACGTCCAACTTCAGGCTTGCTGCGGTATTTGGCAATCGCTTTAAGCGCTTCTTGCTTGCCGATCATGCCATCAAATTCGATGTTTCCTACGTAGTGATTGAAACGGTTGATCACATCGCTCATGTCAAAAACTTTAAGTTCCTCGCTGCGGCTAATATATCCAGCCATTTTTTGCTTTTCAGAAGCATCGATAGAACCGTCGGCTCCGGCAACAATCGCACAGCCTGCAACGACTGCATCCAAGAAATCTTTATTTTTGAATTTTTTGACCTGGTCGTTTAGTCCTTGTTTGGTATTCTGCAGCCATGATGTAAATGAACTCATATGGGTCAGCCTCCTATAGTGAATTGGTCATACTCTAACTCTATTGTAGATTCTAATGAGGTCAATTAGCAAATGCTGTGGAAAAATGTCTGTTTTTGCAAGCTTTTTCATGGGCATTAGCCATTGAAATAAAATGCTTAACCAGAAGCTGGCAGCCAAACGCGGATTTTTGCAACCGGTTGCAAAATCCCAAAAAACAACGCACATAATCACAAGAATGCGCCATATTTTCAAGTCCCTTTCGATTTTATACTTGTAGGTAATCTCGTCTGCAGCCGGACTTGGAAACGGGGCGGCTGAGCCGTGAGACGGCTATTACAGTTTTGAGGAGGGTTTGGATTTGAAAAGAAAGATGTCGATGATGACAGCGGTTCTATTGGTTGTATCGCTGATGACGAGCTTGCTCTCGGTAGGCGCGGCGCCTTCCGCGCAAGCAGAGGGAGCGCTTCCGACGTATTTGGATCCGGCGGCGAGCGTTGATGCCCGGGCAGCGGACTTGCTGTCGCGTATGACGCTGGAGGAACGCGCAGGACAAATGATACAGCCAGAGAAATCCAATATTACGCCGGAGGAGGTAAAGCAGTATTTTATCGGCTCGGTGCTTAGCGGCGGGGGATCGTTCCCGAATGGCAAGCAGCAGGACAGCACAAGGGAAAATTGGCAGGCGCTCATAGACAGCTATCAGGACGGGGCGCTCTCGACGCGGCTTGGCATCCCGCTGTTATATGGGGTGGACGGCGTGCATGGCCATAACAATGTGAAGGGGGCAACCTTGTTCCCCCATAACATTGGCCTGGGCGCGGCAAACAATGCTGAGCTTGTGAAGCAAATCGGAGCCGCAACGGCGAAGGAAATTCGGGCGACGGGAGCCAATTGGGACTTTGCGCCAACGATTGCTGCGCCGCAGGACATTCGCTGGGGCCGTACATATGAGGGCTACAGCGGCAACCAAGTGATCTCCAAGGTGCTTGGGGCTGCCTATATCGAAGGACTGCAAGGTGAAACCGCTGCCGAGCGCAGCCAAACGAAACATGTCGTTGGGGCTGCGAAGCATTTTATAGGCGAAGGTTACACCGACAATGGCACGAATCAAGGAAATATAACGAAGTATACGGAGGACGAACTGCTTGCAACCGATTTGTCGATGTACAAGGCGGCTGTAGACGCAGGCGTGCAAACGGTTATGGCGTCCTACCACAGCATCCAAGGCTTAAAGATGCATGCGAACAAGCGGCTTCTTACCGATGTGCTAAAGGGTCAGCTTGGGTTTAAAGGATTCGTCATTTCCGATTACAACGCCATACAGCAAATAACGCGTGATCAAGATGGCAAAGCTGTCAGCGGCTTGAGAAACCAGCTGCTCGTATCCGTCAATGCTGGCGTGGACATGTTCATGCTGACAGGTGATTGGAAGGCGAGCCTGACACATTTGATCAGCCTAGTGAAGGATGGCAGCATTGCGGAGGAGCGTTTGAACGATGCCGTATTGCGCATTTTGAAAGTGAAAATTTCTTCAGGGTTATTCGAAAATCCGAAGACAGATACGGATTTGACAGGCTACTTCGGAGCGGCTGAGCATCGTGCGCTTGCACGCCAAGCGGTTGCGGAATCGCTTGTGCTCTTGAAAAATGATGTGGTGAACGGTTCGCCGATCATGTCGCAGCTGAAGGGCATGAACAAAATTTTCGTAGCCGGCAAAAACGCGAACGACATCGGCAACCAGTCCGGCGGCTGGTCGATTACATGGCAAGGCGCATCCGGAGCGATTACGACCGGAACGACCATTTATGAAGGACTTAAGGAGGTTGCAGGTGCAAGCAAGACCGTAACCTACAACAAGCACGGCCGAGGCGCTGCGGGCTATGATGTCGCAATTGCGGTAGTCGGCGAAACGCCGTATGCGGAATCGACGGGCGATCGTACAAGCTTAAATCTCGATGAAGAGGATTTGGCAACGATCGCGAATATTCGCGCGGCTGATCCGAACATCCCGCTTGTTGTCGTTCTCGTATCCGGGCGTCCGCTCACGATAGCGGATCAAATGGATGATTGGGACGCGCTCGTGGCAGCTTGGCTGCCGGGAACGGAAGGCCAAGGCGTCGCTGACGTATTGATCGGAGGCAAAGGATTCAAAGGGAAAAACCCGATTAAATGGCCATTCTATTTGACCAATTATCCGATTGTGGGAGCCGACAGCCCGAACTTGCTGTTCCCTATCGGTTATGGCTTAACGAGCGGGCAGGCTACGCCTGTGCTGCCACCTAAGCCGGTACAGCCGGAGGCGCCGTCACAGCCGCTGCCGGGCAAGCTGGAAGCGGAATCTTTTGTCGCTAAGAGCAGCGGCTTGAATACGGAAGATACGACGGATACAGGCGGCGGCAAAAACATCGGCTGGACAACGGGCGGCGCTTGGCTGGACTACACGGTCAAGGTGAATGAGCCAGGCACATACAGCGCTGCGTTCCGCTATGCGGGCAACGGCGGAGCAACGGGCATAAAGATCAAGACAGAAGAAGGAGCGACAGTCGGCACGCTAAACGTAGGCTCAACAGGCGGCTGGCAGAGCTGGAAAACAGCAACGGTCGACAATGTCGTGTTAAGCAAAGCCGGCACGCAAAAGCTTCGATTGGAGTTTATTGCCGGCGATATCAACTTTAACTGGGTGGATTTCACGCGTACTGGAGACGTTCCAGTAGGCGGCGGTGTTACGGAGCCGGGCACTGGCGGCGAACAGCAGCCGGCCCTTGTTGCCGGAGCTGTTGAATCATGGATTTCCAGCGAGCGCGACGCGGGCAACCGCCAGTGGTATTACGCTGATCGTTACCACGCTGGAGATAAGAAGCTGGAGCAGCAAGCCAATCTGGATATTACGCTGCCGGATAACAGCAAAGCAACAGCGATCACGATCAATCCGGACAAAAAATACCAGTCGATGCTAGGCATTGGCTCTTCGATGGAAGAAGCGACGATTCACAATCTTGTGAAAATGTCGCCAAGCAAGCAGGAAGAGCTGCTTCGCGGCCTGTTCGACAAGGACAACGGCATCGGCATGAGCTTGGTTCGCCTGACGATCGGAACCTCCGATTTCACAGCGCAAAAGTTTTATTCGTATGATGATTTGCCTGCTGGCGAAACGGATGTTGAGCTAGCGAAGTTTTCGATTCAGAAGGATATCGATTTTGGCATTATTCCTACCGTGAAGAAGATGCAGGCGATTAATCCGGACGTGAAGTTTTTCGCTTCGCCTTGGAGCCCGCCGGGCTGGATGAAAACAACCGGCAGCATGATTAGAGGCCAAGTGAAGGAAGAGTATCTTCCTGTTCTTGCCGCTTACTATGTGAAGTTCTTGGAGGCCTATGCGGAGCAGGGCATTTACTTCGAAGGCATGACGCTGCAAAATGAGCCGCTGCTCGAAATTGATTACCCGAGCACGGCGATGTCATGGCAGCAAGCATCACGCCTTGCGAAGCTGCTGCGCGCGAAGCTGGATCAGAACGGCAATGCGAAGATCAAAAACGTGAAGCTGTGGATGTTCGACCATAATCCTGGCGATACGATGGCTTATCCGGCGCAAATTTTAGGCAATCCGGTAGAGGGTGCCTACGACGCCATTGAAGGAACAGCGTTCCATGATTACGGCGGTGAGCTGTCCATGATGACGACTCTCCAAAACCTGTTCCCGGAGAAAAGCGTTTATTTGACGGAGCGGGCGGTATGGGGCACGTCGGGTGCCGACCGAATCGCACAATATTTCCGTAACTATGCGAGAAGCTACAACAGCTGGGTAACGATGCTCGACAGCGATATATCGTCGCATCAATGGGTAGGCATCCCTGATCCGACACCGATCGTGCAGGATTCCTCAAACCCGGACAACTATTGGAAGCTTCCGGAATATTATTTGATGGGTCAATTCACGAAATTCGTGAAGCCGGGTTACGTGCGGATCGACAGCAATTATGGATCGGCGGCAACGGTGACGAACGTCGCTTTTGCAAGCCCGGATGGCCGCGAGATTGTAACGGTGGTCATTAACCAAACCAATGATCCGCAGCCTTTCAAAATCTTGATCGACGGCCTGCAAATCAATGCGGTTATTACGGCGAAGTCAGCCGCGACCTATCGCTGGGACCGCTCGCAAATCGCTAGCGTTCCAGCAACGATTGATGCAACACGTTTTGTCTCGGCAGAAGGCGAGTATCAGGTTAATCCGAAAGGATATTTGGGCTCGTTCAACGCTAGCGGAACGGCTTCCTTCGATTATATCGTCTCGGTAGGCGAGGCGGGCGAATACGATCTTGATCTGGCGCTCGCAGGCTTTCAGACGGATGCTTCCGTAGACTTTAAGCTGGACGGACAGCCGCTTGTTACGCTTCCGATTAATCAGACGACGTACCAATGGGAATATTTTGCGAATCAGCGCGTGCGTGTTGTGCTTCCTGCGGGTACGCATAAATTAACGATGGCTGTCAGCAAAAACGATTATAACATTAAGAGCATCACCTTCACCAAGGCGGAGTCGGCACCTATTGAGCTTCCGGGCCTTATTGAAGCAAGCAAGTTCTCATCCGCTTTGAATGTGCTTGTAAATGGATCAGCGGTCAGCTTTGCCGATCCGGATGATTGGATGGAATATAAAGTACAGGTTCCGGCAGACGGAACCTACGGCATTACTTATCAATACGCGACCGAGCAAAACGGCGCCAAAGCAGAGCTCTCAAGCGATGCTGCCGTGCTCCAAACAACGGATCTGCCAACCAGCGGAGGCTGGGATACATGGGCAGCCGTGACGGATAGCGTCACACTGACGGAAGGCTTGCATACGCTGCGGGTTCGGATCGTCGGCAGCGCATTTAATCTAAATGCGATTGCGGTTGGCCCGGCTATCCTTGCGGAGACGGCTTCCATTACGGAAGGCGCAGTAGCTGGAAGCGAGCTTATTATTAAATTGTATAATGACAGCTACAAAGAGGAATTGACGGCAGCCAACTGGTCGATCGAAGGATATGCGGGAACGGTCGTAGACAGCGTATACCGTGTGGATGACCATACGGCGAAGCTTGTTATCGGCGGCTCCGCGTCTCGCGATCACGACTCTGATCGTACGCTGACGGTCACAGCCAGCGTCTACGAGGCAGCATCAGGCAGCTTAGGCCAAACGATGAAAACCAAGGTTCTCATTCAAGCTGTTGATGATGCCGAATCGTTGTCATTGTCAGAAAACGCGCTGGCTTATGGCGTTAACGGCAAGGAGTTAATCCTTACGATTGCAGGCGGTACGTTCGTAGGGCAAAACTTAAATGCGATCACCCTGACGGGTACGGGCAAGACGCTTGGGGGCGTATCGCTTCAAGCGGCTGAGCTTCTTACTCCGCAGTCCGTGAAGCTTACGCTCAATTGGAATGAGACGGTTTACTATAACGAGCTGGAGCTGCAGGTTAACGTTCCAGTGGAAGCGTACGACGATTCTGCAGGAGGCACTGCATTAACGGCGAAGGCAGCACTGCTTGGCACGGAAAATGTGAAAACGCCAATTCAGCTGCTTGCCCTCGATTCGCTGGATCAATTCAATAAGCTGAGAGGCTTTACGGTAACCGGCACGGGCAGCGCAAGCGGACTATCGCAAATCGATGCAGGAGATTATGCGGATTATTTGGTTCATGTTCCTGCAACGGGCCCTTATGTCGTGACGCTAAAAGCAACGTCTGCTGGGCAGGCCTTAAACGGCATCGCCATCGAAGCGGAAAACGGCGCGGTTCGGAAAACGATCACCGTACCTAATCTTTACAATCAGGTAGTGGAACTGCGGGTCGTGATCGACCTGAAGGAGGGCGACCAAAAGATTCGTCTGGCAGCCGGCGCATCGGGCTACTCGTTGCGAGGAATCAAGTTTGAGCCGTATGCGGTACAAGTGATGGATCAAAGCGCAGCTATGAAAATTGAGGCGGAGAGCTACAGCCATGCAGACTCGGCTGCCGTTCAAAGCAACATGGACGGCCAAACGCTGAAATTCAAAAACGTAGGTTTTATCGCGGCGGCGGGCTCGCTTTATTTTGACGTCAGCATCGCGAAATCAGCTTTCTACAAAGTGACTTATCGTTATGCTACGCCTCAAGCGGGCGTGAGCGGAACATTGTCGGTGGACGGCCACAAGCTGTCGACAACGGCGCTTGGAGCAAGCGGAGGCTGGGACGCCTATACCGAGACTTCCGGTATTGTACAGCTTGCGGAAGGCGTGCAAACGATCCAATTCACGAGCAATAATGACGGAGCGAATCTGGACTGGATGTCGCTTGAAGAGACAGAGGCGGCTGCGCCGATCGAAGGCAGCACAGCGCTTCCGAAAGCTTCGCTTAAAGCTGGAGCTTACAAAGGCACAAAAACGGTTGTTTTATCGTCTGCAACAGAAGGAGCTTCCATCTACTACACGACGGATGGAACTTTGCCAAGCAGCGCGAATGGCAAACGATATAACGGGCAGCTTACGCTGTCGGAGCTGACAGTGCTCCGCACAATCGCCGTTAAAGCAGGCATGAAGGACAGCTTTGTCGCACCATTTACGTATATCATTACGCCAGGCGGGGTGCAGCCAACGCCGGATCCATCTACGGAGCCAACAACAGAACCAACAACAGAACCAACAACAGAACCAACAACAGAACCAACAACAGAGCCAACAACATCGCCAACGCCGGCACCGACGCCAGTGGCAACACCGGCGTCAACAACGGCACCGACGAAGGCACCGGGCGGCAAAGCCATCCCAGCGCCAACACCGGTCATCGACACGGCTAGCGGGCTCGGCAAAACAACGATAAGCCAAACGCTTATCGACGGCGCTTTGAAGCCTGGTCAAGGTGGAAGCGATGAAGTTCAAGCAGTAACAATCGAGGTTCCGAAAGTGAGCGGAGCTAAGGGCTATGAGGTGCAATTGCCTAAAGAGTCGATTAGCGCAGCGAAGCTAGCGGTTCAATATGAAATTGTAACGAATACAGGAACGGTCACCCTGCCAAGCAACATGCTGGCATCGGTGCCTGCAAGTGCGAAGCAGGTGTCCATCGTGATCTCAAGCGTTGACAAGGCGAAGCTTACCAAAGAGGCGCAAGCCGCACTTGGTGATCGCCATGCCATCGAGCTGAGCCTCTACGTGGACGGGGTTAAAGTGGAATGGAGCAATCCAGAAGCTGCTGTAAACGTATCGCTTGCCTACAGCCCAAGCGCGGAGGAAAAACAGAACTCCGAGCATATTACGGTATGGTACATCGACGCGGCAGGCAAAGTCATTGCGGTTCCAAGCGGTAAATACGATGAAACGAAAGGCACCGTAGCCTTTACTGTTCATCATTTCAGCACCTATGCGATTGCTTACGTGAACAAATCGTTTGATGACCTAGGCAAGCACGCTTGGGCGAAGCAAGCGATTGAGGTTATGGCATCCAAAGGCGTTATTAACGGCGTATCGGAAAAAGCTTACGCGCCGGCGCAGCAGGTGAAGCGCGCAGACTTCATCACGCTGCTTGTCAAAACGTTAGGCTTAAGCGCAGCGGTTGACGGTAACTTCACCGATGTAGCGCAGAATGCTTACTACTACGATGCAGTTGGCATTGCGAAGAAGTTAGGTATTGTTACCGGACGCGAAGGCGGTGCCTTTGATCCGAATGCATCGATCACAAGGCAAGAAATGATCGCGATGACCGCAAGAGCTTTAAAAGCCTCCGGCAAAAAGCTGCAAGCGGGAAGCGCGGATCAGCTGAAGCCGTTCACGGATATGAACCAGCTGGCTTCCTATGCGGAGGACAGCGCGGCCCTTCTTGTAGAGAACGGCATTGTGAAGGGAGACGGCTCCAAGCTGAATCCGCTTGGACCTACGACTCGCGCGGAAGCGGCAGTTATTATGTATGCGATTTATAACAAATAAGTAAGCTTCAAATTGAAGCAGGCCATGGTTAATCCATGGTCTGCTTTTTTTTGCTGCTGCAAGATTTTGAGTTTAGGCAGGTTTTCAGCGGTGCTTTGCGCAATAGACGCGCCTAATATCGCGAGCTTTCATTGAACGCTGCAATATGTGCAATATACGAGCTTCGTATCGGCAAGGGTGACTCTTACTCAGCATTTTGTACAACGCATAAGTGCGGATTCTATGAAAATTTTTTCAAATTAGCCTTGTGCCGTTCACTCTACTAATCTCTCGAATAGGATGAGGGTAACAATTGGAAGGAGTTGATCATGTGTCATTTTATCTAAAGCTGCGCACGTACCAAGGCAGAGACGTAGAGGTGGTTCTCTCGAACGGCGAAGTAATTGTAGGTGTTTTGATTAAGGTAGGCTTCTCCTTTGTGGTGGTTCAAGCTTTAAGCATACCCGGATACAGCGGCACGGAGGATGTGCTGATTCGCTCGCGGGTCATTGATTATGTTCGAATATTATAGGCAGGGCTGCACGGATGGCGGGCGAAGACGGGATCTGGTCAAGCGGCTGATGGAAGACAAGCAGGCGATGCCTGTGCTCAGGCAAGGAACGGATTTCTCCCAAGCCGGAAAACGCAGCACAGCCAAGCAGCGCTTATCCGTCATTATTCCTGCTCAGAACGAGGAAGCGGCTATTGGCCGTGTCATTCAAGAGGTAAAGCAGCTGTCGCCTGCTGAAATTATCGTTGTCGTAAACGGAAGCTTCGATCGAACGGAGAAGATCGCTCATGGGCTTGGCGCGTCCATTATTGGATTTCAGGAGCCGCTGGGAACAGATGTCGGCCGGGCAATCGGCGCTTTGGCATCCTCCGGTGAGCAATTATTGTTTGTGGATGGTGATTTTGTTATCCCGTGGAAGGAGCTTGTCCCGTTTGCTGATGCGGTGCTGCATGAATGTGATTTGGCTGTCAATAAGCTGGATCACCATCTTCGCATGCGCATTCCATGGAGTGCCGTAACGACGCTGAAAATAGCGCTAAATATGGCTTTGGGCCGCGTGGAGCTTGCGAATGCATCGCTTGTCCCCGTACCGTTCGCCATGAATAGACGGGTGCTTGAAGCCATTCCCTGGTCCTCGCTGTTGTGCCCGCCGAAGGCATACGCGCTTGCTGTGCTTAGCGGCTTGTCCATCAAGGCCGTGCATAAGGTCGAGGTGGATCGGCTGAACCGCTACAGGCCCCATAAGCACAATAAGCAAGGGGACGACCACTCGCCGGCTGCGATGCAAATTATCGGAGATCATTTTGAAGCTCTGCATGCCATCCATAGCAGAAAGGGGAATGAAGGAGACAAATGGTGCAGAGAGAGCCTGGAAAAGTAAGTATCGTTATAACTAACCATAATCGAGCGGCGTATTTGGCCGAATGTCTGGATAGCTTGCATCGGCAGACTTATGTGAATAAGGAGATTATTATCGTTGACGATGCATCATCCGATCGATCGATTGACGTCGTGAGAGCATGGTGCGAGAAAAATGGGGTAGTCGGCACAGATTCACTTATCCTCGTAAAGCTGCCTAGAAATGCTGGATTTTCTGGAGCTATAACAACGGGCTTCTTCCTTGCCCGCGGGGAGTTTATCGCAGTGCAGGATGCAGATGATTTCTCGCATTCCTCCCGTTTGGAGAAACAAGTGGCTTATTTGCAAAGCGAGCCGGATGTCGCGTTGGTCGGGACGAACTATGCTGCCTTTAAGGATGCGGAGAAAGATCGGCAATATGTGCCGGCTAACTGGCTAAGTTATGGCGAGGAGATCCGCAGCGTTTACCGAAAGGGCGGTCACTGCGTCTGCCATGGAACGATCATGTTTCGCGGCGACGTGTTTGACCGTATCGGAGGGCTTAGCCGGAAAATCGTCGGTGCAGAGGATTACGATTTTATCGTCAAGTTTTTGGAGCATAAGGCCCGCATAGAAAATATGCCTGAAATTTTATATTACTACCGCTTGCATACGAATCAACGCTCGTTAGCCTATTATTCCAAAAAGGAGTGAATGAAATGACAAGCTCGCCGTTATCCGTGTTGATGGCTCTGGACAGTATGGATGCCGGTGGCACGGAAACTCATGTATTAAGCTTGGCAAGGGCATTAATAAGCAGCGGTCAACGAGTGAGCCTAATTTCATCCGAGGGCCTAATGAGACCGCAGTTCGAAGAAGCGGGCTGCGCCGTGTTTTTATACGATTTTCGAGCAGCCAGCTCGCCAGCTTATGCGGATCGATTAGCGAGGCTGGTGGACATGATGCGAAGGCAAAAGATTGACATTGTTCACGTTCATCAGACGCCGTCAGGCCTGCTAGCCGCAAGAGCGGCAGAGCAATTAGCGATCCCGATGGTCTTCACCGCACATGGCACTTATTATCCGCAAGCGACCATAAAGAGCATTCTTGCCTCCTCCAAGGCGGTTATCAGCGTAAGTCCCCCCGTTCAAAAATATATCGAGAAGCTAGGATCCACGTCTGCAATCGTACCGAATGGGATCGATTTGCTCGCGTTTTATCCTACTCCGCAATCGAGCTTGCGCTCTGATCTAGGCATTTCTGAGGATGCAGTCGTTCTGGTCTACGCAAGCCGGCTGGCATGGGGAAAAGCGACGGCTTGCGACACGCTGCTGCGTGCGATGAAGGATCTTCATCGATACGGTTGGGACCGGCTGCAGCTGATCGTCGTAGGAGACGGGCCCAAATTCGAGCCGCTCAAAGAGCTCGCGTCCTTCATAGAGGAGGAGAGCGGTAGCAAGTTCATTCATATGGTAGGCAAGCAGGTACAAATGCGAGAGTACTATAATGCCGCAGACATCGTCGTAGGTACAGGTAGGGTAGCGCTGGAAGCGATGGCTTGCGAGAAGCCTGTGCTTGCTATCGGCAACCACGGCTATTTTGGCTGGGTGGAGCCGGACAATTACGAGCAGGCATGGATGCACTATTTTGGAGACCATGGATCAAACGCTCCTTATTCACGGTATCTTTATTCGAACGACATCGCACAGGGCTGCAGGCGGATAGATGAGCTGCGGGTGCTTGGAAAAGAAGGGAAACGGTGGATTGAGCGTGAGTTTCAGATTGGCCGGGTACTTGAACAGACGATGAATGTGTACCGTGTTGCCTTAGGCAATTCATCTTGAAGGGTGGTAAAGCATGAAACGAATTTTGTATGTGGGCTGGCTTGGATTTAATAACATTGGTGATGAATTGATGTGGCTCTTGTTCCGGGATCTGTGCAGATCCTATCTGCCTGACAAGCATTATGATGTCCTTCCATCGATACCGGGCGTCGATATCCGCAATCCGGGTCCATATGACACGGTTGTGCTGGGCGGCGGCTCGCTCCTCATTCCAGGTTATATTGATGTCGCTTATCAAGCGGTTAAGAAAAATAAGAGGGTGTTAATCTGGGGAAGCGGCCATGACAGGCAGGAATATCCCGCGCTGGGTGCTTCCGGCAAAGTAACAACGAATCTTGCCTACACGGCAGAAAATGAAGCTACAAACGCGAAGCTGGCGGAGCTGGTTCGGAGCTCTGTATTTTGCGGCGTCCGCGGGCCCTTATCCTATCAATTTCTTGAGGATTCCGGCGTTGACATGGAGCATGCGATCATTAGCGGCGATCCAGCCTTTCTGCTTCATCCTCCTTCGCCGCCCAAACGGGGGCAGGAGAGCCGGACGATCGGCGTAAACTGGGGTACCGCTTATAATCGGATTTTTGGCGGCAATGAGGAGAAAGTGGAGCAGCAATTGGCGGAGGCGCTGCGTCAGCTGATTTCCAAGGGCTACCGCATTCATATTTTCCCGGTATGGGGTCCGGATCGGGAGGCTTGCAAGCGATTGTACGCGAAGCTTGGAAACACGGACAAAGTAGAGCTTGATCTTGAGCTCTATCACCATGATGATTTGCTTGAGCGGATGAAATCGTATGCGCTGACGATCAACTTCAAGCTGCATGCCAGTTATTTATCCGCTGCTGCCGGCGTGCCTTTCATAAGCCTTGGCTACCGATTCAAATCCATCGATTTTGGCCTCTCTATCCAGCTTCCTGAATTCGTGCTGTCGACGGGAGACGAGCGGTTAGGGGAGAGCATTCTGGATCGAGTGGGCAGCATTGAGAAGGAATCGGAGGATATCCGCAGAACGATCAGTGCCGAGAAAGAAAAATATCGTTTGCTCCTCGAGAAGCCATTTCGCGAGGGACTGCTTTAACCGCGCTGCCATCCATCCATAAAGAGAAGCTGCCAAAGGGATATGACCTTGGGCAGCTTCTCTTTTTTTCGAATTTTGCCAAATTCAAGTTGACAGTAAAAAATAGTTTATGATATATAAAAGGAAGGATTAGCACTCTACGGATTTGAGTGCTAATATGGAAGAGGTACAAGCTTTTGCCGCCAGAGGCAGGCAGTAGCCGTTATGCTTGAATGACGAATGGAAAGGGGACTTACTCATGTCCAAAACACAGTTTAAAGCAGAATCGAAACGATTGCTGGAAATGATGATTAACTCCATTTATACGCAAAGAGAGATCTTCCTTAGAGAGCTGATCTCTAATGCGAGCGATGCCATCGACAAACTATATTACAAAGCGCTAACCGATGAGAAATTGGTATTCAACAAAGAAGATTATTACGTTAAAGTCGTTGCCGACAAGGAAAACCGGACGCTTACGATTACGGATACAGGTATTGGCATGACGAAGGAAGATCTTGAAAACAATCTTGGCGTCATTGCGAAGAGCGGCTCCTTTGCGTTCAAAAATGAAAATGAGCTGAAGGACGGCCACAATATCATCGGCCAATTCGGCGTCGGTTTCTACTCGGCGTTTATGGTGGCTGACGTAGTTACGGTCGTGACCAAGGCTCTCGGCAGCGACGAGGCTTTCAAATGGGAATCAACGGGTGCGGACGGCTACACGATCGAGCCTTGCGAGAAGGATTCGGTAGGTACGGAAATCGTATTGAACATTAAGGAAAATACCGAGGATGATCAATACGACGAGTATTTGGAGGAGTACCGCCTCAAATCCATTATCAAAAAATATTCCGACTTCATCCGTTATCCGATCAAGATGGATGTGAAGGGACAACGCCCTAAAGCTGACGCGGAAAACGAGTTTGAGGAATACCAAGAAGAGCAAACCGTCAACAGCATGGTGCCGATCTGGCGGAAAAATAAAAACGAGCTTACGCAGGAAGATTACGATCAATTTTATTTCGAAAAACGCTACGGCTTCGATAAGCCGATTAAGCATCTTCATATTAGCGCGGACGGCGCTGTCGTTTATAATGCGATCTTGTACATTCCGGAGAGCACGCCTTTTGATTACTATACGAAGGAATTTGAGAAAGGGCTGGAGCTTTATTCGAATGGCGTGTTGATTATGGATAAATGCTCGGACCTGCTTCCTGATTATTTCAGCTTCGTTAAAGGGATGGTTGATTCGGAGGATCTATCGCTCAACATTTCAAGAGAAATGCTGCAGCATGACCGCCAGCTGAAGCTGATTGCCAAAAACATCAACAGCAAAATCAAAAGCGCCCTGCAGGGCATTTTGAAGGATGATCGCGACAAGTACGAGTCCTTCTACAAAGCGTTCGGCAGACAGCTTAAATTTGGGGTATACAACGATTACGGCGTGAATAAGGACGTGCTTCAGGACTTGCTGCTGTTCCACTCCTCCAAGGAGAAAAAGCTTGTCACGCTGGATGAATACGTATCGAGAATGAGCGAGGACCAGAAATATATTTATTATGCTTCGGGCGAGTCGATTGAAAGAATCGATAGACTGCCGCAAACCGAGATGGTGACGGATAAAGGCTACGAGATTTTGTACTTTACGGATGATATCGATGAATTTGCAATCAAGATGGTCTCGAAGTATAAGGATAAAGAGTTTAAGTCGGTATCGAGCGGCGATCTAGGCATTGAAGCGGATGATAAGGATGAAGAATCGGCCGAAGAGCAGGATTTGAACAAAGAGCTGTTTGAGCAGATGAAAACGATCCTTCAGGATAAAGTGAAGAGCGTAAAAGCTTCAAAACGACTCAAAACCCATCCTGTATGCTTGTCCACTGAGGGCGAAGTAACGATCGAAATGGAAAAAATATTGAAGGCGATGCCGAACAGCCAGGATGTCAAAGCGGACAAGGTGCTCGAAATCAATATTAACCATGACATTTTCCAATCGCTCAAAAACGCCTACAGCAACGATAAAGAGAAGCTGAGCCTCTACACGAGCTTGCTTTATAATCAAGCGCTGCTAATCGAAGGGCTGCCTATTCAAGATCCGGTAGCGTTCACGAATGATATCTGTAAAGTAATGGCTTAATTTCGCGCTACAAAAAACAGCCCGCACCGGCTTATGCCAGTGCGGGTTGTTTGCCGTCATAAAAGCTAAACGTATTTTTGCCGCTTCGTTTGGAGTGATAGAGCGCCTGATCCGCGCAAGCATAGAGCTCATCGGAATCCTGGGCATGCTCCGGTGCAAGCGCAATTCCAATCGAAACCGTCGTGCGGAAATCGTTCACCACATTGATCCCCTTGATTTCAATAGGGCGCTTGAGCTCATGAATAATGTAGCTGGCTGCTTCGAGAGCGATCTGCCTGTCATCGATATGGTTCAAAATTACGGCAAACTCATCGCCGCCAAGGCGCGCGGTTATCGCATCGGGATAAGTCACAGCGGAACGGATCCGTTTGCTGATTTCTTGAAGAAACGAATCTCCCGCATCATGCCCGAGCCGATCGTTGACCATTTTGAAATTATCAAGATCGATAAGAAGCAATGCCGTGTTGCTCTGTTTTTTCTTGTTTTTCTCTATGCTTGATATAAGGGAGTTTTCAAACGCCGCGCGATTGAAGAGGCCTGTCAATAAATCATGGGAGGCCAGGTACATCGGTTTTGCCACAAGCCTCGTTATGATGTAGGAAATGATAAGCGCTATGGCGATTGTCGCTAACAGCTGAAGCAGGAACACATGCCTGTTCTGCTGCAGCTTGGTTTGCAGCTCCTGCTCGTTGTATATGATCTCGATGATGCGCTGATCGGTAAAGCGGGTTATCGCGTTGTCCACTTGAATCGTGTAGGGGACATAGCGATAAGTAACCGGCAAGCCATCCCTCTCGCTTGCGATCTCCTGTACGGTGGAATTTGCGTACGCTTGGCTGAAGACAGGCATATTTTGCTTGGCGACGACGAGCGACTTTCCATCCGCGCCCGTTTTGCCAATCGACTTGCCCGTCGTCGTGAACACGGTGATGTCGTTGATATAGCTGTATTTTTCGATAAGGCTGTTGCTGATTTCGAGAAAATTGAAGCTTTGGAAGATCGGATTATTATCGAGATACAAGCCAAGCTCGATCAAATATTTGTGGTCAGGGGTGGGGATATAGCTGTACTTTCTGATTTTCCCCGTATTCGTTTCCTGATCGAGCCCATCCGCTACGAACGTGTTCTCCTTTAGCCTCTCTTTCAAGAGATGCGAGAAGGAGCCCTCCGCGCCTCCATCGTCAGCGAAGCTTAGACCAACATCCAAAGGGAAGCTGCTGTGCCGAACGGTCATTGTATCGTCAATGATGTAAATGTCCATTCCATCGAGCTGCCCTTTGAGCGCTTGGTAGTCCCAGGATGCAACATCCGGATTTTCATAGTATTTTTGCAGCAAACGGTGGGAGTAGGCTCTCATCTTATTCTCGATGTCCCTATCTGAAATGAGAAATGCTTTGTCTGCTGCCGAGACCGCGGTGACGACGGTATCTTCGACTAAAGCGGATTCGCGTTTATAACCGGCGATCAAGTTATCCTTTAAACGATGCTGGTTGACCAGCGATACGCTGAAGGTCAGCAAAATGGTGAAGACACCCATAATGGTCATGAGCTTAGCGTTGAAACTAAATTGCACGGCAATACCTCCTCTACGATATTCATGCATTGCCCAGTGATGCTCTCGAATGAGCCGTTAGGTCTATTTACCTACGTTATATATCGGCTGGCTTAATCGTTAAGTTAATTGCTTTTTTTGGAAGTGAATACAAAAAAGCGAGGCGCTGTGCCGCGCCTCGCTTCTTATGGTTCATTGCTGCTATTCCGCATTGTAGTTTTTCTGATATTGCCGCGGCGTAAGTCCGGTCCACTTCTTGAAGGTTGAGCTGAAGTGGCGCTCCTCCTGGTAGCCGACCAGCTTGGAGACGGCATAAATTTTGTAGCTTTGGCGAAGCAGCTCCTTGGAGCGCTCCACACGGTATTGGTGCAGGTAATCGAGGAAGTTTACGCCAAGCTCTTGCTTGAACAGGGAGCTGAGGTAAGAATTGCTCACGAACGTCTCCTTGGCGGCCAGCTCCAGCGTAAGATTTGAATTGTACCGCTGCTTAATAAGCTCAATGGTCGCGTGTACGGTGCGGTGGAGCGACTTTTGATTCGATACGGCCTCGACGATGCTCTGGACGATCTTTTGCAGGACGACGGAGCAGTCATCCAGCGTCTCCATATTAGGAATTTTCTCAATCCAGTTGACGAAGCTGTCCTGCCATTCAATCGAAGCTACTTTGCGCTCTTGCGCAAACTTTTGCAGCTCGAGGATGAGGCTTGTCGCGTATAATTGAACCTCGGCTTTCGAATAACCCGAATTGTTGCGAATATGGGACATGCCTGCCTCGATCGCATCAACCGCCTGCTCATACTGCTCATTTTGCAGAGAGACGAGCAGTTCCTTTCCGATACGGTGCAGCAAGGCATCGTCCAATATGGACGCTTTGGCTGACTGCTGCTTATCCGTGCATGTGTAGAAGAAGATGCCGCCCCGGCCTTGATAGAACCTGCCCTGCATCGCTTCCATCGCCTCTTGGTAGCCGATATGCGCATATTCGACCGAGGCATTGACCGAGCTGATCGATATGCTGATGGAAAGCTTCAGATAAGCTTCCAGATTGTACTGCAGCTCCTTCATCGCGCGCTCAATCGCATCATGCGTCGTATCGGCCGGATAGTTGCCGATCCACAGCATCTCGTCGCCATGCCGGAATACTTCAAGCTTGCCGGCATAAAGCGGGCGGAGCGTCTCTCCTGTAATGTTCAGCAGCGCATAACGAATGAGCTCTAGATCTCTTTTGGAGGAAGCGGCGTTAGGTCCCGTGCTGGAATCGATTCGGATGATGCCGACCTGAATCGATCCTTGCACGAGCGTCATTTCTACCTCTCGGATGACGTTGTAACGATTTTCGAGCGGCATGAGCGGCTGCTGAATCCACTGGGACAAAATTTGATTTTTGAGCAAATGGATGTTGCGGTTCCAGCTGCGGCTCAGCTCGTTGACCGCTTTATCCTCATTTTCCGATTCTTCGATCTTTTGCTTGAGATCGAGGATCACGCGAACGATATCATGCGGCATGCACGGCTTAAGAAGATAGTCCGACACGCCAAGCTTGATGGCCTCCTTCGCGTATTCGAATTCGTTGTAGCCTGTCAGAAGCACGGAACGAAACTCATGTCCGGCCGCCTTGGCCGCGCGGATCAGGTCGAGCCCGTTCAAGTGGGGCATGCGGATATCAGTCAGCAGCAGATCGGGCGGATCATTGTTGATCATCTCCAAAGCTTGCCTGCCATTCTCGGCTTCGCCTGCAATCTCGATGCCGTAGAGCTTCCAGTCGACAAGTGTCAGGATGCCTTCGCGGAAGGACTGCTCATCCTCTGCAACGATCATTTTAAGCGCCATTTCCATTGCCCCCTTGTTTGATTCGTAATTGCACTCTAGTACCCAAGCCTTCTCTGCTCACAATCTCGAATTCCGCCTGCTCATAAAATAGAGCGAGCCTTTCTTTAATATTGGACAATGCCATCCCGGAGTGGGGCGCATTCATTTGCAAGTTTTTCATTGGCTCTTGTGCCGGCGCTTGGTTCAAACGCTGCACCTGTTCATCCGGCATGCCCAGCCCGTTATCCGCGACCTCCAAAATGATCCGCGAATTCTCCGTATAAGCTTTGACGTGAATATGTCCATTGCCGCCAGAGGGCTCGATCGCATGAATAATGGCGTTCTCGACGAGCGGCTGAAGCAGCAGCTTCGGCATGCGGAAATGCTGGATGGACGGCTCCATGTCGATTTCAAAATTAAAGCGGGTCGTGAACCGTTTCTTTTGCAAAAACAAGTAGTTTCGCACCAGCTCCATCTCATGCTCCAGCTCGACGAAGTCGTTGCCGCTGTTAAGGCTTAAACGAAACACCTGCGAGAGTGAAATAACCATTTCGGAAATCTCCTTGTCTCCCTTTTGCATGGCACTCCAGTTGATCATATTCAGCGTATTGTACAGAAAATGAGGATTAATTTGCGATTGCAGCGCCTTAAGCTCCGCTTCCTTCTGCTTCAGCCGCGAGGCGTAGACATCGTCGATCAACGTCTTGATCCGTCCGACCATCGTGTTGTACAAATGTCCGAGCCTGCCGATCTCATCATTGCCGTTAAAATGGACACGCTGCGTAAAATCACCGGTCTGAAGCGCTTTCATAGAAAACATGAGCTTTTTCATCGGATTCGTAATAATGCGGGCGATGACCCATGAGACAAGGATGGTGATCAGCGTCACGACAGCCATGATCGAGAATGTGACGGAGCCGATATGCTTTAGTTCTAGCACCAGCTTGCTGCGATCCTGAATGACGACGGAATGCCAGCCGGTAATGTCCGATACGGAATCCGAGACGATATATTGTTTCTTCTGCTTCAGTAGCTCGAGGCCGTGATCCGGATGAATATTGTCTACATTCGTCTGGTCAAATACGGGAAGCAGGGTGACCGGCTTGCCGATCCACTGCATGTCGGTTGCGGCGAGCACGATGCCTTGGTCATTCATAATAAACTGCGTGGCATCCCCGTTGTCATGATACAGCGTCTTGCTTAGCTTATCCGCGTCCATCCCAATGATCAGAAGGCCGTTGCGCGCATAATTGTAAAAGCTTTTGTAGGGCTTAATCAGGACGATCTTATGATGGTAATCGCCAGGCAAAATATAATCCGACGGATAGAACATATCCCAAATTTGTCCGTTCTCTGTTTTGGCTAGCCTTTCATAGTAACGGGTTTTGGTAAATCCATCTAAGCTAATTGCGCTTGCGATGCCTGTTTGCGTAATGACAAACGGCTGGCCGGATTCATGCTCCTTCGAGGTCGGGTAGAGGATGAGCGACTGGATCGATTCCCCGGTAACCATCAGCGGCAGCAAATTTTTGAATACCTGGTCGCGGCGCTGGGGCGTATCGCCATTCATCACCATGCCTTGCACGGTCGGATTCAGAAATAAGTAATTGGAGAAGCTTAGCGTGCTTTTGGCAAAATAGTCCAGCTGGTCCTTCGTCTTGATCGCCATGTTCAGCTGAGACTGGCGCAGCTTATCGACGACCTCGCCTGAGGCGATGTAGTACGAATACAGACCCGTAACACCTACGGTAACGATAAGAAGCGGAATGACTAACGTAAGCAATTTGCGCTGCAGCGTAATATGTCGAAATGGAGGGAAAAGAGCTCTCATCATTTTCACCTGTAGTCATTCAAATTTGTGATTTCAGTATACCAAGAAATAATTGGAGGAAGTGGTTTTTTGCTTATGATCCAAAAAATGAGGCATCTATTCTAAATTTTGGGTCATATTTTGGCATGGGAGTTCCAAGTTATAATGGGGGCAGAACAGGAAATACCTGGTCAAACAAATAAAGGTGGGGTAGCGATGAAAAAAATATGGATCACGCTCGTGGCGATGCTTATGGTGTTTACGGTAACGGCATGCGGCTCCGGCAATAACGGAGCAAACGGAAATAAGAGCACGAATGCGCCGAGCCCTAGCAACGAAGCGAAGGAAACAGAGGCTCCGGTTGAGGGCAAAACAGCAGAGCCGGTAACGCTTAAGTTTTTTACGGCGCTCGCGGACCGCTCTAACGGAGCAGGCAAAATCGAGCAAGCGATCATCGATAGCTACATGGCTGAAAACCCGAACGTGAAAATTGAAGTCGAGGCGCTTCAGGATGAGCCGTACAAAGCCAAAATCAAAGTATACGCTTCAACCGATGCGGTGCCTGACATTATTCAATCATGGGGCCAGACCTCTTTCATCAAGCCGCTTATCGACAACAATATGCTGCTTGAGCTGAATGCATCAGAATTTGCGGACAGCAATTTTGTTCCAGGCGCGACAGACGGCTTCTCCCAAGACGGCAAGCTGTACGGCTTGCCGCGCGGAACGGATTTCCTCGTTATCTACTATAACAAGAAGCTATTTGACGACAACGGCTTGAAAGTGCCGACAACGACGGCAGAATTGCTGGAGGTTTCGAAGCAGCTAAGAGCCAAAAAGATTAACCCGATCGCTACAAACGCAATGGAAGGCTGGTCGCTGCCAATCTGGTTCGAATATGCGGCACAGCGCCATACAGGCGATTTCAACAAAATGGATGCGGTTCTAAAGGGCGAAGGCAAATTCTCCGGCGATGCTGATTTCTTGGCAGCGGCGCAGGACATTGCGGCGCTGGCAGAAAATAAAGGACTCGCAGACGGCTTCCTGACAGCGGATTACGGCACATCCCGCAATCTGTTCGGCCAAGGCCAAGCGGCCATGTACGTGATGGGCAACTGGGAAGCGGGACTTGCAACGGACGAGAACTTCCCTGAAGAGTTCCGCAACAACGTAGGCGCGATCTCGTATCCGGCTTCCGATAAAGGCAAGGCAACGGACGTAGCGGCTTGGTATGGCGGCGGATACTCCGTATCGAAAAACTCGAAAAACCCAGAAGCAGCGGTAGCATTCCTGAAATACTTCTTTGCACCGGACAATTGGGCGAAGCAAGTATGGCAAAACGGCTCCGGCACGCCGGCTCAGAAGTTTGACCAGTTCTTGACTGGCAACGAAACGGCGCTTCAAAAGCAGCTGGTTGATATTTTCAGCGCAATGACATCTTCCAGCGGTACGCCAGTTCATGACAATGGCACGGATGAGTTTAAGACAAAAGTAATGGAAGCACACCAGAAGCTGTTCGGCAAACAAATTACGCCGGAGCAGTTCCTGACGGAAATGGATGCAGCAGTCGCTGTTCTGAAATAACAAGATTAACCTGGTAGCGGCGGGATGGCCAAATGATATTGGCTGTCCCGGCCTTCTACGAAAGAGAGAGCGGGGAGAACCATGCACAAACTGATGAGCAATCGGCTCACCATCTTCTGGCTAGTCGCACCTGGCTTTATGCTGTTTCTCTTCATGGTTTGCTTTCCGATTATCATGAGCGGTTACTATGGTACGACGAATTGGACGGGAATTGGCGCATACGAGTTCGTTGGGCTGGACAATTATATTAAAATCTTATTTCATGACGGCGTTTTTTGGCGGTCATTGCGCAACGCGCTGCTGCTGCTTGCAGCAACGCTTCTGATTCAGCATCCCCTTGCATTATTGTTTGCGATATTCGTCACGCATGCAGGAAAGCTAGAGAAATGGTTCCGGGCCATCTTTTTTATACCGGCCGTTATTTCGATCGTTGTTACCTCAAAAATGTGGGTAAGCGTATTTCATCCGAATTTCGGGATGTTAAATAAATTGCTTGAAGGCGTAGGCTTAAGCGCTTGGAAGCAGGACTGGCTCGGAGATCCGCAAATCGCCATTTGGTGCGTCATTGTCGTCGTCATGTGGCAAGGGTTCGGCTATGCGCTGCTGCTTTATTATGCCGGGCTGCAAGGCATACCGAAGGATCTATTCGAAGCCGCTGAGCTGGATGGCGCAGGCAGAGTGAATTTGTATACAAGAGTTATCATTCCGCTGCTCTCTCCTATGGTTCGGGTTGCGGTCGTCATTGCCGTCACCGCCTGCTTGAAGCAGATGGAAACGGTGTTTCTCATGACGAACGGAGGACCAGCCAATACGACGCAATTCATCGGCAACTACTTGTACAAAACAGCGTTTTCCTCCTCGCTTTACGGCTATGGAAACGCGATATCCGTTGTGTTCGTCATTATTTGTCTTATTATTACGCTTGCGATGAATAAGGCGTTCAAGAAGGATGTCGGCGAGTTCTAACGTAGGCAGATGCGTATGCATTTTTTGGTTATACGAATTTTTAGGAGGCATGCTTGTGGGAGCCGTTACAGCTAAGACCAATCGGGAAGCGGTAGGCATTAAGAAAAAGGATGCCGCATCGCCCGCAATAAAGGTTATTCTTCATCTCATCTTATGGAGCGTGGCGCTGCTTCAAATTTTTCCGCTCATTTGGCTGATCAATTATTCGTTTCTGAAGAGCGGAGATTTTTTTGGAAGCGGCATTTTAAAATGGCCTAAATCGTTTGAATGGAATAACTACGTGAATGCATTCACATACGGGAGCGTTCCGCGCTTCTTGCTCAACAGCGTGTTTATTACGACCGTGACGATTCTGGTAGCGGCCTTCCTCGCGCTAATGCTGAGCTACGCGTTCACTCGAATGGAGTGGAAGCTGCGGGGGCCGGCGATGGCTTTCATCATGCTTGGCATGATCGTACCGATTCACGCGACGCTGCTGCCGAACTTCATTTTGTTCGACAAGCTGAATCTCATCGATAATCCTTTGTCGCTCATTCTACCGTACATTGCTTTTTCGTTGCCGATCAGCCTGCTTATTATTTCGGGCTTTCTGGAGACGATCCCGAGGAGCATCGAGGAATCGGCGGTGATGGACGGCTGCTCCGTCTTTGGCGTTATTTTCCGCATTATCATGCCCATTACGAAGCCTGCTATCGCAACGGTATGCATTATGAACTTCATCAGCTGGTGGAATGAATTCATTATGGCGAATACGTTTCTAACGTCCGAGACGTTCAAGACGCTGCCATTTTCCATTATGAAATTCACCGGGCAATATTCATCCAATTATGGCGCCCAGTTTGCGGTCATGACGATTATTGCTTTGCCGACCGTCATCATTTATTTGTTGTTTACGGAGCAAATGTCGCGCGGCATAACAGCCGGAGCGGTGAAGGGCTAAGCCAGAATAGGGGAGGCGAAGGTAGCGTGCAAACACCTGTTACAGCAAATACAGCGGTAAGCAGCCCTCGCAGACAAAGACCGCTTTGGCGGCGGTTTTTGTCGCAATGGCAAGTACAGCTGATGATTTTTCCGGCATTGGTTTTTATCCTCGTATTTAATTACTTTCCGATGTACGGCGTGCTGATGGCCTTTCAGGACTACAGCTTGTTTAAAGGCTTTTTTGGCAGCCCATGGGCAGGGTTTAAGCATTTCGAAATGTTTTTTAACTCGCCTGACTTCTTCCGGGTAATAAAGAACACCATTGTAATCAGTCTATTGAAGCTGGTTATCAACTTCCCGGCTCCGATTTTGCTTGCGCTCATGCTTAATGAAGTTAGAAACATGGCGTTCAAAAAAGTGATTCAAACGATCAGCTATTTGCCCCATTTTTTATCGTGGGTAATCGTGTCAGGCTTTACGATCTCGATCCTCTCCGTCGATAACGGAAGCTTGAACATCCTGCTGCAGTCGCTTGGGCTCATCGACAAGCCGATTAATTTTCTGTCGCTGCCCCAGTACTTCTGGGGAATAATCGTGACGACGAATTTGTGGAAGGAAATCGGCTTTGCGACGATCGTTTATTTGGCGGCGATTGCAGGCGTGAATCCGAGCTTGTATGAGGCGGCGTCGATTGACGGGGCAAGCAAGTTCAAACAGATTTTTTTGATAACGCTTCCTTCGATTACGCCGGTCATTATTATTTTTCTAATACTGAACATCGGCAGCTTGTTGAATGCTGGTTTCGACGATTTGCTCCTGCTTGGCAAAAGCGCGATGCTCCGCGATGTGGCGGAGGTCATCGATACGTATGCGTACCGGATAGGGATCATTAACAACCGGTTCTCGTATGCGGCGGCGGTTGGCTTGTTCAAAGCGATTATTAGCGTTGGTTTGCTGACGATGGCGAACTATCTGTCTAGAAGAGCAGGTACAAGCCTATGGTAAAGCGGACCCGAATGGCAGCTTATATGCAGAAAAGTGGTGAAGCCTAGTGAAGCTGAGCAGCGGCGACAAAGTATTGCAAACGTTCATTTATATCTTCCTAGTGCTGCTAGGGCTGGCTACTCTATATCCGTTCTGGAACTCTGCCGTCATTTCCTTTAATGAGGGGTTGGATACGGCGAAGGGCGGGATAACGGTATGGCCAAGAGTGTTTACGCTTGATAATTACAGCATCGTATTCCAAAATGACCGCATCGTGGACGCCTTTCTCATTTCGGTTGCGCGTACCATTGCCGGAACTGCGATATCGATTTTCTTCACCGCTATTTTCGCTTACGGCTTGTCCGTCAAAGGCGTTATCGGGAAGAAATTTTATATGGTTTTTGCGATTATTACGATGTATTTCAGCGGCGGGCTCATCCCCTTCTACCTGCTAAACCGCGAGCTTGGCCTGATGGATACGTTCTGGGTCATGGTCATTCCGACCGCGGTCAGCGTATGGAATATGATCATATTCCGCACCTTCTTCATGGGCTTGCCCGATGGGCTGGAGGAATCGGCGAAAATGGATGGCGCAAGCACGTTTGGCATCTTTTTCAAAATTGTGCTTCCTTTATCAGGCCCTGTATTGGCTACGCTTTCATTGTTTACGGCGGTTTACCATTGGAACGATTGGTTTACGGCCACGATCTTCATTAACGACGCGAAGCTGTATCCGATTCAGACATTCCTGCAGCAAATTATGAACTCGAACACGATGAGCGAGCAGCTGTCGATCGCTTCGCAAGGCAGCGGCGCCGCTACGGATGCCTTAAGCCGGATGCAGAGCGTCACGAGCAAGTCGCTCACGATGGCCACGATGATGGTAGCCACGATTCCAATCGTATTGGTATATCCGTTCGTTCAACGTTTTTTCGTAAAAGGCGTCATGATCGGCTCCTTAAAGGAGTAAAGCTGGTATTCGGCCAAATAGCTTCGGCGAGTGGTTTGAGTATATATATTAAAAAATGGGAGGCGTACGAATATGAAAGGAAAAAAGCTGCTAACCACGCTTATGACCGTCGGTCTTGCCGGTTCTGTGCTGCTCGCGGGTTGCTCCGGCAATAATGGCGGAAACACCGGAAATACGGGCAAAGCAGGCAATTCAGGCAACACAGGCTCTAATAAAGCAGAAACGAGCAAAGGGTTTGTTTTGGGGGAAACGCCGGTATCATTTTCTTATTATGTACATTATGACTGGTGGACCACGGAGCCATGGGGCGCGAACCCGAACAGCAAATGGGTACAGGATAATTTGAAGGTTACGGTTAATCCGATTCAATCCGGCGGAGCGGCAGCGCAGAAGCTGAGCACGATGATCGCCTCCAAAGAGCTTCCCGACGCAATTATGATGGACCGCGGTCCAGAAGTAGAACGGCTAAGATCAGCGGGAGCGCTCGTTCCCCTTGACGAATATATCGATAAGTATCCCAATTTGAAAAAATGGGCGGGCGAAGAGACATTGAACATGCTTCGCTCCAGCGACGGCAAAATCTATCAATTCCCGAACTGGTATACGGCTGCGCCTACAGGCAACGGCGGCTGGTTTGTGAATAAGAAGATTTATGCGGAGCTTGGCTCTCCTAAGCTTGAAACGACTGATGATTTGTACGCTTACTTGCAGCAGGTAAAATCCAAATATCCTGACGTTGTGCCTTTAGAGGTTGGCGGCAACGCTTCCGGCGTTGAAGTCATGTTCCCTAGCTTCCAAGAGGGCGCAGCCGGCGCATTCCACGCGATGAAGGCATTCCCGAATGGCGATAAGTTCGATACGATCTATAACAATGAAGCTTGGAAGGAAACGATGCTTTATGCAAGCAAGCTGTTTAGAGAAGGCTTGATGACGCAGGATGCGATGACGCAAAAGGACGATCAGGTAAAAGAGAAGCTGGCAACTGGCAGGGTCGCTGTATTCGTGGGCGGCAATGCAACGAACATGGGCCGCGAAGGCCATAACGCGTTAAAAGCACAGGATCCAAATGCCGGTTATGAGTTTATTTGGCCGGTAGCGAAGGCTGGCTTGGATAAAAACAAAGTGTATCCGAATGGTTATAATGCGCTTGGCTGGAACGTTAACGTCATTACGACAAGCGCCAAAAACCCGGAAGCGATTTTCGCTTACTTGGATTGGATGACAGGCGAGGAAGGCACGCGCATTATGTTCTTCGGACCGCAAGGCTTGTATTGGGATGATTTTGACGCAGACGGAGCGCCAATTCCGAACGACAAATGGTTCAGCACTACGCAAGAGGTGAAGGACAAGGATAAACTGGAAGCATACGTATGGGCAGGAAACGCTACGTTTGTTGATACGAGCAAGCAGAAGATCGAGCAAACGCTGCCGGAGGACCAACGCAACTGGGGTGCTTTGGCACAGCTGAACATCGCTTGGAAAACATCGCAAAACATGACGCAGTACAACAATATCGACCCGGCTCCTGAGACGGATGAAGGGATTATCAACCAACAGGTTACGGAGATCGCTAACGAATACTTCGGCAAAATCCTGTTCGCGAAGAGCGACGCTGAGGTGCTTAGCCTGATCGACGAAGCGAAGAAAACGACAACAAGCCTCGGCTTCGACAAAGTCAACGAGTTCCGCACAGCAAGATGGAAAGAGAACTTAGCTTTGATTAACGGCAAATAATTAGTCTAAGCGATAGTGCAAAAGGGCTGCTCCGCCGGTAGATTTATCTGCCTGGCGGGCGTCCTTTTTTTGGGGAGGTGGAAGCTTTCTTCTTAGAGCGGTTTAAAAAGTGGGGAAACCACCCAATATCCGTGAATATTTTTAAACATGCCGCATGTTATAGCTCTTTCGAGTCATGTCTATCTCCACTTCTTTGAGCGAAAATGATAGATAGGGAATTGAGCTCAAGGAAGCGAGGAGAATGATTTGGAAGAACAATTGGATAAGAAGAAATCATTTTGGTTATTTGTTGCTTGGGCGGCGGCTGTGCTGGCAACGGCAGGCAGCTTGTATTTGAGCGAGGTCATGCATTTTGCGCCGTGCAGCCTCTGCTGGTTTCAGCGCATCTTTATGTACCCGCTGGCGATTCTGCTTGGAATAGCCTATTCGAAAAGCGATACAGGGATTGTTTCGTATGCTTTGCCGCTTGTTGTGATCGGAGGGGGCTTCTCGCTCTACCATACGGTGCTTCAGAAGCTGCCGCATGACTCCCCGCTTGCAGCATGCGGTCCGGTCTCCTGCCAAGGCGATTATTTGAACTGGTTTGGGTTCATTACGATTCCGATGCTGGCGCTTGCTGCGTTTATTATGATTTTGACGGCGCTGCTTCGCCTGCGCAAGCTTAACCGTTCATAAGAAGTAGACAAGCGCGGCTCTCCGTGATATATAGATTGGAGCAAGCAAAACGGGGAGGAACGACAAGTGCAATTACCGCTAACAGGCGTAGGCGCCGCCGAGGAGCACGCAAGGCTGCTGTTGGACAGCTACCGGCGTTGGACAGGCAAGGAGCTGCTGGATATAGAGCCCGGCAAGAGCATTAGGGAGCAGTTGTTTCATGCAACAACCGTTATTTTATCGCATGGCACGGAAGCTGATCCCGTTCTAAACTATGGGAATCAGAAAGGGCTTGGGCTGTGGGAGATGGAGTGGGAGACGTTCACGAGCACGCCCTCGAGATTGACGGCAGAGCCGATGGAGCGTGCGGAGCGGGACCGCTTCTTTGAGGCAGTAACCGCTAATGGCTACGTAGACAATTACACGGGCATTCGAATTTCAAGCACAGGCCGAAGGTTTTATATCGTGAACGCGACGGTTTGGAATTTGGCGGACGAGAGCGGAGGCTATCTGGGACAAGCGGCTGCATTCTCGGAGTATCGCTATCTATAGAAGGAATGGGCTTTGGAAGGGCTGCTCTTCGTAGAATGATCTACTGAGAGCAGCCCTTTTTTTTGCCGTGCGCAGCTGTTGGCTTCCTTATATGCAAGTTAGGTATAATGAAAAAAAAGATTGGCAAAAAGAAGCAGCGGAGGGGTAAATATGCCGATACATATCGGACTGGCAGGCTGGGGCGATCATGATCGGCTGTATGTCCCAAGCGCAAAAGCAGGCAGCAAGCTGCGGCAATATGCGAAGCATTTTCCGGTTGTGGAGGTGGACAGCACCTTTTACGCCATTCAATCGAGGGAGCGCTTTGGCAAATGGCTGGAGGATACGCCGGATACGCTTCATTTTCTCGTTAAGGCGTATCAAGGAATGACTGGACATCAGCGAGGACCGTCGGTGCCCGCGGCGGAAACCAATGAAATGTATGCGGCGTTCCGGGACATGCTTGAGCCTGTTATCGCGGCTGGCCGATTAACGGCGGCGCTATTTCAATATCCGCCTTGGTTTGACTGCACGCAGGCAAATGTTCGGATCTTGAGAGAGACGAAGGAGCGAATGAAGGGAATCCCGTGCGCACTGGAGTTTCGGCATCAGAGCTGGTTCACGGAGGAGTTTCGCGAGAAGACGCTAGCGTTCATGGAACGGGAGCAGTGGATGCACAGCGTTTGCGACGAGCCGCAGGCAGGAGCAGGCTCCGTGCCAACCGTGCTTAGGGCAACGGATGCGCTTTCCACGATCGTAAGGTTTCACGGACGGAATGTGTCCGGGTGGACGCAAGCCAGTGCGCCGAATTGGCGCGAGGTGCGCTATTTGTACCGATATAGCGATGAGGAGCTGTTGGACTGGGTTGGAAAGCTGCGGCTGCTGGAGCAGCAGAGCGAGCATATACACGTCATTTTCAACAACAACTCCGGTGGGGATGCGGCAGACAATGCGAAGCGGCTCATGGAGATGCTGGGGCTTGCCCGCCCGGATGGCGGGGAGCCGAACGAACCGCCGCCGCCCGTCGTCGAGCAGTTGGATTTATTTTAGCGGAATGATAGCCGTTTGAAGTCCGGATAAGTTGTGTACATATTCATCTATACATCAATTGGCATTGTGGTAAAATGAAAAGAAATCCTAGGCAGGTGGAATATGGAAATAGCTCTTCTGGCAAAAGAAATTTATAAGACGGCACATTTGACCGGTACTTTTAAGCTAAGATCAGGGAAAGAATCGAATGACTATTTTGACAAATATTTGTTTGAGTCGAATCCGATATTGCTAAATTTAATTGCGGAGTATTTATCAAAGTTGGTTCCCCTAGGAACAGAAGTGTTGGCGGGCCTTGAAATGGGCGGTATTCCGATCGCGACGGCCGTGTCGCTTAAAACGGGAATCCCCGTCGCGTTCGTCAGAAAAAAAGCCAAAGAGTACGGCACTTGCAAGCTCGCAGAGGGCATTGATATTCAAGGTAAAAACGTTTGTATCATTGAGGATGTCGTCACGACTGGCGGCCAAATTCTATTAAGCGCCAACGATTTGAAAGATTACGGAGCGATAGTTAAAAATGTCGTATGCGTCATCGAACGGGAGCAGCAGGGAAGAGAGAATCTGGAAGACGCGGGGTTGTCCTTGTATTCCTTGTTTAAGATGGACGAGCTTATCGAATCGTAATATAAATTTGACCTAATACGCAAAAAGTGAGCCTTAGAAGCGATTCTAAGGCTTTTTTGCGTATAGGGTGCATGTGCGAGTAGCGGTTAAACGGGTTTAGCGGGAAATTCGGTTTGACCCCTTAATTTTGGAGTTTTAATTGGAATTCAATAGTCGGTTCTTACGCTTGCACTTTATTTCGAGTAAATGCTCCAGAATTCAAAAMCCGGTTACAGTTTRATCACCATCGGCTGTATTTGGTTTTGTCGCCAAGCTTGAAAGAAGCATGTCGGTGATAGCATAAAAATACTACGATGCAAACGTMGGTTGTTATAAAAGTCTAAGTATCGGTCTATCGCTTCGTAGGCATCTGCAAACGTTTCAAACTCATTTTTTTGCAAAAGATCTCGCTCTAACTGGCTATGATAGGATTCAATGTAAGCATTCATATTCGGCGATTTTGGCGGGATCCTCTCGTGATGAATATGGAACTCCTCGCAGGCATCACCAAACACGTTAYTGATATACTGTGGGCCGTTATCCGTTCGGATGATAGGTCCTTTTCCATCTTTCTTAGGATCAAGCTTGCGTGTCTTCAGTGCCTCCTTAAGAGCT
>NZ_LIGH01000001.1:864207-922380 GCF_001273905.1 Paenibacillus sp. FJAT-27812 | reverse complement strand
GTCTTTTTCTCCTCATTATCCCTCACCTCATCCATATACATAGTGTACTATGGATTCCAATTCGGACTCCAATGGAATTAGGGGGCTAAAGAGAATTCTCCATCTAATTTTCGCGTACGGAGCCCATTTGAGCATTTAGCTGGAAATACTCCCGTTAATAGGATCACTTACAGCCGAATTTGCTAAAATACAGAAAATTAACGGGAGAAATTCCTTTTCATGCTGATTTTTGAGTAAAGTTGCATGAAATAACGGGAGCTTTTCCCGTTAATGCTGCTGATTGAATGCTTTCGGAGCGCGCGGCAAGCGGACGTTTATAACGCATGAAGCTTATGTCGACCGAAATGATTTTTTAGGCATGAAGCCAAATTCCTCTACCAATCGATCCATCCGGTACAGCGGCTTGTAATGATTTTTGGCGTCGTCAAAATGACTGAGATCGTACACCGCGGCTTGGTCGCCTAGCAGTGATCGGAGCAGGGAAAGCGATGGGACTGAAGCGCTGACGTCAGGTCCTACAAAATTGCATGTAATCACCCTGTCCTTCGGTGGCGCATTTATGATTTTTATTAGTCCGTCCACCACATCGCTCACGTATACATGCCCGAACTGAATGAACGGGACAGAAAGTGAAGGGGGATCATCCATGACAGGCGCAGTCCATTTACCATCCGTTGCGACCGCTCCTAGCCTTAAGTTGATAAAGTCGGCGCCGGGACTCATTCTATGAAAATAGCGGGTTAAATCCTCGACCATTGCTTTGCTGAGGCCATAGGCGTCTTTTGCCAGGCAGGGATGGTCTTCCGGTATGGGAAGCTCGAGCGGCATAAAATCGTCATGCAGGCTTCCTGTTGCGGCAATGGAGCTAGCCGTTATAAACCTCGAGCAGCCACGATCGAGTAAATACCGATAAAGCCTTCTTGTTCCTTGCACATTTACAGCAAGAGCGCTCTCCTCGTCACTTCCGCCCGTTACCGCAGCCAGGTGGACAACAACGTCGATTGGTATGCCATCCAGCTGATGCAAATCCTCCGTTTCATGAAACGACCCTTGTATGAAAGTAAAAGATTCATCGCCACCCAAAGGACTCCGTCCCATACCGGTTACGGAATGGTTTTGAACTAGCTTTTCAACTAAACGCTGTCCGATAAATCCATTAACACCTGTGATCAGAATATTCATCGTGAGGAGTCTCCTTTTAAAAGATCGAATGTACGGATTAACGTTTTATTTTACTGCTGTTTCGGCTAGGCCAGCAGGTTTGGTGATTCTAGTGAGGCAATCATAGGCTTTTGCTCAATTGGCGAAGACATCACGATCAGAATCGTATACGTCCCATATTTATCGCATAAATTGCCGAATTCCTCGAGAGAACGAGTGGAGTCGGTCACCACCTTCAATAAATAGTTGTGTTCTCCGCTGATGCGGTAGCATTCCGCGACCTCGGGTGCTGAGCGGCAAAAATCGAGGAAAGCGTGGCAATCTCTTGTGCTAAAAAGGATGTAGCCAGCTGTTTGCTTCCCTATTTTTTCTGGAGATATAATCGTGCGATACTCCTCGATGATTCCTTTTTCCTCCATGCGCTTGACTCGCTCGGTTACTGCGGGCTGCGATAATCCGACGCACTTGCCGAGCTCCGTCATCGAAATTCTCGCTTGGTTCTGAAGATAAAACAGAATTTGCTTATCAATATAGTCCATCCGAGCGGGCTCCTTTAAATTCAAAGATTTTATATGAAAGTAACTCGTTTTCCTTTGTAAGGAGGCAGATTTAGCTTTATCGCCTTATGTAAGGCGAATGACTTAATTAATATAATATACTCACAATAGTAAAGTGATCAAGGCTTTAACTATTCAGAGAGGATGAACATGATTGAGTCATTTGAATGTAAACAAAATGAACCAGTATGATTTACAAGCGCGCATTGATGAAGTTATCGATCGTACCCTTGCCGAGAAACGGCTGGTTGGCGCTGTCATAAAAGTATCGTTAGATGGGGGACTGGAATATAGCCGAGCTGCCGGATTTGCTAACCGCGAAAGTAACGAGCAGATGCAAGATGATACATTATTCCGCTTTGCTTCCGTAACCAAACCCATCGTATCCACGGCAGCCCTTGTGTTGGTTGCGCAAGGCCGTCTGCGGCTGGATGATCGCGTAGATCGGTGGCTCCCTGCGTTTCAGCCGCGCTTGCCAAATGGCGAGCCTGCGACATTGACGATCCGTCACTTGATGACGCATACCGCAGGACTGACCTACCGCTTCTTCCAAGAGGATAATGGTTCCTATGAGCGAGCGGGCGTATCCGACGGCATGGATCAACCCGGTATCACGCTGGAAGAGAACCTTAGTCGTCTCGCTTCTGTACCGTTGCTCTACGAACCGGGCACAGAGTGGAAGTACTCAATCGCAACGGATGTGCTGGGGGCAGTCATAGCAAAAGTAACAGATTCGCCTCTTAGCGAAGCCATTCGTTCTCTAATTACAGAACCGCTTGGACTTCATGATACCGGCTTTACAGCAGTTGATCCGGAAAGGTTGGCGGCTGTATACATTAATGATACACCAGAGCCGCGCCAATTGCAGGATGAAGGCAGTGTTGCCTTTTTGCAGGGGACGGCTGGATTCCGCTTGGCACCCGGCCGGGCGTTTGACGAATCAGCCTTTCCATCTGGCGGAGCAGGCATGGTCGGCAGCGCCGGTGATGTTCTTAAGCTGCTGGAAACGCTGCGTTTGGGCGGGTCGCCGCTTCTGCCTGAGCGCTTAGTTCGGGAAATGGCGACCAACCAAATTGGTGAACTGCCCATGCTTTATTGGCCAGGCCGAGGTTTCGGGCTTGGGTTTACGCTGCTCAAGGACCCGATAGCGGCAGGCACGCCAGAATCGGCGGGCACATGGCGGATGGGCGGGACGTATGGCCATACGTGGTTCGTAGATCCAGCTAAAAAGCTTAGTGTGGTCGCTTTTACCAACACAGCCTTGGAAGGCATGTCGGGCCAGTTTACGGTTGATCTCTGTGAAGCGATTTATAAAGGAATAAACAAATAAAGCAGGAACAGGAGCCTTGGTACGGGATAAGCCGGCCTAGGCTCTTTTTATAACCGAATACATTAGGGAGTGATGGTTTTGATTCAAAACGGTTCACATCAAAGAGCTGCAACCCCCATATTTTTTATTGCGCTTGGATTATTTGGCGTATACACCATTGAGTTTGGCGTGGTTGGCATACTTCCGGCGATTATTGAACGATACGATGTCAGCACATCTCAGGCCGGTATGCTTGTTGGCTTGTTTGCCCTTGTCATTGCGCTTGCCGGTCCTTTTATGGTTTTGCTTCTATCGCCGTACAATTCTAAAAAAGTGATGCTGCTATGCCTGCTCATATTTGCAGGAAGCAGCATAGGATCGGCATATGCGCCCAACTTTTATGTACTGCTGGCCCTTCGCGTTATTCCGGCATTGTTCCATCCCGTCTATTTTTCGCTTGCCTTCGCTGCCGCAGCGTCCCTTTATTCGAAGGAAAAAGCGACGGAAGCCTCGGCCAAAGCATTTGTAGGCACCAGCATGGGAATGGTGCTCGGAATACCGATTACGACCTATTTAGTCGATCAAATCTCATACGAGGCTTCCTTCCTTTTTTGTGCTGCTGTAAATATCGCCGCTAGCACAGGGATTGCCCTCATGCTTCCAAAACCGCCTAGCGCGGAGAAAATTTCTTACGGAAAGCAGCTAGGCATCTTGCGTAAAATTCCCTTATGGATAAATATTAGCGCATCCACCTTCCTATTTGCTGCTATGTTTTCGGTATATAGCTACTCTGCCGAATATTTAAAACAAGTAATGGGAATGAGCGGCAATGCCATTAGCGTTATGCTTATTGTTTTTGGGATCTCCGGCATGTCGGGCAATTTGCTGGCTGGAAAGCTGATCGGATTAAATATGGTAAAGACGACTATTTTGCATCCGCTCGTCTTAGCGATTTCCTTCTTGCTGCTTTATTTGGGAGAGGCATCCTTTGTTCCTATCGTCATTATTACCGTGTTGTGGGGAGCTGCTCATACAAGCGGACTTATAGTCACGCAGATATGGTTAACATCCGAGGCGCCGGAGGCTCCTGAATTTGCCACCGGCGTATATATTTCCTTTATCAATCTGGGCGTGTTCATCGGTTCGGCTGCAGGCGGGTGGTTTCTAACCGCGTTTGGCATGAAGGGCGTGATTGGGAGCGGACTGCTTTTTATTTTGCTGGCGATGGTCTGTATTGTCGTAAAAGTTATCTTTTTTCATCCAACAAGCTCGAAAGCGAAGGCAAGTCAGCTATCAAAATGAGGGGGAACATATTTTGAGCGAGCAGTGAAGTATGGTAGATTTATAGGATTAGGGTAATCTCCTTATAAATGGATAATCTGTTTTGCAATCCTGCTGCTATTGCTCGATTAGGAAGGAACGTTCAAGCCATAAAAGGAGGTTCTTCTATGGGTTATATGATGGATCTTAGAAGCTTGGTGGGGACAAGGCCGCTTATCATGGCTGGCGCCTGCGTTTTATTATGCAAGGAGGATTCACTGCTTCTGCAAAGACGGTCAGACAACGGTTTTTGGGGGCTTCCCGGAGGGGCGATGGAGCCAGGGGAGGCGCTGACCGAGGTCGCAAGGCGGGAGCTATTGGAGGAAACGGGATTAATAGCGGGGAGTCTGGCGCTATTTGACGTATTCTCTGGGCCAGAGCTCTACTATAAGTATCCGCATGGAGACGAGGTGTATAACGTCTCTACCGCGTATATCTGTTCGGATTTTGAAGGGATGCTTAAAGAGGATGGAACAGAGACTCTGGAGCTGCGTTTTTTTGAATTTGATTCAATCCCGCAGGAGCTAAGCCCTCCGGATCGGCCGGTTATTCATGCTTTTCTGGAGCGCTTCATAATCAATAAAAACAACCCGGAAGGCGGTGCCTGAAATGCAGACGCTAATCGTTATTTTATTATTGATCATCATCGGGCTGCTGCTTCGAATCAATTCGAAATTGCCGAGGCGTGATTTAGCAACGGAAGCGGTTGAACGATACCATGAAGAACGGTCGAAGGATAAATAAAGAAGGAGCAGCTACCCAGGCTGCTCCTTCTTCCGTTAATATTTTAGCTTCAATAGATTGCGCTCCGTTATGAAGGTTGTCGTATTGAAGAGCAGCAGCACGTCTTTAATGCCGTTTTCCTCCATGTAGCTGCTAATACTGCCGTTGTAGTAGCGAATGTCGATTACATGGATGTCTTTCACATGCTGCGTAAGGAAAGGCAGGAAGCTGTGCGCATAGGAATCTTTGATGACCAGCAGCTTTTCTTGATCTGTTTTCTCTGCTGGAAGATCGGTATGAAGCGTCATTAGCGCATGCACGCCTCCAAGGAAATACGAGTATTTGTCTTTTTTCTCTAAGTAGCTCGCATCGTACATGCCAGCATAGGTTTTGTCCGTATCCGCGACATACATCTCCGTTGCAAAGCCATGTTTCTCTATATAAGCTTGTATGGCATCTGGCTTTAATCCGCTGAACTGACCGCGCGTATGGTAGCTGCCTAGAAACGAATCGCTGACTGTCTCTATATCGAATTCGCTCTCGGCAGCAGCCGTCCAGCCCATTTTCTCTGCATAGGCGACATAGGCAAGATAGGCGCCATAGGTCGTCCAGTGATGATCGGTTTTATAGTAGATGGGCTTCGAGCCGCCAGCTGCGGGGCGAAGGAAATCGAAGCCGTCAATGAATGACAGGCTGTCTTCAACCTGCTTCCCGATAAAGCTGTTTACCTTCGATTGCGGATAAGCTTCAGCCAGCCATGGCAGCCGCTCCGGATACATGCCGATGGAGGTTGGCGCGAGCATGAACGTCATGTTCGCATCCGGATGGCTTTGCGCATACTTCTTCACCGCAGACGCATACTCCTCGA
This sequence comes from Paenibacillus sp. FJAT-27812, assembly GCF_001273905.1. Lineage (NCBI taxonomy): Bacteria > Bacillati > Bacillota > Bacilli > Caryophanales > Paenibacillaceae > Paenibacillus > Paenibacillus sp. FJAT-27812. The sequence continues at coordinate 916,442 of NZ_LIGH01000001.1, read as the reverse complement.
TTTCCGTATCGCTTGGCTCGTTAAATTTTTCGAACAAATAGCCGTCCTTGCCTTTATAGATGCCGTTATTCTCCTGCTGCAGCCGAAGCTGCTCCAGCATCGACTTCGTCCAAACAAAGTTCGTTCGGAATGGAAAATGGTCGGTTACGTAGCTCTCCGCGTCCTCGGAGAACTTCTTGGACCAAAGATTTTCCCAAGTAAGCTTAGGCGCTTTCTGGAGCGTACGGTTCTCCACGTCGGAGAACACTTGCACAGGCAGCATGAAAAATAATAACGACATGGCAAACAGAACGATGACGAAGCCCCACACGAAGGCGCGATCCGTCTTTTTGCCCATATCTGCCCGCCTCCTTCTTCGTTAAAAACGGAAATATAAAAATGGATTGAACGTGGCATCAACTAAATAAGCGACCGACATGAAAAAGAGTATCGCATGCCAGCCAAGCTGAGCGACAGGCCCGAAGCTGCGCTTGATCTCCCGTTTTGGCATGGAAGCCACGACGAGCAATACGAGCAGAATCGCGTTCGTGTATAACAAATATAATGACTCATTATTCCATAAGGGCTGATGATTAAATCCAAACATGGCTGCAAAATAAGCGCCCATATAGGACAGCTCGTCGAATGCAAAAAATACCCAGCCGATCAAGATGAGGAGCAGCGCGTACGCATGCCGAACCCAGGCAGGCATACGCTGCAAGAACCTCAAGCCGAACCATTTTTCAAAGACAAGAACAACCCCGAAGTATAAGCCCCAGAGCAGAAAGTTCCAGCTCGCTCCGTGCCAAATGCCGGTCAGCAGCCAGACGATCATGATGTTCCGAAGCTGCTTCCACGGCCCTTTGCGATTGCCGCCAAGCGGAATATAGACATAGTCCCGAAACCAAGTGCTGAGCGAGATATGCCAGCGTCGCCAAAAGTCGGTAATGCTTCGCGCCGTATAGGGCCGGTTGAAGTTTTCGTTAAATCGGAAGCCAAACATCATGCCAAGCCCGATGGCCATATCGGAATAACCGCTGAAGTCAAAATAAATCTGGAATGCAAAGGCAATAATGCCTAGCCAAGCGGTCAACGCAGGCATCGTATCGGCGCTCGAAGCGGATATCGTATGCCAAAGCAGGCCGATATTGTTCGCCAGCAGCACCTTTTTCGCCAAACCGATAATGAACCGCCTTACGCCTTCGGCGAACAGCTCGATGTTGACGCTGCGATGGCGCAGCTGCTCGGCAATCGTCGAGTACTGCACGATAGGGCCGGCAACGAGCTGCGGGAACAAAGCGACAAAGGTCCCGAAGTCGATCCAGTTGCGCTGTGCCTTGGCGGTTCCCCGGTAGACGTCAATAATGTAAGACATGGACTGAAACGTATAAAACGATATGCCGATTGGCAGCGCCAGCTCGGTTAGCGGTATTTGCGTACCTAGCCATGCATTCACATTATAAATGAGAAAGTCAGCGTATTTAAAATAACCTAGCAAAGTTAAATTAACGATGATAGAGGCGACAACGATCCATTTCCGCTGCAAGCTGCTTAGCCTCGGATTGCTTAGCAGCAGTCCGAAGCTGTAATCCGTTACCGTGGATAGCAGCATGATGGCGATATACACTGGCTCGCCCCATGCGTAGAAGACAAGGCTGGTCACGAACAATACGAAGTTTTTAATACGCCACGGCGATATGAAGTAAAGCAGCAGTACAGCAGGCAGAAATAGAAATAAGAAGAGTAGACTGCTGAATACCATACTCGTTATTTTTTCTCGAAGTAGCTATCGAATTCCGTTACGAATTTATCGGGCTGATCAGAGATGACGAAAAATACGTAATTGCCTTTTGAAACAAGCTTGTAATTTTTAGCATTCTCGTATTGATCCTGCAAATAGGTTTCGAATTGCTTTTGTACATCGGCAGCACGCTTCTTAATGCCTTCTTCGACTGCCGCAACATCCTTGGCATCCTTCACTTTAAAGACGGCAACTTCATTCGTTTTTACGTTCATCATAGGCGACATAATCGTATATTCTTCCAGCAAAGCGGGGTCAATGTAATACATTTGCTTAACCATATCGCCTGTCATTTCGACTAATGCGGGCTGCTCGATTTTAGCCAACATGCCGTCAACCATTTCTTTGGTCGTCTTAGTCGTTACGAATTGATTTTCTTTATTAGCGGAAGTGCTGCTGTTTTTGTCCGAATTCCCATTGGAGCCGGAGCATGCTGTCAGTACAAGACCTAACGCAATAACAAGCATAAATGCAAAATAACTTTTTTTCATTGTAATCAATCTCCTCGATGTCTTTATTTGATGTTTACAAAAGCTAAAAACGGTTTGTTATTCGTGAATGTTGCAGTTTTATTTATTATGGTAAAAAATAACGCGGGTATTCACGGCTATATTCATGTGAGCTGCAAGCTCTCCTTTTAGAAAAATATCTGATTGGCATGTAGGATTTTATAAGATCATGTAGTTTAACCATAGTATTTGTGTTAGGTTTTCTAACTCACAACTAACAGAATAACGATTGAATGATGCTTTAGGAGGAGGGTGCCATGATCTCATTTCGGCAGGTCGAAAAGCATTACGGACATTTCCATGTGCTCAAAGCCATTAATCTCCAAATTGAGCAAGGTGAAGTAGTAGTCGTTGTGGGACCTTCTGGTTCAGGCAAAAGCACGCTGCTTCGGTGCATTAACCGATTGGAGACGATCACGAGCGGCGATGTCATTGTAAACGAGCATACGGTCAACGCCAAAAAGACGGATATCAATAAGCTAAGACGGGATATCGGAATGGTCTTTCAGCATTTCAATTTGTATCCTCATAAAAAAGTCATCGACAATATTACGTTAGCGCCAATGAAGGTGCTAGGGATGACGAGGCAGGACGCGGAAAAAACCGCGATGTACTATTTGGAGAAGGTCGGGATCGAGGATAAAGCAGGGCAGTATCCTTCGCAATTATCGGGAGGACAGCAGCAGCGGGTTGCGATTGCAAGGGGACTTGCGATGAAGCCGAAGGTGATGCTGTTTGACGAGCCAACCTCCGCGCTTGATCCGGAAATGGTCGGCGAGGTGCTTGATGTCATGAAGGCGCTTGCGAATGAGGGCATGACGATGGTTGTCGTAACGCATGAGATGGGATTTGCACGCGAGGTAGCCGACCGTGTCGTGTTTATGGATAAGGGACAAATCATCGAGGAAGCTTCGCCTGAGACGTTTTTTTCCAACCCGCGCGAGGAACGGGCACGCTTGTTTCTGAACCGGGTATTAAATCATTAATACAAAGGGGCGATTTTAATGATGGCAAAGAAATGGTTGAGCGTTGGCGTTATGATCATCGTATTGTCGGTGTTTGTGCTTGCGGGGTGCGGGGGGGCAAAGGAAAACGAGGCGAACAGCAGCCCAGGCGCCGGCAATGAGCCGGATGCTGCTGCAACGATTGTGGATACGATTAAAAAAAGAGGAAAGCTGGTTGTTGGCGTAAAGTACGACACGAAGCTGTTTGGATTAAAAAATCCTTCGAACAATGAAGTGGAAGGCTTCGATATCGACATCGCAAAGGCGCTTGCCAAATCGATTCTCGGGGACGAGACGAAGATCGAACTGAAGGAGGTCACCTCCAAAACGCGTATTCCGATGCTGGACAGCAATGAAATTGACTTAATTATTGCCACCATGACGATTACGGAGGAGCGGAGAAAGCAGGTTGATTTCTCCGAGGTGTATTTTAAAGCCGGGCAGTCCCTGCTCGTGAAAAAAGGAAGCGCGATTAAAGGCATCGATGATGTCAAAAAGGGAACAAAAATACTCGCAGTAAAGGGCGCCACTTCCGTCGATAACATTATTGAAAAATCGCCGGAAGCTACCGTGCTTGAATTTGATAATTATCAGGATGCCTTCAGCGCGCTGAAAGCCGGCCAAGGCGATGCGCTAACGACGGACAATGCGATCCTGTACGGCATGATGGCGCAAGATGCTGGCTTCGAAGTAGTCGGCGAGCCTTTCACGGATGAGCCGTATGGCATTGCGATCAAGAAAGGCGAGACAGCGCTTGTGGATGCCGTCAATAAAGAGCTTGCTGCGCTGAAATCAAGCGGGGAATACAATAAAATCTACGAGAAATGGATCGGCACCATGCCGCTGGAGTAACGGGAAAACAACAAAAGGAGGGTGGCTGCGGCCGCCCTTATTTCATAGGTCAGATCCGCAAAGGAGGGTAAAAGATGCCTGATTTCTCGATCTTAACCTCGCATTTGGACCTCTATATGGAGGGTTTCGTCAATACGGTCTACTCCAGCATCATTGCGCTGATCGGCAGCTTCGTGTTGGGGACGATCATTGCCGTATTCCGCATTACGTCAATTAAGCCATTGCGATGGGCGGGTACGGCGTACGTTGAATTTATCCGAAACATTCCGCTGCTGCTCGTTGTTTATGTATTTTACTTGGTGCTGCCGTCGCTCGGTATTGTGCTAAGCGGATTTATTTGCGGAACGATCGGCCTTGCGGTATATACGTCCTCTTTTATAGCGGAAGCCATACGAGCGGGCATTATGTCCGTGCCAAAAGGGCAGACGGAGGCGGCGATGTCCTCCGGACTCACGTATGTGCAGACGATGAGGCATGTCATTCTTCCGCAAGCGATCAAAATCGTCATCCCTCCGCTCAGCAACCAATTTATTAACTTGGTCAAAAATACTTCGGTGCTTAGCGTGGTAGCGGGCCTAGATCTTATGTACTTTGGCGATAAGGTGGCAAGCAAAACCTATATTTATATGGATACCTATATCATTGTCGGGCTCTTTTATTTGCTGCTGACTCTCCCTTTAAGTTATATGGCGCTTCAACTGGAGCGAAGACTGGCCAAACGCGGATAGAGAGGAGGAGGACAAATGGATTTTGCCAATGCTTTTACCATCGATAATTTGACATTTATTCTCGAAGGGTTCTACATGACGCTTAAAGTGGCGTTCAGCTCCATTATATTAAGCTTTGTGCTTGGCGCGATCGTAGGCACGATTCGTTATATGAAGGTTCCGGTGCTATCGCCGATTCTCGCCGTTATCGTTGAGCTGATTCGTAATTTGCCGCTGCTGCTCATTATTTTTTTCACGCGGTTCGCTTTGCCGGAGGTCGGCATTCAGCTTGGACCCGTGTACGCGTCCATTATTGCTTTGACCTTGTTCGAGGGGGCCATGATATCTGAAATCGTCCGCAGCGGTCTTAATTCCATTGAGAAAGGGCAAATCGAAGCGGCTCGTTCCTCCGGCCTCAGCCATCTCCGCACGCTGTGGCATATCGTGCTGCCGCAGGGGCTTCGCCGCATGGTGCCGCCGCTGGTCAGCCAGTTTATCTCGCTGCTCAAAGATACCTCATTAGCCGTTGTCATTTCATTGCCTGAGCTGATGAACCAATCGAAAATCGTCATCGGGCAGAGCATAACGTATGCCATCCCGGTTCTATTGTTCGCTGCGCTTCTATACTTTATGGTGAATTATGCTTTATCTTTGATTGCCAAGAAGCTGGAGACCAAGATGGTTTAACGGCGGCAGCGATCCAAAAGTTGACTTCGCAGGAGGTCAGCTTTTTTTTGTGACCATTGTCGCAATATTCAAAAAAGTGTATGAAAATAACGGCCCGTTGTTTACAATTATTTTAAATGGGGGGAATGGCTTGCGAAAATATACGAATAACATAGGGATGCAAATGATACTAATAGCAGTAGTGACCGCGGTAGCGGGCGAATTTAAAATAACGCCCTTTAGCGGTGACTTGTTCCGAATCGGGCTTGGCAGCAGCGCCTTTCTGCTATTGCTTGTGTTGTTAAGGCATCTGCCTTATGTGTATACGGGTATCGTTACGGGGGTAACGGTGCTCGCCTTCCGATCGGTTATCGACGGCTTCGTTTCATTCGAAACGTTCTCGCTTATCGCAAGCATGAAGACGCATCTCTCAGCGTCGCTTTATTACATTATTTTCGCCGTAGGAATGAAGCAGATCCAGCCCTATTTGCCCAAGCTACACCCTTTGCTGCTGGCCGGCGTCTTTTCGGGCATTGATTTCATTTCCAATGAACTAGAGCTGCTTACACGCAGCCTTATATTTGATTTGCCATCCTTTTATTCTGGGCAATGGCTGCTGCTCGGCGCCACCTCCGTTGTTCGAAGCTTGTTTGTGGTTGGCATATTCAGCAGCATGATGATCAATCAGATGCGGGTCGTACATAACGAACAGAAAAAAAGAATGGATCAAATGCTAAACTTCGGATCAGGGCTGTATGGGGAAGTCTTTTATTTGAAAAAATCGATGGATGCCATCGAGCGAATTACTTCCCAAAGCTACGATTTGTACGGGAAGCTGAGTGATGCCGGAGATAAAAACATAAGCCGGTCGATGCTGGACATCACGCAGCAGATTCATGAAGTGAAGAAGGACTCTCAGCGCATCTTATCCGGCTTGCTGAAGCTGTTCGACCGCGAATCGGCCTCTGATATGACGCTATCGGAAATTATTATTTTCGTCATCGAATCCAATGAGCATTACAGCCGGATGCTGAAAAAAGAGGTTCATTATGAAAAACGGATCGGCACCGATTACGCGACCGCTCATTATATTCCGTTATTGACGATGCTTAACAATCTCGTTTCAAATGCAGTGGAGGCCATTGATACGAGTGGAACGGTTCGGATTAGCGTGTATGAGCAGGCGAATGAAACGGTGCTCGTCGTGTCGGATACGGGGGAAGGCATTGCGGAGCAAAATAAGGACATTATTTTTGAACCGGGATTTACGACCAAATTTAATATGGAAGGCTGTGCGGCGACCGGAATCGGCTTATCGCATGTTCGCGATATCGTCAGGTCTACTGGGGGAAGGCTGCGCCTGCAAGCATCCAGTCCGTATAAGGAAACGACCTTTGTTGTCGCTTTTTCAACCGATACATTGAAAATAGGGGTGTGAAGACCGATGCTTTCATTTGGTATTGTGGATGATGATGCGGCCAGCATACTGATGCTTCAAAACATCATTGAAAAAAGCTGGCTTGGCGAGGTTATCGTTACTGCGGAGGATGGAAGCGACGGGGAGAGGGCTGTTCTGGGCGCGAATCCGGACATCGTGCTTATCGATTTGCTGATGCCCGAGCAAGATGGAATCGAGACGATCAACAACTTGAAGCTAAGGGGCTACAACGGCAAGTTTGTGATGATCTCGCAAATCGAGAGCAAAGATATGATCGGGAAGGCGTATCAAGCCGGTATCGAATATTATATTCAGAAGCCGATTAATTTGGTGGAAGTGCAGGCTGTACTGTCCAAAGTGAATGAGCACTGGAAGATTGGCTGTTATTTAAAAGAGATGAAGGACTCTATGGCAAAGCTGAGCAACTTATATATAGACGCGGGGAGCAGCCAGCGGAAAATGACCGTTCGCGAAACGGTTCAGCCTATATTGAGAGATTTGGGTGTCGTCGGCGAAATCGGCAGCAGGGATATTGTCGAAATGATGGAATATCTGGTTCAGCACAATAAATCGGAGTCGCTCCCGCCTTTGAAAGAACTATACGAGCTTATTGCCCGTACCCATCATGATCAAGGCAAAGAGGGCAAGGCAGTCGAGCAGCGGATTCGCCGTACGCTGATGAGCGCGCTCTCGAATCTCGCAAGCATCGGTTTGGCAGACTATAGCAATCCTAAATTCGAGCATTATGCTCCGCTTTATTTTGACTTTCAAGACATTCGTTTGAAAATGAAAGAGATTGACGAGCAGCTGCAGCCGGAGAAGATTAAAGTGAACATTAAGAAGTTTCTGCAGGTGCTTTACTTAGAAGTGCTGGATAGACAAAGAAGCGAGCAATAGAATAGGTGAATTGATCCTTTGATCGTCCAAAGCGTCGCAGCCTTAACGGCAGTGATGCTTTTTTTGCGTTTCCTTGGAAGCATAGGGAAATGGCAGTTGGATAAAATAACAGCAGCCTGATTTTATTCTGACTAACATGGGGTGCCTGCTTGATACAATTCAAAAACGTGACGAAACGTTACCACGACGGAATGACCGCTTTAAAAGGAATCGACCTGGAAATCAAGGAAGGCGAGCTGATTACGTTGATTGGGCCAAGCGGCTGCGGCAAGACGACGACGATGAAGATGATTAATCGTTTGGTCGAGCCTTCCTCGGGTCAAATTCTGATCGGCGGGAAGGACATTTCCCGCATTAATCCGGTCGAGCTGAGAAGAAATATCGGATACGTCATTCAGCATATCGGTTTGTTTCCGCATATGACGATCAAAGAGAACGTAGCGATCGTGCCTAAGCTGAAGGGCATCGCCAAAGATACATACGAGAAGCGTATCGATGAATTGATGGAGATGGTGGGACTCAAACCAAGCGAGTATCGGGACCGTTATCCCGCCGAGCTAAGCGGAGGCCAGCAGCAGCGAATCGGCGTCATTCGGGCGCTTGCGGCGGAGCCGTCGATTATTTTGATGGACGAGCCGTTCAGCGCGCTTGATCCGATTAGCCGGGAACAGCTGCAGGATGAATTAATTCATTTGCAGGAGGAGGTCAAAAAAACGATTGTTTTCGTCTCGCATGATATGGATGAAGCGCTGAAAATAGCCGATCGCATCGTCTTGATGCAAGGCGGCGAGATCGTGCAGGCGGATACGCCAGACCGCATTCTTCGCCGTCCGAAAAACGATTTTGTCCGCACGTTTATTGGCGGCAACCGCTTGAACGAATCGGAGCAGCTGACGGTGGACGATGTCATGGTTCCGAACCCGGTTACCGTTTCTTTGACGCGCGGCCTTGCTCATGGGGCGAAGCTGATGAAGCAATTCCGGGTAACCAGCTTGCTCGTAACCGATAGGCATCGCCATTTGAAGGGGATCGTAACGAAAGAAATGCTGGAGGAGCAGTACCACCATGAGGATTTGACGCTTCAGGACATCATGAAATCGGATGTTCCAACCGTACTGGCTGGTACGGGTGTTGCAGACGCCGTGGAGCTGATGAGGCAGCATGGCTTGTACAGCCTTCCGGTCGTCCATCCGAGCGGCTTATTAGCCGGCTTAGTCACCAATTCCAGTCTAATTGACGCTCTGCTAAAGCAGATTTAAGAGGGAGGTAGCCATGAATTTCTGGGATGTGATCATAAGCCGCCAAGAAGATATATTTCGCGCGACCATGGAGCATATCGAGCTATCGTTTATCGCCCTTTTGATCGCGATCGTCATTTCGATTCCGATGGGGCTGCTCCTTACCCGTTTTCCACGGTTTGCGTCACCGGTAATCGGCGTAGCCTCCTTGTTTCAAACCATTCCAAGCTTAGCCTTGCTCGGGTTCATGATTCCGATCCTTGGAATAGGCATGTTTCCGGCGATCGTAGCTTTGACCGTCTATGCGCTGCTTCCCATTCTGAGAAACACATATACCGGTATTATGAATGTGGAGAAGCCGATTAAAGAAGCCGGGATCGGCATGGGGATGACGAGCATGCAGGTGATGATGAAGGTGGAGCTGCCGCTTGCTTTGAGCGTCATTATGGCGGGCATCCGCACGGCCACCGTAATGTTGATTGGCGTTGCCACGCTTGCATCGCTTGTTGGGGCGGGCGGGCTTGGCGATTTGATTTTCCGGGGCATATCGACGGTTAATACGGAATTGATTTTGGCAGGGACGATTCCATCTGCATTATTAGCTTTGCTCTTTGACTATTTGCTGGGCTGGATGGAGCGGGCAGTCACTCCAAAAGGGACGCGAAAAGGCGGCAAAAAAACGTCCAAGCTCGTAAAAGGCTTGCGAATTGGTCTAGGCACGGTACTGATTCTGGCAATTGCGGCAGGCATCGTGGCGAAAGGAAATCCATTTGGTTCCGATTCCATCGTTGTGGGCGGGAAAAATTTTACCGAGCAGGATATTTTAGCGCATATGATGGCGTCTTTGATCGAGGCGAAGACGGACCTCAAGGTCGTCCGCAAACCTTTTCTCGGTGGATCGCAGGTCACGCACAGTGCGCTGGTCAAAGGCAACATCGATATTTACCCGGAGTATACCGGAACCGGCTGGACATCGGTGCTGAAGGAAGAGCCGATCGGCGGCAAGCCGGAGGAAACGTATGAGAGAGTGAAGGCTGCTTATGAAAAGAACTTCAATGTGACATGGCTGCAGCCCATCGGCTTCAACAATACTTACACGCTTGCTATGAAACGGGAACGAGCCGAGCAGGAAGGGATCGAAACCTTTGCGGATTTGGCGCAGAAATCACAAAAATTCATTTTGGGCGCGACGCATGAGTTTTTGGAACGCCCAGATGGATATATCGGCCTGCAGAAGGCATATGGAATGAAGTTCAAGGAAGTGAAGGGGCTGGACCCCGGCCTAACCTATAGCGCGGTTAAAGAAGGAACGACGGACGTGAATGACGCCTTCTCCACGGATGGCCGTATAGAAGCGTTTGGCCTGAAGGTAATCAAGGATGATAAGCAGTATTTCCCGCCTTATTACGCAGTGCCCATTATCCGGATGGACACGCTTAAGGAGCATCCCGAGCTGGCGGAGGTGCTTAATCTGCTTGCGGGCAAAATCGATGACCGTGCGATGTCGGTGCTGAACGGCAAGGTCGATCTCGAAGGGAAGCAAGCACGCGAGGTCGCCGAGCAGTGGCTGAAGGATGCGGGACTGATCGAGGGTAAATGAAAAATAGAGCTAGAAACTAGCTCTATTTCATTCAAAATAACTGAAATTACGGGAATAAGTCTAGAAACTAGACTTATTTCGGCGCGCTCTCCGCCAAATGAGGTGCCGAGACACCCCGCCGGCTGAATATAGAGCTTTTATTTGTGCGCGCTTGTGCTGGAATAATTGCGATCCTCGGAGTTGCTGCTCACAAGCTCGCATAAGCCTGTTGCTGCAAGCTTGTCCAAGTACGCGGCAACGGCGATGTAGATGCCCGGCTTGCCGGTTGACATTCGTTCATCCGAAGCGAGCTTCTGCTCGATCAAGAAATTCGAGATCGCCAGCGTGCTGATGCGCCCATATTTCAAGGCATCGTCAACGACGCGCTGTGCGGAAGGAGCCAGGTAAAAAGGGCTGGACTTCTTAGCGCTTCCGCTGCTCAACTCGGCTTCTCGCAAGGCGGCGGCTCCCAGCTTCCTGCCGGCCTCCTCATAGGCATAAGCATCCTGATTAACAGCAGGCGTAGGCTCATCAAATACAAAAGCGCCTTGGCTCTCTTCCATTTCGTCGAAGACGAAGGCGCCCTGACTGCTTTCCGCATTGTCGAACACAAAGGCAGCTTGGCCGTCATCTGTTTCTGCAAAGCTAAAAGCAACCTGAGCGGTGTCCTCATCGTTAAAGCTGAAAGCAGCCTGTCCTTCGTTCGCGTCATGCGTGTCCACAGGATCGACTAGCCGGCCGCCGCTTTCTTGATCATCCGTGTCGTCTGCCGGCTCATTATAATAGGTTAGAGCGGCAGCAATCCTCTTCTGCCTGCTCGCTTGGTCAAGCTCGCGCAGCCTGCCGCGCAGGCGCGCCAGCTGCCTGTCGAGCAGCGGAAGCTTAGCGTCCAAATGCGCCTGGATATCTTGCGGCACCTCCAGCTCAGCGGGCAGCGGCAGGAAAAGATGCTGATCGAGCTGCCAGCCATCCCGGTATTTGATGAGCATTTCGTTCAGCTCGCCATCAAGCACATCAAAGCCCTTTATAATATCCGAAATCGCCTTCGCATCGATACCGGTATGCAGCTGCAAATGCTCAATTCCAAAGTAGCGTACCGTGTTCGAAGGCAGATGAAGCACTTGATGCTGATAGCGCAGCGATCTGCCGCATTCGCATTTCGTATGCGGCGACACTTCGCCGCTATCGGTAAACCCGATATAATCCCATTCCTCGATAAATGACTCTATATCTTCAAACTGTGCATCCTCGGGGATGAATTGGCATTTTTTGCGTGCCAGCTGCCGTGCGAACAAGGTTCTCCGGCCTCTAACCAGCTCATGATGCAAAAAATGACGTTGCTCCTCCGACAGTTTTCCCATGATGTGATCGCGCTGCTCCAGCGTCATCTCGTATTTCATCTCGCACCTCGCACTCTGAACCTTTATTTATTCACATTATAGATGGGGATGAGGAAGAAGTCATTAGCGATGAGGTGTATAATAGGGAGAAGTTGAAGTCATTACATCATAAAGGCAGGTCATCATACATATGTCGAGTAAAAAAGAAAAAATCGAAGCGCCTAAAATTCCGGACGGTTTAACAGCATTAGACGTCCCTGATTACGAATGGGCGGACGAGCATGAAATTAGCGACAGCATCATTCAAGATTGCAGCATTCAAAATCAATCAGCCTATAAGGTTTGCTTCGACAGGGTCGTGCTCAGCAATGTGGTGTTCCGGGGCACTAGCCTGCGGAAAGCGGAATTTACCGATGTTCGTTTTGAAAACTGCGATTTATCGAATATTGATCTGAGCGAAACGATTATGCACCGGGTTTCATTTCATAACTGCAAGCTGCTTGGCATGGATATTACAGGCTCGACGCTGCGCAACGTATGGTTCGAGCAATGTTACGCGGATTATGCGGTACTGCGCTTCTCGAACGCGAAGGGCGTTAAGTTTGAGAAAAGCTCGCTAGCGAAAGCGGACATGTCGAATATGACCTTGGCTCAATTTTATTTAAGGGAAGTGAATATCGATCAAGCGCAGCTGTCCCAGACGAAGCTTGGCGGCATCGATATAAGCAGCTGCGAATTTAACGGCTTGGGCGTATCGCTCGAGGATTTGCGCCGCTGCATCATCTCGCCGGCGCAGGCGATTACGTTCGCGACGATTTTTGGGCTGGTTGTGGACGATGGCATGTAATGACATAGGGAATACGAACGCAACCCCGGAAGGCTTATAGCCTGAAGGGGTGTTTTTTTGCGCTTGCGGCAGCGGCAAGGTTGTATTAATTCACCTGTGCACAGAGTGAACAAATCAAACTTAAGTTCATATTTCTGCGTTGGAAAAGCTATAACACGGGTCATTCTGGAAGTTCATTCCCGTCCGAATTGTTCAGTTGAAGAGGCAGCGCATCTCCGTTATCATTCGGTGTGACGTTCCAAAGCACATCATTTGTAAACGCATACAACAGGAGCGATATTAGGGATTGAAGGAGGAATACCATTGTTACGGAAAAAGAAATGGTTGTCTTTGGCGCTCTGCTGCTCTTTGCTCGCATCCTTTCTCACCTCGCTGGCACCTGCTTATGCGGCGAATGAAAGCCAGATGACAACAGCTGCTGTCACGGACGAATTTACGGAACAGGAGCTGAAGGATAACGACTACATTGTTTATTTCGTCAATGCAGGGGACGCAACGCCAGCAACGGTGGAGGGCAGCGATAAGCTAGGCCTCTATAGCTCGGTTACCGAGCAGGTGTATGGGGTCGACCCGATAACGAAAAAATCATGGGGTTTAGTCACAACGACCAGCGCGACGAACGTGCGCGATGCAACGACGAAATCGGGCTCATTGCGATACTATAACGGTACACAAGTGAGAGATAAGGCAATTTCTTACGATTTTGAGCTGCCGCAGGGCGAATATGACGTGACATTCGGCTTCAGCAACCCATGGAGCGGGAGAAGCGTGAATTTGCTTTTGGAAGGGAATAACGTATCCGGCGGTGATTTTGCAATCGGCGGCGATGGAGCCGAGAAGGTCGTTACCTATCGCAAGGTCAATGTGACCGATGGGCAGTTGAATGTGCGCATACAAGGGCCGGCAACCGCTGCGCTCTCCAATTACAATGATCCGCTTATTAACTATCTCGTCATAAGATTGAACATTACGGTGCCGCTTGCTGATTTGGAAAATAAAATAGCGGCAGCCAAGCTGGAAGCGGCGGGCACGAATTATACGCCGTACAGCCTCGCAGCATTAAATAAAGTGATTCAAGAGAGCGAGACGCTGCTTCAATCGCTGCTGAGCAGCGGCGCCGACATTACGGAGCCTGCGGTGCAGGAGCAGATTATCTCCGGGATCGCAGCGTTGTCGAAAGGAATATCGGAGCTGGCGATAAATGAGCCGTACGATTCTTTTAAGCCGGGGGATATTTGGCGAGATACGAACGGAGCGCTTATTCAGGCGCATGGCGGCGGCATGATGTACGATGAGGTGACCAGCACCTATTACTGGTACGGCGAGGATAAAACTTACGGTTATTTGCCGGCCCGCGGGGTCAGGGTGTACGCCTCGAAGGATCTATACAACTGGGAGGATCATGGGCTTGCGCTTACCGCGATTGAGTCTGCCGATGATTTTGTGAACGATCCTCTTATTTCAGAGCTGTACGCTGGCAGAGAGGACAAAGCGGACATTTTGAATGATATCGGCACGGATCGGATCATTGAGCGTCCGAAGGTGATTTATAACGATAAGACCAAAAAATATGTGATGTGGATGCATACAGACGGTCCGAGCGCTACGTCAACGGCTAACTACGCGAAGGCAGAAGCGGGATATGCGCTCAGCGACTCTCCTTTTGGGCCATTCGTGTACCAGGAAAGCCATCGCATGGATCGTGCTCCGGAGGGAGCTGCGGACAACGGCCAGCCAAACCAGCCGGGGATGGCGCGCGATATGACCTTGTTCAAGGATGATGACGGTACAGGCTACTTGGTTTATTCCAGCGAGGAAAATTTGACGATCTATATTTCCAAATTAAATGATTCCTACACAGATGTAGTAGGTTGGCATAAGGATGGCAATGTTGAGCGCGATATAGCATACAAAGCGGTTCATGGCGTCGATTATGTACGTGTATTCCCGCTTGCCCAGCGCGAAGCACCAGCTTTGTTCAAGTACCAAGGGAAATACTACATGATTACGTCCGGCGCCACGGGATGGGCTCCGAACGTGGGCAAATATACGGTTGCCGACAACATTATGGGACCATGGAAGACGATGCGCGATGTCGCGCCGGGCAGCTCTACGACCTTCGGCTCGCAAAGCACACAGGTTATACCGGTAGATGCTGCCGCAGGCAAATTCATTTATATGGGTGATCGTTGGAATCAAAACGATCTTGCGAATTCCCGTTACATCTGGATGCCGATTGAATTTGGCCAAGGTGATGAGATCGCTTTGCGCTGGCAGGATGAATGGAAACTTGATGTGCTGGACGGTATGGGGAAAGTAGAGGTAAATACCACGCTTCCGGCAAGCACGACTATTGGAGTGGCACCTGCGCTACCGGATGTCGTTAATGTGACTTTATCGGACGGTACGATAAAGGATACGCCTATTGCTTGGAGCGTGAATGCCGATTCATTCCAAAAGCCAGGCGTGGTAAACATCAGCGGCTTGTTAACGGAACTATCGAACAAGAAGGTTGAGATTCAGCTGTATGTCATCCCTAAAGGCGGCGCATATTTTGTCCATGCAGGCGGTGCTGACACCCAGGATTATAAGGACATGATTGCGTTAATGGGCGAGGAAAATGTGCTTAACGGAGCCATTATCGATCAGAAATACGATCCTGTGAATGGTCAAAGCTGGGGGTATGTCGGAGACAATACGTTGACGTCGGGAACGAGCTCCGGCGATCTCTTCGGCTCCTTGCGGTATTTGAAGGGCAATTCCGGCGATGATCTCACCTATCGCTTCGATATCGGCAACGGAAGCTACAATGTCTATGTCGGACTATATGATCCTTGGTCCCAATATTCAAATGGCAAACGAATAGCTGATCTATTATTGAATGGCACGGTGAAAACGAACGGATACGTCTTCACGGCTGCAAAGGATGTATTAAGTTATGACGATGTAGCCATCACGGATGGCAAGCTTGAGCTGACGGTACATAGGTCGGCCAATGCGGGAGCATCCAGCTCCGATCCGCAAATAAGCTGGATCATGATTGCGGAGAACGGCGAGAAGCCGAGCCCGAGCCCAAGTCCCGATCCGACACCAACACCGACACCGACATCAAGTCCGGACCCGACACCGACATCAAGTCCGGACCCGACACCAAGCCCGGATCCAACGGCAAGCCCAAGCACGGACCCGACACCAAGTCCAGTGTCGACACCGAATCCAAACACGAATCCGACGCCTAGTCCGTCGCCGAGTATATCACCGAGTGCAACGCCAAGCCCAAGTGCCGAACCGCAGCCGGTTTTCCCTGATGCTGTAGGGCACTGGGCAAGCGCATCGATTGCCAAGCTTGCCGCCCAAAAAATACTGGGAGGTTTTCCTGACGGCAGCTTTAAGCCGGATAAGCAGATGAGCAGAGCAGAGTTTGCGGCTGTCGTTTCCAGATTGCTTCATTTGGAGCCTTCAGAAGGTAAAACGAGCTTTGAGGATATTCCGTCAACAGCCTGGTATAACCAATATGTTATGGGCTTGTATGAAGCGGGAATCATTACAGGCTTTCAGGACGGCAGCTTCAAGCCGAATCTAGAGCTGACGAGAGAAGAGGCTTTCGTTATTTTGCACAGAGCATTGAAGGATCAATTAAAGGTTTTAGCTGATGCGAGCAAGCCGACCTTTACGGACAAGGCAGGCATATCCAGCTGGGCTAATGAAGCGATTGAAGCTTTAACGGCGGCTGGTGTAATCAAAGGATACGAGGACGGCACCTTGCGTCCAAAAGACAAGATTACGCGCGCGGAGATTGCGTCGATCGTAGCTAGCCTCGTAAAATCATAATAATTACGAAAGGCATCCTCGATAACGGGATGCCTTTCGTTTATTTTTAAAGCATAAAAATGATATACTGTTGTGAAAACAATCGATTATTATGGCAAACGATGATATGATTTAAATAACTAAATTAGACGATTAATTGTGCGCATGTAGGAGGCTATTTACAGATGGAGTACATCAGTACAAGAGGAAATGTTGGCAAAATAGGATTTATCGATGCGTTTATGATGGGTCTGGGCAATGATGGCGGTCTGCTTGTGCCTAACGAAATTCCGGTTATTTCCGCGGACACGTTGAAGGAATGGCAGGAGCTAAGCTATCAGGAGCTGGTGCTCGCGATATTCTCGCATTTTACGAACGGTGAAATTCCTGAGCAGGATCTAAAAGATATGGTATATGCGAGCTATTCGACCTTCCGCGATCCGGAAGTGACGCCGGTGCGCAAATTGAAGGATGATCTTTATTTGCTGGAGCTGTTCCACGGCCCGACGTTCGCTTTTAAAGATATCGCCCTGCAATTTATGGGCCAGCTGTATACGTATGTAGCGGCTAAACAAAATAAAAAAATTCATATTCTCGGAGCAACCTCCGGCGATACTGGCGCTTCGGCGATCGAAGGCGTCAAAGGCAAGGAAGGCATCAAAATTTGTATCTTGCACCCGCATGGCAAAGTAAGCAAAGTGCAGGAGCTTCAAATGACGACGGTTCAAGAGGACAACGTGCTGAATCTGTCGGTGGACGGCAACTTTGATGATTGCCAGCGCATGATTAAGGATTTGTTCGCTGACCTTGACTTTAAGGCGACCAATCATTTGGCGGCGATCAACTCGATCAACTTCGTCCGTATTTTGGCGCAAACGGTTTACTACTTCTACGCCTATTTCCAAGTCGTGAAGATGGCGGATGCGAAGCAAGTAAACTTCAGCGTACCGACGGGCAACTTCGGCGATATTTTTGCAGGTTATTTGGCGAAGCGTATGGGCCTTCCGGTTGGCAAGCTCATTCTAGCTACGAACGAAAACAATATTTTGGAGCGCTTTATCCTTGAGGGCGTGTACAAGCCAGGAGATTTCCGCAGCACGTACAGCCCGTCGATGGATATTCAAGTAGCAAGCAACTTCGAGCGTTACTTGTACTACGTGCTGGGCGAGGATGCCGCACAAATCCGTACGCTGATGGATCAGTTCAAAGCGGAAGGACAAATTGTCATTTCCGGAGAAGCGCTGAGCAGGGTGCAAGCGGAATTTGGCGCGCATGGGGTACAAGGGCAAGAGTGCTTGAGCACGATTAAGAAATATGAAGCGGAAAATGGCTACTTGCTTGATCCGCATTCCGCTTGCGGCGTAGCAGCGGCTGATAAATACAGCGGCGAGCAAGGGATCACGATCTCGCTTGCGACAGCTCATCCGGCTAAGTTTAACGAAGCCATTGAGCTTTGCGGAATCGAGCAGCAATTCCCTGAGCAAATCGCTTCGCTATTCAACAAAGAGCAGCGCCAGACTCGCGTAGACGGTTCGCTTGCGGCGGTAGTCCGTGAACTGGAAGTTTTCTATAACGCAAAATAATAATGATTCAACTATCAAATAAAGCTGCGGTAATGAAGGGATTCGCCTTCTTGCTGCAGTTTTTTTTAATTCAAGCTGAAATTTTTCTCTTATTTTTACATATTGTAACAAATTGAGACAAATGGTATGATTTACAAAACTGCCATTCTAGGAGGAAATACAGGGGTGTCTTATCTATCTAAAACAACAAAAGAAGACATAATGGAAGGCAATTACGACCGTCCAATTGGTGTGAGCATACTTGCTATCTTACTTATTATTAACGGTGCTGTGCTATTAGTAGCACAGTTATTAGCATTTTCTAAGCTGAATGAAGCATCCTCATTTATCGGGGTATCTAATGTTTTTTTTCAAGGAGCACTTGGTTTTTTAGGGGTTCTTGGCATTACTGCCGGGATCGGGATGTGGCGTGGGAAAAAAGTGGGTTGGTGGCTAGCCATCTTTTACTTCGCATATGAAATTACTCGAAACGTAAATGCATGGTTTACCATTAAAGTGATTTCAGATCAGTTTGCTGTTTCAGGACAGAGCCTGAATAGCTATTACATTAAATACGGGATAAGGATTTTATGGAATGTCCTGATTTTATATTTTATGTGTCGTGAAAATGTTACGTTTTTTTTCAATACAACGGAAACGAAAAAGTGGAAAGCGCTGCTTATTGTGTTTGCCTATTGTATAGCGATTTTATTATTGGGTTCCATCTTAAACCTATTCAATTAGTAGGGCTGTTGTATTACAAAAGCACTTCCATATAAAATTGAAGCGAAAAGAGCCACTTCAGCAATCTGAAGTGGCTCTTTTGCGATAGAAGCATCTACACTTATTTGCGTGCGGTTATAAAAAACCGATGCTCCGTACTTTGAATAAAGCCATTCTGCTCCAGCTTTTCTTGCAATAGGATGAGTTTATCCAAGCACTCTCGCACCGAAAATCCAGGAAACTCCCATTCAATGATTTTCGCAAAATAAACCAAAGCCCCCACATCATAAAATTGCAGTAAAGGGAAATGCTCCATACCCTCAATGACTGTAAACCGTGCCTTCAATAGTTCGTCTCGGCAGGTTTGCAGATTAAAGTTGGGATCCGTTAAGCTCACTTGTTGGCCGAGCAGAAACGTTGATAATTCCCTGTTGTTTTGTCCGCCAACCTGCTGGGTCACGAAAATGCCGCCAGGTTTTAAAATTCGGTGAACCTCTTGCGCGGAGAAGGATTCATGCCGATTGATGACCAGATCAAAAAAATCACTCTCAAACGGCAGCTCATGATCATCGCTCACCAGCCTTACATCAATTCCAAATGCGGGCAGCGTATTTTTGCATAGCTCATAATTAGGCGTATAAGCTTCGGTTGCATAAGTTTTGCCCTTTGGAGGAGAGAGCGACAATAAAAACTCCCCGCCGCCCGTTCCCATATCCAACAGGGTAGTCGTGCTTTTCATTTGGTTTAATACGGTTGCATTGTAATCCCAAGGCAGCTCTTGCGTTGCTGTACGGTTCGCGAGATAAGAGAAATCCCAACGCTTATGTGGATTAGGTGCAGTTAACTGATAACAATTATAGATTAAGCCCGATACTCTGTAGATTTTCAAGAAAAATAAAGTCTTAGACTGCCGGTAAATTATTGAACTATTTTTCCTCGTTAGCTCAATAATTAACTTTTCCATGTACCGTCTGCTTTTGTTACTTGCCATTTACCATTTTTGTTTTCAACAATGACTTTTGTTCCGATAGCTCTGTCACCAGCTCTGTACTTAGAGCCTTCAACAACAATTTGCTTATTTGAAATCTCAGTCTTTTCGACTCGTAACAAAACGCCATTTAGAACCAAAGTCTCGGGGTCAAGTAACCCTTTGGCTTCTAGTTGCTCATAAGTCGCTTCCATTACTTCAACATTGTATTTATCAAAATGCGCTAGAATTTGTTCTTTATCTGTTTCATCAAGGTCTTTAAAGTTACTCATGTCAATGGCAATATATTTCATATCACCATTTAAACCATTATCAATTGGCATATACGCATCTAAAGCCAAGCTATACAGTTCTCCCATATCTTTTGTGGACTTGGTGTTCGAACATGCAGTAGCTAACATAATACAGAATAAAGCAAGACATAACGACAATTTTGTAATTCTCATTTTCATCCTCCCTAACTCATCAGACGAAAAAAATCGATCATTGTTTCAAACTTGTTCTTATTATTATTTTCCCAATCTCCAATAACGCCTTACTCCGCTATCTTGCCAGTTGGCTGAACAAGGAGATTTTTTAATTAAAATGCAGTTTCCATACATAAGAAGGTAATCTGTACAAAAAAAGCGCAGAGCTGTTGGTTTCAACTCCGCGCTTTTTTGGTTATGCGGTCATCTTTTCTTCAACTTTTCGAGCTAGTCTTAATGCACCCTTTTTTTCAACTTTTCGGGCTAGTTTTAATGCACCTTGATCGATATATTTCATATAGTAATGCGACAAAATAAATAAGGGCACCATGGAAACGGTAAACGTAATTGCATAGGCAAGATTATAACTAAAATGATGAATCACTTTACTAAACAGGAACGCGGAGAACGTATTTAGGAAAGTGAAATGAATGAGGTAAAGGGAAAATGAAATCTGTCCTAAATAAGCAAACGGTTTCCATCCAAACACATGCTGCAGCGCTTTTAAACGAAGCAGAGCAAACAAAATCATAGCAGAACCTAGGGTTCGTGCAAGAAGTCGCGGATCGATGTTAAATTGAATCCAATCATTGATATTTTTTGTCCACACCTCTATGGGTTCGTACATAGTCCCTATTAATGGAGTATAAGGCGCCGAACCTAAGTAAATCCCCATTAAAAGTACAAGCACTACCGTTATTTTACTTTGGACCCATTTGTGCTTGAGCAAATCGGCAAGCAGCATTCCCCACAAAAAAGCGACAAAATAGGTTTGGATAAACGCAAAGGATAAGACCACATACACAATCCATCTTTGTTTCACTCGTCCAAATAAAGCAAGAAAACCAAAAATTAAAAAAGAACCTAATAGCTCATAGCTCATTGTCCAAAGGACTGGATTGTAAGGATGTGCTTTAAAGCGGAAAAACGGATCAAAAATAGCAGCCTTGATAACGGTATATATATTTGTATCTAGATCGTAGTAGTTCTTTTTCATATCCGTCCATGTTGTTCCCCATATTTCCTGGAGATAAAAGGCATTTGTAATAATTGCTAGATACACAAGCAATACGGATACCGCTGCCGGCACGGCAAGCCGAATGTACCTTCGTATGGCGCTGGAATGCAACAATTTTTGAAAGGTCTCACTATCGAGCTCTTTTTCAAACATTTTGACACTGAGCACATAACCGCTTAGCACAAAAAACAAACAAACGGCAAACTGTCCATTATAAAATAAATTAATCGGAGAATGTCCGTACCAGATATCCCATTTAAAATGAGCTTGTTGCGGTCTTCCATTTAATGCAGCTGGATAAAATACTTGTATGTAGTGCGAAATAACCACGGCAAATGCCGCGAGTCCCCTGATGCCATCCAAATAGAATAGCTTTCTTTCGGATGTCTCTTTATTCATTTTTACCCTTCTTTCATGAACAAAACTAGTATACGGTTATTGAAACGTCCTTTGGCTTAATAGAGATAACCTAAAAGATCTAGTTCACCCTCGACCCAATCGATCTTTCCTACTTTTTTAATCATTAATTCATCCAATTGTTCTAATCCTATACCAGTTGTAATCTGAGTTTCATTATCAATTTTCACCCATTTACATTTGTTCTTTACTGGCCTATATCCATTTCTCAAATACAAGGTCATGTTATCTGCAAATAAAAGGATAAAATCAATATATCGTCCCACAGAAAACTTATCAATCTCTAAAAGCAAAGTGGAACCTACACCTTGCGAGCGAGCGTTTGGCGAAACGCACAAATCAATTACGCCGAGTACCCTTACTGGCTTCCCGTTTAAATTCATTACCCGATAATCTAATCCAACCTGTCCTATGAGCTGATTTTCTTGATTAAAAGCTAGAAATCTAAATTGCGGTAATTGCTTAAAATAAATTCTATCCCTAGGATATAAAAATGGGAAACTATCGGTTAATAATTGTTGTATACTTGCTTCTAATTCATTACCTATACCATATTCAAATACTTTGTCTATTTTCAAAATCACTTCTCCAATACGTGTATATTTGTTTTAACTTGGCGATATCTCCGTCAACAATCATATTTTCCGATTCATAATAGGACTGCTGCCCGTTAAAGAATTAGACTGAGAAAATAAAGGATTAGACTGGTAACCCCTTTTTAAAAATTGTTCACTTTTCCATTGGCTTTCCATATCTCACTAAAACATGCCAGAGTAATTTTAATTCTTGCAAAACTTCTTTGTAGGTTCCTCTATCGCTCCAATTACTTGGATTTCGTTTCAAGTCCATAGCTGCCAAGCCAATCATATTTACATCAATAAAATCATATTGCGCAATTCTTTTGGCTAGTGAAGGCATCGTAGGACCTCTAAAATCCATAGGAACCTCATCAACCAAAAGTGTAAAGCCCATGTGCCAGTAAAGATCAACGGAATACTTTAAACATATCTGTTCTAAGATTCGTCCAGTATGGGTGCCTTTAAATGATGGATCGGCAACAAGCATCTTTACGTGTTCTTTAAGAAAAATGTCACCATGCACTTGAGCTTCGATATAGTGGTTAAGATTTCGGTTCGGCTCTTTGTTTGATGGATTTTGGAATGGTTTCTCAAGATTGACGAGCATATGGTCGATTAACTTTCGAACTGTCAGATTTCTTTCGCCAATGGCAAAATCACTATAGAACGCATCCTTCATGAGAGCAGCCAAAATGAGGTCAAATGCCTCATACGTCCCTTTTTCAGTGGGGTCTTGGTGAGAATCCAAATAAGTATAAGTGCAGCGATGAGAGACCTCAGTGGATAAAAGGAAATAGCATGATCCAAAACGTGGTGCAGGCCCATCGGGATGTAACATGACATTGAGTGCCCCATACTTGGGCCGTTCGCTATTGGTTGAGCCATTTATTTGGTACGCTCCGCCAAACATTTTATTCTCCCAAACGTCACGTTCGCCACCCGAAAATGCTGATACACTTCCATTCGATAGGAAAGTCTCAAACTGGCTTTTATAAATCCCCTGCTCAAGCAGTGCTTCAGCAACGCTTTTCATGGTCGGGTCTAATCTATCTGGGTGAAAGTGTAGAGCAATACTTGCGTGAGATTTTAGTTTAGTGATAGCATCTTCATATGTCTTCAACTCGATGTTGGACATTCGAAGGATTTCCCTAATTGTTTGCTCCACTTCATTTTTGCGGCTTCTTGCGTATTTGGTTATATACTCTTGAGCTAATTGCTGAGACCTCGATAATTCCATGGGCAGAAGGGTCCTTTCCTTTTTTATAGAATCATAATATATGATGGACAGTAAGGGAAATTCCAGATAAAGTTATTAAATTCTTCTGACAATTGAATCCTATATTTTTTCTATATTATACAATAACTCCCTTGCAAAAGTGGAAGAATGATGAGGTGCTGTGGATGCAAATCGTTGATTTAACTCGTGACGCTAAAGGGAAGATGGAAGAGGTTGCTCGCTTGCTGCTCGAAGGATTTACGGAGTCTTGGAATGAATGGGACGAGTGCTTGGAGGAAGCAGAAGAATCGTTGCAGGAAGAACGAATAAGCAGAATCGCGGTAAATGATGAAGGAAGGGTTGTCGGCTGGATAAGCGGGGTAAGCAATTATGGCGGCAACGTTTGGGAGCTCCACCCGCTAGTCGTACATAAGGATTATCAAGGGCAGGGAGTCGGTAAAGCGTTGGTTTATGATTTTGAAAGCCGCGTAAAGGAAAAGGGCGGCATCACCGTATATCTCGGAACAGACGATGAGAGCGGCGGTACCACTCTTTTTGGACAAGAGCTTTATCCTGACGTACTGGGTAACCTGAAGCAGATTCAAAATATAAGCAACCATCCGTTTGGCTTCTATAAGAAGCTTGGTTATGAAGTTGTAGGGGTACTGCCTGATGCTAACGGCTTTGGGAAGCCGGATATTTTTATGGCGAAGCGCGTAAAGTGAACTCTGTATATTTCTTTGCGGAAATATAACCGTGGAGCCTTACCGGCTGTTCTGGCCTAATAAGCCGGATGATCTGGAGCGCGCGCTGGATGAGGAATAAGGAGATGGAGGGATTAACATGTTAGCTGTCATTACGCAAGTTGCTAATGGGCACACCGTTCGTTTCGAGCGCCGTCTGAAGCATCCAGTCGAGAAGGTCTGGTCTATGCTGACGGAAAACGATAAGCTGGCAAAATGGTTCTCCGAGCTGCGGGTCGACGACCTGCGCGAAGGCGGTATTATTAAGTTCGATATGCAGGACGGTACGTTTGAAGAGATGGAAATCCTCGAGCTTAAGGAGCATTCCTTATTGGAGTATACATGGGGCGAGGATCAAGTCCGGTTTGAATTGTACCCGGAGCCGAAAGGCTGCCGCTTGGTTCTAATCGAGAAAGTGTCTAAAATAACAGCCCATACGCCAAGAGATATTGCCGGCTGGGACGTATGCCTGGATGTCATCGAAGCGCTGCTTGAAGGCAGGACAATCGAATCACGCAAAGACGTTTGGAAAATCAAATACGACAAGTATGTACAAGCCTTTGAAAATTTGCCTCAAGCGTAGATTGAACCATTGAATCAGCAAGCAGCTTGAATGATTTGGATGTGAGTAAAATAATAGGTGCGATTTTTATATTTATATTGGCTGGATTAGCGGAAATAGGCGGAGGTTATCTCGTGTGGTTATGGCTCCGTGAAGGAAAGCCGCTCTATTGGGGAATCTTTGGAGGAGCGGCATTAGCGTTATATGGCGTTATTGCTACGTTTCAATCCTTCCCATCGTTCGGAAGAGTCTATGCGGCATACGGCGGGGTGTTTATCGCGCTTGCTGTCCTATGGGGATGGCTCGTTGATAAAAAAACACCGGATTTGTATGACTGGATCGGCGCCGGCATTTGTCTAATCGGGGTTTCGGTCATTCTTTGGGCGCCGCGGCATTAAAAAACGTGCAGAATAATCATTTACAGACCAGGGAAGCATTTGATAACATAGACGGAATAACAAAAAGGCGATGACGAGAAGAGTAAATAAAACCATTCCTGCACAGAGAGCTCCGGCAGCTGAAAAGGAGCAAGGAATGCTTTATTGAAACAAGTCTCTGAGCATCACACCGGAACCTGAACAAGGGGATGCTGTGACGGGAGCTCCTGTTATAGAGCTAGAGTATAAGCATCCATTGGTGCCGTACTTGAAGAGGTTGATATGGCGACATATCAACGAATCTGGGGTGGTACCGCGAAAGATTTCGCCCCCAAGACTTAAAGTCTTGGGGGTGAAATTTTTTTTTTGTTTTTGCAGACGTAAGGAGAAAAGAATCGCGGTACTAACTCTACAATGGAGGTTTTACGATGAATAACGATAGAAAAGCGGAAGTGGACCATTTTTTATACAAAATCATAAATGAAGATATTCAAGCGGGAGTTTTCAGCAGGCCGATGTGCACGCGTTTCCCGCCAGAGCCTAACGGCTACCTGCATATCGGAAGCGCCTACGCCATTCATACGAACTATACGATCGCGCAAAAGTATAACGGGAAGTTTCATTTGCGCTTTGACGATACGAATCCTTTGAAGGAGGATATCGAATATGTGCGGGCCATTGCGGAGGACATCATTTGGCTTGGCTACAGTCCGGGCAACCATATTTACTATGGCTCAGATTATTCGAATGATATTTATGCAGCTGCCGCTGCGTTAATCAGGAAAGGCAAAGCTTACGTCTGCGATTTATCGCCGGAGGAGGTTACGGAATATCGGGGGACGCTAACGGAGCCCGGCAAGAACAGCCCTTACCGCGATCGCTCCATAGAGGAAAACCTGGACTTGTTTGAAAAGATGAAAAAAGGTGATTTTCCAGCGGCATCAAAGGTACTGCGTGCCAAAATCGATATGGGCTCGCCCAACATCAATTTAAGAGATCCCGTTATCTACCGCATTATCCACGCGGAGCACTACCGAACGGGGAAGGAGTGGTGCATCTATCCGATGTACGATTTTGCCCATCCGATTCAAGACGCTATCGAGGGCATTACCTATTCCTTATGCTCTATTGAATTCAAAGACCATCGTCCGTTATATGAATGGGTATTGCAGGAGCTGGATATCAAGGAGCCGCCAAAGCAAAGAGAGTTCGGAAGGCTGAATCTAACCGGAGTCGTGACGAGCAAACGATTTTTGCGGCAATTGGTTGAAGGGGAATTTGTTGACGGATGGGATGATCCAAGGCTGCCTACGATTCGCGGGCTGCGGAGAAGAGGTTTTACGCCGGAGAGCATTCGAAGCTTCATCGATGAAATTGGCATGATTAGAGCACAGAATTCCGTTGATATCGCGATGCTGGAGCATGCGGCAAGACAGGATTTGAAAGCGAGGGTGGGCGGTGTAATGGCTGTTATCCATCCGCTGAAAGTGGTTATTACCAATTATCCGGACGGTCAAACGGAGCCGTTGAGCATCGATAACAATAGCGAGAATGAAGCGCTCGGCAAACGGGAGGTTACCTTCTCCAATACCTTATATATCGAAAAGGACGATTTTATGGAGGAGCCCGCCAAAGGCTTCCACCGGCTGGCGCCTGGCGCGGAGGTACGGCTGATCGGTGCTTATTTCATTAAGTGCGAAGAGGTCGTTAAGGATGAGACGACAGGGGAGATCTTGGAGCTGCGCTGCACGTATGATCCGCAAACGAAAAGCGGAACAGGCTTTACCGGTAGGAAGGTGAAGGGGACGATCCACTGGGTATCAGCGGGTCACGCGGCGAAGGCTGATGTCCATTTGTATGAGAACCTGCTGCTTGATTATGAAGCGCCGAAGGATGGCATGGTCGATTGGGAGAGTGCCGTCAATCCCAGCTCATTAGTTGTCGTTAAGGATTGTATGATCGAAACCTTTGCAGAGAAGCCTCGGGCAGAGGACAAATTCCAATTCGTGCGTCATGGTTATTTTTGCGTGGATAAGAAATATACGACCGATGAGAAGCTGGTGTTCAACCGGATCGTACCGCTTAAGGATACGTGGAGAAAGAAATAATGCAGCAAATGAGGATGGTCCCGCCGAAGGTCATTGATCTTGCGGGGCCTTTCTTTTTTTAGGTTGAGCGTCATTAAAGATGAATGGTAAAATCATACATAAGTGTTTTGAACGGGAAGCAAGCAACAGGAAATGAGGGGATCAAATGATTTGGTCGAAGCTGCGGTCATCCATGTTGACGGTTATGTTTATGCTCATGCTTCTCCCGGCAGCAGCGAGCGCCAATGGGGGACCGCTTGTCGACCCTGCACTCGGTTATGGGCTGCTGAGGTTTGACGAAAAATCGAATATTAGCTTAGTTCGAGAGAAAGTGGTGTACAACGTCAACAAAGGCGAAAGCCGCTATAATGACGAGGGGGAAGTCACGGTTATGTATGAGCTGCATAATCGTAACGATGCCCGGAAGGAGATTGAGGTGCTGTTTTTAACCCCTTCCCTAAAAGGGTTAACCGTTACGGAAGGGGACATGACCATCAATGCAAGTCCGGCGGGGAATGAAAAACCGTTTAATTGGCGTCCTCCCGCGAAAAAGACGGTTGCCGATCCGGTAAGCGGCAAAGAGCTAAGCATAGCTCACTATGGATTAGGCTATGAGCGAGCGGAAGGCTCCCGATTTCCACTTTCATTCGAACCAAACGAAACCAAACCTATCGTCATCCACTATACGGAGGTGGGCGGCATGTACGATAAGGGCGTTATTAACATGATCTATTCCCATTTGTATTATTTGACGCCTGCCGCCTATTGGGAGGGCAAACCGCAGGTTGAGCTGGAAGTGAATCTATACGCGCCAGGCGGGAAAATCCATTCGAATCTGCCTATGGAGCAGATCAGCCCGACTGCCTATAAAGCTGTTTTCAATGATTTGCCTACCGAGGATTGGTACTTTTCTTATACGTATCCGAGTAGATTGCTTTTTCCGACGAACGTCGAGAAGGATCATAACCTGCTGGTGCTCGGATCGGTGGCGGGGTTGACGGTTATTGCGGGAGCGCTTGCGATAAGCTTTAGAAGGAGCCTTATTTTCACATGGTGTGCAGTTGGCATATGGGCGTTTACGGTCTATTCTATTTCGAAAATGGGCGGCTACCCGTTTAATGTTATTTTCGTAGCTTTTACCGATATCGTGGTGGGCGTGGGCTTGCTGATGTGCAGTGTCCTTGTTCGTAAAATCATTCGCAGACGAATGATCGATTCATAGTTTTCGCCAGATTGCTCGGACAGCTGCTTGCCTACGTTGGATGGATGATTGGTCTCTTGTTCAGTAAGCTTGAGCGTCTGGCCGAACCTCCCGTGCTTTTGACCGCATTTGCGGCTAATCTGCGAATGGTCGTGACAGTATTATAGCTAAATACTGCTAAAACCTAAACGCAAGACAACACGCTTCTTTTAAAAATGCCGAATTAGACGTAAAATATAAGAAACAACAGAGGAGAGAATGAAATGACGAATGAAGCAATAGCAATCAATCACGATGATCTTTTGGCAGACTTGGAGTACCGAGGGCTGGTACAGCAATTCACCAACCGCGAGGAATTACATAAGAAGCTCACTAGCGAGCGCGTTGTGCTTTACTGCGGATTCGATCCGACAGCAGATAGCCTCCATATCGGAAGCCTGCTTCCGATTCTATGCTTGCGCCGCTTTCAACAAGCGGGCCATATCCCGCTCGCGCTGGTCGGCGGTGGAACGGGATTGATTGGCGATCCGAGCGGACGCTCAACGGAGCGGTCGCTTAACACGTCGGAGACGGTGTCACAATGGACGGATAGCTTGAAGCGTCAGCTGTCTCGTTTTCTTGATTTTGAAGCTCAGGAAAATTCGGCTAAGCTCGTAAGCAATTACGACTGGATTGCACCGCTGGATGTTATTACGTTTCTGCGGGACGTAGGCAAAAACTTTACGGTCAACTACATGCTAGCGAAGGATTCCGTCGATTCACGCTTGTCATCGGGCATTTCCTTCACCGAGTTCAGCTATATGATTTTGCAAGCCTACGACTTCCACAAGCTGCATCAAGAGCATAACTGTTCCCTGCAGATTGGCGGCAGCGACCAATGGGGCAACATTACGGCAGGCCTTGACCTAATCGGCAAAATGGGCGGCAAAGACGCATACGGAATGACGATGCCGCTCGTTACCAAAAGCGATGGCAAAAAGTTCGGCAAATCCGAATCCGGCGCTATCTGGCTCGATCGCTCGAAGACGTCCGCCTATCAGTTCTATCAATTTTGGATCAATACGGAAGACAGCGATACGATTAAGTTTTTGAAATATTTCACCTTCCTGTCCCGCGCTGAGATCGAGGCGCTGGAGAGCGAGCTTCAGGCTGCTCCGGAGAAACGTGTTGCCCAGCGGGAGCTTGCTCGCGAAATCACACGCCTGGTTCACGGCCAAGAGGCGCTGGAGAGCGCAGAGAAAATTACGCAGGCATTCTTCTCGGGCGATGTGAATCAACTGAGCGAAGCGGAGCTTATCGAAGCGCTGCAGGACATGCCTACAACGGTGCTGACGAATAGAGAAGAGATCACGCTTATGGATCTGCTGATTGAATCAGGCGCTGCGCCGTCCCGCCGCCAAGCGAAGCAGGACATTACGAGCGGCTCGATCTCGATTAATGGAGCGAAGCAAACGGACGCTGAGGGCGTTGTCGGCAGAGAGCAAAGACTGTATGGCAAATTCGTCGTCCTGCGCCGCGGGAAGAAAAATTATTTCCTCATTCGCTTCGAATAGTTTGGAAGTCAACCGCAATACGCCTGCTGCCTGAGCGAGAGACAATCGCCTAAAGCGCACCGCAGCATAAGCTGTCCCAAACGCGCATAAGGAATTGTACGAGCCCCAAATCTATACGGAAAAACGCCTCCAAACCCACTGTAGCTGTGGGGATGGAGGCGTTTTTTTTACTCAACTAACGTACCTGTTTTTACTAAGCCGCTCTTCAATGCCTCACGCCGAGTGCGCGAATGGGAGATACTGAAGGTTGTTGCGGCAATGGCTGCTGCGAGAATAACGCCGGTTGCTCCAATCCAGCTGATTGAGGTAAGCGATGCTTGCTCGACGATGACGCCGCCAAGTCCGGCGCCCGCAGCCATGCCTAGCTGCAGCACGGAGGTATTCAGGCTGAGCATAATGCCGGAGGCTCCAGGGGCAAGCGACATTAAGTGAAACTGCTGAGTTGGGCCAGAGGACCAAGCGGTGAATGCCCAAAACATCAGCAAAGGGAATACGATGACAGGCGATTGGCCTGCCAGCGAAAGCAGAACAAGCGCAACCGTGTGGAACAGCATGCCGGTAACTAGGGTGCGAGGAGCTCCCCATCTATCGGTGCTGTAGCCTCCGAGCTTGGAGCCAATCAGGCTCGCGATTCCGAAGGCGAATAACGCTGCGCTCACGCCTTGTTCGGTCAGCTTTGTCACCGTAAGCAAAAATGGTGATATATACGTGTAAACGATGGAGTACCCGCCAATCCATAAGAAGGTAATCGTCAAGCCGATCGCGATTTTGGGCTGTTTCAACAAGGCGATCTGTTCACGAAGCGGAATAGGCTCCTCGCCATCGGATTGCGGGATAGTAACCAATATTAAAAGCATGGCGAGCAGACCGAGTATGCCGATCGCTCCGAAGATAAGCGGCCAATCATAAACGGATGCGGCAACCCTGCCAAGGGGAACGCCAACGATAAGAGCCGTGCTGAAGCCCATCACAAGCGTTGCGATAGCACTTCCTTGTTTGCCGGCAGGAGCTAACTTCGAAGCGACGGTTAGAGCGGTTACGACGAACACCCCGGTGCTGACAGCGAGGACAACTCTTGAAACGATTAAAAATTCAAACCCAGGCAAAGCAACGGCAATTAAATTGCCTACTGCAAATACGCCAAGGGCGTACAACAGCAGCCGGCGGCGCTCCATGCGTGCGGTTAAAGCCATAAGAATAGGCGTGCCAAAAGCATAAGCCAGCGAAAAAACGGTAATCAATTGGCCGGCAGCTGAGACGGTAACGCCAACATCTGCGGCGACCTTATCCAATATGCCTGCAATGATAAATTCGGATGTCCCGACCAGAAAGCTGATAATAGCCAGCATGTATATTTTCCACGTATTCGACATACCTATAAAGCTCCTCTCTCCACTCCACTGTTTTTATATTTCTAAATATATAGAAATAGACCCTAAAAAAAATTACTCCAACAAATATGGCGCGTACTTCTTCGCCATTTCGCGGTTCACGCTGTAGTAGATATACGTTCCGTCCTTGCGGAGATTGAGCAATCCGCATTCCGTCAATTGCTTCAAGTGATGGGAGAGTGTAGAGCCGGCAACGGATTCCAGCTTAGTGCCAATATCGGAGCAGCACAAATTTTTCTCCTCCGTCAGAAGCAGAGCTATTTTCAGCCTGGTTGGCTCACCGAGCGCTTTGTATACTTTGACAGCTTGACGGACGTCCGCAAGGTCTTCTACCATAGTGACTTCACCTTTTTCCAGTAGTTGTTATTTCTATATGTGTAGAAATAAGATAGCACACCTTTTTTATAATGTAAACAGGAAAAATGAGCGCAATGGTGATTTTCTTTTTTCCTCCCCATAATCGACTCGCAATATTTTAGCAAAAAAAAGAGGCTGCGTGCAGCCCCTCTCCTCCATGTGACTACAGCTCATGGGCCTGAACCCAAGCAGATAAAAACTTCAGCTTTCCGTCAAAATAACCGTCATCCTGCCATGCTCCCCAAATGCCGCTGCGCCCCGTATGGAGCCCCATCAACCACAGCTGCCTGACGGCAACGAACACCGGAATAAGCGCCAGATCCTGCTGGCTTAAAGGGCGTTCCGCCATATAGGCTTCGATGAAAGCATCCCAGCATTCATGCTTAAAGCCATCTTCTTTGCCGTGAACAAGATCCCACAAATAAACAGACAGATCATAGGATCGCCAGCCGATCCCGCAGCAGTCAAAATCAAAGTGTGTCAGGCCGCCGTCTGCCGTGTGAAACACATTCCACCCATGCAAATCTCCGTGGCATACTCCCCAGTCATATGCCCCGTCCGCGGCGGAAGCCAGATGCTTGCTCAGACGGCCCGCAATATCTTCCACAAGCTTAATGTCATCCGGGCGATGCTGCAAAAACGGGAGCAGCTGCGCAAGCGGCTCATCGAGCAGATGCTTGGCATCAAGCTCAAAGCGTTTGTGCCGGGGCTCATAGCGGTCCATAGCCCCATGAAGCTCAGCGATCGCGCTCCCATAGGTTCTGCTGGTCTCCAAATCGACCTTGCCCGTTCCATATGCGTAACTGAATAGCGCAGCGTACCGCACACCCTCTGGGGCGTTAAGCTCCGTCAGCCATCCGCCGTCACGCCTTGCAATCGGGTGGGAAACCGGTAGGTCGCAGCCCTTCAAGAAATCAAGCAGATCCAGCTCGAAGAGAATGTCCGATTCGGTTCGCCAGTTGTGCTTGTAAATCCGCAGCACATATTTTCCGGTATCCGTGTCGACCGCATACGTATCATTTAATCCATTGGAAACGAACCGGCTCTTGAGCGGCGTGCCTATATCATATAGCAAGGCCATTGCCGCAAAAAGCTCATCCTTGTGAAAAACAGTATGTATCGCAGTAGGAGAGAGCATATCGTAATCATCCTTCAATTCGTATTCTCGTTATCTAAATCTATCCTATCCGAATCCAGCACAGAAAGAGATAGAAATAATGGCTATAATTGTTTTTTACTTCGCGCTTAGTCGTCTATCCCTTTATTTACAATAACCATACGCGATTATAACGCTCAACAAACAAAACAACCAATTAAAACATATATAATACACATAAAACCAGTAATAAAGAGGAGTGATTTAGTTGTTTTTTAATGGAAAAAGAAGTCTAGCCCTAATTATCATCATTGCTGTTTTATGCTCAAACGCAAATTGGTTCATGCGGCCTGTGAGCGCGGCTGACGCTGTGCAAGCACCCGTGGCTTCCGTTGCTGGAGGTCGCTATGAGGCTGCGGTAGAGGTTGTGCTGAGCACCTCTACGAATGATGCGAGCATTTACTATACGCTGGACGGGACGCAGCCGAGCGATAAAAGCTTGAAAGCGGACAACCTGCCTATCACGATTGCCAAGACGACAAACCTAAGCGCGATCGCAATGAAGGACGGCGTGGCAAGCAAGGCTGTAGCGTTCGGTTATTTGATCAAAACGGCTGAGAAGCCGCTGCTGCAATTCGTAGCGATGTCAGACGTTCATGTGGGCTCGCGCACGACGGGTGATCCGAGATATGAAAGCTATTTCGATACGATTGCATCCATCTTCCCAAACCCTGATGCCCTATTGGTCGTGGGCGACATGATCAATGACAACGGGGGCGACAAGCCGAATGACCACCAAATGGTGCGGGAAATTTTTCAAGCCAACCTGGCTAGAAAAAACATGACCGATACGAAAATGCATGTTGCGATGGGCAACCATGATGCGACAGTCGCGAAGGTAAACGAACATTATCCGGCGGAGTGGTTTACGGCGCAGTCCAACGGTTATTATGAAACGCAGATCGGCGGCTACTATTTCTTCTTTTTGAATGGCAACAACTACAATTCGGATACCGGCCAGCGGAACTGGCTGAAGGGCAGATTGGCTGACATTACGGCTGATCCGCTCAGCAAAAACAAACCGATATTTGTGGGCATCCATCAGCCCATCACAGGTACGGTCATGGATGGACAGCAAGCATCCAATCCGAACCTGAACAGTGACTTGGCAGGCTACCCGCAGGTCATTACGCTGTCAGGGCACTCCCATCTGACGAATAGCGATGAGCGGTCCATTTTTCAGAAGGATTACACGGCTTTGAATTTGGGCTCGATGTCTTACATTGAAGCGGAGCATGGTTATTCGGCCGTCACGAACAAAGGACTTGTCAGCCGTTTTGAGTTTCCTGTGTCTCAGGCTGATTTTATCGAAGTGTATGCGGACCGGATTGAAGTAGACAGAATCGCATTCAACGCGGATCCGGCTGATATTATGGACAATTGGACTCCCGTTCCGCCTTTCAACAGCGTTGGCACGATCGCGGGCAACAAATGGGTCATTGAGCTGAAGGGCAACACGAATGAGGAGATTAAGAGCAACTTCAAATACACCGCCGCCAACCGCAATAAGGTGGCTCCGAAGTTCCCTGCCGAGCCGGACCTGAAAGTGTCGGATCTGGATAATATTCCGAAGTTATCCTTCAATCAAGCGAAGGATGACCAGAACATGCATCATTACGAGGTAACAATCATCAACAAGCGGACGGGTGCGGCTGCGAAATCGGTTAATGTGTTCTCTGACTATTTTTTCTCGCCGATTCCAAGCATGATGAGCATCCCGCTCGACGGATTAGATCCGCAAACGAACTATACAGCAAACGTTACTGCGGTAGATAGCTATGGCAACAAATCGTCCGCGATTCAGCAGTCGTTTCGAACGGGCGGCACGGCGCCGGAGCTGACGCCGATCGATCCCGAGACGATGTGGAAGGACCTTGTCGTCGATATGAGCTTCGACGGCAACTTGAGCGATGCTGCAAGCGGAGCAACGGGGTCGGCAATATCGGTCGGCAGCGTGACGTACGTGGAAGGAAAATCAAATAAAGCTGCTTATATACCGGCAGGCAATGGAAATTATATCGATCTTGGCAACCGCAGCGACCTGAAGTTTGGCAGTGGCAGCTTTACGGTGTCATTCTGGCAAACAGGCAATTTATCCGGCGATCAGACGATTATCTCTAACAAAAACTGGAACAGCGGCAAAAACGCAGGCTGGTATATCGGCCCTGCTGTGGCTAATGCGATGACGCTTAACATTGCGGATGGCAACAACCGAATGGACACATCGGCGGGCAGCGTAGGCAACGAATGGCATTTGTTCACGGTCACTGTCGATCGCGCAAACCAAGTAGGCAAGGTGTACGTGGATGGCGTGGAGAAATCATCGAAGGAGATGGCTGCACTAGGTACGAGCGGCGTCGATACTGCCTTTAACACGATAATCGGCGCTGACGGCAACAAGGGCAATGGCGGCGCGAACGTCACGATGGACGATTTGAAAATTTGGAAGCGGACGCTCTCTGCAACCGAGATCAAGGCGCTATCCGACTCCTACAAAATGGTCCCGGCGTATACGTATGAGCAATTGGCTGTGCTTCAGAGTGAAGCGGCAGCATTTGATGCTTCCAGCAGCACGGTGACGGGAGTCACTTATTCTGCTGCTAAGCTTGGCGAGCTTCGCGCAGCTTTCAACGTGGCAGCCGCTTTGACAGCGAGCAGCCCAGTTAACGAAATAGACGAAGCTTACGTCAATCTATTGCTGGCACTAGAGGCTGCCAAAGATTCCGTGACGTACACCTTCATTCCAAAATCAAATTTTACAATCGAGGCCTTCAGCTCGTATGCGGATAATGAAGATGCTTTTGCACGGAATATGCTTGATGGAGACCCATCGACCATTTGGCATTCCAAATGGGAGGCTCCCGCGTCGAACTTCCCGCATTGGGTCATTATGGATGCCAAGAACAGCCTTAGCTTGAGCGGCATTCAGCGAACGAGCCGAATGAATCAAACGGCGTCGGAATTTCCGAAGGAATTTGAAGTTTATGCATCCGATAATTTAGCTGATTTGAGCGATGAGGCTTTCCTTGCGAATGATGCCAACAAAGCGACCGGCATCTTCGGCAAAACATGGACAGGCAGCACGTACAAAGACTTTACGCCGCTAAACAAAACGATTAGTGGCAGATATATCAAATTTGTCGTGAAGAGCA
Source organism: Paenibacillus sp. FJAT-27812 (assembly GCF_001273905.1). Taxonomy (NCBI): domain Bacteria; kingdom Bacillati; phylum Bacillota; class Bacilli; order Caryophanales; family Paenibacillaceae; genus Paenibacillus; species Paenibacillus sp. FJAT-27812. Next base: position 880,227 of record NZ_LIGH01000001.1, on the reverse strand, counting down.
CTTATAACACGGCTGCTACATTCACGAGCATGAGCGAGATTGATTTTACAGGCACGGAAGTTGAAAAGCAGCTAGAGAAGGCTTCCTTGAAAGGGGATGCGAAGGCGGCTGCTGGAGGCTCCGTCGAGCTGACTTACGGGTTAGAGAACGTAGCGGGCACGGTGATGGCACAGGACATCACAATCGAGTATGATCCAGCAAAGCTAGCCTTCGTATCGGCTGTTTCTTTGCACGAAAACCAGTTCGTTATTCCTGAAATCAAGGATACGAACGGTCAGCTAAGGCTGCTTGCCGTTCATCTGAATGAAGCGCAGACGAGCGTGAACGGGGACTGGATGAAGCTCTCGTTCCAAGTGAATACGGGAGTCTCAGCCGGTCAAACGTTTGTCACGGTTAAGAAAGCAGAAGTGTCAGACAGCTTGGATGAACATGCGATTGCAGGCGCTTCTCATGCCATTGAGGTGACCAGCCTTATTGGCGACAACAATCATGATGATAAGATTAGCATCGTCGATTTGGCGATGATCGTGAAAGCGTACGGAGCGAAGGAAGGCGACAGCAACTGGGAGTCGGTGAAATTCGGCGATTTGAACGGCGATAAGGTCATCGATATTGTGGATCTCACGCAGATGGCTAAATTAATTTTGAATTGGAACGCATAAAAGCAAATAGGGATGAGAGTGGTTAACGATTAAACCGCCCTAGAGTCCTGCCTAAGAGGGATGGTTCTTATGATGAAATGGAAAACGCTGCTTACCGTGTTATGCTTCTCCCTATGCGTATCGATCCTGCCAATCGCCAAAGCTGCGGCTTTGGATACGGTCAAGCCTAAGCTGACACTAAGGCTGGAAACCAAAGAAGCTGCGGTAGGCCAAGAGATCAGCATTGTTGTGAAGGGCGAGCAATTAAAGGATTTGTACGGCTATGAACTCAAGCTCAAATATAACGAAGCGAAGCTGAAGTTTAAAAGCGCAGCCGCAAAATGGAAGGGCATGCCCGTCACCCCTGACCATAAAAATGGCGTCATTACATTTGCCCACACGAAGATTGGCGCATCGACAAAGGGCGAGAACGGCACTGCCGATATCGCAACCTTCGTATTCGAGGGCAAAGCAAATGGCGTTGCGGCAATTGAAATCGCAGAAGCCAAGCTGGTAGACAGTGAGATTATGCCCGTTCAGCTGAAAAATGCAGCACGCACGTTTATTCAGGTTGCGTCCGCATCGGCCATTGCCTTTAAAGATACGAAAGGGCACTGGGCAGAAGCAGCCATTAACCGCGCAGCGTCGCTTACAATCGTCAATGGCTATGAGAACGGGGCTTTCCAGGCGAATGCCCAGGTAACGCGTGCCCAATTTGCAGCTATGCTCATGCGGGCGCTCGATGCTGGTCTCGACCCGGCTGGCTCAGCCAGATATAAGGATGCGGGGCAGTTCCCGGCTTGGGCGAGGCCGTTCATTGAATCAGCCTCGCGGACGGGAATCATTACCGGCTATGAGGATGGAACCTTCCGTTCGGAGCGATTGATTACGCGGGAGGAAATGGCGGTCATGATCATGCGCGCATCCGGCGACAGCTTGGATGCTGCATCTGTGCCGGCGTTTGCCGATGAGGCGCGAATTGCCGCATGGGCAAAACCCGCAGTAGATCAAGCTGCGAAGCTTGGATTAGTTAAGGGCAGAGGAAATAACCGCTTTGAGCCAGCAGCGCATGCAACCCGCGCCGAAGCCGTTACGATGATCCTCTCACTTATCGACCATTTGAATAAATAGTCATAAAAAGGAAATTCATTTCAGTGGGCGAATATAGGCAATGAACCTTATTTGAACAAAGGAGTAGAGTAACTTATGTCTAATAAGCTTAGTTCGCTCACTGTATTAATGGTTTCTGATCAATTGGATTTCCTATACGAGGAATTTCGCAGCAAAGGCGCAATTATCTCCGTGGAGCCGCTCATCTATGCAGATGATGGACCATGGAAGGAATTCGTGATCGAGGACCCGGATGGCTGTCATTTTGCGTTTGGCGGAACGGATGGCACACCGGGCGGATAGCAGCCGGAGCTGGATATATACGAGAAAAAAGGCTGCCGATCATAATCGGCAGCCTTTTATTGCTAGGTTAGACATTAACGGCAGTCGCTTCGACCATCCAGCCAAACGGATCTTCGAGCTTGCCCATTTGAATGCCTGTCAGCGTATCGTAGAGCTTTTTGGAAAGCTCGCCAGTTTGGCCTTCATTGATGACCAGAACGTCGTCCTGCCAATTCAATTCGCCGATTGGCGAAATAACGGCTGCTGTTCCCGTTCCGAAAGCTTCTTCCAGCGCGCCGCTGCGGCCAGCTTCATAAAGCTCTTCGATCGTAATTTGGCGCTCCACAACCTCGATATTCCAGTGGCGAAGCAATTGAATGATGGAGTTGCGCGTAATCCCGTCCAAAATACTGCCAGTAAGCGCTGGCGTATATACGACGCCGTTCATTTTGAAGAAGACGTTCATGCTGCCGACTTCCTCAATGTATTTGCGGTGCACGCCATCGAGCCATAGCACCTGGGAATAGCCTTTTAACGTAGCCAGCTCCTGCGCCTTTAGGCCAGCCGCATAGTTGCCTGCCGTCTTCGCTTCGCCTACGCCGCCCTTGACGGAACGAACATACTCCGACTCAACGAAGATTTTAACCGGGTTTACGCCCTCGGTGTAATACGCGCCTACAGGCGACATGATGATGATGAATTGGTAGTGCGTGGACGGCGCCACGCCAAGCTGTGCTTGCGTTGCAATGATGAACGGACGGATGTACAGCGACGTGCTTGGCGCATTCGGAATCCAATCCTTATCGATGGCAATCAGCTGCTTCAAAGCTTCAATGGCGGTATCGACATCAAGCTCAGGTACGCTAAGGCGCTCGTTGGAGCGGTTCATTCTTTGTATGTTTTTTTGAGGTCTGAACAGCAGCACGCGGCCGTCGTCGGTTTTATACGCTTTCAAGCCTTCAAAGATCGTTTGTCCATAATGAAATACTTTTGCCGCAGGGTCTAATACGATCGGCTGATAAGGCAAAATACGCGGTTTATGCCAGCCTTTGTCCGTCGAATAGTCCATAATAAACATATGATCCGTAAAATGGTTGCCGAATCCGAGCTGATCCGCTGCTGGTTGTTGTTTCTTGTTTGTGGTTAGTTCGATTTCCAATGATTGAAGCAAATGGCCCATCTCCCTTAATGATCATTAATTGAATGCTAACACTTCATGCGATATATTTAAAATATCTATTTTATTGAATGTCCATACCTTAAAGGTATAGATGAACGGAGTGAACGTATTGGACATGCGGCAGTTGAAATACTTCTTAACTATAGCACAAGAAGGACAGGTTACGCGCGCTGCTAAATTGCTGAATATGGAACAGCCTCCCCTGAGCAGGCAATTGAAGCTGATGGAGGAGGAGCTTGGCGTTAAGCTCTTTGAGCGCAATGGCAAGGGGCTTATTCTCACCGACTCGGGAGAGCTGCTGAAGCAGAAGGCCGAATCGCTGCTCCTTCAATTCGATGAATCCCTCCGGGAAGTGAAAGGAATGGAGGAGGGCATTCGCGGCGTGCTGTCGATCGGGTCGGTTGTGTCCTGCATTTCCTTGCTGCCCAAGCGGATTGAGCTGTTCAGAGAAAGGTATCCCCAGGTTACGTTTAAAATATCGGAGGGAGACCATTTCTACTTAGGCGAGCAGCTCGAGAAACGGGCTATTGATTTGGTTGTCGCCAGGCTGCCGTTTGAGGCGCAGAAGCATCCGCAGCAATATACCATTTTAAAGCTGCCATCCGATCCGTTTGTTGCCGTCATTCCCAGCTCGTGGACAGACTACTCAAGCAAGGAAGCGCTGTGCATGAAGGATCTAGCCCAGTTTCCGTTTCTTACGCTTAAGACGGACAAGACGACGCGCATGCATGAACAGGTCGTAAATGAATGCAAAAGGCATGGGTTCGTGCCTAATATTATATGCGAATGCTCCAGCGTTGCGATTATTATGTCGCTAATTGCCGGAGGAATCGGCGCGACCGTGTTCCCGAAGTCGGTCATGTCCTCTTTTCCAACGACCGTCGTCAAAATGCTTGATATCGAGGATGCGGATTTTCAGTCCGAAGTCGGCATCCTTTGGTTGAGAGACCATTATTTGCCCAAGCGCGCTCAGCTGTTTATTGAGAGCTTCCGCTCGGATCTGTGAAGGGAGGGTTTGCCAATGAAAACGAATATGCGACTGGTTGAAGCGAGGCTTCGCGCCTATAAGCAAGAGCATGTCCTAAAGGTTCTCAAAAATTTGCCCGAGCCGGCTAAGCAGAAGCTAATCGCGCAAGTGGAGCAGATCGATTTCGAGCGGCTGTTCCAAGCGCTGGCCGAGCATAACGATTCCAATAAATCTAGCACAGCTAACGTAACGCCAATCCCGTTTGAGGACTGGGACAGTTACGATGAAGGGGAGCAGCGCGCGTTTACGGAGCGCGGATGGGAGCTTTTGCGTAACGGGAAAGTTGGCGCGATCGTCGTCGCTGGCGGCCAAGGCAGCAGGCTCGGCCATGACGGGCCAAAAGGAACGTTTGATATCGGGCTTCCATCCGGCAAGTCCTTATTCCAGCTTCAAGCGGAAAGGCTGCTAAACCTATCTAAGCGAGCAGGCCATTTGGTTCCTTGGTATATTATGACGAGCCCAGACAATCATGAAGCAACGGTATCTTTTTTTCAAAATCATCATTTTTTCGGTTATCCGGCGGCGGACTGCTTTTTCTTTCAGCAAAAGACGATGCCTGCACTTGATTTTGAAGGCAAGTTGCTAGTAACGGCCGATGGCGCCCTTGAACAACTGCCCAGCGGCCATGGCGAGTGCTTCGCTTCGTTAGAGCGGTCCGGCGCAATAGCCGATATGAAGCACAGAGGCTTAGAATGGCTGTTTTATTATAACGTGGATAACGCGCTTATTAAGGTGGCTGACCCCGCTTTTATCGGCGTTGCTTCCACGCATAACCATCCGATTGCAACAAAGGTGATCGAGAAGACAAATGCGGATGAGAAGATCGGAATCGTTTGCTTGAATAAAGGTCGTCCGGCTGTATTGGAATATAACGAGATTCCAGATGAAATAAACGAAGCGAGAACGAAGGACGGACGGTTGTTTTACAACCTTGGGCATATTTCCATTCATTTATTTAAGTTTCGTTTTATTGAAAAGCATGCCGGAGCGGAGCTCCCGCTGCATGTCGCCTCCAAAAATAACGCGTATAAGCTGGAACGGTTTATTTTTGATTTTTTTCCGTATGCGGATCAGTTGACCGTGCTTAAAGCAAAACGTGAAGATGAGTTTGCCCCTGTGAAAAATAAAGACGGAGCGGACAGCCCGCAAAGCGCGCGAGAGCTCGTGCTCGCACAGCATCAGCGCTGGCCGCAAGCCAAAAACATCTAGCTGCGCTTTCGCTTTATTGCGGCTTGCTCTCCTTCTTGGCAGGCTGGAGCCGATCAGCAATAAACAAACATAGAATAACAGGCAACAACGTAACGGCATTCACCAGTACAAATCCCCATGTTCCGGCTGCTATCAGCTGATACCAATGGTAGTCTGACAAAAAGGAAAAGACAATAAGCAGCCAAATGCCCGAAATGGCATATGTACATAGATAAGCTTTCAAGCAGGCACCTCCCTCCTGAATTAGGATCCCTCGCTTGCCACTCCATTATGCGATGCATAGATTGCCAATTGCTGCGCATAATGAAAGGATCGGTAAGGGAGGTTCGTTATGGAACGCCGTATCATGATTAGCAATTTTCAAATGATGGCTTTAATCGTCATTTCTACGATCGGAACCTCAAGTCTGTACGCTCCTGCAACTTTTGCCCATTATGCCGAACGAAACTCCTGGTACTTAGTCATCCTGGGAGGAATAATGGGGGTTATCAATCTCTTTGTACTATTGAAGCTCCATCAGATATATCCGAAAAAAAATATGATCACCATTTGCACGCATTTACTTGGTCCTTGGTTTGGAGGATTTCTTGCATTTTTATTTGTCTGTTATTTCATGGACTTAACTTCATGGGTATTGCGCGAGTTTTCTCAGTTTTTTATTATCGCGTTAAATCCTGTCATCCCGCAGGTCTGGTACTTGGCTGCTGGCGCAATTATGTGCGCATATGCGGTTTATCATGGCCTTGAAGTGTTTGCGCGTGTATCGGAAATTATATTTTTTGTAACGGTGACCACTTTTTTGGCGATCTATCTGATGCTGATCAATCAATATCATCCAGAATATTTGCTTCCCATACTCGAAAATGGACTAATTCAGCCGATGAAGGGGCTTATGCTAGCGACGTCTTGGTTTGGCGACTTGATGTTTATTTCTATGGTCTTTCAGCATGTGCGCCAGACAAAGCGCACGACAGCCTATGCAATGGGCGCTGTTGGCATAACCTTTTTGCTGCTTTTGCTGTCGGTGCTCTCCTGTACGCTGCTGTTTGGCGGTCAAACGACGGCAACCTTTACCTACCCAAGCATAGGTCTTATACAAAATATAAGACTATTTCGCAACATTGAACGCTTCGATGCGGCATTGGTAGTCGTATGGGTGATGAGCTCTTTTATCAAAATAACGGTGTACTTCTGGTCCGCGCTACGTGGCCTTTCAGATTTGCTGCGGCTTCGGCGGCCTCGGATGCTTATTATTCCGCTGGCTATTTGTTTTGTCATAATCTCTAAGTACAAAGTTTGGGGTCTTATCGAGCTATCCGCTTTTTATGACAGTCAGGCTTGGTATTTTGTCATGTTCCAATTGTTCATTCCCCTCGTGCTGCTATTCATCGCATGGATTAAAGAGAATACGACAAAAAGCAGGTGAACGCCATGGAGAACAACAAAACCAGGCTCTCGGACAATGTACCGGATAATAAACGATTGCTCGAGGAATGTTTGCAGTTCTCGGACGATCTCGTGATGGTTGATTCCGCAATCGGTTCAGATCAAACGGTAACGGTATGTTATCTTGCGGGAATGACGGATACGAGGAAGCTCGACCTTATGCTGGAACAATATAATGAAGACAAAAACATGCTGTCTGTTTTCCAAGCGGACGAGAAGATTGCGACGATCGAGGATGCTGCGGACTGCCTTGTGTCAGGCATGTCTGTGCTGTTTATTGGCACGGGCTCAGATGGACGCGCAGTCGCGATCGATACGCTGGGCGTACAGCTGCGCAGCGTAGACGAACCGGTTACCGAAGCTGTCGTGAAAGGCCCAAGAAGCGGTTTTACAGAATCGTTATCCAACAATCTTGCCTTGGTTCGCTATCATTTTGCTTCGCCTAAATTAAAGACTGAATATCGCAAGGTAGGTTATTTAAGCAAGACGAACATCATTATATTGTCAGTCGGCGGAATTACGAATCCGGCCCTCCTGAAAGAGGTCCATCAAAGAATCGGTGAAATACCGGCGGACGTGATACTTGAAGGCAACTATTTGGAGGAATGGATTACCGATAACCGCGGTACATTGTTTCCGTTAATTGAATCGACGGAGAGGCCCGACCGGGTCATTGGAGCGCTGCTTGACGGAAGGATAGCGGTCCTTGTGCAAGGGACACCCTTTGTGCTCCTGCTGCCATTCGTCTTTATGCAGGCGTTTCAAGTCAGCGAGGATTACGCGTGGAACTACTATATCGGCTCGGTCATGCGCTTAATCCGGCTCTTCAGCGGGCTGATAGGGATGCTTCTTCCGGCTTTTTATGTGGCAACGGTTACGTTCCACCATGAGCTGGTTCCGACCACCTTGCTTCAAAGCATCGCTTCCGCGAAGGAGCCGGTTCCCTTCCCGGCAGTAGTGGAAAGCTTCATGATGATGGTCGCTTTCGAAATTATGCGCGAAGCGGGCATTCGAATGCCGAAGCAGGTCGGACAAGCCGTCAGCATTGTGGGCGCGCTCATATTGGGACAAGCAGCCGTAGCGGCCGGGATCGTATCGCCAATCATGGTAATCGTCGCGGCTTTAACGGGAATCTGTACGTTTACGCTGCCTCCTACCGCGATTAACTATGTCATTCGGATGCTTCAGTTCGGCATGACGTTGCTGGCCTCGCTTCTTGGTTATGTCGGCGTTATGGTCGGCATCATTATGCTTATGACGTATCTCGCCTCTCTGCGTTCCTTTGGCGTTCCTTACCTTGGACCAGCAGCCCCCCTGCACTTTGATGAATTGACGGATGTTGTTTTGCGCCGTCCGATCCCAAGTGACAGCAAGCGGCCCAGCTTGTTCCGGTCAATCCATAAAAGGCGATTCTCGGGGAAGTCATGATGCGTATAAGAAAAGGGTTGGCTGCTGCAATGATCGCGGTTTGTTTCATGATTACGGGCTGCAAAGGAAGCATGGAGCTCAATGAGCTCCACATTGTGCACTCGGTTGCCATTGACGAGGGAGAAAATGGCGGCGTTAAAGTAACCGCTGAAATCGCGAAGCTGACGACTGGCGGACAGCAGCCAAAAGGGATGCAGGAGAGGACGTTTTTCCTAACCTCAGAGGGCAGAAGCTTGTTCGAGGCCGCGCGTCTCATGAGAGCGAAATCAGATCGAACGCTGCTTTGGGGGCATACGACCGCAATTATATTCAGTGCGGACCTAGCCAGGCGCGGACTCGATACGCAGCTTGAGGACATTCGGCGATTAAGGCAATTTCGGAATTCAACATTGGTATACGCCAAAGAAGGGAAAGCGTATCAAGCATTAAAGGTATCGATGCCAAACGTATCCATTTCCTCCCAAGCTTTACGGGGGTTATCCGAGGGGGGGCTGACGACGGCATTGACGGAGCAAACGACTTTAATTGACGTGTATAAAGAATTAATCAACAAATACAAGGACATCAGCATCCCATCGATAGAGGTGGTAAGGGATCAAGTCGACAATAAGCTTCAACTGCTTCAAACGAAGGGGCTATTTGCTTTTAGGGGTAGCCGCCTCATTGGGTTCATGCGTACGCAGGAAACAAAAGGCTACCTACGCGCCGCGGGCAAGATGACCGGTTCATCCGAAGCAGTAGCCTGTGGACCGAAGCAGATGCTTTCCTTCGAAAATATTAGCAACCGGGCTGTGGTCCATACGAATGTGGATCAGCAGCTCAAGCCGAATATAAGAATTGAAATTTATGCAGATTTAAATTTAACGAGTGTGCAATGCGGGGATACGAAGATCGATCCAGCAGCGGTAGCGCGCTGGGAGAAAGCGCTCAATGAAAATATCGCGAATGACATCAAAAAGTTTCTCCAGTTTTCCCAGAAGAATAAGGTCGATCTGCTTGGGATAGGCGAAAGAATACATCGGAAAAATCCGAAGTATTGGCGTAAGATGAAGGATGATTGGCAGGAAATCTATCCCAAAGCTAAGTTTGAACTAGAAGTGCACACCAGAATCGATCATACGAATTTCACTGCTTAGCCGGGACCTGTTTGGGGATTCCGGCTTTTTTTGTGCTTTATAAGCAATAATGATAGAGTGTGATCATTAATCTTATTGGAAATTTGAATTTAAATTCGCTAATATGTATTATTATACATTTCTTTATAATGGCGATAGGTATCGGTTTTGTTCCTATTATATGAAGCAAGGAGACTATGCGGTGAGAATTTCGTTAGAGCTTGTTCCGAGAGATTCCGAAGGACTAAGAGCCGAGCTTCAATGCGTGAAGGCCGAATTTCCGTCCATCAATACGATCAATATTCCCGATCTGACGAGGTTTGAGCTTAGAAGCTGGGAAGCCTCAAGCTTGTCCAAGAGCTACTATCAGGATTGTATCCCCCATATACGATCGATGGACTTTGACGCAAGGGAACCTTTTTCATTAATCGAATATTTAGATGCACATCAACTATCAGAGGTGCTTATCGTTACGGGAGACGCGCCTAAAAATAGCAGCCAGCCGGTTTATCCGACCACCTGCATCGATTTGATTGCGAAGCTGAAGCGGGAGCACCCCCATCTGAAAATCTATTCCGCAATTGATCCTTATCGGAACAGCATCCGCAAAGAATATGAATATGTGCAGCAAAAGCTAAACGCTGGAGTCGACGGCTTCTTCACCCAGCCCTTCTTCGACCTTCGTTTTATGGAGCTGTATTCCGAAATGCTTGCGGGCTCGGACATTTTCTGGGGCGTTTCTCCCGTCGTAGCGGAGTCCTCCAAGCGGTATTGGGAAACTAGAAACCATGTCGTTTTTCCTAAGGATTTTGAGCCTACGCTGGAATGGAACGTGGAGTTTTCTAAAAAAGCTTTAGCCTATACGAAACAAATGAACAGCCATATTTATTTTATGCCGATTAAAGTGGATTTGCGTGCTTATTTTGACGGCGTATTTGGTAAAGCGCTGACGAATAGCCTAAAATAGATTATGCGATGAAGCGGAAATGCATCAAGTAACGAACTTATTTGATCGATAACAAAGGTGGTAATTTGAAAGAATGGCTAAAGGCAAATATTATGTCGTCTGGGTAGGCAAAAAAACGGGAGTATTCGCCGCATGGCCGGAATGCCAAGCGCAGGTTAGCGGCGTGAAGGACGCGAAGTATAAATCCTTCGAGAGCAAGCCGCTCGCCGACGCAGCCTTTAAGGACGGCTGGCAGAAGCATTGGGGGCAAGGAGGCGGCTCGGCGTCCGCCAAGACGAGTACAAGCGTCAAGCAGCCGGTGCTGTTTGGCGATGAAACCTCTATCGATTATGACAGTATTTCCGTCGACGTTGGTACCAGAGGCAATCCCGGCCCTGTTGAATACAAAGGCGTGGATACGCAGACCGGTGAAATCTTGTTCTACGTCGGTCCAATCGCTAACGGAACGAATAACTTGGGTGAGTTTATTGCGATCGTCCACGCGCTTTCGTACTTGAAGGAGAAGGGCAGCGAAAGAACCGTATATAGCGATTCGCGGACGGCGCTCAGCTGGCTTCGCAATAAGAAGGTAGCCTCGACTTTAAAACGGGATGCTTCCACCGCAAAAATCTGGGAGCTGACGGATGAGGCGGTAAAGTGGCTGCAAACCCATTCTTATTCCAATAAGGTATTGAAATGGAATACCGAGGAATGGGGAGAAATTAAAGCCGATTTCGGACGGAAATAAGGTCAGTAAACCAGGTTGGATGGCAGCATCTACGACTTGCCATGCAAGAAGAGCCGATGAGGCGCTTTTGCAGTGAAATAGAGCTAGAAACTAGCTCTATTTCACTTAAACAAGCTGGAATTCCAGAAATAAGGATAGAAATTAGCCTTATTCTGCGCATTCCCCGCCAAACGAGCGGACGAGCGAGCAGCCGTCCATTCCGGACCAGGCTGCTAAGAAATCGTAATAATGAACACGGCGATGAAGTGCATATTTACGGAGTTGGCAAATAAGACGCACTAGGCAGCAGCCATTAGTTTCCCCTTAGCGACGAAGGGGAAACTTTTTTGTGTTTCTTGAATGTCCGGCTGAAATAGTAGATGTCGTTAAAGCCGGTAGCGGCAGCGACCTCGGACACCGTCAGCGAGCTGTGGCGAAGCAAATAATCGGCTTTGCCGAGGCGGGTCATCGTGATGTATTCGGTCACCGTATGGCCGCTAAGCTCCTTGAACAATCGGCTGAAATGGAAGCGGCTGAGGCTGGCCATATTCGCGAGCAAGTCGACGGACAGCTCGTCCTTAAATCGTTTCTCGATATGTTGGAAGACGGGTGCGAAGCGCTCGATGTTTTTCATCCGTTCCGCATACTCGTCTTGGGTGAGTACGGTAGCAACATGGCCGCGAAGCAGCAGCGTCAGCAGGCGGTACAGCTCCGATTTAATCGCCAGCTCATAGCCGAATTCGCGCTGCTCCAGCTCGTTGATGATCGCATGCATGCAGGAGGATACTTTGCTGTTGTCTGTGACATGATTTTGCAGCAGCAGCCGGTTTTGCGAGATCGGCGTTATGAACTTGGTTTCGGCTGCGTCTACCGACTGGCTATGCAGCAGCGATATATCTGCAATGAGCGCATAGTAGTACAAATTGGATGAGAGGCTGATGCCATAATGCAATTCGTTGCTGTTCACGACAATAAGATCGCCAGCGGAGGCGGTAATGGTCGTAGATCCACATTCGATCGAGGCTTCGCCGGTGACGATGTATAGAAATTCAAGATGCTCATGAAAGTGATGGGGGAAAATGACGACTCCCTGTTCATCGAAGGCGTTGCGGTGCAGTTTGATTGGAAAATGAGGGTCCGGCATGTCCATGGGCTCGCGCAGCGTCTCGAATTTTTCCACCTTCATTCACCTCCTAATCAGGATAGCACGATTGTACAAACAAACCGCACAGCTTTGCATGGCGTTAAGCGTTGAAACCATTATAATACGAAAGTGTAGACGTGCAAAACTTTACTAGGACAAAGGAGAGATTAGCAATGAAACCGGTACAAATCGCAGTTATTGGGAACGGCTCTATCTCATCATCTCATTTAGATTCATATAAGAACAATCCAAATGCAAACATTTATGCGGTTTGCGATTTGAACGAGGAACGCGCACAGGCTGCGGCGGAGAAATACGGCGCCGAGAAAATATATACGGATTATCGCGAGCTGCTCGCCGATCCCGTTATTGAAGCAGTAAGCATCTGTACATGGAACAATACGCATGCCGAGATCAGCATCGCTGCGCTTAATGCGGGCAAGCATGTGCTTGTCGAGAAGCCGCTTTGCCGCACCGTTGAGGATGCGCTTCTTGTGCAGGAAGCCGTAAACAAATCAGGCAAGCTGCTGCAAGTGGGCTTCGTTCGCCGCTATGATACGAATGCGCAGCTGCTGCGCGCAATGGCGGACAGAGGCGAATTCGGCGAAATTTATTTTGCCAAAGCATCAACGCTTAGACGTCTTGGCAACCCGGGCGGATGGTTCTCCGACATCGAGCGCTCCGGCGGCGGGCCGCTGATCGATATCGGCGTTCACGTAATTGATCTTTGCTGGTACATGATGGGACGCCCTAAGCCGGTTTCCGTTAGCGCGAACACTTACCACAAGCTGGGCAATCGCTCAAACGTGAAAAATTTAAGCTTTTATCAGGCTGCTGATTACGATGCAGCTAAAAATACAGTTGAAGATATGGCAAACGCGTTGATTCGTTTTGAGAACGGCGCTTCGCTGCTTGTCGATGTCAGCTTCACGCTTCACGCGAAATCGAATGAAACGGCAGTGAAGCTCTACGGGGAGAAAGGCGGCTTTGAGATCGATCCGGAGACGGTTATCGTTACAGAGCAAAACGATACGATTTTGAACATCTATCCGCAAACAGACAACAAAGGCTTTGATTTTGTCGGCGCGTTCCAAAATGAAATCAATCACTTTATCGATTGCGTATCAAGCGGTAGCCAGCCGATCAGCCCAGTTGAAGACGGCGTGGAAATTATGAAAATTTTGGTCGGTATTTATGAATCGGCAGCAAAAGGAGCGGAAGTGCGTCTATGAAACTAGGGATTAGCACATACAGCTTATATCAAGCGCTAAGAACAGGCGAAATGACGATACAGGATGTTATCATCTTTATGGCATCCATCGGTGCAGAACATGCGGAAATCGTACCGCTCGGCTTTAACCTGACCGAAAACCCGGAGCTTATTGAAGCTATCAAGAAGCAAGCGCAGGAAAGCGGAATCGAGCTGTCCAATTATGCGGTAGGCGCAAACTTCTCCGGCCTGAACGATGAGCAGTTCGAGCAGGAGATCGCCCGCTTGAAGCAAGAGGTGGATATCGCGGCAGCGCTTGGCGTGAAGAAGATGCGCCATGACGTTGCATCCTCGAAGGATTTATCGATTTCCAACTTTTTGCTAGAGCTGCCAAAGCTGGCGAAGGCTTGCCAAATCATTGCAGACTATGCAGCGCCGCACGGCATTACGACAAGCGTAGAAAATCACGGCTACTATATTCAGCATAGCGACCGCGTGCAGGCGCTAGTTGATGTGGTTGACCGTCCGAACTTCAAGACGACGCTTGATGTAGGCAACTTCCTATGCGTAGACGAGAATCCTGCTGCTGCGGTTGCCAACAATATTGGCCTAGCTTCGATGGTTCATGTAAAAGATTTCTATTACCGCCCATCGACTGAAAATCCTGGCGAGGGCTGGTTTAAATCCGCGAGCGGCAACTGGCTTCGCGGCGCAATCGTCGGACATGGCGACATCGCGATGCCGCAAGTGCTTCGCGTCGTGAAGGAAAGCGGTTATGATGATTATATTTCCATCGAGTTCGAAGGGCTGGAAGATTGCCGCCTCGGAACGAGACTTGGCTTTGAATTCGTAAAGCGCGTATGGAACGAACTATAAACTAGGGGAGCGTGCCGGATATGACATTGCCTATCATTACGAACAAAATCGGCGTTATCGTGGATAGCTTTCAGGTTGGCGTAAAGGAAGGCTTGCTAAAGGCGAAGCAGGTCGGCGCCGACGGCGTACAAATGTATGCCGTGCATGGCGAGCTTGATCCTGCCGGACTTACGTCAGCCGCAAGAAAAGAATGGAAGTCCTACATCGAGGGGCTTGGCCTTGATATCTCCGCTTTGGTTGGCGACTTGGGCGGCCACGGCTTCCAAGATCCGGAACAAAACCGCGCGAAGATCGATAAATCCAAGCGGATTATGGAGCTTGGCTTGGAGCTTGGAACGAACATTATTACGACGCATATCGGCATCGTGCCGAGTGACAAAAACAGCCGCGTATACGAGACGATGCATACAGCCTGCGAAGAGCTGGCTCGTTTTGCTAACGACGTGAATGCTTACTTTGCCATCGAGACAGGTCCTGAGACTTCTGCTCATCTGAAGTCCTTCCTAGACAGCCTCGGCACCAAAGGGGTGGCGGTTAATTTCGATCCAGCCAACATGGTTATGGTAACGGGCGATGATCCGGTTCAAGGCGTATATACGCTGAAGGATTATATCGTTCATACCCATGCGAAGGATGGCGTGAAGCTTGGCCATATCGACCCGCGCGACGTTTACGGCGATTATGGCTACGAGGTTACGCTTGACCATGAGAAAATCGCAATCATGGCCGAATCCGGCTCTGCATTCCGCGAGGTACCGCTTGGCGAAGGCGGCGTGGACTGGCCCGCATATTTGCGTGCGCTGCAGGAAATCGGCTATAACGGCTATTTGACAATCGAGCGTGAGGTTGGAACAAACCCAGAGGTTGATATTAGCAAAGCGGTTCAGTTTTTGAAAACATTCAAAGGGTAGATAGGGCGTCGGCAGAAATAACCGGAAAATCTCCCGCTAATAAAGGGGTTTCCGAGAAAATGCTTGCATTAGATGGATTACCGGTTTGACCCCTTAATTTTGGAGTTTTAATTGGAATTCAATAGTCGGTTCTTACGCTTGCACTTTATTTCGAGTAAATGCTCCAGAATTCAAAACCCGGTTACAGTTTAATCACCATCGGCTGTATTTGGTTTTGTCGCCAAGCTTGAAAGAAGCATGTCGGTGATAGCATAAAAATACTACGATGCAACGTCGGTTGTTATAAAAGTCTAAGTATCGGTCTATCGCTTCGTAGGCATCTGCAAACGTTTCAAACTCATTTTTTTGCAAAAGATCTCGCTCTAACTGGCTATGATAGGATTCAATGTAAGCATTCATATTCGGCGATTTTGGCGGGATCCTCTCGTGATGAATATGGAACTCCTCGCAGGCATCACCAAACACGTTACTGATATACTGTGGGCCGTTATCCGTTCGGATGATAGGTCCTTTTCCATCTTTCTTAGGATCAAGCTTGCGTGTCTTCAGTGCCTCCTTAAGAGCTTGYACGACATGCTTCCCTTCACAGGTTGGACCACKGTATTGTGCCACAATGGATCGGTCAAATACATCAATGTAGCTTAAGATAAAAAAGAATCGATCTAGTCCAGCAATATGACCATATTTAATATCGCATTGCCATAACTGGTTCGGTGCATGAATCTCATGATTAGCTGCGAGCTTTCGTGGATACTTGGGACGGCTGAC
>NZ_LIGH01000001.1:739794-863962 GCF_001273905.1 Paenibacillus sp. FJAT-27812 | reverse complement strand
CTCGTATCCCCGCTTAATAAACATGTTGGCAATGGCTATCTTTTCGGATAAGCGGGGTTGGGCTTTTTTAAGAGCTCACGCAAGATCTCTAGTTCGACTTCCTTTTCACCTAAAAGCTTCATAGCTCTGTTGTACTTTAACTCATAATCTTCTTCTGGGAGTGGTCCTTCAGCAATATCCTTCTTCTCAACTGCTAATGAGTCACGGTATTCTCTCACCCAGACCCTTACCGATTCGGGATTCAGATCATGCTTTCTCGCTGTATGACTAAAGTTGCCCCMTTGCAGGGCCTCCTCAACTACCTTCATTTTGTACGCTTCACTTTGTCTTTTTCTCCTCATTATCCCTCACCTCATCCATATACATAGTGTACTATGGATTCCAATTCGGACTCCAATGGAATTAGGGGGCTAAAGAGTTACCTCCCGTTAATTTGATGAATTTATGCCGTTTGGGGCGAATTCGGGTAAATTAACGGGAGGTTTTCCTGTTAATCCACCTATATGTCCTTCGCAGGGACAATTAGATGGATATTATCCCTTTAAGTCTGCTTCTGCTTATCTGAAAGAGACGTTGGCGGCCGATCAAAACGGCCGATTGAATAGAAACTCACCAAAAGTTCTCTGGGCATATGCCTAGAGAGTTTTTTTGTTGCTGCTTAACTTGCCTCTAGCGGAAAGATAGCGGAGGAGGTTCGCAAGCTTGCGACGCAATCACAAATCTCGGCAACGCAAATCGCCGAATTGATTACGGCTATTTTGGAGCAAACGACGCAGCTCTCTACGGACATGGAGTCAAACACGAAGAAGGT
Source organism: Paenibacillus sp. FJAT-27812 (assembly GCF_001273905.1). Lineage (NCBI taxonomy): Bacteria > Bacillati > Bacillota > Bacilli > Caryophanales > Paenibacillaceae > Paenibacillus > Paenibacillus sp. FJAT-27812. Next base: position 863,151 of record NZ_LIGH01000001.1, on the reverse strand, counting down.
GGAGTCCGGCCTTCAGCTCGTTAAGGACGCGGGAGGCGCGTTCCGCTCGATCGTAACGGGGCTGGAGCTCGTGAACGTCCAGCTGCAGGAAGTATCGGCAGCCTCGGAGGAGGTATCCGCCGAATCAGAGGAGGTCGCAGCGTCGGTTGAGGAGATGGAGCGAATTTCCCGCCAGGCCGCTCAGCATTTTGAAGGAATCGCGACAAATTCCGGCGCCCAGATCGTTTCAATGGATGAGGTGAGCACTTCGGCAGAGCTGATTCGGGCGATGTCCAACGAGCTGACCTCGCTGAACAAACGTTTTACCGTATAGCGGATTCATTATTCACAAATTTTATGATTTAATTCAGTGTGCGACACGTTTCTCATAAGTAATTACGAAAAGAGAGGATTAATCTTGCAAGAGATTAATGATAACTGAACTACCGAAGATGGGAATGAAAGCCTTCATGTTGAGCTGAAACCATCTCTCTGATACTCCTACATGCGAGATACATTAATAGATGTAGATCGTGTGAAGCTAGGTGAAGTCGGTTGAGAGCCACCCTAACAGGTCACGCTGAGGAAATGCGAACTAGATGTAGTCGAGTGGTGATAGATCGGGAGGCTATAAAGTTGTCATGGTGAGAATGTCCGTATTAGGACTGACGAAGTTGCGAATGAACGGGTCTAAATTACTATATATCCGAAAGGATATAACTGCCTATGCAGGGGAAACTACCGAAAAGTAAAAATACTGAATATGAAATTCGGAATGGATAACAATGACTCCATAACTGTTTTCAGGCTCACAGCATCCACCTAAAACAACATGCACAGCTAGGTATTTCGGAACGTGGTAAGCAAGAAACATCCAATCAAAACGACTATTATCGGGATGGTGTATATAAGGTTCTAACGATCTAAAACTACTTTATTCTTGTGAAAGTAAGGGCATAGTACTGATGAAGCGTGTAACGAACGTGGAGGGATAGCCCTAAGTCTTGTTCTTTGATAATTAATTTCTAAAAGATGAAGTTCAGAGGGTCGAGTAAGATGATGGGACTGTCAATTGAAAGGTGAAGCCATCGCTGAACACTAACTTACGGTACAACGAATACTATGGCGTTCAAGGGGAACTAGACTATCTTTACTTGAAAAGTAAAGCTAATAAATCTGTCAACCTATACGAACGAATCATATCTCGTGAGAACATCTTACTAGCGTATAGAACTATTAAAAGTAACACTGGTTCAAAAACAAAAGGTACTGATGGATTAACAATAGATGATTTTAAGAAGACAAACATTGAGGAATATATCGATTATATAAGGAAATGCCTGGAAAACTATAAACCTAACTCTGTACGAAGGGTAGAGATACCTAAGAGTAATGGTAAAACTAGACCACTAGGAATTCCCACTATGAGAGATAGACTTATCCAGCAAATGTTTAAACAAATTCTTGAACCGATATGTGAAGCAAAGTTTTACAACCATAGTTACGGTTTTAGACCCAACAGAACTACACATCATGCAATGGCAAGATGTATGCATCTAGTAAATCGCGGCAACCTATACCATGTGGTAGACGTTGACATTCAAGGTTTCTTCGACAACGTAAATCACTCGAAACTGCTGAAACAAATGTACGAGCTAGGGATTAAGGACAAAAGAGTTCTGACCATTGTAACCAAAATGCTAAAAGCACCCGTCGAAGGAATAGGAATACCAAACAAGGGTACTCCTCAAGGTGGGATACTATCTCCTTTATTATCAAATATAGTCCTAAACCAATTGGACTGGTGGATTGCAAACCAATGGGAAAAAATGAAAACGAAGTATATTTATACAACGATTGAAGGCAAAAACAAGGCGTTAAAAGAAAGGTCTAATCTCAAACAAATGTATATCGTGAGATATGCAGACGATTTCAAAGTCTTCACGAACTCTCGCGAATCAGCAATTAAGATTTTTCACGCAGTCGAAGGTTATCTGAAAAATGAGTTAAAACTAGATATTTCCCCTGAGAAATCAACAATTACGAACCTAAATAAGAAATCAACTGACTTCTTAGGGTTCAATTTAAAAGCGATTAAAAAGGGGAAAAAAATTGTAGCGAACACTCACGTCATGGACAAAAAGATAAAGATCCTCGCTGACAAAGCAAGGGAATACATCAAGAAGATTCAAAAGAATCCTTCTCCCCAAAACGTGAATAATTACAACTCATTCGTCATGGGAATAAAGAATTACTATGAAAAAGCTACACATATCAGCATGGATTTTGGGAAATTAGCCTATTGTCTCTCTCGTACCCTCTTCAACCGTTTAAAAAGTATTGGGAAATATGAGATTCCAAAGAACCCATCCCCCCTATACAGGATATTGCATAAAAACAATTACAAAACATTCAAAGTAGCTAATATCCACCTATTTCCAATAGCGGATATTCAAACAAAGAATGCAATGAACTTTAGTCAAGATACTTGTAACTACACAATAGAAGGTAGACTACAAGTGAAAAAGATTAGTCAGCATGTGAGGACAGAAATCAATAAAATGATGAAATCGTCGCAAAATGACAATCTGGAATATGCTGATAACAGAATTTCTAAGTATTCCATGCAAAAAGGAATATGTGCAGTCACAGGAACCTTTCTAGTGGCTGAAGAGGTTAATTGTCATCATATCAAACCTAAATATATTGATGGAACAGATGAATACAAAAATCTTGTAATCATCCACAACGTTGTTCATAAGTTGATACATGCAACAACCGAAGAAACGATTGAACGATATATGAAAATTCTTCAACTTGACGAAAATCAGTTGAAAAATGTAAACGCATATCGGAAGAAATGTAATCTACTAGAAATTAATTAATCAAGAATAAGATGGAACGCCGTGTGCGGTGAAAGTCGCACGCACGGTGTGGAACAGGGGAAAAGATGGAGATCACATCAAAATTTTACCTATTGTTATGTAACGGTATAGGAATAAAGAGAACTTAAATCTATAATGGTTTTAAGCGGATTTCGACCGTAAAACGAGCATGTGCTGCCCTTCGAAAGGCGACAGCCGTTGGCGGTTAGTGGTATAATCATCAAAAAAGGTCTAGGGTCATTAGCGACTGCTTTGGCCCTGAAGGCAAATAACATTTAAGGAGTACTCGAAATGACTAAAACGCTTATTTTCGGGCACAAAAACCCGGATACCGACACGATTACATCAGCTATTGCTTATGCTGAGCTGAAAACAAAGCTAGGTGCTGACGTTGAGGCGATTCGCCTTGGAGACGTTAACGGCGAAACGCAATATGCGCTCGACTATTTCGGTATTGCAGCTCCCCGTCTTATCGAGAACGTTGCTGACGAGACGGATACGGTTATTTTGGTCGACCACAATGAGCGTCAACAAAGCGCGAACGATATCGATAGAGTACGTGTACTGGAAGTTATCGATCACCACCGTATCGCTAATTTCGAGACAAGCCACCCGCTATATTTCCGCGCTGAGCCTGTAGGCTGCACAGCGACGATTTTGAATAAATTGTACAAAGAGAACGGCGTTGAAATTCGCAAAGAAATTGCTGGCCTTATGTTGTCTGCAATCATTTCCGATTCCTTGCTGTTCAAATCGCCGACTTGCACCGAGCAAGACGTTGCAGCAGCTCGCGAACTTGCTGAAATCGCTGGCGTTAACGCAGAAAGCTACGGTCTGGACATGCTTAAAGCAGGTGCTGACCTAAGCGACAAAACGATTGCACAGCTGATCTCCCTTGACGCGAAAGAGTTCGCAATGGGCAGCTACAAAGTAGAAATCGCGCAAGTAAACGCGGTTGACACAAACGATGTCATCTCCCGCCAAGCTGAGCTGGAAGCGGCATTGAATGACATCATCGCAACGAAAGGCCTTGACCTGTTCGTGCTTGTCGTTACGGATATTTTGAACAACGATTCCGTTGCGCTTGCACTCGGCGCTCAAGCTCATGCGGTTGAGAAAGCTTACAACGTAACATTGTCCGACAACAAAGCGGTACTCAAGGGCGTTGTTTCCCGCAAATCGCAAATCGTGCCTGTTCTTACAGAAACGCTAAGCAACCTGTAGGAAAAGGGGCGGCGGTTGCCGTTCAACCAAAAATAGCAGCCTGGGACTTGATTAACAAGTTTCAGGCTGCTTTTGTTTTGCTATAATAGATAGAGAAGGAGCGGATAACATGTTTACGATTACGGAATACAGCGCTGAATTGATGAAGGACCCGTTTGGCATTTTGACAGGAAAGAGATATGAATTCATCCTCGATCTTGACGTTGCCGACGATGATGAGCTTTACCACGAGGAAGGTGTAACGCTTCGTGTCATTTATGTTATTGAAGAGGAAGCAGCCCGCATTGCGAAATATGAGTTTTTGACGACATCCTCCAATAAGTACATCGATTTTGAGCTGGAAGAGGATGAAGAGAAGATGGTGCTGGCGTTCTGTCAGGAGCATTTTGAGAAGGCTGCGGAATAGAGCACCGTCTAGCAGCTGAATTTTATACATATCAGGAATGACTATTGTGCAAGCAGGGCTGCCCGTCAGCTCTGCTTAGCGCAAGGGCGCTGACATAACGGCCAAATCCATAGAAGGGGATGGACAACGATGGAAAGCGGAATAAAGAGGAAGCTGACGGAAAGTGAAATGACAGCGATTACATTGAATGCATTTGGGCAATCGCCAACCGTTATTAAGGAGCTTACGGACGGCTGGGCTAATGCTGCCTATCAAGTGACGCTGGCGAATGGGCAATCGGTTATTGTGAAGGCGGCACCGCTATCGGATACGAAGATGATGAGCTACGAGCAGGGGCTGATGAAGACGGAGGTAGAGGTGCTGCGACTAGTGAAGCTAGTCGGTGCATTGCCGGTGCCTGCTGTATACGCGCATGATAACTCCGAATCGATCGTGGACTGCGAATATTTTATTATGGAGATGCTGGAGGGCGAGCCTTACAATAAGGTGAAGGATCAGCTGACCGAAGAGCAGCGCAATCAGATCGATTATCAGCTTGGCGTTTATAACCGGCAATTAAATGAAATTCGCGGAGAGCGCTTTGGTCTTTATGCAGCAAGTGACGGTTCGGCGGACTCCACTTGGAGAGAGAGCTTTCATCAACTGCTGCTGGGCGTGCTGGCTGACGGAGAACGCGAGGGCGTACAGCTTCCGGCGGACTATGATTCCATCAGGAATGAGGTAGCACTTCGGTTAGACGTCCTTGATGAGGTAACGGAGCCGAGGCTTGTTCACTGGGATTTATGGGACGGCAATGTATTCATAAAGGACGGAGCCGTTTCCGGCATTATCGATTTCGAGCGTGCGTTATGGGGCGATCCGCTGATGGAGCATTATTTTAGCCACTTTAATAAAACGGCATCTTTTCTTAAAGGTTACGGCATCAAATCTTTTACAACGGGAGAGCAGGGCCGCAGAGCACTCTACGATTTGTATTTGGATCTTATTTTTTGCATAGAGTGCCCGTTCCGCCAGTACGAGGACCGCAATCACTTGCAATGGGCACAAAATAATATGGAGCAAGGCTGGCTTCGTTTTATCGCAGGCAGCAAGGATTAGCTCGAACCGGCATAGATGATTATGCAGAAAACAGGCAAAACCCAAATCAGCGGTACCATTGCGATGGTAATCGCTGTTTTCATTTTGTCCAGGCGATAGAGCACCCAGCTCACGATAATAGATAAAATAAGCGCTACCGGATAGAGCCAGTTGATGATGAACAGCAAGACAGGCCAAAATAATTTTTCGGAACCTGGCGAGTCGAAGATCATAACGGACATCAAGGCGACAAAAAACCAAATGAACGTAAACAGTCCGAACAATATTTGACTAATCAACAAAGTGAAAAACACTTTTTTATTTCTCAAGCCATCAATCCCCCCGATTTATATTAAATCAACACGCCTCTTCCGCACAAGAGAAATTGTTACTTTCTACCTATCCTCCAGTCCCTTTGTTATTTGTCACCCCTTAACCGCATAAAATTCAAAAACAGCTATTTTTTGCGGGTGCATGCAGAAAGGAGCAGGTGATGAACAGGGCGAGTAAAGACATCGAGCTGGCTGAACAATTTGGAGCCCATAATTATCATCCCCTGCCGATAGTGATCAGCAGCGCAGAGGGCGTGTGGGTGCAGGATTCGGATGGCGTGCGTTACATGGATATGCTGAGCGCTTACTCGGCTTTGAACCAAGGGCATCGTCATCCTCGCATTATTGAAGCATTGAAGGAGCAGGCGGATAAGGTCACGATTACATCACGCGCCTTTCACAACGAAGCGCTGGGCGTATTTTGCGAGAAGCTTGCGGCTTATACTGGCAAAGATCGCATTCTTCCCATGAATACGGGGGCGGAGGCGGTCGAGACGGCAATAAAGGCAGTTCGGCGCTGGGCATACAGCGTCAAGCATATACCCGATGAGCAGGCGGAAATCATCGTTTTTGAAGGGAATTTTCACGGGCGGACGCTGACGGTTACGTCCTTCTCCTCGACGGAGAGTTACCGGCAGGGCTTTGGGCCGTTCACGCCAGGGTTTCGTGTTATACCCTATGGCGATCTGGCGGCGTTAAAAGCAGCGATCCAGCCGAATACCGCCGCGGTGCTGATCGAGCCGATTCAAGGCGAAGCGGGCATACGCATTCCGCCAAGGGGATTTCTTGCCGATGCGGCTAGGCTGTGCAAGGAGCAGCAGGTGCTGCTCGTCGCAGACGAGATTCAAACCGGCTTTGGCCGCACCGGGCGAAAGTTCGCTTGCGACTGGGACGATGTTGTGCCCGATGTCTATATTATGGGCAAGGCGCTTGGCGGCGGCGTCATGCCGGTATCGGCGATTGCGGCAAGCAGCAGCATTATGGATGTATTTGGTCCGGGCTCGCACGGTTCTACGTTTGGCGGCAACCCGCTCAGCTGCGCCGTTGCGATCGCTGCGCTTGACGTAACCGAGGATGAAATGCTGGCGGACCGCTCGCTTGTCCTCGGACAGTATTTCTTAATCAAGCTCGCGACATTGCAGCACCCGGATATAAAAGAAGTCAGGGGCCGCGGCCTATTTATTGCCATTGAGCTGAATACGCCTGCGAGAGCTTATTGCGAGAAGCTGATGGAGCTGGGGCTGCTATGCAAGGAAACGCATGACTATGTGATCCGGCTAGCGCCGCCGCTCATTATAACGGAGGACGAGATCGACTGGGCGTTTGAGAGGATTCAAGCTGTCTTCGCGAATAGCACTTTGGCAGGAGAGTGACGGCTATGAGCATTCAACAGGTGGCCATCGTTGCGGTTCCTTTCGGAAAAGGCGCGGGCACTCCGGGGGCAGAGCTTGGTCCGGCGCATATTTTGCATGCTGCAGGGCTGAGCGGCAAGCTGACGGAGCTCAATATTTCCTATCGCATGGCTGGAGAGGTCAGCGCCATGGCGCCGCTGCAGACGCTGAAATCAGCAAACGCAAAACATTTGGCGGAGGTACTTGCGGTGAGCAGCCAATTATCCGAGCGTGTAGCTGAAATTGTGGCGGATGGAGAGTTTCCGTTAGTGCTGGGCGGCGATCACAGCATTTCGATTGGGACGATTGCGGGTTTAGCTGAGCATTACGAGGATCTTGGCGTCATTTGGTTCGATGCGCATTCGGATCTGAACACGGAGGACACAAGTCCTTCGGGCAATATTCATGGGATGTCGCTTGGCATCAGCCTCGGGAGAGGCATTCCGCTGTTAACGGGTCTTAGAGGCATTTCACCTAAAATAAAGCCAGAGCATGTCGCGATTGTCGGAGCCAGATCGCTCGATTCCGGGGAGAAGGCGTATATCCGCTCCTTGGGCATCGCCTGTTATACGATGCATGACATTGATCGGCTTGGCATCGCGCGGGTGATGGAGAAGGTCATTCAGCAGCTGAGGAAGACGACCGATGGCGTCCATGTCAGCTTTGACATCGATAGCCTTGATCCGCTAGAGGCACCTGGCACGGGGACGCCTGTAAAGGGCGGCTTAAGCTACCGGGAAGCGCATCTTGCCCTTGAGCTTCTCTATCAGTCCAATCTCGTTACATCGGCGGAAGTCGTGGAAGTAAATCCAAGTCTCGACCATCATGACCAGACGGCTAAGCTTGCCGTGGAATTGATAGGCTCGCTGCTGGGCGAGCAGATTTTGTGAGGACAACGAGCATTCAGCGTTGATTCGAATGGGCAGGAGGGATTAGGCTATGCGGGAGCCATTTCAGAACGAGCCATTTACCGATTTTTCGGTAACCGATCATATTCATGATTTTCAGGAAGCGCTGCGCAAGGTGGAGTCGGAGCTTGGCAAGGAATATACGCTGAAGATTGGTCCGGACCGCATCGAAACGATTCAAAAGCGCAAATCGATTAACCCTTCCGACGTGAAGCAGCTGGTTGGCATCGTATCGCAGGCGGACACGGGGCTTGCGCATAAAGCGATACTTGCCGCTGCGGCAGCCTTTGAGGATTGGAAGAAGGTAACGCCGCCTGCTAGGGCGAGGGTGCTGTATAAGGCTGCGGCGCTGCTGCGGCGGCGCAAGCATGAGTTCTCGGCGTGGCTCGTATACGAAGCAGGCAAAAGCTGGGCCGAGGCAGATGGAGATACGGCGGAGGCCATTGATTTCCTTGAGTATTATGGACGCGAAATGGAGCGGCTCTCGGAGCGCCAGCCGATTGTGGCGACAGCCGGCGAGGATAACGAGCTCGTTTACATTCCGCTCGGAGTTGGCATCATTATTCCGCCGTGGAATTTCCCGCTTGCGATATTGGCGGGCATGACGATGGCGGCGGTCGTTGCCGGCAATACGGTCGTGCTTAAGCCAGCGAGCGCGACGGCGGTCATCGCCGCCAAATTCGTTGAGCTGCTGGAGGATGCCGGGTTGCCCGATGGCGTCGTCAATTTCTTGCCAGGCGCCGGCAGCGAGGTGGGCGATTTTCTGGTAGAGCATCCGTTAACCCGCTTTATTTGTTTTACAGGCTCGCGAGAGGTTGGTTTGCGCATTAATGAGAAGGCCTCGTTCAGCCAGCAGGACCAGAAGTGGATTAAGCGCGTGGTCGCCGAGATGGGCGGCAAGGATACGATCATCGTTGACGAGGATGCGGATCTTGATCTGGCAGCCGATGCGATTACAGCATCCGCTTTCGGCTATGCCGGCCAAAAATGCTCCGCTTGCTCGCGTGCGGTCGTGCATGAGCTTGTCTATGACGAGGTAATCGAGAAGGTGGTCGAGCGGACGAAGAAGCTGAAGCTCGGGAAGGCAGACGAGCAAATCACCTACGTCGGTCCGGTTATCGATGAGCGGGCATACCTTAGCATTTTAAAATATATCGAGGTTGGGCGCAGCGAAGGCATCATTGTGCAAGGAGGGAGAATTGGAGACAGCAGCGGTTATTTCATTGAGCCTACGATCATCAAGGATGTCGCTCCGTATGCACGGATCGCGCAGGAGGAAATATTCGGCCCCGTGCTTGCGTTTATTAAGGCAGCCAACTTCGACGCGGCGCTTGATATCGCTAATAATACCGAATACGGATTGACGGGAGCAGTCATCTCGCGCAACCGCAGCAGATTGGAGCAAGCCCGCGAGCAGTTCCACGTCGGCAACCTTTATTTTAACCGCAAGTGCACAGGTGCCTTGGTCGGCGTTCACCCGTTCGGCGGCTTTAATATGTCCGGTACGGATTCGAAAGCCGGCGGGCGTGATTATTTGCTGCTCTTTACGCAGGCTAAGCTAGTATCGGAAAGGTTCTAAACGTTATTTGCGGGCGGATTGGATGAGTAAAGCGCCAATCCGTTCAATTCCTCTTTCTATATCTTCCTCGCTTACATTAGTCGCATTTAGCTTCAATATATTTTCCCTCTGGAAATTGCTCAAATAATCTCTATCCAATGAGAATAGATGAATCGATTCCTTCTTTAATTTTGCAATAATCTGCGGGACGGACAGCGTTTTATCCAGCAAAATATGCGTATGAATGGACGGATGTTTCGGGCGCTCATAGGTAAATGCCCCACCGCTGCGAGCGGCTTCCTTCACCAGCGCAGCATCAAGGAGCTTGGCCTTAGCCGTATAGCTGCTGCGGATTTTGGCGCGGTGACGGTCGAACATGCCGCTGCGCAAATAGATTTCGAGAGCGGCTTGCGACAGCATGGAGCTGTCGATGTCGTCCTGTTTTTTATACAGCCGAAACGATCCAGTGAGCAGATCAGGGATGACGGCAATGCCGATGCGCAGGCCGGGAAATATGATTTTGGAGTAGCTCTTCAAATAGATGACATGCGAGGAATCGTCATGGGCGTAGATCGGATCGGCCTTGCTGTCCTGCTCGAAATCGGCGAGGAAATCATCCTCCACGATGTATACGTCGTATTTGGCGGCAAGCCTCGCGAGCCGCTTCTTTTCTTTGTTCGTGTAAGAGCAGCCAAGCGGATTGTGAAAACGCGGCATCGTATAAAAAAACTTAATGTCCTCCGTACGAAAGATTTCCTCCAGCCTGCCAAAATCTATACCCGAGAACCGGCGTTCTATCCCGATAACCGGGATGCGACGCGTCTCCAAATATTCGATAAACAGATGATAGCCCGGCTGCTCGATCAGCACCTTCTGCTTGCCGCTTGGGAAGGGGATTGCGGCAAGCAACGAAAGGGCTTGTTGAACCCCGGACACCACAAATATATTCCGCTCCTCGGCGAACACTTGATAGCTCGTTAATTGCTTGCGGACGACATCGATAAGCGAAGTCATCCCTTTGGCAGTGCCATATACGAATAAGTCCTTCTGGTAAGTGTCGATCGCTTTATTGATGCAGTGCTGAAAATCCAAATAGGGGAATACATTCGGATCAGGTGCGGAATCGGCAAAGTTTAAAATTGGCGACGCTTCGCCTTGGACAGAATCCGTCCCTTTTACAACGTAATAGCCGCTCTTTGGCATCGCATAAATAAGATGGCGCTTCTCGAGCTCATCGAGCGCCTTAATGATCGTGCTCTTGCTGCAGCCGTACTGCTCCGCCAAAGAACGGATCGAAGGGAGCTTCTGCCCATCCTTATAAGGCTGCTTTAAAATCAGTTCTTCTAGCTCGTTCATAAGCTTTAAATAGATATACATCGGACAGGCTCCTCGCGAATCTGTATCGGTACAGATAGCCGTTTTCCTTATTGTAGCATGCACGGCGGGGAGATACGATATACGTAACATAAACATTCATTAGGAGGTGCGTCATGCCAGCAGCACAATTAGACGCCAAAACGAAGCGCTTCGCCTATTCGGCGATCGTTATTTATTCGGCCATAGTAGGGCTCTCTTTTCTATTTGGAAAATTAGCCTTAACGGTTGCAACTCCGCTCGATAGTCTCGCTCACCGCTTTACCGTTTCCCTTATCGCGGCAACTATTCCTGTCCTATTCGGGTGGGCGAAGCTCCAAATCACACCGCGGGATGTACTGGCTGTTCTTCCGCTTGCGGTCTTATACCCCTCGATGTTTTTTGCTTTTCAAGCCTTTGGCTTAAAATTCACATCCTCCGCGGAGGCTGGCATTATCCATGCTACTGTGCCGATCTTCACGATGATTGCGGCAGCGTATTTCTTGAAGGAGCGGACAACGAGGCTGCAGCAGCTTTCGACGCTTCTCTCTGTGGCAGGCGTCATCTTCATTTTTGTCATGAAAGGTACGTCGATTAATCTGGCAAATATGAAAGGGACGCTGCTTATTCTTTTGTCAGCCCTCGCGTTAGCCGGCTATAGCGTGTTAGCAAGGAAGCTTACTTCTCGGATGAAGGTAATGGCCATGACCTATGTGATGACGGTAATCGGCTTCCTTGTTTTCAACCTGATGGCGGTCGGCAAACATGTGGCAGAAGGGACGTTATCGCTTTATTTTGAACCGTTTGCAAGCCCTGTGTTCCTATTGTCGGTTTTATATTTGGGCGTGCTCTCCTCGCTCATTTCCAGCTTGCTCAGCAACTATGCTTTATCGAAGCTGGAGGCGTCCAAGGTTAGCGTGTTCAATCATCTTGCGACATTGGTTTCGATTATTGGAGGTTTCGTTTTCTTAAACGAGCAGCTTGCGTATTACCACATTATCGGGGCAGCTGTCATCATCGCGGGCGTGCTAGGCGCGAATGCGGGGACATGGGGAAGGAGGAAGGCGGCGCTTCCTCCCAAAGTATCTGATCAAGCGATGAATAAGAACGGATAACGATAGCCTATCTGAAAATAACGCTAAACCACCGGCGCGCAGGCTTCATAGCCAGCGCAGCGGGTAATAGATGGCTCACCGCCATTTCTCGTATTGTATATGCTTGTTGGCAAATTGATGTTTCAAGCACGGCAATGCTGGGAGAGCGCCGTTTGTGGCGAGTCGTATTATGTTGAGAGAGTGTCATGCGAGTGAGCAGAAGCAGTCTGTGATGTGATGGGAGTGTGCGGGGCGAGCAAAGTTTGTGGTGGGAGAGTATCGTGCCAAATAGAGTTAGCATTCCGGTTATCAAAAATCGGCTGCGTTTATCGTATTGCCCGGACTGTACATGGGGATGCTCCTGCTCCATCGTAGGAACATTTTTGTCTATATGCTGGCGTTTCCCCACAGTTTGTTTGAAGACAGGCGCATCAAACCAATTGTGGGGAACACCGCACTACAGTCAAGCTGCGTGTTATTTAAGAAGACTTCGCATGATGGATCGCGGACTCTATATAGGCTCTTAGAATCTTTATAAACGTGCGCATGGCATGTCCGATATATCGGTCGCTGCGATAGATGAGACAAATGTCTTGAGAAGGCGTAGGATTTTTTAGAGGCAGCACCTTGATGTCGGGATAAGGAAGATTATCGAGCAGCAGCCGCGGCAGAACACAGGCGCCAGCTCCGCTTTGCACCATCTGGAGGAGGGATGATAAGGTTGTCGTCACCATATGCGGACGCAGCGTAAAACCTTTATCCATGCAGAAGCGGTCGATCAGCTTGCGGCACTGATGGTCGGATGGGAACATGACGAGCTTCAAGGTGTCCAGTCTGCTCAAGGAGATGAAGCTCTCCGCGGCAAGGGGATCATTGATGCTGACCGCCAATGAGAACTCTTCATGAAACAAAGGAATGGACGTGAGACGATCATCGATAACAGGCCCGGTCGTTACGCCAACATCGATGCTCCTATCCAGAACTTGTTCGGTTACTTTGGTGGTTTCCAAAAGAGACAGCGAAATGGTGGGATAGGTTTGATGAAAGTTTAGCAGCAAGGCATTAAACATCAGATCCGCGTCACCGGGCAAGACACCGATCGATAACGATCCGCCTTGCATTTTTTTTAAATCCGCAATCGCATCGCTCGCTTGCTGCAGATGCCCGAACACGGCAGCGCCATGCTCATGAAGAATCGCTCCGGCTTCTGTGAGGACGATTGTTTTACCTACACGATCGAACAGCAAAACCTCTAATTCTTCCTCCAATTTCCTTATCTGCTGGCTGACGTTGGGCGCGCTGACGCCCATCTTATCGGCTGCTCTCGTGAAGTGAAGCTCCTCACAAATCGCCATAAAATACTGCAGCTGCCTTAACTCCATAACGCACACCTGCTTTCAATAGCATCGCTGATTGCCTTGCATCATTATTGTCACTTCATCCTCTTTTTCTGTCAATGAATAATCGTTAACTTACACTTAACGTTCCGGTAATGTGCACTGCATTGATGAAAATTTCCAGGAGATCTACACTTGGAACATATCAAGCGCGTCACATTATAAAGGAGGAAATCAACATGTCAGAAATGATGATCAAAACGGCTCAAACGGTTCGTCAATTGGTGCTTCAGCAGGTGCAGGCGATCCCTGAGGAACTGTTCGACATTCAGCCTGATGCCTATAACAACACGGTGCGCTGGAACGTTGGACACATGATTTATTGGATGGATGTCTACATGTCGCTTGGCTTCTCGCGACAATCGGCCATTCCCGCAGCTTACGCATCGTTTTTCAAATCCGGCACGGCGCCAGCGAACTGGACGGACACCCCTCCTTCGAAGGAAGAGCTAATCCAGCAGCTGTCCGATCAGCTTAGCTTTATATCTGAGTTGGCTCCAGACAGCTTGAAGGCAACTCTCACACCGCCGATTCAATTGGGACCGCTCACCTTCAACCGGGCGGGGGAGCTGTTGAACTTTGGATTAGTCCATGAAGGGATGCATCTTGCAACCTGTGGCTGCTTGCTTAAGGTCATCCAAAACAAGCAATAAAGCTTGCGTCGAAAAAAATCGCCATCCCCACCGCTCTAATAGAGGAAAGTTTGGCTATATCTATTTATTACGATGACACGCTTCCTGAAATTGGATATTATGGAGAGAAGAAAATGCTGGAAGCAGGGCGTGTGGGGGATGGTTCTAATGAAGGTAAATATGGAAGAGTGGATTATAGAGGCGGATATAGCGAGCATGCAAGCGGCAATGGAAGCAGGCTGGTTAAGCTCGGAAGAGCTTGTGAAGGTTTATCTGGGGCGTATTAAACGACATGATGGGGTGCTTCGCTCCATTTTGGAAGTCAACCCGGACGCGATTGAAATCGCAAGGGATTTGGACCAGGAACGAGTCGAGCGCGGAAGCAGGGGCAACCTGCATGGCATTCCGATTATTTTGAAGGACAATATAGATACCCATGACAACATGCACACGAGCGCAGGCTCAGTTGCTTTAGCGAACTCCTACGCCGCAGCGGATTCCTTCGTTGCATCGCAGCTGCGCGCCGCCGGAGCTGTTTTTCTCGGAAAAGCGAATATGACGGAGTGGGCCAATTTTATGTCCGGCTCGATGTGGGCGGGCTATAGCTCAAGAGGAGGGCTTGTGCTTAATCCATATGGGCCGGGAGAGCTGTTTATTGGCGGCTCCAGCTCGGGATCAGGCGCTGCGGCTGCCGCGAATTTAGCAGCGGCTGCGATTGGAACGGAAACCTCCGGCTCCATCATTAGCCCTGCAAGCCAAACGAATCTGGTGGGAATCAAGCCGACGATAGGACTCGTAAGCCGAACCGGCATTATTCCGATTACGAGCAGTCAAGATACGGCAGGACCGATGGCAAGAACGGTGACGGATGCTGCCATCGTGCTTGGGGCGCTAACGGGTGCGGATGAGCTGGATGAAGTAACGGTAGCGGGGGCGAAGCATGCTTACAAGGATTATACGCCTTTTTTGAATACGGATTATTTGAAGCAGGCAAGGATCGGAATTCCGCGTTTTTACTATAAGGATTTAGACGAGGCTAGGCTCGCCGTTATCGAAGAGGCCATCGGGGTCTTGAAGCAGGCAGGCGCCACCATTATTGACCCCGTTGAACTGCCGTGCGAGAAGGTCGAATGGGATTGGCATGTGCTGCGTTATGAATTCGAAAAATACATCAACGATTATCTAGGGAAGCTGGATGAATCGGTTCCCGTACATTCCTTGCAGGAGCTTATCGCCTATAATGCAGAGCATGCCGATATTGCTTTAAAATATGGTCAAGATACGCTCATATCGGCAGAGGAAACGAGCGGGACGCTGACCGAGCAGGAATATGTGGATAGTCTCATTAGAAATAGAGAGCTGGCGGGCAAAGGCGGGATCGATCACGCTTTGGAGGAGCATCAATTAGATGCGCTGCTGTTCCTTGGCAATGACGATGGCGATGATCTTGCCGCCAGGGCAGGTTATCCCGTCATTACGGTGCCAGGCGGATTTGCGGAAACCGGTATTATCGCAGAAGGCGGCTATACGACTAAAGGTCCGCAGGGCATATCCTTTATCGGCACAGCCTTCAGCGAGCCGACACTCATTAAGCTGGCTTACGGCTTCGAGCAAGCGACCAAGCATCGTTTTCCTCCAACAGACTTCAGTTGAAAAATAAAAGGCGCAAGCAGCAGGCATTATAGCCCGTCGCTTGCGCCTATTCTCTTATAAAAACCTACAGCCGGATTTTAAATGATTTTTTCGTCAGCGGATAAAGCCATTTCACACCGCTCGGCGTGAGCGTATCCGCTACGAGATGAGATAAATAACCGAGCATCGAGACGATTGCGATGCCGTCAATTTGCAGCTGATTCTCGAGTCCCCAGCCAATCGCGCCCCAAATCGGGACGGCCCATATCGTATGCGTCATGCCGCGATGCTTCAGCCACGGTACCCAAGCGGAAAACAGGCCGAAGCCGATCAGCCAGTTCATATGATAGTAATAGCCGGCGTACATAACGATGCATCCGACGGCGCTCGCGAGCACATTTCGGATGACGCCCTGCTTCGCCACGAGGCCAAGCAGGAAGACGGCCGCTGCTACGCCTATGTATAGCGGTGAAGGCGATTGGTCGGTGAAAAAATAATAACAAATGATGGCGGCAAGCAGGAAGCCCGACCATAGCGTAAGCTCGCGGATCAGCTTGGAAACCTTGCTGAGCTTGGAGCTGAGCATGCTAGGGCCGTCAAGGTCCGCGCTTAACGCGGAGAAGCCGGCTACGGCAATGTACAAAGCGGCATGCTCCAAAGTGAACGGGTAATAGATCGATGCGGCTGCGCCAACGGCTGCCCCGATCGCTAGATGAGTCTTTCCTGTCATAAATCCTCCTGTGACTGACGATGCGTGTGCATGAATGATGACAGCCTATTATAGTTGTTCTCGGTTTACCTGCTCATTGCGAACCATTTGCTCAAGCTTCTCTACAAGCCGGTCGTGAGCCGGGTCTTTTTTGCCAAAGCTTAGAAGCCGTTTGCGATTTTGTTTTTTGAGCAGCTCTAGCAGGTAGAGCTTTTCCTTTAACGTAAACATGCTGACGAAGAACCTCCTATCGATTTGACATATCGCCTGGGTCCGATTCTTTGCGATATACGCTTGGCGTCATTCCGGTGCATCTTTTAAACAAGGTGTTAAAAGAATGAATATCCTTGTAGCCGACCATCTCGGCAATCGTGCTGATTTTGAGCTGGGAGCCGCGAAGCAGCTCTTGGCTCTTTTGGATGCGTACATTTTGCAGGTAGCGGTGGAAGCTTTGGTTCGCATGCTGCCGGAAGAGACGCTGCAGATGCCGTTCGCTCCAGCCGCTTGCCTCAGCCAGCCTAGCTAGCGTCAGCTCCTGATCATAATGCTGCTCGAGATCATTTAACAGCTTGATAAAAACCGTTTGCCTCGGAGCGGGGGACGGGCGGGATTGCTCCATCGATCGCTGCAAAGCGATGATCAGCTGCAGCAGCAGGGAATGCAAGTAATCAGAGGAGCCCGTTTGCGGAAGCTCATATTCTCTGTGCAGGGCTAGAAAGAGCTTCTCGAACTGGTCATGCGTATCCATGCAGGAATAGTAGGGAGAATGTCCGCTTTCCATGTCACTCATAAACTGGACGATGCTGTAATCGGAGGCGAATGCACTAAGCTTATGCAGCAGCAGCGGAGAAAAGACACAATTGAATACGCTCAAAGGGCTCACTGCCTTATTTGCGGAGATTGGCCTGAACACATGCGAAGTGCCGATAGGAATGAAAAAAACCTGCCCCTTGCGAACCTTATGAACCTGATCCCCGATATGATGGTAGCCGGCTCCCTCTGCGATATAGACGCATTCAAGAAAATCGTGATCATGATAGGGGCTCGTAATGTTCTCTGTGGCGCGATTAACGTATAGCAGCTGATTTTTTTGGAAAAAGTGCTCTCCGCGGAACGTTTCTACGTGATGATTCATCGTTTGCGCTCCCAACGCAGATTTCTCTGCCTTTTGTGAAAATGTCCGGATTACCGCATCAAGTTGTCCGTTATACCTGCATTTTTATCGCTCTGCTTTTTTATAATTATAGAGGAAAGCGTAGAGGCAAGGAAGGCGAACACGCAATAAATATCGGCATTTTCGAGCGCAAGGCTATGGAAGCTTAATTCCGTTATACCTGAAGGAGGATAACTTAATGCTAGAGATTAGAGAACTGCGCTGCGAATATCAGAAAAATCCGATCGGAATCGGTGCGGCAGCACCACGTTTGGGCTGGAAGCTTCATTCAGAAGAGAGAGCGGTAAGCCAGTCTGCTTATGAGATTGAGCTTGCTTCGGATGATCGTTTTGCTGACGTGATCTGGCAATCGGGCCGCATGGAATCGGAGCAATCCACGCATGTGGAGCTAAAGTCGTTTACGGCTGAATCTTGTAAGCGTTATTACTACCGTGTCCGGGTATGGAATCAGCGGGGCGAGCAGTCTGCTTGGTCAGAGACGGCTTTCTGGGAGATGGGCATTCTAAGTCCTAAGGAATGGGTGGGGGAATGGATATCAGCGCCGCTTGACCTGCTGCAAGTTGAGTCCGAGCCATCCCCGATGCTGAGGAAAACCTTTGCTCTCACAGGCGCTGTGAAGGAAGCCCGCTTGTACGCGACTGCACTTGGGCTCTACGAGCTTGAGCTTAATGGACAACGGGTGGGCGACAGCTACTTTACGCCGGGCTGGACGAGTTACAGCCATACGCTGCAAACACAAACCTATGATATAACCGAGCTCCTTGCGCCAAGCGGAAATGCGATTGGCGCTTACCTCGGAAATGGCTGGTACAAAGGGAATTTGGCTTGGAGTGAGCAGCGCTGCTTGTACGGCGATCGTCTAGCTCTGCTGCTGCAAATACGTATCGTGTATGAGGATGGAAGGGAAGAGCTGATCGTAACCGACAATAGCTGGAAAGCGGCGATCAGTCAGGTTCAGCTTTCGGAAATCTATCATGGCGAAACGTATGACGCACGCCTGGAACGAGAGGGCTGGAGTACGGCAGATTATGATGACGGCGAAGGAGGCTGGCAGGCGGTAGAATTGCTGCAGCATGGGAAGCAAATGCTGACGCCGCAAATAAACGAGCCCGTACGCAAGCAGGAGAGGCTGAAGCCGATAGCGTTCTTTACGACGCCAAAAGGGGAGCGGGTGCTTGATTTTGGCCAAAATATGGTCGGATGGGTGCAATTTGCGCTGCAGGGAGAAGCGGGGGCTGAAGTAACGCTGCTGCATGCCGAGGTGCTCGACCATGAGGGTAATTTCTACACCGATAATTTGCGTGCGGCAAAGCAGACGATCAAGTATGTGCAAAAGGGCGCCGAGCGTGAAATGTATGAGCCGCGATTTACGTTTCAAGGCTTTCGGTACGTGCAGCTCATCGGATTTCCCGAGAAGCTGGAGCTGGACGATTTTACAGGCGTGGTGCTCCATTCCGATATGGAGGATACCGGCTTGTTCGAGTGCTCGGAGCCGCTGGTCAATCAGCTTCAGCGCAACATCAAATGGGGCTTGAAGGGCAATTTCCTCGACGTGCCGACCGACTGTCCGCAGCGGGATGAGCGGCTTGGGTGGACCGGAGATGCACAAATGTTCATCCAAACGGCGTCTTACTTATCGAATGTAGCGCCTTTTTTCGCCAAGTGGCTGCGGGATTTGGAGGCTGATCAAGGCGAAGACGGAAGTGTGCCTTTCGTTATTCCGCAGGTGCTTGGCGAGAACGACAGCTCCTCGGCGGCATGGG
Source organism: Paenibacillus sp. FJAT-27812 (assembly GCF_001273905.1). Classification (NCBI taxonomy): domain Bacteria; kingdom Bacillati; phylum Bacillota; class Bacilli; order Caryophanales; family Paenibacillaceae; genus Paenibacillus; species Paenibacillus sp. FJAT-27812. Next base: position 843,637 of record NZ_LIGH01000001.1, on the reverse strand, counting down.
GGGATGCGGCAGTCATTTGCCCGTGGACCATTTATGTTTGTTACGGCGATAAGCGAATATTGGAGGAGCAGTATGACAGCATGAAGGCTTGGGTGTCCTACGTCCGGCGTCAGGGGGATAACGAGTTTTTGTGGAACACCGGTTTTCATTTTGGCGATTGGCTTGGGCTTGATGCCAAATCCGGCGATTACGTGGGAGCGACCGATCGGGACTTTATTGCGACAGCCTTTTACGCGTATTCGGTATCGCTTGTCCAGAAGACGGCAGCCGTGCTGAATGAGACAGAGGATGCGGCGACGTATCAGGAGCTTTATGCGCAAATTCTAGCCGCTCTGCGCGAGGAATTCGTGACCGCTACGGGCAGGCTGGCCGTGCCGACCCAAACGGCTCAAGTGCTTGCCCTCATGTTCGGGCTGCTGGATGAAACGGCAGAGAAGCGGGCGATTGCCAAGCTTGCCGAGCTGCTCGAGCAAAATAAGTTTCACCTGACGACAGGATTTGTTGGTACGCCGTATTTGAATCATGTGCTTAGCGCATTTGGCCAGAACGAGGCGGCTTATAAGCTGCTGCTGCAGCAAACTTATCCGTCATGGCTCTATCCGGTAACGAAGGGTGCAACGACGATATGGGAGCACTGGGACGGCATCAAGGAGGATGGCAGCTTCTGGAGCAAAAATATGAACTCCTTCAATCACTATGCGTATGGCGCCATTGGCGATTGGATGTACCGCACAGTCGCAGGCATTCAAACGGTTGAGTCGGCGCCTGGCTACAAGCAAATCTTGATTGCGCCGCAGCCGGGCGAGGGGCTTAGCTGGGCGGAGGGAAGCTTGCAAACGTTGTACGGGAAGGTCAGCTCCAAATGGGTGAAGTCGGAGGACGGAGCCATTACGCTAGATGTAACGATTCCGCCGAACACGGCTGCGGAGATTCGGTTGCCGGGGGCGTCTGCCGGGGCAAAGGTAACCGAGAGCGGAGGCTCGCTTAAGGGAGCTTTGGGCGTAACGGCTGTATCGGAAACGGAAGCTGGCGTTTCCATTCATGTCGGATCAGGCAGCTACCAGCTTGCATGGTAGGATGCACGTTTTTTACTTATGCACGTATGCATCGAAATAATGCATAAAAGGTCAAGCAAGGCTGCTCTACAGGTGCTGACACCTAAGGGCAGCCTTTTGCTTTTTGCGGTGAAATCGATAAATTGTTCTTGATTTTTAGTAAAAACAACGTATAATTTTACCCATAAAAGAGAAATCGCTTACATCACGTATTCCATGCCTTGCAGGAAGGAACGGTAGTATGGCTACGATTAAAGAAATTGCGCAAAAAGCAAATGTATCGATCGCAACGGTATCACGGGTGCTTAATTATGATCCGGGCATTTCGGTGGCTGATGAAACCCGCAAACGCATTTTCGAGGCAGCACAGCAATTAAATTACAAGACGCTGCGACAGCGCAGCGGCATTGCTGTCAAGGAGCGGTACCGGGTTGGGCTTCTGAACTGGTATTCCGATCAGGAGGAAATGCTTGATCCGTATTATTTGGCGATCAGGCTCGGCATTGAACGTGAATGCTTCCAACGGAAGATGGATTTGGTTAAATTGTATATGCAGCCCAAAGGGAATTCGGACAGCAAGGACTGGCCCGGCGAGTCGCTCGACGGCATGATTGCGATTGGGCGGTTCGAGAAGGAGGATTTGGATCGTTTTCCGATCGGCCTTAGCAGCATCGTCTTCGTCGATTCCTCTCCTGACGACAACCGCTTTGATTCCGTAGTCATTGATTTGCGCAAGTCCGTTTCCGAGGTGGTCGATTATCTGATTGGCTTAGGCCATGAAACGATCGGTTATATCGGCGGGCATAATAAGGTGAACAATAAGCGTGTGCGGGATGAGCGCGAGAAAGTATTTATGGACCAGTTGGCTGCCCATGGGCTGTTCGATCCGGAGCTGGTGTATACGGGCAACCATTTATATTCCGAGGACGGCTATAAGCTGATGAAGAAGGCTTTGTCGGGAAATAAGGTGCCAACGGCCTTTTTTATTGAAAATGATTCCATGGCAGTGGGCGCGCTGCGGGCGCTGCATGAAGCGAAGTTGCAGATCCCGCATGATATTTCGATCATTGGGTACAACGACATCGCCATAGCTGAGTTTTTGCAGCCGCCGCTCACAACCGTTAAGGTTCATATGGAGCATATGGGCGAAACCGCGGTTGAGCTGCTGGCCGATCGCTTGGTCGCCAAGCGGGAAATTGCCAAAAAAATCGTATTGCCTACCCGTTTGAAAATACGCGAGAGCAGCGGGGCGCCAGCCAAGAAGAACGGTGCGGCACCTATTAACCACGAATAAGTTAAGTTATCCGAATACGCGCGGAGGTGGCAGGCTTGTCTTTGTTGCTGAACGGTCAGAACGTATTGCCGGCTGTGCATAAGCTGAAGGATGTGGAGGCGGTGCTTGCTTCGCCTTATGCTTTTATGGTGCTGCTCGGAGGACATTTGGGGCAGTTGAAAAATATAGTTGATCTGGCGAGGCAGCATGACAAAAAGGTACTGCTGCACGCGGATCTGATTGACGGACTTAAAAATGACGAATACGCAGCCGAGTTTCTCTGCCAGTCCATTCGACCCGCGGGCCTTATATCCACTCGCTCCAGCGTCATTGGCCGCACGAAGCAGAACGGGCTGATTGCCATTCAACGGCTGTTCCTTATCGATTCGGATGCGCTGGAGAGAAGCTATACGGGTCTGGACAAAAATCGCCCTGATTTCATCGAGGTGCTGCCGGGCGTCATACCGGATATCATCAGCGAGGTTAAGAGGCGGAGCGGCATTCCGATTATTGCGGGTGGGCTTATACGGACGCAGGAGCATGTAAAGCAGGCGCTCGAAGCCGGCGCAACGGCGATCACGACATCGCGGAAAGAGCTGTGGAAGGCTGCGGATTAGCCCTTTGGCATGTGAAGGAGGAGGTTAAAATGGATAAATATATACTATCGCTCGATCAGGGCACGACAAGCACGCGCGCGCTGCTCGTGGATCGAAGCGGGACTATTATAGATATGGAACGGGAAGAGCTTCCTCTGCATTACCCGCACGCAGGCTGGGTTGAAGCGGACGCTATGTTTATATGGGAATCAACGAAGAAGGTGATGGCGGAGCTTCTGGAAAGGTCTGGCGTAACGGCTGAGCAAATCGCTGGAATCGGAATTACGAATCAACGGGAGACGACGGTTGTCTGGGATAAGAAGACCGGTCACCCCATTCACCATGCGATTGTATGGCAGTCGCGCCAAACCGCAGACATCTGCGAAGCGCTGAAGCAAGGCGGATATGAGCAGCTGTTTCACTCGAAAACGGGACTGCTGATCGATGCTTATTTTTCAGGGACAAAGGTGAACTGGCTGCTGGACCATGTCGATGGCGCCCGTGAGCGAGCGGAGAAGGGCGAGCTGCTGTTTGGCACGATTGATACTTGGCTCATATGGAATTTAACCGGCGGGCTGGTGCATGTAACGGATGTCTCGAATGCATCGCGGACGCTGATGTTCAACATTCATGAGCGGAGCTGGGATGATGAGCTTTTGCATATTTTGAACATTCCAAAAGCGATGCTGCCAGAGGTACGCTCTTCCTCCGAGGTGTATGGCCGGCTTGATACCGGGCTGCTGGGGGGCGCAATACCGGTAGCGGGAGCGGCGGGCGACCAGCAAGCGGCGTTATTCGGGCAAAATGCGTACGATGAGGGAAACACAAAAAATACCTATGGAACGGGCTGCTTTATGCTCATGAACACGGGTGTTAAAGCAATCGTATCCGAGAGAGGGTTGCTCACCACCATTGCATGGGAGGTGGACGGCAAGCTCGAATATGCGCTCGAAGGCAGCGTATTTGTTGCGGGAGCTGCAATCCAGTGGCTCCGCGATGGGCTTGAGCTTATCGAATCGGCATCCGAGACCGAAGGTCTGGCGGAGCAGGTCGAATCGACGGATGGCGTCTACGTCGTTCCGGCATTCGTAGGACTTGGCACGCCTTATTGGAACAGCGATGTCAGAGGCGCGGTATTTGGTCTGACGCGCGGAACGTCGAAGGCGCATTTTATCCGCGCCGTGCTCGAATCTTTGGCTTACCAGACGAAGGATGTCCTATCGGCTATGGAGGAAGAATCGGGATTGCCGCTGCAATCGCTGTCCGTAGACGGGGGAGCGACGCTGAATAATTTGCTTATGCAATTCCAAAGCGACTTGCTGGGCGTACCGGTAGAGAGACCGGTAGTCAATGAATCGACGGCGCTTGGAGCCGCTTATTTGGCGGGTCTTGCTGTCGGCTTCTGGGAAAACCGCGAGGAGCTTGCCAAGCTGCGGAAGGTGGATCGGTTGTTTGAGCCATCGATGGCGGATGAGACACGTGAGGATTTATATAAGGGCTGGCACCGCGCGGTCAAAGCGGCCATGGCTTTTGCGCAATAATGATGTTATAATGTCGATAAGTTAATAACGGTTGGAGACTAGGAGAAACCACGAAGACCGCTTCCAAACCCTTTTTTAAGGGCTAGGAAGCGGTTTGAGTGGTTTTTTTGTTTATATTTGTTAAATGAGGAGTAACCAGACCAATTTGGCAGAACATTATATGGATAGAGAATCGGAGGAAATCATAATGAACAATCATAAGGGCAAGGAAATTTTTGCAGCGCAAAATCGTGAGCAGGTGCTGGCGGACATGCAGTCTTCACCCATTGATGTGCTGGTTATTGGCGGCGGCATCACGGGAGCGGGTATTGCGCTTGATGCTGCTGCGCGCGGGATGAAAGTGGCGCTGGTTGAAATGCAGGACTTTGCGGCGGGCACATCGAGCCGTTCCACGAAGCTTGTGCACGGAGGCTTGCGCTACTTAAAGCAATTTGAAGTAGGCGTCGTCGCCGAGGTGGGCAAGGAGCGGGCCATCGTATACGAGAATGGACCGCATGTGACTACGCCCGAATGGATGCTGCTACCGCTGTACAAAGGAGGCACCTTCGGCAAGTTCTCGACTTCGATCGGGCTGCGTGTTTATGACTTTTTGGCGGGAGTCAAAAGAAAAGAGCGCCGCATGATGCTGAGCGCTGCGGATACGCTGGCGAAGGAGCCGCTTTTGAAACGCGAAGGCTTGAAGGGCGGCGGCTATTATGTGGAATATCGGACGGATGATGCGCGGCTGACGATTGAAGTGATGAAGAAAGCGGTGGAAACCGGCGCTTTGTCTGTCAATTATGCGAAGGTGGAGACGCTGCGCTACGACAAGTCTGGCAATATAACAGGCGCACTCGTTAAAGATACGATCAGCGGTACAGAATATGAGATTAAAGCGGCCAAAATCATCAATGCAACCGGCCCTTGGGTCGATGATATACGTGAAATGGACGGTTCCAAAAAAGGGAAAACGCTCCGTTTGACGAAGGGCGTCCATCTTGTGTTCGACAAGAGCCGTTTCCCGCTGCGTCAAGCGGTTTACTTTGATACGCCGGATGGACGCATGGTGTTCGCGATTCCACGCGCCGGCAAAACTTATTTTGGCACAACCGATACCAATTACAAAGGCAACACCGTAAATCCCGTTATGACGCTGGAGGACCGTATCTATTTGCTGAATGCCGTCAACTTTATGTTCCCGAAGCTGAAGCTTATTGAAGCGGATGTGGAATCGAGCTGGGCAGGACTGCGCCCGCTCATCCAGCAGGAAGGCAAGTCGCCGTCGGAAATATCGCGCAGAGACGAAATTTTTGTATCGCAGTCCGGCCTCATTTCAATCGCAGGGGGAAAGCTGACCGGCTACCGCAAGATGGCTGAAACGGTCGTTGACAAAGTAGTCGAGCTGCTGGGGCAGGAGGGCAGTGCCGCTCGCTTTGCCAAAAGCGCAACAAAATCGATACCGATGTCGGGCGGAGACTTAGGCGGATCGGCTGGCTTTGAACTATTTTTGCAAAAGAAAACGGCTGAAGGCGCTCATTATGGCTTTACGAAGGAAGAGTCGGCTTATTTGGCACAGCGTTACGGCTCCAACGTGGATCAGCTGTTCGCGATGGCTCAAGGGACGGCGGAATGGGCGGCTGCCTATGGGCTGCCGCTTGTGCTGGCGGTGCAGCTCCGTTATTCGCTTGAAGCAGAAATGACGGTGAAGCCGGTGGACTTCTTTATCCGCCGGACAGGTGATTTGTTCTTCCGCATTGGCTATGTTCAGCAGTGGAAATGGCAGGTCATTGCCGCGATGGCGAATCGGCTTCATTGGAGCGAGGAGCAGCGGGCTGCTTATACAGCGGAGCTGGAAGAGAAGCTGGTTGAAGCGGTAGAGCCGCTGAGGAGCTAAAGGTATATTTTGAAATCGAGAATTTAATGGTCGAGTGAGTGTGAAAAGAGGCGCGGAGATGCGTCTCTTTTTGTTTTGGTGCGCACGGGTTGAAGCGAAAATTTGTGTGTAAATATGCTGTTGCAATTTTAACCAGTTGTACATATAATCAATATATGAGCAACTATTCATATGTTATTGATCGTTATCCATCCAGCGGAATGGAATAGAGCTTATGAAATAATTGGTTATGACACAGACTAGTAGGGTTAAATGAGGAGGCTGCACCAATGAGCAACAACGCAAATGACAAGAAAGAAGATCAACATTCCCACGGCCACCACCATGGTCACTCACATAGCCATCATGGTCATCATGGTCACTCACATGCTCCAAATAATAAAGCAGGCTTGCTGATCGCACTTATTATTACTGCGGGTATTATGGTACTGGAGTTTGTCGGGGGGTTAGTGACGAATTCTTTGGCGCTGCTGTCCGATTCCGGGCATATGCTGAGCGACAGCGCGGCGTTAGCGCTAAGTTTACTGGCAATGTGGTTCGCGGTGCGTCCGAAGTCCCCGAATCGAACCTATGGCTTTCATCGTTTTGAAATATTAGCCGCGTTGCTGAATGACGTTACGTTATTTGTCATCGCGGCTTTCATCATCGCCGAAGCGATCAAACGTTTCGGAGAGCCGCCAACCGTGGCGAGCGGTACGATGATGATTATCGCGGGCATTGGTTTGCTGGCTAACATCGCAAGCGCGTGGTTCCTTATGCGCAAAGGCGACGTTAAGGACAACTTGAATGTACGAAGCGCTTATCTACATGTCCTTGGGGATGCGCTTGGCTCGGTTGGTGCGATTATAGCTGGTATTTTAATGTCTTTGTTCTCCTGGTATATCGCCGATCCGATCATAAGCGTAGTCGTTGCGATTCTTATTTTGAAAAGCGCATGGGGAATCATTAAATCTACCGTTCATATTTTGATGGAGGGAACGCCGGCTAACGTGGATGCTGGACAGGTCGAGGAGACACTGCTCCGCATCGATGGGGTAAAAGAGGTGCATGATCTCCATATTTGGACGATTACGTCCGGGCTGGACGCTTTAAGCTGCCACCTTGTTGTCGAAGACAACGTGGATTGCCAGAAGGTGCTGCAGGAAGCGATTCAGCAAATCGCGGCTGATTTTCACATCGAGCATACTACGTTCCAAATCGAAAAATCGGAGCTGAAGCATTCCGCATTTAAGGTGTAAATATGCAAAAACAGCAGGTCGCGCGATGCGTTGGTGAAGCATCGCTGCCTGCTGTTTTTTTTGCGCGAGAGTCTACCTTGTAGCGGCAATTGATTTGGCTTTGTATACCTGCGAGCCGACTAAGAAGGAAACGACGCCCCATAACATCATAATGCCAATACCGATCCAGAAGGAGCTTGAGGCTACGCCGGAGGCGTAAATGAGGCCGTCACGCATGCCATCCACAAAGTAGGTGAGCGGAAGCATCTGCGTAACCGGCTGCAGCCAGGTTGGGAGCGTTTCGAGTGGGAAAAACACGCCGCTTAAGAACATCATGAGCATGCTTGCAATGTTGGCCATCCCCATGTAAGCCTCCATCGACTTGCTGAACGAGGAGAATAAATACCCCATTGCATTAAACACCAATCCGCCTGCAAAAAAAGCAACAACCAAGCTGAACACGTTAATATGAAGGTTCGCGCCAAATCCGAATACGCCGATCAACGACAAAATGACGATTTGGATAATTCCGAGCACGAGCCGCACGACCATGCCGGCCAGCCCGTAGAGACCCATTTTGGCAGGAGTCATGCGAAGCCGCTTCATTAAGCCTTTTCTGCGCATCTCGACAAGATCAACCATACCGAACAGTCCGCCTTGGGCAACGGATAGTCCGATCATGCCGGTGAGCAGGAAGTCCGCATAATTTAAATCGTCTGCGCCCGAGGAGACGGAGCTTTTCGTTAAGCTAAACGTAGGTGTTGCTCCGGCAGCCGACCAGTTCGCCTGCTGAATAAATTGATCTAAAATGCCGGCTATTGCTTGTGTCGTTGCCCCTTGTTCATCCGCCTTGTTCACAATGAGCTGCATCGTGGCGGCGCCTTCTGACTCAGGTAAAATAATTAGGGCGTCAATATCTTGCTTCTCCACGAGCGTATTGCCGGCTTCTTTCGTTACGGGCTGCTCCTCTTTGAACTCTAGTACAGGTATTTGCCGCAGCTGTTCCAGCAGCATGCTTGAGGTTGCGTTAGGCTGTGGATCAACAACTGCGATTTTGGCTTTAAAGCTGTCTCCCGAGCCGCCTCCGAAAATAATCATAAATAACACCATCAAAATAACGGGGAAAAAGATATTCCAAAACCATACTTGTTTCTCGCGGAACATCATCTTAATCTGCGCGGTGAACATTTTGGAAAATTGCTTGGCGCTGTTCATTTAATCCCTCCATTCCTTGCCGGTGAAGGCGATGAATACATCTTCGAGGCTCATTTCGCGAATCGAAATTTGCTCGACCCGGAAGCCTCGGTCTTTCGTGAAGCCGAACAGCTCATAGAGCGTTTCTTCGGGCTGCGTCGTCCAAAGCTGGAGCGAAGCGCCCTCGCGATTCGTCCGCACGACTGTAGGCTGGAGGGTCGCTACCTTTTCGGTTTCGATCGCGGCGTCGGCGCCGTCAAGAAAGGTGAGCCGTACCTCGCGTTCCTTCGTAAGCCGATCGATTAGGGCGGCAGGCGTATCGAGCGTGACGATTTTTCCTTGGTCGACGATGCAGACACGGTCGCTTAGCTTCTCCGCCTCTTCCATGTAATGCGTCGTCAAAATGGTCGTTTTGCCAAGCTCCTTCAGCTTGAGAATGATGTCCCATATGTTGCGCCTTGCCTGCGGATCAAGTCCGGTTGTCGGCTCATCAAGGAAAATGATCGTCGGATCATTAATCATCGCAAGCCCGATTGCAAGCCGCTGCTTTTGTCCGCCGGACAGCTTTTTGACATGCTTATCTCGCTGGTCCGTAAGGTTAATCATTTCGAGCACGTCTGATGCCGGCCTTGATTTCGGATAGAAGGTCGCAAACAAATCCAAATTTTCTTCTACCGTCAATAGATCGAACAACGCGCTGGATTGGGGCTGCACGCCGATGGACACTTTGATTTGCTCGCTATTCCTGGTCCAATTTAAAGCGCCAAACGTGATTTGGCCCGCGTCCGGCGATTGCAGCCCTTCAATCATTTCAAGCGTAGTCGTCTTGCCTGCGCCGTTTGGTCCTATAATGGTGAACACCTCGCCGGCTTCTACCGTGAAGCTGATGTCTTCTACCGCGTGGACTGAGCCATAGGTTTTCTTCAAATTACGCACTTCCAAAACGGGCATTATGTAACCTCCTTAACGTTTTTTGAAGCAAAATTGCTTTGTTAAACAAATTGGCATTGGATGCAAAGCTGAATTTGGAAGAGGAGCTTTAGAAGTGAGGGAGCGAAGGCGCTGGCAGTTTGGTTCCGTGCTTCTTATGAGCTGCTACCGTCATTTTAACCGTATCCATTTTATGAGAGTACCGCCTGCAGCATGCTTTTCATCTCAGTCTGGAGGCGGAGTGGGCGGGTGACGCTCGAATGCTGGTACAAGAGCAAAAGGAGGGAGGGGGAATGTTGGGCGGCGGAAGGATGAAGCGCAATTTGCCGCAGTTTGAGCGTGATCGGAGATGATAAGGCTAATAATAGCCTTATTTGTGCCATTTTGTTAGTTTGGAGAAAATAGAGCGAGCTGCACAATCCCAAAAGAAGCCGGGCTCTATGCGAGCCCGGCTTCGGAAATGCTTTAGCTTAATACTACAACGCCATAGCCTTCAAGCGTTACGGTGCCGCTTAGCCGGTTGCCGGTGAGAAGGTCGGTTTTCGCTTCGCTGAGCGTAATCGTCGCAGGCTGCTCGCTGTAGTTGAGCAGGAAGTGGAGCGCTCCTGCTTCATCCTCGCGGATGGCTAGCTCAACCTCGGCCGGAAGCGTCATCCAGCCGGCTGACGGTGATACGAGGCCAAGCCGATCGATGATTTGGTTGGCTGAGGCTTCGTTAAATACGGCGCCGAAGTACCAGGCCTGCCCTTCGCCGAACTTGTTTTTCGTTACGGCTGGCTTGCCTGCATAATAGTCGGAGGCGTAATGGGCGACAACCTGGGCAGAGTCGCTCTCTACGCAGAGGACATCGTTGAAGGAGTCCGCACCGGTCAAAGCTTCGCTGCCGCCGCTCCATTTCATCGAAGTCGCTTCGCGCGTGCCTTTGACCATCGTAAACTCTTCAACGGAAATGCCGCACAGTCCCGCAGCCGCTCCCGGGAACGGGCGCATGTAGCAGTGGCCATGTTCATCTTTGTAGCCGGTTCGGCAGCCAAAAATAACAATGCCGCCCTCGCGCGTATATTGTTCAAGAAGCGCAGCCGTCTCATCGCGCATAATGGCTGGATGCGGGTAGACGAGCACCTTGTAGCGCCGCAAATCGTCGATCGTAGTGCCGCTGCGCATGTACAACGTATCGTTAGGGATATGGCGGCGGTTCAGCGCCTTAAACCATGCTTTGCCGCTTTGCCACGCGAATGGGCCATGCCAAATATCGTATTCGCCATCCCATTCATTATCGTAGTCGCGAAGCAGCGCGATCTCCGCTTTAAAAGAAGTAGCTGCGATGCGGTTCCCTGCTTGCGCAAGCTCGGCACCGATCTGACCGGCCTCGCGGACGCGGCGGTTCGGCTTATTGTGGTAATCGTTGATGCCATGCCAGTAGATTTCGTTGCCGAACGTCGCGGTCCGCCAGCGGAAGTAGAGCACCATATTCGCGCCGTGAGCGATCGATTGATAAGTCCAAAGGCGCATTTGCCCAGGCTTAGGCGAAGGCATATCCATCCGGTTAACCCAACCGCCCGGGCCTGACTGCTGCTCCATAATGGCGAAGTTCGGCGAGATCGAGCGAACCGCTCCAAGCGTCTGGCTCCAGCCTCTGTCTGCAAGCGGATTTACCTCATCTTTATCGTAATAGATGGTGGAGAACTGCGGATACGAGTCATAGCTGAAAAAGTCGAGCAGCTCATCATTCATCCGGTGGCTGTCCAAATGCCCGAACAGGCCGTTCGTCGTAACCCAGTGATTAGGGGCGGTCTCACGCAAAATATCTCCCTGTACTTTAGCGTATGAAATCGTGTTATCCGATATAAAACGTTTCTCGTCCAGCGCTTGATGCGGATTGGGCTGCTTCTGCGCTGGCGTTGGACGGGGCAGGAAAACTTGCTCCCAGTCCGAATAAGTTTGGCTCCAGAAGACGGTGCCCCACGCTTCGTTAAGCCGCTCCAGCGAGCCGTATTTCTCCTGCAGCCAAGCGCGGAACGCATCATGATCGGCAGGCGCATAAAACTCGCTGATCTCGCAGTTGAATTCATTGTCGATCTGCCAGCCGATAACGGCGGGATGATTTTTGTAGTGTTCAGCCATTTGGCGCGTAATGGTCGCAGACAGCTCGCGGTATTTTTGACTGCTGTAGTTATAATGGCGGCGCAGGCCATGGTGCAACGTTACGCCGTCCTGCGTGACGTTCAGCACCTCAGGATATTTATGGGTCAGCCAAGCCGGCGGTGTAGCAGTCGGCGTACCGACGATCACCTTCAGTCCGTGCTTATGGGCTAAATCCAGCGCGCGATCGAACAGGTCGAACGAAAAAACGCCCTCCTGCGGCTCAAAAATCGACCAAGCAAATTCCGCTACGCGAACGATCGAGAAACCAAGCTCGCGCATCCGGCGGAAGTCATCCTCCCACAAGGTTTCTGGCCAATGCTCCGGGTAATAACAGACGCCAAGGCGAAACTCTTTTAACGCTTCGGTATGCTTCACAACATGCTCCTCCTAGTGTTCGAATTTATATTTATGCTAATATATTGCGAAAGAATAGTCTCGATTTCTATTTTAAAATCAATCATATTAACCGTAAATGACAATATCCTGCGATTCATGATACAATATTGCGAACTTGAAGAAAGGGGCGGGAGCGATGCTTAAGCACTATATCGTACCGAAACCGGCTTTTTCGCAGTATGTCTGTTATCCCGACCTATTCGGAAGGTACTATTCGTTTCCGCAGCATGCCGAGCGCAGAGAGCAAGGGCAGCTGAATGATTATAATTTGCATCTGATTTTTGAAGGAAGCGGTTATGTGATGAATGGAAGCAGCGGCGAGCGGCTGGAGCTAAAAGCGGGTGACGGCTTTTTGTTCCCGAAGCATGCCTTTCAGCAGTACGGCTCAAGCACGGATGATCCGTGGGATGTGCGGTGGATACATTTTGAGACGAATATTCCGCTGCCGATGTTAAGGGAGGCCGATGATTCTGGAGGGTGGCTGTTCACGTTCTCCAACCGCGAGCGGTTCGAGGTGCTGACGGAGGAAATGTATGCGCTGTGCAGCCCGTTCGAGACGAGCAATGAACCGCGCCTGTCTGCGCTGCTTTATGAAATATTAGTGGAGCTGGTGCAGCATTCGGTAAGGCTGGAAGGTTCTGCGGTACTGGAGAAGCAAAATGGGATCCGGGCAGCAGCCGATCAAATCCGGCATCGATGCAAGGAGCCGTGGAGCTTGGAGCGAATGGCGGAGCTTGCGGGCTACAGTCCTTATCACTTTCTTAGACTGTTCCAGCAGGTAATGGGGAAAACGCCGAATCACTATGTCACGGAATGCCGCATCGATGCAGCGAAGCTGCTGCTGGCGACTACGGCTTTATCCGTGACAGAGGTTGCGGCGATGTGCGGCTTCGCACAAGCGAGTTATTTTATACGTGTGTTCCGATCATCCGAGGGCGTTTCTCCGAAAATGTACCGTACCATCTATGGACAAAGCGCGACGCTTCATTAATCGGCTTTGACGGCTGCATGGATCGTTATGCCGGATGGATCTTGGATCACATATGCGTTTCCAAGCGCAGTAGCCTGAACCCCTTCGCTGCGCAGATGCGCAAGCCATGCTTCACGGGAAGAAGTTGTCGGAAATACGATTGTATAATAAGACAAGCCTACCGTATTAGCCGGCGGCAGCACAGCGCCAACGCCTGCCCAAATGTTCATTCCGATATGGTGATGGTAGCCGCCTGCCGATACGAATACAGCGGACATTTGCGCATAGTCGCCAACCACATCAAAGCCAAGCTTGCCTTCATAGAAAGCGCGCGAGCTCCGCAGATCGCCAACATGAAGATGGATATGCCCAATGACGGTGCCTTGCGGCAGGCCGCTCCATTCCAGCCCTTCGCTTGCGGCGAGCAAGCTTTCGATGTTAAGCGGATCGGTTGCCATTACATAATTGCCTCCGGCATCGCGCTTCCACTCCGAACGCGGACGGTCCGCATAAATTTCGATGCCGTTGTTGTCCGGATCTGCAATGTAGAGCGCCTCGCTAACCAGATGATCGGCCTGCCCAATATGAATGCCCGTCTGAATCAAGTTGCGCAAAGCAAGCGACAGGGAGGGGCGGTCCGGCAGCAATAGGGCAAAATGGTACAACCCTGCATGGGATCTTCTTTGCGGCGCAACTGCATTCGGAACCTCCTCGAGAATGAGCAGCGTATGCTTCCCATCGGCAGTAAAAGCAGCCGAGCGCTTCTCCTCGTCATGCGCCAGCACCTTTAACCCGACAACTTCCTCATAAAACCGAATCGACCGATCCAATTGGCTAACCTTGAGCTTTACTTCGCCGAGCGAAATATGCGGGTCCAAAATCGTTGACATCGTAATTCCTCCTCTATATCTGGTTGAGAAGCAGCCATGCTACAAACGCGCAAACCTCTAATGCAGCTCCTAATGTTTATATCTTGTACAAAATACTGGAAAATACTTCGTTTCATGCTCATACTATAGAAAGTCGTCATTTATCGTAGCATATATTTAAAATTAAATAAAGTAACTAATTAAAAGTAATCAACTTATACGTTTGCATGAACAGGAGGGCGGTATGAGAAAAGCTTTGTTTTTGGCGGAATGGATGCTGCTTGTTGGGATAGGAGGGATGGCGCTTATTATGGTGCTGCCGGTCTCTGGCCTATTCGACCGTGATACGGAGCTTAGCGCAGCTAAGAAAAAGGGCTACTATTACGAAGTGAATGCGGATAAGCAAACCTATTTTAATAAAAAGGTAAGCGTTGATGGTGTTGTATATGGCGAGGGTGAGCTGGTCGTCTATATGACAGCGAAGGGATTATTTGCGATTCCAAATTTACCTCAGCATATTCAGGTGAAAACCGATTCCGGCCAGGTGTTTGATCATCGCAGCTCCAGCGCATCAAGCAACATCTATCAATCAAGCGGACAATTTACGTTCAAAAATGTGCCGCCAGGCATCAAATCCATTACGGTGTTTAAAGAAGCCTACGGCGAGTCCCTCTCTTTTCACATATCGTTTGGGGGAGGGAACGGAAACGAATGAATGCGTCCAACAAACGTTTGCTTGGTCATTGGATTAGGTGGATGCTCATCCTTTTGTCCAGCTGTATCGTCTTTATAGCTATGTTCTCGCAAAGCTCTATTCACTTGGAGAAAGTCGTGCGAAACGCTATGAACGTGGCAGAGGTGCCGAACGCGCCTATCGCGATCAGAACAAAGATCGGTCAAAGCTATGAGCTTCTGAATATCGTCGACCGCAAAAATGCCATTTATCATCAATTATTCGTAAACCGCACGCTCGGACTATTATGGAATTACCGCGGGGGCAGCTTTGGCATGAAGCTGGAGCCGCAAGTGCTGCTTAGCTTTCAGGGCGGGATGTCTACGTTTGGAAAGCATCGCCATTATTATTATGTTGGACAATTCAACGATCCTAAAATAAGCCGGCTGCATGTGGTATGGTGGGACGGCTACGAGCAGGACGCAGCCATCAGTGACGGCGTATACCAAGCAGCACGCTCTATTCGAATCTCAGAGGAGTCGCAGCAAAATTTTTCCGCTATGAATAAGCTTTTCGCATATGACGCGAATGATCGGTTGCTCTACGAGCTTAGCGACGAGAATCGGGAAATCAGATCGGATACGGTGACTGAGGAAGCCTCCTGAAAAAAAAAAAGAGCCGTCCGCGCATAATGAAGCGGTGGAACGGCTCTTCTTATTAGGCTTGTATGCTTGGCTGGCTTGGCGCCGCAGGCTGCTTCTTCTTGGATGGAAGCGGACCAAACAGCAGCCAGTGCCACTTGAACGGGGCGCAAAGCGATACGATTGCCCACGGGACGAGCAGGGCGATCATGAACCCGCCTGCCGCCCAAACATGATACAGAAGGGGTTCGCCGCTAACGTTTATTTTGCGGTATAGAAACAAGATGACGGGATGAACCAAGTAAATGCCAAATGATGTGGCTCCGATATGCAGTAGCGCTCTGACCGCCCATTTGTTCCATGATGTATAGATCCAGAAGGAAACTTGAAGCAGCACAATGCCCGCAGTCACGCAGCGCAGCTCGTCTACCAGCTCCAATAGATCCGTATTTATTATCGATATTTTATGTACCCGGCTCTCGTAATAAAAATAGACCATAACCAAGCTCGACGATAAAAACAACAGCCATAACGCAATCGTTGCGATTATTTTTTGCGGCGTAATATTTTTTCTTGTGAGGTTGATCCACTCAGCCAGCTTCAAGTAATAAATGCCGATAAACGCGCCAGCCGTAAAGTAAAACATATAAGTAAACGAATAGCTGCCCGGGCTCTTGAGATGAAGCAGCGCGATTAGCTTATAAATAAATAGCCATTGCACTAGCAGACCGATCCAGACGATATGTTTGCCGAGCGACGGAAAACGTTTGACGGCAAACAGCATGAGCGGCGCAAGCGCATAAAATTGAATGATAATAACGACGAAATAAAGATGAGTGTACGTTTTGCCGATGACCAGCATCTTGAGAAATTTAGTCGTCGTAAAGTAGCCGATAAAGGTTTGGACATCGGTGAAGCCGAACTGGGCCAGCCTCGTAAAACCAAAATATAAAAAAGAGAATATGAGAAACGGAAGCAATATTTTGGACATTCTTTTTTTGTAAAATTGACCGATGGTTTTTGCCGTGAAGGGTTTGTCGTAATAGTTGTAAAAAAGCACGAAGCCGCTTAAAAAAATGAACACGGGAACCGCAAACTTAGTAAAGTTGTTTAAAAAAATGTAAAGCGGATAAAGCGTAGCTTGGTGATCGTAGCCCGCTACGATCGATGATGTAGCGTGAATCATGATGACCGCGAAAATGCCGAAGGCCCGGACGATGTCCAGCTCGGGTAAATACGGTCTTTTTGCAGCGTGTGCCATTAAAATCCCCTTGTTTTTTATAGGATGCTAGCATGGTTATCAAGGCTATAAAAAGTCCTCTATCGATATTATAAGGTCAGTGCTAATTTCAGCCAATACTTTTATTTTTTTGCAAGATCTTCCCGCTGCAGGTAAGCCATATTTCGTACAGACAAAATGGATTCGACTTGATATGATAGGTCCAACTAAATGTTTATCGTCCCTTTGGGATGGATCAAGGAAAGGGGCTTCTTGCTCTTATGTGGCTTACTTATTCGGTGTTCGCTGCGCTATTGTTTGGCGTGCGGGGCATTCTGTATCATTGGACGAGTCAAAAGCCGCTCAACCGTAATTTATTGCTCTTCGGAACATTCAGCATGGGTTCAATTATAAACGGCATTTGTGCGCTGGTTTTCTCGTCGAACTGGACGATGGCGGCGCTTATCGGGATACAAATGGGATTGTTCTCCTTCGGCGGCAATGCAAGCATGTTTAAAGGTTTTGCGGTGGGCAAAGCTTCGCTCGTCGCGATTTTAACGGCGCTGCCTTCGGTCGTTGTGGTCATCGTTGCTTTTGGACTGTGGAACGAGAGGCTTCATGCGATGCAGCTTATTGGGTTTGTCGTCATTATAAGCGGCGTGCTGCTGGTCCGGATGTCGAACGACATCTCGCTTCGGAATTTGCAAGGGGCGCAGTGGGGCTTGCTTGCGATGCTGCTCTTCGCGGCAAATGACTTGTCAGGCAAATGGTCAACGATGATGG
The DNA here is from genome assembly GCF_001273905.1 of Paenibacillus sp. FJAT-27812. Lineage (NCBI taxonomy): Bacteria > Bacillati > Bacillota > Bacilli > Caryophanales > Paenibacillaceae > Paenibacillus > Paenibacillus sp. FJAT-27812. Next base: position 826,262 of record NZ_LIGH01000001.1, on the reverse strand, counting down.
AGGCGGATTTGTTTCCGACGATGTTTTTTGTATTCGTGACGGGGGCTGTCTGCTTTGGCTTATGGTGGCTTCGGGATTGGCAGCGCGCGCGGGGCCGGCGGGTGGTGGCGCTTCAAACGACAAACTTAGCAGTCGGCGAAGTGCGTGTGTCGCAGCATGCTGCCGGTTATAGCGATGGCGGCCTTCCCGTCGCATGGAGCGGCAAAAGGACCTATCTCGTCGGCCTCGCGATCGGGATCACAAACGGCGTTGGCTTGATGCTCATCGTAACGGCATTCTCCTTAGGCAAAGCCGGACTCGTATCCGCGGTTGCCGCCTTAAATGTGTTGATCGTGCTTCTATACACGCGCTTCTTCGTTAAGGAGAAGTTTAAACGGGTGGAGGTTATCGGCATCTCGCTTGCATTCGCCGGTATTCTGCTATTGCGCTTGTTTGGGACTTAATCGTTAAAAGGTGAAAAAGCTTTGCAGCGGCTTTCAATAGAAGCCGTTGCGAAGCTTTTTTCTTTTATGGGGGATATTGACAAATGATCCATGTTCATTTAAATTGTGTTAAATGGATATTAAATGTTTTTCATAAAAAATTAAATTTTAGTTTAATAACCACTTAACTAGAAGGGCGTTGAACATGTTGGATTGGGAAGAAATCGTTGAACGGTTACGTTTTTCGTATCATGAGCAAATCGAGTTTATGTCAGCGGTGACCATTGTTGCCCAATTTGAGCATATTAAGGAGTTTGCGCGTGAGGTTCATTTTTCGATAGATGATGAGCTTACCGACATGGTCGAGGCTGCAAATGCCAGTTTAAGCAAACATGTGAGAGGAGAAATGGCTGTCTTTTTCTCCGAAAACATGTTTAAGGGGAAGCTGGACTATGTCATGGTTCATGTGTACTTAAGGCATCGGGAGCAGCTTGGCACCCCTGAAGATTATTTGGCTAGCTACCGCGCCATGCCGGCAAACGAATTGGTCAGCCATCTGGCTGCCGCCATCTATAGCGATGAGAAGATGGAATGGACGATGGGACATGACTGGAGCGAGATTTCAAAGGATGGGGAGCTGCTCTACAAGCTGGCAGCGGCTAGCGAGCTTTCGGACCATGCCGAGCATGAAACGCTGCTTGAGCATATTCGCTATCCCGAGGAATACAAGCAGCGCACTTTATTTTTACTGGAACAATTTTATCGTTATGCGTATTTGCCCATACGCGATAGGCTGCGGGAGCTTGGCGAGGCTGGAGCGGAAAAGTATAAGGCTTTGTTTAAAGAGAAGCCGGAGCAGGCAATCCGCGATGTTGCCAAAATGGATGCGGAGCTAATCGATAAGGAAACGGATATTCATGTCAGCTACTTCGCTCAGGTACGGGTAAGCATCCATCGTGATGATCAAGCGGGTCAAGCTCATTTGGTCGTGCTTGGGGTCAACAATGACGCGTTTGCATGGCAGCGCGAGGATCAGGAGACGATTGAACGTTTTTTGAAGGTGATCGCCGACAAGCGCAGGCTGGAAATGATCGAGCTGCTCCACAGCAAAAACTACTATGGCAATGAGCTTGCCCAGGCGCTTGGCTTAACGCCTGCCGCGATCAGCTATCATACGAATATGCTGTTCGATCTTAATCTCATTCATTTGATTAAATCAGACAACCGTATCTACTATGAGCTGGACAAAGAGAAAATCGCTTATTACTGGGAGCAAACGAAGCGGGTATTATTGCCATGACGCAAAGGGGAGTGTGCTGAATTGCAGGAGTATGTATATGAGCTGAAGGGCGTAAGCCAGATTTATAAGAAAGGCAAAACCTCCGTGACAGCCAATGACGACATCTCGCTCACCATTCAAGAAGGTGAAATCTTAGGCGTGCTTGGACCTAACGGAGCGGGCAAATCGACGTTGATTAAGCAAAAGGTCGGCCAATTGAAGCCGACGAGAGGTCAGGTTCTCTTTTGCGGAGAGGATGTGTTTAAGCATACGCGTACGATAGCCAGCATGGTCGCCTATTACGCGCAAGAGCCGCATGTGCTGTCGGCGCTTAAAGTCCACGAGGCGCTTGCTTTTACAGGCAGGTTAAGGGGCATGCAGGCACGGGAAGCGGATAAACAAGCGATAGAGCTGCTCGAGCAATTCGATATGGCCGAGTGGAGGGGGAAGCCGCTTAAGCAGCTGTCCGGCGGGCAGAAACGATTGATCGGAATTGGCACGGCGCTAATTGGGCGTTCACCCGTCCTTATATTCGATGAGCCGACCAATGAGCTTGATCCCAAAAAAAGGCGGCTCGTTTGGAATCTGATTAAGGAGCGCAACCGCGAGGGCGCGACCATTATTTTGGTCACGCATAATGTGCTGGAGGCGGAGCAGGTTGTGGACCGGGCGGCTGTCATTAACCATGGCAGGCTGCTGGCGATTGACCATGTCGCAACGCTTAAGCAAAAGGTGGATCAGCGGCTGAAATTTGAGCTGACGGCAGGAAACGGGCGCCGGGCTGAAGCCGCTGCCGCTCTCGCTCCATTTGGCATCGTGCAGGAGCACGGGGAGAACAGACTGCTGCTGCTTGTTGAGAAGCAGGAAGCAAGCCATGCGCTGGCCTATATTATCGAGCATACGGAGCTGCCGATTATTGAATATGCGGTCGTTCCGCCAAGCCTGGAGGACGTCTATTTTCACATCGACGATATGGCAAGAAAGGAGGCGGTTATTTCATGAGCAGCGCTCCAATGCAATTAAGGATTAAGCGGCCGGCATCGCTCTTTGGGGCGAAGCGGCTGCTCACGGAGCTGGACATTTTATTCCGCATTCAATTTGCGCTTATTCGCGACAGCTGGATCATCGTCGTGCTTGTCGCAACGATATTTCCGCTGACGACGATACTGTTTATGCGGTTCTTTATCGCCGACCCCTCACCTGAGATGATGGTCCAAATCATTGCCGGCAATATGATATTTGGTGTCATTATTATGGGACTAAACAGCATTGGGCAAGAAATTTCGATGCAAAAGCATCAAGGACATTTTACGTTTTACGCATCGCTGCCCATCCTGAAAATAAACTTCGTAGCCGCTAATTTGCTCCGCGGGCTGATGAGCACGATACCGTCCTTCGTGCTGCTTGGCGTCATCGGCTACTGGATATATGGCGTGGATCTGCATTTATCTTGGGGATTGCCTCTCGTTATGCTGCTGTCTCTCACTAGCGTTGTTGGGCTTGGCGTCTGTATCGGCTTCTGGTCGCCGAATCAGCAACTGACCAACATGCTGGCGCAGCTGCTGATGATGGTCGTAACCTTCCTCTCTCCCGTCATGGTGGAGCGGGACCAGCTGCCTGAGGTGCTGCAATGGATCTCTTATATTTTTCCGACTACCTATGCCGCTGATGCGATGCGCATCGTGTTGCTTCATGGCTGGACGCAAGCAGTCATGCTGGATTGTTTAGTGATGCTTCTATATACGTTCATTACATTATTTATCGTTAATCGGCTGGTTAGCTGGCGGGTTTAAGGAGAATCTGAAGCTTAACAACAATAAGGGCTGCTCCTATGGAATGTACCAATCCATAGGAGCAGCCTCTATTGCGTAAAACAGCTATTGCCTGGGCTCATTACTGCTGGCCTGGACGGATGCGGACGACGCCGACTTCCGATGCGTTGATGGCGAATGCATTGCCGCCTTGATTGATGGTTGCGCTAGCGCCTTGTTTTACGTTAACGAAGGTTTTGCCGTTGTTCTTTTTTACCCAGTTGCCTTGCTTGGCATGTTTAAGTCCCATTTTCTCACCCCCTTCAAGAGTGCTGCCGGACGATGCCGGAGCGGAATGAAGAGCGGGCGCTAGCCTTTTTTGCCTTTTTTGAAAATTTGTACGGTTGCTGCGTTGCTGGCAAGCACGTTGCCTTGCTCAGCGCTTGCTTCAGAAGATTGATAAATATTAATAATTAGATATTTGTTTTTTCCTACTTGGTACTTTATCGTTTTTACGCTTGATCGAACCATCTGCAAAACCCTCCCCCGCCAGCCATTCTAACTTGCTAGATATTATATGAGAGAATCAGACAGGCAGTATCCGCGAATGATAACCGGCAAATCTATCATTTACTCGTTCCTTTTGTAATGCGAGGGCGTCGTGCCCGTTAGTTTCTTGAACATGCGGTGAAAATGCGGAAGGCTCTCGAAGCCGCACTGCTCGGCGATGCCCGCGATATTGGCATCGCTCTCGACAAGCAGCTCCTTGGCGCGAATAATTCGTTTGGTCGTGACGTATTCCGTCACGTTCATCCCGGTTAGCTTCTTGAAGACGCGCGAGAAGTGGGCAGGAGTGACGGAAGCGCGCTTCGCCAGCTGCGACAAGCCAAGGGGACTGCTCGGATGCCCATCGATATAGGCTAGCGTAGCCGTCATCCAGCCGGGTGCCGTGGTGGATAAGGTCTGCTCTTCTTCTGACGGGTTAAGCGTGCGCCCGAGCAGCAGCAGAATTTGCTGCAGATGAAGCAGAACGGCTTGTCTGTAGCCTGGCAGCTTGTCTGACTCCTCGGCATGAATATGATCGATGAATGCGATAATTTGCTGTTTATCGGCAGCTTCCGCTGCGAGCAGCTTGTAGGCTTTGCGGCGCTTGGCCTGCTCGAAGCAGCGTAAGTAGGAGAAGGAATCGCCAAGCGGCGGGCTGTGCACGAGCGAAGCGTTAAAGAACAAAGCGGTTGACGTCTTCGGATCTTCCGGATCGGGAAAGGAGCGGTGGATGGTGTTGCCGGGAATGAGAAAAATATCGCCGGGGGCGGCGTCATAGATCGTTTGGTCGATAAAAAAGGTGCCTCTACCGCTATAAATATAGACCAGCTCATACCAGTCATGAAAATGGTCAGGCAGTTCGTTTTGCGCGCTTTTAGTATCCTTATAGACGCATTCGAATGGAAAAGGGGTCATGGCATCGAATCTTTTGCGATACGGATTCATCGCTTCACCTCATTCGGCAGTTTGTCAGCCTGATTGTAGCAAATATCAAAATAGAGTACAAATATGCGAGTATTGATTATTTCAGAGATCAATATTGTTTTTTATAATAAAGAGGAACCTAATCTGCTAGAAAAGAGGCGGAAGCGATGAGAGTGGATGCGCATCAGCATTATTGGAGCATCGAACGAGGGGACTATGGCTGGATTACGCCGGATATTTCGGTGCTGTGCCGTGATTTTTTGCCGCAGCATCTGGAGTATCATTTACATAAACATAAGCTGGACGGATCCATTGTTGTACAGGCGGCGGCAACGCATGCGGAGAGCGATTATTTGCTGGCATTAAGCGAGGCTTCCGATACGATATTAGGCGTCGTCACATGGCTGGATCTTGCTGACCCGGACTATCGCAACCATTATGAACGGTTCGCGCAGCATCCGAAGTTTGTTGGCTTCCGGGTTATGATTCAGGAGATGGCTGACGCGAATGCGATTCTTGCGCCAAGCTTTGTGGAAGCGCTCGCTTTTTTCGCGGAGAAGCGTGTGCCCGTTGATTTGCTTGTCGTATCGCATCAGCTGGAGCCCTTGGTCAAGCTGCTGGATCAGGTGCCTGGCCTGCATGCAGTCATTGACCATATGGCTAAGCCGCGCATTAAGGACGGGATTTTGGAGCCGTGGAAAAGCCAAATGATCCAAATCGCCGCCCATCCTCACATTTATTGCAAGCTTTCGGGCATGGTGACCGAGGCGGATCATTCTAGCTGGAAGCCTTCTGATTTCAAGCCCTATATCGAGCATGTGCTTGCGGCGTTCGGGACAGACCGTGTCATGTATGGAAGCGATTGGCCGGTGAGCCTGCTGGCAGCCAGCTACGACGATGTTGTTGCGGTGCTGGCAGAAGCGCTGCCAAGCACATGGACCGAAGCGGAGCGGGAGAAGCTGTTCGGATTAAACGCAAAGGAGTTCTACCGCATATGACGACAACATTAAACGAAAGCCAGCTCGATGAGGAACAACGACGGTTATACGAGGCAGCGAAGCAGGCTAAGATTACGGTGCTGCAAATAGGCGAGGGCAATTTTTTGCGCGGCTTCTTTGACTGGATGCTGCATGAATGCCGAAAGCAAGGCTTATACGAGGGCAGCATCGCGGTTACGCAGCCGCGGCCTGGCGGCAAGCCGAAGATCGATGCGCTCGCAGGGCAGGATGGATTATATACGCTGGTCATTCGCGGCTTGGAAAATGGGGAGCGCGTGGAGCGGACGGATGTGATATCGGTATTTAGCAGCGTATTTGACCCTTATTCGGATTGGGAGAAGTATCTCGCTTTAGCCGAGAATGCCGACCTGCAGGTCGTCGTATCCAATACGACGGAGGCGGGACTTGTATACCGGCCCGAGGAGCTTGTGGAAGGGCAGCCGATTCAGTCGTTTCCCGGCAAGCTGACGCAGCTGCTGTATCGCAGATTCACGTATTTTAACGGTGATCCTGAGCGCGGCTTGGTTTGTTTGCCTTGTGAGCTGCTTGAGCGCAACGGCGATGAGCTTCGCAGCTGTGTACTCCGCTATAGCGAGGATTGGGGTTATCCCGACGCATTCAAAGCGTGGGTCATGACGCATAACCGCTTTTTAAACTCGCTGGTGGACCGTATCGTTACGGGTTATCCGGATGAAGCGCAGGCTGCGAGCTGGTTCGGCGAATGGGGCTATTCCGATCCGATGCTGAGCACGGCGGAGCCTTACCATCTGTGGGCGATCGAGGCGGAGCCGGAGCTTGAGAAGCTGCTGCCGCTGCGCGCGGCAGGTCTTAACGTGCATTGGGTGGATGATTTGTCGCCCTTCCAGCTGAGAAAGGTAAGGATTTTGAACGGGGCGCATACGCTCATGACGCCGCTTGGGCTGCTGCAGGATTTGGAGCAGGTGCGGGAGGCGATGGAGCATGCGGCGCTTGGGCCGCTTGTGAGGACGACGGTAGAGACGGAAATTATTCCAACGCTCGCGGTTGACGAAGCAGAGCTGCGGACTTATGCAAATGATGTGTATGAGCGTTTCTTGAATCCGTTCATCCGCCACAGGCTCGCAGATATTGCGATGAACAGCTTAAGTAAATTTAAGGTGCGGCTGCTGCCATCCTTGCTTCATTATGCGAAAGCTGGCAAGGCTGCGCCAAGCGGCTTAGCCCAAGGCTTCGCCGGTTTGCTGCGCTATTACAAGGTGGTACGGGCCGAAGGCGGCTTTGAAGGGAAAACGCTAAGCGGTGCTTCATATACAGTACGGGATGATGCCGGCATGCTGGAGATCATTGCGGCGGTTTGGACGGAGGCGGCGGAACAGCGGTGGACGCATGAGCAGACGACGCGCAAGCTGCTTGGTTTAACGGACATATGGGGACGCGATCTGGCGGCTGAATGGCCGGCTTTGGCGTCAGCCGTGGCTGAGAATATAGCGGAAATGGAGCGATGCGCGAATGAATAGCTGGGTCAGGCTGCATGAGGAGGATCATGTTGTCATCGCGCTGCAGCCTTTTGCCAAAGGGGACCAGCTGACGCTTGAGGAAGGAGAGCCGCTTACGCTGCAAGCTGAAGTGCCGAAGGGGCATAAGGTGCTTACGCGGGCAGTTCGCAAGGGCGAGCATGTGCTGAAATTTGGCTATTCTATCGGTGTAGCGAAGGAAGATATCGAGCCTGGAAGCTGGGTGCATACGCATAACATGGGTACGGGCTTGAAGGGCTTTGTGGATTATGCCTACGAGAAGGCTGTTCCCATACAGGCGAAGGCGACATCGCCCGATGCAGAGCGTACCTTTCAAGGCTTCGTTCGAGAAAATGGCGACGTCGGCATCCGCAACGAAATTTGGATTATCAATACGGTGGGCTGCATTAACAAAACCTGCGAGATCGTAGCCAGAAAAGCGCATGCTCTCTATGAGGGGCGAGTTGACGGCGTATATCATTTTGCGCATCCGTTCGGCTGTTCCCAGCTCGGGGATGACCTTGTGCATACGCAGAAGCTGCTTGCCTCGCTCGTGAACCATCCGAATGCAGCAGGGGTGCTCGTCATTGGCCTTGGCTGCGAGAATAATCAGATTGATGCGTTCAAGCGGGCGATTGGCGAGCATAGCCCGGAGCGGGTAAAGTTTCTGAAATCGCAGGAAGCGGAGGACGAGATCGAGGATGCGCTGGGGCTTGTTGAAGAGCTGGTCAACTACGCCGAGCAGTTCGTACGTGAGCCGGTGCCGGTGTCGAAGCTGAAGCTTGGCTTGAAGTGCGGAGGCTCGGACGGCTTGTCCGGCATAACGGCGAACCCGCTCGTAGGCGCGGTGTCTGATCGTTTGATCGAGGCGGGCGGAACGGCGATTTTGACCGAGGTGCCGGAAATGTTCGGAGCGGAGACGATTCTGATGAGCCGTGCCGCAAACGAGCAGGTTTTTGGTAAAATCGTTCATTTGATCAACGATTTCAAGCAATATTTTATAAAGCATGATCAAGAAATTTATGAAAATCCTTCACCCGGCAATAAGGCGGGTGGCATTAGCACGCTGGAGGAAAAATCGCTCGGCTGCACACAGAAGGGCGGCCATGCGATCGTGCGGGACGTTGTGCCTTACGGGGAGCGCATTACGAGCAGCGGCCTTAATCTGCTGGAGGCGCCGGGCAATGATCTTGTGTCGGTAACGGCGCTGTCAGCGGGAGGGGCGCATATCGTGCTGTTCACGACGGGAAGGGGAACGCCGTTTGGCGGACCGGTGCCGACGGTGAAGATTGCGACGAACAGCGAGCTTGCCGGGCGGAAGAAAAACTGGATTGATTTTAACGCAGGGCAGCTTCTTGAGGGCAAAAGCATGGAGACGCTGACTGACGAGTTATGGGAGCAGCTGATCAGCCTTGCTTCAGGCGGGACGCAGACCAACAATGAGCGCAACGGCTTTAAGGAAATTGCGATCTTTAAGGACGGCGTTATTTTGTAGGCGCACATAAGGAGTGGTAAAGATGAAATATCGCAAGCTTGGCAAGACGGGCCTTGAAGTGTCGGCGCTTAGCTTCGGGGCATCGTCGCTTGGATCGGTGTTTAGGGAGACGAATGACGCGGAAAGCGTACGGACCGTGCATACGGCGGTCGATATGGGCATCAATCTGATCGATGTGTCGCCGTATTACGGCTTAACGAAGGCGGAGACCGTGCTCGGGAAGGCGATAGCGGAGATGACGAGAGATCGGTTTATTTTGACGACGAAGGCAGGACGTTATGGCGCGGACCAGTTCGACTTTTCGGAGAAGCGCATTATGGGCAGTTTAGATGAGAGCCTGCAGCGATTGCAGACGGACTATATCGATATTTTGTTTTTGCATGATATTGAATTTGTGCCCTTCGAGGAGGTTGCGGAGGGGGCGTTCCTCGCGCTTGATAAGCTGAAGCAGCAGGGCAAAATACGTTTTGCCGGCATATCGGGGCTTCCGCTTGCGGTGTTCGAAAAAACGCTGGCTTACACGGAGCTGGATGCCGTGCTATCTTATTGCCACTACTCGCTCAATGACACGTCTTTACTGGATATTGTACCGCTGCTTGAGCAGAAGCAGGTTGGTCTTGTGAGCGCATCGCCGTTATCGATGGGGCTGCTGGGCAACCGGCCGCTGGCGGATTGGCATCCCGCAGGCGCTGATATTCGGGCGTTATGCCAAGAAGCAGCCATGCACTGCGCGGCCAAAGGAGAGGATATCGCCAAGCTGGCGGTGCAATTCGCCACGGCGAACGATCGCATACCAACGACGCTCGTCAGTACGGCTAATCCGGACAACATTCGCAAAAATATCGAATGGACCGATGAGCCGCTGGATCAGGAGCTGCTCGCCGAGGTGCTTGCGATTCTTGCGCCCATTCATAACCGCAGCTGGGAAAGCGGAAGAGAAGAATACAATACGAGCGTCATCGGATAAGGGGAGACATGCTGGGTGAGAGCAATCGTATGTGAGCAAATCGATCAGCTGAGGTTAGTGGAGCAGGAGGAGCCGGTATTATTGCCAGGGATGGCTGTCGTTCGGATTCGCAGAGTGGGCATATGCGGAACCGATCTGCATGCGTATAAGGGAAATCAGCCCTTCTTCTCGTATCCGCGCGTGCTTGGCCATGAGCTGGCAGGAATCGTCGAGCAGGCTGATGATCCGCAGGGCAAGGTCAAAGCAGGCGATCAAGTGAGCGTTATTCCTTATATGCACTGCGGCAATTGTATCGCTTGCCGGGGCGGAAAAACGAATTGCTGCATGGATATGCGGGTGCTTGGCGTTCATATCGACGGCGGCATGCGCGAGCTTATTGCCGTGCCCGTGACGCATCTGCTCGTTGCCAATGAGCTGACGTTTGATCAAGCAGCGGTGCTGGAGCCGCTCAGCATCGGAGCGCATGCGGTTCGCCGCTCCGGTATACAAGCCGGAGAAACGGCGCTCGTCATTGGCTCGGGACCGATCGGGCTCGGCGTCATGGCGTTCGCCAAGCATCGCGGAGCGCGGGTAATCGCCATGGACATTCAGGAAGAGCGGCTGGCGTTCTGCAAGCGATGGGCAGGCGTCGATGAGACGGTGCATGCGCTGCAAGGCGCCAAGGAGCGGCTGGCTGAATTAACGAATGGCGAGTATCCGGCAGTCGTATTCGATGCTACGGGCAACGCACGGTCGATGACCGATGCGTTTGGCCTCGTCTCCCACGGAGGCAAGCTCGTTTATGTAGGCCTCGTCAAAGCGGAGCTTTCCTTCAGCGACCCGGAGTTCCACAAACGGGAAATGACGCTAATGGGCAGCCGCAACGCGACGATTGAAGATTTCTCCGCCGTCCTGGAAGCTTTGCAAAGCGGCAGCGTCGATGTAGGCAGCTACATCACGCACCGTGTGCCGTTTGCGGAGATGATCCAGCATTTTGACCATTGGCTGAAGCCGGAAGCGAAGGTCATTAAAGCGATAGTGGAATTATAACCAAGTCATTCCGACTATGATAGAGAGTCCGACTAAAAGGCGTTCCAGCCTGAAGCCGGACTTTCTCTGCGTTTATGGCCCGCTCGCCGAAAATGCGGCGGGTTGGTAGAAAACGTTTATACTCATTTCGTACCGTTGACAAAAGAAGGAACCGGAATTATGATGGTAAGCCAACTGCCAAAAATTAGGCTGTAACAAAGGGGAGTCAGAACGTTAAATAAGGGGGGGAACAACGTTGGGGAAGACAGAGAACCAAGCGGAAGCGGACAGGATATCGTTGCAGTCAAGCAAACGCCTGCGCAAGCAAGAGGACAAAACAAAGCAAAAGGCCGAGTTGGATGAATCGAAGCGCTCCTATGTATGGGCACTCAAGTTTCTGTTGCCTTACAAGAAGCAAATAGCGGCGCTTGCAGCATGCGGAACGATGGCGGTCACGGGAGAGACGCTGACGCCAAAAATGATTCAATATGTGATCGATCATGTCGTGGTCAACAAGGACACCTCGCTTTTTATCGGTATTTTAGCAGCGCTTACCGTCATTAATCTACTCATGCTCATCGCCAAAAACTATCGCAACCTGCTGCAGCGGACGATCGGGGAGCTTGCCTCACGCGATATGCAGACTGCGATCTTCAAGCATCTGCGCAAGCTCGGCTTCGCTCACTACGAGCGGCATCCTGCGGGGGAGACGCTGTCGATGTTCAACTCCGAGGTGGCATCCGTTCAGAAAATATATCGCAACGTCCTGCCAAGCGTCATCGAAAATTTACTGTTCATTATGGTAGCGATCGCCCTGCTGCTTAGCATCAGCGGCTGGCTATGCCTGATTATGCTGCCGACATTCGGATTGTATTACTTATTTGGTCCCTATTTCGAGCGCAAAGCGGCGCTTTACGGACGCCAGTCTGGCCAAGAGCGCATCGCCTATAACCAATCGGTATACGAAAGCATTTCCGGCCTGCGCGAGTTCCGCGCCTTTGGCTCGCAGCCTTGGTATCACGAGCGAACGCTGGGCAAGCACAAAAATTGGTCGCATGTCTACTTGCTTAGCGCAACCTATAGCTTCGGCAGAGGAAGCTTTCGGCGGTTCACGTTTTATTTGGGCGCGATTGCACTCTTTATTACTGGCTATTATTCCTTGCAAAATAATTGGATATCACTAGGCGGCTTTATCGCCTTTACCCTCTTGTATATGACAACGATGTTCCGCCTCACGCTGCTCGTTACGCAGCTCACCGAGCAGAAGCTTATTATCCACCAGACGATTCCGCTGTTTCGGTTCATGCATAAGCCTATCGAAATCGATGATCCCGCCGATCCCATTACGCTTGATGAAGTACGCGGCGGTCTTGTGTTTGACAATGTTTATTTCCAATATCCCGAGCAGCCTCCGGTCATTAACGGCTTCACGCTGACGATTAAGCCGGGCGAGAAGGTGGCCTTTGTAGGCGCGAGCGGCAATGGCAAGACGACGATGTTCAAAATGATCGGCCGGTTTTATGATCCGACCTCCGGCATCATCAGGCTGGACGGCGTGCCGATTCACCAAATGACGCTGGAGCGGCTGCGGGAATCGATCGGTTATGTTTTTCAAGAGACTTACTTATTTGGCTCCTCGGTGAAAGAAAACATCCGCTTCGGCAAGCCGGAGGCGAGCGATGAAGAGGTAGTCGCCGCTGCGAAAGCGGCTTACGCGCATGATTTCATCATGCAGCTGCCGGAAGGCTACGACACGCTCGTCGGCGAGCGGGGGATGAAGCTGTCCGGCGGCCAGAAGCAGCGCATCTCGATTGCGCGCATGTTCGTGAAACAGCCGGCCATTATCTTGCTCGATGAGGCAACGTCCTCGCTCGATAATGTAAGCGAATACGAGGTGCAGCGCGCGCTTGATGAGGTGCTCGTGAACCGGACGACGATCGCGATTGCGCATCGGCTGTCAACGGTGAAGCATTTTGACAAAATTGTCGTGATCCACGAGGGCCGCGTTGCGGAAGCTGGAAGCTACGAGGAGCTGATCGCTCGCAAAGGGCTGCTGTATGAGCTGGAAGTGGGCCAATCCGAAGCAGCAGAAGGGAGAGTGGCACATGAAGTATCTTAAAATCTTTTGGTCGAACTCGGTTATGCTTAAAGGCACTTATCTGATCGTGCTGCTCTATCTCGCGCTGGAATCGGTGTCCAACTACACGCTTGTTTATGTGCAAAAAATATTAATCGATGATGTGTTCAGCAAAGGGAAATACGAGCTGCTTCCCATCGTCATCGGCGTGTTTGCGGCAGCGGGTATCGTCTACTCTCTCATGTTCACCATGACGAGCCGCAGCCTTGTCCGCAATGAATTCGCGGTCAGCCGCTCCTTGCTCACGCGCATGCTGAATAAGCTTGAAGGCATTCCCATCGAGCGGTTTCAAAATGAGCGAACCGGCAAATACGTCTATTCGTTCACGCAGGATTTGTATATTTCGGCGAGCGTAATCGGATGGCAAATCCCGCGCGGCATTCAAGAGACGCTGAACCTATGCATCCTGATGGCGATTATTGGTTTCTCTAGCCCGATTCTGCTGCTCATGATCGTGGCGCTTTGCACCATTTATGTGCTGATTGGCTACTATTTTACTCCTAAGCTTAAGGCACAGGCGAGAAAAGTAGCGGAGAAGCGTACCGCATTGCTCATCCAGATTGAGGAAGGCGTCGCGTCCACGCGAGAGGTTGTCGCCTATCACCGGCTGAAGTGGGAAGAGAAGCTTTACAATAAGATGTTCGCGGAATACTTTGAGCAGGTGATGGCGGAGGGCAAGCTCGTCAACCGGCAAATCCGCTTCAGCGACCCGATGAAATGGGGCATTGGCATTTTGGTGCTTGGTTACTGCGGCTTTCAGCTGATCAACGATCAGATGTCGATTGGAACGTTCGTCATTTTGTTTCAGTTTTCCACGCAATTGTCAGACTCGTTCTATAATTTGTTCCAGTTCTTCATGGGCATGTCGTCGCAGCTTGCGAATGTGGACAGGGTGCAGCAGATTTTGGAGCTGGAGCAGCATGACGAAGGCCGGCAGAGCATGAACCTGCCAATAGAGCGCTTAACGTTCAGCGATGCTAGCTTTCGTTATTCGCCGGAGCTTCCTGAGGTCATTCGGGGTTTTACGGCAGAGCTGCCAATCGGCAGAAAGATTGCTTTCGTCGGTACGAGCGGCGGGGGCAAGTCAACGATTGCCCAGTTGCTCGTCCGTTTCTATGATCCATCGCTTGGAACGATGAAGCTGAACGATATTGCTGCGCAGGCGTACAACCGCGAGCAGTGGGCAAATAAGGTATCGATCGTTTTTCAGGACCCTTATATGTTCTCGGACACGATTCGGGAAAATTTAATGCTCGGCAGACACGGCGTTACGGAGGCGGATATCGAGGAAGCCTGCCGCATCGCGCAAATCCATGAATTTATTTTGGCGCTGCCTGAGGGTTACGATACGAATATCGGCGAGCGGGGCATCAAGCTCTCCGGCGGACAACGCCAGCGCATAGCGATTGCGCGTGCGATGGTTAGCGATCCGGAAATTTTGGTGCTGGATGAGGCTACGTCAGCGCTGGATTTGGAGACGGAGCGTCAGCTGCTGGCTGCGCTTGAGGCAAGAAGGGAAGGGCTGACGACGATCATGATCGCGCACCGCCTCTCCACGATCGAGAACGCCGACGTCATATTCGTCATGGACCAGGGAGCGTTAGCGGAGACCGGTACGCATAACGAGCTGCTTGCCAGCGGCAAAGTCTATCAGCAGCTCCTGATGGCGCAGCACTAGCGGTCATGAAGGTGGAACGATTTAGAGATTGACAGCGCTATTTGGGTGAGATACATTAAACATTACATAATCTAACAATGAAGATGAAGGGTAAGTAGACATGCGTCTAGGACTTGCAGAGAGCCGGTGGTTGCTGTGAACCGGCGTCCCGCGTATGATTGAATGGCCTTCGGAGTTGCTTTGCCGAATCACCATTTGGATGTAGTAGGCAAAGCCGGGGTTCCTGCCGTTATCACGGGAGCAGTATCGAGCCGAATGTTGGTGTCCGTACTGTCCAAGAGAATTGCGATGCTTTGAATGATGAGGCAGCTGCGATTAAATAAGGTGGTACCACGATAACTTCGTCCTTTACGGATGAAGTTTTTTTGTGTGATTTGAAGGGGGTGATGGCCATGGAGGATGGCTGGTGGCGGCGATTGAAAGAAGGAATGCTTCTGCTCAAAAATCGATTTGCTAGACAGTTATTAAGCACTGTCTCATTAATTAGGAGGGCTTTATATGATGAAACAAAGAATGCTTACAGGAGATCGTGTCACCGGCAAGCTGCATCTTGGCCATTACGCCGGAAGCTTGAAAAATCGGGTAGAGCTTCAAGACAACTATGAAACCTTTGTCCTGCTTGCCGATGTTCAAGCATTGACCACCCATTTTGATAAACCGGAATTAATACGAGGCCATCTTCGAGAGGTAGCGCTCGATTATTTGGCTGTTGGCATTAAGCCTGAATCGGCTACGATCTTTGTGCAATCGATGGTGCCGGAAATTGCCGAATTGACCGTGCTGTTCTCGATGTTCGTCACGGTAAACCTGCTGCGGCATAACCCAACGATTAAATCAGAATCCAAAAACAGCGGATTGGATGAGATGTACTATGGATTCCTTGGTTATCCGGTAAGCCAGGCAGCGGACATCACGTTCTGTAAAGCGAGCATTGTTCCGGTAGGAGACGACCAGCTTCCGCATTTGGAGCTGACCCGAAAAATCGTCCGCCGGTTCAACGAATTGTATAAGCCTGTATTTGTTGAGCCGCAGGCGATAGTAGGCGATTTCCCGAGGCTGCTCGGGACAGATGGCAATGCGAAGATGAGCAAGAGCCTAGGAAATGCGATTGAGCTGGACTCATCGCCTGACGAGATTGCCTTTAAAATACGCAGGGCCGTTACGGATCCGGCTCGCATCCACAAAAACGATCCCGGGCATCCCGATATTTGTCCGATCTATGCCTATCACCGGGCTTTCCGGCCGGAGGGGGCACTGGAAATACGCGAAGGCTGCGAGAGAGGAGCAATCGGGTGTTCGGGGTGCAAGCGGCTTATCGCTTCGGCCATTGAGCAGCTTCTGGAGCCCATGCAGGAACGGCGAGCTTATTATGCCGATAGGCCAAAGCTGATTGATGATATTTTAATGGACGGAACCAAGCATGCGCAAAACATTGCTAGAGAAACGATGATTGAGGTTCGGGACGCCATGAGCCTCAATTACTTCATGAATAAGGATTGATTCTGCAGCAAACAAAAACCAGTCTGACACGGCCTTCGTGTTTGGACTGGTTTTTTTTCTTGATGAGTGGAGCGTTTTCCGTTCACGAGCCCGTCACACTTTTAAACTGTGCAGGAAAGTCCATCACCCGATATAGAAAAGTCCATTCCGATCATTTTAAAATCGTGTAACATAGGAAATGTTGCTGATAATGGTTATCACTTAGAGAGTGGTGGTAGAATGCAGCATATTTTTTTGCAAATAAATGAGAATGATTATCTTTGATAATTTCTATGATGATTTGGGGAATTCGTGTGAAGCTATGGTATCTCTTAGTCGTGCTTATTGCGTTATCGATCACGTCCCTGTTTATCGGGGTTAAGGACATATCGCCGCTCGATCTGTTCTCTTTAACGGAGGAGCAGCGGCAGGTATTGTCCATTAGCCGTATTCCGCGGCTCGTCAGCATTATTATAGCTGGCGTCGGAATGAGCGTCACGGGATTGATCATGCAGCAGCTCAGCCGCAACAAGTTCGTATCGCCTACGACTGGGGGGACGGACGATTCCGCTAGACTTGGCATACTCGTTGCTTTGATGGTATTCCCGTCAGCCAGCACGATGGAGAAGATGCTGCTTGCATTCGCATTTGCGTTAGCCGGCACCTATGTGTTTATGAAAATTCTCGATCGGCTGAAATTTAAAGATACGATCTTTATACCGCTGGTAGGGCTCATGTTCGGCAATGTCATTAATGCGGTGACGACGTTTTTCGCCTATAAGAACGATCTTATCCAAAATATTTCTTCATGGCTGCAAGGCAGCTTCTCTCTTGTCATGAGCGGACGTTATGAGCTGATGTATGTGAGCTTGCCGCTGCTCGTCATTGCGTATCTTTATGCGAATAAGTTTACGATTGCCGGGCTAGGGGAGGAGTTCTCTTCCAATCTAGGAATGAATCATAAGCTGGTTGTGAATATCGGCCTTGTCATTGTAGCGCTGATTTCGGTGATCGTTATTTTGACCGTAGGCACGCTGCCATTCCTTGGCCTCATTATTCCGAATATCGTGACGCTGTATATGGGTGACCATTTGAAACGAAACCTGTCCCATACAGCGGTGGTTGGCGCGATATTCGTACTGGTATGCGACATCATCGGCCGCTTGATTATCTTTCCGTATGAGATTCCAATCGGCTTAACGATCGGCATCATCGGAAGCGTTATTTTTCTTTACTTGTTGATGAGGAGAAAGGCATATGAAGCTTAAACTAAGTGTGCTTGCGGTGCTGGCCGTTGCATTAATAGCCGTATTTCTTTTCATTCATCTTGGCCCTAATTGGGATTATGCCCTGCCAAGAAGACTGAAGAAGGTGCTGGCGATTGTCATTACCGGGGGCGCAATTGCTTACTCCACCATGATCTTTCAGACAATTACGAACAATCGGATACTAACGCCAAGCATTATCGGCCTTGATTCGCTTTATATGCTCATTCAGACGTTCGTCGTCTTTGCTTTTGGCTCTATGAGTCTTCCAAGCACAAACAAGCATCTTAATTTCTTTATATCCGTTGCTTTGATGATCGCATTCGTTGCGGTGCTGTATAAGCTGTTGTTCAAAAAGGAAGGCAGAAATTTATATTTCCTTCTGCTGATCGGACTGGTGCTGGGCACTTTGTTCGGCAGTATGTCAACGTTCATGCAGGTGCTGATCGATCCGAATGAATTTCTAATCGTTCAAGGGAAAATGTTCGCAAGCTTCAACAATGTCAATACGGACCTGCTCGTCATCTCGATCATCATTATCGCTTTAATTGCTATTTATGCCACGCGGCTAAGCAAATATCTAGATGTGATGTCGCTTGGCAAGGAGCATGCGGTCAACCTGGGTATTCCTTACGATTATGTCGTCAAAAGAATGCTGGTCATCGTTGCGATTCTGATCGCCGTATCCACCGCGCTGGTCGGTCCGATTACCTTTCTTGGCCTGCTCGTCGTCAATGTAGCCTATCCATTCATGCGCACCTATCGCCATAGCTACCTGATACCGGGAGCAATGCTGATTAGCATTATTGCGCTTGTCGGCGGACAACTAATCGTGGAGCGGGTGTTCTCGTTCGAGACGACGATAAGCGTCATTATCAACTTCATCGGCGGAGCGTACTTTTTATATTTGCTGCTAAGGGAGAAGAAAGCATGATTGAGGTTAAAAAGGTTTCCAAAACATATGGCGGCAAGCCTGTTATCGAGCAGGTGTCCGTAACCATTTCGAAGGGGAAGATCACTTCGTTCATCGGCCCTAACGGAGCAGGCAAGAGCACGCTTCTCTCGATGATCAGCCGCCTGCTAACGAAGGACAGCGGGCAGGTGCTCATCGAGGGCAAGGAAGTCGGCTCATGGAAAAGCGCCGAGCTCGCCAAAAAAATATCGATTCTCAAGCAGTCGAATCATATTAACCTTCGCCT
Organism: Paenibacillus sp. FJAT-27812; assembly: GCF_001273905.1. Lineage (NCBI taxonomy): Bacteria > Bacillati > Bacillota > Bacilli > Caryophanales > Paenibacillaceae > Paenibacillus > Paenibacillus sp. FJAT-27812. Next base: position 807,621 of record NZ_LIGH01000001.1, on the reverse strand, counting down.
CACGGTGCGTGAGCTTGTAAGCTTCGGAAGGTTCCCGTATTCCCAAGGCAAGCTGACGGCGGAGGATTGGAAGCAAGTTGACGAAGCGATCGTATATATGGATCTGCAAGAAATGCAGGGCAAGTATCTTGACGAGCTAAGCGGAGGGCAGAAGCAGCGCGCGTTCATCGCGATGGTCATCGCACAGAATACCGAATACATTTTGCTGGACGAACCGCTTAATAATTTGGATATGAAGCACTCCGTTCAAATAATGAAGGTGCTGAGGCGCCTAGTAGAGGAGCTTGGCAAGACGGTCGTGATCGTTATCCATGACATAAACTTTGCATCTTGTTATTCCGATTACATCGTGGCGTTGAAGGATGGAAAGGTCGTTAAGGAAGGCGCTACCGAGACGATCATCGACAGCGCCGTGCTTAAGGACATTTACGATATGGACATTCCGATCGAGCTGATTAACGGCAATCGCATCGGTGTTTATTTTACTTAATCAAAGAAAGACTTGCCAAAGGTTATTCAAACATTAATATAACAAATGATCTAGGGGTGATTGAAGTGAAAAAATCTTTACCTGTATTGGCTATTCTAGTAATCTTCGCTATGGTGATCGCGGCGTGCGGCGCCAATAATAGCGGAAAGAACGGAGCGACTAACGCGCCTTCGAACGAAGCGCCTGCGGCTGCGGACGCGGCAGCGCCTACGGAAGTAACCGTTAAGCATCAGCTAGGCGAAACGGTTGTTCCTGTAAATCCGGCTAAGGTTGTTGTTTTCGACTTCGGCACATTGGATACGCTTGATAAACTGGGCGTAGAGGTGGCAGCATTGCCGCAAGCAAGCGTACCTGCTTACCTTGAGAAATACAAAGACGCTAAATACGTCAACGCGGGCAGCTTGAAGGAGCCTGACTTCGAGAAAGTGAACGAGCTTGCGCCTGATCTGATCATCATCTCCGGCCGCCAATCGGACGCGTACGACGAGCTTAGCAAAATTGCGCCAACCATCTTTATGGGCGTAGACAATAAAAACTTTATGCCATCTTTTACCGAAAACGTGAAGACGCTTGGCCAAATTTTCAACAAATCGGCAGAAGCGGAAGCAGAGCTTGCAACGATCAACGATTCCATTAAAGCCTTGAACGAAAAAGCGGCAGCAGGCGGCAAAAAAGGACTTATTATTTTGGCTAACGAAGGCGCAATCAGCGCATACGGCAAAGCTTCGCGTTTTGGCATCATTCATGATGTATTTGGCGTAGCGGCAGCGGATGAGAACATTGAAGTATCAACGCACGGCCAGCCGGTAACCTATGAATATGTAGCGGAGAAAGATGCGGACTATCTATTTGTTATTGACCGCAACAAAGTGGTAGCAGGCGAAGGCAATGCCCATGATTCGGTTGAAAATGAGCTCGTGAAAAACACGAAAGCCTACAAAGAAGGCAACATCGTGTACCTGAACCCTGATTTCTGGTATCTGTCGGGCGGCGGCCTTATCTCGGTAGACGCGATGGTTAAAGAAATCGACGGCGCTTTGAAGTAACAGCAATAAGCATAGTATCACAGTAAAGGCTGATGGCCTGCTTCCGCAACAGCGGCAGCGGGTCTTCGGCTTTTTTGGCCTATTTCGTTATACTCTTTTTCGATTAGCTGCAATACAGCTATAATGTAAGGAAAGCAGAAGGGAGGGGAATCCGTGAATCCGGTTTTAGAGCTGCAGGATGTGAACAAAAATCGCCATGACGCAGAGGGCGTTCCCTTATTCTCGAGGGTGTCGGCACAAATCATAGAGCCATCTATCGTTGCTTTGCTTGGCGTGTCCGGCCAAGGGAAAAGTACGCTGCTCCGTATGATTGCCTCATTGGATAAGGTGGATGAAGGGAAAATCCTTTTACATAACGTTTCACAGCGCGAGATGGACCCAAGGCAGTGGCGGATGAAGGTGTGTTATGTCGCGCAGCAATCCGTGATGCTCCAAGGGAGCATCGAACAAAATTTGAGGACGGTCAGCCAACTGCACCGCATTCCGTATGAGGATAAGCTAGTTCAGCATCTGCTGCCGCGGCTAGGACTAGAGCACTTGGAGCTTAGCAAAAATGCGGACCGTCTGTCTGGCGGGGAGAAGCAGCGGGTATCGCTGCTCCGCTCTTTGCTGCTGCATCCGTCAGTGCTGCTGCTCGATGAAATTACAGCTTCGCTGGATAGGGGCAGCAAGGAAAAGGTAGAGCAGGTGCTGCAGGAGTGGTGCCATCAGGAAGGGACAACGATCATTATGGTCACCCATGATTTTGAACAGGCAAGGCAAATGAGCAAGACGGTATGGTTCATGGGCGAGGGGACGCTGCTGGAAAACAGCGAAACCGCAGCTTTTTTCGAGAATCCATCGACCGAGCTCGCCCGAAGCTACATCCAGTCTCCCTTGCTAAAGGAGCAGCCATGTCCATTTTAGCATTAAGCTTTACACTGCTCTTCGTGATGATTACGATGCTTGTATCCGTATGGCAAAAGCTTGGGCTTGAGCGGGATATCGCGGTGGGCACGATTCGCTCTGCCTTGCAGCTGCTGCTTGTTGGTTACGTGCTGCAGTTTATTTTTAATACGAGCAACCCGCTCTTTATAACGTTGATTCTTTTGCTGATGATTATAGTCGCTTCGTATAATGCGGGGAAACGGGGCGAAGGGCTGCGGGGCATCATTTGGAAAATCGCCATCGCCATCACCTCCACGGAGCTGCTTATGATGGGGCTGCTGCTAGGCTTCCGAATCATTGAGGCAACGCCCCAATATATCATCCCGATTAGCGGCATGACGATTGGCAATGCGATGGTCGTATCGGGACTTCTTCTGAATCAAATGAGAAGAGAGGTCGGCGCCTCGCGAGGCGAGATCGAGACGATGCTGTCGCTTGGGGCTACGGCTAGGCAAGCGATTCAGGATGTCATGAAGCGTTCGGTGAAATCGAGCATGATTCCGACGATCGACGGCATGAAGACGGTGGGACTCGTGCAGCTTCCGGGCATGATGACGGGAATGATTATCGCTGGCGCAAACCCAATCGAAGCGGTAAGATACCAAATTTTAATCGTATTCGCATTCGCGAGCTCGGCAGCCGTGACGAGCATTATTTTGAGCCTATTAAGCTACCGCCAATGGTTTACGAAAGATCTGCGCATTCAAAATATAGAGCAAAAAGGATGATGACACGTGAGCGTATATAACAGCGGAAATGCATTAGAGAAACAAATTGCCAGCACCGTGCTGCCTGAGCAGTCATTGGCGCTATGGGCATTGGGGCAAGAGGGGTTTCTAGTCAAATGGAACAATAAAACGGTGCTATTCGATCCCTACTTGACCAATGGGGAATCAGACCCGAGCGGACAGTGGATTCGCACGTTTGAATCGCCGCTTCAGCCATCGCAATGCTTGGATGTCGATTATGTTGTCTGCTCGCATCATCATGGCGATCATATGGACAAGCTGACCTTGCAGGCGATCGGGCAATCTGACAAAACCCGCTTCATTGTGCCGAAGGCTCATCTGTCTTTAATGAAGGAATGGGGCCTGCGCGATGATCAGTTGATTGGAATATCCCACGAACAGTCGCTTGAGCTGGATGGAGGAATTCGCCTTGAAGCTTTTGCAGCCAAGCATGAGCAGTTTGAACAGGACGAGGCGGGCGAGCATAAGTTTCTGGGTTACGTAGCTTATTTCGAATCCATTCATCTCTATCATGCCGGCGATACGATCGGATTTCCTGAGCTTGTGACATGGCTGAAAAGCAGGAAGATCGACATTGCGTTACTGCCCATCAACGGACGTGATTTCAGCCGCAATGAGCAGGGGATCGTTGGCAACTGCAATTACCGGGAAGCGGTAGAGATCGCGGTGCAAATCGATGCGGATATGGTCATTCCGATGCATTTTGGCATGTTTTCGATCAACGATGAGAACCCTGCTTATTTCGTTGATTATATTCACCGTCATTATCCGGCTAAGAAGTTCCATATGTTCGCTCCCGGCGAGCGGTTTATTTATATGAAATAATCGACTTGGCTTTATTTGAGCTTGAACACGACAACGCCGGTAATCATGATGCCAATGCCGATCAGCTTGTTGGCGGATAAAGGCACTTTATCAACGCCGAACAGCCCGAGGCTGTCGATGATCAAAGCGACAAGCAGCTGTGTAATAAGCAGCAGCGCCACTGAATAAGCGGGACCAAGCGTCGAGATGCCTTTCATGACGCTGAACACGATCATAACGCCAAACGCGCCTCCGAGCCAGTACAGCTTGTTTACGGTGTACAGCTTGGATAGGCAGCCGTCCTTCACCATAAGCAAAACGATAAGCGACAGCAAAAAGCCGGTTCCATGCACCCAAGTGTTCGTAAACCAGAAGCCGGCTTTGTCGCTGAGCCTAGTGTTAAAAATGCCTTGTATGCTGACCAGAACGCCGGCAAGCAGCGAATAAATAATGCCTATCATAGCTCTTCCCTCCAAGTGGATCATCCATTAACGGTAAAGATTGCCGCTGGCAAGCTCTTTAAGTCGAGTCTCGTTGCGAATAAAGATGGCGCCGCGCTTTCGTTCAATGATGCCGGCAGCAGCAAGCTGCGTAATGACACGGTTCAGATGGCGGTAGCTGGTACCAAGCAGCTCGGCAACGTCCGTCAGCTTATCCGTCCTCATCTCTACAAGCGAAGGGGAAAGGGGATCCTCTGACATAATCGAAATCAAGTAGCTTGCCAGGCGATTTTCTACCGGATAAAGCAGATTGAGGCTGGATACATACGAAACCGTATGCAATTTGTTGCTGATTTGCTTAATGATGAACGTAAGGAAACGCGGATCTTGAAAGGCGGTTTCGCGCAGCGCTTCTTTTTTTATCGCGATAAAATGGGTTTCGCCTACGGATTCAACCATGCAGCGAACTGGAAAGCCCGTCATAAGCTCCATATCCCCAATGATCGCAAGCGGTTCATTGAAGCGGAGCAGCACGGATTTTCCATTAGGAAGCGTCGTGTACACTTTGATTTTTCCTTTTACCAAGAGGAATAAATGATCAAGCTGATCACCGGGCGAGCAGATCGCTTCTCCATTCTCGTAAGCCACAATATTCATCATCCCTATGGTTGCCGCGTCAAAAATGGCATTAAGCTGATTTTCGGCTGCATATCGGGCAAGGCGCTCTTCGTTATGAATCGCTTTCATGGTCCCTCCATCGACTGTTGAGCAGTAACGCGACTGCCAGTTATTATACTTATTTTTTATTTTAGAAACAGATAGCGAATGTGAAAAGGACATATGTCCCATTCTAAAATATAAGTTATCCTTAACTTGCTATTCGGCTTGTTTTCCTGCGCTGCGATCCAAGGACTCATGAATTTGCATCTGCAGGGCAAAATAGAGGAGGAGAGTAATGACTGGAGGTTGAATTTCTGTGGCCAATAGAGGACTTATAACAGCGATTGCTGCGGTAGGTGCAGCGCAGCTGCTGAAGCTGCCATTGCATTATGCAAAAACGGGCAGATGGGAAATACGACAAATGTTTGGGTCAGGCGGCATGCCCAGCTCGCATTCGAGCGGGGTATCGGCGCTGGCAGCATACACAGCAACCAAATACGGAATAAAGACGCCTGAATTTGCGATATCGGCTTTGTTCGGCATTATCGTAATGTATGACGCGATGAATATTCGCAGGCATGCAGGTCAAATAGCCATGCAGGTAAATGATTTGGATGTGGATGTAGAGAAGCTTGCGGGCAAGCATCCCGGCATTTATCATACGCGACGGCGCGAACGGCTTAAAGAAAGCTTAGGGCATGAACCGCAGGAGGTTGCCGCAGGCTCGCTGCTTGGTGTTTTGTTAGGGCTTGTTGGAGCTTTAACCGCACCTAGAAGATAAAGAAGCGCTGGACAATAGGCTGGATGGGGTTTAAGCGGTCAAACGCCTAGCCCTTTTTTTAGTTTGCTTGCCAAATCGTTAGTTATATAATGGTGAAAGATGACATTTTATATGCAGCGATATGAGGGGGATTATGCAGATGACGGAGCAATTATTATGGATGCACGGAGCGCCGTATGCAGATGGAAATGCGGATGAGGATTGCCCTGCCATTACGCCTTATCTTGTAGAGGGAGATAACGCTCCCGCCATTATCATTTGTCCTGGGGGCGGTTATGGGGCAAGGGCGAGTCATGAAGGGGAGCCTATCGCGCAGTGGTTGAACGGACTTGGTATATCTGCCTTCGTACTGCGATACAGGGTGGCTCCCTATCAATACCCTTGCGCGCTGCTGGATGTACAAAGGGCGATTCGCATGGTTCGATTCAAAGCGGATTCCTTCCGCATTAATCCGAAAAAGGTCGGCGTGCTTGGTTTCTCGGCTGGCGGACATTTGGCGTCCAATGCGGGGACATGCTATGACAAAGGAAATGGGAGCGCGGAGGATGTTATTGAACGGATGTCATGCCGTCCTGATCTTCTTGTACTATGCTATCCCGTTATAACGCTGACTGATCCTTTCACGCATAAAGGCTCAAGAGATAACTTGTTAGGCAAGGAACCGGGAGTATTGCAAGGGGAGCGGCTTAGCAGCGAGCTAAATGTAACCGAAGATACGCCGCCGACTTTTTTATGGCATACGTCGGATGATGCAGCCGTTCCCGTCGAGAATAGCCTGATGTTCGCCGCTGCGCTCAGCAAGCATAAAGTGAGCTTTGACCTCCACGTATATGAGAAGGGGCGCCATGGGCTGGGACTAGCCGAGAGCGAGGAGCATACGAATGGCTGGACGGCTGCATGTGCTTCCTGGCTTGCGTTAAATGGGTTCAACTAAAAGGCTGAACCCGCTTATGCGCAAACGATAATTTGTCTAATAAAGCTGCCCTTTCTGGTCGTGCAGCGATCTAGGATAGCGAAGCCTGCGCTTTCAATCAGCTCGTCCATCGGATCTGCCGTTATGATAACGGCTTTGGCTGCGATGCGGCGAGCATTTCTTAGTAGGGAAAGCTGATCCTCTGGCGTCGTGCGAGAGAAATGGTTGTAAGGCATATCTAAGATCGCTGCGTCATAGTGGCTGGTAATATCGGCAATATCGCCGCATACTACATCCGTTTTAAAATTAAAATGCGCTAAGTTTTCCAGCGTACCGCGAATAACAAAAGGATTGATGTCGCGGCCGACGATGTCGATGCCCATCGATAGGGCTTCAACGAGCACCGTGCCAATGCCGCAGCAGGGGTCGATCACGGTCTTGCCGCTTGGAATCGGGACAGCGATATTTGCTACCGCACGGGCTACCCGCGTGCTCAGCGCTATCGAGTAGCTGCGCGGCTTCGTCATTTGCGTAAGCCAAACGGCTTTGCTCTTGATGTAGTTCCCGAAATACCAGCGTCCGCCCCAGTTCAAAATGCCGAATGTGTAATCGGGATTGTGCACATCAGCCTCACCTTCAATATAAACGCCGATTTCGCGTTCGATGACACGCTTGTCGTCGAAATCGATCTTATCCTCCGGCGCCAAATCACTCATTTTAATAAAAATAACTTTAAACGTCGAATCGCCTAATTCGATTTGCTTCACTTGCTCCAATATATCCTCAAGGCGTTCTCCTTGGTAAATCGTTTCAAGCCGTTCTCTCATAAAGGGACTGCGGTCCGGATGAACAGCAATTTCGCTCATCAAGAGGCCGGAATCCGTTTGTTTGTCAAAAAAAGACCGCATCTCTAAATGACAAAGCTCTGTCTCCTCTAACCGATAGCCATAGGTATAAATAAATAACGGCGCTTGCTTCTTCATTTCCAAATTGTAGTCGCATCCTTTGCCATAACGTACTGAAACCTTCATTATACGTGAAATGGCGCGTAAATGCCTGTCGCTCGGAAATGGAGGGACCGCCGCTCGTTTTTTTAGCTGATTAGCGCAGCCGCATGCTGCTCGGCTTGCAAGAGCTGCTCTCGCACAGAAACGACTTCTCCGATAATAATAAGCGCTGGATTGCTTAGCTTCATGGACAGGGCTAGCGTATGAATATCGGCTAACGTACCGATGATCGTTCGCTGGCTCGGGGTCGTGCCGCGTTCGATAAGCGCGACGGGAGTGGAGGAGGCTTTGCCGTGCTTTAGCAGCTCCTCTCGAATTGCGGGAAGCTCGCTGACGCCCATATAGATCGCTAACGTATCCACGCTATGCGCGAGCAAATCCCAGCGGATGGCCATCTTATCGCCATGGCAGCGGCTGCCGGTCACACAAGCAAAGGATGCGGCATAATCGCGATGGGTAACGGAGATGCCCGCAGCTGCAGCAGCGCCGATTGCCGAGGTGATGCCAGGCACTATTTCGTACGAGATGCCTTGCGCGGCGAGAGCCAGCGCTTCTTCCGCGCCTCTGCCAAAGACGAGCGGGTCGCCGCCCTTTAGGCGGACGACGGTTTTGCCTTGGCTGGCATAATGGACGAGCGCTTCATTAATAAGCTGCTGCGACATGGCATGCGAGCCAGGCGCTTTGCCGCAGTATACAAGCTCTGCATACGAGCTGGCGTAGCCAAGCAGCTCCTTGTTGATGAGACGGTCATACAAGATAACGTCAGCTTGCTCAATGCGCCGCATCGCTTTGATCGTAATAAGCTCGGGGTCGCCAGGGCCTGCGCCAACAATAAAGACCTTGCCGGATGCGCTCTCTCTCATAGGCTGCTCCTTTTGGCTGATTTTGCCGCCTTCATGTCCAATAACGATTTCGCTTGCTCCGAAGAAACCTCAATGAGAGGGGATTTTGAATGAGACAAGTAGAGCAGTACGCCAGTAAACAATGCGCCGCCGACAAAGTTGCCGAGAAGGACCGGAATTTGGTTCCACAGCCACCAGTCCGCCATCGTTACATCGGCGCCAAGCAGCATGCCTGCCGGAATGACGAACATATTGACGACGGCATGCTCGAAGCCTTGAGCGAAGAACGTCAGGATCGGCAGCCACATCGCTGCTATTTTGCCGGCGGTAGATTTGGATGTAAATGCAAGTACGACTCCGAGCGTTACCATCCAGTTGCAGAGCACAGCCTTAATGGTAACGAGGATGATGCCGTCAAAGCCCATTTTTTGATAACCGAGTGTTTTGGCTTCGCTAATTTGAATAAGCATTTGAGCAAGCGGATTGCCCATATCCGTTCCCATCTTCGTTACGGTCAAGCCGTACAGAATCGCGTAAAGCATACAGCCGAGCAAATGGCCAACAATCGCCCAGCCGTAGCTTGCAAGCATACGGGAAATCGTCGTTTTGCGCTTGATGACCGATAAGGGGATCAATGCAAAGCTGCCGGTCACAAGCTCGAGGCCAAGCAGAACGATCATTACGAAGCCTACGGGAAAGATAAGGGCGCCTACCAGATTGATAGAGGTTTGGCTGACAGCCGTGAAGGCGAGTGTTGTAGCAAAAGCTAAAATAGCGCCTCCTAAAAAACCACGAATAACCATTTGAAAGGCGTTTAGCTTCGCTTTGGCCTCTCCTGCGTCAATCATGGCTTCTAATACTTCCGCAGGTTTTACGTATGCCATTTTGTTATCCCCCTTAGATGTTCAAAAAGATTGACCCGCTCTCGCGGTCGATTTCGGTCTCGAAGGTTGTTACGCAGCCATCGTCAGGCTCGTGCACGCGGCCGCTGCGCAAATCGACCTTCCAATCATGGAGAGGGCAGTGTACGGCAGTGCCGCACACCATCCCTTCCGATAGCAGCCCGCCTTTGTGCGGGCATTTATTTTCCACGGCGAGCACGCTCCCGTCGGTCAATCGGAATACAGCAATTTCGATATCGTTTACTTGGATGCGGCGGGAGCCGAGAACGTCGATATCGCTGAGATTAGCTACAAGCAGCTTGGTTGTCATGAAAGTTGTCCTCCTTTTAGTTATCGATTTGCCGTCACCGGGGTGGAGAGCTGCTCGAAATTTTTGCGCAGTTCGTCAGATTCGACGATTTTTTTCCAAGGATCGCTCGTTAGGCTTAACGTTTTCTCGATGCGGGACTTCAGCGCGAGACGATCTTCAGGGTTTTGAAGCGCGTTCTTCACATAACCCAGTCCAACGCGTTCGATCCACTGAGCTGTACGTTCATTCCACTGCGCATTCTCGCGGTAAAGCTGCAAGTAAGCGGAGGACCATTCCATGACCTCTTCCTCGGTTTTGACGATGCAGAGCAGGTCAGTTGCGCGTACTCTCACTCCGCCGTTGCCGCCGACATGGAGCTCCCAGCCTCCATCGATGGCGACTACGCCAAAATCTTTAATCGTCGCTTCCGCACAATTGCGCGGACAACCGGAAACGGCAAGCTTTACTTTGGCGGGCGCATTCAGACGCTCGAACGCTTTTTCCAATTTGATGCCCATCCCGATCGCATCCTGCGTGCCGAAGCGGCAAAAGGTCGAGCCAACGCAGGTTTTTACCGTTCGCAGCGTCTTCCCGTAGGCGTGGCCGGATGGCATATCGAGCTCCTCCCAAATTTTCGGGAGATCCTCTTTCTTGACGCCAAGCAAGTCGAGCCGCTGCCCGCCTGTAAATTTAACCATCGGAACGTCAAACTTCTCGGCGACCTCAGCGATTTTTTTTAAATCGGCAGGGGAGGTCACGCCGCCGTAAATACGCGGAACAACGGAGTAGGTGCCATCCTTCTGAATATTGGCATGATAACGTTCATTGGTAAAACGGGATTCATTCTCGTCCACGTATTGCTCCGGATTGATCATGCCGAGGTAATAGTTAAGCGCCGGGCGGCATTTTGTACAGCCCTCAGCATTATGCCAGCCGAGCACGTTCATGACTTCTTTGGTCGAATTAAGGCCCATCCTTGTAATTTCTGCGACGATCTCATCGCGGCTGAGCGTCGTACAGCCGCAGATGCCTTCTTTAACCGGCTCGCCCGCCGCATCGCCGGCGTACAGCTGGAGGAGCCCTTCGACTAATGGCTTACAGCCGCCGCAGGAAGCGGAAGCTTTCGTGCAGGATTTGATAGCGCTAACCGTATTGCAGCCCTTATTCGTAATCGCATCGCCAATCGTTCCTTTCGCTACGCCGTTGCAGCCACAGATTATTTCATCATCAGCCATCGACTCGAGCCTATTGCCGCCGGAGGATTTGCCAAGCAGATCGGAGGGGATGCCAAGCAGCAGCTCCTTCTCGCGTCCTGCTACCGATTCGCCTTTCTTAATAGAAGCGAATAATTGTGCACCGTCCGAAGTGTCGCCGAATAGGACGGCGCCAATCAGCTTGCCGTCTTGAATGACGAGCTTTTTGTAAGTGCCTGCTAAATCGTCTTGCATTTTCAGGGCGCGAGTAGCAGGCGTTTCAACGAAGCGGCCAGCCGAGAACACGTCTACGCCAGACACCTTTAGTTTTGTTGAGGTGACGGACCCTGCATAACCAGTCGTTTCCACACCGGCCAAATGCTTAGCGAGCACCGCGCCTTGTTCATATAGCGGCGCAACAAGGCCGTATGAAATGCCGCGGTGCTCAGCGCATTCGCCGACCGCATAAATACCGGGCACGCTCGTTTGCATGAAATCATCTACGACGATGCCGCGATTGACTTCGATGCCTGCCGCCTTAGCGAGCGTTATGTTAGGCCTAATGCCAACGGCCATTACGACCAAATCGCCATCTACTTCGGTACCGTCCGTGAAGGCGAGTCCGGCAGCACGGCGCTTGCCCTTAATGGAAGCCGTATTTTTTTGCAGCAGAAATTGCATGCCTTGCGCTTCCAGCTCGCGCTGCAGCATTTTTGAAGCAGCTTCATCTAATTGACGCTCCATCAGGTAGCTGTGTATATGGACGACGTTCACTTCCATTCCGAGATGGAGGAGACCGCGGGCAGCTTCCAGCCCGAGCAAGCCGCCGCCGATGACGACTGCTTTTTTATAAGTTTGGGATGCGCTTAACATCACTTCGCAGTCATGGATATCGCGGAAGGCGATGACGCCTTCCTTGTCTGCGCCGGGAAGCGGCAGCATGAACGGGTTGGAGCCGGTAGCGACGATGATGGCGTCATAATCAACTTCAATGCCTAGCTCAGAGATGACCTTTTTGCGCTCCGTATCAATGTTCGTTACCTTGTTGCCCGTGTGCAAGGCTATATTATTTTGTTTGTACCAATCCCAGTCGTTAATGATAATTTCCTGCATATCTGCACCGCCTGCCAAGACGGATGAAAGCATAATTCGATTATAGTTGGGATGCGGCTCAGCGCCGAAGATTGTAATGTCATAGGTATCCGGTGAAAGCTTCAAGAGATGCTCGATTGCCCGCACCCCCGCCATGCCGTTGCCGATAAGGACTAGCTTCTTCTTTGCTATACTCATTGTATTTCTCTCCTCTCGATCTGTCTAAGTTTATCTTTTGGCTATGGGAAAATAAGAAAAGCCTGCCTCGTTTCATAGGAGAACGTACGTCTCCCGTGAAAACGAAAGCAGGCTTCTTTGCCGCTTCAAACGAATACATCGTTGTATTCGTGAATGATATGATTTTGATAACGCTAATATACAATGCGGCTGAAGTTCGTGTCAATATACTTAACACAAAAATACGAAAAACTTGTGTGATGACATTTTTAAGGTTTTTATGTTATATATAATGACAAATAGATCGACTTGTGCACAATGAACAAACGAAGTCGAATAGGAGGGGGCGCTTCTACATGCGTTCTTTGTTGGTGATCGATCAACGTACAGCAAACGAGGTGGCGGCGGCGGTCCCTCTGCCGGATCAGCTTTCGAAGAAACAAACGCCAAAATGTTTGCTTGAGTGCTACGGGTATCAAGTCCTTCGTACGTCGGATGAGAAGAAAGCCGTTCTGCACATGGGCAGCACGGATGCCGTAATCCTTCATTTGCCGCTCAATGAGGCGAAGCAATGGGGAACAAGGCTGCTGAAGCAAAAGACGGTCCCGATGCTCTGGTGGTGCAGCGCCGCGACAGCTTCTTTATCGTCCGCATTTTGTGAGGATGACGTGCCTGTTGATGGCATTTTAACACCCTCGATGAGCGAGCAGGAGCTGCACTGGGCGCTACATTTTGGCTCTAAGCAATGCTTCGAGAGGCTGCAATGGATGAATGAGCGCAAGCAGCTGGAAGGGCGGCTTGAGGAGCGGAAGTGGATCGATATGGCTAAGGGGATTTTGTGCAAAATTAAAAACATTTCCGAAGCGGAAGCGTATGACGTGCTGCGAAAGCAGGCGATGAATGAGCGCAAGCGGATGGTAGATGTGGCAACGTCAATCGTGAAGGTATACCAAATCCTTCAGGATCAAAAATAAGGGGGCTTTGTGATGATGATCAACCTGTTAAAGGAAGTCGGACGCGGCAAAAGGGGAGCGCGCGACCTTGGGTATGATGAAGCGCTGCTGGCATCCCATGCCATTTTGGAGCTAAAGGCAACCCCGGCGCAAATCGGCGCATTTTTTATCGCAGAACGAATAAAGATGGAAAGCGTCGAGGAAATCGAAGCTTTCGTAGCTGTATGCAGGAAGCATGCTTATCGCGAGCCGATCCAGCAAGGGCTCGACTGCGCCGGTCCCTATGACGGCCGAAAAAAATCATTTTACGCCACATTTCCAACGGCTTTCCTTCTTGCTGCCGCCGGCCTGCCCATTACGCTGCACGGAGCGGCATCCTTGCCGCCAAAATGGGGAATTACGCTGCACGATATGCTCAAGGAAGCCGGCATTGATGCGGAGCGATTATCGAAAGACCAGATTGTTCAAGCGGCTGCGGGTACGGGAGTGCTGTACGTTCCGACGGAGGAATGGTGCCCGCCGCTTAAAGCTCTTCGTTCCATTCGGATTGAGCTGGGCATGCGAACGGTGCTGAATACGGCCGAGAAGCTGATCGATTTTGCCCATTCTCCCTATTTAATATTTGGGGTATATCATAATACGGTGTTCGAGCGCATGGCAAAATTAGCGGGCAATTTGCAATACAAAAAAGCGCTTATCGTGCAAGGGGCGGAAGGCTCCGAGGACCTGTTCATCGAGAGGCCGACCCGGACCTATTTCGTGGAAAACGGAGAGTCACATCTAAGCATGATCGATCCGGATGCTTATGGTCTAGAGACGCCCCTGCCGGAAGTCGATTGGACGGCGACCGAGCAGCTTCGTGTTTCGGAGTCCGTCCTGCAAGGGAGCGGACATCTCGCATTCGTTAATCAGGTGCTGCTTAATGCAGCTGTCAGACTGCAATTGGCTGAGAAGGCCGACTCGGTGGAGGAAGGGCTGTATATTTGCAAGGCTTTGCTCGATAGCGGGGCCGCATGGGAGCTTTACCGCAAATGGCAAAGCGCGATGCGAAGCGAAGCGGCGCTGCCTTGTCGCACCACATAACAGGCGAATGGCAATTACGTTGTTTAATAGTAACCCGGTAAACCGTATTCCGCTTTGTTGTGGGATACGGGTTTTGTTTTGCGTAGAGATAGCCTGCATAAAGGGAAAAGTGTCCTAAATATTAACATGTATTCCACAAAAAAGAGCCTTGTGATAAGATGGTTTGGATGTCCATTTTATCGCGATTGAGTAAATCGGTAGGGTTGAAGGAGGAATTGAGTGAGATTTAATTCTTTATCGATCATTATTTCGGCTCTCATCTTAGGTGTTTCTATTATAGCGGGCTGTATGATAATTGCTAACCATGAAGGACAAACCACGGAGCAAGCACCAGGCGAGATCCTTAATATTGAACAGGCAGCAGCATACTTGGATTTATCCGAAAAGCAAGTGAACCTTATTATTAATGCTGAGCAAAGCAAGCTTCAAAACAGCGGATCTTTTTCGGGCAAGATGTTTCCTTATTTTAAAGTTGGCAGTGACATATTTATTAGCAAGAGTGGTTTGGCAGACTGGATTAATGAAGCAGCAAGCGCTAGACGGGAATATGTCGTCGGGGATGTAATGCAATAAAGAAGCTTTGATATAGGCGCAACAAAGCTCCCTGATCATTCGTCTATGAAGGAACCGATATATGAGAAGTGGAGGATATGATGAGGGAGCAAATAAAAAGTAAAGTTGTCGTAGTCGCTATACTCATTGCCTGTAGTATTCCTATTCTTTTGTGCGGGTTCCTGTATCACCTTCTTAGTGCGCCAATGATGCCGTGAATAAACGGTGCGCGAAATTCCCAGCTGTAGAGTACGGCAGCAAGCTTGGATTTAATCGACAAATAATAGAGGTACTCTTTTAAGCTGCTGCATTTGTATTGATAGCCCAGTACCTTCGTGCTGTCCGTGATCATCTCGAGATGAAGGATTCTTCCGATATCCTCTTTCGTAGCGGGGACGGGACTATTTTTGAAATTGCGGATCAACATGCTGTAAATGGACGCTATATGGTATGCGGCCATGTCTTTCCGATAATGATCATGGGCACATAAGCCAAAGGTCTCGGACAGTTGTTTCCTTAGCTCATATTGAAGAATTAAGCTTCTCTCCAAATAAGGCTTGTAGAGAGAGCTCATTAGACTGTCCATATTGTTGACGGTGTAGAAATATAAAATATCAGGGAGCGCGTATGCGCGATCGGCAGTTAGCAGCGCTTCAAGATGAAAGATCGTATCCTCCCCAATCGTCAGCCCCTCATGGAACGTAATGCCGTTTCGATTAAGCGATTCCCGCAAAAATAAGCTTCGCCAGGCAAAACATAAATCATTTCCGGTATGAACGGCTGCCGCGCTTAAAATGAGGTCTTTCCCGCTTATAAGCGAATGGAGCTTGTAATGCGGAGACACGCTTAGTCCAGTCGGAACGGTCCTGTATCCGCTGATTACGACTTCGCAGCCATGCTCCTCCGCAGTGGCGTAAAGCTTAACGAAAAATAACTCATCAATCTCATCATCGGCATCGAGAAAGGCAATATATTTGCCGCTGGAAGCTTTGATGCCCACGTTTTTAGCGCTGCTTGTTCCGCTGTTGGGTTTATGAATCACTCTTATTCTAGCGTCTGCAGCAGCGAATTCATCACAAATGACGCCGCTGCGATCCGTGGAGCCGTCATTAATAAGCAGCACCTCTATGTTACGGAATGGCTGGTGAAGGATGCGGTGCAGGCATCGGAGCAGCCATCTTTCAGCATTAAAAATAGGCACGATTACACTAATGGCATAGCCCATGCACATCTCACCCCAAGTATGATCGTTAATGAATAGATGAATAGCGCTTACAAGTCTAGCTTTAAACTGATCATATCACATTCGTTATAAAGAACAAATCGTTATTTTTACGTAGAGCTTAATGAATGATAAGGAAGCTACAACAGTTAAAAAAGTGGTAATATGGAAAAATGGGGAAGGGGAGGAATGTTTGAAGTTTAAGGGGAAAGTGTTGTGGCCGGCCGTTTTGTTATTGGTTGTGGGCAGCTGGGTCGGTAATGTAATGTACTTTCAGAGCATGCAATTAGCGGAGCCGCTGTTTTTGAAGCATGAAATTTCGATTAGAAGCATTCAGGGCGAATTGATAGAACTACATTTTTTGGAAAATAATAATGCGGACAAGAAGATCATAAATGTTCAAGCAGAGGAGCTGCCGCAGCTTCGGTTCGCGGTTGATGAACGCAGCAGATATCAATATCAAACGTTAATGAGGGCTGCAGCAGAATGGATGCCGGCTGAGGCTGGCCAGCAGATCGCGGCGCCGCTTACGATCAAGGAAATAACCGTTTTTTATAATAAAGGACAGCCTCGAAAGGTTCCGATTGGCGAGATTAATGTCGTGGAGAGCAGCGGGGGAGGCTTGCTGGATTTTTCCTCAATGGGATCATCCAGTACGGGGGCTGGAAGCTATTTTGTGAAATTAACAAGGTCTGCTGCTTTAGAAAAAATAGAATACAGCGACAGCTTGAAGCCGTGGTTTAAGCTTAACTTGTCGGGGCAGCCTGTCGATTCGTATCTTTTTCCTGCGAAATTCTCGCAAGGGAGAATCTTATCGTTCGAGTATCAATGGTCCTTTCCGGACGATGAGCCAGCTGCGCTTGTATTTTACAAGCCTGCCATTACGCTTTACTTCCAGACGGAAGAGGGCGGAGCTATTGTTGAGCGGATTCCAATTAATAATAACTTCAACTTGAGTGAAAGCCAAGTCAAGCGATTAGTCCGAACGGGAGGTGCGCTTCATTGAAAACCTCTTTGAATATCGCGCTCAGGCGGCTTGGATGGGGGCTGTTCATTGCCTTTTTGGATATTCGCATCGGCTATGTTGACATAATCCCCGATTTCATAGGCTATATGATGATAGCGTCAGCGCTGCATGCAATGAGCCCCTATCAGCCCGTGTTCAACAAAGCAAAATGGATCGCGATTGTTCTGGTAGTTGTTTCTATGCCGAATGCGTTGATCCATACAGGCATATTCTTATCGGATTTTACCGCAGTTCCAATCCAGCAACAACTATATTCGCAAGCGCTTCTGGGCCTTCATGTCGTGCTTGCCTTCTTGGTTTTTGAAGGGCTTGGTTTGCTGGCAAAGCAGGATGGGCAGGAGATATTGCTGGATTCTGTCCGAAGCCGCAAAAGCTTATATATGGTGATATTGGCTGCGCAGCTTATCTTTTATCCTTTTCTATTGAATATGGATGAAAGCTGGATTCCTCTATTCATCCTTTTAGCACTCTTTTCATTCATTGCCGAGCTGCATTTTGTTCGGCTGCCGTTCCGCTTTTCAAAAAAATAAATATGGTTACCGTAAATTTAAATTATAATCTAAAATACGGCTATAATTAAAAAGGACAATTGGCGCCGAAGATGGCATTCGAGCCGCCGTGTTTTTTTATGCTGCATGCAGCAAGCTATTTTGGCAACAGGAAAAGGGGGATAAGATGTCGTTTGTAAATCGATTGCGATGGTTTTTTAAAGATCGGTGGGGGAGCTATGCAATAGCCGTCAGCATCATGGCGTTAGTCAGCCTGCTGTCCACAATACCGCCCAATCTCATTGGGAAGACGGTCGATCATATACGTGAAGGGGAGCTCACTTCGGCAGGCTTGTCGCAGACGGTGCTGCTGCTTATCGGGCTGTCGCTTATGCTGTACGTCATGGTTTATATATGGATTACGACGCTGTTTGGCAACTCGGCGCTTGTCGAGAAAGTGCTGCGCGGACGGCTGCTTGCGAATTTGACGCGGATGACGCCTGCTTTCTTTCAGCGCAACAGCACGGGGCAATTAATGGCGCTCGCAACGAATGATATTTTGGCAATCGGACAAACGGCAGGCTACGGCGTCATGACTCTCGTCAATACGCTCGTTGGCGCTTCGGTTGTCGTCATTATGATGATTTCGCTTGTGAGCTACAAATTAATGATTGCTGCCCTCATTCCGCTGCCCTTGCTGGCGGTCGTTATTAGCAAGCTAGGCAAAAAAGTGAGGACAAGGTTCTTGGATGCTCAGGCCTCTTTTGGCAAAATGAACGATCATGCGCTGGAATCCATCTCCGGCATTCGCGTTATTCGTTCGTACGTGCAGGAGAACGATGATCTTTCGGCATTTGATAAAGTGACCTCTGATGTGATGCTCAAAAACAAACGGGTATCGATTTTAAACGCATTGTTCCAGCCGATCATTTCATTGATTGTTGGCGTGAGCTATTCGATTGGCATTGGCTATGGCTCCTATCTTGTCTTCCAAGGCGAGATATCGCTTGGACAGCTGATTTCCTTCAATATTTATTTAGGCATGCTCATTTGGCCGATGATCTCCTTCGGCGAGTTCATTAACGTTCTGCAGCGCGGCAGCGCATCTGCTGATCGCTTGGATACGGCGCTCACGCAAAAGCCGGATCTGGAGGACGCGGACAAGCTCGCTGCGGTCGCAGTGCCTACGAGCATTGAGATGAAGCAGCTTACTTTTACTTATCCTACCGCAAGCCATCCTAGCTTGGATCAGGTATCTTTCCAGCTTGAACGAGGCCAGACGCTTGGGATCGTAGGTAAAACGGGAAGCGGCAAGAGCACGCTGCTGAAGCAGCTGCTTCGCCAATATCCGCTTGATCAGGAGCGGTTGTTCGTAGCAGGCGTGCCTGTAGAGCAAATCGCGATCGACCAGATGAGACGCTGGATTGCTTACGTGCCGCAGGAGCATCTGCTCTTATCCAAAACAATTAGAGAAAATATCGCGCTGGGCAAGCCAAATGCGATGCCTGAGGAAGTTGCCCGCGCGGTAGAAATGGCCTCTTTTACTGAGGATATTGCGATGATGCCTGAGGGGCTAGAGACGATTGTTGGCGAAAATGGCGTCATGCTGTCGGGCGGACAAAAGCAGCGTTTAGCAATAGCGCGGGCGCTGCTCGTAGACTCGGAAATATTGCTGCTGGATGATTCGTTGTCGGCCGTTGATGCGAGAACCGAGAGCCGGATTTTGCATCACATTCGCTTGGAGCGCGAAGGGAAGACAACGTTTATCAACACCCATCGTCTTTCTGCCGTTAGCCATGCGGATTGGATCATCGTGCTGAATGAAGGCAGGATCATCGAGGAAGGCTCGCATGAAGAGCTGATGCTGTTCGGGGGCTGGTACAAGGAGCAGTGGGAACGGCAGCAAATGGAAGCAAGCTTGGAAGAATGAGGAGGCTGTAGAATGCCAAAGCAATCAACGGCGAGAAGACTATTCCAATATGCTCTCGTCTATAAGTTCAGAATTATCGGCGCGCTGCTCATTCTTTGCTGCGCAGTAGGCGCTGAGCTTGGCGGACCTTTTATTATAAAAACGATTATTGATAAGCATTTGGACGTTGAAGGCAGCGATCTAGTGCCTGTTCTCTGGCTGCTTGCTCTGTATATGGGATTGCTGCTCGTTGCGAGCATCGGAAATTTCTCGCAATCGTACATTTTGCAATCGACAGCGCTGCAAATTATTAAAAACATGCGCATGGATTTAATGCGCCACATCCAGCGGATACCGCTGCGCTATTTTGACAATACGCCCATCGGTCAGATTGTTTCGAGAATAGCAAACGACACGGAGGCTGTACGGGATTTGTTCATGAGCTTCATGGCGACCTTTGTCGTCAGCTTCGTGCAGTTGATCGGCATCTTTACGGCGCTGTTTATTTTGGATGTGCGCCTGGCCCTGTACTGTCTGCTCCTGCCGCCGCTCTTCGCGCTCATTATGGTCATTCATTTGAAGTATTCGAAGCGCTACATTACGATTATGCGGGCTCGGCTTAGCGATATGAATGCGATGATCAATGAATCGATTGTCGTCATGCCGATTATTCAAGCGTTTCGCCGCGAGAAGGTGACGCTGGATGAATTCGAAGTGCTGAATGAGGATCGGTACGTCAATCAAATTAAGCAGTTTAGAGTTTTCTCTTTGTCATCCAGAAACATTGTGGGCACAATTGGCAGTCTAGTGACGGCGCTCGTCATTTGGTATTTTGGCCGTGCGTCTCTGGAGACTTCTATCATGTTCGGGGTGTTTTATGCCTTTATCGACTACCTGGGGCGTATCTTCCAACCGATTATCGGTATTTTCGATCAGCTGACGAATGCGCAGCGAGCGTTCGTATCGGCGGA
Organism: Paenibacillus sp. FJAT-27812; assembly: GCF_001273905.1. Classification (NCBI taxonomy): domain Bacteria; kingdom Bacillati; phylum Bacillota; class Bacilli; order Caryophanales; family Paenibacillaceae; genus Paenibacillus; species Paenibacillus sp. FJAT-27812. Next base: position 787,104 of record NZ_LIGH01000001.1, on the reverse strand, counting down.
GAAGGTGTTTGCGATACTTGATATGGATGGCATGGAGGTCGAGGAGGTTGCGGACGTGAAGCGGCCAGAGGGCGTCGTGAAGTTCGATCAAGTAACCTTCGCGTACAAAGAAGGCGAAAACGTGCTGAAGCAAATTTCGTTTGAAGCGCGCAAGGGTGAGACCGTCGCTTTGGTAGGCCATACGGGCTCCGGCAAAAGCTCGATTATGAACCTTTTGCTAGGCTTTTATGAACCGGATAAGGGCGTTATCTCAATTGACGGTCGCGATATTTCGACATATTCGAAGCAGGCGCTGCGCAAGCATATGGGGATCGTGCTGCAGGATCCGTATTTATTTGCCGGTGATATCAAGTTCAACGTCAGTCTTTACAATAAAGACATTTCTATCGATCGCGTTAAAAGAGTGCTGAAGGACGTTGGCGCCGCGCCATTCATCGAACAGCTGCCAGGCGGTTATGATGAGCTTGTCGTTGAACGCGGAAGTACGCTTTCCTCTGGCCAAAGGCAGCTTATTTCCTTCGCTAGAGCTCTCGCTTTTGATCCATCGATTCTTATATTGGATGAGGCGACGGCTAGCATTGACAGCGAAACGGAGGGGCTTATTCAACAAGCGCTGCGCGTCGTTAGTCAGGGACGCACTACGCTCATTATCGCGCATAGGCTGTCCACTATTCGCGATGCCGACCAAATTCTTGTGCTGCATCGCGGCGAGATCGTCGAGCGCGGCAATCATGATGCTTTGATGGCGCTCGGGGGCAGGTATTGCAAAATGTATCAGCTGCAAAAGGGTGAAAAAGCTTCGGCTGAGCCTGTGAGCACAATGAAAAAATAGTGATTTCGTATCATTTCTGTCTAAGTACCGTGTGTATGACGAACTATGTCATATATATGGTACTTTTTGTTATATTTCACGGGATTTCATACCTAGAAAATCATTACATTGTACCAATTGACAGGAAAAACGATCCGCTGTATACTCTTTCATATGTTATATGTCAGTTTACATCACATTAATAATAGACGGCTCCAATAGCTTCTGGGCCCAAAGCTATACCCCTTTCTTCAACAATGCAAATATTCTGTTTATGGATGTCATGCATGTATGGAGATAAGGGGATTTTTATTGCCGCCGATGAACAAATGTGCATGTTTACTGGAACTTAATTTCAAGTTGATATTGTGATGACAAATTTTCACTAGTCTATAATAGTTATGTATTGTTCTTTAATACCATTTTTGTTTAAAGGGAGGAGAAATTTAGAATGCAGAGAATCGTAAAGCGGATACAGAAACAAGTCTGCATGCTGCTAGTCGCTCTTCTGTTGGTTTCCGGTATGTTAGGAAGCTTGGGCAGCCCTGTACAGGCGACGCCTGCGGGGGATAATATCGTTATTTCACAGGTTTATGGAGCTGGGGGTAACGGCTCAGGGGCGACCTTTAAGCAGGATTTCATTGAGCTTTATAATCCGACCAATCATGAAATTTCCTTGTCGGGGATGACATTAATCTACGCGTCGGCAACAGGATCTTGGCCGACGTCGGGTAACAATCTTATGCCATTATCGGGTAAAATAGGACCTGGAAAATATTACTTAACCCAACAAGCTGCTGGTGCTGATGCTGCAGCTCCAAACCTGACAAGCCCAGATGCAACAGGCAATCTTAGTTTGGCGGGGGCAAGCGGCAAGGTGAAGCTGGTCAACAGCGCTAATACGGTTATTGATTTAGTAGGCTATGGTGCAGCTACTGAATTCGAAGGCGCAGGTCCTACAGGAACGCTGCTCACGAATGTTACAGCAGCAATCCGCAAAGGCAATCGTGCTCAAGATACGAATAATAACAATTCCGATTTCGAAGTGGGCACGCCAGATCCACGGAATTCATCGTACGGAGTCATTTCTGACGGCGTTGAAGCTGTAACGGCAGACGTAAGCTCCGGAGCGGTTCAACCAGGCACGATCATTCATCTTTCGACGCCAACGGTTGGCGCTAGCGTCTACTACAGCGTATATGGCTCAGGAGATACGCAGATCGCTCCGGAAGATTATGATTGGTATCAACCGGGCGTGACCTCTATTGAAATTAATGGACCAACGACGGTTCATGCTTATGCGAAGAAAGACGGCTTGGCGAATAGCGCATTAAGTGAATTCTCTTACAGCATCTCGAACCAAATTACAATCGCGGCAGCTCGTGCGGCTGCAATTGGTACAAGCGTGACACTCAGCGGAACAGTAACTCATCGTGCTGAATCCGGTGCATTTTTTAATCTATTTGTTCAAGATTCGAGTAATGGCATTATCGTAAGAGTTCCAAGCAGCGTATCCGTTCAGCCGGGAGATACGATTGAAGCTTTCGGAAAGCTTACGGAGTTTAACGGTTTGCTTCAATTAGAAGCAGCTGCGGATGATATGAAGGTTACGGGTTCAGAAGCTATCCCTGCGCCTGCTAGTGTAGATTCTACAAGCTTTGGCAAAACGACCGACAATCGAAACAAATTCGAAGGTCGCTTCGTACAGGTGAAAAATATTACGGTTGAAAGTGTTGCCAGTGGCGTTGTTACGGCAACGGATGCGGCAAGCGCTGGGAAAATTATTATTTATTCCTCGGATGCTTCATTTGTCGCAGGAAAGACGTTTGAGCAGGTTACCGGTGTTATGACGTATCATTCCAGCGTAGGCCTCGAGCTGCTGCCGCGCAATACGCTTGATATTGTCGAGAAACGGTTAGCTGTTCAAGCCAGCATTCCTTCAGGCGGCATTAATGCGGGTGCTTCCGTTTCATTAAGTTCGCTTGCGGAAGGCGGAGTTATTCGTTACACGACGGATGGCACTACGCCAACTGCTTCGGTTGGTGCGCTTTACGCTAGTCCAATCGTAGTAAATGCAGATACTGTCATTAAAGCGGTTGTTACAGCAGGTGGGGTAACAAGCGAAGTATCGACTTTCACGTATAAGGTATTGGGAAATACAGATGGTATTGCAATCAATAAAATTCAAGGCGAGACTCATAAATCGATCTACAATAATGTAAAGGTTTCAAATGTTACAGGCATTATAACTTCGATCAGCGCGGATTCTTTCTTCATGCAGGCGCCTGATGATCAACAGGATGACAATCCGAATACTTCCGAGGCTATTCAGGTATACAAAAAAGCGCATGGCCTTGCTGTAAAGGATGCTGTTTCCGTGACAGGTACAGTACAGGAATTTGGCAACAGCCCATCCCTGACTGTAACTCAAATTAATGCAACGGCTATTAATAAGCTATCCAGCAATAATACGCTTCCTACAGCTACAGTGATTGGTACAGGAGGACGTATCGTTCCTAAACTAATCGATTCGGACAGCTTCGCCAAGTTTAATCCAGAGGTTGATGCAATCGACTTCTTCGAGAGCTTGGAGAGCATGTTAGTTGAAGTGAAAAATCCTAGCATAACAGGACCTTATGCAAATGCAGTAACACCGGTTACGTTTGACAACGGATTAAATAATCCGGTAAAAACTCTTTTTGGCGGTATCGTGCTGGAAGGCAATGGTTTAGACGCTACTGACAGCAGCCTGAATCCGCAAAAGCTGTATATTGGCGGCTCAAAGCCAGCAGGCGATGAAATTAAAACGGGTGATGCGTTTAACGGAAATATCGTTGGCGTGATTCAGTACGCTGGCGATCTCTATAAGCTGATGCCAACGCAAGCTTTGCCAACGATTACCCGCAGCAGCAATACGCAGAAGGTAACTAGCATTGAGCCAAATGCGGACAAGCTGACGATTGCTACATTTAATGTGGAAAACTTCAGCCCTGCCGACACGGTGAAAGCTGGCAAAATCGCTTCGATTATCGTAACGAACATGAAACAGCCGGACATTATCGGTTTAATGGAAGTTCAAGATAATGACGGTGAGAAAGACACTGGCAATACGGATGCTTCCCAAAGCTTCCAAACGTTGATTGACGCTATTAAATCGAAAGGCGGCCCTACTTATAAATATACCGATGTTGCTCCAGAAAATAATAAGGACGGCGGAGCGCCCGGAGGAAATATTCGAGTCGGTTTCTTGTACAATACTGATCGAGTAACACTCGCACCAGGAGTAAAAGGCGATTTTAAAACGTCGATTAAAGTGGATGGAATCGGAGGTCTAACGCAAAATCCTGGTCGGATTGGATCTGCGGATGCTTCTACCTTTGCTTCATCCCGTAAGCCGCTCGTCGGAGAATTTAATTTCCAAGGAAAACGTGTCATTGTTATTGCGAACCATTTGAATTCCAAAGGCGGAGACGGCAAGCCTTGGGGTGAAATTCAGCCTGTTGTTCGCAGCAGCGAGGTGCAGCGCGCCAAGCAAGCGTTAACCGTGAACGGCTTCGTGAAAGAATTGACGACGAAAGACCCGGAAGCAAGCGTAGTTGTACTAGGGGACTTTAATGACTTCCAATTCTCTGGAACGCTAAACAAGATCAAAGGTGCGGAATTAACGAACCTTGTCGATAAGCTGGATGTTTCGGAACGATATTCCTACATCTATGACGGCAATTCGCAAACATTGGATCATATTCTAGTAGACAATGGAATTGAAGCAAACGCCAATATTGACGTTGTACATGTTAATGCTGATTTCTCGACAGAACAGGGCCGTGTGAGCGATCATGATCCGCTTCTTGCGCAGCTGGATCTGTCCACTAAGAAAGATGCGGAATTCTCTATGACGATTATGCATGTGAATGATTCGCATGCCAATCTGGCAAACGTAGCAAAAAGATTTACTGCAGTTAATCAGATACGGAATGAAACACCCAATTCAGTCTTGCTTGATGCTGGTGATGTGTTCTCCGGCACATTGTTCTTCAATAAATATTTAGGTCAAGCAGATCTGGCGTTTATGAATAAGCTAGGATACGACGCGATGGTATTCGGTAATCATGAATTTGATAAAGGGCCATCAGTACTAGCGGATTTTGTGAAAAATGCGAAATTCCCATTTGTAAGCTCCAATATTGATTTCAGTAAAGAGCCTGCGCTGAGCGGATATCTCGCTGAGCAAGCGGTCGGTGCAGAACCGGCAGACGGTAAAATTTACAACTCTATTATCATTGAGGTTGGCAAGGATAAGACGAAGGTCGGCGTATTCGGACTAACGACGGAGGATACGAAGTTCCTTGCTTCACCTGGCGAAAATATCGTTTTCAATGACTATATCGCGAAGGCAAAAGAAACAGTTAAATCGCTTCAAGACAAAGGGATTAACAAAATTGTTGCTTTGACTCATCTAGGACATGACTTTGATCTTGTACTTGGCGAGCAGGTTGCTGGTATCGACGTTATTGTTGGCGGTCACAGCCATACAAAGGTTGATGTTCCAAAGGTGATTCATGCAGGTGCAGAGCCAACGCTTGTTGTACAAGCAGAGGAGTATAACAAATATTTGGGTCGATTGGATGTTAAATTCAATCAAGCTGGCGTGCTTACGAATTGGAATGGCAAGCTGCTTGATATTGCGACTTTTGCAGCAGATCCAGATGCAACAGAAATGCTGAAGCCTTATAATGCGGGCATTGAAGACATCAAAAAACAGATTATCGGCAAAACGAATGTATTTTTGGATGGTGATCGCAATTCGGTTCGTGCGAAAGAAACGAATCTCGCAAATCTAATGACAGACGGCATGGTCGCAAAAGTAAAAAGCTTTGTGAGCAGCAATGCGGAATTACAGAAGCTTGAGGTAAAAGGTTATGTAGCGATCCAAAATGGCGGAGGTATCCGCGAGTCGATTAAACGAACGGCAGATGGCAAGGCAGATGGCGACATCACGCTGGGCGAATTGCTGACAGTTATGCCATTCGGCAATAACCTGACATCGCTTCGCATGACGGGCCAGGAAATTGTTGATGCGCTCGAGAACGGCGTAAGCGGAATTGATACAAAACAAGGCCGTTTCCCGCAAGTTTCGGGCATGCGCTACTACTATGATTCGAAGAAGCAGCCGGAAGTACTGGATGCAAACGGACATCTAGTAACTGCGGGCAAACGTATCGTCAAAGTTGACATTAAAAACGCTGATGGCAGCTATAGCCCAATCGATCTGAATGCATATTACTTTGTGGCAACGAACTCCTTCATGGCAAACGGCGGCGACTTCTACCGCTCGATGAAAGCAGCGAAGGATGCAGGACGCCAGTATGAGATGAACCTAGTTGATTACGAGGTGTTCATCGAGCATATTTCGAAGCTGGGCACGATCAATACGGGAGTTGAAGGCCGTATTACGGATCTGAATGGCGGTCCGCTACCAAGCGATTCTTTCAAAATGACGCTTATGCATGTGAATGATACGCATGCTCATCTTGAAACGGTTGCCAAAAGATTCACGGCGATTAAAGAGATTCGCTCAGAAGTGAAAAACTCCATTTTGCTTGATGCAGGAGATGTATTCTCAGGAACGTTGTTCTTTAACAAATATTTAGGACAAGCGGATTTGGCATTTATGAATAAGATTGGTTATGACGCGATGGTGTTCGGTAACCATGAATTCGATAAGGGTCCAGCTGTGCTTGCCGATTTTGTAAAGAATGCGAAATTCCCGTTTGTAAGCTCCAATATTGATTTCAGCAAGGAGCCAGCACTAAGCGGCTATGTATCGGAGCAAGAAAAAGGAAAGCCGGCATTAAATGGCAAAATTTATGACGCGATCATTTTGGATAAAGACGGCCAGAAGATCGGCATATTCGGTCTAACGACGGAGGATACGAAATTCCTTGCTTCGCCGGGTGAAAATATCGTGTTCGAAAATTACATTGCCAAGGCAGATGAAACGGTTAAAATGCTGCAAAAAGAAGGCATTAATAAAATCGTGGCCTTGACTCACCTAGGCCATGAATTTGATAAAAAACTGGCTGAAGCTGTAACCGGCATCGATGTTATCGTTGGTGGACACAGCCATACAAAGGTTGACGCGCCAGTAGTCTACCATGCGGCAGAAGAGCCAACGCTAGTCGTCCAAGCTGAAGAGTACGGCAATTATTTAGGCCGCTTGGATCTGGACTTTAATGGAAGCGGCGTGTTGACAGCATGGAATGGCAAGCTTCTGCCGATCAGCGGTTATGCTGAGGATGCAGAAGCGTTAGAAATGCTGAAGCCTTACAATGAGGGCATTGCTGATACTAAAAAACAAGTTATTGGCAAAACGAATGTGGATTTAGAAGGCGGTAACCCTCCTTCCCGCGTTAAGGAAACCAACCTTGCAAATCTAATGACGGACGGGATGGTCGCTAAAGTAAAAAGCTTTGTTAACAGCAATCCAGAGTTAAAGAAATTAGAGGTAAAAGGTTTTGTAGCGATCCAAAATGGCGGTGGAATTCGCACGTCGATTAAACAAAAGGCAGAGGGCAAAACGGATGGCGACATCACGCTGGGCGAATTGCTGACGGTTATGCCATTCGGCAATAACCTGACATCGCTTCGCATGACGGGCCAGGAAATTGTTGATGCGCTCGAGAACGGCGTAAGCGGAATCGATACAAAACAAGGCCGTTTCCCGCAAGTTTCGGGCATGCGCTACTATTATGACTCGAAGAAGCAGCCGGAAGTGCTGGATGCAAACGGTAAGCTGGTAACACAGGGCAGCCGTATCGTCAAAGTCGAAATGAAAAACGATAATGGCAGCTACAGTCCAATCGATCTGAATGCATATTACTTTGTGGCAACGAACTCCTTTATGGCAAACGGCGGCGACTTCTACCGCTCGATGAAAGCAGCGAAGGATGCAGGACGCCAGTATGAGATGAACCTAGTTGATTACGAGGTGTTCATCGAGCATATTTCGAAGCTCGGCACGATCAATACGGGAGTTGAAGGCCGTATTACGGATCTGAATGGCGGTCCGCTTCCAACAGATGGCGGAAATCCTAATCCAAATCCGACGCCAACACCGACACCGACACCGACACCGACACCAACACCAACTCCAACACCAACGCCAACTCCTGGTGGCAATGGAGGTACGGTAATTGAGTTTAGTGACGTAGGCAGCCATTGGGCGGCAAAAGCAATTGAAGAAGCAGTTAAGATTGGTTTTGTTAACGGATATGGAGACGGAACGTTCCATCCGGGAGACAAAGCAACGAGAGCACAATTCATTACTATGGTCGGCAGAGCGTTGAAGCTTGAATCGTCAGAGAGCAAGCTGGACTTTGCGGATGCGGCTCAAGTACCTGCTTGGGCGCGCTCCTTCTTTGCACAGCTTATCGAGGACAAGATTATAGCGGGCTACGAGGATAACACGCTTCGACCATCAAGCGCATTAACAAGAACAGAAATGACCGTTATTCTAGTTCGCGCACTTGGCATTAAGATTGACCCGAATGCGAAGTCATCATTCGCTGATGTCAGCGACATACCGGCATGGGCACGTCCTTATATCGCTGCGGCACAGTCTGCGGGTCTTGTTGGAGGAATGGGAGGCAACCGGTTTGCGCCTCAAGAGAATGCAACAAGGGCACAGGTTGTAACGCTGATTTTGGCGGCGCTGGAGTATGAGAAGAACAAAGGTTAGTCGTTAACTTAAAATATCCCATTCCACTTCAGACAAGTGGGGTGGGATGTTTTATTTTATGGGCAGAATGGATAAAGGGTTGTCATTGTATTTTTGCTAATGCTTTGATATATATAAGTGGGGTGTATTCCTTTTAAGCGAATGGGCTTATCCGCAACAGCCGGCGCAGCCGTTTACGCTATAGTCATACATGGAAAGAGTTGAGCTAGGATGGCAGATGATCGATTGGACGATAAACTGAGCAAAATGATAGATGCTGCAAGACTTTATTATGAATTAAATTATAATCAAGAAGAAATCGCGCAGAAGCTTGGCGTGTCGCGCCCTACCATTTCAAGATTTCTGCAGCAGGCGAAGGACGAGGGTTATGTTCAGATTAAAATAGTCTCGCCTAACGACAATAATGATGTGCTTGCTGACCGTTTGGAAAAAAAGTTCGGGCTTAAGAAGGCCGTCATTGTTTCGGTACCCCAATATGATGACAATATCGTCAAACGATATATAGGCGAAGCAGCCGCAAATTATTTATATGATACCGTGAAGGATGGCGATATCATCGCCACAACATGGGGGACCACCATTTATCAAATGGCCACACAGCTTAAGGATAAGCCTGTTCGAGATGTGAAGGTCGTGCAGCTAAACGGCGGGGTCAGTCATTCAGAGACGAATACATACGCTTATGAAATCATTCATTTATTCGGCAAAGCATTCCATACGATACCTTACTTCATTCCGCTGCCTGCGCTTGTTGATCACGAAATTGTGAAGCAAACGATAGAGTCGGATCGGCATATCCGCAATATTTTGGAGCTTGGGAAGCTGTCTAATATTGCAGTTGTAACTGTAGGGGCGCCAACCGACGATTCCGTATTGATTAAAGCGAATTATTTTACTCAAACCGATCTGAAAATTATTCATGAGCGGGGAGCAGGGGATATCTGTTCACGCTACATCGATACGGCAGGCGCCATATGCTCGGAAGTGCTGAACCGGCGTACGATCGGAATCAGTCTGGATGAGCTGCGGCGAAAGGAGCAGTCGATACTGGTAGCAGGCGGAGCCAAGAAAGTGAATGGCATATATGGCGCGCTGCGCGGCGGTTACTCCAACGTGCTGATAACAGATCAATTTACGGCAAGGTATTTGCTTGAGCGTGATTTGTAGAGTAAGGATAGATTCTAGCTTGCTAGAAATGTGATGTCGAGCGCGCCTGCATGGCGTGTATTATAGAAGGAACACTTCATTCCGACTATCCTAGACACGCCTCTAACTATCAATCGCTACGCTGCAGAAAGTGCAGCGCAGCGGAACGTACTCCCCCAATAGCTGCACAATCACTACCCCCTCTCACACAAAAAAAAGAGCTCTATTGCACGCACACGCTGCAACAGAGCTCTTCTATTTCCTTATCGTACCGACTTTTCCGCCGCATCAACCGTATGCTTCAGCAGCATAGCGATTGTAACGGGGCCAACGCCTGCGGGTACTGGGGTGATGGCACTGGCCTTAGCTAGGCAGGCTTCGTAGTCGACATCCCCGACGTTACCTTTGTTGTAGCCGGCGTCAAGCACGACTGCGCCTTCACGAATCCATTCCCCTTGAATAAACGCAGGTTTGCCGACCGCGGCGACGACGATATCGGCGAGCCGCAGCATGTCAGCTAGATTCTCTGTTTTGGAATGGCAGGTGGTAACGGTCGCATTGCGGTTGAGCAGCATCATGGATACCGGCTTGCCGAGAATCGGGCTGCGTCCAACGACGACAGCGTGTTTGCCCCCGATCGGTAGTTGGTAATAATCGAGTATCGCCATAATGGCGGCAGGCGTGCAGGAAGGATAGTCGGCGTAACCAAAAGCGTTTTGAGCGAAGCCAAGCGCGGTTACGCCGTCGACATCCTTCTCGATGCTTATCGCTTCAAAAGCTGCACGCTCATCGATCTGATGGGGCGCCGGGTGCTGCAATAAAATGCCGTGTACAAGCGGGTCCTGATTTAACTGCGAAATAACGTCAAGCAAGTCCTCTGTCGAGATGGACTTATCCAAGTGAACGCGACGTGACTCGATGCCGAGCCGCTTGCAGGCATTGCCTTTCATCCGAACATAGGTTTCAGAGGCAGGATCATCCCCGACCAATATAGCAGCTAAACAAGGAACGATGCCCTTTGCGCCAAGCGCCTCCACTCTTGCTTTCAACTGCTCCTTAATTGCATCAGCGACACGTGCCCCGTCCAAAATAAGTTTATCCGTCATCGTTTACCCAGCTCCTTCGAATGGTTGTCGAAAAACATAAAAAGGCAAGGGGAATGTCCCCTTACCTTTGCCCAGGCGTACGGCTAATGCTGCTATGCGCTTCCTCATGGTTCCCCATGCTCCGCCAGTCACGCACAGCTTTTTGTTGTTACGTCTATTGTAACAGCAATATATCGAAAAAACGAGCCGGATGCGATACGCAATTTATTTCCAGTTATTGGAGTGCGAAGGGAAGTTGATGGATGCTATAATTACTTCATCAGGAGGGCGCTTGAAGAGCAGCCCTCTTTATTTGCAGTTTTGCAAAATGCCGGTAGATGGAGGTGTCCCCGTGTTTAAGCTAGCTAGTTTTCTGAAAAAATATTGGCTGTCCGCAGTGCTCGCACCGCTGTTCATGCTGCTGGAGGTGTGCATGGATCTGCTGCAGCCGCGCTTTATGGCCAGCATCGTGAATGACGGCATTATGGCTGGAGATATGGGAGCAATCGCGGCTACCGCGCCCAAAATGCTGATTGCTGCCCTTATAGGCTTGCTCGCAGGCGTAGGCTGCACGGTGTTTGCGACGATTGCCTCGCAGAGCTTTGGTGCCGATTTAAGGCAGGAGCTGTTCCAAAAAATCCAGTCGCTATCGCTGAAGTCGCTCGACCGATTCGGCTCTGGCTCCATTGTAACAAGGCTGACGGGCGACGTTACGCAAATTCAGGGGCTTGTGCTGTTGATCCTCCGCGTGTTCGCGCGCGATACGTTTATTATTATCGGGAGCCTGACGATGGCTTTCATGATCAGCCCGCGGTTATCGGTCATCCTTCTGGCGATGATCCCTTTGCTCGCCTTATTTCTAATCATTACGACTCGGATCACGGTTCCTTTATTCTCAATCATGCAGCAGCGGCTCGATCAGGTGAATACTGTCATGCAAGAGAATTTGTCCGGCATTCGCGTAGTGAAAGCTTTCGTTCGGTCGGATTACGAGGAAGAAAGATTTAATGAAGCGAATTCGAATTTGTTGAAGGCCAGCCTAAAAGCAGCCAAAATCGTTGCGCTCAATACGCCGCTTATGTCGATCATTCTTAATTTCAGCATCGTAGCTGCCTTATGGTACGGGGGAATGCTCTCCGAGCAGGGCGCTTTGTCGGTCGGCAGCCTGGCGGCGTTTTTAACTTATATTACACAGCTGTTGTTCTCTACCTTGGGGCTTGGCAATCAATTGATGGCGATATCCCGTGCAAAAGCTTCGGCGGACCGCATTAACGAGGTTTTGGAGCTTCCGCGAGAGAATCAAGATACTAAGCAGCAATTCGATCAACAGCCTAAGCAAATACATGAAGGCCGAATCTCCTTCGAGCATGTGAGCTTCAGCTATGACGGCGATAGCGAGAATGCGGTTCTCCGCGACATCCATTTTGCCGTAGAGCCTGGCGAGACGATCGGCATCGTTGGCGTGAACGGAGCGGGCAAATCGACGCTGGTCAGCCTCATTCCGCGCTTTTATGAGCCTACCGAGGGAGTGCTGCGCATCGATTCGCATCCGATCAGCGAGATTGCTCCGCAGGAGCTGCACAGCCAGATTGGCATGGTGCTCCAGCAGGCGCATTTATTCAGCGGCACCATTGCGGAAAATATTAGCTACGGCAAGCCGGGTGCCAGCCAGCAAGAGATCGAGGCGGCCGCTAAGGCTGCGGAGGCGCATGCGTTCATCATGAAGCTGGAGCATGGTTATGATACCGTACTCGGACAGCGAGGCGTCAATCTATCAGGCGGGCAAAAACAGCGTTTATCCATTGCCCGCACGCTATTGCTAAAGCCAAAAATCGTCATTCTCGACGATTGCACAAGTGCCGTTGACCTTAACACCGACCAGCTCATCCGAAAATCGCTGCAAACGCTGATGAAGAGCAGCACCTGCCTTATTATCGGACAGCGGATTGCTTCCGTTCAGCAGGCAGATCGCATTATCGTACTTGAGGATGGGCAAATAACGGCGATAGGCTCGCATCAGGAGCTGCTGCAGCAAAGCAAGCTTTACAACCGGATTGCCTTATCCCAGCAAGGAGCATAAAGGATGAATCATACGCTATCGACATTAAAAAAACTCGGCACTTATTTAGTTCAGCAGCGAGCAAGACTCATCACGGTCATCATCCTTACGGTGGCCGCCGCGGGTCTTACGCTTGCAGGCCCTTATCTGCTTGGCACAGCGCTGGACGATTATATTATTGCGAAGAAATACGACGGACTGCTTCAAATCTGTCTGCTTATGCTTGGGGTATATGCGGCTGGCAGCTTAGTTGGCTGGCTGCAAGCCTTCTTCCTAGCGGATGTATCGCAGCGGACGGTTTGGAGCTTGCGCAACAACCTGTTCATTCATTTGCAAAAGCTGCCGATCCCTTTTTTCGCCGGCAAAAATCACGGCGAGCTGATGAGCCGCACGACGAACGACATCGACAATGTGACGAATACGCTGAACCAAAGCTTGATCCAGATCATATCGAGCGTCATTATGCTCATAGGCTCCTTCTCGATGATGCTCTTCTTAAACGTTTGGCTTACGCTCGTCGCGCTTGTGGTCATTCCGCTTATCGTTTTTGTATCGAAAAGAATCGCGAGAGTTACGAAGCGCCAGTTCCAAGGCCAGCAGCAGGAGCTGGGCGGTCTGAACAGCTTTATTGAAGAGACGGTATCCGGCCAGAAGGTCGTTGCCTTATTCCATCAAGAGGAGCGGATGGCGGAGCGCTTCAGCGAGGCGAACGCGAAGCTGAAGAAAGTCGGAATCAAGGCTCAAATTTATTCCGGCACGATGGGCCCTTTTATGAACATGTTCGGTCATATCAGCTATCTGATCATTGCAGGCGTCGGCGGCTGGCTGGCCGTGCATGACCTTGCTACCGTGGGCGTTATTATAAGCTTTCTCGGATATTCGAGGCAGTTTAGTGGACCGCTTAATGAAGTCGCAAATCAATACAACATGATCCAGTCCGGCATAGCAGGTGCTGAGCGGGTATTCGAAATGATGGACATTCCTTCGGAATACGACGGTGCGGAACGAGCATCGGAGGTGGAGACTCTAGCAGGCAAAGTGGAATTCCGGAATGTCGGATTTGCGTATAAGGACGGCACTGCGGCTCTGCGAAATATTAGCTTTACAGCTAAACCCGGCGAGACGATCGCGCTTGTTGGGCCGACAGGTGCGGGGAAGACGACGATCATTAATTTGATCGGACGATTCTTTGAGATTAACGACGGTCAAATATTGATCGATGACGAAGACATTCGCGCGATGGACAAAAACAGCCTTCGAAGCCAGCTCGGCATCGTGCTGCAGGATGCCCATTTGTTCTCGGGCACCATTCGCGAGAATATACGCTATGGCAAGCTGGAGGCAACGGACGAAGAGGTGGAAGCAGCAGCTGTCCAAGCGAATGCGCACAGCTTCATTGCCAAGCTGCCTCAGGGCTATGATACGGAGCTGACGGCGGAAGGCGGCAATGTCAGCCATGGACAACGCCAGCTCCTTACGATCGCACGCGCCATACTGGGAGATCCTTCTCTGCTCATCCTGGATGAAGCGACGAGCAGCGTCGATACGCTTGCCGAGCTGCAAATCCAAGAGGCGATGAAGAAGCTGCTCAGCGGAAGAACGAGCTTCGTCATTGCCCATCGTCTAAGCACGATTCGCCATGCGGATACGATACTTTTCATCAAGGACGGCGAAATCGCGGAGCGCGGAAGCCACGAGGAGCTGCTCGCTAGCAGAGGGCTGTACTATCAGCTGCACGGGCACCAGTTTTTACAAAACGCTTAGCTATCCGCTCTCATAAGGGAGAGTGGAATGTGGTACAATGAGACGAGTAATGCGATTAGGAGATGACAGACGATGACTGAACAATTAAATGAACAAGAGCTTGTACAATACATTGCAAGCGAAACGAATGCGGATGAGCAGCTGATCAAGCTGGTGCTGAGACATGAGCAAGCCTTCATCAACAATGCGAAGGAAGACAAGAACGGCGAGGTTGACATTGACAGCGACGAGCTGGTCGATTATATTCTCAGCCGCCCCGACGTCAAATCGAACGAGCTGGTTGTAGAATCGATTATGGACGCGGAAATGGATTACTTGATGGATAAAGGGTTAGCCGGTTACGTAGATTAATGCAAAGAAGGACTCCTGCCAAGAAGGAAAACGGCAGGGGTCTTTTTTGTTGCCCAAAATCGGAGATACCGTAAAATCGTCTACTTTTTTCAAGAGATTACTCCATATATTGCACGCCGGATTCATCATACAATGAGTTCACAAATCGATTAGGGGTGGGTGCGATGAGCCGGATTTTAGTGTCGATGGAAGGCATCGTTAAGCAGTTTCCCGGCGTAATGGCGCTTGACCAATGCCGCTTCGAGCTTTTTGCGGGGGAAGTGCATGCGCTGGTCGGAGAGAACGGGGCCGGCAAATCGACGATGATGAAAATATTAACCGGAGTCTACAAGAAGGATGCCGGACGGATTGTCTATAAAGGCAAGGAAGTTGAAATTGCCCATACGAAGGCAGCGCAAAATCTCGGCATCAGCATTATCCATCAGGAATTGCAGCTCATGCCGGATCTCACGATCGCCCAAAATATTTTTATCGGTCGCGAGCCGAGGGCGAGGATTCCGCTGTTTCTCGATGACCATGCGATTAATGCCAAGACGCAGGCACTGTTCCAAAAAATGAACCTGAAGCTTGATCCGCGCACGCTCGTATCGGAGCTGACGGTGGCGAAGCAGCAAATGGTCGAAATTGCGAAAGCGCTCTCTTTTCAATCGGAGCTGCTTATTATGGATGAGCCGACTGCCGCGCTTACGAGCGCCGAAATTGACGAGCTGTTCCGGATGATTAACCAGCTGCGGGAGCAGGGAGTAGGCATTGTGTATATCTCGCACCGGATGGAGGAGCTGAAGCGAATAACCGACCGCATCACGGTCATGCGGGACGGCACCTACATCGATACGGTGCGCACGGCGGATACAACGATCGATGAGATTATCGCGATGATGGTAGGCAGGCAGCTGTACAAGGCTTCGAAGCCTCAGGTAAGCGGGAAGGAGCAGCAGATTAAGGTGCTTGAGGTAAAGCGGCTTAATCGCGGCAGTGCCGTCAAGGACGTTTCCTTCCATTTGAACAAAGGCGAGATTATCGGCTTCGCCGGATTGATGGGAGCGGGCCGGACGGAGGTCGCTAGGGCGATATTTGGTGCGGATCGGATCGATTCGGGAGAGATTTTCATCAACGGGAAAAAGGTGAGCGTGAAGGGGCCGACGGATGCTGTCCGTTACGGGATCGGTTACTTATCGGAGGATCGGAAGCAGTTCGGCCTGCTTGTTGATATGGATGTAAAGACGAATCTATCGATCGCATCCTACCGAAGCTTTCGCAATCCGGTTGGATGGATGAGCCAGCAAAAAATGGAACGAAACGCGGAGAAGCATGTGGCATCGCTCAAAATCAAAACGCCAAGCGTCGACCAGCGGGTTAAGTTTCTGTCAGGGGGCAATCAGCAGAAGGTCGTTATAGGCAAATGGCTTACGCGAGATTGCCAAATTCTTATGATCGATGAACCGACGCGCGGGATCGACGTTGGCGCGAAGTCGGAAATATATAAGCTGCTGGATGAGCTGCTGCAGCAAGGCAAGTCAATCATTATGGTCTCCTCGGAGCTGCCGGAAATTTTGCGGATGAGCCACCGGATCATCGTCATGTGCGAAGGACGCATTACCGGCGAACTAAGCAGCGAGGAAGCTACGCAAGAGCTGATTATGAAATATGCAACAATGCGAGTGGAGGAGGAAGCGAAGTGAAGCTAGCCGAAATACAAAAGCCGGTATCCCTGAAAGCAGGCGCCACGCAAAAGCTGTTGGCATTTGCCAGCCTTATCTTATTGGTTGTGTTTTTCTCTTTGTCGTCTGGGAACTTTTTTCGCTTCGATAATCTCATAGGCATCATGCTATCGACCGCCGTCATCGGCGTGCTGGCGCTCGGCTCAACCTTCGTTATCATTACAGGCGGCATCGATTTGTCGGTCGGTACGGTTATGACCTTCTCGTCCGTTATGACCGGCGTCGTTATTACGTTTTGGGGCTTGCCGATTCCATTTGGCATAGCGGGCGGCATATTGACCGGCGCGCTTTGCGGGTTCATAAGCGGCTGGCTTGTAGCGAAAATGAGCATACCGCCGTTCATCGCCACTCTCGGCATGATGATGGTGACGAAAGGGCTGTCGCTCGTCGTGTCGGGGACGAAGCCGATTTATTTTAACGATACGCCTGCCTTCTCAAAAATCGCGATGGATACGCTGTTCAAGGTGCCGTATGCGGTGTACATCTTCTTTGGCCTTGCCGTTATTGCCAGCATCGTATTGTCGAAGACGATCATCGGGCGCTACAACTTCGCGCTTGGCAGCAATGAGGAAGCAACAAGGCTGTCCGGCGTTAACGTCACCTTCTGGAAAATTATCATTTATGTGATCACGGGTGCTTTTGCCGGCATTGCGGGCATTATGATGGCGTCTCGGCTGAACTCCGCCCAGCCTGCGCTTGGCTCCGGCTATGAGCTGGAAGCGATCGCGGCGGTCGTCATTGGCGGAACCTCGCTTAGCGGCGGGCAAGGCTCGATACTCGGAACCGTCATTGGCGCGCTCATTATGAGCGTTCTAACGAATGGGCTGCGCATTATGTCCGTGCCGCAGGAGTGGCAGGTCGTCATTGTAGGTCTAGTCGTGATCGGGGCGGTATATGCCGATATCCTGCGCCGCCGCAAAAAATGATTAACGGTATAGCTCTCAGAGAGCCTCTCGGCTGGATGGGATTTCATACAACAAAAACGAGCGTAAGGGGAGATCGACGATGAAGCGAAATAAATGGATGCCGCTTGTCATGCTTGTTCTGGCTTCAGTTATGGTGCTCAGCGCATGTGGCTCTAACAGCGGAAATAACGGCGGCAGCAAGGGCGAGAATAAACCGGCGGCAGCGGGAACGAACGAATCGAAAAATGACCCGGGCGATAAAAAGCTTTATATTCCGGTCATCTCCAAAGGCTTCCAGCACCAGTTTTGGCAAGCGGTGAAGCAGGGCGCCGAGAAGGCGGCGGCAGAGCTAAATGTCGAGATTACGTTCGAAGGGCCGGAGACCGAAGCGCAGGTGGATAAACAAATCGAGATGCTTCAGGCCGCGCTCGACAAGAAACCAAGCGCGATCGCATTCGCGGCGCTGGACAGCAAAGCTTCCATTCCGCTGCTTGAGAAAGCCAAAGCGAACAATATCCCTGTCGTAGGCTTCGACTCTGGCGTGGACAGCGACATCCCGGTGACGACAGCGGCAACAAACAATGTGGCGGCAGCGGCGCTGGCGGCGGACAAAATGGCTGAGCTGATCGGCGGCTCGGGCGAGGTTGCACTCGTTGTGCATGACCAAACGAGCCGTACTGGCATTGATCGCCGCGACGGGTTCGTGAACCAAATCAAAGATAAATACCCGGATATCAAAATCGTAGATATTCAGTACGGAGCGGGCGACCAGCTTAAATCAACCGACCTTGCGAAGGCGATCATGCAGGCGCATCCCGACCTCAAAGGGTTCTTCGGAGCCAATGAAGGCTCGGCAATCGGCGTAGCTAACGCAGTAAGCGAGCTTGGCAAGCAAGGCAAAATTACGGTGATCGGCTACGATTCCGGCAAGCTGCAAATGGATGCGATCAAGAACGGTACGATGGCAGGCGCGATTACGCAGGACCCGATCGGTATCGGTTATTGGTCGGTGAAAGCAGCCGTACAGGCGATTAACGGGGAGAAGGTTGAGCCGATGATCGATACGGGCTTCCACTGGTATGACAAAAACAATATCGATTCGGATGAAATCAAACCGCTTCTATACGAATAAAGCTCGAGTGATAAGCAGTAGACCGGCAAAATATGCCGGTCTGCTTTTTACTGTTTTCCAGAACGGGTACAGCTTATGGCAGGKATTTTTGTAAGCGCTATCGAAATGCTTTGTGGAAGGAGGCGTGGTACGCATGTACAAAATGATCATCGTCGACGATGAGGATGAAGTTAGGGAAGGCGTGGAGCGGCTTACCGATTGGAAACGCTGCGGGTTCGAGCTTGTCGGCGATTTCAGCAACGGAAGAGATGCGCTAGAGGCTGTCGAGCGGCTGCGTCCCGATGTTGTCATAACGGATATTAATATGCCTTATATGGACGGTATGGAGCTCGCGGCGCATTTAAGCGCCTTGTATCGGGAGCTGAAGGTCGTTATCCTAACCGGCTACGAGGATTTTGAATATGCGAAGCAGGCGATCAAGCTGAAGGTAAAGGACTATTTGCTGAAGCCGATTAATTTGCAGGAGTTTACGGATTTTTTGCTTAAGATGAAACGCGAGCTGGATGATGAGCAGTCCCGCATGGAGGATATGTCGGCCTTGAAGCAGCGACTGAATGAAAGCTTTCCGCTGCTGCGCGAACGCTTCCTTGAGAAGCTGGTCACCGTACCCATGACCGAGCACGACATCGTGCAGAAGCTAGATTATTTCCATCTGAGCATAGAAGGTCCGGCATATTTGGCGATGCTGCTTGATTTGGAGGATGCCGACACGCCGCCTGTGGCAGCGGCATATGGCGATAGGGAGCTGCTTCGCTTCGCGATGCTTAACATCGCGCAGGAAATTATCGAGAAGGAGCACGGGGGAATTGTTTTCCAGACGAATCATGATAAGTGTGTAGCGCTGCTTGGAGGAGCCGCCGAGAAGATTGCAGTTGACGCGCAAAGGCTGGCGGCGCATGCCTCGGAAGCGGTCCGTAAATATTTGAAGCTGGACGTGTCGATTGGAATCGGCAGCTTCTGCCAAACGCGAAGAGAGCTGAGAATCTCTTATCAAGAGGCTTGCTCGGCACTTGATTATCGTTTCCTGCTTGGCATAGGCAGCATAATCTCGATTCACGACGTAGAGTTCGGCAGGCGAATGAGCACGTCCTCTTATTACGAATTTGAGAAGAAGCTTATGGCCGCCGTCAAAACCGCAAAAGCTGCGCAAGCCTCAGCGATACTTGGCGATTGGTTTTTGGAGCTGAAGCAATCAGGGGCAACGCCCGGCAACTGCTACGGCTATCTTCACCGCATATTGGCTGCGCTCATCAACATGATCACCCAAGCCGGCTTTGACGATTCCAAGCTGCTCGGCGACGATCCGTTTGCAACGATTCCGGCACTCAAATCAGTGGATCAAATGAAAGGCTGGGTGGATGAGACTTGCCGCAGCGTAATCGCCTTTCTGTCCGAGCAGCGGACGCATGTAAACAACACGCAGCTCGAGGACGCGTTAATGTACATTAATGATCATTACAGCAGCCCCGAGCTGTCGCTTCAACAAGTGTGCCAGCATGTGTTCCTGAGCCTCAGCTACTTCAGCTCGCTGTTTAAGCAGCATACCGGCGATACGTTCGTCGAGTATTTAACGCGCCTGCGCCTTGATAAGGCTAAGCAGCTGCTCGCTGGGACACAGCTGAAGGCTTATGACATCGCTGAGCGAGTCGGCTACGCAGACCCGCAATATTTCAGCGTCATCTTCAAGCGGCGCATCGGAATGACGCCGAAGGAATATCGTGCCACGATGAAGGAGAACGCTTCGCCATGAGAGGGCGTCCCTTCTTCCAGTTCAAGAGCATTCATACGAGCATCGCGCTTGCCTTCTCCTGCCTCATTATTTGCACGACCGTTATCCTTAGCGTAAATACGTACCTGATTTCTTCGGATGCGGTGAAAGACAACTCCTATGATTATACCGCTCAGCTTATTGAGCAGGTGAACACGAACATTCAAACTTACATTGGCAATATGGAGAGCATTGCCGATCTCGCGCTGCGTGACGAGGAGCTCCAGCGGCTGATGCGTCTTTCCGATCCGCAGGATCCGGAAGGGCTATTGCTTGCGAGGCAGACGAGCACCTTCTTCCGCTCCATCGCTAAGTCACGCAACGATATTGCATCCATCGTATTCATCGGCACGAACGGCGCTCTCGTATCTGACCGCGATGACGCACAGCTCAAGGACTATCATGAGCTGCTCAAACAAGATTGGTACAAGACTGCGAGAGCCGCAGGCGGCAAGTCAGTCATTTCATCCTCCCGCGTGCAGCATGTATATAAGAACGAATACAACTGGGTCGTGTCGATCAGCCGCCAGGCTGAGGGAGCTGCGGATGGCAATAGCGGCGTGCTTCTTGTGGATTTGAACTATAACGTCATCAACGATTTGTGCAAGCAAATCCATATGGGCAATCGGGGTTATGTATTTTTGCTTGATCCGACCGGCGATTTGATTTATCACCCGCAGCAGCAGCTCGTATACTCGGGCTTGAAGTCGGAGGCGATCGAGCAAATTCTTCAGCTGCCGGATACTCGGTTTCTAAAAGCAAAGAACGACGGCATGACAAAGCTGTATACGATTCGCAGCTCACGCTATGGCTGGAAGGTAATCGGAGTGAATTATCCCGAGGATCTTGTCGGAGACAAGGGCCAAATCCAATTTTCGGCGATGCTGTGGGGTTCGTTGTGCTTAATTATCGCGCTCATCATCTCGATTCTCCTCTCCTTAACGCTGACGAGGCCGATCAAGAAGCTGGAAGGACATATGAAAAAGGTAGAGAAGGGCGATTTCAACACACGGTTTGAGATTGAGGGCATTAATGAAATCGGGAAGCTTGCTCGAACGTTTAATTTGATGACCGGCAAAATCAAAGAGCTGATGAGCCAGGTCGTGCAGGAGCAGGAGGATAAACGAATCAGCGAGCTGAAGGCGCTGCAGGCGCAAATTCATCCTCACTTTCTATACAATACGCTGGATTCGATCATTTGGATGGCAGAGATGGGTAAGATGAACGACGTTATCAACATGACATCCGCACTCTCGAAGCTGCTTCGTTCAACGATTAGCAAAGGGGAAGAGCTGATTCCCATTCGGGCGGAGCTTGCGCATATCGAGCATTATTTGACGATACAAAATATACGTTACCGCAACAAATTCGCTTATAGCATCGAAGTCGATCCTGCCATTATGGATAAAAAAATATTAAAGATCGTACTCCAGCCTATCGTAGAGAACGCCATTTACCATGGGATCAAGAACAAAGCCGACGCCGGCCATATTCTGATCAAAGGATATCGAACAAACGAGGGCATCACGCTTCAAATCATAGACGATGGCGTAGGGATGGACGCAACGAAGCTCCAAACGCTTGCAACTAAAGGACGCCCTCAGCTGCATGCCGTTCATGCCATACCTTTACCGTCAGCCGCTTCGGCATCCGCAACGAGCGGACTGGGGCTGCAAAATGTAAATCACCGCATTCAGCTGAATTTTGGCGAGCGCTTTGGGCTGTCCTTCGACAGCGAGCTTGATGAGGGGACGACGGTTACGCTTCGTCTGCCTGAATTAATGGAGGATAAAGGAGATTAGCCATGACGCGAAAATGGACTTGGGCTCTTCTATTCACCGTTCTTATAATAATTGCGGCAGTTCTTTTGCTGAACATGGGCATCTCGAAGCTCCAGCCGAAAAAGCCGCATTTTTTGTACGTGCCCAAAACGACGGACCAGCAGGTTGAATTTTGGGAAGCGATGCGCCAAGGGGTTAACATGGCAGCCGAGGAGTTCAACGTCGATGTAGAGGTGGAAGGCATGCCTTCCGAATCGGATATCGACGGGCAAATCGCGCTGCTGGAGCAAGCGATTATCGATAAGCCGCAGGCGATTATTTTAGCGGCGACAGATTATAACCGAATCGTGCCCGTAGCAAAACGTATCGTGGAAGCGGGCATTACACTCGTTACCGTCGATTCGGGCATAAAAGACGGCATATCCAGCAGCTTTATCGCTACAGATAATTATGAGGGAGGGAAAAAAGCCGGCCAGCTGTTACTCGATACAATCGATGCCAGCAAGAATGGGCCGGTCGCGATCATAAGCGTTGTACGCGGCTCTGCGACGGCAATGGAAAGAGAGCGCGGCGTGCGCGACCGCTTGGGCGGCAATCCTGCGATTAAAGTGCTCGATACGGTGTACAGCAATGCATCGGAGCAGCAGGCTTATGAGATGACGCTGGAGCTGCTGCGCTCCGAACCGGATCTTAGAGGAATTGCGGCGCTTAACGAGCCGACTGTAGTCGGAGCGGCAAGAGCGATTAAAGAGAAACAGGCGGTCTCGAGGGTGAAGCTGATCGGCTTCGATAATTCGATGGAGGAGATTGCATACCTTGAAGAGGATGTGCTGCAGGCGATTATCGTTCAGAAGCCGTTTAATATGGGGTATTTGGCGGTTAAGGCGGCTCTGGATTTAAACGCGGGGAAATCGGTGCAGCCTATGATCGATACCGGATCGGAAGCGATTACGAAGGAGAACATGTATGCAAGCGATAAACAGAAGCTGCTCTTTCCATTTGTTGAAAAGTAGTTTTTTTGAAAAAAAGACTCTTTTATGCTAAAGTCAAAAGATAAACTCGTAACAAACGGAGGTTGAGCTTTTGGCAAAGACGCACAAGGGGTTATCATTTTTAGAGATACTCAAAAGGTTTATTTTCATCACGATAGGTTCGATTCTTATGGGCGTTGCCCTGGAATTGTTTCTTGTGCCCAACAACGTAATTGACGGAGGGATTGCCGGTATTTCGATCATGCTGGCGCATTTGACTTCGCTTCCGCTCGGCGTATACTTGTTCGTTGTGAACGTGCCTTTCCTGATTCTCGGCTATAAGCAAATCGGGAAAACGTTCGCGATCTCGACGCTGTACGGCATTATCGTCATGTCGGTAACGACATCATTGCTTCACCATGTAGAAGCGTTCACCGAGGAGAAGCTGCTGGCGGTATTGTTCGGCGGACTTATTCTAGGAGCGGGCGTAGGTCTTGCCATTCGTTTTGGCGGCTCGCTTGACGGCGTAGAAATTGTATCGATTCTGATCTCGAAGAAGCTGCGTATGCCTGTCGGACAGATCATCATGATTTTCAACGTTATCATCTTTGTAGTTGCGGGCTTCGTGTTCGAATGGGATTCGGCCATGTACTCGATGTTTACATACTATATTGCGATTAAATTGATCGATATCGTCGTGGAAGGCCTCGATGAATCCAAATCGGTAACGATTATTTCAGCCGAATTTGAAGAGGTGTCGCAAGCGATTATCGATAGGCTCGGACGCTCCACCACTTTAATTCAAGCGCGCGGCGGCTATTCCAAGGATGAGACGCAAATGATTTATTGCGTCGTTTCTCGTCTGGAGCTTGCGAAGCTGAAGGCAATCGTGCAATCGATCGACGAGAATGCGTTTATCGCTATCGAGCATGTATCCGATGTTATGGGCGGCGGATTCAGCAAAGGCAGCATTCATTAATGGCATAGCAAAAAATCCGGCATCGCGTCAACAGACGCGGGTGCCGGATTTTTTTTGCTTAAAGGCTTGTCGAAGCATTTGGTTCTGATGCTGCTCTAGACAGCCCCTTATCCTTGACGCAGAGAAGGAAGAGCAGCGCGATCACCATGCCGCCCGATGAGAAGTAGAACAGCACCGAGTAGCCTAGCAGATCGATCATGCCGCCCATGAGCGGCGGCGAAGCAATGGCGGCGAGCGAGGAGATTAAATAATAAATGCCCGTGCGCGTGCCGATGCTTTGCTCCTTCCCGAGGGACACGATAAAGGGATAGGAGTTGATGTTGATCATCGCCCAGCAAATGCCGCCTAGAATAAGCAGGGTGCGAAGAGGAAGCAGGGCGTCCACGAAGGAGATCGCGGCAAAAATAATAATGAGGCCAATGACGCCAAGCGAGATGATGAGCTTTTTGCCAAAGCGATTGCCTAATAGTCCGCTCGGTATGGCGGCTAGGACGAAAGCGAGCGAGAAGAAGGCAAGCGAGAACGACGACTGGCCTTCCGTAAGCTGCAAATGATTTTTGCCATAGAGGGTGAAGAAGGCTTCAACGCCTTGATAAGACAGAAACCAAAAGAAGATCGCGCCAAGCAGGAAGATGGTAGGGCGGTTCCATTGTCCCTTGAACGACACGGCGGTTTTCTCTTCAGCAGGCGTGTATGCAATCGCATCTCGTTTTTCCTTAATGACATATACGAGGATGGCTAAACAGATGAGCGTCAAAACGGATGATGAAAGAAACGGCAGCGAGGAATGTTTCTCATATAGGAAGGAACCGCCAGCGAAGGCAAGAATCGATCCGATGCCGCCCATAAAGTTGATGATCCCATTCGCCTGCGTCCGCTTGCCGTCCTGCGTAATATCGGGCATAAGCGCGACGGTCGGAGACCGGTACAGGCTCATCGACAGGTTCATAAGGACCATGAACAAAACGAGTGTCAGCAGGCTGGTATGCCAAGGAATTAAGGCTCCAAACAAGGCAGCCAGCGGCATGCCGATGATCAGGTAAGGCATTCTTTTGCCAAAACGGCTGTTCGTACGATCGCTACGGCTTCCGATCCATGGCTGCAAAAACAAGGCAAAGTAATTGTCGATCGTCATCATAAATCCGATAAGCGCGGTGCTCGTCAAAAACTTTTCAAGGAAAAAAGGGACGAATGCATTGTACAGCGCCCATGTGATGCTGATGCTGAAAAAACCGAACCCGAGCAGCCATGTTTTTTTCATTACGCCTTCGCTCCTCTCCTATTCAGCAAGTCGTCCAAACGATCCGGGTAATCGGTAATGATTCCGGCAACGCCCGCATCAAGAAGCCGCTCCATTTCGGGTATGTCGTTAACGGTGAAAGGATTATAGTCAATGCCATTATCCGAAGCTTCGGCTACCCATTCCGGCAATACGGCAAAGTGGTAGGCATGCAGCGCGTCTGCTTGAAGCGTTCTCGCGTAATCCCAAGGCCGATACAGCCCTTCCATGTACAAAACGCCGGTGCGAATTTCAGGTGCCAGCTGCTTGCAAAGCGCGAGTGAATAATGATTGAAGCTGGATAGAATTACACGATCCGTCATATGATAAGCGCGAACCATATCGATCACTTTGTGCTCGATATCCTTATATTGAATGTAGTCGTTTTTGAGCTCGATATTGAGGATGGTATCGGTTGATTGCAAAAGCTCCAGCAGCTGCTCCAGAGCAGGAATCCGCTCGTTTGCGAATGACGGCGCGAACCAGCTTCCGGCATCAAGGCTCGCAAGCTCCTCATAATCGGTATCTTTCACTAATTGGTTAAGTCCGGCCGTGCGCGCCAAGGATTCATCATGAATGACGGCAATGCGGCCGTCCCTCGTTAAATGAACATCGGTTTCGATGCCGGTTGCGCCTAGCTCGAGCGCTTTTTTGAATGCGCCAAGCGTATTTTCAGGACAATAGCCGCTTGCGCCGCGATGGGCAAAGTTGATAGTGGTTTTGATAACGATTCATCCTCTCTGTGTGAAAACGATTGTTGACATTATCATGCCAAGCAGCTTCGTTGTTTATTTTTTACAGTTGATTATGTGGATCGTAGCATATTGCTTGTTAGATTTAAAGTGCCTTTACCGGAATAAAAAATCAAAATAAAAATGCCTATTTACATACCCCTTGGGGGTATGATACATTTAGTTCAGAAAGAGATACCCCATGGAGGTATGTTGAATGAACAAACGTACATTAAATGAGGAGTCGAAAGAGCATGTCCATGCTTCCGATGACTGCTGCGATACGACTGGTCCTCGCAAGAGCCATCACTCGGAACAGATGAAAGACAATTTAACGAAACGTCTCAACCGGATTGAAGGCCAGATTAGAGGCGTGAAAGCAATGATCGAGAAGGATACGTACTGCGATGACGTGCTTAACCAGATCGCTGCGGCTCAATCCGCATTGAACAGCGTCGGCAAGCTGTTGCTAGAGGGCCACATGAAAAGCTGCATCGTCGAACGCATTCAAGCGGGAGAAAATGAAGTTATTGATGAGTTGCTGATTACGGTTAACAAACTAATGAAGTAAGAGAGGGGAAATATAAAATGGCAAACACAGTATTGAAGGTAGAGGGCATGACATGCGGACATTGCGTGAGCTCGGTAGAGAAAGCAGTTAGCAATGCAGGTGCGGTAGGCAAGGTAGACTTGGCAAGCAAGAAAGTGACGGTTGAATACGATGAGTCAAAGGTAACGCTTGAAGCCGTCAAAGCGGCTATCGAGGATCAAGGCTACGACGTTGTTTAAGGGCAAGGCAATCGAGCAACAATGAGTAAATGAGCTAATAATCAAGAGGCTTCGTAAGCCTCTCTTTTTTTACAATAAAATATACCCCGTGAGGGTATGTGTACGGTAGGTGAATAAGCATGGATAAAGTGCAGACGACGATTCAAATTACAGGAATGACGTGCGCAGCGTGCGCCAATCGGATTGAGAAGGGACTCAACCGGATGGACAGCGTGGAAGCGAACGTGAATTTGGCATTAGAGCGTGCTTCCGTCAGTTATGACCCGCAAATCATGGATGATGAGAAGCTTGAGAACAAGATTAAAGATTTGGGATATGGCACGATCAAGCTTGCCGATGATTCGGATGAGAGCGCAGGCGACTACAAAAAACGTGAAATAAGAATGCAGCAGCTGCGCCTTGGCGTTGCGATCCTCCTTTCACTGCCGCTGCTGTGGGCGATGGCTGGGCATTTCACGTTCACTGACTTCATTCCGGTACCGGAATTGTTTATGAACGCATGGTTTCAGCTGGCATTAGCTGCCCCTGTTCAGTTCATAATCGGGTGGCCGTTTTATGTAGGAGCCTTCAAAGCGCTGCGCAACGGATCTGCCAACATGGATGTGCTTGTGGCGCTTGGCACTTCGGCTGCTTTCTTCTATAGTCTCTACGTAACGCTGCAAACATTAAGCCAGACGGGACATGGCGCGCACGAGGTCGAGCTTTATTACGAAACGAGCGCCGTGCTGATCACGCTGATTGTGCTTGGCAAGCTGCTGGAAGCATTGGCGAAAGGAAGATCATCCGAAGCGATCAAGACGCTTATGGGATTGCAAGCCCAGACGGCTATCGTGATTCGGGACGGCTCTGAGCAGCGCGTGGCGATTGAAGAAGTAGTCGCAGGGGATGTGCTGATCGTGAAGCCAGGCGACAAAATCCCGGTTGACGGCATCGTGCTGGAGGGTGCTTCTACAGTTGATGAATCGATGCTGACCGGTGAGAGCATGCCGGTAGAGAAGCGGCAAGGCGATATGTTAATCGGCGCTACAATCAATAAAAACGGCGCGATGCGCATGCAAGCGGAAAAAGTCGGCAAGCAGACGGCACTCGCGCAAATTATTCGAGTGGTGGAAGAAGCGCAGGGCTCAAAAGCGCCGATTCAGCGGGTAGCGGACCGAATATCGGGCATATTCGTGCCGATCGTAACGGCTTTGGCTTTAATCGCTTTTTTGGTCTGGTATTTCTTCGTAGAGCCCGGCGACATTGGGAATGCGCTGGAGAAGGCGATTGCCGTTCTAGTTATCGCTTGTCCTTGCGCGCTTGGTCTTGCAACGCCAACCTCTATTATGGCTGGCTCGGGAAGAGCGGCTGAGCTTGGCGTGTTGTTCAAGGGCGGGGAACATTTGGAGAGCACGCATCATATTGATACGGTTGTGCTGGACAAAACCGGTACGGTTACGAAAGGCAAACCAGAGTTAACCGATGCTAGAGTGGCGGCTGGCTTCGACGAGGCGAAGCTGCTGAGCTGGGTTGGCGCGGCAGAGAGAAGCTCGGAGCATCCGGTTGCGGAAGCGCTCGTAGCAGGCATTGCGGCTCGGGGAATCGACCTGCCCAGTGCAGAACAGTTCGAGGCGGTGCCGGGCTTTGGGATTAAAGCGCAGGTAGAAGGCCAACAATTGTTAGTAGGCACCCGGAAGCTGATGGAGAAGCATGGCGTTGATATCGAATCGGTAAGGGAAGAACAGCAGCAGCTGGAAACGGAAGGCAAGACGGTAATGCTCATTGCCGTTAATGGAAAATACGCTGGCCTCGTTGCCGTAGCCGATACCGTCAAGGAAACGTCGGCGGCAGCCGTTGCTCGCTTGAAAGAAATGGGATTAGAAGTCATCATGCTCACTGGCGACAATGAGCGTACGGCGAAGGCGATCGCAAGTCTTGTCGGCATTGAACGCGTTCTTGCCGAGGTGCTGCCGGAACAGAAAGCGAAAGCTGTGCAAGAGCTGCAAGCAGAAGGAAGAAAGGTCGCCATGGTGGGCGATGGAATGAACGATGCGCCGGCACTTGTAGCAGCCGATATCGGGATGGCGATTGGCGGAGGCACTGACGTAGCGATTGAAGCCGCGGATATTACACTTATGCGCGGTGATTTGAACAGTATCGCTGATGCGATTCGGATGAGCAGAGTAACTATGGCCAATATCAAACAAAATTTGTTCTGGGCGCTCGCTTACAATGTGATAGGGATACCGATAGCCGCTGCGGGCTTTCTTGCTCCATGGCTGGCGGGAGCTGCGATGGCATTAAGCTCAGTATCCGTTGTATTGAATGCGCTTAGGCTGCAAAGGATGAGATGATCGATATGCTTAAGGAAACGGCACGGAAGACAAAATTTCGCAAACGCTCCGCGGCAGCGGCTTTAATCGTGCTAAGCTTGCTTGCTGCAAGCTGCGGCAGTGCAGCGAAGAATGAACACGCGGAACATGCAGCAGCAACGAATGGGAAGGAGGCAGCGGCGAACGAGCATAGCGGGCATGCTTCTAACACGGCGACGAATGCTCCGAGCAATGAAGCAGCGGAAAATCATAGCGAGCATGGAGGCAAGGCAGATAACGCAGACAGCTCTGGGGCAGAAGTGAAGCTGGAATGGCAGTATTCGCCGGCGGCACCAAAACCGGGAGAAGAGACCAAAATCGAGATGATCCTATCTGACGCGACCGGAAAGCCGATCGAGAAATACGATGTCAATCACGAGAAGCTGATGCATCTTATCGTCGTAAGCGAGGATTTGTCGGAGTTCAGCCATATTCATCCCGAGTATATAGGGAAGGGGAAGTTTGAAGTGACAACCGCCTTCCCTATAGGCGGGTCGTACAAGCTGTATGCGGACTTTATTCCGACCGGCTCCTCCCAGAAGACGGCAACGTCGCTCATCAAGGTAGATGGCAAGAAGCAAGCCGCGCAGCCGCTGGTGAAGGATGCTTCGCTTGCAAAAGAGGTTGACGGCGTTACCGCCTCGCTCGATATATCCTCCCTCAGGTCGGGGGAAGAGGTCGATTTAACGTTCACGCTGAGCGATGCAAAAACGAAGAAGCCGATTACCGATTTGCAGCCTTACTTGGGAGCTATCGGACATGTCGTCATCTTGAGTGAGAATTTGAATCGTTATCTGCATGTTCATCCGAAGGAGGGCAATGCGAGCGGTCCGACCGCCGAGTTCTCGACAAGCTTTCCAGAGCCGGGCTTGTATAAAATATGGGGCCAATTTCAGCGCGGAGACAAGTCGTTTATCGTTCCATTTACGGTCGAGCTGAAGTAAGTTTCCTGTGATAAAAAAGTGTGGAACAGCTGCAGTCAGTCCCGATGATATACCATTCATCGGGATTTTTTTGTATGCTGAAGATGAATCTTTGCCCACAATTTCTTTTTCACATTCTAGTCAACTATACTTTTGAACTACAGTAAATTTCAAATTTTTCCCTTATTATAAATTTATGAGATGCGACTACCGATTTTCGGCAATAGAACCTTAGATCTGAAATGAGTTGATTATAATATTGGGATATTTTATTACTTTCATAGCGAACTTCATAGTTGCTTACTTTATCAATGATCAATCAAGCTTAGTTAAGCCATTATTGCAATCTGTTCTATTAGTGATTTTGAGTGCTGCGGTGGATTTAATCAGGCATTGCTACAAAAAGAAAAAACAAGAGCAATTAAGTTAGCGGATTTTGGTAGGGAAGAGGCTGTGACTTGCGATTTAAATCCTATATTCATTTACAAAAATACTAATCACCCCAAGAGGGTGATTTTTTTGTTTTATTCCGAAAGGAGAAAAATGGGAAATATCCCGTCGTTACGCGGTTTCTCAGGAGCTATGCCAAATACAGTAGAAAACGCTTACTAGAAAAATTGAAAGAAACCCAAATTAGGGCTTGAAAACCTAAAAATCCATGTTAAACTAATCATGTAATAAAACTATTAATTGATTAATATATTAGTTACTTCTTGTGGAGGTGAAGCGAAAACCGAATAAAGTTAAGGTTATTATGAGGGTCTAAGCTCATGGCCGACTTTACGGTTAACAAAATGATTAAAAGATAAGCATGCAAATTAGCTGTACGCATTGGCTGCTTATCCTTAGAAGCAAAACGGCCGTTTTACAGGCAGTAAGCCGTTTGCGCTTTATGCTGCTGATCATTAAAGGGAGTCATAACAGCATGTAAGACAAAAAGAAAGTTTCAGTGCTTCATCTAAGCGGTTAGGTCCGATTAACAAATGTGTTAAACGTAGTGATTGCACCCGTCACGGCAAACAGTGAAAGGTACTAATGACTATATCGTTTAAGAGATTAAATGTAAACGCTTTATTTAAAAATGCGAGGGAGGATTTTTAGATGAAAAAGGTTGCAAGCACTTTCATTTTTATGTTGGCACTTATCATGCTTATTACGGCTTGCTCAAGCGGAGCAGGTACAAACACCGTGAACAACGGCAAAGAAACGACGCCTGCGAATGCCGGGGGCAATAAGGAAACCGCAACAAACGATGGCGGAGCCGAAAATGCCGAGCCGGATGACGGGACGGTCAAATCGGCCATCGATCCATCGATTTCCGGTGAAGTGACGTTCTGGACATTCCTTGACAACAAAGAGAAGGACGCTGCGCTTCAAAAGGCGTTCAACGAGGCGTATCCGAACATTAAGCTGAAAACGATTTTTGTGCCGTTTGCTGATTTGCACGATAAGCTGCAAACGACGCTCGCGGCAGGCAAAGGCGCACCGGATGTGGCGCTTGTCGAGCAAGGCCAATTTACGCGCTACAGCACAGGTAACGTACTCGAGGATTTGCTTCAACCGCAATATGACGCCGGCAAATATCAAAGCCTAGTGTCGGAGTACAACTGGAACCGCTGGTCTTCCATCGACGGCAGCAAATTGCTTGGCATGCCGTGGGATGTTACGCCAGCCGTCACGTATTACCGCGCAGATATTTTTGAAGAGCTTGGCTTGCCCTCTGATCCCGTAGAGCTTGGCGAGTACATTCAAGATCCAGACAATTTCTTCACGCTTGCCCAAACCTTGAAAGCAAACGGCAAGTATTCGATGGAATGGCGCGATTCACCGGTTCACTGGTTAGGCGATTCGCTTGGCTACTTCGACAGCGAAATGAACTGGGTTCGAAACACCGATGAATTCGTGAAATTCCTTGATATTTCGAAGCAGGTCAACCAGCTCAAGATTGCTCCGCATGACGGCATTTACAGCGATAAAGGCAAGCAGCGCGTGAAAAAAGGCGAGTCTCCGATGTATGTAGCGGGAACTTATGGCGCGCGCGACCTCGAAATCAACTTCCCGGATCAAAAAGGCAAATGGAAAGCTACGACTATGCCATTTGGCTTGAATGTAGGCATGGGCGGCTCGACCTTCGTTATTCCTTCGCAAAGCGGCAACAAAGATGCGGCATGGGCATTCGTAGAGTTCATTACGACCTCAGAAGCGGCATGGAAGCTCTGGATCGAGCAATCCGTCCAACCGGACTACAAGCATATTACGAGCCAAGAATGGTACCTTGCGCATACGAATCCTTATCTCGGCGATCAAGAGGATTACAAGTTCTACAATGAGCTTGCAAGCTTGATTCCGGTGAGACGCTTCACGCGCCTTGACGGTTTGGCGTGGCCGCTATGGGTAGAAGGCGTGCTCGCTGCGCTTGATAAAAATATCGACTCGAAAACAGCCATTCAGCAAACGCAAGAAAACATCGAGAACAAGCTGAAGGCGGAGAAGGAAAAACTGCTCAAAGAGCTTCAGCAGTAGCTGGCTGCGTCAACGATCGCTTCTGCTCGGGCCGAATCATCCTTCCTCATCAAGGATGATTCGGCATTTTAATGCAAAAAACAAATTCTAACTTTCATCGCGAAACGATAGCTGCGCCACCTGAGGATGACGTCAGCCGTTTACGCTAGTATGGCAAGGGGGTGCTCCTTGGTGATTCGTTGGCTAAGCAAGTATAAAGTAACATTGATTGTCATTGCCGCATTGCTCTGTTTCTTCTTATGGTGGAACAATTCAAGAGGCTACAACGATGATGCAATGGCTGGCATTGCACTGGAAGCAGGAATCGATGAATCGTCCATTTTGGAAGGTGAAGACGCCAGCAGCAAGCTGGAGCCGTCTTTTAATAAATATGTAGACAGCTGGAACGAGCAGGGCGCGGCGGATACTTCGGATTACAGCGTCACGCTTTCTTCCGCTGATTATTTGGCGATCAGCGAATCGGGAACTCGGATGGTATCCGGGCTCGGCGATCTAGCGGGCGAAACACTCGCGCTAATCGATGAGGACAGCTGGTCGGATTATGCCTTTGAGGTGCCGCAGGATGGCTATTATCAAATGGGCATGAGCTATTACGCGATGGAGGGCAAGCGCTCATCCATCGTGCGGAGCGTGCAAATCGATGGCAAATATCCGTTTTACCAAGCAAAAAAACTGGAATTCCAGCGGATGTGGAAGGAAGCCGGCGAGCCTTGGTTCGATAATCAAGGCAATGAATTCAACCCGCGCAGGGAAGAGGCGGCGGGCTGGCAATACCGCGATTTCCGCGATGCGGAGGGCAAAACGTACGAGCCGTTCCGTTTCTATTTGACGAAGGGCAAGCATACGCTTCGCCTTCAAGCGGTTCGCGAGCCTGCGGCAATCGGGCAAATCGATATTTATTCGCCAAAGCATGTGCGGGCTTACGCCGAGGTCGCTGGCGAGTACGAGCAGAAGGGGTACAAGAAAACGGCAGGCCAGCTCATTAAAGTGCAAGCCGAGCTGTCAACCTTGAAGTCCGATCCGACGCTGAAGCGCATCGAGGACCGTGAACCGGCTACGGAGCCGTTCAAAAAGGATTCGATCGTGCTTAATACGTTCGGCGGCGCGAGCTGGCGGACAGGCGGGCAGTGGGCGGAATGGGAAGTTGAGGTGCCGGAGAGCGGCTTGTACGAAATCGGCGCCCGGTATGGACAATGGTTCCTGAACGGCATGCCGACGCAGCGTACCGTTACGATTGACGGCGAGCTTCCTTTTAAAGAAATGAACGAAATCTCCTTCCCTTATAAGTCGGAGTTCCAAATTTCAAAATTTGGCGGCGATAGCCAGAGCAAAGAGCCTTATCTCTATTATCTAGAGCAGGGCAAGCATACGATTCGAATGGAAGTGCAGGTCGGGGCGCTTGGGCGGATGCTTGAAACGGTTACCGACACGACCCGCAAAATGTCGCTGCTCGGCCGTGAGGTTATCCAAGTAACGGGAACAAATCCCGATCCGAACGGCGACTGGCGCTTGGAGCAAAATATTGCAAACCTAGTGCCGCGCCTGCAGCTCATGGCAAAAAGCTTCGATGAGACGATCAAAGGTCTGTGCGCGCTTGGCGTTGATGAAGGCAGCTCGGAGGTCAGCACGCTCTACGAGGCGCGCGATGTGCTCCTGAGCATGTCTAAAGAAACGACCTCGATTCCTGGCCGGATGCTGCAATTCAATGATTTGCAGGCTTCGCTTGGCACATGGGTGAACGGGCTAAGCAAGCAAAGCCTGCTGCTCGATTATCTGATCATCAAATCGCCAGATACCGCTTGGCCGACTCCGGCTGCGGGGTGGCTGGCTAGAACAGGCACGATGGTTTACGACTTCACGAGCTCCTTTACGAAAAATTACGGCGGCATCGGCAACGTGTATGAAGACGAGAAGGTGCTGGACGTCTGGGTAGCCAGAGGCCGCGATTGGGTCGATATCATCAAGCAAATGATTGATGAGGACTTTACGACGGAGACGGGCATTAAGGTCAACGTCAACGTGATCCCGGCGCAGCAAATGCAGGTGCTGCTGCTTGCGAGCACGGCCGGTCTTGCGCCGGATGTCGCGCTTGGCGTCGAGGGCGAAATTCCGATCGACTACGCGGTTCGTAACGGGCTGGTCAACTTGGAGGAATACGACGATTACGACGAGGTAGCCGCCCGCTTCAGGCCGGGCGCGCTTATTCCTTACAAGTATAACGGCGGCAGCTACGCTCTTCCGGAAAACCAAAACTTCAATATGCTGTTCTACCGCAAGGACATTATGCAGCAGCTAGGCATCAAAGAGGATCAAATTCCGGAAACGTGGCAGGAAGTGATGGATCTCATTCCGATTTTGCAGCAAAACGGGATGGACTTCTTCTACCCGCATGCCCCGAACAACCCGGCGCTTGCGATCAATGAATTCGCGCCGTTCCTGTTCCAGCAAAACAGCGAGTTCTACCGGGAAGACGGCAAATACTCGAACCTTGATTCGCCTGAGGCGATGGAGGCTTTCAAGCTGTGGACGGGACTATTCACCAACTTTAAAATTTCGAAGCAGGCCGATTTCTATAACCGTTTCCGCTCCGGCGAAATGCCGATCGGGGTGGCGGATTACTCGACGTACGTGCTGCTCTCGACAGCGGCGCCGGAGCTTACCGGCTGGTGGGGCATGAAGCCAATGCCAGGCATCAAGCAAGAGGACGGACAAATTAACCGTTCAACCGGAGGTCTCGCACAAACGGGCATGATTTTCAAAGACACCGATATGAAGGACCAATCTTGGGCGTTTCTGAAATGGTGGACCAGTGCCGATACGCAGGAAAGATTCGGCTCCGAGCTCGAAGCGCTGCTTGGCGTTGAGGCACGCTGGAATACCGCTAATATCGAGGCTCTGCAGCGCATGCCATGGCAGTCCTCCGATATTGACGCGATTCTCGAGCAGTGGGAATGGTTCAAGGAGCGCGAGGTTGTGATTGGCGGTTACTACACGACAAGGCATATCGCGAATATTTGGAACCAAATTGTATTGAACGGCAAAATACCGCGTGAAGCGGTGGAGGAAGGCGTTAAGGAAATCGATAAGGAATTGCGCAAGAAGCGCGAGGAGTTTGGCTTAAACGACGAATCTACCGATCAGGCAGCTTCAAAAGGAGGCGACAGTCCGTGAAAATGAACACAGAACCGGCGGTAACCGCGGCTGCACCGGCAGCGGACCGCCTCCGCAAGCAAGGCAAGTTGTCCTTGCTGTGGCAGGAAATGAAGAGAAACAGGGTATCGTACCTGTTTCTCGCCCCGTTTCTCATCCTGTTCACGCTGTTTACGATTGTACCGGTCGTGACATCGGTAGTGCTGAGCTTCACGTACTACAACATTTTAGAGGCGCCTAGATTTATCGGCCTGTCCAATTACAGGCTCTTATTCGTCGACGACGACATCTTCCTGAAAGCGATTGGCATCACGCTGAAGTTCGCGTTCATTACGGGGCCGGTCGGATACGTAATGGCGTTTCTGCTGGCTTGGCTCATTAGCCAAATCCCGCAAAAATACCGCTTTTTCTATACATTGTGTTATTACACGCCTTCGATTACGAGCGCAACGGCGATGTCGGTCGTATGGCTTTATCTGTTCGCGGGCGACCGCAAGGGCTTGCTTAACTACTTTGCATCCAAGCTTGGCATTATCGACGAGCCTTATTTATTTTTGCAAAATATTCATTCAATCGTTCCCGTCATCATTATCGTCTCGCTTTGGATGTCCATGGGGGTAGGCTTCCTGGCCTTTCTAGCCGGACTTCAAAACGTGCCCAAGGATCTGTATGAAGCGGGCGAAATCGACGGAATCAAGTATAGGTGGCAGCAGCTTATCTACATTACGGTTCCTTCGGTTAAGCCGCAATTGCTGTTCGGAGCGGTACTTCAAGTCGTTAGCTCACTAACCGTATTCGACGTCAGCGTGCAGCTCGTCGGATTGCCGAGTCCGCTTTATGCGGGCCATACGATTTTGACGCATTTATTCGATTACGCCTTTATCAAGTTTGAGATGGGTTACGCAGCGGCGATAGCGGTTGTGCTGTTCGTCATGATGATTGGACTCAACCGTCTCATATTCAAATGGCTAGGAAAGGACTGAACCGATATGACTGGCGCAGTGAAAGGCAGGAAGGATTGGGGCGGCTTTTTCCTCTATCTATTTCTAACGTTGTTCGGTCTCTTGATGCTTGCACCGCTCGTTTACATGGTGTCTACCGCCTTTAAACCAACAAGCGAGCTGTTCCTGTTTCCGCCGCGATTTTTCGTGAACAACCCGACGCTGATCAATTTTCGCGATCTATTGCTCATCACGGGAACTACGAGCGTTCCGTTTTCAAGATTTATATTTAACAGCCTGCTGATCAGCTCCTGCATCGTTGGCTTCGGCATCATCGTGTCGGCGATGGCGGCTTATCCGCTGGCGAAGCACAACATGCCGTTCCGCAGCGCGATTTTTAACATGGTCGTGCTTGCGATCATGTTCTCGCCGATGGTCGTGCAAATCCCGCAATATTTGCTCATTAGCAAAATCGGCCTGATCAATACGTACTGGGCGATGATTTTGCCATACTTGGCCGCTCCGATCGGGATGTTCCTGATGACGCAGTTTTTGCGCCAAATACCGGACGCCTTGCTTGAGGCGGCGCGCATGGACGGCGCTTCCGAGTGGAAGGTGTTCTGGGTTGTCGTCATGCCGATGCTGAAGCCGGCGATCGCCACCTTTGCCTTATTCAGCTTTATATCCGCTTGGAACGATCCATATCCGGCGATGGTGTATACGACCGATCAGGATATGAAATCACTGCCGCTGGCCATCCAGACATTAAGCGGCGGCTACGGCGTCGTCGCGCGTGTCGGTACGCTCGCTGCCGCCAGCTTATTGATGATTGTGCCGACGATTATCGTCTTTATCGTCACGCAGCGGCTGGTGCTGCAAACGATGGCGCATTCAGGTCTGAAAGAGTAGGAGGACAACCGGGATGAAGCAGGTTACGATATTCCGATTCGTTGTCAGTACGGCTGTCGCTTTACTGATGCTGGTTACGGCTTTGCCGGTTCAAACGTTCGCGGCCTCCCCTTATGAGGGATATACGAGGAATAAGCTAGGCCAAGACGTTCACTCGATTAACGGGTACATGTACGAGAGCTCGATTGACGGCTACAATCTGGCATCGGGTCCGTTTAATGCGCCGGAGGATATTTTTCTCGCTGATGATGGAACGATTTACGTGGTCGACACCGGAAATAGCCGGATCGTCCACTTGGATACGAATCATGAGGTGCTGAGCATCATCGGCGATGCGGAAGGGGACGGCATGCTAAACGAGCCAAAGGGCGTTTACGTGAAGCAGGATGGAACCGTCTATGTCGCGGATACCAAAAACCAACGAATCGCTATTTTTGATCCAAACGGCAAATTCATCAAGCAGTTCGGCAAGCCGGAAAGCCCGCTGCTGGGGGCGACCTTCTCGTATTCCCCGTCGAAGCTGCTTGTCGACAAGCGGAACTATATGTTCGTCGTGAGTGACGGCAATACGCAGGGGCTTATCCAAATTGATCCGAACGGTCAGTTCAAGGGCTTCTACGGCGCGAACCATGTTGGCTTCAGCTGGAGCAGGCTGTTCGTTAAGCTTGTCGCGACCGATGAGCAGAAGGCGAAGCTGTCTGTCGTGAAGCCGCTGGAGTTCTCGAATGCCGTGCAGGATGCCGAAGGCTTTATTTATACGTCGACGCTTGGAACGGAAATGAATCAATTGAAGCGGCTGTCGCCCGTAGGGGTCGACACGCTCAATGTTGTTCCTAAGAGGTACGGCGGACGATTAGAGGCTGGCCCGTTCGAGGTGCCTTCGTTTCTTGACCTTGCCGTAGACAAGGACGGCGTCATTACCGCGCTTGATCTGCAATCCAGCAAGGTGTACCAATACGATAAGCTTGGCAATTTCTTGTTCGTGTTCGGCGGCCTCGGAGACCAGAACGGCTTGTTCATCACGCCGTCCAGCCTTGCGCAGTCGCAGGACGGCACCGTCTACGTGGTAGACAAAGGGCGCAACCGGATCGACTTGTTCCGAACGACGCCGTTTGCCGATCTCGTGCATAACGCGTCGCGGTTATTTGTAGACGGGCGGTATAAGGAGGCAGAGGGGATGTGGAACGAGGTGCTGCATTTGAATGCCAACTTCGACCTCGCCTATCTCGCGATTGGCAAATCGCTTTACAAAGCGGAAAACTACAAGGATGCGATGACG
Organism: Paenibacillus sp. FJAT-27812; assembly: GCF_001273905.1. Classification (NCBI taxonomy): domain Bacteria; kingdom Bacillati; phylum Bacillota; class Bacilli; order Caryophanales; family Paenibacillaceae; genus Paenibacillus; species Paenibacillus sp. FJAT-27812. The sequence continues at coordinate 748,018 of NZ_LIGH01000001.1, read as the reverse complement.
TATTTCGAGCTGGCAAGATCACGGTTCGATTATTCGGTCGCGTTCAAGGAATACCGGAAGGAATATGTTAGAGAGCATTTTGCTTGGATATGTCTAGCCATCATTGTCCTTATCATCGCTATGCGGTACGTTATGCCTTTCCTATGGCGAAGGGTGTCCGTCATGCTGGCAGCCCGCAATACGGCTAGAGCCGTTCACATGAAGGGAGGGGTGCAGCATGATCGCAACCTTTAAAATGATGCGGCAGGTGCTCGTGCACCCGATCGACTTTTACCACGACATCCAGGAGCCGGGCCGCATTAAATGGGGGCAGGCGCTGTTTATCGTCGCGCTTGCTTATGTCGCAAGGATGATTGCGATTCTAATTACGGGCTACGCCTTCGAGACGAGAGAAAACTATGAGGTGTCACTCGTGCATGAGCTGATCTGGATCGTCGTGCCTTGGCTGACTTGGACGGTGTCCAATTGGGGCGTAAGCGCGATTCTTGAGGGCGAAGGAAAGTTCAAGGAAGTGTTCGTCGGCAGCGCGTTCGCGCTGGTGCCTTATGCGATCTTTATCATCCCGATCACGCTGCTCACGAATGTTTTGGCGCTGGATGAAAGCGGTATTTATTCGTTTTTGATCAATTTCACGATTTATTGGGCGGGCTGGCTGCTTCTGCTGAAGGTAAGGATCGTTCACGATTTTGAGCTGGTCAAAATGATCTGGATTACGGTGCTTAGCATCGTTGGCATCTTGATTATCTGGTTTATCAGCATCCTGATGTTTGGCCTGGTCAATCAGCTCATTAACTTTGTCGTAGACATGTTCAAAGAAATAAACTTCCGGAGGTAGGTGTACGAGATGAGGAAACAACGGAAATGGCTTGGTATCGCGGTGCTGCTGCTCGTTGTCAGCATATTCCCTCACTTCGGGACCGCGGAAGATAAGCTTCAGGTGCAAGCGGAAGCGGAAGCCGGCAAAGGCGAAGCTGCATCGCAGGAGACCGCTGCGGATGTCGAGGCGGATACGCCCGTTGCTGAAGAAGCGCCGGCGGATGCGGCTGCGACGGACACTGCGGTGCCTGCTGCCACGGGCGAAGTGAAGCTTTATCCCGTATCGGCTAAGAAGCAGATCGCAGAGAACGCCGGCTTTAAAATGTACATCGATGAGAAGACAGGAAATGTGCGCCTCGTGGATAAGCGAACAGGCAAGGAGTGGCTCGGCACGCCGCAGCTGCCTCGAACGACGATGCCTAACAACAAGAAGTTTATGGATGCGGCCGTGCACGTGAAATATACGGAGGGCTCGGATACCGTTCAAACGTATTTGACGAAGGAAAAGGAAAATAAGCTGAAAATCGAGACGATCGACGGCGGAGCGAAGGTAACCTTCCAATTCGTAAAGGAAGAGCTTGAGTTTACGATAGAGTACCGCCTCGTCGAGAACGGCTTCGAGCTTACCGTTCCCGAGGCTTCGATTAAAGAAGCAGGCAAAGCGAAATTCGTCAGTATCGAGCCGCTGCCTTTCTGGAATGCAGCTGCGGATACCGAGGAAGGCGCGATTTTCCTGCCGGACGGCTCAGGGGCGCTCATGAAATACAGCGCGAAGCATCCGCAATATTTTGCCGGCTATTCGGAAACGATTTACGGAGCGGACCCGGCTTACGTGACGCAGTCGCATGAGAACATCGACCAAATGTGGAGACAGAAGCTTGCTCCGAAAGAGATGGTCGCGCTGCCGGTATTCGGCAATTACCGAAACGAAGTTGGCTCTTTGGGTATCGTAACGAAGGGCCAGTATGATGCGAAAATCAATGGCACGCCTTCCGGCATCCGCGCAATCTCCTATTACCGGACGTCAGCGGAGTTTATCTACCGGTGGAGCGACGTTATTTTTATCGGAACATCAGGGGAAATACCGTTCTTCCAAGGCGACTGGATCAAAGGCGATCGGCAGACGCGTTATGTTCTGCTGCAGGATCAGGAAGCGGATTACGTCGGGATGGCGCAGGCATACGGCAAATATTTGCAGCAAGAGCAAGGCGTGAAGCCGGTGGAGCAAACGGCGGTTCCCGTAAAGGTGAAGCTGCTTGGCGGCATTTTGCGCGATGAGGTGCTTGGCAGTACGTTTATTTCCATGACAACTTTCGATCAAGCGCGTGAAATCATTGATGCATTCCAGCAAAAAGGGATAACGAACCTCGAGCTGACGTTCTCCGGCTGGTCGGAAGACGGCTTGTACGGCGATCAGCCCGACCACTTCCCTGTCGAGAAGAAGCTTGGCGGGGCGAAGGACCTTAAGGATCTGGCTGCCTATGCGGCGAACAAAGGGGTATCGCTTTATTTGGAAGCGAATTACGCGCGCGCCTTCTCCGAGAGCGACGGCATGAAAAAAGCGAAAGACGCGATTCGCGGCATGGACCGCGAGGTCGCGCCAAGCACCGATTATTTCGTAGGCAGCAGATGGAACGACGACAGCAGGCTCTACTATTGGATGAAGCCGGAGCGGGTTATCAGCAAACATCTGGATAAAGAGCTGAAGGATTATGCGAAGCTGGGCATTGCCGGCGTTCATCTTGCTTATTGGGGAGATACGCTTTATTCGGATATCGATCCGAAGTCGCAAACTTCGCGCGGCGAGACGGCAGCCGCTTGGGTGAAGGCAACCGACGCAATTCGTGAAGCAACCGGCGGTACGTCCGTCGATTACGGCTTTGCTTATATGCTCGGACACATTGACGGCATCAGCGGGGCGCCGCTCGATTCCAGCCACTTTATCTACAATGACGAGACGGTTCCTTTTTATCAGATTGCGGTGCGCGGCCTGGTTCCTTATTCGGCTAATGCGATTAATCTGCGCAATGACGCGCAGAACGAGCTGCTTCGGAGCGTGGAATACGGTGCGCTGCCAAGCCTTGAGCTGACGTATGAGCCAACGACGAAGCTGCAGCGAACGCTGGAAGATCGCCTTTGGAGCTCGCAATATACGACGTGGCTCGATGACGCCGCCGAGCAATATAAGGAGCTTGAGCAAATCTATCAAGCGATCTCGAATCAGCCGATTGCGGATCATGAGAAGCTGAGCAGCAGCGTGTATAGAACGACATATGCGAATGGCACGAAGGTCATCGTCAATTACGGCGGAGCTCCGGCAACAATTGATGGCAATCCAGTTCCAGCGGCAGGTTATCTCATGCAGAACGGAGGGAAATGAGCATGGGCAAAAAATTAGGACTCTCGATGAGGGGCCGCCACATCTTTGAGGGCTATTCGTTCATTTCCATATGGATCATCGGCTTCTTGCTGTTCATGGTCATTCCGCTCGGCAAGTCGCTATACTACTCGCTTAACAATCTGGAAGTGACGAAGGAAGGCTTGAGGGCTTCTTATGCCGGCTTAACCCATTACCGCGCTGCTTTCACGACGGACATCGATTTTGTTCCGCTGCTGCAAGCGACGCTGACCACGATGCTCTCGCAGGTGCCGCTCATTCTTATATTTGCGATGTTCAGCGCGCTGCTGCTTAACCGCCAATTTCGCGGGCGCACGCTGTTTCGCGGCATCTTCTTCCTGCCGGTCATTATCGCGTCAGGCGCGATTTTAAGAGAATTGCTGGAGCAGGGCGCGGCCCAGCTCCCGATCTTTTATCAATACGATCTGTACAGCAAGCTGAATGCGTTTATTCCGGACAGCATTCTTGATCCGCTTCTGCAATATGCAGATTCATTAACTCTCGTTATGTGGGACTCGGGCGTGCAAATCTTAATTTTCATAGCTGGCTTGCAGACGATTTCTCCCGCGCTATATGAAGCTGCCAAATGCGATGGAGCGACGAAATGGGAGAGCTTCTGGAAAATCACGTTCCCGATGATTATGCCGATGATGTTCGTAAATACGCTGTACAGCGTCGTGAACTCATTCACCAAAACGGATAATCAAATTATGAATCACATTATGAACAACGTATTCAAAACAAATAATTACGCTTACGGCTCTGCCATGGGCTGGATTTACTTTATTGTCATTTCGGTTGTGCTGGCGGTCGTGTTTTTCATTTTCCGCAAAAGCTTGTCAGCGACCGAAGGTAGGGGGTAGAAGGCATGAGTTCACCAAGTGTGACCGAAAAATATGCGGGTCTTCAAGGCAAAGCGGAAGCGGTCTGGAAGATTACGTGGATGAAGCGCGGGCGCGGCATAATCGGAACGTTCTTCTACTATTTAGTCATTCTCAGCTTGGCGTTCGTATTCGTCTATCCGCTGCTGTACATGGTATCCAAATCGCTCATGCGGCCGGAGGATGTTGCGGATGCGACGATTCAATGGATTCCGAAGCAGTTCAGCTTAACGAATTACTCGATTGCGCTTAAGGCGATCAATTTCTGGCCCGGACTATTGAACAGCACGATCATTTCATTCGGGAGCGCGATTTTGCAGGTCATCAGCTGCTCGATCGTCGGCTACGGCTTCGCGCGTTACCGCTTCCCTGGGCAAGCGCTGTTTCTGGCGATGGTGGTGTTCACGTTTCTAGTGCCGCCGCAGACGATCGTCGTGCCGTTGTTTACCTTTTTCCTTGATCTAGGCTGGGTAAATACGCATTTGCCGTTCGTTGTGCCGGCGCTGCTTGGTCACGGATTAAAAGGATCTTTGTTCGTGCTAATCTTTATTCAATTTTACCGCACCCTTCCGAACGTGCTCGAGGAGGCGGCGAGAATCGATGGCGCAGGCGCATTCCGCACGTATTGGATGATTATGTTCCCGCTAGCCAAGCCGGCTATGCTGGTCGTCTTCTTGTTCTCGGTCGTTTGGCATTGGAATGACTTGTTCGAGCCTAACATGTATTTGCTCGTTCCAGAGTATTTCAACTTGGCGCAAAATATGGCCTTCTTCAACGGAAATGCGAATTTGGATCTTCAGCAGGCTTCAAGCTCGGTATCCGCAGGCACGCTTGGCATGGCGCCAACGCTGCAAAACCAAGTTATGGCGGGCGTAATGCTCACGATTTTGCCTGTGCTCATCCTATATATGTTCACGCAGCGCTACTTCGTGGAGAGCGTTGAACGTTCGGGTATCGCAGGCGAATAGCAAGATACGGCTGTTCAGCTATCGAAAAAGAGGTGCAAGTTGATTAATAAGCGTATAGGGAGATTTTTGGTCTTGCTGCTGCTGGCCGCGATGGCAGCAGCGATCTGGCTGCTAACGCGGCCGCAGCAGGGGGAGCAGGTAAAGGAAAATGCGGAGCTGGATAAGCGGTCTGCGTATGAGCAATCTCTAGTCCTTCGCTACACGTTTGATGAAGTGGAGCTGCCAGAGCCGGGCAGCGCTATTCATGCAGCTGCCGATGCAACGGGCCATGATAACGGAGCTATTTTGAATGGCGGCACGCTGCAGGCGGAAGGGAAGTTTGGCAGCAGCTATCAGCTTGACGGGGCAAGCGCCTATGCGGAAATGCCGACGGCGGTGCTTAACGGGTTGGAAGAGCTGACGATATCGGCATGGGTCAATTTGAACGATCTCCGGACTTGGCAGCGGATATTCGACTTCGGCAACGGAGTGGATCGTTATTTGTTTCTGACCCCAATGTCAGAAACCGGAAATATGAAGCTGGCGATTAAAAATGGCGGCGGCGAGCAGATCATTCATGCCGAGGCGGAGTTTCCGGTGGATAGCTGGACGAATGTAGCCTTCACATGGTCGGGCACAACAGGCGTTCTCTATTTGAATGGCCGTGAGGCTGCCCGCAATGATGAGCTTTCGATAAAACCAACCGATATGGCAGGCACAACGGGCAATTTTATCGGAAAATCACAATTTGACGTCGATCCGTTTTTGTCCGGACAAGTAGATGAGGTACGCATTTATAGCAAGCGTTAACCGCCGATGAAGTTGCCGATCAACTGACTGCAGGCATGAGCGATGATGAAATCGTTGCTTTTGCCGCGGATTGGCTGACGATTGAAGGCAGCGACCGTGTTGTCGATGCACTAGTGCTTCCGCTAGTTGGGCCGGGTGGGGCTAATATCGTTTGGTCCTCGGATCATGAGGTGGCGGTAGGTTCAGAAGGCTCCGTTACGAGGCCGGCGAGCGGTGCTGGCGATCTTGAAGTCGTACTGACTGCGGCCGTCACGAAGGGCAAAGCCTCAAGCAAGAAAGAAATCCCGCTCCGCGTATGGGAGGAAGGCGCTGCCGATTACGCGGTATCGATTCAAGCTGATCAGCAAGGCGCTCCCGTGAGTGATCACCTTTTCGGCATTTTCTTCGAGGATATCAACTTCGCCGGTGATGGCGGCGTGTACGCGGAGCTTGTGGAGAATCGCTCCTTCGAGTTTGGAGATTCGCTCTGGAACTGGGCGAGCAGAACATCGGGCTCTGGTGACGGAACGATGGAGGTGCGCACGGAGTACCCGCTAAATGCCAATAATCCGAGCTATTTATCGGTAATGGTGAACGCGCCTGCCGAGGCAGATGAATTTGCGATCGTGAACAGCGGATTCGGAGGCATCGCCTTGAAGCAGGGTGAGAGCTACGATTTCTCCATGTACGTTCGCAGCGGCAAGGGCGATAAGCTGAAGCTGACCGCTTATTTAGAAGGCGACGACGGCAAGAGGCTCGGTGAGACGAAGCTGTCTTTAGGCGAAGTGGCTGCTTCTGCTTATGCTGGATGGGGCAAGCTGACTGCAAAAATAACCGCTTCTGCTGATGCGCAGAGCGGAAGATTTGTTCTGGGCATGCAGGGAGCAGGTGCGCTTGATGTCGATATGGTCTCGTTGTTTCCTCAATCGACTTGGAAGAACAGACCGGGAGGCTTAAGGGCGGATTTGGTCCAAATGCTGGCTGATTTGAAGCCGTCATTCGTAAGATTTCCCGGCGGCAGCATTGTCGGTGGAGACGGAATCGGCAATCGCTACAACTGGAAGGATTCGATTGGAGATCCCGCGCAACGAAAACAAAACGCCAATATGTGGGGCGGCGGTTCGTTAACGACGCCTTATTACCAAAGCTACGGGCTTGGGTTCCATGAATACTTCCAGCTAAGCGAAGATCTTGGGGCAGAACCGCTTCCCGTCGTCAATGCGGGGATGGGCGATCAATTCCGCCAGTCGGATGTGGCGCCCATGGATGAGCTTGCGCCCTTTATGCAAGATGCGCTTGATCTAATCGAATATGCCAATGGCTCCGTAACGAGCAAATGGGGAGCGCTGCGAGCAAAAAACGGGCATCCAGCTCCTTTTGGGCTTGAATTTATCGCAATCGGCAACGAGCATTGGGGTACGGATTATTTTATAAGATACGAGCAGTTTGCAGCAGCCATTAAAGAGAAATATCCGAACATCCAGCTGATCGCCTCGGCAGGCCCATCGCCATCCGGTCCTATTTTTGACGAGGCATGGAGCTGGCAGCAAAGGCAGCCGACGGATATTGTGGATGAGCATTATTATATGAACCCGGATTGGTTCAAAACAAATGCAAGCCGCTATGATTCGTATGACCGCAAAGGTCCAAAGGTGTTCGTTGGAGAATATGCCGCGCACAACGGCGCAAGAGCGAACAATTTCGGCTCGGCGCTTGCGGAAGCGGCTTATATGATCGGCCTGGAGCGAAATTCCGATGTTGTAGCGATGGCTTCATATGCGCCGTTGTTTGGCAAGGAAGGTTATTCGCAGTGGTCGCCGGATTTGATATGGTTCAACAATTCGGAGGTTTATGGAACGCCTAATTATTATGTGCAGCAATTGTTTAGCCAGCATGTGGCAAGCTCGGTGCTTCCAGCGGCAGTCGGCATGCGAAGCGGGCAATCGTATGAGGCGGGACGCGGAGGCACCCAGGGTGAAGCTCCCTTCTATTTCATCGCGGGCAGAGACGAGAAGACGAATGAGATGATTTTGAAAATCGTAAATGGCGAAGCGTATGACGTGAAGGTATCCATTCATGTAATGGGGCAGTCCATTTCTCCGCAAGGGACGAAGCTGGCGCTACAAGCGATGCTGGATACGGAAAATTCGTTTGCGGAGCCTGAAGCGGTGAAGCCGAAGGAACAAGCAGTCGATGGTCTGTCGAATACGTTCACCGTGGAGCTGCCGAAGCAGTCGGTTGCGATCTACAGGTTGAAGACCGCGCAGTAAACAGAAAGAGAAAGGAGCAGGCGGCTGATTGATATGCTCCCCCTACAGTAGACAGGTGAAATAATAAAACCTGATTACTGTAAGGGGAGCTTTTTCATGGCTAAAGGAAAATATAATGCACTA
>NZ_LIGH01000001.1:603473-738299 GCF_001273905.1 Paenibacillus sp. FJAT-27812 | reverse complement strand
AAACCTTTGCGGACCTTAAGAGAGACATCGAAGCCTACATCTATTTTTACAATAACGAACGATTACAAGCAAAATTAAACGGCCTCAGTCCTATGGAATTCAGGAGTAAGGCCGCTTAACTGTTTTTATTATTTGTACTGTCTACTTGACGGGGTGCTGTTCATGATGCCGCATGCTCCTACTCGTTTCTTTCATAATATAGCTTGAAGACGATGTCCTGATTATAGTTCCCGAACCCGGCGCCAAATAGCGTAACGCCGCCTACATTCTCAGCGTCTTCCTCAACAGCTATGCGGAATTTCCACTGCTTGTTTAAAATATCGACATCATCTAGGGTAACGTCGGATATTTGCTGACCGTCAATAAAGGTGCCGTTTGGCGTAATTTTTAATACTTTCAGCAGGCCGTATTGATTGATCTCGTCCCACCACCAGTCAGGCGTGTACTTGCCGCGTTTGCCGCCGAAATCGCCGGGGCTTGTCCATAGGCCGATTTTGGTGCCGTTGATATAGAAGGAAATGTCGGACGGCCAATTCTCATTGGCAAACGGAGCCTCGGACGATATTTCGAAAGAAATTTCGAGCTCGGTAGGCTTCTCGCTTTTCAACAGGAAGTTAGCAATTTTGTATTCGATGAAGCCGCTGCTGAACCATAATATTTTTGCATTGGTGCGCTCCGCATCAAGGAAAAAACGCGGCTCGTCGAACATGCCGATTACCTTCACGGTAGTAGCTAGGCCGCAGGTCGGCTCTACTTCGAAGTCGGTGTAATGACCGACGGAAACGATAGATTCGTGATAGGTGCGCAGCGCCGGACGGCTTTTGGACGGGAAATCGATTTCGATGCTGTCGGTAATGAGCTTGCACATTTTTTTGGTGCCGCCGCTGCTGGAAACCATCTCGGAGCTAATGAGCCCGGCTTTCTCCAGCTTTTTGACATGCATTGTCATGATCGGACTGCTCAGCTCGAGCGCTTGCGCGAGATCCTTAATGTTCATTTCCTGCAGGGCAAGCAATTGAATGATTCGAAGTCTTACATCGCTCGCCAATGCTTCATAAATCGGTAGATGCGTATCTGAAATATCTATTTTCATGCCTTCACTCCGCTCAACTTTATTAACCGTGCAATCGCTTTGCATTAAATGAATCGAAATAATATGTCGTAAGGTTTGGTTCGTTCATTGGGTATGATCATTTAACTAAAGTGAACTATTTGTTTATTTTATATGTTAATAGTTGGCTTTACAAATTATATTTCCGTCCCAAGTACATAGAATTTTTAGCTGGAGGATTGAGAGGAATCATGAGTATGCAAGCATCCGAGCAGTCGCGCAAGCAGCTGCGAAATCCATTGGTAGAGCAACGGGCAGATCCTTGGGTTTTGAAGCATTCGGACGGTTTTTATTATTTTACAGGCTCCGTGCCTGAGTACGATAGAATTGAGCTTCGCAGAGCGGCTACAATTGAAGGACTGACCGATGCCGAGCAGGTTGTCGTGTGGAGAAAACACCATTCCGGGCCGATGAGCAAACATATATGGGCGCCCGAGCTGCATCTGATCGGTGGGAAATGGTATATCTATTTCGCCGCTGCAAGGGAAGACGCGCCGTTTCGGCATCGTATGTATGTGCTGGAAAATGAATCGGCTAATCCGCTTGAAGGCAGCTGGACGGAGAAGGGACAGATCGCCACGGATTGGGATTCCTTCTCTCTTGATGCTACTAGCTTCGAGCATAACGGCGAGCAATATTTAGTATGGGCGCAGCAAGATCCTGCCATTCAAGGCAATACAAATTTGTATATCGCGCTGATGGGTAATCCATGGACGCTTGCGAGCAAGCAGGTGCTGATCACGAGGCCTGAGCTTGATTGGGAAGTCATTGGCTTCATGGTGAATGAAGGCGCGGCCGTGCTAAAACGCGGCGGCAAGATCTATTTGACGTATTCCGGCAGCGCGACGAATCACAATTATGCGATGGGGATGCTGACGGCTATGGAAACGAGCGACTTGCTTGATCCTGCCTCTTGGGTGAAGTCGCAGGAGCCGGTGTTTGTGAGCAGCGAGGAGAACAGCCAATACGGTCCGGGGCATAACAGCTTTACGGTGTCTGAGGATGGCGAGCAGGACATTCTCGTTTATCACGCTCGCAGCTATAAGGAGATTGCAGGCGATCCATTGTTTGATCCGAATCGCCATGCGCGCGCCAAAGTGTTTACGTGGAATAGCGACGGCACGCCAAACTTTGGTACTCCGCCGGCGGATTCGGTGTAGATTTAGATAGAAAGGAGCACCATGTGCGAGGTCTTTTTCCTATAGGATGAAGAAATCAAAGGAGCAGCGATGAGGAATAACCTCATTGCTGCTCCTTGATTGTGTTATACCGCCTGCAACCCGGCTTGGTTAAGCAGGTTCCATGGTTTGTTGTAGTGTGGCTGGAAGAAGAAATCGACGTAGCTTAATTCGTCCATGGTCATGCCGTTTTGGATACAAACCGATAACGTATTTATCGATTGCGTCAGATCGACCTTCGAGAGCACCTGAGCGCCAACGATTCTGCCGCTGTCTGCTTCGTAAACAACCTTCAGCGTTACTTGCTCGTAGGTCGGCATAAACTCGGGACGGTAATTGTCGATGATTGTGACATTTTTCACATTCATTCCCGCAGCAATTGCGGCTGTTTCGGTTAAACCAGTCGATGCGATGTTGTAGTCGTAAATCTTAATGCCCGATGTGCCTTGCGTCCCAAGATATCTGACGACTGGCTCCATAAGGTTTTTGGCAACCAGCGTGCCCATGCGAACGGCGTTTGTTGCAAGCGGGATATAGGCATTTTGACCAGTCGGATTATAGTGGACGGCACAGCTGTCGCCAGCGGCAAAAATATCAGGCTTGCTCGTTCTCATATAATCGTCGACGATAATCGCACCGTTTGGCAGCATGTCGACTTGACCCTTGAGCAGCTCAGTATTAGGACGGAAGCCGATGCAAAGCACAACGAGGTCCGCTTCATATTGGCCAGCAGTCGTATTAACCGTTGTTACGCGGCCCTCGGCGCCCGTGAACGAAGTGACGGTTTCGCCGGTTGCGATTGTAATCCCTTTATCAATCAACGCTTGCTCAGTTAGATCGGTAAACTCTTGGTCCAAGTATTTATATAAAATGCGCTCCATATTATCGATCAAAGTAACCTGTTTGCCAAGCTGCTCAAAGGCTTCAACAAGCTCAATGCCGATATAGCCGGCCCCGATGACGGCGATGCGGTTCGCATTTTTTGCTTTTTCAATGATCGTTTTCGAATGGTTATAGTTTTTGCAAAGAACGATATTTTCGAGATCAATGCCGTCCATTTGAGGAACAATCGGCCACGAGCCAGTCGTTACGACGAGCTTATCGAAAGTGTCTGTAAATTCGCCGCCGGTTAGCAGGTTGCGGACTTGAATCGTTTTGGCATCCGTATCTACTGCAAGCACGTCATGGCGCATATGCGTCGTAACGCCTAGCTTAGCGAGCTGGTCAGGTGTTGCGTAAAATAGCTGCTCGGCATCCTTTACTACACCGCCAACGTGAAGGGCAATGCCGCACGATAAAAACGAGATGTTGTCGTTCCGTTCATAGACCGTAATGCGGGCCTCCGGGTAAAGCTTAGCCATTTGGGTAATAGCAGCAGTTCCTGCATGTGTGCAGCCAATAACAGCAATGTTCATCGTCATCTAAAACGCCTCCTATTGTATGTGTAAAGGGCGTGAGCCGCGTCGGCTGTCGACCTTACAACGTGAATTATTTCACAACCTATAATACAATGTGAAAACATTCACAACCTTTTCTTGCTTTTATCATATGCGCTTTTGGAGTAATTGACAAGGGCTTTTGAAGCCTTTTTCAAAACAATGATTAAATTATCAGACAATTTGACACGACTTAGCCACAACTTTTGGAGGCAGGCAAATTTAATTGAAGCATCAGCCCTGCAACGAGCATTAACAACGGAGAGCCTTAGCCCGAACGCAGCAATCGGCAAGATGGGCATAAGTGATGTACGTTGCCGCACTATGTTTTTAGCTGTTTTCATTTTAGATGATTTTCGATTACACTTTTATTGAAAGACCAGCAACAATCGCTAAGGAGGAATTCGGATGGAATCAGTCTATGACGATAAAATAGTACTCATAACGGGTGCAGGAGCGGGAATCGGCCGTGCGCTTGCGATCGCCTATGCCGAGCAAGGAGCGCTTCCCGTGCTCGTCGATAAAAATGAAGATGGGCTTGAGCAGACCGGCGACCTGCTGCAGGAGGCTGGCTATGATTCCTTATCCTTTGTCATCGATATGAGCAAGCCGGAACAAATAGTAGGTTTGCTCCGCGATATCGAGACGATGCTGGGCAGACTGGACATCGTCATTAATAATGCAGGCTTTGGCATATGGAAGTCACCCTATGATTTATCAATCGACGAGTGGGACAGCGTAGTGGACACGAATCTGCGCGGCACCTTCGTCTGCTCGCGTGAGGCGGCGAAGCTGATGCGGACAAGCGGCGGAGGCGCTATCGTGAACATTTCCTCGACGAGAGCGATGATGTCGGAGCCGAATTCGGAAGCCTATGCCGCCTCGAAAGGCGGTATTCTGTCGCTCACGCATGCGATGGCGGTGTCACTCGGTCCTGATCGCATAACCGTCAACGCCATCTGTCCGGGCTGGATCGAAAATGGCGACTACGATAAGCTGCGGCCGGAGGATCATGCGCAGCATCCGTCACAGCGCGTTGGCAAGCCGGCGGATATCGCGCGTGCGTGCCTTTACTTAACCGACCCTAACAATGATTTTGTAACGGGTACCCATATAACGATTGACGGCGGCATGACGAGAAAAATGATTTATGAGGAATAGCTTCATTGTTTTACAGCAGCATGTGATGCTTGGCGAAACTGAATAGGCGTCATGCCGATAAGCTGCTTGAACAAGCGGTGGAAATGCTTCATGTCGTGCAAGCCGACGAGCGGAGCGATTTCTGCCGCTGTTTTTGTTGTTTGTTCAAGCAGCATACAGCTTCGCTCAATGCGCTCCTTGCGCAGCAGGCTCGTAAACGTAAGACCCGTTGAGGCAAGGATAAGCCGCTGTACCTGGCGCTCGCCAAGCTGAACTTGCTTTGAAATGTCTCGCAGCGAAATCGGCTCATGCAGATGTGATCGCATATAGTGGATAAGCGTGTCCACACGATCGCCGGGCTCGATAACATGCGATGGGCTGTTATGCCTCCCAGTCTCTAAACGGCGCTCAAGCAGCAGAAGCAGCTCGAGCAGCATAGCGAGCAGCATCGTATGAAAGCCCAACCGGGCTTGTTGAAACTCCTGAAGCATCCGGTCGAATAATGCTCCGAATTCATGCGCTTGCTCGCGAAATGAGATCCAGCTCGTCATGGCATCAGCGCCAATATGTTTAAAGCGGTACGAGTTTAGCGTATTTGGCATCGTGCTTGTAAGGGACTCTAGGATCGACTGCTCAAAGATGCAGTTGCCGACAATTAGACGACTATCCGCGGCAGAGGAGGAGGGCCTAAACACATGAGAGATGCCGATCGGAATCAAAAATAAATCCCCCTTCGTTACGCGCAGCGCCTTATCTCCAATATAATGAAAGCCGCTTCCTTCCCATACGTAACAAATCTCCACAAATTCATGCGCATGCTCGCGAAGCTCGAATCGTTCACTTACCCGATTAACGAATATCGAAAGCCCATCGTTGAAATAAAGCTCGGCCTTGGTGAGCATGACATTTTTTTTCATCTGGAAGCGCTCCAATGCTATCAAAATAGGAACCGACATTTGTGACTCGTCTACGCTTACAAACCACTCTTATGTCATTTTACACCTATATATTTGTCGTAATCAACCCATTAGTCCGTTCTTTCGCTGCTGTACAATCAGAGGTAATATGGCGAAGGAGTGGTTGCTGAAATGAGTCGTGCATGGCAGGCAAATTGGATATGGACACAAGGTGAGGAGAGCCCTCGCAATGAGTGGCACTGCTTCCGCAAAACCTTTATGGTACCGCAGGAAGGCTGGAGCGACAGCTCGCTCCGCATAACGGCGGATTCAAGATATGTATTGTATATCAATGGAAAGAGGCTGGGGCGCGGCCCCGTCCGTTCTTGGCAGACAGAGCAATCCTATGATACGTATGAGGTTGGACATTTGCTTGAGCGCGGTAAGCAGAATACGATTGCGGTGCTGGTCATGCATTTTGGCATAACGACCTTTTATTATATCCGCGGTCGCGGCGGCTTGCTGGCACAGCTGGATTTGCTGAGCGAGGACGGCAGACTGCTGGAGACCGTGAGCAGCGATCAGTCATGGCGGACGTCCCGTTATCTCGGTCAGCATTCAAGAGCTACACGTATGGCTTGCCAGCACGCTTTCTCTGAATATGTGGATGCCTCGGAGTGGGATGACAGCTGGAAGGAACGTGATTATTCCGATATAGGCTGGGCTTCGGCGCTCGTCATAGCGGCAGTAGGGGAAGGGCCATGGACGACATTAATTCCCCGCGATATTCCTCTTCTGACGGAAGAGCAGGTTTATCCGCAGCGCGTAGAAGCGCTTAACCAAATAAAAACCTTCCACTGGACAGCTGCAATAGATGTGCGCAATCATTTGGCAGCAGGCAGTGAAAATCATTCGAATCATCTCGAATATATAGGTTATGCGGCGACGCTATTGGTATTAGAAGAGCCTGCATCGGTTGTGCTTGGTGCCGCATTTGGCGAAGGAATAGTTGCAGTTACGCTAAACGGAAAGGTTATTGATGCCTTTGGCAGAAATGACGTTGAGCGCTACGCGGAGCTGGAGCTTGAAGCCGGTGAGCATCTGCTGCTTGTCGACGTGTCCGGCCAGTCGCATCCCGGCATTATTCATCTGGGGCTTTATTGTGAGAAGCCATTTGTTTTCCGATCGCCTTGGGAAGACGCTGGTGAAGCGCATTCGGTGTTTTGTTCGATTGGGCCATTCGATACGGCCGTTCAAATCGATCATCAAGGAAGGCAGCCGTTTAATCGCAAGCATCCTCTTTATTTGGAGGTCACGGGCTCGGTTGCCTCGGCGGGAGACTTATCGAAATATGCCGAATGGGTGAAGCCGATTCCGAACAAATTCGTCAGCGAGGCCGATGTATTTGCCTTATGCGTGTATAAGAAGGAGAGTACGGCACTTGCGATTCCGGCATCGCTGCAGCAAATGGTCATTCCGAATGCGGAGGCAGGAACGGTTCCGATTTTCCACGGGATGGATACGGAGCTCATTATTGATTTTGGCAAAGAATATTCCGGTTATTTGACGTTCGAGGTAGATGCGGATGCGGGCACGGTTATTGACTTTTACGGCTTTGAATATATGAACAGCCATTACAGGCAAGACACATACGGACTAGATAATACGATCCGGTACGTATGCAGACAAGGTAGACAAGTATATGTATCCTCGGTAAGACGCGGCTTCCGTTATCAGATGGTAACCGTGCGGGGGGCGACGAAGCCTGTTAAATTTTATGGTCTGACCTGCTTGCAGAGCAATTATCCGGTTGCCGAAATCGGCAAATTCCAATGCTCGGATCCGCTGCTAAATGATATTTGGCAAATTAGCCAGCATACGACGAAGCTTTGCATGGAAGATACCTTCGTTGATTGCCCGGCTTACGAGCAGGTATTTTGGGTGGGGGATAGCCGCAACGAGGCGCTTATCAGCAACTATTTGTACGGCGTAAACGACATCGTCAAACGTTGTCTCCGGCTCGTTCCGGGCTCCAAGGATCAGACGCCGCTGCTTGTCAATCAAGTGCCAAGCGGTTGGAACAGCGTCATTCCGAACTGGACTTTTTTCTGGGCGCTAGCTTGCCATGAGTATTATTTGCAGACGGGAGACCGTGATTTTGCGAAGGAAATGTACGCGCATATGCAGTTTACGCTGAAGCACTACTTGGAGAAAATCGACGGAAACGGCCTCTTTAACATACAGGGCTGGAATTTCCTCGATTGGTCGCCGATCGATCAGCCTAATGACGGAGTCGTGACGCATCAAAATATGTTTTTAGTCAAAACGCTGCTTGCGACAGCTGAATTAGCGGCAATCGTTGACGACGCTGCGGGTGCTGCATGGTTTGCGGACGAAGCGAAGAAGCTGACGAGCGCGATTAACGAGCATTTATGGGATGAACAGAATCAGGCGTATATCGACTGCATTCATGCGGATGGGCGCAGATCAGAGGTGCTCAGCATGCAGACGCAGGTTGTTGCGACTTTGACCGAGGTGGCAAGCGGCGAGCGTTATGAGCGTCTATCGAAATATATGCAGCAGCCGCCAGCGCATTTTGTGCAAATCGGCAGTCCGTTTATGTCTTTCTTCTATTATGAAGCACTTGCGAAGTCAGGCAACGCGCAGCAAATCATAGATGACATCCGTCATCATTATGGCGTCATGATCGACAACGGGGCAACGACCTGCTGGGAGATGTATCCAAACTTCTCCGAAAATCGCGCGCATGAGGATATGCTAACCCGCAGCCACTGCCACGCTTGGTCCTCGGCACCAGCCTATTTCCTAGGGCGCGAGCTGTTAGGCGTAAAAGCATTGACTGCAGCATGGACTGAGGTGGAAATCGCGCCTAATCTATGCGGACTTGCTTGGGCGAAAGGAAGCGTCCCGCATCCAGGCGGAGGCAGAATCGATGTTTCTTGGCGCTTGGAGCAGGGCGGTTCGGCGATGAAGCTGGAGGTTGCTTATCCAGCGCATGCGAAAGTGAGTATTAAAGTGCCTGAAGGAGTAACGGCCGAGATTCATGAGACGAAGCTTGGATAGAAGGTAGCTAGGGGTGGATGCCTATCCGTGAAATTAGGGTGGGCATAACCCCATTGCTTCGGGCTCATAATAGTTCAAGCGACTATTATGAATAGGTCAGGAGCATGCCTTTATGCATACAGAAGCGGTTTCCATCGTTGATCACAAAATCAGAGTCATTGAAAGCGACAAAGGTATTTTATATTTGGTTGGGCCGATCCAGCTTCCTGTGAAGATGGAGGAAGGCGAAGCGATTTTTAAGTGGTATTGCTGGCTGCTATGTGATGAAAAGCTGGACGATGCAGAGCAAATTATCGAGAAGCTGTCAGCCATTAATTTGGCGGAGATGCAGCAGTCAAGCGTGCTTGTGTATGGAGACTTTGAGCAAGCGGAGGAAGCTTGGATACGGATGCACAGCATATGCCACACAGGCGACATTTTCGGAAGCAAACGGTGCGATTGCGGCTATCAGCTGCATGAATCGATGCGTATGATTGTTGAGAAAGGAACAGGCGCTTTATTTTATTTGGCGAATCATGAAGGCAGGGGCATTGGACTGTTCAGCAAAGCGATGGCTTATTTGCTGCAAGAGAAGGGCTACGATACGGTAGAGGCTAATGTGGAGCTCGGTTTTGTTGACGACGCCCGCAGCTATAGCGATGCGATCCGTGTATTAAA
Source organism: Paenibacillus sp. FJAT-27812 (assembly GCF_001273905.1). Classification (NCBI taxonomy): domain Bacteria; kingdom Bacillati; phylum Bacillota; class Bacilli; order Caryophanales; family Paenibacillaceae; genus Paenibacillus; species Paenibacillus sp. FJAT-27812. The sequence continues at coordinate 728,797 of NZ_LIGH01000001.1, read as the reverse complement.
GGCGCTGAGGTCAAAGCCTGTCTCCTTGATTACGAATAATCCGAAAAAGCTTGATGCGCTGAAGGCTGCTGGACTTGACGTAGCGAACCGTATTCCGCTTTGGGGAGACCGCTCGGAGTATAATGAACGGTACTTGGATACAAAAATAAATCGTTCCGGCCATTTTGCAGCATCAGCTTGTCCGAACGAATAAAGGTATTGGAAATTGGATAGGGCTGCCCTGCTAGCACATTAATGAACTAGCCGGACAGCCCTTGTGTATCTTATATTTAACCGGACCTCTTCATGAGCGAAAGGCCGTATGGAATCCCCTTGTTAACAGCAAACAGCATGTGTACCAAGTTGTCTTAAACTCGCATTCTAAAACAACGAAAGCCCTACCTCTCTTCCGTCCTCGCGGCTCCGAAGACCGCGCCAGTGTGAATCAGAAATACATCACGTAACAGGTTTGAGAATTAACAGCAAAGAAATCAAAATCCGAGGAAAACGTTGAATCTTACTGGGGATTTGCTGGGGTTAAATATAATACGTTCTTTTTATAATACTATACTTTGCAATGAAATGCAACATCTTATTGAAAGACGCATGACTTTTACCTTTCTGGATACTCTAGAAATGGAAAGGGGGAAGTCAAGATGCCAAGTTGGATTGAAATTGTCCTTCGTACGTTAGCGGCAATCGTTATTTTATTTGCGCTCACGAAGGTGTTAGGCAAACGTCAAATTTCTCAGCTGTCTCTATTCGAGTACATAACAGGCATATCTATAGGTAACATTGCTGCCTATATCTCGCTTGATCTCGATAATTTATGGTTTTTGGGAATGGTTTCGTTAGCGGTGTGGGTAAGCGTTTCTGTCGCGATGGAATTTTTGACGATGAAAAGCAAAAAAGCCCGAAATTTCATTGATGGAAAAGGGACGGTTCTTATTAAAGACGGCCAGCTGCTCAAAAAGAATTTGCATAAAGAACGATTGACCTTGGATGAAATGCTAGAGCAATTGCGGAAAAAAGACGTGTACCGCGTGGCGGACGTGGAGTTTGCGGTCATGGAATCGAGCGGTGAAGTCAATGTAATGCTGAAGAAGGAATATCAGCCTATTACGCCTGATGTGCTTGGATGGAAAATGCCGATCGAGCGGGAAGCACAGACCGTGCTGATGGACGGGGATATTCAAGATGAAGTGCTTGATCAGCTTGGTCTTGATCGACAATGGCTGCTGCATGAGCTGACAAAAAGAAATCTGAAAGAAGAAGAAGTGTTTTTTGCGCAAATCGACAGCAACGGTGAACTGCTTCTTCAAACAGGCGAGGAGAGCAAGCAGCCGAAAAATTCGCAATCCAAACCGAAAGAGCGCGTTTCGATGCTGATCGAGCAGTTTGAGGCGGAGCTGCTCCGCCTTGAACGGTTGTCCCAAAATGAAAGTGATCGGCGTGTCTATCAAACGGCTATCGACCGTTTTCAAGCCAGCACAAAATCGCTGCCAGATCATTTGCTGAAGTGAAGAATTAAGCTAAGTCCACATTGCAGCCCAACGCTTCATTTCTTTTAAAATATGATGCAGATCTTCACCCTTTGGTGTCAGCGTATATTCGACCGTAACCGGTACGGTTGGAAATACCTTGCGTTCAAGCACGCCCTTCTCTTCCAGATGACGGAGCGTGCTTGTTAACGCGCGAGGGCTTACCGCAGGAATTAAACGCTGTATTTCTCCGAATCTTCTGGTGCCGCAAAATAATTCTCGAATGACTAGAAAAGCCCATTTACCCCCGATAACGTCCAGCGTCTTCTCGATATTGCACTCGATGTTCACAGGCTCTTTAGGGATGTAATTATGTGCGCTCAATTGGTGGACCTCCTCTCCGTATGCTACTAACAATAAGTATAGTATATATATTAGAGATAATAAAATGAAAAAACATTCACTACTTTAATTAGAGAATGAAGTGCTATACACTACTACTTGAGTACAGCGGGAAATGACTAAGAGGAGTGTTGGCAAATGAAATATAGAAAACTTGGCAAAAGCGGTCTTAAAGTTAGTGAAATCGGTCTTGGCAGCTGGTTAACGTACGGAACGGCGACGGAAGCCGAGACAGCCCAGGCATGCATTCATAAAGCATATGATAACGGCATTAATTTCTTTGATACTGCTAACGCTTACAATAATGGTGAAGCAGAGAAGGTAATGGGACATGCCTTAAAAGAATATAACCGCAGCAGCTATGTGCTTGCAACTAAAGTATTTTTCCCAATGGGCTCAGGTCCCAATGACCGGGGATTATCCAGAAAACATATTGTCGAGCAATGCGAGGCGAGCCTGAAGCGGCTCGGCACCGATTACATTGATCTGTATCAATGCCATCGCTTTGATTCCGATACGCCGGTTGAAGAAACGCTTCGTGCGCTTGATGATTTGACCGCTCAAGGTAAAGTGCTCTATACCGGGATCAGCGAATGGACGGCTGCACAAATTACGGATGCTGCTGCAACGAGCAAGCGACTTGGACTGCGCCCGCTCATATCGAACCAACCGATTTATAATATGTTCGAGCGATATATTGAGCAAGACGTCATCCGTACAAGCGAGCAGGAAGGAATGGGTCAGGTTGTATTTTCCCCGCTGGCTCAAGGCGTTCTAACTGGTAAGTACAAGCCGGGTCAAGCCGTTCCGTCTGACAGCCGTGCAGCAAACGATAAGACAAACGGCATTCTTAACAGCTATCTGCGCGAGGATGTGCTGCAGGTTGCCGGGAAGCTTGAAACGCTTGCTGCAACCATTGGCGCGACCTTGTCACAATTCGCGCTTGCTTGGGTGCTGCGCCAGCCAAATGTAAGCTCAGCCATTATCGGCTCTAGCCGTCCGGCACAAATCGAAGAGAACGTGAAGGCCATCGATATCGCATTGCCGGATGAGCTGCTCGCTCAGACAGATGCGATCTTAGCAGAGGTTAGTACGTTCTCGCCGATGCGCTAATATAATAGAAGCAACGCAAAAAAAAGGCTCTTCGGTCGAAGAGCCTTTTTTTTGCTATATATAATAGAAGCGATTTTTTTATTGATCCATTTGGGCCTCGGAAGGGCTGTAAGTTCCTGGCTGTGTGATAGGAGCAGGCATCTCCTTGCCGCCGGCAAAGTGATACTTAACGATCTTATTAAAGGAATCAACCCAAGGCATAAGCGACCGTCCGCCCCAAGCCTCCTTGGCAAATTCATTGAAGTAATTGACGAACTCCATGTTAGCTGAAATGTGAACCTCTTGCACCGTTGGGGCGAGTTCACGAACTCTTAGCGCGACGGTTTGCTTAAGCTCATCTGACAAATCATTAATATCGTTGACGGAAAAGTAGGAATTGTAGGGCGAGACGAGCACGCGGCTGTTGCCGTAAGGACTACCGGTATCATGATTATAGACTCCTTCATTCGTTCCGGTATTGTCTTGTTCCGTTTTGCCGCCGTGATTGCGGGTGCCAACCGCTGTCCAATCCAGCATCAATGCTACGTAAGCATTTTTGTCCGTCAGCATGACGATAGCAGAGGCAACGCCATTAAGATCAGACACTTTTCTTGAAATAACGGAGCTGTATTCGAAAAAGGCGTTGTCATGCTGATGCGGATTATTTGACGTTGGACCATACGACTTGCCGCCAAGCATTTTCGGATCGTTTACTTGACGGCTGCCGTAATCGGTGTCGCTATTCTGGGCAAACTCTTTGTAATTGCAACCGGCGGCAGTTGATAAGACGATTGCGGAAAGCATCAGTGCGGCCATTCGTTTTAACATAAAGAACGGACCCCCATTCATACGATAATGGCTTTAGTTTTTGCCTTGCCAGCGTAAATATACGTTTCAGACAGCATACATAATTGACCATGGGTTTGGTGCACAATGTAGGGTAGAGAGTCCTTCATGCTGACAGGTCGAACTATGTGTCCGAGAGGCTTGAAAAACGTTGCAATAATGCGTTTTTGACAGCTTTGAGAACAATTTGTGAACTCTCTGTGGAACATTGACAAATAGGGGCTTCAACTTTATATTTAATAAAGTGATTTAAGTTGCAGGAGTTGTAATAACATCTGTGAAACACGCAGCCAGCCGTATGCCACGTGAAAATCAGGCAGCTGCGAAAACGTCAAAAGTGGGGTTGATTAATGATGAAACGGTGGCGATTTGTAAAACGGCTTGCGCCGCTTATGGCCATGATGGTACTGGTGCTAGCGGCTTGCGGGCGGAGCGATTTGTCGACGCTGAATCCTCAGGGACCTGTAGCGGAAGAGCAATTCGGGCTGATGAAGCTGGCAATCGGAATCATGTTAATCGTGATTGTTGCCGTCTTTGCGATTTCTTTGTATGTAATTATTCGTTTTCGCAGACGCAAAGGTGACAATACGATTCCTAAGCAAGTGGAAGGTAACCATAAGCTGGAGATCATTTGGACAGTTATTCCGATCATCATGCTTATCATTTTGGGTGTTCCGACCGTACAATCCGTATTTAACTTAGCTAAAGACTACAGCAAAGATCCGGAAGCGATTCAAGTAATCGTTACTTCACACCAATACTGGTGGGAGTTTGAATATCCGGATTACGGAGTAAAAACAGCGCAGGAACTTATCATTCCAAAAGGCAAAACGATTTCCGTAAAAGCGAAATCCGCAGACGTGCTTCACTCGTTCTGGATTCCATCGCTAGCAGGTAAAATCGATACAAACCCTGGCGCAAACGTAAATGCGATGTACTTCTCGGCTCCAAAAGAAGGCGTTTACCTAGGTAAATGTGCCGAGCTTTGCGGACCTTCGCACGGTTTGATGGACTTTAAAGTCAAATCAGTGGACGAGTCTTCATTTGATCGTTGGGTAGCAGCGCTCCAAGAGCCTGTAGCATTGCCAAGCGATCCTGCGATTGCGAAAGCATTCGAAAGCAAATGTCTATCTTGCCACGCTGTGGGCGACCTTGGCGGACCGGCTTATCCTAACTTGACAGGTATCGGAAGCCGTGAGACTGTCGGAGGTATACTCGTTAACACCGATGATCCGCAATATTCCAATGAAGGTTCAGTCTACGATAACTTACACAAATGGATTAAAAACCCGGATGAAGTTAAACCCGGCAACCAAATGGGCAAAATCGATTTGACTGATCAAGAACTTGAAGGTATTGCTAAATATTTATCTGAACTGAAGCTTAACTACCAACAATAATTTATCGGTGATTGAAGGAGGTACCTACTTTGGCTCATGCGCATTCGCATCAGGTCAAACGTTACAGCGGTCTGATGGACTGGCTCACAACGGTTGACCATAAAAAAATTGGAATACTGTATATGATCGCTGGAGGATTTTTCTTCCTTGTCGGCGGTTTGGAAGCGATTTTGATTCGGGTTCAATTATGGAAGCCGCTTAATGACTTTGTTAGCGCGGATACATACAACGAGCTACTTACGATGCACGGTACGACGATGATCTTCCTAGCGGCCATGCCGCTGTTGTTCGCGCTAATGAATGCGGTCGTTCCGCTACAAATCGGCGCGCGCGACGTAGCCTTCCCTTTCGTTAACTCACTTGGCTTCTGGACATTCCTGTTCGGCGGCGTGCTGCTTAACGTCAGCTGGTTTACTGGTGGAGCACCGGATGCTGGCTGGACATCTTACGCACCGCTCGCAGGCACGACCTATAGCGGTGATCATGGCGTAGATTATTACGTTCTCGGCTTGCAAATAGCCGGTATCGGTACACTAATCGGGGGGATTAACTTCCTCGTCACGATTATCAACATGCGTGCGCCAGGCATGACGTTCATGCGTATGCCGATGTTCACATGGACAGCGTTCATTACTTCAGCGCTAATCTTGTTCGCATTCCCTGCTTTGGCAGTTGGTCTTGCGGCACTTATGTTCGACAGATTGTTTGACGCAAATTTCTTTGATCCTTCAGGCGGCGGTAACGCTGTACTATGGGAGCATATTTTCTGGATATTCGGGCATCCTGAGGTTTATATCCTCATCCTGCCGGCCTTCGGCGTTATTTCCGAGGTAATAAGCACATTCTCGCGTAAACGTTTGTTCGGTTACAGCTCAATGGTATTCGCTACAATCCTGATCGGCTTTTTGGGCTTCATGGTTTGGGCGCATCACATGTTCACAGTTGGTTTAGGACCGGTTGCGAATGCGCTGTTCTCGATTGCGACGATGCTTATCGCAGTACCGACAGGTATCAAAATCTTTAACTGGCTGTTTACGATGTGGGGCGGCTCCATTAAATTCACTACAGCGAATTTGTTTGCTGTAGGATTTATCCCAACCTTCGTAATGGGCGGCGTTACCGGCGTCATGCTGGCAGCAGCGCCAGCCGACTTCCAGTATCACGATTCTTACTTTGTCGTAGCGCATTTCCACTACGTTATCGTAGGCGGATTGATTCTTGGTATTTTCTCGGGCCTTCACTACTGGTGGCCGAAAATGTTCGGACGTGTACTAAACGAAACGCTTGGTAAACTGACTTTCTGGACATTCTTTATCGGCTTCCACTTAACGTTCTTCATTCAGCATTTCCTTGGCTTGCTCGGTATGCCGCGTCGTATCTGGACATATCTTGACGGTCTAGGTTTTAATGAAATGAACATGATTAGTACGGTTGGCGCATTCTTGATGGGCTTCGGTACAATCTTCTTCTTGCTGAATGTAGTGATTACGGCATTCAAACCGCAAAATGCGCCGGCAGATCCTTGGGAAGACGGTCGTACGCTGGAGTGGACGATTCCATCTCCGCCGCCAGAGTACAACTTCGCTCAAACGCCGCTTGTGCGCGGTTATGATGCTTACTGGAAAGAAAAATCGGATGGCCACAAAGGCATGACGCCTGCGGAGCCAATTGGTCCGATTCATATGCCATCTCCTTCAATCTTGCCGTTCTTTATGGGACTTGGATTGTTTATCGCAGGTTTAGGTTTCATGTACGCTCATGATTGGGGCAACTTGTTCGGTTCATTCAAAACAGGTTATGCTGTTGGTATTTTTGGCCTACTGATCTTGTTCGGATGCATGTTCCTGCGTTCTACAATCGATGATCATGGCTTCCACATTGAAGAAGAAGAAATCCTTAGAGATTTGGGGGGGAAAGCATGAGTGCGCATTCGCATGTAGAGGGGCAATTGCCTCATGAGCCCGAAAAGGCGACCCTCGAGGGACGCAATAAAGTATTAGGCTTCTGGCTTTTCCTTGGCGGCGAGACGGTATTGTTCGGAACTTTGTTCTCAGCGTTCCTAGCTCTACGCAACCAAGTGCTTGACGGTCCAACTGCAGATGAGCTGTTTCAGCTTCCGCTTGTCGCGCTTGCGACTGCACTATTGCTTACATCAAGCTTGACCAGCGTATTCGCTGTTCACGCGCTGCATACGAATAGGGTAAAGGCGCTTATTAATTGGCTTATCATTACCGTTGTTCTAGGCGCAGCATTCCTTGGACTAGAGATTTATGAGTTCTACCACTATGTACATGAAGGCCACGGCTTTACGACGAGCGCATTCAGCTCCTCGTTCTACACGCTCGTTGGTTTCCACGGAGCGCACGTTGCTTTCGGTATTACGTGGATCACATTGATCATCATTCAGCTCGCAAGAAAAGGCTTGACTGTCGTTACCGCACCAAAGGTATATGTAGCCGGTATGTACTGGCACTTTATCGACGTTGTATGGGTATTCATTTTCACCGTCGTTTACTTGATGGGAAAGGTGGTTTAATCCATGGCCAGCAATCACACTGCCACAGAGGAAAGCCCCAAGCGTCATAAGGTCGAAGGACCGAAGAAGCATATCATCGCCTTTATTTTCTCCATCCTGCTTACGTTCATCGCATTTGCGACTGTAATCAGCGGAGAGATCAACAAAGATTTCATTTACATTATTTTAGTCGGATTAGCCGTTTTGCAAGTATTCGTTCAAATGGCATTCTGGATGCATATGAAAGACCGCGGTCATACATTCGCCATTATCGGCATTTTGACTGGCGTATTCATCGTATTCACTTGTGTCATCATGGCCGAGTACTGGGCTTGGTGGTAATCGCCGATTGATTGGAGGAGAGGAGGGTCCCGAGGCTTGGGTCCCTCCTCTTTTGTAAAAATAGGTTAGCGTTATTGAAAGGAGCTTCCACGATGCTTGGCTTACAGTATTTCCGCTTCGAGGAATTGTGGACCCCCATGTTTCTGTTCGGAATGGCGGCTATTGTCATTCTATATTTCTACCTAATCGGTCCATGGCGTGAAAAGAATGCCCCGCAAGCACCGGCTGCAACTAGGCTGCAAAAGGTAATGTTCGTCTCCGCTGCCGTTATGTTTTATTTGGTGCACGGTGGGCCTTTTAATCTATTAGGCCACCTTATGTTTACATTTCATATGATCAATATGTCTGTATCTTATTTGATTGTACCGCCGCTCGTTTTGCTTGGCGTGCCAAGCTTCTTATGGAAAAAGATGTTCTCGGTTCCTTTTTGGAAAAAGTTCAGCTTTATGATGCACCCGGTCATTTGTCTCGTGCTGTTTAATGTATTATTTTCGGTATACCATATTCCAATCGTCCATGACTATGTGATGACGCACTTTGCTGTGCATCGTCTTTATTATTTAGTATTGCTTGTAACTTCATTTATGATGTGGTGGCAAATTGCCGTCCCTGTTCCGGAGTGGGCAAGACTAACCGATTTGAAGAGAATGGCTTATGTATTTGCAAACGGGATGCTGCTCACGCCGGCGTGTGCCTTAATTATTTTTGCGAAAACGTCTATGTATGCGATCTACAGCGATCCTAACGTATGGGTAACTGCGATGGGATATTGTGTTTCTGGTGATCCAAGTCGATTGCTAGAGAGCTTCAGCGGCCCGCAGTTTTTTAATATAATGGATGTCGTTGAAGATCAGCAGCTTGGCGGAATCGTGATGAAATTCGTGCAGGAGATTATGTACGGCATTATTTTGGCGTATATTTTCAGGCAGTGGTTCAAACGCGAGCATACGGAAGATGATTTGCCAAATACGAATACCGGTACGGCATAGCAACATTCATTATAAGAACAATAGGTGGGGTAGAGTTGAACATTAATAATATTATGCCGACAATAAGCACCTTCTTCATCGTGCTAAGTGCAGTACTGGTAGCCGTAGGGTGGAGGCTGGCTATCAAGCGCAGGCTGGAGGAACATCAGAAGGTGATGTTCTATGCTGCGGTAGCTGCGACAATCTTTTTTATCGTATACATGTCGCGAACGATTTTTGTAGGGAACACCTCATGGGGCGGTCCGGATGGCTTAAAGCCCTATTATCTCGTATTTTTATTATTCCATATCGTTCTTGCGACAGTTGCTGCCGTATTTGGCATTACGACGCTTACGCTCGGCTATAAGAAGAAATTCGCTAAGCATCGTAAGTGGGGAAAGGTTACTTCGCTCATTTGGTTCGTGACCGCCATTACAGGTACAACGGTATACGTCTTGCTTTACTTGATGTATCCGGGCGGGCATACAAAACCTGTAATTGATGCGATTTTCGGGTGGTAATACGTGTAACCATTTATGCGGAAGCCTTGCATTCGAGAGAGAGAACTCTTTCGGAAGCAGGGCTTTTTTTATTTTATTGGTAAGGGTTGACAATGGTGTATACAGTGAATATACTGTGTATAAAGATATATACAGTATAATGACTGATCGATCGAGGGGAGCGAGTGCTGTGGGTTTATGGAAGGGCGCTTGGTATTTAACAAAGCATGAGCTGACTAAGGATGGTTGGAAAAGTCTTTTCACATTATTGTTTGTCGGCTATTTATTGTTGTTCACGGTTCCATTGTTAAATGATGTCGCAAGCGGACAGCGAGATACCATGTTATATTGGGCAATGGATTTTATTTATTTAACGTTACTTCCTTGCATGGGGTTTGTACTTAATCAAACGATGATGCGTTATTGGAAGGATAATTCCTATACGAAAAAAATGGCATATTGGAGAACGCTGCCTATCTCCTCCAAACAAATAGCGCTCGGACGCATTATGCATCTAATGATCGTGTTGGTTATAACGGAGCTAATCTTTTTCATGCTGCAATTCCTTATCCTACGAAACATGGGAGCAGAAATACCTGTCTTGCACTTTGTACTGTATGCTATCTTCTGGTTTGGTTATTCCTTATCGATGGCGGTTGCTTACGTCTACTGGGAAGTCGGTCATTCCGGCAAAATGTACTTTCTGTTTAACCTGATTTATATTTTTGTATTTCTCGCAATTACAATTGGTTTAACTTACTTTAAAGTTGGCAATATCGTTTCCGCATCACTGCAGGCTATCGATGATGGGCACTGGTGGATCGCAATAGCGTCAATCGCCGTAAGTGTCATAGCAATCCTTATAGGCGTGAATCGAATCGAAAATCGACTGGAAAAACGCAGCTATAGCGCATAGTCATTAGAGAATGGAAGAAGGTGAAGGTCATGCGGCTGCCCATACAAATAAACGAGCAAAGCGCAGAGCCGCTCTATCATCAAATTGAAGTACAGCTGCGTGCATTGATTGTAAGCGGTCAGCTGGCGGAGGGAACATTGCTCCCTTCGATCCGCGAGCTGGCACAGACGGTGAAATGCAGCGTTATCACCGTAAAGCGGGTATATAACGATCTGGAAGCAGAAGGCTTGCTGCGAACGCGGCAAGGCACCGGAACTTATGTCGCGCAGGTCGGAGAGCAGGAACGTGATCGGCACCGGCTTGCTGCAGTCATCGAGGCGCTGGAGCTGGCGGTAGTCGCCGGCAAGCGGGTTCAATGTACGGAGGAAGAGCTGGAGACGATGTTTAAAGAAGCGATGAATAAACATTTTGAGTAAAGGGATGGGACGCATGATAGATGATACGATCGCAATTCAACTGGACGGCGTTGTGCAGAATCGCTCGAACTTCAAGCTAGGGCCACTTCATATGAGTATTCCGAGCGGCTACATCACAGCTATTGTTGGTCCGAACGGCTCTGGCAAGAGCTCGACGTTCCGCTTAATGCTTAATCTTGACAAAGCGGATGAAGGGTCGATTCATCTGCTTGGCCATCAAGTGGAGAAGGGACTGGGAACAGAGCTGAAGAAAAGAATCGGTTACCTGCATGACCAGTCTTCTACACATGAGAATGGCATGAAGGGGACGGAGAAGGCGGAGTTTCACCGGTTCTGGTATAACAACTGGGATGTTAATCGTTATCGCGAGCTGCTGCATCTGCTGGAGGTCGACGATAACCAGATGCTTGGCAAAATGTCCAAAGGGATGCGCCGCAAGTTCGAGTTTGTATTATCGCTGGCCCATCATCCTGACCTTCTACTGCTGGATGAACCATCCTCAGGGCTTGATCCGCTTGCTTGGAAGATGATGATCGAGGTGCTTCACCGGTATATGGACCAAGGCGATCGTACCATTCTTATGAGTTCCCACATTATTGAAGAAGTGAAGCGTCTTGCCGATTTTATCGTATTTATGGCTCAGGGACGGGTGCTTGGCATCTATGAGAAAGACGAATTGTTCAGCAGCTGGTTTACGATATTTGTCAGCGGCGCCGGCCTGACTCCGAAGAAGGCAGCATTCATGCCAGGGCAATGCGGAGTCGAGCATACGGGTGGAATGACGTATCGCGTCACGACGAACAAAGCAGCTGAAGCAGAAGATTGGTGTGCAGCAGAGGGTTATCAGATCGTCAGCAGACAGGCGCTCGAGCTTGATGAAATTATGAATGCGTTACTGATGCAAGATAGGCTAAGCTCAAGAACGAATGAAACAAAGGGGGCAACAAAATGAATCCATTAATAGTCGAAGATGTTGTAAAGCAGTACGGGGATAAGACAGCTGTCAACGGTATTAGCTTAGAGGTTAGCGAGGGTGAAATCTACGGTCTGCTTGGCGCCAACGGGGCGGGCAAAACAACGACGATGCGGATGGTGCTTGGCCTCATTTACCCGGACGAGGGGAAAATTTTGTACAACGGAAAAGCTTACAGCAATGATCAGCTTCGTAATCTCGGTTATTTGCCGGAGGAAAGAGGCCTGTATCCGAAGGTGCGCGTTAGCGACCAGCTCATTTATTTAGCTCAGCTGCGCGGCATGTCGAAGAAGGACGCGGAGCAAAACTTGAAAAAGTGGCTCGATCGATTCGAGGTACCGGAGTATTACAATAAGAAGGTCGAAGAGCTGTCTAAAGGCAACCAGCAAAAAATTCAATTTATCGCCGGCGTCATTCATTCTCCGAAAATCGTCATACTGGATGAAGCGTTCAGCGGACTCGATCCGGTTAACGTCGAGCTGTTAAAATCAACGGTCAAGGAGCTGCGCGACGCAGGCACAAGCATCCTATTCTCTACTCACCGCATGGAGCATGTCGAGGAGCTATGCCGGAACATTACCATTTTGCATCGCTCAAATGTAGTATTAAAGGGCAGCTTGAAGGAGATTAAGAAGCAATTCCCGAAAGAGCGCGTCATTCTCAGCACGGAGAAGGAAGTAACGGAGATTGAGCGGATTACCGGTGTTACCAGCGTGAACCGCCATGAGTACGGCTATGAAGTTGGGATTGCGAACGAGGCAGTAGGCGGAGAGATATTGCGCCATGCTTTGGAGCAAACGAACATTTCGAGATTCGAGATTAAGGAACCAACCCTAAATGAAATCTTTATCAAAACAGTAGGCGGTGATAGCCATGAGTAACTTTTGGACGGTTGTTGGCTTTACGTTAAAAAACAAATTCAGAGGCAAAGCGTTCCTCATTACGACGATTATTATTGCCGTTATTATGACAATCGCTATTAATCTCCCTTATATTTTCTCGCAATTCGGCAGCGGCGACAAAGTGACTAATATTGGTTATATTCAATCCTCGCAATCGGAAGGCTCAGCCACGGGCGAAAAGCTTAATGCTTATTTCGAATTGCAGGAGAAGCCGGGAGTAAAGTTTGTTCCTTACGAGGATAAAGGCTCAGAAGCAGAGAACGAGAAGCAACTGAAGCAGGCGATTACGGACAAAGACATTAAAGGTTACTTGGCCTTTGGCAAAATGACTGACAGCGGATTTCCTGAAATCACGTATAAATCCGAAAAACTGTTGGCTTTTGATCTGACTAGCTCGATCCAAACGGGTCTACAAGCGATTCGTCAGGCTACCGTTCTCCAGGATGCCGGCTTAACAGATAAACAGCTAGCGCTGCTTAATGCGCCAATCGAAATCGCATCGGTACAAATCTCCGCAACGGAAGGCAATGCTGCCGAAGGCAAGACACCGGAAGAGCAAGCGGTTAATATGGGTCTCGTCTATTTCATCGTCGTCCTCTTGTTTATGGCGATTATGATAACGGGCCAATTGATCGCATCGGAAATTACGGCTGAGAAAAGCTCGCGCGTTATGGAACTTCTCATTACGAGCGTATCGCCGCTTAAACAAATGTTCGGCAAAATCGTAGGCATGTTTTTGGTGGGGCTTATCCAAATCACCATCTATGTATGCGTCATTATCGTGAACGTTAAGATGCCGCATAATAATAAAATTTTAGGCCAATTTAATATTGATTTAACGCAGATTGATCCTATGCTGCTGCTGTACTCGGCACTATTCTACCTGACTGGTTACTTCTTGTTTGCAACGTTGTTCGCTGCAGTTGGATCGATTGTCAGCCGTACAGAGGATTTGGGCCAAGCGGTGCTGCCGATTACGATGCTGTCGCTTGCAGGCTTCTACATTTCCATATTCAGCATTTCAAGCCCGGACAGCATTCTAGTGAAGGTATCCTCCTTCGTGCCATTTTTCTCGCCATTCGTTATGCTGCTAAGACTAGGCTTGACCGATCCGCCGGTGTGGGAAGTGTGGGCATCGATTGGCATTCTGCTCGTCACGATCTACGCGGCCGTATGGGTATCGGCAAAAATTTACCGCACGGGCGTACTCATGTACGGCAAACGTCCTAGCTTTAAAGAGCTTCGTAAAGCGATGAAGGCTTATAAGATTTAGGGTTGGGTTCATGTGTGTGGGTAACACCTACTATTGTCACACGATTGATGTACTAATATCACAATAAATACAATGATTTTTCACCGATATGACCCCCGTGTTCATGCAGAAAGCCTGTATTTACGGGGGTTATTTTTTTGGTTGAATAAATTGATGTGCATTAAGGAAAAACACCTATCAATTATGATAGGCGGTTTTCCGGTAATTAGCTAATAAATATTAAGAACCATATAGCAACAAAAAGAATTTATTACCTGTAATTTGGGATAATGGCTTGTCCACTACGTCTAAATTATTTGGACCACCTCTATAACCACTCTAGTAACCATAAAATTCTACAACTCTAATCCAAGATGTGGAAACGTCAAACGAGGTCCCTCTTTTAAAACTGTACCAATAAGAGGTCGATTGTGTAATACCACTTGGTACTGTACTCTGAGAACGCATTACATTTCCGCCGCCGTTCCAAGCTTGCGAACCAAAATTGGTGCAGTCGTTTGTATAGTTATCAAAGGCAGTATTTCTTTTTGTGCCCCCGTTTGTAGTCCAATTATAAGCATAATTCACAACCTGTTGACGATTGTAAGAGAGAGCTGTTGAGGCTCTTGGCAAAACGTTTTGAACAGAAAGCACTGTTTTGTCTTGATTAGCTTTAGTATCTTTTTGAACAATCTGTTTATCTAAATTTTCTTTTCCGTAATTAATAGCATATATTACTAGTTGATCATACTCAGGAAGCTTGGAAAGAGAAGTATCTACATTCCAGGGAATATTATGAATGTACATATTGTAATCTGCACTACCAACGGTGTAATTTTTACCTTGCTGTTTTAGATGTTCAATAATAATCTTTTCTGGGGTTTTAACTGATTCATCTGCAAAAATCGGGGTAACTAAAGTTGCCACTAAAACTAATGAAAGCGTAAAACTAGTAAAAAACCTCATTTGGAAAAGTATATAATCCCACATACCTAATGCTGCCTAATTTATCCATAACTTGTGTGATTTCCTTTGATTGAACAAGAGGATAAATAAATTAAGCAAACGACATTTACAAGCAAGAATATAAGTTTGTTTCTCACAATCCACCTCCGCAGGTAATTCTCAGAATACGCTTGACATGGTGCTTCCAACCAGAAATTAATTGCTCTATTGTTGGATTAGGAGCAAGCATTTTTTCAATATTGAAGAAGCTTAAGCCGCAATGACGCAGGTTGGAGAGGAATTAAAATACCTTGGTGGCCAAATTCCTTGGTTCATCAAGGTTTTTTGCTTTATCTTAGTCGTTTGTATGTATATTCAAAAAAACCTGACTTTTTAATGCTTTTGCTGTCCATCATTTTAACAATAGGAAATCTGAATAATCTGTATATCATGTATCCGAAAAGCACACCAAGAAAATTCATAACAACATCATTCAAATCTACGGTTCTATAAGCGACATTGTTGACCCAAGAAATCAAAAATTGTGAAGACTCAATTATTAAACCAAATAGGACACTCCAAATCAAAACTGATCTTATGTTTTGTTTAATAAGAAAGTTGTACATATTGTGCACCTCGTAGTGTGTGAAAAAAATTTCGTTACCAGTGTCCCTTCAACCACTTTTATGTTGCCTCCGCTGTCATATCATGATTAACACTCCGTTACTAACAACTATCATTAATACATGATAATATTACCAAAATCCAAACGATTGAAGAAGTAAAAATTCTCGCTAGACTGAGTGGGTAAGAACTTTCCGGTTTCTTTCTATGCGACGATTTTTCGCTTTAAAACCGCATCATCATTCCCTTCTTTGTTTCAAATTGAAATAAAGTATCTAAAAACAAAGAGTTATTAAGTCAATTCGCCCAATTACAGATATAGATAATTCCAAAATGAAAAAAAGGTGTTATAATTGAATGGTACTACGGTAGAGGGGGTTCAAGATGGATAACAGAAAAGGGTTAGCTAAGAAGCTTTTTGAATTGTTTTGGACGTTCTTTTGTATAGCTCCCGCTTCTTTTGGTGGCGGATATGCTATGTTGCCCGCTATTGAAAAGGAAGTTGTCGATAAAAGAGGCTGGTTAGACCGCGCAGAAATGAACAATCTGATTTCAATCGCAAGCTCTGCTCCCGGAGGCGTGGGAGTTAACGCAGCTGCTTTTATCGGATACCGGCATGCAGGCGTTTATGGTTCGGCAGCTGCGGTTGCGGGAATAACGCTGCCTACGTTTGGAATTGTGTGTATCCTTAGTTTTGTTTACGGATGGTTTGATGAATATCCTAAGGTTATAGCGGCTCTTAAAGGAATTCATGCTGCTATCGTCGCGTTAATTGTTGTCGCAGCCTTCAAGATTGCCCAAACCTCATTGGTGGACAAAACAACAATCGGGATCGCGCTCTCTACGCTTGGTTTGCTGCTTTTCACAGACATCAATCCCACATTCATTATCGTCACTGGATTATTTGCAGGCATTATTCTCGTTAAAGCAAAGGAAAGTATGGGGAAAAAGGTGATCTTGGATAAAAGCGCGAATTTTCATCGCCAAGTAGAGATGACTTATCCGGAGTATTATATTTGAGGGAGGAGGGAGCATGATTTTTTGGCATTTATTTTTAACCTTTTTGAAGGTCGGATTTGTTTCCTTCGGGGGAGGTTACGCGGTCATTCCGCTCATTCAATACAAGGTTGAGCAGGAGGAGTGGATGTCGGGGCAGCAGCTTCAAGAAGCCGTTTCGCTTGCAGGGATGGCACCAGGGCCGATTGCCACGAATACGGCTACGCTAATCGGTTATCAAACCTATGGTATAGGAGGGGCGATTGCCAGTACGCTTGGCATTGTTTTGCCTTCATTAATCGTTATTATTATATTAGCTGGAGTATTTTACAAGCTTCAACGAAGCAAAGGGCTGAAAGCCTCTTTCTATGGGCTGCGCCCCGTTATTTTAGGCTTAATGGCATACGCGGCTATTCACTTTATGATGTCGGGCAAAACCGTGCAAGCATTAGACTGGACATCGGTAATTACGGTGTTGCTTTGCGGAGCAGCCGTTTATGCCATATTGAAATACAAGCTTCATCCCGTTCTGATCATTGTTTTATCTGGGATTGCGGGCATTGTCCTATTTTAAATAATATCTAATGATTTCCACACCATAAGGGCGGCGCCGGTCGCAACTGCGTCTTCCTTTAATTCCCCCTTGGAGAATTGAGGCTCATACTCGGGGTAATAGTAGGTGTTTTTCTGTGCCGTCTCAACGGCTGTGTTATAAAACCGCTCATCGGAATTGATCAATGCGCCGCCAAGAATGATTTTATCGGGATGGAACATATTGATTAGGTTTGCGAGTCCAACGCCAAAATATCTGGCAGACCGATGGAACAATTCAAGCACATAGGCGTTGTCCATCCTTAATTCCCTAAGAAGCATCTCGTACTTGATATGCTCCGGGTCGACATGATAATGTTTTACGATGTCAGCCCGATCCAGCTTTGCTTCCATGCGGGCTTGTCTCTCCAACGCGTTGACGGAGACGAATGCCTCCAAAGCGCCGTAGTTTCCTTGCTCACTCAGCCTTGGCCCGTCGGTTTGAATGATCATTTGACCTATCGAGCCTTCCATGTCAACTTTACCATGGACGATCTTGCCAAATGACATCATCGAGGAACGCAAGCTTACTCCTGCATGTACATACAGCATATGCTGCGACTGTGATTGACGAATAGACCAATGCTCTCCCAAAAGGGCGGTATTGGCTCCGTTGTCCAAATAGGCGGAAATGCCCGTTTCATTGGTCAAAAGCTCGCAGATGGCGACATTCGTCCATCCTTTGGCAGGAAAATATAACGGTTTTAAAATAAGGCCCTTCCCCCGGTCGAGAGGACCAACCGCTCCAATCCCGATACCGAGGATTTGCTGCTGCTCCAAACGGTGGTCCTTAAGGAACGAACGGATATTTTTGGCGACCAATGCGACAAAAACTTCGGGGGTCATGTCTTCATCCATTCTCCACCGGGTGAACGACATGGGATTCATGTTCATATCGAACAATCCGAGCGCAGAGTGGAATCGCGAGATTTCTAATCCGAAAAAGTAGCCGTATCCGGGATTGATCTGAAACAGGATAGGTTTCCTGCCTCCGTTGGATGGCCCAAGCCCGGATTCCATAATTAATTGATCCGCCAGCAATTCATCAAGCAAACGATTCATCGTGCTGGTCGTCATTTTGAAATAAGATAAAAGATCTGCTTTAGAGACGATGCCAAGCTCGGCAATCCGGTAGTAAAGTAAATTTTTTGACGATTGTTTGTTGAATGCACTTTCCATCTTTATTTACCTGCTTCTCTAATTAATAATATAAGAAGTACGATTATGTTGTTATCATAACCTAATTACCGCATGCAAGCCAGATATCACTTGTAGTTTGGACTACGGCAACCTATTTGCATTCATCATTGGAGGTTATAGAGATATGGATAAACGGCCATCATGCTGCGCTGCAGCAAGAGAAGCTGGACCCCAAAGCACGGATGGACCACTATTTTCGGGCGAAAAAAACCAGATCATGGACAGGCCTGCTTTTGAAAATATGATTGTCATTCCAGCGGGAACTTTTACGATGGGTACTGACGCGCAGGACGGATTCCCGGCCGATGGGGAAGGCCCTGCCAGGCAGGTGACTGTCGATGCGTTTCAGATTTCTCCATACGCGGTTACAAACGCAGAATTCCAGGCTTTTATTGAAGCAACAGGTTATGTGACGGAGGCCGAACGTTTTGGCTGGTCCTTTGTTTTTCACCTGCTAGCCTCCGAAGAGACGAAGAGACGGGCAACTAACGTGCCGCAAGGCGCGCCTTGGTGGCTTGTCGCAGAAGGAGCGTACTGGGCAGCGCCGGAAGGTATAGGTTCTTCAATAGATGATAGGATGGATCATCCCGCCGTCCATATTTCATGGCATGATGCCGAAGCCTATTGCCGCTGGGCAGAGGCAAGATTGCCGACAGAAGCAGAATGGGAGTATGCGGCGCGCGGGGGATTGGAACGAAAAACGTATCCTTGGGGCGACTTGTTGAAGCCGGATGGCAAGCATCGATGCAATATATGGCAAGGGAAGTTTCCGGTCAAAAATAATGGGAGCGACGGCTACGTCGGAACCGCGCCAGTACATGCCTATGAACCAAACGGCTATGGACTGTACAATATGTCGGGCAATGTGTGGGAGTGGTGCCAGGATTGGTTCAGTTCCGCCTATCACCGCCAAACGGCAAGTGAAAATCCGATCTTCAACCAGCCTACAGGCAATCGCTCCATGCGGGGCGGCTCGTATCTTTGCCATAGGTCCTATTGCAATCGCTACAGAGTAGCGGCGAGAAGCTCGAATACGCCGGACAGCTCGACTGGAAATTGCGGATTTCGTGTCGTACGGCCATTATAAGGAGAAGCTACATAATCAAACCAGCAAGATCAAACCATTGATCCTGCTGGTTTTTTTCTACTTCATGCTAGAGTTATAAAGCATGCTTTTTACTATTGGAAATAGGCAACAATAAACTTTATCAGCTTAGTGTTGCTAAATTGACGATGCCCACATATAATTTTACCTAAGGAAACATTTTGTCGTTGATCAAAGAAACATTACCTCGTGCAATGTTCTAGACATAAATGAGAATGGAGATGTTCTGATTGAACGAAGCAGCCAAAGAACAGTCAATGAATGAGTTGTTATCAGGACGAACGAAAGGCCTCAAAAAATTGCTGCCGTTTCTTGGCCCTGCTTTTATCGCCGGCGTAGCGTATATTGACCCGGGTAATTTTGCCACCAATATTGCTGCCGGCTCCCAATACGGATATATGCTGCTTTGGGTGGTGCTAGTATCCAATTTAATGGCTATTCTTATTCAGGCGTTATCGGCTAAATTAGGAATTGCAACGGGAAAAAATCTTCCGGAGGTTTCTCGCGAAAATTTCCCTAAACCAGTCTCGTTTGGGTTATGGATTCAAGGGGAGCTAGTCGTCATCGCGACCGACCTTGCCGAATTTATAGGCGCGGCGTTAGGCTTATACTTATTGTTTGGCATTCCGCTGCTGCCATCCGCGATCATAGCAGCCATCGGCTCCTTTGCCATACTTGAGCTGCAGCGCAGAGGATTCCGCTCGCTGGAAGCGGGAATCATGGGCATGGTATTTATCGTGGTTTTAGCATTTGGCCTGCAGGTTTTATATTCACAGCCGAATACGGGAGAAATTCTTAACGGGCTGTTCACTCCACAGTTTAAAGGCGTAGACAGCGTGATGCTGGCTGCCGGCATTTTAGGGGCGACGGTTATGCCTCACGCCATTTACCTTCACTCTGCATTGACTCAGAAGAGGATTGTAGGGAGAACGGAAGGTGAACGCAAACGGATTTTCCGCTTTGAATTCATTGACATTATGATCGCAATGATCATAGCCGGTGTGGTTAATGCGAGCATGCTCATCGTTGCTGCAGCTTTATTTTTCAAAAACGGGTTGAATGTTCAGGATTTGGACGTGGCGTTTACTAAATTCGGCGATCTTGTCGGTCCTTTCTCCGCTATCTTATTCGGAATTGGTTTGTTGGCGTCAGGACTCGCAAGCTCGGCAGTGGGCACCATGTCCGGGGATATTATTATGCAAGGGTTCATTAGACGGCGAATTCCGCTTTATTTAAGAAGGCTCATTACCGTCATTCCGCCTATTGTCATCATCGCGATCGGGGTAAATCCAACGACGGCGCTCGTGATCAGCCAAATTATTTTGTCGTTCGGCATTCCGTTTGCGCTGATTCCCCTCATTATGTTTACAAGCAATAAGAAGATCATGGGCAGCCTTGTGAATCATAAAGTAACGAATGTGTTAGCATGGACAATAGCGCTTGTAATCATTTCTTTAAATGTTTTTCTGCTGTTCCAAACGTTGACTCATTTTTAAAGGCAGGATAGAAAGCAGCAAATCCCCTGAGAAGATCGTGCTTCGATCTTCTCAGGGGATTTTTGTGTTCATTCGTATGCTTGAGGAGAAAAGCTGCGTTTGCGGAAAGAGGTTGGCGATAGTCCAAGTCGGCGGATAAAAGCTTTGCCGAAATAAGCAGCATCATCGAAACCGACGCTGCTTGCAATTAATTGCACAGGAAGGTTCGTCTGGCTCAGCATGAGGCAAGCTTTTTCCATCCGGTAGCGGATTAGAAATTCATGGGGGGAGACACCCATTTGGGCATGGAACAGCTTGGTGAAATAGGAACGGTCCAAATCGACTTGCCGGGCAATGACAGAGATCGAAATACGCTTATGATAATGCTCTTCTATAAACTTTACTGCTTGCGCGACATATAACTCGTTGCTGTTTCTTCCTCCGCTGCGCTGCGGCTGCTGCAATTCCTTCTGCCTGTTCAGGAAGGTTGAGAATACTTGCAGCAACAATCCGCAGCAGTAGGTTTCGGCAGCAAGATCATTGATAGCGGAATGCTGGAGCAGCTCGGCCAGCAATTTCTCCGCTCGCGCGGGCTCGAGATGCGAATGGGTAGGCGATTGAACGGTCAGTCCTGCCGAATGAAGCAGCTTGGAAGCAAGCTGCCCGTCAATTCCGACCCAATAATACGTCCAAGGGTCCGTCTCGCTCGCGCGGTAGGAGGCCGGCTGATTGGGATACATGCAGAAGCTGTCTCCTGCTTTCAGCTTGTAATCGCAGCCGTCCATCGTAAAGATGCCGGAGCCTCTAACGATAAAATGGAGCAAAAAATGATCGCGCATGACCGGACCATTCTGATGAGAAGGAAGGCATTGCTCCAGTCCGCAGTAGTGAAGCCGAATATCTGTTTCCAAGCGACCGATCAGAAAATGTTCCGTAAATTGTTTTTCCAACCTGAATCCCTCTTTTCGTAAGCTGCGATTGGATAAAAATAGCACAAAGTTACTAGTCATATAAGCGATAAAGCAATGGTTAGATTAAAATAATAACACAATATAACTACTATTAAACACAATACTCTCTATAACTTCAACCCATTCAGGAGATATAATAATCTCAAAAATAATAGAAGCTCAGGGAGGCTTTACAGCATGCAGCTTACCGCTAAAGGGTTATATGAATATAAGCTTGAGAGCGTGGACTCCGTATTCCGCGCAACGCTTTCGGTTGAACGCGAATCCGAAGGCATTGAAATTGTACGCGTGAAAATAGAAGCGGACGCTCCGGCCGTGCCGCCCATATTCAATTTAAAATTTAGCCATCCCGTTATAGACGTGCAAGGCGTATGGCATCCAAACGCTCTGTATCAGAAATCGATTCGGGCAGATTGGATCCCGCTGCTGGATTCCAAATCGACCAGCTCCGCTCCGGTAGTCAGTTTATTCGGCGGAAAGGGAGTTAACAGGCTGACCTTTGCTTTTTCCGATGTGCTGAACGTCATTAAGTACGATGCCGGCCTCCACGAAGAGACCTCTGATTTTAACTGCATCGTTGCGATGTTCGACACGCCAACTCCGGAGCTTGCTTCATATGAAGCGGAGCTTCGGATTGATATTCGCGAAATTCCTTATTACACCTGTTTGGGTGATGTGAGTAAATGGTGGAGTGAATACGAGTCGAATAAGCCTTCCCGTGTGCCGGCAGAGGCGCTTGAACCTATGTATTCCACATGGTATAGCTTCCATCAGGAGCTGACGCCGGAAGCCATTGAGGAGCAGTGCCGCCTTGCACTTTCGATCGGCTGCAAATCGGTCATCGTCGATGACGGCTGGCAGACGGCAGACAATGCCAGAGGTTATGCGTTTTGCGGGGACTGGCAGGTATGCGAGGAGAAGATGATCGATATGAAAGCACATGTTGGGCGCGTGCATGCAATGGGCCTCAAATATTTGCTTTGGTATTCGGTACCTTTCATTGGAGTAAACAGCGAGGCTTGGACTCGATTCCAAAATAAATTGCTCTACAAAATGGATCACCTGGGCGCTGGCGTCGTTGATCCGCGTTATCCGGAGGTTAGGGAATATTTGATCAGCATATACGAGAAAGCGTTACTGGACTGGGATTTGGATGGTTTCAAGCTTGATTTTGTCGATGTATTCCAGCAGCAGGAGCAGGAAAACGAGAGCGCTGATCCGGGTCGCGATATCGCCTCGGTGCCGCAAGCGGTGGACGTGCTTCTAAGTGATGTCATGTCGCGTCTGCGCGCAATAAAGCCCGACATCATGATTGAGTTCCGTCAGCCCTATATCAGCCCGCTTATGCGGAAGTACGGCAACCTATTCCGTGCGGGGGATTGTCCAAACGATGCGGTGCAAAACCGAATCCGCACGCTCGACATCCGGTTATTATGCGGCGATACGGCGGCGCATGCCGATATGATCATGTGGAATCCGAACGAGCCGGTAGACAGCGCAGCGCTTCAATTAATCAACATTTTGTTTGCGGTGCCGCAAATTTCCGTTCGCCTAGAGACGCTTCCGCAGAAGCATCTGGATATGCTGACCTTCTGGCTTTCCTTCTGGCGCGAACACCGTGACGTGTTGATGCATGGACAGCTGCAGCCTCAGCATCCTGAGCAGCTCTTCCCGCTTGTGACTGCACGCAATCATGACCGTTCCATTACGGCCGTATATAACGATTGCGTTGTTTCGATTGATGCTGCTGCTACGCAAAAAATCGTGGTCGTAAACGGGACGCGCGGTGATCGGTTGATCGTGGAGACGGCTAAGCCTATTGGAGCTAGAAAGGTTCGCATACTTGATTGCATGGGCGTAGCGGTTAGCGGATTTGAGATAGATGGCGAGCAAAGCTTGCTATCGCTAAGCGTTCCGCCTTCCGGCCTCGTAATACTGGAATCGGTCTAACCTAACGACTATTGGAAAATGAGGTTCCGATCTTAAACAAAGAGGGTGTCTTCAGGCTTATGCCTTGGGAGACACCCTCTTTGCTGTATTCCGCTGCAAGGTTCCTTATTTCGCAGAGCCCAGCGGCATGCGGACATTTTCTCCGGAGAGGGAGCAGGCTTGCTCTTCAGCCATTTGTTTGCTTAATTTAGTATCGATAAAATCGACAACCTGCTGCAGGGAATCGATTTGACTAATGATTTTGTTTTTGTGGTTCAGCATCATGTCATGGAGCTCTGGAAATTCGGTAATATCAGCATCGGAAGACAGGTTTAAAAAAGGCTTCATATCCTCTAAAGGCATGCCTGTTTTTTTCAAGCAGGTAATGAGCTTCATCGTATCAACATCTTCCAAACGATACACGCGATGCTGGTTTTGTTTGCGCTCCGCTCGCGGCAGCAAGCCGATTTTCTCGTAATATCGAATCGTATCCCCCGTTAAGCCGGCACGTACTGCAGCTTCCTTAATGGAGTAGCCGTTAGCCTCATTCAAACGTTTCAACCTCCTCTTGCTCACGCTTTTATGTGTAGATTATATAACTTGGAGTCAGCTCCAAGTCAAGTTCGTTTTTTTGCTAAATGGCGCGCTTGACTTCGAGTCGGCTCCAAGTTATACACTGAGCACATCTCATCGATGATGGAATCGAAAAAAACAGTGGTGGAGGCAATTAGAATGAACAAAACAGGATATGGTCGAACCGCTCTTATAACAGGCGCAAGCAATGGAATCGGTCTGGAGCTTACTCGGAAAATGCTGGCTGACGGCTGGGAAATCATTGCTTTGATCCGTTCAGCATTCCCAGAGGACGACAAGCTGATCCAAGCGTCGATTAGCGAAAAAAAGCTTCGGATCTATCAAGCGGACTTAGCTCATTTCGATAGCTTGAGGCATGCTTTGAACCGGATCAAAGCGGAGGAAGGGAAGATTGATCTGCTGTTCAACAACGCAGGCGGCAGCCTCGCCGAGCCGACCTTCTCAAAGCAGGAGCGCGAGCTGCATTATGAGCTGCACACGGTCGTTCCGTACATTATTTTAATGGAGCTGAAGGAGCATCTGCAAAAAGGCGCTTTGAAAACCGTTGTGAATACCTCTTCCAACGCTTTTAAATTTCGCAAACGGTTTGATGCTGACACGTTGGAGCGTCCGACCGATTTCACTATGCTGTTTGGGCCTTATGCAACCTCGAAGCTGGCGCTTTCGTTATGGTCAAGGGAGATCGCTCCGCAGCTTGCGCGCGATGGCATAAAGATTTATAGCGTAGATCCGGGAGGAAACAATACGATGAGAAAGGGGCAAAAGTCGGGGATACCTTTTTTTATGCGACCGATTATTAAGCTTTTTTTCTCTCATCCAAGCAAAGGGGCTGCTCTTCTGTACCATGCTGCTTTGGGCGAAAATAAAGTGAAGTCAGGCGCATACATGATGAATGGCCGCCAAACGGAGCTTCATTTTACCGAGCAAGGCGGCAAGGTGTTGGAGAAAGTAAGGATGATTTATGAGCAGGAATTTGCGGCAGACACTGCACGGAAATAATTAAATGAAGCTGCAGCTCGGTCCGGGCAGTTTGATCCTGTCATTCAATCAGGTAAAATGGAAGTATAAGCAGAATGGATGATTTCGTTCATTCAGCCATCCCTATTTATAAGGAGACTCCATTTATGACTACACCGCTCGCACCACAGTTAGACCGCGAATATATCGTCAATCAACTAGAAGCTTTGCTGAATATACCAAGCCCTAGCGGATACTGCATGGCAATTATCCAGCATGTAAAGGCTGAGACGGAAAGGCTAGGCTATTCGCTTGAGATTACGCCTAAAGGGAACGGGATGATTACCATTCCGGGCAAAGAGACGGGCGAAGTGATCGGCATCACGGCGCATCTCGATACGCTTGGCGCGATGGTTCGTTCGATTAAGCCAAACGGCATGCTGCGCATTACGCCGATCGGCGGTTATATGATGCATACGGTTGAGGGCGAGTATGCGGTCATTCACACGCGTGACGGCCGAACATACGAAGGAACCGTCTTGTCTACGAAAGCTTCTGTGCATGTATACTCGGATGCAAGAGACTTTAAGCGCGAGGAAGCGAATATGGAAATTCGCATCGACGAGTTGGTGAAAACAAAGGAAGATACGGAGAAGCTGGGCATATCCGTTGGCGATTTCATATCATGGGACCCTAGAGTCCGTGTTTTTCCAAACGGCTTTGTTAAATCGCGGCACTTGGACGATAAAGCGAGCGTAGCAGCTTTGCTTGGCTTCATGGAATGGTTGAAGCGCGAAGGGAAAACGCCTACCCATACGCTTAAGCTCATTTTATCTACCTATGAGGAAGTTGGGCACGGAAGCTCCTATATCCCTTCGGATATTACGGAAATGATTGCCGTCGATATGGGTGCGCTCGGCGACGATCTCTCCGCAACGGAGCTGGATGTATCGATTTGCGCCAAGGATTCGACCGGACCTTACGACTATGAGATGACCTCGCGGCTAATTGAACTGGCTAAACGTGAAAAGCTCGCGTATGCCGTTGATATCTATCCGCATTATGGCTCTGACGCATCTGCGGCGCTGCGCGGCGGGAGCAATATTCGCGCAGCCTTGATCGGGCCAGGGGTTCATGCATCGCATGGCATGGAAAGAACGCATATGGATGCTGTCGTTAACACGGCGGCTTTGCTGCTTGCTTATGTGATGGAATAACACTCGGAAAATACGGATAAGCGATCAGTTTTGATATCTTGCTTTTACATTCCATAAAGCGTACAGCATACCAGTTATGGGGGTATACTGTGTGGTATGGAGGTGGGAGGAATGAAGGCGGAGGAACGAATACCGGAAGAGAAGTGGCAGGCGATTATAAGCAATGACGCTTCTTATGACGGCAGATTTATTTATGCGGTGAAGACGACAGGCATTTTTTGCAGGCCTTCCTGCAAGTCCAAAGCTCCGAATAAAGAAAATGTCAGGCTGTTTGAAAATGCGGAGCAAGCGCGTTCCGCTCATTTTCGCCCATGCAAAAGATGCAAGCCGACTGGTGAGCGAATGCCGGATGACGAGTGGGTCGATATCATTACGCAATATATTGACAGCCATTATAGAGAAATACTGACCCTCGACACGCTGGCGGATATGTGTCATGGCAGCCCTTATCATTTGCAGCGTACTTTTAAGCGAATGAAGGGAATGACGCCCGTTGAGTATATACAGCAGACGAGAATAACGAAAGCTAAGGAGTATCTTGCCCACACGGACCGAGCTGTTTCGGATATTGCGTTGAATGTCGGTATGGCAAACACCTCCTACTTTATTACGCTGTTTAAGAAGAAGACCGGGCGTACGCCAAATGATTATCGTCATTCCAAACCAAACAACGATGCGACGGAGGTGCCGCAAGGTGACGGAGAAAATTAGTTCGTTTATGTATTGGTCTTTGCTCGTTCATGGAAAATGGAGCATGTATGTTGCCGCGACGTCTCAGGGGTTATGCTTTGTGGGATCGCAAAATAAACCGTTCGAGGAGCTGGCCGCTTGGGCTGATGTGAAGTTCCCCGGCAGCAAGCTTGTTCGGGACGATGAGAAGCTGCAGCCATATGCGGCACAGTTGAGCGAATATCTTGAAGGAAGCCGCAAAGCGTTTACGATTCCCTTTGATTTTCGCGGGACATCGTTCCAGCTTGCGGTGTGGAAATCGCTTAGCGAAATTCCATATGGGCAAACCCAGTCCTATTCGGATATCGCTAACCATATTCAAAAGCCGGCAGCCGTTCGAGCGGTAGGGGCAGCTATTGGGGCAAACCCGGTTTTAATAACGGTGCCTTGCCACCGCGTAATCGGCAAAAACGGCTCGCTCACCGGTTATCGGGGCGGCTTAGAGATGAAGACCCAGCTCCTGCAGCTGGAACGGGATGCATGAAGACGGCGCTGTTATATAAAAACCCGAAGACGCTTCTTAATAAAGGCACAGGTTATCTAGAGGGGTACAGCCACTCGCTTAATCCCTACACCGGCTGCTCGTTTGGCTGCTCGTACTGTTATGTTCGGCAGATGCCGGTTTCTACGTTCCGTCAGGAAGAATGGGGAACGTGGGTAGACGTGAAAATGGGAGCCGCGGCTCTGCTGCGGAAGGAGCTGCACCGCGCGAAGGGCAAAGGAAAGGTTACGATTTTTATGTCATCGAGCACGGACCCCTATCAGCCTATTGAACATACAGAAAAGGTAACGAGATCGCTGCTTGAGGTAATGGTTGAAGACCCGCCGGACTTTCTGTTCGTACAAACAAGGAGTCCGCTCGTCCATAGAGATATAGATCTGCTTTTGCAGCTGGGAGACAAGGTACGGGTTAGCATGACCGTCGAGACGGATCTGGAGGATGTACGCAAACATTTTTCGCCGGCTGCGCCTCCGATTGCGGCGAGATTAAAGACGCTGCAGCTGCTGGCGGAAGCGGGTGTACCCGTTCAAGCGACTATCGCGCCGATATTGCCAAGCAGCGAAGCCTTCCCGGATAGGTTAAAAGCGCTGGTCAACCGTGTCTGCGTGGATGATTTTTTTATGGGAGACGGCAGCGGCGGGCGAAGAACGCGAAGTCTCGGCATAGACAGGCTTTATGCAGAGCTAGGTTTAGAGGAGTGGTTTTCGAAAGACGCATACCGGATCGTATACGACCGGCTTAGGCGAGTTTTTCCTGAGGATCAGATTTATCTGAGCCAAGAGGGATTTGCGCCTTAATAGGTGAGATTGGGGGTTAGCCCGCAGCAGGCTTATTCATTGGCTGCGTGGCTAGCCCTTTTTTAGTTGGGGGGAGAAGTGGCTTGTGGAATTACCGGGAATTTCTCCCGTTAATTTACTCTAGATGGAGCTGGAAATTGATTTAACTGGAAATTCTCCCGTTAATCTAAGCGAAAATGCCCTCAACGGGCAAAATCGAGCGGATTAACGGGAGAAATTCCATCTAATGCTAATGCGAAAAAAAGGTCGTTTGTAGCGATATTAGCTGGAGAAATTCCTTCTAATTGTAACGTGGTGTGAAAGTATTGGATTGGTGCTCATTGTGCTGCCCCACAAGTAGATATAGAAAGCATGGAACGACTCCCGCTTGGAGTTCCTTCTATTAAAGGTAGATCGTTTGTAGAGAAAGGAGGCAATAAGCGACTATATAAAGCAGCGATGTGTCCACTATGGGGAGAAAGTGTGCGATGAGCGATAGTTGATAGCAGCACTGTGCCCATCAAGCGGAGAAAGTGTGCGATGAGCGATAGTTGATAGCAGCACTGTGCNGCGATAGTTGATAGCAGCACTGTGCCCATCAAGCGGAGAAAGTGTGCGATGAGCGATAGTTGATAGCAGCACTGTGCCCATCAAGCGGAGAAAGTTTGCGATGAGCGCTACTACCGTCAGCAGCACACTAACCACTAATCGTAGACGGGCTGTTGATCAGCATGTCATCAGCGGTTCTATGTCCTCCCTACACAGTTAAACTGCGTAAAACACCAGCTCCCCGCAGTCGTGACTCCAAGGTATGCATGCGCTTTCTTTCGCCAAATTCGGCATTAGTAGGACGTTTGGAGAGGAGGAGGAGGTAGTTATTTTGGAATGAGATCCAACGCGATTACGGTGCAATTACAGTGCTTTTGAAGCTTTATATTTATCCCGATTCATGGAAGGAAATCCTGAATGGCTGTACAGCATGGAAGTCAAAAATCCGAAAAAGTAAGGGTCAAATCTGTTTAATGTACGTTTTTAGCAGTTAAGTGTTGGTGTTTTTGAGCGAAATACTGAATTATGATTTTTTTTTAATGTAAATCTAACGTTACGATGTGAGAAAATATGCGCAAAATCAGGCTTCGCGAATAATGTCGAACAGGGATTTTGTCCTGCTTAGGTAGGATACTGGTCAATAGTCCCTCCTTTTTACGTCAATAAAGCGCATTCATTTGCAAATTAAAAACGTTGAGCAACCTAACAAAACAGGAAAAACCCTTTAGCTATGGGGAAAAGTAGCGAATGAAGGTTTGGTAAAAATGAGTCTGAAGTGGGACTCTCTCAGAAAATTCATAAAGCGCTTCCAGTTGTCAGAATTATTAATTTCGACATCAAAATAGTGCCGTTTTATTTCCAACTATTCACATCAATTAGGAGTCCGTACTTATGAAAACCAGGATGAAAATGAGTACGAATGGCTAATCGACACCATGTCTTTATTCCCTCAAGAATTATTATCATCTGTGTCATACTAGATTGCAGGAAGGGTTTGACGATTCAACGTTAAGGAACGAGCGAGCCGAAGAATGGAGGTTTCAAAGATGAACATTTCAAATCAGGAGCAGAAGCGAGTAAGGCTGAAGCAATTTTTGAAAATACTATCCGAGGATCCTTCTCTCGTGCAGCAAGACGGGAAAACGGAAGCAAGAACATTGCCTGAGCTCCTTATGGCTACAGGATGCCGTCCGTGCAATGAACCAGTAGATATGGCTGAGCTGTTCTCGCAGCTTCTCGGCAAGCTGGGCAAACAAGCCTGCTCTGCCGATATGATGGAGCATGTTATGAATGGCGGAACAGTCGATGATTTTATGAACACTGCAAAATAATAGGTTCCGTCCTTGTTGTCAGGCATTCATGAAACAGGATATACCTAATCAATAAATCACGCCTAAAAGGTCGCGTTTTGAATAATTAAAGAATTTTAATATTCGATAAGAACAACTTTCATGAAGCTGCAAGGACGGATGACTTTATTAGTAACGGAGGAAATCAATTGGAATTAAAACAGTATTGGATCATCGTGAAGAGAAGGCTATTGATGATTGCTTTAATTATTGCCGTCAGCTGTCTAACCATCGGAATTTACTCCAATTACTTCATCACACCACAGTATGAAGCATCCGCCAAATTAATCGTCAACGATTTTAAAGGCAGCAGCTCGCTGCTTCCAAGCATAGACGTTGGCTCGATCAACTCCACGATTGGACTTATCAAAACCTATAAAGAGATTTTAAGAACGCCGCGAATGATGAAAAAGGTCGTTAAGCAGTATCCGGACCTTGGCGTCACGTACGGCGAGCTGATCAGCAAAGTATCCGTAAGCTCGGTGAATGAGACGCAGGTCATGTCCATATCCGTCAGGGATGATTCTTACGCGCAAGCGGCTAGAATCGCCAACGCGATTGCGATCGTTTTTCAAAAATCGGTTCCAGAGCTTATGAAGGTAGACAACGTATCGGTTTTGGACCAAGCCGACCCGAAGGAGAATCATGCGCCGGTAGCACCGAACCCAAAAATGAACATTGCCGTCACCTTTATGCTGGCCTTGATGGTAGGTGTAGGACTTACCTTCCTGCTTGATTATTTGGATGACACGATTAAGACCGAGGAAGACATCGAGGCGCTCCTTGAAGTTCCGGTACTATCGTCCATTCCGAAGTTTGAAGAGAGGGATGCGCTTGAGAGAAGCAGCGCACCGGCAAAGACGTTAGCAGGGAGGGAACAAAATGTCTCGCTTGATACCTAAATGGAACCTTATTACCGAGCTTAATCCAAAATCGCCGATTTCAGAGGGCTACCGCATGCTGCGGACGAACATCGAGTTCTCGACCATTAACCAAAAGCTGCAAATCATCATGGTTACCTCCTCCAAGCCGAGCGAGGGCAAAAGCACAACATGCGCCAATATGGCGGTTGCATTCGCTCAAGCCAACAAAAAGGTACTGCTTATCGATGCCGATCTGCGCAAGCCGTCACAGCATCATATTTTTGGAAAATCGAACCGCAGCGGCTTAACGACCGCATTGTTTAACCAGCTGAAGCTGGAGGACATCATTCAGTTCACGGGTACCGAGAATCTATCGATCATTCAAGCGGGGCCAACGCCTCCTAATCCATCGGAGCTGCTCTCGTCGGATCAAATGGCAGATTTGCTGAAGAAGGCTAGGGAACGCTACGACGTCATTATTATCGACACGCCGCCAATTATGTCCGTAACGGATGCTCAGATCGTAGCGACTCAAAGCGACGGCGTCGTTCTGGTCGTCGATTCCGGAAAAGTGAAAAAAGACGTGGCGCTCAAAGCGAAGGCTTCACTTGAGCATGTGAAGGCGCGGTTGATCGGCGTCGTGCTCAACAAAATCAATCGAAATCATTCGGATATCTATTCCTATTACTACGGAGAGAAGACGGACGCTTAAATGCGAGCCGGTCCCGAGTAGCCAAAAGCAAGGAATGGATAGGTAATGTCTCCTGCACCTCTATCACCGGAGGCACTCGGTCATGCTGTGGGTCAGCCGACCTTAGACGTTAATCGTCAAGGGTGTGACGTGAGGAGGGGTTCGATGCCCCTGTATATATACAAAAAATATAATAGGATAGGGTGAAGTCAGATGAAAAAAGTGAGAAAAGCCATTATCCCTGCCGCAGGACTCGGCACCCGTTTTTTGCCAGCAACTAAAGCGATGCCTAAAGAAATGCTTCCTATCGTCGACAAGCCGACTATTCAGTATATCGTAGAGGAAGCGATTGAATCAGGCGTAGAAGACATCATCGTCGTCACAGGTAAAGGTAAACGTGCGATTGAGGATCATTTTGATATCGCGTTTGAGCTTGAGCATATTTTAGAGGAAAAAGGGAAATTCGATATTTTGGAAAAGGTAAGAAAATCATCAAATGTGAATCTCCATTACATAAGGCAAAAAGAAGCAAAAGGACTAGGGCATGCCGTTTGGTGCGCGCGCAACTTTATCGGCGACGAGCCGTTTGCCGTTCTGCTTGGCGATGATATCGTCGAGGCTGAGACGCCATGCACAAGGCAGCTTATCGAGCAGTATGAAAAAACAGGGCGTTCCGTCATTGGCGTTCAAAGCGTGGGCGTCGATCAAACGCATCGTTACGGTATCGTTGATCCCGGACAGCGGTTGGACAATTTATACGAGGTTAATAGTTTCGTAGAGAAGCCGCCGCAAGGACAAGCGCCTTCCAATCTAGCGATCATGGGACGTTATGTGCTAACACCGGAAATTTTCGAATATTTGGGGCGGCATGAGCGCGGCGCCGGGGGAGAAATTCAGCTTACGGACGCGATTCAAAAGCTTAATATGGACCAAGGCGTATATGCTTTCGACTTCCAAGGCACTCGGTACGATGTCGGCGAACAGCTTGGCTTTATTATGACGACACTCGATTTTGCGCTTAGGAACAATGAGCTGAAGTACAAGCTTATGACCGAGCTTGAGGAATTGATGGAGCGGGAGCTCAGCAAGCAATTATTATCCGGAAGGAGCGATAGAAGATGACACCTCCACAATATCAGGATGAAGCGGTAGTCGGCGTATCTGATTACTACTCGAATACGATTGCAGGGCGCGATGATCGCCAAGCGGTTACGATGTATTCAGTAATGAAGCGTACGATTGACATTGTTGGTTCGCTAGTCGGTTTAATGCTGTTAAGCCCGCTGTTTATCATTATCGCTATCCTTATTAAGTGGGAGGATCCGAAAGGGTCTGTCTTCTTCTATCAAACAAGGATCGGCAAAAATGAGAAGCCGTTTCGGATGTTCAAATTCCGCTCGATGCTGACCGGCGCCGAGGATAAGCTGAAAGAGTTGCTCGATAAGAACGAAATTAAAGGCGCAATGTTTAAAATGAAGGACGATCCGCGCATTACGAAAATCGGCAAGCTAATCCGGAAAACAAGCATTGATGAGCTGCCGCAATTGCTGAACGTGCTAAGAGGCGAAATGTCCTTGGTCGGTCCAAGACCTCCGCTTCAACGGGAAGTGGCGGAATATACCGAGTATGACAAGCAGCGCCTGTCCGTAACGCCTGGCTGCACAGGGCTTTGGCAGGTTAGCGGCAGAAACAATCTTTGCTTCAAGCAAATGGTTGAGCTGGATCTGGCTTATATCGAGAAAAGATGCATTTGGTTCGATATTAAAATTATGCTGAAAACGGTGAAAACCGTCGTTAGCTCGGATGCTTATTAATAAACAAAGTTTTGCTTCGCGAAACTAAGCCTATGCTTACGATGATAGTTTTGCTTCGCAAAACTTTAAGGAGTTGATGAAATGGCAAGAGTCCTGCATATATCGGAGTTTACGAAGGGCGGCATTGAAACCCACCTGAACGAGGTGCTGAGTTACCAATCGGGCAGACATGATATCTATCTTATGGCTTCCGAGCAGAACTCACGCCCTGAGTCGCTTCAGATTAGCCAAGACCGTTTGTGCTTGTATCCATACAAGCGGAAGCCGGCTTATTTCCTTCAAGCGATAAAAGCCATTCATCACAAGGTAAAGGCGTTTAAGCCGGATATCGTTCATGTCCACGGAACGTTCGCAGGTGTTTTCCTGCGGACGTTGTTTTTTTTCAAGAGCCGCAGGCCGGTCGTCATTTACAACGCGCATGGCTGGGCTTTCCTGATGGACACGAAGCCTTGGAAACAACGGGCCTTTGCTTTCGTGGAGAAGGTGCTGGCACTCCGTACCGACTACATTATCAATATCTCTAGGCATGAATATGAGATGGCTATGCATTACGGATTGCCAGCCGAGAAATCGGGAGTCGTCTATAACGGCGTTTCCGATACGATTGCTTCCAGCAAACCACCCTTTGATACGCAGCAAGACAAAATCAATTTGCTCTACGTCGGCCGCTTCGACCGCCAAAAGGGCTTTGACCTGCTGCTGGACGTATTCAACGAGCATAAGTTCAAGAACGTCCATCTCTATTTGGTCGGAGACACGGTGCTGGAGGAAGTTGAATATGTTTTCCCTGACAATGCGGTCAAGATCGGCTGGGTAGACAACTCCGAGATCGACCGTTACATGAGAGCCTGTGATGCGGTTATCATTCCATCGCGCTGGGAGGGCTTCGGCATCGTCGCCATTGAAGCGCTGCGGAACAAGAAGCCGGTCATTGCAAGCAATCGGGGCGCGCTTCCGGAAATTATCCGGCATGGCCTGAATGGTTACATCTTTGATTTTGAGAACAAGCAAGAGCTGGCTGACATCGTCCATAGGCTGGACAAGCCGACGCTGGAGGCGATGGGACAGACCGGGCTGAATATTTTCCAAGATAAATTTCATTCGGTTCAAATGAACAAGCAGATTGAGCGGCTTTATGAGGAAACGTTGCAAAAACGAAAAGATCCGTATTCCGCAGCAATCAAAAAATATGTCTAGATTTACGGGGATGGAGAGAAGATGAGCCTAAGCTTGCAGAGCAACCTTACGACTAATGATAAATTAGCCAAGAAAGAGGGCAAGGAACAGGTCTTTTTGGCGATCTACCTGAGCCTATTGCTGGTGCTGACCGTCTATCAGGATTTCCCGTTAGTCAATATGATCGGTGAGATCGGCAGATCGCCTATTATTCTTATGCTGCCGCTGTTTATGTTTTGCGAGATTGCAATGCTTGCGAAACATAAGAGGGTGATGCATGGGTCGGTGCTGCAAAAGTATTTGTTCGGCTTTATCCTTTATTTGAGCTTTATCAGCATCGTCTACCTGCTCGTTCAATTCATACAGGGCAGCTACAGCTTCGGCTCGGAAGGGCTGCTTGGCAAAGCGATAAAGGTTTTGATCTATTTTGTGCTGATCCTGCTTTATATCAGGCATATGCAGCTCGTATTTTCCAAGATCAAAAGCTTTAAAGTGCTGTATGGCTGCTTTCTTGCAGTCGTCACGCTGCTTGCGGCCATTATGATTTTGGAGCTTATGAGCATGCCAAACGCCTTTACGTATTTGCATTCAGGGAACCATCCTTATTGGCGGGTTAGAATGTTAACCTCGGAGAGCAGCACGACAGGCTCGATCGTCGTTGTATACTCTGCGATACTCGTTTATTTGACCAAATATTTAAGCAGCTTTGCAAGAACGCTGTCCATTGTTTACGCTTCAAGCTTCTTTCTGTTTTATGTGTTCATTACGGGTTCAAAAGGGTTCATGATCATTATTTTGCTCACGCTGGTCGTGACGATGATCAAGTTTTTGGATTTTCGAAAAAAGAAAAACTTTATTTTGCTAATCTCAGTCGTACTGGCCATGTACATGTTCATTACCAACTTTTCGGCAGGGCTGGTCAGCTCGTTTAGCAATGACATCGAAAACTACACATCTTCCTACACGCGAATGGGAACGATCATTATCTCGCTGGCCACCGTCCTTCACAATCCGCTCGGGGTCGGCACAGGAGCATACCTCATGTATTTTGATAAGTATGTGAATGATTCGATTAGCTTGATGTCCCATTTTTACTACAACATGTTTGGCATTAGCCAAATTAATGCGGGGGAGCTGTTGCAATATTCGGGCTCGGATAAAAACTTAGGCGTTAAATCAGGCTTTTTCCAGTGGGTGATGTTCGGCGGAATTTTTTCGGTGCTGTTCTTCTACCTGCTCGCCAAAAACCTGATTATCAAAGTGAAATCCAGCTCCATTCTTTTTTTAGCGCTTGTGTTCATTTTATTCTCCATGCTTCTCGTTACCTTAGAAATCAAGTACGAGGTGTGGCTGCTGTTTGCTTTTATTAGCCTTTTTCTTGGCAAGAACGAAATCCAATCATCAAAAAGGTCGGGGGTAGTCAAATGAAAATGCTAGTAGTGTGCAGTGATTTCCCATATCCCGCCGACCATGGCGGAAGAGTCGACACTTGGGGCAGAATCAAGGTGCTCGCTGAGCTCGGCTGGAAGCTTCATCTGCTCGTATGCGGCAAGCAGACGCCGTCTAAGGAAGAAATGGAAGCTGTGTATGACTATGTAGAAGAAATTACACTCTGCGATCGCAGAAGCAAGCTTACGGATCTGCTCCACGTCATTCCGATGCAGGTACAGTCCAGAAGCGAGCTGCGAAGCGTCAAGCTGTCAGGAGATTACGATTATGTGCTGCTTGAGGGCGACTATGTGTACCCGGTGCTGCAAAATCCGAAGATCAGGCAAGACACGGCGATCCTAAGAGTTCACAACGATGAAGCGGTCTACTTCAAGGCGCTTGCCAGAAGCACCAAAAACGTCGTCCATAAAATGTATTACCACATGGAGAGCAGCAAGTTCGCGATTTTGCAAAAAAGAATGCTCGAGAAGGTCGACAAATATTTGTTTATATCGAGCAAAGAATTTGAAAATTTCCAAAAGCAAAATCCAGCGGCAAAGAGCTTGTTCCTGCCTCCGCCTGTCTCGAAGGTCAGCTTCGAATCCAGTGATTTTCAAAACAAAAATGTCGTATTTATCGGTTCGTTATTTATGCCGAATAACCGGGAGGCGATTCAGTGGTATCTCGAGCATATCCATCCGCTGATGCTGAAGGAGCCGGAGTACAAGTTCATCATAGCAGGCAACAGCAGAAAGCAGAGCTTAAGCTGGCTTGAGCCGTACGATATGACGAACGTGATCGTGCATGATACGCCGAAGAGCCTCGACGACATTTATAGAAGCGGTTATTTATTCGTTAATCCGATGCAAAACGGAGCGGGCGTCAAGCTGAAGACGATTGAAGCGATCCAGAACGGCTTGCCGGTCATCTCGACCTCCATCGGCTATGAAGGAACCGGGCTAGTCGATAATGAGCATATTATGGTCGCCGACCGGCCGGAGCTATTTTACGCGAAAATCAAGCAGCTGTTCGATAACCCGCAAGCGGCGAAGGCGCTGCTGGAGTCGTCGCAAAGCTTCTTACGCACGCATTACAACCATAAAGAGGTGCTGAAGTCGTTTATTCAGTCCTTAAATACCAGTTATAAAGTAAAGCAGGTGCTGTAATGGACAAGCGAAAAATTAACGTTATGTTTGTGACCCATGCGGATAAAAAAGGCGGCGCCGAGCAGAGCCTCATCCATCTCATCAATTATTTGGACTCGTCGAAATACCGGATCTTCTTGTTAAGCCCCGGCGATGCGTCGTATTTGCATGAGATCCGTGCGGAATATGTACATTTCCCGCTGCATCTGAACAGCATTAAGCAGAAGTTTGGCTTAGGCTATATCGAAACGGTGCTTAAGATCAAGTCATTCGTTCGGAAAAATAAAATCGACATCGTGCACGCCAACGGCTGGCGGGCTCCGTGGTACACGGCTCCGCTAAAATTTCTGGCGAAATCCAAGCTGGTCTGGCATCACCGCGATTATACGCATTTGCGCATGTTCAATCAGGTGCTTCCTCGTTTCTTTGACCGGGTTATTTGCATCTCGCATTTTGTGGCGAACTCGATCCAAGGCAGCAACAAAACGATTATTTACAATGGCGTTGACCCTGAGCTTGCCTTGACGAAGAAGAGCCGGACTTTTATGGAGGATGACACGCTTGTCATCGGAACGTTCGGCCGAATCGTGGAATGGAAAAGGTATCATCTCATGATTGAAGCCGTCAAGAAACTAGCCGACAGCAACCGGAACAACTGGAAGCTGCTTATCGTAGGGGATGCTTCCGTTGACGGGTCGGATGGTTATTACAATGATATGATCCAGAAGGTGCTCTCTTATGGATTAGAGCATCAGGTTATCTTCTATGGCTACAGCAATAAACCGCTTGATGTCATGAAGGAATGTGATCTTACGATCAACTTCTCGCTTAACGAGCCGTTTGGCAGAGTCATTATTGAATCGATGCTCGTTGAAACGCCTGTTATCGTAGCGGATTCCGGCGGAGCGCCAGAAATCATCCATCATACGAATGGCGGCTTTATCGTGAAGGACGGCGATGTAGACGAGCTGTATCAGACGATCCAGCGGGTATATGACAAGAACGTCGACCATCAGGAGATGTCTAATCGCGGTTACACCAGCGTAATGAACGATTTTAACATGAGCACGATTGCCAAAAAAGTAGAGTCCACTTACAGTCGTTTGCTCGCGCCAAACGTGAAGCCGGAAGCGGCAGGAGGAACGGATGAGTACAGCATACAGTCAAATTAGCTTCGGCAAGCTGCTGGCCGTTCTGAAGGGAGCGGCTGTACTTCCGATCAAGGCGAGCTCGGTCGGCAGGCTTGGCAGAATAGCCGGGAAGCTTAATGTGAAGAACAAGGGTAAATTTGATATCGGCAAAAATGTTTCCTTCCAAGGAAAGCCGTTTCCGTCTTCGATTACGGTCGAGAAGCAGGCTGAGCTGTGGGTTGGCGATAACGTGTTTTTTAATTATGGCCTCGATATCGGCTGCACGCAGTCGATCCGAATCGGCAGCAACACGATCATCGGTCCGATGGTGAACATTATCGATACGAACTTTCATCCTGTTGACATGGAGGACCGGTCGGTGAGCAAAAACATTGTCATCTCGGATAATGTCTGGATCGGACGCGGCGCCGTGATTTTGCCGGGCGTTACGATTGGCCAAGGCTCGGTCATTGCGGCAGGCAGCATCGTAACGCGGGATATTCCGGCAAATGTGCTGGCAGGCGGCACGCCTGCCAAGGTGATTCGCGAGCTCCGGGTAACGAATGAATGGATTCGCAGATACAACTGATCGAGGGCGGAACGGCTTTGGAGGAATATCCAGCGGCAATGATTCAGGTTAGGCTAGGGAGCGTATGGCGATGAAAGTATGGATGTGGCCAAAATCGAGTGATTTGAACTTTTACAATGATTTGTTAACGAATTCGCTGAGCGGCGCAGGTATGGAAGTAAAGGATTTGAAGCATGGCAAGCTGATGCTGAAGGTCGGCGGGACGAGAGCAGGAGACATTGTCCATATCCACTGGATGCATCATGCCTATCAAAATCGCAATTTGCTGCTGTTCATCGTAAAATCGTTCATTTTTTTCATGACGATGGTTTATTTGAAGGTGCGCAAGGTGCAGCTTGTCTGGACGATTCATAACCTGTATCCGCATCAAGTGAAATATAAGAAGCTGGAGCGCTTCATGCGCGGGTTGATTTGCAAATTTTGCAGCAAGCTGCTGGTAGCGTCCGAGTCGATCAAACGAAAGGTCATGATGGAATTCGGAGTTCCGGCAAGCAAGCTTTTTGTGGTAAAGCACGGACATTATCTGGGCGTTTATAAGCCAAAGGGCATCGATTGCAGGAAGGCTTACGGCATTAGCGAGGATGCGGATATTTATTTGTTCTTA
Organism: Paenibacillus sp. FJAT-27812; assembly: GCF_001273905.1. NCBI lineage: Bacteria > Bacillati > Bacillota > Bacilli > Caryophanales > Paenibacillaceae > Paenibacillus > Paenibacillus sp. FJAT-27812. The sequence goes on along the minus strand of NZ_LIGH01000001.1, from coordinate 688,864 downwards.
GGCGCGATTAAAGCCTATAAAGGCGTCGAGGACTTAATAGAAGCTTTCAATGCGGTGAAGACGAAGCAGTCCTATCTGATCGTAGCCGGCAAAGCGGACAAGCAGATGGAGTCTTATTTGAAGCGTGTAGAGGATAAGGAAAATATGATTTTGGATTTGCGCTTCATTCCAAATGAAGAGGTTGCCGATCTGATCAGCGCCGTCGACGTGATGGTCATGCCGTACAAGGAAATTACGACATCAGGCTCGGCGATTCTCGGCTTGTCGTTCCGAAAGCTGATCGTCATGCCGGACAATGATTTTATCGACGAGTACTTCAAGGAAGACATGGTCGTGAGCTACAACCCGAATGATTACAACGGCTTGGAGAATGCGATGAAAGCAGCCTTGAACGTGAAGCGGGAGCAGCGCTCGCCGCAGTATGAAGAGGTGCTGAAGGAATTGGAATGGAGCACGATTGCGCAAAAGATAAAAAACGTTTACCAAGGATGGGGATAAAGGATGAAGGTAACGGTGGCCATCTGCACCCATAACCGGGCAAAGGATACGGGAGAAGCGATTGAAAGCGTCCTTGCTCAAAGCTATGAGCGGGAGCAAATTGAAATTGTCGTCATCGACAATCGTTCGACGGACAATACGGCAGAAGTCGTAGGCGGGCTGGCGCGGATTCATGGTCCGGCCGTGCGCTATATTTTTGAGGATAAGCTCGGGTTATCGGTGGCACGCAACCGGGCGATTAAGGAAGCGAGAGGCGAATATATTCTCTTCCTGGATGATGATGCGATCGCCTCCCGCCACTGGGTGCGGCAAATTGTGGAGGTTTTCGAGAGCGATCCGCTGATCGGCTGCGTAGGCGGCAAAATCGATCCGATCTGGGAAGCAGCGGAGCCCGATTGGATTCCGAAGGAGCATCGCTCGGTGTTTACGATTCTCGATTATTCGAATGAAATTAAGGAAATGCCGGCGCCGGCGATTCCATACGGAGCTAACGTTGCTTTCCGAGCCAGCGTCTTTCGGAAGTTCAAGCCTTTCCGCGAGGATCTTGGACGGGTCGGCAACAATCTGCTGTCGAGCGAGGAGAGCGAGCTGATTGCGCGGATTCGTGAGAGCTATAAGGTGTACTATACGCCGTTCGCGCCCGTCCAGCACAAAATCGCCAAAGAGCGCACGACGAAAAAATGGTTTTTAAAGCGGATCTATTGGCAGGGAGTCAGCGATGCAGTGAAGCGGCAGGATCGAAGCATCCTTGCCGTTGTGAAGCATTCGATTCGAATGGTTCAGGCGATCGGAACGTCGCTGCTGTCTATCTTTCATTTTAAGAGATTTATTAGCCAGGTTGTGAAAATATGTTACCGCAACGGATCGCTGGTCGGCATCCTGCGATATAACGGTAGGGGTTGACTTGATGTCACAGCTTGCCATTCATAAAGCTTGGAAGGGCAACGGACTCGTACAGACGATTATGCGGACTAGCGCGACTAATTTATTAGTGATGGTCATTAGTACGCTGACCTCGATCGTAACGGCGCGCATGTTCGGCGTTGTCGGGAAAGGCGAGTTCTCAGCTATCTTATTTTGGCCGACGCTGCTCGCGGGTCTCGTAGGGTTCGGCTTGCCAACCTCGCTTATTTATAACATGAAACAAAATAAAGGCAGCGGCGGCGATTTTGTCAGGGCGGGCTTCCTCTTCCAAATTCCGGTCAGCATCGTCATTGGCGCGGTTGCTTGGATTTGGCTGCCGGTCTGGCTTGGCAATTACCCCGCTGACATCGTTCAAATCGCTAGATGGTATACGGTGCTCATGCTGCCGATCCTGCTTGCGATCAATTTAATATCGGCTCTGGCACAGAGCACAAGCAAGTTCAACGTATACAACGGCGTACGCTTATATGTTCCGCTGTTCAACCTGGCGGGACTCATGGTGCTATGGGCGATCGGGGATTTAAGTCTTCAGAACGCTTCGCTCATCTTTCTTGTGACTAGCGTGCTTGTCGTATCGTGGTCCTTATACAGCATAAGGGATGCGCTCCGCATCAACTGGCTGAAGGGGCTTGGCAATCGGTTGGCGGCTAAGGCGCTGTTCGGCTACGGCAGCAAGGTATTCTGGGTAGAGCTGCTCGGCACGCTGTACTCGCAGTTCGATAAAATCGTCATTCTATCGATGCTGACAGCGAGGGATCTTGGGCTTTACACGGTCGTTTATGCGCTGTCTCGCGTATTCAATGTCGTGCAGATGGCGATTACGAATGTTGTGTTTCCAAAGGTAACCGGCATGGACAAGTCAGCCATTATCGCTACGGTTGGCAGGGCATTTCGGTTATCGATGCTGCTGATGACGATCGTCGTTATTCCGAGCATGTTCATCGGCCGTTATCTGATGGGCATCCTGTTCGGAGCGCCGTTCCTCGAAGCAAGCAATGCCTTCTACCTGCTGTCTATCGAATGCATTCTCGGAGGCGGCTCTTGGATTCTAGCCTCCGCTTTTAATGCGATGGGACGGCCGGGGCTTGTGCTGGTGCGCCAGTTGATTGCCTTGGCGGCAACGATCGGTTTGTTTTTTGTGTTTACGCCGTTGTATGGGCTGAACGGCATCGCGCTCGCCTTATTGATCGGCGCTGTCATCCGCATGGCGGTAACGATGACGTCGATGCGGTTGATTTTTGGGGTAAGGCTTAGCAATATGCTGTTTGATAAAAATGATTTCCGTTTTCTGATCAATCGTTTGAAAGAGAAAAAACAACGTAAAGGAGCGCGCTGATATGCTAGTGGAAACGAACATACACCCGATGGAGGGTCTAAAGAGGCAGCTTCTCCAAATATTGAAGGTCATTCCGCCAGGCTCAAGCATCTATTATGTCGATTATCCGGTATACAACAATGGCGGGGATCTGCTGATTATGAAAGGGGCAGAGGCTTTTTTCAAAGACAATCATATCCGCGTTGCGGCGCGGTACAGCGTCCTTGATTTTCCAGACAAGCTGACGATTCCAAACGATCAGATTATCGTGCTGCAGGGCGGAGGAAACTTCGGCGATCTGTATCCGGTTCATCAGAAGCTGCGTGAGAAGATCGTTGCCAGCTATCCAAACCATCGAATCGTATTGCTTCCGCAGACGATTTACTTTAAGAGCGATGCGGAGTATGAGCGGACAGCGCGCCTCTTCAATAGCCATAAGGATACGCATCTCTTCGTACGGGACACCTTAACCTATGATTTGGCGGTGCAAAAATTTCACAAATGCTGCGTTTATTTATCGCCGGACATGGCGCATCAGCTATGGCCGATTTTGCCGAAGAGCAGCCCGGGCAAGGAGCTGCTTTGCTTCTTCCGCACCGACATCGAGAAGACGAGCGAGCAGGAGAGCTTTGAAGCGGTAGGGCGGGGCGATCATTTGGACTGGGCTTCCCTCTACAACCGAGTGGAGAAAAAGTCGATTAGGGTGATCGGACAAATGATGACCAAGAGCGGCGTTCCGCTGCCGATGCAGGCGATATGGGGCAAGTATTCCGATTATTTGGTCGATAAAGCAGTCAAGCGCTTCAGCGGCTACCGCGTCGTGCAAACCTCAAGGTTGCATGGACATATTTTGTCCTGCTTGATGGACAAGCCTAACACGCTGCTCGACAATTCATACGGCAAAAACTCGAATTACTATAATACATGGACCAGCAGCGTGAAGTCGGCTCAATTAGTGGTGAGTAACGAAGCTAACTAGCCGGTGCTGCTCCTGTTGACCATATCGTTTAGAAAAATGCTGCTTATGCGGCGGGTTTAGTGTCGAAGGGAAGATAGTTCAGCGGATGGATGCATAGCGCGTTCGTGAATGCGGGCGTTAGCAAGGCGAGAGAGCGGCGCGGGAGAGGGAGAGTTAACGGGAAAAACTCCTGTTAATGTAACCTCTACTCGGCGTATAGATGCAATTAGCTGGAAATCCTCCATGTAATTTGGGGGATTTCTTAATTTTAAGGCCATCTTAGCGGAATTAGCGGGAGAAAATCCTGTTAAGTGCGCTATGAGGCTGGATATGAGCAAATTAGCTGGAGCTTTTCCTGTTATTTAATGAGATAGCGCGTATGTGCGTAGCTTCCGTAGCAAGTTTTGTTGCGAAGACGTTCAGGTAGTAAATGCTCCACAAAACTAAGCTTATGCTTTCGAAGCAAGTTTTGTTGCGAAGACGTTCAGGTAGTAAATGCTCCACAAAACTTTTTAGGGGGAATCAGCATGAAAATTGTTCTTCTATCAGGTGGTTCGGGCAAGCGGCTGTGGCCGTTGTCGAATGAGTCGCGGTCCAAGCAGTTTCTGAAGGTGCTCAAAAACGCCAATGACGAGCGTGAATCGATGGTTCAGCGCGTATGGGGACAAATATCGAATGCGGGGCTTCGCGAGCATGCTTACATCGCAACTAGCAAACCGCAGGTGGATATGATCCATAGCCAGCTCGGAAGCGAGATCGAAGTGATCGTCGAGCCGGAGAGAAGAGATACCTTCCCGGCTATCGCGCTGGCAGCAACCTATTTATACTCGGTGCAAGGCGTGAGCCTGAACGAGACGGTAGTTGTCATGCCGGTCGATCCTTATGTAGAGGAATCATTTTTCCAGAAAACGAAGGAGCTTGAGCTGGTTCTGAATGAATCGGGTGCTGATTTGGCGCTTATGGGTGTCAAACCGACCTACCCTTCCGAGAAGTACGGCTATATCGTTCCAGAGCAATCCGCCGAAGCGGATGAGTCCTATGTGAATGTACACAGCTTTAGAGAAAAACCCCGCGAAGAAGAAGCGGCAGCGATGATTGAGCAGGCTGCGCTTTGGAACTGCGGGGTTTTTGCATTCAAGCTCGATTTTCTCATAAACATCCTGATCGCCAATGAATTCCCGATTCAATACGACGAAATGCTGAAGCAGTACGGCAAGCTTCCTAAGAACAGCTTCGACTATGAAATTGTTGAGAAATCGAATCATATCGTGGCGCTGCCTTATGAGGGCGATTGGAAGGACCTTGGCACATGGAATACGCTGACCGAGGAAATCGAAACGCCGCTTATCGGCAAAGGGATCATTACCGGCGACTCGTTAAATACGCATGTCATCAATGAACTGGACATTCCGATTACGCTGCTGAACGTATCAAACGTCGTTGTTGCAGCAAGCCCTGACGGCATTCTCGTATCGGATAAAGCTTCAAGCCCAATGATCAAGGAAGTCATGAAGCATTCGGACCAGCGCCCGATGTATGAGGAACGGCGCTGGGGACGCTACCGGGTGCTCGATTACTTAAAATATCCGGATGGCAAGGAAGTATTGACGAAGCGGATTTGCGTAGCGCAAGGCCAAAACTTGAGCTACCAATATCATTTGCTGAGAGATGAGGTATGGACGATCGTTGCGGGTCAAGGAACGATGGTTCTCAACGGGAAGAGCTTTGTCGTGAAATCAGGCGACGTATTGACGATCTCCAAAGAAAGCCTGCACAGCCTGCGCGCGGAGACGGAAATGGACATTATCGAAATTCAAACGGGCTCGGAGCTTATTGAAGAAGATATCGTCCGGCTGGCTTTTGATTGGAAAGAAATTTTGGGATTTTGCACCGTATAAACGAAAAATGCGATGAAGGAGCGATAAGCATGAACATTACGGTTATTGGAACCGGCTACGTCGGGCTTGTATCAGGCGTTTGTTATGCCGAGCTAGGCAACCGAGTCATCTGCGTGGATAAGGACCCGCGCAAGATCGATACATTAAATGCCGGCGGCATTCCGATTTATGAGCCTGGCCTTAAGGAGCTGGCATCGGCGAATCGCGAGGCAGGAATGCTATCGTTCACGACCGATTTGCCAAGTGCGGTGCGCCAATCGGACATTATCATTTTAGCGGTAGGAACGCCGCCGCTGCCAAACGGCGAGGCGAACCTCTCTTATATTAACCAAGCGGCCATCGAGATTGCAGAGGCGATGAACGGCTACAAAATTATTGCGGTAAAGAGCACCGTGCCGGTCGGAACAAACGAGCGACTGGCTGAGCTGATCCGCTCGCGCACGAATGAGCGCTTCGACAGCATCTCGCTGCCGGAGTTTTTGCGCGAGGGCTCTGCGATCCAAGATACGCTGCACCCCGATCGGATCATTATCGGAGCCGATTGCCAAAGCGCGTCAGACATTATGACGCTGCTGCACATCCCATTAACCGAGCAAATCGTCGTAACGGATATCCGCAGCGCCGAAATGATCAAATATGCATCCAATGCCTTCCTCGCTACGAAAATATCATTTATTAACGAGATCGCCAACATTTGCGAGAAGGTCGGCGCTGACGTGACGAAGGTAGCGGAAGGCATGGGTTATGACAAGCGAATCGGCCCGTCGTTCCTTAAAGCCGGGATCGGCTATGGAGGCTCTTGCTTCCCGAAGGATACGAGCGCTTTGATTCAAATCGCAGGCCACGTCGACTATGAATTCAAGCTGCTTCGCTCGGTTGTGGAAGTGAATCAGGATCAGCGCTTCAACGTTATCCGCAAGCTGGAGACGATCTTTGACGGCCAGCTGCATGGCAAGACCATTGCGGTATGGGGGCTAGCTTTTAAACCAAATACCGATGATGTGCGAGATTCGCCGGCACTTGAGATCATTCAGCACTTGATCGATAACGGCGTGCAGGTGAGAGCCTATGACCCGATCGCCATCGATAACTTCCGCTCTATTTACCAAATAGAAGGAGTCGAATGGTGCGCCGATGCGATGGAAGCAGCCAAGGATGCGGATGCGCTTTGCTTGTTGACCGAATGGGAGGAGTTCTCGAGGGTCGATCTTGGCCTTCTTCAAAAGGTATTAAAAAATCCGATTCTGATTGACGGCCGCAATGTTTTCGAAGAAGAGCATCTCATTGGAACTGAATTCGTGTATTATTCCGTTGGCCGACCAAGCTTAAACCAAGGCGTGAAGCAGCAAATGCCCGTATTGCAATTTTAGTCCAAACTTATGACTAGAGGTGAACGAAAGATGACGATTAGAAAAAAGGTGACCTTATCCGCGCTTGCGATTTCAATGCTTACCGCTTCACTTGGCGGTTTGCCGCTAAGCCAGAAAGGATTGTATCAGAAGCTCGGAATTATCCAAACGGCAAATGCCGCGGAAACCGAATTGCCGTCTAGCGTGTTCCTGGAGCGCATGAGAGGTCTTTATGACGCGCTTGCAGCGGGCGACAAGACGGATATGCAAGAGGTTAGAAATTTGCGCGATGAAATCGCCGGTCTAGATGAAGCGGCAAATCAGCAGCTGATTGATCCGGTATGGAATAAGATTAGCGCTAAGCTGCCTGAAACCGTAGATCAAGCGGAATTAAAAGCGAGCCTGTTCCGTCTGGTCAAAGCGGTCGGTTCCTTCCGGTATGATCCAAATGCCTCCGATTTGGAGGCCATTCGCACGAACCCGGAATATCGCGCTACCTTGAAGACGATTGCGGCCGCAGGCGGCGACGAAAATATTAGGCTTGATGATTTTCTTGTGTTCCTGTTTGGCGACGGGGGCAGCCGGAAGGGCGTAGAAGGGACTATCGGCAGCTTGCTTGCCGAGAAGACACCGACGGAGCTGATTCAATTGCTAGGCAACAAGCAGGGCATTACGGCTGTCCTGCTTCAAGCGACGGAGAAGCTGCTAGGCGATACGGGTTCCTACAAGTTTAGCTCAATATTGAGCAACCTTGGCGTAACGCCGCAGGATGTAAGGGCAACGGTGCTGAATTTTCAGCTGAAGCTGCAAAAGGATGAACCTGCCATTAGTGCGATGACCGTGGCGTACATTCGATCGGCAGCGAAACCGAATGTGAAAATAACGGCTGACGGGCGCGTGCATACGTATACGCTAAACGTGTTTGGCGTATCGATTATTCCTCTTGTCCTTCAATGGTCGAAGGTATCCGGTGATGCGCAGGTGAGCGTATCGCCAAACGGTGTCGTTTCCATTCCAAGCAATGTTGCAAGCGGCAAGGCTGTTATTCAAGCGAGATTGATCAATCCATACGGCGGCTCGGCGAAGGTTATTTTTGAGCAGGAGGTTTCATTGACGACTGCTCAGGAAGAGGAAACGGAATTCCCTACGGCTCCTTTGATTGAACGTCTGAACAAGCTGCACAGCGCCCTTGCGGCAGGCGATCCGGCTGACATTCAAGCGGTTCGCGATTTGCGGGATGAAATAGCTGGGCTTAATTTTGCAACGGATCAGGTCTTAATTGACCCGATCTGGAACAAGCTCGCTGCCAAGCTGCCGGCAACGGCAGATCAAGCCAAGCTGAAAGAAACCTTGTTCAACATAATGAAGGCTGTTGGCTCGATTCAATATGACCCGCAGGCATCCGGCTTAGAGGCGATTCGTACGAATCCCGAATACCGGGCAGCGCTGAAGGCGCTTGGAGCAGCGGGCGGCGAGCCGAGCTTCGTCGTAGACGATCTTCTGCTATATCTATTCGGCGATGGCGGCGCGAAGCTTGGCGTGGAAGGAACGATTCGGAAGCAGATTGCAGCCTTGTCCTCCACGGAGCTGCTGCGTTTGCTCGGGGACAAGCAAGCGTTTGCCGCGTTGGTGCCTAAAGCGATAGAGCAGCTGCTTGGCGAAACGGATGACTATAAAGTAAGCTCGCTTCTAAGCAGCGTAGGCATTACGGCTAACGAGCTTAACGCGACATTGGCGGGCATCCAGCTGAAGCTGAAGAAGGATGAGCCGGCTCAAGCAGCGTTGACGATTGCCAGCGTGCGCGCCGGAGCTGTAGAGACGGTAAAAACGAGTGAAGACGGCCGCGAGCAGGTATTCAGCCTAAAAGTATTTGGCGTAGCGGTTCCATCGCTTGCGCTGCGGTGGAGCAAAGTATCCGGAAGCGAAAACGTGAAGGTGGCTGCAAACGGCACGGTTACACTCTCGCGGGGCACGCAAACCGGTTCGGCCGTTATACGTGCGACATTTATTAATCCTTACGGCGGCACAGCGAAGGTTATTTTTGAGAAACAAGTGACGTTAACAGCTGCGGAAGGCGAGGGAGACCACTTCCCTGCCGAGGAATTCCTGAAACGAATGAACAAGCTCCATGCGGCGCTGCTAGCCGGAGATCCGTCGGATGTGAAGGATGTCCGCAACCTACGCGAAGAGATAACGAAGCTTAGCTTCGCTAAGGATCAAGCGTTGATTGATCCGGTCTGGAACAAAATCAAGGCGAAGCTTCCAGCATCGGTTAATCAAGAGGAGCTGAAGAAGAGCCTATTCCAAATCATTCAAGCGGTAGGCTCCATCCAGTATGATCCGGAGGGCAAGGATCTCGAAGCGATTCGTACGAATCCTGAATTCCGAGCAACATTGAAGACGATTGCGGCAGCAGGCGGCGTAACGACCCTGACGATGGACGACTTCCTATTGCTACTGTTTGGCGATGGCAATGATCGTCCGGGCATTGAAGGAACGGTTCGCGACATCATCTCGGACATGAATACGAAAGAGCTTGCCCAGCTGCTTGGCAATAAGGATAAAATGAATGAAGTGCTAATGGAAGCGATGGCGGAGATTATCGCAGAGAAGGACGACTACGCATTAAGCGAAGCCCTTTACAACTTAGGCGTTAAATCGACGGACATTCGTTCGACGGTTTTGAAATTCCAAGTGAAGCTGAAAAACGATGAGCGTGCGCTTAACGCGTTGACTGTCGCTTATATCCGTTCAGAAGTTATATCGGCTGTAAAAGTAACGGCAAACGGCAGACAGCATGATTACACGCTGAAGCTGTTTGGCAAAGAGCTGCCATCTTCATTATTGAGATGGAAGAAAGTATCGGGAAGCAAAGATGTTACCGTTGATTCCAAAGGTAAAGTAACGCTTCCGAAGAAGGTGGCTACAGGCACGGCCGTTATTCAAGCGACGCTGATTAATCCTTACGGAGGCTCGGCTAAAGTAATCTTCCAGCAAGAGGTGACGCTCATTAACGGTGAAGTAGAAACGGATCCTAAGGCTGAGCTGCAAAAGATCGCTCAGGCACTTGATGATAAGCTTGCAGCTATTAACAAGAAGCTGAAAGCGGCGACGAATGACGAGCAAAAAGCGGAGCTGGTTCTAGAGGTTGTGCAGGCAAGAAACGAAGCAGTCAATGCTATCAACAATGTTAAAGCGACTAACTCATTGAAGAATAAAGCGATCAACGAAACAAAAAGCAAGGTCAATAAATTGTTGACCGCTATTATTATGGAAATCATGCGTTCTTAATCTCTAGCCAGTCTTCCTTCTCCGATTGGGGAAGGAAGACTGGCTTCTTTCTATTACAAACGAAAGGTGGTAGCCGTATATGAGTCAACGGCATGCACGAAGGAAGAGGCGTCCCCGCTTTCAAAAACCGGATACCATTAACATTATTTTAGGCTCGTTAACGATTATTCTGATCGTAGCGTGGGGCGGGCTTTATTGGAAGGATTCCTCGCAGCAAGGGCTTATCGTAAGCGCGGATGGAGCAGCGCAGAATGAGCAAGCGGAGCTGATTGACCTTGATGAGGTCGTGACGGATCCGAAAAGCACGCCTCCTGCGGATGAAGCGAAGCCAGCAGTCACAGATAAAGCGGGGCAAGCAACCGATAAACCGGCTGTGGGCGGAGAAGAAACGGCGCCTCCTGAGAAGGAGACGACTGAGCCGGATAAAGGCTCGGAGCCCGTTCAAACTACGAGGCCTGTCCATACGGCGAAGCCAAATCAAGTGAAGCCAGGCGCTGGCGGCGGAGCGAAACCGGGCACAACAAAGCCGGGCACAACAAAGCCAGGCACAACGAAGCCGGGGACGTCAACACCAGGCACGACAAATCCGGAAACGCCAGCCGTAACGGAGCCGCCGGTAAATATGTCCGAGAAATACGAGCAAGAAATTATTCAGCTTCAGGCAAAATGCACGCAGGATATGAATGAGGTGCTGGTAGGCGCGGAAGCAAGCATCGAGCAGTTGGATATGTCAGATCCTTATGCGTTTCAGCAGTTGAATCAGAAGTGGATGGACGGTCTTGCGAATGTGGAGAACACATGCAATACGAAATTCCAAGAGAAGATCAACAACGCGGAGAAGGCTGATGTGGATTCAGCGATTACAGAGGAGTGGCAGCAGAAGTTTAGCGCATTGATGCTGCAGCTTCAAGGTGAGTTCGAGGCGAAGCTGCTGCAGCTAATGGGCGGTTAATGACGGATTGATTATTCATCCTTTGGCAAGGTGCGGTCGCGGAGCACACGTTCGAGCAGGCTGCGAATGAGCACCAGATCGTCCCTTTCCAGAGGCACTCCGTCCCAGTGGAGCTGTTCGTAATTCAAATATTCCTTCGCATTATGGTTAAGCTCGATTGGAGGCTCCGGATAATCAGTTAGCCCGAGCAAATAGTCCGCCGATGTGCGCAGCTTACGCGAGATCGTCTGAATGGATTCGATGGTCGGCTGCCGGTACCCGGATTCGTAACCCGCATACGTGCTTTTGGCAACCCCTAAGTAATCGGCCACTTCCTGCATGGTCAATTTTCTCGTTTTACGCAGCTGCTTCAGGCGCTTCGCAAACATCGTAATCCCCCTCTCTCTAACGTCTCTGTTATCTATTTCATTGCTGGTTAAACGCACACATAATTATATCATGTTTACCATTTGCATGTACAAGGGAATGGATCAAATTACCCTTGTCTATTTTAGATAACGTGCAATGCCATCCTCAAAACCTTCCAGAATTGTGAAAAACATAGATTAAAACGATCGTTCGAAAATAACAAATAGCCTTGCAGGTCAACCACTGGCCTGTAGGGTTCTTTTTTTTTCGCTTCTTATTTGCCTTAAAAGCTATTAAATGATAATGCCGAACTCATATGATGCATATATTAATGAACAAGCTGCATCCCGTGAGGAGGTTAAGAATGAAATCGAGCATTTCGGGAAAAGTGATGACCATCTACGGAAGCATCTTTCTGCTTATTATTGTGTTGACCTTCTGGTTGTCCTACCGGGGAACGGTTGGACCGCTTGAGGCCGATCTGACCAATACGAATCTCGCTCTGCTCAAGCAAGTAGACCAAAAGATCGAAGTCGCATTCCGCCAGACCGAGAAAGATTTGCTTGCACTTATGGAAGAGCTTGAGTTCGTGTATTTCATGCTGGACAGCTACAATGACGACGCCCAAAAATACAGCAACTATTATGGATTAACGACAAAATTAAAAAACTTTATTAACGCGAATCCTACTTTCTCATCCATTTTCGTTTACTCTGCCGTGAACGGCGATATTTTGACCGAGAAGGCCTATATGAATGATATTGCTCCGGTAGACAACTGGCTGGCTGCTTACATGGACATGCCGGGATATTTCAAGTGGATGACTACCCATCCGGTGTGGGATGGAACGACGACCCAAAACGTGGTCACGCTGGTTCGCTCCTACCCGACGCTAAGCAGTCCGGGCTACCGCAACGGCATCGTTGCCGTCAACATTAACGAGGATGTTCTCTACGGCATGATTAAATCCGTCTATGAGGAAAGCTCGGCTGGCCATCTGTTTATATTCGACGCGGATGGGAAAGTCGTCAGCCACGACGACAAAACGCTGCTATATCAAAATTTGAAGCAGTTGCCTTATATGAAAGACGTGCTCTCGTCAGAAGGCAGCGGCTCCCTATCAATCAAGCTGGACGGCGTTCCGCAAACGGTGTTTTACCGGACATCCGCCTATACGGGGTGGAAAATGGTCAGCATTATGCCGGAATCGCAAATTTACGAGCCGCTCCAGATTACACGCAATCTGCTGTTCATATTAGCTGGTGCTATGGTCGTCCTTGCGTTAATTGTACTGTTCTACGTCAACCGCTTAACGTTCAAGCCGCTTGACCGGCTGGTTGGCAAGCTTGCAGGCACCTATCAGCCGGATAAGAAGCGCGGATTCGATACGGCGGGCTTCACCTATTTAGAGACGGTGTTCGAGCAGATGATGGAGGATCGGGAGCATTTGGAGAAGCATGTGCGCGATTCCAAGTCCGTGCTCAAATGGAGATTGATCATGGATATGCTGACCGGCTACCGAACGGACTACCAAGCTTTGCGGCATCACCTTGAATTTACCGGCATTAAGCTCTATTCGGAGCGCTACCTTGTATGTACGGCGGAAATCGGCAAAGCGGAAGGCAGCTTGAGCCCGCGCGATGAAACGCTTTATACGTATGTGTTTTGCAACGTGGCGGAGGAGCTGATGGGCAAGGAGGATGCGGGCGTCGCTATCGATTTGGGCGGCGGACGGGCGGCGCTTGTGTTTAGCTTCGCGGAAGGCGAAGCGGAGCAAAACCATTTGCGCGCGCTTGCTATTTTGGAATGGATACTGGAGGTCATTAAGAAGCAATTCGGCTTAGTCGCCACGGTTGGCGTCGGCAGATGCGTCAAGGAATTGGGCGATATTCAAAGCTCCTACGGCGAATCGCTTAAGGCGCTTCGCTACAAGATGCTTTTTGGCAGCCATTCGGTCATTTCAATCGAGGATTTGCAGCCGCCGGACAGTCAGGACTATTACCGATTGAACCGGAAGGCGACGCGAATTATGGAGGCGCTCAAGCAGACTGATACGGACAAAATGAAGGAGGATGTGCATCAAGCCTTCGAGAAGGCGGTGGAGCTTGGCTTGCCCCCCGACCTTATCCGTCAGTTTTCGTTCGATTTAATTGTGAAGGCGCTGCAGGTTGCGGATGCAATCGGGATCGGTCCCGAGGAGTCGATGGGCAACTTGGACAGCATTTACGAGAAGATCGAGCGCAGCGAGAATTGGAAGCAGGCAGAGAGCCTCGTCCTCGCCGTTCTTGAGGAGTTGGCGGCCAAGCTTACGAGCAAACGCAGCCAGAGAGGAAAAAACGACACGATTGAGCGGATGCTTACATACATTCAAGCCCATTACCATGAAAATGATTTGTCGCTTGACCTTCTAGCCGAACAGTTTCATTTGAGCCCAACCTACATCAGCAAGCAGTTCAAGGAATATACCGAGCGCAACTTCATCGACTATCTAATCGAAATTCGTATTGACGCCTCGAAAGCGCTGCTGGCTGACACGGATAAGAAGGTGAACGACATCGCGGAGGCGATTGGGTATATGAATACCCGGAGCTTCCTGCGGACGTTTAAAAAATATACGGGGATGACACCGACAGAGTTCCGCGAGCACGCCATCAGGAAGCTATCGGGGCAAGATACGGAGCAAACGTAAGACCGGTGGCACACTTCCTTAGCGGAGGCGTCGCCCCGGTTTTTTCCTTGCTATGGCGGGCTTTGTCACGTGTCACAGCAAAAGAATGAACCTGTTCAAGAAAGGTGACTGCGCCATTTCACAATAAAAGAGACCAGTCACAGAACATGTCTATTTCCAGCTTTCCGCGCTTTGTGTACGATCGAATCGTAGACGGAACATAAAGGGGGGGAGGACGATTTGGATACGGCTTAAGCGGGATCGTCACTTATATTTGATGCTTCTGCCTGTCATCTTGTTTTATGCGGTCTTTAAATACGCACCGATGGCGGGCGAGATTATCGCATTCAAAAATTACCGGTTTATTGATGGAATATGGGGAAGCGAGTGGGTCGGGTTTCATCATTTTCAAATGCTGTTCGCAAGCTTGGATTTTTGGAGAATTCTTCGCAACACGCTGCTTCTGAACATCTATAGTCTGGTGTTTGGTTTTCCGGTGCCTATCCTGCTTGCCCTGCTGCTAAACGAGGTGCGCAGAGAATGGTACAAAAGAACGGTGCAAAACCTGTTGTATTTGCCCCACTTCATTTCTTGGGTTGTGCTGGGCGGAATCGTCATCGCGATCCTATCGCCAAGCACAGGCGTCGTGAATCTGCTCCTAAAACAATTAGGCATAGAGCCGGTTTATTTTATGGCGGATTCGAGTTGGTGGCCTGTCGTGTATACCGTATCCGGCATTTGGCGCGATGCGGGCTGGGGGACGATTCTTTATTTAGCGGCGATGGCTTCGATCGATCCACAGCTTTACGAAGCAGCCAAAATCGACGGGGCAAACAAGCTGCGGCAAATTTGGCATATTACGCTTCCGGGCATTCGCAGCACGATCGCCATCTTATTGATCCTCCGCATGGGGCATATGATGGATGTTGGCCTCGAGCAAACGCTGGTGCTTCAAAACCAATCCGTGCTGGACGTAGCGGATGTCATAAGCACCTACGTATACCGGGTCGGCTTGCAAAATATGAATTACAGCTACACGACAGCGCTTGGTTTATTCCAGTCCTTGATCGGCTTTATTCTAGTGGTGGGCGTTAATGGGCTCATACGAAAGTTCGGCGAGAGGGGGTTATGGTAACGGTGAAAAGAAATGCTGCCGCAGCCCTCGCGCTGTCTTCGATTAGCAAAATCATCCTTTATTCATTTCTTGGCGTCTCGTCCCTAATCGCCCTGTTCCCGCTTTGGTACGAGGTAGCCGCCTCCTTTAGCAGCAGCCGGGCGATTACATCCGGAGAAGTGATGCTATGGCCGATTGAATTCAACCTGCATGCTTACGATCGGCTTTTTGATGACGGGCAAATTTTGATCGGCTTGCGAAATACGGTTTTGATCACGGTTGTCGGTACCGCGCTGAACATGATTATGACGATACTGGCCGCCTATCCGCTCTCGAGACGCCGCCTGGCAGGCCGCAGCGGATTGCTGATGTTCGTTACGTTCACGATGTTATTCGTCTCCGGCATCATTCCGAGCTTCATTCTCGTCAAGACACTGGGCTTAATGGACACTTACTGGGCCTTATGGCTGCCAGGCTTGATCAGTACCTATAACATGTTTGTCATGAAAACGTTCATGGAAGGGCTGCCCGAGGAAATTGAAGAGTCGGCGGCTATGGACGGAGCGGGGGATTGGCGGGTTTTAATGCAGATCATGCTTCCGCTGTGCAAGCCGATCATCGCATCCTTGTCGCTGTTTTATGCCGTTGGCTGGTGGAACTCTTATTTCAGCGTTCTGCTTTATATCACAAAAACGACGTCGCAATCCTTGATGGTGAAGCTGTACCAGATGATCAATCAAGTGGATGCAAGCCTGCTTAACAATTCCGGGGGCAGCGAGGGTGCAGGGCAAATCTTGTTAACGCCGGAGGGCATCAAAGCAGCGGCAATCGTCATTGCGGTCACGCCGATTCTGTGCGTATATCCGTTCCTTCAGAAACATTTTGTGAAAGGTGTCTTGATCGGTTCGGTTAAAGGTTAATAAGGAAAAGGGGATGATGTATTTGATGAAAAAGAACAAAATCCGCAATGTGCTCATGATTGCTAGCTTAATTCTTGTACTGCTCGCAGGCTGCACGGGGAAATCCGAGCCGACCAAGCCTTCCGCTGCACCAAACGAGACCGATGCGCCGGCGCCAGTGGCAGAGCAAAAGAAAGAGATCAGCGTATCTATCCTTGACCGGGGCGAAGTGGCAACGGAGGAAGGCAGCTACGAGAACAACCGCTGGACGAAATGGATCAATGAGAATGCTCCTGCTAAGGTCAAATGGGTACCCGTGCCGCGTACGCAGGTGCAGCAAAAATTAAACACGCTGATCGCATCGGGCACGGCGCCGGATTTGATATGGGAATACGACCGCAGCTACATTAGCCAGCTCGCTGCGCAGGGCGCGATTCAGCCGATTGACGAATATATCGAAAAGTACAGCACAACCTACAAGGCGTATTTGGAGAAGCATCCGGAGCTAAAGCCCTTCCTCACGATCAACGGGAAAATGTATGCGATTGCAAGCGCGCGCGGACAAGAAACGATAGCCAATCACGGCATTATGATTCGTCAGGATTGGTTAGATAAGCTGGGCTTGAAGGCTCCTACTACAGTTGAAGAATTAGTTGAGGTTGCCCGCAAGTTCAAAGAGGGCGATCCGGACGGCAACGGCACGGCGGACACCGTTCCGATCACCTTTAACTACAACGGAGTACAAATTTTAAGAGCCCTTTTCTTCGATAACGAAAACCAATGGTATCTGGAAGACGGCAAGCTTACGTTCGGCCGGATACTGGATCGGTATACCGATTCGCTTGCTTTGCAGAAGCAGCTTTTTGACGAAGGGTTGATCGATAAGGAATACATTACGGATACGAATTTTCAGCGCTCGCTTCAGCTCTGGACGACAGGCAAATCCGGCATCTATCTCGGCTCATGGACGATGGGCGCGGAGTTTGTTGATTTGAAGAAAAATGTGCCGGATGCGAAAGTTGTGCCTTTGGAGCCTGTCGCTTCGAAGTACGGAAAAAATGGCCTTTACCAGGAAGTGCCGGCCAATATGTATATCGCTTTTAATACCAATATGAAAGAGGACAAAATCGAAGCAGGCGTCAAGTTTTTGGACTGGATGCTGGAGAAGGGCTGGGAGCCGCTCAGAATCGGAGAGAAGGACGTCCACTATAAGCTCGTTGGCGAAGTTCCGCAGAAGACCGACGCTGATAAGTTCAAGAAAGAGGTCTTCTATGCTAGGGAGTATGCCATCTTGAACGAATGGGATCCGAAGCCGGAATGGTATGCGGTTATGGCTGCCCAGGACCCGATCTCGCAAGAGCAGGCAGTGCTTAAAGCAGCGGGCCTTGAGATTGCGATGAAAAATAAATACAGACGGGACATTGCCTATAATCCTGACCTGTCTGAGGTAAGCCAGCTAATAGCTACCTTCGCTCCGATCGCGCAGCAAATTGAAGCCAAGATCGTGACTGGAGGGGGCGCGCTTACGCCGCAGGCCGGAATGGAGGATATTCGCAAGGAGTGGAAGCGTTTGGGCGGAGAAAATGTAGAGAAGCTGGTGCAGGAGTGGTACGAGACGAATAAGGAGCATCTGAAGTAGTGAACAGCACCCCGTCAAGTAGACAGTACAAATAATAAAAACAGTTAAGCGGCCTTACTCCTGAATTCCATAGGACTGAGGCCGTTTAATTTTGCTTGTAATCGTTCGTTATTGTAAAAATAGATGTAGGCTTCGATGTCTCTCTTAAGGTCCGCAAAGGTTTCGTACGTGTGTAAATAATACTTCTCAYATTTTAGAGTTCCCCAGAAAGATTCCATTGGTCCGTTATCGATGCAACGACCAACTCGGGACATGCTCTGAGACAACTCGTTTTGGTCCAATAACNATCCGTCACCCACTTCTCATTTGGTTCAGTGGCTTGAAATTCACGGTTTAACAGGTTTTCAGCCACTTGCTGTGGAGTGGAGCGTACATATTTCGTTTTCTTCCTGCGGATGACGGACTGCATACCTTTTAGTTTCATTAGCCGGTATATACGCTTATGGTTGAGTTTTTTCCCAGTTTGTTTACGCACATGTAAGGTTAATTGACGGTATCCAAAGGTACGTTCTACTTTCTCATAGATGTTTATCATCAACGATATCAAATGTTCATTCTCTAATTCACGAGAACTAGGTGTGCGATTTAACCACTTGTAATAGCTTGAGCGTGCAATTCCAGCAACTTCACAGAGAAGCTGAATACACATTGATGCCTCCTGTTGAAGCGCTTGAATAGCAAGGTAGGTTGTCTCCTGTCTTACTTGACTTAGCGTCGCCTTCTTTCGAGTTCCTCTAACTTTTTTAAGAATGCATTTTCCGCCCGAAGGCGCTCCATTTCGTACGCCATCTGCTTCATCTTAAGTTTCTGTTGTTCGGCTTCCGTTAGCTCTTCCGGGGCTTTCTTTCTTACACGGCCATCTTTTAATGCATCCTGACCGCGATCCTCGAACTTCTTCACCCATTGGTATACTTGCTGGTAGGAGACCTGAAATTGTCCCGCTGTCTTTTGGTAGTCATGCTGATTAGTCATACAATATTGGACAATTTCTATCCGTTCCTGCCACGTCGTAGAGCGACCCTTTGTCATAGCTTTTGTTTCCCCTTTATAGGCTTTTAAGCTGCTATGACTATTATACTTCTTAATCCAGTTGGAGAGCTGGGTTGTACTTGCAATCTTATATTTATCGATGATMTGGTACTTAGACCATACACCCTCAAGGTAATCTTTCACCGCTTGGAGCTTAAGTTCTGCACTATAACTTCGATTATGTGTACGGTGCTCCAGTCCTTCATAACCATACAGCTTGTAGCGACGCTGCCATTTCATMAACGTTGTTTTGTTGATCTCATACTTCTTAGTCGCAGCTAAAAAACCAATTTCCCCATTTGACACTTCTTCGAGAATCGTAASTTTCTCTAGTGCATTATATTTTCCTTTAGCCATGAAAAAGCTCCCCTTACAGTAATCAGGTTTTATTATTTCACCTGTCTACTGTAGGGGGAGCATATCAGTAGAGGGGAAGGCCCTTCCCGTATTCGGTTATAGCGATGCGGGAAGGGTTAATCGCCGATCCGAGTAGCAAAGGATGGATGGAAAATGATGACCATGAAAAAAGTTTTTTCATTATTCCTCGTCTTTGCATTGATCATGACGGCATCCGGTACGCTTGGCAAAAATGAACCTGCAGCGGCTGCGGAAGCGGTAGTTGCAGAGCTGCAGGCAGGCGATTATGAAAGCTCCGACGAAGTATGGGACTTCCTGCTGGGAGCCGAATTTCCCGGGGCGCAAGGAAGCTTTACAAGAGATCAGTCCGCGTTCCAAACGGGGCTCTCCTCGGCCAAGGTGACGGGCGACTTTAATGGCGGGGGCTCCTACGTTGCATTGGAGCGGTATTTGACGAAACGGATTGTTCCGGCAGACGCGGTCAGTTTATCCTTTTGGGTAAAGACTGCGGACGCCGCATCGATATACCTCGTTCTAATGGATGGCACGAACCAAAATCATTCGCAAAGGCTGGTGCTTCAGCCGACAACGGCTTGGCAGAAGGTTACCGTGAATGCTTTTAATACAGGCAGCGAATATACGCACTGGGGAGGAGCCAATGACGGAGCGTGGCATCCGTCGCTTAAGAAGATGACCATCAAGGTGGCACGGGCGGGCTTGCGCACAGGGCTTAAGAGCGGCACGGCATGGTTCGACGATGTCAGAATCAAGGTGACCGTACCTGATCTAGCCATCGCTCAAACGCAGGTTGGCAACGTATTTGCCGGTGCAAGCAAAGGTACTTTTGATGTGCTGACGACAGGGGATACCGTCACCTGGCAAACCTATGACGCTTGGGGGGAGCCCGGTTCAGCTGGAAGCGCGCCGGTTACCGGTGGAAAGATCAGGCTGGAGGTGCCGGTTCAGTCAGACGGCTATTACCGCTTAAAGCTGTCCGCCTATCAAGCAGGGGCTTTGCTCAAAACGACAGAGACGACCTTCGCCACGGTGCCAACGTTTGATTTGGCGGCAGTGACCGCATCGCCATTTGGCGTTCAGACGCATTTTGCCCATAGCTGGAACCGCGAGATGATTCCTTTGGTCAAGTATGCAGGCGCCAAAAGCGTGCGGGATGCGATGTTCTGGTCCGAGATCGAGCTTAAAAAAGGCATCTACACCTATAACCCCAAATTTACGCTCTATATGGAAGGCTTGCTCGAGAACAGCATCGATCCGCTTATGACCTTCGCTTTTTCCAATCAATTTTACGATAATTTTCAAACGCCATATTCGGCAGAAGCGCACGCCGCCTATGCAAATTATACAAAATCCGTGCTGAACCGATTCGGAGGCCAAATTAAATGGGGCGAGATGTGGAATGAGTTCAACCTGCCCGGTTTTGGAGGAAACGGTCCAGCCGCATCCCAGCCGGATGTTTACTTCAGCTTAATGAAAGCAGGCTACGAGGCTGCCAAATCGGTGCGCCCGGATCTGAATGTGCTTGGAGGCGCGACCGCAGGCATTCCGGAAGAGTGGCTGGAGGACTTGTTCCAGCTCGGCGGATTGAATTACATGGACACCTTGTCCGTACACCCTTACCGTTACCCCGACAAGCCGGAAGGATTGCTTAATGAGGTAGCCTCGTTAAACCAACTGGTGAAAACGTATAACAACGGACAGACGAAGCCGATCTGGTTCTCGGAGATTGGATGGCCGACGCAGCTTGACCCTCGCGGGGTGGATGAGAAGACGCAGGCAGCGTATTTGATACGCACCTATGTACTTGGCATGGCAGCGGGCGTGGAGAAAATGTTCTGGTACGATCTGATGGACGATGGAACGGATAAGAAATATAACGAGCATAACTTCGGCATTATTCATAATGGCGGCGATCCGCTTGGCGCTTATACGCCGAAACCGGGTTATGTGGCGTTAGCGATGGCAGCGCGGCAGTTGACCGGCGCAAGCTTAACCGGCCAGGAGATTGCGAACGGCATCTATCGCTATAAATTTAATAAGAACCAGAAAACCATTCATGTGCTTTGGTCAGGAACGGATACGGAAACGAATCTGACTTTGAAAACAAATGGACCGCTGGTCGTAACGAACATGATGGGACGCACGGCAACCTACACGCCTAAAGATGGGGAAATTTATATTACGGCTTCTAGCGAGCCTTTATTTATCCAAGGGAAAATCGATAAAGTCATTCAAGGCAGCAAATACACGCTTAAGAGCGAGCCGTACTTTACCGGTGATCCTGTCAGCGTAACGTTATCCGTATACAAAGCATCATCTTGGAATCCGCTAAGCGCCCGCATTCAATTGCAAGGAGCCGTTCAGAATATACAGGCTTCCTCAGTCGGCACCTATCCAACCGTATTTCAAGGAATAGGTGAGCCTGGCAGCTACACAGCGACAGCGGAGCTTGTAGTTGGCGGCAAAAAAATCGGCGCGTTAAAAAATACGGTGGTGATCAAGCAATCGGAGGAGCTTTCTGCCAAGCATGTGCTGAAAGAGGGCAGCGACTTCCTGAGAGTTCGTATCGATAATACGAAACCGGTTGATAGGCGGCTGACACAGATCGATTGGCAGGTGGGCGGGACAACCGAATCGGAAACCTATAATACGGTATTGCCGGGCTTTACGGATTACACGATTGACCTTCCGATACCTCCTCTGCCCGCGGGAACCTTAACGCCTCACCAGCTTACCGTTTACTTGGAGGATGGCACCGTGCTGTCGCTTTCAGGCAATTTGCAAAATATCGCTGTCGCCAGCATGACGCCCATCGTTAACCGCACCGTGCAGGTAGATGGCCCGCTGGACGATGTCGACGATCTCCCCGGAATCGACCTGTTTGCGGAAGGCCATTCAAGAGTGGTGCCGCATAATGGGCCGGAGGATTTGAGCGGTAATCTATGGGTCACATACGATAATGACCACCTCTACCTGTCGGCCAAGATCCATGACGATCTATTCTCGCAAACCAAAACCGGGGATGCGATTTGGAGCGGCGACAGCATTCAGTTTGCTATTTCCTTGGGAACGCCGGGAGAGGCGGCGGAATGGTATGAATACGGAATGGCGCTTACGCCAAGCGGACCGGAATTATACCGGTGGATGGCGATGACCGGCGTACTGACCGGACCGGTTACGAATCGCCAGCTCCAGATTACGAGAGACGAAACAAACAAGGATACGATCTACCGGCTGGCATTGCCTTGGACGGAACTGTCGCCGATCGCTCCGAGTGACGGAATGCTAAGCTTGTCCGCGCTTGTGAACGAGAACGACGGCAACGGACGGAAAGGATGGCTGGAGTGGGGCGGAGGCATCGGCTCCAATAAGCAGTCTAAACTATTCAAGCCTATGTTGATCGGCGGTGCGGGAGCGGTAAGCGTTAGCGGCGTGACGCTTGACAAAGCCACGCTGGAAATGACCGCGGGTGATCCTGCGGCTGCGCTTCTTGCAGCGGTGACGCCCGAAAATGCAGCGAGTAAAGAGGTGACGTGGACGACAAGCGATCCGAATGTTGCGACAGTAAACGCAGGGGCAGTGACGCCTGTAGGAGCAGGCACGGCAACGATAACGGTGACGACAGCGGACGGTTCGTTTACAGCCAGCTGCGTCGTGACAGTCGCAGCTGCTACAGTCATTGAACCGGAGGCGGGGACGCCTGCGCCCACTGAGGTTGTAGAGCCGGAGCCTAGCGAAACGCCGGTGCCTAGTGGAACGCCAGAGCCTAGTGGAACACCATTGCCTACCGAAACGCCAGAGAACGGCGCTTAACCGGTACACGTTGAATGGCAGGAGGTGAGCAGTTCGCCTTTATGGCGGCCTGCTCTCTGTCTGCTCTTGGCCGCTCTCATAGAGCCAAGAGGATACGTTAATTAGAGAGGATGGGATATATGGATAAGACGGACAACCCAATTGACCATAAGCCGCTGCTGCTCGGAAAAATCCAATACTGGGAGCCTTTTTTTGACCCGGAAGAAAACATGCTGAAGCTGCCCTTTCATAGTCCCGGCTACCATACGACGTTAACGGCAGAGGAATTCCCGCTTGTTCATCCTACCTATCCTTCCCTTCTTTATGCGCTGGCTCTGCTTGATAGCGGCCTGCTGGAATACGCCGAGCGGGCTTTTGATACCATCGATAAAGTGATCTCGCTGCAAGACCAAAATGCCGCACACCATACGTATGGCATATGGCCTTGGTTTTACGAGGAGCCGCTTGCGAAAATGTCTCCGCCAGACTGGAACTGGGCTGATTTTTGCGGGAAGCAGCTCGTGCAAATCGAAGTCCGGCATGGCTATAAGCTGCCTAAGGAGCTGCGGGAGCGGATCCGGCAGGCTGTTTTCTGCGCATGCGATGCCATTATTAAACGGGATGTTGGTCCAAATTATACAAATATCGCGCTGATGGGCGCCTTCGTCACGCTTATCTCGGGCGAGACATACAAGCGGCGGGATTTCGCCGATTACGGTCTTCGAAGGCTGGAGAAGCTCCATGCTTTCACGAATCAGCTTGGCACGTTTCATGAGTTTAACAGCCCCACGTATTCGGTTATCGCCATCACCGAGCTGTCCAAAATGTACGCGATGACGGCAAGCGCTCAAGCCAAAGCGGTTGCGGAAGATTTGCTCGATGGCGCTTGGCGCATGGTTGCAGAGCATTTTCACCCGGCGACGAAGCAGTGGTCCGGGCCGCACAGCCGCAGCTACAGTACGCTGCTAACGGATATGGCGAAGTCATTTTTACAAATCGCTACGGACGGCAGGGTCGCTTTTGCATTTGAAAAAGAGCAGCCGTATGATGCGGAGTGGTTTGGGAGCGGGATACGCTGTCCGCACAAGTTTTTGTCGTATTTCACACAGTCTGAGGATAGGCATCTCCATCAGCTCTATTCCAGAAATGAGCAGACCGGGCAGCAAAAGTGGGCAACAACGTACATGACCCCTTCCTTTGCGATTGGTGTGTCCAGCGAGGAAATTATGTGGAATCAAACGCGGCCGCTGCTTGTCTACTTTGATAATGGCGGAGAGGCGGCTTATTTGAAGCTGCGCGTTCTGCATGACGGATACGATTATTGCTCGGCTGTACTAAACAGCAGAGTAGAGGGGAGCCAGCTGCTTCTCGGCATCCGCTTTCTAACCGATGGAGGAGATACGCATCCGAGCCTTGATCGAATAAAAGGAAGCATCGCTGCTTCTGATTTCAGAGTTCGGATAGAGCTTGGCGGCTGCTTGGACCATGTGGACGCGGAAGTGAACGGGGAACGGGCGCAAGCAATAATCGGAGGCTGCAAGGTTGCTCTGCGCACGCTGTTTGCGGCTTTTGGAGCAGGAACGGGGGCATGTGACGATAAGCGAAGCGACAGCTGGAAATGGGAGCTTACAAGAAGCAATGGCATGATCTGTTTTGACCTGATATTACATGACGATGAGGATAGTAGAATTGATTTTGAAGCGATGGGCAAAGCAGCTGTTCTCTTTTCGCTAGTAATTGGCGAGGCAGAAAGCGAGGTCGCGGTGGTGTCTAGCGAGGATGCTGTAGAAGCTAGTTTTGAGAGCAAGCGGAATGGAGTGCCCAATAATGATCCAATTAAACTATCCATTGCCTTAAAGCCTGCCTCGTCACCTGTGTCTTAAAGAAGGAGGAGCTTCATCATTTCGCAAAAAAAGGGGTGTCGCACATGCAAACGAAGTTATCGGCAGAAATAGTGAAGCAGGCAGCTGACCGCGTATATCACTACATGCTGGAGGATCATTCCGGCAGCTGGGGCATGGATATGAACCATTGGGACTGGGTGCCGGGAGTCGGCGTCATCGCGATGTTGTCCTATTATGAGCTTACGGGTGAAGCCGAGACGATGACGGAGTTAATAAAATGGTCACAAAATAATTTACACCTTGCGGAGAAGGTTAGGGTCATCAATGCGATGGCGCCATATACGGTTTTTCCAGCGCTATATGAGCATACGCATGACGCTGTTTATTTGGAGACGGCGGAGCGGATCGGGCAATGGATGCTGACGGAAGCGCCACGCACAAGAGAAGGAGCCTTCGAGCATACCGTTACGGAAAATGTGAAATTCCCGGAGCAGGTATGGGCGGATACTATTTTTATGGCGGTATTGTTATTGGCTAAGCTCGGCAGGCTCACTGGGGATGCTGCTTATGCGAATGAGGCCGTTCGACAGCTGGAGCTGCACTTAACGCTGCTTCAAGACGAGGATACGGGCGTGTTGTTTCATGGATGGAATTCTGGGGCACGTGACCATCTTTCGGCTGCCCGCTGGACGAGAGCCAATGCGTGGATTGCGGTAGCGATGCCAATGATCGTGCAGGAACTGGAAGGCTTGGCAGACGTGCCGAAGGAAACGCTCGAACGCTACCAATTGTTCATGCGCAGCCTTATTCGTTTTCAGCAGGAGGACGGCCTGTGGGCAACGGTGCTTGACCGGCCTGACTTTTACCCGGAGACGTCGGGCAGCGCCGGCATTGCTTGCGGCATCGTGAAAGCGGTGCGTCAAGGGCTGCTCGATGCGGCATGCTTGAATGCGGCTTATGCTGCGGCAGATGCTATTCTTCTCCAAATAAAGCCGAGCGGAGAAGTGAGGGGCGTGTCCGGCGGGACGCCGATCATGCCTACAATCGAGGCTTACAATGAGATCGGATGTTATCCAACGCTCTATGGACAGGGGCTTGTGCTTATGCTGCTGTCGGAGCTATCGGATATCTCAAGCTGAGTAGAAAGGACCGTGTGCTTCGCGATTATGCGAGCATCGGTCCTTTTTTTTTAATCGGAGCATTAGGTTTTTTCGATAAGCATCGATTTGAGCGGCACCATCGAATCTTCCGGTACATAATATTTGAATTTATTGTCGCTGATTTGCCCTAGCAGCTGGCGGCGGATCGGATCGGCATCCTTCAAGAGATGCTCGTCTGCTTGATGATAGTCAATCGGACGCATCCAGATTGGGCTGTAGCCGAGAAAGAGCTGCCTTCTTGTAAAGTCGGATTGATTGATCGAGCCGGCATGCCATAGATTTTGCGCAAAAATAAATACATCTCCCGGCTTCCCGCACACCTGAACCTCTCCGTCCAATTGCTGGCGCACATCTTTATGGTTCGGATTATAGGGCTGCTTGTGGCTGCCTGGTATAACCTTCGTATTGCCGCGGTTCGGCTGTGTCATATCGCTCAAAATGTAACAGACTTTAATATAATAAGTAGCTGTCAAGCCGGCAATAACGGGGAACTGCGGATGAGGGCCGTCTTGATGCCAATCGATAAAGCTGTGGGAGGCGGTTTTGATATCATTAGGATTAGGTTTTCTCACCGTTAGATGGGAGATGTGCAGCTGAATATTATGGCCAAGCAAATTAACGATTAAGGGCAGGATTTCATCGTGATCGATCAATGAGGCAATCTCGGGGTGCCGAGAGACGCTATTATAAATATTATGGGCAAGCGTGTCTTCCTCCTCTGCAAGGACTTCATCGATAGCTGCATTCAGGCTGGATACCTTCTCCTGTGAGAGTATATCGGGTAAAACCAAGTACCCTTGTTCATGAAATCGGCTCATTAATTCCGGAATATTCAGCGAAGCTGTGTGCATTAGCCTCTCCTCCTTCTTGTAATTAATTTAATTATATGTGAGAAGCTTTGGTTGTATAATGTAAGGAATGACCATATCTCTTGTAAATAATTTCGGCAAAGGAGTGACGGAAATGGACCAGCCCCGGTTCCCTGAGCCCGTACTGATTTATCATGTATTCGTGAAGGATGCTGCGCATTTCCAGAAGACGGAGGATACTTACGATCACTGGGCCTTATTCATAGTTGAAGAGGGAAGCTTCGAGTACAGAATGGGCAATGCGGGGAGCGAGAGAGCCGTAAAAGGGGAAATGGTGCTTTGCCCTCCTAATTTGACCTTTTATCGCAAAACGACCGGCTTGTCGTTTCACTTAATCGGCTTTCAGTGGCAGGATGCCGTTAGTGTGAGGGAGGGAGCGGATGGCGCTTTTCCTCCCGTTGGGAAACTGATCGTGTTGAATAACAAAAGATTGAATTCTACGCTTTCCCTATTTCGCGAAGCCCGTTATGTGAAGGATAGTCTAGCGCAGGATTACAAGAATCATTTGCTCAAAGACTTATGGTATGTCTATCAGATCGAAAGCTTTAATCGGAAGATAAATCATTTATATAGCGAGAATCCGGTCTTGCAGCGCGCGGTGCATAGGCTTCAGCAGCAAGCGGAAGCGGGCGTTTCTTTGAAATCGGTAGCGATCGAACTTGGCATAAGCCAAGTGCAATTGACTAGGCTGTTTAAACAAGAGTTTCAAATGACGCCGAGCGCGTATGCTGCCAATCTCAGAATGGATAAGGTCAAGCTGCTGCTCGTTAATTCGTCGCTAACGCTTGCCGCTATTGCGGAGCAGTGCGGGTTCACGGATGAGCACCATTTGAGCAAAAGCTTCAAGCAAATGTTCAGCATCAACCCTTCCACCTATCGGAAAACGTATACGGTTTAATGAAAGGCATAAGCACAAATATGTGCTTACTGCCCATTTTCGCCGCTCCCCTCTGCGGTGATTGCATTCGCGCTTTCATAGAGCCGACCTTTTTTCATGCCCACGATCAACATCCTCAGATTAATGCTTATATTAATTCTCCCCCTATTTCATAACAAATTCATGATTAACATGGAAAAGTGAACAAACTTCATGGTTTTTTGTAATGTAAGCGTATTCTTATAAGCGTTACTATGAGTAGGTAAATATTTCTTATACGCTCACAAGCCCATACTCCTGACTCTCAGAAATATTTGCCGCGCACATACAAGACGAGCAAATCTGACGGCACCTTTGGCGTGAATGAGCTGACCTCGCGGCAGGATATGGCGGTCATGGCGAACCAAGCAGCTGGGCTTGCTAATCTGAAGCTATCAGGAAGCAGCCGACATCGTTCGCCGATCAGTCAGACATTGCGGATTATGCTGCAAAGGCTGTGCAAGACATGCAGGCTGCGGGCATCCTAAACGGCAAGGCAGGCAACAAATTTGTTCCAAGCGGCTTAGCTACTAGAGCGGAAGCGGCTAAAGTCATTTATTCGATTTTGAGCAAAATAGAATAGGGTAAGCGATAAAATCCCCATAGCAAGTGAGCTCCTGCATGACAGAGAGCTCACGAAGCTATGGGGATTTTTTTTCGCGAATAAATTAGCTGGCTATATCTTGAATCCGCCAAGGCGACTGCGCAGACTCCCTTTTAAAAAAGAATGTGTAATAGCCGTTTTTCCTGGGCAGGTTCAACTGATGAATCGATACGGGCAGCTTTAGCTCAGTCGTTAAAGCCTCGCTTATATTGCTGTCATCTGGCGGTGCTTTGCCTTTTGCCTTCGGCGGTGTTTGCTCTCTGATCGAAACGAGCGTTTCCGTAAGCTGCATGAACGAAGCAAGCTTTTCCTTAGGCATTTTCTCGCCAAGCAGCAGGAGCATCTCATGATCCTGATGATACAGCATCTCGATAAAGCTTCTAGCCAGCACAAGCGGAGTGGAGGCGTCCAAATAAAGCTGTGCTTGACCGGCTGCCTTATGGACCATCATTTGATGGGCTGGGTCGGGACTATCGGACTTATGGGTGGAGCTGCCTTGAAAATGAATGCAGAAATGGCCAGAGAAGCCATTTTCCGGTATCCCATCCCCGCCATGCGGCATGCCGTTCATGGAGGCTGCGATCCAAGCATCGCTTGAGTGGATCAGCACCGCTTTTCTCTTCCAGCTCCACTTATCGTTATAAATCTGCTTCATAATGCGGGTATCTTCCTTCGTTAAGGGCTGCACGTCGGCGTGGTCGCTGCCAGCGCGCCGCTGCACTTGAAACGTTAACCCTGTCTCGAGCTCCGTTACGGAAAAAATACTTTTATTAGGCAGCAGCTGCCGTGATTCCTGCCATGAGATCAATCGTCCATAATGCTGTACCCGAAGCGCCTTGGCAAATCCGACAAGCTTCTTGGACACCTTTTGGGGCAAAATCGTTCGTTCAGCCGTTGCTTCGTTCCATAATTGGCCGGATTGCTCCAAGCGGAGATGCTTCTCTCCGCTGGTTGACAGCATCGTGAGGTCGATATCGGGAAAAACAATGGCGTCTGCGGCAGGCATTTGTTTCGCTTGAAGCAAAGCGTCGCTGAACTCGCGGCTTTCAATTTGAAGATCGCTGACCAGTGAAGCATGCGGGCTTGAGCGAACGGTAATCGTAAGCTTAACTTGCTGCAGCTTTTTAGCCGATGCTTTAGGTTTCTGAATCTTTCCTTCAGCTAATGCCAAATGCGGGTCTGGCTGTACAAGCAGCGTTATCATGAAAATTAACGTAAAAAGGACTATTTTTTTTCGTTTCACGCTCTCCACTCCGTCTAACGATTTTTGCTTATTTTCAACCATTCCTCCACGAATTATGTAGGCCAACGAATATGTATGGTTCCAGTCAAAATGATTCATACTAGCTTGGATACTAACCATACGGGGGGGTCATGGCAATGGGACTTCATTGGATTTTAGCTATATTCATGCTGTTTCAGCAAGGACAATATCCCGATCCTCTGGTCATTGAGCAGGAAGGAATGGCCATTGTAGAAATGAAGCGGACGCAGTACAGCCATCCTCTGCCAGGGGTGCCGCTAATTGATCAAGACAAGCTGAATCGATTTATGGACGATTTAGAGAAAAAAGTAGAAAAGCCGCCGATGAATGCGACTCTTGACGGAGCAGGACGAATACTGCCTGAGCAGGCAGGGAAAAAGCTAGACCGAAAGATTTTTACGGAGCAATTTTACAGCTTTATGTTTGAAGGGGGATTTTCGAAGCTGGAGGTTCCCATGCAACCGACTTATCCGAGAGTGGACAGCGAGCTTTTATCGGTGATAAAGGTCAAAAGAATTGGGCAATATGCTACATATTACAATTCCAACAATAAAAACCGGTCTCATAATGTAAGCTTAGCGGCAAAAGCCATCAACAATTATGTGGTG
The DNA here is from genome assembly GCF_001273905.1 of Paenibacillus sp. FJAT-27812. NCBI lineage: Bacteria > Bacillati > Bacillota > Bacilli > Caryophanales > Paenibacillaceae > Paenibacillus > Paenibacillus sp. FJAT-27812. Next base: position 658,550 of record NZ_LIGH01000001.1, on the reverse strand, counting down.
TTTCCTAATGAAAGCTTTTCGTTTAATGAGGTTGTCGGGAAAAGGACGAAGGAGAAAGGGTATTTGCGTGCTCCTGTTATCGTTAGGGGAGAAATGTCCGAGGACGTTGGCGGAGGCATTTGCCAAATATCGTCGACGCTATTCAATGCAGTGGACCGCGCCGGACTCAAAATTATTAAGCGTTACTCCCATAGCCGAAATGTAAAATATGTGCCGCCCGGGCGCGATGCGACCGTGAGCTGGTACGGACCGGACTTCGTGTTCCAAAATAAATACGATCAGCCGATTCTCATTCGAGCCTATGCGAGCGGCGGCCAAGCCAGCATCGTCATTTGTTCTTCTGAAGATATTAATGAGAAGAAAAGACAGGTTCCCAGCGCTTCGAAAAAGCTGCCTGAAGAAGTCAGGTCAGAGATGGATGCTAGCGGCACGAAGTAGCGAGTCGATAAATACGAATAAGTGAAGAAGAGCAAACCAGTTGTGGCTGGTTTGCTTTTTTGTTGTGATTTTAGAGCAATATTCAAAGCGAAGATGGTTGACCCTGCTAAGATGTTACGACAAAAAAACTAGGATATTAATGGTACCTATCATTGAAGGGTTGACACCATTGCGCATATTCGTGATGATGGAGATAGTAAGAAGCGGAAGGGGATGGCGGCGATGAAATTGATAGTGGAACAGTCGGCGGCACACTGGTATAAGTCGGAAATGGGATTAACGGATGGAGAATCGGTTCGTATCTATGTCCGCTTGGGAGGCTGTGGCAGCGTTCACCCAGGTCTTTCGCTTGGCGTCACGAAGGAAGAGCCGAGAAGCATTGGTTTAAGAGATGACGTAGCAGGCATTACTTATTATATAGAAGAAGATAATTTGTGGTATCTGGAAAATAAGTCGCTTCGGATCTCATTTGACGAGAAGTATGAAGAAATCAAAATGACTGTGGAATAATGACGCCAACGAGCCTTTAGAATCGCTTCTAAGGCTCGTTTGTCGTTTCTGGGACCATAAATAGTCGCAGTATCCTCTAAGAAAATTTCGGTTGCGTATCATTAACAGGAAATACTCCATCTAATTTTCCTCTAAGAAGCCTATTAGACCATTTAGCTGGAAAATCTCCCGTTAATCGGAGCACATTCAGCGAAATCGAGCTCATTTCAAGAAATTAACGGGAGAAATTCCTGTTACTTCTGATTTTCTTCCAAATTCTCGTAAATTAGCGGGAGTTTTTCCCGTTAATATTATTTCCAGCAAAAAGCATGAGCCGCAGCTTCAAACACCAGCGCCGGCGCTGCCGAAAGCGAGTTACATCAGGATATCAGCAATAATCTCCTCTCCGCCGCATATGCAGCCATAGTCCACTCTCCGCCTACACTCGGCATATTTCAATCGGGCATAGCTCGCATCTGCAAGTATGGCGGAGATAGTCCATATTTTTGATGACAATGGTGCCGCTAATGATATCGAGCACCTCTGCCTTGCGCATATCGCTTAGCATCCGGTTGACGCTCTCCCGCGTTGCGCCAATCATTTCCGCGAGGTCCATGTTCGTCGCTTTGTAGTTGATTGCAATGTGGCTGCTTTGTTGGATGCCATACGAATTACTCATGCGGATAAGCAGCGAGCAAAGGGCGCCAGGCTTGCCGTAAAGCAGCAAATCCCGAAACTTGGCCTGCGTCATGCGGTACATCGCCCCCATCCAGCGCATGAATTCGATCGCTAGATCCCCGTTTTTAAGCAGCAGCCGTTCCAGCTCAGCTTGCTCAATTACCCCAAACTCCGCATCCTCGATGACCTCCGCGCTAAATGCCTGTACCGATGGCTGAAACGGTGTAATATGCCCGAACATATCGCCTGTATGATGAAGGTAAAGCGTAATTTTGTTGCCTGTGTCCGTCGTTTTAGTGAGCTTAACCCGGCCTTTTTTGACAAAATACATATATTCGGCAGATTCGCCCTCTTGAAATAGATATCCGTGGACTTCTACTTTTTTGGTATGCATGATCCCTTTTAGCTTATTGAAATTTTCCTCTGAAAAAAACGCGGCAACCCCTGTATCCTGCTTAATATCCCTATCATTCGGAAGTGTATTTATGCTAACCGCCATATGTGCCAGCCCCTCTCGGCTTATCTCTTTCTTCAATTATAGATAAGGGATCGCGGCAGTCCTATCGGGGAAGCTCCCTATTTATGAGGCGCCTTTCGCGCAGAAACCCTGAGCGATAGTTCAGGGAGTTCCCCGACATACAAATGGAAAAGAATACCCTAAACTAAAGGTGTGGCAAGGGCAAGCGAAACGAGCCAAACTTCAGAGCTAACAACAAAACATTAGGAGGACTATCAGATGGAGCATGCTCCTTTGAGAAGGGTTGAGCAGCTTGCTTTGAAGAAGCAAAAAGTGTTTCTAACGAGCAAGCTGAGGTATATATTGCGAGCCATGCTGGCGAGTATGTTTATCGGGTTTGGCGTCATCGTAGCGTTCAAGACAGGCAGCTTCTTCTATGTCACGCATAGTCCGCTCACCTATCCGATGGCTGCCATCACGTTTGGGGCCGCGATCATTCTAATAGCCTACGGCGGAGGGGACCTGTTTACCGGCAACACCTTTTACTTCACCTTCACGGCACTCCGCGGCAAAATGAAATGGGCGAACGTAATCAAGCTATGGTGCACGAGCTACGCAGGCAATTTCCTGGGGGCAGTCGCCTTCGCCTTGCTGATCTGGGCAACGGGATTGTTTGAGGATGCATCGGTCAACGGATTTTTGCTTAGTGTCGTAGAGAAGAAGCTCCACGCACCGGTATGGGAATTGTTTTTCCGAGGGGTATTGTGTAACTGGCTCGTCTGCTTGGCCTTTTTTGTTCCGATGTCGCTGCGGGGAGACGGGCCAAAGCTGTTCGCGATGATGCTGTTCGTTTTCTGTTTCTTTATCTCAGGTTATGAACACAGCATTGCCAATCTTTGCACCTTCGCCATTGCGCTCGTTCTTAACCATCCGGGGACGATTTCACTCGGCGGCATGATTCATAACTTAGTGCCGGTGACGCTTGGCAATTTAATCGGCGGTTCAGTCCTCATGGGCTTCATGTATTATTTCGTAAATAAACCATTTGATGAGGTGGAATAACGATGAAAAAAACAAAAGTAGTAGTTATTGGAGTAGGGGCCGTAGGATCAACAACAGCATATACGCTGCTTCTTCGCAGCCGGATGGATGAGCTGGTGCTTATTGACGCCAATGCAGGCAAAGCAGTCGGAGACGCGCTCGATATGAATCATGGCATGCCGTTTCTCGGGCAGACAAAAGTATGGGCAGGCACTTACGAGGATTGCAAGGGTGCCGATATCGTCATCATTACGGCAGGGGCTGCCCAGAAGCCTGGCGAGCCAAGGCTTAACCTATTGAAGCGCAACATCGCCATTTATGAGAGCATCGTAACGGAAGTGTTGAAATACAATGATGACGGCATTCTGCTCATTGCGACAAACCCGGTAGATATTATGAGCTACTTCTGCTGGCAAAAATCCGGCTGGCCAACGCATCGCGTCATTGGCTCAGGCACATTGCTCGACAGCGCGCGCTTCCGCTATCTCATAGGCGAGCGGCTGCAGCTTGATCCGCGCAGCGTGCATGCCCATATTATTGGAGAGCATGGTGATTCCGAGCTGCCGGTTTGGAGCCTAGCCAACGTTGCAGGATCGTCGATTGCGCTTAGCGAGGAAGAGAAATCGGACATTTTTGCCCATACGAGAGATGCAGCCTATGAAATTATTGAAGCGAAGGGCGCGACTTATTACGCCATTGCGCTGGCATTGGATCGAATCGTAACAGCTATTTTGCGCAATGAATCGGCGGTGCTCAACGTGTCCACGCTCGTAGAAAACTATTACGGCTTATCAGATGTGTACATGGGCGTTCCATGCGTCGTCGATCGCCAAGGAGTGAGAGAAGTGCTTGATATCCCGATTACCGAAGAGGAAAAAGCTTTGCTCCACCGTTCCGCAAACAAGCTGAAGGAGCAAATAACAACGATTTCGGTATAACAAGCAGTTCAGGCATTGGAACTGAAAATAGGCTATCAATCCTGCTAAGAATGTGAAATGGATCACATATTTTACGCTAAACAAGGCTTATAGTGAAGATAGATCATAAAAAAAGGAGCTGATCCTCATGGTGATCAGATGGCTAAGCGAAAATAAATATGCAGCGGGTTTAATGCTTTTGCTTCGTGTATACTTGGGCTGGCAATGGCTGAGCGCGGGCTGGCATAAGCTTGGAGGCTTCGATGCGAGCGGATTTTTGAAGGGGGCAATCGGCAATCCGGTGATAGATAAGGCTACTAATGAATTAGTTTATCCGACGTTTACCGCGTTTCTTGAGCATGTTGCGCTGCCGAACGCCAAAATCATTAACGTACTCATTCCTTTAGGCGAATGTTTGGTCGGACTTGGACTTATACTAGGGGCGCTAACGACGGCCGCCGCATTTTTTGGACTCTTAATGAACTTCATGTTCATGTTCGCAGGCACCGTATCGACTAACCCATGGCTGATGCTGATCGGGATACTCGTATTCGCGGCAGGAGCGAACGCAGGAAAATTCGGCTGTGACTTCTTTGTGCTTCCGTATCTGCGCACGCTGATTCAAAAAATCAGAAACCGTAACGGTACCGTTCATTTAAGCAATAAGACATTCCCTCGTTAATAAGGCAGCCGAGAGTGAGCATTGTTCACTCTCGGCTTTTTGCTAGGAAGCCGAATAACGGAAAACTGGGGCCGGATGCGGCTAAACGAATGTTTGATTGACAGCGAACGTTTAGTTTGTTATTTTTAATTAAATATATTCTCATTGGTTTAGTCGGTATTAGGTGAGCGAGGGGTGTTTCCTATCAATATTGAAAATATCGAGGCATTCGTCTACGTCATCCATTGCGGGAGCTTTAATAAGGCTGCTGAAGCTTTGTATTTGTCCCAGCCTTCGGTAACGGCCCGGATCAAGTCGCTTGAGCAGGAGCTCGACTGCAAGCTGTTCGACCGGCAAGGCAAGCAGATCCAAATTACAGAGGATGGCAAACGGTTTTTGCCATACGCGCAGCAGCTGCTTCTTATTTATCAGAAGGGCAAGCACCATATCAACCAGAAGAAATCGCTGCCGAATGAGTTCCGAATCGGCTGTACCGTATCGGTTTCCAATTATATCATCCCGGATTTATTGCCGCGTTTAAAGCTAAAATTTCCGAATACTCATTATAAGCTGGTCACAGGCACTACGGATGAGATTATGAATAAAGTGCTCAGCAAGGAAGTGGATATCGGTTTTGTGCGCAATGTGAATCATCCGAGCCTGCAGTCCACTAAATTTTACGAGGACCCCATCCGGCTGTATGCCTATGACGGGCATCCTTTTTTATCGACGGCTAAGCTGACGATTGAGGCCATTGCGGAGCAGCCGCTCGTATTTTTTGAATGCGGCTCCTTAGACTGGCTTCGCATCCATCGCATCTTCGAACATCTGGAATCGCCGCCCAATATTCAAATCCATACGGATAACTCTGAAATGGCCAAAAAGCTCGTCATTCAGAAGGCGGGTATCTGCTTTCTCCCCGACTTGTGCGCCAAGCAAGAATTAGAAGACGGGAAGCTTTACCCGATCCGTGTTCCCGAGACGGAAGGCATCTCATTGCAGACCAATCTGATTTCGCAGCACGGCGAGCATCTTGAATTGCTGGATGCCATTGCGGACATCGGCAAACAATTGGCTGAAGCAAAGCTGAGCTTATCGGCAATTTGAAAGCTGTTATAGAAAAGCTCTATTATCAAAAAGCGTGTTTGTCATGATACATTTATATTGTCAGTAAAGCCGATTGGAATAATGTAGTTAAGCCTATTCGTCCGCTGCTCCTTCTGAAGCAGCGGTTTTTTTATTGGAATGGGATCGATCGGACAAATCAATTTACTTATAGAAGATCTCTATAAGGAAGAGGATTGACGAAGGCAGCAATCAGGTGGTAAAGTATGTTCAACGCTAATCCTTACTTAACAGGTAGGAATTATAAGAATTTAAAACTTAACGACTTTGGGGGAGAAAAAAATGAAAAAACGTTTTATTCTATCGATCGCACTTATCCTTACGCTAACGATTGCAGGCTGCGGCAGCAAAGAAAATAATGCCGGAAATAAATCAGAACCAGCAAGCGGAGAAGCTTCCGAGAAAGTGACTAAGATCGTTGTAGGCACAGGAACACAATTCCCTCAAGTTTGCTTTATTGACGAGAACGGCAAGTTGACGGGCTTTGACGTAGAGCTTGTAAGAGAAATTGACAAGCGCCTTCCTGAATACGAATTTGATATCCAAACGCTTGAATTCACGAACCTGCTTCTAAGCTTGGAAACGAAAAAAATCGATCTGGTCGCTCACGAAATGGAGAAGAACCCAGAACGCGAACAGAAGTATTTGTTCAGCACTGAGCCATATGCGCACTGGAGAAACAAAATCGTTGTAGCGAAGGATAATAATTCCGTTCAAACGTTGGATGATCTTAAAGGCAAAAAAGTGTTGACGACGGCTACGAGCGCCCAATCGACAATCCTTGAGAACTATAACAAAGAAAACAACAATGCGATTAAGATCGTTTACCAAAACGGCGGCGCGAACGACGAAGTAGCGCAAGTAGCATCAGGTCGTGTCGATGCATTCCTTGCGGCTGACTTTACCCTATCGCTTGTCGATACGAAGAAAGAGCTGAAAACAGTAGGTCCAGCACTTAGCGAAGCGGATATCCTGTTCATGTTCCGCAAAGATGATCCTGAGCAGAAGAAGCTTGCTGATGCGGTTGACGGAGCAGTCAAAGAGCTGAAAGCAGACGGTACGTTAGGTAAACTAAGCGCAGAATGGCTGGGCAACGACTTTACTTCCGAAGAAAAATAAGCGCGAGTGAAAGGTGAGATCACTAGATGGGAGAACCATTTGATATTAGTTATGTGTTCGAGTATCTAGTAAAGCTGCTACCTACCTTGAAAATCACTCTACTCATTGTAGTGAGTTCCATCGTACTTGGGCTGGGCGTCGGGTTTATCGTCGCCCTTCCCCAGCTTTATAAGATTCCGGTCTTAAGACGATTTTCGCAAATTTACCTTTCCTTTTTTAGAGGAACTCCGATATTGATTCAGCTTTTTTTGTTTTATTACGGCCTTCCTGAGGTTTTAAAAGCCTTTAACTTGGACGTAGCTAAAGTGCCGGCAATCTATTTTGTCATCCTGACATATGCTTTGCACAGCGGAGCATACATGGCGGAAATGATCCGCGCTGCTGTAGGCGCTGTAGACCGCGGGCAGGTTGAAGCGGCCTATGCGGTTGGCATGACAGGCTTTCAAGCTTTCACAAGAATTGTGCTCCCGCAAGCCATGGCGATTTCGATTCCTGTACTCTCCAATTTGGTCATTGCCAATTTGAAGGATACTTCGCTCGCCTTCTCGCTAGGCATTATGGAAATGACGGGCAAGTCGCAGACGCTCGCCATCATGTCCAGACATTTTGTCGAAACGTACATCTCACTGGCTATTATCTACTTCATTATCAGCTTTGGGCTGGAGAAGCTGTTCCATCTTCTAGAGCGCAAATTGTTGAAGCACGAGCACCGTTTGGCGTCAGAGGATAAGGAGCCCAGCTTGAAAAAAAAGAAAACGAAGTGGCTGGAAATAAAGCCGGGCTTTAGCAGAGGAGGCAGGGAAAATGAAGCTTGATTTTGCATTCATATGGACGGCATTTGTTCAGCTGCTATCCGCAGTGCCGACAGCTTTGGCGATTACGGCCGTTTCTATTTTTTGCGGTCTTATCATTGGAACATCCATCGCCATCATAAGACTGTATAAAGTTCCTGTCCTTTACCCTATCGCTGCATCCTATGTGACGTTTATACGCGGAACGCCTATGTTAACCCATTTATTGCTTATCTATTTCGGATTGCCGATTATTGTTGACGGCATTGCTGAAGCGCTTGGCTTATCGTTCCGGTCGATCTCCATTCCCATGATCGGATTCGCTTATATTTCATTCTCCATTACGGCTGGCGCTTATTTGTCAGAAGTCGTAAGATCAGGCCTGCTTGCCGTTAATCGCGGACAAATCGAGGCAGCCTACTCCATTGGGATGACGAGTTCCCAGGCGATGCGCAGAATTATTTTGCCGCAAGCCTTTGCCGCAAGCTTGCCTAACCTATCGAACTCGATCATAGGCATGCTGCATGGGACGACGCTGGCATTTACAGTATCGGTCGTGGACATTAATGCAAAAGCACAAATCGTTGCAACGACGAATTGGAAGTTCTTTGAGGCATATCTTGCTGCAGCCCTAATTTTCTGGGGATTAACGTTTATTATTGAGCGGCTGACCGCGTTAGCCGAGAAGCGCTTTAACCTTTACAACCGAGGCGGTGTTTCATGATTAAGCTGACACAGATTAGGAAGAGCTTTGGTCGCAATGAGGTTTTGAAAGGGATTGACCTTACCGTTAAGAAAGGCGAGGTTGTTGCGATACTTGGACCAAGCGGTTCCGGTAAAACAACGCTTCTGCGCTGCATCAACTACATGGAGAAGCCAAACGACGGCCAAATCTCCATCGACGATTTTAACGTAAATTGCAAGCGTCCAGACAAAAAAGACATCCATACCCTTCGTCAGAAGACGGCTATGGTTTTTCAACAATATAATTTGTTCAAGCATAAAACGGCCGTGGAAAATGTAATGGAAGGGCTCGTTATCGTAAAGAAGCTTTCCAAGGACGAAGCTCGCAAAAAAAGCGTGGAGCTGCTTGAGAAGGTTGGGCTTGGCAACAAGCTGGATGCCTATCCGAGCGAGCTTTCCGGCGGACAGCAGCAGCGCGTTGGCATCGCTCGCGCGCTAGCGCTAAATCCGGAGGTCATCTTGTTCGATGAGCCAACCTCGGCGCTTGATCCGGAGCTCGTTGGCGAGGTGCTTGGCGTCATTCGCAAAATCGCGAAGGAAGGCATTACGATGATTATCGTAACGCATGAAATGAGCTTTGCGCAGGACGTTGCGAGCCACGTTGTGTTTATGGATGGCGGCGTCATCGTTGAAGAGGGCAATCCAAGCAAGATTTTTAACGATCCAAAGGAAGAAAGAACGAAACAATTTTTGAAACGGATCACACCTGAAGGTGTCTATTCCATCTAACTAATAGAGGAGCGAATCAATATGTCACTAAAATTTGGCATTCTGGATCAAAGTATTATTTTCCCCGGGCAAACCGCTGCAGAAGCGCTAGGCAATACCGTCAAGCTGGCGCAGCTGGCTGAATCGCTTGGTTTCGAGCGCTTCTGGGTATCGGAGCATCATGATTCCCCAGGCATGGCCGGATCCTCGCCAGAGGTGCTTATTGCTTATTTGCTGGCTCAAACAACATCGATCCGTATCGGTTCAGGCGGCGTTATGCTGCAGCATTACAGCCCTTATAAAGTAGCGGAAAACTTTAATGTGCTTGCTTCCTTGGCGCCGGGTCGCGTTGAGCTCGGCATCGGCCGTGCGCCAGGCGGACTGCCTCGTTCGACTAAGGCTTTGCAGAAGGGCATAGCGGAAGCCGCGACTTTAGCAGAGAAGCTGACGGAGCTGGAGCATCTGCTCCATGCCAAAGCTGGCGAAGAGCATCCGCTGGCAGGTCTTGAAGCAAGCCCGCTGCCAACGCAGCCTGCTGACATCTATTTGCTCGGCACAAGCGTTTCGAGCGCGGAGCTGGCTGCGGAGAAAGGGTATCCGTATGCCTTTGCCCTATTTATTAACAATGATCCCGAGACGGCCCGCAAAGCGATTGATACGTACCGAAGCAACTTTAATCGTTCGCTTGGCGCAGAGCCGAAGACGATTCTTGCCTTGTCAGTCATTGCTTCGGATTCGGAAGAGGAAGCAAATGAGCTGGCCGGACATTTCAAAAACGTTAGAGTTACGCTCGCAAGCGGCAAGACGGTTAACGTAGGCTCGTTGGAGCAGGCGAAGGAATTCGCTAGGCAAGCCGGCGAGGAATTTACAGCTGAAGAAAGGGAAGCGGATATTACGAGAGGCACAAAGGAAACGGTTCGCAAGCGGCTGCTCGAAATTCAAGAGCAATACGGCGTCGACGAATTTGTGTTTACGACGATTATCCCTGATTTCGCCAAACGGATACGCTCCTTTGAGCTATTGAAAGAAGCGTTTGAAGGGGAATTGGTATGAGCGATTTCTCGGCAGAATCGATTGAACGGCAATTAGTCGCAATCAGGCGGCAGCTGCATGAGCATCCGGAGCTATCCCATGAGGAATACGAGACGACGGCTGCCATTCGCGGCTGGCTGACGGAGGCAGGCATCCGAATTGTTGATTATGGACTCAAAACCGGCGTTATCGCAGAGGTTGGCGGCCAAAATGGCGGCCCGACCGTTGCGGTTCGAGCGGACATAGACGCGCTTCCGATACAGGAGGAGACGGGACTCCCGTTCGCTTCCAAAATAGCAGGCAAAATGCATGCCTGCGGCCATGATTTCCATACCGCTTCTATTCTTGGCACAGCGTTCTTATTGAAGGAGCGGGAGCAGGAGCTGCAAGGGACCGTGCGGTTTCTGTTCCAGCCCGCCGAAGAGAAAGCGAAGGGCGCAGGGCAGCTCATCGCAAGCGGCGCGCTGAAAGGCGTGGATGCGGTGTTCGGCATGCACAACAAACCGGATTTGCCGGTTGGTACGATTGGCATTAAGGGCGGCCCTATCATGGCGGCGGCAGACGGTTTTGCCGTTGAAGTGGAAGGAAGAGGCAGCCATGCGGCGGTGCCTGAGGCTGGCCTTGATCCGATCGTCACCTCGGCTCACATCATTACGGCGCTGCAATCGATCGTAAGCCGCAACGTAAGCGCGCTGGATAGTGCGGTCGTTAGTGTGACGAGGCTGAATGCGGGAACGGCTTGGAATATTATTTCCGATAAGGCGGTATTCGACGGCACGCTGCGAACATTCGACGAGCATGTCCGCAAGACGGTTCGCGAACGGTTCGAGCAGGTCGTAAACGGGGTAGCCGCAGCCTTTGCCACGAAGGCGCAAGTGAAATGGATTGAAGGGCCGCCGGCTGTCGTGAATGATCAGAAATGGGCAGATCAAGCAACTGTAACGGCAGAGGCTCTTGGATTTACAGTCGTAAGTCCGACGCCATCCCCGGCAGGCGAGGACTTTGCCTTTTATTTGAAAGAAACGGAGGGGCTGTTCGTGTTTCTTGGAACGGCCGGCCCGCAGGAATGGCATCATCCGGCATTTGATTTGGATGAGAAGGCACTGCCGATCGCGGCATCGTTTTTTGCCAAACTAGCTTCAGACGCTTTGCGCAAGCTGGCGGATGAGCGCTTGCCGGGAGGACGACAACATTCCGAAATCGTATGATGTCATCGTTGTAGGAGCAGGCTCAATGGGCATGAGCGCCGGCTATGAACTGGCATCACGCGGAGCGAAGACGCTGCTCATAGATGCTTTTGACCCGCCGCATAACATGGGAAGCCATCATGGGGAGCCACGGCTGATCAGGCATGCTTATCATGGCGGCGGCACGTACGTGAAGATGGCGCTTCGCGCAGATGAACGGTGGCTGGCATTAGAGAAAGCAACCGGGCTAAAGCTGCTGGAGCGCTCCGGCGTGCTGAACATGGCGGAAACGAGCTATTACAATTACGAAGACAGGCTTGACGATGCTGCCGCGAATGGCGTTCAAGTTGAATTGCTGCGCGCGGCTGAGATTAACCGCCGCTTCCCGGGCATTCAGCTCGCAGATTCCTTTCAAGGGATGTACGAGCCGAATGCAGGCTACTTATATAGTGAGCAATGTGTAGCTGCCTACAAGCAGCAAGCTCTTGCAGCTGGCGCGGAGCTGCTGGCGAACAGCTTCGTAACGCATATCGAGGCTAGTCCCTCCAACGTTGCTGTTCATACAAAAGAGGCAGCGTATACGGCACCGCAAATCATTATTACCGTCGGCGCTTGGTTCAAAATGTTATCGGATCATGTGAGCCTGCCGATCCGTGCGGTTCGCAAGGTGGTCGGCTGGTTTGAAACGAGCTCGGCAAATTTTGATGCAGGTGTTTTTCCTGGTTTTACATGGGGCGGTGCGGCTGGCGGCTATTACGGCTTTCCGAGCATCGGAGGCGCTGGCATTAAGATCGGCCGCCATGATACGGGAGTAGAATGGTCGCCGGGCGAGCCGCTTGCGCCGTTTGGCGCTTACCCGGAAGACGAGGAAGATCTTCGCCGCGCGCTGGATGCCTTTGTGCCAGGCGCAGCGGGCAAGCTGCTGCAAAGCGCAGTATGCAAATATGAGTTTACGCCTGACGAGGACTTCATTATCGATGCGCATCCTGAGCATGCCAATGTGCTGCTCGCGGGAGGGTTCTCCGGCCATGGCTTTAAGTTCGCTAGCGTCGTTGGCGAGATTTTGGCGGATAAATTGGAAAAGAAGGATACGGGTTATGATCTTGGCTTATTCGAGATTAGCCGTTTCTCTAACAAATAAAATGATCATTTTTGCTATTCATAAGGAGGAGCTTACATGAGCCAGTCAACTGTCGATGTTCAACCCTATTTGCAGGCGTATGATCAAATTGAGGAAGAAATTAAAGGATTGTCGGAGGAACAGCTGAAATGGAAGGCCGCGCCGGCATCATGGAGCGTAACGGAGGTGCTTGCCCACCTTGTTGACCACAGCATCATCGTATCCTTCCGCATCCGCGAGATATTGTCAGGCTCAGAAGCTAGATTGCCAGCCTTCAACCAAGATGCATGGGTATCCGGCCAGAAGGCAAACGAGGGAGATGCGCAGGAGATCCTCACTGCAGCGCGCGCGTTTGTCCAATATAACAGCCTGCTGTTTAATCGGTTGACGGAGGAAGAATGGAATAAGACCGGCATTAACTTTAAAGGCGAGCCCGTATCGATAGCAGCTATCGTGCCTGCGTTTGTAAAACATGTGCAAGGCCATTTAGCGCAAATTCGCCGGATCAAGCAGGGAGAAACAGAAGCTCAAGGCACTAGCTGCACGATTTAATGCTGCAAGGATTTGCTATTATTTTTTGTGGAGAGCGGGTGGAGGGGCATGTCAGCTAAAGCGGTAATCATTCGTAGTGCCGAGCTATCCGATCAGGAGGCGATCCGGGAAGTGCTGCTTGATGCTTACGGGCAATATGAGCATGAGCTGCCGGAGCCGCGCTGGTTCGAGTATAAGGAAAGCATACTGGCATCCGTTGAAGGAGCGGCTACCAAGGAGCGTTTAGTAGCCGTGCTGGATGGCGAGGTTGTTGGAAGCGTGTTTCTATTTGATTCCTCAGAAGCAGCCTATGGGCGGCCTGAACTTAATATTCAATCCCCGATTATTCGGCTGCTTGCCGTGTCGAAGAATGCCCGCGGCTACGGCGTCGCAACGGAGCTTATACGCGCCAGCGCGCAGCTTGCGCGGAACTGGGGCGCAGAGACGCTGCATCTCCATACCTCCGACATGATGGATTCCGCCGTAAGATTGTATGAGCGGCTTGGGTTTGAGCGAGCGTACGACAAAGATATTATGAATGGGGAAACGCTCGTTAAGAGCTACTGGCTTCAACTGAAGGAAGCGGCTTTGCTGCAAGCGCAATAGAGGGATAAGGCTTCTTGCAATAAGACGACAATTACGGAATAGTTCAAATACAATCATAAGTGATACGGGAGGCTGTTTAAAATGGCGAATCGCAAACAAATTAAGTTTGGCGCATTGATTCATGGTGTTGGAGGCAACGTGTCGGCTTGGCGTCATCCTGAGGTTCCGGCTGACGCGAGCGTGAACTTTCAATTTTATAAGCAGCAGGCACAGACGGCAGAAGCGGGCAAATTCGATCTCGTTTTTATCGCAGACGGCTTATATATCAACGAGAAGTCGATCCCGCATTTCTTAAACCGTTTTGAGCCGCTTACGATATTGTCGGCGCTTGCGGCTGCTACGTCGAAGATCGGTCTAGTTGGCACGCTTTCGAGCTCATACAGCGAGCCATTTACGGTAGCTAGACAGTTCGGCTCGCTAGATCATATCAGCGGCGGCCGCGCAGGCTGGAATGTAGTTACTTCACCGCTTGAGGGCTCCGCGAGCAACTTTAGCAAAACCGATCACCCGACGCATGACGAGCGTTACAAAATAGCAGAAGAGTACTTGGAAGTGACGCGCGGCCTATGGGATTCATGGGAAGACGATGCTTTCGTAAGAGATAAAGAGTCCGGCGTGTTTTTTGATCCGTCTAAGCTGCACCGTCTGGATCATAAAGGGGAGTATTTCTCCGTTCAAGGTCCGCTTAACATCGCCCGCTCGAAGCAAGGGCACCCGGTTATTTTCCAAGCGGGCTCATCCGAGAGCGGCAAGAAGCTGGCGGGCAAAGCAGCGGATGCGGTGTTTACCGGACATGAGAACATCGAGGAGGCAAAGGCCTTTTATAAGGATGTTAAAGACCGTACAGTAGCGGAAGGACGTTCGGTGGATGATATCGTTATTCTTCCAGGCATCGGTCCAATTATTGGACGCACCGAAGAGGAAGCGGAGCGCAAGTATCAAGAGCTGGCTGAACTAGTCACAATCGAGAACGCTTTGAATTATTTGGGACGTTTCTTCGAACATCACGATTTCTCGCAATACCCGCTAGATGAACAGTTCCCTGACCTTGGCGATTTGGGACAAAACAGCTTCCGCAGCGGCACCGACAAAATCAAGAAGGCGGCGAAGGAGCAAAAGCTGACGCTTCGTCAGGTAGCGCTGCAATCGGCTACGCCGCGCGGACAATTTGTGGGCACGCCGGAGAAGGTTGCCGATCTCATTCAGCAGTGGCATGAGGAAGGCGCAGCGGATGGATTCATTATTCATTCCTCCATTCCGAGCGGCTTGAACGACTTTGTTGAACTCGTCGTTCCGATTCTTCAGGAGCGCGGCATTTATCGTACGGAATATGAATCGGATACGCTTCGCGGCAACCTAGGCTTGCAGGTGCCGGTTAATCGTTATACCAAAGAAAAAGTGAACAGCTAACGAGGTGGATACGACTCCGATTTATACGCTGCTGGAGGAACGGGAGCAGGAATGGATAACGCTAAGAAGGGAATTCCACCGCCTGCCTGAACTGATGTATGACGTAGATCGGACCTCGGAGAGGATTGCAGCGCTTCTGGAGCATTACGGCCTTGAGGTTCAGCGGGGCGTAGGGAACCATTTCGGCAAAGGAGTCATCGGGTTGCTGCGCGGCGGCAAGCCCGGCAAGACGATTTTGCTGCGAGCGGATATGGACGCGCTGCCGATTCAAGAGCGAAATGACGTTCTCTATCGTTCAACAATCGATGGCGTCATGCACGCCTGCGGCCATGATGCCCATATGACGATGCTGCTTGCTGCAGCTTGCGCGCTAAGCCGCTTTCGGGAGCAGCTGGAAGGGTCAGTAAGATTTGTGTTCCAGCCAGCGGAAGAAGGTGCGGCGGCAAGTCCGCTTGACGGCAGACTGTTAAGCGGCGGGCGAGATCTGGTCGAGAGCGGGGCGGCGGACGAGGTGTCCGCCGCTTTTGCTTTCCATGTATGGCCGGAGCTGCCAGCACTGCAAGTCGCCGTTCACCGCAAATATGCGATGGCGGCCTCCTCGCATTTCCGGGTTTCGTTCCGAGGACGGTCAGGCCATCACGGCGCTCAGCATTTAGCTGCCGACGCGCTGCTGATGGCCGCACATTTTGTAACCGAATCACGCGCTGCCGTAGCAAGCGCCGTAGATCCTCACGAGCCGGTAGCCTTTGCATTTGGCAGGCTCCAAGCAGGGACGGTCATTAACGCCATTGCGGAGTCAGGCGAAGTGGAAGGAACGTATCGCGCCTTCGAGCCGCATACGGTAGACCGTATTCGCAGCATCATCGAACGCTGCGCAGCCGCATGTGCGGACCGGTTTGGCGGCGAATATGAGACCCGGTTCCGCATGGGAAAGGCGCTGCTTAATGATGCCGCTGCTGCCGCGCTAGTGCAGCGTGCAGGCGAGAAAGTTTTCGGCGATGGAAATTCCAGCGTACTCGACAAGCCAAGCCTTGCCGGCGAGGACTTCAGCTATTATTTGGACAAAGCACCGGGAGCTATGGTACTAATCGGCGTAGGCAATACGGATAAAGGAATCATCCACCCGCTGCATCACCCGCAATTCGATCTGGATGAGCGCGCACTTGTACTCGGAGCTAAGCTGCACGTGCAGCTTGTGGCGGATGCGCTGGCTGCTGATTTCTAAACGTTTCCTGTTATGCTTTACTTGTAATAGAGAACGGGCTTCTGGGTTAAACTGGTATTGTAAATCCACTACTGGAGGCAGCGCGATGCATATAGAGCTTGGCCCCTGCCTGCTCGAGCAGCGTCTGGCGGAGCGTGGCATGTCGAAGGAGAAGCTTGCGGCGGAGCTGCGCATTAGAGCGGAGCGAATAGGCGATTTTATTAGCGATAAACGAGTGATGCCGCTCAGAACAGCGATTGCTATAGCTGACATTGTAGCGTGCGATGTTCGTGATCTCTATGAGCTGCGCTCATTGAAGCAAAGAGAGGAGTCCTTGCAGCCATAACTGCGAGGGCTTTTTTCTTGTGACTAAGACGGGCTGCGTAGTAAAATGGGGCAAAGGAGTGGAGCGTATGAAGCTTACAGAGGCGGAAATCGAGCAGAGCTTGGCGGCAAGCGAGGGCTGGAAGAGAGAAGATGGCAAGTGGATCGTCAAAAAATATCGATTCCATTCTTTTATGGGTGCCATCCAATTCGTCAACAAAGTGGCTGAGGCCTCGGAGCAGCTTAATCACCACCCCTTAATAGCGATCGATTATAAAATGGTTACGCTTCGTTTGACGACGTGGAATGATGGCGGACTAACCGGACTGGATTTTAAAGCGGCGGCAGCATTTGACCGGTCATATGTCCGCGAATAGTGATCAATATGTCAAAGCCCTCTGACCCAAGCAAAGCAATGGGGCAGAGGGTTTGTTTGATGCGCAATGCTGCGATTATCGCTTATGAATCTTGTTTGGCTTTTATGTTTGCGTCTTCTTGGCTCAGCTCTTCAAGCGACTTCACTTTGCCATGCGGATGCTGCGTATGCTTACGCTGGTTCCATGCATTTTCACGGCGGCCTTTGGATGATGTCATCGTCTTTCCCCTCCTTTCCTCCTGTAGGGTGGCATATTACAGCCAAACTCATACGGAGGTTTCACAATCGGTTTCGGGAAGAAAAAGGTGACCGAACACATTCATCAGCCTTCCAGTTAAACGCCCGAATAAGCTAAAAATCCGCCATCAACGGGTATGGTAGTACCGGTTACGAAGCCAGCCGTCGTATCGTCCGCGAGCCATAATAATGTTCCAAGCAGATCCTCCGGCTTGCCGAAGCGCCGCATTGGCGTGTGGGAAATGATTTTGTCCGACCGTTCCGTTAATGAGCCGTCATCGTTCTTTAGAAGCTTACGGTTCTGCTCGGTGAGGAAGAAGCCGGGGGCAATCGCGTTAACTCTAATGCCCGACTCTGCAAGGTGAACCGCCAGCCACTGGGTGAAGTTGACGATAGCAGCCTTGGCTGCGCTATAGGCAGGAACCTTGGTCATCGGCGACGGCGCGCTCATCGACGAGATGTTAATAATCGCTGCGCCTTGCCTCCCAAGCATTTGCTCTGCAAATATTTGAACCGGGATCAGCGTGCCGACAAAATTGAGATCCATAACGCTGCGAAAGCCGTCAACGCTTAAATTAAATAACGTCGTCAGGTTGTCCGCATTCAGATGCTCCGGCTTAAAAGTCTCGTTCGTTGTATTCGCGCTTGGATGGTTACCGCCAGCGCCATTGATCAAAATATCGCAGGGGCCAAGCTGCTCTAACACGGAAGCGCCAGCGGATCTTGTGCTTTCGATGCTCGTTACATCGCAGGCTACCGCAATTGCCGTACCGCCGGCGTTCGTAATTTCGGCTGCAACGGCAGCGCCTTTCGCTAATGTGCGATTAAGAATCGCAATTTTAGCGCCCTGGCGAGCAAGCTCAAGCGCCATGACGCGGCACAGCACGCCTGCGCCGCCGGTAATGACCGCTACTTTGCCGTTTAGCGATTCATGCATGGGGAGCGGGGGCTGAGTCATCCTTTCACCGCCTTCGGCTTGGAGGAAGTGGCCGCAAGCTGATTAGCATCCCAAAGTCCCCACAAATACATAATGCCGAGCGCGCGGTCGTATAAGCCATATCCCGGTCTGCACTGCTCATCCCAAATATGGCGCCCGTGATCAGGCCTTGCGTAGCCGGTAAATCCGATCTCATGATAAGCGCGTACGATTCCAGCGATATCGACTGTGCCATCCTGCGTACGGTGGGAGGTCTCGATAAAATCTCCGTTTTCGTAAACGCGAACGTTGCGGATATGCGCGAACGGAATGCGGTCCGCGAACTCATGAATCATCGAAATAATGTCATTGCTCGGATTCGCGCCAAGCGAGCCGCTGCACAGCGTTATGCCGTTATAAGGGCTGTCGTACAGCTTCAGAAACGTTCGGAAGTTTTCCTGGCTGGTCATAATGCGCGGCAAGCCGAACACCGGCCATGGCGGATCATCCGGGTGAATCGCCATTCGAATGCCGCTGCGGGCTGCGACCGGAATGATTTCATTTAGAAAATAGCGGAGGTTTTCCCACAGATGCGCCTCCGTCACGCCTTGATACGCTTCAAACAGCTGAGTCAAATGCTGAAGCCGCTCCGGCTCCCAGCCAGGCATAGTCAGTGCCGAGTTGGCATTGATTTCTTCAACCAATTGAAACGGGTCGGCGCCTGTAATCCGGTTATTTTCATAAAATAAAGCGGTAGCGCCGCTATCCATCCTCTTGTGCAGATCGGTGCGCAGCCAATCGAAAATCGGCATAAAGTTGTAGCAGATGACTTTGGCGCCAACGCTGCCGAGCTTCTCGATTGTTCTTTTATAGTTTTCGATGTATCGATCACGAGAGGGCAAGCCCAGCTTAATATCCTCATGTACGTTAACGCTCTCAACTACGTCGATATGCAGGCCGTATTGTTCCGCTTGCTGCTTTACCTCCAAAATCCGCTCCAGCGGCCATTCCTCGCCTGCCGCCAAATCGTGCAGCGACCATACGATGCCGTCCGTGCCCGGAATTTGTTTAATATAGCTAAGCGGGACCGTATCATTTCCTTCGCCAAACCATCTGAACGTCATCTGCATGCGAATCGATCCTCCTATTGTCATTTATAATAATTCGGATATTTTTCTTTCAGCAAGGCTTGATCGGCAATATTCAATGAAAGATGCTCTTTCATTATCCGCTCGGCGGCCGGACCGTCCTGTGCCTTTATCGCTTCCGCCATGAAGCGGTGCTGCTCATAAAGATGAGCATAGTTATGGTCATCCACGAGCCTCAGCATGCGGCTGCGATTCAAGTGAGCGTTCATTTGCTGCATGATTAACCAGGTGTGGCTTTTGCTCGTGCCATCGAACAAAATACGGTGGAAAGCATCATCAAGCTCCAGCATGCTTTTATCATCCTCAAGCCGAACGCATTCCTCTTGGCGGCGAAGGTTCTCTTCGAGCAGCAGCAGGAAAGGCTCCGGAAAATGGTCGCATGCGAGCAATATAACGGCCTTCTCCAGCTGCTCCCGCATAAATCTCGCTTCTTCAACAAGCATCGTATCAATGAGTGAAACGAAAGTGCCGCGCTGCGGAAGCACTTGGACAAGTCCTTCTTGCGCAAGGCGGAGAAAGCTTTCTCTCACGGGCGTGCGGCTGACATTAAATAAGAGAGCGGTTTCATTTTCGGATAAAGGGGTTCCGGGCGGCAGCTCAAGCTTCAATATTTGTTCTTTGAGCTGCGTATAGACCGCATCCCTAGTGGAAAAAGGCTGCGGGCGTAATTGATAATCCATAGGCTCATCCCTTTCGGCTTTACACTACCATACTACCATACAAGTTAGAACGTGTGAAGCTAAAAACGCCAAAAGGGCTGCCCCAAAAAGTAGGAAATCTACTTTCCGGGACAGCCCTTCCGTATGATTCATATCCGTTATTTTGCGCTAATCGGCATTGCTCCAAGTTGTTTCATTACCGCTAACAGGACAAGAAGGGAATTTTTCTCCCTTTTGCAGCTTATCTTTCTTGCCTGATTTTGAAATGTAGTTGCCATCATGCTTAACAATTTCTCCCGTTCGATAAGAAGTATTCGTACTACTCATAGTAACTAGCACCTCCAGTTATTTTGTGGCAGATGATAGGGGTTGTCTGCCTATTCTTATTTACCCAATCGGACTTGCTTTGAATCAGCATTCTAAAAAATGTTTGCTGCTATTTGCCGGTCGGCAATTCCGTTTTGCCCTCGGTTCTCGTTTTCTCACGCTCCAAGAGCGTTTTCAAATAAGTGGACATGACCCGGGCGAGCTGATCGGATACTTCAACAAGACTCATATGCGCCACATCCTCGAACGTCGTTTCAAGAATATGCGGATATTTATAGGTCGTTTCAGGCTGATCGAGGCTCGTAACCGTAAAGGTGTCATTCGGCTTAATGACGGCATCCTCTGCACCGGCTACCAGCAATACTGGGAATTTGGCTTCAGCGAGCACATGACTCCGGTCAGGACGCTGCATCATGCCTAATAGCGTAGAGATCACGGCATGTGCTTCCATCTGCTGGCCGACTCCGATCATCTCATTGACCTCATCGCGCATTTCCCCGAGTTTCTCGTCGGTAAACAAATTCGGGATGATGCCGTAAAGGTATTTGCTAATGCCTTTTTCGCGAATCGCTTCAATATCATCCGCTCTTTTTTCCTTAATCTCATTTGTGTCCGGCAGCACTGTCGAATGAATGAGCGCGAAGCCAGCCAGCTTTTTGGGATATTTTTCTGCAAAAGCAGCCGTTACATAACCGCCTAAGGAGTGGCCGAACATGACGACCTTCTCAATCTTAAGCGCATCCAGCATTGCTGCAATATCTTCTGCCATTACTTCCATTGTATAGGTCCCCTCGGGTGAGGAGGACTCCCCGTGACCACGAAGATCCGGGATGATGACGCGATACTGATCGCTCAGCATCGGACAAATTTTTTGCCAGTATTGGGATGAGCCGCAAAAGCCGTGGAGCAATACGATTACGTTTCCATTACTACTTCCACATTCTTCATAGACTAAATCGATGCCATTAACGTGTATACGCTGTTTTTCCATCGATCTCACCAGCCTTTTCTATTATCGATTTGATTTATTTGGTGTAGTCTCTTAACCTCATCAACCGCTTCTGAAACATTTAAAAGCAATGGTTTCTATTTCTTCATTAATAGCGGCGTTTGGAGGCTGGAAACCTAAAAATAGCCTGTTTCAAAGGGCGCAGCGCTGGTTAATAACATGACAAGTTAACAAAAACAGTTTCGAAGGAAGGATGATTCCAATGTTAGGATGGGCATTATTATTTTTCATTTTTGCAATCGTCGCAGGCATTTTCGGCTTCTTAGGAATTGCTTCCGCATTAGCTGGGATCGCAAAAATATTATTCGTCGTATTCGTCGTACTCTTTATCGTATCTCTCATTGTCGGACGAAGACGGGTTAGTTAACAACGTTCAAAGGAAGTACGCCAATACCAAAATAAAATGAATAGCAGGAGGAATTACAATGAATAATCTAACTAATACGAAGGTACACACGGTCAATAATGCAGTGGAGGTTCAAGAGCAGGTGTATAAGTTCCAAACGGAAGGATATGCGAAGGACAAAATTTTCGTGCTGACGCATGATAAAGACCGGACAAAACGGATCGTCGACAACACGGATGCTGAGAAAATCGGCATTGCCGAGGAAGGCCTTGGGACAGCAATCGCGAACATTTTCCGCTCGAACGGTGATGAGCTGCGGGCCAAGATGAGGTCGCTGGGTATTTCCGAGACAGATTCAGAGCGTCTAGAGCGTGAGATGGACCAGGATAAAATTTTGGTCATCGCTTGGGGCGGCAAGGAGTATACGGGCGATGAGTTTGACCCGGCTGTTTATTACTACCCGCACTATGTCGTATAAGCGATCGATTGCACGATAGATTGAAATGAAGTGCACAAAGGCCTATCCGGGAGGATAGGTCTTTGTTCAAATAGGAGCTTTAAAAAGTTGACTCTATGTATCGTTAGGCTCAAAATATGAGTATAGAAACTGGAGTAAAAGGGAGCTTGCATATGAGTATTATAATCGTGGATGATAATGCGACAAATCAGATCATTATAAAAGCCATTTTAAATAAAGCGGGCTACGAGAATTTGAAAATCGCCTCTTCGGCAATGGAGCTATACGATATTTTGGATATTGAATCCGAAACGGAAGCGAAGACCAATGTTGACTTGATCTTAATGGATATGATGATGCCGGAAATCGATGGTTTAGAGGCATGCAAAACGATTCTGCAGGTGGAGCGCTATAAGGATGTTCCGATTATATTTGTTACTGCGCTTGGCGATTCGAACAAAATGGCGGAAGCGCTTGACGCCGGCGCCAGCGATTATGTGATGAAGCCGATCAACAAGATGGAGCTGCTGGCACGGATACGGTCGGCATTAAGGCTAAAGCAAGAAATTGATTGGCACAAAGAAAGAGACAAGCAGGTGAAGTTTAAGCTGGAGCTTGCCAAAAAGGTGCAAAGAAACGTATTAAGCCAGCCGATTAACGATGAAAATGTAGGGATAAGCGCGATTTACCAGCCCTCCACGGAGCTTGCAGGCGATTTTTACGCATGGTATCGCATTGATGAAGGCCGATATGGCGTTATTTTGCTCGACATGATGGGCCATGGCATTGCGTCCTCACTTGTATGTATGTATATATCATCCGTACTCAAGGATACCATTACACGCATAACGGAGCCTGATCTCGTCATGCACGAGCTGAACCGATATATGAACCAGCTGTATAAGAAGGAAGAGCTGCTTAACTACTATTTTACTGCTATTTATTTGGTCTTAGATACGAATGAACGGACGATCGATTACGTAAACGCCGGACATCCACCGGGCAAGCTGCTGATCGGTGATCAGGTTACGCTGCTAACCGAGGGCTGCTGCGCGATCGGATTGTTTGAAAAGATTGATATTCGTAAAGGGAGCATCCCATACGAGGAACATATGAAGCTCGTTCTCTACACGGATGGTCTAAGCGAATCCTTGGGCGATAACGAAGAAGCCAAGCTGGATACGCTCGTAGAGAGATTGATTGAAACTGAAACCGAAGCGCATGCGGAATTGGTTAGCGATTTTATAGCAGGACATAGCAATGAGAGCCAGAAGGATGATATTTGTTTAGTGATGATTGCTACGAAGTAAGGCTTCGAGCATTAACCGTTGAAAATGATATTTTTATAAAATAAATCGTTTGCCCCTGTTTCAAAGGTTCGGATATGGTTTATAAATACGTATAAGTAAATAGATGAAGGACAATCCCGCAGAGGAGGGAGAACATATGAGAAATATGATGATTATCGGCTGCTTGATCGGAAGCATATTCGCTTTTAACAGTGATTATGGCAAGGTGACGAATACCTATTCCTTATCAACGAGTGCAAGCAAGGTGATGGCAGAAGCATCTGCTAAGGCAGCCGATGAAATGGTATCCGCTTCTATGCCTCCCTCCACGGTAACGGAAGTTACCTATGCAAGCAATGATGCAAGTGCGGCCAATGAGGCAACTCAGAGCTTTGCGCTTCAAACGGTCAACGGCATTACGCTTTATGATGACCCTAGCAGCGTAACGAAGAAGCTTGGCGAGCCTAAACGTATTTCCGAGGATCCGCATTTAAAGGAATTGAAGATTTACGAATACCCGAATATGAATGTCGTCTTCAGTGACGGAATGGTTAATTTCGTGGAAATAACGGAGGGCTCCAAATCGTTTTTAATTGATGGCGTTGAAATACCAGCTACGATTGAGGCGGTTAAAGAAGCGTTAGGAGAGCCGGATTACTTCACAGAGGACGGTATTGCATTCGAGCGAAATGAAGCAGTGTTAAAACTATTTGTCGATACGGATACTCAGAAGCTAACGTCCATTCATTACTTTTACAGTTTTACGATGTAGGTGGTGCAGCTGCGCCTTGTACAAAGTAAAGGATATTTGCTACTATTTATTAAACAAACGCGAGCGGAGTGAATAGAATGAAGGCTGAGCAATTTCAAGTTGTACAGGAAGAAACGAAGGATCAATATATCCTTCACGTAAACGGAGAGCTCGATTTATCGGTGGTGCCGCAGCTTCGGTCAGCTTTGGAGCTGGTGATGAATAAAACGGATAAGGCATTGGTGCTTAATCTCAAGCAGTTAAAATATATCGACAGTACCGGAATCGGCATTATCGTTTCGGTGCTTAAACTACGTGACGAGCTGAATGCGCCGTTCTTTGTACGCGACATTCCAGCTGCGATTAGACGTTTATTTGATTTAACCGGCATTTCGAGATACCTAATAGAAGGGACAGAGGCCCAAGCATGAATGCCATTCGATTACAAATACCGGCCCATGCAGACTATATCGATATGGTCAGAATCTGTCTATTTGGAATCGCCTCGAAGATGAGCTACGCCTACGAAGAAATCGAAGATATGAAGGTAGCCGTTTCCGAGGCCTGCAATAATGCGGTTATCCATGGCGCTCAAGGCACGGACGAGGGAATGATCGACATTTCCTTTGAGCATGACGAGACTACACTTACGATCAAAGTGAAGAACAACGGCTCAGCTTTTCTGGCCCCCGAGGCGCTTGATAAAGCGGCTCCCCTTCCTGAAGCGGATGTGAGCGGGCTCCGAGTCGGAGGGCTTGGCATCTACTTGATGCAGGCGTTGATGGACGAGGTAGAGGTTAACGCTTTGCAGGATGGAACGGAAGTTGTGTTAACTAAATATTTGAACGCAGCTACGGAGCATTAGCATTTACGGCTGCCAAACGAGCATAGAAGAAGAGCAAATGACGCTGGCGTCATTTGCTCTTTTTTTTGCGTGCAGCATTTTCTGATATGTATTCCAGCATTTGACTTTTAAGTGTATTACGTGCATAATACGCTTATCAAGTGTATTATGCACGTAATACACACGTTTGTTAGGAATGTGAGGAATGATCGCGATGAGCTTAAACGACGGGTGGACAGAAGTGGCGTTTAATACGAGGGACCCTGTCTATTTGCAGGTAGTCGGATATTTTAAGGAAAAAATAGCAACCGGCCGCCTTGCTGCAGGACAGGTGATACCTTCCCGCAGGGAGCTAGGCGGCTTAATGAAGATTAATCCGAACACGGTACAAAAAGCGTATAAGGAAATGGAGGAGCAGCGGTTGATCATAACGGAGGGAAACTCACATAGCAGGATTACAACGGAAGAAAAGGTGCTTAACCAAATAAGAGCGGAATTAATCGGCAATGCAGTTTGTTCGTTTGTGGCGTCCGTAAGAAAAATCGATGTGCCAATCGATGAGCTGCTGCAGCTGGTCAAAAGCAAATATGAGGAAGGAGCACCGGAGCATGATTGAGGTCAAAGATATCCATAAGCGTTATCGCCGCCGCAACGTGTTAAACGGCGTATCCTTTAACGCGAATAAGGGAGAGATTACTTGTCTGATCGGTGCAAATGGAGTCGGGAAATCTACGGTTTTGAAGGCAATCATGGGGCTGACTCCGATTTCGAGAGGCTCTATTCATATTAACGGACAACCGCTTAGACCAAGCCTCTATGAGAAAATATCCTTCGTCCCTGACCATCTGGCGATGCTTCCCGGCATGAAGCTATCCGAAGCGCTCCGGTTCATGGCAGACTTCTATGATAGCTGGAATATGGAACGAGCGAGCGAGCTGATGCATTTTTTTCGGCTGGAGCATTCGGAAAGAGTCGGGAACTTATCGAAAGGAACCGCTGCTAAATTCAACCTCCTGCTCGGTCTTGGCCAAGATTCCGATTATTTATTAATGGACGAGCCGTTTTCCGGGATCGACTTATTCAGCCGCGAAACGATTACGGAAGTATTTACGAGCGACTTAATTGAGGGCCGCGGCGTGCTGCTTACGACGCATGAGATCGGAGAGATGGAGCATCTCATGGATAAAGCCGTTTTATTGCTGGACGGGAAGGTTAGCCGCTCGTTCAACTGCGAAGAAATGCGAAGCGATGAAGGCAAATCCGTTATTGATGTCATGAGAGAGGTGTACCGGGCATGAACCGATATTTGAAGCTGGTCCATATGGAAGTGCATCGTTTTCGGTGGGTGCTTGCCATCTTAATGGGAATCACGGCAATTTGCCAGATCAGCAGCCTCATTTGGAAGCTTGATAGTGAATTATCCCTGAAGAAAGAGCTGCTGACGCAAGACATCGAAAATAGGTTTCAATTATCGTCACCTGATCTGCTAACTTTTGAGTGGGCGATATTTAATACGCAGATGTGGTTTATTTTGCCGATACTCGCTTGTATTGGTGTGCTAACCGTATATGTCTTCTTCATCTGGTACCGCGAATGGTTTGGGCGTCATACGTTTATTTATCGATTGCTTGTGCTGCCAACAGCAAGGCGCAACATCTATTTAGCTAAAATAACCGCGCTTCTCCTGTTCGTATTTGGCTTTATTTCCTTTCAATTGGTACTGCTGCCCATCGAGCATCTCCTATTCAAGCTGGTTGTTCCGGCGGATCAGAGAGCAGACTCGCATATGGTGGATGCGATCAGCCGCAATCAAGCGCTTGTAGAGCTTATACCTAGGCAGTTTGAACAGTTCCTCTACTATTACGGGATAGGGACGATTGCGGTATTGGCTATTTTTACTGCAATATTGCTGGAGCGAAGCTATCGCCGTTTGGGGATTTTATATGGCGTGCTGTATTTGGCGGGCTGCGTGTTAGCGGTTATTTCGCCTGTATTATTTCTTGGTTATGGTAAGCTTTACACCTTTGTGTATCCAAATGAGATATACGCCATATTGGTGATCATGTGCGCTCTAGTGCTCTGCTTATCGGTGTGGCTTGGAATGAGGCTGCTTGCCAAAAAGATTACGGTGTAAGGAGAATGCAAATGAGGCGTTATTGGTTATCCATCGTTATTGCAGTGATCGCTGTGAGCGGAATTGGCACTTATTATACGTACGGCAAACAAAACCATCTGCCTGAATACAAGCTTGAAACGATACAAGGTGACCCAAAGGAAGCCGCGGCAGTCAGCTTGACTGGCGCTTATTATGGAAATATGAGCTCCGAATTTTTAAAAGTAAATGCAGCTGGAAGCGAGTATGGCGGCTTGAACATGAAAAACATTCGTTTAGGAATAACTGACGCGAATTCATGGTTTTATAACCTGCCTGGAATCAAGCAGCTGATCAATGACCATAAGAGCTTTATGCGAGGAAAACAGAATTCGGGCTTTTACCGTGATAAGGAGTGGGTGATTTACGCAGATACAGTCTTGAAAAATACGGGACTAAAGTCACGTTTTTCCGCACTTCAGCTAAGTGTTCTTAATGAGGCAACAGAAAAAATATCGGAATTCGAGCTGTCCTTTGAGCGGGAAAGGGAGCTTAGATATCTCAATATCGTAGATGTACAGAGGGTGGATGAAGAGGTTCATATTCTGGTTGGGACCTTTTATACAGATAATCCGCAAAGTGAATATGAAGTATTCGTGATGGACATAACGAGCGGAAAGCTGCTGCGAAATGAAAAGCTTGAGTCTTGGGGAAGCACCAAAAGCGATCAAAAAGAGGAGCAAATACAAGTTTCAGCCATAAAAACAAATAGATTTTTGACTCCGGCCGATAACGTTTATTTTATTTTAAAAAAGGTGAAGGTCAACGATAGAATGGATGAGGCTGCTCGTTACGCAGAGAAGCTCAGCGAGAAATTTTACTCTTATTCGTATCGTACTGGATTAATGATTGAATTGCCCGAAATGGTTCGGGAGCAGGCTGCTAATACAGAAAGAGTGCATAGCGGGCAAAATGAATATTTATATGTTGCGGAATACGATGCGGACCATGTTGCCATATCGCGTTATAGCGCTGAGAACCAAAAATATGAACACGCATATGTTTCGGTATCGGCAGAGCAGCTAGGCGTGAACGAGATTAAAAAGGTGCAGTTTGGATTCAACCGTCTGTACATCCTTTTTAACCAAGCCGGCATTCCAGGAACAGCTGTGGTTGATATTACAAACGGGAAGCTGTTGTTCATAGGAAGTGCTGCCTTTGTTGGCGAGAAAGAGCAGGCGAATGATCAGCTAAAGAAGCTTCATCTGTTAAACTTTGAAATCAACGAAAGCATTATAAAATGATTTGACGAGGATACGTTATGAACGAAATGAGCGCAGCAAAACAACGAATTCACAAGCTTCAACAATTAAGGGGACTGGAGCATTACGCCTACCAGGTTGCCCACTTTATTTTGCAAAATGAATGTCTCGCATTAGAAGCGGCAAAAGCGGCATTAATAGAGCTGAGCCGAATGGGCGCGCAATTCAAGGGTTCGGAGGAGGAATTACGGGGGCTTGCCAAAAAAGTAACCATCAATGCTTCGATCCAAATCGCCCGCACGTCTTCTAATGTGAGCCGGAAAGCGGCCTTATAACAATGAAGGAACTGTAACGAAAGGTCTGGAATGACCTTTCGTTACAGTTCCTTTTCTAGAAGCTTGATGCAATACGTTGCGGCTCCACCCGCCAATTGAGCTGCCAAGCCGCCGCCAACTGAAAATAGAGCTAGAAACTAGCCTTATTTCTTCGTATCCCCCGCTAAAGCGGACTAACTGCTTACCTTGCGGAAAATCCGCTCTGGCGCATTAAAGTCCTCGTATTTATTTTTAAGGGGGGTTAACAGCGATTCCATGTTGCCCAAAGCCAAGAAGCCATTCAAAGCCAAACTTTCAAAAAACAAATGATGCACATGGTTTTGCAGCTCGGAATTAAAGTAGATAAGGACATTCCGGCATAAAATGACGTGAAACTCATTAAAGGAACGGTCCGTTGCCAGATTATGCTGCGCAAACATGATGTTTTCTTTGATATGCGGATGAAATAAAGCATGCTCATAATTAGTCGTATAGTAGGAGGAGAACTCCTTGGTTCCGCCTGCCCGCAAGTAGTTTTTCGTAAAGGTTTGCATCCGCTTTAGCGGAAACTTGCCTTGCTTCGCGCTCTCAATGACAAGCTCGTTCATATCCGTAGCATAGATCTTCGCTTTATTCAGCAGCTCTTCTTCTTCAAGAAGGATAGCCATGGAATATACTTCTTCTCCAGTCGCGCAGCCTGCATGCCAGATCCGAATTTCCGGTAGCTCCCGAAGGTGCGGAATGACGTCTTTCCGGAATGATGCGAAAAAGCTGGGATCACGAAACATCTCCGTCACCTTAATAGAGAAATCGTTAAGCAGGTTGTCGATAAAATTCGGTTCATGAAGCACCTTCTCAAGAAGGGAGGTGATCGTCGGCAAGCCTTCAAGGTTCATCCGATGATAGATACGCCGCCGCAGCGAGGAACGCAGGTAACTCCGAAAATCGAAACCGTAGATGCTGTAAATGCCTTCTAGCAGCAAGTTGATCTCTATGCGCTCCAGTTCGTCCTGCGTTATCGCATCCTCATTAATGAAGTCTTCCTCATTCCATTCGCTGCTCAATTACCCACCTGCTTTGTAAGCCATACCCGCATAAGCGAGAACAGCTGCTCCATATTGAGCGGTTTGCTAATATAGTCAGACGCGCCAGCCTCTAAGCATTTATCACGATCGCTTTTCATCGCTTTAGCGGTAAGCGCAATGATTGGCGTATCCTGCATAGCAGGAACAAGACGCATCGCTTTCATCGTTTCAAAACCGTCCATAATTGGCATCATAATATCCATAAGCACCAAATCGAAGTCGGTGTCTTTATCGATAATTTCCATACATTGCTTGCCGTTGCTTGCGACGGTCACGTTAAACTTTTTATTTTCAAGTGATTTGACGAGAGCATAGACGTTGCGGGAATCATCCTCTACGAGCAGCACTCTTTTTCCTTCAAAAAGCGAGCATTCATAGTCTGATGATTCGGAATCCATTCGTTCGATAACGGCGGGCGCTTCCGCTACGACCGAAACTTCTGAAGCCGCTGCTATTTCCTGATGGAATGAAACGAGCTGCTCTTTTTCCATATCAGGCAAGCTTGGCACAAAGAGCGTAAAGCTGCTGCCTTTTTGCGGCCGGCTGTCCAACACAATCCGTCCGCCGAGCAGTCTGCTGAATTCATTGCAGATCGATAAGCCGAGGCCGGTGCCACCGTATTGACGGTTCGTTTCGCCATCAACCTGCTGGAAGGCTTCGAAGATCAGCTGCTGCTTATCGAGCGGAATGCCGATGCCCGTATCCGTTACAGAAATCGCTATAACCGTCTTGTCCGTGTGGGCAGGAAGATGCTTCTTCACGCTTTGCGGATCCGCATTTTGAATGTTTAATACAACGGAGCCTTGCTCCGTAAATTTAAAGGCATTGGACAATAGGTTTTTTAAGATTTGCTGCAATCTTTGACCATCTGTATACAGCACAGGCGGTACATCTTCATCTAAATTGATTTGGAAAGCAAGCTCTTTTTTCTCTGCAACTGGGTTAAAAAGAAGCTTCATATGCTCAGGGATTTCGCTGACGTTCACTTCATCCATCACCAAAATGACCTTGCCGGCTTCGATTTTGGATAAATCGAGAATATCATCTATTAGCGTAAGCAGATCATTACCGGAGGTATGGATGACTTTAGCATACCCTTCTTCCTCTTCATTCAACGTATCGTTTTCATTTTCCGAGAGAAGCTGGGACAAAATTAATATGCTGTTGAGCGGAGTGCGAAGCTCATGCGACATATTAGCGAGAAAATTGGATTTGTATTGCGAGCTTTTCTTAAGCTGCTCGGAATACGTTTCGAGCTCTTCCTTCGCTTTTTCCAATTCCTTCGTTTTCTGCTCGGCGAACAGGTTTTGTTCCTCCAGATGCTCGGTAGTCATGCGCATTTCTTCCTGCTGCATTTGCAGCTCTTCCGATTGCGTCTGCAGCTCCTCGGTTTGTGTCTGTAGCTCTTCCGTCAGCACTTGCGATTCGCTCAGCAGTCGCTCTACCTCCATACGGCCTGCGACATTGTTAATCGCAACGCCAAATGAATTCTCGATTTGCTCAAGCAGCTTCAGATGCTGCGAAGTAAACGACTCTACGGATGCGAATTCAACGACCGCGGCAACCTTGCCCTCAAACTCGAATGGAACGATTAGAATGCTTCTTGGCTCTACCGATCCAATGCCTGACGAAATGCTGAGCGGATGATCAGGAGCAGAGTTCAGCAAGAAGGTGCGATTATCTAGCGCCGCTTGGCCGATAAGGCCTTCCCCCATACGAAAGCTGGCATGTCCTGGACTGTCGCCAGCCGCGGCATAAGAAGCAATTTTGTTCAGCTTCTGCTGATCTCCTGCTCCTTGTTTAATATAAAATAATCCGTAGGCTGCATTAAGCATAGGCGCAAGCTTGGACAGAAAGGAATCCGCTAACATCTTCATATCGTTAATGCCTTGATTCATGGTTGCCACCTCGGCGACCTTCGATTGAATCCAGTTCTGATCGTTAAGGTTGTCCAGCAGCGCATTGGTTGCACGAGCGAGATCTCTAATCTCATCACGGGTGTTCACTTTAATGCGCGTCGATAAGTCCCCTCCGGAAGAGGCGATATCCGTTATCGTTTTTACGACATCTTTTATCGTCTTGACGATAGTTCCAGAAACGAAAGATACGATTAAGAGAGCGACAATGGAGACGACGAGCAGCATGACATACAGGCTGATAATAAGCATGTCGTTCCGGTTTTCCAATTGCATGATATGGTTTTTAGTTGATGCAATTTCCTTTTGACGCAGTGTTTCGAGCTGTACGCGAAGGGAATCGATATCTTTTTTGCCGGTGTCTCCATTAAAAAAATCAATAATGCCTTGCGTGTCGTTCGCCTTACGAAGTGCGACGGTAGGCTCGCCCGCCACCTTGATCCAATTTTGAATCGTCAGCTTGATCTCCTCAAGGCTTTTGCGCGTTGTCGGATCATCGAATAGATATTGGTACAAAGCATTGTAGTTGGCTTCCCATTCCGCTTTTCCCGCCAAATAAGGCTCTAAATATGTCTCGTTGCCAGTAATGACAAATCCGCGCTGGCTGGTCTCCATGCTGACAGCATTGTAGCGAATGGTCGTTATCAAATTATGCACTTCGATGTCCCGGGTTGTAATCGTCTCAATTTCGTTTTGCAAGGATGAGATTCTATCGCTCACTACAACAATACATGCACCTAGACAACATATGATCAGAAAATAGCCGATTAATATTTTTGCACGAATATTTAATCGCAAATTACGTAACATGATTAGCTCCTTTAATAGTAGTAATCGTTTAATATAATTCTTCTATTATAACATGGATGGTGCGATTGACAATTTTCTTCCTGCTATTAACATCCCGTAATAACGAGTTGTTTCAAATATGGTGATAGCGGGTAACTAATGAAAAAAGAAAGTGGTGACAACGATGGATATGTTAATGCAAATCAGTATTGCTGTTATAGCAATTGCGTTTCTTGTACTTCTGTATTCGCTCATTCAAACGTTGAAAATTTTGAGAGGCGCATTGGATGAGATGCGTGTAACGATCGGTTCGCTTAGAACGGAAGTTACGCAAATCAGCGTCGAGGTGAAAGAAGCGATTCATAATACGAATGCGATGACGCTTGATGTAAGAACGAAGCTAAGCTCGCTGGATGTGCTGTTTGCCTCAGTTAATGATCTAGGTCATGCCCTGCATTCCTTTACCGGTGCAGCCAAAGAGTCGGCGGCGAGTGTGGTAGCCTCTATTAAGGGAGAGGGCAAGAAGGCGAAGTCCGCTGGAGAGCCCGGATTAATTAGCACGGTATTTGACGGCGTGATTTCCACAATAAGGGTATGGAATAAAGTGAAAAAAATATGAGCTATAATAGGAACATACAAGAGAGGATAGAAGAAACTATGAACTCATTCATTCGGTTGACGATTCCGGCGCGGGCGGAATATATCGATATTGTTAGATTGTCATTGTTTGGAATTGCAAGCAAAGCAGGTTTCTCCTATGAGGAAATTGAAGATATGAAGGTAGCGGTTACGGAGGCTTGCACGAACGTTGTGCTTCATGCCTACAGCAACGAGCAGCCTGGAGTTGTAGACATCAGCTTTGAGATTGAGCGGGACGGCATCTCCATACGGATTAAGGATGAAGGCGAAAGCTTCAAATACGAGCCTGCCATCAGCAAATCCGTCTCCCTGCACAACAAGGAGCTGAAAGAGGTGACAGCAGGCGGGCTCGGGCTGTTCATGATGCATGCTTTAATGGATAAAGTAGAGGTTTTTACCGAAAGAGGTACAGAGGTGATTCTCACCAAGTTATTTGGTAGGAAAGAGGAGATGGCATGAGCGTGAATTCTTCTTGCCTGGATCCAAAAGAAACGATCGAAAAAATGAAAATATATCAGGAAACTAATTGCAACGATACGGCGACCGTATTGTTGCAGCATTTTGAGCCGATTGTGAAGATGGCAGCCGCCAAAATGTCCCGCAGTCGGCCTGATCTTTACGAGGATCTTTATCAGGTCGGCCAGCTGTCTATGCTGCGCTTATTTAAGCAGTATGACAGCTCGCGGGAAATTCCGTTTGAAGGTTATGCGATGAAGAGCATTATCGGTCATCTAAAAAACTACTTACGCGATAAATCATGGTATATCCAGGTGCCAAGACGCATTAAAGAGAAGGGACTGCTCATTCAGCAGGCTATCGATCACTTAACGGTGGAGCTTGGCCATTCGCCAAAAATGGAGGAAATTGCAGTCCATCTCGGACTTTCCGTAGAAGAAACGATCGAGGTGCTGTCCTGCCGTGAATCTTATCATTATGTATCGCTTGATACGCCTTTGTCGAGCGAAGGAGACAGCGCCGCAACCATAGGGGATCTTATCGGCTCAGACAAGGACGATTATCAGAATGTGGATAATCGTCTGGATCTGGAGGAGGCGCTGGATCAGCTTAAGACGGAGGAGAAAAAGGTGCTTCTGCTCGTGTATCATAGCGGCAAATCACAACGTGATATCGCCGATGAGTTAGGCGTATCGCAGATGAGCGTATCGCGTATCCAGAAGCGGGCCATTGAGAAGCTTAAGCTATTGCTCGTAGATCAGCGTCCGGATTTTAGCATTTGATTAGTTTAGAAAATATAAAAATCCCCTTTCCATATTGCGTATGGAAAGGGGATTTTTTAATGAAGTTCGTATTTATTATTGAGCGGGGTCTGGAACCAGACCCCGCTCAATAACCTCTGCATTCGTTTCCATTTGCTCCATGTCCTCGCCAAGCTTAACCATTTCTTCCTCGGTCGGTGCCATGGAGTTTGTAGTCGTTTCAAGCTCCGTCTTCATCATTATTACCTCCCAGAGGTAGCAAGTCCATCCTTAACGTCTTCCTTCGCAGTAGAGAAGGATTCCATAATATGCTGGTTGGATTTTTTGGCGTGATCCACCAAATCGCCGGCTTCCTCTTTGATGTTGCTGGCTAGTTCCTTTGTATTTTGCCCGACAGTAGCGGCGAGCTCTTTCGTGTTTTGTCCCACTGCAGTCGCGATGTCTTTTGTTTTCTCGCTAATCTCTTTGAACTTGCTCGAGAGATCCTCCCGAAGATGAGCACCTGATTTTGGAGCAAATAGCAGTGCCGAGATGGCTCCGATAGCTCCTCCTACAATTGCGCCTAACAATACGCCGTTACTAGAGTGTTCTCTTGACATTTGTCATCTCTCCTCGATTGGTATTTGTTGATCTTATTGACCAACTTGTATTCGATTTCTTAGTTATATATAAACGGATATCATTATTTTGAAACAAACATTTAAGGAAAGTATTGACAATTAATAATGCCGATGTTACGATGTGTTTCAAATCCCTAGTTGTCAGCTTGGGATTAAGAAGGTTTATTTTGGCAAGCGGATATACATCAACTGAAAGGAGAATTTTAACATATATTTACTTTCTAACCTTCCATCCTCGTCGTCACAATTTCATTAAATATTATTATGGTTCCGTTAAAATGGTAAATTATTGAGTTATTAATTCCGATAAATAATTAACCTACATATTTTATCTGCGAAGAAACCTACGAGAAAATAGAGAGATAAAGGAGAAAAATCATGTTTAAACGAGTGGAGAACGAGCTGGAGCTAGCGATGTTTAACGGCATTTGGACTACCGTCTGGATGGAGAAAGGGTTTGAACTTGAATTTTCTGAGAATGCTCTTGAGCGATTTGTCGTTGTTACTGCGGAAGGACACTATGTGGGAACGTCTGAAATTAAGCCTTACAGCTTAATTTCAAGCTCGATTAACGATGCAGGCCCTTTTCAAACGTATCCAAAAGTAATAGAAGCAGCTAGCGCAATCGCTGAGATCGATAAGATCGCGCTGCTTAGACCGTATCGCGGGCGATATATTGCTGACCTGCTGTCCTCGGCCGTCTATATTGCTGAAAAGCTGCAAATGAAATATTTTGTCTCGCTTCTGGAGCCTGTATTTCTAAGAGCCCTTCGCATTACTTATCAGGTACCGCTTGAAAAGGTTGGAGAGAAGGTTTTTTATAAGGGAGATGATGTCGTACCGGTATTATTCAACATGGAGCAAATGTATCGCAACAAGCAGCGCTATGAATGGCTCGTCTATCCGCAAGAGACTGTTCTTGCCACAACCGGTGCGGAGGGCTGAGCGAAGCTTACGGACGTATTAGTTAACTTAGAAAAGGCGGAAATGTCGTGAAAAAAGAATTAACAGAACTTGACAAGCGTAATCGATTGTTAATCAAAATCCTTTGGAGCCTCCTTGGTCTTGGGATCGCCACAGATCTTGCTATCGGGCTCGGCGCGGACATGATTCTCCTGCTTGCAGGGGTCGGTATCTTTTTGTGTGGTGCAGCAACTTTCATGACATACCGGAAAATTTTTACGGGATATATTAAATATTTAGTGCCTGTTATTTTGACCGTTATCGTAACTCTATTGATTGTGTCTGATCCGAATCCGATCGTAAGCACTTATTTTTTGGTGTATGTCAATCTAGCGATCATTACCTTGTATGCGGATTATAGGCCTATTATTTTTACCGGGGTTTTGGGAGCGGCGCTCAGCACCTATTTATTTCTTGATCCCGTGCTTCAGCCGAAGCTCTTCCCAAATGAATCGCTGGCGTATTTGTTTTTGTATTTAACGTTTGCAACCGTTGCGATGGCTTTTTCCGCTGGGTTCAGCGGCAGACTGCAGCGGCAGGTGACGGACAAGCAGCGTGAGGCATTAGCTGCCAAGGATATGGCGGAGGGGCTATTGGACAAGCTCAAATCGTCTATTATCGTATTGACGGAATTTAGCAGCAGCCAGCAGACGACGGTTCGCTCGACGGGAGACATCTCGAAGGAAGTCACGATTACGTTCTCCGAAATGTCGGCTGCTATCGAGAAGCAGACATCAACCATTCTGAACATCAGCGAGTCGTCACAGGTCATCGATGCTTCGGTTAAGCAATTGCTGGAAGGTGCGGAGCAGTTGCAGCAATATTCCGCGAGCAATGCCGAGTTGACGGAGAAAAACCGCGAACAAATGGCTACTCTCTCGGACGAAGTGGAAAGCGTGCGCTCGATTATTAAACATACGGTCGAGATGATGACGCAGCTTAATGAACAAAATGATCGCGTAAGCTCTATCGTAAGCACCATTAGCGACATTGCGGAGCAAACGAATCTGCTGGCGCTAAATGCGGCTATTGAAGCGGCACGGGCTGGCGAGCATGGCAGAGGATTCGCCGTCGTATCCGGGGAGGTTCGCAAGCTGGCAGACAATGCAAGAGTTGCGACCAGTGAAATCTCTGATATTTTATCCGGCATTCGTTCGCAAATCAGTGCCGTTCATGAGCAGGTGGAGAGCGGGCAAGAGGCTGTGATGAACAGCAGGGAAGTTTCTCAACAGGTACAGCAGCTTATGGAGCGAATTAACGAGAATACGGAGCTTGTGAAGCGCCATTCGGATAATGTGGGAGTCTCCGCAAACGATCTGCATGAGCGTTATTCGAGCATGGCTGATGAAATGGTTAATATTGCGGCCACTACCCAGCAAAACATGGCCTCCGTCGAAGAGGTCCATGCAAGCATGGAGACGCAGGATATTAAGATTCATACGATGGTCGAGGAATACACGCAGCTGGACCAGCTGCTGTCAGAGCTTCAGCAATTAGTAGCGAAGCATTAAGTCGCTTGTGTAATAGAAGCATCAAAAGCGCCAATTGGAGGAGAGCAGCGTAGGAGCTACGCTGCTTAATTGCTCCTTTTTGGCGCATTTTGGTTTAGGAGGACTCTTAATCTTGCCTCACAGCCTGTACCAGTATATGGTACAATAAGTGGAATATGGTGAGGGAGGATTCAGATGAATCTAGCAAACAAAATTACAATCGCCCGTATATTGTTGATCCCCGTGTTTATCCTGCTTTTTCCGCTATATCCGGATGGGCTCGTTTCAAAATCGGCTATGCTGCTTCATTTAGACGCCTATGGTATTTATTACGCCGCAATTGTATTTATACTTGCCTCGGCTACCGATAAATTAGATGGGCATATCGCAAGAAAATACAATCAAGTAACGAATATTGGAAAGCTGCTTGACCCCTTAGCGGATAAGCTGCTCATCGCCGCCGCGTTGATATTAATGGTAAGTGAGCAAATGATTTATACCTGGATCGCAGTTGCCATTATAGGAAGAGAAATGATTATTACGGGCATTCGAATGGTAGCGGCCTCTCAAAAAATAGCGCTTCAAGCGGATCAATTCGGCAAAATAAAAATGGTGTCGCAGGTGGTTGCGATTGCGGCAGTGCTGTTAAACAATTTGCCTTTCCGTTTTTTTACAAACATGGCTGTCGATCAAATTTTGATGCACGTCGCGTTGATCTTAACGATCTATTCCGGCTACAACTACATAAAGAAAAACTTTCGTTTGTTAAAGCTTGATTTATAATATAGCTGATCAAGGACAAACAAATAATGAGTAGGATTAAACAAGAAAGAGCACGCTGACCATTCAGCGTGCTCTTTCTTGTTTAGCGTAGGGGCTCGCTGTGGCTGCGCTCAAATGCGACGATCCACTCGCCCTGTACGGCTGCATAGCCGGTATCGCCTTCGACGACCAAGCCGTATAAGTTTTTTACGTCTAAGTATTCCTTTCGCGTCCCGTTATCAAATTCGAGCGTGATATAGTAGTAGGTTCGCGATGAGTTCGTGGAATGATGGGCGCCGTCATGGTTATGGTGATTCGTATGGTGGCGGACGTCCATCCGCTTGGATACGATGCGTGCGTAGCTAGATTCCTTCGGAGCTCTAGCATTTTTTGCATGGTTGATAAGGCTGTACAAAATCCCTCCAATAACGAATATAAAGCCGATGCCAACCAATATCGGGATGATCGTAAACATCAAATTAAACCCGCCGCCGAATGAAGGTCCGAACCCGTTCATCTATTCACCTCCATCTTTTTACTAATTTGTCGTTTGTTATCATACGCAAACATAGGCGTTTTGTTTCGAACTTTTAATAGGGCATTGGAGAGCTGAAGAGAAGCAGCTCATCACTTCTAATTTCATGAAATAAAATCTTTAAATACAGAACAGTTTATGTTATGTTATTTAACATAAGAGAAAAAACGATATTTAATGTTCGGCTTTTTGGATGTTTTGTGAGGAAACCTATCATATATAAACGATATTAATAGTTTTCTAGGGTTCCGCGGACGATTGTTACGGACTGGACCGAGAGAAGACGCACAGCATGCTGTGTTCACGGAGGGATAAAAGCCCGGGAGATTGTCTAATGACGATGCCTCCCTGGCTTTTGTTGTTTTTAAAAACAGTGAAAAGACCAATTAACAAGGCAGAGGGTGCAGCAGATGGAAGAGAAAGTGACGTACCGCAGAACATTAACATTGTTTCAGGTTGTAGCATTTGGACTCGCATGGATGTCGCCTATGATTTATTTTACCGTTTATGGCATTGCCTACGAAGGCTCTAGCGGATGGATGACCAGCTCTTACACCGTGGCTGCAGCGGCTATTTTATTAACGGCGCTTAGCTATATCGTCATGTCCAAAAGATTCTCGTCCTCTGCCTCCGCCTATACCTATGTCAAAAAAGCGATCCATCCCTATGCCGGCTTCTTAGTAGGCTGGGTCGTCCTGCTTGAATATATTTTCTCTCCGGTTATCGCATGCTTAACCTTCGGTCTTTATATGCATGCCCAGTTCCCAGCCGTTCCGGCTTCCGTATGGA
The DNA here is from genome assembly GCF_001273905.1 of Paenibacillus sp. FJAT-27812. NCBI lineage: Bacteria > Bacillati > Bacillota > Bacilli > Caryophanales > Paenibacillaceae > Paenibacillus > Paenibacillus sp. FJAT-27812. The sequence continues at coordinate 619,136 of NZ_LIGH01000001.1, read as the reverse complement.
TCATAGGCATCAATCTCATCTTTGCGATTGTGAATATCATAGGCATAAAATTCTCGGCTGGGCTAAGCAAAATATTTGTAGTCGTGCAAATTTTATTTATTGCCTTGTTTTGTGCGTTTCTGATTAAGGGGTTAGCGGCCAATGCGGCTGCGATTGCCGTTCAACCGCTTTTGCCTCATGGTGAATGGGGGATTTCCGCGATTTTGACTGGCGCTTCGATTGTGTGCTTCTCTTTTCTTGGCTTTGACACGGTTACCACGCTGGCGGATGAGACGATCAACGCTCATAAAACGATACCGCGCGCGATCATGCTTATCGTGCTTATCGCTGCGGTCATGTATATCGTCGTTTCTGTATTAACGAAGCTGGTGTTTCCAAGCCTTTCCTTTACGAATGGCGATGCCGCAGGGTTTGAATTGATGAGGCTTGTCGGCGGCGCCGGCCTTCAGTCGCTTTTTATCTCGGTGCTGATCATGGCTGTATTTACGCAAGGCGTAATCGCTGTGACGAGCGCATCGAGGCTACTGCATGTGATGGGCAACGACTCGACGCTGCCCAGACGTTTTTTTGGCAAGCTGCACTCCAAATATAAGACGCCCGTCAACAGCATTGCCGCCGTATGCGTCGTTTCGATGCTAGCGCTGGTTTTAAGTCTGGAGACGGCTATAAAATTCGTTAGCCTCGGGGCTTTGACGGCTTTTGTGTTCGTTAACGGTTCAGTCGTCGTGCAAATGTACGTGAAGGAGAAACGAAGATCTTTTTCACAAACGATTGTTTATTTGATTATTCCGCTTACTGGCGCGTGTTTTGTAGGATGGCTCTTGACGCTGCTGGATCGAACCGCTTTAATAATGGGCGCATGTTGGCTCATGGTTGGCATTCTTTATCACTTGTACCGCACGAAGCCGGCGCTTGCTGCCATTATGCAAAAACGTCAACTTGATTAGTGGATATTTGTTGACGGATAGAAAACATCATGGTAAATTAAATTTATCCTATTGAATTAGTCGGGAATAGAATTGGAAACTGAATAAGAAATTATGGCATAAGTGTCGCTGTAGTTTATTCACATTCGCGCTCACTAGAAAACTGGAGGCGCATGCCAACCGAATGCCGAATCGGTTGTCGTGCGCCTTCTTTTATTTTTTTGGAAGGGGAGGTGTTGAAGGGTGAGCCACTCGGGAAAATGGCGATCCCAACGTATCGCACGCCTTTGATTCCGGGGCGGCATGGGCGACGCTTGCATTGCAGGCGCGGCTGCTTGGCCTTTCAACGCGGGCGATTGGCGGCTTTGATCGTGCTGCAGCTCGTGAGTTACTGGCAGTGCCGGAGCATATTGCGCTTCATGCCGTTATTGCGCTTGGCCACCGAGGGGATGCCGATTCACTGGATGAATCCTTTCAAGAGAAAGAGCGTCCGACCGGCCGCCGTCCTTTGGCAGAGAGCCTACTGGAAATCAAAAAAAAATCAGATGATCAAGTTGTGAGCTCATTAGGGCTGAACCTATAACTTTGGAGAGGATGTTGTATATGTCTCGACCGGCTGAGGTTGCGGATGAGTGGTTGAAACGCATTAAGGAGCAATTGGCAGGCGTTCAATATGGCGTAGTTCAGATCACGATTCATAACGGGCAAATCGTACAGATTGATCGGACTGAACGCAGTCGCTATGACACGGAGAAGGCTCCTTCTGCGGCTCGGAAACAGAGATAATGAAGAACCACCTTACTATGGACGTATATGAATGGCCTGATTTGGCTTTTCATCATTATTGCTTGCAAATGTATCAACTGAATCGTGGTGTCTACAATACGATCGATCAGTGGCTGTACGATAACGGTTATCCTGAAATTAAACGCAGGCGAAAAATGATTATTCGGTTTTTGGATCTTATGGCAAAGAAGCAAGCGGAGGAAGGACGAAAGTTTTTATCCTTCGGCAAGGGCAATTTAATTGTGGAGCTGAGCGAGTTTGTAGCTGAGCACGGCATTCATGCAAGAGGCGTCTTAACCGCATACTAGGCAATATAACTGCAACGATGATGATTGACATCAGGCGGCATTACATTTTTATTTCTACCGTATCATATGAAGGTTATCAGAGCATCACATGATATCCTTTTTTTTTTGGCAGAAAACACTATTTCGTAACAAGTAATTGCCAATTAACGATATATCGTATAGTATTTGAAGTAATACGATATATCGTTAACGAAGGAGAATACGTAATGACAGAAGAATGGCAGCCAGAGGAACGGTTGTTTTTAAATCATGCACTAGAAAGAGAGGTGAGCGGCTCAGGCAGACGTTATTTCAGCCGCGGCGGAGTCAAATATGCTTTGCTTGAGCTTCTGGAGCAGGAAAGCATGCATGGCTATCAAATGATGAAGGCGCTTGAGGATCAATCGGGCGGCACATACAAGCCTAGCGCAGGCTCGATCTATCCAACCCTTCAGATGCTGCGGGATCAAGGATTTGTAGAATCCTCTAAGCAGGATGGCAAGAAAATTTTTGAAATTACGGATAACGGCAGAGCCTATTTGCTTGAAGAGAAGGAAAATGCCGTTAACGGACCCGAGCGCCGCGAATATGGCTACGCCGAGGAGGAAGGCGAGCCATTTGACCGAAGCAAGCGGAATCGGCGATTAACGCCGGCGGGCAAAGAGCTGCTGCATCTGCTGAAGGCGGCAGAGCGGGCAGTCGTGAATGACAGCAGAAAGGCAGATCAGCTGCGTACGATTCTCGATCATTTGCGCGTCTCGCTCCGGCAAGTGGCTGCGGAAGCGGAAAACGGCGATGACGAGGGTGAAGCGTATGAGCAATAATTACAATTCTGCTCAGTCCTATCGGCCAGGCGGAGGAATGGGCGGCATGAGAAAGTTCGGAACGGGAGAGAAAGCTAAGCCCGCCAGCATCGTCAGCATGTTCGTGCGAGTCTATACGCATGCGCGAATGCAGCTGCCCTTGCTAATCGGGGCTGTTGCTTGCGTCATCGCCATTTCGCTGCTGGAGTTTATCGTTCCGCAGTTAACGCGCCTTACGATTGACCACGTTATTCCGAATAAGCTGTTTTCCAAGCTGTTTCTTATTGGCGGCGGCGTTCTCGGTGCCGCGCTTCTGCTCGGCGTTCTGCGCTATATCAGTACTTCCCTGATAGCCTCCGTCGGCCAGAAGGTGCTTTACAATCTTCGCAATGATTTGTACCGCCACATGCAAAGCTTGGACGTATCCTTTTTTGACCGCAATCGGACCGGCGATTTGATGTCTCGGGTTACGAACGACGTAAGCATCCTTCAGCAAATGATTTCCTCCAGCATGATGCAATTATTTACCGATTTTTTCACCTTTACAGCGATTGCGATTTATATGCTTTGGATCGATTGGAAGCTAACGCTGCTGCTGCTCGCTACCTTCCCGTTTATGATACTTACGACCAAAATATTTGGCAAAAGAATGCGTTCCTCGTTCCGAACGGTGCAGGAGTCCGTAGCCGATGTCAGCGACCATTTGCAAAATACGCTAACAGGCATACGGCTCATCAAATCCTTTACCGCGGAGGCTTACGAGTCGGATCGATTCGCTGAGCGCACTCAGCGGAATATGGATGCAAATATACAAGTGACACGCTTGCGGGCTGCTTATGAGCCTATTATTGATTTTCTCAATTTTCTCGGCCTTGCCATCGTCCTTGTGTTTGGCGCATGGCTAGCCATGAAGGATATGATGACGGTCGGCACGATCGTTGCTTTTATTGCTTATTTGCGGCTGCTGCAAAACCCGGTTCGCCATTTTAGCCGGATTATCAATACGATTCAGCAATCGGCTGCCGCGTATGAGCGCATTATGGAGGTTATGGACACGAATGCAGAAATCGTGGAGAAAGAGGAAGCGATCAAGCTGCCGCGAGCAAGCGGTCAAATCGTGTTTAATCATATTGATTTTGCCTATTCCAAAGACTCCGCCGTATTAAAGGATTTCCATTTGGAGCTTGAAGCAGGCAAGGTGACCGCGCTCGTCGGCTCTTCCGGCTCAGGCAAAACGACGATTGCCCATCTCATCACTAGATTTTATGATCCGCAGTCCGGAGACATCACAATCGACGGCTATTCGCTCAAGGATATTACGTTAGCCTCGTTAAGAGAGCAAATTGGGATCGTGTCGCAGGATATCGTTTTGTTTAACGGGACGATTGAGGAAAATATCCGTTATGGCAATCTGCATGCGACGGATGATGAGGTGCTCGCTGCCGCTAAAGCTGCGAATGCCGACGGCTTTATTGATTCGTTCGCGCAGGGCTACGAAACGCAAATCGGCGAGCGTGGCGTGAAGCTATCGGGCGGCCAGAAGCAGCGGCTGTCCATTGCGAGGGCGATTTTGAAAAATCCACGGGTCATTATTTTGGATGAGGCGACCGCGTCGCTCGACACGGAGTCGGAGCAGCATATTCAAGAGGCGCTGGCGCAATTGCTGCAAGGGCGCACATGCCTAGTCATTGCGCATCGGCTATCCACGATCCAGCAGGCGGATCAGATTTATGTACTGGAGCAAGGACGAATCGTGGAGAACGGAACGCACGAGGAGCTGCTGCTTCTTCAAGGGCGCTACAATCAGCTTTATGAATTGCAATTCCCGCAAACGGATGTATCGTAAAACATACTTTGAAAATGGGAAGTGATCGTTTTTTGAAGCCCAATAGCTTGTTAACTGATTTTTTTCGGAAAACGTGGTACCTATACGTAGCCTCTATCTTTTTTCATTTGATATCGAACACGATTAACGTATTTTTTCCGAAGGTGCTGGGGCAGTTTACGGATAAGCTGCAAATTGGCGGTTTAACGAGCAAGCTGATTGTGGACTATAGCCTGCTCCTGCTATTAATCGGCGTTGGCCAAGTGCTGTTTAACGGCGTAGCGATGTACTTGGTCATGTATGTGGGCAGAAAGTTTGAATTTCTCGTCCGAAGAGGGCTATTCAAGCATTTTACGGAAATGAGCGAACGTTTCTATTCGAAAAATGGCGTCGGGAAGCTGCTCAGCTATTTTATGAATGACGTTACTGCGGTTCGGGAGTCGATCTCTATGGGCGTCAACCAAACCGCAAACGCATCCATGCTGCTTGTGGCGTCTATTACGATGATGCTTGTCAGCCATATTCCTTATTATCTGATTTTGGCATCTGTATTTCCGCTGCTGCTGATCCCGATTATCGTTGTTTATTTGGGGCCGATTATTAGAAAAAGGTCGCTAGAGGTGCAAGAAGCGCTTGGGACGATGACGGAAACGGCCGAGGAGCAATTTGGCGGCATCCGGGTAACGAAAAAGTTTGCAGTGGAAGACATCATGATCGAGCGCTTCGGCAAAACGGTGGATCAAATCCGGCATAATCAATTGCGGCTGGTTCGCGTTTCGTCTTTTTTCCAAGCGTTGATTCCGTTTCTTGGCGCGATTGGGCTGATCGTCGCGCTTTCCTTTGGCGGCTATATGACCATTACGAAACAAATTTCGCTTGGTAACTTCGTTGCACTAACGCTCTATATCCGCATGCTGATGAATCCGCTTCAACAAATCGGGAACGTCATCAACACGATCCAACGCTCGCGTGCTTCGCTGGAGCGGCTGAACGGCTTGCTGTCACAGCGTTCGGAAATCGTGGAGCTTGAGGGCGCCAAGGCTGTAAATTTAGATGATGCCGGCATCAGGATTGACCATTTATCGTTTGCTTACGAGCAAGGCGGCAATCCTATTCTGAAAGACATCAGCCTGCGCGTTGAGCCGGGCGCGACGCTTGGCATCATTGGCCGAACCGGCAGCGGGAAGACGACGCTGATGAAGCTGCTGCTCCGAACCTATGACCCGCCTCCGGGGACAATATGGTATGGGCAGACGGATGTGAGAGAGATGACGCTTGAGAGTCTGCGCACCCAAATTGCTTACGTCCCGCAGGATGGCTTTCTGTTTAGTACAACGATTAAGGAGAACATTGCATTCTCCGATCGCGAACGTGAGCTTGAAGCGGTTGAGGCTGCTGCCAAGCATGCCCAAATTTATAATAATATCGTCGATCTGCCGAATAAGTTTGAAACGCGGCTCGGCGAGCGCGGCTTAACGTTGTCTGGCGGCCAGCGCCAGCGTACCAGCTTAGCTCGCGGGATGATTAAGGAATCTCCGATTATGATATTAGACGATAGCGTCAGCGCGGTGGATGCCGTGACGGAGAAGGATATCATTGACGCGATCCAAACGGAGAGAAACGATAAAACAACGATTATCATTGCGCATCGCATTAGCGCGATCAAGCATGCGGAGCAAATTATAGTCATGGATGACGGCGTCATTGTGCAGCGCGGCACCCACTCGGAACTGCTCGAGCAGCAAGGACTTTATGCAACGCTTCACGCCATACAGGAGGAGGGGAGTCAGCATGCGACCGGCACAAGCCATTCATAATTGGCAGGCGGATCAGAAGGGCGATCCAAATGCACCTGAACAGAAGCCGAATTATGTACCAGCGTTTCGTACCCTTTTTAGCTATGCGAGACCGCATCTCTGGGCATTCATCGGCGTATTTTGCTGTACGTTAATCGCGATTCTGTCTGATTTGCTGCAGCCCTTTTTAATGAAAATCGCGATTGATGACAACTTGCTTTCCGGCAAAAACGATTACAAAGGCTTGCTTACGATTTGTTTCATCTATTTAGGCTTATCGGTATCCAGCTTGCTATTCACGTATTTGCAAAACAACTTGCTCCAAAATATCGGTCAAAGCATCGTGTCACGCATCCGGAAGCAGCTTTTTGGCCATATATTGAAGCAGTCGATGCGGTATTTCGACCGGATGTCGAGCGGCAGCCTCATCACGCATGTCTCGAGCGATACGGAGGCGCTGAACCAGTTTTTTAATCAGGTGCTGCTGAGTCTATTTAGAGACGGGCTTACGCTCATCTTTATCGTCGTGATTATGTTCGAGCTCGATACGAAGCTCGCGCTATATTGCTTGATTTTGCTGCCGATTATTTGGGTGATCGCGATTGCCTTCCGGTCTTTCATGCGTACGACCTATCAGCTGGCGAGAACGAGATTGTCCCGCATGGTGGCGTTTGTAGCTGAGAACCTCTCTGGCATGAATCTTGTGCAGGTGTTCCACCAGCAGAAGGAGCAAGAGAAGCAATTCAACGAGCGGAACGGCTTGTACTTTAAAGCTAATCTTCGGGAAATTCGGACGAATGTCGTGTTTGGCCGTACCTTCGATATTTTAAGCAATCTATCGATTGCTTTTGTCACCTGGATCGGCGGCAACGCCGTGCTGGGACAGCATCTCGAATTCGGTGTTTTGTATGCGTTCATTACGTATATCCGCCAGTTTTTTCAGCCGATCAATACCATTACACAGCAGTGGAATACGCTGCAGTCTGCAACGGTTGCGATTTCGAGAATTTGGAGCGTATTCGCGAATAAGCCGGATATTACGGATCGTGATCTGGAGCCTGTCGATTTGCATAAATCGCATGCGGATCATGATGAGGCGGATGAGCGCCAGGCTTCATTACCGGCTTACAACCTAGAGAAGGTGAAGGGACGCATCGACTTCGACCACATCTCCTTCTCCTATGAGGAAGGGATACCGATTATTCGGGATTTGGATTTGCATATCAATTCCGGTGAGCTTATCGGCGTCGTTGGCACGACTGGCGCAGGCAAAAGCTCGCTCATCAGCTTGTTATGCCGCTTTTACGATGTGAAGGAAGGAAGCATTCGGATCGATGAAACGGATGTGAGAGATATTCCGCAAGCGACGCTTCACCGACTAGTAGGGCTGGTTCAGCAGGAGCCTTACCTTTATTCAGGCAGCATCATTGAAAATATAAGGATGTTTGATGATTCGATCTCCCGCGAGGAGGTTATTCGCGCCTGCGAGTTCGTTGGAGCGGATGCCATTATCAAGAAGCTCAAGAACGGATATGAAACGAAGCTGTCGGAGCGGGGAAGCGGCTTGTCGGCAGGCGAGCGCCAGCTGATATCTTTTGCGAGAATTATCGTCTTTAAGCCAAAGGTTCTTATCTTGGATGAGGCAAGCGCCAACCTTGATTCGCATACGGAGCAGCTGATTCAGAACGCGCTGCAAGTTGTCTCGCAGGATCGGACGACGATCGTCATTGCGCATCGGTTGTCTACCATTATGCAAGCTGACCGCATTATTGTGATGAGCCATGGTGAAATTGTGGAGCAAGGCAATCATCAGCAGCTTTTGGAGCATGACGGTCATTATAAAGAGCTGTATGAGCATTCGCAAGGCAATGTCGCGGTATAGCTCTTGGCATGACCCACTGATCATTACGGCACGTGCCGCAAGGCCATTCTCGTAATGCATGAAACGATGAGCTTGGAGCGCCGCAATCTGCTGCGTGCGTATGGCGCTGAACTGGTGCTTACGCCAGGGGCTGTCGCAAGAAGAGTAGCGAAGGAGCAAGGCATCCTAGGCGGCATTTCCTCGGGCGCAGCTGTCTTTGCAGCCATTCTATTGGCGCAGAAGCTAGGTGCGGGCAAGCGCGTTGTTGCGGTTATTCCAAGCAACGGCGAGCGTTACTTGTCTACAGTGCTCTATCAACAGGAGCAGCAGCTGTAGGAGATAAGCTAATCAGAACGGGCAGCGTTGGCTAAGGACGACGGCTGTCCGTTTTTGCATGCCGAGTCAAAAAGTAAGCTTGCCTAATAGGCGATGAACCTATTAAAATTAGTGATGCGAACCTGGGAGGGACGACTTGACCCATTACTCACACTATATAATAGAAGGAAGCAGATGCAGGAATGAATATTTTTGTTCATATATTGATGACGAACGTACTTCCGATGGTCATTATGATTGGGCTTGGCATTCTGATTCAACGTGCGTTTAAGCTGGATATCAAAACGTTATCGAAGCTGAATTTTTATTTATTTTCGCCGGCGATCATGTTCGACCTGCTGTACAAAACCGATATTTCCGTTTCGGTAATCGGCAAAATTTTATTTTTCTTCGTCGTATTTATGGTTGCCCAGTATTTGATCGTTGAGGTTGTTATCCGCATAAGAGGGTATAAGCCCAGCATGAAGAGCGCGATGCGCAACAGCGTCCTCTTTTATAACAGCGCCAATTATGGGATACCGCTTAATCAGCTGGCATTTGCCGGGAACGAGAAGACGCTCGCCATTCAAGTGCTTATTATGATGACGCAATCCTTTGTGCCCAATACCTATGGCATTTATAGCGTAAATGCGCATAAAGCCGATATGCGTGCGATTTGGCGCACGATTATTTCTATGCCTATCATTTATGTCATTCCGCTTGCTTTTCTATTAAGAGGATTCCATGTGGCGATCCCGCAGCCGATTGCTACGCCGCTAGGTTACTTGGCTGACGCCTTCATCGGCACCGCGCTCATTACGCTTGGCGTTCAACTTGGCAATATGGAGTGGAAAATCAAACGTTCCCTTCTCATCGATGTAAGCCTGTCGGGTATGCTTAGGCTTGTTGCCGGCCCATTGCTCGCATGGCTGATCGTGTGGCTTATGGGACTCGATAAGCTGACGGCAGCAGCTTTGATCGTATCGTCGGCCGTGCCAACTTCTCTTAGCAGCGTGCTGCTCGCGGTTGAGTTCGACAATGAAGCCGAATTTGCTTCGCAATCCGTGTTCGTTTCTACTATTTTAAGCATTATAACGGTTACGGCTGTTATCTTTTTCTTGAATCTTGACATATAAGCGGACTTAAAGCCTATTAATCCTTAAGCATGGATTTCATAGGCTTTTTTAATTGCTTAGTAGTAATAGAATGGCTTGTACATAATGCGAGATGGGTTTAAAATGGAAATTGATACAAATGTAAACGTTTTATTGGAAACGGAGGTTTTCTGATAGATGCAGCTGATAGAGCATGATATGATTCGTGCAAGCGCTTTAAAAAGAACGTTTGGACGGGGGAGCGGCGCAGTTACCGTATTGAAGGGCGTGGACTTATCGATCCCTTCCGGCAAGCTGATTGCGTTCAAAGGAAGATCCGGTTCGGGGAAGACGACATTGATTAATTTGCTTAGCGCCTTGGATCGTCCAACGGAAGGGCAAATTACATTTGCAGGCCGTGATTTGACAGCGATGTCGAATCAGGAGAGAGATATGGTGCGCCGCAAGGAAATGGGACTTATTTTTCAATCGTTTGCGCTGATTCCCCTTATGTCTGCATATGAGAATGTAGAGTTTATATTGCGGGTTGCGGGCGTCGGAGCGAGCGGACGCAAGGAAGCCGCTGTGCAAGCTTTGGAGCAGGTTGGCCTGAAGGGGCGCATGCATCATAGGCCATTCGAGCTGTCGGGCGGAGAGCAGCAGCGGACGGCAATTGCTAGAGCAATCGCCCATAAGCCAAAGCTATTGCTGGCGGATGAGCCAACTGCGGAGCTGGACAGCCGGACGGGACTGCAAATTATGAAGGTGTTCCGCGATTTGGTAGAGACGGCAGGCATGACGATCATTATGACCACGCATGACCCTGCTATTATGGAAATCGTTGACCAAGTGTATGAATTGGAGGATGGACAAATTGTCGCAAAAGCTTAAGCCGCTGCTTGGCTGGTCATTCGCGCTGCTCATCAGCGCCTCATTAACAGGGTGCTCCTTGCTGCCTGCCGAGGAGGAAGCTCTGAAGCCTCCATTAATTAAGCCGGCACAGGAAAATTACCGAACGGTCACGGTTGAGAAGGGTACGATTACGCAGGATATTAACGGAAGCGGCGCACTGGAATCTACGAAGTCTGAAATTGCTCAGTTTGTAGGCCAAGGCGGCCGTATTGCGAAGATGCTGGTAACCTCAGGAAGCAAGGTGAAGAAGGGCGACGTGCTCGTTCAACTCAACGTAGACGGATTGGACATCCAATTGAAGGAGCAGGAGCTTGCGTTTGCAAAGGCGAAGCTGGCGTTCAAGCAGGCCAAACTAGGCGGGGACAGCGATGCGATTGACATTGCCAATCTGCAAATGGAGATTGAGGATTTAAAGCTGGAGCGGCTGATGAAAACCTTTAACAGCAAGCAGCTGGTAGCCGGAATGGACGGTCAGGTAACTTTTGTCGAGGATTTAGATGAAGGCGATTTTGTCGAGGCTTACCAGACGCTAGTCATTATATCGGATCCATCGAAGCTGCGCGTGGCGCTTCGGGTCGAAGCGGGCGCTGAAATTAGCGGCGTGGATGTGGGCTTCCCGGCTTTGGTCAAATTCGGCTCGCAGGAGCTGCAGGGCAAAGTGGTGCAGACGCCATCGTCCGCTCCTACGACATTAAACGCGCAGCTTCAAGAGCGGTACTCCAAAACGTTGTTCATCGAGGTGCCGAAAGTGCCGGCGGATGCGTCGATTGGCGCTTTTGCAGATGTGAAGATCATCCTGCAGCAGCGTGATGATATTTTGAAAATTCCGCGCAGCGGCGTGCGCAGCTTCCTTGGCCGAACATTCGTAAGAACGCTGGAGGAAGGCAATAAAATACGTGAGATCGATGTCGAAACGGGCGTTAAGGGCTCGACGGAAATTGAAATCACGAAGGGTCTGGAAGAAGGCGCGATTGTCGTCCTGCAATAACAAAAGCATGAGCTTGTTATAAGGCAATACGTTATCAGTCGTTTACGCTTGGGAGGTTTTCGCGTGGCTTTGTTCGTCATGATTATTCGCAAAATGGTGCAAAACAAGTGGTTGGTTGCGAGCTTGTTTATTGGTTTGGTTATGTCTGTCGCTTTGGTCAGCAGCATGCCCATTTATTCGGAAGCAGTGCTCTCGCGAATGCTGGTCAAGGATTTGGAGACGATGCAAACCAAGAGGAGCGTGTATCCCGGCAGCCAATACAACAAATTATTTTATACCAAAGAAACGCCCGAGCAGATGAATAAGATCTATACGAAAGTGGATCGGTACATCCATGAGCAAGCCGCCGCAGGTTTCCAAATACCGGTGCAGGAGCTTGTTGTCGATTTCCAATCGAAATCGATGAAGATAAGGCCCACAAATGATCCTGAGCCGAATACGAAAAAATCGCTCAAAACGATGGCGCTTCGCTCCTTCTCTGATCTAGAGAAGCATATTAAGCTAAAGGACGGCAGAATGCCTGCGGAACAGCAGCCCGTCGATGGCGTATATGAAGTACTCGTGACGGAGCGGGGACTTATTCAGTTTAAAACGGTGCTTGATTCCGAGTTTTTTGTCGATGACGATAAAATTGCCGGGGAAATAAAGTTTAAACCGGTAGGCGTATTTGAAAAGCTGCAGGATGACGATCCCTACTTTCGGGATACGGACCTGAGCGAGCTTAGCGGAAGCTTTGTCATTAGCGACAAGCTGGCTAAGCAGCAGCTGATGCAGGAGGCGCGTATTCCGGTTGCGTCTGTCGGTTGGTTTTTTGTACTGGATTATTCCAAGCTTGAGCTGAGATTCGTGGACGATTTTATCCAGACGACCAGTAAGATCCGCAACGTTATGCTCAATAACGTGACGATGTATCAGGCGGTGACTGTAACGCCGGCTTTGGATACGATCGCGAAATATATGGACAGGGCAGAGCAGTTAAGAACGTTAATGTGGTCGCTAAATGTTCCGGTGTTGATTATGCTCGGTTTTTATATGTTCATGGTGTCGAATCTTATTGCCGACCGGCAAAAAAATGAAATCGCCGTTCTGCGCAGCAGAGGAGCGGCACGCTGGCAGGTTATTACTTCGTATGCGGTAGAGGGCATTATTTTATGCGGCATCGCATTTGGCGTAGGACCCTTGCTGGGGGTCGCATTGACAGAGATGCTGGGCGCTTCGAACGGTTTCTTGGAGTTCGTGCAGCGCGTGAGGCTGCCCGTCAGGCTTACCGAGGAAGCTTACCGTTACGGGGCAATCGCCTCGGGCGTATGTTTCGTTATTATGCTTATTCCAATCATCATGGCAACTCGCGTCTCGATTGTTGGACATAAACAGCAATTGGCAAGAATGCTGAAATCACCGCTTTGGCATAAAATGTTTCTCGATGTCATTGCGCTGGCACTCGCTATTTACGGCTTGTATACGTTCAGAAAGCGGCTCGCCGATTTGCAAAGCCTGGGACTGAATGCTGACGATTTGAATATCGATCCGCTGCAATTCGTTATTCCAGCCTTATTTATTATGGGAGCGGGCTTGCTGCTGCTTCGCTTGTATCCGTGGGTGCTCAGGCTCGTATACTGGGCCGGCAAAAAATGGTGGCCGCCTTCCGTGTATGCAACGTTAATCCAGGTTGGCCGTTCTAGCTCGCAATACCAATTTTTGATGATTTTCCTCATCATGACGATTGCAACAGGCGTATTTAGCGCCTCTGCTGCAAGGACGATTAATAACAATACAGAGGATCGGATTAAATATGGAAATGGTGCCGAGATCGTGCTGACCGCACAGTGGATCAACGATGCGCCTCCTCCGGCGCCGCCGGGTATGCAGCAGCCGGCAGCGCCTGTCGTACAAGCGCCTGTCCATTATTTAGAGCCGGCTTTTGAGCCTTTTAAGGCGATTAAAGGTGTAGAGCATGCTGCCAAAGTGTTCAAGAAGGAGGCTGGCTTCAGCGTCAATGACAGTACGGGCGCGGCAACGCTGATCGGCATCGACTCAGACGAGTTCGGAGAAACAACATGGTTCCGTGACAGCTTGCTTGATTATCCGATTAACGACTACTTGAACCTTCTCGCAGGAGATTCGCAGGCCGTGCTCATTTCCAAAACGCTCGCCGATCAGAAGAAGGTTAAGCCGGGCGATACGATATGGGTAGGCTGGAGCGATGTGCCGCAGCAGCCGTTTAAGGTGTATGGCATCATCGAGTATTTCCCTACCTTTAACCCAAATCCGGCTGTAGGGAGCGTGGATGTGAGTGAAGAAGCGTCAAAAGGCAACGCTCCGATGCTGATCGTAGGGCACTTGCCGCGCATTCAGGTCATGCTTGCGCTTGAGCCGTATGATGTCTGGATCAAGCTGAAGCCAGAGACCAGCACAGCGGAGTTTTATGAAGGCCTCAAGGAATCGAAGCTTCCGATTACGAATATCGTCAATACGAGGCTAGAGCTTGTGGATGCCAAAAACGATCCATTCCTCATGGCGCTGAACGGCATTTTGACGCTTGGTTTCGTTCTGTCGATACTTGTTAGCTTTATCGGCTTCTTATTGTACTGGGTATTATCGCTGCGCGGCCGGACGCTGCAAAATGGCATTTTGCGCGCGATTGGCTTATCGCTCCGACAGCTCATTGGCATGCTCGGCGTCGAGCAGCTGCTCACATCCGGCGTTGCCGTTCTTATCGGAATAGGCGTTGGCAATGTGGCGAGCCTGCTGTATGTGCCAAACTTTCAAATTGCGTTTAATCCGAGCAGCCTCGTTCCTCCGTTCAAGGTCATGTTCGATTCGTCGGATTTAATGCGTATTTATATACTTGTCGGCTTCATGCTGCTCTTCGGTCTTGGCATACTTGCCTATATGCTGTCCCGTCTGCGCATTCATCAAGCGATCAAGCTAGGGGAGGATTGACGGATGATTCATTGCGAAGGGCTAGTCAAAATATACAAAACAGCCGACCTAGAGGTATTCGCCCTGCAAGGCCTCGATCTTCATATTGATAGCGGTGAACTCATGGCGATTATCGGCAACAGCGGCAGCGGCAAATCGACGCTGCTTAATATGCTCGGGGGCTTGGACCGTCCAACGGCCGGCAAGCTGACGGTTGACGGCAGAGACATGCTGAAGTTTAAGGAACGGGATTTTGTCCGTTACAAACGGGAAAGCGTCGGTTTCGTCTGGCAAAATAATGCGAGAAACCTTATTCCGTATTTGACGGCGCTCGAAAATGTAGAGCTGCCGATTTTGCTGACGGGCAGCCGCAAGCGCTGGCGGGCGAAGGAGCTGCTCGATGCTGTGGGGCTTAGCCACCGCGCATCGAACAAGCTATACGAGCTCTCTGGCGGTGAACAGCAGCGCGTGGCCATCGCGATCGCGCTTGCCAATCATCCGAAGCTGCTGCTTGCGGATGAGCCGACAGGCTCCGTAGATTCGCGGATGGCGAATCAGATATTGGATTTGTTCCGCGAGCTGAACCGGACGATCGGGATTACGGTCGTTATCGTTACGCATGATCCAGAGCTTGCGAAGAAGGTAGACCGCGTAGCGGCTATCCGCGACGGCAAAATTTCATCCGAGATGCTGCGCAGGCGGTCATACGCGGAAGAGCTGGCCGAGCTTGAGCAAACGGAGGATGAAGAAGGCACGCATGTGGAGTATGCGGTGCTGGATAAGGCAGGCCGTTTGCAGGTGCCAGCGAACTACTTGGAGTCGATTGGCGTCAAAAACTCCAACAAGCTTCGCGTGGAGCTCGGGGAAGGTCGTATCGTGCTGCTTCCTCCGGAGAACAAACCAGAGTAACTAATCAGGGCTGTGCCAGGTCATTCATGACTTAGGCGCAGCTTTTTTTCTTGGCAGAGCCGTAAGCTCAGAAAACCAAATTAACAGGAAAACCTCCCGCTAATATCGCCGAATGAAGCTCATCCGGTCACTTAACTGGAGAACCGGTTTGACCCCTTAATTTTGGAGTTTTAATTGGAATTCAATAGTCGGTTCTTACGCTTGCACTTTATTTCGAGTAAATGCTCCAGAATTCAAAA
>NZ_LIGH01000001.1:549984-601883 GCF_001273905.1 Paenibacillus sp. FJAT-27812 | reverse complement strand
CCTCCTCAACTACCTTCATTTTGTACGCTTCACTTTGTCTTTTTCTCCTCATTATCCCTCACCTCATCCATATACATAGTGTACAATGGATTCCAATTCGGACTCCAATGGAATTAGGGGGCTAAAGAGGAACCTCCCGTTAATTTTACGCGAAACGCCTAAATCGGGAGAAATACGAGGAATTAGCAGGAGAATTTCCATGTAAATGCAGAAACGGCGCATTTATAGCGTGATTTAGCGGGAGAAATTCCAGTTAAGTTAGTTTGTTTGGGCGCTTCTTCGACGACGAATGCTGCTGCGCGGACGTTGGGCAAGTAGCTTGCGGTTGGGGTGTTACTGAAAGCTCAGAAAACCATAATTAACAGGAAAACCTCCCGCTAATGTCGCCGAATGAAGCTCATCCGGCCACTTAACAGGAAAACCTCCCGCTAATGTCGCCGAATGAAGCTCATCCGGCCACTTAACAGGAAAACCTCCCGCTCATATCGCCGAATGAAGCTCATCTGGCCACTTAACTGGAAAACCTCCCGTTAATTTTACGCGAAACGCCTAAATCGGGAGAAATACGAGGAATTAGCAGGAGAATTTCCATGTAATTGCAGAAACGGCGCATTCATAGGGCGATTTAGCGGGAGAAATTCCAGTTAAGTTAGTTTGCCTGAGCAGTCCCGTGACGGCGAATGCTGCTGCTGCGCGCACGTTAGACAAGTAACATCTCGGAGTAAGCGATCCAGCTAAATGAGCGAGCAGATAGTTTAGGGGTGCCGTATTTACGTTTACATGTTCAGATAGCTATCGCGTGGCGGTTATATAATCCTAGGCAGTTCTTCAAAGCGATGAGTCGCTTTTATTACAATTAAAGTACTGGGATTACACGGAAATAAATGGTATTATGGAATAGTGTTAAGATAAAAATCGTATCGATACCAAATACATGGGAGGAATCCAAATGTCTAATGCCAAAAACGAAGTATCGGTTGAATCGTTGTTTAAGCCTTTTAAATCAAAGAAGCTAGAGGTTGCTAATCGAATAGTGATGGCGCCGATGACTAGAGGATATTCCCCGAACGGAGTGCCTGGAGAGGACGTTGCCGCTTATTATCGCCGCCGGGCGGAGAATGGGGTCGGTCTAATCGTCACCGAAGGCACGCTGATTAATCATCCCGCTGCGGCGGCGAGTCCCAATTGGCCGAACTTTCACGGTGAGGCAGCCTTAAATCAATGGTCTAACGTCGTAAACGCTGTGCATGAGGCAGGCGGCAAAATCATTCCTCAGCTTTGGCATATCGGATTGACGCGCAAAATCGGCGATCTTCCTAATCCGGAAGCTTTGCCAATCGGGCCTTCGGGATTGAATCTGGCAGGCGAGAAGATAACGGAGCCGCTAACGGAAAGTGAAATCGCGGATGTTATCGCCGCTTACGCGCAGGCTGCGGCAGACGCAGCAAAAATCGGATTTGACGGCATCGAGCTTCATGGAGCGCACGGTTATTTAATCGATCAGTTTTTCTGGGACAAAACGAATAAGCGCACCGACCGTTACGGCGGCGATCTTGCTTCGCGAACGCGATTCGCCGTTGAGGTTGTAGAGGCTTGCCGCCGAGCCGTAGGGGACGATTTTCCGATCGTGCTCCGATTCTCGCAGTGGAAAGCTAACCATTACACCGCAAGGCTGACCGAGACGCCTGAGGAGCTTTCGCAATTTTTGACGCCGCTCGTAGATGCGGGAGTCGATGTTTTTCATAGCTCGACACGGCGTTACTGGGAGCCTGAATTTGAAGGCTCTGAACTGAATTTGGCAGGCTGGACAAAAAAACTGTCAGGAAAACCGACGATAACGGTAGGCTCTGTCGGCCTCGACAATGAGTTTAGAAGCAGCAGCGGAGATTCCGCGCAGCCGGCTTCCCTTGCGGGGCTGATTGAAAGGCTGGAAAATGAGGAGTTTGATCTGGTCGCCGTAGGCAGAGCGCTGCTGGCAGATCCCGAATGGGCCGTTAAAATACGCGATGATCGTACGAATGAGCTGCGTGACTATGATACGACTGCATTGAAATCACTTTATTAATAGTTGATGTATAGTCCGTGTAATAACGAAAAGAGGAGAAGAGGGCGCCAACGCCCTCTTCTCCTCTTTCGTTATTACAGCCTCGTGACCTCCGTATCCTCATCATTTCCCCATTCCTCCCATGAACCCTCATAGGGACGGATATCAGGATATCCAATCAAACGCAATACAAAATAAGTATGGGCACCGCGTTGATTGGACTGGCAATAAGGAACGATTGTTTTTGCCGGATTTATGCCTGCATCTGCAAATTCTCGCTTTAAGGTAAGAGCATCCTTGAAACGGACCACGCCGTCTGTATCGGCTGCCCCAAGCGCTTCCTTCCATTCCTTATGTATGGCCCCGGGTAGATGTCCTCCCTTGCGATTAGACCGAAGATCAGCTCCGGCATACTCCAAGGCGGATCGAGTATCAAGCAGGAGGCTATCTTTAAGCCCTGCTTGAATGTCTTCCTTCGTGACAACGAGCAGCGGCTCGGCGAATAGGGCAAGCGTTCCCTCTTCTGCATCCGGCACCTCGGCCGATACTTCTTTGCCCACAGCAGTCCAAGCGGCAAAGCCGCCATTAAGCAGCTTCACTTGATCTCGCAGCCCATAATACTCCAGGACATAGAAGAGGCGTGTCGCCAGCACGCTGTTTCCCTCATCATACACAACGATCGTTGCACCGCTGCTTACTCCACATTTCTCTAGCACAGCTCTTAAAGCATCTACGGCTGCAAAGGTGTGGGACGTATTATCTTTTAAGGCTTTGACATCAATCCAGTGGGCACCGGGAATATGGCCTGCCGCATAACCTTTGGCTCTGGCATCAAGCAGGATGATATCGGGGTTTCTTCTATGTTTTTCTACCCAGCTAGGATCGACAAGCAGATGCGCATTGAGATCGTTTAAATCTCTCGAATCGGTCACTTTGGTTACCTCCCATCATAGAACGCTATACCCCAAATTTTCACGCAGCGTCCGAGCGGAATATTCAGTAGGGAACAGCCCTCTGCGCTGCAGCTCGGGTACGACTAGATCGAGGAAGGCTTCTGTTCCGCCGAAAGCCAGCTGAGGCATGACGCTGAAGCCATCCGCAGCCCCATTTACGAACCAATCTTCCATCACATCCGCAACCTGCTGCGGCGTACCTGCGATGCTTAACTGGCCATTTCCTACCCAGTACTTATCAAGCAGCTCTCTAAGCGTCGGCTTCTCTTGCTCCACGATTTTTTTTACCATCTGGTAAAAGGATTGGTAAGCATTGACCTCGCTCAGCTCGGGCAGCTCGGGAAAAGGATCGTCCAGACCATACACCGAGAAGTCGATGCCTAGCAGGTTGGAAAGCGACATGACGGCACGTTCGATTGAGCCAAGCTGCCGAAGCTCGCTCGCTTTTTGCTTGGCTTCTTCTTCTGTCTCGCAGACGATGACATGAAGGCCAGGCAATACTTTAATATCATCCGGGGACCTACCGGCCCTTGCCGTCTTTGCTTTGATATCCGCATAAAAAAGCTGCGCATCCTCAAAGGTGCGCTGAACCGTGAAGATAAGCTCGGCATATTGCGCCGCTAAGCTTTTGCCCTCCTCGGAAGCCCCGGCTTGAATGAGCAGCGGTCTCCCTTGCGGGGATCGCATCATGTTTAACGCCCCGCGAACGGAGAAATAAGCGCCTTCATGCTTGATGTCATGAACCTTGCCTGCATCGGCATATACGCCGGATGCTTTATCCTGAACCAGCGCGTCAGCCTCCCAGCTCTCCCATAATTTTAGCGCAACCTCGGTAAATTCCCGTGCTCTCTCGTACCGTTTCGTATGGGCAGGAAGCTCCTTCAGGCCGAAGTTAAAGGCTGTGCGTTCGACGCCTGTCGTCACGATGTTCCATCCGGCGCGGCCGCCGCTAATATGATCGAGTGAAGCAAATATTCTTGCCACGTTATAAGGCTCGCTAAAGCTAGTCGAAACGGTAGCAATCAAGCCGATCCGCTCGGTTACGACAGCGATCGCCGATAAGAGGGTCAACGGTTCGAAACCAAGGATCGGGCCATGCTGAACGGCTTTTGTTTCAATAGACAGACCGTCCGCGATAAAAAGCGAGTCAATCCGGGCGGCTTCCGCTTTTTTGGCGATCCGTAGAAGATGGTTGATGTCATGCAGCTCGCTAAGCCTCGTGCTCTCATGGCGCCAAGCTCCTTTATGCGAGCCTGCATTTTGCAAAAATAAATTCAGGATCATTCGGCGGTTTGATTTGCTCATTCTCATCACCTTTGCCTGTTATTTCATCCCGCTGAGTGCGATTCCGCGAATGATTTGCTTTTGAAAAATAAGAAAAAGAATAATAAGCGGCGCAATGGAAATCGTCGTTCCTGCCATAATGAGTATCCAATTGCTCGTATCCTTCAGCTCGCTGGAGAAATAAACGATGCCGACGGGCAGCGTAAACTTCGCTTCCGTCTGGAGCACGATTAGCGGCCAAATAAACTGATTCCAGTTGCCTATAAAAGTAAGAATGACGAGCGTCACGATAGCTGGTTTCACTAGAGGAATCGCGATGTGGAGCAGGATGCGCCACTCGTTCAGCCCATCAATACGTGCCGCATCGAGCAAATCCGACGGGATGGAGTCCATAAACTGCCGCATCAGAAAGATGCCGAAGGCGGTAATAATGCCGGGGAACAGCACCCCCCAGTAGGTGTCGGACCAGCCCAAATCGTTCGCGATCAAATACCAAGGAATAATGAGCATCTCCGTAGGTACCATCAAGGTGCTGATGATGAGCAAAAAAATAAGCTGCTTGCCTGCGAACGAAAATTTGGCGAGCACATAACCCGCCGCCGTATCAAAGATCAGAACGGTGCTGGTAGCGATGAGGGAAATGATCAGCGTATTTTTGATCCATGCGCCAAAAGGAGCTTTTTCGAAAATAGCGGCATAGTTGTCAAAAGTAATCGTCTCTGGAATGAGCCGCAGATTATAAACATCCTGAGGGAGCTTAAAGGAGGTGGCGACCATCCATAAAAACGGAAACAGCATAATAAAGACGCCAGCCGCAAGCAGCAGGTAGATGATCGACGTACGAAGCCTTACTGCGGGGGACTTGGCGCGCGTCCTGTTAACCTTTGATGAGCTCACGAAATCAGCCTCCCGTCAATATTCCACTTTTTTATTCAACACTTTTAATTGCAGCAGGGTAAGCGCCAAAATCACGACGAACAAGACGACGGTAGCAGCTGCTGCGCTCCCCATCTTAAACTGTTGAAACGCTAAATTGTAGATGTGAAGCACCATGGTAGTCGTTGCATTAAGCGGCCCGCCATTCGTCATGCTCAGCACCTGCCCGAACGATTGCAAATAGGAAATAACGCCAATGACGGCGGAAAATACGATAACGGGGTTAAGCAGCGGCAAGGTAATATGGCGGAATTTCCGCCAAGCTCCGGCGCCGTCGATAGCAGCAGCCTCATAATACATCTTCGGAATGGCCTCCAAGCCGGTCATAAAGATGAGCATTTGAAAGCCGGTGCTTTGCCAAATCATCGTCAAGGTAATGAGAAACAAGGCTTGGCGGGGCGATTGCAAAAACAATTGCGGTTCGAAGCCTAGGCTTAAGAGCGTTTCATTTAACCAGCCATTGCGCATAAGAATCCAGCGAAATACCCAGCTGACAGCGATGATGCTTGTCACGTAAGGAATGAAGTACACCGTGCGGAACAGCCCGCGAAGGCGCTGCACGTTATGCAGCAGAAGGGCGACGATTAGACCGACAAGCAGCTGTCCGGGAACGCCAAGCAGGACGAACTTAAACGTATTGACGATCGACCGCAAAAAGATTTCGTCACTGAACAAGGCACTGAAATTAGCGAATCCAACGTAGGGCTTATCGGAGGACAATAAATCCCATTCGCGCACGCTCACGTTGAAGGCATAGAGGATCGGCAGCAACCGTGTGCTCAAAAAGTAGAGCAGGGGAATGCCGAGGACGATATAGATAAACAAATAACGCTGCGTTCGGTAGTTAAGCCGTACACGAAGCAGCTCGCGGCTTTTGCGCGCGGTTATACGCAGGGCATGCTCCAGCATAATGAATTTCGCCTCCCTCTCCTTACAAAATGGAGCGCCCGCACTAGGCTAGGCGCTCCTGCCAAGGCAGCCGGTTACTTCTTGTCGACCGATGCCCAATAATCGTCATATAGCTTTTGCGTCTTGGCTACAAGATCCTGAAAGGCTTTCTCCACGGGCACGTTGTTCAGCAGCACTTCATTTGTCGCATCAACAAACAGCGTCTTCTCCTGCGTTTCGTCGATGAAGAAATGCGCGCGGCTGTCATCCAATTGGGAGATGAACGGGCCAAGCTTCTCGTCGCTAACGTATTTATCCTGTGTCGCAACCGCTTTCTGCGCTGGCAGCTCGCCGATCTTCTCGACCCATTTCTCTTGAACCTCTTTGCTGGTCAAGAACTTCAAAAACTCGGAAGCGGCTTTCAGTTTGTCGCCCTCGACATTTTTGGGGATCGCATTCGCCCAGAAGGAAGAAGGCGCAGACTTGCTTTTGTATGACGGAAGCGGGGCAACGCCGTAGTTGAGATCAGGGAAATCCTTCTTAATCGAGCCCAGCCGGAAGGAGCCGTCAACGTTTATGGCTGCATGGCCGGTCATAAAGGCATTGCTGTCGTTTTCGTAGAAGCCGTTAATGCCGACCTTATGCTTAATCGCAAAATCGATCAAGTACTGGAACGCCTCAAGTCCGGCTGGCGTCTCTGCCCATAAGATTCGACGGCGGTCTTCGCTCAAATCCTGCCCTCCGGCTTGGTGAAGCAAGCCGTCACGGTACCAATGGTGAAGCTGCGCGCCCGGCTCCCAAGCGAAGCCCTCTACGACAAACTGCCCTTTGGCATCCGTTTCCGTCAGCTTCTTGGATACGTCGACGAGCTGCTCCCAAGTTGTCGGCAGCTCGGTAATTTGGGCTTTGGACAACAGGTCTTTATTGTAGAAAAGAGCGAGCGTTCTTACGGCGGTAGGTATCGCGTAATAGGAGCCGTCGATTTTGGCGGCATTTACCAAAGGATAGAAGTTGCTTTCGATTTCTGCTGTGGAGAATACGTCCTCAGGCAGCGGCTGCAAATAGCCGGAGGCAACGTATTTTGGCAGCCATCCATAATACAGGTTGATAATATCAGGGCCTTTGCCTGCGGGAACTAGCGTCGCAACCTTCTGATTGTATTGGTCATATGGGAAGTTGGTTTGTTTTACCGTAATGTTCGGATGCGTGGTTTGAAATTCTTTGATGAGTTCGTTAATAAGCTCAACCTTGGCAGGGAATTCATATTGCCAGTATTCAATCGTTACCTTTTTATCCGTTGCTTGCGTCTCTGGAGGGCTCGAGCTATCCGTCTTATTTTCCTTTTCGGCGTTTGCCGGCTCCTTGCTGCTATTGTTTCCGCTGCCGCAGCCGGTTAAGGCAATAATAATGAGCAGACCTGTCATTAACGTCGTCCATTTTTTGTTTTTCATCAAATACCCACTCCTCTTTTTGTATGCAGCGATTACGCTTGCTCGGCTTTGCCTGACTGCTGCGCGGGCTTGCCATGGGGCAGCGCGAGTCCGAGCAGCCGCCTAGCGTTATTGCCAAATATGTTCTCAATATCGGTCTCGCTGAATCGCAGCTCGCGGCAAGCGCGAACCTGGTCCTGCAAATACCGATAAGGGTAGCCTCTAGGAAACCCGCTTGCATCTGTCCCGAAAATGATCCGTTCCGGCCCGATGAGCTCATAGGTTTTGCGCAGCACCGATTCCAAGGTCAGCTCATAGGGCATCCAGCGCATCCATTGATTGGAGCCGGATGTATCGATATAGACGTTCGGGCAGCTCCAGCACAGATGAAGCAGCTCTTGAAAATACCCCGCCCCGAAGTGAGGAATTATAAACGGAATATCGGGGAAGCTGCGAGCGGTATTAAAGATAGCCAATGGGCTTATGTTCGGATGATGCGCGATCCCTCCCGCATGTCCGAGCAGGCCGAAATGAATGAGCACGGGCAGCCGTTTCTCTGCGAGAAAGGTCCATATGGGAGTGAGCGACGGATCATCGAAGGGAATCGACGTGAGCGGACCGAACAGCTTATAGCCCTTTAGCCCAAGCTCGTTGACTGCTCGGCGCAGCTCCGCTTCCGCACCTTCTTCTTCAATGGAATGATACGCAAAGCCGGTGAAGCGATCGGGATGTCTGGCAAGCTGAGCAGCCATATTGTCATTGTCTAGCGCAGTAAGGAAGTTGAGGCCGCCTATCCCGTATTTGTCGAGCTCCTCAACCCAGCGATCAATTAAAGGGGTCGTGTCATTATCCGCGTTAGAACCGACAGGCGCAGCTTCGGGAAAGTCCCACGTCAGCCTCATCCTCTCGCTTCGCTCCGCTCCATAGCGCGAAATCAACTCATGTCTGTTAATGCCGCCGAGCAGCAGCCGGTAGGGGAGATGTCCGTGAATATCAAACACTTTAAAGGGGTTACGAAACATAAGCTCACTCCATTCATAATTCCTTGATTAGCCAATTCGATAAAATGAAATTCAGCTCCGCTGCCGCAGCCTCAAGTCTATCGGCGCGTTCTTTAAGCCAAAGATTCAGGTCGTTCAGCCGTTTTTGCTGGGCATTTAACGAACGATTCATTTCGGATGGACTAGGCCCGCCCCGGAGCGTGCGAATTTGCACAAAATGGTAAGGGTCCAGCGCTTGCTTCAACTGCTTCTCGCTTAGCCTAAGCGGGATGCCAATCGTCTTAATCGCCGCCTCATTGAGCGATTGAAGGCTCAAATCGCTTACGTGATCGCCCCGCTCAGCAGCAAGGGTGACGAGCTTGCTTACGACCAAATGCGCTTTGCGAAAGGATAAGCCTTCTTCTCTAACGAGCGTATCTGCCAGCTCCGTAACGGTCGCGAAGCTTTCGGCAGCTCGTTTGCTCAGCACGTCCTCCCTGATATGCAAGGTAGAAATGACTTTGGACAACAGCCGATAAACGACCTCGAGCGTATCTAAGCTCTTCCACGCATAGGGCTGCATATCGTCCTCGGTATCGACGATATCGCCAAACGGCGTATTGTGAATCATCGTAAGCACCGTTTGCGCATTGCCCGCAATGCTGGATAGAAGGGAGCGAATATGCTCGATAGAAACCGGATTTCTTTTTTGCGGCATGATGGAGCTGATTTGAACGTAGGGGGCGGCTACTTGGATGACGGCAAATTCCTGCGTGCACCACAGCAGCAGCTCTTGCGTGAACCGGCCTAGATTAATGGCGGCGAGCTGCGTGGCTGAGGCGATCTCGCCTGCGTAGTCGGCGCCGCTTACCGCATCATAGGCATTCTCGATCAGCCCATCAAAGGCAAGCAGCGCGGCTACGCGCTCCCGGCTGATGGCAAAGCCGGACGTTGTTAATGCAGCGGCACCCATGCTGCTTAAATTGCAGTTTGCATAGGCAGCCTGCAGCCTTTGAATATCCCGAGCCAGCGAGTCGGTCACCGCTGCGACATAGTGGGCGAGTGTCGTCGGCTGCGCTTGCTGCGTATGCGTATGCGCAATCATGATCGTATCCGTATGCTTCTTGGCTAGCTCAAGCAGGCTCGCATGCAGCCCAAGCGCTGATCCGATTGATCTAAGCAGCTTTTCGCGGAGCGTTATCCGGTATATGGCTATCCCCATATCGTTGCGGCTGCGTGCCAGATGCAAGCTGCCCGACGCTTCATCCGACAGCTCCAGAAGCTTGTGCTCAACCTCAAAAAACAAATCCTCAAATTGCCCGTTATATGTCCCTATGCGCAGCTGCTCTAGATTTATCGTTAACAAGGCGTTTGCGATTTGGCGGGCTTCGCCCTTCGTTAGCAGCCCTTGTTCAAAGAGCATAATGAGATGGGCTTTATGCACGGCAATCATCGGCTGAAGCAGCTGCTGCTTCGCTTGATCATAAGCTGGCGAAAGTACGGCTTCTACGTAGGTTTTGCCTGGAAAGGAGCTTCCCTCATCTTGCTCATGCCGTTTCATGGACATTGTGTTTGCCTTCCTTTCGTGAGATGGGCATAGCATTTCAGCATATGGAACATAAAAAACAGCCGGAGCTATCGCAACGAGCGATCTCTCCGGCTGTCCGGTTGAAATGGTTTTGAGATTTAGCTTATTATTCCTACTGGAATTGTATGTTTAAGATAGTAGCATTGTTTTCATACGAAAACAACCCTTTTTTTCTCAGTTTTGATAGAACTTTTGTATAAGATTATCCAATCGTTCTATCGTGGGTAAATAAAAAGAAGCTCCCTGCAAAGGGGGCTTCTCCAAATGATTTGGCTATGCCAGCGTCCGATCCTCTTGAGCCAGCTTCGTGTAATACAGCTTGAAGATGAGATCCTGATTGTAATTGCCGAAGCCTGAGCCAAATAACGTGACGCCGCCGATATGCTCGGCATCCTCAAGAATCGCGATACGAAACGTCCAGTGGCTGTTGCTGATATCGATCTGGTCCAGACTCACGTTGGAGAGCTTAAGGCCGTCCATGTAGGTGCCGTCTTTCTTAATGATAAGCCGCTTCAATAATCCGAATTGGTTGACATCATCGAACCACCAGGGCGGATTGAGCTTGCCCTTGCCGCCGTAATCGGCGGGGCTCGTCCACATGCCAACGTTCACGCCATTGAAGAAGAACGTAAGGTCCGATGGCCAGTTCATATTGGTGAGGGGGGCCTCCGACGAAATTTCCATCGAGATTTCGAGCTCATCCGGACTTTCGCTGCTTAATAGGAAGTTTGGAATTTTGTATTCGATATAGCCTTGCGAGAACCATAATATTTTGGCGTTGACGCGGTCCGGATCAAGAAAATAGCGCGGATCGTCAAAAATGCCGATCACGTTCTCGGTCGTACAGATCCCGCAAGTAGGTACGATATTCAAATCGGTATAATGGCCGATCGATACCTCGGTCCTTCTGGATTCGCGATGGACGACGTCCTTGCGGGGAAAAGCGATTTCAAGTCCATCCATGCTAAGGGAGCACACCTTCTGTGCAGCGCCGCCTTTGCCGGGTGTCATTTCGGAGCGGATGATGCCCGCCTTCTCCAGCTTTTTGACATGCATAGTCATAATCGCGCTGCTTAAGCCTAATGCTTCGGCAAGCTCGCGAATGTTCATTGATTTTTTGGAAAGCAAATGAATCATTTGGATTCGAACGTTGCTTGATATGGCCTCAAAAATAGGCAAGCTTTGCTCTGATAGGTCGATTTTCAATGGATAACCTCCGAGTGAGAGTTATTATTAATACATATGTGAATAATTAGTGTGTGCGTATAGTCTGTAATATACATGAATATAGTCGAAATCACAAGGAATATTGCAGGAAATAGCCGATAATCGCGAGGGTAAAGATAACCATATTGTAAATTAATTCGTTGTGTCATTTACTTGTAGTGAAGTTGGAATTAATTATTGAATGCGCTTTATAAAACAGTTGACTTTTTGGTAGCATAATTAATAATAAATGATATAACAAAAAGGATTCACATAGAAGGGTGACTAGAGCGATGCAAATTAATCTTTCGAATAAAACGGCACTAATTACTGGAGCTACAGGAGATTTGGGACGCGTAATGGCTCGCACGCTTGCAGGCTGCGGCGCTAACATCGTGCTGCACTATAATAATAACGAGGCGAAGGCGAGAGAGCTGCAGCAGGAGATTACGGCTCTAGGCAGACGCGCGATGATCGTGCAGGCGGATGTTACAAGCGAGCAGCAGATCAACCAAATGAAAGCGAAGGTGACGGAAGAGCTTGGCCATGTCGATATCGTCGTTGCTAATGCGGTCATTCAGTACCAATGGACGAGCATACTTGAACAGCCAATAGCCGATTATGTAAGTCAGTTTGAATCCTGCGTTCTGCAAAGCGTGTTTTTGGCTAAAGCGTTCGTTCCTGCCATGATTGAGAGAGGCGGCGGCAGAGTGATTGGCATTAACACGGAGTGCGCGATGCAAAATTTTGCTGGACAATCCGCTTATACGGCTGGAAAACGCGGCATGGACGGGGTTTACCGCGTCTTGGCGAAGGAAGCCGGCGAGCATCAGATTACCGTTAACCAGGTTGCGCCAGGGTGGACCATTAGCGATCGCGATCGCGCGAGCGGCACGGAGGAGAACAATGCCTATTCCCAAAACGTACCGCTCAAACGCAGAGGGACCGATCAAGAAATTGCCAATACGGTCGCTTTCTTGGCTTCTGAATTAGCCAGCTTCATTACAGGCGCCTACATTCCTGTAAACGGCGGAAATGTTATGCCTGCCATCTAGAATAGGGGATTATGAGGATGAGTTTAAAAAAAGGATTGTGGCGCATATGGTCGGCTCTTGGCGGCATGCGGATGGAAAGAAAGCTGTTTATCGTATTTTTGCTGCTGATCACGCTGCCGTTGTCGTTCATTGGCTACATCTCCTATAGCAATTACTCCCGTTCGATTGAGGAGAAAACGATCGTTTATTCAACCAAAATGCTGGAAAATATGATGATCCGCGTAGACGATTATATCGAGGACATGGTTCGCATTTCCTCGATTCCCGCGTATCAGAACGATATTAAACAAAATTTGATTCTCTCGAACAGCTATTATGAGCAGCGGCAAACGGCGGCAGGGGACAACAATCAGTTGCCTGACGACTTTGATCTGCTGCTCTCTATCCAGCGGGGCATTGAGGGCAATATATCGTTCATCAATACGATCAAGCGGGGAGCCAATTCGGTCTATATATTCGATCAGTACGGCAACGGCTATTACTCGACCGGTGGCGGCGGTATTCGTCTTAACGTGAAGGAAAGCTATGAGAAATGGCGGGAACGCGTTGACACCTCTGGCGGCGAGGCGATGCTGTTTGGCACGCAGAAATATACGAGCAACTTGCAAAGCGTCAAATACGCGTTTACGGTCGTGCGCAAAGTAATCGATAAATCGCTGAAGCCGCTTGGCATGATTGCGGTAGATGCGAATATTAGCGTGATCGAGGACCAAATGAGCGAGCTTGATAAGGTAACAAACGGCAAATCGGTCATTATTGATGAGCTTGGAAATGTCGTTTACGACAGCGACAAGCAGCGTATGGCGACCAATATTTTGAATGACCCTACAGTCGGTTTGGCAACGGGGACAAAAGGTAGCTTTTATTTTGAGCGTGATGGCTTGAACCGGCTCTATATTTATACGACCTCGCCCAATACGAATTGGAAGGTTATGACCTCCATTCCGGTCAGCGAGCTAACGAAGGATGCCGTCGTTATTCGCAATGTGACCTGGATTGCGACGATTGTTACGATTATCGTGGCGCTCTTTATTTCGATGGTCTTCTCGTTTGCACTGACGAATCCGCTCCGCAAAATGATGCGATTGATGAAAAATGTGCAGGAGGGCGACTTCAACGTTCAGTTTCAAGTGAAATATCGGGACGAGGTAGGGCAGCTTGGCAATCAGTTCAACCGGATGATCGTCCGCATTGACCACCTCATTCAAGATATTTATTTGATGGAGACGAAGAAGAAGGAAGCCGAGCTGCATGCGCTGCAAAGCCAAATCAACCCGCATTTTATGTATAACACGCTGGAGTCGATTCGAATGGCGGCGGAGCTGAACGATGATCAGATCGCGGCGGATATGATAGCGATACTCGGAAAGCTGCTGCGCTACAGCATAAGCGATTTGCATGAGGAAGTGACGCTTGAAGACGAGGTTCTGCATATGCGCAATTATGTGGAAATGCTAAATTACCGTTATCCGAATCGCTTCCAGCTGGAGACGAGCATCTCAGATGACCTATGGAGCTACCCGATCATTAAGCTCGTGCTGCAGCCGATTGTCGAAAATGCGATCTATCATGGCATGGATGACAATAAGCTGCTGATGCGAATTGAAATGAGCAGCGAGCGGACGGCACAAGGATTATGGCTCCGTATCAAAGACGACGGGCTGGGCATGGATGAGGAGACGCTGGATCGATTGAACCGTTCGCTTGCAGGCGCGGAGGAAATCGTAAAGCGCAAATCGGGCGGAATCGGCTTGAAAAACGTAAATGAACGCATTAAGCTCCACTACGGAAATGCGTATGGGCTAAAGGTAGCTAGCGTTCGGGATGTTGGCACTGAGGTCATTTTACAGCTTCCATTAGAATTAGGGAGAGACGCAGAATGAACAAATACACATGTATGCTCGTGCTTGTCGTTCTGTTGTGCGGCATAGGCTTCACGGGCTGCCAGAAGTCTCCGGGCAACCATGTTGCAGAGACGGAGCCCACAAGCAAAGGGGAGCAGGTCGACAGCGAAGTCACACTTAATGTACTGACTAACCGCGTCGATCTCATCGAAAATGGCGTATTTCAAAAATATGCCGATCGGTTCGCTGAGCTTCATCCGGGCGTGACAGTGAAGTTCGAAGGCTTAACGAACTACGCCAGCGATATTATGGTGCGTCTGTCGACCCGCAATTTGGGCGACGTGCTGCTGCTGCCAAACAATATCAAAAATGAGGATTTGCCCGATTATTTTGAGCCGCTTAGCGACAGCTTGTTTGAGCATATTCATTTTGCGGATTTCAAAGCGCACGCCGGGTTGCGCTTTGGCATTGCCACAGGCGCTTCCACGACAGGCATCGTTTATAACAAGGAAGCCTTCAAAAGGGCGGGAATAAAGGACATTCCGACGACGCTGGAACAGTTCTACGCCGCATGCGAGCAGCTGAAAAAAGCAGGCATCGTGCCGGTTTACTTGAACTATGGCGCGCAGTGGCCGCTTATGACCTGGGGCGAGGATTTGGTCAGCTACATGACCGGAGATGCCGATTATTTAAATAGTATGGTGAATACGGATGAGCCTTGGACGATTGGCAACGCATGGGGACAAGCCATTGCCATTGTGAAAACGTTAATTGATCGGGGTTATGTGGAGAAGCAGCTTCTCTCCAATCAATGGGAGACGTCCAAAACGGAGCTTGCGGGTGGCAGAGCCGCTATGTATTTAATGGGGAATTGGGTGATCAACCAGGTCATTACGGCAGGGGCAAAATCAGAAAATATCGGATTTTTCCCGTTTCCATACGATAACAGCGAGAAGCGTTATGCGCCGCTCAGCCCGGACTGGTTTGTCGGCGTAAGCAAATTCAGCGCCAACAAGCAGCTGGCTGAGGATTGGGTGGAATTTTTCGTAAACGAATCCGGTTATGTCGATGATTCGGGATTTTTGCCCGTCCTTGAGAATAAGCAGCCGTCACTGCCGCAGTTCAAGCAGTTTTTATCGTTCAACAGCGAGTTTCTGGAGCGCCGCGTTCCGAACGATCAATTGCTCGAAATAGCGAATACGGCGCAAATCGCTTTCTGGTCAGGCGATTACATTCAAGAATGGATCGCTGCGCCTGATTTGCAGGAAGTCTTCAATCAATATAATGAACGATGGAAGAAAGCAAGAACTATTACCGAAAGCTAAGGTGGAGTACTCCAATGTCAAAGAAAGTCACGATGCAGCAAATTGCCGACTATTTGGGCGTATCCAAGTTTGTCGTCTCGAAGGCGCTCTCCGGCAAGGGCGGCGTCAGCGAGTCGACACAGGAGCGGGTCATACAAGCGGCATCACAGCTGGGATATTTTTCGCAAAAGAATGCTTACGTGAAGACGATGAAGCTGGAGCAGCTTCCGAAGGTGCCAGCAGCGGGCAAACAGTCCGTGCTTGTGCTTATGCCGAATATTCGATTTCAAACGAAGGAGTCGCTTTATTGGGGGCGGATTCTGGATGGCATCGCGTCGCGGCTGGAAGAGGATGGTTTTGGCATGGTTATCGTGTCGGAGCAGAGCGTCGACCATTTCCTCCATTTTCTGAATCCGAACGGCATACTCGGGCTCATTGGCGTTGGCGAAATTTCGACTCCGCTGCTGCTGGAGGTGCACCGGATCGGCTTGCCTATGGTGCTGGTCGACCATGAGGATATGCTGATTCCAAGCGATACGGTGTTTACGAACAATTATGAATCGATGTACCGCCTAACGAAGCATCTAATCGGCAAGGGGCATTCGCAGCTGTGCTTCGTCGGCGACGTCAACTATTCGCGCAGCTTTAAGGATCGTTTCTTAGGCTTCCGCAGCGCGCTTGAGGAGCAGGCGGGCAATGCGCCTCGCTTTGGCATAAACGATGACTGCCTGCTGCCCGTCGAGGGCTATGAGCATGAGCATTTTCAAGAGCCGATCAAGCAGTGGGCTGTTAAGCGGCTGAAGGCGAAGGCTTTGCCTACCGCGCTGCTTTGCGCCAATGATATGATTGCGATCGGTGCGGTGCATGCCTTGCAGGAGCTTGGCATTTCGGTGCCGGGGGAGGTATCGGTCACGGGCTTCGATAACATCGACGATTCCTACCGGATGGCGCCTGCGCTGACGACGGTGCATGTGCCGAAGGAAGCGCTCGGCAAACGTGCGGTTGAGCGGCTGATCGGCAGAATCGCGAGCAAGCAGGAGCCGATGGAGAAGCTGCTTGTGGCGGGCGAGCTGCTTTACCGGGAATCGACTGCCGGCGTGAAGTCTTGATGGAGCCAAATGGGGAAAACTGGTTTATATTCATATCGTGTAGGAGCTGAAGAGAATGTCCGATCAGAAAATTACAACGTTCTTTATGTTTAACGGCAAAGCGGAGGAAGCGATTCGTTTCTACACCTCCTTGTTCGAGCAATCCGAAATTAAGCATGTTTTTCATCAACAGGACGGAACGGTCATGCACGCCGCATTTACGCTGAAAGGCCAGACCTTTATGGCGATAGATAACAGCAATAAGGATGAGCATCCTTTTACGCCGGCGATATCCTTGTTCGTAGAATGCGAGGATACGGAAGAAATCAACCGCGTTTTTGAACGGTTAACCGAAGGCGGCGTCGTGCTTATGCCGCTGGCTCCGCTGCCGCCGATGAGCGAAAGGTTTGGCTGGGTGCAGGATAAGTTCGGAGTTTCCTGGCAGCTGAGCGTCCGGAAAAAAGTATAGGATGGAGCAGCAATTGGATAAAACGAGCCTTTGAATCGCTTCTTAGGCTCGTTTTGATTTACAGGAGCCGGGCGGCTGCTAATAAACCCAATAACGAAACCATCATCATTCGGAGGTGTCATTAGTAAGCTGTCGTGTTGAGAGGGAGCCGCGTTAAAAGGCCAGCTTTGGTATTTTTTTGTGAATAAGAATAATTGCTTCTTTTATGATCTATATATATTATACATATATAAGTATGTGGTTAGCTGACCCGTTTATTAAAGACTAACAAATCATGCGTCAAATCGGCATTCTAGCTATGTTCGGCAAAAGAAAATAAACCTTTTTCGACAAATGTATTAGTATTGCGCATTAAGGATTAACCATATATTATATATACAAATATCAATATGAAGCTTGGTGATAGCAGATGAATTCAACAGTCCGAACGCCGCTTTATCAGAAGGTTCAGGATTATATTCGCGAGTTAATTGCAACGGAAGGCTTGAAGGCGGGGGACCGCATACCGACGGAGAAAGAGCTGATGAAGCTCTTTAATGTTAGTAAGATTACAGTTGTCAATGCGATGGTCGGCTTAGCAAACGATAGAGTCATTACGCGGGTGCCCGGCAAAGGCAGCTTCGTCAGCGATGACGAGCTTGCTGAGGCGGAGGCTGCGGAAGAAACGGCATCAATAGCGCCAGCGCCCCTGGTAATGAGTACGGAGAGGACGGTAACCGAGAACAGGACGCGCATCATTGGACTCGTCATGCCGTCCGTATATGATTATTTCGCCATGCGCCTGATCGAGGGCATACAAAGAGCGCTTCGTGAGAAGGGCTACCGCAGCGTGATACTGTTATCCGAGGGTGACGTCGATAAAGAGAAAGAGGCGTTTAAAACGCTCAAGGATATGGGAGCAGACGGCTTGCTGGTCTTTCCGGTAGACGAAGAAAATTATAACGAGGAAATTATAAGCATGAAGTTCAGCGGCTATCCGTTTGTGCTGATCGATCGGTTCTTGCCGGGCGTGGAGACCAATTATATCGCTGCGGATGGAAGGCTCGGCACGAGCCTTGCCGTCGATTATTTGTGGGAGCTTGGGCACAGGGAAATCGCGATCTGCTCGGATTCCCCTCTGCAAACGGTAACGGTGCAGGAGCGGATCGACGGATATATGGACGCTTTGAAAAACAAGGGCGCGCTTATCAATCCGGCCCATATGATTACCGGCTTTCAGGTGGGGAACATGCATGATGCGGAGAAACACCCGCTGTTTCGCTACATTCGCAACCGTATGGCAACGGCATATATTACGCTTAATGGCAGACTTGGCGTGCAAATTTACCAAATGGCGCAGAAAGCCGGACTGCAAGTGCCGGATGATCTGTCGATCATAAGCTTCGACGATCCAACGTCAATCGTTGAAGAGCTGGGCATTTTTACGCATATTAAGCAATTTGAACATGATATGGGTTATCAAGCCGCGCAAACGCTGCTCGGAATCATAGAAGGCGGGCAGGGCCGCAGCAGCAAATACACGAAAACCTTAATCCAGCCCGAGCTGGTAATCAAGCAGACGACTGGCCGTATTCCGGTCCAATAGTCTAAAGCATAGCAGTGATAAAAAAATCTTTTCCTAAACTAGGAAAAGATTTTTTTATTTATATATTGAATATATTCAATGTATATATTATATTATGTATTAACTGATCGTTAGATAGTGCATCAACAACAAACTTGGATCTCAAGAAGGAAACATGAAATGAAATAGATAACCGGATGAAAAAGGAGACCTGCAGATGCCTTATGAAAAGGTGAAGACGGAGCATTTGAGATCGGTATTGGAACGTTTGAAGGACCACATATACAAACCGCTCTCGGAGCTGAAAACAACAGCTTGGGTAACGCAAGAGCCGGTTACTTATGAAGAGAGAGAGTCAGGCCGGAGAATCGAGCTTGCCGCAGGCGATCGCTGGGGGAACCTTTGGGATTGCGCATGGTTTCATTTTAGCGGGAAGGTTGGAGAGGAAGCGAAGGGCTTAAAGCTCGTGCTCCTTATCGATGTGAACGGGGAGCTTTGTCTCGTAGATGAAGAGGGCACGCCAAAGCAGGGACTTACGAATATCAATTCGGAGTTCGATTATGCGCTAGGGCTTCCCGGCAAACGTGTTGTCCATATTAGCGAAAGCTCATCCGGAGACGAAACGATCGATTTATGGGGAGATGCGGGCTGCAACGACCTGTTTGGTCGCTTCCGCAGCGGAACGTTGAAGGAAGCTCAGATCGCAAGCTGCCGCGAGGACATTCGTAAGCTGTACTATGACGCCGAGGTATTGCTGGAGACGGCGGAGCAGCTGCCTGAAGGATCGGCGCGCAAAGAACGTATTTTGAACGTGTTGTATGATGCCTCCAATCTGCTTATTACATTTACCGAGGAACGAGTAGCCGAGGTATCGCAAATGCTGCAAGAGCAGCTGGCAAAGCGAGGCGGCGATCCGTCGCTAACGATTAGCGCAGTCGGCCATGCGCATATGGACCTGGCTTGGCTGTGGCCGATTCGGGAAACGATTCGCAAAGGAGCGCGTACCTTCTCTACCGTTTTGCAGATGATGGATCTTTATCCCGATTATGTATTCGGCGCTAGTCAGCCGCAGCTATACGACTGGATGAAGACGCACTATCCGAAGCTCTATGCGCGCATCAAGGAGCGCGTCCAAGAGGGCCGATGGGAGCCGCAAGGCGCGATGTGGGTCGAGTCGGATACGAATGTGCCAAACGGTGAATCGTTAATTCGGCAAATTTTATATGGAAAAAGGTATTTCCAACAAGAGTTTGGCCAAGAGATGAAGTCGCTATGGATGCCGGATGTGTTCGGTTACACGGCCAGCCTGCCGCAGATTTTGAAAAAATCGGGCGTTGACTACATGATGACGCAGAAGCTGTCGTGGAGCGTATATAACCGCCATCCTCATCACACCTTCCACTGGGAAGGGATCGACGGCTCGCGCGTGCTTACCCATATGCCGCCAGAGGATACTTATAACAGTCCGGCAGCGCCGCGCTCGATCATCAAGGCGGAGAAAGAATATTTGGACAAAAACATATCGGAAAATTGCTTGATGCTGTTCGGAATCGGCGACGGCGGGGGCGGCCCGGGCGAGGAGCATCTTGAACGGCTGATGCGGGAGAAAAACCTGCAGGGATTAAGCCCGGTTGTCCAAGAGCCGTCCTCGCAATTTTTCGAGAGGCTGGCTGAGGGCTCGGAGCGTTATCAAACCTGGTCCGGCGAGCTTTACTTGGAGAAGCATCAAGGTACGCTGACGAGCCAAGCGCGGAACAAACGCTATAACCGGAAGCTGGAGAAAGCGCTGCGCGAGCTTGAATTTGCGGCTATTGTTGCCGGATTGGCGAAGGGCAAGCAATATCCTTCGGAGGAGCTGGAGCTCATCTGGAAGGAAGTGCTGCTCTACCAGTTCCATGATATTTTGCCGGGCTCTTCGATCAAGCGCGTATACGACGAGTCGCTGGAGCGCTACGCGGCGCTGCTTAGCCGGGTCGAGCAAATGATTGGGGAAGCTTATGGCGAGGCTGCCGAGACGCTTCCGGCGGGCAAGGACTCCGACGTATTCTTCAACTCCTTGTCATGGGAGCGGGAAGAATGGGTTAAGCAAGCTGGCAAATGGATGCGCGTAACCGTTCCTGCGATGGGGTACGCCGCGGTGAATGCCGATGCGGAAGGTTTGGCGATGGCAGAGACGGCAGCGGCAGAAGCGGAAGCCGTTGCAGCGCCCGAGATCGAAGGAGTCCATCCTGCTTTCCCTGATATGCGCGTTTCGGCAACCGGCCGGGTTTTGGAAAACGATTTGCTCGCGATTACGTTCGCTGAGGACTTTACGATCGTCTCTATTATCGATAAGGAGCACGGCAGGGAAGTAATTCCGCAGGGACAGAAGGCTAATGAACTGAGCCTGTATCATGACGAGGGCGATGCTTGGGATATTAAACAGGATTACCGGCAAACGAGAGGCGTGGCGCTTAAGCCTGCCGAATCGGGCGCTTTCCAGGACGGACCAACGGTAGGGCTGCAGCTCGTATACCGGTTCGGCAAGTCTACTTTGACTCAGAAGGTCATTCTGACTCACGGCAGCCGCCGCATCGATTTTTCCACGAAGGTGGATTGGCAGGAATCTGCGAAAATGCTGCGCACTTCGTTCCCGGTCGCGATCCGCTCGGACAGCGCAAGCTGTGAAATCCAGTTCGGCTATTTGAAGCGGCCTACGCATCGCAATACGATGTGGGATTATGCGAAGGATGAAATATGCGCGCATCAGTGGATGGATCTCTCGGAGCCGGATTACGGCGTTGCGCTGCTCAATGACAGCAAATACGGACATCGCGCGTACCAAAACGTGCTGGATTTGAATCTTTTGCGCAGCACATCGTACCCAGATCCCGAGGCGGACCTAGCAGAGCACGAGTTCACCTACTCGCTGTATCCGCATAAAGGGGACCATGTGCAGGCGCAGGTTTACAAGCGCGGCTACGAGCTGAACGTGCCTTTGCGGTCGGTGCGCGTGAACGCGGGCGACGCGGCATCGAAGCTGCCGGAAGCTAAATCTTTTATAAGCGTGGAACATCCGAACGTTATGGTAGAAACGGTGAAGCAGGCTGAAGACAGCGATGACCTGATTGTCCGTTTGTACGAAACGGCCGGTACCCATCTGAAGACAACAATCTCTATCGATATGAATCTATCGGAAGCATGGCTTGCCGATATGATGGAAACTCCAAGCGCTAGACTCCAAGCGGAGGACGGAGCGTTCCAGCTATCCTTTACTCCGTTCGAAATAACAACGATTCGATTGGCAAGGAGGCAGAATTAATGACTGAAAATATCCTCTGGAAGCGAGTTTGGCGACACAAGCTATTTTATTTGTTCATGCTGCCCGGCATCATATGGTTTTTCCTTTTCTCCTACGTTCCTCTCTTTGGCGTACAAGTTGCGTTTCGTGATTTCATGTTCTCTGGGGGCTTCACTGGAAGCCCCTGGGCAGGGTGGAAGTACTTTCAGCAATTTTTCAGCTACTATCAGTCATTCGAATTGATCCGCAATACGATTGTAATCAGCCTTATGAAGCTTCTCATCGGATTTACGATGCCTATTATATTGTCAATCCTGCTTAACGAGGTTCGCAACGTTAAATTCAAGAAAACAGTGCAAACGCTTTCGTATCTGCCTTATTTCGTTTCTTGGATCGTCGTTGTCACGCTGATGCAGCGTCTTTTGACCCCTTACGGCGGGCCGCTCAACGATCTGCTGGGCTCCTTCGGCATGGAGCCGATCCAATTCCTTAACAACACATCGTGGTTCTATCAAATTATTGTAGGCTCGGACATTTGGAAAAACATCGGGTGGAACTCGATTATTTATATGGCTGCAATCGCAGGCATCGACCAGCAGCTGTACGAAGCAGCCAAGATTGACGGAGCGGGACGCTTTCGCCAAATGTGGCATGTTACACTTCCAGGCATCCGAAATATCGCCGTCATTTTGTTCATTCTCTCGGTTGGCAGCTTGATGAGCGCCGGCTACGAGCAGCTCTTGCTGTTGAACGGCCCGGCTACCGCGGCATTAGGCAGCGTTCTCGACGTGCACGTCATCAGCGCAGGTATCGGTGAAGGCAGGCTCAGTTACGCCGCCGCAGTCGGATTATTCCAAAGCGTCATTGCCCTCATTCTCATTGTCACAGTCAACCGGATTGCCCGTAAAGTGAGCGACGTATCCCTGTTCTAAGGAGTGGTTTGATATGGTGAAGCGCCAATTTTCAATTTTTAACTGTTTGAATTATATCTTTTTGACCTTGTTCGGCTTATCGATGATTTATCCGTTCATTTATATTTTGGTCTATTCGCTCAACGACGGAAAAGACTCTATGATGGGCGCGCTTTATTTCTTTCCCCGCAAATTCACATTGCACAACTACGCGGAGGTATTCGAAAACGCGCGCATCTGGCAGGCCTATAAGATCACGCTGCTCCGCACCGTGCTCGGCACGTTTTTGCATGTGGGTCTTTGTACGCTGATGGCGTATGCATTGTCCAAAAAAACGCTGCCAGGCAGAACCTTTTTTACTTACTATATCTTCTTGCCGACGATCTTCAGCGCTGGCTTTATTCCTTACTTCATCACCCTGCAAAAGCTGCATCTCATAAATACCTTCTGGGTATACGTCATTCCGATGCTGTTCAACTTCATGCACATCGTCATTCTCCGAACATTCCTGCAGGGCATTCCGGAGGAGCTGGAGGAATCGGCACGCATAGACGGATACGGCGACTTTCAAATTTTCTTGAAAATTATTTTGCCGCTGTCGGGACCTGTACTTGCCACCATCGCCTTGTTCATCGGGGTTTCCCACTGGAACGATTGGTTCACGGGCGCTTATTACGTGTCCGATAAGGAATTGATTCCGGTTCAGACGCTTCTGCAAGAAATGCTGACGGAAGCGGAAGCGCTTTCCTCCTCCATGCAGAGAGCCGCGCAGCAGGGCGGTCAGACCGTCAATGTCAATATGGCTGGCGCGACGCCGGAATCGCTTCGAATGGCACTGCTTGTCATAACGGTATTTCCGATTCTCTGCATCTACCCGTTCTTGCAGCGTTACTTCGTTAAGGGCGTAATGATCGGCTCGGTCAAAGGGTAATCGTCCGCAATCGGGACTTTATCATATTTCATAAAAAGTTTATGGGAGGGTTTTTATGAAGAACAAAAAAGGGAAAAGCACGACGGTATGGCTTGCGGTAGCTTTGATGGCTGTAACGACACTGTTTGGGTGCAGCAGCAATAACGGCAACAACGGCGGCAATGCGAGCACGAATGCGCCTTCAGAGAATGCCGGCACTGCGAACAACGGCAAGGAACAGAAAGCAGTGACGCTCAAAGTTCTTCACAACTGGAATGGCTCCGCCGGCGGCGATGTAGATACGACAGCTATCGAAGCGGTTATTAAAGAGAAAACCGGAATTACGATTGAATGGGAATATACGAAAGGCAGCGAGGTTGAGAAGGTAAACACTATTTTTGCGACGCAAGATTTGCCTGATATTTATACAGGTCCAGCTTGGGGCGGAGAGTTAGACGGCATAATCAAAGCGGCGAAGGAAGACCAGCTGGTCGATCTGTCGGATAAGCTTGATAAGTATCCGAACCTCGCCAAAGCGGTTGCGAAGGAGAATGTTCCTCCTGCGCTTTACGAGAAAGCCTTCGATGCCTATGGCGGCAAACAATATTTGCTTTACCAGAACCATCCGGCTACGCCTGAGGATGCAATGGATTGGCTTTACGGCTTCTACGTCCGCAAGGATATTGCCGAGAAGGTCGGCGTAGATCCGCAATCGGTCAAAACCAAAGACGATCTGTACAGCTTTTTGAAAAAAATCAAGGACGCCGACCTGAAGGAGAGCGGCATGCCTGTTATCCCGCTTGGCGGCTTCCATAATGGCTGGGCTGTCGGTATCGGAAATTCGATGTTCTACGGCTCGGACTATATCGATAAAGGCCAAGGCACGCTTGAGCACACCTTCTTCTCGAAAGCTTATGAGGATTACACCCTTTATTACCGCAAAATGCTAGCTGAAGGCTTGCTGGACCCGGAAGCGTTCACGCAAACAGACCCGATAGCGAACGAAAAAATCAAGCAGGGCCGCATCGCCGTTCTGGCCGCTCACTATCCAGCTATTCTCGATGCTTCCAAGGACTACGTGAAAGCGCATCCAGGCAGCGATTATATCCCTGTTGGTCCTTTGGAGCGGGCCGGTGCCGCAGCCGACCGTCCAGCCGACCTATCCATCCAAGGCAATAACGTAACCGTTATTCCGAAAAAATCGAAAAACGTGGATGCAGCGCTCCGCTTGCTTGATTATCTCGCATCCGATGAAGGTTTCCTCCTTGTGAGATACGGCGTACAGGGCGTGCACTGGGATATGGAAAACGGCAAGCCGGTAGCGAAGAAAGAATGGTTTGACAAATTTACAGCTGATACAACTGGCAAGATGAAGAAAAATGAAGGAATCGGCATCGGTTTGGAAAGCCTCTCCGGCCAAGACCGCATTAATTCTGTCGGCGGCGGAGACATTTGGGCAGATCAGGACCGTATTGCCGCAATGGACAATGCGCGCAAAATTCTCCGTCCTAACGGCATCAGCGTTATTTCGGCTTACAATCCGGGCGATGTCATGATGAAGTCGTCGCAGTGGGAAATGCTGAAGCCGTCCATGGACAAAATTGGCGACGTTTGGAAACAAGCGATTTTTGCCAAATCGGACGAAGCGGCGCTTAAAATCATTAATGATTTGCGCGGACAGATGAACAAGACGGGTTATCAAGATGCGATCCAGTATACGAACGAAAACTTGAAGGGCAAAGAAGTCGTGCTGCTAGGAATGCCTAACTAAGGAGGCTCATTATTTTGACGAGCAAAGCGCAAGTGAGGGCCGAGTGGACCGGCTTTCAGGAGTCGAGGCCATATGGACCGAAGTATGATTTGCGAACCGATTTCGTTATGGTATACGGCATTTCGAGTGATCTGCCGCAGCGGATAGAGGGCTGGAAGAAGGCCGGCTATACGATCCATCTGATGACAGGCGTATCATGGGGCGAATATCAGGACTATTTGTACGGCCGCTTCGACGGACGGGAGCACTGGGATGAGGCGCAGACGGACCGCAGCGGCAACCATTTGCTGCATGGCAAGGATGTCCCTTATATGGTGCCGACCATAGCATTCGCGGAATATTTGGCTTCCCATATCAAGCTTGCGATTGATTACGGCGTAGAAGCGATTCATTTGGAGGAGCCCGAGTTTTGGGCGGCCTCCGGATATTCCGAGGCTTTCAAGCGGGAGTGGCTGAACTATTACGGGGAGGATTGGATTCCTCCTCACTCCTCGCCTGACGCCCAGTATCGGGCTTCGAAACTGAAAGCTGCAATGTATTACCGCGCACTTGACCGGCTTTGCAGTCAAATGAAGGAGTATTCGCTAGTCACTTACGGCAGGACGGTGCGCTTTTATGTCCCAACCCATAGCCTTATCAATTATACGCAGTGGCGAATTATTAGCCCTGAAGCACTGCTCGTCTCGATGCCTGGCTGCGACGGCTTCATCGCCCAAATCTGGACGGGAACGGCTCGTACGCCGAACGTTTATAAGGGGCTGCGCAGAGAGCGGACCTTTGAGACTGCATACTTGGAGTATGGGATTATGCAGGAGCTTACGAGAGGTACGGGCCGCGAA
Organism: Paenibacillus sp. FJAT-27812; assembly: GCF_001273905.1. Lineage (NCBI taxonomy): Bacteria > Bacillati > Bacillota > Bacilli > Caryophanales > Paenibacillaceae > Paenibacillus > Paenibacillus sp. FJAT-27812. Next base: position 575,539 of record NZ_LIGH01000001.1, on the reverse strand, counting down.
ATGTGGTTTCTCCATGATCCGATTGAGGATAACCCTAGATACAGCTGGAGCGATTATCGGAAAAACTACCGTTCAACCGTCGTCGCCTCGCTGCTCCATCCTGAGGTGAAGAAGTATGAGGTGTGCCCATGGCCGCGCCGCGTATTCGAGGGCAGTTATCCGACAGAGGACGGTCAAGGAAAGGAAACGATTCCCGGCGATTATGCGACTGTGCTTCTGACCGTCATGAACGTGCTGCGCGATATGCACAATCATGAAGAAGAGGCTAAAGCTTCCGATTACACCTCTGGCGTAGGCCTTTGCTTATCCAACTCCGCGATGTATCAGCGCGGCGACGTTGTGCTTGGCGAAGAACAACTAGGAGATGCGGTCAAATATGACGGCACTTCCTCCGCGGAAGAGCTGGATGACAAGCAGAAGGAGCTTCTTGACTGGTCGGCCTTCTACGGACTAGCGCTGCCGCTCGTTAAAGCAGGCATTCCGCTTCGGCCGGTGCAGCTTGACAATATTTTGACCTTCCCGGGTTATTTGGATGGGTACCGGGTGCTGCTGCTCAGCTACGAATTTATGAAGCCGGAGCATCCGGGCATTCATCAATCAATCGGTCAATGGGTAAGAGAGGGCGGCATATTGATCTATGTTGGAGACGGCTCGGATCCGTTCCACTCCGTTTCGGAATGGTGGAACCGCGAGAATAGCCGCCGCTCCTACAGCCGGCCAGAAGAGCATTTGTTCGAATCGCTTGGCCTTGGCCGTAGCCCGGAAGAAGGCGAGCATGCGGTAGGCAGCGGGTCTGTTCTGTTTTTCAAGGAAAATCCAGCCGTGCTGTCACGAACGGACGAAGGTGTCGTCCGCGTTAGGAATGCGGTTAAGCGATCGCTCGAAATCCGCGGGGAAACGGTTGATTACAAGGAAAGCAGCACGCTGCATATTAGGCGCGGCCCTTATGTCATCACCCATGTGCTCGATGAGACGGAAGCGGACAGAGCGGTCGTTATTGAGGGCATGTTCATTGACTTGTTCGAAGCCGACCTGCCGGTGAGGCGCTCGGTGGAATTGAAAGCCGGTGAGGATAGCTTGCTGTATGACTTAAACTACTCCGCTCAGGAGCAAGGGGAATCAGGCATTCTCGCCAGCTCGTCGCGCATCCGCGATGAGCTGGCAGATGCGAACAAGTTATCCTTCGTCTCGGAATCGCCGGAGCATGTTACCGTCAGTACGCGGCTTCGCGTACCAAGCGAGCCTAGCCGCGTCACGGCGGGAGAGCAGGCGGCAACATTTGAGTATGACGGGGAGTCTGGCACGGTGCTTGTTCGTTATCCAGGCGTTCCGGAAGGGATAGTGGTCAGCGTAGAGTATTAATACGATTGCTTCAAGAAATGCCGGCAGCTGATGGTGCCGGCATTTCTATATCCAAAACCCATTTGAAGGAGGGCAATTATGAGGAAAAGCATCTTTTCTTTGGCATTATCGATCTGCCTGCTCGGTTCTTTGCTGTCAACACTAGCCCCTGTGTCGGCCAAGCCTCGGCCGGATTCCGGTACGAAGGACGCTTATTATGAGAAAGCGGCTTACCGTGCGAAGAAGCTGAACGTAATCAAGCTGGCGGATATGACGGAATCGGAAAGCGTCATGATCGCAACTCTTCAAGGACTGGTCGCGAACCAGACGTCCGAGCAAATTTATATTTTGCCGGAGTCGGGAAACTACGGGCAGTGGCTGAAAGACTTAGAGGATCAGTATGGCGTCAAAACCAAATCGTACGATGATCCATGGAAGCTGCTGAAAAACTATAAGAAATATGTTGATGGTTATCTGGTATGGAAAAAAGGCGACAGCTCCATTAATGCAGCTACCTCGCTCGCTCATATGAAGCAATCGGTGCTGGTTGAGCAGGGAGAGGTATCGAAGGTCAAAGGGTACAAGAAGGTGATGGATCTCTCTGGCAAGGATGAAGCTTGGGTAAAATCTACTTACTGGAAAAAAATAGACCATGGACTTTTTATCGAGCAGAAGGAGGAGATGGGACCAAAGCTGAGAGACTACGCGGCGATGACGGGCGCCTTTACGTTTTATGACGGCAACAGCGCGTTTCGCCAAACGGTAATGGATGCAGCTGATCCGGACTCGGTATTGCTCGGCTGGGGCGATGCTTCCGGCGGCGAAGACCAATTTATTCGCCCAAGCTCGGATGCGGGCGTGTTCACGCTTCCTGCCGATCATGCCTACAACCTGTCGGTGCTCAGCGGCTTTAAGCTTCAGAAGCTTAAACAGAAGACGGCGGCGGCGCCCGCAGCCGAGGATAATGTCCATTACGTATCGTTCGTTATGTCCGATGGCGACAATATTCAGTGGATGCTGAACGATCTGGGAGAGAAGGGCAAGCCATGGTTCGGCAACGCGAATCGCGGCAGCTTCGATATGGGCTGGGCGATATCGCCAAGCATGATCGATTTGGCCCCGACCGTCGCGGAACGGTATTACAAGGATGCGTCGGAACGGGATGCCTTTGTGGTGGGGCCGTCAGGCGGCGGTTACATGTATCCGAGCCGCTACCCGGCTGCTGAGCTTGACCAGCATTTGAACAGCCTAAACGATTATATGGGCAAAATGGATTTGGGGCTCGTGGAGGTCATTGACTTCAACGCGTTCAATAACACCGAGCTTTGGGACAAATATACGGCGCAGCCGAACGTGGACGGCGTCATTTATTTGGAATACAGCAACCATAAGGCGCTGAACGGCGCGCTTAAATGGGCGAACGGCAAACCGGTCGTAACGCCGAGAGAGATGCTGTGGGAAGGCAATGCGGGCAGCGATAATGCTTCCGTCGTCAATCATATCAATGCCGCGCCCCGCAATCCGAAGAGCGCCGCAGGCTACTCGCTCGTTCTCGTCCATGCTTGGTCCAAATCGATGGACGATGTGAAGGCAGTCATCGACCAGCTGGATGACGATGTGAGGGTCGTTACGCCGGTAGAGATGGTGGGGCTCATTAAGGAGCAGGTGCCGCAGGTCAGTACCGATGTCCCCAATAAGGTGTATCAGGCGGAGACGGACTTTGGCCATCAGACGGGAAAGGCGGATGGAGACGGCTGGTCGGCTAATGCCGCGGAGCATGCGGCGGGCCATATGCTGTTCGGTCCGGGCGCTTCCGATATCCCGGCTGGCCATCATCAGGTGAAGGTCAAAGCGATGATCGACAACCGCGATGCCGACAATAGCCGTGTGCTGAATCTAGATATTTACGATGCTACGGACAATCGCGTAGTGGCGGAGAAAGCGGTTCTGCGGTCGCAGTTCCGAAAGGCCGGCGACTATCAAAATCTCGTCATGGAGTCGGATTTTGTACAGGGCCATTCCTATGAATTCCGCGTCTGGTACGACGGCAATGCGAGCGTGAAGATAGATAGCGTATCGGTCATTATGGAAAGCAATCTAGCGCAGCGCGTCTATGAAGCGGAGAACGATTTTGGCCACAATACAGGGAGGCTGGAGGGAGACGGCTGGCTTGCCGCTGCCTCGGAGCATGGCCCCGGTCATATGCTGTACGGCCCATACGTGGCAAATATTCCGAGCGGCGTCCATGACATTACCTATAAGGCGATGATCGGCAGCGTCTCCGGAGCCGATGACCAGGTCGCGTTGCTGGACATTTACAGCCCAAGCCTCGATCAGGTTGTCGCTTCCAAGGCATTAAAGAGAAGCGACTTTACAGTCGCCAATGCTTATGAAGACTTTACGCTTATCGATGTTCCATTCTCGCTAGGCAGCACCTATGAGTTTAGAGTTTATTTCAATGATATCGCGGATATCAAGGTAGATCATGTGCGGCTCGATATGCCTGAGCAGGTCGAAGCGGAAACAAGCGGCATTTACTTCAAGTTCGGCGGGGGCAATGTGCAGTCGTTATCCTTTGGCGCGGACGCCGGTTCGAAGCAGCTGCAGGCATGGGGAAAGGCCGTGCAGGTTGGCAAGCCTGACGTTAACCTGACAGCGGATGCAGAATGGTCGCTCGTTAGCGGCAGCGAAGCCGTAAGTATAAGCGAGGATGGCGTGCTGACGGTGCTTGGCGGCGGGACCGCTGTCGTCAAAGCAGCCTTTAACGGTCATGCGGCAGAGCTCCCGATCTTGGTTTCGGGTACGTACACGAACCGGATATTTGAAGCTGAATCCGCTTTTGGCCATAATACCGGAGCGGTTGACGGGGATAGCTGGTCATCTAATCCAACCGATCACGGCTCGGGCCATATGCTTCACGGACCTGGCGTGTCAGACCTTCCTTCGGGCAGCCATAAGGTTAACTTCCGAATGAAAATCGACGCAAATGCTGGCGATTCGAATCGGGTGTTGAATCTGGATATTTATGATGGAACAGGCAATAAAGTCATTGGGGAGAAAGCGGTACTCCGAACCGATTTTGCGGCTGCTGACAGCTATCAGGACTTTGTGATCGACGCTGATTTTGTGTCGGGCCATGCCTATCAGTTCCGCGTCTGGTATGATGACAATTCTACTATTCATGTGGACCATGTATCCGTTCGAATTGCAGCAGCGCAATAGTATATTCGTGTAATTTAGAAGAAGGGTGTTTGCCGCTTAGGCAAACGCCCTTCTTCTTTGCCTTTATGCATGTACAATTGGAGGGTGGAAAACGGCATGGATTGGATGGATACAAAAGCGGCCAATCTCTTTATACTAAAGCACCTGAAGAGCTGTAAGACTGCAAGATCAACAGATTAGGAAGCGTGTTAATGATGAACTGCGAGATAAAGCTTAATCGGCAAAATGTGTTTACAGGTATTTTATCTGCCATGCTTGCATGCACGGGCGGAGCCGTGCTGATCGTCAGCAGCGCGGAGAAAGCGGGATTCACGGCAATTGAGCTGATCGCGTGGCTGTTTGCGGTTTATTTTTTTGGCGGGCTGTTGAACGTGGCCTTATCCCTCATTTATAAAATTCCATTCGGAGGCGCTCATTCGATAACGGCTGTTGCTTTCCTTAGCACATCGGCTACCCGGTTTTCCGTGCAAGAGCTCGCCGGCGCAAGTATCATAGCGGGCATCATTATTGCGGTGTTTGGCCTGTCGGGCCTCTCTGACAAGCTGCTTGCGGTGCTCCCTAAGCCGTTAATGGACGCCATGCTTGCGGGATTGATGTTTAACCATATCGTCAAAATCGTACCCGCCATCAAAGATGCGCCATTTGTCGGCTGTATGGCCTTGATCGGTTTTTTCTTATTTCCACGCCTTTTTAAAGGTTTCCCGCCGGTTTTAGGCGTCGTCTGCATGGGGATGCTGGCACTTTGGATCAGCTATGACTTTCCTGCGATGCAGGAGCTTCCGTTTGCGCTGCCTCATCTGATTCAACCCGCTTTTTCGTTTGGCGGGCTGGTGTCCTTGGCGCTTCCCCTTGCGCTGCTTGTCCTTAGCAACGATCTATTCGTTGCCTTGGCGGCGCTTCGTAAAAACGGCTATGAGCCCTCAGCCGCCAAGACATTAACGATTACCGGAGTCGCCAGCGCGGCGGTCGGCTTTCTGGGCGGCCATGCCGTAAACGTGGGCGGAATGATGAGCATGCTTTGCAGCAGCGAGGAAGCAGGCCCGAAGGAGAAACGATATTATGCGGCTGTCGTATCGGGTGTATGGGTAGCGATGTTCGGGTTATTCGCGTGGAAGGTGATCGCCTTCATCAATATTCTTCCGCCTTCATTTATTTTGCTCCTAACGGGCTTCTCGTTGATGGGCGTGTTCATTCAAAGCCTTCAATCCTCGTTTTCGGAGGCCAAATACCGTTATTCTACCGCGTTCACCTTCGTAATCGCCGTAGCGAATGTCGCTTTTCTAGGCATTTCCGCTCCGGTGTGGTGCCTGATTGCCGGCATCGTCACGATGAAGCTGCTTGGCGAGGGAAAAGGGAGTGCCGCATAAAGTCTGCTAAGACTTATGGTGGCACTCCCTTTTTTGGCGTTTCTCTATGTTTGAAGCTGCAAATTGCGATCAATCAATGCGATGCGCTGCTCCACGCAAGCGTGTGAGCGGAGCGGATCCTCCGGTGTATTAATGCAATAGTCGAGCAGCTGATTGACGGTAGTTGCAGCAACGTGGCAGCGAGTATCCGATGATGCGTAATAAATATATACGTCGCCGTTGTCTTGCGCGATTACGCCGTTGCAGAAGGCAACATTGGATACGTCCCCGACGCGCTCGATGCCCTCAGGCGCCAGCAAATGCCCGCCTGGGCGATGCGTAACTTTGTTAGGCTCCTGAAGATCGGAGAGGAACGCGTACAACACATAACGCAGGCCCGCTGCCGTATTTCGAACGCCGTGGGCAATATGGATCCAGCCTTTATCCGTCTTGATTGGAGCGGGGCCTTGGCCGTTTTTTACTTCCTTGATCGTATGATAATGGCGCTCGTCAATAATGGTTTCACTCTCTACGACAGCGTTCTCGATTCTTTCGGAGAGTCCCCAGCCGATGCCGCCGCCTGAGCCGGTGTCGATGAAGCCGTCCTGCGGGCGCGTGTAGAAGGCATATTTGCCATCGATAAATTCAGGGTGAAGCACGACGTTGCGCTGTTGATTTGAAGCTGTCTTTAAATCGGCAAGGCGCTCCCACTTCTTCAAATCCTTCGTTCTAACGATGCCGCATTGGGCGATGGCGCTGGATAGATCGCCCTTCGGTGCGGAAGGGTCTTTTCTTTCGGTACAGAATAGGCCATAGATCCAGCCGTCCTCGTGCTGAACAAGCCGCATATCGTATACGTTAATGTCAGGATCACTCGTTTCCGGCAGCAAAATCGGGCGCTCCCAGAAGCGGAAGCCATCCACCGGGCTGCCGCTTTCCGCGATAGCAAAAAAAGATTTGCGATCATTGCCCTCGACGCGCGCGACGAGGTGGTACTTGCCGTTTAAGAAAATCGCGCCGGGATTAAAAACGCAGTGTACGCCAAGCCGTTCCATGAAGTAAGGATTAGTCTCCGGGTTAAAATCATATTTCCAAACAAGCGGAGCATGCGCGGCAGTCAGAACAGGATGGACGTAACGGTCGAAAATGCCGTTGCCGAGCTCTTCCGGCTCGTTCTTGCGCTGCACAAGCGCTTCGTAGCGCTCAGTCAGCAATTGCTTTCGTTCATTAAACTTACTCATCGATTAAACCTCCATTAATGTGATGTTGAATTGCCGCTCAGGCGCTCGATCATTTCGAAGCAGGCTCGTCCGTTATGATAAGGGCATTTCCAGGGGCTGACCTTCTCGATATTTTCGCTAGGCGTGCCGTCACGCTTTACGCTCCAAAACCATTCGCCATGCTCCTTGTCCACGATAAAGCTTTCGATAAATTGCCATGATCGCACGGCAGCCTCGCGGTATTTGTCTTCTCCGGTCATTTGATAAGCATTATAGAAGCCGACGACCGCTTCTGCTTGCGGCCACCAATCCTTATCCGTATCCATGAAACCCTCTGGACCGGCCTCGTTAAGCAAACCGCCGTCTTCGTCCACGCCCTCGTTAAGCGTTGCTTCGGCCATACGGATTGCGATGGCTTTGGCGGAAGCCAGCAATTCCTTATCACCAAGCACCTCGGCAGCTTCAACCAGCAGCCAGCTGCCCTCGATGTCATGCCCGTAGGAGATATGCTCCGACTTGCCGTTCCACTCCTCGTCGAAGAATAGGATAAAGTGCGCATTGTCTTCGTTAATAATGTGCTTAATCGTAATTTCAATGAGTTCCTTCAGCTTCGCGCGGAGCTCATCCGATTTCCATACGCGGTATAGATTCGTATATCCCTCCATGACATGAAGGTGGGTATTCATCGATTTTTTCTCGTTTAAATCCTTCTCGCTCAAGCTGTTGTCGTCGGTTTCCAGCCACTCGCGAGTCAGCGCTTCGAAGTAGCCCTTGTATTGCTGGTCATAGCCGTGTTTCTCGAGCGTATGAAACAGCTCAATCGCTTGCTGCAGCGCAGCTTCATTGCCTGTTGCGCGGTGATACTCGGAGAAGGCATAGATCGCGAAGGCTTGCCCGTACACTTGTTTTTTCGTTTCAGACGGCTTGCCTGCCGCATCCACCATCCAATACAAGCCGCCGTACTCCGGGTCCGCAAAATACTCGTTCACATAACGATAGGCACGCTCGGCCATTTTTAAATAGGGCTCGTTTCCGGTTATTCGGTAAGCGGAGGCAAACGTCCATAAAATGCGCGTGTTGAGCACTAGGCTCTTGCCTGCCTCAGGATTAACGGTAAGGTCTCTGCTGATAAAGCCATAGAAGCCGCCGTTTGTCTCATCAAGCGTATGCTCCATCCAAAAGCTGAGAATGTTCGCCTCCAGCTCTTGCTTGATATGGGCTAGCCATTGCTGGTTGCTGTCACTCATTTGGCAGAAGCCTCCTTGCCGGATTGCTCCATTTTCGCAGCGTAGTAGTCACGAACGGTTTGCTCGGCTTGCTTACCGTACATGCAATAATCGTCATTGGAAGCAGCCTCGTTTTCTTCATAAAGACGAGCTGGCCAATCCCACAGCATGAAGCCGAGGACCCAATCGCGCTTATCGGAGGCAGAGAACATGGCCTCATAGAAAAGGCGCTGTACCTCCTCGCTTGGTGCGCCCTCAAGTCCCCAGTCATTTGGAATATGCTGCGAGCCTTCGCGGCTTGGGCAGCCTGCTTCCATGAAGAAAAAAGGCTTATCGAACTGGGCTACAACCTTCTCGATCCGGTCAAGCTGCTCTTCCCAAGCATCGATCGGGTAATAACCGCTGGAGGAAATGACATCAACAGCATCCCACCATTTGATTTGTCCCTCTTGGTATTTGTCGCAGTTATAGGTCACGATGCCGGAATAAACTTCACGAACCGCCGCGATTAGCGCGCGCCACTCGTTTTCGCGACGATCGGTTTGAACCATCTCGCAGCCAACGCACAGCATTTCGCAGCCGGTCTCCTCGGCGATTCGCGCATAGTGCAGGATGAATTCGGTATAGGAAGCGAACCAATCGGACCATTTTGGCTCGCAAGGAACGTCGAGATCGAAGAAATTAATATGCGCGCGCCATGTGCCGTCCGCACAATTGACAACGGGCTTCAAGCATACCTGAAGACCGAGCTCTTTCGCTTTGCGAATGGCACTGCGTACCTCATCATCGGTTACAGTAGGCTCTTCCCGGAATTTGATTTCAGTGGATTGCGCATGGTCCTGAAGGGCACCGAGTGCAATAGCCGTCCAATTTACGCTTAAACGTTCGGTCATGAGCTCCATGGAGCGGTCTGCCTGAGCACCGGTCCATGTGCCGCGCACGCCGGTCCAGCCCCAAGTCATACCGCCAATATAGGCTGCTTTGCTCGTCATTTGAGTCGCCTCGCTTTATTTTGATATTTTTGTTATTGCTAATTAAAATATTTGTTATATAACAAGTAAACATGATTCTTAAAATGTTTGCAATACCTTTCTTCATTCCTGCTCGTTATCAAAATTCAGCTTCATTTAATAACGCGAATAAGGGCCGGATTAGGTAATGAAACGAGCATTAAAGCCTAAGATAGCGTTTTCACTAAATGTCATTTCAAGACTATAAATAATATTTTAAACCATTTTAGATCAGTTATTTATGCGGTATCATTCAAATGTAAGCGGAATCAAAACGAGCTGAGGGGGATTTTGAAAATGAAAAAAACTATTTCGTTAGCGCTTGTTTCTGTAGTTATGCTAACAACGTTAGCTGCTTGTGGTGGCAACAATACGAATTCGAACTCCAATGCGGCGACTAACAAGCCGGCTGCTAACGACACAGCAACGAACAAACCCGAGAATGGCGGCGCGGAGGAAGCGCCAAAAGTTACGGGCGAGGTTGTATTCTTAACGAACCGCACGGACATGATCGACAAGCAATACGTGGATTACGAAAAACGTTTTGAAGAGAAATATCCTGGCGTAGACCTTAAATTCGAGGCGATTACAGATTACGATAAAACGTTGAAAATTCGCATCGCATCCGGCGATTTCCCGGATGTTGTGTTCGTGCCGACGATTCCAAACGCAGAGCTTCCTAATTACTTTGCTCCGCTTGACGACATTGCGTTTTCCGGCGAAATTCACTTCAAGGATTTGAAGGCGCAGGAAGGCAAAATGTACGGCATATCCTCCGGCGGATCGACAGTCGGTATCGTCTACAACAAAAAAGCGTTCGAGAAGGCGGGCATTACGGCGCTTCCAAAAACGTACGATGAATTCCTTGCCGCTTCGCAAAAGCTTAAAGACGCAGGCATCGTGCCGCTTGCTTCGAACTTTAAAGACAAATGGCCGCTTGATACTTGGGTATACGATATCCCAACGCTTATCGGCGGAGCTTCCGATCACCAAAACAAACGCGCAGAATCCGATACGCCTTATACGCTTGACAATGCATACGGCAAATCATGGGGCATCCTTCGTGAGCTGTATACCAAAGGCTTCCTAGAAAAAGACGTGAACTCCACGAACTGGGAGCAATCGAAAAAAGACATTGCATCCGGTAAATTCGGCATGTATCTGCTTGGCAACTGGGTCATCAACCAAGTTATCGAAAACGGCGCTCCTGCCGAGGACGTAGGTTTCTTCCCATTCCCTGCCGATAACTCCGGCGAAGCAAAAGCACCGCTTAACCCGGATTTCTTCTATGCGGTTAACAAGAACGGAAACGTAGAAGCAGGCAAAGCATTTGTGCAATGGATGATCGAGGAATCCGGTTATGACGATTTCGCTGGTTTCATTCCAACATTGAAAGACAAAGAATCCAAGCTTCCACAGCTTGCTGAGTTCAATTCCTTCAGCCCTAAATTTTTCGAGCCGGCCGCACCTGTAGATGCCGCGACTGAAATCCAAAACAAAGCGCAGCTTGATCAAGCAGCTGTCGTTCAGGAGTTTGTATTGTCCAAAGATCCGCAAAAAGTGTTCGATAAAGTGAATACGGCTTGGGCAAAAGCGAAAAAAGATCTAGGTTTGTAAGGTTAGTAGGGTAGTGTGCAGGATGGGTGACCGCAAGCGGATTATCCATCCTGCCTCTTCCGATTAGAAAGACGCAGGAAGGATGGGGTTGTCTCATGTTTAGCAGGCTGCCTTTTAAAACGCAAAAGAATTACGTAATCATCGGATTTGTCGCACTGCCGCTGCTGCTGCTGCTGACATTCGCCTATTATCCGGCGCTTGAGCTTATCCATTTAAGTTTTACAAGCTGGGACGGTTTAAGCTCCAATAAACCTTGGATCGGTTGGTCGAATTACAAAGAGGTATTTGAAAATCCGGCTATATTCGGTGTCTTTAAACATAACTTTGCCTATTTCGCCGTAGGGATCGTGCAAAACATGGCTGCGATTTATTTCGCTGTCGTGCTGAACAGCAAGCTGAAGGGGAAAAACTTTTTTCGCTTGCTGCTCTTTTTACCGTACATCCTAAATGGCGTTGCTGTAGCATACTTATTCGGTTACGTGTTCGATACGACTAACGGATCGTTGAATTATTTGCTCGGACAGCTTGGCTTCGACGCTTTGTCGCAAACGAGCTGGCTCGGTAGTGGATCATTTGTCAACTATACGCTGGCTTCCATCGGCTTCTGGCGTTTCATGGGCTTCAATATGGTCATTTATTTGGCGGCGCTTCAATCCATTCCAAGCGATATTTACGAAGCGGCATCGATTGACGGCGCGAATGGCTGGCAAAAGTTTATTAGCATCACGCTGCCGAACATTTACAAAATTATCGAGCTTAATCTGTTCCTAACCGTTACCGGCGCTCTCGAAGTATTTGATCTCCCTTACATTCTCACCAAGGGCGGACCTGCCGGATCTAGTGAAACCTTCGTTATGAAAATCGTCGAGACGGCCTTCCAGTTCAACAATTATGGATTAGCATCCGCGATGAGCGTAGTCTTGCTGCTCTTTGTTGTTATCGTGTTGTCGATTCAACGCTTCTTGCTAAAAGGAAAGGGGGAATGATTGATGAATAAATCCAATAAGCTCTGGGATACGATCAAATATATCAGCCTCATATTGGCCGCATTTGCGATATTGTTCCCGCCGTATATCATCGTTGTGAATGCCTTCAAGACGAAGGATGAGTTTCATGCCAAGTCGACCATCGCGATGCCTGACAGCTTCCTGTATTTCAAAAACTTCGGTCAAGCGTTCAAGCAAGCCGATATGATCAACGCTTTTGGCAACACCTTGTTCATTATTGCGGTGACGCTTATTTTGAACATTTTGATCGGATCGGCGTTTTGTTATGCGGTTGGGCGCTTTAACTTCAAATTTAAGGGACCGCTTGTCGGCTTATTCTTATTCGCGACGATCATCCCGGCAATTACGACCCAAGTCGTCAACTACAAAACGATTCAGACGCTTGGTTTAACGAACAATTTAATGGGCCCTGTCCTCATCTATGTAGGCGCGGATATTTTGCAAATTTACATTTATCTGCAATTCATTCGGAACATTCCTTACGAGCTGGATGAAAGCGCCATGCTGGAGGGAGCATCGCTCATCCGTATTTTCCGCTCCATTATATTTCCGCTGCTCGCTCCGGCTACGGCGACTATCGTTATCTTGAAAACGATCAGCATCTATAATGATATGTTTATCCCGCTGCTGTATTTGCCAAGAGCCGAGCATGTCGTTGTATCTACGTCGCTTATGCGTTTCTTCGGAGTCAACAGCGGCGATTGGCAAATGATTTCCTCAGCGATTCTCATTATTATGATCCCGACAGCGATCCTTTATGTTTTCTTGCAAAAGTACATTTTCGCGGGTGTAACAAGCGGTGCGGTGAAATAACCGTCCGCTTGTTTTACATTGCAGAGGTACCGATTTTAGCGCAAACTAGGAGGAACTAGCGGAAGGAGCGAGCAGGAATGAACATCATGATCGCCGATGACGAGGAGTTTATTAGGCTGGGCCTCGAAAAAATATTAACGAAAATGGATTTGGACATTAAAGTGATCGGCTCGTACAGCAACGGGATGGATGCTTGGTCGCATATATCCAAGCTTGGCGATGGTGAGCTTGACGTGCTTATAACCGATATCAAAATGCCGATGATGGACGGGCTGAAGCTCATCGAGCACCTGCGCGGCAGGACGATTGCGACCATCGTATTGAGCGGCTTTAGCGAGTTCGAATATGCGCGGAAGGCGCTGCGCCACGGGGTTCGGGATTATTTGCTCAAGCCGATCGATAAAGTGAACTTATATGACTTGCTGGTTAAAATTAAGCAGGAGCGCTGCGAGCAGCAATCCGATTCCGCAGCCTTGGGAGCGGTTGATCTGCCGCAGGAGCCGATTACGAAGGAAAAAGAGCATCATGTCATCGAGCAAATGAAGGCGATTTTGGAGGAAGAGTACGGCAAAAACTTCGAAATGGAACGAATGGCGGAAACGGTAGGCATGAGCGCCAATTATTTGAGCCGACTGTTTAAGCAGGAAACGGGCATGACGCTGACGGATTATCTGATCGACATTCGAATCGAGAAGGCAAAGCAATTTTTGACCGATCATCCGAACTTGAAAAACTACGAAATTTCTCAGCTGGTCGGCTATAGCGATCCGGTTTATTTCAACAAACTGTTTAAAAAAATGGTTGGGGAGACGCCGAAGGACTATAAGGGCAAGCACCGCTAAATGGGTGCCAAAATCGGATAGAATAAGTGCAAAATAGCACATTTACATGCTCTTGAAATGAGCGTAAGATTGGTGCGGTAGTAAGCCGCAAAGCAAGCGGTTTAGCAGCATGAAGAGCTACAGAGGGATGGAGAGGACAATGGCAGAGAGGGTTATCAATTCGAAGATCGGTGCTGCGAAGGGGCTTGCCAGCACGTTTGAAAATGCGGCATTAGAGGAGAATACTAGTCCGTTTAAATTTTTGTTATCGCTGTACAAAGGCAATTTCGGCAACCTATTCATTTCATTATTGTTTTTATTGATCAAGAGCGCGCCGATTTATGTGCTGCCGATCGTAACCGCTAACATTATTAACATCGCAACAAACCCGGCCAAATATCCGTTAAGCGGCATTTGGATTAATTTCATCATTATTTTGATCGTTATTTTGCAAAACATTCCGACGCACGCCGCTTACATATCGTTTCTAAGCCGCGCGGTCAGATACGTCGAAGCGGGACTGCGGAGCGCGCTTGTGCGCAAGCTGCAACAGCTGTCCATTAATCAGCATCGCGAGCTGCCGGCGGGCAAGCTGCAGTCAAAGGTGCTGCGCGACGTGGAAGCGGTCGAGATGATGTCGAAACAGTTCATGATCGCGCTTGCTCCGGCAGTCGTGAACATTATCGTTTCGTTTGTCATTACGCTTAACAGCAGCTGGATCGTATCTTTGTTTTTTGTGCTAACGATTCCGATGTCGATTGCGATCGTTACGATTTTCCGCCGCAAAATTCGGAAGTCCAATAAGGAATTCCGCAAGGAGATTGAGCAGATGTCCTCACGGGTGTCGGAGATGGTCGAGATGATTCCGATTACGCGTGCGCATGGACTTGAGAAGGTGGAGATCGCCCGTATCGACTCGACGCTTCGCAATATTCAAGGCAAGGGGTACCGGCTTGATTTGGTAGAGGCTTATTTTGGCTCGACGAATTGGGTGACGTTTCAAATTTTTCAAGTACTGTGCTTAATTTTCACGGCGTACCTTGCTTACAACGGAGAAATTCAGGTTGGCGATGTCGTCATGTACCAAGGGTTTTTCGCGATGATTTTGGCTTCGGTTACCGGCCTTATTAACATTTATCCGCAAATCGCAAAAGGTCTCGAATCGATCCATTCGATCAAAGAAATATTGGTGTCGACCGACATTGAGAACAATAGCGGCAAAAGAAAGCTGGCTAACGTGCGCGGCGAGTTCGCTTTCAAGGGCGTGGAGCTTTCGTATCCGGGAAGCGAGCATCATGTGCTCGAGGACGTTACGCTTGATGTTGAAGCGGGCGAATGCATCGCTTTTGTCGGTGCTTCGGGCGCAGGCAAATCAACGGTGCTCAATCTAGTGATCGGCTTCCTGCAGCCTACCGGCGGGAAGGTGCTGATGGATGGCATCGATTTGGCCGACATCGATCTTCGCAGCTACCGCAAGCATCTGGCGGTCGTGCCGCAGACGAATATTTTGTTCTCGGGGACGATTCGCGACAACATCACGTACGGCCTTCGCGACATTACCGATGAGCAAGTGAGCCGCGTCGTGGAGATGGCTAACCTGTCCGAATTTATCGGGCAGCTGCCTGACGGGCTGGATACGATGGTTGGGGAGCATGGCGGCAAGCTGTCCGGCGGACAACGCCAGCGTATTGCGATTGCAAGGGCACTTGTGCGCGAGCCGAGCATTATTATTTTGGACGAGGCGACCTCCGCTCTGGATAACGAGTCGGAATTCCACGTGCAGAAGGCGATGCAGGAGCTGATCAAAGGACGTACGACGTTTATCGTCGCCCACCGCTTGTCGACGATTCGTGATGCCGATCGCATCGTCGTCATGAAGAACGGGCGTATCGTCGAAGTCGGCACCTTCGATGAGCTGATGGCGAGCAAAGGTGAATTCTATAACCTCAAGCAGCTGCAGCTATAAGCTAGAAAAGGGTTGTCCTTCAAGGACAGCCCTTTTCCTTTTATTCAGCGAGGTTGCTAATGATGCTTGTCATATCGGCATCGGTTTGTGGAGGATAGATCTATAAATCATCCTACAAAGCCCACCATTTCAGATAAAGGTACGGATCAACCGCGTGATAAGCAGGCGTCCGCTTGTAGATGCCAAAATGCAAATGCGTAACGAATTTACCTTCCGTGCCTTCGGGGCCGTAACCGCTGCTGCCAACATAACCAATAAGCTGACCAGCCGTTACTTTGACGCCTTCCTTAATATTTGCCGCATATTTGGATAAGTGCGCATAATAAAATTCGGTGTGATCGTCCACTTGAATCGTAACCCGCCAGCCGCCCAGTTTGTTCCAGCCCGCCTTGACGATCGTACCTGCCATTGCGCTGTATACGGCTGTTCCTTTGTCCGCCAGTACATCGACGCCTTCATGAGTGCGAGCAACTGAGCCTTCACTTGACCAAGTGCGAGCGTCAGCATAGCTGTTTGAAAACGGGGTGAAGCTGCCCTTCGCAAGCGGGAATACCCCGTTTAAATATTGGTCAGGTTTTTTCGGAATTCGGATATCCAATCCCGTCCAAATGTTGTTTGGGTTGGTTTGCGGGTTAGCTGCAAGCAGCTTATTAAGAGGAACACTGTGCCTTTGGGCGATTTTCCACATCGTGTCGTTTGGTAGAACGATAGTTGCCTTGAATTCCGGCGGATCGGGCACGACGAGCTTTTGTCCAACCGATATGGAGTCTGAAGTGAGGCTGTTAAGCTTTTTTAAGTTTCCGGCCGTCGTGCTGTACTTATTGCCGATTATCCATAACGTGTCGTTTTGTTGCACGGTGTAGGAAGCGGCGGAGCCAATTCCGGGTGAAACGGTTAGGAGAGCTAACAAAGCGGTGCTGCAAACGAGCTGTTTCATTCTCTTCTTCATGCAGTTTCGTCCTCTCTATGTAGAAAATGTGTCCTCCGTTTCCATTTTAATAGAGTAAGCGCTTTATATTTAGCGGTAAATGTTGGGCTTGAGCTGTGGGGCAAGGGTTTATTCAAGCAAATTTATTTTCATATTTTTATACTGGATATTAAAATTGTATGATTAAACGAGCCTTCGGAATGCATTATAATGTGAATATTATTTAATAAAAAGGAATGTGGTGCTGAATCTATGCGCAAAAAATGGCATTATACGCCGCCGGTGAACGGCTATCCGGAGTGGAACAACAATCCGGACATTTTTCAATTGAACCGAATGGAAGCGCATGCTTCGCTCATTCCCTTTGACTCCGCGGAGGAGGCTTGGGAAGGCACGCCTAACAAATCGTCCAACTATATATCGCTTAACGGCGAGTGGAAGTTTGCTTTTGCCACGAATGCGGAATCGCGTATCGCTAATTTCTATCAAGCAGATTTTGACCATAGCCAGTGGGACAGCATTACGGTGCCTGCTCATTGGCAGTTGCAAGGCTACGATTATCCGCAATATACGAATGTGAGGTATCCGTGGGACGGCAATGAGGATATTAAGCCGCCTTATGCCCCAACGGCTTATAACCCGGTTGGCTCGTACGCCCGCAGCTTTACCGTACCTGCCAACTGGGAAGGGAAGCCGGTGTTTATCAGCTTTCAAGGAGTAGAATCGGCCTTTTATGTATGGCTGAACGGCGAGCTTGTCGGCTTTAGCCAGGATACGTTTACGCCATCTGAGTTCGATCTGACGCCTTACCTCATCGAAGGCGACAATAAGCTGGCGGTTGAGGTCTACCGCTGGAGCGATGCAAGCTGGCTGGAGGATCAAGATTTTTGGCGCATGAGCGGCATCTTCCGGGATGTTTATTTGTATACGACCCCAGAGGCGCATCTCTACGACTTTTTCGTCCAAGCCGAGCTTGATGAGCAGTACCGCGATGCGGAGCTGGTCATTGATGCAAAGCTGCTCAATTATTTCATGAAGCCGCTGGGTGAGTTGACAGTAGAGGCGGCACTTTATGATGCATATCGAGCAGCTGTGTTCGAGGCGCCCCTATCGATCCAGACGGGGATCGAGGGCGAGGGTCTGACAGCCGTTCAGCTGCGCGGAGCCGTTCAAAACCCGCTCAAATGGAGCGCGGAGGAGCCGAATTTGTATACGCTGATCCTCAGCTTGAAGGCGGAGAATGGCACGCTGCTCGAAGCGATTAGCTGCAAGGTTGGCTTCCGCAAGTTCGAGATCAAGGACGGCTTGATGCAAATAAATGGGAGACGCATCATGTTCAAAGGGGTCAATCGCCATGAGTTCTCCTGCGACACCGGCAGGGCGATTAGCGAAGCGGATATGCGCAAAGATGCGGAGCTGATGAAGCGGCATAATATTAATGCCGTCCGTACGTCGCATTACCCGAATAATCCGCTTTGGTATAAGCTTTGTGACGAATATGGCCTTTATGTAATTGATGAAACGAATTTGGAGACGCATGGCGCTTGGTCCTACGGACAGAAAGGGCTTGGCGAAACGGTACCGGGAAGCCGGCCGGAATGGACGGAGGCGGTGCTCGATCGCTGCAATTCCATGTTCCAGCGTGACAAAAACCATCCATCTATCGTGATATGGTCGCTTGGCAATGAAGCGTTTGGCGGCGACAACTTTATGAAGATGCATGACTTTCTGCGCGAAGCCGATCCGACGCGTATCGTGCATTATGAAGGCATCTTCCACTACCGAGAATCGGACGCCGCGTCTGATATCGAAAGCCATATGTACACGAGCCCGCAAGGCGTGGAGCAATATGCCCGACAAAATCCGCAAAAGCCTTATATCCTTTGCGAATATAGCCATGCGATGGGCAATTCCTGCGGCGGCCTGCACGTATATTGGGAGGTTTTCGAAAAGTATCCTATTTTGCAAGGCGGCTTCATTTGGGATTGGATCGATCAAGCCATTCGGATCAAGGACGCAGACGGCACCATAAAAATGATGTACGGAGGCGACTTCGGCGAATCGCCGCATGATGGCAACTTCTGCGGAAACGGCATTATTTTTGCGGATCGCACGGTATCGCCTAAGCTTCAAGAGGTGAAGAAGGTTTATCAAAACGCGAAGTTTGAGGCCGTAGATTTGAAGCACGGGCAAGTGAAGGTGACCAACCGTCATTTATTCAGCGCATTGGACCGTTTTACGCTCGCTTGGCAAGTCGCGGTTGATGGCATACGAGTTGAAGAAGGCATGATAGAGTCGGCTGCGGCTCCGGAAACAGAAGAAATGCTGACGATACCCTATACGCTGCCTAAGCTTTCGGGCGCTCACGAGGAGGCTGTTT
Source organism: Paenibacillus sp. FJAT-27812 (assembly GCF_001273905.1). Classification (NCBI taxonomy): domain Bacteria; kingdom Bacillati; phylum Bacillota; class Bacilli; order Caryophanales; family Paenibacillaceae; genus Paenibacillus; species Paenibacillus sp. FJAT-27812. Next base: position 556,642 of record NZ_LIGH01000001.1, on the reverse strand, counting down.
TAACGGTACAGCTTCTATTGAAGGATAAAACAATTTGGGCAGATGCAGGGCATGAAATTGCATTTGAGCAATTTGTGCTGCCAGCGCCAGCAGTGCCTGTGATTGGACGTGCTGCGGCTAAGCCTGCCATTAACGTAGAGGAAACCGCGAAGGCGCTGCTCGTAAGCGGCGAAAGCTTCACAGCTCAGTTCGATTTAACAAACGGTAGCCTTGTTTCCTATACATGGCTTGGCTCGGAGCGGTTATTGCAGGGGCTTGCGCCAAACTTTTGGCGTGCGTATACGGATAATGACCGCGGCAATAAGCAGCATGTGCGCTGTGCGACATGGCGGGAAGCGGGAGCGGAACGTTTGCTGCGCGAGATGGCTTGGGAGGTTGAGCAGAGCAGCATAACGGTACGCGTACAGTATAGCCTGCCAACGACCGTACAATCCTTGCTTACGATTATTTATACAGTCGGCGGTGATGGAGAGGTTAACGTATACGAGGAGCTGCAGCCAGGTGCGGATCTGCCGGAAATACCAGAGGTAGGCATCCTATTCCAAATGCCGGCGCATTATGATCATATCAGCTGGTATGGCAAAGGTCCCGATGAAACGTATTGGGATCGTCAAACAGGCGGTAAGCTTGGACGATATGCCGGAAAGGTCCAAGAGCAGATGGCGTCCTACATTAGGCCGCAGGAGTGCGGCAACAAAATGGACGTACGCCAAGCTGCGGTGACGAATGCTAAGGGTGAGGGATTGCTGCTGAAGGGAGCGCCGCATTTTGAGCTGAATGTACTTCCTTATACGCCAGCGGAGCTTGAAGCGCATGATCATATCCATCTGCTGCCTGCCAGCGACAAAACGGTCGTTCGCGTCAACCATAAGCAAATGGGCGTAGGCGGAAACGACAGCTGGGGACAGCTTCCGGAGAAGGAATATATCCTATACGCGAACCAAACGTATTCGCATCGCTTCTCCCTGCAAGGCATTTAAATAAAAAAAGAGGCTGGTCTTCCGTCTGCTGACGGTTGGCTGGCCTCTGTTTATTTGATATAGATGCCTCCAAACGGCAGCACCTCGCGCAAAATTCTTTTAATAAAACCGCCGTTTTGCAGCTGTTCCTCCAGCTCAGCATCGCGCGAGCCCGTTTGAATGAGCACAGGGCCGCTGCCCCGGATTTCCCACTGCACGTTCATATGCTGGCTTGCGAGCTTATTGCCGTAAACGGACAACTGTATGGATGCATGCTCGGGGTAGGCGACAAGCGCCCCCGTCTCCACGTAAAGGGGACGATCCGGATGAAGCTGGATCGACTTAACGTCGCCGGCCGTTATGATGCCGATCATCCCTGGACCTGAAAAGCGCATGCGGACAAATTCCTTCGTAATCCATGCGTTTTTGAGTTTTTGAATAACGGACTTGAGCTTCATGCCGTCCGAGAAAAAGATAATATGGCGAAAATCGAACAGCAAATCGCTTTTTGCCTCAATCTGAACCGTTTCAAGCGAGCAGCCGGCAGGCAAGCCGATAATGAACTCGGATGGACCGGATAACATAGAGCGAATCCAACGCTTTTTGCGGTACATCCCGGCAAAATCCATAAATCGATCTTCACGGTTATGCGGCTCGCCTTGATAAGCAATGATTGATTTTGGATGCAGCATATGGAGCTTGTCCGCAGCTTCAAGGCTCACATGCACATGCCCGGTCTGGGCGGGGACGGTTATGTTCATCCGCTGATTCCTCTTCCGCCGGTGCTTCGCTGCTTGCGCCATACCACATAACGCCAAACGCGTATCGATACGATGTAAGAAATAAATACGGCTACGATAATAATGACCGTATTGATCAGCTTGCTGACCAATGATTGGCGATCCTGCTTCATGCGCTCCATCTCTGCCTGCATGCTTGCATTTTGCGCGATAAGCTGTTCATTTTGCTGACGGAACTGCTCGTTTTGCTCCAACAGCTGCTGCTGCTTTTGGGCGTATTCGGCTGCGGCCTTGGCAGATTCCTCAAGCTGCTGCTTCGCTTCGATATATTGCTGCTCAAGCTCGTTTATTTTCTCGGGTGTATTGTAAATGTCTTTAATTCGATCAAAGAAACCTGCGTGCGCGGTAGGCTGAGGAATCGTGATGAGAATAAAGGTTAAGAAGCATATAAGTACGAGTGCTTTCCATAATGACTGTCGCATCATATTCTCCCTTCAGTTTTCGACATAAGAGGGGCTGATGCTTACATTTTACAGTCTTTCTCGACAATAGTCACTCTCGTCCTATATTTGGCTGATTTTAAGCCCGAATAAAAAAGAATAGCAGCGAAATCGCTGCTATTCTTTCGGTTATTCTTATTTTCTAACGTATAACCGGCTCGTTTCTTCCCAGATGCCGCCCGGCTCAAGCGCGACAAGACCAATCTGGTCAGCTGGCAGGTTAACGTTCGGCGCGTTGACGAGATTAAGCTGCGGCTCCGGACAGAAGAAGCCCGGCGTAGCGTTGTTGTTCCAGATCATCCACTGCTTGTATGCCGTTCCAACATCGTAGACGAGCGTTACGCCAGTGCGCGTATCCGTCAGCTCCATTTGGTTGCGGCCGTTTTTTGGCTCGGTTGTGTAATGGTTGTCCATCGATGCCCAGAAAGGAGAAATGCCTGTTGTTTTCATCGCTTCTTCGTCAGCTACAAGCGGCTGGTAGTTGCCGGTAGGCAGCATCCGCTCATTAAGCTCCCAGCGTTTGCCGGTCGTGAGGGTGAAGCGGTAATCATCGGAAGTGCTGCCCGGGTCAAATGGCGCATTGATCGTCGTGTGGAAAGCGATCAGGCAAGGCATTGCATCCGTTCCTTCGTTATGTACCGAAACATGCTGCAGCAGTCCTGTATCATTTAGAGAATAGCGAAGCTTCAGCGTGAAGCGATGCGGCAAATAAGTATAGATCGGGTGGTTCTCGTCGATAGAAATTTGGAGTGAAACGTAGCTTTCTGTTTGGTTCGTGCCAAAATCCGCTACGCTCCATGCAGCCGTATGGAAAAAGCCGTGTAAATGGTTGCCCGTTTTGGCTTCGTTAACAGGGAAGGTATAAGTTCTGCCATTCCAAGTAAATGTGCCGTCCTCATATCGGTTGGGAGGGAACAAAACAGGAATGCCGTGAATGCCGGGATTTGCTCTAAAGCTGTCCATTTCCTCTAGCGATGGCTCGCGCAAGAAGCTATAGTTGTTTTCTTTATCGCGGAAGGCGATGAGGTTAGCTCCAACTGCCGGCAATACTGCCGCTTCATAAGCGCCCCATTGCAGCCATACGGCTTGCTCGTCATTAAATAATTGCTCGAATGCTTGTCCTTGCGTTGACATGTAAATCCTCCTAAATAGTTATTGAAGTGAAACCTGCTTCGTCACAGCATTAGCGTTAGCTTAGAAAGGCTATTTAAACTAAGAATAGCAGGACGGAGACAAACAAACAACCGCCCTAATTCCCAAAATGAGGGAGTAGGGCGGTTGTTTGTGCCTTAAGGCGTTATGCGCAAATCGCTGCTCGACGCGCGCTGTGAGAAAAGCTGCTGAATAACGAATTGCTTGCGGCGATTAACCGATACTTGCTTTGAATCAGCAATCTCGGAGTCGAAATGAATGGTGCCGCCTTGAATGGTTTTGATTTTGCCGATATTAATGTAGCAATTGGAATTGACCGGGTAAAAGCTGCTTTCATGGCAAAGCTGTTCAATCTGCTCGGCAGTCATTCTCTTCTTTATATTGTAGTTTCTGCCGTGGAAGCTTACGAGCCCTTGCATGCCAAGCTTGAAGTAAAGCACATCCGACTCCAGCTCGAAATCCTCATAGACGTTCCGTTCGCTCAGTACTTCATTCATCATCTCAATTTCCCCCTTTAGAAATGTGAACCACTGATTGTTAGCGCTTACATTGTAACATGTTACAATAAGTTTTGTGAAGTCTTTTATAAAAAAAAGACATTGTTTGCTGGAGCGGCATGTGCTATGGTCACTGTAATGCCAAAAAGACAGAGAGGTTGAGTGCAAATGACTAACCAAAATGGACAACCGACATCAAGCGGAACCCTATACATAGGGTCATATGGAACCGCTGAAGAGCCAACCATCCATGTATGCACGTTCAATAGCAAGACAGGCGAGCTGGACGTTATTCAGCGTGTAAGCGGGCTGGAGAATGCTTCGTACTTAACGCTTCATCCGAGTGGGGGCCGTTTGTACGCGGCTAGCGAGACGGAAGCAACGGGAGGCGAAAACGGAGGCTCGGTCGCGTCATTTGAGATCGATGTATCGACGGGTCAGCTAAGCATTACGGGCAATCGCTTCCTAACGCATGGCGCACACCCTTGCTACATTAGCACGGATGAGGAAGGGAAAGTGTTGTTCGCTGCTAATTATACGGGCGGGAACGTTGCTCTATTGCCGATCGCGGCAAATGGCGAGCTTGCGACGGCCTCCTCCGTACAGCAGCATACCGGCGAGCTTGGTCCTAACGCAGCGAGACAGGATGCTCCGCATGCGCACTGTATCGTGCCGCTGGATCATTCCCCTTTCGTATGTGCAGTTGATTTAGGGATCGATGCGGTCGTTACTTATCGTTTTGACGCTGGCCAGGGCACGCTTGCGCCTCATGGAATCAGCAAGGTGCATCGCGGCGCAGGACCGCGCCATTTGATTTTCCATCCGGAATTGCGGGCGGGTTACGTCATGAATGAGCTGGATTCAACCATTACTGTGTTGAAGGTAGATGCGGAGCAAGGCGTATTGACCGCAGGTCAGAGTATTTCCGCGCTGCCAGCTGATTATGACGGATACAACGATGCGGCAGACATTCATCTGGGCGTGTCGGGCCGATATTTGTACAGCACTAACCGTGGACATAACAGCATCGCCGTATTTGCGGTTGATCAACAAAATGGTGAGCTGTCGCTGATCCAGCATATAGATTGCGGAGGAGATTCGCCGCGTAATTTTGCCATTTCGCCGGATGGCGGCCATCTGCTTGTCGCCCATCAGAAGACGGGCAATATTGCCGTATTTACGGTAGATGAGGAGAGCGGTCTGTTGTCGAAAACGGATGCGTCGCTCCAATTAACAAGTCCCGTATGTATTAAATTCGCCAAATCATAAGTGAGAGGGCAACGAAAATGTAGGTTTTCGTTAAGAAAGGCAGGTCCTATTTATTATGTCAGCGCCGCTTGCGAGTAAAGTCACAACGAATTCGGCAATAAAATCAGCTACCGTTTACGCTATCTTAATATGCATTAGCTCCGTGCATCTCATGAATGACATGATGCAGTCGGTCGTGTCGGCTTTGTTCCCCGTTCTAGAGCAATCGCTTGGGCTTAGCCTTGCACAGATTGGCTGGATCGCTTTTACGCTTAATATGACATCGTCAGTCATGCAGCCCGTAGTCGGCTTGATTTCGGATAAGAGGCCAGCGCCATGGATGCTTCCGGTCGGGATGCTCGCGAGTATGGCCGGAATGATCGGTTTGGCTTTTGCCCCTAATTTCTACTTGGTGCTGCTTGCGGTTGTGTTCGTTGGGCTTGGCTCGGCTGTGTTCCATCCCGAAGGCTCGCGCGTCGTTCATTTAGCTGCAGGGAGTCGCCGTGCATTCTCCCAGTCGATCTATCAGGTGGGCGGAAACTTCGGCCAAATGCTCGGACCGCTCATGACGATGCTGATCTTTTTGCCTTTTGGACAGAAGGGTGCGATATGGGGAACTTTGCTTGCTGCAACGGCCATTATTATATTGATGAAGGTTGTGCCTTGGTATAAGAAACAGCTAGCCGTGCATGATGGGAAAATGCAGCAGCGAAAGGCCGCGGGAAACGTAAAGCCGGCGCTTGCGCCGAAGGTCGTCGCTTATGCGCTTGCCATTTTATTTGCGATCGTATTCGCCCGTTCCTGGTATGCTGCCGCAATCGGAAATTTTTATCAGTTTTATGTCGTTGAAACGTATGGCTTAACGATTAAACAAGCACAAATCCCGTTGTTTTTATTTCTGGCTGCCGGTGTAGCTGGGACGTTCCTCGGCGGCATATTGGCGGACCGGATCGGACGCAAAAAAATGATGCTGATCTCGATTCTCGGCGCCGCACCGTTCGCCCTGCTCCTGCCGCACTTGCCGTTAGCTTGGGTTTACCCGTTAATCGTCGTGCTGGGCTTTATTTTGCAATCCGGCTTTTCGGTCAGCGTCGTATACGCCCAAGAGTTAATGCCCAGCAAGGTGGGAACGGCTTCGGGGCTTATTACCGGACTTGCGTTCGGCATGGGAGGACTTGGCGCGGTCGTTCTCGGTTATTTGGCGGATGCGCGCTCGCTCAGCTTTGTCATGATCGCATGCAGCGTATTGCCTCTGATGGGGCTGCTGGCGCTCTTGCTGCCAAAGGACAAGAAAGAAGCTTGATCGTGTTGATTTAGAAAGGTTAAAGAGCTGCTTTAAGGAGAGAGGGACTGACCCCCATTTATGAGACAGGGATCAAAACACCTTACAAGTTTAAACGGCCAGTCGCCTGTAATCAATCGGCGACTGGTTCTTTAGTTTCGTTTGAATACGAATTGCGTTATAGTAAGTGATGTAGTCTCGAACGGTCTGTTCAACGATTGCAGTCGTTGTATGGGTCAACCCTTCGAGGTAGAACGTTTCAGACTTTAGTGTGGAATGA
>NZ_LIGH01000001.1:356247-548064 GCF_001273905.1 Paenibacillus sp. FJAT-27812 | reverse complement strand
TAAAAACACCTCCAAGGTTGTCTCCATATCTTACGACATGGTTGCATTTTCTTGAAGGTGTTTTGATTTGTCTCACGTTATGGGGTCAGTCCCAGATCCTTAGGGCAGTTTTTTTGTTTTTTAGATAATCCATTGATAAAAACCAAACATAATTATATAATGTCTATAAAATAAGCAAACGAATATGAGAGGTGTTTGTATAAATGGATCAGGAAGAACGGTTTTGGTCATCGTCTGTCGAAGAGCTGAAGCAAGGGTATGTATACGAGGAAGCGGAAGGATTTTATTATTGCCTCATATGCGGCGAACGGTTTGAGGATGGAGAAATATTTCATGAAGCGCAAGCTGGGCGCTGGTATGAAGCACGCAAGTATGCAGCGTTTCATGTGAAGCAGGAGCATGGCTCCATGCTTGATTATTTGCTTGAGCTAGACAAGAAGCAGACAGGTTTGACCGATTTGCAAAAAGAGCTCATCCGCGGGTTTGCCGATCATTTGTCCGACGCGGAGATGATGAGCCGTACGGGCGCGGGCAGTGCCTCGACCATTCGGAATCATCGGTTTGTGCTGAAGGAGAAAGCGAAGCAGGCTAAGCTGCTGCTTGCCATTATGGAAATGATGGACGAAGGCGCAGTCGCGGCGCCGCGCTTCGTGCCGATCCATCGTACGGCAAAGCAGGTAGATGAGCGGTATGCGATTACTGAAGAGGAATACGCGGAGCTATTGAAGCAATATTTTCCGAAGGGACCGGAAGGGCCGCTTGCCTCATTCCCGCGCAAGGAGAAGCGAAAAGTCGCTGTACTGCGCCATATTGCCTCGTATTTCGAAAACGGTGTCCGTTATACGGAGAAGGAAGTCAATGCGCGGCTCAGCCTCTTCTGGGAAGAGGATTTCGTGACGCTTCGTCGCTATTTAATTGAATATGGATATTTGGACCGCAAAGACGACGGCCGTGCGTATTGGGTCAAAGGCGTGGGCAGGGGCGAACGGCAAGAGGCAGAAAGGCAGGAGACGCAGGAGCAGGCGGCACCGAAAAATGACCCGAAGGGCAAGCAAGGAAAAGCTGGCAAGAAAAAAGCAATAAAGGATGGGCAAGGTCAAGAGGATAATAGAGGGGATGGAGAGAAAATGGATAAGGAAAAACGCAAACAGTTGACGGCGGAGTATCAGGAGCGCGAACGTTCGATGGGTGTGTACCAAATTAAAAATAATGCCAATGGCAAAATATTTGTAGGAGGTTCAACAAATTTAGATGCGCTATGGGGCAAAGAGCAGTTTGTTCTTAATATGGATACACATTCGAATCGGGAGCTGCAGAAGGAATGGAAGCAATTTGGCGGCGAAAATTTCTCATTTCTCATACTAGAGACCGTTAAACTGGAGCAAAAGATTCGTTATGATTATAAAGACGTTTTGGACCCAGAAGGCCGTCAGCCCGTTGATTTGGTTCGCCAATATAATCGGGAAGTGGGAGAGTTAAAGGAACAGTGGGTAGAGAAGCTTCAGCCCTACGGCGAAAAAGGGTATCATGGCCCTGCCGACAAGGGAAACGACTGAAGCAACATTTAGGATGAGGGAGAGTGTTGGTAAAAATGTCTGCTAAGGGAGTAACAGGAGCAGGAGATAGTTTGCTTCGCAACAAGTTTTTTCAAACGATTTTGCTGTCGAACGTATTGCTGCAAATCGGGATTTGGGTTCGTAATTTTGCGATTTTGATGTATGTGACAGATAAGACGAACGAAGATCCGTTCGCAATTAGCTTGATGGGGTTTGTGGAATTTTTGCCGATTTTCGTATTTTCGTTCATCGGCGGTACGTTTGCGGATCGGTGGAAGCCGCGTCTCACGATGATTTGGTGTGACTTCTTATCGGCAATATCCGTGTTTATCGTGTTGATTACGCTGTTATATGGATCATGGCATATGGTCTATTTTGCCACGTTCGTATCCGCGATATTATCGCAGTTCTCGCAGCCGTCGGCGATGAAGCTGTTTAAGCAGCATATTCCGGCGGAGCAGCTTCAATCTGCCATGGCGATGTTTCAATCGCTTATCGCCATCTTTATGGTGCTTGGGCCTTCGCTCGGCGTAATGTCGTATCAAAAATTCGGCATTGAGGTTTCGATCGGCGTTATGGGCGTAGCTTTTCTATTGTCGGCGGTCGTCTTATTCCGCATCCCTCGCGACCGTGAGGTGGAGCAAACGGAAAAGGTTGCAAACAGACAATTTTGGCAGGAGCTTAAGGATGGATTCGGCTATGTATGGCGCAGTCCAGTATTGAAAGCGCTGGGTGGAACGTTCGCGCTGGCAGGTACGGCGGTCGGCATTGCCCAGACGCTTGGTTTGTTCATCGTTCTTGAGCGGCTGGGTCAGCCAAAAGAATTTTTGCAATATATGCTGATGGTCAACGGGGTAGCGATGCTTGTTGGCGGTGGCGCAGTTATGGTCGTAGCCAAGAAGGTTCCGCCGCAAAAGCTGCTTGCGCTTGGCTTGCTGATTAGCTCAGTATGCATGATCGGCACAGGTTTATCGACAAGCGTTCCTATTACGCTAGTACTGCAATTTATTAGCGGGCTAGGTTTCCCGATGATTCAAATCGGCATTAGTACGATGATTTTGCAGTGGTCGGAGGAATCCTACACGGGACGAGTAAACGGTGTTCTTACGCCGATGTTTATGGGAATGATGGTTATTATGACGCTCGTTGCCGGACAGCTCAAGCTGGTGTTCCCATTGGTCGGCATCTATGTCGTTGCAGGGTCGATTATGTTTTTAGGGATGCTGCTCCTTATTCCGCTATTCAAGCATAAACCGCTTGTCGCTCAATCGAGCACTTAGTTTGTTGGAGGATATTGACAGATTCTGTCATGTGAAGTAACATCTATTTAAATGAATATGACGTTAAGCGAAGCACGCTTTTACCCTTGGTTGAGGGAGAGGCGTGCTTTTTTTGTTGTTCGGGAGGCCATTTGGAAGAGTAGCTTTTGAAGGGGGAGTCGTCATTTTGTCGCAAAATGGCAAATGGTGTTTGAGAAATGGAGGGTAAAAAAGGAAAGAAGCATAGAAAGCAAGAAATAGTATATGTAACTGTAAAAAAATGTGTATTTTAAAAATGAACTATTATAAAACGGGAGTGGTTGAATATGCAAAAAATAGGACGAGTAATATTAGCGGTAACCCTATTTACGGTAATGCTGTTGAGTGCGCAGGCTGCTGGAGCAGCGGCAGCTTTTACGGACACGAGCACGCATTGGGCGAAAAAAGAGATTGATAAAGCAGTAGCGCAGGGATGGATCAATGGGTACGACGCCAAAACCTTTAAACCAAATGCAAACATAACGCGGGCAGAATTTTTAAAATCGCTTGTAGCCGCTTTGAAAATAAAAACAGAAGATACGGACACGCCATTTGTTGATGATCATGGTTGGTTTCGTTCCTACATCGCCACTGGCTTGAAGCAGTCGATTATAAAGGTTGGCGATTACAAGGAGAATAGCTTTGAGCCTAATCTTTCGATTACGCGTGAGGAGATCGCCCGCATGACGATTCGTGCGCTTGGCAAGGATGCAGAGGGCGTAAAGTCGGGTTATTTGGCGGTAGCTAAGAAGCTGGAAATGATGAAGGGTTATCCAGATGGAACGATGGGCGGGGAGAAAAATGCGACTCGTGCGGAGGCTGTGGTGATGGTTTTGAATATGTTGACTGCGAAGAATGGGAAGGTGGTGGCTTATCCGAAGACGAAGGAGCAGTTGAATGCTTTGATTCAGTCTTTGCCTAGTTTTAAGGGGACAACGATGTATGGGAGAAATCAGATTTTACTTGTTAACTTAAAAGGTACTGATAGACCTGAAGATGCGACACTACGTCTTGAGTATGTGGCAGATTTAAAAGTTACAACAATAAACGTTTTTGAACAAACAATAGAAAATAAAGCAATGGTAAAGGATCTATTAAAAATATATTATCCAAATTCATATGAAAGAGCTTATGCAAACTATATTAAAGTATCAGGTTTTGAATCTTCTGATAGTTCCAGTAGTTTCACTACAAAGTATGATGGTCGTTCTTTTGACACGTATAAAGGAAATGGTAATAATACGGTTGTGATGTGGATAGGAGTATGAGATTATTGAGGAATTCTTTCAAACAAAATCTTTTATTTATTTTGACTATCCTGCTTATAATATCTTCATTCCCATTTCAATCACGAGTTGAAGCTGCTGGGATAGAGAGTTGTCCCATTCCTGGTAATTACACAATTGAAGAAAAAACAAGAGCTCAAAATTATATAAAGCAACTAGAAATACCAGAAATCAGTAATGGCAAAAGCTTAAATTTAGGTTTTTTACTTAATAAATGTGGTGTAGGAGATGTAGCTGTTGTTTATGGGACTCCTTTGAACATTGATGCTGGAATAAATACGCATGATAAAGGACAATATCGTTATCTCGGATGGGATATGGAGGGGAACCTTTATCGAAATTGGAAGTTTCGAAGTGATTCAAGAGTAACATTACATGTAGCAAAAAATTGGGTGAAGACGCCTTGGAATAATGTTATTGGCAAACAAAAAAAGATAGCATTAACTTCTTACTCGAACAACGAAGAGCTAGTAGCTAGTTGGTTAAATCAAATGAAAGATCCTTATAAAGAATCTCAAACCTTCCTACAAAGCTATAACAAGCGAAAAGGAACAAACTGGACAGGTTATGATTTGCTTGATTATGCAATTATTCAGCAACCCCGTAGTGAATTTAGTCCCGGGGTGGTTCAAATGTGGAATATCTGGGAGCCAGATGGATCTTGGTGGTATGAGATGTTTGATATCCCCCCTGATATTCCAAAATATAGAGAGGAACCTGATCTTTACATTAGTGAGCTTATTACCCCAGCTGATGCTTGGGTAGGCGAATCAGTACCTATAAAGGTTACCACTAAAAATCAAGGAGATAAAAGCAGCGGTCCCTTCACAGTAGGCATCGTTGGCACTAACATCAAATCAGAAATCATCCCAAACATTCCCCCAGGTCAGATCAAAACGGTTACGGTGAACCTGTCCTCCACAACGAGCGGAATTAAGAGCTTCGCGGCCAAGACAGACTTTGGCGAAGCCGTAGCTGAATCAAATGAAAAGAATAACACAAAAGATTTTAAAATTGCGTTCAACAAGAAAAACGAGCCAACCACGCCAATAGCTATAATCTCTCATTTAGAGGGCGACCATCGAACGGAACCCGAAATAACGATAAAGCCCAATGTGGATCCCAAGCTGAACGATAAACTCTCGTATTCGCCAGGGAAAGAACCCATAACCCTTTACGAGTGGAAATACACAACACCAAACGGGAATACTATCAACAAAAAACCAACAACTAAGGATATTTCCATCTTAGGAGAATATCTCGTTGAGCTGCGCGTAACCAACAGCAAAAACAAAATATCCGATTGGGCCAAATTGATCGTTAATGTTACATCCACGCAACCTACGCCAAAGCCTAGTACAACACCTACTCCAAGTATAGACCCCGAGGCTACACCAAAGCCTTCACCCAAACGACCGATAAAGGTTGATATCGCATTCAAACCAATCTCTATTTTTACGGGTGAGCAAGCGCGTCTCGAAAATAACACCATCAATTGGGTTAGCTATACATGGACGTTTTCATCCAATTTAGCGCCGTTGATTCCGAATGCGTCAGACTTTGAGCACGGCCCTATGACATTCAACGAGCCCGGAAGCTATAGCGCAACGCTGACTGCTACAGATGAGCATGGTTTTTCAGAAACAAAAACGACTTACCTGTCCGTAAATGATCCAAAGCCAACCGCTATTATTTCCGGTGTTACCAGATGGATACAAGGACGGCCATTCCCTTCGCTTCATCATTTGAACAATTCCTACACGCCGCTCGCTAGTCGAGGAATCACCATGGATTGGAGCCGTTCAGAACGAAGATTTAAAAAAGAAGAGGAATCCACCTATAAAAACGGTTGGCCAACTGCAGCGCCAATGGTATTGGGGAATTATATGCTGGAAGGAAAGGTTTACGATTCATTTGGCCGGATGAGCGAATGGGCCATACAACCGCTAGAAATCGTTCCGGATGAACCGCCAGCCGTAGAAATTACAGCTCCGGATGAAGGCGTAAGAAATAACGAAGTTATGCTCTATATCGATGCTTCAAGTCCGGATGGAGACGATATAACGTCCCTAAGAATCGAGGAGAGATACGATAGCAATGGTGACGGTCAATTTGATGAAGCTTGGAAGGTCATCTATGAAGGACCCAACAAGTTTACGCAAACCATCAAATATACAAGCGTAGGAAAACGTCAGTATCGAGCAACAGCAAAAGAAAATTTCGGATCATCCGCCGTATCCAATTGGGATGAAACCAATATTATTAATATCGCGCCAGTGACGAATTTTAACGTTTTCGGCACGATTCAGCAGCCAGATCAAGGCGAAGATAGCGGACCGCCGATCACGAGCTATACGCCTGAATCCATTTTACGCTCATGGACATTAAAAAAACCTTACGTAGGCGGCAATGAAGGCAAAGCCGGCTGGAAAGTATCGGGCAGCAGCTTAACGACAAGAAACGCCGTATGGGCGGATTTCGGAGGCCATTACAATCTCGCCAAAAACCTGCGTGAGCTTCCTGCATGGGAAGGAACGGTCGGGAACATATACGCCGGTTATAAAACGCAAGTGCTCGATAAAACGGGGTTCTATTACGAGTATGACAGCGGATCGGTCTACGAGGGGGAATGGCGGTTCCTCGTACGTGATGCAAGAACGGGAGCAATCGAAGGCGACTATAAGCATCCCGGCAAAATATTCGGAGCTGGCAGCGGCACGACATTTTCAAATGCCGCTTTATCAGATCTCTATACGGGAGATGTTAACACCGCTTATTTTGTAACATCAAGCAGATCAGGCGTCCGCGGCGCCGGATTAAGGCTGTACAACATAACAACAGGGGAATTATTACAAGATTATCCCAACGTTACTTCCGTACCGCCTACTGGTTGGAATAGCAGCGTTTCACCGGGCTCGGATATTCAACATGTTTTATTTTCAGATGATAAAAACTTTATGTATGTCACGTCTCGGTATTCAAATGGCGAAAATACGTTTTCGACGAGGTATTCCTTGTATTTAACGAAGTATTCGGTGCATCAAAAGACTGCGCTATGGACTGTACTATTGGGACAGCAGGATGATTATTCGACACATTTCCAATCTCAGCCGCTCGCGACCGATAAATACGGAAATATACACGTTACCTACTTTTATCGGGGTATATTCCAGTATGAAAAAGACTACAAGTCTGCCTATAAAGTATTCAATGCTAACGGGTATCAAATTAATGCTCACGGGTTGTATCTTGGCGTCTATTCAGGAGTCGTCGCTTCACCAGATAAATCAAAAGTACATGCTGCAACGACTCGATTTGTGTCTGGCAGATACGGATTTTCAAAGGATGTAGGATTGATATCGTATAATGCGGATACGAATGGTTTTAACCATGTGGAGGTAGAAGGAAACATCATAGAAGAGATCCAATTTCCTTCCTATTTTTATACGATGCCAGCAGTTAACAAGTATGATATGGTCCAAATCTATAACGGTGCTATTGTAACCCCTGGAGGCTCGATAGAGCGTTACCACCCTTCGTCTGTCATAAAGTCAGTAGACAGGATACTGGCGCAACATAATACATTGCCAAATTATGCAATAGAAAATGTGTATGATACTACTGGTTATTATGCTTATAACAACAATCAATTTGTTTCACCTCAAATCATTGCGCAGCCTTCGGGAGACTTCTATACACTCATGAGAGGATCAAAGTGGAAGTACAGATGGAAGCCCGCGGGTCAAGGAACTACAGCCTCGGCAACTCCGGTGAGCTACGAGAGGTATATGGCCGTAATGGCACCTAATCAGAGCGATCTTTTATTAGATGGAAAGGGGCAAACGGAGTGGATTTATGGATATAACGGAATGGCAGATCAATTGCTCGGAAAGGAGTATGTCGACTCTACCAAGGCAGCACCCGATGGCTCTTTATTTTTAAATACGAATGATTATTATAGGCTCGGCGCTTTTGGAAATTCCGAATATAAAAATATGGTTGTTCCGCTTGTTGGCGAATCAGCAGGAGATTTACCGCGATTGCTCGATGACAACACGGTTGAGGTAGAAAGCGAAACCTGGGGCGGGCTGCTATTTGATCCGACTAGCGTGATGCGGAATCAAGTGCTTGAATTCAACGTATCCGTTAACAGCATGAGCAACAATAAGGTCATAGGCGCAGCCATTAGGATTCAAGACGAGAAAAATTTATACGCGGTAGAATGGTCGCAGGATACGCTGATCCTCTACCGCGTCGTAAATGGCACTAAAACGGAGCTGGCAAGAACCTATTTGGCTCGCCATGTAGGCATACCGGCTGCTTTCAAAATAGAGGCGATCGGCAAAGAGCTTCGTATAATAGTCAATCAGATTAAGCGATTAGAAGTTTCGGACGGCACGTATGCAGCCGGTACAGCAGGGCTGCTATCCCTTGGGCAGCAGATGGCCGCTTTCAGCCAAGTGAAGCGAACGAATTACGGGAACAGTTATCCGCAAAATACCTATGAAGCGGTGCTGGTGAACGACCCGATCAGTTACGAGAAATTGTTTCAGGATATTGAAAGTGATGCGATGGGCACAGAAGAGTGGAGCTACAGCCATAATCCAAGCTTTTTCGAAAATGCTGAAGGATTAAGCATTCATAACGGAAAGACTTACCCTGCCACTATTAATGCTTTAGAAAGAGCTGGCTTGTACGAAATAACGTTCCGAAGCCAAGATAATCCTGGCCTTGCAAGCTATCGGAAATGGTCACAGCCAGTTAAAAAAATCATTTATGCGCATCGAAGGCCGGTGGCACAACCTGATGTCCGTTTTACAGGGAAAGTGTTTGCGGAGGGCGAATCACTGGATTACGAAACGTTTGATACGTCTTATGACCCGGATATTGCCCGCATTTTGTCAGATAAGGTTTTTCGGACTCGTTGGTCCGATGAAAGCAAATGGACGACAGGGAAACGCGAGTACTATAACCGTCCGGGCGTCGAGCTGATCGTACAGGAACAAGTTAGAGATATACACGGCGCATGGTCATATTGGGCTCAGACCATTGTATTTAAAGCAGGCATACCGCCAGTGAACCAAACAAAGCCGGTTATGACGATATCGTATCCTACGGGAACAACGGCTGCTGCTCCAACGGTTCTGATCAAGGAGCCTAAGATTACATGGTCATACTATGATGCCGAGGGAGATCCGCAAGAGAGCTATCGGCTTATCATGACGTATGCTGACAATAATGAGACGGCTTTGTTCGTGGAGCTTGAGGGCAGCGCGCTCCATTATCAAATGCTGTCTGATACGATCACGCCTGGCCGCGTGGTTAAAGTACAAGGTCAGGCGTACTCTGCGGGCGTATGGTCGAATTTAAGCAACATTCGATATTTTGTCCTAGACTTGCCCCCTGCAACTTATTTGCTTTCATATAGTGGAGTAGATGGCAATAATCCGATTTTTACTAATTCAAATCGACCGCAGCTGCGCACGTTTGTCGTTGATCCCGAAAATCATCCGATTGCAGCTGTTGATTACGAGGTGTTTAGAGCATCAAACGGAGTGGCTGCGGTAGACACAAACGCTGCAACAGCAGCATTGAGCTATATTCCGAATGCTCTTGCTGAAGGGCTGCATTACTGGCGCGCGAGGTCAAACGATAGCTTCATGTGGGGGCCTTATTCGAGCAATGGTTTTTTCTTCGTAGATACGCTGAAGCCGGCCGACGTGAACGAACAGTTAAATATCGAGCCAACAGCTGTAACGGTGAGCTTTAATGCCTTTAGTGACGCTGATCCATCCTCTGGACATGCAGCCAGAATGTTTTATTTGCAGAGGGTAAACCCGGATGGCAGCATTGCTAATATTGATTTGAATAATGACGGAACGAAAGAATACAGCATTCCGCTAGCGCTTGACAGGCAGTCCTATCGGGTAACGGGGTTAGTGGCCGGAGAACGATATCGTGTAACTGTCCTTGATTATGATGTTGCCGGAAATGAAGGTCATTATGCGTATATATACTTTGTCACGAACCGTCCGCCAACAGGAGACTTTGATTGGTCGCCGAAGCCGGTTTATGAGGGGGATATGGTCTCGTTTTCGTCAAATGTAGCGGATCCGGATGGCAATACGCTTTCGATGGTTTATGAGCTGACAAGTCCATTGGGAGTAAGGAGCAGCTTTTCCTACTCCGTCAACGGACCAGCCTATCAGGCAAGGGGACCGTCCTTAAAGCTGACAGCGGTTGGCGCTTGGAGCATGAAGCTCACGGTAAGCGACGGCATAGCCGATCCGGTTAGCGTAACTAAGCTGGTTCAGGTGCTTCCGCTTCATGTTGCAGCACGGGTGAAGCATACCGATCTATGGGATAAGCGGCGGATTGACTATAATGTAGACAAATCAGGCAATCCTGAATCTCCGCGGGGCTACAAGATATTTTGGGCTGGCGAGAAGTTTGTGCTTGAGGCCGATACGACGCTAACAGGTACTGCAACGAAGGCGGAGCGGGTCGAGGTTAAGATGCTTAGTTATTTTGCTAGGCTTGATAAAAACAATGCTGCGCAAACGAGCTGGAGCGGCGAGCTGTGGGAGCATGCTTTTGTAGATTTCGAGCAAGGAAAACTACAGTTTGTATTTAAAGCTTACTACTCGAATGGAACCATCAAGGAGGATACCGCCGAGGTATCGATTGATGGTAATATGCTGAATACCGTTGGCGTTCACCGTGTCCAATAAATGAATAGGAGCTGCCCATCAGTCTGAAAAAGACGACCGGGCAGCTCCTGCTTCATGTTTAACTTTTTATTTTAGTGAAAAATCTGCTGATGGCGTAATACGCAGCTCCGCGGACGGCGGATTGGTCCTGAAGCTCTGCGAAGAGGATATGCATTCGCTCGCGGTGATAAGGCAGCGTACGCTGATCGACAGCCGCTTGTACGGCTGGGCCCAGCCATTCCGCGGCCCGGCTCATCCGATTGCCGATAATAACGACGTTCGGATTAAACACGTTGACGATATTGGCGATGCCTGCTCCCAAATAATTGCCAATCGAGCGTATTAGCTCGATTACGCGCTCATCGCCGGCGGACGCTGCGAGGAGCAGCTCCTCCAGATTATCGAAGCCAAGCGATGCCGCGCGTTCAAGCAAAGCATTTTCCGACGCATACAGCTCCCAGCAGCCGCGATTGCCGCAGCTGCAAGGCTTTCCGTCATATTCAATCGAGAGATGCCCAAGCTCGCCTGAAAATCCTGAAGCTCCTTTGTACAGCTCTTTGTTCAAAATAATGCCCGTCCCGATCCCGATTCCGACACTGACGTAAATTTGGTTCGGAATGCCGCGTCCTGCGCCATACTTCTGTTCGCCCTGCGCGCCTGCGTTTGCTTCGTTGTCGATCGTAACCGGCAGCTTGAAACGCTCCTCAAGCTGCGACTGCAGCTCCACCTGGCGCCACTTTAAATTCGGAGCAAATAGAATCGTTCCGTTATCGTCGACGATGCCGGGAACGCCGACTCCAATACCGACAACGCCATAGGGACTGTCTGGCGCTTCTTTAATAAGAAGCTCGATACATGCTTCAAGCTGCCTAATGACATGCTCGGAGTCCTGCTGCTTCAGCTTGCTTTGATGTTCGGTTATCACATTGCCTTCCAAGTCTACCAGCATGCCGCGTATATAGTTAACCCCAAGGTCAATGCCGACAGCATACCCAGCGGTGCCATTAAAAAGCAGCATTACAGGCTTGCGTCCGCCGCTCGATTGTCCGGGTCCGTTTTCCAAGACGAGATGGTTATCGATCAAGTCTTGAACGAGACTGGACACCGTCGCTTTATTGAGGCCGGTCAGCTCGGATATTTGCGCTCTCGACAGCGGCGCATGCTTAAGAACGGATTCGAGTACGATAGCCGTATTTATTTTTTTGATGAGAGCTAAATCTCCTGTTGGTTTTAATTTCATACTGGAAGCCTCCGTCCAAGTCACAATATCTATCATTGTAGCACGAAATGTCGAATTTGAAGCTTGCTTGAAACGCATACTCCTTCATCCGAAACAAGCTGGAATAAGATATGGCTAGTTTAACACAAAATCTTAGTTTGTTTAATAGACAAACTAAGTTAAGGCGTGTTATTCTAAATGTAAGCACTAACAAAAATATCGAATTCCGTGAAGGAGGATTTTGTTTTCTATGAGCTATTTCAAAAATATCAACACGATCCAGTTTGAAGGTAAGGGCTCGGACAATCCGCTGGCGTTCAAACATTATGATCCTAACCAAGTTATTCTAGGCAAAACGATGGAAGAGCACCTTCGCTTCGCGGTTGCTTATTGGCATACGTTCAACGCAAATGGCACAGACCCGTTCGGCGCACCTACTATGGTTCGCGGCTGGGATCAATATACGGGCCTTGACCGTGCGAAAGCGCGCGTGGAAGCCAACTTTGAATTCATGAATAAATTGAACATTCCTTTCTACGCATTCCATGATGTGGATATTGCGCCGGAAGGCGAAACGCTGCAAGAAACGAACAAAAACCTCGACGTGATCGTAGCGCTTTTGAAGGACAACATGAAGTCTTCCGGCAAAAAGCTGCTTTGGAACACCGTCAACATGTTCTCAAACCCGCGTTACGTTCATGGTGCAGGAACAGCTGTTAACGCTGATGTCTATGCCTATGCAGGCGCTCAATTGAAAAAAGGTCTTGAGGTCGGTAAAGAGCTAGGCGCAGAAAACTACGTATTCTGGGGCGGCCGTGAAGGCTACGAAACGCTGCTTAATACGGATATGGGCTTTGAGCTTGACAACCTTGCCCGCTTATACCATATGGCAATCGCATACGCGAAGGAAATCGGCTTCGACGCTCAATTCCTGATTGAGCCAAAACCAAAAGAGCCTACGAAACACCAATATGACTTTGATGCGGCTACAACGATCTCATTCTTGCAAAAATACGGCTTAAAAGACCACTTCAAGCTGAACCTTGAAGCGAACCATGCAACGCTTGCTGGCCACACATTCGAGCATGAAATCCGCACAGCGGCTATCAACGGCATGTTAGGCTCGCTTGACGCGAACCAAGGCGATCTATTGCTCGGCTGGGATACGGATGAATTCCCGACTGATCTTTACTCGACAACTCTGACGATGTTTGAAGTATTGAAAGCTGGCGGCATCGGCCGCGGCGGCATTAACTTCGACGCGAAAGTTCGCCGCGGCTCATTCGAAGCGGAAGATCTATTCCTCGCACATATCGCAGGTATGGACAGCTTCGCATGGGGCCTTAAAGCAGCTGCGAAATTGACGGAAGAGAAAATTCTCGACAACATCGTCGATAACCGCTACCGCAGCTTCAAAGAAGGCATCGGCGCAGAAGTGGTTGCGGGCAAAGCGACGCTTGCATCGCTTGAGCAATATGCGCTTCAAAACAATCCGATCAAAAACGAGTCAGGCCGCCAAGAGCGGATTCGCCTTGTATTGAGCGAGGTAATTTTCAGCGTTTAAGACCGGGAGGATAACAGGCAAATGAGCTACGTTATTGGGATAGATTTAGGTACGAGCGCAGTCAAAGCGCTGCTCGTTGACCGTAATGGAACGGTAGCAGCGGAAGTTTCCAGGAGCTACCCGCTGTTCCATGAGCATTCGGGCTGGAGCGAGCAGCGGGCAGATGATTGGGTAGTCGGAACCGTTGACGCGCTGAAGGAGCTTACTTCTGCTGCGGGCATTGATGCCGGCGCTATTGAAGGCATCAGCTTCTCGGGCCAAATGCATGGGCTTGTTCTGCTGGACGAGGCAGGAAATCCCGTTCGCAACGCGATACTTTGGAATGACACGCGTACGACGGAGCAATGCCGTGAAATCGAGCGCACGCTCGGTGACAAGCTGCTTAGCATCACCCGCAATCCGGCACTAGAGGGCTTCACGCTTCCAAAGATAGTATGGGTTCGTCAAAATGAGCCGGAAGCTTTCGCGAAGGCGAAGCTGTTCCTTCTGCCGAAGGATTATCTTCGTTACCGGCTAACGGGCGAGCTTCATATGGATTACTCCGATGCGGCAGGCACGCTTCTTCTAGACGTGGCTGGCAAAGCGTGGAGCAACGAGGTGCTTGACGCCTTTGGTCTGCCAGCGAGCTTCTGTCCGCCGCTAGTCGAGTCCCACGGATTAGTTGGAACTTTGCTGCCACAGTATGCGGAGCGCACGGGACTGACGGCTTCAACAAAAGTGTTTGCGGGCGGTGCTGACAACGCATGTGGCGCAATCGGCTCTGGCATCCTGTCCGAGGGCTTGACGCTTTGCAGCATCGGCACATCCGGCGTTATTTTATCGTACGAGAATGATAAGTCGAAGGATTTTGCGGGCAAAGTGCATTTCTTTAATCACGGCAAAGAGGATTCCTTCTATGCGATGGGCGTAACGCTGGCCGCTGGCTACAGCCTGAGCTGGTTTAAGAAAACGTTCGCGCCAAACGAATCCTTTGATCAATTGCTTGAGGGCGTCGGCGCTGTAAAACCGGGAGCGGGCGGTCTGCTGTTCACGCCTTACCTCGTTGGCGAACGTACCCCGCATGCAGATTCCGTTATTCGCGCGAGCTTCATTGGCGTTGACGGCTCGCATGAGCGTATCCACTTTGCCCGTGCCGTTATGGAAGGCATCACCTTCTCGCTTAACGAGTCGGTCGATTTGTTCAGACGTGCCGGCAAAACGGTGGATACGGTCATTTCCATCGGCGGAGGCGCGCAAAACCCGGCATGGCTTCAAATGCAAGCCGATATTTTTGACGCGAAGGTCGTCGCGCTCGAGAACGAGCAAGGGCCTGGCTTAGGCGCTGCGATGCTTGCTGCTTACGGCTGCGGCTGGTTTGACAGCTTGGAATCCTGCGCGGATAAATTTGTGAAGCATGCGGATTCCTATTCTCCGCAGCCTGAGGCGGTTGCCGCTTATGCGGGCATCTTCAAGGCGTATCAGCAGGTTTATGAGCAGACACGCGGTTTAAATGAGGCGCTGATGCCTTATCGCGGCTAGGCTAATGGAGTAGTTAAAAGGGACTATTATTCTCTGAGGAGAATGACAGTCCCTTTTTTTTTTCGCAAAAGGCTCCAGAAAAGCACGTTTCATTCAATGTTTTAAACATTTATCCACAAAAGGAAGCTATTGTGCTTTTAACAGAGGATTGCATGTCTGTAGACCTTGTTTTGCAGAGATTATGAATCTTTAGTCCCAATCGAAATGTGAGCTATACTTACATAGAAAGCAATTTATAATCAATTGCCCCATATCCTTGAGGAGGACACAACCATGAAACGAAAGATGCGAATGACCGTAAGCAGAAAGCTGACTGTTTCCTTCTTAAGTATTTTGATTATATTGCTGGCGAATGGCTTATTCGTATTCAAGATGACGGAAAAAATGAACGTTCAAACGGAGGTCATCTCGAACACTTGGTTAAAAAATATAGAAACGATTCATCGCATCAACTATTTAACCGAGCATTTATTTACTTTGCAGATCAAGGTCGCTGCCGCAAACGAGCCGATAAAGAAGGAAATGCTGCTTGCTGATGGGGACTACACGATAAGCATGATTGACGAGCTGTTCAATGATTACGTGACAAATCGCTCCAAAAACGAGGACATGAACATTTCAAAGTCGCTTGGCGGAGAATGGAAATCTTATATTGCGATTTATCGCAAAGTGATGCTCGCTGCCGTTAAGCCAAACAACAACGCGGAAGTAGAAGAGGCGCTCACAGAGTCAGAATCGTCGTTCAAGACGATGCAGACCTTCACGGACACGCTCATTCGCCTCAATCGTGAAGGGTCGGACAAAGCGGTTAAGGAAAGCGGCGAATTACATAAACAAAGCAATCTGACTATTGTTACCGGTCTCCTCGTCGCGGCGCTGCTCGTTGGAGCTTTAATCTGGTATGTCAGCAGAGCGATCTCAGCTCCAATCAGCAAAACAGCGTACGTGCTTAGCGAAGTCGCATTAGGAAACTTGAATGTGAAGGTGCCAAACGTTAAAAACCGCGATGAAATTGGGGAGATGGTAAAAGCGTCCGCACAGATGGTGGAGTCGCTCCGCGCGGCCATTATGAGCGTGCAGGGCGCCTCTATGAGCATATCGGCCTCATCTGAAGAAATGCTGGCTGTATCTGAGCAAAATCGCAGCTCGGCGAAGCAAGCGGTAACCGGCTTCCGGGAGGTAGCCTCAGGCTCTGAGGAACAGGTGCACAGCTTCCAAGAAATAAACCGCGCCTCGGAGGAAATGGCCACAGGGATTCAGCGAATAGCGGAGACAAGCTCCTACGTATCTGAGCTGTCTGCCGATGCAGCAGAGCGTTCCCGGGCAGGAGGAGAGTCAATTGCGTACGTCGTTCACAAAATGACTTCGATCGACGAGACGGTCAGGCAGGCAGCCGAGCAGGTGGAGCAGCTCGCAGCGCATACCCGCAATATTGGTGCCGTTTCCGATATGATTGGCAGTATTTCGAAGCAAACGAACCTGCTCGCATTGAATGCAGCTATTGAGGCGGCGAGGGCAGGCGAGCATGGGAAGGGCTTTGCAGTCGTTGCAGAGGAAGTGCGCAAGCTATCTACGCAGTCTGCGGATTCGGTCGTCAAAATTACAAATTTATTAAGTAAAATTCAGAGCGATACAGGGTTCACCGTCCAAGCGATGCGGATTAGCGAAGCCGAGACGAAGGAAGGGCTTGCGAGCATACAAGAGGCAGGACGATCCTTCGTGCAAATATCAGAGGCATCGAGCAACGTAATGGACAAAATTCAAGAGGTAGCTGCAGCGTCCGAGCAGCTCGCGGCAAGCGCTCAGGAGGTTTCCTCCTCGATAACGCAAATGATGGATATTGCATATCGAACTTCCGAGATTGCAGGCAGCGTATCCGCTTCCTCCGAAGAGCAGCATGCATCTGCGGAAGAAATTGCATCGTCTGCTAACGGCCTCAGTCAAATCGCGCTGGAAATGAATGATGTTGCGCAAAGGTTCAAGCTTTAAAGAAAGGGAGGAGCAGCAGCTACCGCTTAAAGCTGCTCCATATCGTTTCCGGCCTTACCCCCAGCTCTCCGGCGATCAATTCGGCCGTTAGACGCTGGGGCTTTTTAATTTTGCCGTTGCGGATTTTGGAAATGGTCGTAAGCGAGATTAGCGTAGATTGCGCAAGAGAGGTAACGGATATGTTTTTGCTGAGCATAAGCAGGCGGAGCTTGTAGGACGGGTCCTCCTCCTGATTGTTAATGTGCAGGCTAGTCAAAATAACAGCAAAGTTTTTAAAGCTGCGATTGCCATTGTAAAAAGGTTGAATAACCGCGTCGGCACTGTAATAGCGGTCATCAAACTTTAGCTGGAAATCAACGGATTCAGCAGTTCGATTGTTTTTGGCATATTCAAATACCCGTTTTAGCTTGCTGCGCTCGTGCTCTGCAACAAGATCGAATATCGATTTGTTGACATACAAGGAGGAGGGCTGCTGCACAGGGGCGTAATAATGTTTTAAGTTTATGATCGTATAGCGCTCATTGACGATTAAGGAAACCATAATTTTATTGTGCATAATGTAGCTGTCAATCCACTTGGCCTCACGCAAATCCTTGCATATGATGACATAAACCGTTCGCTCCCCTTGCTGAAGCTTGCGGCAGGACAAACGGATATCCGCTGGAGTCGATGTTTTGGTAACTAGCTTGCATTCGATTTGGGGCGAGAATGCATCCTCGTCAGAGAGCTGGCTAACGGCTTCCTTGAAGGAAAGGCCGATTTCCTGCGTCGAGATGATCGTGGAGGGATCGAGCAGCATAAGATCAGATTTCTTAAAGCCGGAAAAGGTTGCAAACGCTTGATTGACATCGCGAATGGACCAGCGGGATTCGTCGAACTCGACGATAAGCATAGGATCTGAAAGCAGATAAAATAAATGATTCATCGATGACACCTTCCCATCATTTAGCGTAGCCAAAAATATTATGTGATAATTATGTCATAAAACCTAACATAATTACATCTTTTTTTTATGTAAGCCTATTAACATGTGATTTTTCAATTCTTTTTACATGATTTTGCAGGAGGAGGACATGCTATACAAAACGAATAAAGGAGGAAAACAATTGTCGATTAATTCAGCCTTATTATTTGATTTTAATGATGATGACAGCGCGGCGCTCGCTTGCGAAACACTGCGGGAGCTCGGCTACGAGACCGTACTTCATGAAGGCAGCCGCATGCATGTGCATTTGGAGGGAAGCGATCTAACGTCAGCGCTTGAGATCGCGCAATCGCATGGCGGACAGCTTGTCGAGCAAGCGCAAATCGATGCGGATGCGGTAACAGGCAGCGCCTATTCGCTAGATGCCATCGCGATACCGGCACATTTGGTGAATGAGGATTGGGCTTCGGCTTCAGCATATGCGGACACCGAATTTTCCGAGGAGCTGCACAATCGTGACGATGATGCGGATTTTAACGAGGAGTTTCTGCCTGATCCCGGAACATATGGCCATTTCTCGGGGGATGTGCGGATTTAGTCTCCTATCTTTACATAAAGATTAGAAAAGGCTGGCCCAACGTCCCGCGACGATGGATCAGCCTTTTTCTATGTCTTATTGAAGCACCGCGTGCAAACCGGCCGTGTAGCCGGTTGAGAATGCGGCGGTTATGTTATAGCCTCCGGTATAGCCATGAATGTCCAAAATCTCTCCACAGAAGTACAGCCCATCCATCAGCTTCGACTGCATCGTTTTTGGATCCACTTCCTTCAAGTTAATGCCCCCGCCCGTTACGAACGCATCTTCTATGGAAAGCGATCCGTACACTCTAATCGGAAAATGTTTAATAAGCTGGGATAGAGCTATCCAATCCTGCTTTGGAATATTATCGTAAGTAAGGCTATCCGGCAAACCTGCCTTCTGGAGCAGAATCGGAATCATTTTTTCGGGCAAATAACCTTTAAGCACATTTTTAATCGTTTTTTTGGATTCGAGCTCGGTGAGCCTCATCGTTTCTTTGTATACCTCGTCCTTGCTTTTATCCGGCATGAGGTCGATCGCAACTTCAATATTGCCCGTGCCGAATTGCTTCAAAGCTTTGACCACGAACTGGCTGCACCGCAGGACGATTGGGCCGGAGATGCCAAAATGCGTAAACAGCATGTCTCCTTGGTGCTGTATGATCTGCTTTCCCTTCGGGTTCATGACCGACAATGCCACGTCCCTTAAGGATAAGCCCTGCAGCTCCTTGCTCGTAATGAAAGGCTCATTCGACGTGAGCGGAACCTCGGTAGGGAACAGCTCGGTAATCGAGTGGCCGGCTTTCTCCGCCCAAGCGTAGCCGTCTCCGGTCGAGCCGGTCTGCGGCACCGATTTGCCGCCGGAGGCGACGATTACGCTTCTGCTGCGGAACGTCTCGCCGGATTTGGTGCGCACGCCTGTCACTTTTCCTTCGCCATACATGATATGATCGACGGGAGCGTTTAACATGATTTTGACGCCTTGCTTCCGAACTTGATTAACAAGCGTATCCACGACGGTTTTGGCTTTGTCAGACACAGGGAACATGCGGCCATTGTCCTCTTCCTTGAGCGCAATCCCAAGCTTTTCGAAAAAAGCGATAATGTCTTTATTGTTGAAATTGGCAAAGGTGCTGTGAAGAAACCGGCCATTGCCGGGAATATGCTTGATTAGCTCGTCCAAATCTTTATTATTCGTTACATTGCACCGGCCGCCGCCTGATATGCCGAGCTTGCGGCCTAATTTATCTCCTTTATCGAGAAGGAGCACTTTAGCGCCATCCTTGCTTGCGGCTATGCTCGCCATTAACCCGGCAGAGCCGCCGCCAATTACAATTGCATCATATTGCATCTCGTTCCACCTGCTATATTATTAGTAGATATATAATACCACAAATGAAAGGCGGCGTTATGATGCTGCGTGAGGAATGGCAATTAACAGGGGCAAAGGGCTCAACCTTATTTTTGCGGGAATGGAAGCCTGAAGCGCATGAATTAAAAGCTGTCGTCTGTCTTGTACACGGAATGGGCGAGCATGGCGATCGATATAAGCATGTTGCAGCTCATTTTACGGAGGCTGGCATAGCCCTTATTGCGCTTGACCAGCATGGGCACGGCCGCTCATCAGGGAAGCGGGGCCATATGCATTCGATTGGCGCAGCTGCGAGCGATGCCGCACTGATGATCGAAGACGCAGGCAAGCGCCATCCTGGCGTGCCAATTTTCTTATACGGCCATAGCATGGGGGGCAATGTCGCTTTAAATTGCGCGCTGCGCCTTCATCCGCCTATTCATGGACTCATGCTGACAAGCCCATGGCTGCGACTCGCTTTCAGGCCGCATCCGGCGGTGGAGTGGTTCGGACGCCGGCTTGCCTCTATCGTTCCGACGATGCAGCAGTCAACGGGCTTAAATCCCGCCGATTTATTTCGCCCTGGCTATGATCAAGCGGCGCCAATAGTGGAAGACCCTTTATGCCATACAAAAATTACGCTGCATACCTTCACCGAGGTTGGCGCAGGCGGCGAGTGGGCACTCGCAAATGCCGCTAATCTGCAGGTTCCTTTGCTGCTCATGCATGGAACCTCCGATCGTGTCACTTCATTTGATGCCAGCTCCCTTCTTGCTGAAAATGTTGCAGCGTTATGTCATTTCAGACGGTGGGATGGCGGGCTGCATGAGCTCCACAACGATATAGAAGGAGAGAAGGCTATTTTAGAAATGATAAATTGGATGGAGGAACAATTGTAAATAGCTGCCTTTTATGTTTTAATCGGATTAATAGATTCATATACTTGGTAATGAAAGGCTAACTAAATAAGGGACATGCATTCGGAGCGCGAGTAGGGGGAACCGATCGGCTGTGTTAAAGGAATTGCTGTTACAATTCATTTTATCCTTATTGCCTGTTTTCGCCTTCCAGCTTTGGCATGACAAAGAGCAAGGCTGGAAGGGAATGCCGTTTTTTATGGGCATTTTTTGTGGAACTTCAATGATACTATGCATGCTGACAGCTCCAAATGTGTTCGATTATGAAGTTGATTTTCGTCTTATTCCATATTTGCTAGGCTCGCTCTATGGAGGTTTTCCAACACTGACCGTACTAACCTTCATTTACATAGTCCTTAGAGTACCGATGCTGGACAGCATATGGGAATCCGTCAGCTTTATTTTGTTTGTCGTTGGCTTTGTTACGCTAATGCTGTTTTCCATCCGTCCTTTCAAGCGAGCATCGGCACTCAGCAAGGAATATAAAGGCACACTTCTAATGATCATATTAATGCTTTATTTCAGTATTTCGGTTACCGCTTTTATTTCATTCAGCGAGGCAACTTGGTCGTTTGGCATAGTTATAGGGCTTATTCTTTCCATATCTGCATCACTGACGGCAACGTGGCTGTCCATCTTTATGATCGAGAGCGTGCAGGAAAAGAAGCTGCTCAATGATGAAGTGAAACGGATATCGGCTAATTATCGAAATGAAGTAGAGAAGCTGCAGCAATTTATAGACGAGACATCCTTTGGGGTAATCGTCGTTGATCGTGAAGGGCAAATAACGCATTCTAACGAAATGGCAACGAGATTGTTAAGCTTGGGATCAGAGTATATAAGAGCAAAGCAGCTGCTGGGTACAGCCTTTCCGCTCGTATTTCAGAGCGGATACGGAGATGCTTGTGTCAAGCTGCTCTATCAAGCGCTTAATGGCAAGAAGTCCTCGCTTGTTCCGTTCGCCGATGGGGACAAAATGCTGCTGTTAACGACGATATCGCTGCGAACCTCCTTAACGGATCAAAATGCGGGCGCGGCGCTTATCGCACAGGATATTACGGAGCTGAGTCAGCTTAAGGACGAGGTTGGCCGAATGGAACGGCTAAGCCTAGTCGGTCAAATGGCGGCGAGCATCACGCATGAGATTCGTAATCCAATGGCGGTTATTCGCGGTTTTGTGCAGCTTATACAGGAACGCAGCCCAAATAACCAACAAGAATATTTCCGAATCGTAATCGAAGAGCTTGACCGGGCGAACATGATTATTAGCGACTTTTTGTCGCTCGCACAAAATAGGGCGCTCACGATGGAGCCGTCATCTCTGCATGATATTATTAACGAGCTTATTCCGTTATTGAACGCGGACGCGAACCTGCGCGGGCAGACGATTGAAGTGGAGCTTTGTGAAGGCCTGCCGCTCATCATGATGAACAACCGAGAGATTAAGCAGCTGTTTCTCAACATTGCCCGCAACGGCATGGAAGCCATGAGTGAAAAAGGCTTATTATTTATTAGCACGAGCTATTACGATAACAAAGTAGAGCTGCGAATAGCCGATCAAGGCGTAGGCATCTCTCAAGAACAAATGAAGCATTTGTTCGAGCCGTTTTTTTCAACGAAGACGCAGGGTACGGGTTTGGGACTGCCGCTTTGCCTTAGCATCGCGGAGCGCCATAACGGACGGATAGACGTGGAGTCCAAGGAGGATCATGGGACAACGTTTATCGTCACCTTCTTCCTGCCCGAGGAGAAAGCTAGTTTAGCGTAAAGTGGGCTGTAAATGAGTGTTCATTCATTTATGGTTCTTTTTGCATTTATGTAGCGATGGAAAAAAAGGAGCGTTGCAGGTGGAAATACGAGAGCTTTTAAAGGAAGAGCAGCCTCCGATGGAACTGCTGCTGCTGGCAGACCCCTCTGAGGCGCTTGTTTCGCAATATTTAAAGCGCGGTAAGTGTTATGTCGCAGTTCTAGATAACGAAATAATCGGGGAGTATGTGCTGCTGCCGACTAGGCCGGATACGGTCGAAATCGTAAATGTGGCTGTCGCAGAAAACCACCAAGGCAAGGGGATAGGGAAGCGGCTGGTGAAGCATGCGATTCAGCAAGCAATGAAGCAGGGCCACAAAACGATTGAAATAGGCACGGGCAACTCAGGCGTTGCCCAGCTTGCTCTCTATCAGAAATGCGGCTTTCGCATGACGAGCATTGACCGGGATTTTTTTATAAGACATTATTCGGAGCCGATTTATGAAAACGGGATACAGGTTGTCGATATGGTGCGGCTCTCACAGGATTTATAAGGAAGGACGGATTGGCGCATACTACCTTTGAACGATAACCCGCACTATAGGTTATAAGTATAAAGGGAGGAGGCGTTAGCATTGTCACAGCAAAATGAACAAAAAAACCGTTCGGCCGAGCAGGCGCAGCAAGCTGCGAAAAACGCGGCAGAGCAAGGCAAGTCGCCAGAGTCCGCTGGTTTTGACAAAAAGCTGGATGGACCCAATCGTCCGTCCATTTAGCCGGAGGTGATCATGTGCCAGCGGATAATCATGAGAGCAAGAAGCATGTCGATGATCCGTCCCTAGATCCGTATGAGATCGAGTTTTTGCCTATATTTCAGGATGGACGCGGAAGCCGCGAGCCTTTTGTGAATCAATATGGCATCGTCATCGGCGATCATCAATATGAGTCGCCGGATTCGCCGCTCTCACAGTGGAGCGAGGACACCGATCCGGCTATCATGGCGGGCGACGAATGGGTGCATCCGTTTAAGGACATAGGCTTCTTGACGGCGGAGAACCGGGATATTTTCGAGAAGGGGCTGCCGCCGAAGGAAGGATTGTTTGCCCATCCTGACAAAAATGCAGCGTATGGCCTCGATGATCCGAGCCGTTCTCCCGATTCCACATGAAAAAAAGAACAGCCGGAGTGATTGCGCTCCGGTTGCTTTATTTTGACTACGGAAGGTATAATAGTAGCTAAAATAAAGTAATTAAAGGAGTGTGTTTCGATGTCGATGTCATTCGAACGATACATGTTAGATATGGTGCAACCTATGCGGGACGATCTTACTCGCATCGGTATTCAGGAGCTTCGCACACCTGAGGAAGTAGAAGCAAATCTGCCAAACGCAAAAGGTACGGCACTTGTCGTAATCAATTCCGTATGCGGCTGCGCAGCAGGCCAATGCCGTCCAGGCGTAGCTGACGCGCTTCAGCATGATATTACCCCTGACCACTTGTTTACTGTGTTTGCAGGTCAAGATAAAGAAGCAACTGCAAAAGCTCGCGAATATTTTGCTCCATATCCGCCATCTTCCCCTTCCATCGCATTGATGAAAGATGGAGAGCTAGTACACTTTATCGAGCGCCACCAGATCGAAAACCGTTCCGCATCGGATATTGCAGCCGATCTGTCAGACGCTTTCGATCGGTTCTGCCGCTAATTGGGAAGGTAACTATGAGCTTACAACAAGAAATCATTGAAAGACTTGGCGTAAAGCCAGAGATTGATCCGGACGTTGAAATTCGCAAACGGGTCGATTTCTTAAAACAATACGTGAAACAATCCGGTACGACGGGGCTGCTCATCGCCATTAGCGGCGGAATTGACAGCGCCGTTGCTGCTGGCCTTTGCAAGCGTGCAACGGATGAGCTTAGCGCAGAATCCGGACGCGAGTATATGACGCTTGGCGTCTTCCAGCCTTACGGCGAGCAATCGGATATTTCCGACAGCTACGCGGTTGCAGAAGCTTTCCAGCTGAAGCACCGCGCAGAGACGAATATTGCGGAAGCAGTGGACGAGATCGCGATCGAGGTGGAGCATAGCTTCAAGTCGCTTGGCATCCCGCGCCATCTGAGCCGCGGCGGCAAAGGCAATGTGAAGGCAAGAACGCGCATGGTCATGCAGTATGCCCTCGCATTTGATCTTAACCTGCTAGTCGTTGGCACGGATCATGCGTCCGAGGCAATTACCGGCTTCTATACGAAGTGGGGCGACGGAGCAGTTGATGTTACACCGCTAAGCACGCTCAACAAGCGTCAAGTGCGCCAGCTTGCTTCCCATATCGGCGTGCCGCAAAGCGTGCTCGACAAAGCGCCAACCGCAGGCTTATGGGATGGGCAGACCGATGAGGGTGAGCTAGGCATCACTTATGGTGACAATAGCGATTACCTTGAAGGCAAGGACATTAATGCCGAAGCTCGCGAGAAGCTTGAAAAACAATACTTGAAAACCGAGCACAAGCGCTCCCCGATTCCGGGCATTTAAGCTGCTTTCGCTGCTCGAAACGTGATAAGGACTGTCCCATTAAGCCGAGTGATCGGCATGGGGCAGTCTTTTTTTTATGCGCAGCAGTTAAGTGGTTTATTTAGTAAGGCAGTTGCTGAGGGCAGGAAAATAGTTTGGCGGAGAGAATATGTAACTGTTGGAAGGGGCTGTTACGGATGAGAAACAGAAAGCTAATTGTTGTGGAAGGCTTGCCCGGCTCAGGAAAAACAAGCACGGCACGATATGTAAAAGAAATATTGGATAAACAAAATATAGCTAACCGCTTATTTTTGGAAGGCGATTTGGAGCATCCGGCTGACTATGACTGCGCGGCTTTTTTGACGGACGAACAATATAAGGAGCTGCTGCACAAGCATGCGGAACGCGAGCAGCTCATCGAACGGCATTCGGAAGCGCAAGCGGACGGATTTATCGTTTATTACGGCAAGCTGATGAAGGAATCGGATTTGTTCCACGGGGAAAATTTTGACGCTTATGATGTGTACAGCTTGCCGCTCGCGAAGCATCAGCAATTAATAAAGAGCAAATGGAGCTCATTTGTGAAGCGGGCAGCAGACGGGGACGAAGTGTACATATTGGAATGCTGTTTTTTGCAAAATCCATTAACGGTCATGCTGGCGCGTGAAAATCAGCCTCAGTCTGCGATCGCTTCCTACATCCACGAACTTCATAGCCTTATAAAGCCGCTTAATCCATTGTTAATTTATTTGCACCAGCGTAATTTTAAGGATGATTTTTCTAAGGTCATAGCTGAACGGCCTGCTGAATGGTTGGATTTTATTACTTGGTATTATACGGAGCAAGGTTATGGGAGAAGCAAGGGTTTAAAGGGCGTTGTTGGACTGCTTGAAGCGCTTGAGCTGCGAAAAACATATGAACTGGCGATATTGAACGATTTGCCGATCGATCATCTGTTGTTCGAGAAGAGCAGTACCGATTGGACGACGATACGCAGCCGTATTAGCTTGTTTTTGCAATCCGTATAAAGTAGGTGTGTATGTATTGAAAGCCGGATTACGGTACTTGATTGCAGTATTTGTCGCGATGATACTTGGCTTTAGCTCTAGGCGTTATGCGGATATGCTGCCTGTTTTTGTTGCAGAGCATGCGGGGGACGCGCTTTGGGCAAGCATGATATATTTTGGCATTCGTCTCTTATGGGTGCGGAAGAGCTTGCTATGGGCTGCGCTGGTTGGCATTTTATTTTGCTTTGGCATCGAGTTTAGCCAGCTTTATCAAGCTGAATGGATTCAAGCGATCCGCAGCACTTTTCTGGGAGCGTTAGTGCTTGGGAGCGGGTTTTTGACCATTGACTTAGTCAGGTACAGCGTAGGAGTTGCCGTGTCGCTGCTGCTTGATCGATATTTCGGCAGACAGGGCATCAGGTCATAGGATTAAATGGAAGCACAGCGGGGGAAGCAAGATGTCTTGCTTCCCCCGCTGTTTATTCCGTTTACCTTCTATACCAAGCTAGAAAAGCATCGGCAACCGCAGTGCCAGCAGCTCCGTTCGGATGAGGATCGTTAAAAGGGCTCATAAATTCAGGACGGAGCAGCTCTCCATTAGGCTCGGCTTGTCCAAGCACCGATGCGATGTCGAATACGCCGAAAACGTGGGCAGCGGCTTCGGTTCGAATCCAATCGTTGACCGTGCGCCATACCTTCTCTTGCTCGCCCGAGAAGTTGAAAGCAGGCAGCGTGCACAGCCAGATTGCAAGGTTAGGCTTGCTTTCTTGAAGCTGCTCGATAATGGCGCTTAAATCAGCGATCAATTGCCCGGCGCTTCGGCTCGCGGTGCCGATGTCGTTAACTCCGAGGCAAAGGACAACCTCGTCGCCTTGCTTCGCTTTGGCAAGCCACCTGCTGTCGTTCACCAAATCGTAAGCGTGTGCCCAGCCGCTGCCGATGTTCCACACGCCGATGTCGGGCCCGAGGCCCGCCGCAATCTTTGCAGCCCAGAAGGCGTAGCCATCCTGCTCGGTGCGAACGCCTTGCGTAATCGAATCGCCGAGAAAGACGATCGTTTTTTGGACGTTCTTTTCGTAAGCGAGCAGAGAAGGAAGCACCTGGCGGTTGCCGGCCGGAGCATAACCTTCGGAAGAAGCTTGGCCGGCAAGGTCACCATCCGCTTCATACGCGCTCGCGAGCAATGTCTCGGTATTAAACGGTATGCCTTCCGCTGAACCATCTAAAGTAAGGGCCCAGCTAAATGCCAGAAAATGATTTTCGGGCAATGCGATCGCGACGGGGTCGCTCCAAAATTGCTCGCCCTGCTGCACGTTCTTAGAGGGTGCACCGCCAAATGTAACGCCACACACAGATCCATTGACGATTGCTCCATCCGGCTGTGCGCCGCCGTCTGCGACAAAGCAGGATTCGATCCGCCAGCATCCGCCAAGATCATTGGCTTTGGATTCAGAGCCGTCTGCCCATGTAGAATCGACTGAATTGCTATGCCAGAGCTTGAATGACAACAGGCCATACTCTCGCGGCTGTATGTACGTGCGGAAGGTAACCGTCGTTTTCTTCTCCGCTTTCCATTTAAAGTTTGCTGCGCTAGATAAAGAGGTGATCGATGTGTACCCGGTTTGCAACGTTTCCAGCTCCCTAGACGATTATGATGAGCTCCCTGCGGCGAAGGAGTTTAATTGCTTCAAAGCTATCATTATTTTGGGTAGAAAACAATGAAAAGGTTTCCATCACTATTGAAATTATATATGCTAGTAAGAAAGACAGGCGAACAAGGAGATTAGTAAAATGACCTTTACAGCTAGACAAGTCGAGATTGCGAAAAAAATAGCGATTGCAGCGTGGAACCAGCCTCTGCTAAGCAGCGGACTATGGTTTCATAACGATATACGCGACAACTTCTACTATGCCTCCTATCTATTCGCTGCGGCAGTCGGCATGCCGGAGCAGCTGCCCTTTGAAGCGGAGCCTGCTAAGCAGACGGCTGAGAGGGTATTGCTAGAGGTGCTGCGACTTCAAGACCAAAACACTGAAAGCGCTACCTATGGACATTGGCCGTTAAATCTAGGGCAAGAGCCGAGGCATGCGAAACCTAACGTATTGCCTGTGGAGCTGATGGGGAGCTTGATGGCTTTTTTTACGGATCGTTACCGCGCACATTTTTCCGAAAATGTTGCACATGCGTTTGAAACGGCGCTCGTCCATATTTACCGAAGCGGCTTCTACAGGCACAAAATTGTATATGGCCATCACGATGCCAAGTATACAGCGGCAAAGCTGATCTTCGGACAACTTTACGGGGACGCTGAGCTATTGGAAGCTGGCCGCACCAATCTCCAGCTCACCTTGGCGCATGTTCGCAAGCATGGGATGTCGGAATACGGCAGCTTGCCATGGTTTTGGCATTGGGTGCAGGCCTTTACATGCGCATGGCTGCTCATTTACGATTCGGCGATTAAAAAAGAGCTCGGCGGCATGCTTGATTATCTCTGGTCAGAGAGAGCGGCGTTTTACTTGAAAGGGACTTGGGCCGGCGCGCACTGCCGCGGACAGAAGCATGATATTCCGCTCGACGGCAACGTCCTGCATGACTATGTGCAATTCGGTGATTTTGTTCTGCCTGCGGAGCTGCCTCGGACGGAGTACGCCGGTCTGCTGTATTATAAGGCTCCCGAGACGGCACGCCAAACCGCGCTGCATAGAGACGAACCTGTAGAAGTGAAGAAGCAGCTCGCAAAGCTGTCGGATGATGGAGCGAAGAGCCTGCATAGCTATGCGTATATTACCTCTGATTTTGCGGCGGGCGGAATGTGGGAGCGGTATGAGGAGTTTGACAATGAGCAGCATCGCTGGGATATCACATTTCCGATTGGCGAAGTAAGCGGCGTAAACCAAGCATACTTTTTCCATCCGGCCGAGCAGAATGCCAAAGACGATCCGAGGCACCAGAGCAGACATACCGAGGTTCTGTTTCATAAAAATACGATCGCTGCCCTTTATCCTCTCCCAGCAGACGCGGTGAACAAAATCGTCGGGGTATTGCCGAATACGGATTGGCTGCAAGAGCCCGGCATTATGCTCGGACAGACGAATAACGTATACGTGGCGGTCTATTTGATGCAGCCTTACGAGGTTGATAAGCTGGCTGATCGTTATGTCGTTACAAGCGATGGCGGCCGTAACGGGGTCATCATTGAAGCCATTCGCAAGCAAGAGGCGCGGCAACGGGGGATTAGCAGCCTTGAGGCGTTTGCAGCGGAAGCAAGGCTTCATGCTCCTGCTTGGTCGTCTGACGAGAAGCTAAGCGTCCGATATGCGACCTTGGAACAGAATGAGCTTAAGCTAAGCATTGGCGGTCAAGGCAGCATTGTCAAAAGCGTAAATGGGCTTCCGATTGATTTTTCCGAGTACGCGCTCTAATTGGCTGACATAATTCACATATCGTTCACAGCACTATAGCTCTTATGAGTCATGTGCAGCGTGCCCCCTACTGATACAATTTGGAGAGTTAATCCAAGTCGATGGGGGTATTTTTAATGGCATTTCGGAAAAAGATCGTAGGAGCAGCGCTTGCTGCTGTATTGACACTCGGTGCGGCGGTTCCGGTATTCGCGCATGATGGGTGGTCACAGACAAGCGCGCCAATCGTAGCACAGGGCCAAGTATCTTATGTTGAACTGATGTACGGCAACCACTCCAACGAGCACAAAAGCTACCGTCTCGAAGGGCAGTGGAGCAGCGCCTCGAAAGTTTACGTTACTACGCCGGCAGGCGTGAAATCCGACATTACAGACACACGCTTCTATACGGGCGAACCGGCAACAGAAACGACGCCAGCTCTAAACAATTATTCGGTAGCTTCCTTTAAATCGAATGTACCGGGCGCTTACATCATTTCGACAGAAGGAGACAGCGTGTTCAAGAGTGCAGAGGCTTCAAGCCGAACGCTGCGCAGCGCAAAATCATTTGTGGCGGTAGGCGATATTCCCATGCTAGAGCGTGTCAAGGCACTGAAAGGCTTCTCTAAGCAGGTAAGCCCGGATCGCGCGGAGCTTGTCCCGGCTTTTAACCCAGCTGCTGTTACACCGGACGAGAAGGTATCGATTCAATTGCTCCTAAAAGGCGAGCCGCTTGCAGATACAGCCGTAGATATTATCCGCCGCAGCAATTCGGAAGCAACCCAGCTGAAGACCGATGCGACTGGCGTTTTTACGTTCACGACTGGCGCTGCTGATTATTATTTGGTTCGCGCCAAGCCTAGCACGAAGGAGTCCAAGGAAGGCGAATACAGCACAACTAACTATGAAGCGACCATGACATTTACGGTTCAAAATAAATCGGTAAAGCTTCCCGGCTCCGTTACGACAGCTAAGCCGCATATTTACGTAAACGGTAATGTGGTTGCCGTGAACAGCTTGACGATTGCGCAAGGTACAACTAAGGTAGATGCTTCTTTCATCAAACAATATGTTGACGCAGCTTACAAAGGCACCGGCTCTGTAACACTCCGCGCGGCAGCAGAGGCGGCTGGCGCAGCCGTTGAATATTTCCCGGCAGTCGGCGGCAATCAACCGGCAGTTGCGATCTACACGAAATAAGGCATTCTCATGAAAAAATTAATAAATCGTTTGGCTATACTTATTATGTTATGGGCATGCATGCCGAGCTTAGTCTCGGCGCATGCCTATATTGCGAAATCGACGCCTTATCAGGATGCGGAGCTGGCGGAGTCTCCTGCTGCGATTCGAATAACTTTTACAGAGAAGATTGATTTAAAGCTAAGCAACGTCACACTTGAGCGTGAAGACAGCGGCACCTCGATCGCTGGCAAGCTGAGCGGCGAAGATGACCTTACGCTTATTTATACGATTCCGAAGCTTGAGAAAGGCGTTTACCAAGTGAACTGGAAGGTGCTGTCGCTTGATTCCCATATGACCGACGGCTCCTTCCGATTCGCCGTAGGTACGAAGCTTGCGGATGCAGCGCCGGACGATACCGTATCCCTTGACGGCAATTCCTCCGGAAACACAGGAATCGGGGCGAAACCAACCGCCAAACCAACCGCGAAACCAACCGCCAAACCAGCGGCTACGGCGAAGCCGGCTCAGACGAAGGCGCCTACCGAGCAGCCTAAAGCAGCCGTGACTCCGAAACCTATCGTCACTCCTTTGCCGGCCGTAAGCTCCTCGCCTAGCGAGACTGCGGCTCCAGAAAGCAAAGAGGACGTCGTATTAGGGACGGAGCAAGCATCCGGTGACGGCGTTCCCGGCAGCGCTGCTGATTCAGCCGGCGAGATAGCAGGCTCAGACAGCGTTGATTCAGCAGCTGGCTTGCCTGCGGCCACGGATACGGGAAATACGCAGCAGCAGCCTGCTTCGGGTGAAGCGGCAAGCAGTCATGCGAGTCATGGCGAGCATGCTGGCAGCAGCCACGCCGAGGAAGGCGAGCACGAGCATCCGGGCGGCCAGCAGCTTATGGTTATGCTGCGCGTGCTAGATATTTTGGCGGGCGTGATGCTGGCTGGCATTTTGTTTTTCCGATACGTGCTTTGGAGAAGCGATGAGACTCAGGCTCCCTATGGCTTTTCTCTGCGAGCGGAGCGGTTAGTTATCGGAATAACGGCTGCAGTCTGGGTGATTTCCGGCTTAACAAGGCTTTCCATGCTGTCGAATCAATTCGGCGGCGTTACGATAGTTGAGCTGGTTAACGGAACGATGATTGGGAAGATGGCAGCGCTGCGGCCAGCGCTCGCATTGTTTGCGCTGCTGCTTGCATTCGCTCCTAGCCGAGAGCGGAAATGGGCGAATCCACTCAAATTTGGCGCAGCAGCTGGGTTGATTTTGACATTTCCTTTGACGGGCCACGCGTATGCGGCCATGAAGGACGCAGCCTTGGCGATCACTACCCATGCGGTTCATATGAGTGCCGCGGCGATATGGTTTGGCGGCCTCGCAGGTTTGTTTTCGCTCACCTTCAGCCGCAGCGCCATAGACCACTTAAACCAAGCGGCCGTGCGTTTCTCGCGATGGGCGCTGCCAAGCATGGCGCTCATTTTGATTAGCGGCATCTGGCTGTCGGCAGCAAGGCTTTCAGCATGGGAGCAACTGTATACGAGTGCATATGGCAGGCTGATTGTTGCTAAGTCCATCTTTATGCTGCTTGTGCTTGTTATTGCTGCGCTTCACAAGCTGGTGTTCATGCCCCGGATTGCGCAGTCGAAAGCGCCAAAAGCAACACGCGGCTTGCTGCTGGGCGTTCGAATAGAAGTGCTGCTCGCTGTTGCTTTGTTTGTGCTGGCAGGCTGGCTATCGTCGACTTCGCCGCCGGAGGCGGCTGCCGAGCAGAAGCTTTCCGAGCCGATTTATTGGCATGTGATGGGCGAGAAAGCGCATATGAGCATGCGTATTTCTGCTAACGAGAAGACGGGGGAGCAAGCTGCAAGACTTGATGTCTGGCTGCCTGAAGGACTAGGCGCGCCTGTATTGGCTAATGCTGACATAACGCTGGTTGCTGATGATTCCGCGGCTGACAGCAATCAAAATACGAATAAAGAATCGATTCCGCTCAAGCTGCAGCCAGCGGCGAACGAGCCGTTCGAATTTCCCGGCTTCACCAAATACACGTACCGGGCAACAGGCGAGTTCATAGACGATAAGCAGCAAAGCTTAATAACGGTGGACGTTAAGGATGCAAAAGGAAATGACTTCCACTATGAACGGGTAATCGGCGGTGGCCAGCAAGTGCCTTAATCAACCTGATGTCCTAATCGAGATGCCGCATGCGGCTAGGCTTGACTTCAAACGAGCCATCTGCTAATCTCACCATCAGGGAAAAGGCAGGTGTTAGCATGATCATCGGCATCGGACATGATTTATCGGATATAACCCGCATCGTAAAAGTATTGGAGGGACCCTCGCGCAAGCGATTCTTATCACGCGTGCTGTCGGCAGGTGAACTCGCGCTTGCTGAGCAGTATTCGGGCGAGCGGCTCCACCAATTTACGGCGGGGCGATTCGCGGCGAAGGAAGCGGTCGTGAAAGCTTTTGGCTGCGGAATCGGAAAGGTTATGGGATTTACGGATATCGAAATATTGCGCGGAAGCTGCGGCAAGCCGGAGTGCAGCTTATCGGCTGCCGCTTGGGAGCGGCTTGACATGAGCCCGGAAGCTGTGCGGATCCATGTTACCATTACCCACGAGCGCAAGCTGGCTTCAGCTTTTGTTGTTGCGGAACGGATATAGCTGTAACCTTTTGCCTATACTTGGAATGTAATATACCAAGCTAGCGAGTCGAGAGGGGTTGGCGGGAATGAAGGAGCAACGGCAGCAGAAGAAGCGTCGGTTTAAAACAGGACAATGGGTCGAATATGACGGTTTGTACTCAGATGATTGGGGCGGGGATTTGATGCTGATCCAGGGCGATCTATTTCCGGCTCATCCCCAAATGGGTGAAACGCACTGGACGTACGCGGGCCAAGCTGCTCTTCATTTTATGAAATCTCCCAAAATAAACGGTCACCATATCGGTTATTAGCCAATATTGAAAAAAGGATGCCGGCGGCAATCAATTCCGCTTAGGCATCCTTTTTGTTGTTTACGATCATTTTTTGGCAGCGAGCCAATCGGATAATCCGGCAATTTCTTCGGCAGTCAGACGTTCTTTGAAGGCAGGCATTGTGTCGCCTCCTTGTTCAATTTGCTTCGTAATGTCCTCGGCGCTCATGCGTTCGCCAACCTTCTGCAAATTCGTTGCAGGACCTACTCTGCCCTGCAGCCCGGTGCCGTGGCAGCTAACGCAATTCGCCTTGTAAACGGCTACGACCTCATCCGGTCCATCCAAAGCTTTGTTTTTCTGTGAAGAGCTTCCGGACCCGCCGCCGCAGCCTGTCATAGCGAGCAGCAGTCCCGCGGAAGCAATAAAAATAATCACTTTTTTACTAGACATTCACAACTCTCCTTACATCTTTTCAAAAATATGGTTATTTCGGGTTTGTTTTGGGTTTTTTCATGAATCCCATATGAATTTGAATCGTTAGTTCGTATAATAGAATAGGTAGTTTTGTGTTCATATCAAATGGTAACGACTATTATTATATCGCAGTTTTACCTATAGGAGAATTTATGAAACCGACAATTGAGAGTATATTACAAAATCAATTGAATAAGATCCAAGCTGAGGTTATCATGACCGCTTATTCGGAGAACCTGCCGGGCTGGAAGGTGCAGAAAACGGAACCCGATTTTTATCGATTCTGCTATCCCGACAAGGGAAGGTCATGGCTGGAAATCGATGATGAGCGCTATATTCTTGAACCGGGGACCCTTTATTTTTTGCCTGCAGGTACGGTACAATCATTCGGTACGGAAGGCGACGAGCCGCACGGCTGCTATTGGTGCCATTTCCGTTTGGAGCTCGGCGATATTGAATTCATCAATTCCATCCATTTGCCGCCGTTCGTTTATGTGCGGGACAGGCAGATGATGAACGATCTTTTTGCCAAAATGTATACTTTTCAATATCACCCTACCATCACGAGAGAGCTGCGTTTAAAAGCGATTTTTCTTGAGATGTTCTCCTTTTATCTAGATGAAAGCCAAATTCAGACACAAACGCTCCAAGACCCTAGCTTTGAGGTAAAATGGAATGAGGTGCTCGCCTATATCGAAGCGAATTTGCACGTGAACATTCAAATCGAGGATCTTGCGAAGGTCGCCTTCCTTCATCCGAATTATTTCATTACCTCTTTTAAAAACTTTATGGGCTGCTCGCCGATTCAGTATGTGACAAATCGCCGGATCGAGCTTGCGAAGCAGCTGCTTATGGAAACGGACTTTCCCGTCGCAACTATCGCCAAGAAGGTTGGGATGCAAAATCATTATTTATCAAGACTGTTCAAAAGGTATATGGGCCTCACGCCCATTCATTATCGACGGATCGTCAAGCATAGCATTGGCAATCGCCTGGAAACCGCTGTCACATCTGAGGAGGACTACAGCTAGTGGAACAAGAAGCAATAAAACAATTTTTTAGTACGGAGCTGCTGACCTGGTACCGGCTCATTAAGCGCGATCTGCCTTGGCGGAAGAACCGCGACCCTTACCGGGTATGGGTTTCGGAAATTATGCTGCAGCAGACGAGAGTAGACACGGTCATTCCGTTTTACAACAACTTTATGGGCAAGTTTCCTACCGTCACAGCGCTTGCGGAAGCGCCGGAGGAAGAGGTGCTCAAAAGCTGGGAGGGACTGGGCTACTATTCGCGCGCGCGCAATTTGCAAGCAGGCGCCAAAGAGGTCGTTGCGCGCTACGGCGGCATCATGCCGGATGATAAAGCATCTGTCGCAGGACTGAAAGGCGTTGGTCCGTACACTAGCGGGGCGATCATGAGCATCGCGTTCAATCGCCCGGAGCCTGCGGTCGATGGCAACGTCATGCGCGTGCTCTCCCGTTATTTTTGTTTGGAGGACGATATTGCGAAGCCCTCTACGAGAGTCGGTATCGAGAAGCTGGCTGCTTCGTTGATTCCTGAAGGAGCGGCGGGCGATTTTAACCAGGCGCTTATGGAGCTTGGAGCGCTCGTTTGTACGCCGAAATCGCCAAGCTGCCTGCCATGCCCCGTGATGGAGCATTGCGCAGCTAGGCTTGCAGGCAGGGAAACGGAGCTGCCGATCAAGACGAAGGCGAAGCCGCCGCGCCCAGAATTCAGGGCGGCAGTGATCGTTGCAGGCAGCGGCAAGAACAAGGGCAAAGTGCTTGTAAGGCAGCGTCCAGCCACGGGGCTGCTAGCCCAAATGTGGGAGCTGCCTCACCTGTTATTGGAGCCGGACAAAACGAAATGGCTCGATGAGTCCGCTCCGAAGGAGCAGGGTGAGCTTGCCGAGATGATCAGCCGCATGCTGGAGGAGGATACGGGGCTGCTTATCCGCCCGCGCAGCTGGTTTACGGATGCGGATCATATTTTTAGCCACATTCACTGGAAGATGCGTTTTTATTTAGCTGATTTGGGTGAAGAGGCCGACGCCTATAAGGAGCTGGCTGCAGCGAATAGCACGAATGTGGCGGCGGAGTCAGCTCCCTTATACGACACATTAACACCTGCTGATGCTAACAACGCGGCTCTTGAAGCCGTTTCCGATGGCACAGGGGATACGGAATCTGGCTCTTATCGATGGATTGGCAAGGAAGATATGGAAACTTTACCGTTTCCGAACTTATTTTTGCGAATTTTAAATCAAATTTGGGAATAAATGAAAGTATAGACCGGAGGAGAAGCGAATGAACGGGATGCTTGAGCTGCTGCTGGAGCACAAAATTGTAGCCATTTTGCGGGGAATCGAAGATCGCCATGCCGATGCTGCGGCGCAGGCTTTAATAGACGGCGGCATTCATATGATGGAAATTACGATGAATACGGAGGGCGCTGCTGCCATGATCGAGCGGTGGCGCACGAAGTTTGGCGCTGAGGCGGCAGTCGGCGCAGGCACGGTAACGGATGTTGCGCTAGCTGAGCAAGCGGTTGCCGCTGGAGCCCAGTTTCTTATCTCGCCTAATTTGGATGAGGACGTTATCGCCTTCGGACGCGAGCGCGGACTATCCGTCTGGCCCGGGGTCATGACGCCGACAGAGATCGTGAAGGCGTGGAAGGCAGGAGCCGATGCGGTCAAAATATTCCCGATGGGTACGCTTGGCATCGGATATTTGCAGGAAATTCGTGGTCCGCTGAATGAAATACCGATGATCGCAACCGGCGGAGTAGATCTACATAACATTGCCGATTATTTTAAAGCAGGAGCGAATGCCGTCGGAATGGGCAGCAAGCTCGTTAATTTGGATTGGGTTCGCGAGGGGAAATTCACGCAAGTAACGGAGCGGGCACGGCAATTTGTAGAAGCCGTGCGGGCTTTGTAAGCCAAAGGGGGAAATATGGTGGGAAATGCCTTATGGTTTTTGGCTAGCTTGTTAATTATCGTTGGATTGCTAGCTGCGCTTGTCTGGCAAATGGGGGCGCGCAGCCAGAGGCCGCGCAAGCTTTCGAATCCGGAAGCCCCTGCCGTGGACACGCAGTGGCAATCCTTGTCCTTCATGAGCGGCGGATCTAAGCTTGAGGGCTGGCTTCTCCATCCGGCGCCTGAGGCGAGTTCAAACCATGAACAAATTCCTCTTATCGTGATCGCGCACGGCTGGGGCTCCAATCGGAATAGAGTTTTGCGTTATACCCGCCCGCTTTATGAAGCGGGCTTCGCTGTATTTATGTACGACGCGCGAAGCCACGGCAACAGCGATTCCATATCGGCGCCTTCCGCGCTTATGTTTCGCGACGATGTGCTGGCTGCGGTCGAGACCGCTAAGCAGCTTCCAGGCATCGACCCTGATCGGGTCGCGGTGCTCGGCCATTCGCTCGGCGGCTTCGGGGCGCTGCTTGCGCTTGATCACGGGATGCAGGTAAACGCGGTCGTAACCGACTCGATGCCCGTTCGTTTCGAAACGATGATGAAGTCAGAGCTGAAACGAAAAAAGCTGCCGCTTTTTCCGCTTGCCTATCTAATTCCGAAGATTTGGCTCATTCGTGCACGTATTTCGCGGGCGGAATTTAAGAAGGCAAGCATTCCGTTAGTACTAACGAAACATGCGGGCAGCCCGGAAGAAGGCAGGACGCCGGTTATGATGATTCATTCGAATGGCGATGATTTTATTAGCGCGGAAGATTTGCGAGAGCTCAAGGAACAGCTGCCCGACGGCATGATCAATACGCTGTTCGTATCTGCGAAGGGGCACAGCGCTTCGGAACAGGCGCCGGCATTTTGGGAGAGTGTCATCCCTTTTTTACAGAAGGCGGTCGTACATGCCTCGGCAAAAAAGGAAGCCTGCGGCACGGGGCTGCAGGCAACAAGAGAGAATATATAATAAAGGGGGGTCATGAATTCATTATATAAGCATAAGATGAAACCAAGATGAGAGAAATATTACAGTTTGATTACATAGCTTTAAAACGTAACGGCTGTATTAA
Organism: Paenibacillus sp. FJAT-27812; assembly: GCF_001273905.1. Taxonomy (NCBI): domain Bacteria; kingdom Bacillati; phylum Bacillota; class Bacilli; order Caryophanales; family Paenibacillaceae; genus Paenibacillus; species Paenibacillus sp. FJAT-27812. Next base: position 509,886 of record NZ_LIGH01000001.1, on the reverse strand, counting down.
AAAACAGGCTCGTGAACGATAGCCGCGGTATTTCGAGGCGACTTGCTTCACAAGCCGTTCAGGAGGTACGAATGCATAGAGTAGCTTCCAAGTTGTTGGTGGTAGTTATCGTCATAATAGCTGCGTTCTATCTTGACTTAAAGCTGGATCTGTTTCCTGCCGCAGCGGAGTCGGAGGAGGTCGCCGTAGTGGATGAGACGAATAAACTGGATCGGCTGGAGCTGGAAATCGCTAAACGCTTCCAAGCGCGGTCTGAGCATTTTTCGGTGGCATACACAGGGGACAAGCAGGAGCTATCAGGAAAGCTGACGGAGATAATTCGCGCAGCCCTTCGTCATGATGACTATTCAGCTTACATTCTAGAATCCTATATCTATACGATTCGTAGCTGGGGCAATAAATCGACGATTGCCCTCGAAGCAAGATACCGGGAGACGCCGGAACAGACAGCTGCCGTTGACCGCGCAGTCGCGAAGGCGCTCCAAGAGATCATTGAACCGGGCATGAACGACCATGAGAAAATAAAAGCGATTCACGATTGGATCGTGAGCCATGTTGAGTACGATCAATCCTTAAAGCATTATACGGCTTATGACGCGATAACGCTTGGGGAGACAGTCTGCCAAGGGTATTCGCTGCTTGGCTACAAGATGCTCAAGGAAGCGGGAATAACGGTATTAATTGCCGAGGGCACGGTGAATACGGGCGAGCATGCTTGGAATATGGTGCAGCTTGGCGGCGTTTGGTATCACCTCGATCTAACATGGGATGATCCGGTCAGTACGGCAACCGCCGGCAAGGACGCTGCAGCGAAAGCAGCCGAAGAGAATAAGAATACAATCCGTTACAATTATTATTTAAAGACGGACGCGGAGCTGCGCGTAGACCATCAATGGACGAAAACCTATCCCGCAGCAACCGTATCCTATGCGGATACGATTCGCGAGCTTGAGCAGCAGGGGCAGGCGACGGAGCGCAATCGATTCAGCAGGCTGAAGCTGGCGCTAGGCCTTCACTGGCTTGAGCCTGAATATACGGTATCAAGCTCGGAGCAGCTTAATCAGATCATTCAATCGGCGCTTGACTCGCGCACGGCAAGCTTAGCGTTTAGGTATGAGGATGGCGCACAATTCCCTGCTGCGCTTAAAGCGGCCTTCCAGGGCGCGAACGTGGCTGTTGGCTACCGGGCAAGCTATGAGCCGTATGCAGGCAATAACTCGCTTATCGTCCATATACAATTGGAGTACGCCCGTTAGCAGCGTTATCCGATCGAAGAAATCCGGGGTGCAGAGATGCGCCTCTTTTTTGTTGCTCGCGGGAGGAGGCAATAACGTAAAAAGGGATGCATCGCTGCACCCCTTTTTGCGTATTGCACGTTCTTATTATTGCAGGCTTAGCCGTTCAAATAAAAGGTAATGTTTTATTGCTCGCTTTTGCGAGCCGCAGTCATTTGCTGCCACACAGAGCCGGCTGCTTCCTCGCCGCGCTCGATTCGCTCAAGCGCCATCTGGGCTTGGAGCTGTATTTCGAATTCGCTGTCCTTCGCAGCCTCACGAAGCGCCTCTATCGCCGATTCGTCGCCTGCCTCGTACAGAAAGCGTGCAGCGCGCCAGCGTACAAGCTTGTTCTTGTCGCGAAGCGATTCGATCATCGGCCCTACCGCAGCCGGATCGCCTAGATCGGATAACGTATCGCCGGCCGTCCGCCTGACGGATGTCGAGGAATCGCGCAGCGCAATGAACAAATAAGGCAGCGCTTCAGGGGACCGTAGATCGCCAAGATAAACGACCGCCAATCGGCGAATCGAGGTGTTCTCGTCTTTAATGGCCGCAGCAAGCAGCGGCAAACCCTCGACGGCGGATACATAACGCTCAAGAGCGGCATAGCGCACCTGCCAATCAGGGGAAGCGAACTGCTCCTGTGCTTCTTCAAAGGTAAGCGGAGCAGGCCTGACAACCGCAGCTGAAGCTTCTTCCGCACCGCCAGTATTTCCAAGCTCGATGGCAGCTTGTACGAGAGCTTCTAGCCGCTCTGGCGTATACGAGGCTTCCAGCTCGCGCACGATCTCAGCCGCGATTTCCTCGGGCTCCCCATAACGGACGCCAAATTCCTCCAGCTTGCGCTCGCGAATCATGCCAGAGCCGGCTGCAACGCCAACCGCCTCAGCGAACTGCGGAGGCAGTGCCGAGCGAACCTCGCTGTCCCCCATGCGTACGCGTACCTGCATCGGAATGCCGCGGTACATTTGAACGAGTACCTGCGCTTCGCCGTAGCTTGCCGAAGGACCGCTCTTGCCGTCAACTCCTTCAGCTGCCTTATCCTGTTCAAGGAGCTGTCCTGCTGCAGCCAGTATGGCTGCCCAATCCGCCCCAGGCTTCCGGTCTAGGGCAATAAAGTCAGCGGTACGGAACAGGCTTTTTACGCCGTTGATTTGCAAAAGCTGCTGAAGCGGCTCAGGAGCATTGCTTGCTTCGCTAGCTTTGTAGGTAAGCCTGCGCCCGCGCGGAAGCATCTCATCGACATTCAGCTTCATGGAATTTGGACTCGGAGTTGGTTCTATTGAAATTAGTTTCATAAGGAAACCTCCTGGAAATGATTATGGGATTGATGTTTTTTTGCTGGCTTAGAGTAACAAATGCTGCGTCGAAAGCGTAGTCTTATGTGTAAAACCTATATAAGGTAGTTTAACTGATTTCATGTTAGGATGCTAACGACGAGACGGTTAGATTGTGAATATTCGCTTATTGCCAGAAAGGGCTGACCCGCACAGATGAGCTTTTTACGTATAAATAACATATTTGCATTGGGAGCCGTCAACTTGGTATCTTATAAAAACAACAGATAATTGCGAGGGAGGGATGGACGGTTGAGGTTAAAACGATTTGCTAACATAGATCCTATCGAGCAGCATACGTCTTTGAAGCAATTCAAAAGATGGCGTCAGGAACGCATTCGCAGGCTGAGAATGAAGGATTATTCATTCACCGTTCCGAATGTTGAACCTGACATCGCATACTTGGAGGATAATAGAAAACGGCCTTCCATGACATGGGTAGGCCATTCGACTTTTTTCATTCAGCTTGGCGGATTAAACATCATTACGGACCCTGTATGGTCAACCCAGATGGCTTTTCAAAAAAGACTTTCGCCGCCGGGAATCAAAGTAGAAGACGTACCGCCAATTGATGTCGTACTTATTTCACACTCCCATTATGATCATTTAAATATAAATTCGCTGCGCAGGCTAATCGGCGCCAGACAAATGCTTGTGCCTGCCGGCCTTGGAGCTAAGCTGCGGAAAAAAGGCTTTATAAGAATCAAGGAGCTGCATTGGTGGGAGTCGGTTATGATCAACGGCGTGAAGTTCACCTTTGTGCCTTCGCAGCATTCGACCCGCCGGAATCCTTGGGATACGAATAGCTCGCACTGGGGAGGCTTTGTGATCGAGCGCCCTGCATCGCGGAGCGGCAAGACCGTTAGCCATGTTGGCGTCAAAACGGATAAACAGCCTGGCAGCTCGGATGAGGGCGAAGCTCGTGCCCAGATCGCAAGCGCGGCCGAGCCCGTGGCAGCTTGGGAGGATCCATACTTTGGGGAGCTAAACCAAGTGGATCGGCCTGTCGTCTCGGAGTCGCCGACCATCTATTTTGCTGGGGACAGCGGTTATTTCCAAGGCTTCAAGGAAATCGGCCGCCGCTTTCCAATTGATGTTGCGCTTCTGCCTATCGGTGCTTACGAACCGGAATGGTTCATGGGGCCGCAGCATATTACGCCGGAGCAGGCACTCCAAGCGTTTGAAGATTTGAAAGCCAAATGGTTCGTGCCGATGCATTATGGCGCCTTCAAGCTGGCTGACGACACGCCGCGCGAAGCGCTCGATCGACTGGAGAACGAACGCAGAAAACGCCGCATCGATGAAGAGCGTATTCTGATTATGCCGCATGGCGAGACGTGGCGCCTGTCCGGAAAATGACAAACGAGGACAAGAGTGCGCCAAATGCGGACAGTGACGGCGAAAAGCGAAAGCGGTATACTGAGCAAGTAACCGTATAGGAAATGATGAAGCAAGGTTTGCATTCGCAAACCTAAGCCTAATCTTACGAAGCAAGGTTTGCATTCGCAAACCTAAGCCTAATCTTACGAAGCAAGGTTTGCATTCGCAAACCTAATAGGAGGAGCAATACATGAGTCACGCAAACATACGTCTTGGTGTTATCGGCGCGGGTGCGATCGGAAGCATTCACATGGAGACGTTTAATAAAGTAGAGGGCATCGACGTCGTTGCTGTTACGGACGTATATCTGCCGCTTGCCGAGCAGCGCGCCGCGGAGCATGGCATTCAGCTTGTACATGCAAGCCCGCAATCGCTGCTTGAGGATCCGAGCATCGATGCGGTTGTTATCGGCGTACCGAACCAGTTCCATGCGGGGCTTGCCATTGAAGCGCTGAAGCAAGGCAAGCATGTTCTTCTAGAGAAGCCGATGGCTATCGATTCGGAAGCGGCTCGCGCCATCGTGGAGGAAGCGAAGAAATCAGGCAAAATACTAATGATGTCGCATCAAATGCGCTGGTCTGGACTTAGCCGTGCTTTGAAGCAGCGTATCGACAACGGCGATGTTGGTCCTATCTATAATGCGAAGGCAGGCTGGTTCCGCAAAAAAGGCATTCCCGGCTGGGGCTCATGGTTCACGCGCAAAGACCAAGCAGGCGGCGGCCCGCTTATCGATATCGGCGTTCATATGCTTGATCTGTCCCTTTATTTGATGGGCAATCCGAAGCCGATTTCAGTTTACGGCTCAACCTACGCGGAATTCGGACCAAAGCGCCAAGGTACCGGTACTTGGGGAACGCCGAATTGGGATGGGTATTATGATGTTGAGGATCTTGCTTCGGCACTAATCAAGCTCGATAACGGGGCAACCTTATCGCTTGAGGTGAGCTGGGCGGCGCATTCGGCTTTTCTGCCGGAGGACCCGTTTATTCATTTGATGGGAACGGAGGGCGGCGTAGCGATCATTGGAAATAACGGCAAATATGTTACGCATACGGACAATGAGGTTGTGGAGAGCGACATCACGCCGCTTGAGGGCGAAGATGACCGTATACTGATGAGCCGCCATTTCGTAGAATGCATCCGCGAAGGCAAGGAGCCGATTACGTCCGCGCTGTCGGGCTATACGAACAACCGCATTCTCGACGCCATTTACGAATCATCCCGCACAGGCAATGAAGTCAAGCTGAACTGGGATTAATGCTTTTAAAGCTCAAGCGAAACAGCGTTTAATAAATAGCAATGCCTCCTCTAATGAGATGACAGGATGTTGGTCATTTTGGGGAGGCTTTTTTTTGTCTACAGGAGGTCAATAGTTTGAAAAAAGGGATCGTATTGCTTTTGCTGGCAGCCTTGGCTGTTATGCAATATGTAAGAACCAGCTCGGAGGATCAGAATCCGTATCTTGTGACCGATTACAGCCGCCTCCACCCTGTAAAGGTGCAGCGCGTTATTCAAGGCAAAGCAGAAGAGCAGCTCGCCGAGCTTGTGCGGGAAGCGAAGGATAAAGGGATAAAAATATCGATTGCCGGACAGCGCCATAGCCAGGGCGGCCACACTTACTACAAGGATGCCATCGTTGTCGATATGACTAGCTACAACAAGGTTATATCTGTAGATCCGAAGGCTAAGCGCATTGTCGCGCAAGCGGGGGCGACGTGGGAGGATGTGCAGAAGGCGATTAATCCGTATGGGCTGTCCGTAAGGACGATGCAGTCGCTCAATACTTTTACGATTGGCGGTTCGATCAGCATCAACGCTCATGGAAGGGATATACGCAGCGGCTCGCTTATCAAAAGCGTCCAGTCCTTCCGCCTCCTAACAGCAGACGGAAGCATTCGAAATGTCAGCCGTACGGAAAATGCCGAGCTGTTTCCGCTCGCGCTTGGCGGTTACGGGTTGTTTGGCATTATTTTGGAAGTGACGCTTGCGCTGACAGACGACGAAATATATCGAGAGTCAACGGTGCTGATGAAGCTGGAAGATTACCGTTCTTATTTTCAAAATACGGTTCTAAAGTATTCTGACATTCGGCTGCATATCGCTCGTATTTCAGTCGCGAATGACAGCTACTTTACCGAGGCATTTGCCAAAAACTATACGATAGACCGCTCATTGCTGCTTGCAGACCATAGCAAGCTCAAGAGCAATGAGAAATGGGTTGCACCCGGCAAGCTGATGTTTCATTTGAACCGGTATACCGATTGGGGCAAAAACCTACAGTGGAATTTGCAAAAATATTTTTTCGTAGAGCAGTCAGACAAGATCATAAGCCGGAACAATGCGATGAGGGCAGCCTCGGCATTTATGGAAAATAACGAGCCGACAGAGAATGACCTGCTGCAGGAATATTTTATACCCGTTAATCAATTTGATGGTTTTGTAACACGATTGGGCGCGATTGTGAAGCAAGAGGATATGAATTTGCTAAATATAACGATTCGTTATGTGAATAAGGACGAGGAGGCGATCCTCTCTTATGCCAAGCAGGACATGCTGGCACTTGTATGCTTGTTCCATGCGCCTTTGTCGAAGGAAGGGCAGCAGCGGATGAAGCAAGGCGTGGAGCGGATTATCGAAGAGGTCATTACGTATGAAGGCTCTTATTATTTGCCTTATGTCGCTTATCCAACAATAGGCCAGTTTAGAGCCGTATATCCGAAGCAAGAGCTGTTTTTCTCGAAAAAAAAGCAGTACGATCCTGACGACGTTTTTATGAACTATTTTTATGAGCAATATGGACCATTAGGAGGCGGCATATGAATTTGAAGTGGCTCATACGCGCGCAGAGCATGATGACTTTAGCGGCAGGCATGATCTATCCTTATTATTTGCTGTTTCTCAAAAATTTGGGTAACAGCTTCTCCAAGTATGGCTTAGCCTTTGCTGTATTTACGATTAGCTCGGCAGCCGTATCGCAGTGGCTTGCGCCCAGGCTCGATAAGCATGGCGCAGCGATACTCGTTCTAAGCTCAGTCGGCATGATGGGGGCGATGCTCGCTTTTCCATGGACGGTATCCTACGGCTGGGTGCTTGTTTTACAGCTTGTCATGGGGATATGCAACGCGATGCAAAAGATGAGCGAGCGCCTGCTGCTCGCCGACTATACGGAAGCGGGAGCCAGAGGGCCGGCAATCGGATCGTTTCATTTTTGGACATCGGTCGCATCAGGCTTTGCCGTCATTGTTGGAGGTTATTTAATAGACTGGCTGACGATCAACATTTTGTTTTATTTGAGCGCCTTTCTGTACGGATTAAGCGCTTGGACGATTTGGCGGATGAGCGGAAAGGTTGACGGCAAGGCAAAAGAAGGTTCGGTTTCCGCGCATACTGTGGTATAATAGTTCGATATAAAGCGATTTTGTAGTGAAGGACGGGATTAAACGAATGATTAGTACAAGTGGCATAACGCTCCGTTATGGGAAGCGGGCGCTTTTTGAAGATGTAAGCATCAAGTTCACGCCAGGCAACTGTTACGGTTTGATTGGCGCTAACGGCGCAGGCAAATCGACTTTTCTAAAAATACTATCAGGCGAAGTGGAGCAATCGCACGGGGAAGTTCATATAACGCCGGGCGAGCGGCTAGCCGTTCTGAAGCAGAACCATTACGAATACGACGAGTCCGTCGTACTTGAGACGGTAATGATGGGTCACAAACGTCTTTACGAAGTGATGAAGGAGAAGGACGCTCTTTATGCAAAAGCGGACTTCACGGATGAAGACGGCATGCGCGCAGGCGAGCTTGAAGCTGAATTTGCTGATATGAACGGCTGGGAAGCAGAGTCGGAAGCGGCAGAAATGCTGAATGGCCTAGGCATCACGCCTGAGCTGCACGATAAGAAAATGGCTGACCTAAGCGGTAACGAGAAGGTTCGCGTATTGCTGGCACAAGCGTTGTTCGGCGCGCCGAACATTCTATTGCTCGATGAGCCTACCAACCACTTGGACATTGAGTCCATTCGTTGGCTCGAAGATTTCCTTGCCGATTACAAAGGCACTGTTGTCGTTGTCAGCCATGACAGGCATTTCCTGAATACGGTTTGTACGCACATTGCGGATATTGACTTCGGCAAAATCCAAATGTACGTCGGCAACTACGACTTCTGGTACGAATCCAGCCAGCTTGCTTTGCAGCTGATGCGCGGTGAGAACAAGAAGAAGGAAGACAAGATTAAAGAGCTTCAAGCGTTTATCCAGCGCTTCAGCGCGAACAAATCGAAGGCGAAGCAAGCGACATCCAGGCAGAAATTGCTTGAGAAAATCTCGCTTGACGATATTCGCCCATCGAACCGCAAGTATCCGTTTATCCTCTTCAAAGGGGAGCGTGAAGCCGGCAAGCAGCTATTGCTTGTTGACAGCTTGACGAAAACGATCGACGGCGAGAAAATTATCGACAACCTGACCATTGCGCTTAACAAAGGCGACAAGGTTGCTTTTGTTGGACCAAACAGCTTGCCGAAGACTTTGCTATTCCAGCTGCTTGTCGGCGAGGTTGAAGCGGATTCGGGCAGCTATTCATGGGGCGTAACGACTACGCAGGCTTATTTCCCGAAAGACAACTCTCCTTATTTCGATGGGGTAGACTTGAACCTGGTGGAATGGCTTCGCCAATATTCGAAGGACCCGGATGAGACGTTCATTCGCGGCTTCCTTGGCCGTATGCTATTCTCCGGCGACGATGCGATGAAGAAAGCAAGCGTATTGTCCGGGGGCGAGAAGGTTCGCTGCATGCTCTCCAAGATGATGCTTGAGGGCGCCAACGTATTTATTCTCGATGAGCCAACGAATCACTTGGATCTTGAATCGATTACGGCGCTTAACAACGGCCTTACGGACACGGATTGTACCGTTCTGTTTACATCGCATGACCATCAGTTCGTTCAAACGATTGCTAACCGCATCGTTGAAATTACGCCAAACGGCGTTATCGACCGGATGATGACTTATGACGAGTACCTTGAGAGTGCTGAGGTTAAAGCACTCCGCGAGCGTATGTACGCCGTATAAATCTTATAATAGAGCGCCAGCCTGCATAGGAGACTTTGCAGGCTGGCGCTTTTTTTTGATGCTGCAAGGAGCAGAGGGAAGTAGACAAGCATATGAAATTTAAGGTTGCACAATAAGCAAAAAGGGATTATACTACGTTTGAAAAGGTTTTCAGAAAAGCTTTTCAGTAAGCCCTTTCATAAAGGGTCAGAAGATAATCGATTTAAAATAATTTGATCTAGAGCAAGCTAGTATACATTCTGACAAACGATCTCGCTCATCAAGAAAGGCGTGCAATGATGAAATCGACCATACGCGATGTCGCAAAATACGCAAACGTATCCATTAGCACGGTATCCCGGGTTATGAACGCGCCGGAAACCGTAGTGGAAGAAAAGCGTGTGAAGGTGCTGGAAGCAATTGAAGTATTGCAATACCAACCGAATGGATTCGCTAGGGGGCTGATCTACAAAAAATCAGATACGCTTGGCGTTATGATTCCGGATATCGAAAACCCCTATTATGCCGGCTTGATCCGGGGCATGCAGGACGCAGCCGTTATGCTGAACCACAGCCTAATGATCTGCAATACGGATCGCGACAAGCAGCGGACGATTTCTTACGTGCAAAGCTTTTTTGAAAAGCAGGTTGATGGCATCGTCTTTACGAGCGATTCGCTGCACGAAGAGTATTACGAGGAAATGCAGCGTTACCGCCTGCCCTTCGTATTGGCATCAACCAATGCTCCCGAATACGATATTCCTTCTGTCGACATCGATGATGAGCAAGCCGCATATGAAGCGGTTAAGCATCTGGTAGAGGCAGGCCACCGCAAGATTGGAATGATCGGTTTTCCGTTAGGGTATACGATCTCTGGGGAGCCGCGTTATGCGGGCTTCAAGAAGGCATTGCGGGAGTTTGGGCTTACGGAATATGAGAATAACATCACGTTTGCCGAGCATCGGTTCGAGCATGCTTATGATGCAGCGGAGCTTCTGCTAACGCGCTGCCCCGATGTGACGGCCATTTTTGCAGCATCCGATGAATTCGCAATGGGCGCGATTTCGTTTTTGCGTGACCATGGCAAATCGGTTCCCGAGCATATGTCCGTAGTTGGCTTTGACAATATTCGCATGGCTCAAATGTTTATACCGAAGCTTACAACGATTGATCAACCGACTTATGATATCGGCTATCGTTCGGTACAGAAGCTGCATGAGCTGATTACGACAGGAGAAGTAGCCGTGCTTAGAGAGAAGCTGCCTCACCATTTGATCGTGCGCGAATCGACCAAACCTATTCCGCAGTAACGTCAAATGAGCAGCAAATGATTTTTGCGAAACGGGCTTTTGCCGCTAAAAAGGGCTTTAGGCGTTTACGCTGTCGAATCTTGAAAAGCTTTTCAACCCAATGTAAGCGTTATCTAATGGACGACATTCGATTTCAATCTAACCTGGGCATAAAAAGAGGCTATGTTGGCACTTTAAGGAGGTGATGACTCAGCTCGTCTTCTATTTTTAAAATCGCGTTTCAAAAGGGACATGTACGTGTAACTTAGTTACTGAATTACTTAAACATGAAAGGATGAGGTCTATGTATACGAGAAAAACAAAAAACGCATTGACTGTCTTTATTCTAATGCTTGTGCTGGCAATGGCAATTACGGCTTGCGGAGGAAAAAATACAAATAACACGACGAACAAGCCGACGGAGAAGCCAAGCGATACAACTGAGGGCGGAACGAATGCTGGCGCAGGCGACAGCGCGCTGGCGCAGGCGTTGAAGGGTGATTTTAAAGGGAAAAAGGTTACGATGTTTGGTCCATTTACGGACGCGGATGAAGTGAAGTTTAACGAGAGCATTAAAGCGTTCGAGGAGAAATCCGGCATCGATATCGCTTATGAAGGCTCAAAGGAATTCGAAGCGACGATCTCTGTTCGCGTGAACGGAGGAAATGCACCTGACATTGCGGATTTCCCGCAGCCGGGCTTGCTCAAAGGGTTCGTGGGCTCCGGTAAGGTTGTCGATGTGAAATCGTTCCTGAGCGATGAATATTTGAAAAAGCAATACAACCAAAGCTGGCTCGACATGGCAACGATGAAGGGTGCCAGCGGTGACGTAATGTCAGGCGTTTGGGCACGCAGCAGCGTGAAAAGCTTAGTCTGGTACAACAAAAAAGCTTTTGCGGAAGCTGGATATACCGTTCCGAAAACATGGACAGAGCTTATGGCTCTGACTGACCAGATCGCGAAGGACGGCGACCCTGCTTGGAGCATTGGCATCGAGAGCGGTACGGCGACTGGCTGGCCGGCTACAGACTGGCTGGAGGATATTATGCTCCGTACGACGACGCCGGAAAATTACGATAAATGGGTATCAGGCGAGCTTCCTTTCACAGATCCGGTTGTCAAAAAAGCGGCTGAAAAAATGGCGGAGATTTGGTTCAACGAGGATTATGTATACGGTGGAAAAAAATCGATCGCGACAACATCGTTTGGCGATGCGGTTAAGCCGCTGTTCGACAACCCGCCAAAAGCATGGCTTCACCGTCAAGCGGGCTTTATTACAAGCTTCTTCCCAGAAGGGCTGACTGCTGACGATTACGATTGGTTCCCAATGCCAGCAATTGACGAGCAATATGGCCAACCGGCTCTAATCTCAGGCGATATTTACGCGATGTTTAACGATCGCCCAGAGGTTCGCGCTGTAATGGAATATTTCACAACGGGTGAATCGCTCAAAGCTTGGATTCAAACGGGCGGCGTAACTGCGCCGATGAATGATGCTGATCCATCTTGGTACCCTAATGATCAAGAGCGCAGAATGGCTGAATTCGTGAAAACAGCGGATACGATTCGTTTTGACGGCTCCGATTTGATGCCTGGCGCAGTTGGCGCAGGCACATTCTGGAAAGGGATGACGGACTGGGTAAGCGGTACGGTCGACCTGGATACGGCGCTTAAAGAAATTCAATCGGGCTGGAAAAAATAATTGGCTGCTTGAGGATTCGGGGGCTTCTCGCCGGAAGGCGAAAGCCCCTCCATAATCCCAGGAGTGAATTGCAGCTTACGAAGACAGGTTTGTAATCACAAACCTTGGGTTATGCTTACGAAGTTAGGTTTGTATTCACAAACCTTTAAGGAGGATTCTAATGGAACTACAGGCTAGGAAAGGCAATGCTCTGCGGCTACTGTTGTTATCCGTGCTCGTGCCAGTTTTTAATATTGTCGTTCACGGGTGCATCTTTATATTTTTCCGCGACTCCAATCTGCCGCCAATCGTCAACGCTGTACTGGCTGTCCTGTGGGGAGCACTTGGCATTTATTTTATTTACTACTCGTTTAACTGGGTAGTCGAGAAATATCCGGATCAATGGAAGCGGAGAATATTGCCTTTTGTATTTGTTGGTCCGGCGGTGCTGCTGCTTGGCTGGCTGCTTGTTTTTCCGACATTGCGGACGTTGTATTTAAGCTTCTTTGATGCCGGCTCCGTCAATTTTGTCGGCTTTGCCAACTATGTAGCTGTATTTTCGGACCGACTGCTCGTTATGGCGCTTCGTAACAACCTGCTTTGGGTATTTTTCGGCACGCTGGCTTGCGTAGGCTTAGGTCTTCTTATTGCCATTCTGGCTGACCGAAGCAGCTTCGAGAAGCTTGCAAAGGGACTTATCTTTATGCCGATGGCGATCTCGTTCGTAGCGGCAGGCGTCATTTGGAAATTTATTTATTACTATCAGCCAGGCGAGGAGCAGATCGGCCTGCTAAATGCGATCGTCGTGAAATTCGGAGGCGAGCCGCAGGCATGGCTTAGCATGATTCAGCCTTGGAACAACCTGTTCCTTATCGTTATTCTCATCTGGATGCAAACGGGCTTTGCTATGGTTATTTTCTCTGCGGCGATTAAGAGCATCCCAGAGGACATGCTGGAAGCTGCCCGGATGGATGGTGCGGGCGAGATTCGCATTTTCTTCAAAATCATGATTCCGTATATCGCGGGAACGCTGCTTTCAGTTACGACGACGATTATTGTATTTACGCTCAAAATATTCGATGTAGTCATGATCATGACCGGCGGACAATATGAGACGGATGTTGTGGCAACGCAGTTTTATCGCCAGCTGTTTATGTACCAAAACGCAGGTTATGGCTCGACTTTAGCTATCGTGCTGCTCATTGCGGTCATACCTGTCATCATCATCAATCTGCGCCAGTTCCGTAGAGAGGGGGGCTTCTAATATGAGCAAAACTAAAAAAGTTCGCAAGTCCAAATGGCTCGTGAACACCGTACTCGCTATCATTTGCTTGATTTGGACGATCCCGACGCTCGGCCTGCTCGTATCCTCATTCCGGCCTGCCGCAGATATTTTAGCAACGGGCTGGTGGAACATTTTGCCCCATCGCGATTGGCAGACGACAGAAAAGCTGCAGCTGCCAAAGGACACAGATCTCCGTGAACCGATCAAAGTAAACGGGAAAACCTTCTCTGATGATCAACTGCGTGCAGGTGTGCAGATGGACGGGGAACGTCTGATTTGGGAAAATCGGCGGGCTAGGACACTAAATGTGCAGGAGAAGCATTGGACGCTCATTTCTCACTTTACCACTCAGAACTACGAGACCGTGCTTGGCGGGAAAACCTACGCGATTACGATGCCTGACGGAACGACAAAAACGGAGAAGGGAAGCGGCATGTCGCGTTCCTTCTGGAATACGATTGCGGTTACGATACCGGCGACCGTCATACCGATTTTTATTGCATCCTTTGCGGCTTATGCCTTTGCATGGCTCCGTTTCCCGGGGCGGAAAACGTTGTTCGTCATCGTCATCGCGCTGCTCGTTGTGCCGATTCAGGTGGCGCTCATCCCGATTTTGCGCGACTACACGTCGCTTGGGCTCAACGGTACCTATTTCGGGATATGGCTCGCGCATACGGCGTTTGGTTTGCCTCTGATTACTTATTTCATGTACACCTCCATCAGCCAGCTGCCAAAGGATTTATTCGAATCGGCGTTTATGGACGGGGCAACCAACTTTACGATTTTTAGCAAGCTTATATTACCGCTCTCGGTTCCCGCGCTTGCGTCGATCAGCATATTCCAGTTTTTATGGGTATGGAATGATTATCTGGTGTCGCTTATCTTCCTCGGCAGCCAGCCGGAGGTACAGGTATTGTCCATGAATATTGCGAATATGGTCGGTTCTCGCGGCAATGACTGGCATTTGCTCACAGCAGCCGCGTTCGTCTCCATGCTGATGCCATTAGCCGTATTTTTCGCTTTGCAAAAATATTTTGTTCGCGGCATGCTTGGCGGCTCGATCAAAGGTTAAACGTGTTTTATATCGGATAAAAAAGAATGGCGCAGCGTCTGGGCACGGTGTCCCCTCGCGCGCCATTTGTATGTAGAGAGAAGGAGAGATTGGCATGCAGGCAAAGCAGGCTTGGTGGAAGGAATCGGTTGTATATCAGGTTTATTGGCGGAGCTTCCGTGATACAAACGGAGATGGCATCGGTGATCTGCGCGGTGTTATCGAGAAGCTTGATTATATTCAATCGCTCGGCGTGACGATGGTGTGGATTAATCCATTTAACGAATCGCCTGACAAGGACAATGGCTACGATGTGTCTGATTATTATACGGTGATGAAAAAGGCAGGCACGATGGCGGATTTTGAGCTTTTGGTCAAGGAGACCCATGCGAGAGGCATGAAGATCATGATGGACGTCGTCGTCAATCATACATCGGACCGTCACCCGTGGTTCCTTGAATCGCGCTCGTCGATCAGCAGCCCGAAGCGAGACTGGTATGTGTGGCAGGACGGCAAGGACGGGGAGCCGCCAACGAATTGGCGCTCTTATTTCAACCCTTCAAGCTGGGAGCTGGACGAGACTACGAACCAATATTACATGCATTCGTTTGCGATCGAGCAGCCGGATTTGAACTGGGCAAACAAAGAAATGCGGCTGGAAATTTATAAAATGCTGCGCTTTTGGCTGGACAAAGGGGTAGACGGGCTTCGTCTTGATGCTCTTGCGCTGCTGGCTAAGCCGCAAAGCTTTACAGATGTGGAGGACCCTCGCGATATTCGTTATTTGACGCATAATCCGGGGCTTCACGAATATTTGCAGGAAATGAACCATGAGGTATTTCGCCATTATGATATGATGACCGTCGGTGAAATCGCCTTTGCTACGCCGGAGCTAGGCGCATTGTTTGTTGACGAGGAGCGCCAAGAGCTGAACACGCTGTTCCACTTTGAAGTGGCCGATGAAATGCCGGAGTGGGATATGGTTCGCTTCAAGCATATTCAAAGGCAGTGGGCAGAGGCTTTGGAAGGACGCGGCTTCGGCTCGCAATTTCTTAACAACCATGACCATACCAGGCAGGTATCGCGTTACGGCAACGATAAGGAGTACCGCGAGGAATCGGCTACGCTGCTTGCGACGATGATTCATACGCTGCCAGGCATTCCGTATATTTATCAAGGCGAAGAGATCGGCATGACGGGCGTAAGGTACGAAACGATTGGCGATTACAAGGACATTGCCATGATTAATAAGTATGTGGAAGAGGTCGGCAAAGGCAAGGACCCTGCGGCGGTGTTCCAAGCTCTGCAGCCGCTTAGCCGTGACAACTCAAGAACGCCGATGCAGTGGAATGGCAGCCGGTATGCAGGCTTTGGCAGCGAAGAGCCATGGATAAAGCTTAATCCGAATTATGAGGAAATTAACGTGGAGCTAGCGGAAAACGATCCCCATTCGGTGCTGGCTTTTTACAGAAAGCTGATTGCCCTGAGAAAGAGCCATCCTGTAATGGTATACGGCAATTTCACCGATATCAGCGAGGATGATCCGCATTTATATGTTTATGTGCGCGAGCTGGATGAGACCGAATGGATTGTGCTGCTGAATCATGGAGAAGAAGCACGGACGTTCACATTCTCAGATCCGATTTGCGGTGCCGAATCAATGAATCTGCAGCTGGTGCTTGGCAATTATAAAGATACGCCCAGCATTTGGAACGAGGAGAACAGAAGCGTCGAGCTGCGGCCTTTTGAAGCGCGAATTTATGAGGTATTGGGTTAATTTATTACAATATGAAAAATGGTGGAGCAGGAATCATCCCTGCTCCACCATTTTTTATTGTTCAGCGTACGCTTGCATGTGCAACGGACAGCTTGCGTCCCTTGCCGTAAGGGATGCAAAGCGGCGTTCCAAAGATAGGGTCAGTCGTGATTTGGCATTCCATCTCAAAGACGGATCGGATGAGCTGTTCGTTCATAATGGCTTCCGGTGATCCTTGTGCGTGAATGCGCCCGTCTTTCACGGCCACGATATGATCGGCATAACGGCAAGCGAGATTAATGTCATGCAGCACCATCACGATTGTACGGTTTTCTTGCTCGTTTAAGTCAAACAGCAAATCAAGAATCTCGATCTGGTGGGCCATATCAAGATAGGTGGTCGGCTCGTCTAGCAAAATAGTCGGCGTGTTCTGAGCCAGCGTCATCGCTATCCATGCGCGCTGGCGTTGGCCGCCGGACAGCGAGTCCACCGAACGGGAGGAGAACTCGTCCATATGCGTAACCTCCAGCGCCTTCTTTACCATCTTCTCATCCTCTTGCGACCATTGCTGAAGCCAGCTTTGGTAAGGATAACGTCCTTGCTTCACGAGCTGGTGAACGGTAAGCCCCTCCGGCGCGATGGGACCTTGCGGCAAGATCGCGAGACGTCTAGCAATTTCCCTGCTCGAGAGCTTGGCTATTTCAGCCCCATCAAGCAGGATAGAGCCCTCCTGAGGCTTCAAAAGGCGGGCAAGGGAACGAAGCAGCGTTGACTTTCCGCAGCCGTTGCTGCCGATGAATACCGTGATTTTACCTGGCGGAACAAGTAAATCAAGATTGTTGAATATCGCTTTTTGCCCATAGGACAAGGTTAGGTTTTTCGCTTGAATGGAGGACATGAGAACCACTCCCTTTATTATTTATTCATTTATTTACTTGCTTGTCTTAGAGGTGGTTGCTATCCATTACGATGACGGTAGAGCAAATAGATGAAGAACGGCGCCCCGATCGCCGCTGTGAAGACGCCAGCGGGAATATCAAGCGGAATAAATGCTACCCTTGCGACAAGGTCTGAGAGCAGCAGGACAAGTGATCCGATTAATGCGGATACGGGTATGACCCCGCCATAAGAAGGGCCAACGAGTTTCCGTGCAATATGCGGAGCCATTAGGCCGATAAAGTTGATAGCGCCGCCGATTGCAACCGCAGCGCCGGCAAGCGCAACGCTGATGATAAGTAGAACCGTCCGTTTCACTTGGACGGAGCTGCCTACGCTCGTCGCGACCTCATCCCCAAGCTCCTGTACGTTAAGATGTCTGGCGAAGAGAAGAGCGATTGGAAATAAAACGATAATCCATGGAAGCAGCGTCGCAACATCTCTTTCCCACGATACCCCATAGATGCTGCCGGTCATAAACGTAAAAGCTTTGACCGCTACCGCAGTAGGCGTAAAGGAAGCCGTCAAGATGAGCATATAGGTTACGGCTGTCAACGCTGTTGCCATCCCTATGCCGATAAGAACGAGTCTAAGCGGCGTAATGCCCTTGCGGTAAGCGAAAATATAAATAAGAAAAGCAGTGCCAAAAGCGCCAATGACTGCGCTCAGCGGCATGAAGACGATGCTGACATGCGAGAAGTATAGGATGAATACCACGGTTCCAAGTGAGGCTCCCCCGGTTATTCCGATAATATCTGGCGAAGTCAATGGGTTGCGTACGATTCCTTGCAGCAAAGCGCCGGATATGGCTAGCGCCGAGCCTACCAGTACGGCAATCAAAACACGCGGCATCCGAAGCGAGAAAATAATCATGGAATCGGATGAATCAGCGGCTCCAAATAATGCGCGAATGACGTTAATAGGGCTTATCGTTTTGCTGCCAAGGCCAACGCAAATGACGATTGCGGCTAAATTCGCAACGGTCAACAATAAAATAATCATTAATGTTCGGCGGTCCAGCTGATAGGAATGCCTGCGGCCTCTGATTGTAATCCATTTGTTCATATTAGGAACGGCCTCCTCTTCTGGCGATAAACACGAAGAAAGGAACGCCTATGATCGCAGTCATAATGCCAACGGGAACTTCCTTCGGAAAAGCAATATACCGTGAGCCGATATCGGCTGCCAGCAGCAAAATAGCGCCATATATCGCGCAGTATGGAATGACCCAGCGATAATCGATACCGACCAAATACCGCATTAGGTGAGGCACGATGATGCCTACGAATGCGATCGGGCCAGCCATGGATACCGAGCCTCCCGCAAGCAAGACGATAATGACTCCTGCTGCCAATTTGATATAAACGGTTTTTTGTCCCAGCCCAACGGCTATATCTTCTCCAAGTGACAGTACGTTCATATGTCTGGCAAGCACTAGCGCGCCAATTAGGGCTACGGCCATATATGGAGCTGCAGTCGTGAAGATTTTCATATTGCGATCCGATACGGAGCCTACAAACCAATTCAGAACTTGGTCAAACGTTTGACCGTTCGTAAGGAGCAAGCCAAGCGCTAGAGACGAGAAGAACGCGGTCAAAGCAGCTCCTGCCAGCGTGACCTTAAGCGGTGTCAGGCCATCATTCCCGATGGAGCCAAGCGTATAAACAAGGATCGCCGTGAAAGCGGCGCCTATGAATGCGAGAGATGCGAATGTCGTTAGGCCGCTTGCGCCAAAAAAGGCGGTGCCTACAACAATGAAAAAAACCGCTCCTGCATTAATGCCGAAAATGCTGGGGGAAGCGAGTTGATTGCGCGTAATGCCTTGCATAAGAGAGCCGGCGACAGCCAGAGCTGCTCCAACGATGGCTGCGATGAGCGCACGAGGCATTCTAGCCGTTTGAATAATAAGATGCTGCTGTGACTTGCTGTCAAATGCTTGATAGGAGTCTAAGATGGTACGCCAGCTGATGTTGGTCGTTCCGAAGGCGATGCTGCAAACGATACCCGCAGCAAATAGGAGCAGTCCCGCAATTAGCCCTGCTACCTTAAGCGTGCGCGTATGCAATAGAGTATCCATAATTTCCTCTTGCCTCTTTCTCAGTGTTTAATAGGTATGACTGTACCGTTTCAAGGAAAAAACGAGATATTTGAACGAGCGTGCTCAACATTGCCTTGGTATTGAAGCTATTAGTGCTACTCCAACATTTTAGGGTATCGGTTAGATAGTGTCAATGAAGTTGAAAATCATTATCAATAGTTATTGACTTTGCGTTGCACAGCTGGTATAGTTTCGTTTGGGATAACAATGAGAATGATTTTCAATAAGAGGGAGAGAAAATAAAATGTTCCATTCATTAAAGAAGAAATTCACTTGGACTGCAACTACTATGTTGCTTACGCTAGCCGTAGTCGTATCGGGGTGCGGCCAATCCGGGTCAAACAATAGCAAGGGGAATGCGGCTGCAACGGATGATTCCGGCACGCCGAAGACTGAAGAAGCAAGAACGATTACGCATGCAATGGGCGAAACGAAAATCGAAGGAACGCCAGCACGTATCGTCGTATTGACGAACGAAGGAACGGAAGCGCTGCTTGCACTCGGCATTAAACCGGTAGGCGCAGTTAAATCGTGGACAGGCGACCCTTGGTACGACCATATCAAAGCAGACATGGAAGGCGTTACGGAAGTCGGCGAAGAAAGTCAGCCGAATATCGAGCTGATCGCCAGCCTTAAACCGGATCTCATTATTGGCAACAAGCTGCGCCAAGAGAAAGTTTATAACCAGCTAGCGGCTATTGCGCCAACAATCTTCTCCGAGACATTGCGCGGAGCATGGCAATCCAACTTTTTGTTGTATGCAGATGCAGTCGGCAAGAAAACCGAAGGAGAAAAGGTTATTGCTGAATACGACGACCGTGCTGCAGACTTTAAGTCTAAAGCGGGCGACAAGCTGAACCAAAAAGTATCCGTTGTTCGTTTTATGGCTGGCAAAACGCGTATCTATCTAGAGGATACTTTTACAGGCATTGCGTTCTCCAAGCTCGGCATTACACGTCCTGATAGCCAAAAATATAAAGATACATTTGTAGAAGAAATTACGAAGGAACGTCTGCCAGAGGTTGATGCGGATATGCTCTTCTACTTCACTTATGAGACTGGCGACGGCAAAGGAACGGCGATGGAAGAAGAAATGCTGAAGGATCCGCTATGGCAAAGCCTGCAAGTTGTGAAAAACAACAAGGCCATTCGCGTAAGCGATGCGATCTGGAATACAGCTGGCGGCGTAATTGCAGCTAACCTAATGCTTGATGAGCTTTATCAAATTTATGAAATTCAATAAATCATGTGAAAGCAGCCGGACATTGCTCCGGCTGTTTTTTATTTTTTTACAAGGAGGAATCTACATTAAAAAACATGTCAATGCTAATCATTTAGCCATCCGATAAAGCACTGAATTGTTGCGTAGATGCATAAAAGTGCGTACCTGGTAAACACTGTTTCTCTAGACCCACACAGGTTCTCTCGGGTATGATACCGATAGATTATTTTCAAGACTCACAAATACATACGGTTCTCGTTTGGGGAGGTATTGAAACTGGATCAATATGAAGAAATAAAACAGGGCGAGAAGGGCGCTTGGATAAGCATCGCCGCTTATTTGGTGCTCTCTGCGATTAAGCTTGGCGCTGGCTATTGGTTCGTTTCCGGGGCCCTCGTTGCAGACGGGTTTAACAACTTAACGGACATCGTTGCTTCGGCGGCGGTTTTAATCGGATTACGCATTTCTCAGAAGCCGCCTGATAAGGACCATCCTTACGGACATTTTCGCGCGGAGACGATTGCAGCGTTAATTGCCTCCTTCATTATGGCAACGGTCGGCATCCAAGTGTTAATTGGAGCAGTAAAGTCATTGTTTGCGAGCGACCACCATGTTCCAAATTTAATGTCGGCATGGATCGCTTTGTTTGCGGCAGCCTGCATGGGCGGCGTCTATCTATACAATCGCAAGCTGGCAACGCGCATAAATAATCAAGCCTTGCTAGCGGCCGCAAAAGACAATTTGTCAGATGCGCTAGTGAGTATTGGCGCAGCTATAGGCATTATAGGAGCACAGTTCGGCTTGCCGTGGCTCGATCCTGTTGCTGCTTTGGCGGTAGGCGTTATTATATGTAAAACCGCATGGGAAATTTTCTACAGCTCTACGCATGCGCTAACGGATGGTTTTGACGAGAACGAGCTTTCTTCCCTGCGGACGACAATCGCCAAGACGAAAGGCGTAAAATCGATAAAGGATATTAAAGCAAGAGTGCATGGCAGCCACGTGCTCGTGGATGTTATCGTACAGGTGGATCCCGAGCTTACACTCATCGAAAGCCACCGGATTAGCGACGAAATCGAGCAGCGTATGGGTCGCAAGCACAACATCATGAGCGTTCATGTACACGTTGAGCCGGATGTGCTTGTAGAGCATATCGAGGTCAGTACGACAGGGAAGCATTAGAAGGCTTGTTATTCATAATAAAAGGCAGGTTAGGGGATTCCCTGACCTGCCTTTCTCATTCATATGCGTTTCATTTAAGAATCGATTTGTATCGTAGTGCTCTCGGCTTGTTTGATTGGTTCAGCCTGCTCGCTCTGAGTCTCGGCTGCTTGTTTGCTCGCCAGCGCTTTTTTCTTGTTGCTTCTTTTGCGAAGCAAAAGATACACGACTACGAGCGGTACGGCCACTACGAAAATGTATAAGGATACATCCTTAACCATATGTTCCGCGGCGCGTCCGTAAAAATAAAATAAGGAACCAACGATATAGAACTTTAATCCTCGGCCGATTGCGGCGTAGCCGATCAATCTCCATAATGGGAAATTCAGGCAGCCGGATAAAATGGTAAACACTTTGAACGGGATCGGTGTAAACGAGCCAATAAGAATAGCGGCTTCGCCGTTTTTCTGGAATTTATCCGTGGCAGCGTCGATCCATTCTTTTTTTAGAAATTTATATAGGACTGATTTGCCCATTACTTTCCCTAGATAATACCCGACAGGCGTGCCTAAAAGACAGGCGATATAGCCCACGGTAGCCAGCCATAGCGCAGTTGATGGATTGAGTAAGCTTAATGAAACTTGCAGAAAGAAAGCAGGAATGGGAAAAATGACGGCATCAAGAAAAGAATGAATAAACAATCCCAATGGCCCGAATTCTTTTAAAAAGTCAACTACAGCTTGAAACATTACCAGGCTCCCTTTCCGTCAACTAACCTGCACATAAAGCCTGCTTAACGAGATATGCCATTTGGAACTTCCCCTATGTGCTAACATATGCTGCAGTTTGTTGAAAAAGCGCTTTAGCGCTTGATATTTTAATTATAGCATAATTAAATCGGTTAAAAAGATGATAGTTGTCATGTGTTTGTTGGAAATTAGCAAATGCGAGCTTTAGTGCACTTAGTTCATTGGATCTATGGCAAGTTATAAGAACGAATACGTTTGTAGGCGCGTTCAGGTTTCAATCCGTTTTTTAGATAGAGGCTGTGGAGATGTTAAATTTTGTTTAAAAAAAGCCCCTTGCGGATGGGAGAAATGCTATCCCATTTACAAGGGGCTTTTGCATCTAGGCGCCAGGAGCTTGTTACTCGCGTGTCTGGCGGCGCGAGACGCCGCTTAGCTGAGCAGCTTGGATAACGCGGCGGCGAACCTCTTCAACGACTCTGCTATTGAAAACACTCGGTATGATATACATCGGGCTTAACTCATCGTCGCTAATGGCAGATGCGATGGCTTCCGCCGCCGCAAGCTTCATTTCTTCATTAATCGTTGTTGCGCGGCTGTCGAGCGCCCCGCGGAAAATTCCCGGGAAGCAAAGGACGTTGTTAATCTGATTCGGATAGTCGGAGCGTCCGGTCGCGAACACGGCTACAATATCCTCCGCTGCCTCCGGTCTAATCTCAGGCTCCGGATTCGCCATCGCGAATACGATCGGGTCCTTGGCCATCGTCTCTATGTGCGCACGAGTCAATATGCCGCCGGCTGATACGCCAATGAATACATCGGCTCCAACAAGCGCTTCCGCAAGCCCGCCGCTGCGGCGCTCCGGATTCGTATGGTCCGCATACCACTGCCACATCGCATTTTCGTAGGATCGGTCGGCGGTTAAGATGCCTTCGCGGTCAACGCCGACGATATGCCGAGCTCCGCCTGCGAGCAGCATTTTGGTGCAAGCGGTGCCTGCCGCTCCGATTCCGCAGATGACGATGCGAGCCTCGCTTAAGGTGCGCCCGGTGAGCTTAAGCGCATTAAGAAGGCCGGCATATAAGACGACTGCCGTACCGTGCTGATCATCGTGGAAGACGGGGATATCCAGCTCTTCCCTCAGCCTCTGCTCGATTTCGAAGCAGCGCGGCGCTGAAATATCTTCTAGGTTAATGCCGCCAAAGGCAGGGGCAAGGTTCTTGATCGTCGCGATGATCGATTCTGTATCCTGCGTGTCCAGGCAGATCGGAAAGGCATCTACATCGGCAAATTGCTTAAACAGCATCGCTTTGCCTTCCATGACCGGCATAGCCGCATACGGGCCGATATTGCCTAGACCGAGCACGGCGCTGCCGTCGGAGACGACTGCGACCATATTTCTTTTTACGGTGAGCGTAAATGCCTTGGAGGGCTCTTCAAAAATAGCTTGGCAAACTCTAGCGACATCAGGCGTATAAACGCGGGACAAATCGTCGCGGTTCTGAATGGGGGTTTTGGGCTGGATCGTTATTTTTCCGCCAAGATGCAGAAGGAAGGTACGGTCGGAAATATGGACTAAGCGGATACCGGCTAATGTTTTTAGCGCCGCCGTCAGCCGCTCGGCCGTGCCTTGCTCCATAATTTTGACCGTTAAGTCGCGTAAGCTTTTGTTTTTATCCGTATGTATGACGTCAATGGCGACGATATCGCCGCCGGCTTTCTCGATTGCTGTGGCAGCTCGTCCAAACTGGGCGATCTTGGTATCGATTTCGATCCTCAAAATAATAGTTTTCCCGTCTGTCATATGCGAACTCATAAAAAAACAGCTCCCTTCGTCATTTATACTATTTGGATAAGGGCTTACCATTTATGCTTCATTCATTTATTAGAAAGAAAGCCGTCACTGCATGAGGCGCAGGACGGCTTTCGGGCAACTCGTCGGGTCGTATTGTTGATTCCGCTTGGTAAGCAGACCGTCTCTGAATTGACCAGAGGCGTAAGGCTCGTGGATAAGCGAAAACCATCGATCTACGGTATCGTTTGAGTCGAGCATTTCCCCAAAACCATTGCTTATAAAGTATTCGCAGTTTTCCTCTTCTTGACCCGGGATCGGTTCATAAAAGAGCATCGGTATTCCCTTGCTCATCCCCTCGGTGCAGGTCATGCCGCCGGGCTTCGTAATAAGCAGATCCGATATGTCCATCAGCTTGTTAACCTCGCGCGTGAACCCAAGGATACGGATGTTCGGATGCTGGAAAAGCGGATCGGCGAGCATCTTATCCTTCATCTTCTCATTCGAGCCAACGCAGTATATAAGCTGGGTGCTCTCCCGCCATTTGGTCATGTACTCGAGGGCATTGTCCTCATACATGATGCCCCAGCCGCCGCCCATAATAAGTACCGTCGGCATGTTTTTTAGCTGGAACTGTTCTCGTACTTCCTCTTTATCGTATGTATGCCAGAAATTCGGATGAACGGGAATACCCGTAACCTCAATGCGATTATCCGCGATGCCCTTGTCAATAAGGCGATCCTTCACAAGAGGAGATGACACCAGATACCGGTTCACCTCCGTGTTTACCCAAGAGCCATGCGCGTCGTAATCGGTTATAAGCGTGTACAGCGGGATATCCAGCCCTAAACGTTTAAGTCTAGCTACAACGGCGTTGGGGCCGGGATGCGTGCATACAATTAAATCCGGCTTAAGCTGCGAGATGACTTGAGACGTTTGGGTATAAAACATGCGATGAAGCGCAAGCTGTGTAAGGCGGTTAAACGATTTTTTATAGTTACTGCGGTACATAAGACCGACCATCTTAGGCTGTTTGCTTACCGTTTTGCGATATGCAGATATGATCCATGGACCAAGCACCGGATTAAGAAATTTTCCAAGCTCGATGACGCGGGTCTGAATCCCCGGACATAATTGCTTTAGTCCGACAGCGAGCGCATAGGCAGCTTGAGTATGACCGGAGCCAAAGCCTTCAGAGAGCAGAAGCACTCTTTTCTTACGCATTCATTCCACCTACTTTTCTAATTCCATATTACGATGCAAGTGCGACTAACACAAGTTTTATCCGATAGTGTTGCGAATATAGCGGTCCATAATTTATCCTTAAAAGCAGATGAGCATATTATTATGATATGTATCCTTAGAGTCAACTATATTTACATATATTTTACAAGTGGATAAAAAATAAACAGCAAGGATGATGCTAAATGGAATTATTTGATCAAGAAGATCAAAGTTTGAAAATTGGGGATTTCGTTCGAGCGGAAATCCGCTCTGGCCAGTATATCGGCGAGCTTCTCGAATTAAATGGACCGCGCGCGCTCGTTAAGGTGCTGGCTGTAGTCAAGCATCCTGAGCAAGGCGATTTGCATAATCCGTATAACCCGGATGTGCCTATTTTTCACGAGCGGCGCGCGCTTAGCTATACGGAGAAAACGAATGTTCTGATTCGTGACATAAAGAAGCATACTGGGAGCATTCCGGAATACAACGCTTCGCTAAGAGCTGCTGCAGAAGCGGAAGCAGCCGGGCTTGATCGCTTGCAGCGTTGGGCTGCAAAAGGGCTTGAGCAAATGCAGCAGCTTCTTAAGGAATACAAATAAAGCCGTTTATTTATTAATGAAGACCGTTTTTAACGTATCGCGGTAAACGACTTGAAATTGCAAGCCTTCGGATATGGCGGCCAGCGGCACGTAAAGCGTGCTTGAATGGCCGCTCGAATGGATGAAAGCGGGCGGCGCCTGCAGCGGCTTAGTCACGCTGTTGCTCCTATATGTAGTCGAACCGGCGGTAATATCTACTGTTCCGCTTTGCAGCTTGATGGATGCAGTCTGAGTTTTGGCATTCCATGTAATGGCGGCTCCCGTCGCATCCGTAATGCTGCGGAGCGGCAAATAGGTTCGATTTTGAACAAGAAGCGGTTTATTGGCACTTATAAGCTCTTTGCCTTTGACAACAATCGATACAGGCACATGGCTCTCCCTCGGCTTCACTACCCGGTAATCGTTCCAAATGGCCTTCGCAAACGCCTTGCCCATTGCCGCATAGCCGGCTCGGCTAGGATGAATATCTCCTTTGGCAATAGAGGTGAAGTCAAGCTCATTGCCTACAAATGAAGAGGCGACGTTTGCGATTCGAATGCGAAAGCCATCCTTTGTTAGTCGTTCCGATACCAAATTAAGACGCTCGCGCAGCTGTTTGACGCTATCTAGAAGAAACAAACGATCACCTTCGGGATACAATGGAAAAAATAACTCTCCTACCTTGATAGGCGGCGGGATCGGCAAATACTGATCTGCAATGACGATCTCTGCTTTCGGCTGCAGGCTTAGCATTAATCGAAGCGAGGCTTCCAGCTCAGCCTCGTAACTGGCAAGCGTGTTTTCACGTACGGCTGCTGCTTCCGTTTGATCCGCTCCGGCTTCGAGCTTCGCAAGCACGGAATACATGTCGTTGCCGCCGATCGTCATTACGATCAAGCTAGCCTCGGTTATAGCCTCCCGCAGCTGCTTAGTCTCGGCGAATATGCGGTCTGCGCGAGGGTCGGGAAGATTGCTTTGAATATCCGCGCTTTTCACGCTCTCTCCGCCAGCTACCGCCTCCATCCAACGCTTCAGCCCCGCAGTCTTCAGTCCCAACACGCCATAATTGGAATAAGCTGATCGAAAGCCGTGGAAGAGAGCCTGCTCGTAGACATGCTCAACATAGCCATACGGAATCGAGTGCTCGGTAAACCCAAACTCGTAACCGGCTGTTACGGAATCGCCCACTGCGACGATTTTGTAAATCTTCTCTTCAATAGGATTGTCCGATTGGGATGCTGCATAGGCGACTGCCGATTGCCCTCCGTTTGGAGCAACCATGAGAGGCTGGGCAAACGCTGACGCCATCAAAGCGGAGATCATGACACCGGCCGCAGCGCGCAGCAAGACTTTCCTAAACTTGCTATACAAAACGCACACATCCTTCTGATAAAATAAAATGAATGCAAAATTAGAACTTATGATATGCTTATCACTCTCACAGACGGAGGTTGTACGGCCAAAAAGCCGACATGTGAAGTTTATGATTGTAGTAAAATAGTGCAAATAATTATGAAAATATTAAATTGATTCCGCTATTGCCTAATGTTAAAATAATATAATAATCGCAATGTCGCGGTATAGGCCCGGTATATGGTCAATTAAACGAATGGCGCTCATGAAGACGAGTCGCCGGCCGTTTAGCTAATGAATGGCAAGGAGCAGGCCGATGCGCCTCGCTGACTACCATTCTATGATAAAACAAGCCAAAAATGAAGCGTAATGCGTATTCATCGGTGCTTATTTTCAACACGTTCACGCTTACCCAAAAATCTTCTCATAGAAAGGTTGCACACAATGAAAGAACATATTTTGGGATTGCCGCCGAAGCAGGGGCTCTATGATCCGCAGTTCGAGAAAGATGCATGCGGCATGGGCTTTGTGGCCAACATCAAGGGAATTAAATCACACAAGGTCATCCGCCAAGCGCTGATGCTGCTCGAGAATATGGAGCATCGCGGCGGTCAAGGCAGCGAACCGAATACCGGAGATGGAGCGGGTATTTTGCTTCAAATTCCGCATGCTTTTTTTGCAGCTGAATTAAAGAAGCAAGAGCTCGAGCTTCCGGCCGAAGGCCGCTATGCTGTCGGTATGATTTTTATGCCGCAGGATGAAGCAGCCCGCATCGCAATTGAGCGTGAAGTGGAGTCGATCGTTCAAGAGGAGAACCAATCGGTAATCGGTTGGCGTACGGTACCGACGGATGACAACAAGCTGGGTGAATCCGCATTAGCGGTGAAGCCGTATGTTCGTCAGCTATTTATCGGAATGAACGATAGCTTGAAGGACAATATGGCATTTGAACGCAAATTATATGTGATTCGTAAGCGTGCAGAGCTTGCGATTCGTTATGCCGGCAAAGAAGGCGGCAATATGTTCTACTTCTCGAGCTTATCCTCGCGGAAGATCGTTTACAAAGGGATGCTTACGACCGAGCAGGTTCGCTCGTTCTACACCGAGCTTAATGATGAGTCGGTTGTATCGGCAATGGCGCTCGTTCACTCCCGTTTCAGTACGAACACATTCCCAAGCTGGGAGCGTGCGCATCCGTTCCATTACATGATCCACAACGGCGAGATCAACACGCTTCGCGGCAACGTAAACTGGATGCATGCCCGCCAGACGTTGTTTGCAACGGAACTGTTTGGCGATGACATCGAGAAAATCAAGCCGGTTATTAACCCTGACGGCTCTGATACCGCGATGTTCGACAACACGCTTGAGTTTCTATTCTTGTCCGGCCGTTCGATGGCCCATGCCGCAATGATGATGGTTCCGGAGCCTTGGTCCAATCATGAGAGCATGAGCGACGAGCGCAAAGCTTTCTACGAATACCACAGCACATTGATGGAGCCGTGGGATGGACCGGCTGCGCTGGGCTTTACTGACGGCGTGAAAATCGGAGCGGTTCTTGACCGGAACGGTCTTCGTCCAGCTCGTTACTATGTAACGAAGGACGATCACATTATACTTGGCTCCGAGGCAGGAACAGTTGAAATTCCGCCAGAGGATATTTTATACAAAGACCGCCTGCGTCCTGGACGCATGCTGCTTGTTGATACAGAGAAAGGCCGCATCATCTCCGACGAGGAAGTGAAAGCGGAGATCGAAACGGAGCATCCTTACCGCGAATGGCTGGATGAGCATCTCGTTGATTTGGAAGACCTGCCGGAAGCGCCGGAATTGCCGGAGCCGAACCATGAAACGGTTCAAATGAGACAGCAAGCATTCGGCTACACGTTTGAAGATGTACGCAAAGTGCTTGAGCCGATGGCTGGCAGCGGCGCGGAGCCAATCGCTTCGATGGGCTACGATGCGCCGCTTGCGGTATTGTCTGAGCGCCCGCAGCGTTTGTACAACTACTTTAAGCAATTGTTCGCCCAAGTAACGAATCCGCCGATTGATGCCATCCGTGAGGAGATCATTACGGCAACTGGCACTACAATTGGACCGGAACGCAATCTGCTTAACCCGGAGCCGGAAAGCTGCCGTCATATCAAATTGGCTACGCCGATTTTATCCAACGAGCAATTCGCTAAGCTGCGCCATGTGCGCCGCCCTGGCTTCCGCTCGATCACGCTTCCGATCTTCTTCCCTGCGAATGAAGGCGAAGCAGGCCTCCGCGCAGCGCTTGCTCAAATGTGCGAAGCGGCTGACCGCGTTATCGCGAAAGGCCACAATCTGCTTATTCTATCCGATCGCGGCGTCGACAAGGACAATGCTGCCATTCCGGCACTGCTAGCGGTATCGGCGTTGCATCATCACCTTATTCGCCAAGGCACTCGTACGAAGGTAGCTCTATTGCTTGAGTCGGGCGAGCCGCGTGAAGTGCATCACTTTGCCTTGTTGCTTGGCTACGGCGTAAGCGCCGTTAACCCGTACCTTGCTTTCGAAACGCTTGATGACATGATTCGTCAAGGCATGCTTCGCGGCGTATCGCATGACAAAGCAGTCAAAAACTTTATTAAAGCAGCCACTAAAGGCGTTATTAAAATATTGTCCAAAATGGGTATTTCGACGATTCAATCGTACCGCGGCGCACAAATTTTCGAAGCGCTCGGCTTGAAAGAGGAGGTCATTAACGAATACTTCACATGGACACCGTCCCGTATCGGCGGCATCGGCCTCGATGTTATCGCTGAAGAGACGCTTAAGCATCACAACCGCGCATTCGCTGAGCAAGAAGGCGGAGAGAAGGAGCTTGACTCCGGCGGCGATTACCAATGGCGCAAAGACGGCGAGGATCACTTGTTCACGCCGCAAACGATCCATACGCTTCAAATGGCTTCGCGTGCGAACGACTATAAGCTTTACAAGAAGTTCTCGGCGCTGGTTCAGGGCGAGGACAAGAAGCATCTAACGCTTCGTTCCTTGCTTAAGTTTAAGGATGGCCGCCAGTCCGTGCCGCTTGAAGAGGTTGAATCGCTGGAATCTATCGTTAAACGGTTCAAAACAGGCGCGATGTCATTTGGTTCGATCAGTAAGGAAGCGCATGAGAGTCTGGCGATTGCGATGAACCGTCTCGGCGGCAAGTCGAATACAGGCGAAGGCGGGGAAGATCCTGCACGTTTCATTCCTGATGCAAACGGAGATTCAAGGCGCAGCGCGATCAAGCAGGTTGCATCCGGACGTTTCGGCGTAACGAGCAACTACTTGGTTAATGCCGACGAAATTCAAATTAAAATGGCTCAGGGCGCTAAGCCTGGTGAAGGCGGACAGCTGCCTGGCCTTAAAGTATATCCTTGGGTAGCCGAGGTTCGTGGCTCAACGCCTGGCGTTGGTCTAATCTCGCCGCCGCCGCATCACGA
The DNA here is from genome assembly GCF_001273905.1 of Paenibacillus sp. FJAT-27812. Classification (NCBI taxonomy): domain Bacteria; kingdom Bacillati; phylum Bacillota; class Bacilli; order Caryophanales; family Paenibacillaceae; genus Paenibacillus; species Paenibacillus sp. FJAT-27812. The sequence goes on along the minus strand of NZ_LIGH01000001.1, from coordinate 479,222 downwards.
TATTTATTCGATCGAGGATTTGGCTGAGCTTGTTCATGACTTGAAAAATGCCAACCCGCGCGCTCGCATCAACGTTAAGCTCGTATCGGGCGTTGGCGTAGGAACAATCGCGACCGGTGTTGCGAAGGGCCGTGCTGACGTTATTATGGTCAGCGGCTATGACGGCGGAACTGGTGCTTCTCCAATGGGCTCGATCCGTCATGCCGGTCTTCCGTGGGAGCTTGGTCTTGCAGAAACCCACCAAACGTTAATGCTGAACAAATTGCGTGATCGCGTTGTCCTTGAGACAGACGGCAAAATGATGAACGGCCGCGACGTTGCAATCGCAGTATTGCTTGGAGCTGAAGAATATGGCTTCTCAACTGCTCCGCTCATCGTGCTTGGCTGTATCATGATGCGTGTATGTCAATTGGATACTTGTCCAGTAGGCGTAGCGACACAAAATCCAGAGCTCCGCAAAAAGTTTATGGGTGATCCTAGCCATGTGGTTAACTATCTTCGCTTCATAGCGGAAGAGCTGCGTGAGATTATGGCTGAGCTAGGCTTCCGTACGATTCAAGAGATGGTTGGACGCGTCGATATTTTGGAAACGAAAGAGCTGCGTGAGCATTACAAAGCGAAAGGAATCGACCTTTCGGGCTTGCTGTACGAGGCTGACCTTCCGCAGGATGCCGTTCGCTACAACATTCAAGAGCAAAACCATGGTCTTGAGCTATCGCTTGATATGCAGCAGCTCGTTCCTCTGGCGCAAGCTGCGCTTGAGAGCGGTGAGCGCGTACGCGGTACTTTCCCTATCCTGAACACGAACCGCGTAGTCGGAACGATTCTGGGCAGCGAAGTCACACGTCGTTACGGCGCTGCAGGCTTGCCTGAGGATACGATTTCTTATCACTTCGTTGGAACAGCGGGCCAAAGCTTTGGCGCATTCGTGCCAAGAGGCATCACGCTATCGATCGAAGGCGATTCGAATGACTATGTCGGAAAAGGTTTGTCAGGCGGTAAAATTATCGTAGCTCCATCACCGAAGGCAACTTTTGCTGCCGAGGAGAACGTCATCATCGGAAACACTGCGCTATATGGCGCAACTAGCGGCCAAGCATATATCCGTGGTGCAGCTGGCGAACGTTTCGCGGTTCGGAATAGTGGAGCTAATGTTGTCGTTGAAGGCGTGGGCGATCATGGCTGCGAATATATGACAGGCGGACGTGTTGTTATTCTCGGTAATACGGGACGCAACTTTGGCGCCGGTATGTCCGGCGGCGTAGCATATGTCTACGATGAGAAAGGCGATTTCTACAACCATTGCAATTTGGAAATGGTATTGCTGGAGCGTCTTGAGGATTCGCAGGATATTGCAGAGCTGCGCGGCTTGATTGAATCCCATGTACAGTATACGGAAAGTGCTATCGGTTCCAGGCTGTTAAATGATTGGGATGTATCGCTTGCCAAATTCGTCAAAGTCATTCCGAAGGACTACAAACGGATGCTTGAGCAAATCCGCAAAGTCGAAGATACCGGCTTAGTGGGCGAAGAAGCATTGCTTGCAGCCTTCGAAGCGAACAAAAAAGAGCTTGCTCGTGCAGGCGGCAAATAAGATTGCAAGACTAATAAGGTTATAGGTTTTAAAATAAGGGACTGTCCCTGGAGTAGAATAACTACTTCAGGCGACAGTCCCTTTTGTTTTTCGACAAAATGCCAGCAAATTAGAAAAAAGCCGCACCCACTAACCGACATATTCCATCCGATAGCTCAGGTATAATGATGTTAATATATCTTTCATTATCATTACACGATTAGGAGTCGGTCGTATGTTAAGAGATGAAATAGAAATGTCGATCGAGGATGATGCTTCGCATTCAAAGATTACCTCTCTTGAAATACATGACATACTCGATCAAATTGGCATTCCGCAAGAAAGTTGGATTCCAGAGAAGGATGCTGACGCTAGCGCAGCAATCGCTCAGCCCTAATAAAAGCAATGAAGCGTTTTGTCTCATCTGGAGTCAGCGCCCGTCCATCTATGCTTAAGTGATAGCTCTTTAATAGCTCTTCGTCTGATAGCTCGAGATGGTCGACAAAGGCACGAACCTCATCGGTTAACGTTTGCTGGGGGATTGAAGTCCGACCAACCAAAAAGTCGACTGTGACCTGAAATAAATCCGCGAACTTCGACAATGTTTCGGTATCAGGCTCTCTTCGATTTTTCTCGTAATGCGATAAAGCCGCTCGTGATATGCCTAGTGCAGTGGCTGTTTGCAATTGCGTCCACCTTCGCCCGTCCCTCAATGCTGCAAGCCGATTACCGATGCTCATCGAATTCCTCCTGTCTTAGAAAGGCTGCTGATTCTATATTAATACGTATTCGCGACAATTGCATGCATTTAGCACAAATTATGAGTGATTTGAATCATTTTTGTTATTCGTATGATGGAGGAATTGAGTATGGCGACGAATTCGAACGATCTCTCGCGCGCCCACATCAGGCTTCGCTTCACAGAAGGCGTTAAGGCAGAGCTTAGACTTATAAGTAAAGATGGACAGCTGTTGACCCCCTCGACGACGACGGTGCTGCTGCTCAACTTAAGCCCAAACGGCTTATGCTTCCTATCAGGCTTGCAACTACCGATTCAACATAATTATTTCGTCGAGTTTAAAATGACGATTTCCAACGTACAAATTATTGTGCGCGGGCGAATCGTATGGAATTCAAAGACGGATAATCAATTTGCGCATGGCGTCATTTTTGAATGCACGAATACGCTTCGTTCACTTATTATTGGCGTGATGAACCAAGAATTGCTGGAAAGTCAGCCGCAGCAGCGGAAAATCCATTATTTATACAGCAGGCTTTTAAATACAAAACGAATGCATTACAGCGGCTAACCTGTTTTTGGTTTTTAAAAATTGGTAAGCGCTTGATTGAAGGGGGACATGCTTTGAAAATCATACTGTTATCAGGCGGATCTGGGAAGAGATTATGGCCCTTATCGAATAGTAAGCGAGCAAAGCAGTATTTACCGGTATTGGAAGGTCCGCGAGGCGGCATGGAATCGATGCTGCAGCGCTTGTGGCGTCAGCTAGACGAAGCGGATTTACAGGAGCATACCCGTATTGCGACCTGCCGCGAACAGGTAGAGATTTTGCAGAGGCAAGTAGGTTTAGAAGCACCGCTTATCATTGAGCCTGAGCAACGAGATACCTTTCCGGCAGTGGCACTCGCTGCTGCTTATTTGTATTCCATCGCGGGAGTGTCTTTAAGCGAAACGATCATTATTATGCCGGTAGATGCATATGTTGATAATGATTTCTTTTCATGCATAAGAGGGCTGCCTAAGCTTTCAAGGGAAAGCAGGGCAGAACTGCTAATGGTTGGGACAAGGCCCAGCTTTCCGTCCGAGCAATATGGCTACATCGTTCCTGAGATAAGTCCTTATCAAGAAGATGAGGGCATGTGCGAGCGTAAGGTGCGCAGATTTAAGGAAAAGCCATATGAGGCGGAAGCGGAATCGCTTATTGCGGACGGGGCATTTTGGAATAGCGGCATCTATGCCTTTCAGCTTGATTTTATAATTGCCATGCTTATGAACCGCGGTCTTCCTATTCATTATGATGAGCTATATAAGCAGTATTCTAAAATACCGCGTGGAAGCTTTGAAGTGGAAGTTACGCAAAAAACAGATGCAAGATCGGTCATTGGATATGACGGTGAATGGAAGGATTTGGGAACTTGGAAAACATTATCGGAGGAACTATCCTTTGATCGACTAGGCTTGGGTGAAGTGTCGGCGGACAGCGAGCAATCACAGCTTATAAATGAACTAGATATTCCGATCTCGATAATTGGCCTGAGCAACGTGTTTGTAGCCGCAAGCCCTGACGGTATTCTAGTGACAAGCAAGGATGCTGATTCCGTACTAAACGCGAAGCTGCGGTCGATGAATGAGCGGCCAAAATATGAGGAACATCGATGGGGACATTCGAGGGTTATTGATTCAGCTGTCATGGCTTCAGGTTTACATAGCGTGACGAAACGAGTTTTTATATCGGCAGGGCAAAATCTGAGCTACCAGATGCATTTTAAACGAAAAGAGGTGTGGACGATTATAGCTGGAGAAGGTCTGATTGTTATCGATGAGCTGTTCCGCCACATTGCGCCAGGTGATACGATCGTTATTCCGGAACGCTCCAGACACAGTCTGCGCGCGATTACGGATGTTGAGCTTATCGAGGTGCAGACAGGACAGCAAATTAATGAAGATGACGTTATCAGGCTGGGCGTCACATGGGATGAGATTACTAGTCAATTAAATATGGCATAGTAAACTCGGTTAAGATGCATTTCTTAATTTTATAGATGGATTGCAAATCGACGTTATGATCGAACATCTGCCATTTAACGTATCTTGTGTACTTAATGTGAAGAGGTTGATACAGTCATTACGAAAGAGAGAGGGAGCGATCTATCGGATGATATGTTCAGAGGACCGATTTTATTGTGTTAGTTGCGGAGAGATGGTAGCAAATCCTGATGCAGATATTTTGTTTCGGACAGGATTTTTCCGAGTGGTACATCCAATGGGTTATTGCTTAACATGCAGCATGGAGCAGGATAAGCTGGATGCTATAGTAGGATCGCCGGGTAAGACCAGTAACTATGACTATAAAATGTTCCTTCGAGCAGACGCAAAAGTTGCCGAACACGTTATACAGCCCTATCGAACGAATGATAACGAGAACCTCTGCCCTACAGTCTAACTGTAGAGCGGAGGTGTATTTTTTTGTAAACTACCAATTGTTTCCTTAATCGTTTATAATGAATAGGATTTGGATCTTTTGAGGAGGAGCTTAGAGATGGAGCAGCCTATTGTTAGATTGCAAAATGTAACTAAAAAAATCGGCAAAAGAACGATTATTGATCGGTTGACGCTTGATTTGCCTCTTGGCGAGGTGTTTGGCTTTCTTGGTCCTAACGGATCAGGCAAAACGACGACCATTCGGATGATGGTTGGCTTAATGTCATTGACCGAGGGCGAAATTACGATTAGCGGACATAGCATCACGAAAAATTTTGAAAAGGCTATTCGCCATGTTGGAGCTATTGTAGAGAACCCAGAGATGTACAAATACTTAAGCGGATATGACAATTTAATTCATTATGCCCGTATGATTCCAGGCATTACGGAGCATCGTGTTAATGAGGTTGTTAAGCTTGTCGGCCTTGAAGGGCGAATTCGCGATAAGGTGAAAACCTACTCGCTTGGCATGCGACAGCGGCTGGGCGTAGCGCAAGCCATCCTACATAAACCGCAGCTTCTCATTTTGGATGAGCCGACTAACGGATTGGATCCTGCAGGCATTCGCGAGCTTCGTGATTACTTGCGCTTGCTCTCGAAGGATGAAGGGATTGCGGTATTTGTATCGAGCCATCTATTGTCCGAAATGGAGCTGATGTGCGACCGCGTTGCCATTATTCAAAACGGCAAGTTGATCGATGTTAGAACGATACGCGGCGAGCATGCTGCCAAGGCGAATACGAGGGTTGTCATCGAAGTTGATCGTCCGCAAAGCGCTATCGAGGTGATCCAGGCTGCTGGTTTCGCAGGGGAGCTGGCGGGAGAGAATACGCTGGCGGTTGAAGTCGATAAGGAAAGCACGGCCGCGATTAACGCATCGCTGGTTTCAGCCGGCATAAAGGTATATGGCATTCGGTCACAAGTCAAAACGCTTGAAGATCAATTTTTGGAAGTAACAGGAGGGGAACGCATTGGGTAATTTCTTGCCGCTTATTCAAAACGAAAACATGAAAATATACAGTCGTCCCCGTACGTGGGTGATGACGGGCATTATGATACTCCTTGTACTGACCATATCAATTATGTGGCTGATTTTTGGCGGCAGAGATACTTCGATGTGGGATGTCAGTTTTATGGAGTCTTCCATTTTATTTTTGCTTGTCACGATATTTACGGTAGTCATTGCTGCTGGCGGAGTTGCGGAGGAGTTTACGAGCGGTACGATTAAGCTGCTGCTGATCCGGCCTTGGTCGCGTTCGAAAATATTGCTGTCCAAATATATTTCGATCCTGCTGTTCGCTATTATGCTCGCCATCCTATTGTTTGCAAGCACATTACTGGTGAATTGGATCTGTTTTGGCATCAACGCTTCGCCAGATTTGAAGCCAACCTTCGTAGGCGAGGAAGGCTCAAATCCATTAGCATACATGCTGAAGTATTATGGGCTTACCTTAATTTCGCTCGTTGTGACGGTTACGCTTGCTTTTATGCTATCGACCGTGTTCCGCAGCAGCGGACTTGCGATCGGCATGGCTTTGTTCCTTCTGCTTGGCGTTAACAGCTTTATCGGTTTGATTGCGATGCTCAAATACAAATGGATCGATTACTTGTTGTTTATCCACTTGAATCTAACGCAATATTTGGATGGCAACCCGATGCGAGAAGGCATGACATTAGGTTATTCGCTTAGCGTGCTTGCTGTCTACTATGTAATATTCATCGCATTAACGTGGTACATTTTCAAAAAGCGCGACGTTGCTACCTAAGCCATTTAATTAGCAAAAAAAGCCGTTCCTGCTGCTCCTTCCTCGGAAGGAAGACAGCAGTTGAACGGCTTTTTATTTTTGCAGCTTAGCCGGCTTGTCTCGATTTCTCCTTTGTCTCCTTAGGCGATGCTTCCTTGCCATGGATTTGAGGCGAATCGGATTCTTGCAGCGCACGGTTTTTGCTGTCTAAGGCCTGCTCCATGTGGCACATGCCGTTTAGTCGGCCTCCGTCTTGGATAACGATCGTGCTCGCCGTAATCGTACCGGTCAAATGGCCGGAGGAGGTGATGATGAGGCGCCCTTTCGTCACGATATCGCCGAAAACTTTGCCAGCTATCGTAACGTCTCTTGCCGTAATATTCGACCTGGCAATGCCGCACTCCCCGATGATGACATCCGCTTTGCATTCAATATCGCCGCGGTACTCTCCTTCAATGCGCAGGCTGGCCTCGCAGTTCATTTTGCCTTCGCTAAGCGTTCCTTGACCGATCAGCGTATCGGTTGCCGCAAGCCGCTTGTTATCTTTAAACATAAGTTCTAGTCCTCCTTTATGAGCGCCAGAAATTTAATAGGATTGACTGGTTCATTTTTCTGCATGATCTGAAAATGCAAATGCGGACCTGTGCTTCTTCCGCTTGAGCCCAATAAGCCGATTTTCTCTCCGCGGACGATTTCATCGCCTTCACTGGCTTCGATCTGTTTTAAGTGCATATAGGCGCTTTGAAGGCCTCCCAGATGATCGATAACGATATAGTGGCCTAAAGAGCTGTTAAAGCCAATTTCGGATACTGTGCCGTCTGCTGCGCTAAGTACGGGATCACCAAGCTTGCCTGTTATGTCTATGCCAGCATGAAACGTGGAACGCCCGGTAAACGGATCGCTCCGATAACCAAAACCGGATGTCAGCAGCTTAGAGCGCGTCGGCCAAGTAGAGGGATAGGCATCCACGGAGGATTTTGTCGTTTGCGCCAGCTCAAGCGTGAGCGCAAGCGACTCCTCCATCGTATCGACCATCCCATGAAGTGAAGCGAGATCATAGCCGGTGTTTTGTGCGAGTAATGCGAACTTTTTTGATTCTTGCAAGCTAGTGGAGTGAATGCTGGATATAGAGGACAAAATAGGCAGCGTTCGCGAGGAAGATGATGATGTTTTGCTAGGCGCAAGGTAAGATGAGGGAGCAGCTTTGTTCCCATAGTTCTCAATGAACTGCTTCAGCTTGAGCTCGAGCTGCTGCAATTCATCGAGCTTTGCTTTCATCTCAAGCGTTTGACTCGATAGGTCTAGTATTTCTTGCTGCAAAGAGGTGATTGCTTCGTCTTTCTCGGTTACGGTTTGGGAAAATTCTGCATCCTGCATGGACAATTGTTCCTCCAAATGATGCAGCTCATAGGCTGACTTTATTTGGAGCCCTCCAATGCAGCCCGTAACCGCTAGAACCGCGGCCGTAGGCGCGGCTAAGACAGATCGCTTTGACACGTGAAACTGCTTCACGGTTTTATCCGCGCCGCGCATCACGACAAAGGACCACTTTGGCTTCCGCGCATGTTTCAATAGCCTGCTCCTTCCGGCTGAGCTTAAGACTTGATTGATCAGAACGTTCTATTGCTATTTATTCGTGGAAGCCTTAAAACATGCCATAAAACTTGCGCTAGAAAGAAGAAAGACCGCCCGCCATGCACGAATGGTGCGGGCGGACAGTCATTGGTAATGCTAGTGATAGGAAAGGATCTATTGCGCGGCTGCGAGCTCGGTCTGAGCTATAGCTTCCTGCATAGTTGGCGTGATAGCGAAGGAACGGCCCTGCTGCTGTTCAGGCGGCAAGGAAGCAAGCTGCTCGATTCTTCTTTTTACTTCATTGGAGAGATCGGTAACGCGCTGCGCGTATTCCTTGGCTTTATCCCCTTTTTGTTCCGAGAGCGCGGTCTGATTTGCTTTTGCATATGAGGTTACAGCAGCTTCATAAAGTTTGATGTCCCAAGGAAATTTGCTGACGCCTTCATCAATGATAGCAAGCGAATCCTCGAATTGCCCCTTCTGTTGAAGAAGGCGGTATTGTGCCAAGAGAAGTCCGCGGTTATAGGGATCTGAGTCGCGGCCTTGTTTTACCGTGCTTATTGCTTCAACAAGGTAGTTTGAATCAGACGTTTGTTTGTATGCTTGCTCGAGCCAATCTGCTTTTGTCATTAAGAAAGTAGAATGAGTAGGTGATATTTTTATTGCTTTTTCTAATGCCGGTAGAAGTTGATCCAATGGCGTTTGTTGTTCAAGGGCAAGTGTATATGCTTTTTCGTATCTTTGAACACCAATGTTTTCTCTAATGGCAACGAAGAGCAGGGAAAGTGACAATAGAGCAACAACCGCTGGATAAGCAACCTTTTGCCATGGATGCTTCGTCTTACCATTGAGCCTTTTAATTAGAAGCTTATTGCTATAAGGTGCAAGCATACAACCAAGAGAGATAAATACAAGTGCACTAATAAACAGATAACTCATATCGAAATCAATTGCGCTGTGAATAAGCAACGATAACGAAAGAATAAAAAAGATAAAGTGACTGCCGCGTAGCTCAGGGTACCGTATGAAAGAGCGAATATATAAGCTGTATACAAACGCAAGAAGAACAATTAGAGCTATTAATCCGACCCAGCCGGTTTCCACAAGCACTTGAACAAAGAAGCTATGTGCTTGTCTGCTCCAATAAGGATTGTTCTGATATTGCTCATACATCGCTTGCCATGCGCCGCCTCCTCCGCCAAGAAGTGGATAATCCTCAGCAACGTGAAGGCCATCTTTATAGAACGTCAATCGTTCTAATACGCTGTGCTGCTGCAAATTAATATTTTCGAAGCGTGTGGCAATTTTTTCCGGAAGCAAACCCCGAATGGCACTGCTGCCTAGTAGGCTTCCTGCGGCAACGGCTGCAAGGACGATAGCCACTACAGGTACAACAGTAAATGACCATTTGAAAGCAGAGAGCTTTGTAAGTCTTGCTTCAAGGAAAACATTGGCCTTTGTATGATAGAGTAAAATCAAGCCGGCAGTTATGACCATTCCAAGCAGCAGTAGTCCCCAGCTTTGCAAAGGGAGAGAGCTGAATAATGAAATTGGGCTTTGTGCTTTCGATTCGGTAGGTTGTACAAGTGCAGCAATCGCATCAGCATTCGTGGTGAGTTTTCCCAGTATAGCCATAGAGACAACAACAGATAAAACCATAAAAATGAGGTATGCGATTTGTTTCGTAAAGCGCAAAAAAGGTAGAAGAATCAAGACCATGACCGGGATAACAACAATAGCGCCCCGCGAATAAGTAAACATGAACGAAATCCAAATCGGTACAAGCATCGCTGCATGAATGAGCCGTGCAGAAGGACGAATGCAGTGAACGGCATAGTATAGACTAACAAGAAATAAGGCGACTAGGAAGCTAGCATATGTATTTGAATATTGAAAAACAGATGCAAGGCGGTAGCCGTCATGTGCGAGCCAAAGGGCATCTCTATAATACATTTGACCGAAGAGATTTAATATACCAAAGATGACGACTAAATAGGAGGAGAGCATAAGAGCATATTCAATCGTTTTGCGTGAGAGCTTGGATTCTGCAAAATAAAGCCCGCTTATAAAGAGAGCAGCGAGCAGGAAAAAAACGAGAGTCATAAACTTTGCATAATAGCTGGATACCGCTTGAAAGGAAGATAACCAATAAATGAGCGGAAGCACCATCACGGCAATCGACAAAATACCACGGTAGCTGTTTATCAGCGTGCTGCGGAACATATATGCTGCCGTTACGATCAATAGGATGTATCCAAAGATAATGGCTCCATATATGGGGGCTTCGAAGCCCAGCTCGTAGCCATTGAACAATCCTCTTTCATATGGGAAAATAACCAGAAATAGGGCAAGTCCTATCGTCCCAATCCACCTCAATAGCGATAGATCTGCGGCGTTAGGCTGCGTACTGCTTTTTGCATTGTTTCGTGCGCTCATTCGTAAGTACTCCTCATCCATAGTTATGTATATATGAAACAGATAAAGCTTCTCTTTGTATTTTAACAAATGGAGGAGTAGATTACTATAATGGAAAGCTTAAAAATGTATGACGTTTACAAATTTGTAGGAAATGGGTTTTGTCGAAAAAGCATACATTTCGCAAAATTTCTACATTTTGTTCGGTGATGGAAGTAGAATAAGGTATGAATATGGGAGGAACTTTGGTAGAATAACAAGAACAGACTAGTCCAAAATGCTTTTTTGATGTTCGTGCGTGAGAAGTTTTTACTGACTTATGTTGGAATTGTGATATTGGAAAATGCGGTGGTGGATAAGATCAAGCGGATAATTATTAAATTATTATATAAACTAACAGTGCCCTTTAAAAAAAGTATTTCACTTGTCATTCCAACGCATGTGTTACAAAAAGCAAAGAAAAACTTATTAGATATGACGAATTCTGGAAAGTATAAGAAACAAGAGAGTTTAAAAGAAATAGGAACAAAAGGTGTAAACCTAATCGGATATTCTAGAGCTGAAATGGGTATTGGAGAGTCTTGTCGACTTGCTGCTAATACAATATCAAATACGGGTATTCCTTTTGGAATTATAAACTTTTCTGGAACAAACAGTTCTAGAAAAACTGATTTGTCTTGGATACATAAAGAAATTAATGAACCGCTATACAATATTAACGTCTTTCATATAAATGCAGAACAAATGCCAGAGATTAATCTCTTATATGGAGACTCATTGTTTTTAAAAAGATACAACATCGGATTTTGGCATTGGGAATTGCCGGATTTCCCAGATGAATGGCTTGAAAGCTTTAATTATGTTGATGAAATTTGGGTCCCATCAACATATGTATGGGAATCTATTTCTTTAAAAAGTCCAGTTCCGGTCGTGAAAATTCCTCATTCAATTGAAGTGAAGATTATGGATCAAAGAAATCGTGAATCATTTGATTTACCTGAAACATCATTTTTATTTCTAACTATGTATGACATAAATAGTATACAAGAACGAAAAAACCCACAAGCATCAATCGAATCATTTAAATTAGCTTTTGGTCCAGAAGACATGAGCGTAGGATTAGTAGTTAAGATAAATGGTTCTATTGCTAAGGTAAAAGAGAATAGTTACCTTAGTGAACTAGTAGAAAATTACAAAAATGTGTATATCATTGACGGAACGATAAGTCGAAATGATATTAATTCTTTAATGAATATTATTGATAGTTTTATCTCATTACATAGAAGTGAAGGTTTTGGACTTGGGTTTGCGGAAGCTATGTATTTAAGGAAACCTGTGATTGGGACAAATTGGTCATCAAACACCGATTTCATGAAACATACCAATTCATGTCTTGTCAATTATGAACTAATTCCTCTAGGTAAGGACTATGGACCCTATAAAGCCTATCAATATTGGGCTAACCCTGACATTAATCATGCGGCTGAATACATGGCTAAATTAGTAAATGATAAAGTTTACTACAACGTGATTGCATGTGAAGGTCAAGCCTACATTAAAAAACATTATTCTCCTCAGCGAGTAGGAGAATTAGTGAAAAAAAGACTAAACTATATTTATATGTGGAAATTTGGAGGATAGAATGATAACTACATGTTTAATAATGGCTGGGGGAAAAGGTGAGAGATTTTGGCCTAGAAGCAGAGTCAATTTACCTAAGCAATTTCTGAATATATCTGGTAATAAATCCATGATACAGCAAACGATCGACCGATTGAAAATAATTATTCCGGTTGAGCAAATATTTGTAATAACAAATGAGCTATATGCAGAATTAATAAAAGCTCAAATACCAGACTTACCGATAGAAAACATAATTATAGAACCTATTGGCCGGAATACAGCACCTTGTGTAGGACTTGCATCAATAATAATAGAAGAAAAGTTTCCAGAAAGCTCAATGATAGTAATCCCTTCAGATCATATTATAAAGAACGAAGAAGAATTTATTCACATAATGAAAACAGCAGTTGAAGTGAGTAGTTCTGAAGAGAGACTCGTTACATTAGGCATTACCCCCACATATCCAGAAACGGGCTATGGTTATGTTGAGAGTTCCTCAGAAACTATTCAAGTTAATAATTCGATAGTTCATAAAGTAAATAAATTCATAGAAAAACCAAATGAAGCTAAGGCGAAGCAGTATTTGGAGGCAGGAAACTATTATTGGAATAGTGGTATTTTTGTATGGAAAATTGAAGTGATTCGTAAACATATCGAAAATCTAATGCCACAAATGCACGATCTACTCGAAACAATGAAGTTAGGTTTTCGACATTATAATCGAGATGATGTTATTCGTTCTGAATTTTCTAAGATGCCAGATCAATCAATTGATTATGGAATTATGGAAAAGGCACATAATATATATGTTATACCCTGTATGTTAGGATGGGATGATGTTGGAAGTTGGACTGCATTAGATAGAATTAATAACCAAGATGATAATGGGAATGTAATTAAAGGTAATACGCTTAATATTGACACAAAACGTTGTATAATTGAAAGCAACGGCAAATTAATTGCCACTCTTGGTGTTGAAGATCTAATAATTGTAGAAACTGATGATGTAACACTCATTTGCAAGAAGGACAAAGCACAGGAGATTAAGTCCTTAATAAAGGAACTTAAACTACAGAAGTTAGAACAGTATTTATAAAATGATTTGATAACTTAAACATTACAATAAGGGGATTTTTAACATGACTAAGCGTGCACTTATAACTGGAATTACTGGACAAGATGGTTCTTATTTAGCGGACTTATTATTAGAAAAAGGTTATGAAGTTTTTGCTATTCGAAGAAGAACGAGTGTTCCAATTATGGAAAATATCGCACATATCGCTGATCGAATAGAGATTATTGATGGTGATTTATTGGATATAAGTTCACTTATTCAGGCAGTCAAAATTTCTGATCCAGATGAAGTATACAATTTAGCTGCACAATCTTTTGTTGGAACATCATGGGATCAGCCTCTTTTGACAGGACAGGTTACAGCACTGGGAGTTGCTAACATGTTAGAAGCTGTTCGGATTGTTAAGCCAACCGCACGTTTTTATCAAGCTTCAAGTAGTGAAATGTTTGGGAAAGTTGTTGAAACTCCTCAGACAGAAACCACACCGTTATATCCAAGAAGTCCTTATGGAGCTGCAAAAGTATACGGTCATTGGATGACGGTTAATTATCGTGAGAGCTTTAATATGTTTGCATGTTCAGGAATATTGTTTAATCATGAATCCCCACGAAGAGGCATTGAATTTGTGACGCGCAAGATAACTGATGCTGTAGCTAGAATCAAATTAGGTCATCAGAGTGAGTTAAGGCTTGGTAATTTAGATTCTTTGCGCGATTGGGGCTATGCTAAGGATTACGTTGAATGCATGTGGCTGATGTTACAACAGGAACAACCTGATGATTATGTTATTGCTACAGGTGAGATGCACACTGTAAGAGAGTTTTGCGAAATTGCATTTGGTTATGTCGGATTGGATTATCAAGATTATGTTGTTACTGATCCTAAGTTTTTTAGAGCTGCTGAAGTAGATTTATTACTTGGCAATCCAGCTAAGGCAGTAAAAACATTAGAGTGGACTCCGCAAAAAACAACATTTAAGCAACTTGTTCAACTAATGGTTGATGCAGATCTTGAAAGAGTAGCTCGGACTTACAGCCACATATCGCCTGTTACTAGTAATGCTTAAAGAAAGCGAGTTTTAGATGAGAGCTCTTATAACTGGGGTCAGCGGATTTGTTGGAACTTTTTTATGTGAAAAGTTAATAGATAATGGCTATGAGGTTGTAGGGCTTTCACGAACCCCCGCTCAAAATCAAAATATTGAGTACATTTCTTGTGATATTAGTGACCCGGAAAAAGTGTATAATGCCTTGAAAAATGTTAAACCAGATGAAATATACCATTTAGCCGGTTCTGGTTTTATCCCGCTTTCTTATAGTAGGACTGAAGAAACATATAATACTATTGTTAATGGGACTTTGAATTTGTATGAGGCATTAAGAAAACTGGATATGGATACAAAGGTTTTATTTGTAGGATCAGCAGGTGTTTATGGCGATGGTAAAGGAACACCTTTTACTGAATCAGACTTATTACATCCTAATAATCCTTATGCTGGTGCAAAGGCTTGCGCAGATCTGATAAGTGAACAATATGCAAGATCCTTTAATATGCGAATTATTAGAGCTCGACCATTTAACCATACAGGTCCGAGACAGTCCTCAGATTTTGTATGTTCGAGTTTTGCGAAACAAATTTCCAACATAGAGAATGAGAGATCAGAACATATTCATGTCGGAAACCTAGATGTCATGCGTGACTTTCTTGATGTCAGAGATGTTATTAATGCATATGTTTTATTAATGAAAAAAGGTAAATTTGGGGAAGCGTATAACGTTTCCTCAAACGAGGCTATCTCAATATCAGATCTGCTAAATATGTTACTAGAATCTTCGAATATAGAGAACCCTCTTATCAAAGTGGATTCAAATAAGGTCCGTGAAACAGATGCTTATATTCGTATTGGTGACAATTCTAAATTGAGATTGGATACCGGCTGGTCACCAGAGTATAAATTAAAGAATACTATGATAGACTTATTAAACTACTGGAGAGACGCTAGTTTGAATGCATAATTCCATTAAGGAGTGTAACTTGATAACTCAGAAAGTAATCGTTATAGGGGGCGGAGGACATTCAAAAGTTGTTATTGATATACTTCAAGCTTCGGATGAGTACGAAATTGTAGGATTCACATCTAATTCAGATACTGATAAAAGCCTTCTGGGCATACGCTATCTCGGAGACGATTCTATTCTTTCTTCTTTATATGAAAGTGGGGTTCAGGCTTTTATTGTAGCCATCGGAGATAACAAATTGAGGAAAAAAATTTTTGACAGCATTTTAAAAATGGGGTTTGAACCAGTTAATGCAATTAGTCCATTTGCTCATGTATCAAAACATGCCAAATTAGGACGAGGTATTGTCATTTCTCCTGGAGCAGTAATCAATGCATGTTCAGAAATTGGCGATAATGTAATCATAAATACGTTAGCGGGAATCGATCATGACTGTTATATAGGATCAAATGTTCACATTGCTCCAAGAGCATCATTAGCTGGTTCTGTAATAGTCGGAGATGGATCATTTATTGGTGCTGGTTGCACTGTAATTCCTGAGACAAGCATCGGAGAATGGACAGTGGTAGGGGCTGGTGCGGTTGTAATCTCGGATTTACCGTCTAATGTTAAAGCAGTAGGTGTTCCGGCAAAAAAATACATCTAAAGGGATGGGGAAAAATGAAGGTTGTAAAAAGAATTCCATTAGCTGGTCCTGTTCTTAATGGTAATGAGAAAAAATATGTAATGGATTGTTTAGATACGGGATGGATATCTTCAAACGGAAAATATGTCAATGAATTCGAACAAAAGTTTGCTGAATTTTGTGGAGTAGAGCATGCACTAACTTGTGCTAATGGAACAGTAGCCTTGCATCTACCTTTATTGGCTTATGAAGTAGGTCCCGGCGATGAAGTAATAATACCTACATTTACATATATCGCAACAGCTAATGCGGTTAAATATTGTGGAGCTACCCCAGTTCTAGTTGATTGTGAACCTGATACATGGAATATAAATCCTAATTTAATTGAGGAAAAAATTACCGAGAAAACCAAAGGGATTATAGTTGTGCATTTGTATGGTCACCCAGTAGAGATGGGACCAATTATGGAAATTGCAAAAAAACATAATTTATTTGTTATTGAAGATGCTGCTGAGGCTCATGGTGCTGAAGTAAACGGAAAAGTTGTTGGATCAATAGGTGATGTTGGTACTTTTAGTTTTTTTGGAAATAAGATCATCTCTACAGGTGAAGGTGGAATGATTACAACTAATAATAAGCAACTAGCTGACAAAATGAGGTTGCTTAGGGGGCAAGGGATGGACCCCGATAAAAGATACTGGTTTAACGTCGTCGGTTACAATTATCGTATGACTAATATGCAAGCTGCTATTGGGTTGGGGCAACTTGAAAACATTGATTGGCATCTTGGTAAACGGAGAAGTGTTGCAAATTCTTATATAAATAAGCTCAGTCAATATTCAGAGTTATTTACATTGCAACCTGAGATGGATTGGGCAAAGCATTCCTACTGGATGGTTTCCATTTTATTGAAAGACATAGTTAAGATAGATAGAGACGAGTTGATGAAGTTGCTAGAAAGTGACGGAATCGAGACAAGACCATTATTCTATCCAATGCATCAAATGCCTCCATATTATGAAGAATCAACATTTCCAGTGTCTGATCAGATTTCAGCAAGAGGTTTAAATATTCCTACCAATGGAGTTCTTAACGAAGAAGATCTAAATTATATCTGTGAAAAACTTATATTCCATTGCAAAAATAATATTAGATAATTAAAGGTCTGCTATAAAGAAATGCTGTTGGAGGTTAAGTCTTGAGTGAAACAGTGAAGAAAATATACAAAACTCGCTACTTTTGGTCTCATTTAGTTAGAGCGGAGTTGAAAAACAAATTTAGACGATCAAAGTTAGGGATACTATGGACGTTTATGAATCCTTTATTGCTTACTTTATTAATGTCTACTGTCTTTGGGACAGTATTTAATATGTCCTTTGCGGATTATGCCCCTTATGTTCTTTCGGGACTAATAGTATGGGAACTTATTAGTTCATCATTTGTAGGTGGCGGATATTCAATAATGACCGGAGAACAGTATATACGCCAATTTAATCATCCAATTATAATATATACACTTAGGTCTGCGTTAGTATTTACAATTACTTTTGTAATTGCAATGACATCCTTAATCATTTGGATGTTATTTATTAACCCTATGCACGTTATTATTGGTATTATAACACTGCCACTTACAACTGTTTTATACTTTTGTATGTCTTGGGCAATTACTACAATTGCAGGATTTACAAATGCAAAGTACCGTGACTATCCTCAAGTGACTGCTTTAGTTATTCAAGCGGTATGGTATGTATCACCGGTATTTTTTAAAAAAGATATGTTTACTTCAAATCCACTATTAGAAGGTTTGTTTAATGTTAATCCAATAACACATTTGCTGGCTCTTGTTCGAGAGCCATTTTTGTATGGAACGATGCCTACTTTGAGTAATTATTTATTTACCATTGCTACTATTACTTTTTTAACTATTATAGCGGCTTGGGTTAATAAAAATAATCAAAGTAAAGTCATATTTTATCTATAAGGATATGAGGAATCATAATATGGAAAATTGTTATATAAAACTCGAAAAAGTTGATTTATATTATCCATCTCACATATATAATGCAACAACGTTAAAACAAGAGGTTTTTGCATTATTAAAATTGAAAAAGAAAAAAGAGAGATTAGATAATGTGCACGCCCTGAGAAACTTCAATTTGGAAGTTCGGGAAGGAGAAAAATTAGGAGTTATTGGACATAATGGGGCAGGAAAGAGTACTTTATTAAAAACGATTGGTGGTATATATCCAATTCAATCTGGAACAAGAGATGTTAAAGGTGAGATACGCTCTCTTTTTGATTTAGCATTAGGGTTTGATCTTGAATCTACAGGTAGAGAAAACATAATGTATCGAGGCCTATTACTGGGTGAGACACCAATAAAGATCAAGGAGCAGGAAAATGATATCATCGATTTTGCTGGACTAGGCGAATTTATTGACTATCCTATTAGATCTTATTCTTCTGGGATGTTGATAAGACTGGCATTTGCTATTTCTACATCAATATCTGGTGAAATTCTATTATTAGATGAGGTTATTGGAGCTGGCGACGCTTCTTTTGCTGCAAAAGCGAAAGAAAGAATGACGGGACTAATGAGTAAAGCAAAAATACTAGTTCTAGTTTCACATGATTTATCAACAATAAAAGAAGTTTGTAATAGAGTGATATTAGTAAAACAAGGAAACATTATCAAAGATGGAGATCCAGATGAGGTTATTAATTATTACCAAAATACTATTTGACACTGTTTCGGGGGATTTTTATGAAAGAAAAAAGAATATTATGGTTATTGAATCATGATACATTAAGTAAATTTGAATTACCTTTAATAAGAGAGTTAGGTTTTGAGATATATACTCCCAAAATAGCTTCAAAAGAAATCTTCCAATCCAGTGGTTCTATAACATTTGACTATGATGATACGCTTACAATACCACAAGAAGATTTGCAATTATTGAACGAGTATAACTTTTTCTCGAATTCAAATATGCCACTGCGTATAAAGAAAATTCTAAATACTCATTTTAAGACAGCAATAACATATACAGATACTTCTTTCTTTATACTACGAAAACTAATTCATAACTTTGATGGTTTAATGTTTTTTCGCGCATTTGGTGTAGGTATGGTTAATTTTAAAAATTATACTGAATTACTTGATTATTATTTTGATAATAATGATAATTTGAAATTAAAACAAATTGGTGAAAGATTCTGGTTTTCTCAATGCTATACTAATTTATCTGAAATTGAAAATCAATTTTTAAGAGATAATACCGTGTACATGCCACTAGGACTACCTGAAGAATTTTATGATATCGAAAATCAATGGACAGGTGAATCTGATAATATTTTATTTTTCTGCACTAGAATAAAATTATCTTCTGAGTCTGAACAAATCTATAAGGATTTCAAAAGAGATTTTAAAGGGTTTGAATATTTAGTGGCCGGAAATCAACCAGTTTCTGTTGATGATGAGAAAGTGTTGGGATTTCTAGAAAGAGAAGATTTAAATGAATTATATAAAAATTGCAAAGTTATGTACTATCACTCTACTCATCAAAGACATTTGCATTATCATCCTTTAGAAGCCATGATTGCTGGAATGCCTGTTATTTATATGGATGGAGGGCTATTAAGCATTATAGCTGATGGTCATAGACAGAGCGGTAATTGTAAAAATATTAATGAAGCTAGAAAAAAAATAAAGAGGATATTAGATGGTGATATCCAGCTAATTGAGAATATTAAAGAAGACCAAAAAATAATATTATACAAGTTTTCGTATGAATTCAATAAAAGGGAATGGGAAAGAAATTTCTTACCTATTATTAGTGATTTCGATATTAATTTCAATGAAAACAGACAATTATCCAAGAAGATTAGTATATTTAATCCAGACCCATATTCTAAAGCGCATAAACATGATTATTCTGAACTTGTAATGGCGATAAGTAAAAGTATGAATAAAGTCTTTTCTTCTACTAATATCAGTTATAATGTTTTATCTGATAATTATAATTTGGATGAGGATTTTCAGAGACTTCAAAAAGATGGCGTTGCTATAAGAGAATTTAGTTTTGAGAGTATTACTAATAAGAATATATCAGACTCTTTAGGATTAATGTTTAAAAAAGAGGATATATGGAATGGTGAGTACGTTCTTCCTACCGACCATGCACAAAATTACAATGATGCTGATTATTGGTTATTTCTTGATGATAAAATAGAAAATTTAATAGCTCCAATAATACCTTTTGGTATTTATGTGGAAAATATTGATGATCGATTTTGTCATAGAATTTCTAAAACTCGAATTGCAAATTTGAAAAGTGCATCATTTATTATTACAAGCTCAAAACAAACGAAAATTGATTTAATAAAGCATTTAGGATTACATGCAGATAAAATATTTATTATTCCATTTTTTTACGCTGAACCCAGGTGGAAAAATTCTATTACACTTAATGACAAACATATTCTAATAGAAGTAGATATGATTGATAGTGAATTTATTAGGAGTCTAATAAATGATATTCAATCTTACTTTAGTTTGTATAAAAATCATCAAAATATCATTATTAATGTAAATGGATGCATTAAAAATAAATCGGAAAGAATAATTACAGAATTTAAAAATATGATTTTAGAATCAGATTTGTTGACGGATCACTTAGTGCTTCTTTTCGATAATGGAATTAATGAGTACGATGCACTCTATGCACATGCTAAAAAGGTCGTTATACCTAGAAACATTAATAATATAATTTACAAATTGTCAAAGGCAGCGATTTTTGAAAAACCTGTAGTTTTGAACAACTATCCTTCCTATAGGGATTTTGAGTTTTTATCCGATAATCTTCACTATAAGAACTTTTTGTCGAAGGACAAAGTGCTTATTGAGGTTTTACATGAATCATCTGAATTGCAATCAACTCAATATGAACCCTTGAGTAACTTAGAAGTAAAGATTGATGAATTATCGCAAGTGTGGAGGCAAATTTTATGAGTAGAATTGGAGTTTTCCTAGGGTTCCAACCAGGTGTTAGATTAACAACAGAGGGAATTGGCCGTTTACTAGCGTTTATATTAAAGGAAAACAATGATAATAAAATTGTAATCATTTGTCCCGCATGGCTGATTGATTCAATTGATGTTTTATTAGAGGATAATAAAATACCGAAAGGGAAATTTGAAATTTTATGCACTAAAAGAGTGCCTATTGGTGTAAAGTTCAAAATGATAATGCAGAGGAAAAATAGAAAATTAAAAACAAAATCAAAGTTTTCTGTTTTTTTATCAAAGTTTAAATCTAAATTAATTAATTTAATAGAAAATAAAATTGCTAGTTACTTAAGCACAGGTGCTATTATTTCATTAATATTAAAAACAATAGTTTATATGCTTATTGGTTTATTATTGCTTCCATTTACGTTAATATTTCTACTTAGTTTTCTTCTCTATAAAATATCCAACAAAATAATTAAAGTAGTTAGGAGAAAAGTAATAGGGTTTAGTCTCGGTAATCCAATACTGCAGAAAATTAAATTATATGCAAAAAGCGGTCAACATATAATTTATCAAATTGTAATTGACAATGAGATCAGCAGACTTGTTAAATTAGTAAATGAAAAAAAAGACATATCTTCATGTTTCATTCCTTCTATGATCTGGCCTCAAATAAATAATTTGAATTGTTACAAGATACTTGCTGCACCAGATATCGTGTTCTATGATTTTCCTACTCAATTTCCTGGCGTGGAAACTACACACAGAAAGATTCGCCAAAGTATTGAGGCAGCTGACCATTTAATAAGTTACAGTGATTTTGTTAAGAATGAGCATTTAGTTAATAAATGTGGTGTTGATAAGAGTAAAATTACCGTTATTAAGCATGCAAATGTTGATATGAGTGAGCATTTGAAACTAACAAAGTCTGTAAAAAAATATTATTCAATGAAGTCTAATGCTAAGGATATAATTAATAAATATATAGCTGATAAATACAATCCAAATCATGTTCTTTATGATTGTGATATTGAAAATTTGGATTATATCATATTTTCATCGCAACAAAGACCACATAAAAATATATTAAATCTTGTAAAAGCGATTAAGATTGTAAACAATGATATGTACAGTAATATTAAATTGGTATTAACTGGTGATATCTCTGAGGTAGCGTATATTCAAAATTATATTCGAGATAATCATTTGGAGAATGATGTTTTTGTAATGCATGGTCTTTCTTCCAAAGTGTTAGCGGCATTTAATAAAATGGCGGCCTGTGCGGTAAATCCTACTCTTTTTGAAGGTGGGTTTCCTTTTACATTTTCAGAAGCATATTCAGTTGGAACACCTTCAATAATGAGCAAAATTCCTGTTGTAAGTGCAGAAATTGAAAATTCTGAATTACAGGAAATGATGCTGTTCGACCCATTTAATCCGTATGAAATTGCTGACAAAATAGTGTGGGCATTAGAAAATCGTCAAAAGTTATTTGAGGCGCAAGATTCACTTTATCGACAGTTTGATCAAAGGGATTGGAAGAAGGTAGCTGGAGAATATAATCAAGTTTTCAGAAAATTCATGAGTTAAAATAGGGTGGAGACATGAGAAAAGGTTGGATAGCATTCTTTATAATTTTTGGATTGGTATCATTTTACTTCGTTAATGTTAGTGCCGAGACAACTAATGATGTGAGTATCACTGTAAACTCAGAAAAGGAACAGTACGCTAAAAATCTCAATGTGGACTTGTCTATTAATTTTAATAAAAAGGATCTTTATAACGAGAAGGTCTTTTTATCTTATCATTTATATGATAAAAATAATCAAGAGTTGTCATGGGAAGGTCAACGATTCCCCATTACAATAAATGAAAATGGAATTAGTAATGTAAATATGAGTATTGATTTAATGTCAAGTAAAGGTTCTATTACTGATTATGCAATAGTCAGATTTGATCTCGTAGATGAGAAAAATGTTTATTGGTTTTCGACAAATCCAGAGATAAAAATGACCGTGGATGAAATTGTATTCAAGAACAATTATTACAAAAAAATGGTCTCTACTATTAAAAAAACAATCACTACAAGTCCAATTACTTTTTCGTTAAATGTATTGTTTTTTATAGTTTTTATAATATTGATTTATAAGATACGCATGAGTCAATTATTCAAAAATTAACATTTAATCTATTGATTAATAAAATACAATGATAATGAGAAGGTGTGCTATGAAAGGAATCATTTTAGCTGGCGGTACTGGCACTCGGTTATTTCCTTTAACCAAGGTCACGAACAAACATCTCCTACCTGTCGGAAAATACCCTATGATATTCCATGCTATTGCGAAGTTAAAAGAAGCAAAAATTGAAGATATTTTAATTGTAACGGGTAAAGAGCACATGGGAGATGTCGTTGGTCTGTTAGGTAGCGGGAGCGAGTTTCAACTATCCTTTACATACAAGGTCCAAGATGAAGCAGGCGGAATAGCTCAGGCATTAGGAATGGCGGAGCAGTTTGTGAATAATGACCGTATGGTAGTCATTCTTGGGGATAATGTCTTTAGTGATTCAATCGTAACATTTGTAGAAGGATTTGAGAAACAGCAGTCTGGTGCAAAAATTCTAATTCAACAAGTTTCTGATCCACAGAGATACGGTGTGCCTGAGCTTGTTGGGAATAAGATTGTTTCAATTGATGAGAAACCGATTGAGCCAAAGAGTAGTTATGCCGTAACTGGAATATATATGTACGACAATCGTGTGTTTGATATTATTCGTTCCTTGAAGCCATCTGACAGGGGAGAATTAGAGATTACGGATGTCAACAATGCGTATATAAAGTCTAAGGAGCTTTCATTTGATATATTGAATGAATGGTGGACAGATGCAGGTACTCATGTTTCGTACAGTAAGGCTAATGAACTTGCAAAAGATTTAATTTATGGAGATGAATTTGGCAGGTTTAAAATGTAATAGGTGGTGATAGGTATTGAAGATAAGAGAGACTAAACTCCTTGGAGTAAAATTGTTGGAACCTATAGTATTTGGTGATCATAGAGGTTTCTTTATGGAAAGTTACAATGCAAGTACTTTCGCCCAGCAGGGTCTCGACTATGGCTTTATTCAAGATAATCACTCCCTTTCTATTGAATCGAATGTTCTTAGAGGCATGCATTATCAGCTTAGTCCAAAAGGACAGACGAAACTTGTTAGAGTAACAGCAGGGGAAATATACGATGTTGTCATTGATATTCGAAGGGGATCACCCACTTTTGGTCAATGGGAAGGCTTTATTTTGTCTGAAAGTAATAAATTCCAATTGTTAGTTCCCAATGGATTTGCCCACGGTTTTTGTACACTTACTCCCAATTGCGAGGTTCAATACAAAGTTGATGCCCTCTACTCCCCCGAACACGACCGAGGCATCGCCTGGAATGATCCGGCGCTTGCGATCGACTGGCCGACATCGAATCCGATTCTGTCGGATAAGGATGGCAAGCATCCCGTGCTGGCCGAAGCGGAAATCAACTTTGTATATGAAGGGTGAGTTAGACTCGTGAAACTACTAGTTACCGGCGGAGCCGGTTTTATTGGGAGCAACTTCGTTCTCTATATGATCAAAAACTATCCAGACTATGAAATCATTAATGTGGATGCATTGACCTACGCAGGCAACCTTGAAAACCTGCGCGCGATCGAGCAGCATCCGAGCTATACTTTCGTGAAGGCGGATATTGCCAAACGCAGCGAACTCGAGCCATTGTTTCAACAAGGCATCGATGCCGTCATCAATTTTGCGGCGGAATCACATGTGGATCGCAGCATTTTGTTTCCGGAAATTTTTGTGCAGACGAACATTTTGGGCACGCAGACGCTCCTCGACCTTACGAAGCAATACAATGTAACGAAATTTGTTCAGGTGTCTACGGATGAGGTATATGGGACGCTAGGCGAGACAGGACTCTTCACAGAGGAGACGCCTATTACGCCAAATAGTCCGTATTCGGCAAGCAAAGCTGGGGCGGATCTGCTAGTCAGAGCGTATCACGAAACATTTGGCCTCAATGTCAACATTACGCGCTGCTCCAACAACTATGGTCCCTATCAGTTCCCGGAGAAGCTGATTCCGTTGATGATTCAGAATGCTCTACAGGATAAGCCGCTGCCTGTATACGGAGATGGTCTGAATGTGCGCGACTGGCTGTACGTGGAGGACCATTGCAGCGCGATTGATCTCGTTCTTCACAAGGGCCGCAATGGCGAAGTATATAATGTGGGCGGACGGAATGAGCGGAACAATCTGCAGGTTGTACGCACGATTCTCGAAGAGCTTGGGAAACCCGAGTCGCTTATCTCTTATGTCAAAGATCGTCTAGGCCATGACCGCCGTTATGCGATCGATGCGGACAAAATCCGCAATGAACTGGGCTGGCAGCCGAAGTTCAACTACGAGGACGGAATTAAGGAAACGATTCGTTGGTATTTGAGCAACGCGGAATGGATGGAGCAGGTTGCTTCCGGCACCTATCAGCAATATTACGAGACGCAGTACAAGGAGCGCCTGGAGGCGGGCGAATAACATGGCTAAAATAAAAATCGTCATTACAGGCGCGAGCGGGCAGCTTGGGCGTGAATTGGCATTGTGGGCGACGGATACGGCTGACATTATCGGATTTGGCCGTGAGGAACTGGATATTACAAGCTTGCCTGCCTGCCGCAATCTATTTGCGCTTCATCGCCCTGATGTCGTTATACACTGCGCTGCTTATACTGCTGTAGATAAAGCCGAGTCCGAGCCGGACGAGGCTTTTCGTGTGAATGCAGCTGCGACTCGCAACGTAGCAGTAGCAGCGCGTGAGGTTGGCGCTAAGCTTTGTTATATCAGCACGGACTATGTATTTGATGGAACTGGCACCGCGCCTTACAATGAATACGACCCGACGAATCCTCAAACGGTTTATGGCAAGTCAAAGCTTGCTGGCGAGCAAGCTGTGCAGACGCTGCATGACCGCTTCTACATCGTTCGTACTTCATGGGTGTACGGTAAATATGGAAATAACTTTGTGAAGACAATGCTGAAGATGGCCGGCGAACGCGATCAGCTCAAAGTAGTGGCGGATCAGATCGGATCGCCAACTTATACGCATGATCTGGCCGCATTTTTATTAGAGCTCGTGCATACCGATTACTACGGGATCTACCACGCATCCAACAGCGGAGTCTGCTCATGGTATGATTTTGCCAAAGCGATATTCGAAGATAGCTCTATCAATATTTTAGTTGAGCCATGCACGACGGCTGACTTTCCAAGGCAAGCACCTAGACCTGCTTACTCGGTTATGGACCACAGCGCGATTCGCAGCAATGGGCTAAATGTGCTGAGACCTTGGCGGGAAGCGCTAAACCACTATCTCAAAGACAGTGAGTGATATCAGTTATGCCTACAGTTAGCGTTTGTATTGTGACTTACAACAGCGCAAATGACATTGAAAGCTGCTTGCAAGCCGTTCTTAAGCAGAGCTTCCCGGTTGAGCGCATTGTCGTGATCGACAATGCGTCGACTGATGGAACGCCTGAGCGAGTGCGGCGGTTTGCGGATAACGTTCATTTTATAGCGAACGAAGTGAACAACGGGTTTGCCGGCGGCCAAAATCAGGCTATCCGTCAGACCCGTTCCGATTATGTGCTCGTTTTAAATCCGGATGTTACGCTTGATCCGGACTATTTATCCGAAATCATTACGTACATGGAGCAGAATCCAGCGGTTGGAAGTGCAACCGGGAAGCTTGTTTTTGCGTCTAATATAGAAGTAATGGATAGCGCGGGACTAGGGATGAAGCGGACGAGAAATGCTTTTGACCTTGGTGCCGGCGAACCGGCAGCAAACTGGCGCAAGGCGCAAGCTGTTTTTGGCGTTTCAGGTGCGGCGGCGGTATATCGTGCGGCTATGATTCGTGATATCGAATATGAAGGACAATTTTTTGACGAGCATTTTTTTGCGTACAAGGAAGATGTTGATGCAGCCTGGCGTGCGAAGAAGCTTGGCTGGTCGTCTTATTATGTGCCGGCAGCTTATGCGCTTCATCATAGAGGCTGGAAGAAGGGCGGACGCAGCAGCGTTCCGTTGTTCGTCAGACAGCATTCCTATCAGAACCGTTTTTTCACGCTAGTAAAAAATGAACCGATCGGCTGGCACTCGCTTGCCATAGGCCCTCTTATTCTAGCTGCCGAAGCCGTGAAGCTTGGTTATATTGCTTTGCGCGAGCCGGGCTTGCTTCGCTGTTGGCCTACTATTTTTCGCCTGCTGCCAAGCATGCTCGACAAACGGAAGTGGATCAACGATAAAGCCAAACGCAAACGAAGCTTATCTCTTTAGAAAATTGTGGTAAAATATGGGGTTCTCCTGTCATTCTATTTTTGGTACAATGCAGATAGAGTCGAAATTTAAGAGAATGCGGGTGAAAGCGGCGAATGCTTAGGCAAAATCAAAGATTTTTAACGCAATTATATATGTTGGCGGATTTATCCTGTACATTGGTCGTATTTATGACTGCGTATTGGCTTAAGTTTTATAGCAATCTGCTGCCAAGCTATAATTCCGTATCGTTCTCGACCTACCTGCTCTGGGGGACGATTTATTCCTTTTCGGCCGTATTGGTCGGCTTTTACTTTCAGTTTTACTCGCCGAAGCGGCGCAAAAATTATTCCTATGAAGTGCTTCGCATTTTACAAATCCAAATGATAAGTTTTCTTGGCTTGCTCAGCTTGTTCTTTTTTACGCGTGAAGTACATATCTCCCGTGAGTTTCTAGCCATATTCTTTATTATGAATTTCGTTGCCATAACGTTATACCGTTTTTGGGTAAAATCGATTCTTGCGTCGTTCAGGCGCAAAGGCTTTAACAAACGATTTGTACTTATCGTCGGGGCGGGCTCGGTTGGACGCAGCTTTTATACGAACCTTCAGCAGCACCCGGATCTAGGTTATGAGGTTGTTGGATTTTTAGATGATTATCAGACGGACCATGCGCCGGAGTATCAGCATATGAAGCCGATTATTGGCAGGCTGGATGCATTGATGATGAAGCTGGAGAAGGAGCCGATTGATGAGGTCATCATAGCACTTCCGCTAGAGGCTCATGAGAAGTATGCGGAAATTATTGAAAAATGCGAGCAGACCGGCGTGAAGACGCTTATCATCCCTGATTTCTTCGATTTGCTGCCTGCACGTCCGTTTTTCGATAATTTTGCAGGCATTCCGCTTATTAACGTAAGGGACGTGCCGCTCGACGAGCTAAGCAATCGGATTCTTAAGCGCTGGTTTGATATTTCTTTTTCATTAATGGCTATTATTATTACTTCTCCTGTCATGCTGTTTATCGTTTTAGGTCTAAAGCTGACCTCGCCTGGTCCGATTCTGTTCAAGCAGGAACGAATGGGGCTGGATCGCAAAACGTTCCATATGTTCAAATTCCGTTCGATGCATGTATCGAATGATAAAGTATCCGACACGCAGTGGACGGTCGAAAATGATCCGCGCCGCACCAAATTCGGCAGCTTCCTGCGCAGCACGAGCCTCGATGAGCTCCCGCAGTTTTTTAACGTGCTGCTTGGACATATGAGCGTCGTAGGACCTCGGCCGGAGCGGCCATACTTTGTTCATCAATTCAAACAAGAAATTCCAAAATATATGATTAAGCATCAGATCAGACCGGGCATTACGGGCTGGGCGCAAACGAATGGCCTAAGAGGCGATACTTCCATTAAAGACCGGATTATGTTTGATATTTTTTATATCGAGAACTGGACTTTTTTCTTCGATATCAAAATCATTTTCAAAACGGTACTGAAGGGCTTGATTAACAAAAATGCTTACTAACAGCGAATCGGCAAGCCGCGTATCTGTTATTATTCCTACATTAAATGCGGGACCAGAGCTTGAAGAGCTGCTGGAGTGGCTGCAGCGTCAGACTGTCCCTCCGTGTGAAATCATCATCATTGATTCAGCTTCGGAGGATGGAACGCAGGAGCGGGCACGCAAGGCAGGCGTGCGACTGATGAGCGTTGAGCGCAGCGATTTTGATCATGGCGGAACGCGCAATCAAGCAGCCAATCAGGCGCACGGCGATATTTTGCTTTTTATGACGCAGGACGCGCTTCCCTATGACGGGAAGCTCATTGAGAATCTGATCAAACCGCTTATCCAAGAGGAGACCATCGTTTACTCTTATGCCAGGCAGCTTCCAAGACCAGGTGCAAATGTTTTGGAGCAGCTTGCAAGACAATATAATTATCCAGCTCAATCGCAAGTCAAAGCTTATGAAGATATTGAGCAAACGGGCATCAAAACGTTTTTCTGCTCCAATGTTTGTTCAGCGATCAAGCGTGAAACGTTTGAGGCGATGGGCCGTTTCCAGCAGCCTGTCATTTTTAATGAGGATTTGTTTATGGCTGCAAAATGTATCTTAACGGGCTACAAGGTAGCCTATAGCGCGGATGCAGTCGTATTCCATTCCCATGATTACTCGATTAGGCAGCAATTCAAGCGTTATTTCGATAACGGGATATCGATGCGCTGCAACTCATGGATAACGCCGTACAGCGCAGTAGGCAAAGCTGGCTCTAAGCTCGTCAAGCTGCAGCTCCAGGAGCTTCATCAGTCTCGCCAGTGGCATCTCGTCCCTAAGCTGGTTGCCGAGTCGGCAGCTAAGCTTGTCGGTTACAAGCTTGGCATGAATTTCCGCCGACTGCCTGCTTTTATTACTAGAAAACTTAGTATGCACCGGCTTATTCTTACCCATATCGAGAATATGAACAGTCCTGGCGCAACGATGAAGCAATAATCCAAAAGAATGATCTTTTTGCAGCAAAAGCCTATCCGATGAACCATAATCGGATAGGCTTTTTTTCTTAGCTAAGAATACGTTTCATACGCTTCGTTCAAACTAGGGAAACTTGTCAGCTGCCTCACGGCGAGCAGAAAAAGAGGTGTTTGAATGACAACCTGGTGTATATGGTTCATTGCGGTATTAATAATCTATATTGTCCAATTAGCCATTGTTTTTATGATGGAGCATCGCCGGCCGGCGCAGCTAACGGCATGGCTGCTGATTGTTTTTATATGCCCAATCGTTGGTTTTATTGCCTATCTTGTACTAGGTAAAGATTTCACGAGACGCAGGCGCATTGAACGTTATAAGCAGGAGGTTATACGCAGCGCGAACCAAATGTCACAAAAGGTGACTGAGGCTAAAGACATTGGTAATTCCCAGCTGGCGATAAAGGATAAGCTGTATGCCATGCTTACGGGACTAGTTCCATTTCCGATTACACGAAACAATGAAACGGTTGTGCTGACCAATGGTTCTGATACTTATGAAGCGATATTGAAGCAGCTTGAGCGTGCGAGTCATCATATACATATGGTTTATTACACGTTGCGGGATGATGAAATCGGCACACGTTTTATGGAGGTGCTTACGCGTAAAGCGCGGGAGGGCGTTGAGGTTCGCGTCGTTTATGATGGAATCGGCAGCATGCAGCTAGGCGAAGCATATCTAAATAAGCTGCGCCTTGCAGGCGTTAAGACTAGCTGCTTTTTACCGCCGAGAATCGCTTTTTACGACAGAAAACTAAATTATCGCAATCATCGTAAGATCGTCGTAGTAGACGGACAGGTTGGCTATTTCGGCGGCATTAATATTGGCGATGAGTATTTAGGGAAAGACCCAAAGCTGGGCTTTTGGCGCGATACTCATCTGCAAATGAAGGGCGACTCCGTTTATTACTTGCAGGAGCTGTTCTTGAACGATTGGGCATTTGCCGCAAAAGAGGAGCTTGATGGGAAGGCATATATGCCGCGCCATCACTGCGAGGGTGACGAGCGAGTGTTAATCGTGCCAAGCAAGCCCGGTCAGCATGAACATAAAATCGAGGAGGTTATGTTTGCCGCCATTACAGCAGCAAGCTCGCGGATTTATATAACTACCCCTTATTTTATTCCCGATCCCAGCCTGGTGATGGGACTTAGAACAGCGGCTTTAAGCGGCGTCGATGTTAGGCTTATCATTCCGGGCATAGCAGACTCCAAGCTCGTGCTGCTGGCTACTTTATCGTATATTCAGGAAATGCTAGAAGCTGGCGTTAAGGTTTACAGGTATGAAAAAGGCTTCGTTCACGCAAAGGTAATGATTGTTGATCGCATGCTGGCAACTGTTGGATCAGCGAATGTCGATATGAGAAGCCTTCTTTGCAATTTTGAGCTTAGTGCGGTGTTATTTGATGAGGGGACAATTGATCGGCTGGAAGCGGATTTTATGGAGGATTTACATCATAGCAGGGAGTTGGATCTTCCCACTTTCATGAATCGGCCAAAGGGGCAAAAGGCAGCAGAGTCTCTGATCCATATGCTCTCGCCGCTTCTTTAACCAATGCATGGCGAATAGCCATTTCGGGCATATTTTTCGTAATGGCTCTGCACGACGAGCCGTCAATGCGAATGCAGGCGCAACTCGCCTTAAGCATCCGCAAAACTTTTGGGAGGGTACTAAAGTGACTGATACGAATAATGACGAGAAGCAAGCTGCTGCCGAGCCGAAGCATGAGGGACGAGAGGATTATTTTATGGACATCGACAGGATGGTAAATGAGGGCTTAGGGGGCGGCAATGTCACGCTGCAAAACGGCCTGATCGACGAATCAACGACCGATACGATGGAGCGGGAGATCAGAGAATAATTTGCATTCACGCATTATTCACTTTAAGGTGCAGGAGGGTTTGGGCAATGGAAACAGCGCGTGCAAAACAAATTTACGAGTCGGAGCAGACCTTTGCGGTTCTTCTTGACGAGGATTCGGTTTGGATCGAAAATGTGGACGAATCAAACGGCATGGCGACCGTTATGGTCGGAAACAACCCGGTAAATACAAAAACCGTATCCTGTGATCGATTGAAAGAAGTCACCCATTAAAAACGACTAGAGGCTATCCCGTTAAAATGATGGGGTAGCCTCTTTCTTTCGCATATTCGGCTTTAACCGCCATACGCTTCACGAAACGCAGCGCAAAGCTGGGCACGATCGACTTCCCATAGTTCCGCAATTTCAGCGCTGACGTTTTCGTCCCACCAATCGCATTGGATCTTGCGGTTGCTCTGATTTTCGACGATCCAAGTAAGCTTAAGAATAACCTTTTTAAAATAGAGCTCTTCGGCTTGATCCATTTTTTCCTTCGATATCCACAGCTTCATTCGCTTGACGGTACGGTAAAGCTCTTTGCTGCAGGCTCTACGAAATTTTCGCGCGGTCGGATAGCCGGCATTATGTTTTGGCGCGTTAGCTTTCAATGTAAACCGACTCCTCTCTATATCCCATATGTATGCGCCTGGAAAGGAGGAGGTCACTCACAAATCGCTTTAAAGCTTAAAGGGTCACTGGACGACGATATAACCGACCATCGGGCCGCCGTGACGCATATCGGTATGAGTCAAGCATTGGATCGGATAAGTGCCTTCCTTATCGGCCGTAAAACGGACAACCGTAGTTTTGCCTTTCGTTACTTCGCCTTTAATGCCAAGCCCTTCTACGACGAACGGATGACTGTTGCCGTTCACGCCGCTAATTTGCAGCTCAATGGACTCGCCTTTATTTACGATAATCGTACCCGGGTCCCAGCGGTATACTTCAAGCTCCTTGCCGTCAGCGGTTTGGGTTTTGTATTCACCGGTTACGAGCTGGATGACCCGTGCCTCAGCAGCCTGTCCGCTAACCGTGCGAGACTGGTTCCAGCTTAAGTAAACGCCGGTTAAAATGATCAACGCGGCTACTACGATAAACAATTGAATCTGTCGTTTACTTACAATGAATACTTTGGACATGAAACGCTCACCTCAACTTTTCGTATCATTTAAGGCTAGTCTATGCAGGGGCTTGTCAGCACATGACAAAAGTGGATGGCTGTCTGTACGTATGTTAGAATAGCTTCAGTACTGGTGTTGCAAACGAAAGTTACATTTTATGAAGGAAGGCGGATTGAGAGCAGGAATGGATTTGATTCATGAGATTTTGAATGACGTGCTGCTATGGGTGGAGAGCTTAGGGTATTTTGGTATTTTAATCGGACTATTAATTGAAGTTATTCCTAGTGAAATCGTATTGGGCTTTGGGGGTTACCTCGTATGGAAAGGAGATATTTCCTTCTGGGGGGCTGTTCTTTTCGGTACGTTAGGCGCTATCGGGCAAAACTGGATCCTTTATTGGATCGGCCGCTATGGCGGACGCCCAATTGTAGAAAAGTACGGCAAGTATATTAAAATCAAGCAAAAGCATGTCGATATCTCTGAAAAATGGTTCAACAAATACGGTGCGGGAATCGTGTTTACGGCACGTTTTGTTCCTGTAATGAGACAGGTTATTTCAATCCCGGCCGGTATGGCTCGCATGAACTTTGCGCTATTTACGCTCCTAACGGCGCTTGCTTCCCTGCCTTGGTCGATTTTGTTTATTTATTTAGGAAAATCTCTGGGCGAGAACTGGGATAAAATCGACGAGAAAGCCGCGCCTTACGTACAGCCAGCAATTTTAATCGCAATCGCGCTGCTTATCGTATATGTCCTATTCAAATTTGTACGCTCGCGCCGCAAGTCGGTATAATGGAACAGTGGACATTAAGAAAACGAATCATTAACCAATAAATGGATGGAAGAGGGATTCTTATGAGCAAAAGCATTGCAGACAAGCTAGGCAAAGGAATTAGCCCACAGCAGTTCATTGACGGCATGACTAAAAATAAAGAGCAATTTATCGATTGGTCCGAAAAATTCGTCTGGACCGATGAGAGCGACAAGGAATATTTCGAATCGCTGAACAATCGCGATGATCTTCGTGTCTTGATTTTGATGGCTGACTGGTGCGGTGACGTTGTTCGCAATATTCCCGTTGTGTTCAAAGCGCTTGAAAATAGCGGCATACCGACAGAAGTGCTTATTATGGAAGAGCATCTTGATACGATGGACCAGTTTCTAACGATGGGCGGCCGTTCCGTACCTGTCGTTATTATTGCAGACACTGGTGGAGCCGTTCTCGGACAATGGGGACCGCGTCCTAGTCATGTACAAGAGGCGATGATCGCGTTCAAGCAGCAAAATCCGGATCGTGAAGCAGCGGATTATCAAGCTAACCTAGCGGTAACAAGGCAAGAAATCGGCCGTCGTTATGGCGAAGGCACAGCATATCAATCCGTCATCGTTAAAGAGCTCCGCACTTTATTGGAGTCGTTTTAAGAGAGGCATGCGCACATCTATGAAAATCGAGACGTTTACATTAGGACCCTTGCAGACGAATTGTTATCTGATTACAGTGACGGAACCAGCAGCGAATGAGAGCGGGCAGCCTTTGGAGCGGGCTATCGTCATTGATCCAGGCATGAATCCTAGAAAGCTGCTTGAGAGGCTTGAGGGCGTAAAGGTGGAAGCCATTCTGCTGACGCATGCGCATTTTGACCATATGGGCGGAGTAGATGAGGTGCGCAATGCAGCGGATTGCCCGGTCTACATACATGATTTGGAGGCGGATTGGTTAACCGATCCGCGCAAAAACGGTTCAATGAGATGGCAGGATGTAACGCCGCCGCTTTCGACGGACGCAGCCGAATACGCGCTTGCGGAAGGTCAAAATTTAAAGCTGTTAGGCTTATCTTTCCAAGTTATGCATACGCCCGGCCATTCGCCTGGCAGCGTCAGCTTCTTGTGCGGCAGCCATTTGTTCTCTGGCGACGTGCTGTTTAAATTATCGGTAGGCCGTACGGATTTGCCTGGCGGACGCGAGCGGGACCTGTATGATTCCATTCGTTTGAAATTGTACAAACTAAACCCAGAGGTCATCGTTTATCCGGGACATGGCGGACGTACGACGATAGGCTATGAAATGGCAAACAACCCGTATACGGGAGCATGATGTAAGGAAGGGGCATGACGTTTGGCGGATACAAAGGTACAGCATTTTATAGAGGAATCAGAAGAGGGTACGGGGAAAACGAAGCTTACAGCAGAGCAGAAGGCAGCAGAAAGCCAGCGGATCATGAATGGTATCGCTGCGCAGCTATCCATCCCGATCACGAAGGTGAAATCGGCCGTAAGCTTGCTTGATGAAGGCAATACGATTCCGTTTATTGCCCGTTACCGCAAGGAAATGACCGGCGAGCTTGACGAGAACGACCTAAGGTCGATCGAAGAGAAGCTGCAATATATGCGTAATCTGGAAGAGCGCAAGCGCGAGGTTATACGCCTTATTGATGAACAGGGCAAGCTGACGGAAGCGCTGCGCACGGATATCAATAAGTCGGTTAAGCTGCAGGAAATCGAGGATCTCTACCGTCCTTATCGGCAAAAGCGCAAAACGCGCGCCAGCGTCGCGAAGGAAAGAGGGCTGGAGCCGCTTGCTGAATGGCTGTGGGCACAGCCGCGCAGCGGCGATCCGCTTGCTGAGGCAGCAGCGTATGTCAATGCGGAGAAAGGCGTGCCGACCGCTCAGGATGCTCTGAACGGCGCGATGGATATCATCGCGGAGAATATTGCCGATGATGCTTCTATCCGTGCGTGGGTACGTAAATTTACGTTCGATCAAGCGCTGCTGAAAACAGAAGCTAAGAACGCCGCTGAGGAAACGGTTTATGAAATGTATTACAGCTATCAAGAACCGGTCCGAAAGCTGCCTCCGCACCGCGTGCTCGCCATCAACCGGGCAGAGCGGGAAGACGTGCTGCGGGTGTCTTTTGACGTCCCGGCAGATCGCATTCACGAGCATATTCAGCGGAAGCTGCTTAGAAACGGTACGGCCCAGCCGGTTCGCGATGTGCTTGCTGCCGTTATTGAGGATTGCTATAAGCGATTAATTTCGCCTTCCATTGAACGCGAGGTGCGAGGCGAGCTGACCGAGAAAGCGGAGGAGCATGCGATCTCGATTTTCTCGGAAAACCTGCGCAATCTGCTGCTTCAACCGCCTGTTCGAGGCAATATCGTGCTCGGTGTAGACCCTGCGTTCCGTACGGGCTGCAAGCTGGCGGTTATCGACGATATTGGAAAGCTGCTGGAGGTTGCCGTTTCTTATCCAACTCCGCCCAACAATAAGGTAGCGGAAGCGGAGAAGCTCATTAACGGGCTGATTGATAAATATAAAGTCGAATTAATCGTAATCGGCAACGGCACGGCTTCACGCGAGACGGAGCAATTTATCGCGACCCTGATAGGCAAGCGCAAGGCGGCTGCTCCGGGCGGTACCGAGCTGAAGTACATTATTGTTAATGAAGCAGGCGCAAGCGTATATTCGGCCTCCAAGCTCGCTCAGGAGGAGTTTCCGACATTGGATGTGGCGGAGCGCAGCGCGGTATCGATTGCCCGCAGATTGCAGGACCCGCTCGCTGAGCTTGTCAAAATCGAGCCCAAAGCGATCGGCGTAGGCCAATACCAGCATGACGTAAGCCAAAAGCGTCTCGATGAGACGCTCGGGGGCGTAGTTGAGTCGGCAGTTAACCATGTCGGAGTCGACGTGAATACCGCTTCGGCATCGCTGCTTTCCTATGTAGCAGGCATAAACGGAACGATCGCGAAAAATATCGTAAAATACCGCGATGAGAACGGTCGTTTCGTGAAGCGCGCGCAGCTCCAGAAG
Organism: Paenibacillus sp. FJAT-27812; assembly: GCF_001273905.1. Lineage (NCBI taxonomy): Bacteria > Bacillati > Bacillota > Bacilli > Caryophanales > Paenibacillaceae > Paenibacillus > Paenibacillus sp. FJAT-27812. The sequence continues at coordinate 442,676 of NZ_LIGH01000001.1, read as the reverse complement.
GTGCCTCGTCTCGGCGCGAAATCGTATGAGCAATGCATTGGCTTTTTGCGTATCGTGGAGCCCGTCAATCCGCTTGACAGCACGCCTATTCATCCCGAGTCCTATGAGGTGGTAGACAAGCTCTTTAAGGAGCTTGGGCTTACGCTTAAGCATTTGGGCTCTGAGGAGCTTAAGGTTAAGCTTGGACAGCTTGATGCGGACCGGGTAGCGCCAACGCTGGGAGTCGGCGTTCCGACGCTTCGCGATATCATGGACAGTCTTCTCAGACCGGGACGGGATCCGCGCGAGGAGCTTTCGCCGCCGATTTTTCATACCGATGTGCTGAACATTGAAGATTTGAAGCCAGGCATGGAGCTTCATGGGACAGTTCGCAATGTGATCGACTTTGGCGCATTTGTCGATATCGGCATCAAAAATGATGGACTCGTCCATATATCCCAGCTGAGCGATAAATTCGTTAAGCGTCCGATGGATGTTGTATCCGTCGGCGATACGGTCACCGTCTGGGTGCTGGGCGTTGATGAGAAGAAGGGCCGCGTAAGCTTGACAATGCGCAAGCCTAACTAATAGCAGCCAAAATTAAGGGTTTGCCTGTAACCAGGCAAGCCCTTATACTTTAAGTAAAGCATGGACATCCCCTACTACCATACAAAAAGGAGTGAGATGACTATGAAAGCTGACAAAAGCATCAGCACCGCCCATCCAAAATGGTTCGGACTATCGCTGCAGGCGCTCGTCATTTTGTCGCAAAAGTCAGAGATTTACCCTAGTGCAGCAATTGCCGATTGCTTGAAGTCGGAGGCGACCCAGCTGCGTAGAGTGCTTGCCAAGCTCGCGGCAGCTCAGCTCATTGAAACCAGGGAAGGCCGCGACGGAGGCTACAGATTGAAGCGCTCGCCTGAGACGATTTCGCTTGCTGAGGTATATACCGCGCTCAAGGTCGGAGAGCCTTTCTGCAGCGGGATGCTGGACACGATCGGCATTCATGATACAGAACTGAAAATGAAATCGGCTTTTACCGATATTGCGCAAGAAATTGAGCAGAGAACGATTGATACGCTGCAAAAGTACACGATCGCTCAGCTCGCAGAAAGAACGTTATCCAAGTCCTCATAAAAAAGTAAATTTAACAAAGTTAGTTAATTGACAAACGTAGCGGCACGTTTTATACTGTGTATATAAATTATACAGTTAACCGGCAATGAACTGTGCAGATAATTTCACAGTATAATTATAATAAAAACTGTGAGTAATTCTACACAGATAAAAAAATATTCCTTTGGAGGGAAACCCAATGTCATCTACTCAAATCGATTCGCAAGTAAAAGTTCAAACAAATGAAAGCTCCCAAGCTGCTTTTTTCGATGTGCTGAATGGTCGTCGTTCTGTTCGTAAATACGATACCAACTTCGTTATTTCGGAAGAAGAAATTCGTGAGATTTTGGAAATTGCTACAAAAGCACCATCATCCTCGAACATGCAGCCTTGGCGTTTTCTTGTTGTAACGGATCCGGAATTGAAGCAGAAGCTGCTTCCAATTGCTTTCAATCAACAGCAAGTTGTAGATGCTTCAGCGATTATTATCGTGCTTGGCGATTTGGAAATGTACACGTTGTCCGACAAAATCTATAATGCGACTGTAGAAGCTGGTTACATGACGGAGGAAGTGGCAAGAAATTTCATTGACAACTCGGTCAAAATGTATTCATCCTTGCCTGCTGAGCGCTTGAAAGATATCGTTGTTTTCGACACTGGCCTTGTGGCTATGCAAATCATGCTGACAGCACGTGCTAAAGGCTATGATACGGTACCAATGGGCGGCTATAACAAAGATCAATTGAAAGAGTTCTTTAATATTTCGGATCGTTATGTGCCAACGCTTATGCTGCCAATCGGCAAAGCGGCTGTTGAGGCACACCCGACAACACGTTTGTCTGTTGATGATGTAACTTTTTTTAACGGGCTGTAATAACGAGCTTAAGTGAATTAACAAAACCCGGCCACTCACATGATGAGGGGCCGGGTTTTTACGTTATAATAAGTAGTTATTTGATTATAATGACACCCTGCTTATATGGCACCGCGAAATGAGCCAACCTGCTCTCAGGTTTTTGCCGTACGCGATTATGTGAGCAATGGGAATTCACTATTGAAATTCGGTGCCGTTTCCTTGTTCCTTCGGACTTTGTTTGTTACGGTAGAAATACCAGCAGTCATTAAGCAGCTTAATTTGCCTGCGGTCTTTCTTCTGAAATGCGCGCATCAGTTGGTTGCACAGCCACTGTGGCATTACATTGTCCTCCTCCCGTGCCTAACTTGTTGTAATACTACAATATGGAGGAGGGCGAGTGTCCGTGCAGGTCCAACCTAAATGCTCTGTTCTTCTTCGTATTCCTCATACCATTGCTCAAGCTGGGCTTGCAGCGCGCGTATTTCCGTCAATAAAGAGATAAGCGGGTATGATTTTTCTTGTACGCCAGCAAAATCCTTCTCCAGGCTGTTGATGTAATCAAGGCCGGATACGATCGCGATTGATGAATCATGAAGCTCGACATCGTTGCATTCCGCAACCGCGTAAGGCAAGCTCGGAACATGCTCAGCCGTCAATTTATCGATTTCTTTATGAAGCCGCAGATTAAGCGCGCTTAGCTGATAAGCGTGCGAATCAGGCATTTCGACGAATAAGATGCTGTCGTTTTGTTTCAGTAGGACGTAGCGCATTGTTGCCATAATAGTTATTGATCTCCCCTCGGTATGTTACCGTGCATCATCTGCAGATTTTTCTACAAATTCATAATTCCTACTTGACAGTGTAGCGTATCACGGCTTTAAAATTCAAGTAGTTGGGGGAGAATAATCAATGAATAATGAAGCGCTGCAGCAATGGGTCGAACAAATTTCTACGACATGTTTTGGCCGGCCGTTTCTTCATCAAGCGACATTCAACAGTCGCTTGAAAGCAACGGGGGGACGCTATTTTACGCGTTCGCACAATATCGAGATCAGTCCGCATCAGCTTTCCACGTTTGGACATGAGGAAACCGAGAAAATTATTAAACATGAGTTATGCCATTATCATTTGCATATAATGAAGCGGGGATACAAGCACCGGGATGCTGATTTCAAAAATTTGCTTGCCCACGTGGGCGGGTCCCGTTATTGCCAGTCGCTCCCGGAGCGGGCGCAGCGCAAGCCACAGCCTTTTCGGTACAAGCTTATTTGCACCAAATGCGGGATGGAATATTTGCGAAAACGGAAGATTGATCCGGCCAAATATGCATGCGGAAAATGCCGCGGAAAATTAAAGCTAATAATGATTGACAATCAAAATGCAACATGATATATTATTACTTGTCACTTTTACTTTTCCCTGATAGCTCAGTTGGTAGAGCACTCGACTGTTAATCGAGTTGTCACAGGTTCGAGTCCTGTTCGGGGAGCCAGATTTGGAGAGATACCCAAGTGGCTCAAGGGGACCCTCTGCTAAGGGGTTAGACTGCGTAAGTGGTGCGAGGGTTCGAATCCCTCTCTCTCCGCCACATTTTTTTCACAAGTGCTGTAACGGGAAGACCGTTCATCCGGTCTTTTTTATTTGCCGCTTAAGGTTGCGACATTGTGAGAAGCTATTATTGATGTGACACATACGGCCCGTTGGTCAAGTGGTTAAGACACCTCCCTTTCACGGAGGTAACAGGGGTTCGAGTCCCCTACGGGTCACCAATTTCCTCAAAGTGTACCAGCTCTAAGGAGCTCGATTCATTCACAGCGAGAGCCATTAGCTCAGTTGGTAGAGCACCTGACTTTTAATCAGGGTGTCGAAGGTTCGAGTCCTTCATGGCTCACCATTTTCTTAGCAAGTTTGAGGGAATGCGAGCGAAGGATGTTCGACTTATAAATGTGCGGTAGTGGTGGAACGGCAGACACGCTATCTTGAGGGGGTAGTGTCCCATGGACGTGCAGGTTCAAATCCTGTCTACCGCACCATAACTTACTCTTTGCCGATGTATATAGGTGAACTTAGAAGGTGTCATAATGCACTTTTCTGATAGATGATGCCACTTTATATTCAGATCATAAAAATCTGACTAGAGAGTGGTTTTTTCGTTATAAGTTACTCGAACCGTCCAAACAGATGCATCATTAGAGATGAGGAGCTGTAAACATGAAAATAAACTTAAACTTTACGAACAAGGGACAAGCGGCGATTGGGAAATTTAATAACGAGGAATTGCTTGAGATTTTTGGCCGTTACAGCAACACGTTAATGAAGAAATATTCCATTGAGGTAACGGTGCCTGCTGAAGGCAACGAAGCGATTATCGAAAAAGGCACGCTTTCGGTTTATGTAGACAAAATCGAATGTGATGTTGAGACGTTCTTCAAGGAATTGGGCAGAGATGTTAAGGTGCCTTTGAAGAAAAGACTTACTCCTGAAGACAAGTTGGACAACGTGTTTAAAGCGGAGACGATTGAATAATCGCGCTCAAATATTTTTGAAAAAAATGCTTGTACTTCAGTTAAATAGCTGATATAATCATTTTTGTTGTCTCAGACAGCATTTGATTTCAAGTTATAAACGGCCCGTTGGTCAAGTGGTTAAGACACCTCCCTTTCACGGAGGTAACAGGGGTTCGAGTCCCCTACGGGTCACCATTTTCCTCAAAGTGTATCAGCTCTTGAGAGCCTCTATACAGTCACATTGAGAGCCATTAGCTCAGTTGGTAGAGCACCTGACTTTTAATCAGGGTGTCGAAGGTTCGAGTCCTTCATGGCTCACCATTTTCTTAGCTAGTTTAAGGGAATGCGAGCGAAGGAACGACATTCAAACTTAAAATGTGCGGTAGTGGTGGAACGGCAGACACGCTATCTTGAGGGGGTAGTGTCCCATGGACGTGCAGGTTCAAATCCTGTCTACCGCACCATATCAAATACATTCAAGTCCTTGCGGAAGCAAGGGCTTTTTTTATTTATGCGTTGCGGAAAACCGCAAAGTAGCGTTATTTTCGCACAAGGTAAACATACATTTGAAATCGCATGCTTGGTAAGCTGATTGCAACATGCTTAAGGGGGATTCCATTATGCTAAAAGTTGCGATTATAGGTGCAGGTGCGATTTCGACTGCTCATATTGAAACGTATTTAAAGTTCCCGGAGCGCTGCCAGGTGGTGGCGATCAGCGATATTTATGCCGAGAAGGCGGAGGCTCGCATCCGGCAGCATCAGTTGGAAGCCAAAGCGGTTTCAGACTATACGGAGCTGCTAGGGCAGGATATCGACCTTGTATCGATTTGTACGCCGCCTTACACGCATGCGGAGCTTGCTGTCGCATTTCTAGAGGCTGGCGTGCATGTGCTCGTAGAGAAGCCTATGGCTTCCTCCTTAGAGGAGTGCGACCTGATGAACGAAGCGGCTAGTAGGAGCGGAAAGCTATTGTCAGTTGTTGCTCAGAACCGCTTCAAGACGCCTATGATGAGACTGAAGTCGATACTGGAGAGCGGCCTGATGGGGGATATTGTACATGCCCAGGTCGACTCCTTCTGGTGGCGCGGCCACTGCTACTATGACTTATGGTGGAGAGGGACATGGGAGAAGGAAGGCGGAGGCTGCACGCTGAACCATGCGGTTCATCATATCGATGCTTGGTTGTGGATGATGGGGCAGCCGGCCGACGTGCAGGCGTTCATGACCAATACGTCCCATGACAATGCCGAGGTCGAGGATTTATCGGTTGGCATTTTTCGCTATAAGAGCGGTGCGCTCGCGCAGGTGACAAGCTCAACCGTGCATCATGGGCAGGAGCAGCAGCTGATTTTTCAAGGGACGAGAGCTCGTGTCTCCGCCCCATGGCAGGTGAAGGCGTCTACGGCGCTGGCTAACGGCTTCCCGGAGGACAATCATGATCTGGAGGCGGAGCTTCAGCGCTGCTATGAGGCGTTGCCAGAGGTCGTCTATGAAGGGCACGCCGGTCAAATCGATAATGTGCTCACTGCCATTGAGGGCGGCGGTCCTGTGCTTATAGATGGATTAAGCGGCCGCCAGACGCTGGAGGTTATCATCGGGATCTATAAGGCAGCCAGTACGGGATTGCTTGTGCAATTTCCGATACAAAAGGATGATCCATATTATTCGCGAAGCGGCATGCAGGCGAATGCGACTCATTTTTATGAGAAAAAAACCTCGGTGGCCAGCTTCGCCGACCTGACGATTACGACGGGAAGCGACTACAAATAAAGCTTTTTAGCGCGGCAGCGGGTACAGCTTGCGATGGAACTGCTTGCGGTATTGATGCGGCGTGATGCCCATTTGCGCTTTGAACATTTTGCAAAAATAAGAGCTATTCGTAATGCCGACCTCCTCGCCAATTCGGGCAATCGACTGCTCGGAGGCGGTTAGGAGCATAATCGCTTGCTGCATTTTTTTGGCGGTAACGTAGTCGGAAATGCTGCTCCCCGTACAAGCCTTGAACAGATGGGAGAGGTGGTAGGGGGAGAGATGAAGCTCGCTTGCCATATGCTCCAGCCGAAGCGGCTCCTTGTAATGCTTATCCAGCCATTCCAGCATAAGTTCCGCCTGATGGGGCTTGCGCGATGTATTTCCACTATGGGGCGGTGCCGGCTGCTGCTCCCATAGCTGCTTGAACGTTCTCAGGAAACCTACGAGAAATAAAGAAAACTCCTCGAAATAATCGCCTTTGGCTAACTGCGGCAGAGTCTGCTCCCAGCTTCTCAGCAAGCTGTGCAGCAGCTCAGCATCTCCCGTATGATACATGCAAGGCTCAGGTAAGACACCCGTATGAATACGCTTATAAAAAGCTTGCAGCATAGGCCATTTGTCAAAATAGCTTTCGTATAAGCTTGGCTCAAAATGAACGATGGAGCGAATAAAGGGCGTCTCGGCGCTCAGCTCCACCTGAACGTGATGCAGCTGATAGGGCTGAAATATGCATAGCATCCCAGGCGCGAGCGAATAGCTTTTTTGCTCGATGATGAGCGTGCCTTTGCCTTCATGGACGATCAATATTTCGACTCCTTGATGGGCATGAAAGGTCCCTTGATAGTGATCGGGCTCTTTGCTTGTGCGTTTATATGCAAAATAAAGCGGGACATCCCGCAAGTTAACGGTATGGATGTAAGACACCTCAAGCACATCCTCGCTAAAAAGTAGTTGCGCTCTATTAGTTTAACATAAGGGCACGGCTTTTTTTGGAGGATGCGGAAGCTTATGGCCTGATCGTTACACGCGTGTTGAGGGGGACGATTCTGGACAGTGCGATGACGTCGTCGTTATACATTCGGATACAGCCATGTGAAACGATATGACCGATAGACGAAGGGTCGTTAGTGCCATGTATGCCGTAATGAGGCTTCGAGAGTCCCATCCAGAAAGCGCCGAACGGGCCGCCGGGGTTAGGCTGCTTGTTGATGATCGTATATTCGCCGACAGGCGTTTGGGTGAGCATTTTGCCAATGCCAACGGGATAGGCTTGCGTAACGATATCGCTATCCAGCAAATACAGTTGACGATCGGAAAGATCGACGATAATGCGGTAGTCGGGCATAAGGGCTCCACTCCTTTTTCTCTTATGTTATGTAGAGCAGCGGAGCTTTGCTTCAATTGTTAATATTAAGGTTACTTCGCACATTTATTAATGCTATGTTATATTTATATATAATCATTATAGTAAACTTTAAATTTAGCCTTGGAGGCTTGGGAAGATGAGCGTAGATAGAGAACCTCTTTACATACAAATTCAGAACTATTTTAAAGAACTCATCAGCACGAGGCAGTTGAAGGAAGATGAAAAAATTCCGACGGAGAAAGAAATGATCGAGCAATTCAAAGTGAGCCGGATTACGGTAGCGAATGCGCTGAACGAGCTCGCGAGGGAAGGCTGGATTTACCGAATACCCGGCAGGGGAACCTTCGTTAAAGGGGTGCCTGAGCAGGAAATCACGCCAGAGAGAGCTGCTTCTGCTCCTGTTTTGGACAGCTCGATTAAAGCGGAACGACCTAAGATTGGTCTCATTTTTCCTTTTGTAGACGATTATTTTGCGATTCGGCTCATACGGGGAATTACAGACGCGCTGGAGGATAGCGAATATTCGCTGGTGATGATGTTCAGCTTTAACTCCAAGGAACGAGAGAAGGAAATTATCCGCGATTTAAAAAGCAAAGTCGAGGGCTTGATCATCTTTCCTGTTGATGCAGAGATCTATAACGAGGAAATTATAGCGCTCAAAATGTCGGAATATCCCTTTGTGCTTATTGATCGCTATCTTCCAGGCGTAGAGACGAATGCCGTATACTCAGACAGTCTGCTAGCGGCCAAGCTAGCGGTTGATCACCTATGGAGCCTAGGGCATCGAGAAATCGCAATTTGTTCGGATTCGCCGGTTCCTACTGTATCTGTTGACGATCGGATCAACGGCTACATGCAGGCTCTAAGGGAGCGTGGAGCGATGATAAACCCGGCTATGCTCCTAACGGATTTTGACTCCGATATGGATATGCTTGACCCGGAGCATCCATTGTTTCGTTATATTAAGAACCGCGTAGCTACCGCGTTTATTGCTTTGAACGGGAACTTGGGCTTCAAAATTTGGTCGATCGCCAAACGGGCTGGCATTAAGGTACCAGAAGAGCTATCTATCGTAACGTTCGATAATCCTAGCCCAATGATGGAGGATCTCAGCCTGTTTACACATATTGACCAATCGGAAAGCGATATGGGCTTGAAGGCGGGAGCGCTGATTTTACAAATTTTGAAGGGCAGGCTGCTTTCGACTCAAAATATAAGGACAGTATTGGAACCTAAGCTTGTTATCAAGCAAACAACCGCAGCGATTAACGAATAGCAGTCATTGCAATATATCTGAATGCAGCATAGGCAATTCATTTTGGACCTGACCGAGCTAGGTTAGGTTTTTTTGCGTTGCGTTCGTATTTATCGCAATAAAAATGGCATTTAGTTATGATGAGAAGTATTAATATTATCTATATTAAATATATCATTGTCAAAAACAGAAAATCGTTTTATACTGTAAGCGTTTACTGAATCTAAATATATGCTGGAGGGGTTCATGATGTCAAAGAAACGTGTATCCGTAATACTTGGGCTGACGCTTGCTGCAACGATTGCAGCGCAAGGCGCTTCTGCTTCAACGGACCAAAAAGAAGCCGTTAAAAACGGCAAATGGTTAACCGGTGAATATCATGTGCATACTTATCAATCCGATGACGCGCAGCATTCATTGACCTACCTGCTGGATCAAGGGTTTGAGAATTACGGCCTCGATTGGATGGGGTTTGCGGATCATCTGCGAATGGAATCGAGAGATGACAACGGGCAACCGCTGCCGAATGGATCAATCCCGTTCTCGCAAGGGATGCTGGAATATCAGGTTCCAAAAATCAAGCAGCTTCAACAGGCTGGCAAATACCCGGGCAAAATCATTTTCTCCGGCTTTGAGTGGGATATGCCGACCTATGAGCATGTTGGGATTGGAATTATTACGGACAAGCCGGGCTCCGAGCAGAGCTTGAAAGCGGCAAGTCAGTTCGAGTATTTGTTCACGAACCGCGAAGAGAAGTATTTTGATCCGGCCGATGCAGCCGAATGGACATCTAAGGACAGCCGGGCTTTTTCTACGCGCGAAGATGCGCGTACAGCATTGAATTGGCTGGAGACCAATTACAAGAAAACCAGCTTTGCAATGTTCAATCACCCATCGAGAAAAACGGTATACACAATATCGGATTTCCGCGATTTCAACAATATCGCTCCGACGGTTGCTTTCGGCTTTGAAGGCATGGTCGGCAATCAAATGGAGCCTGACCGCGGAGGCCTAAATTTAGCAACGCCGAAGAACCGGACATACGGCGGTGCGGACTACATGCTGGCTCAAAAAGGCGGCGCTTGGGATGCGCTTCTCGGAGAAGGGCGCCGGTTCTGGAATTTTGCCAATTCGGATACTCATTTCTTCATTAGCGACAATCGCCTTTATTCCAGCGGATACCGTCCGGGCGAATATTCGAAAAACTATACGTGGGTCAATGGCAGCGACTCGCTTGCTGTTCTGAACGGCATGCGTTCGGGCAAATCGTTCTCCGTATTCGGCGATTTGATCAATGCCCTTGATTTCAATATTACGAAAGGGAACAACAAGGCGGAAATGGGCGGGGAGCTGAAAGTGAAAAAGAACGAGCAGCTCACCGTAACGATTAAATTTAAAAGCCCGAAAAAAAATAACAATGGCGATGCCGTTAAAGTCGATCACGTGGATCTCATCTCAGGCGATGTGACAGGAAAAGCGCAGCCGGGTACTGCTGCGTACAACAAGGAAACAAACGATTCGACCAAGGTGCTCAAGCGTTTTACGAGCAAAGAGTGGATAACGACGAAAGACGGTTACAATGTCATTACGTTCAAAGTAAAAGCTTCCGACAAAAATCAATACTTCCGGCTTAGAGGTACTAATTTGGGCGTTAATGTGCCTGGGGAAACACTGAACGGAGAGCCGTTGATGGATGAAAAGACGGATATCGAGGATAACGAGGCTCGGTTTATCGAAATCAACAAAAGAAACTACAAAGATCTGTGGTTCTATTCCAACCCGATTTTTGTAAGTGTAAAATGATGACGGCAACACGGACATCGAAATAATAAAAGACTTCAATTAACGAAAACTGCAGCCGCTTGGCTGCAGTTTTTTTGTATCGTTTAATGACATATGGCCATATTGACATATTTGCAATATTAAATATAATAAACATAGAACTACAAAGAACGGAGGCATCTTCTATTGATTTCATCCTCTAGACCGCAATTATTCCCTTCGGATAGCAAAGTCAGTTTTAAAACGAAGCTGCGCCAATTTCGAAGGCGCAAGAGAGATCCGATCGCCGCTCTGCTTATTTTGGGACCGCTCGTGCTATGGTGGTTTGTCATTGGCGGCGTTCCGACACTGTTTGGCTTCTTGCTCGGCTTCTTTGACTGGGTTGGGCTCACGGCTAAGCCTGAGTTCATCGGGCTCGGAAACTACGTACAGTTTTTCACTGACCCAATCTATTATGAATCGCTGTTCCGGGCCGTATGGATGGGCATGCTTGGAACGGGCTTAACCATCCTATTCGGGTTTGGCGCTGCGCTGCTAATGAATTTGCCTTTAAGGGGCAGAGGCATTTACCGGACCATTTGGTATGTTCCTGTCGTTACTTCCACGGTAGCTACAACCCAGGTATTCAACATTTTTCTTGATCCGAGCAATGGCGTCATCAATAACGTGCTGGTCAGCATGGGGCTTCAGCCGATTTTGTGGGGATATTCCACATTCTGGGGCGTGTTCTGGATTATCGTGTACACGGTATGGAAAGGCATTGGAGGCACGGCGCTATTATGGCTGGCTGGGCTGCAGTCGATCGATAGGCAGCTGTACGAAGCGGCGCAGATGGACGGCGCAAATGCTTGGAAGCGATTTCTGCATGTGACGATGCCAGGCTTGAAGCCAATTACGACATATGTGATGATCACCGGCTTTATCGGAGCCGTTCAAATTTATGAACAAGTCATGTTCATAACGGGCGGCGGTCCTTACGGCACGACGGAGGTTCTTGTCTTCCGGATTCTTAGGGACGCTTTCTGGGACTTTAATTTAGGGATGGCGGGCGCTTCATCCGTCATACTTGCCGGGGTCGTCTTCCTGTTCACCGTCATTTATTTCCGAATGATGACCGAGAACGAGAGAACGAGCCGCAAAAGGAGGGAGAGAGGATGAGCCATATGATGTCGGCTAAACGGCGCAAGCCGCTTTATCTGTTGGGACATCCGTCCTTGCTGCTTGGCGGTTTGGTTCTTCTGTATCCGATTCTGTTTATCGTATTGGTCGGCTTCATGACGAAGGAGGAATATGCGTCGACCGTAATCGGTCTGTTCCCATTGCCGGAAGAAATGACGTTTAAAAATTATGCGACGCTCTTGTTCGGGTCTGCAGACAGCAATGTACAAACCTATTTCGCCAACTCGCTCCTTCGAACCGGCTATAACGTAGTCTGGGCTTGCCTGACCTCATTGCTTGCGGGATATGTGTTTGCAAGATTGAAATTTGCTGGACGGGAAACGCTTTTCCTTGCTTTGCTGGCATCGCAAATGATTCCCGGAGTCGTGGGCCTGATTCCTACCTTTATTCAGTACGCAAGATGGCCTTATGCCGGAGGAAACGACGTATTTTTCGGCGGGCAAGGCATCTTGGATACCTTCTGGGTGTACGTAATCGGCGGTCCAGCCATCAACATTATGGGAACCTTCCTAATGAAGCAATCGCTCGAGAAGCTGCCTTATGAGCTGGAGGAGGCGGCCAGAGTGGATGGGGCGAGCTTGATCCGAATTATCTTTGGATTGGTGCTGCCGCTTCAAAAGCCGATCTTGGCATTTATTGCGATTACGACGGCAATTGGAACCTGGAATGATTGGTCGACGCCATTCTTCTTCACGAGCAGCGACAGTCTCCAGACCTTGCCTGCCGCGATTACGAGGCTCAGCTCTATCGCCTCGAACCCGATGAGCATTCCTGATTATCCGCTCATCATTACGCTGGGCCTTGGCGTCACGCTGCCTGCTCTGCTCTTATTCTTTTTCTTTCAACGGTACATGGTGGAAGGGCTTGCGAACAGCGGGCTGAAAGGCTGACAACTGCTTTTGACAGACATACGCGGAGGTTGACTAACTTGAAAAAAATATGCAAAACAAAAATGCTGCTTGTCTTGCTCGTTATTATGGCTGTTCTCGGTACGGCTGCATGCTCGGCATCTAAAGGCAGCGGCAAGGAGGCGGCCGAGACCGATGGAGCTTCTGAAGCTGGCAATAGTCCGCTTGTCGTACTTGCCGACGGAGCAATTAATCTAGGAACAGGCAGCGGAGATGAAGTTGTAGCACGCAGAAAGAACGATATGCTGACAACCGAGTACGGAAATGACGGTAAATTTCAATATGAATGGACCTCAACTATCAATGAAGAGATGAAGAAGCAAGGCGTTGCTCTCAGATATGAAGATTGGGGCTGGGCAGAGCCATTGATCCAGAAGCAATCCACTGCCATCCTCTCTGACCAAGGGCCGGATATTATGATCGGCGAGACGCAGTCACCGGGGTTTGCGGCTCAAGGGGTATTCGAGCCTTTCCCGGAGTGGCTTGATCAAGAAATTCGCGAAAACATCGTAGAAGGCGCTTGGAAGCCAATGGAGGTTGACGGCAAAATATACGGCGTTGCGGTGCAGCCGGGAGTCAGCAATTTGTATTGGAACAAGGAGCTTTTCCGGCAGGCCGGCCTGGATCCGGAGAAGCCTCCTGCTACTTGGAGCGAATGGACCCAGATGTCCAAACAAATCGCCGAAGCGGGTAAAGGGAAGTTTTTTGCGGGAGGCGTCTATGCGGGTCCGAATTTCGGAGGCGTGCTGCGGTTCGGCTCCTTGTTAATGGTAAGCGGCGGCGGATTCGTAGACAAAGAGAACAAAGCGGCGTTCAACCAGCCGAGCAATGCTGCGGCCTTCGAACTTATTCGCGAGCTGGCCAAATACAACAACAAAGGCGCATTGGTATCGAATGCGGAAGCTCCGTTCTGGGATGGATTTCAGAAAGGGCAATTGGCTTTCGCGGTGGACGGGCCTTGGCGGGCTCAAATTTGCAAGGATTTGAAGATGGATTGCGGCATTGCGCCGCTGCCGATTCCTGAGGGCGGCAAAGTAGGGAATCTGACGATCGGAGCAGCGTTCCTATCGGTTCCGGCTTACTCGAAGAATAAGGAAAATGCGTTCAAGTACATTCAAGCGGCAATCAGCCCGGCATCGCAGGAAATCGTCGAAAAATTCAACATTCGTCCCGTTATACGCAAAGATATCGGTGAAAGCGAAGACTATCGTACCGAGCATCCTGAGCTCTACCAGGTTTATCAGGGGTTGAAGGAAAACGTGCAAGGGCTGCCGACATTTGACAAAGCCAGCTCCAAAGTATGGCAGGCCTTTCAGGAAGCGGTGGCTAAGACGTTCATGACGGAAGAGCCGATCGATAAACTGTTGAACGAAGCGCAAGACAAAGCGGAGAAGCTGACCCGCTAACGCGCTATCACGAATAAGGGAGACTAGATCAAATGAAACTTTTGGACTTCGTTAATCCGCTGCAAGGTACCGCATCCGTCATGAAATTCTCAAATGGCAATACGCTGCCCCTCATTACACGTCCGTTCGGCATGGCATCATGGAGTCCGCAGACGGATGAGGCGGGCGAAAGATGGTTTTTCCATCCTTCCCACCGCAGCCTGCAAGGCATCCGCCTTACTCATCAGCCAAGCCCATGGATGGCTGATTATGGACATTTGCTGCTAATGCCTCAAGCAGGTCCGTTATATTTGTCTCCATTTGATTGGGCGTCTTCTTTCAGGCCTGAGGAAACAATCATCAAGCCCGATTATTACCGGGTCCGGCTCCTTCGCTACAGAGCGACGCTGGAGCTTGCGCCAACCGTACGCTGCGCCGTCATTCGAATCCGCTTCGAGGAGCGGGACGGCGCTCGGTTTCTCGTATCGCCATTTGAGGGAGAGTCTTCCATTCAGATCAACTCGGCTGCCCGCTTTGTGACAGGCTTCACCAGAGCGAACAGCGAAAATCTCGTACCGGAAAATTTTGCCCAGTACTTTGCTATTTCATTCGATTGCGATATTAATGACGGGCAAAGCGGAACATTCGATAAGGAATTTGCTCAAAATGATTCTATGGCTGCGAGCGGTAACCGTGTCGGCGCGTATGTCGGTTTGGAGGTTCCGGAAACGGGCTATGTGCAGGCAAGGGTCGCGACTTCGTTTATCAGCGTCGAGCAGGCTCTTCTTAATATGAAAAATGAGATCGGCGAACGCAGCTTTGATGAGGTTAGAACTGAAGCGGCTGAAGAGTGGGAGACTACGCTCGGCAAAATCCAAGTTGAGGACAAGGACGACGAAAAACTAAAAACGTTTTATACGAGCCTGTATCGCACCTCGTTGTTCCCGAGGGTTTGGTATGAGTATGACGATAATGGCGATCAAGTCCACTACAGCGCATTCAGCGGCAATGTAGAGTCAGGCCCTATGTATTCGGACAATGGCTTCTGGGATACGTTTCGTACGGAGTATCCGCTGCTCTCGATTCTCTCGCCAACGCTCGTAAGCGAAATGCTGCAAGCTTGGGTGAACGTGTATAAGGAAGGCGGCTGGATGCCGAAGTGGGTGTCGCCAGGGGAGAGAAGCTTAATGCCTGGCACGCTGATCGATGCGGTATTTGCAGACGCTTATGTCAAAGGCGTTCGCGGCTTCGACGTTGAGGCCGCCTATGAAGGCTTGATAAAGCATGCAACCGTGGATTCCGGGAAAGAAGGCATTGGGCGCAAAGGTTTGGCCGATTATGTGAAATATGGATTTATGCCAAGCGACAAGTACCACGAAAGCGTAAGCAACGCACTCGATTATTATTATGGCGATTTCTGTATCGCCCAGCTTGCTGAAGGGTTAGGGAAGCAGGAGGAGAGCCGGCAAATGCTGGAACGATCTAAAAATTATGCTCGGCTTTACGATCCGCAGGCCGGCTTTATGCGCGGGCTAAAGGCAGACGGAAGCAGGGAGGACGAGTTCGATCCCTTCGCTTGGGGCGGCGATTATTGCGAAGGCGGCCCGTGGCAGACAAGCTGGGCGGTGCAGCATGACTTGCTGGGGCTCGCTAAGCTTATGGGCGGAAGAGAGAAGATGTATAACCGTTTGCTCGAGCTGTTTGCGACGCCGCCGCACTTCCGTATCGGTTCGTACTCTTTTGAGATTCACGAAATGTCGGAGATGGCCGCTGTTGATTTTGGACAATTCGCGATCAGCAACCAGCCAAGCTTTCACATTCCTTACCTATTTACAGCCATCGGTTATCCGTCGGAAACGCAGTATTGGGTAAGAAAAACGATGGAGGAATTGTTCAGCTCGCATCCAGACGGTCTGCCTGGCGATGAAGACAATGGAAGCATGAGCGCTTGGTACATTTTTGGAGCACTCGGCATCTATCCGTTATCTCCGGGAACGCCGGAATATGTATGGGGCAGTCCGCTATTCAAAAAAGCGGTGCTGACTTTGGAGAGCGGTGTGCAGCTTACCATCGAATCGGAAAATAACAGTACGGAAAATGTTTACGTTCATGCCATTTACGTGAACGACGAGCTTCAGGATGGCTTGTCAATTCCTCATGAGACGATTATGGCCGGCGGTACGATCCGATTTGTAATGACGGACCGCCCTGCAAATAAAGAGTATGCCGAAGAGCAGCTGCCATTCTCGCTCAGCAGCTGCATGAAGGAGAGTTTGCTATGACCAAAACAAGGAAGAGAGCCTCGAGCGCAATAGCCTTATTGCTGGCAGCAATGATCATTTTGTCAGGCTGCCAGAAGACAGCTTCAGAATCGGAATCCATATTTCCTCAATTAACGATAGCCAAGCATCTTTATGTCATTAAGGGCGATGATCTTAAAGAAGAAGAGTGGGTGCTTGCCGAAACGCTTCAAGGCATCGTGGCGCAGGAGCAAGCGGAAATCTATATCGACAACGGCAACGCATATACCGTATGGCTGGAAGATATGAAAGCAAGCTATGGCATTACCTACGAGTATGTTCAGTCTGTCTGGGATCTCGTGGACAAATTCAAAGGCAAGCTAAATGAAAATGGATTCGTGCAGTTCAAAAGAAGCAATACTTCTACTGTCAATGCAGCCTCTACGGTCAGTGGCGCGATGAAGTATGTGGCGGTGGAAGAGTCGCTTGCGGATGCAGCTGTCCAGCACGGGCTAGTCAAGAAGCTTGATGTAAGCGACAAGGATGAAATGTGGGCTTTAACCGAATATGGGGACAAGCTGAATAAAGATTTTATATTCAAACAGGCGTACAGCTTGAACTCCCTTCGGGATTACGGGGCTGCGGTAAAAGGTTTATACATGTACGATGCCAGCCTCGCGGAAATGAAGGAAGCGTTCGATTGGACGAATCCGAACAGTGCCATTATGGGATGGCATTCGGATGAGCTGTCTGGCGTCGATACGGCTTCTCGTCTGGGCAAAATGACGATCGCATCAGACCATGCGCATAATCTGTCGGTCTTCTCAGCGCTTCCGCGCGAGCAATTGAAGCAGAAAAAAACAAAGAAGAACGCAAGAGACGGCGAGAAGGTTCACTACGTTACTTTCATTATGAGCGATGGCGATAATGTGCAATGGTATGTGAACGGAGCGCCGCTCGCTTCCAAGATGCAAGGCCATAAGGACAAGGGGAAGGTTCCGTTTGGCTGGTCAATTGCGCCGAGCTTAGCGGATCTTGCACCGAACCTTATGAAATACAGCTATGAGAAGGCGACGGAGAATGATTATTTTGTAGCTGCCGTATCCGGCATCGGCTACATCAACCCGTCGCTCTATCCCGAAGAGACATTGAAAAGATTTATGAAGGATACCAACGCTTTCATGAAGAGAGCTGATTTGAAATATGTCTCGATTCTTGATAATGAAATCTCACAAGACGTGATTGACCAATATGCCGCTCAGGATCAGATCGAAGGCGGATTCTACTTCATGGGCTACAAATACGGAGATGGAAAAGGAGCGCTCTCTTGGTCGAACGGAAAGCCGTTTATAGCAGCGCGTGAAACGCTTTGGGAGACGGAGCCGCTAGAGATGGCCGTACGTTTGAACAGCTACAAAAAAGACCCTAGCGTAATAGAGGGCTACACCATGGTTAATGTGCATCCGTGGTCCCACAACTATCAGGACGTCTTGGACATCACGGCTAATCTTGGCCCAGATGTCGTTGTCGTAACGCCTGATGAGTTCATGGAGCTGATTAAAAAAAATGTGAAGCAGGAAAATGTAAGCGAGCTGGACGATGTGACCTCCTTTGATTATTCCGCTGTGAAGAAGAAATTAGACGAGGGAATCATTGATTTGGACGAGGTCGCTAATATGGCAGCCGATACGAAGTATATATATACCTTTGATAAGGACTCGGAAGGCTGGGAAGCGGTCGATGCCGGCAAAGAATACGATAAGGCGGGCTGGTTCGAGCAAGACGGCAACGGTTTTTTGCAGATGGACGGATCTGACCTTGGCAAAAAGGATCTGAAGCCGAATGGTTATTTCTATAAGAAGCTCTTATTGCCGACCGGCAAGGTGACGATGAGCTTCGACATCAAGTCGAAGAGCTCGGATCACGACGGGGATTTTCAAATTGAGATTATTCAGGAGGATCAGTCGATTACGACCTTGGCGCCGTGGGAGACGATCAAAACCGGGGAGTGGACGGCCAAGACCGTTGATTTGAGCGCGTTTGCCGGCAAGGCGGTTACGATTCTTCTCGAGCAGTCCGACAGCGGACAAGGAGACGGCGAGTATATTCATTTGGACAATCTAAAAATTACAAGCAACTAACGATCGATCTATGTTAAGCCAAGGCCAAGCATCCTTCTGAGTAAGGGGCTCTGGCCTTATGGCATGACGACACGGGGGAGTGAGAAAATGATGAAATTTGCTAAATGGCTGGGGATAGCGATTTTTGTACTTATTTTGGCCGGTTGCAGCGGTGCGAATGCAAAGACCTTTAGTTATTTTCCGAAAATTGAAGCACCTGAGCATTTATACGTCATTCAAAAATCGTCCTTAAGCCCGGAAGAGCTTGTCCTGGTGGGGACGCTGCAAGGGGTCTTGGCTCAAGACAAACCAGAAATTTATATTACAGACGATGCTTACGATGATTGGCTGGAAGAGCTGAGAGCGAAGCATGGCGTGAAGACCGAGGAGATAAAAGATGCTTGGACACTGATGGAGAAGTTTAAAGATCGTATTCAAGGTTTTTACGCCTACGAGAACAATACGCCATCCGTGAACGTGGCCACCTCGCTGGCCGGGCTGAAACAAGCCGTTGCAGCCGAGAAAGCATTGTCCTCCAAAATGGAGTCCATCGGCTTGAAGCAATTGGAGGATGTAAGCGATAAGGATGACATGTGGCTGTTCAAGCAATACGGCGACCAATTCAACAAGGATATTATCGTGCAGCTGCATCCGGAAAGAGGGGAGCTGCGTGATTATGGCGTGGCTCTGAAAGCGATGTATATCTACGACAGCGCAAACGATGAAGAGCTGCCTGAAATCTACAAATCATTGAACCCTGACGCGATTCGCCTCGGATGGGGGAAAGGGAGCGAATCTGAGCATATCGCGCCAGCGAGCCTGCAAGGCGTTGCTGCGATTCCTTCGGATTGGGCGATGAATTTGACCGCTTTATCAGCTGTGAAGCCCCAAAAGGCA
Organism: Paenibacillus sp. FJAT-27812; assembly: GCF_001273905.1. Classification (NCBI taxonomy): domain Bacteria; kingdom Bacillati; phylum Bacillota; class Bacilli; order Caryophanales; family Paenibacillaceae; genus Paenibacillus; species Paenibacillus sp. FJAT-27812. The sequence continues at coordinate 423,332 of NZ_LIGH01000001.1, read as the reverse complement.
TTCAAGCAGCCTTATCATGTCAAAGCGGGAGAGGCAGATGCGAAAGCGCATTATGTGTCGTTTGTAATGAGCGATGGGGATAATGTGCAATGGCTTCTGAATGATTTTGTTAAAAATAATAAATATTATGGAAGCAGCGAGCGCGGGCAGTTTCCGATGGGCTGGCAGATGGCTCCGACACTCGCCGACTTGGCGCCGGACGCGCTATCGTTGATTTACGAAAAGGCGAAGAAGGATCATTTTGTGGTCGCGGTCTCAGGTACGGGCTATTTCTTTCCCAGCGAGTATCCCGAGGAGGCTCTCAAGGAAAATGTCAAACGGCTTGACGCTTATATGAAAAAAACAGACATGCAGCTGGCGGTGCTTCTGGATTGGAATAGTCCGGAGAAAGCATCCATCGAGCAATTCGCTTCGGTTCCCTCCTTAAAAGGAGGCATTCTCGCATATGGAGAAAAATACGTAGGAGGAGCAGGCAAGGTGTGGTGGGCGAAGGACAAGCCGTTCGTTAGCGTAAGAGAGACACTGTGGGATGCCGATCCCGTAAAGATGGCGGAGCGCATTAACGGCTATACGACCGACCCGACAAAGGAAGAGGGCTATACGATTATTAACGTGCATCCATGGAGTCGGACGATGAGCGATGTGCGGAGCGTAATCGACCATTTGGATGCCCACGTGAAGGTTGTTTCGCCGGACGAGCTGTTTGACCGTATCGTTCGGGACGTGAAGGCGAGGACGCCGCTTGCGGAGTAATCGCACCTGCAAATTTTACCGATAGACTTTATTGCTGGAACGTTTACTATAAGTGTAGAGGGGGATGTATAACAAATATATTATTAGGTATATAAATATGCGAATGTTAAGCGGTACCATTAAAATAAGATATATAAATTAAATATATTTATGGGAATAACCTCTTGATTTTCAATCCATGATGATATATCATCTTATTACACCACTACGGGATGTTTACACAATAAGTTATACCAAATGTGGTGAGATTCATTTTAGATACGATTTGTAAGCGTTTTTTTGAAAATGGCAGTCACAGAGGTGATTCCCATTACGATTGAGGGGGTCTGCACGAATTGATGTTATGACAGCGCTCTATTTATTGCTTCCGCTCCATGATGCAGTGCTTTGAATAATTCATACAGGGGGAACCAAGACATGAACAAAAAACTAACGTATTTGTTTGTACTTACACTGATTACTGCTATTTTTCTCTCGGCTTGCAGCGGAGGGAACGGAAATAAAGGAGAAAACAGTCCGAATAACGGGGGCTCCTCTTCAGAAGGCGGAAAAGTAAAATTAACGTTATGGTATTGGAACGGCGCGATTTCGGATTCGACGATCGAAGAAGCAAAGACAAAATTTCCGAACATTGAGCTGAATGCACAAAAGCTGCCTCCTGGCGGCGAGTACATGACTAAGCTGAAAACGTCGCTAGCCGGCGGCGCCGGCGGTCCGGATATAACGGCAATGGACAGCTGGATTACAGAATTGATTCAGTACAGCGACAAATTCGTTAATTTGAACGAATATGGCGCGGCTGATCTGAAGGATCAGTACTTGGAGTGGAAATGGAATATAGCATCGGCTGACGAAGGCAAGGTTCAAATGGCGTTGCCGATCGACGTCGCGCCGACGGTTATGTTCTACCGCGAGGATCTGTTCAAGCAAGCCGGTGTTCCATCTACTCCGGAAGAGCTTAAAGCTCAGGTGAAGACATGGGATGACTACATTGCGTTATCCAAGACGGTTCATGAAAAAACAAAAGGCGGCATGGGTACGATCGTGGATATCTACCGCAACGTTATCGGACAATTGCCAACTCGCTACTTCGATGAAACAGGTAAATTCATTGGCGAAGATGGTCATGTGAAGCAAGCTTGGGACACTGCGGTCAAAGCTTATCAATCGGGCGCAACGTTCGGCATGTCGTCGAGCTCGGAGAGCAATGCGGCGCTTAACAACGGCACGATGGCATCCATTATCGGTGCTTCTTGGATGAAAGGCGACATCATTGCTGCAGCTCCGGATACGAAAGGCAAATGGCGGATTGCTTACCCAGCAGGCGGTGTAGGCAACCAAGGCGGTTCCTTCTTCGGTGCTCTGAAAACAACGAAACATCCGAAAGAAGCAGCTGAGCTTATTAAGTTCCTGACGAGCACGGACAGCCTTAAAAAAGGATTTATGGAATTCGGAAACTATCCTTCAACGCCAGGCATCTATGAAGATGAAGACATGAAGCAGCCGGACGAGTTCTTCGGCGGGCAGGCTGTCGGCGTTGTGTTCGGCGAAGCGGCTAAGGATGTTGTAATCTCGCATTCCGATCCAAAAGACGGCAAGGTAGAGGACGCTATTATTGAACAGCTCGGCTTGGTTGATACAAGCAAAAAAGATCCGGAAGCAGCTTGGAAAGAAGCTATGGAAAACGTAAAAAGAGAATTGAGCCGTTAAAACGGTAATGAGGAAGGGCGATGGCCTCTTGGTCTCGTCCTTCTTTCACCCATGCATCGAGACGTTAGGAGGTTGGCAATATGGGTACTAATGTAAGGCATACGTGGAAAGAAGTCCTTAAAAATAAGACGCTGTATCTGTTTATTTCTCCCTTTTATCTTTTGTTTTTAGTTTTTGGTCTGTTCCCTATCTTGTTCTCAGCCTATCTTGCGGTTAACAAATGGGATGGGATCGGGGATTTGGAGTATGTAGGATTTTCACAATTCCAGTTTCTGTTTAAAGACCCCAAATTTTACGATGCCGTACAAAACACGTTCACGATCTGGGCGATGGCTAATATTCCGCTATTATGCAGCGCGCTCGTGTTCGCCTTTTTAATTAATTTGAGTATCGTTCGATTTAAGGATTTTTATCGTATTGCCTTCTATCTTCCAAACGTAACCGCAATGGTCGCTGTTGTTATTATCTTTCAATCCTTTTTTGGAAACCATTACGGCTTTGCAAACTACCTTTTGCAAAAAATCGGCCTGAATGAAGTGGCTTGGCTGAATCACAAAATAAGCGTGCAATTCATTATCGCGACGATGATTTATTGGAGATTCCTTGGCTATAATATGATCATTTATTTGGCTGGTCTTCAGAAAATTCCAAATGATCTTTATGAAGCTGCTAAAATTGACGGTGCAACCATGTATGATACTTTTTCAAAAATTACGATACCGATGCTTCGGCCGATTATTTTGTTCACAGTTATGATGTCGACAATCGGCGGCTTGCAAATTTTCACGGAGCCTCAAGTGCTCGCAACGCTCACATCACCTTATCCAGGTTCTGAAACGATTGTGCTCTACTTGTTCCGAGAAGCATTCAAGTATAACAACTATGGCTACGCAGCAGCAGTTTCTTGGGTAATGTTCGCGATCATTATGGTCATCTCATTCCTGAACTGGAAACTATTCAAGCCTGCGGATGATCGTTAACCCGGTGATAGATACGACAAACCTTTCGTGAGGTGCAGGACATGCCAAAAGAAATAATTAAAAAACTGACGATTCATCTGGTCTTGATGATCGGAGTTGTTATATCCATTTTCCCGTTTTATTGGTTGTTCGTGATGTCAACAAACACAACCAGCGCCGTATTCGCGTTCCCGCCGAAGCTCGTTGTCGGCGATCAATTATGGGTAAACATTCGCAGCGTGCTCGATACCATTGATTTTGGCCGCGCGTTTATGAATACCGTATTTGTTGCTGTCGTTACGACTGTCTTGCGATTGTTTCTCGAATCGCTTGCAGGCTTCGCATTTGCGAAATTCAAGTTTCCCGGCAGCAAAATATTGTTTGTCCTGCTGCTTGCGACGATGATGATTCCAGGGCAGCTGTCGCTTGTACCGCAATTCATGATTATGAAGGAGCTAGGCTGGCTAGGGGATTACAAAGCGTTAATCATACCTGGTCTAGCTGGAGCGTTCGGCATCTTCTGGATTCGCCAATTCGCTCAGGACGCGATTCATGACGAGCTTTTGGAAGCGGGACGGATAGACGGCTGCAACAATTTCAGGCTTTATTTCAACGTTGCGCTTCCGGTTCTGCGGCCGGCACTCGCTTTCCTTGGCATTACTTCCTTTATGGCAACGTGGGAAGATTACTTGTGGCCGTTAGTCGTATTGACCGATTCATCGAAATTTACGCTGATGGTTGCGCTCGCATCAATGAAAACAACACATACCGCGAACTATGCTATGCTTATGGCTGGGACGCTGCTGGCAACGCTGCCGCTCATCGTTTTTTTCCTAATCGTCAGCCGTCAATTTATTGCCGGGCTTTCTGACGGGGCGGTTAAAAGCTAATTTATTGGTATGCAAGCCTTACAGCCTCTGGTAAAATGGACATAACATTTAGATTAAAATGAACAGGGTGGCGGAGTGCTGATGCAAGGTAGCAAGCCCTTATATCTTCGGATTATGGAAGATTTGCAGCAGCAAATCAAAGACGGAGTTTACAGAGATAATGATAAATTGCCAACGGAAATAGATCTTGCGAACCAGTACGGCGTTAGTCGCATTACGTCTAAGCGGGCGCTAATTGAGCTTGAAAAGCAGGGTCTTGTGTATAGGAAGCGCGGGAGCGGGAGCTATGTACGCAACCATGAGGATACGGCAGGAATGGTGAAAGCTTCGGCTTCTTTCCGTACTCCGATCATCTCAATGATTCTTCCTTGGTCCTCGACTGGCCGGCTTGATTACATTCAAGGAGCCAATGATTACTTGGACCCTAGAGGCTATTTCCTAAGTATCCATATTTCAAACTGGAACGTGGAGAAAGAAAAAGAGCTGCTGCTCAAAATGTACAATAGCGGCCATAGCGGCATCATTCTCTACCCGTCGAGTTCTTCTCATAATATCGCAACGGTAAACACGCTTTTCATGAACGATTTCCCGATTGTGCTGATCGACCAGCATTATGAGGGCTTTCCAATCAGTAATGTCGTGTCTGACAATAAAACCGGCGGTTATATGGCAGCCGACCATTTGATACGCAAAGGGCATACCCGCATTGCTTTCCTAACCGCTATCGAGGTTGATCTTCGCAGCACGATTAGGGAGCGGTTTATCGGTTATTGCTCAGCGCATAAGGATCACCGGATTCCAATCCAGAGCGATTTTATCGTTTCGGAGGTTTATAAAGGAATCGCGGATGAGGAACGTATCGCAAAATTAACGACACTGGTTGAGGAATTGGTCGAACAGAATATTACCGCTATTCAAGCCGAGCATGATGATCTGGCGATTGATTTACTCAAGGCTTGCCATCATGCGGGCATATCGGTACCGGAGCAATTGTCCATTGTTGGGTTCGATAATGAGGAGAATGTCGGGTACGCACAGGTTCCTTTGACGACAGTTGCCCAAAATTACTACGAAATTGGACAAAACGCTGCCAGCTTTATCGTTGATTTTATCGAAAAGAAAAACATGGATTTCCGGCAGAAGCTCATCCCCGTTAATTTGGTGGAAAGAGATAGCGTTAAAGAGTTGGTTGAAGAAGAATAGTCTGTTTTTGGAGTCAACATGCAGAACGAAGCCCCTGGGTATCCCAGGGGCTTTTTTTATATCCGCTTCGGATGCGGGTATAACATATTCCAAATATAAGCATACCAAATTCGACTATTTTTTAATAATTAGTAATATTATTTTATTTACATCATATTTCATTAGATATATAATTGGTATATTACAACATGGTGTCAGGGGGGCTTATGCATGTTCTTTTTGGAAGACAAGATTAAGGCAAGATTAGACGAAATGGAGCCCTTGCGTTATCGCGATGGGGTAAAAATACCGGAATTCCGCTTTTTAGAAGATGAAAAGGGTGAAATAGGCACTTTTCCTCCCACTGATGAGGAAGCTTGGTCGATCATCGAAACAGGTTCCCGTTGGGAAGGCAGAGATAAGTATGCATGGCTTTCTTGCGAGGTTGATATACCTAAATGCTGGACAGGAAAAAAACTAGTTGGCAGATTCGACTTTGGCAAAACCGATGAAGGAACCAATTCAGGGTTCGAGTCGCTTCTATTTCTGCACGGACAGCCTTACCAAGGCGTAGATGCCAACCACAAGGAAGTGTTTTTGCCCGTTCAGGAAGCCGGTAACAAGCTTCGACTGGATTTCCGCCTTTGGTCGGGCCTGGAAGGCGGTGGCCCCAAAACCGTTCAAGCCCACCGCTTGAAAATGGCGGAAATAAGCTGGCTTGATGAAAGCGCGGATGACTATTATTATACGGTCAAAGCAGCATTGGAAACGGTTCTTGTCCTGCCTGTCGTCCAGTCGGAGCGACATCAGCTTCTCAAAGCGATCGATCGTTCCTTGCGCGAGGTAGAGTGGCAAAACAGGGAAAGCGAAGACTTTTACCGTTCGATCGACGCGGCACTTACAATCTTGAAGGAAGAGCTCGGCCGAATCGAGAAGCATTCGCGCATAACGGTCACTTGTGTCGGACATACCCATATCGACGTCGCTTGGTTATGGAGGCTTAAGCATACGCGCGAGAAGATCGCCCGCTCGTTCTCAACCGTCCTTCGGCTCATGGAGCAATACCCGGATTACGTGTTTTTGCAAACGCAGCCACAATTGTATGCCTACATCAAAGAGGATTATCCCGAGATTTACGCGCGCATTCGCGAGCGGGTGGCGGAGGGCAGATGGGAGGCGGCTGGCGGCATGTGGCTTGAAGCCGACTGCAATATTCCTTCAGGGGAGTCGCTCGTTCGGCAAGTATTGTTCGGTACACGCTTTCTGGAGGACGAGTTCGGAAAGGCATGCACTTATTTATGGCTGCCGGACGTATTCGGCTACAGCTGGGCGCTTCCGCAAATTTTGAAAAAATCGGGAATCGATCGGTTCATGACGACGAAGATCAGCTGGAACCAATTCAACCGTATTCCGCATGACACGTTTACATGGCGCGGGATGGACGGATCGGAGATCATGGCGCATTTCATTACGACTCCCGAGCCTGGCCACGGCAAAGATTCTTGGATGTACACTTATAACGGCAGACTAACAGCCTATGAGGCTTATCATATTTGGGATAATTACAGGGATAAAGAAATAAATGAAGAGCTTCTGCTCTCATACGGCTATGGCGATGGCGGTGGCGGCGTCAACCGCGAGATGCTGGAGATGCGGCGCAGGCTTGATGAAATGCCGGGGCTTCCGCATGTGAAGACAGGTACGGCAGGCGATTATTTTGAACGGCTTAAAGAGACGATCGATGAAACAACGCAATATGTTCATACCTGGGACGGAGAGCTGTACCTGGAGTATCATCGTGGAACCTATACAAGCCAAGCGAATGTGAAACGGATGAATCGCAAGCTTGAGCTCGGATACCGCGAGGGCGAATGGTTAAGCGCATTCGCAAGCCTGCTCGAAGGAAATTGGGGCAAATACGCTCAGCAGAAAATCAATGACGGCTGGAGAATCATTCTTCGCAATCAATTCCATGATATTATTCCGGGCTCTTCCATCCAAGAGGTATATGAGGATGCTGCGGCGGAATACGGAGAAGCGCAAGCCTTGATTTCGGATGTCCGATCGGAAGCGTTAAGACTGATGACAGATGCGGACGCAAACAGCTATACCGTATTTAACGGTTCGACTTGGGAGCGGGAAGATCTGCTTGAAATAGAAAGTCCGGCTCACGGCAGCGGCGTTTGGATCGATCAGGAAGGCAATGGGCTTGCTGCTCATAAAGGGCAGGAGGGATGGTCGGTGCTGGTGAAGGTGCCGGCGATGGGGTATACACAGATCCGGTTTATCCCCAAGCCAGCGGAAGGCTTTCAAACAACTTGCTTTGCGTTTACGGAGAGCGGGCTAGAGACCCCATTTTACAAAATGGCATGGAACGAACAAGGCCAACTGACGAACATTTGGGATAAGGAGCTTCGCCGCAATGTTTTGAAGAAGGACGGCCGAGGCAATGTCTTGCGCGTATTTGAAGACAAACCGCTCGCATTTGATGCATGGGATATTGATATTTTCTACAAGGAAAAGATGAAGGAAGTAACGGCGCTGGAATCGGCTGAGCTGCTGGAATCCGGTCCGCTATATGCAATCGTACGTTTCCGCTGGACTTATAACCGTTCTTCTCTCGTTCAAGATATGAAGGTGTACAGCCAAAATCGAAGAATCGACTTTGTGACGAAAGTGGATTGGCAGGAACAAAGCCAACTGCTGAAGGCTGCATTCGAGGTTGATGTTCGCTCGACCGAAGCGACATACGATATCCAGTATGGGAACGTCAAACGTCCGACGCACTGGAATACGAGCTGGGACTTGGCGAGATTCGAGGTTGTTGGGCACCAGTGGGCGGATCTCTCGGAGCGCGGATTCGGAGTCAGCTTGCTTAATGATTGCAAATACGGCTATGACATCAAGGACAACGTGCTCAGCTTGTCGCTAATCAAATCGGCTAATTTCCCTGACCCGGAGCAGGATATCGGCTTGCATCAGTTCACTTATTCTTTGCTGCCGCATAAAGGCGATTGGTATGAAGGAGGCACCGTTGCCGCGGCATGGAACTTGAACAATCCGCTGACAAGCCATCCAGGAACAGCGTCCCACACGCCAAAATCGTTGTTCAAGCTTTCGGCTGACGGCGTAATGATCGATGCGGTTAAAAAAGCGGAAGATGAAGATATGGTTATTATCCGGCTGCATGACTACTCGGGAAGCCGCAGTGAAATGACAATCGAAAGCGACCTTGACATCGTCTCGTGGCAGGAATGCAATCTGATGGAAAAACCGATTGGAGAGCTGAATTTGGGTCCTGCTATTGCAACGGCGTTTACGCCTTACGAAATTAAGACATTTGCAGTCGTCTTTAAAGAAAGGAACGATTTCTAAAATGAAGCTGACCGATCAAATGAGCCATTTTGTCGAACAAACGATTAGCAAGCTGGAGCGGCATCCTGAGCTGGAAAAGCTCGCCCCGATGTTTGGCCCATGCTTTGCGAGTACGTTTGAGACGACTTTAGAGCGATTAGAGGACGGAACAACCTTCGTCATTACAGGCGATATTCCAGCTATGTGGCTGCGTGACTCTTCCGCACAAGTGAAACATTATCTCCCGCTCGCAGCATCGGATGAGACGCTGCAGCAAATGATCGAAGGTTTGATTCGCAGGCAGCTGAAATATATCGGAATCGACCCTTACGCTAACGCCTTTAATGTAGAGGATAACGATAACCGCATCGACATAGATGAGACCGAGCTTAATCCGTGGGTTTGGGAGCGGAAATATGAGATCGATTCCTTGTGTTATCCGATATGGCTAAGCTACTTATATTGGAAAGAGACGGGGATAACGAGCTTGTTCGATGACTCCTTCCGAGCTGCCGTGCACCAAATTATCGATCTTTGGCGGCTGGAGCAGCGGCATACCGAGCAATCGCCCTATCAATTCATTCGGCGGGATTGCCCGCCGACCGATACGCTTAGAAATAACGGGAAGGGCATGCCGGTCAATTATACCGGTATGACCTGGTCAGGCTTCCGTCCAAGCGACGATGCTTGCACGCATGGATATTTGATCCCATCGAACATGTTTGCGGCTGTCGTTCTGAGGTACGTGGAGGAAATTGCGGACTCGATCTATAAGGACAGCGATTTAAATGGCAAAGCGGCTGCCTTGAGGGAAGAAATCGAATACGGCATTGAAACCTACGGCGTGATCAACCATCCCAAATACGGCAAAATGTATGCCTATGAAACGGATGGATTCGGAAACTACAATCTGATGGATGACGCCAATGTGCCGAGCCTGCTGTCAATTCCTTATCTCGGTTACAGGGCGAAGGACGATGAGGTTTACCAGAACACAAGGCGGTTTATTCTCAGTGAAGACAATCCGTACTACTTTGAAGGAACGGCAGCCAGAGGGATTGGCAGCCCGCATACGCCGCAATCCTATATTTGGCATATCGCGCTGAGCATGCAGGGACTGACTTCAATTGACGAGCAGGAGAAACGCGACATTCTGGCGATGCTGTCGTCCACCCATGCGGGAACCGGATTTATGCATGAAGGCTTCCATAAAGACGATCCATCTACTTTTACGAGACCATGGTTTGCATGGGCAAACAGCTTATTTGCAGAATACGTCTCTCTAATAGCCGAACAAACATCTTAAGAATGGACGGGATAACATGAAAACAATTCAAATTCAAGCAAGCCAAAACGGGCAGCCGATCGTTAAATCATGCTCACAGCTTATTATGGGCTCTACTAACTTTTTGCGTGCAGACGATATGGACTACATTCACGAGATGTTTGGCGCTTACCTCGCGGCGGGCGGCAATACGTTCGATACGGCACACCAGTACGATGATTGCGAGCAGAAAATAGGCAGATGGCTGGAGGAGACAGGCAAGCGCGAGCAGGTCAACATTATGACAAAGGGCGCGCATCCGGACGACGGCGAGCCTGGCAATCGGGTGAATGCAAAGGCGATTAACAAGGATGTGCTTGAGAGCTTAGAGCGGCTTCGCACTTCTTACATTGACCTTTACGCGCTGCACCGCGACGATCCTTCCATCGAAGTTGGGCCGATTATGGAGGCGCTGAACGCGCATGTGGAAGCGGGACGCATTCATGCGATCGGGGCATCGAACTGGAGCCACGAAAGAATTCAAGAGGCTAACGACTATGCCAAAACGCATGGCTTAATCGGATTCACATTCAGCAGCCCGAACCTCAGCTTGGCAAAATGCCGCATCCCGCGTTGGCCGGGCAGCATATCGGCTGGGCAAGAGATGATCGAATGGCATCAGAGCAATAATTTGCCGCTTCTGTCCTGGTCCTCGCAGGCTGGCGGGTTTTTCTCAGGACGTTATACGCCTGACAATTTGGAAGATGAAGAAATGGTTGACGTTTATTATACAGCGGACAACTGGGAGCGTTATCGCCGCGCGACTGAGCTAGCTAACAGCAAAGGCGCGTCAGCTATTCAAATCGCGCTTGCTTACGTGCTGCACCAGACGTATCCGACGGCAGCGCTCATCGGTCCCGAGAGACTGCCTGAATTGCAATCATCCCTTCAAGGAATGAGCATTCCGCTTACAGAAAACGAGATTAAATGGCTGGATTTGGTTACAGACCGCATTTAACATAGAGAGGAGCAACAATAATGGAACATAAATTTGCCGCTCAGCTATATACACTTAGGAACGAGCTTAAGAAGGATTTCTATGAAACGCTTCGCACGCTGAGCAAGATGGGCTGGAAAGCCGTTCAAATCGACGGCTTGCACGATTATCCGGCAGTCGAAATCGCCGCTGTCCTGAAGGAGACGGGATTATCCGTTGCAGGCATGCATGTCGGTTTGGACCGGATGACGCAGGAGCTTGATGTCGTGCTGGAAGAGGCGCGGCTGTTCGGTACGACGGACTTCTTTAATCATTATTTGGAGGGCGAATTGCAAAATGAGGCAGGTTACCGCCTTGCGAAGCGCCAGTTGCTTGAAATCTCCGACAAAGTAAAGCCGCTCGGCTTCCGCGTCGGCTATCACCATCACGAATTCGAGTTCGAAACGGAAGTCGACGGGAAGCCGGCGCTGGATTTCGTGCTGGAGCCTGAGGGCGACCGCTTCATTTATCCGGAAATTGATACCTATTGGGTAAGCTTTGCAAACCGTGACCCTCTTTCATACATGTCCAAATTCCCGAACAAAATACCGATTCTGCATTTGAAGGATATGTCCGCAGATGAAAGCAGAACGTTCACGGAAATCGGTAACGGCGTCATTGATTTTGAGCCGATTTTGAAGTGGGGCGAGCAAAGCGGCGTTGAATGGTATTGCGTGGAGCAGGATTACTGCCCAGGCAGCCCATTCGACAGCTTGGAGATTAGCTTTAACTATTTGAAAGAAATGACAGCCAAATGGAACAAGTAGATTAGCGGTGGAAATAGGTGGAGTGAGCTTCTTTACAACTCGCTCCCTTTTTTCTTCTCATAAAGGTTGGCTCACATGGATATTAAGGGAGGCCTTGAAACGAATGACGACGATTCGGCTTACGATGGCGCAAGCGCTGCTGCGTTTTCTGGATAACCAGTACGTATCGGTAGACGGCATAGAGACAAAGTTTATAAAAGGCGTTATGGGTATTTTCGGGCATGGCAACGTAACGGGCATCGGCGAAGCTTTAGAGAGAAGCGCCGGTGATCTGGTATATGTGCAGGGGAAAAACGAACAAGGGATGGTGCATGCGGCAGCCGCATTTGCGAAACAAAGCAACCGCAAGCAAATATTTGCCTGCACTTCCTCTATCGGTCCCGGCGCTCTGAATATGATAACGGCAGCGGCGACCGCAACCGTGAACCGCATACCGGTACTGCTGCTTCCGGGCGACAACTTTGCAAGCAGGCAGCCGGACCCGGTGCTTCAGCAGCTTGAGGTAAGCAGCGACTACACAATTTCGGCGAACGAGCCGTTTAAAGCGGTAAGCAAATATTGGGACCGCATCGTGCGGCCGGAGCAGCTGATGTCGGCATGCGCGAATGCGATGCGCGTATTGCTTGATCCCGCAGAGACAGGAGCCGTTACGCTTGCCCTGCCGCAGGACGTTCAAGCGGAAGCGTACGATTACCCGTCTGATTTTTTCGCGCGCAAGGTTCATTATATCGATCGGCGCCCGGCAGCAGCCGATGCCGTTCAACGCGCCGCTGCTGTAATCAAAAGTAAGAAAAAACCGCTAATCATCGCAGGAGGCGGCGTGCTGTACGCCGATGCGATGAAGGAGCTTGAGGTGTTTGCTGAAGCCTTCGGCATTCCCGTATCGGAGACGCAGGCCGGCAAAAGCGCTTTGCCGTGGAATCACCCGTTAAACGTTGGGGCGATAGGCGTTACGGGGACTCTGGCGGCCAATAAGCTGGCAAGGGAAGCGGATGTAATCATCGGTATCGGCACTCGGTATTCCGATTTTACGACATCATCCAAATCGGCATTCGGCAACCCGGATGTCCAGTTCGTGAACGTAAATGTAAGCAGCTTCGATTCCTCTAAGCTAAATGGCGCCGCTATTACGGCTGATGCCAAAGAAGGGCTGAAGGCTCTGCATGCTGCACTGGGTCAAATCGGTTACCTCAGCTCGCATGACCCGTCCGTCATCGCAGCTTTGAAGCAGGAATGGGACAGCGAGGTCGACCGGCTTTACGCGGCTGAGCATGAAGCGGGCTTTGCCCAAACGAGGGCGCTTGGCGTTATTCAAGAAACGCTTGATCCATCCTCGGTCATCGTATGCGCGGCAGGCAGTCTGCCAGGCGACCTTCATAGGCTTTGGAGGCCTGCCCAGCCGAAGACCTATCATATGGAATACGGCTTCTCTTGTATGGGCTATGAAATAGCGGGCGCGTTTGGCGCAGCCTTAGCAGAGCCGGGTCGCGAGGTATATGCTGTCGTTGGGGACGGAAGCTACTTGATGCTTCATTCTGAAATGGTAACGAGCCTCCAGGAGGGGCGTAAAATAACGATTTTATTGTTTGATAACCACGGCTTCCAATGCATTCACAATTTGCAGCGCGGTCATGGCAGCGACGGATTCGGCAACGAGTTCCGCTATCGCTCCCAGGAGACGGGCAAGCTGTCCGGCTCTTATATGCCGATCGATTTTGCAGCGCATGCCCGCAGCTTGGGGGCGAAGGCTTACAAAGCCGGCAATGCAGAGCAATTAAAAGAAGCGCTGCAGCTCGCTAAGCAAGAAACGGTGACGACGTTAATTGAAATTCCTGTCGTGCCGGGCACGAATACGGGAGGTTATGAGTCTTGGTGGAACGTGGGCGTTCCCGAGGTATCCGTCAGCGATGTAGTCGTTAGGGCGGGCAAAGAGATGAATGCCAAAATTCAATCCGTCACCCTCCGCTAACGGCTGAGTAAGTAAAGTCCAAAGAAAGCAGGGAGCTCACAAATGACTTATATCTCTTTTTCAAATAATAAAAAGTTCGATTTTACCGCTATCGGCAGGCTTTGCATCGATTTGAACGCGAATGAAATTAACCGTCCGATGGAAGAGACGATGACGTTCACGAAGTATGTCGGCGGCTCCCCCGCCAATATAGCAATCGGCATGTCCCGCCTCGGCCGAAAGACCGCTTTTATCGGCAAAATCGCAGATGACCAAATGGGACGTTTTATCGCCGATTATTTGAAGCGGGGCGGCATCGACGCTTCAAATGTGGTGACCGATCACACCGGCGCGGTGACAGGACTCGCTTTTACGGAAATAAAGAGCCCTTCTGATTGCAGCATCCTAATGTATCGCGATAACGTCGCTGATCTTATGCTGGAAGCGGGAGAAGTAAGCGAGCAGTTGATCGCCGATTCGAAAATGCTTCTGATTTCCGGGACGGCACTTGCCAAGAGCCCTTCGCGGGAAGCGGTCTTCCAAGCGCTGCACTATGCCAAGAAACATCGGACCGTCATCGCGTTTGATCTCGATTATCGCCCTTATACATGGGCTTCCAAAGAAGAGACGGCTGTCTATTACAATCTTGCCGCTGAAAAATGCGACATTATTCTAGGTACGCGCGAAGAGTTCGATATGATGGAGGCGTTCGAGCAAAACCCGGATCACAGCGATCATTTTACGGCGTCCAAATGGTTCGATTACTCCGCTAAAATCGTCATCATCAAACACGGCAAGGAAGGCTCCATCGCCTACACGGCCGACGGAACGACGCATCGCGCCAAAAGCTTCCCGGCGAAAGTCATCAAAACCTTCGGAGCGGGAGATTCTTATGCAGCGGGCTTTCTATATGGCATTATGGAAGGCTGGACGCTCGAGAAAAGCATGGAGTTCGGAAGCGCAGCGGCCTGCATCGTCATTTCGAGCCATAGCTGCTCCGATGCGATGCCAACAAGCTCGCAAGTCCATCAATATATTGAAGACTGCAACAATGGTAAAATAACGATCTCATAGTCATCCATAGATTTGAAAGGGGCTAACGACAATGACGCAAGTACTGAATAACTGGATTGGCGGAGCTTGGGTTCCATCAACATCTGCGACAACTGAAGAAGTATATAATCCCGCAACGGAAGAGGTGCTGGCGCTTGTTCCGCTTTCTACGCGCGAAGACCTAGACCTCGCCGTTCAAACGGCGAAGGAAGCGTTCAAAACATGGAGCCGCACGCCGGTTCCGCGCCGCGCACGGATTCTTTTTAAATACCAGCAGCTTCTGGTTGAGAATTGGAGTGAGCTCGCGCGCCTCGTTACGCTGGAGAACGGTAAAAGCTACAGCGAAGCTTATGGCGAAGTGCAGCGCGGCATTGAATGCGTCGAGTTCGCCGCTGGCGCTCCTACGCTTATGATGGGCAAGCAGCTCCCGGATATCGCTACGAATCTGGAGTCCGCGATGTACCGGTATCCGATTGGGGTTGTTGGGGGCATTACGCCGTTCAACTTCCCGATGATGGTGCCGTGCTGGATGTTCCCGCTTGCGATCGCCTGCGGCAACACCTTTGTCTTAAAACCTTCGGAGCGTACGCCGCTGCTGGCTAATCGCCTTGCGGAGCTCTTTACGGAAGCAGGCCTGCCGGACGGCGTATTCAATATCGTCCATGGCGCGCATGATGTCGTAAACGGCATTCTTGAGCATAAGGATGTTATTGCCATTTCCTTCGTCGGCTCGCAGCCGGTAGCGGAGTATGTCTATAAAACGGGAACCGCACATGGCAAACGCGTTCAAGCGCTTGCGGGCGCGAAGAACCACTCTATCGTTATGCCGGATGCAGACATGGACATAACGGTCAAAGAAATTATTAATGCCGCATTCGGCTCCGCGGGCGAGCGCTGCATGGCATGCTCCGTAGTAGTAGCTGTCGGCGAGGTAGCGGATACGCTCGTGAGCAAGCTGATGGAAGCGGCGGACCGCATCACGATCGGCAACGGCGCGGAGGAAGGCATTTTCCTCGGTCCGGTCATTCGCGGCCCGCATAAGGAGCGCACGCTTAAATATATCGAGATCGGGGAGAACGAAGGCGCGATTCTTCTGCGTGACGGACGCAAAGATGCTGCCTGCGAGGGCAAGGGTTACTTTGTCGGGCCGACGATCTTTGATAACGTGCAAGGCGGGATGAAAATTTGGGAGGACGAGATTTTTGCCCCTGTGCTGTCGATTATGAGAGTGGATACGCTTGAGGAAGCGATTGAGCTTGCCAACGCATCGGACTTTGCGAACGGCGCATGCCTGTTTACGAAGAGCGGAGGTTATGTTCGCCAATTCCGCGAGACGATTGAGGCTGGCATGCTCGGCGTAAATTTAGGCGTTCCTGCCCCTATGGCGTTTTTCCCGTTCTCGGGCTGGAAAAAGTCGTTCTACGGCGATCTTCATGCCAACGGCACCGACGGCGTAGAGTTCTATACGCGCAAAAAAATGATAACGACGCGTTGGTAAGAATCAAACCGGAAGGCAAGCAGCCGCTGCGCTTGTAATTTGAGGCGAAGCGGCTTGCCTGATGAGCACGAAAAAACGCGGCTGCTCGGCAGCTCCGGCAAAGCGTAAAGGAGGAAATAAAACATGTCCAAACTAATCGTAGCTCCATCGGCTGAACCCAATCATGAAGGCAGCCTTATGCAAATTACACCCGAATCAGCGGAGTGGCAGTATGTTGGCTTTGAATTCATTCGGCTCGCTAAGGGGCAAGACTTACACAGGGAAACCGCCGATAAGGAAGTATGTCTCGTCTTGCTGAGCGGGAAAGCAGATGTGACAACCGCGGAGCAGAAGTGGCAGGCAATTGGCGAGCGGATGAATGTGTTCGAGCAAATCCCTCCTTATTCGGTGTATGTTCCAAACGGCGATCGTTATCACATCCACGCGCTTACTGAGCTTGAGGTAGCCGTATGCTCGGCGCCAGGATACGGAAACCACAAGGCGAGATTGATTGCGCCTGCGCAGGTAGGCACCGAAACGCGCGGCTATGGAAACATCGAACGTCGGATTCATAATATTTTGCCAGAGCAGGATCCTGCGGATAGTTTGCTTGTTGTTGAGGTGTTTACGCCTAACGGACATTGGTCAAGCTATCCACCGCATAAGCACGATCAGGATAATCTTCCATCGGAGTCGCTTTTGGAGGAAACTTATTATTTCCGGGTCCAGCCTGAGCAAGGGTTTGCGATCCAGCGTGTCTATACCGATGACCGATCGCTCGATGAAACGTTGGTCGTGAAAAACGGGCATGCCGTCATGGTGCCGCGCGGCTATCATCCGGTATCTGCCCCTCCGGGCTATGATTGCTATTATTTGAATGTGATGGCTGGCCCGACCCGCATCTGGAAGTTTCATAATGACAAAGACCATGAATGGATCATGACGAAACCTTAAGATGACAGTTGATGAGGCTACGGCTTATGATGATTGTAGAGTCTCGTCAAGCATAGATAACGCATCGAATAAGCAGACCGATGAAGATCAATGGAGGGAAAAGGATGTCCGCCAGCCTAAAATTTCGTGATGACGGCACTTTTAAAATTTTGCAATTTACCGATATGCATCTTGGAGACGGCAAAGAGGAAGAGCGTGAGAGAGACGAGAAAACGGCGGATTTAGTTAGCGGCATCATTGCAGCCGAGAAGCCGGATCTGGTCGTACTAACGGGTGACATGATATGGAGCGACGGCGTTGCCGATCCGAAAGCTTCTTTTCGCAGGGCGATAGCGCCTGTAGTGGGGTCAGGTGTTCCTTGGGCCGCTGTGTTCGGCAATCATGATGCGGAGGCAGGCGTAACCAGGGAGGAGCTTCTGGCTATTCAGCAGGAGGATGAAAAATGTCTTTCTGAAGCAGGGCCTCATGACATCAACGGGATTGGCAACTTTATGCTCAAGGTTGGAAATGCTAACGGAACCAAGGACGAGGCAGCGCTTTATTTCTTCGACTCCGGCATCAATGCTCCGGAACCAATTGGCGGCTATGCATGGATTCACCCGGATCAAATCCAGTGGTATACCGGGCAATCCAGGCAGCTTACCGCTCAAAACGGCGGTCCGGTTCGATCACTGGCCTTTTTCCATATTCCGATTCCCGAATACGACGCGGCGTGGCGCGGAGAGCAAGTGACGGGCACACGTGAGGAAAATGTAGAGTGTCCCAAAGTAAATACAGGCTTGTTCGGGGCGATGGTACAATCAGGCGATGTGGTTGGCACATTTGTCGGCCATGACCATGACAACGACTATTGCGGCACTTTGCACGGTATTCGTCTTTGTTACGGACGGGTAACCGGATATAATTGCTACGGAAAGCTGCCGAGAGGCGCCAGAGTCATTCGGCTCGAGGAAGGGAAAAGGGAGTTCGAAACGTGGATCGTTCAAGAGGATCAAGTGACAGGTTAATCTTGGTTTAAACATCATGGGCGGAGGCGGGGGCTTTTAGACATCAGGAGCTCCTAACCGGGATAGAACTAGAAACTAGCTCTATTTTGTAAAAAATGACCTTAAGCGAGGAAATAAGGCTAGAAAATAGTCTTAATGCATCCGCACACTCCGCCAATTGGCGATTATCGCACCATTTCTTCAAGAATAGAGCTAGAATGTAGATCTATAATGATCAAACGGGCTACTTTTCCAGAAATAAGTCTAGAAAATAGTGTTAACGGAGCGCAAACCTCACCAACTGGCGATGATCAGGCAATTAAAAAGGACGGAGCAGCTATCATACGCTGCTCCGTCCTTTTGTTTATTCGTCTTCGCTTAACACGGGTTTGATATGAAGCTCGAAGCGGAACTGCTTCTCATTCAAGCGATACTGATCCAGCAGCTCCGGTCCGCAAGAATTGGAGCCGACGCCGCTCATTTTGTAATCCAGATGAACGATAGTTTCCTTCCGCGCCTTCAATTCATGATCATGGGCAGCGATTGTAAGGTCAAGCGGCGTATAGTGCGACGCGTTGAACGAGAACGGCTCCGGCGAGGCAAACTTTAAGCCCATCCCTTGCTCGTTCGATATGACCGCCCAATGAGTGCCATAACGCGAGCCGTTTTCCTGCGGCATAATATAAGGCTCAAACATTTCGTCCACGGTCGTAACATATCTGCTTTTGCGCACGCTTTGGCGTTTATCAACGTAGCTCTCATGCGGCCCGTAGCCAAAGTATTCGACTTGTTCATTTCCGCTTGGCATAGTAAGCTGCAGCCCGAAGCGAGGCAAGTAAGCTGCAGATTCCCTTACTTTCACTTGGACGTCAAGCTTGATTTCCCCAGCCGCGTCAACCTGCCAGCTGGCTTCGCCGTGCAGAATCGGATTCTGCGTATACCCGCCTAAAGAGAATGCTGCGCGAACTTCTATTGTGGACTCGCTCAGACGCGTCCATTCACAGCTGTAAACCTTCATAACAGCACGGTCGTATCCTTGCAGCTCCCATTGCTTGCGGATATGCATATCGTTGTCGAGTGGCGCCCGCCAGATGTTGAAGCCCATCGGCTGCTCTACCATTACGATGCCATTGCGGGCAAGCTCCACGAACAATCCTTTGTCCAAATCAAAGGCGTAGCGGAAATCGTAGCCTTCGATGGACAATACGCGATCATTCTCGGCTGCATGCAAGGAGGCAGCGGATAGGTTTGCCGGTTCATCGGAATATTCAGCCTCAAGCAGGGTGAACTGCTTGAACGCAACTTCGTAACCCATCTCCGCCCATGAGGTTTCCTTGTTCATCCAAAAGGATAAGTTGAGCGTATAATAAGCATCCTCAGTTGATGGCCATGCATAAGGCAAAGTTATGAGCTGGTGCTCATGCGCAGCGGCATCGAGCTGCCAGATTTGGCCTTGTTCGATTGTTTGGCCATCCTTCTCTATTTTCCAGTGAAGGCCGAGATGGGACAGATCAATAAAATCATGCAAATTGTTGATCCTGAGCTTGCCGCCTGTTAAGTCAACCGCTTCTATATGAACCGGCGCTATAACCTGCTTTAGCTCAAGCAGGCCCGTATGCGGCCTGCGATCCGGATAAACGAGTCCGTCGATGCAGAAGTTGCCGTCATTCGGCTTGTCTCCGAAATCGCCGCCGTAAGCGAAGAACGGCTGGCCTTCCGTCGTTTCGGTCTTGATGCCATGGTCGCACCATTCCCAGACACAGCCGCCCATAAGCTTCGGATACTGATGGATAACGTCCCAATAATCCTTCAAATCGCCGGGGCCATTGCCCATGGCATGGCTGTACTCGCAAAGGAACAGCGGCTTTTTATTCGATTCTTCCTTGGCATATTCCTCGATATACTGGACGGACGAGTACATGCGGCTCTCTACGTCGAGAGATTCGATATTCTCATGCCCTTCGTAATGGGGGGCCGCACCCTCGTAATGCACAAGCCTGGAGTCATCTCTCTGCTGAATCCATTCCGCCATGGCGATGTGGTTAAGCCCGTATCCGGCTTCATTCCCAAGCGACCACATGACGATGCAAGGCTGGTTTTTGTCTCTTTCCACCATCCGGGCTGCCCGCTCTACGTAAGCTGCTTTCCATGTAGGATCAGTAGCGAGCTTGTGCGCAGACCCGCCAGCTCCATCGTCCGGCACGCCCATGCCATGTGATTCCAAATCCGCCTCATCCACAACATAAAACCCATACTCGTTGCACAATTCATAAAAACGAGCGTCGTTCGGGTAATGGGAGGTACGGATGGTGTTCACGTTATGGCGCTTCATTAGCTTCAAATCTTGAATCATATGGTCCACGGGAATCGTCTGCCCAAGCTCGGGATGGGAGTCGTGACGATTGACGCCGCGGAGCTTCACTGCTTGTCCATTGACTTGGAATACGCCGTCATTAATTTCGACCTTGCGGAAACCGACATGGAATCTAATGACTTCTTCGCCGGCATACAAATAAAGCTCATAAAGGTAAGGGGCTTCCGCATTCCACAATATAGGCTTCTGTATATCCAGGGTGATCGAGCCTTGGTTCGCAATGACGGCTTGTGTGGCCGCGATAAGCTGATGTGCGGAATCCCGCAGCTCGGCTTTGACTTCAAGCGTTCCCGTAGTTTCGATTTCTGTTTGCAGAGACGCCTGCTGGAAATCGTCTGTGAATACTGTTTTGTTAAAAACATCGCGGATATGCGTTTCATCGCGGCCTAGCAAATAAACGTCCCGGAAGATACCGGAAAAACGCCATGCGTCTTGATCTTCCAAATAAGTGCCGTCGCACCACTTCAATACCATTACGGCAATGCGGTTCTGCCCTGGGCGAAGGTAAGGAGAAATAAGAAACTCAGCAGGCATGCGGCTGCCTTGGCTGTAACCGACAAATGCGCCGTTCACCCAAAGGTAGAAGCAGGAATTGACGCCCTCAAATACGGCATATTTCTCCTTGCCTGTCCAGTTGTCCGGCAAATGGAAGTCTCTGACGTATAGACCGGCGGGATTGTCATCCGGTACGAACGGCGGGTCACAAGGGATCGGATAATTGAAGTTTGTATATTGCAGCTGGTCGTATCCGTTTGTCTGCCAGCAAGATGGCACGATCAAATCATCCCAAGCGCTAACATCGGTTTCCTCTTCATAGAAAGCATCCTTTACTTGCTGGACGCTTGGGTAAT
This sequence comes from Paenibacillus sp. FJAT-27812, assembly GCF_001273905.1. NCBI lineage: Bacteria > Bacillati > Bacillota > Bacilli > Caryophanales > Paenibacillaceae > Paenibacillus > Paenibacillus sp. FJAT-27812. The sequence continues at coordinate 401,774 of NZ_LIGH01000001.1, read as the reverse complement.
ACTTGAACTTCCAGCTACCGTTAAGCGTCTCATAATAAGGGGAACGTCCTCTTTGGCGTTCTTTGGCCGCAGCAGAATCGGCATATGGAATATAGTAAGCGCGCGGAGCCTCGCGGTTCACGTGCAGCTTCTCCGGGTTTTCCCAAAATTTATCAATTTTGATCATCGGTCACTCATCCTCTCGGTCTTGGCTTGACTTCATTATAAACGTTAGATAGGATGGTTGTTCAGGAGACAAAACAGACAACTTATAGGACAAAATGGACATTTTGGAGGAAATGCATTGGAACTGCTCAGCTTGCGAAGCAACAGCTTATACCAAATAGATGAAGCGCTTCCGTTTGCGGTTTATACGGCAGGAACGGAGATCCAGACGCCAATTACCCGCTTGGGAGGATTCTCGGCGAACCAACTGTTTTTAACCTTTTCGGGCAGGGGTAGATTTCGTATGCCTGGGCAGGATAAATGGGACATCCTACAGCCGCATATGCTGCTGTATATACCGGCCGGCAGGCCGCATGAGTATATGCCGGAGGGCGATGAGCCTTGGTATGTCGGATATGTAACCTTCGTTGAGAAGGAGGCTGGGCTGCTGGCTGGCTGGGGTTTCGGGGGTGATTCGTTTCATTGCCCATTCAAGGAGAAAGAGCGATTATATAAGCTTTTGAAAAAAATATGGTCTTTATCAGGGCCGCAGCATGATGATTGGGCCGCGACGGAGTTTTTATTTGCCTTTTGTCTAGAGCTGAAGAAGCAGCTTCAGCCTAATTCGAAGGTACCTATATCAACGCTCACAGGTCAAACGGAAGGTGCTGCCCATCCCATCGTTGATGTTACCGTTCGTTTTTTGCATGATCATCTGGAGCGCCATATTACGATGGATGAGCTTGCCGCACATATCGGTTATTCGCAGAAGCATCTCACCCGTCTGTTTAGAAATTCGCTGCAAATGACACCGCTGCAATATTTGCAGCAATTACGTCTAAGTACAGCCGCGTTACTGCTCGCCGAGCAGCCGAATCTGACGATCCGGCAGGCGGCGTCTTATATTGGAATGGAGCCGGTTTATTTTACTCGATTGTTCCGCAGGGTTTACGGGATAACGCCTTCCGAGTCACGAACAGCATCGGACAAGGAGAAGGAAAGGAAAGGGGCGCAAGCGCAGCCTCTTAACGAAAATTAAACCTGCTTTGAAAATGCCACGGCACTTCGAAATGGTCGTATTCGCCGGTCAGATATTTGAAGTCCGGGTAGGCTAATGGACGCTTGGCAAAATGCTCGACCCATGGCGAATAAGTGCGAAAGTATATCCGGCCGGCGGCTTCGTCGAATTCCGCCAACCGCATCCAGCCATTCCCGCCGCGATATTCACTCTGGTAGTTGACCAGCAATTGAATGACATCATGCCCGTACCGATTCTGCTTGATGCGATGAGCCGTGTTGAAGTAATGGCCGTTAACCGTCATAAAAATCTGATCATGGCTGTCCACGAGCTGCTGCCAGATGAAGCTGCCGGTCTCGGAGTCAACCGGCAGCCTCCGTCCGCCGCTCATCGTCCAGTCCAACATATCATGCGAGACGAGAATGGTTGGGAGCTTGCTGTTCTCGCTTAGCATATGCTTCGCCCAGTCTAAATCCTCTTTGACATGAAGCATGTCCAGCATGAGGAAAACATATTCATAGGAGCCGGCGGCAATGACCGCACACGAGCTGTAGCGTGAGGGAGAGAAGCCTTTGCAGTACGTTTTATGAGCGAACCTTTCAGGACCGTAATAATGAAGGTAAGGGTCTCCGATTCCGTAATCATGATTGCCGGCTGTCATCATATAGGGCACATCGCTCTCATCGAGCAAGGAAATTGCTTCATGGGATCTTTGCCACTGCGCAGCATCACTGCTGCCGTCAACGATATCGCCTACGAAGGCGGTCATCGCGATTCGTTTGCCGTTGCCATGCTCCGCAGCCCAAGCCATCTGGGCAGTGAACATTTCCGCGTTGTACTGTACCATTTTTTGAGCGTCGGGAATAAACAGAAATTGATAGCTTGCGGCTCCAGAGAGGAGCGGGATCGCATCATTGGTTCCTTGCAGATGCTGCATTTCTACAGGGCCAGTCAGCCACTCCTGCGGGGATAACGCTCTCCCTGTTATGCGTATCTCCTTCAAGCTTCCGGCAAAGCACTGCTCAATCTCATTCGCCCATTCGGATGCCCCGACGTTCCAGCCTTTTCCCGCAACCGCTGCGATTCCATTCGTGATTTGATCGGTAAGCCGGAAATCACAAATGCCATTTACATATAGAGAGGTTAAATGACCGTCATTCACTGCTGCGACATGCAGCCATTCGCTACTTTCTATGCACCGCGACCAATGCGTGATCGGATAGGAGGAGCGAGAGTCGAAGCTGACCCATTGAAATTCCTTATTGTTCGATACCGACAATGTAGCAAGCAGGCCGTTCTCCCCTTGTCTGCCTAGCTCGGCGCCTTGTCCCTGCCTCGTTAGAATGCCCATCCAGCTGTGCTGTTGCTCGTCGAAATGCTCAGGCAGCTTCAAAATGACCTCGATCGTGTAGCCTTCCTCGAATACAGCCTCATTCAAAGGAGAGCCGCTGGCCGTTTGGAAATAATGCCGCACAGCATTGTCTTTCCGATTGTTGAATTGGAGCGAACCGCCATCGGATGACCACTGCAAGATATCGCGGGCATAAGGCTTAGTCTGATCGCCGATAGAGGCGAGCTGCAAAGCATTCCCGTTGCCGCTTAAATCCTCTAGTATTAGGCTGGCGTCTTCTATCGAACCGGAATTAATGCGCGATTGGGCAAATTGCCAATGGGCAAGAGCTTCTATAGGGAAGTTCTTCATATTAATCACTCCTATAATCGATAATGCAACAAAATCAAACATAAACTCACTGCAACCAATCATATAGCTGTACTGTTTTCTTGATGTTAAAACAAGAGCTATCAATTGTAAATAATGCGTTTATTAGTTTACAAGCGGTCTGCTCGTGCGTTAGAATTAAAAACGGAAATCCACAAAAATCCACAATATAAAAACTAATAATCGATAAATGAGGTGCGTACGAGTGTCGGTCCTGGCGGAAGAGCGCAAGCAAACGATTATCAATCTATTGAATTCGGAAGGGAAGGTCAGAGTCGTTCCACTCGCGGAGCAATTTAACGTATCACCCGAAACGATTCGAAGGGATTTGGACGTTCTAGAGAAGGACGGGCTGCTGCGCCGCGTATACGGAGGAGCGACAAAGCCGCTGTTCCAGACATCCGAAGCGCCTTTTACGCAAAGGCAATTTAAGCTGGTCAAAGAAAAGGAAGCGATCGGGCGCTGCGCGGCAGCGTTGATCGAAGATGGAGATACGATTGCGATTGACGTTGGGACGACAGCGCTTGAGCTGGTCAAGGCGATTACGGGAAGAAGACGGCTGACGGTGCTGACGAACAGCGTATCCGTCGCGATCGGTCTGATGGACGGCGTAAACCAAGGCAGGTTTAGCGGAAAGATCATTTTGCTCGGCGGAGAGCTTAATCCGGAGCAGCAGTCAATCAGCGGCTCCATTTGCGAGAGGACGATGCAGCAGTTCCGCGTCAGCAAAGCGTTTTTGTCGTCAGGCGGCGTTTCGATGCCCGGCGGCATCAGCGATTACGATCCGGACGAGGCATCGATGTCGCGTATTTTCGCGCAGACGGCGGAGCGGGTTTATGTATTGGCGGACCACTCCAAGCTTGGCGTCATCTCGTTCACTCATATGCTGTCCTTTGAGGAAGTTGACTCGGTCATATCCGACAGTCCTTGCCCTGAGGGCTGGGCAGAGCATCTTGCGGAAAACGAAGTCGAATGGATAGAAGCTCCCGTAATCGATTAATGGTTTTAATAAAATAGATGGAATAAACAGAAAGAGCCGTACGGCGCATAACGATGCGCGTATGGCTCTTTTTTAATGTGAGATCAAACATTAATAACAGGCAAACAGACATTTTTACATTTGCGAAAGATAAGAGGAAATGTTTGGTCGACGTTGACCGAACGTTGATAAAACGTTGATAAATCAATGAATTTTAACGCTGTCTTAACAAAACATAGATTGTTTATTGAGATTGTGTTAATGTTTGATCAAACATATTGTCAAATGACAACTAACATTATACGATGTGATTGTCTCTCGTATGCGAGGCCAGCAGAAGGGCAGACAACACCAAAAGGAGCAGAAAAATGGTATTAAAATGGGATGGACACACACACACGAATTTTTGCCGCCACGGCAGCAGCTCGAGCATGGAGGAGTATTTGGAGCAGGCGATCCGGCTCGGATTTCAGCGATACACATTCAGTGAGCATCCCCCGCTGCCAGCAGGATACATCGACGATCTTCCGCTGATGAATCAGCTGGCCATGAAAGAAGAAGAACTGCCGCTCTATTTTGACCAAGCAAGAAAAGCAAAGGAGCGCTATGAAGGCAGAATCGAGACGACGATTGGGCTCGAGCTGGATTATTTGCCCGAAGACCCTGATTTTGCATTACGGTTGGTCGACAAATACGGAGAGCGGCTAGAGGATGTTGTATTTTCGGTTCATTACTTGCCTGGAATCGGAGGCAACCAGTGCATCGACTACACGCCTGAGACGTTCATGGACAAGCTGATCAAGTATTACGGCTCAATGGACAAGGCTGCAGAAGAGTATTACAACCATGTCGAAGCGGCTATTGAATGGGCAGCCGACCTACCGTGCCGCAAAAGAATCGGACATATCAATTTGATTGAGAAATTCCGCCTTGCATTGCCGGAACTGGACGAGACACTGGTCACGCGCAGACTAAACTGCATTTTGCCGAAGCTTGCAGCTGCTGGAGCTGGCGTAGACGTGAACACGGCAGGATTCCGAAAGCCAACCTGTGAAAGAGCCTATGTGCCGGAATGGTTCATGGGCGAATGCTTGCAGCGCGGCATCCCGCTCGTATTCGGCTCGGACTCCCATAAGCCGGAAGAGGTTGGGTCAGGCTGGGATTGGTTTGAGAAAACAGTGGCACAAGCGAGTAAACGTATTGGTGAAAATTTAGAGAAGAGGTGACTGCACCCTCATGAACGCGAGTTCGGCAGCCAAGCAGCTAAGAAGAATTGCTACTCATCGTTATTTGTACATCATGGTTCTGCCTTGCCTGTTGTTTTTTGCAATATTTAATTACATCCCGATGGCGGGACTTCTTCTCGCATTTAAAGAGTACAAGTTCAACACGACCATTTTTAACAGCCCGTGGGTCGGAATGGAATATTTCAAAAGGTTTTTTGACGATTATCAAAGCGGGCAGCTCATTCGCAATACGCTCGTTATCAGCTGCATGAAGCTTTTGCTTGGGATGCCTTTTCCGATATTGCTGGCGCTCATGTTCAATGAAGTGAGAAGCAAGTGGTTTAGGGGACTGACACAAAGCATTATGTACTTACCGCATTTTCTGTCTTGGGTCATTATCGTAGGTTTGATGCAGCGGATTTTTGCGCCGGAGATCGGAATCGTTAATGAAGTGATCAAATGGTTCGGCGGCGACGGCAGCACTTTTTTTGCGATGGATGCCAAGTATTTCTACCCGATGATGTTCTGGAGCTACATCTGGCAGACGATTGGCTGGGGCTCGATTATCTATTATGCGGCAATTACCGGCATTAACCCGAATCTATTCGAAGCAGCCAAAATAGATGGAGCAAACAAATGGCAGGAAATTCGCTACGTTACGCTGCCTTCCATTATGCCGACAATCGTTATCGTGTTTATCCTCTCATTGGGAGGCATTATGACTGCGGGCTTCGATCAGCTTTATTTGATGAGAACGCCGGGCAATATGCATCTCTCCGACGTGTTGGACACGTACATTATCCGCGTCGGTATTCAAAGCGCGCAATTTGGTTATGCGACGGCAGTTGGTCTTATGCAAGGCTTGATCGGATTTGTGCTCGTCGTTCTAGCTAACCGGGTAACCCGAAAAGTATCGGACAATTCGTTATGGTAAAGCAAGTATTCCTTCGGAGAAGCGTTTAACACGTTTTTCATAAATCAGACAGATAGGAATGGGAGAGAGATCATACATGAAAAGATGGAGTAAGCTGCTCATTACACCAATTGTTGCTGCTTTGCTGCTAGCGGGCTGCTCGGGGAATGGGAACAATGAACAAGCAAACGCTGGGAACTCGAAGGATAATTCGGCAGCAGGCAAGCCGGAGACTTGGATTGCTGATCGTACGATCAAAGGACTTGTGTTTATGGACAGCGACATCGACACTGAAATGAACCCGGAAATTGCAGCCGAGCTTAAGAAAAAGACAGGCATCACGCTTGAAATGCAGGCGGTTCAGGGAGGTGATTCCACCGAATTGCTGGCAGCCGGCATCGCTTCTGGCGATCTGCCCGATTTCATCGCGTATTATTTGGACAACAGCGGGCGTCCTGAGATGGCGGTCATCCTGAAAGCGGCAGCCGAAGGAATGTTTACGGATCTAACGCCTCTATTTAAAGATACGAAAATATACAGCAAGTATATGGAGGAAGGATACCTCCCGAAGGATACGAAATACGGCTCGATGTTCCGTCCTGAATTCAATGGATCATCCTACCTTGCCCATATGAATATTTGGCGCCAGCCAGGCTACAACGTCCGGAAATATGTTGCAGGCCCGTATATCCGCAAGGATATTGCCGAAGCGCTAAAAATCGATCCAAGAGAAATTCGCACGACGGAGCAGTTCTACGAGCTGGCCAAGAAGATTAAAGCTGGCGGCTTCAAGGATAAAAACGGCAAGGATGTATACCCGATTGGTCCTGACTACCACGGCGGCAGGGAAGACAGCTCGCTGTACGCCGACCTTGTATGGGGGGAGAACGATCAGCTCATTAAACGCGATGCGGATGGGAAAATCGTTCACGAGAGCCAAACGGAGTATCCGATGAAGCGGGTCGCGTACATGCAGAAGCTTTTGAGTGAAAAACTGATGGACCCTGAGTTCTTCACAATGGAAGAGACACGGGCAACAGAAGGCGCCCTGAACGGCTCCTACGCCATCATTGGCATGCACAACTATATGGATTTTAACAAGGACGAGCATTATTTGCCGATGGGACCGATGAACACGACTGATGGTCCTTATCAAATGATGGTACCGTATAAAACGGCTTACGGCGCATGGTCGATTCCAGCAACGACTGAGCATCCGGAGGAAGTCGTGAAATTCGCTGATTTCCTAGCTAGCCGCGAAGGAAAGCTGCTCTGGCAGTACGGAATCGAAGGAAGAGACTATACGCTTGACGAGAAGGGAAATCCCATCGTGAAGCAAGAGGTGCTGGATGTCGTGAAAAACGATCCGGATCAAGGGAAAAAGCTGGGCTTTGAAGTGGCGGGCAACACTTGGGGAGAGCCGCTTGGTGCAACCGACAAAGATCAATTGGTTGATTTTGGTGAAATGTTCTACGGCGATTCCGTTAATCCAGAGCTGAATGCTGCTCCGGAGAGAATGGCGGAATACTGGGGCTGGGACAAGCTTCGCAGCAATGCCCGCCTGGTGGATGGATACAGGCCATTGTCGTTCCTTTCGGTTTTTGCGAAGGGCGAGCAATTGCAGGCGGCTCTTGATAATTACAAGGACAGCATGATCAGAGCTTATTACACCAAATCTTTGGATGAAGCGAAAAAAATCGTAGATTCCGCCTCGGCACAGCTTAATGCCGCGGGATTGGATGAATATTTGACGCTTATAGACCAAAAGGATAAAGATGTAAAAACAAAGCTGATTATGCAATAAGTTGAGGAGCGGGCGCCTTCTTCCGAAGTTGGCTGAAGGCGCCCCTTCTTCCTTTACGCAGCTAGAGAGGATGACCATCGTTGAACGAAACGTATAAATTATCTCCGGGGGAGAAGGCTTTTCGAATCATCAATGCCTTGCTTCTAATACTGTTATGCTTGACTATCATTCTTCCTTTTCTTAATGTAATCGCGCTTGCTTTCAATGAGGGCAAGGACGCTGAGCAAGGCGGCATTTACTTCCTGCCGCGCGCATTGTCGCTCGAAAACTTTGAAGAGCTGTTTTCTTCCGGAAATATTATGCAGGCTTTCTTCATATCTATGTTCCGTACAGTTATCGGCACGGTGGCTAGCGTCATTTTTACCGCGATGGCGGCTTACGCTTTGAAGAGCAGAACGATGCCGGGCGTCAAGCTGTTCACGATGGCTATCTTTTTCACCATGCTGTTTAACGGCGGCTTGATTCCGTATTATATCCTGTTAAAAGATATCCATTTGACCAATTCAATATGGGTTTATATTATTCCATCTCTGTATAGCGTTTGGAATATTTTGATCATGCGGACGTTCTTCCAGCAGATTAGCGGAAGTCTTGAAGAGGCTGCCCGAATCGACGGCTATAATGATTTTGCAATTTTTTGGCGGATCATCATGCCTCTCAGCAAGCCCGTAGTCGCCGTTATTAGTTTGTTTAATGCCGTCAGCCATTGGAACGATTGGTTTACGGGCGCATTTTTTGTGCGGAATGCAGATTTGAGGCCTTTATCTACTTTACTTCAAGAGATGTTGACCAGGCAGGAATCGCTGAAGCGGCTGCTGACCAACATGGCAAGCGGCGCCAATCTCGATATGCTGGATAGAATGCATGTAACCGGCAATTCGCTCAAAATGGCGACGATTGTTATCGTAGTGACGCCAATCATTATGATTTATCCGTTTATCCAGAAGTTTTTTGCAAAAGGCGTGATGATCGGTTCTTTGAAAGAATAGGGAGGAGGAAATGATATGAATGCTATGCCAATCTTTAAGCTAGGCCAGGGCGGTGCGGGCCGGGTGATTATATTTCCTGTCTTTAAAGATAGCTTCGAGCAAGCGCACAGCGGAGGGCTGCTGGCCTCGTTTCTTGAAAAGCATGAGCCGCGTAAGCGGATGGGCGAGCGTGGAGAAGTAACATGGTTCTACGGCCACGGCGAGCAGCCTCATTATCTGTTCGTTGGCGTGGGCGAGAGAAGCCAAAACGCCGCATTCCGTATAACCGAAGCAGCCGGAACCGCTGGACGAGCGGCGGAGCAGGAAGGACTGCAATCGGCGGTTATCTCCTTTGAGGCGCTTGGCAAACGGAAGGACGAGGAAGAAGAATCCTTCGTTGCAGCATGGGTGGAAGGCTGGCTGCTTGGGACGTATGCCTTCGATCGCTACCGTTCGAAAAAAACGCATCGCTCCGTAACGGCTATTTTGATCGAGGCTGAGCGTAAGGAGAGTCTGGCCGAAGCGGTTCGCCTTGGAGAAATCAGGGCGCAAGGCACGATGCTGGCCCGTGATCTGACCAACGAGCCATCGAACGCGCTTACTCCGCTTAAATTTGCCGAACGCGTTCGCGAGCATTTTGAGGGCGTAGAGGTTAGTGTCGATATTAAAACGGGTGAAGAGCTGGAGCACCTCGGCATGGCTGGCCTTCCCGCCGTCGGCCGCGGGAGCATCAATCCGCCCGTATTCATGGATCTTCGATATTGCAGCGATCCGGCAAAACCGCTTACCGTTCTAGTCGGCAAAGGGATTACCTTTGATACAGGCGGCATTAGTCTGAAGCGGGACAACGACATTAGCGATATGCGAATGGATATGGCGGGTGCCGCTGGCGTAATCGGCGCCTTGAGCATTATCGCGGCGCGCGGCATCCCGGCGAACATTGCCGTGTTGGTTGCGGCAGCGGAGAATGTGCCGGATGCCAATGCATTACTGCCAGGCGAAGTGCTTCGGTATGCGAACGGAACGACCGTCCAAGTCGGCAATACCGATTCGGAAGGACGGCTGGTGCTGGCGGATGCGCTTGTGTACGCGGGTCAAATCGGCGCTCAGCGGGTTGTCGACATGGCAACGCTAACCTATTCCTGCGTAGGCGCAATCGGCTCGAAATTAGCAGGCATTTGGGGAGACGATAGGCTGGTGCAGGCGATCCGAACCGCAGGCGAAGGTGTTGGAGAAAAATTGTGGCAGCTTCCACTTGTGGATGAATATGAAGACTATTTGAAAAGCGATTATGCCGATATTTGCAATATTAGCCGTGTTGGCGAAGCCGGAGCGATTACCGCCGCTTTGTTCCTTCGCAAATTCACAAGCCCTTCGTATAAGTGGGCTCATATCGATATGAACGGATTGAAGGAAGCGTCAGGCTGCAGTGGCCATTTGGTTATTGGCGCAACCGGATATGGCGCTAGGCTGCTTGCCGAGTGGGTTGCTAGCGACGTCTAAAGCGCAGTTATAAACTAAGCAAAGGGGAGCCTTCTGAGAGGCTCCCCTTTCCTATGCTTTAATGGCCTGAAGCTTCATGGTCATTGGATATTTTAAGTACATCAAACACTTTAAACAGGAGGCTAAGCAGAATCGCAACGACAGTTGCGAGTGCCATTCCGGACAAAGAGAAATCGCCAATCGTAAGAGTCACGCCGCTAAGGCCCGTAACAAGCACGACGGTTGTTAGAAACAAGTTGGTTGGCTTGCTGTAGTCCACCTTCGATTCTACGAGCATCCGAAGGCCGGAAGCGGCGATAACGCCGAACAGCAGCAAGGAAACGCCGCCCATAACCGGTCCTGGAATCGCGGAGATGAGCGATGAAAATTTTCCTGAGAACGAAAGCACGATGGCAATGAGGGCCGCCCCTCCGATAACAAAGGTCGAATACACCTTCGTAATCGCAAGCACGCCGATATTTTCCCCATACGTCGTGTTAGGCGTGGAGCCTACAAACCCGGATAGGATGGTAGAAATCCCGTTGCCCAGCATGGAGCGGTGAAGGCCGGGGTCCTTCGATAGATCTTTGTCTACGATGTTGCCGGTAACGACCAAATGCCCGATATGCTCGGCGATGACGACAAGCGCCGCAGGCGCAATGGCAATGATCGCCGTCCACTCAAACACAGGTGTGGTGAAATGCGGCAGCTGCACAACACCGCTCGCTGCAACGTTGCTGAAATCGGTAAAGCCCATGAAATAAGCGAGAACATAACCGGTTACGATACCGATCAGAATCGGAATGATGCGCATGAATCCGCGGAACAGTACCGAGCCGAGCACCGTTACGGCAAGGGTAACCGTCGAGAGCGCTACCATTTTAGGGTCAGGCGACCATGCCGCAGTAGAGGAAACATCCGTAGGCCTAATCCAGCCAGCCATGCGTGCTGCGACCGGAATAAGCTCTAAACCGATAATCGCGACGATTGCACCCATCGCTGCAGGTGGAAATACAACGTTGATCCAGCCCGTCCCGGCTGCTTGAATGATAAGCGCAACGACCGTGAAAATGACGCCCGATATGATAAATCCGCCTAGAGCAGCCGCATAGCTGCCGCCAGATGCATGATCACCGATAACGGCGCCTGCTGGCGCGAGAAAGGCAAAGCTGGAGCCCAGATAAGCCGGAATTTTGTTATTGCATATCCAGAGATAAAGCAGCGTTCCGATTCCGTTCATGAGCAAACAGATTGCCGGATCGACGCCGAGTATATTCGGAACAAGCACGGTTGAGCCGAACATGGCAAAAAGATGCTGCAGGCTAAGCAGAAAGCTTTGCAGAGCTGGAGGCCTTTCGTGAACCCCAATAGCGTTTTTCATGAGAATAAGCTCCTTCAATATGATAGGTTGTCTATTTTTGACCCTTGTCGATTCTACATAGTCAGCATCGGTTTGGCAAGTGTTTTCTTATCATACGATTGACATCTACGAATACATTAATGAAGAAGGGGAGGTGACAGGATGGAATTGTGGGTGATCTGGCTCATTCTCGCTGGCATATTGGTAGTCGTGGAGATGCTAACGCTTACGTTTTACTTGCTGTGGCTAGCCATCGGGGCAGCGGTTGCTGCTGTCATTGATTGGATTTGGCCGGGCTCCTTTGTGCTTCAGCTGGTTGCTGCCTGCATCATTGTTCTTGTGCTTACGGTCTTTACCGGGCCGATCGCTAGACGTTTTCACTCCTCACGCGGCTATAAGGATGTCGTGGACGAGCTGGTCGGCAAGCAGGGTATTGTGCTGGAGCAGATTGCGGCGGAAACGCCCGGCATCGTCAAGGTAGGAAATGAAACGTGGAGCGCAGTGTCCGCCGAGACGCTGGAAAAAGGAGATGCAGTAGTCGTCGTTAGTCGTGGAAGCGCAGTGCTCCAAGTTGAAAAATGGGGAGGCTAATGGTTAATGGGTATAATTGTAGCGATCATTTTGCTGGCTATCGTCGTTGTGTTCGTTGCTTTGTCGATCAAAATCGTCCCGCAGCAAAGAATAGGCGTCGTTGAGCGTCTAGGCAAGTTCAATCGGCTGCTGACGCCTGGCGTCAACATCCTGATTCCGATCATCGACCATGTCCGGACGTATCATGATTTGCGCATTCAGCAAGCGAATGTGCCGCCGCAGACGGTCATTACAAAGGATAATGTACAGGTGAAAATCGATACGATTATTTTTTATCAGGTGACGGGCCCAGAGCAGGCAACCTACGGCATTTCCGATTATGTATACGGGGTACGCAATATTAGCACGGCCACGATGCGGCAAATTATCGGCAAAATGGAGCTTGACGAGACGCTGTCCGGACGCGAGAAAATCTCATCCGATATTCGAATCGCGCTTGACGAAGCGACCGAGAAGTGGGGCGTGCGCATCGAGCGTGTAGAGGTCATCGACATTCAGCCTCCGGTCGATATTCAAGATGCGATGGATAAGCAAATGAAAGCGGAGCGAAGCAAACGGGCGATGGTGCTTGATGCGGAAGCGGCGAAGCAGGATATGATTTTGCGGGCAGAGGGCGATAAGCAAAGCAAGATTTTGAAGGCAGAGGGCGATAAGGAAGCCCGTATCCGCCAAGCGGAGGGGCAGCGCCATGCCCAAGAGCTTGAGGCGCTCGGGGAGGCAAAGGCGATCCAAGCGATTGCCGAGGCGGAGAAAAACCGGATCGAGCTTATCCGCTCCGCCGGCCTTGATGAGAACGTGCTGACGTACCGCTCGCTCGAGGCGCTCTCCGATATTGCTCAGGGCGCGGCGAATAAGGTGTTCATTCCAACTAGAGCGGTCGAGACGCTTGGCAGTATTGGCGCAATTGGAGAAATGCTTAAAGCAAGTAAAGGATAAAGCTTTACAACCAAATAGATGCCCCATTTGCGGCTGTGGCTGCTTTGGGGCATTTTTTTATGGCGCTGCAAGGAGTTGCGATGAGGGGGCGGAGAGAAGAAACTAGCGAAAGTTAGTTGGTTTGGAGTACGAATCGTAACATTCTTGGCTAGTTCTGCCATTTGATCGGCTTTACACTGATTTAAGAAAGCGCTTTATAAATGAAACGAGGCAGAGGAGGAAATGATGTTGAGCAAGATGAAATTCGGGCGAGGCTTGATCGTTATTTTAGCATTGGTTCTGTTATTTGGGGCGGCAATGAACGTTCCTAATGCGCAAGCCGAGGACCAAGCGGGGGCTGTGAGCTATTCCTTTGAGGCTGAGGCAGCAGGCAATCTGCTGAGCGGCAAAGCGGAAATTAAAAATTGCGAGGCGGCTGTTGGCTGCTCAGGCAATCAGCTGGTTGGAAGCCTTTGGGGAGGCTCGGCGCTGCAATTTAATGGTGTAAATGTTGCCGCCGCCGGTGTTTATACGATGACGGTGCATTATATTTCCGGCGATCCGAGATCGTTTGCCGTTTTGGTGAACGATGGGACTAGCGACCGCTATGATCTTCCGAAAACGGCGGATTGGAGCACACGGGGCAGCTACGAGATTGAGATTCCGCTTAAGGAAGGCAATAATACGATCCGATTCGATGACGAGAGCGGCTATTCCCCCGACATCGATAAAATCGATTTGCGCTTATCGGATGGAGGAACAGATCCGGGCGAGCCGCCGGTCGGCAGCGGACAAGTCTATGAGGCGGAAGCGCCAAGCAACCAGCTTACAGGAAATGCTGCGGTACGTGCTTGCAAGGCGGAAACCGCATGCTCGGAAGGGAAGAAGGTAGGCGATATTTGGGGCGGTTCAACGCTGCAATTCAATCAAATAAACGCGCCTTCCGAAGGCAACTATACGTTAAAGATCAGCTATATCTCAGGTGATCCTAGAGCTGTATCGATAAAGGTGAACGGCGGCGAGCCGGAAGCCTATTCTTTACCGCAGACTGCAAACTGGGACACAACGGGCTTGTATACGATCGAAGCCAGGCTGCAGGCAGGCAGCAATACGATTCTGTTCGACGATAACGGAGGATGGTCGCCGGATATAGATAAAATTGAAGTGATCGGCTCGGAGGCGCCAGGCGAGGAGCCGGGTGAGGTTGGAGAGATCGGCAATATCGGCGCGAAGATCGATTCTGCCAAGTATGGCCCGATTAAGGTGGAGGAGCATAAGTCGGGCTTGATCTTGTCGAACGGCGAATACAAGCTGACTTACAACACGAAATCCGGGCTTGCGGCATACGAGTGGAACGGCAAGACCATTGCCAACGGCGTATACAGCAGCATCATGCTGGATAAACAGCTGGACAGCAAAAGCTACGCTGAGCATCTGTTCGCGATGAAAAAAATCGAGAAAATAAAAGACGGCCATGGCAAAGGCATTCGGGTAACGATTGAAAACAAGCAGGCAGGCCTGCCGACGATGAAGCAGATTTATCACATTTATGAGAATCTGCCATACTTCTTGGTGAGTCAACAAGTGGTGAGCGATTCTGCGCTTAGCACGAATGATATCGCACCGCTTGTTGTAAGCAACAAGGGCGGCATCGATATCGGCAGCTATTCGGACAATAGAGTGCTTGTTGCTCCGTTTGATAATGACGCGTGGTCGAGATACCAATCGCGTACGATTAATACAAGCCTGAACAATAATAACTATGTCAGCTCCGAATTAACGGCGATTTACGACAATACGAGCCGCAGCGGCCTTATCATCGGTTCGGTTACCCATGACAATTGGAAAACGGGCATTTTTTGGAGCGGCTCGGATGATCGTTTGAACAAGCTGAAGGTATATGGCGGGTTCTCATCGTCTACCTCAACGCATGATACGATTCCTCACGGCAAGGTGACGGGAACGACGATAACATCGCCGCAAATTCTCGTAGGCTACTATGGGGACTACCGTGAAGGGCTGGAAAGCTTTGGCGAGGCGAATGCGGCGGTTGCGGCACCCCTTGAATTTGACCACGGCGTTCCAAAAGGCGTGCCGGTGGGCTGGAATAGCTGGGGCGCATACGAGAGTGACCTGAGCTACGATAAGGTTGTTGCCGTTTCCGATTTCTTTAAGGCGAATTTGCAAAAATCCTCCTTCGCAAATAAAGGCGACGTCTACATTAATATGGATTCCTATTGGGATAACCTGACCGAGCAGCAGCTTAAGCAAGCCGTCAAGGTCATTAATAAGAACGGACAGAAGGCAGGCATTTACTATGGTCCATTCGTCTATTGGGGCGATAATATGGATCAGCCTGTCGAAGGCACGAATGGAAAATATACGTACGGCGAAATCATTCTGCGTGACCAAAGCGGCAATCCTTTGCCGAAGGTAGACGGCGCCTATGCGATTGATCCGACCCATCCTGGCTCGAAGCAGCGGATCGAATATTATTTTAATCGCTTCATCGATTACGGCTTTACGTATATCAAGATCGACTTTCTAAGCCATGGCTCCTTCGAGGGCAAGCACTTTGATCCGAAAGCGCAAACGGGCATTCAAGCTTACAATCAAGGAATGGCGCATATCAATAAGGTGCTGGGCGGCAAAATGTTCATCAGCGCGTCGATCGCGCCGTTGTTCCCGAGCCAGTATGCTCATGCAAGGCGCATATCATGCGACGTTGACGGGACGCTCTCCAAGACGGAATATCAATTAAACAACCTGACCTACGGCTTCTGGCAAAATGGAACGATCTATCCGTACACGGACCCTGACTATATGACGCTCGTGAAGGGCGGCTCGTTCGATGCAGCGCAGACAAGAGTCAATTCCGCCGTCATCTCCGGTACAGTATTTATGAATTCCGATGATGTAAACAATCCGGCAGCGCAGGAGCTTATGAAGAAGCTGCTGACGAACAAGCAGGTCAATGAAGTGGCGCTCAAAGGCAAAGCTTTTAGGCCGATTGAGGGCAATACCGGGACGGGTGCCGCGGATATGTTCGTCATGAAGGACGGAGCGGATTATTATGTCGCGGTGTTCAACTATACGAATGAGCCTGCAACCAAGACGTTAGATTTCAAACGCGCAGGCATACCTGCAACTTCTAAAACGAAGGCAACCGATCTCTGGACGAATAAGGCCAGCGATATTACAGCAGGACAATTGAAGGTAGAATTGAACGGCGCGCAGTCGAAGCTATTCAAAATTAAAGCCAAATAAATTTTAAAATCCCCCGGGCGGAAGCAACGACGCTGCCCGGGGGATTTTTTTGAGCCAAGAGGATGTAAGGTCACTTTCCGGGAATACGGATCGTGACGGTCGTGCCAATGCCTAATCTGCTATAAATCGAGATGCCATAGGAGTCGCCATATAACAGCTTAATCCGATTGTCGACGTTGCGGATGCCATAGCCCGACAAGGTGTCGCCGCTCGTTGGAAGCTCGCTGCCGAGCTCTCCCTGCATGCGCATGCCCATGCCATCGTCAATGATTTTAAGCAAAATATCGGGTCCCTCGCGGTAAGCCTTGATCATAATGTTAATACCAAGCTTGTCATCCCATATAGCATGGTTCATTGCATTTTCGACGAACGGCTGAAGCGTCAGCTTCACGATTGGGCACGGCAGCACCGACTCGTCGATTTGATAGTGGACACGGATAAGATCGGCGAAGCGCACCTGCTGAATAGCTACATAGTAGCGGGTCAGCTGCATCTCTTCATGGATCGATATTTGGTTTTTGCCCTTGTTAAGCGATATCCGGTAAAACTTAGCCAGATCGGTCACCATCTTATTCATCCGCTGGTCCGAATTGCGAATGGCGAGCGATGAGATGGATGCCAGCGTATTGTATAAAAAATGGGGATTGATTTGAGCTTGAAGCACATTCATCTCTGCTTCCCGCTTATCGATTTCCTTCTTATAAACGTCAGAGATCAGATTGCTGAGCCGCTGCGCCATTTTTCGCAGCACGTTGCCCAGCTGCCCGATCTCATCCCGCCCAAGCGGCCGAATGTCGACGAGGTCAAATTCCTCCCGTTCGATGCGGCGGATCATGCCAACCAAGTACTCGACGCGTTTGGTGAACAGCCGCGCTGTGACGTAGATAAGCAGAGCCATAACGCCAAAGCTGATTAGCGCATAAATCAATATCCGCTTAGCGGTGTTATTGGCTTTGGATAGGAAGCTGCTGTAAGGAACGAGAGAGACGCTCTTCCAGCCAAACTTGGTCGTGTTGTAGACAACAAGCATTTTTTCTCCGTTAAAGGTGCTGTCGAATCTGCCTTGACTGCTGCTCGGAAAATCATCCTTCACATATTGCTCAAGCGGACGGTTCAACATCGACTTGTCCTTCGCCGACATAATGATTCCTCTTTCATTTGCGATGAGTACCGTTTTCTCCGATGTTTCCTTCTCCATTAAGCGGTAAATATCCGATTCCAAAATGTTAATGGTTAATATTCCGTACGCATTGTCGAGATTGCTAATGTTAAGCATGCGCGTCAACGTGAACATAGACGGCTGATCGGCGGCCGGCGGCGTAGAAACAAAGCGTACGTTGCCGTAGCTGTTGAGCAGCGAGCGATAAATGACCGAATTTCTGAACGACTGATCCATTCTTTTGATATAGATGCCGTCAGCCGGCAAAGAATCATTATTGATATATATCGATATGGATTGAATGTCAGGATTCGTTGTGAGCATATTGGAAAACGTATTATTGATGTATTGATAGGCATCAACAAACAGAGAAGGCTCTACCGAGTAATTATTCGTTAAATAAGCGCGCAGCGTAGTGTTCAAATAAAGGGTCGCGGAAAGCTTCGTGTACGAGTCCAGTTTATTTTCCAGATTGGAATTGATTTGCGCGACGGACGATACGGAATTTGTATACATTTGGTCCGAGAGCTCGCTCTTGATCGTTTGATAGGAATATAAGACAAAAAACAGCAGCGGGATTATCGCGCCGAGCAAAAACATGACAAACAGCTTTTCCCGCAGCCGCAAATTGTTAAAAGGCCTAGTCAGCCATCCTGTTAGCCTTTTCATGCACGCTCACTCCAGCCTATAAATACATTTTCCGATATTCGTTAGGGGTGCTGCCTCTATGCTTTTGGAAGATGGAGCAGAAATACGAGACATTCTCGTACCCGACGTTGTGGGCAACCTCGCGAACCTTTAACGATTTATCCTTTAAAAGGTCAGCAGCCCGGTTCATTCGGATCTTCGTTAAATAATCCAAAATCGTCTCGCCCATCTTTTCCTTAAAAATCGTACGAATATAGTTCGGTGAAAGGTAGACCTCCTTAGCGATCTCTTCAACCGTAAGCGGAAGATGATATCTCTCGCCGATGAGCTTTACGATTTGGTCGGCAACCGATTGGTTGCGGTCAACATCGCGCTCGCTTGCCGCCTTTCTCATCTCATCGCAGAAATGGCTGACATATGCTTGAATATGGGCGGCTGAGCTCATCGACGATATTTCCTTCCAATGATCCATAAGCAGCAGCTCCTTGAGCGAGCCTGCCAGCAGCATGGAGAAATGCTGTTCCAGAGCGGTTAATAACCGCAGAATCGTCCGGATGGCATAATTGCGATCGATGCGCTCGTCTCTAATCGTTTGGAAGAACGCTTCCAGCTGCAAGGCTAACTGCTCGGCGTCGCCAGACTGTATAGAGGACGCAAGCCGGGCTGCGGCCTGCTCGCCGTCTTCATCCTTTTGCTTGTACGGCTTCAAATCATTAGTCGTTATTACACCCCCATTTAGCTTGTAAAATTTCTCGTCATTGCATGACCGCGCTTGCAAGTAGGCCTCCCAGATTTGGTGAAAGCCGATAAACGGATTGGACAAGCCAATCGTCATTTGCGATCCATCGGCGGGTGCTGCCTGCTCGCGGAACAGCTCCCAGAAATCTGCTGCAGACTGAGCCGCGCGCTGCTCGCTCTTCCATTGAAAGAGGACGAATATGGCGTTAGGCTCGGCCTCCACGATGACATAGGAATCGAGTTTTTGCCTCGCAACGCTGCGGAATAGCTCCGTCCGGTCGGTTGCTGCCGGGCTCGAAGGGAGCGCTGCTGCATTCGGATATGCCGGCGGCAAGTCGAAGGTGGCGTATACGGCCGCATACGGCTTGCTTTCGATAAAATCGGCTGCGCTCAGCGCCCACTGCCGGGTATAGTCATAACGTTTCTCCTGATCGGGCTCCCGTATAATGCGCATCATCAGCTTCTCCCGTACCCAGTCGCCGCCCTGATCCGCTAATTGATCCTCCTCGCATTTCTTCTTCACCTTCTCCAGCAAGGAGAGCAGCTCCTCCATATCGATGGGCTTCAATAGATAGCCGGTCGCTTCGATATTAAGCGCCGCCTTAATATATTGAAACTCATTATGTCCGCTCAGATATATGATTTTGACATTTTTATCGATTTGCTTTGCTCTTCTTCCGAATTCCAGTCCGTCCATAATAGGCATGCGCACATCCGTTAAGATGATGTCGGGCTTTAATTCGGCGAGCTTGCCGAGCGCTTCCTTCCCATTGCGTGCGGTTCCCGCGACCGTAATGCCGATTTTGTCCCATGGCACATAATGCTCCATCGTCTCAAGCTCAATGGCTTCGTCATCCACTATCAATATACTGTACATGGTTGTCCCCACCTTTTATCCTGTATCAGGATGTTTTACTAGTTTATCCGCTATGACGCATTTCAACAATGGAGCTTATGGAACTCTGTCGTTTTCGGATACGAATCGTTAAATGCTTGTATAGAATGAGCTGCATGACGGGGCCTATAATGAGAGCACAAAGCAACGCAAGACTGGCAGGAGGCTATAGCATGGAATCAATATTGAAAGCGGAACCAAGTAAATCCGTTCCACCAAAAAGCAAGCGCAGCATTCGAAATTCTAACGTATGGGGCAGGTTGAAGGAGCAGCGGTTATTGTATCTACTGATGCTTCCGGCCTTGGTCGTTACACTCTTATTCTCTTACGTGCCAATGTTTGGCTTGTACATGGCTTTTATTAACTATTCGCCAGGCGGAGGATCATTTTTTGGGCAGTTTTTCACGACGGAGTTTGTTGGCCTTGAGTGGTTCAACTATTTTTTTACGAACGGTGATTTTTACCGAGTGATGCGCAATACGCTGGCTCAAAGCTTCCTATCGCTCATCTTCGGGTTTCCGATGCCGATCATACTAGCGCTGATGATTAACGAGCTGCGCAACGGTTGGTTTAAACGGACATTTCAAACGGTATCCTACATGCCTCATTTCATTTCATGGGTCATTGCAGCCAATATCATCATTACGGTACTCTCCTCGGGAGGCGTGCTTAACAATATTTTAACGGGGCTTGGGTTCATCGACGAGCCGATCCAATTTATGCAAAAAGGTCCGTTGTTCTGGTGGATTATCGCTATTGGCAACACTTGGAAGGACATGGGCTTCAACGCCATTATGTATTTGGCCGCTATCTCGGCAATCAATCCTGAGCTTTATGAGGTGGCGAAGGTTGATGGCGCCAGCCGGTTAAAGCAAATGCTTCACATCACGCTGCCGTCGATTAAACCTACGATTATCATTCTTGCCATTCTTGCGGTAGGCGGCATTTTGAACGCGGGCTTCGATCAGCAATATTTGCTGCAAAACAATACGGTGCTTCAATACTCTGAAGTTATCGATACGTACACGTACAAATACGGTTTGCAAAATGGAATGTTCTCTTACGGCGCAGCAGTCGGTTTGTTCAAGTCGGTCGTCGCTTTCATCTTAGTCTTAAGCGTCAATACGATGGCCAAAAAAATGAACGAGCAGTCGTTGTTCTAGTGCAAAAAATGAAAAGGAGAGCATGTCATGATAAAAGCTAAAAATGATTTTCTGTTTATGTCCGTTGTTTATATTTTCATCATAGCGGTGTTTATCGTAACTTTTTATCCATTCTGGAACATCTTTATTATTTCGCTTAACAGCGCAGAGGACACGCTCCGCGGAAACTTATATTTGTGGCCGCGAGATTTCAGCTTGGCCAGCTACAAACAAATCTTGTCCGATAGCGAGATTTGGCTCGCGATCAAAGTTACCGTGCTGCGGACCGTAATCGGTACGCCGCTCGCGGTCGTCGTCATCAGCATGCTTGCGTTTTCTCTGAGCAAGCGCGAGCTTGTGGGCAACCGCTTCTGGTCGCTGTACTTCGTGTTCACGATGTATTTTGGCGGCGGGCTCATCCCTTATTATATGGTGCTCAAAAGCTTGCATTTGATCGACAGCTTCATGGTGTTTATTCTGCCAAGCATGATGAACGTGTTTTATATGATTATCGTTCGAACCTTCATGCAGCAGCTGCCGCAGGAGCTTGATGAATCGGCTAAAATCGATGGCGCTAATTATTTGCAAATTTTCTTTAAAATCATTTTGCCGCTCACAACGCCGGTGCTGGCGACGATCGGCATGTTCACGGCGATTATGCATTGGAATTCGTGGTTTGATTCCTATGTCTTTACGTATAACCCCGATCTAAAAACGCTGCAAGCGGTTTTGGTCAAAATTTTGAACCAATACCAAACGAGCGCGATGGTCGGCGATGCGCAGCAGGCTGCCGATGCCACCAAACGTTTGGCCGTTTCGCCGGATACGATTCGCATGGCTGCCACCATGGTCGCGACTCTTCCTATAATAATGGTGTATCCGTTCCTGCAAAAGTATTTCGTTAAAGGCATGACGCTAGGCGCAGTAAAAAGCTAAGCTTTTCGGATTAATTGCTGGAGGTGATGCGAGCGGGAACAACATGCTTTTTTGTTAGAAAAGGGATTATAATAAAATCACAACAAGGGGGATTTCTAAGATGAAAATTAAAAAACGGATCGTTCTTTTTCTAAGCTTAATCGTTGTAATATCCGTATTATCGGCTTGCGGCTCCAACAATACAAAAAATAACGGAAACACAACTGCAAATGGAAACGGTTCAGAAAGCGCGAATTCGAACGAGCCTTTAACGCTAACCTTCTTTGATAAAAATACATCCGACAAATTCACAAACACCGTTGCGGCGGAAATTACGAAGCGCACGGGAATTTCGATTGAAATTCAGCAACCGACCGGCAATCCGGCAGAAAAGCTTAACCTGATGCTTGCAAGCGACGACTTGCCCGACATTATATTGTTCGACCGCAGAAGCGATCTGGTCAACAAATATATCGACTCCGGTGCAATTATCCCATTGAATGAATTGATCGAAAAATATGGTCCAGATGTAACGACCATGTATGGCGACGTGCTGAACAAGACGCGCTATAAGGATGGGAAAAACTACTATCTATCCAATTGGTACGGATTTGAGAACGAACCCGTCTACAGCTTCAACATTCGCAAAGATATTTTGAAGGAGCTGGCTCCTGATAAAGCGGAAGGCGGCGTGCCTTTCACGCAGTCGGAATTCAAGCAGCTGCTTGTAGATTTCAAAGCAAAATATCCGAGTATGGATGGCAAGGATACGATCCCGCTCACGATGGACGGAGAAAACTTCGGCGGTTCGTTCAACACATTCAAAGGGATGTTTGGCCTAATGCCTATGTTCGAGGACAACGGGAAAATCAAGTTTGACGTAAAAGACCCGAAATATCGCGACATGATTCTTTATATGAATGATTTGTACCGCTCCGGCTTGATGGATAAGGAATGGGCAATCAATAAAAAGCAGGTTTGGGAGCAGAAGCTAGCAACAGGAACGATTCTGTCGACTACAGGCTCTTTCTGGGATCCCGGTGCCGCTAATACCATTTTGTTGAAGGATCGCGGCGAAGAGTCGCAGCTGTTCCCTTACAAAGTTGTAGCGGATGGCGTAGATCCAGGTAAGACGACTTATGGCGGACGGAGCTCACTGGGCTGGGATGCCATCACGATTACGAAGAAAAACAAAAACCCGGAACGCACGATGAAATTTATGAACTTCTTGGCAAGCGAGGAAGGCCAATATTTGCTGATGTGGGGTATTGAAGGACAGCACTGGGATATGAAGGACGGCAAGCATACGCCTCGTCCGGAAGTGCTGCAAGGCTTTAAGAACGATTGGAATGCATACGCGAAAGAAACGGGCATTCGCAAATGGACTTGGTTTATTAAAAACGGCAATGGATCGGACGGAACGCCTTATGATTTACCGGGCCGCTATCAACGGGGTGCAGTAGATCAAATGGCGCTCAAGAACCTATCTGATTCCGTATACGACTCGGTTATCTACGAGGGTATAGGGCCTCAGGGCGGAACGCCTGAAGCGCTTAATGAGCAGAAAGTAACCGATATTGTTAAGCAGGCATTGACGAAAGCGATTATGGCGAAGACTGCTGATGAAGCAAGCAGCATCTTCGATAAAATGCTGAGCGATATGAAAGCGGCTGGCGACGAGAAGGTAGAGGCAATCTACACGACCAACTACAATAGCCGTCTGGAGCTTTGGAAATAACGAAAGCTTGTTTGACGAAGGCCGGCGCAGCCGGCCTTCTTTAATTCCAACTTAGGAGCTGATTAACAATGAACATAGGAACATTCGAGCTGAGGCAAGCAGAAGGCGAATACATCGTAGACAATGGCATCATTCAGGCGAAGGCGAATGCGGGGGATGGAACAGTGACGCTGCGCTGGAGCACTGGCGAAGCGCTGATCGGACTTTATGCGGAAGCGCGTTACGGGCTGGAACAGCTGCGCTCAACGTATTATAGCAAGCATATCGTGAACGAAACCTCGGTTCAGCCGATCGAGGATGGCTTCGGCAGAGGCGTGAGCTGGAGCTTCGAGCATGAGGAGCTTGGGAAGCCGGCGATGCGCCAGCATTTTCGCATGTATGAGCAGCTCCCTTATTTGCTGACTGAGCTCGAAGTGGAAAGCGAATCCGAATGGGAGACCAATGAATTGACTCCGCTTGCTGCTTATTTGAATGATGGAAGCGTTGTGCAATTCGCTGAGGGTACAGACACTAGCGAGGAGATCAGAGCATTGTTCGTTCCGTTCGATAATGATAAATGGGTTCGCTTTGCATCGCATGCCATTCCTTGCAGCGTGCATAGCTACGAGACGACAGCTATTTATCAATCGACAAGCCGCAACGGCTTTGTCCTTGGATCGGTAACTCATGATACCTGGAAAACAGGCTTAGTCGTGGAGGGTACGTTTGCGGAAGCGGTTGGCAGACTTCGCGTTTACGGCGGAGCAGCTGATTTGCAAACAAGGGATACCATTGCTCATGGCTCTCTTCGCGGCAAAAGTATCGTATCGCCGACGATTTTTGTAGGGGCTTTCCCTGATTACCGCGAGGGGCTTGAGGCGTACGGCAAGGCGAACGCGGTGCTGTCCCCCGCTCTCCCATGGGATGGCGGCGTGCCGATGGGCTGGAACAGTTGGTCTGCTGTCATGGGTAAGCTGGATTATGACGTTTATACGCACACTTCGGATTTTTTCTCCAAGGAGCTGCAGCAAAACGGTTTTGCTGACGACAATGGAAGTTTGTACGTGAACTTTGATGCCTTCTGGAATAGTCTGAGCGAGGAGCAGTTGAACGATGCGGTCAGACGGGTGAAGGCTAACGGCCAGAAGCCGGGCATCTATTTCACGCCCTTCGCGTTTTGGGGAAGCGATCCGATGACGCCGGTTGAAGGAACGGACGGTGCTGTGCTCTACCATGACATCCTAATTAAGGATCGTGCAGGGCGGCCTCTTCCGAAGCTTGATGGCGCATTCGCCATCGATCCGTCGCATCCCGCAGCGCTTGAGCGGATTAAGCGAATGCTGGATCGTTTTGTAGAGCAGGGCTTTGATTATGTGAAGCTGGATTTTCTGACGCACGGCGCTATGGAAGGCGTATTCCATGATCCTAAGGTAAGAACAGGCATTCAGGCGTATAACATTGGCATGGCTGCTATCTGTGAGACGCTTGCTCCAGAGCGTATTGGCCGACCTTTCCTGATCAATCTGTCTATTGCACCGTTATTGCCGCATGGTTATGCACATAGCCGCCGCGTATCCTGCGATGCATTCGGGACGATTGATGATACCGAATATATGCTGAACGCACTCACTTACGGCTGGTGGATCAATGATAACCTCTATCGCTTTAACGATCCCGATCATGTTGTCCTATACAAAAGCGATAATCAGCGTGCGATCAGCGAGCATGAGGGAAGAAGCAGGTTGAACAGCGCGGTTATTGCGGGTACCTCGCTGCTGCTTGGCGATGATTACCGTGTGGAGGAAGCTGCGCGGCGTGCGAAGCAATTGGTGACGAATAAAGAGGTTATGGCGCTTGCGCGGCGCGGCGAAACCTTCCGTCCGGTCGAGGGAAGAAGCGGCAGCAAGAGTGAAGGGCTGTTCGTATTAAGCGCAGCGGAGGGCACATACGTTGCCGCGTTTAATTTTGACGTAGAGAACGAGAGCGCAAAGCTCGCATCATTTGCCAGAATGGGCATAGATTCCTCTAAGGGGATAGTCGTTCGGGATTTATGGAGCGGAGAAGAATGGCGCATAGAGACTGCTGGCGATGAGCATCGTATTGCGCTGGCGCCGGCTGAGTCTAAGCTGTTGTTATATAGGCAAGCTTAATAGCAATAAAGACGGCTTAATTCGCAGATAAATGAAGGGATTTGCTTATTTATCCAGTAAAATAAGAAAATTTGCCAAAATTCCGTGACCTTTGCCTGACTTTCTCGTATTATCCCCTAGAGGCATTTATTTCTAAATGATAATAGACGCTTGAAAGGGGAGAGATGTCATTGAGCTTTACGGATCAAGATCAGAACCAAGGGCCTAACCTTGGCATGAGCGGCCGCCGGCCGCCGGAATTAAAACCAGGCACGGTGAAGAAAATCGTCATTGGTGCCGTTGCGGCAGTGGTTGTCATTTTTCTAGGAATGTCATCCTTTTATACGGTGCAGGAGCAGGAACGGGCGGCTATTTTAACGTTCGGCAAATATTCGGGGGAAACCTCGGCAGGTTTGCATTTCAAATGGCCTTATCCGATCCAGCAGGTGATTACCGTGCCGGCGGAGCTGACGCAGCGGATCCATATCGGCTACCGCCAGGAAGGGTCGGCAGCGATTCCGGTCGATGAGGAAGCGATGATGATTACCGGTGATGAAAATATCGTCTCCGCAGACGCGGTCGTACAGTGGAAGATAAGCAACATTCACGACTACTTATACAATATTGCGGATGCGGAGCAGTTTTTGCGCAATGCGGCAAGCTCCTCGATCCGTTCTGTCATCGGCTCAGAGAAGCTTGACTATGCCATTACAGACGGTAAGACGGTCATTCAGGATAAGGTCCGCGAGAAGCTGATCGAGCTGCAGGCCAAGTACAAAACAGGCATCCAAATTATTGATATTAAGTTCCAGGATATCGAGCCGCCAAGCGGTCAAGTAGCGGAAGCCTTCCGCGAGGTGACGAACGCGCGCGAGGAGAAAAACACCAAAATCAACAACGCCGCCAAGTATGAAAATGACCGCATACCGAAAGCGCGCGGTGAGGCGCAAGCGCTGCTTGAGAATGCGGAAGGCCAGAAGAAGTCACGGATTTTGAACGCAGAGGGTGACGTTGCCAAGTTTAATGCGATATTCGGTGAGTACAAAAACAATCCGAACGTTACGCAAAGCCGTTTGGTGCTGGAGACGCTTGAGAAAATATTGCCGAATGCAAAAATCTTCATTACGAATTCAAACAGCGATACGGTAAATTATTTGCCGCTGAATGAGCTGCTGCGCAGCGGAACGGGCAGCACGGCGACACCGCCGGCAACAACTCCGCCAGTCACAGAAGCTCCGCAAGGAGGTGACGCACAATGAAAAGAAACCAATGGTTAACGTTGATCATCGTGCTCGTAGTCGTTATTTTGGGCTCAGGCTCGATGTACATCGTGAAGGAAGGCGAATATAAGGTTGTGCTTCGTTTCGGTGAGGCGATGAGAGCTGTACCTGAGCCAGGCCTAAAGTTCAAGCTTCCTTTCATTGAGAATGTATCGACGCTGCCGAAGTACCAAATGACTTATGAAAGCAGCCCGACTACGATTCTGACGAAGGATCAGAAGCCGATCGTAGTGGATAACTACACGGTGTGGCGGATCACCAACGCATCGCAATTTTTGAGAACGGTGCAATCGGTCAGCGGCGGCATTCAGCGGATTGACGAGGCGGTATACAACTCCGTTCGCCGCAAGCTGTCGGAGGTCAATTACGATAATATCATTAGCGAGAACACGGCGCGCGGCAACATTAACGACGAGATTACGAAGGACGTTATCAGCGCTTTGACAAGAGATAACTACGGCATTGAAGTTATCGATGTCCGCATCAAGCGTACCGACTTGCCGGAGGAGAACAAGCAAAGCGTGTACAACCGGATGATTTCGGATCGCCAATCGATTGCGGCCCGTTATTTGTCCGAAGGCGATGAGGAGTCTCGCAAAATTACGTCCAAAGCGGATCGTACCGCTACGGAGCTGCTCGCGCAAGCGCAAGCCGATGCGAAGAAGATCGTCGCCGAAGGCGAGCGTGAAGCAGCTGTTATTTATAACAAAGCTTACGGCAGCGATCCGCAGTTCTACAATTTCTACCGGACGCTGGAGAGCTACGCAACCACCTTGCAAAATGAACCGGTCATTATGATTCCGATTGATTCGCCATATGCGAAAATATTGCTAGGCCAATAAAAGAAACGTGTTCTATTCGTTAGTTGAATAGGACACGTTTCTTTTTGTATGGCTATAGGCTGCCGCATGATTGGCGAATGATTAGCTCGGTATCAACGATGATGCCCTGCGCTTTCGTTTGTTTGTTAATTAAATCAAACAGCATCATCGCGGCGAGGCGGCCAAACTTCTCCTTGTCCTGTCTAAGCGTCGTTAGGGAAGGATCCGTATATTTGCTGGCGTCGATGTCATCGCAGCCTATGAGGGCAATGTCGCCGGGGATGGCAAGGTTATGCTCCTTGATTGCCCGCATGGCGCCGAAAGCTAATATGTCAGAGATCGTAAAGATCGCTTTCGGAAGCGCGGAGCCGCTAGCAAGCAGCGCTTTCATCGCCAGATAGCCGCTTTCCTCGTCATACTCCTTGCTATGCAAAATCCATTCCGGCCTCGCAGCGATGCCGAAGCCGCGAAGCGCCTCCATAAAGGCATTTTCCCGGATGGTCGCGACCTCCGACTTGCGCTCAATTCCGATAAATCCAATCTCCCGGCAGCCATTCATATAGAAATGCTCGACGGCCTTGGAGGAGATCTTGGCATTATCCGACATGATGTAAGAGAAATTAGGCCCGGTAAATTTAATATCAAGTCCTACGCACGGAATTTCGGATGCGGCGAGTTGATGGACGCTAGGCTCGATATCGTCGCCGGCAATAATGATGCAGCCGTCTACATGAAAATGCCGGCAGCGCGCGAGATAATCCTCTTTTGCATCAAAAAACTGCTCATTCGAGAACAGCAGGACATCAAACCCGAACAAGCCGATTTGCTTCTTGAAGGAATCGATAACGTTAATGAAAAAAGGGTGCTTGAGCTCTGAGTTCAATTTGCCGGCGAATACGACGCCGATCAGGTTTGATTTTTTCGTTGCAAGCGTTCTCGCAGAAGAGGACGGCCTGTAGCCGTTTTCCTCCATAATCTTCATAACCCGCTTGCGAGTGTCTTGGCTTACGTCTGAGTAGTTGTTAATAATCTTCGACACCGTAGCGATGGACACCCCGGACAGCTGCGCAATGGTTTTAATGTTCATCACAGGACACTCCTTAACAGCAAGTACGAAACGGTTGCAAAATCGCCTATCAGAGTACGATCTTGAGCGCACTCTTTCATCCGTTATTCGATTTATCCAGTAAATAGTAGAGGATAACCTACCTCTTGTCAATTGAGATAACTAGAATCAGAATGCTCAAAAGCTTGATCGGCAACACGGATACGTAGAACGAAAGCACGAATAATCTAAGCATTTTAGAAAAGTGATTAAAATACCTGCATAAATCTTGCATTTGTGTCGCTTGTAGAATCATCCATATCCTTTAAAGTTATAGATGCAACCCGGTAGAGCGAGCTGGCCTTGAATTATGACAGCGCTTTATTTGGACAGCGCGTTTGAAGGGGGATCCATAACAGAAAAAAGGGAGTGACAAAAGATGAGCAGAATGAGAAGGGGTCGCCAGGTTTTAAGCATTTTTATGATGTTTTGCATGGTGCTGGCATTATTTGCAGGCATTGCTGCACCGTCAACTAAGGCGGCCAGCACCTCGATATCCGTGCCAAACGGGAGCTTTGAGAATGATATCGAGCTATGGCAAACAAGCTATACAACAGGTGATGGCACTACGCCAATCACCATTCAAGGAAGCTGGATTCCTACAGGTGGAGGTGCCAAAAGATTGGATTACTGGAACGCAGGCGCTTATACGGCAAGGACGGAGCAAACGATCACAGGCTTAAAGAATGGCAGCTATACGTTATCGGCATGGGTAGAGCGAGGCGCTGGATTTAATGAAAGCTATATGTATGCCAAAGATACAGGGGGAGCCCAAGTAAAAGCGGAGCTGCCTCAAAGCGGCGACTGGGTGCAAATGCATTTGCCCGTTGTTGTTGCTAACAATCAGCTGACGCTTGGATTTTTTGCGGATGCGATGACGTCATCGTCCAACTTTATGGGGGTAGATTTGGTTACGCTTGTGCTGGATGAGGCTGCTCCGGCAAAAGCGCTGGAGAACGCTAGTTTTGAAAGCGGTTTAACCGGATGGGAAACGGCTTTTGGCCCAGAAGGCAGCACATCGCCTATTTCAATTGCCGCGGGCTGGTCGCCGGAAAACGGCGGAACGAATCGTCTGAATTACTGGAGCGATGCCGCTTTTACCGCCGATACGCACCAAACGGTAACAGGATTGGAGAATGGTACTTATAAGCTAACAGCCTGGGTTTCTAGCGGCGGCGGTTTTGCGCAAAGCTATATGTACGCCAAGGAAACAGGCAGAGCGGATACGAGGATTACGATTCCGGTCAGCAGCTCTTCATGGACGCAAATAAGCTTGCCGGTCATTATCGAGAACAATGGCGCAACGATCGGTTTTTATGCCGAAGGGGCCGCGAATAACTGGCTTGGCATCGATATGGTCGCACTGGTTAAGGAAGAAGAGACCGAGCCTCAGCCTATCGGCGTAGCGATCGGCAACTTCGGCTTTCAAGCGAACGGTAAAGCCCAGGAGATGGATTCGTGGTCTGAGGAAGGCGATCTAGCTGCTTCCTTTACGTATGCGCCGGGTTATTTGAGCAGCTACAGCTTAACGCATTCCTCGGAAAGCGATTATAAAGTAACGACTTCCCAGACGGTTAGCGGTTTGGAGAACGGTTATTATACGCTGACCGCATGGGCGCAAAACAGCGGAGGACAGCATGCAAGCTATCTGTTCGCACGGGACAACGGCAGCTCGGAGGCGAGAGCGGCACTGCCGATTGGCAGCGCATGGACGAAGGTTTATTTGAGGGGCATCCATGTTACGAACGGTACGGCAACAATCGGACTGTATTCGGACGCCAAAGCGGGCAATTGGGCGAAGCTGGATTTTGTCGAGCTGGTGAAGGATGATAAACCGTACAGGTTTCTTAAAGGCGGCGATGTCTCGGAGCTTACGTACGTGGAATCGCAGGGCGGGAAATTTTTTGACAGCGAAGGAAATGAGAAAGACTTATTTCAAATTTTAAAAGAAAACGGCCATGATATCGTACGTTTGCGCGTCTATAATGAGCCAGGCAAAGGACATGGCGACGGCAGCTATTATCGTCCAGCGGGCATTATGGATAAGGATGATATTTTAAAGCTGGCACGACGCGCCAAGGCTGCTGGCCTGCAAATTCAATTGTCGTTCCACTATAGCGATTACTGGACAAACGGCGCTACGCATAACATTCCTCATTCATGGCAGGCCGCCATTGACGGCTTGGCGACTGACGCCGAAAAAGTAGATAAGCTTGAAGCGCTTTTGCATGCCTACACGCTAGAGGTTATGGATGCGATGGTTGCGCAGGGAACGGCGCCGGAGTTTGTTTCGTTAGGCAATGAAATGCAATCGGGCATATTATTTCCTTACGGCAGAGCCTCGGGAGATAATTGGGCGAACCTAGCGAGATTCCTTCAGGCCGGAGCGGAAGCGGTCAAAACAGCGTCTCCGCAATCGAAGATTATCCTGCACCTTGATGATGCGGGGAATACGGGCAAATACGAGAGCTTTTTCGATCAAGTCGAGGCTAGAAAGGTCGACTACGATATTATCGGGCCTTCTTATTACCCATTCTGGACAGATAAGACGATTGAGGAAATCGTAGCTTTTTGCAATTATTTTAGCGCTAAATACGATAAAGATATCATGATCATGGAGACGGGATTTAACTGGAACCAGACGCTGCCAAACGGCACGATCGGCCAATTGAACGACAATGGCCCTTATCCGGCTGAAGACAGCTCGCCTCAAGGGCAAAAGGAATTTATGATCAATTTATTCAATGGCCTGAAGAGCGTGGACAATGGCAGAGTGATTGGCGACCTTTACTGGGACCCGATCATGATTGCAGTGCCGGGAGTGGGCTGGGCGATCAAGGAAAGCGATGATCAGCCAGACTTAAATGTAGTGTCTAATACGACATTGTTTGATTTTAACGGCAAAGCGCTGCCTGCTCATGACGCGTATAAGCAAAATACGGAAGGAACGACGAAGGGGCATATATCGGGTGTTGTGCGAGGCTCATCCGGCCAAAACATAGCCCATGCCGCAATAACCGTTGCAGCAGGCGGTACAAATTATTCAACCAAATCAGATGCGGCAGGCCATTATTTCGTTCCTGATTTGCCTGTTGGTACGGCGTATAACATCGCTGCTTCAAAAAGCGGATATCAAGGCGCTACGATTACGGTAAACCTCACGCAAGCAGGGGAATTTACGGCAAATCAGGATATTTTGTTGATCGGCGGTTCGATCACGGGAACCGTTAAGGATAAGAATGATCATGCTGTCGCGAATGCGAAAGTCAGCACGATTATAGATGGCATTACTTATAGCGCGCTTACGGACAAAGAAGGCCGGTATACGCTTGCCGATTTGCCTGCCGCTTCCAATGTAACGGTGTCCGCCGCCAAAGACGGCTATGCGCATGGGGAAGCAAGCGGAGTTTCGATTGCGATTGGCGGCAGTACAGCTTCTATTAATATAGGGATCGAGTTAAATTCAGGTTCCATAACCGGGATCGTCGTGGGTAGCGGCCAATTACCGATTGCACAGGCAAAGGTCAGCGTTACCGCAGGAGGGAAGGTTTATTCCGCCGAGTCGGATGCGGCTGGCGGGTTTACGATTGTAAATGTGCCCGCAGGCGAGGGCTATACCGTTAAAGCAGTAAAGGCTGGCTTTTTAAACGGCGAGTCATCCGGCATCTCCGTTGCAGTTGGCGGGATAACGGCCGATGTCCGAATAGAGCTGATTAACAATGCTGGCTCCATAACAGGAATAGTGAGGGACAGCATGAATGCACCTGTTGCGGGAGCAACCGTCCTTATTGCTAAAGGTGAGCAGAAATATACCGCGCAAACGGATGCGTCGGGCAAATATGCGCTTGAGACCGTATTAGGCGGCAGCGGCTACAAAGTCACAGCCAGCAAAGCCGGTTATTTGAACGGCACAGTACAGGCAGTAGCTGTTACAGCCTTGAAAAATACGGTCGTAAATGTGAAAATGCCTACTCTCATTCCATTAACGAATGCCGGTTTTGAGTCGCAGGGAGAGAACAAATATACGATTCCCGGCTGGACGATCACAGGAACGGAAAATGCCACCTTCACGCAAACGCACGCGAATGCGAAGGATGGACGTTATGTCTTCTCCCATTGGCTGGCTGGAGCCTATAAATCCGATGCCAACCAAACGATTACGGGTCTTGCTAACGGATATTACAAGGTCGAAGCATGGTTCTATAATGGCGGGGACCAGAAGGAATATTACATGTACGCCAAGGATTCGAGCGGCGAACTTGCGCGGTTTAATATTCCGAAAACCGGCTCGATGACCGCTTATAGCATGGATGTTAAAGTGGAGCACGGTGAGCTAACGATTGGATTCTACGCGGATGCCTTGGCAGGCAACTGGGCGCTGATTGATGCTGTAACATTAGGTTATTTAGGAGCCGGAACCGGAGCTGTCACGGGAACGGTTCAAGACGAGGCGGGCAACAAGCTTGCAGGAGCCGAGGTTAAAGCGACGGTAAACGGCTTGGATTACACGGCTGTTACGAATGCTGCCGGCGAGTTCAGCTTGACTGAAATACCGGAGGGATCAGGCTATTCGGTCTCGGCGAGCAAAGCTGGATTTGCAGCTAATACAGTTATAGGGATAGGCGTAGCCGATAAGCAGACGACATCAGGCGTGACAATTGTGTTGGCGGAAGAAAAAGTCGAAGTAACACCGTCACCAGCTGCAACGACAACACCGTCAGAACCGCCATTACCGACACCGACGCCAACGTCGCCGCCGGTGACGCAGCCGTCATCGCCGGCACCAACGCCGGCAACGCAGGTGGTGAAGGTTGATCTGAAGCAAGGAACAAAAGATGAAGCAGCACGTAAGATTACGGTGAACGCTGCGCTTCCCGCGGGGGCTGCGGGAGTGACCATCGCGATTGCTGCACAGCAAGTAGCGGAGGCGGCCGAGGGAGCGGTAAAAGCGATTATCGTAAAAACAGACTTAGCGGCCATATCGCTATCGCCTGAAATGCTTAAGAAAAGCTTGGATGCGGCATCAAGCAGCGTGCTGCTTACAATGGTTAAAATAGACCCGACATTATTAGGGGGCGATGTCCAGAAGGCGATCGGCGAGAATACGGTATATGATTTCAATCTGGCCGTCGATGGGGTGAAGGTGCCGTATTTTGGACCTTATCAGGTTAAGGTTGAGCTGCCCTATACACTGCGCCAAGGAGAAGATCCTCGGAGCGTTGTAGTGTTTCATATAGACGATGAAGGCAAGCTGGTTGTCGTGAAAAACGCTGTTTATCATCCAGAGACGGCAACCGTTACGTTTGCTCCGCTGCACTTTAGCCAATATGCCGCCGGTTATTCGGAAATCGTGTTTAAAGATGCTGACAAAGCGGATTGGGCGAAGCAGAGCATTGGATTTCTAGCAGCAAGAGGCATTATCAGCGGCTTTGCGGATCACAGCTTTAGGCCGGGAGAAGCGGTAACGAGAGCACAATTCGTTCATATGTTGATGGAGCTTCTGGATGGGCAGGCCAATAGCGACAGCTCGACCTTCTCGGATGTAAAAGAAGGAGCGTGGTACGCTTCTTCCATAACAGCTGCGCAAAAGCTTGGTATTGTGAAGGGCAAAAGTGATGGAAGCTTCGGGGTAAATGACGAGATCAGCCGCGAAGAAATGTCGGTTCTTATTTACCGCGCCGCACAAGCGGCAAATGCCAAGATTGACGAACAAGCGAGCCCAGAAGCATTTACCGATCAGGCTCAAATTTCTGCATATGCGTCAGAGGCTGTTCAGGCAATGCAGCAATCGGGGCTTGTCCTCGGCGTAGGGCAAGGCGCGTTTGCTCCAAAAAGCCATGCTACGAGAGCGCAGGCTGCCGTCATTTTGGAAAGATTGTTTCACAGGGTTCATGAATTAAACGATTGATAGGAGCAGCAAAGTGGGCGCATCCGTTAACGGTTGTGCCTTTTTTGTTGCTGCACCTAGCCGTTTCGCATATGTCCTTTCAAGTTGCCGCGATATCCGGCAGGCAGCCTTCTTGTCCCGCATAATGCCGTCGAAGCATGTCCGATGGATGCCAGAGCATATTATTTCCTGGGCAATTTTGACTAGGATAAGAGAGTTGAAGCATTGGAGCTGCTGTTCATATGGTTTAATTAGCAACCAAAATGTTGTGAAATTACTCTATATGAAGCGCCAGCGGTTTGATACGATTGCATGTAATATTCTGCAATCCGCCATTCATCCTATAAACGTTCTATTGAGGAGGAGTTATACCCGTGACTACTTATTCGCTTAAGCTTGATGGTCCAAATAAATCAATTAAGCCCGGCAAGCTTTCCGGCAGCAAAGGCATGAACCCAAAAGGGGAAAGTTTTGGGTTTACGAATTTTTATATGACCCGCAATGAGCAGCCTATTATTCCGGTTGTAGGTGAATTTCATTTCTCGCGTTTTTCTTATCTGCACTGGGAGGAAGAGCTGCTGAAGATGAAGGCAGGCGGGGTGAATATCGTCGCTACCTATATATTCTGGAACTACCATGAGGAAGAGGAAGGCAGCTTTAACTGGAGCGAAAATCGCAACTTGCGCCACTTCGTAGACTTATGCGCCAAACACGAGCTGCCGATTATTCTCCGCATTGGACCATTTTGCCACGGCGAGGTCAGAAACGGAGGCATTCCGGATTGGGTATTCGGCAAGCCGCTCGAAATTCGCTCGAATGACGCGCAATATTTATTTTATGCGAAGCGTCTTTATCGCCAAATTGCGAAGCAGGTTAAAGGCACGATGTTCGCCGAAGGAGGGCCGGTTATCGGGGTTCAGCTCGAGAACGAATACATGCACTGCGGTGCGCCGCTTGATTCTTGGGGCTATAAAGCAGGCGTGTTCATGTCAGCGGGGAAAGGCGGCAATGCGCATTTGGCCGAGCTGCGAAGGCTTGCGGAGGAAGCAGGCTTTGCGCCTATGTTCTTTACAGCTACCGCTTGGGGCGGAGCGGCCGTTCCAGAGGAGGATACGCTGCCGATGCTGGCAGGTTATGCCTACACGCCATGGATTCCGAACCAGCCGCCAAGCGGCGAATATATTTATCGCGATTTGCATGTGAAGCCGGCAGAGGCTGTTCATTACGATACGCTCGAGTATCCAGTCGCGTATTGCGAGATGGCAGGAGGCATGCAGGTCAGCTATACGGCTCGCCCTAACGTTAGCCCGGAGAGCGTGGAAGCGATGACGCTCGTTAAGCTGGCAAGCGGAAGCAATCTGCTTGGTTATTATATGTATCATGGGGGCTCCAACCCGCAGGGCAAGCATGGATTTTTGAACGAGTACGGGCTTCCGAAAATAACTTACGATTATCAATCCCCGCTCGGTGAATTTGGCCGTGTCGGCAAATCGTATGACCGTATCCGTTCGCTCTCGCTGTTCATGGACGCGTATGGCTCGATTCTCGCGCCGATGGGTACGGTGCTGCCTGAGGGACAATCTGATATACATCCGGAGGATACGGAATCGCTGCGCTGGTGCGTCCGCCAGAAGGACGGCTCCGGTTTCCTGTTCTTAAACAACTTTCAGGATCATCTTGGGCTGCCTGACCGCGAGGGCGTGCGTATCGAGCTTGTTACCGCAAAGGGAAAGGTTGCTTTCCCGCATACAGGCACGCTCACTTTGAAGCGGGACGTAAGTGCGGTGCTGCCTTTCAATATTGAGCTGGAGGGAGCCTTGATCGTGACGGCTACCGTTCAGCCATTGACGAGACTGCATGCCGACGGACAGCCGATCCTCGTATTTTATGCCCAGCAAGCGCTTCAGCCTGAGCTTGTATTCAGCCGTTCGACGGTAGCGGCGGTATCGATGGAGTCGGCAAATGTTGTACTTGAGGAGGATGTTCTCGTTGTACAGCCGCTGGTTGGCAAGCAGCATGCTTTTACACTGGTGCTGACGAATGGAGATCATGTGCATGTCATCGTCCTGTCCCGTGAAGAGGCGCTGGCCACTTACAAGTTCCGCATTTGGGGCGAGGATCGATTGTTCATTAGCGACAGCCGCCTTTATGTGAAGGACGAGCGCTTAATCTCAACCTCTGAGGGGGAGGAGAGCTGGAGCGTATCGGTTTGCCCTGCTTTGCCGGAGCATGGCTTGCTGTCTAGCCAAGGCCCGGCAAACGCCCGGCAAGAGGGGCTGTTTCATACGGTTGAGCTGGCTGTTGCTGCGTATGAGCCTTCTCTATCGGTCACTAAACCGCTGGAGCGAAGCGCGCTTGTGGAGATCGATACGAACTGGCCTAGCCAGGTATCGGATGTGTTCCTGCAGGTGGAGTATGACGGCGACGTAGCCGGCGCGTATCTGGATAATCGACTGCTGACGGATCACATTCATTACGGTGAAGCATGGCCTATCGGACTAAAGCAATTTAAGGATGATTTGGAAAATAAGCAGCTTCATCTAGCGATCACCCCGCTGCGCAAAGGAACGGTTCATACATTCGAGAATCAAGCGCTTGTTGAACGGTTTGAAGGGGTTGAGATTGCGATATTCCATCGCATTCGGCCCGTACCCTACTACACCGCAGCTTTGTATAGATCGTTTAATTAGCTTCATATTAAACACAAATGAACCAGTAATTCGGGAATTTAGCCGGATTTCTGGTTTTTTTTTGGATTACTTATGTAGATGATGAAGCAAATATAATGAAATGGTTGCAAAAACATAACATACATTTCGATTTTACGGGTTGAATTGAGCGGTTTGTCCACGTATGGTGAAGAGGGCGATTAGACACTCTAAACGGCTGCCCATATGACATCATGCAGAGGTGCGAAGCTATTATGCCTAAAATTAATTTATTTACTAAAATCGTCGCGCTGATCATCATTATGCTGGCGCCGATTATGCTCCTTTATTTTTACTCGAACAAGACCAGTACGGATATACTTGGCGAGGAGCTTAACAAGTCGAATACGAATCAGCTCATATTTTTTCAGAACGAAGTGGACACGAGCATTGATTCGATGGCTCTATGGCCTGATTTGCTTATCCAAGACCCCGATATATCGTCCCTCCGAGATATTTTTACGGAAACGATTGAACTGAACCTGAACATGATTACTTTAATTAAAAGAATCCAAACGAAGCTCGCGATACAAGAAAATTCATCGAAGTGGCGCAGCAGCCTGCACATCTATTCGCCGAATCTTCACCGGGACATTTCCGATAACGATGTCATCCTTTATGACGATGCGGATTTGAAAAAGAGATTAAAGCCGAACTGGCAGGTGAAGGCAGACGAAAATGGGCAAAACGGACAATTTGTTTTCTCGCGTTATGCGGTAACGCCTTATTCCAGCTACTTGGACCCAAGCGGCTCCAACCTGATTATTGAAGTGCAGTTCGACAGCTCGAACATTAAGGATATGCTGGACAAGTTCAAAAGCGGCGGCCGAAGAGAGCCCTTCTATTACAAGGAGGATGTTGGGGTTATCTATAACCGCTCGGCGGATAAGGAGCTGACGAATGCGGTCATAGACCTGCTGAATTCGCAGCCGCTGAAGGATATGGAGAGCCGGACCGTTGAGGTTGGCGAAGAAAAATATTTGGTCAATGTTGTAAAATCAGAGACGATTGGCTGGCATTTGATCGACTATATTCCTATCTCCGAAATTATAAGGCCGATTAAAAAGACGAACCAACTCTTTTATGTGTCGATGGCGGGTTTGCTGTTGTTATGCTGCATTGCTGCTTATCTGCTGTATGCGCAGGTGCAGGTGCCGATCAAACGGCTGGTCATCGGATTTCAAAAGCTGAAGAATGGCGATTACTCCGTTCGCATGAAGCCGCGAGGCAAAAGCGAGTTCGGTTTTTTATATACGCGGTTTAACCTGATGGTCGCTCAAATTCAGGAGCTGTTCGAAACCGTCTATTTGGAAAAAATTCATGTGCGGGAGGCACGGCTCAAGCAGCTGCAGTCGCAAATTAATCCGCATTTCTTCTATAATTGCTTTTCCTTCATTTCGAGCATGGCGAAGCTTGAGAAGCATGAGGCGGTCGTCGCGATGTCGCATCATCTGTCCAACTATTACCGGTATACAACGCGGCAGGAGCGTGACCTCGTTGCGCTATCAGAGGAAATCAACTTTGTGACCAGCTATTTGGAAATTCAAAAAATGCGCATGGCTAGGTTAAGCTACTCCATTGACTTGCCTTCAGAAATGCGGCATCTGGTAATTCCGCCGCTTATGCTGCAGCCGCTCGTCGAGAACGCGGTCATCCATGGCATTGAAGCTTGGTCGGATGCGTCCCATATTCAAATAACGGGCGAATGGAACGAGAACGAGGCGAAGCTGATCGTTGAGGATGACGGCAAAGGATTAAATGCCGAGGATGTTCTCATTCTTCAATACAAAATGCAAAACCAAATGGATGAGCATATGGGCTGCGGGTTATGGAATGTGCATCAACGCATGCATTTGCGCTTCCGCGGCTCGGCAGGGGTCACCTTCTCCGCCTCGCAGCTTGGAGGTCTGAAAGTCACGATTACTTGGTCGCCAGCTTAGATAGGAAAGGGGAATTCACATGATTGAAGTATTGTTGATTGATGATGAGTCTTATGTTACGGGAAGCCTGGAGAAGACGATCCCTTGGCTGTCGATAGGCGTGAAGAGCGTTTATCAAGCGGCTTCCGCCTTCGAAGCGCTGGAGCTGCTTGAAGAAAATGCAATCGATATCGTCGTAACGGATATTGCGATGCCGGAAATGAACGGGCTTGAGCTCATACAGGAGATCGGCCAGCGCTGGCCGCATATCAAATGCGTGCTGTTAACGGGGCATTCTGATTTTGAATACGCCAAAAAGGCTGTCCAGCTGCAAGCCTTTGATTATATTTTGAAGCCGGTTAATGACGATGAGTTTGTGAAGACGCTGTCAGGCGCCATCGAGGCGCTGAAGGACGAATGGGAGCAGGCGGAAAAATACCAGCAGCTGCTGTACGACCGCAAATCCGATTTTAAAGTGCTGCGCGCGAACTTTATGGTCGATTTGGTGCTCGGCAGGCAGTTGTCGCCCAAGACGATCAAGGAGAAGCTGCTGCAATACGAAATTCCGCTTGCGATAGAACGCCCAACCGTCATGATGCTCGTTCAGCTCGGCAAGCAGTTCTCTCATCTGGATTACAGCTCAGCTTCGCTTATGGAATTTGCCGTTGGCAACATTGCCGAGGAATCGTTTGCGGACCATTTCCATGTGTGGCATTGCAAGGCACCGCATGAATATTTGCTTATAATGGCACAAGCTAAGGTTGAGACGCTGGAGAAGGCAGATAATCGGACGGAAGCTCGCAATATGCGCAAAGCCAATCTAGCCGAAGCGGCAAAAATTCTTCGCGCGAACGTCAGCAATTATCTTAAAGGCGAAATTTCGATCGTCGTGACCGATTGGTTCGAATTTCCGGATGCGATTCCGACAGCGTATCGTTCAGGCCTTGGCATGATGTTCATGATCGCGAATGAAGAGCAGCATTCGATTCATTATTTGGAGGAGAGAACGAGCAAGGACAATACCTACGTTAAATCGATTGAAAGCTTGTATAAGCCGCCAACGATCATTACGCTGCTGGAATCGAAGCGCTGGGATGCGGTGGAGCAGAAAATTAAAGATGTTTTTGCCGATTTGAAAAATACGCGTTACTCAAGAGAGCATCTCTATGAGGTGTACCTCGCGCTGACGAACGCATTCATGTATATCGCGCATAGGCAGGGGCAATATGTCTCCCAAATCAATGAGCTGGGCATCGATTTCATTATGGATCAGACGGTTGTGCTGTCTCCGGATCGCTTGGAGGACTGGTCGATTGGCGTGTTGAACAAGCTGCAAGGCGAGCTCTCCGTGAAAGAGGAAAGCGCCAAAAGCTTTATCGTCAAGCAAGTGATAGAGATGGTTACGGGCAATCTAAGCCAGGATACGACCGTAAAGACGATTGCGGATCATGTATTTCTGCATCCGGTGTATCTCTCCAAGGTGTTTAAAGCGGAAACGGGCGAGAGTCTCAGCGAGTGGATCATTGGCATGAAGATGGAGCGGGCGCTCTATTTGCTCAAAAATACGAACAAAAAAATATATGAAATAACGAGCGAGCTTGGTTATCAGAATCCGCAATATTTTAGCAAAACGTTCAAAAAGTATTATGGCATGACACCTCAAGAGTTCCGCGAGCAGTAAAGTGGTTGCAAAAGGTGCTGATATGTTCGCTTTGTGTCATAGGCTGTCAACCTTGCCCGGCCTATAATTGAACATGTAGAACATAATCATGAGGGGGATTACAATGAAGACAAAAACAAAAAAACGGTTCATGTTTACGCTTTGTATGCTTCTAATCGTATCAGCCATCATTGGCTGCTCGAACAGCGGCAGCAAGACTGAGCCGTCGAATACGGCAAACGGCAGCTCTGCTGCGGGCAATGAGGAAAACCCTTACAAAGAGAAATATGATCCGCCGGTTACGATCTCCACGGTATGGGGAGTGGATCCAGCGCTTACCTTCCGCGAGGGAGAAACGATTGAGAACAACGTTGCTACGAAATGGGCGCTTGATACGCTAGGCATTAAAGTAGATTCGTTGTGGTCAGTGACCGACACGAACGGCGCTTTTGCAACCAAAATGCGGCTTGCGATGTCCTCCGGACAAAAAATGCCGGATGTTGCCGTTATAGGCGACAAGCTGCTGGCGCAAGATCTTATTGATTCGGGCATATTCCAGGACGCAGGCGAGTTGTTTGACAAATATGCCAGCGAAAAATGGAAGGCAGCGATGAACCTTGATTCCAGCGTATGGAACGCATATATGCGGGATGGCAAACGGATGGGTATTCCTGTGCTTGATTATGCATACAACAATGATTACGTGCTATGGATTCGTCAAGACTGGCT
The DNA here is from genome assembly GCF_001273905.1 of Paenibacillus sp. FJAT-27812. Classification (NCBI taxonomy): domain Bacteria; kingdom Bacillati; phylum Bacillota; class Bacilli; order Caryophanales; family Paenibacillaceae; genus Paenibacillus; species Paenibacillus sp. FJAT-27812. Next base: position 359,935 of record NZ_LIGH01000001.1, on the reverse strand, counting down.
TGATAAGCTTAATCTGAAAGCTCCAAAGACGATAGCGGAGCTTGAAACGGTCATGGATGCATTTAAAAACAAAAACCCGCAAGGATTGGCGCCTGATAAAGTCGTTCCGCTAAGTATCGGCTTTAAAACGTCCATGAACACTTGGATGGGCGACCCATCGTGGGTATTCGGCGCTTACGGCACGCTTCCTGCACAATGGAACGTGGCAGCGGATGGAACGCTAGAATATGGCTCCACAAATGCAGGCATGAAGCAAGGTCTGGAGAAGCTGAAGGAATGGCGCGATAAAGATTATATTCCGAAAGAAGCAGCGCTTTGGGATGAGAACAAAACCTCTGAACCGGCTGTAGCCGGGACAGCAGGCATTATCCCTGGTCCTTACTGGATGAGCGGCTGGCCGCTGCTCGATACTGCCAAAAATGCGGAGGGCGCGGTATGGAAGCCATACGCGATTCCGACTGGCGAAGACGGTACGGCGATGCGTCACGGGACACATTTTGTAAACGGCGTAATTCTCATTAATAAAGATATGAAAAACCCGGAAGCTTTCTTTACTTACGAGAACTACCTGTTTGATAATTTAGCTGACCCGCAAGCCGGAAGCCCGTTTGAGCTTGGGGCATTCGAAGGGTATGATTATGCGCTTGATGCAAGCGGCAAACCACTGTATTTGGATGATGTCCCTGGTGGCGCAATTACGGCACCGCTTCGGTACTTCATCGTCCGTGACGGCGCGCGTATTCCAGATGCGCAGTTCAACGCACTTCTAAACCTAGCGGAGGGCAAGGAAGCGACTACCTACCGTGAGAAAGAGGTCGTTGCGCAATACGGCCCAGAAACCGCGCTTGCAGCGACCGTTGTCATGGAGCAAGAAGCCATTTCCAAAAAAGATATGTTCGTAGGTCCGCCGACCAAAACGATGAAATCACGCTTGGACTATTTGAAGAAAATCGAAGCGCAGACGTTTAACGAAATCATTTATGGCGCGAAGCCGGTAGAAGCGTTTGATGAATTCGTGAAAAGCTGGAAATCGTCCGGCGGCGACGATATGACGAAGGAAGTCAACGAGTGGTATGCGAGCGTTTCGAAATAACATGATGATCGGAATGAGAATGCGGCTCCTGAGGGGGCTGCATTTTTTTGTCGTTATGCTAGTTGATTTCTTGGGTGCGCGTGCGAAAGTGGTTGCATTTGTGCCATGAATGTTGGGTTTGTTAGCTACTTCGATTTTTTGCGCGCTGATATAATTTTTATATAAGGAACGCGGTGCATACGCGCCTGCTCGCAGGCTGATTGCGTTCTACATTTCATCCAGCGGGAGGAACAAACATGTCTCAGCAGCCAACGCTTCAGGACGACATCTCGGCAGCATCAGCCGCAGCCGCCGTCGTCAAAACAAAAGGAAAACCGCTGTTTTATTACCTCATAAAACAATGGCCATTTCATCTAATGGTGCTTCCATCCCTCGTCTTTCTGATCATCTTCGCGTATTTGCCAATGGGTGGACTTGTCATGGCCTTTCAGGATTATAAACCTTGGCTCGGCCTGACCGGCTCGGAATGGGTCGGACTCGATCAGTTCCGCTACTTGTTCGAGAGAGAAGATAGCTTGCAGGTCATATGGAACACGTTAATTATTGCTATTTTCAAAATGGTGCTGAATCTCTTTGCGCCATTCGTGTTCGCTATTCTTTTGAATGAAATTAGGAAGCAGCTCGTAAAACGTTTCGTGCAGACGCTTGTTTATTTGCCTCATTTTCTATCATGGGTCATATTGGGCGGCATTTTGACGGATCTTCTGTCAACGGAAGGCGGATTAGTAAACCGTCTTCTGACCGGCATATTCGGGATTGAACCGATCTTCTTCTTAGGCGATGGAGACTGGTTCCGCTTTACCGTCATCCTCTCCGACGTGTGGAAGGAGTTCGGCTTCGGCACGGTCGTATTCCTAGCTGCGCTCGCTAACGTCAATCCTTCGCTCTACGAGGCGGCTGAGGTGGATGGCGCAAGCCGCTGGAAGCAGACGCTTCATATTACGGTGCCTTCGATGATTCCGATCGCGATCGTAGTGGGCACGCTCGCCCTTGGCAATGTGCTGAACGCCGGGTTCGATCAAATCTTCAATTTATATAACTCCCTCGTGTATGCGAAGGGCGATATTATCGATACCTTTGTATACCGTACAGCGATTCTTAGCGGCGAAATGGGCTTTGGTACGGCGATCGGATTGTTCAAATCCGTCATCAGCTTTGTGTTAGTCGTCATCTCATACCGTCTAGCTTACAAGCTTGCGAACTACAGAATTTTTTAAAAAAGGAGGCTGTGCGGCATGTATCATAAATCACCATCCTATCGCGTATTCAACACGTTTAATACCGTCCTATTGATCGCCTTATCGCTGCTCTGCGTCATCCCGCTGCTGCATGTGTTTGCCGTCTCGCTGAGTGCCAAAGCTGCAGCGGATGCCAATATTGTCGGACTATGGCCGGTCGATTTCACGCTGGAGGCTTACAAAAAAACGACGAGCAATCCGATCTTTCTAAACTCGATGTGGATCGCCGTCAAAAGAACAATAATCGGCACGCTGTTAACGCTTCTCTTATCGTTTTTGGCAGCTTATCCGCTGTCAAAAGAGAACTCCGCTTTCCGCGGCAGAAACGTGTACGCATGGTTGTTTGTGTTCACGATGCTGTTCAACGGCGGACTTGTCCCGTTTTATATGGTTATTCAGAAGATCGGCCTGATGGACAATTTCTGGGTGTTGGTGCTGCCTGGAGCAGTAAACGTATTTCTAACGATTCTGATGCTCAACTTCTTCCGCGGCGTCCCTAAGGAGCTGGAGGAAGCGGCGCTGATCGACGGGGCAGGCCATTTCCGCACCTTGTTCAGCATCTACCTGCCGGTTTCGTTGCCGGCGATCGCGACGCTCGCTTTGTTCAGCATGGTGTTTCACTGGAACTCGTGGTTCGACGGTTTGCTGTACATTGGCGATCCGAAGCAGTATCCGCTGGCGACCTTCCTCCAAACGGTCATCATCCAGCGCGATATGAGCTCCATGAGCATCAATCCGGCAGATTTGGCGCTCATTTCGCAAAAAACAGTTAAGTCAGCCCAAATCTTCATCGGCGCTCTCCCAATCCTAATCGTCTACCCCTTCCTCCAAAAGTTTTTTGTCAAAGGGCTGGTCATGGGCTCCGTAAAAGAGTAGTGGCTGCTTCAACGATACCACCATGGACACCGAGCAAGCGCTCGGTGTCCATGGTGGTACTTTCTGCACAGAAATCCCATATTAACCCCTAACTAGCTGTAAACAATAGAAACAACCCATCCCACCATATCAAGCCCCAAGTTACCCGCTTACGCTGCACAAACGACAACGTAGCCCAGTAACCAGCTCATTGAGCCCCATTACATTGCACAAACTGCAACCTATCTGATAACAAGCGCAAAGAACCCTGATAAATTATCCGGCTAGGATAACTAATCAGGGTTTTTTAGAAAAGTTATTAAAAATATAACCGCCCAATTAAAGCGTGTCCCCCAGGGACGAAAGCGCTTCGACTCAAACCTCACCATTCAGCGTCTCTCTAGCACCATCGTTACTCATGCGGGTGTCCAGAGGGCGCAGCGCCTCGGGGCCCTCCCTAGGCAGGGAGGGTTTGGGAGGGTACGAAACGCCTTTGAAGGTT
>NZ_LIGH01000001.1:240077-355647 GCF_001273905.1 Paenibacillus sp. FJAT-27812 | reverse complement strand
TGAAGGTTTGGTAGTAGAAGCCTTTGAAGGTTTGGTAGTAGAAGCCTTTGAAGGTTTGGTAGTAGAAGCCTTTGAAGGTTTGGTAGTAGAAGCCTCTGAAGGTTGGTAGCAAACGCCTTTGAAGGTGTGGTAGATTAGGCCAAGCGCCCCCTCCCCCGAATACTAATAATCCGATCAATCAGATAAGCCCCGGCAATGAAAATAAGAAACAGATTCGGATATCCATATCTGGAGAACGCGACAAACGGGATATAAATAACGGTAAAATAGGCTAACGTCAGCAACAGCAGCATGTAAGGGATATTGCGCTGCCTGATCGCGTTGAACAACATGAGCAGCAAGCCTGCCGAGCCGATCAGCATCATCAGCACATGCGGCGGATAGACGTACGCAATAGGGATGTCGAATACCATTCGCCAGTAGTAGGGGCCGAGATACAGCCCTTTAATTTTCTCGGTCGTATACCACTTCAAATAGTCCGTAGGCTGCTGCGTAAAGCCATAGCGCATAATTTTTTTGGCCGTATCAGCCATTGCATCGTCTGAGCCTATAAATAAGCTGGCTCTATCGCGTCCCTCGTATTCCGGGTGAGCATCGAAGAAAGCCGGCGCAGGAGCAGCGTTATTGATTAAAGCCCCTAACAGCATCGGGTTTCCGGCAGATTTGGTGAACGGAATAAACTCGTCAAACGTGATGTAGTTGCGTATCCACCATGGAGAGAGCAGAAGCACCATCGTTATGGATATAACAACCGTATGCTTGATGATCGTTTTCCAAGACACTTTATTGAACAACCACAGTATGAATAACACGACTGGAAAAAGTCCGGTATGCGGTTTGAAGTAGCAGCCGAGTATGACAAGAACCGCGACGATGACATAATGCTTCGTTTTATTGCTCTTTAAAGCGAGCAGGCTGAAGCAAATTAACAGCATGAATATCGTTCGGAATATCGTCTCGGACAAAATAACGCCAGAAGAGAAATAATCTGGTAAATATAAAGCTGTTGCAATGCTTGCAATAAGAGCGGCACGGCTATTAAACAGCTGATTCGCAATGACGAAAATCAGATAAATGGAGAAAGCCTGCAGCGCCGCCTGCAAAACGCGAAACGCAATTACGGCAGCGTCCCCCTGCCCAAAAATGAGCATTAAACCGGACAAAACAAACGGCATGCCAGGCATAATGAAGGAGGACGGCGACTCGCCGCTATTGTAAGCAAGCGTATGTTTGTTCAGTAAGATTTTTGCGCTGTTTACGTATTTCACGTCATCATTGTTTAATTTTTCATAGGTGCCCAGCAAGAAGTAGTCTCCGTAAATGAGAACGCATGCGGTACTGATTGCGAATACGAGAAGGATCGTTACGAGCAGTGAGGTTTTGATTGGCTTCGATACTTGGCTTAAATTAAACAATAATTACACACCTTTCAAATGTATTAACCTTATTATAACGAATAAAGAAAGCAAAATGTTCCAGCCCGAGCGATCATTCCTTCGATTTACTATATTTGTTTTCTAATAAACGTTCGTACAATTGCTATAGACCTCCCGAGCATAGAGTAGATGGAGGTGAAATGCTGTGTTTAAAAAAAATTATGCTAGCCGAAACATAAACGGAAAGCTTCTTGTCAGTGAATACTTATCTGCGAATAAGAAGCTGGAGCAATACGTGCCGCAAACCGTCTCGTTTAGTCTTGAGCATCTGGAGATGATGTTTAACCACTACGATATGGTTTATGTTAAGCCCGATATTGGCTCGCACGGGAAAGGCATCATCAAAATCGAACGAGCCGATTCAGGCTTTGAGCTTTATGAAATTGTGCAAAAAAAACAAAGCCGCAGCTTCTATAAGACTATTCCTGAAGTCTATGAGCGGTTGAAGAAGCGGAAGACGTGCAGGCTTATTGTTCAAAAAGGAATTTCTTTGGATCGGGTGAATAATCGTCCATACGACATTCGGGCTATGGTGCAGCGCAAGCCTGGAGGCTCATGGGTTTGCACGGGGCTTATGGTAAAGGTCGGAGCGCGCAATAAAATCGTCACGAACTATTATCAAGGCGGCGCAATCTATTCGATGAAGAAGCTGGGAAAAAGACAAGGGCTGTCAGTAGGAGCGACTGAAGCGCGCGTAAGAACGCTTAGCCGTGTCGCCCTGCAAATAGCCAGTACGCTTAGCCAAAGGCGCTCGGGGATGCATGAGATAGGCGTCGATTTTGCTTACGATAAGAAGCAGCAGCTGTGGGTGCTGGAGGTAAACTCTAATCATCCGCAATTTTATCCGCTTAAAAAGCTCGACCCTGCCGCCTATCGCAAAATGAAACGTTTTGCGGCGAGCTACGGCAGACGCGATGCATAAGTAGAGGCAGGGAAGCAGGTCACGGCAGTCGCCATGGCCTGCTTCCCTTTTTGTCACAAATTAATTGGTTGCGCTTACTTCGATGATTGAAAAGTATCATTTATAGTTGTTCAGGTGCCTATTAGTCCTATTCGGATCACGATAAAATACAAGAAGAACAACAAGAGCAAGGGGGATTGAGTAGTGGCGCAGCTTTCCGTAAATGACGAGCTAGAATTAAAACCAAAAACTAAAAATGTATTTTTCCGTTTCGTGAAGCAAATGGACATCCAGATGATGGTGTTGCCTGCATTGTTACTCATTATCGTGTTTAGCTACATTCCGATGTACGGCGTATTGATGGCTTTCCAAGATTACAGCATTTTCAAAGGCTTTTTTGCAAGCGAATGGGTCGGTTTGAAACATTTCGACATGTTCTTTAACTCTCCGGAGTTTTTTAAGGTCATGCGAAACACGGTCATCATCAGCTTGCTGAAGTTCTTTATAGGATTTCCGGCACCGATTGCGCTGGCCTTAATGCTCAATGAAGTGAAGAACATGATGTTCAAGCGACTCGTGCAAACGGTCAGCTATCTGCCTCACTTTATGTCATGGGTAATCGTCGCGGGACTGATCATGTCCATGCTTTCGACGGATAACGGCAGCATAAACATTTTGCTAGAGAAAATGAATTTTATCAACGAACCGATCAATTTCTTGTCGCTTCCGGAATTATTCTGGTCCATCCTCGTATCGACGGGCGTTTGGAAGGAAATCGGATTTGGCTCCATCGTATACTTGGCGGCTATCGCCAGCATTGATCCGAGCATGTACGAAGCGGCTTCGATGGACGGAGCGAGCAAGTTTAAACAAATATTTTTGATCACCTTGCCTTCCATCATGCCGGTAGTCCTTATCTTCATGATTTTGGCGATAGGGAATCTATTGAATGCAGGCTTCGAGGATATTCTCTTGCTTGCCGTTAACCCGGTGCTCCGAGACGTCTCTGATGTCATCGATACGTACGTTTATCGAGTCGGTATTCAAAGTTCAAGGTACTCGTACGCTACTGCGGTAGGATTGTTCAAAGCCGTAATCAGCGTTGGACTTCTGACGATGGCGAACTATCTGGCACGCAGAGCCGGCAGCAGCTTGTGGTAGACTATAATTAGCCCGGAAAGGCGGATGATGCAGTGATCAGGCTCAGCTTTGGAGACCGCGTGATGACGGTAACCATCTACATTTTACTAACACTATTAGCATTTATGACCTTCTATCCCTTCTGGAATGCGTTGGTCATATCCTTTAATACCGGTATCGATACGTCAATGGGCGGTGTAACCTTCTGGCCGCGCGCTTGGACACTGGAAAACTACGGCATCGTATTTAAAGACGATCGAATGATCGGCGCCTTTATGATATCGATCGCCCGTACGGTTGTCGGTACGGCAGCTTCCATTATGTTGACAGCCATATTCGCATACGGTATCTCTAAGAAAGAACTGATCGGCCGCAAATTTTACATGATCCTATGTATCATTACGATGTATTTCTCCGGCGGTCTAATTCCTTCATTCTTGCTGATCCGTGAGCTTCACCTTATGAATACGTTCTGGGTGTTCATCATTCCTTCGCTAATCAGCGTGTGGAACATGATCATATTCCGTACCTTCTTCCAAGGCTTGCCTGCAGGTCTTGAGGAATCGGCGAAAATCGACGGAAGCGGCAATTGGGGCATCTTTTTCCGAATCGTCATTCCGCTCTCTGGACCGGTTATTGCTACGCTGTCGCTGTTCACGGCAGTCTTCCATTGGAATGATTGGTTTGGCCCGAGTATCTATATTACCAATGAGAAGCTGCTTCCTATACAAACGATGCTTAAGCAAATTTTGAACTCCAACATCGTATCGGATCAGATGTCTCAGCTCGATTCCGCGGCACAAGGCCAAATGGCCAAAATGAGAACGGTGACGAGCAAGTCGTTGTCAATGGCGACTATGATGGTAGCAACGATCCCAATCATTATGGTTTACCCATTCGTTCAAAAGTATTTCGTGAAGGGCGTTCTCGTAGGATCGCTGAAAGAGTAGGGCAACAAGTATGAAAAGAAGTTTAAAGCGAAAGCTTTGAACATATAAAAATGAGCTTGAAAGGGGATTTTAAACAGATGAAAGCGAAAAGTAAACTTCTCGTCCCTATGGTCTCCGCTTTTATGGCCGTTTCATTATTGGCCGGCTGCAGTGGCGGCAACGGCGGTAAATCCGGCAACGGAGAAACGCCTGGCAACAAGGCGGAAGAAAATAACAGCAACAAACCTGCATCCGTGTATGAGCTAGGCAAGGAGCAGCTTGATTTCACGCTTTACGGTCACTATGATTGGTACACTATGCCGGCTTGGGGTGGCGACATCACGAGCACATGGATTAGAGATACGAAGAAAGTTAATGTTAAACCGATTCATTCCGGCGGTGCAGCTCCTCAGAAGCTGAACACGATGATCGCAACGGGCGATCTGCCTGATGCAATCTGGCTGGAGCGCGTAGATGTAGAGAAATTGCGCAGTGCAGATTTGCTAGTGCCGTTTGACGATTACCTCGATAAATATCCTAACTTGAAAAAATGGCTCGGCGAAGAAGGAATCAACATGCTTCGCTCCGAGGATGGCAAATTGTATCAGTTCCCGAACTGGTATACAAAACAGCCAAATGGTAACTCAGGTTACGTTGTAAACAAAAAGATCTATTCGGAGCTAGGTTCTCCAAAGCTTGAAACAACCGACGATCTTTACAACTACTTGAAGCTAGTTAAAGAAAAGTATCCGAACGTAGTTCCTTACGAGCCGCATCTCGCAAAAGATGGACAAGGTCTTGATGTTCTTTACTCCGCATTCAAAGAAAACGATCAGAAGTACCCAGGCATGCGCGCTGTACCTAACGGCGACAAACTGACTTCGATCTTCCTTGACCCGCAATACCGCGAGTCGTTGCAGTATACAGCTAAATTGTTCCGCGAGAAATTGATTACGCAGGATGCAATGACGCAAACACTTGATCAAATTACAGAAAAGGTTATGACAGGCCGCGTAGCCGTATTCGCAGCTGCAAGCCCGACAGAAATCGCGATGCAAGCGCATGCTGAGCTCGTGAAGAATGATCCAGAAGCTGGTTACTTCATGATTTGGCCGGTTCATAAAGAAGGTCTAGATAAAAATAAAATTTTCCCTGGAACTTATGGTATGCTAGGTTGGAACGTAACGGTCATTACGAAAAAAGCTAAAAACCCAGAAGCAATCTTTGCATTCTATGACTGGTTGACTGGTGCTGAAGGACAAAGCGCATTGATGTGGGGCCCTCCAGGCATCTACTGGGATGGCGTAGAAGCTGACGGAGAAACACCAATTTTCACAGAGAAATACACTTCCGATGCAGGCGAGCTTGCTAAGCTTCAAGCGATTACGACTAACCTGAACTGGGTTGGTAACACGGTATTCCTAGATACTACAAAAGCGAAATTCGAATCCACATTGCCGGTTGAGCAACAAAACTGGTCGACTCGCTACCAACGTGAAATTACGTGGAAAACGCAATCCAATGCTACGGAATTCATCAACATCGATCCACAGCCGGAAACAGAGGAAGGCATTATCCGTCAACGTATTGAAGACTTGTACCTGGAAGTTAGAGCAAAAGCATTGTTCGCTAAGAACGACGCAGACGTACTGGCTATTCTAGACCAAGCCGAGAAGGATGCTCAAGCAGCTGGTTATGACAAGCTTCTTGCATTCAAAACTACAAAATGGCAGGAAAATCTCGCGAAAATGAAAGCGCAATAAGTTTATAGCCTTTTATAAAACGGCGGGTATACTAAGATCATTAGTGTACCCGAGTTTTTTCGTTTATACAGAGCTATGTTCGGAGCATGAAACATCTATCGCGTTTTCCTAATTGGAGCTGATAACATCATGTATAAAGTATTGCTTGCAGACGACGAGCGGCTGGATTTGGAAGGTATGCGCACCTTTATTCCTTGGGAGGACCTTGGAATGGAGGTCGTAGCTGGCGTGATGAACGGCTTTGATGCTTGCAAGGTGCTGGATGCGGAAAAGGTAGACATCCTCGTTACCGACGTCCGCATGCCTAATATGACAGGATTAGAGCTCGCGAGGCGAGCGCTTGAAATGTCCAAGGACATTAAAATTATATTCGTCAGCGGCTATCAGGATTTCAGCTATGTGAAGCAAGCGTTGTCGCTTAATGCGGTCAATTATGTGCTTAAGCCGATGGATGATCAGGAGCTGATCGATTCCTTGCTTAAGGTCCGTGACGATTTGGACCAAGAGCGGGTAAGGCAGGATGCCTACTGGCAGATGGTGCCGATCGTTAAAAACGAATACTTGCTGCAGCTGCTTGAAGGGACAAGCAGTGTGAGGACGATTGAGGTATTGAATCAGGAATATGAAATGAACCAGTTCAGATGGCCTGGTTATGCTGCGGTGATCGAAATCGATGATATGTCTTGGAAGCAGCGTGACGAGAACCGGAACGACCCGGATGAGATGCAGGAGGTTGTATCCATCTGCAAGGAGCTGGGCGTGCGGCAAATTTGCAAAATAAGCAAGGCCCGCGTCGCGCTTCTTATCGAAGGCCCGGATAACGACGCCATGTTAGAGAAAATCGTTGGCCTTGTAAATGAGCAAAATTTGTTCTCTATTACGGCAGGTGTGGGCGAGCGGTGCCGCTCTATCTCCGAGGTAACGATCTCTTACCGGCAGGCCGTGGAAGCGCTTGATATGAAAATGTTTTACGGCAAAGGAAAGGTAATCGGCCATGGCGAGGTTAGGCCGGCGGAGAAGGAAGATGTAAGGCATCTCGAAGCTAAGCTTGAGGCGTTATTTGGAGCGATGTCCGGTTATGAGCTTGTACGCATTCATGACGAGCTTGATGATTTATTTCAGGTTGCCAAAAATTTAAAATCGAAATTCACTCTGCGCAATTATGCACTCTACATCTTGATGAAGCTCGACAATTACTTGCAAAGAACGAATGAAAATGTGTTCCAGCTGCTAGGGATGGAGCTGAACAATTACGATATTATTATGCAATTTGAAACGATCAATGATATCCATGTGTGGCTCAGACGCAGAGTTTACGAGATTTCCGAGACGCTGCAAACGAATAAGCAAAAGAAAAATTGGAAGCTTATTAAGCAAATGATCGAATATATGAAAGAACGGACGAATGATAACATTACGCTAAGAGATTTGGCTGAGCAATTCTCATTGTCGCCAAACTATCTCGGATTGATTTTCAAAGAGGAAACAGGGAAAAACTTCAGCGAATATTTCATTCAGCTGCGTATGGAGAAATCCTGCGAGCTTCTTAAAACGACCAATTTGAAAATTTATGAAATAGCCGATCGCGTAGGCTATCGACACCTGCCTTATTTCAGCAGGCAATTCAAAGAAACTTACGGCATGACGCCGCTGGAGTATAGACGAACATGACCATCCACAAGAAGGAGCATCGCTACATTCCTTTTGGCATCAAGCTGATGCTAACCTATAGCTTGTTTATCATTATCCCCGTGCTGCTGGTCGGCTACGCAGCCAACGTGATTTTTACAAACTCCATACAGGAACGAACTCGCGAAATTAACCACGGGACGCTCGAGCAAATGAAGGACAATATCAATTACAAGCTGGAGGATATGTCCCGCATTTCAGGCATGCTTTATTTTGACAGCAATCTAGCCTCTTACCTACGCCGCTATGAGGAGGGCTGGGTCAGCTATGAGGCTACGACAAAGCAGCTGCTTCCCCGAATTTTGACGACGATCGATGCCGCCAATAACAAAATGAGGCTTGTGATCTATTTGCATAACAACACACTCCCTGAAATTTACCATAACTATAAAGACACCGATCCGCTTAATGCGGAAGGGCCGCTGTTCGATTTGTACCATATTGAAAGAATTAAGGACAAGCCATGGTATTTGGATTATCCGACAGAGCGGTACGGCGAGACGATGCAGTGGAAGCAGATAGAGGGAGATGCGAAATTCGGCCATATTTCTTTGCTCCGTAGGCTGGTTGATATGAATGATTCCACCGCAGTTAAGGAAATTGGTTTTGTTCGGATCAGCCTGCGGCTGACGGATTTGCTTGAGAGCGTTGATTCCGAGAAAATCGGCAAGGGCACCAAAATATTTGCCATGGACGAAAATCGCAAAATTATGTTCTCCTCCGGCGATACGGACTACAAGCTGGGCGAGACGCTGAGCGAAGAGAAAATTTCGAATTATTGGGTTATAGATGAAAAGATACCGCAGCTCAACTGGCATCTTATCGCGCTCGTTCCGACCGACATCATGGAGAAAGCAACGAACGAGGTTAGGCTGTGGACGATACTTATTTGTTTGGCTTGTTACATTGTCTTCTCGTTCGCGGGCTTGTTTATATCCCGTTTCTATTCCCGTAAGGTGTCAAAAATCGTTCGTGTGCTGGATTCGTTCCAAGAGGGCAACTTCCAAAAAAGCATCAATTTCAAAGGCAATGATGAATTTACGCGCATCTCCATTGCCCTTAATGAAATGGGACAGAACATCGACGAGCTGATTCAAGAAGTGTATATGACGAATATTAAGAAAAAAGAAGCGGAGCTAGAATCGCTGCAAGCACAAATCAATCCCCATTTCTTATACAATACGCTTTCTTCGATCAGTCGCTTGGCTAAGTTCGGCGAAGTGGACAAGCTGCAGCGAATGGTGCTCGATTTGGCTAAGTTTTACCGGTTGTCGCTGAATGAAGGTCGAACCGTTATCCCGATCAGAAATGAGCTGGAGCAGGTCAGCGCCTACATCAACATTCAGAAAACGAAATTTGCCGATGGCATGCAGGTGTTGTTTGATGTTGATCCCGATATTTTAAAGTTTACGACCGTAAAGCTCATTTTGCAGCCCTTTATCGAAAATGCGCTTGAGCATGCATGGTATGGCGAGCGGATTAACATTCGGATCGTCGGGAAACTCGAGGGAGAGCTGATCACCTTCCAAGTCATTGACGACGGCGTCGGCATCCATCCCGAGATGCTGCGACAGCTGTTCGATCCCGTTGAGAGCTTGAATGTCGGCTATGGCATTCGCAATGTTGACGGGCGAATTAAGCTTCATTTTGGCGCTGAGTACGGCGTCATGATTGTCAGCAAAAGAGGAATGGGTACGTCAGTCATTATAACCATTCCAGCAAAAACAAGCGTTAACCAACCAGAACGCCCTATTTAAAATAGGGTGTTTTTTTGTATCTTTTAAACTTAATGTAATAAAACCTAACATAGTTATTGACACATCCGTACATTCCGCACTATAATTCGGTTAAACGTAAGGTTTTATGACAAAAGAATATCGGCTCTCAACATTATTGATGAGGGCGACTAGCAGTCTAGGGTTCCGTTAACGACGGCTCGGCGCGGCAATAACGCGTTTGGCATGTAGTTAAGCCTGGTCCAAGAGACGGCGTATAGATGAAGCGGCGCGAGCGGCCGCCCGTCTATATAACACGGAAGGATAAAAGCCTGGGAGATCATTCTCCTTGGCTTTTATTTTTTTTATAACGCTTTTTAGGCGCTAATAAAAAGATGACAGGAGTGGGGAGTAATGAAAAAATCACTGAAGGCAGCACTGGTTCTCATGCTTATTGTATCGATGGCGTTTGTGGCGGCGTGTTCTGGCAATGCAAAGGAAACGGCGGGAGGGGCATCGGGGGATCCCATTACGATTGCGCTCAGTCCTTGGCCGGGTTGGTATATGTGGTATTTGGTAGAGGAGAAAGGATTTTTCGAGAAGCACGGGGTTGACGTTAAGCTGGAGTTTTTCCCCGTGTACAGCGACTCGCTCCAAGCGATCGCCGCTGGCAAGGTTGATGCGAACAGCCAGACGTTAAGCGATTCGCTGGCGCCGCTCTCGAAGGGAATTGGCCTGAAGGCAGTACTCGTTAACGACAACTCCTTTGGCGGAGATGCGATCGTGAGCAAACCTGACATTAACTCTATCCAAGATTTGAAAGGCAAGACAGTGGCGACGGAGCTCGGTACGGTCGATCACTTCCTTCTGCTTACTGCGCTAGCGGAAAACGGGATGGATGAGAAGGACATTAAATACGTGAACATGACGGTGAATGATGCCGGACCTGCCTTTATTTCGGGCAACACCGATGCTTCGGTGCTTTGGGAGCCGTTCCAAACGACTGCCGTAAAGGAAGGGAAAGGCAAGGTGCTTTATTCTTCCAAAGATACGCCGGGGCTTATTCCGGATTTGCTCGTATTCCGCGAATCAGTCGTGAAGAATCGTCCGGAAGACGTACAGAAGATTGTTGATGCTTGGTTCGATGCGCTGGCATGGTATGAAGACAACAAGGATGAGGCGATTAAGCTGCTGGCTGAAAAAGCCGAAACGACGCCCGAGGACTTTAAGCTTGGGTTAGACAGCATCAAGCTGTTCGGCGTCGAGGATAACGTAAAGGCATTCGAAAAACACGATGATTATACATCGCTCAGCTACACAGGCCTAAAAACAGCGGATTTTCTTCATAAGCTTGATATGGTCGATAAGCTTGATAGCGTAGATGAGCTGCTCGATCCAAAGTTTGTAAATCATAAAGCAGGGAAGTGATAAGCGATGGGGACGCCAATACGACGTAAAAAGTATAAATTTCAAATTTTTAAAGACATCGGCCCAAAGCCGTTTGCCGTAACGGCGGGTTTCTCCTTCGTCTTGCTGCTTGGCATTTGGTCGCTGCTTAGCTACACGGAGACGGTTAGCCCGATCTTTTTGCCGAAGCCGCATGCCGTGCTTATTCAGCTTATTTTAAATCTTGGCAGCCCGGAATACTGGGGACATATCGGCATTAGCGTATTCAGGGTTACAGCCGGATTCTTGTTGGCCTGCGTGATCGCCATTCCGATCGGATTGTTCGCCGGAACGTTTAAGTACGGGGAAGCCTTCGTGGAGCCGCCGATGGAATTTATCCGGTATATGCCGGCGGTTGCTTTCATTCCGCTTATTATGGTGTGGGCGGGAATCGGCGAATGGGCAAAGGTGCTGTTAATTTTCATCGGCTGCTTCTTCCAGCTCGTGCTGATGGTGTCGGATATTACAAGGCGCGTACCGCATGATCTGCTGCATGCATCCTTTACGCTTGGAGCGAGCAGATGGAAGGCGATTGAAACCGTGATTATACCGGCGATCCAGCCTCAGCTGATGAACACGCTTCGTCTTATTCTCGGATGGGCATGGACCTATCTTGTCGTAGCGGAGCTCGTAGCCGTAAGCAGCGGGCTTGGCTATCAGATTATGAAGGCGCAGCGGTTTCTGAATACCGATGAAATATTTGTTGGCATTATCGTAATCGGCTTGCTGGGCCTTGTAAGCGACCGGGTGTTTGCTTTTCTAAATCGTCGTCTGTTTCCTTGGGCATAACATTGCGTAATAATACCTGACATAACAATTGACAAAATCGGTGAATCGCTATTATACTCCGATTAAACGTAAGGAAACATCACAACAAAATATAGGTTCTCATGATTGCCATTGAGGACGACAAGCTGTCTAGGGTTCCGCTGGTTAGCACAGGCGCACTCCTTTTGATGAAAGGAATCGCCGGTTGTT
The DNA here is from genome assembly GCF_001273905.1 of Paenibacillus sp. FJAT-27812. NCBI lineage: Bacteria > Bacillati > Bacillota > Bacilli > Caryophanales > Paenibacillaceae > Paenibacillus > Paenibacillus sp. FJAT-27812. Next base: position 343,650 of record NZ_LIGH01000001.1, on the reverse strand, counting down.
AAGCAGGCCTGGTCCGAGAGACGGCATATAGCAGAGCGGTTGTTTTACAGCTTAGCCCGCTATAGTACACGGAAGGATAAAAGCCTGGGAGACTACTCTCCCGGGCTTTCTTTATTTTTAACACCAACATTTATTGAGGGGGAAACAAGGATGAGCAGCATTTGGAGCACAACCATCCGCCCAGGCGGCAAATGGTCAGGAACGATTAGTCGAGGGAGATTGCTAAGGTTCACCGCGCTTGAGGCGGGAGCGAATGTGTCCGTTCTTTTGTACAATGCGAAGGATTTGACGGAACGCTACAATATGCCGGATACGCTAAAAGCGCAATATACCTCACATCTAGCCAAAGGGAATATGCTCATGAGCGATAACGGCAGATCGCTTGCGAGCATCGTGGACGATGAGCTCGGCTGGCATGATACGATTTGCGGCTATACGAGCCGCGCTGCAACGGATGCCAAATATGGCAAGACCACCTATCAGGAGCTGCGAAATGAATGGCTGCACAGCGGGCAAGAAAATTTTGCAGTCGAGCTGGTGCGAAATGGACTCGGCGTGAGGGATCTTGTTCCCGTCGTGAATCTGTTCTCCAAAGTATTTTGTGATGAGCAGGGCACGATGCACTTTAGCTCAGAGCACTGCCGCGCTGGTGCGGCGGTAACGCTGAGAACCGATATGGATGTGCTGCTGTTGCTGTCTAATACGCCTAACCCGCTTGATCCAAGCAGCAAGTATCCATCGGTGCCTGTTCAAATCGAGGTGCTGGAGGCGGAGTCGGTCGCGGATGATGACTATTGTTTAAACTACCGTCCGGAGAACCGGCGCGCCTATGAAAATACGCAGCAGTATTATTTGCTGCAAGGCCTATAGAGCTTATTAAACATTGAATAGGAGGAATGACAGATGTCTGTTTTTAATCGAGTGGAAAGCCTGCGTAAGGCAGAGGATGCCATATACGATGAAGTGATAGCAGCCGGTGACGGCTGGATGTATGATCTGGAGCCGGGCCAAGTGCTGCGAATCGTTGATTTGGACGGCAATCAAGCAGCGGACACGTTATTCTATGATGCGGACCATCCGGAGGATCATTACAGCGCGGTAGCGACGATCGCCGGTCAAGGCAACATCTATTTGACGACAGGCACGGTGCTGCTCTCGGAGTCGGGCAAGGAAATGCTGAAGATTATTGCGGATACATGCGGTCGGCATGATACGGTCGGCGGCTCATGCTCGGCGGAGAGCAATACCGTTCGCTACTCGCATGACAAGCTTCACATGCATAACTGCCGCGATACGTTCATGCTGCAGCTGGCAAAGCGGAATGGAAATTATACGAAGCGGGATTTGGCTCCGAATATTAATTTTTTCATGAACGTGCCGGTTACGGCTGACGGCGGCCTGCAATTTGCGGATGGCGTATCCTCGCCTGGCGCCTACGTAGAGCTTGAATCACTTTGCCGCACAACGGTGCTGCTCAGCAATTGTCCGCAGCTTAACAACCCGTGCAATGCTTATAATCCAACGCCGGTTCGGGTGCTCGTTTGGGAGCAATAGAGTCATATATGCGCTAAGAAATTAGAGAAAAATCATTGGCGAGGAGAGGTTACCATGTTCACGAAAGTATTGATTGCAAACCGCGGCGCAATCGCCGTCCGCATAGAGCGCACCTTGCGCAAGCTTGGCATAACCTCCGTTGCTGTTTATACCGCAGCCGATCAAGACAGCCTGCATGTCGATCAAGCGGATGAAGCCGTTCTGATTGGGGATGGCGCTGCTAAAGAAAGCTATTTGAACGTGGAGCTCATTCTGCAAACGGCGCTTGAGACGGGAGCGCAGGCTATTCATCCAGGGTACGGCTTCCTTAGCGAAAATGCTGACTTCGCCCGCGCTTGCCGCGAGCATGGCATCGTCTTTATCGGTCCGACGCCGGAGCAGATGGAAATGTTCGGCCTCAAGCATTCGGCGCGGGAAATTGCCGAGCGCGCAGGCGTTCCGCTGCTGCCGGGCACGGCGCTGATTACGGAGCTTGAAGAAGCGCTTGTACAGGCCGCGCAAATCGGATATCCGGTTATTTTGAAGAGTACGGCGGGCGGCGGCGGCATCGGGATGCGGGTATGCGCGGACGAGGAATCGCTGCGCGCAGCCTACGATGGCGTGAAGCATTTGGCGGAAACGAACTTCAAAAACGGCGGCTTGTTTCTGGAGAAATATATTGCGAGGGCGCGCCATGTAGAGGTGCAGATATTCGGCAACGGCTATGGCGAGGTCGTTACGCTGGGCGAGCGTGACTGCTCGATTCAGAGACGCAATCAGAAGGTCATTGAGGAAAGCCCTGCGCCAAATCTGTCGGATGAGGTTCGAAATGCGATGTTCGAATCCTCGAAGCGTCTTGCGGCGGAAGCCGGCTATCGCAGCGCGGGTACGGTGGAATATTTGTATGATCCGGAAACATCCGAGTTTTATTTTCTGGAAGTAAATACGAGGCTGCAGGTGGAGCATGGCGTAACGGAAGAGGTGCTCGGCGTTGATTTAGTGGAGTGGATGGTCCGGGAAGCGGCAAATGAGCTTACGGGTTTGCAGTCGCTCGTGAAAGCGCCAGTCGGACACAGCATTCAGGCACGTATATACGCAGAGGACTGCTTGCAAAACTTTCGTCCAAGCGCGGGGCAGCTTGATCAAGCGGTATTTTCCGAAAATGCCCGCAATGAGTTTTGGGTTAGAGACGGGCTTACGGTGACGACGCTTTATGATCCGATGCTTGCTAAAATTATCGTTCATGGCGCAAACCGCGAGGAAGCGATCAATAAGCTGATTCAAGCGCTTAGCGAAACCCGCATGTACGGCATTACGACAAACCTGCAGTATTTGCAAGCGCTGCTTGGCGATGAGGAGGTAACGAGCGGCAATGTCTACACGCAGCTGCTAAATGGCTTTGAGCCTGCCGAGCATGCGCTCGAGGTCATTGACGGTGGCGTGCAGACGACCGTTCAGGATTGGCCGGGTCGGGTCGGCCACTGGGATGTTGGCGTTCCGCCTTGCGGGCCGATGGACCCTTACTCGTTCCGAATCGGCAATAAATTGCTCGGCAATGATGATCAGGCGGCTGGACTTGAGCTAACGCTGCGCGGCGGCGCTTATAAATTCCGCAGCGGCGCATGGTTCTGTGTAACCGGCGCGGATATGGGAGCGGAGCTGGATGGCGCTAAGGTTGAGCTTTATAAGCCGACCTATGCGGACCGCGGTCAGGTGCTTAGCTTTGGGGAAGCGCGAGTAGGCCTCCGCACGTATTTGCTCGTTGCCGGCGGCTTCGATATGCCGCGGATTCTTGGAAGCGCGGCGACCTTTACGCTTGGCGGGTTTGGCGGCCATGGCGGACGCGCGCTGCGCGCAGGCGATGTGCTTGGCGTGAACAAAGCGGCAGAGCCTGCTGTTTTGATTGAGCTTGCTCCGAGCGAACGACCGCAAATGACGCGCGAGTGGACGATTGGGGTCATTCCCGGCCCCCACTGCACGGGGGAGTTTTTGAAGCCGGAATATTTGAAGCAGCTTGCGGAGACGGCTTACGAGGTTCATTTTAACAGCTCTCGCACCGGGGTTCGCTTGATTGGCCCTGCTCCGCTATGGACGCGGGAGGATGGAGGGGAAGCTGGGCTTCACCCTTCGAATATCCATGACAATGCGTATGCGATCGGAACGCTTGATTTGACGGGCGACATGCCGATTCTGCTTGGTCCGGATGGGCCGAGTCTGGGCGGCTTCGTATGTCCGGTGACGACGGCTTCGGCGCAGTTTTGGAAAATCGGCCAGCTGCATGCCGGCGATAAGGTGCGCTTCCGGCTGCTGACGCTTGAAGAAGCGGATGAGCTGCGCGATGTGCAAGAGCGCAATTTGCTGGCCATTGGCGGCTCGGCTCGTGAAGGCTTGCCTTCCGCGGAGCTTTCGGAACTGGCATCGGCTTTGACGCCGGATTATCCGCTGCTTGTCAACGAGGTAGAAGGCCGTAGATTCCCGATCAAAATCCGCTGCAGCGGTGATGAGAACCTGCTTGTGGAGTACGGCGATTTGGAGCTTGACCTGCTGCTGCGCTTCCAAGCGCATGCGCTGATGCAAGCAATCGAGCAATCGGGAAAAATTCCGGTGCTGGATTTGACGCCGGGCATTCGCTCCTTGCAGGTGCATATTGACCGCTCCAAAATTACGGTAAGCGAGGCATGTAAAATGATTTTGGAGCTGGACAGCTCGCTGCCGCCTTTGGAAACCATTCAAGTACCGTCGCGGATCGTTCGTTTGCCGCTTTCATGGGATGATCCGGCAACGCAGCTGGCGATTGACCGCTATCAGCAAACCGTTCGGCCGGACGCCCCTTGGTGCCCAAGCAATATCGAGTTTATTAGGCGAATTAACGGGCTGGAAAGTATAGAAGAGGTGCAAAAGATCGTATACGAAGCGAACTATCTTGTGCTTGGCTTGGGCGACGTATACCTAGGCGCTCCGGTAGCAACGCCGGTTGATCCGCGTCACCGCCTTGTGACGACAAAATACAATCCGGCACGGACATGGACGCCGGAAAATGCGGTTGGCATCGGCGGCGCGTACATGTGCGTTTACGGTATGGAGGGTCCGGGCGGCTACCAATTCGTTGGACGGACGATTCAAATGTGGAACCGGCTGCGCAGCACGGAGAGCTTTAAGCCTGGCAAGCCATGGCTGCTGCGGTTTTTTGACCAAATTCAATTTTATCCGGTGGAAGCAGATGAGCTGCTGAAGCTTCGCGAGGACTTCCTGCGCGGCAGGTATGAAGCGGACATTACCGAAACAACGTTTGACCTTGGTGAATATTTGAACTTTTTAGGCTCCATTGAAGAGAGCGCCGCGGCGTTCAAGGAGAAGCAGCAAGCCTCTTTCCAAGCGGAGCGCGAAAGCTGGAAGGAGCTTGGCCTTGCCGAGTATGTGGCGGAGCATGAGCCGGCGCGGGCTGAGCAGGAGGAGCAATTGCAGGAGGGCGCTGCTGCGATTCGGTGCACGATGCCGGGCAGCGTGTGGAAGGTGCTCGTTGGCGTTGGCGAACAGGTGAAGAAGGGCGATACGTTGCTTATCGTAGAAAGCATGAAAATGGAATTTTCACAGCAAGCGTCATGCGACGGCGTCGTATGCTCCGTCCATGTAGAGCCGGGCGACCAGGTGCATACGGGCCAGCTGATCGTGGGGATTTTGCAGCATAAGGAAATGGAGGCGGTCGTATGAAGAAGGCAGCGATTCCACTTCAATTGACGGTTGGGTGGTTAAGGGAGAGCTATGCGAGCGGGTTGTTGACGCCGGAGGATGTCATAGCGGAAATCGTGCAGCGGTCAATATCAGATGCAGGCATGAATATTTGGATTACGCCTCCGTCTATGGCTTCGATTAAGCCTTATTTGGAAAGGCTAGCTGGACTTGACCCTGCTGATGCTCCGCTTTGGGGCATCCCGTTTGCGATCAAGGACAATATCGATGTAGCTGGCGTTCCAACGACGGCTGGCTGCGAGACTTTCGCATATACGCCGCAGGAGCATGCGTCTGTCGTGGAGCGGCTTGTCGCGGCAGGAGCTATTCCGCTTGGCAAAACGAACCTAGACCAGTTCGCGACCGGGCTTGTCGGCACTCGCAGCCCTTATGGCGAAGCGCATAATTCGCTTCGTCCCGAGCTGATAAGCGGCGGCTCGAGCTCCGGCTCGGCCGTGGCGGTAGCCCGCGGTCAAGCCGTATTTTCGTTAGGAACGGATACGGCTGGCTCAGGACGGGTGCCGGCTGCGCTCAATGGTCTTGTTGGCTATAAGCCAAGCCTCGGCTCATGGCCGGTGAAGGGCGTTGTGCCTGCTTGCGCCAGCCTTGACTGCGTGACCGTGTTTGCGAATAGCTTGGAGGATGCGCTTGTCGTGGATAGCATTGCTAGAGGCATTGACGAGAATGACCCTTGGTCGCGTTACGTGCCGAGGCAAGAGGCTGGGCTGCCAGCCAAAATCTGTTTGCCGAAGCAGCCGGTAGATTTCTATGGACCTTTCGCAGAGAAATACGAGGACGCTTGGCAAGCTGCGGTGAAACGTATAGAGCAATTAAACATTCCGATTGCGTATGTGGATTACGAGTTATTTTCGGATGCGGCAGCTATTTTGTATGATGGTCCGTGGGTAGCGGAGCGCTGGGCGGATTTAAAAGACTTCATCGAAGCGAATCCGGAGGTAACCTTTCCGGTGACAGAACAAATATTGCGCTCGGGCGCTGCGGCAAGGCATGATGCGACTTCGGTATTCAGCGCCTTGCATAAGCTGCAGGCTTATAAGCTTGAAGCGCGAAAGCTGCTGCAGGATGCGGTGCTCGTCATGCCGACCTGCGGCGGAACATGGACGCGCGAGCAGGTGAGGCAGGACCCGATTCGCACAAATAGCGATATGGGACGCTACACAAACCACTGCAACCTACTCGATTTGTGTGCGGTAGCTGTACCGGCAGGCCTGGCAGATGAGCGGCTGCCATTTGGCATTACGCTGTTTGCGCTTGCTGAGAATGAGCATCTTATTAACGAAGCTGCGCGTTCGTTCGTGAATGAAGGTGAGCGAACTGTTGAAGCGGGAAATGCTGCCGGAAATGAAAATGCGCAGGCAGTCGTGGATGATACGTTGGCTTTGACCGCGCAGACATCGGCAAATGAAATTGGAGCTGCCTCGGATCCTGTTGAAGAGATGATCGTCGTTGCGGTTTGCGGCTTGCATATGCGAGGTTATCCGCTTGAGAAGCAAATGAATGGACTCCATGCGCGCTTCATACGCGAAGCGAGATCGGCACCACGCTATAAACTGGTGAAGCTGCCGACGACGCCAGCGAAGCCAGGCATGATCAAGCAATTGCAGGGCGGCGCATCCATTGAGCTCGAGCTTTGGGAAATGTCTCCGGCAGCCTTCGGAACGTTTACCTCTTTAATTCCGGCGCCGCTAGGCATTGGCAAGGTTGAGCTGAATGATGGTTCAGAGGTATCCGGCTTCGTCTGTGAAGCATATGCTGCTGCGAATGCAGAGGACATTACCGCATACGGCGGCTGGCGCCATATTCCGCAAGTATAATAAAGACTTCCGATAAACTCGTTATTCGAGCTTTTCGGAAGTCTTTTTCTTTTTTGAAACAAAAGGGGGAATACAAACGTCTTGTAATTGGAAATATTATCAAAATAGATGGTTTCAGTATAAGGAGAAAAATGTATGCGTATTTCTTTAATGAATAGACTCTCGACAGTTGTAGGGACTCTCATAAAACAAACTTTTATTATAGCGGCGACGTATACAATGCTTTACTTTTTAACGCAAGCAGTGGATAAACTAGGCATTGCTTTATTGGCAAATTTGATGGCTAAAGGTTTCCCATGGTATGGACACGAGTTTCCGTCCGCGGGATTTGAGCTATTGTGCGAAGAACTACCCTTTTACTGTTCCGGCTACGTTAAGCCTTATCTTGTTATTAACACAGTCGGCAGCATGATTGTTTTTACAATAGCTTATGCTGCTTACAGATTAAAAGCCAGAAGCTAGCTTTCCACCCGATATTCCCCCCCTTAAATCGACAAAATTAGACGAATCTTTATAAAAGCTATGCATAAGGAGTGAATCACGATGGTGAATAATTACAAAATTATGTTGAGCTGAAAGCAATCGCCGATATGCAGCATACGACCGTGCAAGCGATCGTCAATGGAATCATTGTCCAATACCTGGCAAGCGCCCCAAACGAATCAACCCCTATCTCAGTGGACCAAAAAGAAGATAACCCACTTCTGTATTTGGACGGTATTTGCAAACTAGAGGATTAAGGAGTGCTTACATATGGATAACTACTTGAACATTAAGGAAACCATTTTTCTGGATGAAACGGCTTTAGCCGCTTTAATGAACCCTGAAGACCCCCGCTATATGAAAGCCCGTTCCCTGTTTCTGGATTTGCATGATCTTGAACGTAATTATGTGACTACCAACTCCATTATATTTGATCTTCACGTGTGGCTTTGCAACGAATACAGCTATCAGCAGGCGGAATATTTTCTGAATGCCATTGATAAGGCGGTGAGTAAAGGGAAGCTTGAGGTCATCTCCGGCGGCCCCGAATTTGAGAGGGAATCGCGCAGACTGCTTATGGACAGGCCCGAGCTTCGTTTCTCGCTCAGCGAAGCATTCACTGCTGTGACCATGTCCTTTTATCAGGTAAAACGCATCTTTACTTTCAATCGCAATTACATGATGCTTGCCAATTTGGATAAGGAAATTCGAATCATTCCATCCAATTAAGGACTTTAAACTAATACAGCCTGCCCTCATTAGTGGCGGTTGTATTTTTTTGTTGAAAAATGGTTCATTCTTTCTGGCGAGAGCGATGTCCGCAGGCTCCGTGTCACCTCTGCGGGAATAATCTCGCGGTGAATTTACGGAAATTCACTCGAACCGTGACTAGTTTTGGATGAGACAGCCTTCGACAGAAACATTTTCCTCCGTAGTGTCGTTAAAGAGGGTACATTCGCTGGCCCGCATCCGCTTACGGATTCTTCTTTTTCCGCGGTTCCAGCAGAAATTCTATAGGAGGATTGCAAAAATGAGGAAAATCGCTCTGGCATTGCTCGCGTTATCGTTGCTGCTTGGATTGGCCATCCCGGCCGTGGGAGCGGCGGCGCTCACGACGGAGGAGAAGTTCCAAGTGCTGAAGCGTCAAGGGATTATGACCGGTTTCGAGGACGGGTCATCCCGCCTGAACGAATCCATGTCACGCGAACAATTCGCTTCCGTGCTCTACAAGCTTCTCGAGTTGCCTCGTTCCAATTCCACGCCCGGCTTCGTGGACGTGCTGAAGACGCGCTGGTCGTTCGCGGCTGTCCAAGCCGTGCGAAGCGCGGGCATCATGATCGGCAAAGGGGGTAACCGATTCGAACCGAAAGCCCCGGTGAAGGTCGAAGAATTGGCCACCGTGCTGGTGAAGGTCAACAACGTCCCTGCCAGCCCGAATGTCGGCTTCGTTGGCAAAGCATCTGCTTGGGCGAAGGTTGCGGTCGGAACCGCTCTTAGCCAAGGTTGGATCACCCCTCGGAACGACTATACGGTCAACGCCACGCGAGGCGTGCTCGTGGAGGCTGTTTACGCAGTCTATACGGGCTGGGACAGTGCGCTCGACGTGAAGTCGGTCGAAGGACTGAACGTTCAGACGGTGCGGGTGAACCTGAAGACGAAGACCGACTCGGCGGATATCGGCCGATTCTCTCTGCGGGACGATCTCGGCAATGTTGTACCGATCATTCTTGCGACGCTCAGCGGAGATGGGATGTCGGTATTGCTCACGACGAGCGACCAGCTCGAGAACCGCAAGCATTACTTAGCAATCGATGGCAAGGCATGGGATTTCTCTTCGACGAGATCGGACTTGGTGAAGCCAACGATAACCGGATTCGACCGGGTAACAGCTCGCTCCTATATCCTGACGTTCTCTGAGCAGGTTGAAAGCAAGACGGCTACGAATCCCGCGAACTACTCGTTTTCCGGCAATCTGAAGCTAACGAATCTGCAGCTCTCTTCGGACAAGAGACAGGTCACGTTCTCTACATCGAATCAGTCGGACAACACCAAATACTGGCTAACTGTTAAGAACGTCAAAGATCTCGCCGGCAATGTTATGGACACACGATCGGATTTGTCTATCATCGGCAACGACGACGCGGTAAAGCCGACGATCATTGATTCGGAATTTAAAGTAAATGCGGATGCTTCATTGACCGTTAAATTCAGTGAGAAGGTAAATCGGGATATTGCCGTGCAGACTGGACGGTATAGCATTGGCGGCTTGGCGATCGTGTCAGCAAGCCTGGACAACGAGGGACGCACCGTCACGCTGCGGACTTCCGCCCAACAAGACAAAACCGTGTACAACCTTACCGTGTCGGGCATTCCCGACCAGGCTGGCAATGTGATGGATTCGAAATCGGGCCTTCTATTCGGGGGCATCTCCAATCCAATCCTTCCGGTGAAGCTTCAGAGCATAGCCGCGGTTAACGAGAACACCATCGAGATTACGTTCGACAGAGATATCAAGGACTCAGACGTCGGTTCCTTATCTGTAACGATTCTCAAAGACAACGGAGCCAATGTTTCGATGTCCGGCTGGAGCAAATACGCCGTCCGCAAGCCGGGAACGAATAGGGTCGTTGCCGTCCAATTCCGCACGGGAACCGATCCGAACCCGGGCTTGTTCCATCCTGGTCACGTGTACACGGCGAGAGTAAATGGCGTGTCATCACTCATCTCGCAGGACGGCGCGAACGAATCCGCGTTCGCGGGAACCATTGTCGCCAACGAGGCTCCGTATGCGAACCAGGTTATCGTCTTGAGCCGGACGACGATTAAGGTCGTATTCAGCGAACCAGTGAAAAACGTCAACGAGCCATTCTTCGTAATAAAGGAACAGGGAGGGGATGCCGTCGGTATATCCCGCGACGAATTAAACAATACGGGCGCGGTCGTTACCGAGGTAACGCTGAAGCTGTCCAAGGACATGAAGCCGGGCCAGGTGTATGAACTGACGTTCAAACCGGGCATTACCGATGCGGCAGGCTACAACGGATGGAAGACGAAGAACGGCAACGAGGATATCAGCCTTCTTTTCACCGGCGTTTAAAAAACGTCTGAAGGAATGAAACGCATCAGGAGCAGCGTTCTCCGTACGGCAGCCAGAAATCATCATCGGTGGACTGCGAAGCTTGTGCCGGATGAGCCGCAGCCAACGGCGCCTAAAGCGGAGATGCAAGGATGAATAGGGTACCCATACCTGGACACTTTGAAAAAGTGTTTACAGCTATGGGTATCTTTTTGTATATGAGAGTAGACAGCGATGGCGAAGCGAGCGTACGAGTGAAAAAATACCTTCGGATGCAGTGGATTCAACTCTATCTTTTCACCAACTTAACTATTATGCGTTTTGATGGCGAGACCCCTACAAGCAAAAACAGACCGCCCAAAGCTGGCGGTCTGCTCTTATCCGATCAAATATGCAGTTACCTGCTGAAGTAATCTTCCAGCCCTTCCGCAATTGCTTTGGCTGCTTTCTTTTGGTAGCTGGAGCCGCGGACGATGGATTCATCCTTTGCGTTGGACAAGAATCCGAGCTCTACGAGTGTTGATACCCTATCATTTTCCCGCAAAACATGAAGATTGCCAAAAGAAATCCCGTTGCTCTTCAAGCCGATGCCGTCTGCAAGCCTGTTTTCTATCGCGCGGGCCAATGGTTGATCTTTCGTTTCTGAATAAAAGAAGGTAAGTATGCCGGACGTATTTTTTTCCGAAGAATTATAATGGATGCTGACGAAAGCGTCCGCGCCGGCGGATTCGCTTATCATCACCCTGTCGGAGAGCTTAGGCCTCTCCTCATCCTTCGTTCTTGTCATGAGGACGCGAGCTCCGCGGTTGCGAAGCTCATCCTCGAGGTAGAAGGAGGTGGTCAAATTAAGCTCTTTCTCTATCGTTTCATGTTTCATTCCGATCATTCCGGGATCGTCTCCGCCATGTCCGGGGTCAATGACGATTACTTTCCCTTTAAGCCCATTCGATTTTCCTGAAGAAACCGAAGCCGAAGCTGTTTGCTTTGCGCCTCTCACGATATAACGATCTGATACCCAGCCGATTTGTCCATCAGCAGTCTGGATCTTTGCCCAGCCTTCCTGGTTGTCCATTATCGTAACGGCCTCACCCTTTGTTAGGCCTCCTAGAACCTTATAGCTCAATCCGGCGCCAGCCCTGATCCGCAGCGAATCCGCGAGCACAGTCGCCCGGGTGGTTGCAGAACTCTTTTGCACAATGCTATCTTGATCTGTCGCCGATGCCGTTACTACAGTGCCATCGACCTTCTTCAAATATTGACCTGCCACCCATCCGGAGAGCTGGTCCGACTTGATGCGCAGCCAGCCGTGTTCATCATTCGAAACGGTGACCAGCTCGCGATTCTTCAAAGCACCTACGATCGTCGATTCAAGTGAAGGCTCACTGCGGACATTCAATAAGTCGGTGTACACCCTGGCTGTATAACTACCGCTTGCTACCGCCTGGTTTGGCATATAACCGGAAATACTCATCAACCCACAGATCAAAATGATCAGGTATACATTTTTTTTCATACAAGTCTCCTTTAGAATTCTTAGGCTATGTAGGTCTATTATTATACCAGCAATTACTAGATTCATGCAGTCTTATATACGTAAAATTGCCTGTATTCTCCATGAGCCGTCAAAAAACTAGAGTCATAGCTATACGTTAGAGCGTGACGCTAGTTGCAAGAGTGTGAAAAAAAAGAGCCGCTTACGTCAGGAACAGACGTAAGCGGCACCGATTTAAATGTACTGCGGAGGAATGAAGCAAGGAAAATAGCTGCGTTCTTATCGCAGGTTTTGAACATGAACAATGGTCAATAATGGTATTGTTATAGGAGATTGCTTGAGCAGTGAAGAGTTTAAGGGAGGCAGATGCTGTACGCTATGGCTGTCCGGTATGAGGTTATGATAAAATTGATGGAATCCTTCATGAATAAGGAAGTGTTAAACAATGAATATTGAAATGGTTATGCAGGAGCTTGAAGCTCTCGGCAAGGAACGAACCAAGAAAATATATGTATCCAATGGCGCGCACGAACCGCTTTTTGGTGTGGCTACAGGCGCAATGAAGCCCATCGCCAAGTAAATTAAAAAAACCAACCTTTGGCGGAGCAGCTTTACGCAAGCGGAAATTACGATGCCATGTACTTTGCCGGTGTAATTGCAGACCCAAAAGCAATGACGGATGCTGATTTTAACCGTTGGATAGATTCGGCTTATTTTTATATGATATCCGACTATATAGTGGCTGTAACCTTGGCAGAAACAGATATTGCACAAGACGTTGCCGATAAATGGATCGCAAGCGGCGAAGAACTGCGAATGTCAGCGGGCTGGAGTTGTTACTGTTGGCTTTTGGGCAGTCGACCGGACGGCGAATTTTCCGAAAGCAAACTTGCCAATATGCTAGAAATTGTGCAAAATACGATTCACGATTCTCCCGAACGAACAAAATATGCAATGAATCGTTTTATTTACACCGTGGGGGTATCCTTTACGCCTCTCCATGATAAGGCGGTCGAGACCGCAAAAGCAGTTGGCCAAGTAGAAGTCAAACGGGACAAGACAAAAAGCAAGTTCCTACACGCTTCCGAGACTATTCAGAAGGCAGTAGATAAAGGGCGGCTTGGTTTCAAACGCAATTATGTAAGGTGTTAATGATTGAGTGACGAACAGGCAAAACGATGTGCATAACATCTCATTTTGTGCGTATGTAAAAGGAGCAGCCGACCAGCTGCTCCTTTTCAATTTTAGTGCGCCCAGCATGGGCGCTATCTATAGGGTTCAAGTCCCGAATGGCGAAGGCAGTAGTAGCCATAGCTCAAGGCAAGGGTGTTCATCGCGAGGTGGAATCTGAAGGAAGCTGGCGGCAAATCTCCGGTCTGAGGAACACGAACTTCATATAAGGCTAGCGAACGTTGGATGAGGTTGCTAAACAAACCAAAGTCCTTACTGCCGAAGGCGTGCGAGAGTAAATGAAGCAGATAGATGGAGAGGAAGATAGCGTTCTTACCTGGGGAGATCTGTACGGAACGCGAGAAACCTCGTAAACCTGCTTGTGAAAGCAGGCTGAACGTACAGAAGTCAGCAGACGCCAAAGTACAGAAGCTGTTGCAAGGTTAAGCACCTTATAATATGAGCCGGTGCTGACATCAGTGGCAATAGAGAGTTGAGAGCGATCTACCATCACTTCTTCCATCGCCTCAGTGAGCTCCGCGACCTCTTCCTGACTGAGGATATTGTCCACCTGAACGAAACCGTTCTTCTGATAGAATTCAATGTGCTCTTGCGTTACGACATGAGTCATCCGCCCATCCATCCTTTCGATTGTTATGGATTTACTGTACCATGCCGCCTCTGCCTGCTCTTTGTTATGAAAGGATGTCTTGGGATGATGATTACTAAAGAATGTCTTATCGATGAGATTCAATTTCTTATTGAAGAATACATCGACGGGTTATCTTCACCTTTTGATTCCTTCTTGGAGGAGCATATTCTAGCATCGACTTTTTACATGATCCAAGAGAGGTCAAAAGTAGTCGGTTGGTATGTTAACGAATGAGGCTTATAGAAAGCAAGGAATTGGGAGAGTCATCATTTTACAATTAAGGAAATGGTGTGCTGATCAGGGTGTTAAGCCTGTAAGTGGATGTTGGTACTATAACGAAGCTTCTAAGAGGACTCTGGAGAGTGCGGGCATGGTCACGAAAACCAGACTACTGAATATGAAAGTAACTTATTTTCTTTAAGGTTTGCCAGCCAGCTGCCGAAGCCGGAAGAACGCCCGCGAGTCATTTCGGCATTTTATATATGCGCGTACTCCGGATTCATAGTTCCTCCTGTTGGAGTCAGAGTGCTAACTCAATTCGAAAGTTACATCACAATAATTTTACAAATGATTTTAAAAATAGATGCTTTGCGCTTGGCGAACCCGGTCTTTTGTAAATTTTTTGTTCTATCCTCCCGGAAGTCTCCATTTCCTATACAATAAGAGCATTCGGTTCATTCAGGAGGCCAAGCTTATGGGGTCATATTCGAAGGAAGAAAAAAGCTGGATGTGGTACGACTGGGGCCATTCCGCCTACTCCATTATCATTTCGACTGCCGTCTTTCCGCTTTTCTATAAAGCGGCGGCAGAGGACGCAGGCGTCAGCGCCACGAATTCTACGGCTTACCTGGGATATACGATTGCGATTTCGACGTTTATCCTTGCCCTGTTAGGCCCGATCTTGGGCACGATTGCGGATTACCAAGGGTTCAAAAAAACGTTTTTCGCCGGCTTCAGCTTGCTAGGCATCGTCGCCACGGCGCTGCTTACGTTTATTCCGAACGACAGCTGGGAGCTGCTGCTCGTCTGTTATATGTTCATCGCGATCGGCTCGGCGGGCTCCAATGTGTTCTACGATGCCTTTCTCGTGGACGTCACCGATGACGAACGAATGAACAAAGTGTCTGCCCGCGGGTTTGCGTTCGGATATATAGGGAGCACGTTTCCTTTTATCATCAGCATTGCGATCATTCTTCTTGCTGAGCAAGAGGTTCTGCCAATCTCCGTCACGGCTGCGAGCCAAATCGCGTTCTTCATTACGGCTCTCTGGTGGGGCGTCTTCACCCTGCCCATGCTCCGCAACGTACGCCAGAAGCATTACTTGAACCGCGAGCCTCGGATCGTTGCCAACAGCTTCAAGCGTCTTTACGAGACCTTAAAGCAGATCAAGCAGCATCGCGCGATTTTCCTTTTCTTGCTCGCTTATTTTTTCTACATCGACGGCGTTGGTACGATCATTACGATGTCCACCGCCTATGGGACCGATTTGGGCATCGAATCGACCGACCTGCTCATCATATTGTTCGTCACGCAAGTCGTCGCTGCCCCGTTCGCGATGTTGTACGGGCGTCTGGCGGATCGGTTCTCGGGCAAAATCATGCTGTACGTCGGCATCTGCGTCTATATCATCGTATGTATCTATGCATATTTCATGAAGTCGGCGTTCGACTTCTGGGTGCTTGCGATGCTGGTTGCTACCTCGCAAGGCGGCATCCAGGCGCTGAGCCGGTCTTACTTCGCGCGGATGGTGCCTAAGGAGAACGCTAACCGGTTTTTCGGGTTTTATAATATTTTCGACAAGTTCGCTTCGATTCTGGGTCCCCTTCTTGTCGGCGTAACCGCGCAGCTCACCGGCCACACGAGCATGGGCGTATTCAGTCTCGTCATCCTGTTCATCGTAGGTATCGTCATCCTTATGCGAGTGCCGGAGCCGGGTACAGGGCAGATAGTCGGCTTCTCGGGCGGGCATGGCGACAAGACGAGCGGGCTGGACTAGTCACCGATGCACCGTGCTTGGTCATAAATTGCTGCAGCCAGTTCAGCTATAGAGGATAACATTGGTATTTCCAATACGAGAAGCATGCACTTGTCGCGAGATCGGGATAGGAGCATGCTTCTTTTTAATGACTTGAAAAGCGATATCGTCCTCAACGTTCGATTAATCGAGCAAACCCATGGCTTGATAAGAGCCGAGAAAGGAGAGGCGGGTAAGTTGTAAAGCCATATGCCGGGATGAGTAAACCATTCGCTGCTCCAACCATTTTTTCGCCAAGTGAAAAGTAGAGAAGCTGACGTAGTCGAGCAGCAGGTCCTGTGGAACAGCCTGTTTGTAATCCATTGGGATGTTGGAAATTCGCCAATAAAAGGCATCACGGATGACAGCGATCATTTTATCGGAGTAGTAGCTAGATGCCGCCGGATCTAGTTTCGTCAGCAGCACGCGGTAAAACGTTTCATTGGCCTCCAGATGATCGAACAAAGCAATGAAAAACGGATCGGAACTATCGAATCTAGGTAAGTAAGCTTCTAGTCTCCCCGCTTTATCCTCCGTGAATATGGCGTTTAATTCAGTGAGCTTTCCCTCCACCATTTTGATCAACAGATCATCTTTGTCGCTGTAATAGGCGTAAAAGGTAGAACGGTTCACGTTAGCCCGCTCCGTAATTTCCTTAATGACAATTTCCTTGAAGCTCTTCTCCTGCAGTAAAGCAAGGAATGCTTCGGTAATGAATTGTTTGGTCCGAATAATGCGACGATCTGAAGATTGCTCCATTCCCACACCTCCATGTTCAACATATTTAATAAATTTGTCGGAAAAACAACATGTAAATGAGCTTGTTTGTTACTGTGACCTAAACAGGGAAATAGATTTCCATCTATACGTGGTCATTTTAGAGACAAACAAATGCATGTTTTCTGTAGGGTTATTCTCAAGAATTCAAACATTTTCCCAGTTAACTGTTGGATTTTCGACAAAATTCTCAAAACTAACGGTTGTAGGAAAATAAATTATAGCTATCATAATAAATAAAACCAATTAAATCAATTGGGATAATGTAAATAATTAATTATACGAAATGGGGAATGTAGCTTGAGAGGAGAAGCATTCTTGCGCAGCTTGAATGATGGCCGTCAAGTTTGGCTCGAAGGCGTTCAAGTCGGGCAATTGTCTGAGCATCCGGCATTCAAGGGTACTTTGGACACGATTAGGCAGTTGTTTAATACATTGGACGATCCTGCCATAAGGGACATTGTCGGGTTCAAGGTTGGCAATACAGATCGTTATGCGCACAGCTCGTTTCTTGTTCCATATACGCATGAACAGCTGGCAAAGCGAAGCCGTTCATTCGATTACTGGTCACAGCAAACACATGGGATGATGAGCCGTTTATCGGATTATGCCCGCTCGCTCGTAACCGGCTGGTATGCGGCGCGGAAGGAACTTGGGCGGCTGGATCCGCACTTTGAACATAAAATCACGAAATATTACGAGGAAGCGCGTGACGGTGACCTATTTCTGACTACTGCCATTATCGATCCGCAAATTGACCGCTCCAAGGATTTGGACAATTCCCGCATTGCAGATCGCTTCCTCCATGTTGTAAAAGAAACGAGCGAGGGCATCGTCGTGCGGGGAGCCAAAATGATTGCAACGGGGGCGCCTTATACGCATGATTTCATCATTTCATCTTTTTTGAAATTTGAAGCGAAAGACCGGAATTACGCGCATGTGCTTATTGTGCCAGCGAACTCACCTGGACTGCATATCGTATGTCGGGAATCGTTCGCAGACCTCCGGGGACAGGATCATCCACTCAGTGCGAGATACGAGGAAATGGATGCTGTGTTGTTTTTCGAGGATGTACTCATCCCTTGGGAACGAGTGCTGCTGTTCGGCGATTCGGCGAAGGTGCTGGCGCTAAGGAACAACAAGTCGGCCAATGCGCTGGCATTCCATCAAAATATCGTCCGCTATGTGGCGAAGCTCGAATTTGTAGCGGGCATCACTTTTGCAGTAGCAGATTCAATCGGGGCGGGAGGCTTTCTCCACGTGCAGGAAAAGCTCGGCGAACTGATCACGCAGATTGATGTCATTAAGGCACTCGTCATCGCCTCGGAGACGCAGGCAAAGCCGGATGAAACGGGCGTTCTGGTCCCAGAGCTAACCTACATTCATACTGCGCGCAGCATAGGCACGAAATTTTACCCTCGGGCGATCGAGATCTTGCAGCAGGTGGGCGGAGGCGGGTTCGTTCAGGCACCGTCAGGCATGGAGGATTTTTATGGCCCGCTCACGAATTTGATGCACCGTTATTTCGAGGGTGCTTCAATCAGTGCCGAGAAGAAGGTTCAGCTGTTCAAGCTGGCTTGGGATTTAATCGGCAGTCCGCTAGGCGCAAGGCACGAGCTGTACGAGCGGTTCTATGCCGGGGATCCGGTTCGGGGATATGCCAATCAATACAACGATTACGACAAGCAGCGCTTGACGGATCCGGTGTGGCAACTGCTGAAGCAGTCAAGCAAAAACAGCAGAACACCTATGTAACGATGAAGAAGATAAAGTATAAACGAAAGGATGAGCATGAATGGAAATATTTTGGTTTATACCAACGCATGGCGACGGTCGTTACATGGGTACAAGCGATGGAGCGAGGGCCGTCACCTACAATTATTGCAAACAGATTGCCCAAGCAGCGGACGAGCTCGGGTTTAACGGGGTACTGCTTCCGACAGGCAAATCCTGCGAGGACTCCTGGATCGTCGCCTCTACTCTTGTGCCTGCCACCGAGAGGCTTAAGTTTCTCGTTGCTGTAAGGCCGGGTTTAGTTCAGCCGACATTGGCGGCAAGAATGACAGCGACGCTGGACCGGTTCTCGAAAGGAAGACTTCTCATTAATGTCGTAGCAGGCGGTGATCCGGTGGAGCTTGCCGGCGACGGGCTGTTCTTGGACCATGATACGAGATATGAACTGACCGACGAGTTTCTGCATATTTGGCGCAAAGAGCTTGCGGGGGAGAGCGTCGATTACGAGGGAGAGCATTTGCACGTGCAAGGCGGAACGGTATTGTATCCGCCCGTTCAGAAGCCTTACCCGCCGCTTTACTTCGGTGGTTCGTCCGATGCGGCGATGGACGTCGCGGCGGACCATGTCGATGTTTATCTCACCTGGGGGGAGCCTCCTGACCTTGTTCGATGCAAGTTGGACAGAATGCGCGAATTGGCAGCAGCTAAAGGAAGAGTGCTGAAGTTCGGCATTCGGCTTCATCTTATAGTTCGGCGGACGGAAGAGGAAGCTTGGCAGGCAGCCGACGATCTCATTTCCCATCTGGATGAAGAAACGATCGCAAACGCGCAGCGTATTTTCGCCCGAATGGATTCGGAAGGGCAGAAGCGGATGAGCCAGCTTCATAACGGAGACCGATCGCATCTCGTCATCAGCCCTAATCTGTGGGCAGGGATCGGATTGGTTCGCGGCGGAGCAGGAACGGCGCTTGTCGGCAGTCCTGAGCAAGTAGCCGAAAGGATTAACGAATATGCAGCGCTTGGAATCGACACATTCATCTTGTCAGGTTATCCGCATTTGGAGGAAGCATACCGTACGGCTGAGCTGCTATTCCCGCTGTTGCCTCTACGCAATCAGGAGAATCACGATGAACGATCATTCATCAGTCCGTTTGGTGAAATGATTGCCGGAAATGAGCTCCCGCCCGACAAGGGCAAGAAGCAGCAAGATGCTGTTAACGAAAAGGCAACAGTTTCTGGAGCGCATAAAAGCCAGTAAAGGAGGAGAAACGATGACAATTGATTTCGGATATTGGGCCCCCTTAGAGAAGGGTGGTTTGGTCGCAACAAAGCTGGAGCAGCGAACGAGCTGGTCGTTCGACGCCAATGTCAGCTACGCGAAAACGGCAGAGCGAGGCGGCTTTGCCCATATGCTGCTGCCAACCCGCTTTGTCGCCAGCAGCGACTCCGAAGATCAGTGGGAGGCACTTACCTTCGCCGCCGCGCTTGCTGTCAAGACGAATAAGCTCAGCCTTATCGTCGCTGTCGCTTCCGGCTTGTGGCCGCCCGCAATTGTAGCGAAAATGTTAACAACTATCGATCATTTGAGTGGCGGTCGAGCAGCGATCAACGTCGTAAGCGGTTGGCTCAAGGATGAGTATATTGCGCTTGGCCAACCTTGGCTGGACCATGACGAACGTTACCGTCGCTCGGAGGAATTCATACGCGTGCTGCGCGAGCTGTGGACAACGGATAAAGCGACGTTCGCGGGAGACTTTTACCGGCTGCGCGAGGCGCAGTTCAGCCCTCGACCGGTTCAGCGGCCCGGCCCGACAATTTTTCAAGGCGGAAATTCCAAGGCTGCGAAGCGAATGGCAGGACGGGTATCAGATTATTATTTCATGAATGGCAATACGCTTGAAGGATTGAAGAAGCAAATCGATGAAGTAACCGGTTATGCGCAAGAATATCGTCGCACGGTGAAATTCGGGGTTAACGCCTTTGTAATTGTGCGGGAAACTGAGGCCGAGGCGAGGCAAGTGCTGCAGGATATAATAACGAATGCTGACAGTGCTGCATTGGAAGCGTTCCGTGAGCAGGTAAAGAATGCCGGACAAGCGACCTTGGACCGTGAAGGCATGTGGGCTAATTCATCCTTGGAGGATCTGATTCAATTCAACGACGGATTCAAAACCGGGCTGATCGGCACTGCCCAGCAGGTAGCCGAGCGCATTATCGCCTTAAAAGAGATAGGTGTGGATCTAGTGCTTACGGGCTTCCTTCATTATGACGAAGAGCTCGAGCTTTTCGGACAAACAGTCATTCCTCTTGTGAGGCGGCTGGAAGCGGCGGCACAGTCATTGAAGCAGCAGACGAGCGCAAATTGAAATAACTTTATACACGAAATAGACCGATCGGACAACCGAAGGCTCTCTTATCTCGAAACAGAGAAATTAAGGGAAGTCTTCTTTTTTATTCTTTTCAATGTCCATCACTTATTATTGAGGAGGAGTTTTGAGATGAGTCATTCCGAATTAGCAGCACAGGTTGGAAGCAATGAGGGTGGAGGATCGAAGTTAACACCTAAGCGAAAGCTGAGTCTGTTTGATACAATTGGCTCTACGTTGGCGCAAATGGCGCCAGCGGCAGCTATTTATTACGGCCTTCCAGTCATCTTCATGGCAACAGGCATCGGCTCGCCGCTGACGATTTTAATCTCAGCAATCGCGATTATTTTCGTAGGGCTGAGCCTTACACGATTTTCCACCAAACATCCTTCGAGTGGTTCCTTAATCAAATATATCGGGATGACGTTCGGACCCTTGACGGGAACGGCTTCGGCCATCGTATTTCTCGTTGGAACGGTCTTTCTGGCGGGTTCAGCATTCCTTGAATTAGGGGGATGGATAGCCGATTCGTTATCGTTGTATAACATTCACGTCCACTGGGCGGTTCCGACCCTCATTCTCGGCTTAGTTATTTGGGGATTAACGATTATAGGAATTGACCGCTCGACGAAAATAGCGACGATTGCGCTCGTGATCGAAGTCGTCGTGCTAGCGGGAGTTTCCATTTACGTGCTTATTGATCCACCGGCCGGCTTATCACTTGAACCGTTCGCTGCATCATCCGTCACGGGCGGCTTGGCTGGTATTGGGCTCGGCTTCCCGCTTGCGATCTATTTGTTTATCGGGTTTGAAAATTCGGCTGCGCTTGCCGAGGAATCGGACAATCCAAAGCGCAATACGAAGCGTGCTGTTCTGATCAGCATCGCCCTAATGACGGCGTTCTATCTGCTGGTCAGCTACGCGGTCGTAACGGGCTTTGGCAACGATAACAGCGCGCTCGTTAAAAGCTCGAACCCCTTCATCGATGTCGCGAACCAATATCTAGGACGCTTCTCCTTCCTTGCGATTATCGCGGGCTTCACGAGCATTGTCGGCATGACGATTGCCTGCCTGAACGGCTTCTCCCGGGTTGCTTTTAACTCCGCTCGCGATGGCGTCATTCCAGCGAAGCTCAGCTTTATCTCCAAGTATCAGACGCCGGCAGCGACCCTTTCCCTGCTTAGCGGCCTTGGTATCGCGGCCGCTCTTCTATTTGGTTTTTCGGGAGAAACATGGGTGACGGGTTTTGGTTATTTGGGAACGATTGGGACCATTCCGCTTTTAATTATTTATGCTTTGCTTAATTTAGCTGTCATTTTCTATCCGAATAAAGAGTTGACGCTTGTTCAGCGTTACGTGCTGCCGATACTTGGCGTCATTAGCATTGGGCTCCCGATTTGGGCGCTGGTTCAGCCTGGACAACCGAAACCTTTCAGCTACTTCCCTTGGATTATTTTTGGCGTCGTCGCAGCGAGTCTAATCTATGCCTGGTTCAAGCTTAAAAGCGATCCATCGATTAAGCAGCGCATCGGAGCAGTCGCGACGGAAGCGTCCGAACTGGCCGAGTCGGCCGATTACCATTCGAACAATGCGACGGCGCTTAATCGGCAGCCGCTGCAACCAAGGAGGTTAAAAAAAGATGACAGCTTATACAAAATCAGCCCATGATTCGCATGAGCAAACAGCGGCACATATTCGTCGCATTGTAGATGAAAGGATTAGACCAAATGCGGAACGGATCGATGAAGAAGGCCGTTTTCCAAAAGAAAATTTGCAGGCATTGGCGGATGAAGGCTGGAACAGCATCCTCATTCCAAAGGAATACGATGGTCTTGGACTGGATTATACGGCGTTTTCCTTGGCTGCTGAGGAAATTGGCAAAGGCTGCCCTTCGACCTCGCTCATTTATGTCATGCATGTCGGCGCGGCGCAAACGGTGGCCTATTACGGAACCGAGGATCAGAAGCAGCGCTGGCTGAAGCCCGTTCGCAAAGGGGCGATCGCGACGCATTCGATGAGTGAGAAAGCGACCGGCGGTCATACCTGGTTCAACTTGAGTCAAGCGAAGCGGGACGGGTTAGATTATGTCCTGGATTTGGAAAAGTCGTTTACGACGAGCGGCGGGCACGCGGACTTTTATGTGCTTCAGACCCAAACACCAGGCGCGCAAAAGCCGAGTGACTTGAGCTATTTCATCGTGGACGGCAAAGATCCAGGCATTTCCGCGGGGCCTTGGGAAGCTCATGGCGTACGCGGCAATCAAAGCGGACCGCTCAAGCTTGACAATGTGAAGGTTCCTAGAGAGGATTTGCTCCTCGGCGAAAATAAAGCGGTCGAAATCGCCCTCAACGGTGTCGACCCGCTGTATCTGCTTGGCATCGGATCGGCTTGGATCGGCGTGGCGCAGGAGGCACTTGCGATCGCGATAAACCGCGTGAAACGGACGATCCACAGCGATTTTAACAAGAGCCTCGCCGACTATCAGGTGATTCGCCAGCAACTGGCTAATGCAAAAATCTCACTAAGTGCTTTGAAGCCGTGGCAGCTCTCGCTTGCTGAGAAGTATAACCGGTATGAGGCGGAAGGCAGGCTGCTCGGCGAGCTGTGGTATGAGGGGACCGAGTTCAAAATCCATGCCACGGAAATTGCGAATCAAGTCGTATCTATCGCAATGGACGTTACAGGCGGCTATGGGTATAAGAAAGGTGTAGTCGAACGGTTGTACCGCGATGTTCGCGCAGGATTGGTGCTTGCGCCTTCCAATCATTTGGCGCGCGAGTTGGTTGGTAAAGATTTAGTCGGTTTGCCACCAGAGCTATTCACTGCCGGGGGCGAATAGTGACAAAAGGAGGGAAAGGACATGGGGGTTGCCATTGAACCGATTTATTTAACTGTGGCGGCTGAGCTGGCAGAACGGTTTCGAGAGGACGCCGTCCAGCGTGACAAGGAAGGCGGCACGCCAAAGACACAGCGCGATTGGATACGCGAAAGCGGCCTGCTTAAGCTGCTCATTCCAGAGGAATATGGCGGAGACGGAGGGCTGTGGTCGGACGTTCTTAAGGTCGTGAGGGAATTTTCTCGGTCTGACGCAGCGCTTGCCCATTTGTATGGCTATCATTTTCTATGCATGGTCGCACCTCACTTGGCCGGAACCGAGGAGCAGAAGCGCTATTTTTACGAATTGACGGCTAGACATCATTATTTCTGGGGAAATTCCTCAAACCCGCTTGAGAAGTCAATCATCGGTAAACATACAACGAGGGGGGTAGTGGTCAACGGCTCCAAATCGTTCAGCTCAGGCTCTCCGGATTCGGATCTGCTCGCTATTTCTTGGAATGATGAAGAGACCGGTGAGTATTACGAAGGCATCATTCCAACCTCTCGCGAAGGAGTCCGTATCGTGGATGATTGGGATAATATGGGCCAAAGACAGACAGGGAGCGGGACGGTTGTATTCGCAAATGTTTGGGTAAAGCCGAATGAAATATTAGAAAGGCCTTATTCTGGCCAAACTGTATTTTCTACCATTATTCCGCTGCTGTCTCAAAGTATTCTTGCAAGTATCTTTATCGGCAGCGCAGCAGGTGCGCTCGAAGAAGCAAGAGCTTATACGAAAACGCATGCGAAGCCCTGGTATACATCGGGAGTTGAGCAGGCTTCCGCTGAACCGTCTACGATTGCACGTTACGGCGATCTGTGGACGGATTACCAGTCAGCACTAAGCCTGGTCGAGAAAGCGGATCGTGAGCTTGATTACATCTGGAGCAAAGATATTGATCTAACCGAAAAGGAGCGAGGCGAATGCGCAGTCTTGATCGCTGCTGCTAACGTGAAGGCGGGAAAAACGGCACTCGACATTACGAACCGGATTTTCGAAGTGATGGGAGCAAGGGCTACTTCATCCAAATACGGCTTTGATCGATTTTGGCGCAACGTGCGAACCCATACCTTGCACAACCCTACTGAATTCAAGCTGCGCAGTGTCGGAAACTGGTATTTGAACGGCGTATCTCCGCTGCCTGGATTTTATTCCTAGAGGTTAAGTACATGGAAGGCTTGAATCTGTAGGTAAACCACGATCTTTCTATCGACAAAAATGGCCAAATGGAAGAAGTTCCTTCCTATTGGCCATTTTAGTTCATCAAATTTTTCTGTCAGCTATTGTGATAAGGTCAATTAGCGGCAAGCTCTCGACGCTACGGGAGCAGCTCGAGAAACCGTTTGGCAGCCGCGGAAATCGGAACACCTCGCAGCGTAGCGATGCCAACGCATCGAGCGGGAGTAGGCGGGTGCAGCGGGATTTCAATAAGCTCGCCTGAAGCTAGCGCATCTGCAACTTATGCGCGAATGAGAAAGGCGAGACCGAAGTCGCTTCTTGCGAATTGAGCAAGCAGATCGAGGCTGCCCACCTCAAGCTCGGGGACGAGCTTAACCCCATGCGACTCGGCATGCTCTTCAAGAAAACGGCGAGTGCTGCTCCCTTTTTCCAATAACAGCAGCGGATGCTCGCCAATAGTTTCAAACCGTATGGGCTGCTGGTCTTGGCTGTCCAATAAAAGACGCGAACGACGGGAAGGCCGCGCCGGATGGGCTGGTTTGATGCGGTGGCAACTCGTTATGGCTGCATGCTCCAGGGCGCTACGGAGGTTGCTCTGACCAACCTCGACGTGCTTGGCTACTTAGAGGAAATACCGGTATGTGCTGCATATGAGCTGGACGGTCAAATCGTAAAGGAGCACTTCCCGGTTACGGCAAAGCTTGATTCGGCAAAGCCAGTACTAGAGCGGCTTCCAGGCTGGAAATGCGATATTTCTCACGTGCGCAGCTTTGAGCAATTGCCGGAGGCGGCGCAGCAATATGTTAGGTTCGTAGAAGAAGCCGTCGGCGTAAGGGTCGGAAGCGTATCTGTAGGTCCAAGCCGAGAACAGTTGATCACTAGATAAGCGCGGGCAAGTAATGGAAAAGAGGCTGTCCCAAAGCCTTATCTTGGTTTGTTTTCGCCCACAGTTGAAGTGCGGATCATAAAAGCTAAGCTTCCAACTTCACTTTCAAGGTGAGGTCGGGGGCTTTTTCAATTGATAGTTGAGACCTTCTTCTTCCGTATTTCGGTTTTGTGTCAGACTTTGTTTTCATGTTTGTTGGAATGGAATAATGCGCATGGATCAGTCCGGACGAAGAAGGTTTTCTTCTTTCTAATGTATTGCAACACATGAATGTGTAATGAGCGGACTGAAGTTCCGTTATATTTGCGTTTTGACCATTTTGCTGTAAGAAGCGGACAGGAGATCCGTTATCTCCATTTAAACGAGGTTAAAATTGGTTTTTTGAGTGAATAGCGGAACCTGAGTCCGCGAACGCCACAATAATCGTTGTATTAGAAAAATAAAGGATTCTCTGTCCGCTGAAGCTCTCTTTTCACCACCGCCCTCATGCCTGATTAGTTGCAAGCGAAGATTTTGGAAGAGCCTATCACTTAGCAGCGTCTCTTTCGCTTGCTCTTCATTTACTCCATTTGGCTGCTATAGCTAAAAATAGAAAGATGGCGGTACAGGAGTAGTCCCTGCACCGCCAATTCATGTTTTCTTTACTTTTGATCAAAGCGAAATATTTCTCTAGCGAGTTTAGTACTTTTGAACCTGCTCCTTTTTCTTGCGCGGCCACAGCGTATAGCTGAAGCTGATAAGAAAATCAATGCCGAGCACGAGTGACCAGAGACGAAGCGTATGAAATAAAGCTACTGTTCGTGCTTCATCTCCAACCATCCTAATCATGACGTACAAGATGATGGAACCGATTGCCCATGCTAATAGATGATGCAGCCATCCATTCCTTTCATATCTTGCATGCTCAGCGCCGAATTTCGGCTTTCCGGCTGGGGCGGGTCCGCCAGCGAAGCGGTGAGCGAACCGTTCATCGGCCCATTTGATCATGCGATGCCCAAAAGCGATGGAAACACCAATATAGACAGCTGCCAGACTGTGGGCGAACGTGGCTTCAGCGCCGCCGCGCAGATCATAGACGGTTGCGATCACGAGCGCCAAATCGATTAGAGGTGTAGCCAATAGGAAGAGAGTGCCTAACAGTTTCAATTTAAAAATATAGCGGAATAATAGACCGGCAAGCACAAATACCCAAAAACCAATTTCACAGCCAATGATAAAAGCGGTAATCATGTGATTATCTACTCCTTCTGTTAAAATAGTTTCATGCTTGAACATTGCGAATGGGATAACGCGAACATTGGAAGGGATTGAATCATTGATGAAAAAATTGCTTGTCGTTGGAAGCATTAATATGGATATCGTTAGCAATGTCCAAAATTTTCCGCTGCCGGGGGAGACGATTCCGAGCACGGCTACTTCCTTTTTTCCGGGCGGCAAGGGTGCGAATCAAGCTGTCGCAGCAGCCCGAGCTGGCGGAAGCTGCACGATGATCGGGGCGGTGGGCGAGGACCCTTTTGCCGAGACGCTAATCCATGCTTTGTATAATAATGGAATTGCCACAGAACACGTATTACGCAAAAAAGGTACTTCAGGTTTCGCGATTATTACGGTAAACGAAGAAGGCGAGAACCATATTATTTTATCCGAGGGGGCGAACGGGCAGTTAACGTCAGACGATGTGGCAGCAAGCGTTGGCAATTGGTCTAATGTATATGCGGTGCTGCTCCAAAATGAGATCCCATGGGAAACAAATTTGTCCGTTATGACCAGCGCAAGCGGCAGCGGCGTCCATGTGTTTTATAATCCGGCTCCTGCAAGACCGATTCCAGAGCATGTATTCCCGCTCATACATACCCTTATCATTAACGAAACTGAGGCGGCTGTCATCTCTGGCCTCGCGGTAAGCGATCCGTCTACGGCAGCGGAAGCTGCAACGTGGATTTTGGCAAAAGGAACGAAAAATGTCATCATTACGCTAGGCGAGAAGGGCTGTTTTTATCAAAATGCACAGGGCGAATCAGCAACAATCCCTGCTTTCCGGGTGAAGCCGGTCGATACGACGGCAGCAGGCGATACGTTTTTTGGCGCCTATACGGCCGCAAGCGCAAATGGCTTGCCGGTTGAGAAGGCTTTAACGTTTGCCGCTGCGGCAGCGGCACTTGCAGTTACGAAGGCAGGCGCTCAATCCTCGATTCCAGGCAAAGCGGAAATTGAAGCTTTTCTCCTAAGCGAAAAGAAATATTAAATTTGGGCTTGCAAAAACTAATACCATTAGTTTATTATAAAACTAACGGTATTAGTTTTTATTTCGAGGAGGCCGATTAGGATGAGAATGATTCGTGAGAAAACTGTTGCACAGCTAACCTATTTGCCAAATGTGTTTCCGGTTAATTGCTACTTGGTTGAGGAGGAAGACGGCTTGACGCTTGTGGACGCAGCGCTGCCTAATAACGTGAAGGCTATTCTTCAAGCAGCCGATCAGCTGGGTAAACCCATTAAACGAATTGTGCTGACGCATGCTCATGATGATCATATCGGCGCCCTCGATGGGTTAAAGGAACAGCTTCCGAAAGCGCAGGTCTACATTTCCAAAAGGGATGCTAAGCTGCTCGAGGGAGACCGTTCACTTGAGAAAGGCGAGCCGAACACTCCGATTCGCGGCGGCGTACCGAAGAAGGTGCGCACGAAGCCGGATGTTCTTTTGCAGGAGGGAGATCGGATTGGCTCCTTGCTTGCCGTAGCAGCGCCGGGCCATACGCCAGGCTCGATGGCGTTTCTTGATACGAGAAACGATATTTTGATCGTTGGAGATGCTTTCCAAACCCGTGCAGGCGTAGCGGTATCTGGTCAAATGAAGCTGCTGTTTCCTTTTCCGGCAATGGCAACGTGGGATAAGCAAACAAGCCTCGAGACCGCGCGTCGACTTAGGGATTTAAAGCCTTCGCTGCTTGCGGCGGGACATGGCAATATGGTGCCTCAGCCGCAGCGGTTGATTGAAAAAGCGATAAATGTGGCGGAACGGTCTTTGGCAAAATAGAAGCTTAAGGGGGGATGGCCTTGTCGCCTAGAAGAGGACTGGATTTGCTTACTATCGTAGAGGAAGCAGCAGCGATAGCGGATGAGCATGGCATACAGGAAGTGACGTTGGCATCGCTTGCGCAAAAGCTCGGCGTTCGTTCACCTTCATTATACAATCATGTGAGCGGCTTGAATGGATTGCGCATCGAGCTTGCCGTATACGGCTTGAAGAAGCTCAACATAGCTATCAGCGAAGCGTTAAAGGATAAGACGGGCGATGAAGCCATACATGCGATAGCTGCGGCTTATATCGCTTTTGCAAGGAAGCATCCAGGATTATATGAGCTGACCCTGCGCTCGCCGGACGCCGATGAAGCGGAGTATGTTGCAGTCGCGCAGCAAGTGGTTGACCTGCTTGTGAATACGCTAAGCTATTACAAGCTGGACCACGACCAGTCGATACACATCGTGCGGGGCTTCCGCAGCTTTTTGCACGGCTTTGCCTCGATTGAGCAGAAGGGCGGCTTTGGGATGCCCCACGCAATTGATGAAAGCTTAAAGATAACGATACAGACGTATTTGAACGGGCTTCGCCAGATTTAACGGGATCGGCGTGCTATTTAAGAGAA
Organism: Paenibacillus sp. FJAT-27812; assembly: GCF_001273905.1. Classification (NCBI taxonomy): domain Bacteria; kingdom Bacillati; phylum Bacillota; class Bacilli; order Caryophanales; family Paenibacillaceae; genus Paenibacillus; species Paenibacillus sp. FJAT-27812. Next base: position 314,199 of record NZ_LIGH01000001.1, on the reverse strand, counting down.
GGGCAGTCCTTTAAGGCTTAACCACCTTGAAGGACTGCCCTTTTATTTTTAGTACGTTTGCTGAATTAATGCGGCAGCGCCGATCAGGCCTGCGTCCTGCTGAAGCAAAGCGGGAACGATTGCCGCTTCTCTTCCCGAAGGGTTAAGCGCATTTTTGGAGACATAATCTCTTACCGCTGCAAATAACGGCTCGCCAACCTGCGAAACGCCGCCGCCGATGACGATTTTGTTCGGATCAAGGATGTTGATGAGCGAGACGCAGCCCATGCCGATTGAAGTAAACACGCGGTTCACCAGCACGGACATTTGCGGGTCACCCTGCGCGGCCAACTCGAAGGCTTCTTTGGAGGAAACTTCACGGCCAAGCAGCTCCGTCGCTTGACGGGCAACAGCTGTGCCGGAAGCAACCACTTCCCAAGGCGTGCCAGCTTGATCCACGAGCATAAAGCCTGCGTCGCCGGCATTGCCTGTTGATCCGGTGAGCAGCTTGCCGTGCATAAAGATGCCTGCGCCAATTCCGGTGCTTATCGTAATAAAGATGAAATGCTCCGAATCCTTCGCCGCTCCGATCCATTTCTCGGCAAGCGCAGCTGCGGTAGCGTCATTCTCCATTTTGATAGGTAGTGGCAAATGTGCTTTAAGAGCTTCTACGACAGGGAAGCCCCACCAGCTTTTTAAGTTTGGCGGGCATGTTAGCTCGCCTTTTTGCGTGTTGAGCGGGCCGGGAGCGCCAACGCCAACGCCTTTTAACGTCTCAATCGAAAGCCCGTTTTGCTCAGCCAGCTGCTTGACCGCGTTTGCGACTCTCGCAAGCATGACGTCCGGCGCGACTGTAAGATCGGTTTTGAGCGAGCCTTTGGCAATTACGTCTCCTTGCTCATCTACAAATCCAAATGCTATTTTTGTTCCGCCAATATCGATTCCGATTGCTATACTCACTTAAATACCCTCCAATAATGTGAAAAATGGCTTTAACCGTTTGAGAAAAAGTCTATCATACTAGCGGAATATAAGGAAGAACCGCCCGGAAGAACGCTCAGCGGACGCGGCCAAATCTACCTGTAACTTATGCTGTACAAAAAGAGAGGAGTGTAGTAATATCCAATCAAATGAAGTGCAAGAGAGAGGATCCTTTGCGGCGCAAGGGGTCCTCTGACCGTTTACAACCTACATAAAGAAGAAGGTAGCCACCCACATGAAACCCGAGGCCAAAGCAAGCTCACGCATGTTGAAATTCGGAATGCCTATGAGCGCTAACGTATGGCGAAACGCCCGTATCGATCTTGGCGCATCCTGTTTGTTCAGCTTATTTAACGTCGTTTTGAATCAGTTTTACATGGCATTCGCGATTCAACAGGGCGCTACCAATTTTCAGGTAGGATTATTGGCGGCCGCACCCGCGGTTGGCTTATTATTTTCACCCTTCTGGGCCAGTTGGATTGAGAAAGCGAATAATCCAAAGCCATTCGTCATCATTCCTAATGCGATCGGAAGACTGCTTTTGCTGCTGCCAGCCTTTTTTGCTTATCCATCCGTGTATGTAACTGCGGCGCTCCTGTTTCAACTATTAATGGGCATCCAGGCTCCGGCGTATGCGGCGCTCGTATCTCGTATGTATCCTTCGGACTTACGGGGCAGATTAATGGGTTATGTACGTGTGGCTATGGGGATCATCATGATTCCGCTCGCTTATTTGGTCGGAAGCTGGTCAGATGCGTTTGGCCCTTCTGGCCCGCTTATCGCGGCTTCTATTGCAGGCGTACTCTCCATTGGTTTGTTTAACACGATCAAGCTGCCCGAGCATAAGGCAGAGATAAAGCCGGCTATGTTAAAAAAGAGCCGTTTTCCGCTGCAGGAGCAATGGAAGCTCGTTAAGGAAAATCGAACGCTTGCCGTTTTTTTAGCAGCTACTACATTTGCAGGCTTTGGCAATATGCTTGCGAATCCTCTCTATCAAATTATTCAAGTCGATGTGCTGGAGCTGTCCAACATAGAAATCGGTTATGCGCGCGTCGCTTATTTTACAGCGCTGCTGCTTACCTTTTGGCTAGCGGGCTGGATGATCGATCGGATCGATATTAAATATACGCTGTTATGCGGCATTGCCGCTTATGCGATTGTACCGATGCTTTACGGATTATGGGGCAGCTATGCTGCGGTTATTACGGGTAATGCGATTCAAGGGGTCGGGGAAGCGATTTGGGACATCGGAATCTTAGCTTTTGTTTTCCGATTGGCGCCAGGCCGCGAGGCGATGGTGTTCGGGCTGCATTTGATGCTGTTCGGGTTTCGCGGCACGATTGGACCTATTCTCAGCTCGTCACTCTCAACGAGCGTATCTTTCTCGGTTCTGCTCATTATCGCTTCCATTTGCGGCTGGATCGGCACGCTTCTGTTTGTAACGGGCAACTGGAAGAGGCGATCGCCCGTCTAGCAATCTTAATCTCTGATTTAGTTTTCGTTCATCTCTTGTTCATAATCGAATGCTAGTATTCAGTATGAACATAAGGAATATGGACCATATTCATAGGAGATGAACGATATGAACAAATGGAAAGTAATGCTTAGCGCGGTTGTAATCGCTGCGGCTCTAGCGGGCTGCGGGGTGCAGGAGGAGCAGACATCGGCTGAAACGAAAGCAGATTCGCCGGGAGAAGTGCAGCAAAATGGATCAAACGGCAGCACGCAGCCAAAGGGCTCCGGAGCAGGCATGAGGCAGATGGGCGCTCAAGCGGATCTGATGGGAAAAGTGAAGTCGATTAATGGGCAAACGATAACGCTCTTTAAATCAGCGATGGGACAAGGCGGTCCTCCGCAAGGAGACGGTGCGGGCGGCGAGGGACAGCAGCCGCCGGCGGATGGTGAACAGCCAGCGAGTGGTGAGCGACCGCAAGCTCCCGCTGGGGATGGAACGGCGCCCGAAGGCGGCGGACGAGGTATGGGCGCCATGTTCACGGACGAGACGGTAGATGTCGAGGTTACGGATGCGACCAAAATAGTCTCAGTCACGTTCGAGAACGAACAAATGGTAGAGAAGGATGTCGCGCTTGCGGATCTCAAGGCAGATGATATTTTGTCCATTATGCTTAAGGATGATTCACAAGAGGCGGAGTCGATCACGATTCGCGCCGGCGGCTTTGGCGGTTTCGGAGGCGGAGGCGGCGGAAGACAGCCGCAGCAAGAGCAGACAACCGCAACAAAATAGAAGAGCCATGAACAATGAATCGGCAGCAACAAAGAAGGAGATGCGCAAATGCTTGCATCTCCTTCTTTTGCGTTTTCACCATCAATAAGCGACTAATAAGCGACGTACACCTGAATATCCTGGTCATAATTGCCGAACTGCTTGCCGAACATACTTAATCCGCCGCTATGTGTAGCAGTTTCGGGTGCGCATATCCGGAAGCGGATATCTTCTCCATAACCTATGGCAAGATCCTCCACGGTCCGATCAGACATCCGAATGCCGTCGATGTAAGAGCCTTCCGAGTCGACGGTGATCTGCTTAAGCAAGCCATGCTGCGTTCCGAGCTCCCACCAAGCCGGGGTGTATACGCCTTTAACGGCGCCAAAGTCACCCGGGCAGGTCCATACGCCTAAGCAGCTATCATTCAAATAAAAGGATAGGTCAGACGGCCAATTTTCATTGTAGTGCGGTGCTTCCGAGCAAATCTCAAGTGAGATGGAAATGCTTCTTACGCTTTGTTTGCCAACCAAATAATTGGGGATGCGGTATTCGATATAGCCGCTGCCAAACCATAGATGGCATGCTTTCACATGCTCGGGATCTGAGAAGTAACGCGGGTCGTCAACCATTCCGATAATTTTTGTATCTGACGAGAGTCCGCAGGTCGGCTTAACCTCATAAGATGAGTATTGTCCGATCGGAATCGAAACGGCATACCGATTTTGATCCTTTTTCTCCTTCACGCGGAACTGCAGCGTTGCTGATTCCAGCGTCAGATGGCATATTTTCTGGCGTCCTCTCGTGCTTGGAACGCTCTCCGTCGTTACAATTAAAGCCTCCTCAAGCTTCTGTATATGCTTGGTCACGATAGCCGAGGAGATGCCGAGCGCTTCTGCCAATTCCTTAATATTCATGGGCTTGATATTCAGAAGCTCAATGATTTTGATTCTTGTGTCCGATGCAAAACATTCAAGAAATTTTATGTTATGGCTGGTAACCTCAATATTCATGGAAACGCCTCATTCCGTTCGGTTTGCTCCTATTATATAATCTAAAAGTTAAGTAGACAACTTTAAAGTTTACTATTATTCAAAACATAAAAAGGGTGTCCCGCAAAAGTCTGTTTAGACTTATATGGGACACCCTATTTGAGTGTATATGCTGTTTATAGGATTAATAAAGAGAAATGGTTAGAGTGTCGCGTTCAAAATAAGAATGAAGCGTAGCCTCACTGCCTACGATCTCTACGCTAATTAATGATTTAATACACGTTTTTAATGCGTTTTTGCCTGTCGTCAGCTTGCGATTCAGTACAGCGGTCAGCTTTTCAATGGCTTGTTTATTCGTATCGGTTAAATAGACAGGTATCGTTTTATTTTGGAACATCAGCATCGTTTTCATAAGTATGGACCTCCATCCCGCGAAGGATTTTTTTTATAGTGTAACTGACAATTATTAAATAATTCTTAAAATTCGGTGAGTATTTGGTTACAAAGCTGTAACTTTTGGCAAAAAGTCATATAAATGCGCCTTTTTTGCTAACTATAGTCTGCGTTCCGACGTTTCTAGCTGCTTTTTGCGGAACTGCGAAGGTGTACATTTCATCATTTTGCGAAATACTTTAACGAAATAACTAATATGATCGAATCCGACATCAAGCGCTACGGCCGATATCTTAAGCTCGGATCTGAGCAGCAGCTCGGTCGCTTGCCTAATCCGATAGGCATTCAAATACTCAATAGGCGTTTGCCTGGTCATCGTCTTGAAAAATCGGCAAAATTGTCCCTCGCTCATCGGAATCTGATCGGCGATTTCTGCGATTCGGATGGGACGGTGGAAGTTTTGCTGCATATATTCGATGGCCTTCTTCAGCCTGTCAATCTTAGTTGAGTCAGACATGCTTGTTTCGCTGCGGTTGCAGCAGGCTCCGACCGCTGCGATCTCGTGGAGCATTAAATAGAAGCGGCCCTTCACTGCCGTCTCAAGACCGGGGGGCTGGCTCTCATAAACGTTCATGATGCTTTGCAAATGATGAAGCAGCGCACGCTCCCAATCCGTCTTCGGCTGAATATGTCTCGGAAACGTTCGTTTCTTATCTTGAAGCGGTGAGATGTAGCGTTCCTGCACGGCATCAAAGCTTGCGCTCGCAAGCAAATGCGTATCGAACACAATGGCGCAAAACGAACATGCTTTATCGCCAAGAGCATGTCCGGCATGAATGTCGCCGCCATCAATGTAGACCGCCTCGCCAGCCCGGACAGGAAAATAATCGGTATCTACCTGAAACAGCACTTCGCCCTCAAGCACATAAAAAAATTCAGCCTCGGCATGCCAGTGACAATCCAGGACGGGGACACCGGCTTCATGATGTTCAATCCAATAGGCTGCAAGCGGGAACATATTGTCACCGTGTAGACGGTCTTCCTTTAATGAATGACGTGTAGTTTGATCCATTTTGCAAGGGCCTCCTGTGTTTGATTCATGATGAATAGCATCTGAAGAGGCATATCGTCAGAATAGTGCTATAGATGAGCATGATTTTGTTAGATTTATGCGATTAACTATCAGTATAATGCAATTATATAAGAAAGCAAATAAAACAAAACAGGAAGGTTGGTTCAGTCCATGAAATTTACAGACGGCAACTGGCTCATTCGTGATGAATACAAAGTATTAGGAGCAGTACAGGTCCATGATTTTGAGCAAAAGGAAGGAAAACTGACGGCTTACGCCTCTCCGCAGCCAATCGTAACGCGCTCTAATATGCTCGATACGATGCTGTTAACGGTTCATTTTCATTCTCCGCTGCCAGGCATTATCGGCGTGAAGCTCGTGCATAACGCGGGAGTAGTGGAACGCGGTCCGGCATTCGAGTTATCCTCGCAAACCGGCGATCATGTCATTATTGAAGAAAACGATGAAGAAGCCGTTCTAACAAGCGGCAATTTGAGCGTTCATATCCGTAAAGGCCCGGTATGGGCAGTCGATTTCTACCGCGGCGGCGAACGCATTACGGGCAGCACGCAAAAATCGATGGCTTACATTAAAGAAGACAATGGCAACACGTTTATGCGCGAGGAACTGGATGTTGGCGTTGGCGAGTGGGTGTATGGCTTAGGCGAGCGTTTTACGCCATTCGTTAAAAACGGCCAGGTCGTTGATCTTTGGAACAAGGATGGAGGCACAAGCTCCGAGCAATCCTACAAAAACGTACCTTTCTACATCACGAACAAAGGCTACGGCGTATTCGTCAATCACCCGGAGCTCGTTTCGTTTGAGATCGCTTCCGAGAAAGTGAAGAAGGTACAATTCAGCGTTACGGGCGAATCACTCGAATATTTTATTATCGACGGTCCAAGCATGAAGGATGTGCTTAACAAATATACCGATCTGACAGGCAAGCCATCGCTGCCGCCGGCATGGACGTTTGGTCTATGGCTGACGACGTCATTCACGACAAACTATGACGAAGCGACGGTTAATTCCTTCGTTGACGGCATGGCTGAGCGCGATCTGCCGCTGCATGTGTTCCATTTTGACTGCTTCTGGATGCGCGAATTCCACTGGACGGATTTCAAATGGGATGAGCGTGTTTTCCCGGACCCAGTCGGTATGCTTGCCCGTTTGAAAGCGAAAGGACTCAAAATTTGCGTTTGGATTAATCCTTATATCGCGCAGCGCTCGCGCTTGTTCGAGGAAGGCAGACAAAACGGCTATTTAGTGAAGAAAGCAAACGGAGACGTATGGCAGTGGGATTTGTGGCAGCCGGGCATGGCGCTAGTTGATTTCACGAACCCAGCGGCTTGCGAGTGGTACGCGAGCTACCTGCGCGATCTTGTAGACATGGGCGTAGACAGCTTCAAAACGGATTTCGGCGAGCGTATCCCAACGGATGTCGTTTATTCAGACGGCTCGGATCCGATGAAAATGCATAACTATTACACGCAGCTTTATAATAAAGTGGTGTTTGAAGTGCTGGAGGAGAAGCTAGGCAAAAACGAAGCGGCTTTGTTCGCGCGTTCCGCTACTGCCGGCGGTCAAAAATTCCCTGTTCACTGGGGCGGAGATTGTTATGCCGATTACGAGTCGATGGCGGAAAGCCTTCGCGGCGGCTTGTCGCTGGGCATCTCAGGCTTTGGCTTCTGGAGCCACGACATTGGCGGATTTGAAAATACGGCGCCTGAGCATGTATTTAAGCGTTGGCTCGCTTTTGGCTTGCTTTCGAGCCACAGCCGCCTGCATGGAAGCAAATCGTACCGGGTGCCTTGGGCATATGATACCGAAGCGGTTGACGTAACACGCTTCTTCACGAAGCTGAAATGCCGCATTATGCCTTATTTATTTAATACGGCTGTTCAAGCAACCGAGCTTGGTTTGCCTTCGATGCGCGCCATGGTGCTTGAATTCCCGGAAGATCCGACAAGTGAAATTCTTGATCGTCAGTATATGCTGGGCGACTCCTTGCTCGTAGCTCCAATCTTTAATGAGCAAGGCAACGTGACTTATTATTTGCCAGCGGGCAAATGGACGCATCTGCTGTCCGGCGAAATCGTAGAGGGCGGATCATGGCGCAAGGAGAACTATGATTTCTTCAGCCTTCCGTTATTTGTACGCCCGAACTCGATTATTGCGCTAGGGGCAAATGATGTTCGTCCAGATTACGACTATGCGGACGGCGTATGCCTAGAGCTGCACAACCTTGAGGATGGCAAAGCGGCATCTACGATCGTTCGTGATGTAAAAGGCGCGACTGAACTTACGGTAACGGCAAGCCGCCAAGGCGGAGCGATCTCCGTCAAAGTCGATGGAAGCGGCAAACCATTCTCAATCGCGCTCAAAGGACTTGGAGATATCGTCTCATTAGAAGGTGCGGAAGCTGAGATAAATGGCAATACGGCTAAACTATCACCTAGCGCTAAGCAATTGGCGTTCACGATTAATATTTAAGGAAGGGGAGAGCAGCTCTGTCACGGCCCTATGCTGGCGATATCGGAGCTGCTCTTCTTTTTTTAGCCCGTAAAACAAGCATTGACCAAAATCGCATAAGAAAAGGCTAATAAAACAACTGTTTTTCGTATGAAACTGTCGATATAATGAAAGGCGTAAGGCAAAATCAAATACATCAAAAATAACAAATATAAGGAGTGCAGCTCACATGACAAGAATGAATGTTGGTTTGCAGTTGTACACATTACGCGACGCTACGGCGCAGGATTTTGAAGGCACGCTTCGCAAAGTTGCCGCAATGGGCTATGAAGGCGTAGAATTTGCCGGCTACGGAGATATCAAAGCAGAAGCGATGCGCGATTTGCTTCAAGAACTAAACTTGAAAGCAATCGGAAGCCACATCGGCTTGCATCTTCTTGAAGGCAACCTTGAAGAGGAAATCGCTTATCTTCAAACGATCGGCGCAAAATATGCGATCTGCCCTTGGCTTCCAGCCGAAGCTCGCGATACGGAAGCATGGCGCGGCCATCTCGTCAAATTTGAAGAGTATGGAAAGCGTTTCCGTGAAGCTGGCATTACTTTCGCTTACCACAACCATGAATTTGAATTTGAAGTGGAAATCGACGGTCAAATCGTATTCGATGCATTGTACGAGCGCATTGCTCCACAATACTTGCAGGTTGAAATGGATATCGGCTGGGTGCAATATTCCGGCGTAGATCCGCTTGCTTACATCGCAAAATACGCTGGTCGTTTGCCGCTTCTTCATTTGAAAGATTTCCGCGGCGGCGAGAAAGGCCAGCAAATCGATACGGTTGAGCTAGGCCGCGGCGATTTGCCGCTTCTGCCAATCATCGAGGCTGCTTCGCAAGCATCCGTTGAATGGATTATCGTTGAGCAGGATACATGCGCGAACCCGCCTCTTGAGGCCGTGGCAGAAAGCATGGAATGGTTGAAATCCAATTTTTTAAACAAATAAATTAATCTAGAATAGGCAGGGGAAAATCATTATGTCAAAAGTTCGCGTAGCAGTTGTAGGTTGCGGTTCTATTTCTAAATATCGCCACATTCCGGAATATGCAGCTCATGAAAATGTTGAGCTTGTAGCTTTCGTAGATCCGATTATCGAGCGTGCTGAGCATTACGCTAATCTGCATGGCGGCAAAGCTTTTGCGGATTTTGAAACAATGCTTGCAGAAATTAAACCGGATGCGGTAAGCGTATGTACGCCAAACGCGCTTCACGCGCCTATGTCCATTACTGCAGCTAACGCTGGCGCTCACGTGCTTGTTGAGAAGCCGATGGCTGTTACAGACGAAGAAGCGGAAGCGATGATCGAAGCTGCTAAGAAAAACGGCGTTCATTTGATGGTTGGCCACAACCAACGTTTCATGCCGCCGCATGTTAAAGCTAAGCAAGTGCTGCAATCAGGCATCCTTGGCAAAGTACTTACATTCCGCACATCGTTCGGCCACCCAGGACCGGATGGCTGGAGCATCGACGGCGCGAACAGCTGGTTCTTCCGCAAGCCGGAAGCGATTATGGGCGCAATGGGCGACCTTGGCGTTCACAAATCCGATCTTATCCGCTGGATGCTTGACGATGAAGTTTCCGAGGTTGCTGGTTTTGTTGGCACGCTTGACAAAAAAGGCACGGAAGTTGACGATAACGCATCCTGCTTGCTTCGCATGAAGAGCGGCGCAATCGGCACCCTTGTAGCAAGCTGGACTTACTACAAAGGCGAAGACAACAGCACGATTCTATGGTGCGAGAACGGCGTTATGAAAATCGGCACGCACCCTGACGATCAAGTGATCGTTGAACTGCGCAACGGTACGGTTGAGAAGCATAAAGTAGGCGCAATCTCGACTAACGACAAGCAAGAGACTAGCGGTGTTGTTGATGCTTTCTTGGAAAGCATTCTAACGAACACTACGCCTGCTGTAAGCGGCGAAGACGGCCGTGCATCCTTGAAAGTTATTTTGTGCGCATTCGAATCACAAGCGACTGGCAAGTTTATCAGCGTAAACTAATTTTTATCGATACCTCCGAGAGGCTGGCGAGAGCCGGCAGCCCGGAGGTATTATTTTTTACACACTATCTTGTATTGCAGAATAGTATGTGGTAAATTATACAAAACAGCGAATTCGCGCACGATGCTATACTATAATAGTGAATAGTGAGTTATGCTTCATAGTGGAGCAGATGAGGCAGGATAACTTGAATTCACTAATGGAGGACAAGAAATGAACATTCAGTTTAAAAAGGGCGTGCTTGAAGTATGCGTGCTTGTTCTGGCTACAAGAGGGGATCGCTACGGCTATGAGCTGGCAGTTAAAATATCCGAGAAATTCGAAGTAGCAGTTGGCAGCGTCTATCCGCTTCTTAGCAGATTGACACAGGATGGCTACTTCTCTACTTATTTGAAGGAATCAACCGAAGGGCCTCCGCGAAAGTATTATCATTTGACACCGGAAGGCTGGAGCCATATGCGCCAGCTGATCGCGGAGTGGGAAAATTTCACAAGAGCCGTAAATGAAATCGTAGAGGAAGGACTAAAGCCATGACGACAAGAGATCGATATATGATGGAGCTAGAGAGCATGCTTTATAAAATACCGGAGCCGCAGCGTAAAGAGTGGCTGTATGATTATTATATCCATTTCCAGCAAGCGGTGGAAAATGGCCAGAGCGAAGAGGATGCGGCCCGCGAGCTGGGAGATCCAAAAATCATTGCAAACGAGCTGCTGCTTGGCTACCGGGTAGGCCAGGCCGAGACGAATAACAGCTTCGGCAAGCTGTCCCGTGCGGTGTTTGCGACGGTAAGCCTGGGACTATTCAACATTATTTTCATATTAGGCCCTTACTTGGCGCTAGCTGCTGTATTAATCTCATTATGGGCTACCGCTGCTGCACTCGGGATTGCAGGCGTAGGAATCGTCGTAGAGAGCATATGGAACGGGACGTTTACACTTCCTCAGGCTTTGACGCTAGGTTTGATTACGACCTCGCTTACGATCTTGCTCATCATCGGCTTGAAGGCTCTAACGGCTTCCTTCTATAAGATGACTTTAAAATATTTGAAATTCAACACAAGAATCGTAAAGGGGAATAACAAATGAAGAAGCTAGCAGCTTTCGCTTTAATTATGCTGGGCGTTGGGGTGCTCTGTGCATTTTTTGTTTTTGGCAAAAACGATTTGACGAAGTTTAAAGGTGATCCCTATTTGCTGGAAAAGACGGTTGATGCCTCATCTCTTAAATCGATTTATGCGAAGACGGATACGTTCAGCGTGAATTTTGTACGTGGCACCTCGGATGATATTCAATTGCGGCTCGAAGGCAATGCCAGTGCCCAATATAAAGATAAAATAGTGCTAAAAGCAGATCAGAAGGGCGATACGCTTTATATTGAAGGCAACACCAAAAACAGCTTCACCTTCGGCATCTCGATTATTAATTTAAAGCTGACGATAGAACTTCCAGAGAAGGTGTGGGATACCGTCGATATCAATACGGACACCGGCAATATTACGATTGAGCAGATGGAAGCGGAAAACTTAAAGTTGAAACTCGACACCGGTAATTTGAAAGTGTCTAACTACAGCTTTAAAGAAATCCTGTTTGATACGGACACCGGCAACGTTACCTTTACGGATGGCGTAGGCAGTATCAAGGGCGAAACGGATACCGGCAATATACGCATAGAAAATGATGAGCTTCGCGGTGATATTGCTTTGGAATCGGACACCGGCAATGTGACCATTAATGTAGACAAACAACCGCAATCAGCTGCTATACACATTCAGAAGGACGTAGGAAGCAGCAAGGTTGAATGGGCGGGCTTTACCGATACCAATGACTCCAAAAGTATTATAGAAGGAAAAATCGGAAACGGAGATATTCAGATTGCTGTTAAGTCTGATGTAGGCAACGTGAAGCTCGGCAGCAGATAACGAGCAGACAGCGCCTATCCGCATTTATAGGAAGCAAGCTACGGGTAGTAACCGCAGCTTGCTTTTTTGCTTGTCTGCCGTTTCGGGCCCATTGCGCACCGCATATGATATTGCAATGAGTTTACAGAAAGGGAGTGAACATGATGGCTGTTGAACGCAAATACTTCCGTAGATTCACGTTTGCTGAGTATGTGGATTACTTAAAGCCATTCGTATCACAGGTAAAATTCTCGCAGGTCCATGTGCATGGCACATGGAAGCCGACGATAGCTGATTATCGCAAGGCGAGCGATAAAATGAAGATCATACAGGCGATGTGGCGTTTTCATGCGATCACGCAAAATTGGGGCGACATCGCGCAGCACGCGACCATAGATCCGGACGGTTATATCTGGGAGGGACGCTCCTTGCTCGAAGCGCCAGCTTCGGCGGTCGGCTACAACGACCCGGATAACGATCGCATCCATCCGTTTATGTTCGAAATGATCGGAAATTTTGATGTCGGCGCTGAAAAGCTTGAAGGTGCTCAATTGGCTACAGCCGTTAAGCTTACAAGCAGCATAATGACGATGTGGAAGCTGCCGGAAGCTCAAATTAAATTTCACCGTGAAATGAACCCGGGCAAATCTTGTCCAGGAAGCTCGGTTAACAAAACATCCTTCCTAGAGCTTGTTCGTGATTGGAGGAATGTTGACATGAGTCCAGCGGACGCGAACAAAATTATCTCTAATTGGTTGTCGCCTGCATGGTTTGCCGCCAGCTCCAAAGCGGAGCGCGACGAGATACATCGACTGGCAAATGAGCTGCGAAAAGCAAGCGGTCAACTCTAAAAAACAGCTAAAAACGGTCATTAGCATATTCTCATAAAGCAGTAATGGTGCTGTTTTGCAAGCTATTTTTCGTCTATATCCAGTTTTTGTGTCATGAAACAGCCAAAACCCCATGGTAAGATAAGTGGCGTCAGGAAGAACAACACGCAAACAAAACGAACGTGCAGCTGATAAACAGCTCAGCCCGCAGTCGTTGAGTTAAAAAAAACTTATCTTATTATAGGAGGAATTATTCATGAAGATGCAACCAATACGTGTAGGTGTCGCAGGCATACTAGCAGCAACAGTAATCGGCGCAGGCGTAGGTTTTACGGCTCCAACGGCAGGTGCAGCACCGGCTGTGAAAACATACTCCACCTTTCAGAACTGCCCTGTTAGCATTAACACGATTAACCCAGATATGATTAAACAGATCGCAGATAAATATGGCATAGATCTTAGCAAGCTGCTAAATGGCGGTACGATTCAATTCCCGACTGGCGGAGCTAATGGAAATACAGGCACAACTAATCCGGGAACTGGTACAGGCACAGTAACAAAACCTGGCACTGGCACTGGTTCGGGTACGGTAACAAAACCTGGTACAGGCACTGGCACAGTTACGAAGCCTAGCACAGGTACAGGCAGCGGCTCTGGCACTACAACGAAGCCAGGAACAGGTACTACAACTAATCCAGGCACTTCAACTGGAGGCAACACTGGAAGTGGTACTACGACAGGCACATTCCAAACTCAAGTATTTGACCTAGTTAACCAAGAACGTGCGAAAGCTGGATTGTCGGCTTTGAAATCAGATGCTTTGCTTACGAAAGTAGCGACAGAGAAAGCAAGAGATATGGATGTAAACAACTACTTCAGCCATACTTCGCCGACTTACGGCTCGCCTTTTGATATGATGCATACTTTCGGAGTAACTTATTCCTATGCCGGCGAGAACATTGCTTCCGGTCAAAGATCGCCGCAAGAGGTTATGACTGCATGGATGAATAGCGCTGGTCACCGCGCGAACATTCTAAGCCCTAACTTCACGAAAATCGGCGTAGGATATGTAAACGGCGAGTGGGTCCAAGAGTTTACTGGTTAATGAATGCTGACGCATGAACAAACGGCCAATGTTAAGGGCGCTTGTCGCCCTTAACCATTTTTTTTACAATAACGCTACCGAGGTTGGGAAACGTCGGAAGAGCACAGGAGGATTTACCCCCAATGATTAAAAAACGTACATTAGCAGCAGCAGTAATCGGATTATCCGTCATGATGGCGGCAGGCACGGTTAACGCGGCATCAAAAACACATACATCGACAGACAATGATACATTCTGGAAGCTTTCCAAGCAATATAGCGTACCCTTGGATACTTTGATGGAAGCGAATCCAAAAATCGACCCGCTTAATTTATATAAAGGCTTGAAGGTTAACATCCCAACCACAGAAGCAGAAACGGCTAAGAAATCAGAAACGGTGGCTGCCGCTGCCGCTGATTCATCGAAAACGGTCAAAGCCATGAATGGTAAAGAATACGCTTACTCCAAAGCTTTGCTTGTACAAGCTACTGCTTACACATCAGCAGCATCGGAAAATGGCAAATGGGGAGCAGTCGACTATTTTGGCGATAAGCTTAAAGTAGGAACAATTGCGGTTGATCCTAAAATGATTCCGCTAGGAACGAAGCTTTATGTTACCGGCTATGATTATAACGGTTTGCCGCAGGGCGGTATGGTTGCAACGGCAACCGATATCGGAGGCTCCATTAAAGGCAACCGTATCGATATATTTGTTCCAGGCGTTTCAAGCCAAGCCATGTCATTTGGCATTCAAAACGTAAAAGTGTTCGTTTTAGAATAGATGGTTGAACAAAAGAAGGAATCCGCTGCAATCAGTGGATTCCTTCTTTTTTTGTTATGTTCCGGCAGCCGTTATCTGGCTGCGTCTTGTCCTACCAGCTCAGGCAAGGTTACGAGCTCATATCCTTTGCTTCGCAGCAGCTGAATAAGCTTGGGCAGCGCGTTAAGCGTGCCAGCCAAGCTTTGGCCGGTACCTCCGCCAGCATGCTGTAGCACGATTGATCCTGGCTGAAGCGTTTTTTTTATATTTTTTAAAATTGCGGCGCTGCTGGGGTTGTTTTTCCAATCTACTGAATCTACGTCCCAGTTCACTACGGTAAAGCCCGCCTGCTTGCTCCACTTCACCTGCTGCGGCAGCATTTCGCCATAAGGCGGACGGATAAAATGCGGGGAGTAGCCGACAATGTTTTTAATAATCGTATCCGTACGCCAAATTTGTTTTTGATAATTCGTTAACGAAAGCTTCGACATTACGGCATGGTTATAAGAGTGGTTACCAATAACATGCCCTTCATTATGTATCCGCTTCACGATCGAAGGGTGTTTGGCTGCACGTGTTCCAACAACAAAAAATGTGGCGCAAACCTTATAATTTGCTAATACATCCAATATGGCTGGCGTGTACCTAGGATCGGGGGCATCGTCGAATGTTAGCGCCACCCGCCTCGTATGGCGGGGTCCGTTAGTGAGAAAAGCATTAGGGTACTGCTTATGTAGACGAACCCATGACATGTCGGCCGCTCGCCGCTTCTTATCGTCTTTGGCCGGATGAGTCTCGGCTAGCTTCTGCCCGCTGGCAGTTGCGACTGCTTGCTCCGCTGTCACATTAAGCAGCAAGCAGCCGATTAAAGCAGTGCTAATTGTAGTCAATCCTATTTTGTTAACAACGTTACGCATGCCGTATCATTCCCCGCAGTCGATAGTAATCAGTCGTGCCGCTATTTTACCCATGTGCTTGCCTTTCATGCGCTTTACAATAAAAAAGCAGGGGCTTAAGATAAAATAAGATCTTATTTAACCATACGAAGGAGAGCGCTAAAATGAAGCTGCTGCACTATAAGCATTCGGATCAATTGAGGCTTGGCGTTAAGATTGAGGAAGGAATTATCGATGTTGCGTCTGCATCACAAGCTTTTGGAATAGCTGCCCCGCAAACCATCGAAGAGGCTTTGGCAAGCGGCGAGGAAGCGGCAGCTCAGCTGGAGACAGTGATGAAGCTTGTTTTAAATGATGCCGATCGTTCCTATTTGCTTGAGGAAGCAAGCCTTTCCTTTGCGCCGGTGGTAACAAATCCACAAAAGATCATATGCGTAGGCTTGAATTACCGCAAGCATGCGGAGGAAACGAAGGCTGAAATTCCGACCTCGCCGATCTTATTCAATAAGTTTGCAAATGCGCTTAGCGCTCACGGCGGCTCGGTCGAGCTGCCGCTTGCCAGCGATGAAGTCGACTACGAGGCAGAGCTCGCGATCATTATTGGGAAAACCGCCAAAAACATTGAAGAGGCAGATGCGCTCAGCTATGTATTCGGATATAGCTGTGCCAATGATTTGTCTGCCCGCAATTTGCAGCGCCGCACCTCGCAGTGGATGCTGGGCAAAAGCTGTGATGGATTTGCGCCGATTGGGCCTTATCTCGTTACGGCAGACGAAGTGCCTAATCCCGATGGGCTTTCCATTTCCTGCAGCGTGAATGGCATACAAAAGCAGCATTCCAATACAGCGGATATGATATTCTCTTGCCGTTCGATCATCAGCTACATATCGAAGCACATGACTCTTGTTCCCGGCGACGTTATTCTCACAGGAACGCCTGAAGGCGTTGTGATCGGATATCCGAGAGATGAGCGTGTTTACTTGCAAGCTGGCGATATCGTTTCCGTTCAAATCGAGAAGCTTGGCGAGCTGACCGTTACGATGTCAAAGGCTAATTGATAATCATTGTCGGTCACGGTATAATGAAAGCAATTGTTAAAAATGGTACAGGGGCTGGCGAGAGAGGGCGAGTAAATCAATGAATGATGAAATGCTTACGCTGCTTGAGAGCAGCTTTAATCTAACGGTTAACAAGCCGGAGGAGCTCGTATTCAGCTGCTTGGCATCGGAATTGCTGGATGAGAACAAGATGAAGTCATTATTAGAGCTCTATACGCCAATGATAAAAGGAACGGAACCCTCGGTAGGAGAAGTGTACATGGCTGGCTGGTTCAGAGGACCGATGCTTGGCTTGATTTATACGCTGTCCGCTTGGAACAAAGTTCCGGACTTGTCGTTGGATAATTTGTCGGCGCAAATTTATAAAGCCTATTATAATGAAGAACAATATTATGAGGTATCTTTCCTTATGCATAACGCGGATCTGATAGCAGCGCCGGAGCAAACGGATGATAGCACGGAATGGGCGACAGAGAAGCTTATGATCTTTTTTGAGCATACCGTCCGTCCCGTATTTGAAACAATAGCCAAGGCGGGAACGCTAAACGCGGGTATGCTGTGGAGCCAACTTCCAACCTCGCTTGCCTACTACCATGAGCGGCTGATGAATGGGGAAGATAGCGAGCATGTAAAACAAGCGGCCGAACGGATTTTTGGAATAGTGAAATCGCTCGAGGGCGCTGTCTTTGGCAGAAGCAAAAATCCGCTCGACGTCAAATTCCGGATGACGGAGTCGTTAGGCGATCCTGATAAGCAAGTTAGATTGAAATCGGCATGCTGCTTATATTATCTTGTGGAGGACGGAAATTATTGCTTTACTTGTCCTAAAATCAAGGAAGATGTTCGAATCGAGAAGCGTGCAGCTTACCGCTCCAAGCAGCAAGCCTAATAAAAAGACCATGATCTCGCCGCAGTTAAGCGGAGGATCATGGTCTTTTGTCTTATGTACTGTCCCCAATATTACTTCATTTTGAAAACGCTGATCGTTCTGAGCAGCTGAGCCGCCATCGTCCGCATCCGCTCGGTCTCCTCAACGACCGCTTGCACGGAAGCGATTTGCTCGTTCATCGAAGCAGAAACCTGCTCGGTGCCTGCAGCGGACTGCTGCGTAATCGCGGAAATATTTTGAATCGCTCCGGAAATTTTACGCGCGCTTTCGAGCATCGCATCGCTTTCCTGGGAGAATACAAAAATTTTATCCGTAATGAACTGAACGCTTTCAACAATTTCGGTAAAGACGACTTCTGATTCCTTAATATGCTCGGTTTGCAGCTTTACGACTTCTTCGTTTGTCTTCATATTTTTGATCGTTTGCTTGATGCCTTCGTCAATGCTCTTCACAAGGTTAAATACTTGTTTGGTTGAAGCGCTTGATTCCTCGGCAAGCTTGCGCACTTCCTGTGCAACGACGGCAAAACCTCTTCCGTGCTCTCCTGCTCTAGCGGCTTCAATCGAAGCGTTCAAGGACAAGAGATTGGTTTGTTCCGCAATATCGGAAATCGTTGTCGTGATGGCGCTGATCCCTTGTGCTTTGCGGGCTAGCTCTTCTATGGTTGCGGATACTTTCTCGGTAGCCTCAACGTTGCGGCGCATGCCGTCAGCTTGTACATCAAGCGCTTTCATACCTTTATCTACGAGCTGAAGCGTTTGTTCGGAGCGCGTGTTCATCTCTTTTGTAGAAGTAGCGTAATCGGACACCTTTTCTTCGATCTCCGTAATGGACTCGCTCATTTCGGATACATCCTCGGAGATTTCATTAGCGCCGGTTGCAAGCTCATTGGCAGAGGCAGCGACCTGCTGCATCGCAATTTGGATATTATTATTTTTGTCAAAAATGCTGTGGCTCGTATCGGACACGTGACGGATAATGTTAGACGTTTCCGTTAGGATGTCGCGCAGCTTATCGATCATGCTGTTAAAGGAATGGCCCAGCTCACCTAATGCGGAAGAGGAGTTGGTGTCGATTTTTTGGGTGAAGTCACCCTTGGAAATACGTAGCGCTGTTCCTTTTATTTCATCGAAGGAATTATTTATTGACCTTTCAATGAAAGAAACGAACGGCAGGGTAGCGATTGCCATAATGATCGTAACGATTATGCCTGCAATAATGGAGCCGCCTGATACAGATAAAACGAGAAGCATAATGAGGGCAAACACCGCTAAATTAAGGTAGGAAGTGATCAGCAGCTTATTGCGCACAGAAAGCGAATAGTACCATTGGATCATTATGAAAACGCTCCTTTTATTAGATTATCCATATTATAGCACCCGTCGCGAAATTGGTCTATAATTGTCGATTCATAAAAAATAAATAATAATAGCGCGCGCAATAGCCTTTTCGGAAAATACCAAACATATTTTCGGTGTAACAATATTTAGTCAATGATACTATTATCGGTAATTGATAGTTATTTTGTTTATTTTTATTTATCTTTCGCAAATGGTTCAATGATACTAGCGTGTGCGCGGAAAGGTTGAGCAATAGGCCAATATATATGTTTATACAACAATCAAAGCTTTTGTTGACTGAGGAATCGCCTGCTTTTTTTGAGGATCATTCAAAAGTCTTATTTTATTATGTATAATAAAGGTAATATATTGATTTTAAATGTCAGAATATTTATAATTTATTAAAATAAACGAAATATTTATGTTGTAAATGATAGAAAAGGACTATATAATATGCGTTGAGACCTATATGGAAACTCATTCCTAATTAACTACTAAGGAGGGAAAATAGTATGAAGCTGGAATACGGATCGCTCGCCCGTCAAGTTGAATTTGTGTTTCGTCAGCTGGAGGGGGAGCTGACGAATGCAACCGCAGGTACTGTATTGATTCATGTCCGTAACAACGCGGTGGGGAAGTTCGGCGTTAGGCATCATCCGATTGAATGCAAAAATGGAAAGTTTGAGGCTGTAGACAAAGGTTTGACTGCCGCACAGGTACAAGCCTTTAAGCAAATGGCAATTGAAGCGCTCAAGTTTCGAAGCGAATGGACACATGGCGAAATTTTATACGATTTCTCCGTACGCTCAAGCGCAAACACATGGTCAGCAAGTATTTTGTTCGAATCCAACTACAATATGGCCAATTGGAACGCACGCTTTTCTCCCCGAAAAAATGAGCTATGGGATTCGCAATTATAATCAGCCAAATCGATTTGAACAGAATGAATAGAAAAATAGCGGTACAGGGGATTAGCCCTGCACCGCTATTTTTTTTATTCTGGTTGAACGAGCGTTAGATCGAGCAAATGCCCAACCTAAAGGCCAAAATCAAAGTCAGGATACACATAAGGCGATTCTGGCGCTTTTATTCTCGTAAGCTTGACTGCCTCAAGTGCAATAATCTCATTATCCAGATAAGTTGAGGTCGTAAATTCTCCTCTAACCGACACCCATTCATCATCCGCATAATCCATCGCTTTTGGCCAAATGATCATTAATCCGTAAGGCAGCGCGTCGGCAGAGCAGCAGCTCATGGCAAAGCGGCTGACAGCAAAACGATCCTTGCCCATATCCTCCTCGCGATAAACAAAACCCGTTATTTCAATCTCCTTGCCGATGAAGGCTTCTCGGTACAGATCAAGCGTCGTTAACGTTTCAATAAATTGTTTCTCCGGAACGGAAATAAGCGGCTGCTTGTAAAGCTTTTTGCCGTATGCAGCATGGTCCGCCGTATACTCATCAGAAGGAAATAAGGTTTCGCTGCTGCCTGTATTTGGATTTTTTTGTACAGCAGAAGGCGGCGGGGTGGATTCCGCTTCGTGGATAGCCGGCGAAGGAGAGCTTGGCGCGGCAGCGCGTTCGATCGAGGAGTTCCCCGAGAAGCTAACTCCTTTTTTGGCTGCAAGCGCGCTGCCAAGCGTTCCGGTCGGAACAAGGAAGCCTAGCAGCAGCGGGAAAATAAATAATCCGTAAATCATAATATTTTTGAATAGGGAGGGTGAATGCTCATGCTCGCAATCGCAGTCCGGCACTTGATTGCCAAGACGCTTTTGGAGCGCCGCATAGACTTGATAGATGGCTGCCGCATAAAGACCGATCGCCGACAGCTTCACATAGAGCTCCATTCTTGGAGCGATGTATAAGATCATTTCGCCAGTGCGGTCCAAATAGACGATAAACATGGCAAAACCGGTTAATATGGCAGCGCGTATAAGATGATGTGTCATAAAAGGAATACCTCCGTTATCCAAGCTCCGATAAGGGTCAATACAGCCGTTAAGGCAATGAGGACAAGCACAAATTTAATTCGGAATGTCGTCAGCAGCATAAGCGTGTTTTTCAGGTCGATCATTGGACCGAACACAAGAAAGGCCAGCAGCGGCCCCGCGTCAAACATGCCGGTAAACGATGATGCAATAAAGGCGTCGGATGTGGAGCAAATCGATAGGATAAAGGCAAAAGCCATCATAAATAAATAGGAGTATAAGGGCTGATCTGCAAAAGCGTTAAACGTGCTGCGGTCGATCGCTGTCTGTAGAATAGCCGTTAATAAGGCGCCGAAAATCAAATATTTTCCCATTTCAAAAAACTCATCCGAGGCATGGGATAAAATCGAGGCGACTCTGCCGCGAAATCCTTTGGCTGTATGCTCGTGATGGTGGCGATGGCTATGGGTATGCCCATGCTGTATCATTTGGAACGGCGAGGCTGCGGATGCTGCTTTGAGCGGACTGCTTTTCATGAATTTATAAAGGAGTAAGCCGACAACAACCGATACGGCAAAGGCTAGTCCCATTCTTGAATATGCCATCGCGGGCGTTGTTCGAAATGCAGTGAATGTTGACGCGTATACGATCGGATTCACAATGGGGCCAGCAAGAAGGTATACGATTCCGATATAAGCGGGCATCCCCTTGCGAATAAGGCGGCGTACGACCGGAATCATGCCGCATTCGCAAAGCGGGAACAAGAGTCCAAGCAAGGCTCCGAATAATACGCCGGCTATCGGATTTTTTGGCGTGAATTTGCGGATATGCTCGTCGGTAACGAATACTTGAAGCAAAGCGGAGAACAGCACGCCGAGCAGGATAAACGGAAAAGCTTCTAATATAATGCTTATGAATAAGATTTTGAAGGACTGCATATTCGCGGCACTAAACAGATGCAAGGGCAGCTCTCGATTCGTTATGATGAGCGCGATCATGATCAGGCATCCAACCCCAAGCAGTGGCGTGCCATAGCGCAAAATGAATTTCATCATTAGAGTGATCCTCTCTTTTATGTAATTATTACGATTAGTATAGCTTATGCATTAATTGCCTACAATAGGACAACTATTTGTGCGCTTGACATTCATGTTTACAACGGTATAATCGTTGTAAATGCAATGATGGGAATAAGTAAGCTCGATTGAATGCGTGCAGAGAGCCGGTGGTAGCTGCGAACCGGTGCAAGCGTCGATGCTGAATGGGCCCCGGAGCCGATGAACGGAAACTGGCAGCAGCCGCTGCCGAAGATGTTTGTACGGAAGCTCCCCGTTATGGAGCAACAAGGTTTATGGGCTATTTGCGCTTCGTTTCTATAAAAGAGCGCACCATAAACGAATTAGGGTGGCACCACGGTCCCTCGTCCCTTGCGGCGGGGGATTTTTTGCGTTTTTTTAAGCCGAATTTTCGGTAATCAAAAATGAAAAGGGGTAGAAGTCGCATGAAAAAGGTACTTTCCGGCATTCAGCCAAGCGGTCAGCTTACGCTTGGAAATTATATCGGCGCGATGCAAAACTTCGTAAAGCTGCAGGATACGGAGGAATGTTTTTTTATGGTGGTGGATTTGCACGCCATATCGGTGCCACAGGACCCCGCTGCGCTAAGGGAGCAAACGGAAGCGGTAGCCGCTTTATTTATCGCTGCTGGAATCGATCCGCTTAAGGCGAACGTGTTCGTTCAATCGCATGTGCGCGCGCATGCGGAGCTTGGCTGGTTGCTGACGACGCTTACCAACATGGGCGAGCTGGAGAGAATGACGCAGTTCAAGGATAAATCTGAAGGCAAAGATTCGGTAGGCGCTGGCTTATTCGTATATCCGGCGCTGATGGCAGCCGACATTTTAGTTTACAATGCTGACCTGGTACCGGTAGGAGATGACCAGAAGCAGCATTTGGAGCTGACGCGCGATTTGGCGCATCGCTTCAATACAAGATTCGGAAAGTACTTTACGCTTCCTGAGCCTTATATTCCGAAAGTAGGCGCAAGAGTAATGTCACTGGACGATGCTAGCAAAAAAATGAGCAAAAGCAATCCTAATGCCGGCAGCTTCATTGCTTTGCTTGACCCGCCGGACGTTATCCGCAAAAAAATTAGCCGCGCGACAACCGATTCGGGCCGCGAAGTGAAATTCGATCCAGCGAGCAAGCCAGAGATCAGCAATCTGATGAGCATCTACTCGCATTGTGCGAATATGACGATTGAAGAGATCGAAGCCCGTTATGAGGGACAAGGCTATGGTCCGTTCAAAAAAGAGCTGGCGGAGCATGTCGTTTCGGTTATCGAGCCGCTGCAAGCCAGATATAATGAGATTCGCAGCTCGGGCGAGATTCATCAAATCTTAAAGCAAGGCGCTGAGCGGGCTTCCGTTATTGCAGATCGCACGCTTGCAGATGTGAAAGAGCTTATGGGCTTCCTTGCTCCCCGCAGTTAATAAAGCTTAAAAAAATGAAGGCTGACGCTTGGCGTCAGCCTTGTTTTTTTCGCCGCAAGCGAGCCTTCACGATAAACCCGGCTCCGATGGTAAAGAGGCTTAATAAGCCAAATAATAATACGAGCCAGCCATTATAGCTAATGGAAACGGCCATCGCGCTCATAAATAAGATGGCAAGTACCGAAAAGAACAGGGATAGCGGTTTGGACACGATGTTTTCTCTCCTTAACAAAACGTCAATATAATTTAAAATTTTTCAGAATAGTTTCCCCAAGGGTGCACATAATAAGCTTGCAAGCTTGCAACACACATCAAAGTGCAGAGGACGAAAGGAGAAATACATTATGGCAGGAAGAAACAACAGAAGCAATCAACTTGTTGTTCCACAAGCTAACCAAGCACTACAACAAATGAAACTTGAGGCAGCGCAAGAACTAGGCGTGCAAATTCCTCAAGATGGCTACTACGGTAATGTTTCGACACGTGATGCAGGTTCCCTTGGCGGTTACATTACGAAAAAGCTAGTCCAAATTGCTGAGCAACAGCTTTCTGGCGGTTCCCGTTAATCGTTTCTAATACAATGATGAATTGAAGCCCCAGGCTTGCCTTGGGCTTCTTTGCTATTGTAAGCTCTATTTAATCGCAGGGCAAAAAAAGAAAGCCCCTTTATTTTGCATCAAAGGGCTTTCGACGTCAATGTCAATAAGTATCCATACGCAATCGTTTCATTAAGCGCTCATCGCTTAGCCAGCCTACATAGGAACCGATCGTTTCATAGCTTTTGTTCATGAGCAGGACGCCGACAAATGGGTATTGCTTGCGATGCCGATACCGAACGTCGCACCATCTGACCTCATAGCCCCATTCATGCTCGCGAACATCTGCACAGGCGAAGCTTGTAAAATACAAAAAGGATCGTATGGCGGGATCATTTTTGGATTTCGCGACGGCCGGATGGTCTGAGCAATGTACCCGGTCTAGCCACTTCAAAGTGCCGTTGCGTAAATTGCCGATGACGAAGCCGCCATTTTTTACTTGCTTGACAACGTTCCATATCGTAAGCGATATGGTCGGTATCGCGATGTAGACATCGCCCTCATGGTACTCGGCATCAAGTGTTTTCATTTTTTGAACGGTGCTTTTGGCTGTGTGCGTCCGCCATGCGAAATACACAGCTAGAAACAAGTACATGAGCGGAAATAAAAAAGCGGGATTTGCTAAGCCGCCTGCCCACATTAAAATAGCAATGACATGCACCGTAAAAATGATGGGATCAAAAATATGGATGATGTTCCATGAAATCCATTTATCCGTAAAAGGCCGCATCGCTTGAGTGCCATAGGTATTGAACAAATCGGTAAATACATGCACGCAGACGGCGAGCAGTACCCATCCTCCAATATGAAGCCAAGGCAGGCTGCCGCGGTAAAACAATTGGAGAATGCCGGTAATCAGCAACGTCCATATGGCGATTGCGGGCAAAGAATGAGAAATGCCGCGATGATTGCGGATATAGACGGCATTTCCTTTTAGGCGAAGAAGACCATCCAAATCCGGCGCTTGCGATCCAACAACCGTGCCGAGCAGCACGGCTGTTTGAATCGATGGATTAGCTGCTACTACAGGATCGATGGCCGCGAGTCCGGCGAGTCCGATGCCCATAACAAGATGTGTGCCTGTGTCCATGTCGATTCCTCCTAAATCAAATGATTAGGTGTAGTATCGACGGAGCGGGGGAACTTTATCAATGATAGCAAAAGGAGACTGAAGGCAATGTATATTTGTTTTGCGGAATACCGGATTTCCGAGGAATGGCGGGAGCAATATCTTATTTATACGAACAAGCTGCTCGAAGAAGGCCATGATGTGCAATTATATGAAGGAACAGATCAGCCCGGCCTATTCGTGGAGGTATGGAACGCGGCAAGCGAGGAGCAAGCGGAGCAAATCAAAAAAGAACGCTGCAATGAGCGTTCTCCTTGGTTCCGGGTATCGGAGTGGATCGTTGGCGGACCTGCGAAGCTGCATATCTGGACATTTAAGCCGGCACATCCGAGCAGCAGCGCGGCATCACCCGATTAACGGCTGGAATTCGCAGTGCCGATTGTAGCCATGCCAAGAGGAGTTGAGGAGTTGACTACGCCGCCTTGGAAGGGGTATTCATAAGCGATTGGCTCATCGAAGGTGATATAGTCCAAATTAAGCGTCAAAAGTAAGTAACGCATACCGGTTGTCGGATCGCTGATGATGATGTGATCGCGTCCGGCAGCCTCGATGATTCCTTTGAAGATCTTGGCATTCCATTCACGATTGTTTTCGTATGTCATATAGAACGTTGCCATCTTTCCTCGGTTTAAGCGCAAGATGTTTTCTACATAAGATTCCTCTACCGCCGGAAGCGTAACGATATTGCCGCCAGATGGCGTAACAAAAGCGCCGCTTGGCACGGAAGCGGGAGGCATTTGCTGCATTTGCATTTGCTGCATCGGCATTTGTTGCATAGGCATTTGCTGCATCGGCATCGCAGTTGGGAACGGCGCTGCCTGACCAGCTACAGGAAACGTAGTTGCTTGCCCGGCCATAGGATAGCCATACCCGCCGAAGCCTTGTGTTGGACCTACATTTGCCGGACTTACCTGATTTTTGTAGCCATAACCGTTAGACATTTTAAATTTCCTCACTTTCACATCTTAGAAATTGAATTTAATAAACGGCAGGACAATCTCCTTGCGTAGGAACAAAGAAGCAGTGCGCTTTATATCTTCCGCTGTTGCCTTGGTCATACCATGTGTCAGGGCAGTCGCCTGCTGGACGGAAAAACCATAGCGCGTTTGAAGCTGGGCGTTGACGCTCGCCATTGATGACTCGCTCCGCCAACCGAATATCCTTATCGCGTGCACTTTGGTAAAAGTAACCTTTGGTCGTCGCCTCGAAGCCGCCTGGGCTTTGGTATACCATATCTGGTATGGATCGGATGTTTCTGAAGTCCAAGCAATTACCAAGTACGCGGTTTACGCCGACATTGCCAACCATAAGCATCCCGAGCTCGCCTTCGCCTTCAGCCTCTGCGCGCATGAGCCTGGCGAGCATGTTCGTATCCGCGGAATTCGTTTTAATGACTGCCATGGACTTAACGGTTCACTTCCCTTCGCATACATTAGATAGGTTTGATGCGCGGAGCGACATAGGCATCAAACTATATAGCCATAGTACTCGGCGCCCACCAAAATGGTTACTAAATGATTTGTCACAATTTGCGTGGCAAAATGATGAACAAAGCCGTCGAACGTTGTCATTGCATTCTTTTTTCGGTATGATTAAAAACGATTCATCAATGGATGATAGACGCCACAGGCGTCTTGTCGCATAACTCGGGAGGCTCGCTTCGTGCTGAAAGACTTAATTGCATTGACAAAACCGCGGCTACTTCGACTTAATGTGTTTGCTGCGCTAGGTGGCTTCTTGGTTGCTTCTAAATGGGACGTTGATGTCCTATTGCTCATATGGGCGCTAGTCGGTTCAACCTTGACGATAGCGTCGGCCACCGTCATTAATAATTATTGGGATCGGGAACTCGATTTGAAAATGGAGCGTACGAAGGATCGCGCGCTGCCAACCGGTCGGATGCAACCAGGGACGGTATTGCTTTACGGAATTATTTTAGGAGTCGTGGGACTGCTCATCTTGTTCGCGCTTGTAAATCCGCTGTCGGGCTGGCTTGGGCTGCTCGGATGGTTCGTGTATATCGTGATTTATACGATGTGGCTGAAGCGGACGTCGACATGGAGCACGTCGGTAGGCGGAATCTCAGGCGCCATGCCGCCTGTTATCGGATACTGCGCGGTAACCAATGAGATTGACGCTGGGGCTTGGATCTTGTTTGCTTTGTTGTTCCTATGGCAGCCAGCTCATTTCTGGTCGCTTGCGATTCGCAGAGTAGAGGAGTACCGCGCGGCAGGTTTTCCTTTGCTGCCTGTCGTGAAGGGAATCAAACGGACAAAGCTGCAAATGATTCCTTACATTTTGCTGCTGCTGCCAACTGGAATCTTCTTTTACACGTATGGATACGTAGGCATTTATTTTCTAATCATATCGATTCTGGGAGGCGGGGTATGGCTTGTCCATACGCTGCGCGGAACTGGTGCCAAGGATACGGAGAAATGGGCCAAAACAAACTTTCTTATCTCGGTCAATTATTTAATGATCATTTTTATTGCCATGATTCTTAATACGACGGGATCATAATCATTGCTTTAAGGAGTGGACGGGCGTGGAATTTGTAAAAAAGCATAGCTTCAAGATAGCCGTTCTTGCGCTATGTGCAGCTATGGGCATTTATTTATTTATAACATACGGCATGCCGGAGAAGCAGACGCTTCCAATCGAGATGGCAGCCCCGGCTTTTGAGCTGTCGGACCTTGACGGGAACGAGGTTACGCTCGCATCCACTAACGGCAAGGCGCGCATCGTTTATTTCTACTTTGCCAATTGCCCGGATGTATGTCCGCCGACGACCTTCCTGCTCTCGCAGGTACAGGATCAGCTTGAGGCAGAGGGCAAGCTCGGCACGAAGGCTGAGCTCATCTCCATTACATTCGATCCGGTTCGGGATACGCCGGAGGTTATTCACGACTTTGCAGAGCGCCATTTTGCCGATTTTAACGGCTGGCGGTTCCTCCGCGGCGATGAAGCGAAGACGATGCAGCTTGCCAAGGACTTTGGCGTTGGCGTAATCAAAAACGAGGATGGCTCATTTATGCATACGAATGCGATTACGATTGTCGATAAAGACGGCCAAATACGCAAATGGATCGATGGCAGCAAAGAGGAATTGACAGCTGACCAAATCGTAGCGGAGTTAAACAAAATCCTTTAAAATTCATCTTTGCTCCAAATCGAAGCGGGACTCTGCGCAGGGTACAAAATATGCGCATCGAGCCCCGCTTTTTCTAATTGCTCGATTAAATATTCCAGAGGCGTGTGCTCGACCCCGGAGTAGCCTCTGCGGGTGTAAATATGTTCAGCATCGGGAAAAACGTCGCGCAGCAGGTAGCGAATTCTTTTGCCGGAGGAATCGTTGTCGGTAAAAATGTAAGCTTGATCATGCCCCACCTGCTTGCGAAGCTTGTCCAGCTGCTCGGAACCGGGCGTGCCGAACGTGCAATAAATCGGCACATCGGGATGGAGGACGCGCTTTAGCCGCGATTTGTCATTTTTTCCTTCTACGATTATGGCGATATTCATTGTAGTCACCTCGGGTAAGTGATTAGTGGCAGGAAGCTAGCTGCGTACGTATAGTTTACCACCGATTTTCAATTTTACCGATAGCCGAATGGTTTGGCGACCAATAGAAAAAGCCTGCGCGGGGCAGGCTTTTTCTCATTTGCTAATATAAGCAAGTGCACGCAATGATCACGAGAAGGATAAACAATACGAGAATAATGCCAATATTAGATAAGCCATTGTGTCCACAACCGCGATTTTCGGAGCTTACATGTCCAGACATTTATGGAGTCACCCCTTTTCCTTTACGTAAGAACGATGACAGCCTTCAGCTAATGCCTGCTTCCCAACTGGTCATCTGCCATAATGTATCATATGTACCTACGAGAGATTAGCCCTGTGCATATACCCACGCCTACGAAAAATGGGTTCGGGAGGACAGTGAGCGCGAAATGTGAAAGGGCAGGACGGTTACGGCGATCATGAGCGCGATAAATGCGATGTAATAAGGCGAAATATGGTCCCGAACTTGTCCGGCGGCCATAGGCCCGATAAATGCGCCTACTGAGAAAGCGATGGATAATACAGAAAATGTTCGCCCGTAGCGGGCTCCGCCGCTAAGCTCAATTAACAGCGTTGACAGCGCTGGCAAAATGACTCCTTTCGCCATTCCGACCAAAAGCAGCATAACCGTGAGCGGCACAGGCGTGTCGGAGGCGATGCCAAAATAGATAATGGCAAGAATCAAGGAGCCCCATATGGTACGCTGATAGGCGGAAACGCGGTTCAGGAAGAGCATGCTCAGCGTAACGAGCGCCCCGATGCTTACTACCGAAAATAAGAGGCCGGTCGTCATCATCGCTTCTTGCGATTTGGCGAGCAGCGGCAGCTCGAACGAGAGTATGCCTTGAGCGCAGCTCACGGCAACCGGCAGCAAGAAGACAAGCCATGGGATAGGGGTAGCTTGCTCTAGCGTAAGCTTCTCCTTTTTCACTTTGCTCGCTTCAACGGCTGCCGGTTCCACTTTAGCTCGAATATCCTTTATGAAGAAAAGCGCGCAAACGGATGTAACGATCAGAACCCAGCCAAGCAACGTAAATGCGGTCGCAAACCCGATTTTGGCAACGAGGTATGCTCCTGCCGCAGGCGATACGACGGATGCAAGCGTATGAACAAGGCCATTGCCTGCCATGAGCTTTCCTTGCTGCGTTCGGTCGCTCGTAATTCTGGCCAGCAGCGAGAGACACGCAGGCGACAGAAATGCCAGCACAAAGCCGCTTATGGAGCGAAGCAGGAGCAACTGCCAAGGATTGGTCACATGCGATTGGAAGAGGAGCACGACACCTGCTGCCATGAGACTGAACACGATAAAAAATCTGCTGCCGTAACGGTCAACGCCGAAGCCCGCGATAAGATTGCCGGGCAAATGCGTAATGGAATACATGCCCATCATAAGTCCGATAAAGGAAGGGGCTGCGCCTAAGGAGATAGCAAAAGGCGTTAAAATCGGGTATTGCGCATGCAAATCGAAAAAGGCGATAAACAGAAATAGATAGAGCCAAACAGCGGTTTTCACAGGGCTGCCCTCCTTGCCAAATACATACTTATATACTTGTACGTTTCTATGGGACAGGATATGTCTGGATAAAAAGGGGGCGAGCGTTTACGCCCTAAATTTCGTAGGTTATAATATTTTGTAATGGCATTTTGTACGAGGTATAATGGAGGGGATCAGGTTTGGATTTTTTGAATTTTTCTACCTATGATTTGGATACGTGGACAACTTTTTTCAAAGAACATTGGCTAGTGCTTGTCATTGCGCTCATCGTGCTATTCCTTATCGTCAGAATCGTGAAAACCGTCTTGAAATGGGCGATCGTTGCAGCAATCGTGCTTGGCATTGTCGTGTACAGCGGCTATAGCATGGATGACCTGAAGGCGATCGGCACAACCGCGGTAGACACGTTGAAGCAGGAAGCGGTTAATGCCATGGTAGGCGAGGCAAAGGACGCTGCCTTCGTGACGAACTCGGATGGAACCTTTACGGTAAAAACGAAAAACGTTGAACTTACCGGAGAGCCGGGTGCGAGCGAGGTTTCCGTATCATTCCGGGGAACCGAGCTTGGCAAATTGGATGTTAACAGTGCGATTCAAGCCTTTATCGACCAAGCGAAGCAGAATGGGTAATGCTTATGACGAGCTGGGATCAAATGTTTAGAGAGCTTGAGCCTATTGCCGTTATTGTACTTTTGCTTCTGCTTGGCTCTCTTGTACAAGGTTTGCGGAGGGGCGCGTCGGGTTCTGCGAGGCGTCTTTTCTTTTTTGTATGGGAGGGCGTTGTCTTAGTCGCTTGTTTGGCGCTCGCAGCGCAGCTTACAAACCGACTATCTCCCGTCGTAGCGAAGTGGTTGATTAAAAGCGTGAAGGTACCCTTGCATGAGCTTAGCGGCTTAGAGCAAGCATGGTTTACTTTCCTCACGAGCATGCGGGATTTTGCACTGCTGCGCTACTGCGTCTTGTTTCTGCTTGGGTATTTGCTGCTGCGTACAATAGCCTCTTTTCTGGAGCCTATCGTTGCTCGCGCGGTGGAAGGTATGCTGCGCGGCAACAGGGAAGAGCGGGCAGACGGCACGAGGGGCAACAGAATCGCAAGCCGCGCTGCCGGCGCAATCATTGGGGCAGCGCATGGCGCAGGACGTTCATTCCTATTTGTTGCTTTGTTGTTTGTTTATGTGTCCCTTATTCCAAACGGCTGGTATGTCGACAAAATATCCGAATCGCAGATTTACAGCAAAGCGGCCGCATGGCTCAGACCGGTTGCTGGCGATGTTCTTGCCGGCCAAGGCCCCGTGCTGACCAAAGCTGTAGAAGCACAGTTCCAGCAAATTTTACAGCGCAAATATGAGATTATTGATTATGCCATTCCTGAGGATATCGAACAGGCCGCGCTTCATGTGACAAAGGATGCGGTTTCGAATGAGGATAAGGCACGCAGCCTTTACGAGTGGCTGGGCACAAGAATTGCTTACGACTATGATAAAGCCCGTAATTATGAGGAACAGGGTATTTGGAAAGAACAAACTCCGCCCGAAACTTTTGATACGCGCAAAGGCGTATGTATAGATATAGCTCGTTTATATGCGGTAATGGCTAGATCGGCAGGTCTTGAAGTGCGAGTCGTAACGGGCATGGGCGCCGACGGTCGCGGCGGTTTTGGCCCGCATGCTTGGAACGAAGTGCGTATTGGTGAAGGCGAAGGAGGCTGGATTCCGCTGGATGCCACTTGGGCAAACGCAGGGGATTGGTTTAATCCGCCGTCATTTGATGATACTCATATTCGTGACGCATAGCGAAGCCAGGAGCGGTTTAAAATTTATGAATGGGTTATGAGGTGATAAGACGTGCAAGACGATCCGCAAAAGCGGGAAATTATCAATAGACGTCACTTTTCGTTCCGATTGAATTTATTTTTCTTTATTACATTTGCATTGTTCAGCGTATTGATCGTGCGGCTTGCCATCCTTCAGTTCGTCGAGGGACCTACTCTTAGCGCAGAAGGTTTGGACAAAAGCACGCGCAGCGTGAAGCTTCCGCCGATACGGGGCAATATTTACGATTCTACGGGTTACCCGATCGCGTATTCAACTTCAACCCAGTCCTTGTATTTCAGCATTCAGCCTGAGCTTAAGCTGGCGGATGCCAAGGAAAACGCGAAGGAAATGGCTGAAAAATTGCTAAAGGTATTTAATGAATTCGGAGATCCAGCTAAGAAAATGACAGTGGATGATATCATCCGTCAGATGGACCTCGATTTCAGACGGAATAATATTTCAACTCCAAGGCGGATTAAATCTGGTTTGACGAATAATGAAATTGCCTATTTCATGGAAAACCGCACATCCTTCAAAGGCGTCGACATCATGGAGGAAAGCGTTCGGAACTACGACACGGATTCAATAGCGGTACAGCTCGTAGGCTATTTGAAAAAATATAAAGGCATACGGGAAACGGTTGATTTCTACAAGGAAAAGACGAAGGAAGAGGACGCGCGTCTTCAGTACTTAGAGGAAGAAGACGTGGGCATGGACGGTCTTGAGTTCATGTATCAGGACATTTTGCGCGGTAAAAACGGCTTAAAGACTTACCCGGTCAACAATGCGGAACGCATTATTGGCCCGATGCAAATCACGACTCCCGAAAAGGGTTCCGACATTTATCTGACCATTAATAAAAACGTGCAATTATCCACGGAAGCTGCCATTATGGATCAATTGAAAAAAATAACAAAATCAACAAGCAAATTTGAGCGTGCGCCTTATGCGCAAACGGGATTTGCGGTAGCGATGGAAGTCGATACCGGCAAGGTCGTGGCGATGGCAAGCATGCCGGATTACGATCCGAATATTTGGGCAGGCGGAAGCATAAGCCAGGCAGATTACGAAAACTTCTCGAACATCCTATCCAATGGCACGATCCGTACGGTTTACGGAAAGTATACCCAAGATGAGATGAAAGAGCATCCTTCGTCCATTCTGCCTCCGGGTTCGACGATGAAGCCGCTTAGCGTTCTTATCGGATTGAACGAGAAATTGTTTACGACGACGACCCGTTATACGGATACGGGGAGATTCGCATACGGAAGAAAAGGTTATGAGACCTATATCGGCAACTCCCAAGGTCATATTTATGGCAGCATTGACGGAGCAGGGGCGATTGAAAATTCTTCTAACCCGTTCATGGCTGCGATGGTCGGCAACAAGCTTTACATGAGAGGCTCGCAAAAGGGCAAAAGCAGCGTTGAGATTTGGGACAGCTACATGAAGCAGTTTGGCCTCGGCGTGCTTACGGGCAGCGGATTGCCTAATGAAACAAAGGGCATCATTGAGTACTTTAAAGAGGCGGAGAGCGGCAGTGCGCAGTCCGCGCTGATACAGGCCTCTTTTGGTCAGCAAGGACGTTACACGACCTTGCAGCTTACGCAATATGCAGCGATGCTGGCTAATCACGGCAAACGGATGAAGCCGCAATTTGTTAATGAAATAAAGGATTCGGATGGAAACGTCATTCAAGGCTACACGCCTGAAATTTTGAATGAGGTTAATTTCCCTCTTGAATATTGGAAAGAAATCGAAACAGGGATGTCGAAGGTAAAATCACAAGGATTCGAAGGCGTAGATTATACCTATAGACGGAAAACAGGAACCTCGGAGCAATCGGTTGCGGGACGTACCGCAGAGAACGCGGTATTTATCGCCTACGCGCCTGCGGATAAGCCTAAGCTTGCTGTAGCGGTTGTTATTCCGGATGGCGGCTTCGGCGGTTATGGCGCTTCGCCTATCGCACGTAAGATTTTTGACGCGTATGATCAGGAGATAGGCTTGTATGGCGTGCCTAAGAAGAAGGCGGCAGACAATGCCGATGCCAATGCCGGTGCTAACGGAGCAGGGGATACAAACCAAAACGCAGCAAATGAATAAGGTAACGAATCGTCAAGAACAGGCTGGAGCTGACGCTCCGGCCTGTTTTTTTTATTTGTGAAAATGGGTGGGTTTTTAAAAAAAAATGTTGCACTTGAGAAACATTTTTGTGTATTATAAAAAAAGAGGCATAAGGCAAACTAAAATTCATAAGGGCAAATCTTATCGCATATAAAAAATGACAAGGAAGCAGGAGGTTTTATTCATGCGTAAAAAACACAAGGTTAATTCAGCTCTTCGCAGATTTATAATGACGATTATGTTTTTGGCCATAACGGCGATCGTGATGTCGGCTTGCGGTCAGCCGTCAGCATCAAGCGACAGCGGCAAGCTGAACATTACAGCGACGACGGGAATGATAACGGACGTTGCCCAGCAGGTAGGCGGCGAATTTGTGGAAGTGAGCGGCTTGATGGGCGCAGGGATCGATCCCCATTTGTACAAAGCGTCGCAAGGCGATGTGAAGAAGCTGGACAATGCGGACATTATCTTTTATAACGGATTGCATTTAGAAGGTAAAATGGCTGAGATGTTCGAGTCTTTGGAGAAGCGCAAGCCGACGGTTGCCGTGTCTGAGTATTTGACGGAAGATCAGCTGCATACTGCTCCCGGCCAGGGAGCAGGCATGCATGACCCGCATATCTGGTTTAATGTGAAGCTCTGGATTTCAGCAACCGAGGTCATTCGCGATACATTGGTTGAGAAGGA
Organism: Paenibacillus sp. FJAT-27812; assembly: GCF_001273905.1. Lineage (NCBI taxonomy): Bacteria > Bacillati > Bacillota > Bacilli > Caryophanales > Paenibacillaceae > Paenibacillus > Paenibacillus sp. FJAT-27812. The sequence continues at coordinate 279,448 of NZ_LIGH01000001.1, read as the reverse complement.
TGCTTCCAACGCCGATTATTATAAAGAGCGTGCGGCGGCGTATATCAAGCAGCTTGAAGAGCTTGATGCGTATGCGAAGGAGCAAATTGCCCTGATTCCGGAAGCAAGCCGCATTTTGGTAACCGCACACGATGCATTCGGATATTTTGGCGAAGCCTACGGGTTAACTGTCACGGGTTTGCAAGGAATGAATACGATGTCTGAATATGGCTCGAAGGATGTCAGCAAGCTGCGCGACTACTTGGTCGAGAAAAAAATCAAAGCTGTTTTTATCGAATCCAGCGTACCTAAAAAATCGATTGAGTCCGTCATTGAAGGAGCGCGCCAATTAGGACATGAGGTCAAAATTGGCGGGGAGCTATTCTCCGATGCGATGGGCGATGCGGGTACGGAGGAAGGCACCTATATCGGAATGGTAAAGCACAACGTAGATACGATTGTAGCTGCCTTGAAATAGTTGAAATCAAGTTATGAAAGCGAGTGATGAACATGAGCCAAATCTTTACAGCAGTAAAGCCAAATACGAAGGCGATAGCACCGCTAGCCATTAAAGGATTGAGCGTGGCATACCAGAAGAAGCCGGTGCTGCGCGGCGTATCCTTTGAAGTGAATGAGGGAGAGCTGGTCGGCGTAATCGGTCCGAACGGAGCCGGTAAATCGACGCTGATGAAGGCGGCGCTTGGACTTATACCGAGCATTGGCGGGGAAGTGCTAGTATACGGAAAGCCATATAAGCAGCAGCGGAAAATAATCGGTTACGTGCCGCAGCGCGAATCGGTGGATTGGGATTTTCCGACGAATGCGCTGGATGTCGTACTTATGGGGCGCTATGGGCATTTAGGATGGTTTCGCCGCCCTAGCGCGAAGGATAAGGCGCTTGCGCTGGAGTGCCTCGGCAAGGTCGGAATGGCGGATTATGCGGGCAGGCAAATAAGCCAGCTGTCGGGCGGACAGCAGCAGCGTGTGTTTCTTGCGCGTGCGCTGGCGCAGGATGCGAAGCTGTATTTCATGGATGAGCCGTTCGCGGGCGTAGACGCCGCAACGGAGAAGGCGATTATTACCCTTCTGCAAGAGCTGAAGCTGCAAGGGAAAACCGTCATCGTCGTCCATCATGACCTAGCGACGGTTCAGGATTACTTTGACTCCGTTCTGCTGCTCAATGTGGAGCTTCAAGCCTATGGCCCGACAGAGCAAACCTTTACACAAGAAAAACTACAACGCACATACGGCGGGAGACTCGCCTTTCTGGATCGCAGCCTGCAGCCTCCGACACGCCATGGCGGAGAGGGTGAGTGAGCCATGGATAAAATATGGTCGATGCTTGCTGATCCGAACATGCAGTGGATCTTTCTTGGCTGCACGATGCTTGGGTTAAGCAGCGGAGTAATCGGATGTTTCTCTTATTTGAGGAAACAAAGCTTGATGGGCGATACGCTGGCGCATGCCGCTCTACCGGGAATATGCATCGCTTTTATGCTCACGGGAATCAAATCGATCGGACTGTTTCTGATCGGCGCGGGTATTGCCGGCATCATCGCAACGTTCGGCATTGGTTATATAACGAGAAACTCCAAGCTTAAGCAGGATGCGGCAATGGGCATCGTGTTATCTAGTTTTTTTGGGCTCGGAATCGTGCTGCTTACGTTAATTCAGCATGGCAATTACGGCAATCAAGCGGGCTTGGATAAGTTTTTGTTCGGCCAGGCGGCTTCGATGATCGCCTCGGACGTGATTACAATGACGGTTGTCTGCGTGTCGCTCATAACGATTTGCACGCTGCTATTTAAACAATTTAAAATCATCTCCTTTGATCCGGGCTTTGCTAAAGGCATCGGCTATCCGGTAGCTTTTCTGGAGCAATTGCTCATGCTGCTAATCGTAGTCGCTGTCGTTGCCGGCATTCAGGCGGTTGGTGTTGTGCTCGTAGCGGCGCTGCTCATCACGCCAGCCGTATCAGCGAGATATTGGACGGACCGGCTTGGACTAATGGTCGTCTTGTCAGGCTTGTTCGGCGCTGTCAGCGGTGCGGCAGGCACATGGATTAGCGCGTCCGTGTCCAATTTGCCAACCGGTCCGGTAACGGTGCTGGCTGCGACTCTGCTTTTCTGTATTTCGATTTTATTTGGCCCGCAGCGCGGCTTAATCGCCAAACGGATGCTGCGCCAAAAAGTGAAGCAGCGCTATATTCGAGATCATGAGCTCCACCTTGAGAGCGGCGTGAAGAAGGAGGCTGCTTTATGAGCGACTTTTGGATTTTGCTTACGGGTGCGCTTGTAGCCAGCTGCTGCGGCGTTCTGGGCGTATTTCTTGTCCTTCGCAAAATGGCGATGATCGGGGATGCCATCAGCCACTCGGTAATGCCGGGTATCGTTATTGCGTTGTTGCTAAGCGGTTCGCGCGATTCGCTGCTCATGATGTTCGCTGCGCTGTTATGCGGCTTGCTGACCACTTTTCTGATTCAAATGTTCCAGCAAAGCGGCATTCAATCCGACGCATCGATCGGAGTCGTATTTACGGCTTTGTTCGCCATTGGGGTCGTTCTTGTCAGCTTATATGCGCGTCAGGTGCATTTGGACCAAGACGCCATTCTCTATGGAGAAATTGCTTATGTGCACTGGAATATATGGGAGCTGGGCGGCGTCAATATGGGGCCGAAGGCAGTATGGCTGCTCGGAGTCACGCTGTTTGTCATCGTGACGGTAATCGGATTGTTTTACAAGCAATTTAAGCTTTGTGCATTCGATCCGGCGCTTGCAGCAGCAATCGGCATCCCTGTAGCTGTGTTTCATTATTTATTGATGGGTCTCGTCTCCATGGCAACGGTAAGCTCCTTCGAGAGTGTAGGCGCCATACTGGTTGTAGGCTTGCTGATCATACCTGCTTCCACCGCTTACTTGCTGACCGACCGCCTTGGACTCATGATTGCGCTGAGCGTAGCGGTTGGCGTTGCGAGTTCGTTCATCGGCTACGGGGCAGCAGTCATGCTGGACGCGTCGATTGCTGGATGCATGGTATGCGCGGCTGGGGTACTGTTCATAATTGCTTTTTTATTCTCTCCCTCGCAGGGGATTATTGTAAAAAAGATTCGTTTAAGAAGACTGGCATCATAATTATCGAATAAGAAGCAGGCTTTCGCATGAAGCGAAGCATGCTTCTTTTTTTGGATGCTGCATACATTATTTATGCGGATTCCTCCTTGAAAAGATGAAAAACTGCAACATTTATCCAGTAACCTACGTACTATATTTGGTACATATTAGAAGTAGAAAAAGGAGAGAGGAATTTAAAAATGAAAGCATTAACAAAATTTTCTTTACCGTTTGTAATCATCGCTATTATTTTATCAGGCTGCAGCTTTGGCGGGGATAATAAAGGACCGGATAAAAATCAGCCGTCTTCGCTGAAAGTCATGTATTATGACGAAAATGCTTTTTTCCAAGAATTCGGTATGGTGTTCTCGGCCTTGCATCCAAATGTTGAAATTGAAGTGATTTCGAACCAAAGTATGTATACAGGTGAAGTGAAGGATTATGATGCTGCACTGGACAAGCTGATTGAAGAGAAGCAGCCTGATATCCTTATGCTGAGTTCTGACCAGTACAAAAAGATGGCGCTGGACGGTAAGCTTTATGATCTGGATGCAGTGATGGAGAAAGAGAAATATGACACTGAAGGGCTTATCCCCGGCATGGTTGATTATTTGAGAGAAGAGGGCGGCGGCAAGCTGTTCGCGATGTCTCCGAATTTTTATAGCCAAGTTTTATTTTACAATAAGGACCTATTTGAAAAATATCAAATTGAGCTTCCGACCGATCGGATGAGCTGGGATGCGGTGCTGCAGCTTGCTCGCCGCTTTCCGACTGATGGAGAAGCAAAGGATCGGATCTACGGTTTGAAAATGGGCTATAACGAGGAGTTATTCGATGTAGCAAGCATGATTGCTTCTTCCGAAGGCGTCAACTATGTAAATGCATCGCAAAAGCAAATGACGATCAATAGCGACTCATGGAAAAACGCATTTCAAACTGCGCTTGATGCGGTCAATTCAAAGGCGCTTTATTTTGAAAGCATGAATAACCAAGAAGCATCCATGGGGTCGTCGTACGAGGATTACCTGATGAGAGATCCATTCGTATCCGGCCGCTTGGCAATGGCCATTGGCGACAGCAATTACGTCACGCAGATTAAGCAAGCGAGCAGCAACGAGAAGCTGAAGGATAAAGTGGTGGAAAATTGGGATTTGGTAACCGTTCCGGTCGGACAGCAAAATCCGGATCAATCCAATATGATGTCATTCAATAATTTGTTTGCAATCAAAGCGGATTCCCCGAACAAGGAAGCCGCATGGGAATTCCTTAGTTATGTAACGAGTGAAGATTACGCCAGAGTAAAAACGAAATCCAACAATTATGGCGGCTTGCCGGTTCGCACCAAGTATATAACGGATACGGAAGGCCGCAATTACGCGGCATTTTATAATTTGAAGCCAAGCACGAATAACAGCTACAAGGATTTTGATAAGCTGCCTCAAAACTTCTGGGGAGAATTTAGAGCGGCTGCCCAGCAGGAGTTTCAGAAGGTGAAGGACGACAAGCAGACTGTAGACGAAGCGCTTGGCATTTTGCAAGTAAAAGGCCAGGAGATGCTCCTCAAGGAGGACCCGGTCGTTTCGGATGAAATACCGGCTACCGAAGGAAGCACGACGGTTGTAGAGTAAGCAATTGAATGTCGGATCTTAGGAGCAGGCTTCCGTGCTTAAGCGGAGCCTGCTCCTTTTTTGTTTTGAGCTGCTATTGTTTAAAATTGTGAAGCGACTTTCGTTTGGAATCTGTCGCAAATGTGCTAAAATAATTTACTAGTTAGGTTAAATGAATGATACGGCTTTTACGAGGAGGCACAATATTGGGAGATTACAAATTGCTTGCGCTCGACATGGACGGGACGCTGCTTAACGAACAAAGTGAAATTAGCGCAGAGAATGCGGAGTGGATTCAAAAAGCGCTTGATGCAGGGGTTATTGTCATTTTTTCAACCGGACGCGGCTTCCGCAGCGCGCTGCCTTTCGCGGAGCAACTGAAGCTGGAAACGCCGATGATTACGGTAAACGGCAGTGAAATATGGCATCGCCCGCATGTGCTGCACAAGCGCACGCATCTCAGCGCTGTTTATGTGCAAAGGCTGCATGAGCTTGCTCTTGCACATGGCGAGCCATGGTTCTGGGCTTATACCGCTGATGAGATTTACAATAAGGAAAAATGGATCAGCCCCGCTGGCGACTATGCGTCGCATCATTGGCTGAAGTTCGGCTATTACACCGAGGATGACAGCATTAGAGAGAAGCTGCTAGCTGAAGTGCAGAGCTGGGGTGCGCTTGAAATTACGAATTCCTCTCCTCATAATTTGGAGCTTAATCCACTTGGCGTCTCGAAGGCAAGCGCGCTTCAAGAGCTGTGCGGCCTGCTTAATATCGAAATGTCGCAGGTCATTGCCGTTGGGGACAGCTTAAATGATATTGCGGCGATCCGCGAGGCCGGACTTGGCGTGGCGATGGGCAATGCACAGGAAGCCGTTAAGGAAGCGGCTGACTTCATTACATTTACGAACAACGAGCATGGAGTAGCGGAAGTCATCAAGCGATACGTTTTGAAAGGGTGAGGAACGTATGGATATTTTAGGCTGGATATTAGTTATTCTGCTATTCGTTGTCGGGATGGCCGGGGCTATTTATCCGATCTTGCCCGGAGCGCTTGCCATATATGGGGCATTTTTTGTTTATGGCTGGTTTTTCTCGTTTAGCGAGTTCGGCTTTTTGTTTTGGAGCATTCAGACGATCATAGTTATCGCGCTGTTTATTGCCGACTATGCGGTCAGCGCATGGGGCGTCAAACGATTTGGCGGCTCCCGAGCCTCGGTTATCGGCAGTACGATCGGCCTTATTTTTGGACCCTTTGTCATTCCTGCACTTGGCCTTATTATCGGTCCGTTCGTTGGTGCTGTAATTGGAGAAATCATTATCGGAACAAACATTCAGAAATCGCTGAAGGTAGGCCTTGGATCGGTTGTTGGTTTATTCACGAGCGTAGTTGTGAAGGTTGTTTTGCAGCTGGCTATGATCGTGCTGTTTGTATTGTGGCTTATTTTCTAAAGTGTGACTAGTTGAAAAGGTGGATAACACGATGATTAACGTAACGGTATGGAATGAATTTTTGCATGAAAAAATTCATGATGAAGTGAAAAACGTCTATCCGGACGGCATTCACCAAGCGTTGGCCAAAGGAATCGCAAGCGGAGATATTGAAGTGGCAACGGCGACGCTTGAGGAGCCTGAACACGGGCTTACGGTGGATCGCTTAGCGAATACGGATGTTCTGATATGGTGGGGTCACATGGGGCATGACCAGGTGGATGATGCCATTGTGGAGCGCGTGCAGCAGCGCGTGCTTGCGGGCATGGGCTTAATTGTTCTGCATTCCGGCCATTTCTCGAAAATTTTCAAAAAGCTGATGGGAACGGGCTGCGATTTAAAGTGGCGTGAAGCGGGCGAGAAGGAACGGATCTGGGTCGTTAATCCGTCACATCCGATTGCTGCCGGCTTGCCGGAATACATTACGCTGGAGCATGAGGAAATGTACGGCGAGCATTTTGATATTCCAGCGCCGGATGAGCTTGTGTTCGTAAGCTGGTTCGAAGGCGGAGAAGTATTCCGCAGCGGCTGCACGTTTAGTCGCGGACAAGGCAAAATCTTTTATTTCCGTCCGGGGCATGAAACTTACCCAACTTACTATAACCCACAGGTGCTGCAGGTCATTCAGAACGGCGTGCGCTGGGCAGTGCCATCGAACGCGGCTGCGCCCGTTCGCGGAAACCACCAGCCGCTTGAGCCCATTGGCAATAAAGGATAGGGAGACTTGGACAGACCATTATGTTAAAAAAAGACTCATTAATTAAAGGCACGCTTATATTAGCTGCCGCTGCGCTGATCGTGCGGTTTCTTGGGCTATTCCAGCGTATTCCGCTCGATTACATGCTTGGGCCCGCAGGGCAGGCAGCCTTTAACTCAGCCAATACGATTTATTTGCTTCTGCTAACGATCGCTACAGGAGGCATTCCACTATCCATAAGCAGAATGATTTCAACGCGTTATGCGCTTGGAAGGCCCGGCGAGGCTAAGCGTATTTACAAGGCGGCCTTGATGTTCGGTACCGTAACAGGGGTGCTTCTAGCTACTGCCATGTTTGTGTTTGCCCCTGCTTATGAACGAATATCGAAGGTGCCGGATTCCGTCTTATCTTTGCAAGCAATCGCTCCTGCACTGCTGCTGTTTCCGATTATCGCGATGATGCGCGGTTATTTTCAGGGCAGACAAATTATGTCCGCTGGCGGCATCTCGCAAATTATGGAACAGATTTTACGGCTCATCGGCGGTATCGGGCTAGCGCTTATCGTACTCGGCTGGGGCTGGGGCGATAAGTACGGCGCTGCGGCGATTGCCTTTGGCTCCGTGCTCGGAAGCATTGGCGCATTTTCGGTAATGATGTGGTTTTGGCGTAAGCTGAAGAAACAGGATCAAGCGGAGGCTGTGAAGTCCTCGGCAATTGAACAGGATAAGCTGCAGAGTTCTAACTTGCCTTATCGTACGATCTATAAAGAGATATTCCGCACCTCGATTCCAGCGGTAGTAACGGCAATGACTGTGCAATTTTTATACTTTTTTGATATGACGCTGTTTATGAGGCTGACGCAATCTTTTTATAACGAAAATTCGGCTACGAGGGTGTTGGCCGATTATACGACGAAGGCGATGGGCATTGCCGGCATTCCGCCTATTTTGGCCATTGCGCTTGGGGCTTCCATTATCCCTGTCATTTCGTCGGCTTTTTCGCTTAACAATATGAAGGAAGTGCAGCGTCAATCGTCGCTCGTGATGCGGATCGTCTGTTTTACAGGCGTACCGGTTGCCTTGCTGCTGACCGTAGCTTCTTATTCCGTTACGGGTCTGCTCTTTACAAGCCCGGGCGGCAGCGGCACAGTAGCTATGCTTACGGCGGGTGCGATTTTTCAAATTACGATGATGACATCGAATTCGATTTTGTATGGATTAAATCAGCCTAAGCTGCCTATGAACCATACGTTCATCGGTTTGGGACTTAAGGTTGTTTCCAGTATTGCGCTTGCGCCAGTGCTTGGCGTATACGGCCTTATTATAGGTTCAACCATTTGTTTTATCGTCATTACGATGCTCAACATAAGAGCGATCAATAAAGAAGTTAAGCTGAACGTGCTCGGCAGCAAATGGGTGGCCTATATGGTTGCAATTGCTGTGCCGGCGCTCGCTGGCTGGGGAGCAGAGTACGGTGTGCTAGCGCTGACGGATGCATGGGCTAACAAACTGTCTTATCTGGCGGCAGGAGCAGTCACGTCGATCGTAGTAGGCGGATTATACATCGTTTTACTGGCAGCGCTTCGGGTTATTACGCCGGAGGATGTACGATCATTCCCAGGCCCGCTGCGCAAGGTGCTGAATCTTATTTTAAAGCCTTTTTATAGAAAAGCAGTTTGATAGCTCGGCAAATAGATTTGTTCGGAAAATCGCTGTAAAATAGGTTGTTCCTAAAGCGGCATCTGCTGCTAGCCGGAACAGCCTTTTTTTTATTTTTCAGATAATAACCAAATGATGGATATCGTGCTATATTTAGAGATAGAGACAGATTGAAGGGAGTATAGGAATGAATAGGGAAACTATTCTTATGGTAGACGATGAGAAAGAGATTTTAAGCTTGATGGACATATATTTTAAAAATGACGGTTTCACGATGCTGAAGGCGTCTAACGGGCTTGAAGCGCTGGAGCAGTTAAAAAATCATAAGGTTGATCTTATTATCCTTGATGTAATGATGCCTGTTATGGATGGTCTAGAGGCCTGCATGAAAATTCGTGAAAAAAACCATATCCCGATCATCATGCTTTCAGCTAAAACGCAGGATATCGATAAAATATCGGGCTTAAGCCTCGGAGCGGACGAATATGTGACTAAACCCTTCAGCCCGCTGGTGCTGCTGGCAAGCGTCAAATCGCATATACGCAGAGCGAAGCAGTTTCATGCCAAAGCGGTCCTTAACGATAACGAAATGATTATCGATGATCTTATTATCAATACAGCGACGCATACCGTTACCGTCGACCAGCAGGAGATTAAGCTGACGCCTCGCGAATTTGCGATTCTTAAGCTACTGGCAGTCAATCGGGGCATCGTTTTGAGCATGGATAAAATTTACGAGGAAGCTTGGAACGAGCCGTTTATGGAATCCAAAAATACAGTCATGGTCCATATCCGCAAAATCCGGGAAAAAATTGAAAAGGATACCCAAAAGCCAAAGTTTATAAAAACGGTATGGGGGATCGGCTATAAAATGGAGGCGCTATAGCAGCAGCTTCCAGCTTGTGATGCATGCTAGCGTAGCGAACATGAACATACAAATAAAGGTGATGACATGATAAAGTTTAATATAGCTGCTTCTGTAAGCTTAGGTGCAGCATTGCTGCTGGCGTTCGCAGCTCGCTTGCTGATTGCTTTCATGATTGACATTCCGCCTTACGACAAGCCATTGCAATGGATCGTAGAAAATATCGGTTCTACCGTGATGATGATTGCTGCCGTTATTTTGTTTTTTGGCATCGGCTATTGGAAGCTAATAAATCGCAAGGCGATGGGCAACAAGCTGTTCCGCACCATTCGCTGGACGTTTATGTACGCGTTTCTGCAAAGCTTAGGGCTGATGGTTGGCTTCGTTATAATAGGGCATTTGATCGCTTATATTCTCATCCAACATACCTCCTATCATGGTACCTTGGATTGGATCGTGAACCATATCGGCTCAACGCCTGTTATTGCGGTATTCGGCTGCTTGCTGTTTCTTGCCTTCTTTTTCTGGACGAGTAGGAATATGATTTTGTATTTAAAAGAAATACGCCAAGGGCTTCAGCAGATGGCGGAGGGAAAGCTCGATCATGTTATCCCGGTCAAAGCCGCAGATGAGCTAGGAGAGATTGCCAGCAGCATCAACATCCTCGGCGAGCAATTCAAGCAATTGCTGCAGGAAGAAAGAAATGCCGAGAAAACGAAAAACGATTTGATAACGGGCGTATCGCATGATTTACGCACGCCTCTTACGTCCATATTGGGGTTTCTAGAGCTTATTGAAAACGACCGTTATCAGGACGAGGTGGAGCTGCGTTATTTCGTAAACATTGCCTTCGAGAAATCGCAGCATTTGAAACGGTTAATCGATGATTTATTTGAATATACGAAGCTGAACAACGGCATGCCGCTCGCGATGGAGGAGCTTGACATCGTTGGTTTCACGATGCAGCTCGCCGAGGAATTTGTTCCTAGTCTGGAGAAGGCGGGGATGAGCTGCCGCATTCAGGGGGCGGAGGATGCCTTATGGATTATGGCAGACGGCGATTTGCTCGTACGCGCCTACGACAATCTCATTGCCAATGCGATTCAATACGGCCATGCCGGAAAATCGATCGATATTCGTATGGAGAAGGCGCAAGATGAGGCGATTATTCAAATCGTTAACTATGGCGAGCAAATTCCGGCCAAAGATATTCCTTATATTTTTGACCGTTTTTACCGTGTTGACCAAGCGCGGTCAGCTGAAACGGGAGGCACCGGGCTTGGTTTGGCGATTACGAAAAGCATCATCGAAGCGCATAACGGCCTGATTACGGTAACCAGCACGGCGAAGGAGACGGTGTTTGAAACACGTTTTCCGCTGGCGCATAGCAAAACTTAAGATTTATTTAAGCAAATGTTAAGCAGGAAGAAGTGCGGTCGATAAGATCCGTCCTCTACACTACTTATTAATAAGACTAAGGAGGATAAGCGCTTTGGATCGTATAAAACAAACCGCAATTGCATCCGTAATCGCTGTTGCCATGATGGTAGGATGGCTGACGTCAGGCTGCTCGAACGATAAGAAGGTGAATCTCCAGTTTGTAGTCAATGACAACAAAATCGAGACAAAAGCGTCGGCGCGCATCCGTGACGGCAGACTGATGGTACCGGAGGCTTATCTTGAGGAAATATCACAGAAGCAAATAGAATGGCTGACTTTGCCTCCCAAAAACGAAGGTGCTTATTATTCCGATGAGGTAGCCGTACTTATGTATCATGATATTAAGCCCGTTCCAAAAGGCGATTCGATTATAGCGGTCGAGCGATTTGAGAAGCAGATGAGCTTATTGAAGCAAAATGGATTTAAAGTCATCAGTTTAGCGCAGTATGAAAGCTTTATGCTAGCCAATGGCGAAGTGCCGGATAATGCGGTATTGATTACTTTTGATGACGGCTATGAAAGCTTCTATCAGTACGCTTTTCCTATTTTGAAGAAATACGGCTACTCGGCGGTCAGCTTTGTCATCGTCTCTTCGGTCGGTGACCATACGAAGCCGGAAACAACGAAGCTTGGCTGGGATCAAATGAGGGCGATGCAGAAGGAGGGGATGAGCTTTCGCAGCCATACCTATGACATGCATCAATATAGCGCGGTGAATGAAGCCGGCGACACAACGCCTGTTATGGTGAGGCCTATTTATGACAAAAAGAATCAAAGGATCGAAACAAAGGATGAATACGTGAAGCGCGTGATCGCGGATTTGCGCAAGGCGGAGGAATCGCTGCGAAGCGAGCTCGGAAATACGCAAAGCGCAATCGCCTTTCCATTTGGAGCATACAATGCGGTTGTCTCGGAGCTGACGAATGAGGCAGGCATTCCGATTAGGTTTAGTACAAGAGAGGGCATAAATACGAGATTTCATCATACGGGCTACCGAGTTAACGGAGCGAAAACGGGAGAAACCGAAGAAGAGCTGATCGAAAAGCTGAAGCATTTGGGCGACAGAACGGAAAAAAACGGCGATGCGGCCATTTTGATTATGGATGGGCAAGAGGCTGTGGATATAGGTTTCTCCAAAAATCAGGATACGCAAGAGAACCTGATCTCTTTGCGGGATTTTTGCCATTTTTTCAACTGGACGATCAAATGGGATAGGCGGCATAAGCTGGTTGAGATCAAGACGCTAGAAACGCCATTTTTAGCGGAAAAAACCTAACAAATTCGACAAAACTAGCTCTTTCCATACATTTACAATGCATAGTGTCTCCTGTACAATGAGTAGAGTTTGTAAATAAAGACGGACTACTACTTATCGTTATAAAAGGAGACGAATGAATGAGAAAAATTTTCGCAAAACCTAGCAAGCTGATCGTGCTTTTATTAGCGTTTACACTCGTATTCGCAGCGGGCTGCCAGGCTATTTCCAATCTTGATTTCAATACGGTGTTGAAAAATTCCCTTAAGGTAACTTCAAGCGAAGGCAAACAATCGGTAGAGCTGCAGCTTCTGCTTGATGAAGCGGCTTACGAGGGTTCTTCGAAAGAGGAGCTCGCGTTGATGAAGCTCGTATCCCATTTAAAATTGCAGCTTGATAACGTAAAAGCACAGGATAACTCGCATGTATCCTTCGACGGCAGTTTGATTTTGGGAGACGCGACGAGCATTAAATTTTCGTTGAAAATGTCCGATAAGCTTGCGGTATTGGAGCTGGAAGGCGCAAAGCAGCCTTTTGTGCTTGATCTGACGAGCAATGGCTTGCTTGGTTTGACCGGCATGTCAGATTTGACGGGCTTGACCGGAGAAGCTGCAGCCGCGGATGCGACTAAGCTGGATCAGGCTGCTCTTACGGAGCTTGGCCACCAAATGATCGATACAGTCGGTACATATGTCATTCAAAACTTGCCGAACCCGGAGCGCATCGATGTGAAGCCCGTAACGGAATCGATTTACGGAACCTCAACTTCTTTGATGCAAGTACATATCGACATGACCGGTGCTGAGATTTGGACTTGGGTGAAAAAATATGTGGATGCACTAGTCGCTGACCGTGCAGGCCTGGATAAAATGGTAGCAGGCGTGTTCGAAATTCTTAAAACCAACCCGGATGTTTGGGCGGCTGCCGGGACGATAAACCCATTTGAAGAAAGCGGAATCGATGCTCCTGATCAAGCCCAAGTGTTGAAGGAAACAACCGATGGCATTGCGCTTCTTCTAACGGAGCTGCAAGGAGAGCTTAACCAGCTTGCGGAAGACGACAAAGAAATGATTGATGGGTTAAGCAAAGCGTTAACGATTAAAGCCGATGTTTATGTCGACAGCAAGCTTGATATCCGCAAGCAGGCTTATGAGCTTACTTACGTGCCAGTCGCAGAGCTGGAATACGGCGTGCTTCCATTTAAGGGCATAACGCTCAAGGTAGAAAGCGAGTCTTGGAATGTGAACGGCACGGTTAAGGCTGAAGTGCCTGTCGCTTCAGAAAATGCGGTACCTATTGATAAGCTGTTTAACATGCAGGGCTATCAAGTGCTTAAGCAATTTAATGAGAATTCAACCCTTTATGACTTGCTCAAAAACAAGCTTCACATCAATAAACAAAATATTACTTGGTACTCATACCAATATTATAATCCGGCTATTGTAACGGCAGGCAATATTACGATCATTCCGCTCCGCGATACGGTTGAACAGCTTGGCGGCAAGCTTACTTATGATAAGAATACAAAAAGCTTAAAGGTATTCGACGAAGCGACGAACACGACGATTCTGTTGAAGAACGGCAGCGATGCTGCGGTCGTCAAAGGCAAAAACGTAAAATGGTCTTTCCCAGTCACCGTTATTGACGGAGTAACGTATGTTCCGGCGCGTAATTTAGCATCTGCGCTAAAAGCAAAGATTGGCTGGTCGGTTATTAGCGATGAGATGAGAATATTTACGCTCGACCGGGAAGTCTAAGCAGTAGTTATCGATACCGCAGCGGTTTCATTACGATTCGTTTAGGGGTGCTACATGAAAAAGTTAACGACAGATGCGCAGTTTCGTGAGGCGGTTGCAAGCGAAGGACTCACGATTGCCGTATTCAAAACGACTTGGTGCAAGGATTGTCACTTTATTGACCCATTTATGCCTGATCTGGAGCGTCATTACGAAGGAAAGGTCACTTTCGTAGAGCTTGATCGCGACGATCTTCCCGACCTTTGCTCCGAGCTTAACATTTTAGGGATACCAAGCTTTATCGCTTTCCGCGAAAGCCAGGAGCTCGTGCGCTTCGTAAGCAAGTTGCGCAAGACGCGTGATGAAATCGAGGAATTCGTAGATCGAGCTATACAAGTCAGCGATGCGCTGACCCATAAGTAATCGTTAGTCCGCGCTAGAGGGAAAAGCATTCCTTCTCGTGCGGGCTTTCCTTTTTTATCGCGCTTCTACTCGGAAGTGTCACATTTTCAACATGGCTTTTGCCTTTTTTTATGGCTATAATTGAACTGTTATTAAAACATGAAATAAGGTGATTTTATTATGGTAACCGGGCGTTTTCGCGCGTTAGCTATCGCTGCGTGCATCGGAATGCTTCTTGTACTGCTCGGCGGAGCATTAGTCACGAATACAGATTCAGGGCGCGGCTGCGGTGATGATTGGCCGTTGTGTCATGGAAAGTTTATTCCTGCTTATACGATTGAATCCATGATTGAATACTCGCATCGTCTTGTGACCGGCTTTGAAGGCCTGCTTGTTCTCGCTACATGTCTTTCCATGTTTTTGAAATTCAGAAAAAACCGCGCTGGCTACAGTGAGCCATTGTTTTATGCGGGAGGCGCATTGCTGTTCACCATTATTCAAGCGCTAATGGGGGCGGCAGCCGTCATGTGGCCGCAATCGCCGCCGATAATGGCCATTCATTTTGGCATATCGTTAATCGCGTTTGCTGCGACGCTGCTGCTCGTGATCTGGACGTTCCGAGCTAAAAACGGACCTCCAGTGGAATTTAAAGTACCGCGCTCGATATTTCCTCGCGTGCTGGCAACTGCGATTTTTTGTTACATTGTCGTTTATCTTGGCGCTTTCATTCGGCATACCGATTCAGGCGGCGGCTGCATAGGCTGGCCGTTATGCAACGGAGAGGTCGTTCCGGAGATTAGCGGCGCAACAGGGGCTGTATTCATACACCGGCTGGCAGCGATGACGCTAGCTATCAGCTTGGCAGGCTTGTTTATTCATATTCGCAAAGTAAGCATCGGCGGAGCGGGTTTGACGAAGCCGGCAGCATGGACTTTGGGGCTCGTTATTACGCAAATATTCAGCGGCGCGCTGCTGACGTATACGATTTCGAATTCGAATTGGTTTTTGTTCACCAATTTATTGCATAATCTTATCGTTACCGGTCTGTTTGGAATTTTAATGGATATATTAATTCGTTCGTGGCGGCTAAGGGAAGGGCGTGGAGGATAAGTGAGCTTTAAAAATTTACGTGAGTTTTTGGACGTGTTAAAGCGTGAAAATGATTTGGCAATTATAGATGCACCCGTAGATCCTAATCTAGAGGTAGCAGAAATTCATCGGCGTGTAATCGATGCGGGAGGGCCCGCTTTATTATTCACAAATGTGAAAGGGAGCCCGTTCCCCATCGTGACGAATTTATTCGGGACAAGCCGCCGGGTTGACCTTGCATTCGGCCCGCGGCCCGAAGCGCTTATGAAACAAATTATAGGAGCGGTAGACCGCGTTCTGCCGCCGACGCCTAAGGCGATATGGGGCGAAAAAAACTTAATCTGGGATATGCTTAAGGTAGGAATGAAAGAGGTTCCTGCCGGCGGCGCGCCTATTCTACAGGCCTGCAAACGCGAAAATCCGCTTGCAGGTTTGCCTGCGATTACAAGCTGGCAGGATGACGGCGGTCCGTTCATCACGTTGCCGCTCGTCTATACGGAACATCCGGAGCACCGAAAGCAGCACAATCTTGGCATGTACAGAATGCAAATCTTTGATGATTCCACAACAGGCATGCACTGGCAAATACATAAAGGCGGCGGCTTCCATTACCACGAAGCAGAGAAACGGAACGAAGCGCTGCCGGTTTCTGTTTTTCTCGGCGGGCCTCCCGCTCTAATTGCATCGGCAATCGCTCCTGTACCGGAGCATTTGCCTGAGCTGCTGCTTGCGTCGCTTATTATGGGCGGCAAGCTGCCGGTCGTCAAAGACCCGAACGGCTCGCATCGCATTCCGTCAGAAGCGGAATTTGTGCTGAGCGGCCATGTGCCGCCGCATATTAAGCGGGCAGAGGGACCTTTTGGCGACCATTACGGCTATTATTCCTTGATGCATGATTTTCCGATATTCAACGTCAGCCATATGTGGCATCGGAAAGATGCCATCTATCCTGCGACCATAGTCGGCAAGCCGCGCCAAGAGGATTATTATATGGGCGAGTTTTTGCAAAAGCTGCTCTCGCCGGCATTCCCGATGGCTATGCCTGGGGTTAAGGATTTATGGACATACGCGGAGACCGGCTTCCATGCGCTTGCCGCAGCCGTCGTTAGGGAAAGCTACTCGCGTGAAGCGCTAACGTCTGCATTCCGCATCTTGGGAGAAGGACAGCTAACGCTCACCAAATTTCTGATCGTTACGAATCAGCCTGTAGAGCTTGAAAATTTCCCGGTGCTGCTTGAAACGGTGCTGGAACGCTTCCGGCCGGAAACAGACCTGTTTATTTTTGATAATACATCCCATGATACGCTTGATTACACGGGCGGCAAGCTGAACCACGGCAGCAAAGGGGTTATGCTGGGCGTTGGCGAACCGATTCGCGAGCTGCCAAGCGACTATACCGAAGGAGCAATCGATGAGATTACGGCTGCACAGCCTTATTGCCGGGGTTGCTTAGTCGTTTCCGGTGCATCCTATGAGCAGGAGCCGAAGCTGGCACAGCGGCTGCTTGAGCGCCTGACGGAGAAGGAAACAGAGTGGCCGCTCGTTATCCTTGCTGATGATGCGGCCATCGCTGCCGCGCAAACGCCGTTCTTGTGGACGGTATTCACGCGGTTTAATCCAGCGGACGATATATACGCGAATTCAGATATTCGCCGTCACCACTTTGGCTACAAGCTTCCAGTCGTAATCGATGCGAGAATGAAGCCGGGATACCCGGATGAATTGTTCCCGCGCGAGGATATCGTGAAGCTGGTTGATAAGCGCTGGAGTGAATACAAGCTTTAATAGTTTTTGCTGAAAAAAAAATTCGTCATTCTCATGCAGAAGGGACTGTTCGATTATGCTGCGTTTCCTGTTTAATGAGCCCCTAAGAGAAGCGGAAGGAACACTTGCAGAAACGTTCCGTTTAATGGATCAGTTCGTTTCGATCTTGTCCAAAAAAATGGCGGCAGGCGGAGATATCGGAAAGCTTCGCAAGTACGAAATATGGACGTTAGGCCTTCGCTCGTCATTAGATGAGCTTGAGCAAAGCCACTATGTTGCGCTGCATTTTCAGCATAAAATTACTTCCTCTTCGGTTAAGCAAATGACAGATGAAGAGAGAATCCATTATAATCGTTATATCTACTTTGATAAAAATGCCTTTATTCGCGTTTTCTCCTTGCTTGATAAGCTTGGCACACTGCTGAATGAGCTTTTAGACATGAGAACCGAGCGGATAAAGTCACATTTCTCCTATTTTACGGTTTTGCGCAATATGCGCGAGAAGAAAGCACATCCGGAGCTGACTTGGAAACTGAACGATGTGAAGGAGAAATACAAGGAACCGATGACAAGGCTGCGCAAGCGCAGAAATACCGAAATTCATTATATGAATTCGGAAATGCAGGATGATTTGATCCAAAGCAGCCGTATGTATGGCGAGGAGATCAAGCTTGAGAACCTCGCTGAACAATCAGCTGATTTAACGCAGGGGCTGTATCTGGCGATGGAATCGCTGCTGTTAACGTTTCAATATGCATGCGGATTAATGCGAAACAAGCATCAATAATCCCAAAGGGGGAACACTCGTGGGACTCAAGGGCAAAACCGCGTTAGTAACAGGCAGCGCGAAGGGGCTTGGCAAACGTACGGCGCTTCAGCTTGCCGAGCAAGGCTGCAATGTTGTTATTAATTACTACGAGAGCGAACTTGAAGCAAGGCAAGTTAAGGCACAGATCGAGCAATTGGGAGTTAAAGCGATTACGGTGCAGGCCGATATTGCAACGACCGAAGGCGCGGCGAAGCTTGCGGATGCCGCGGAGCAGTGGGCAGGCGGCGTTGACATTCTTGTCAATAATGCCGGGCCGTTCGTCCGCAAGCGGCGGCTCTTCAGCGAATACGACGAAGAAACGATCATTAGGCTGCTGCATGGCAATCTATTAGGCGTCATGCTGCTCGACCACCGCCTTCTACCGGGCATGCGCGAGCGCAAATGGGGGCGGATCGTCCATTTTGGCTTTGGACACGCGGGTGAGGCAAGAGCTTGGCCGCACCGTGCCGTGTATGCCGCTGCGAAGACAGGGCTCGTATCGTTTACGAAGTCACTAGCTGTGGAAGAGGCGCCGCATGGCATCACGGTTAATCTAATCGGTCCTGGCGATATTCGCGGCGTGAACAAGGAGCGGTCCATTGCCGAGGTAGAGGAAGAGTACGATAACGAGTCGCCGATTGGACGCCCTGGCGCAGGGGAGGATGTTGCGCGCGTGGTGCTTTTTCTCTGTGACATAAATTCCAATTTCTTGACCGGCAACGTCATTGATGTCACGGGCGGCTTCGATCCGATCGTAGCCAACATCAAAGGCATGTTCTAATCTGCCTTGTCTATGAAACTATAAGCTCACACAAAAAAAGAGTCTTACCGGTAAGCTAAGGAGGCATGCTCCCCAGCGCCGGTAAGACTCTTCGTTATTTTGTCAAACATGAGGCGAGCTTGAATCGTTCTTATCTATTAAAATACTTGAACGACTTCGACTACACCTTCAACTTCTTCGAGAAGTGCACGTTCGATACCCGCTTTAAGCGTGATCGTCGAGCTTGGGCAGCTTCCGCATGCACCCATCAGACGAAGTTTGATGATGCCTCCTTCGACATCTACCAATTCAACGTCGCCGCCGTCGCGCTGCAAAAACGGACGAAGCTTATCGAGTACGTCCAAAACTTCATCGTACATCGTATCTTGTACTTGTTCACTCATTGCAATCATCTCCTTTCTCCCCTATTATAGTACAAAGTGAAGCAATTGAAAATGGATAGTAACTAAGTAAAGTTAGGTGAAGCATGATGTTTAAACCAATGATCGAATTTTGTGCCAGCAATATGCATCATGGCACTGACCGTATAATGAATGAATTTGAGCAAAATGATGAGTTCGAAGTAACCGAATACGGCTGCTTGGGCAATTGCGGCGAATGTTATTTGAATCCATTCGCTTTGGTCGATGGCGAGATCGTATCCGCCGAAACGGTGGACGAGCTGCATGCCAATATTTTAAAAGCAATCAAGCAGCAGCAAGCGGATAAAGAAGCGCTGGATAAGCTGCTGGATGATTTGTAAGAAGCTAGCCTAGGTGACGCTTGGAGCGCCAGAGCACGCCGCTCTTAACGAGGCGTGGCACGCGGCCCATGATGGCTGTGCCGCCCATAAGGCCGAAGCCGCTTTTCTTGCCGAGCGAGCCGAGCACGCCCTTTAGCTTGATCTTGCCAAGCCTCGGTGTTTTGTCATGCCAGATCGCTTGAAGCACCTCGGCAATTTGTTTGCCTTGCGCGCCTGCTGCTTGACCGCTTGGAGAAAGCGGCAATGCTGCGCAGTCGCCAACGATATAAACATCATTGTGGTCTGGCAATTGATGATATTCGTTAATAACTAGTCTGCCCTGATTATCCTTTGGCAAATCCATACGCTGAACGAGCGGCACGGGCTGAATGCCAGCCGTCCATACCGTTACGTCTGTATATATAGGCGTTGTGGAATTGCAATCATGCAAAATTCCGCCTTCGACACGCGTTAAGCCGACATGGCCGCGCATCTCTACGTTATGCTCCTCGAACCATTCTGCTACAAAAGATTGAAGCTTGCTCGGGAAAGCAGACAATACGCTCGGACCACGATCCAAGATGCGGATATTAAGGTCCGGGCGGCTTTCGCGAAGCTCAGCGGCTACCTCAACACCGCTAAGCCCTCCGCCTACGATGGAAACCTGACCGTAAGGCTTAACGTCATTCAGCTGCGCATAAGTCTGCCTTGCGGCAGAGAAGGTTTGGATGCTTGTAGAGAACTGCTCCGCACCTTCGATGCCATGGTATTTGTCGGTACAGCCAAGGCCGATAACAAGCCATTCGTATTCCATCGATTCCTGTCCTTCGATGTGAACAAGCTTTAGCTCCATGTCGACATCGGTTACTTCCCCGTATGCCAAGGAAATTCTAGGATCAACCGGGAATTTGACACGCAGCTCCAGGTCCGAAACCGTTCCGGCGGCAAGCGCGTAATATTCCGTCTTCAAGCCTTGAAACGGCATCCGGTCAATCAATACGATGGAGACATCGATGGGCAGCTGCTTCTCCAATAATTCGTTAGCGATGGCAAGCCCGCCATAGCCTCCGCCTAAAATAATAAGTTTTCTCATATGATTTCCAACTCCACGCCTCTAGATGATGATTCTATTTTGTGCTTCCGTGCTGTCGATTACTCATTCATAAACTTTGATTTCATTGTAAAACGTGTCGCGTTCAACCGGAATGCGGCCTGCGCCTTTAATAAGCCAAATCAAATCCTCGCGGGTAATGCCCTCTGGCGTTAAAGCGCCTGCGGCATGGCTGATCTTTTCCTTCACGATCGTGCCGTGAGCATCGGATGCGCCCATCGTTAGAGCAACCTGCGTCAGCTGCACGCCGATGTTGATAAAGTAAGCTTTGATGTGCTGGAAGTTGTCGAGCATCAAACGGCTGATTGCGATGGTTTTCAAATCCTCGAATGCCGAGTTGCGGCGGCGTATGCCGGCTCTTGGGTTGATCGGCTGCATCGAAAGCGGTATGAATACAAGGAAACCATTCGTTTCATCCTGAAGCTCGCGGATATGCATCAAATGGCGAATGCGGTCTTCCTTCGTTTCGATCGATCCGTACAGCATCGTCGTGTGCGTCCGAAGTCCAAGCTCATGCGCCGTACGGTGAACCTGCAAATATTGCGTAACGTCGGCTTTGTCCACACGCATTTTTTTACGGTAATGGTCGGATAAAATTTCCGCGCCGCCGCCAGTCAAGGATTGCAAGCCCGCTTTCATCAGCTCTTGAAGCACATCACGGTAAGTGAGTCCGCTAATGCGCGAGAAAAAATCGATTTCCGCAGCTGTGTAAGCTTTAAGGGTAACCTCTGGAAACCGATCCTTCAGTGCTTTGAGCGAATCAACATAATATTGGAACGGAACATTCGCATTATGGCCGCCGACGATATGGAATTCACGAACACCAGGGTGGAAATGCTGTTCGACGTATTCGATCATTTGCTGACCGCTAAGGGTGTAGGAGCCTTCTTCGCCCTCATCTTTACGGAAATTACAGAAAGCGCAATGAGCTTCGCAGACGTTCGTGAAATAAAGACTCATGTTTTCGATAAAATATACCTTTTTGCCATTCTTGCGCAGGGCAACCTCATTAGCTAGCTGCCCAATCGTCAGCAGATCATCTGATTGATATAAGAAAACGCCATCCTCAAGCGTCAAACGCTCTCCATGACGCACCTTCTCAATAATGTGCTGCATATGTGTATCCTCTGTCGGTATTACGACGTTCATGGCCAAGCCTCCTCGATACTTAGTAGTTTGTGAAAAAAAGAACTTTCTTTTCCGTTTAAAGAAGCTGTAACTATTATAAACCTCATACGTAACATGGGCAATAAGAAAAGTAATTCATCTTCCAACAAATGGGATATGAGGATGTAGGCATGCTGCTCTTGAGCAACTGAACAAACTGGAGTATACTACAAATAAGTAAGTGAAAAGCAATCGAATTGATTATACGGATAAACGGAGGGATGTAGCATGATCACGATTAGTGATACGGCATCTGACAAAATAAAAGAAATGCTCGCAGAAGAAGGCGGTCCTGAGCTATTCCTGCGTATCGGCGTTAAAGAAGGCGGCTGCAGCGGCTTCTCCTATGGAATGGGCTTTGACGATGAAGAGCATGCCGGAGACAAAGCGATTGACATGGAAGGCCTTAAAGTAGTCGTTGACGAGGACAGCATCAAATATTTGAACGGCCTCGTTATTGATTTTAAAGAATCGGCAATGGGCGGCGGTTTTACGATCGAAAATCCGAACGCCAGCGCTACATGCGGCTGCGGTTCATCATTCCGTACTGCTTCCGATGCAGGCAAACCGGCTGCAGCGGGTGAGTGCTAAAACTTGTCAGCAATAGTTATCTTCCGGAATGCGTATGAAATTCATATGCATTCCGGAAGTTTTTTTTGTTCGTATTTTGGTTTTAAGTCTATCAATCAACCATCTTGGGGGCTAGCAGCACATGACATTTATTCACGATTATAGACAATTTATCGAGGTAGGTTGTTCGTCATGCGGCAGGAAACATACGGTTCAAGCCGATCAGTACAGCGTTAATTCGCAAGGTTATTCTTTTCACTCACCCGTAAGCTGCGCCTGCGGCCAAACGGCGAGCACTGCCAACAAGGATAAGTGGACCCAAACGTTGAAAACCGAAAATAATGAAATGCTGAAAAGAAATAAAGCGACAACGATCAAAATGATGGTTGTCATTGGTTTAGTGATCGTATTTTTTGCGGGCGAAACGGTCTACATGATCAACTCCAAGGATGCGGAACAAAAGAGCGCGATCCATGAGACGAAAAAAGAAGTTTCCGCTTTTTAAAAAAACGATGTATAAGTTCCGCCGATTTTGTGAAATATAGTGTTGACGGTGTGAAGAGAGGTGTGGTTCCGTTGGACCTTTTGGTGCTAGGGCTGCAGGAGGAACTTATTTAATCACTTAGCTTTTATGAAAGCGAGGGGTTGTGCCGCAGAGCACTTCTGAACACACACGCCAAAAGCTATCCGTTAAAACCGGAAAGCAATAAGCGGTGCCCAAGTAATCTTAATAATGTGAAGTGTTAGATGTGAAGAGACTCGAACGATCAAACACCGTCGGGAAGAGGAGCCTGTAAAAGGGCTCCTCTTTTTTGTTTGCCACTGGATGAAAGCGGGCGGCATTTCTTAGCATAATTCAGGGAATTCCCTGACATACAAAGCTGGAGCATAGCTTTATAATAAACTCAATGATTGCTTGTATTCCCTAAAGGAGGAACGAGGATGAAGACAAGCGAAGTAAATATGGCAGCCTGCATCGAGCGGCTAAAAATAGATACAGGCAGCGATTTTGCTGCTCTAGGTTTAATCGATACGGCCAAACGCAAGCTGCGCTGGTCCATGGCGACCGGCAGTATTAGCAAGCGAACGCTGCTTGTCGAGCAGAAGCTTGCTGCAGGCTTGTCAGGCAGTGCGATTCGCTCCGGCAGGCTGGCGAGCACGAGGGAAGCCATGACCGACTCGGAGCGGTTCAAGCTGGGTGAGCCCATACTGTTGGCGGAGCAGCTGCAAGTGGCGGCAAGCCTACCGCTCATCATGCCAAAAGGCATTTTTGGCGTGCTGCTGATCGGCAGGCGTTCTACACGAACCTACAACACAAATGAATTAGAACAAGCTTCCTTATTAACGAATGAACTAGTGAGCCTGCTGCTCGAAAGGTAAATATAGGTTATAATAGTTGGCAATGACAGCCTAATGTTTCAAATGGATTGGCGGAGGAGAAGGAAATGATAAAGCTATTGATTTGCGATGATCATGCGATGGTCAGGACCGGCCTTGCGATGCTGCTGCACGGCAAGCACGACATTGAGGTCGTTGGCGAAGCCTCGGAAGGCGATGAAGCGATTCGGATGGCGCAGGAGCTGCACCCGGATGTTGTCTTGATGGACCTTAGCATGCCGCATGGCAAAGACGGGATGACCGCAACGACGGAGCTGAAGAAGCTGCTCCCGGATACGGCGGTCCTCATTTTAACGATGCATGACGATGATGAATATTTGTTCCGGGCGATCCATATCGGAGCTTCAGGTTATATTTTAAAGAATGCGCCCCATGACGAGCTGTTATCGGCTATTCAATCGGTAGCGCAAGGAAATGCTTATCTGTATCCTACCGCAACCAAGCGTCTGATGAGTGAATACCTCATGAAGCTGAAACAGGGCGGAGAAGACAGCGGCCCCTACGAAACGCTGTCGGAGCGCGAGAAGGAGATATTAGGCTGGATCGCCAAAGGTTATTCGAATAAGGAAATCGCAGAAAACCTGATCATAAGCGTTAAGACGGTGGAAACGCATAAAAGCCATCTGATGGATAAGCTCGGGCTGAGAACGCGGCCGGAGCTCATCAAGTTTGCGCTAAAGAAGGGACTGCTTCATTTTGATTAAGCATAGCGGCGATAAATTCCGGCAAATTATCGGTTCGGATGTGGAGTATCTTCTGTCCGTCTTAGAAGGCCAGATCGATGATAAATCGATGCTGTCCCAGGTGAATCAGTCGCTTAAGCAGCTTGCTGACGTGAAGTTTGCGTTGGATGAATCCTCGATTGTGGCCGTTACCGATCAAAAGGGAAAAATTGAGTACGTAAATGATAAGTTTTGCGAAATATCGAAATATGGCCGGGAAGAGCTGATCGGCAAGGATCACCGGATTATTAACTCGGGTTATCATGGCAGCGACTTTTTCCGCCAGCTATGGAAGGTTATTTCGGCTGGCGAAGTATGGCGGGGAGAAATAAAAAACCGCGCGAAGGATGGCAGCTTTTACTGGGTAAACACGACGATTGTCCCTTTTCTGGATGAGGAGGGCAAACCTTATCAGTATCTTGCTATCCGCAGTGAAGTGACGCAAAGAAAGCAGGCGGAGCAGAAGCTGAAGGAGATGATGGTTAAGGTTATTGAAATACAGGAGGATGAGCGGAAACGAATATCGAGAGAGCTTCATGACGGTATCGGGCAAGGCTTGTTCTCCCTGCTTATTCGGCTGGACCGGCTAATTGGCGAGCATGACGAAATCGCTGAGCTGACGGCGCTTCGCGGCGATGTTTCGGGCATGATGGAAGATATTCGCGGACTTGCATGGGAGCTGCGGCCCTCCGTGCTTGATGATCTTGGCGTTGTGCCGGCGATAAGAACCTATGTGGACAACTATTCCCAGCATTTTGGCATTCGGCTGAAGCTGGAGAACCATTTAAAGAGCCGATTGGGCATTATGAAGGAAACGGCAATCTACCGCGTCATACAAGAGGCGCTGACGAATATTGCCAAATATGCTGATGTCGCGGAGGCGGAGATCATGCTGGAGGAGCGCCCGGAAGAGGTAGAGGTGCGCGTAACGGATCGCGGCCAAGGCTTCAGCCCGGACCGGATAGGGCGCGGTGTAGGCTTGTTCAGCATGGAGGAGAGAGCGCGCAGCATAGGCGGGTTTCTGGAGCTTGTCTCGGAGCCAGGCCGCGGTACGGTAGTACGGCTTGTCGTGCCGAAGGAGCAGACGTCAGGCTGATCAGGCTTTAGTAGCAAAGGAGGCACTTATGTATCGTATTTTTATCGTGGAGGATGACGACAAGATTGCTTCAATCTTGAAAAATAATATGGAGAAATACGGCTTCGAGGCAGCGTCCGTTACGCAGTTCCGGGAGATTATGCCGGAGCTTGAGGCGTTTGAGCCGCATTTGGTGCTGCTGGACATTAATTTGCCGTATTTTGACGGCTACTATTGGTGCCGCCAAATTCGCGCCCGCTCAAGCATGCCGATTATTTTTATATCCGCGCGCGCGGGTGAAATGGATCAGGTCATGGCGATCGAGAACGGCGGCGACGATTACATAACGAAGCCGATTCATTTGGATTTGCTGATGGCGAAGGTGAAAAGCGTGCTTAGGCGGTCATACGGCGAGTATGCGAGCGCGCAGCAAGCGGCAGCCGAAGCGGGAAAGCATGGCGAGCTTGCGGCGCTCGGCTTGCGCCTTTTTTTAAACCGGAATGAGCTAGAATGGAAAGAGCAGCGCGTGGAGCTGACCAAAAACGAACAGCTGCTGGCCGAGTGCTTAATGAAGCGGCCGGGCGAGGTTGCCTCTCGCGAGCAGCTGCTTGAGGCGCTGTGGGATGACGTGCAATTCGTTGACGATAACACGCTTACAGTTAATGTAACGAGGCTGCGCAAGAAGCTTGAGGAGCTTGGCCTGCCGAAAGCAATCGAAACGGTGCGCGGGCAAGGCTACAAGCTGACCATAGCGAATACGAATGAGGAAACGCCGCGATGAGAGGGTTATCGTTGGCGTTATTTTTGCGAGACCGGCTATTGTTTATTATTGTGGCTTTGTTGATTATTGCATTATCGATCAGCATGCTGCTGCTCGAGCGTGAGCGTTATTCCGGGTTTATTGAGCTGGGAACGATCTATTACTTTGTCGTTCTTGCTTTATTTTTTCTCGGCATATGGCTAGCGGTCGATTATTTGCGCCAGCGCACTTATTTCAAGCAATTGTTAGACGCCATCAAGCGCTCCGAAGAGCTGCAGGCAACAACGATCGTGCAAGCTACCGTAACGATGGAGCAGAAGCTTGTCGCCAAGATGCTGGAGGAGCAGAACCGCGCCTATTTGAACGAGCTAGGCAAGTATCGCCGGCAGCAGGAGCTGCATAATCATTTTGTGCTTCAATGGGTGCATCATATGAAAACTCCCGTATCGGTAATCGACTTGCTGGCTCAAGAAGCGCTGCAGCAGAGCGAAGCCTTGCAGCCCGAGCATAAGCAGCTTGCGCTCAGCGTGCAGGAGGAGACGGATCGTATGACGCGGGGGCTGGAGATGATGCTGTATACGGCCCGTCTGGACAAGTTCGAGATCGACCTTCACGTGAAGCAAATTGCGCT
Organism: Paenibacillus sp. FJAT-27812; assembly: GCF_001273905.1. NCBI lineage: Bacteria > Bacillati > Bacillota > Bacilli > Caryophanales > Paenibacillaceae > Paenibacillus > Paenibacillus sp. FJAT-27812. The sequence continues at coordinate 252,614 of NZ_LIGH01000001.1, read as the reverse complement.
GCAAGAGCTTGTGCGCTCCGTAATCAACGCGCATAAGAAGCTGTGCATCCGCCACTCGATTTTTCCGCGCATCGATGGGGAAGCCTTCGTGGAGACGGACGAGAAATGGATGACATTCGTATTAAATCAGTTTGTAAGCAACGCGATAAAATACAGCAAGGGCAAGCCTGGGGCCAAAAAGCTGATGTTTCAGTTAGAGTCCCATCGTAACGGAGGCGGCAAGCTGACGGTGACCGATGAAGGGATCGGCATAGCGCCGCATGATCTTCCGCGCGTATTCGAGCCTTTCTTTACAGGAGAGAACGGCCGTGCCACGGGGGAGTCAACGGGAATGGGGTTATATCTGGCGAAGCAGGTATGCAACCGGCTAGGACATGTTATGGCGATATCCTCGGTGCTCGGGGAAAGCACGACGATAACGATAACGTTCGAGCCGCGCGGCATTCACATATTGGCAGGAGAAAGCGATAGAAGGGAAAGTTAAGTGACAACTTTGTAAGGTTTGCCGCAGGCAATTGAAAGGGAAATCGATGGGTTCAACCTCTTCCGCTCGTCTATACTAATGCTAGTGAAGCACAAATACAGACCGATTCGGGGAGGAACAAAGCAATGAGTGTACTACAAGCACAAGGGCTTGGCAAAATATATAGCAGCAAAGGGAACGTGGCCTACAAAGCGTTAGAGGATATTGAGCTGAAGGTGGAAGCGGGAGAATTTGTAGGCGTAATGGGCCCTTCGGGGAGCGGTAAGACGACGCTGCTGAATTTGTTGTCTACGATCGATCGCCCGACATCCGGCCAAATCGAAATTAACGGCGTCAATCCTAGCAAGCTGACGGACAAGAAGCTGGCGTTATTCCGCCGCAGGGAGCTTGGTTTCGTCTTTCAAGATTTTAACCTGCTGGATACGCTGTCGATTAAGGAAAATATTATTTTGCCGCTCGTGCTGGAGGGCATGGCGCCCAAGCAAATTGAGCAGAAGCTAAATCCGCTAGCCGAGCTGCTGCAAATTAAGCCGATTTTGGAGAAGCGCACCTATGAGGTGTCCGGCGGACAGAAGCAGCGCGCCGCGATTGCGCGGGCGATCATTCATCAGCCCTCGCTCGTGCTGGCAGATGAGCTGACGGGAAATTTGGATTCGAAGTCAGCGAAGGATGTTATGGACTCGCTAAAGGATATGAACGAGCGGTTTAAGGCGACTGTGCTGATGGTTACCCATGATCCGTTCTCAGCGAGCTATTGCGAGCGTATTGTGTTCATCAAGGACGGAAAGTTTTTCTCGGAAATTCGCCGCGGTTCAAACCGCCAGGCGTTCTTCCAACAAATATTAGACGCTCTCAGCGTGCTGGGAGGTAATTTCGATGACGTTCCGTTCGCTCGCGCTTAGCAACATCCGGGGCAACTGGCGATCATACAGCGCATTTTTTCTGAGCAGCGTATTTTCTGTCATGATCTTTTATATTTATGCGGCTTTTCTATACCATCCCGAGGTCATTAACGGTCAAATTATGGCGGCTTCGAAAATTAGGAAAGGCATGGAGTTCTGCGAGTACATTATCGTTATTTTCTCGTTTTTGTTCGTGCTTTACTCCAATTCAGCCTTTCTGAAGACAAGGCAGCAGGAATTTGGTTTGTTCTCTTTATTTGGGATGACAAGGGCGCAGCTGCGCAAGCTTGTTGTCTATGAGAACGCAGCGATCGCTGTCCTCGCTATCGCCGTAGGCATTGGCCTTGGCATGCTGTTCAGCAAGCTGTTCTTCATGGCGCTGACGGTGCTTTTAAAATTGAATGAAACGATTCCGTTCGCGGCACCTGTCAAAGCGATAGTCATGACGGCTGGTGGGTTTTTCGTCCTGTTCATGCTTATTTCGATCTGGACAGCGCTTCGAATCGGGCGTACGGAAATTGTAGATTTGCTTAAGGCAGCACGCAAACCAAAGGGACAGCTCGTCTTCTCTCCATGGCTTGTCACCGTTGCCGTCATTTGCCTTGGGTCTGCTTATGGAATGGCGTTGTTTATGACGAGCGGGACATTCATTTTGCTAGCATTGCCCATACTAATTACGGTCGTAATCGGAACGTATTTCCTCTTTACACAGCTTAGCGTATTGCTGCTGAGGTTTATTCAAAAACGCTCCTCCGTCTACTACAAGCGCACGAATATGATCGTATTCGCACAGCTTGGCTATAAGATTAAAGACAATGCGCGAATCTTGTTTACCGTGTCGATTCTGAGTGCCGTCATTATGACCGCCTTGGGCACTGTTTATATTATGCAAATAGGCAGCAAGCAGGGCATGCTTGAGAACTCGCCGTTCTCGCTGGCTTATAGTGAAAATGGCTTAAACACGCATGAGGTAATCGACCCGGCGGAGCTTAAGCGTGTTGTCGCGGAAGACGGCTTCCAAATTGTTAAGGAAGCAAAGGTAGCAGGCGTACTCATCAATCGCTTTGCGATTGGATGGGGAGATGACGAGCCGAACGAAAAGGACTCGGACGCTTTAATTATTTCGGCAACCGACTACAATAAGCTTGCCAGTTTGACCGGTCAACCCAGCATTCATCCTGTGAACGGCAAATTGACGCTTGCGCACCCGTTAGGCAATGCGTCAAACTCGGCTGGCCTTGTAAAAGGCAGCATTAACGGCAAAGAAGTGAAATATGAAATTAGCGATCGGATAAATACGAAAGTAATGAACTGGCTGGAAAGCAATTACTTTACGTTTGTCATGGATGACTTCTCGTTTGTAGAGCTGCGATCTAGCGTTCCAGAGGATAAGTTATTCGTGATGTATGGTTTTGAGCTTAGTGATTGGGAAAATAGTTCAGCAACTGCTGAGAAGCTGAAAAAGCTCGTGCCTGAAGAGCTTCAAGGGCAAATCGACTTTAGGCGCGCATCCAATATGGTTGAAATGAAAGAGACGGTCTCGCTTACCTTATTTATCGGGATGTTCATCAGCTTGTTGTTCTTTATCGCATCCGGCAGCATGATTTACTTCAAGCTGTTTACCGAGCTGCAGGAGGATCAAGCACAATTCAAAGCGCTGAACCGAATCGGCATGACGAAGGGCGAGATTCGCAAAATCGTGGTAACGCAGGTAGGCATTGTGTTCTTCGTGCCAGTGATCGTCGGCATCTGTCACGCTTTGTTCGCCATGAAGGCACTAGATAACATGATGGGTTCTTCCAATTGGTTCTATTCCTTTGTCGTTATCGGCATTTATATTGCCATGCAGACGTTGTATTTCCTCGTTGCATGCAGCAGCTATATGAAGAGCATGCTGCGCGGCGCGGCGGCTTAGCAACTGCATGAATGAAGAAGGCTTCCTCCTCGGTTATAGAGGGGAAGCCTTTTTGCATATTTAGAAGCAGGTAAACGAGCTGATTTGTCTCAGATCGATGCCTGTATACCCCCAAGTTCTACCGAACCAGCGAAATCCAGCAACAGAATTTCGTCCTACAAAAACAGGGAAGAACCAAAAGCCTTGCCCGTTATTGAGCCAGACATAGGTGTTGCGGAAGAGACAACGGGAAATGGCGCCTGGGTCAACGGCAAACGGCACAGCAGCGGACTGCTGCGGCGTGAATTGAGGGGGCGGTGCTGTCGGTCCCATAACTCCTTGCGGTCCTCCTTGCGGACCTTGGGGTCCTTGGGGCCCTTGTGGTCCAAACGGTCCCGGACCGGGACCCATTGGCCCGAAAGGTCCAAACGATCCCGGACCGGGACCCATTGGCCCGAAAGGTCCAAACGATCCCGGCGGACCTGGAGGGGGCATAAATGACATGCAATATCACTCCTTATGTTGTAGGCTAAAGCATATTATGCGGGAGCAAGTGACTAGGATTGGGCTAATCATCATAAAAATTTGCTTGTGAAATCGTGAAGGAGGCAGCTAAAAATGAGAAATGAGGTGAGTACCAAGAATGGCAACGGTCAATCGAGAGGAGATGAATGTGCTGCCGTCCCATGTAAGAAGATTTTCGACATAACCCAATGTATCTGCATTCGTGGTGCCGATGATTCGCTGCAGGGCAAGCAGATCAAAGGACGCCCGGTTTCCGGCAGTCGCGATAGGATTTAGGGCTGCCAGAGCAAGCACTTCGCCTTGCATAGGCTTCTTTAGCTTCCCGTCATCGTTGTAGTAAGCAGATAAATAGGAGTAGCCTTTGCCGCTTATGTCAATCGTAAACAAAAGATCGAGCTGAGGGCTTGATACGGTTACTTTATACATGTCCTCGTATTGGACACGGAACTTGTATTGCTGGTTATAGCTCTCTGAATCAAACAGCAGGCGCAGCGTGTTATGGGCAAAAGAGTAGACATAGAAGATGCCGTATCCGCCGCTTCCTCCTGTGTCGATGCTCACTAAAATATCGGGTATTTTGTTCTGGTCAAAATCGCCTAAAAACAATGCCGCATTGTAGCCTGCATTGTTCTGCAAAGGTACGACTGTCCGATGCTGGGTGTAGCCGTCTTGAATGACAAGCGTGATTTGGTCAGCGAAAATGCCGGACGGCCCGTCAGGTTTATTTCCGAATAAATAGACATGGTCAGGTATGCCGTCGCCGTTTACATCACCTTGCTTCATATCCAGCAATACGTTGTCTTTAGAAAACCGATCGGGCTCGAATCTATGTGTATGGAAAGACGAGTACATAACCATTCCTCCAAGCGTGAATTAACTATGCTCCTGTCTATACCTATGCAGGCATGCTTCGTTTTGTTTGTGCGGATGCCCAGCTGTTTGATGAAAAAAAAGCGCAAGCCTCGTATGTGAAAATACGGGCTGCGCTTTATTTATAGGGAGGAGGCGAGCGGTTCGATTCTAAAATCGCCGCCGCGGCTTCCGGGCGAGGTGGAGCATGAATAGCTAAGCTTGCCGCTGACATCAAGAAGCGTTAAGCGGTAACCATGCTTGGCTCCAGTATCGATGGCAAGCCGGCGCTCTCCTTGCCAAATAGTTCCTGGGGCATCCAGCTTAAAGGTCGGCGTATGGCCAAAAATAATGGTGTAAGGACGTGCCTCGTCCTGCTCGGATAACGGAGTATAAATAAATTCGTCGCGAATTTCTGTAAGATCCGCCGAATTTTGCTTATGCAGCGGTACGCCTGGACGAATGCCTGCATGAACGAATAGATAGGGGCCTTGAATGAAATATAAAGAAAGCTTGCGCAGCCATGCCTTCGTGCTTGCGTTAAGCGTTTTGCTAGACTTTGTTGAAGCGAGCAGGCGGAGCTCTTGATTTCCGAGCAAGGCAGCCGCGCCTTCGGCAACAAGCCGGCGAACCGTATCGAGCGTGCCCCAAGTGTCGGGATTATCGGCATCGATATAGTCGCCAAGCAGGATAAGCTGGTCTTGAAGCGGGTTATAGCTTGCTTTTTGAAGCAAATCCAACAGTTCTTCCTTATAGCCGTGAATGTCTGCGACAGCTAGCAGCCGCGAGTTTGTTTTCGCTGGGTTGTGCAAAAGAATCGACTACCTTTCTTCCTCATTCGGGTAAATGAAAGCAGAACGTGCGGCAAGCTTAATCGTTACATATTCGCCAGCCTCTAATGGAATGGCGAGCACCAAATACAGCTTTTGACCGCAGCTCGTTTGTGCGACTGCCCGCCAGCGGTTGCCCTCGAAGGTACAGTGAAGCACATGCAGCTGAAGCGCATTGTCAGCTTGCTCCTGCGGTATGGCTAAGGCAAGTGCGGCTGCCGGATCTGCTTCGCCATGGCGCTCCAGCACCTCGACCTCCTCGGGGCGAAACATGAGGATCGCTTGCGAATGGTTAGGCAAATTATGCTGCTCCGGCGCAAGCAAGCCGTGAATAAGCGTAGAGCCGATTCGAACAGCGCTTCCACTGCTCCCGTTTACGACTTCGCCGCGCAAGCCGTTAATCGCCCCAAGCAAGGACGCTGCCCAGCGGCTCGCAGGACGCGTAAAGCATTGCTGCGGCGTGCCAATCTGGTCGATTTGACCATTGCGCAAAATGAGCAGCCGATCAGCCATGGCGAAGGCCTCGTCCGGATCATGCGTAACATGGAAGACGCTCATGCCTAATTGGCGGAATAAATACGCCATCTCCGTGCGCATTTCTACGCGCAGACGCATATCGAGATTGGAGAGCGGCTCATCGAGCAGCATCAGCTTTGGCCTTGTCGCCAGCGCCCTCGCAATGGCAACCCGCTGCTGCTGGCCGCCGGAGAGCTGAGGCGGCAATCGATGCCCAAGCCCTTCGAGATGAAGCATCGTCAGAAGCTCTTGAACCCGCTGCTGGATGTCCGCCCGTGCCATCTTGCTTCTGCGCAGCCCATAAGCAATGTTGTCGAGGACATTCATATGCGGCCACAGCGCATAGTCTTGAAACACCATATTAACCCCGCGTTTCTCGGGGGGCATCATGACAGACGACGAGGCGATAACCTCATCGCCTATCATGAGCTGGCCGCTGTCAGGCTTCGACAAGCCGGCAACAAGCTGGAGCAGCGTCGATTTGCCGCAGCCAGACGGACCAAGCACGCTAATAATCTCGCCTTCGCGCATGTCGAAGGAGATTCCTTTGAGCGCTTGGAACGCGCCATAGCTTTTGGTCAGGCCATGCGCTGAGAGCAGCGGTTTTGCAGCAATCGAAGCTTTAAGCTTAATCTCGTCAGAGGGATGATGGTTTTGATGGTTTTGCTTCATGGCAGTCGATGTCATGCTTTGACCTCCTTGCGGCGGAGCAATAGCTCAATCGCCAAAATGATAAGTATAACGATGGCTGATCCAAGTACGGTAGCCGCTGACGCATATCCAAAATCCAAATCCTCGAACGCTTTGTTGATCGTAACGGGCAGCGTAAGGAAGTTTGGCGGGAACAGGATCGAATTGACCGCGAGATCAAAGACGCTGGAGCCAAATGCCGCAAGGCCTGCAGAGAGCAGCGCTCCGCGAATTAGCGGAACAAGAATGAAGCGGCCCCGTCCTGCGAGCGTATCGCCTTGCAGCTGTGCGGCTGTAAGCAAGCTGTGAGGCACCTTTGCCATCGCGCCTACCATCAGCCTTGTAATGACAGGAATGGCGCCGGCAATGGCGGCAAGCACAAGAATCCAAGGCGTGCCGTAAAGGAGCAGGCCGATGGATTCGAGCCATTTTTGATTCCAGACAAAAATATAGCCAATGCCAAGCACGACGCCGGGTACGGCAAGCGTAACGATCGAGAATACCTCAATCGTACGTTTGAACTTGAACTGCGAATAGGTTAGCACATAGGCGACGCACAGCCCGAATAACAAACCTAGCAGGGCAGCGATGCCGGCGATCATTAAGGAATGGGACAACCCCTTCAGCAGCGTGCTTGAGCTATGAAATAAAACGCGGTAATGCTCGAAGGTGAGATTGCTTAGCTTCAAGCCGCCTGATTGGGTTTTGAATATGGACATGAGTACGTTCGCGCCTATCGGAATGCCGATGATTACGGCAAGAAATAACAAATTCATTGTCGCAAGAAGCACGGCAAGCTTGCCTGCCGGTTTCGGTACGGAGCGCTCTGCACGCGCCGATAAGAAGTCAAAGCGAGAGCGGCGCATTGCATAAAATTGGACAAACATCGCAATGCCAATCAGCAAAACGAGATAAAACGAAAGGACGCCTGCCATATCGAACCGAATTGGCGAGGTATAGATAGCCGAATAAATAGAGTAGGGCAGCGTTGGAAAACGATAAACGGCAGCAATCGATGCGGGAAGGCCAAAATCGCCGATGGTGTCCATAAAAACAAGCGCCGCGCCAGCCCAGACCGCAGGCATAAGCAGCGGTGCCTCGATTGTCCGCCATACAGTAAAGGCCGATGCGCCGGATAGACGAGCGGCGTGGGACAGCTGATCAACCTTCCACTCCATTGCCGCATGAACGCTCAAATAAGCAAACGGAAACTTGCTTAAGGTCATAATAAAAATAAGTCCGGCAGGCTGGAAAACAGCGCTTGTGACCCAGTGCCAGCCAAGCAGGTTGACGGCAATGCCGCCGCCGGCGGCAAACAGCACCCAGCCCTGCGCTAGAATAAAGGAAGGCGTAATAATAAGCAGCCAAACCGAAGCGTCTAACAGCTTTGCCGTCGGAAATGACCATTTTGCACGGATCGTTGCCAGTACGCCGCCAAGCAGCGTAGCGAGCACCGTTGTACCGAGTCCAAGCACGACGGAATTTTCGAGTGATTTTTGCCATAGGGGACGCTTGAATATTTCGAGCAGCAGCGCAAGATCTCCAAGTTGCCAATTGCCGAAGAAAACCCCGGGCAGCAGTACTTGAATAATGACTGCCGCCAAGGGATATAAGACGAGTATGAACAGGATGATGCTGACGAACCATCCCAGTCGATCCTTCATAAAGGTTTGCATCGCTTACTTAACGGATTGGTCGGCGAACCATTGCTTAATGGCTGCTTCATTCTCAGATGCCCAGGAAGCGTCGGCTGCAACGAGCTTCGCATCGGCTGCGCGATCTTGCTTAGCATTTACGCCGTTCACGGAAGGCTGGAAATAGCTTTCGTCGCCTTTGTCGATTAGCGCTTGCTGTGTTTTTGGATCGAGCAAAAATTCGATGAACGCTTTTGCCGCATTCGGATTTTTCGTGTTTTTCTGAATTGCTGCTACCCGGACCGAAGCAGGCGCGCCTTCAGCAGGCCAAATGATCTCAATCGGCTCGTTGTCGTTTTTCATGGCGTATGCATTGCTCTCTTGCAGCGCAGCTATGGAGATTTCGCCAGCGGCTAGCGCTTTGACGACATTCGGATTTTTTGGATAGACGCGAAGGCCGTTGCTCATCAGCGAGCCAAAGAACGTCTGTCCGCCTTCAATTGTTTTTTCGTTAAAGAACCAAGAAACAAACGGATAAGCAGGAGCCGCAATCGCCGGATCAGCCATGCCGATCAAGTTTTTGTATTTCGCATCGGAGAATTCCTCCCATGTTTTTGGAGCATCCTCGGCTTTCACTTTTTCCTTGTTGTATACGATAACGCCCGCAGCATGCGCGCCAGTCGGTACATACCATTTTTTCTCAGGCACAAAAGATTTGGCAAAATCGGTTAGATTAGCGAGGTTACCCGGAGCCCAGTCTTCAAGCAGCTGACCGCTTGCGCCTAATCCATAAATGGAAGGCATGGCATCAAGCCAGATGATATCCCAGTGCGGATTGCCTTTCTCTGCTTCAACGCGGGACATAATTTCTGCGCCGTTGCCTGCTACAACCTCAAGCTTGTACCCAGTCGCTTCCTCGAACATAGGGGCAATAATGCTGTCAAAATCATTTAAGTAAACGGTAAGCGTTCCTTCATCCTTCGTCGTTGCTTGCTCTGTCGCTTGCGCTTCCTCAGTAGGAGCCGCCGTTTCTGTATTTCCGGCGTTTGCAGCTGTATGGTTATTCGTGTTGCCTGCATTTCCGCTGCCGCAAGCAGCGGTCATTGTCATCAACCCGGCCAGCAAAATAGTTCCAAGCCAGCGTTTCCCATTCGTTTTCATCGTTTCGATTTCCCTCCACTATCTGTTTTGCTTACCTCCTAACTTTAGCAATGGTTTGTCAGATGATTGTTAACATATTGTCGAGATATTATTAAATGTAATCGATAGATATTGATATACATATAGATATAATCTATATTAATAGGCAAAAAGCGAGGGAGGATGATCGGGATGAACGTGCAGCAGCTGCATGTATTTATGGAGGTTTGCGGCGGGCGGACGCTCGCGGAAGCCGCGGACAAGCTGGGGCTTAAGCAGCCGACGATCAGCTTTCATCTCAAAAGGCTGGAGGAGGAGCTGGGCGTGGAGCTGTTTCGCAAGCACTCGCGGAGCCTGCAGCCTAGCGACGCGGCGGTGGAGCTGCTGCCTTATGCGAAACGTATTGTTTTTCTGATGGAGGAGGCTAGGCTCGCCATGCTGGAGCGTCGCGAGCAGGGCGAGGGACGCCTTAGGCTTGGAGCAAGCTACACGCCGGCAACCTATGTCATGCCTCCGCATTTTGCCGCGTATCGCAAGCTGTACCCGAGCGTGAGCCTGATGCTGACCGTGAAGCAGGCGGCTTCCGTGCTTGCGATGCTTAGAAGCTACGAGATTGATATAGGCATCGTTTCGCTAGGCGAATCGCCGCAGGAGGGACTTATCGTGCAGCCGCTCATTGCCGATGAGCTGAAGCTGCTGCTGGCGCCGGAGCATCCATTAGCCGGACTGTCACAGATAGAAGTGGAGCAGCTGAGGCAACAAACCTTTTTGCTGCATGAGGTAGGATCAACCTCACGAACGCTTTCCGACGAGTGGGCGCGCGGTGCCGGATTGCAATGGGGAAGCGTCATGGAGCTTGGCGCGATCGAGACGATCAAAGAGGCGCTTAAATGCAACATGGGAGTCGGCATTTTGCCTCGACGGAGCGTCATTCGAGAGATCGACGCCGGCGAGCTGGTTATGCGCGACCTGCCCCAATATGTAAACAGCAGGCATATTTGTCTAGCGTACCGCAATGAGGATCAGCTTTCACCGCATGTCAGATCGTTTATTGAATTTGTGCGGCATACGTTTCAGGTACATGATAAGCTGTAAGTAACAAATATGCGGAGGTGGCTAAGATGGGAGATATGACGGGTAAAATCGTAATGGTAACCGGCGCTAATTCCGGCATGGGGCTTGCGACTACGGTGGAGCTTGCGAAGCAAGGCGCGCATGTGGTGATGGTTTGCCGCAGCAGGGAGCGCGGTGAGCTCGCACTAGAGCAGGCACGTAAGCAGAGCGGCAGCAAGGAGCTGGCGCTTATGACCTGTGATTTGGGCTCGCTAGCGAGTATTCGCAGCTTCACCGCGGCTTTTAAGCAAAAGTATGATCGGCTTGATGTGCTGATTAACAATGCGGGCGTCGTCTCTTTGAAGCGGGAGCTGACGTCGGACGGATTCGAGTCGCAAATCGGCATTAACCATTTGGGCCATTTTTTGCTGACAAACGAACTGCTGGAACTTATTAAGGCTGCCCCGCAAGGACGAATTGTCAATCTATCCTCCGGCGCGCATAAGGCAGGAAGGATCCATTTTGACGACCCAAATCTTACGAAGGGCTACAATGTTGTTAAAGGCTACGCGCAGTCCAAGCTGGCTAATATTTTGTTCACGAAGGAGCTGGCAACTAGGCTAGCGGGCACGAGAGTAACGGTTAACAGCGTCCATCCGGGCGCGGTGGCAACCAATATCGGCGTGGATCGGAAGACAGGCTTCGGCAAAACGGTGCATAAGCTGCTTCGGCCATTTTTTCGTACGCCGCTTGAAGGGGCGAGGACTGCTATTTATTTGGCTTCAAGCGACGAGGCGGCTGACCAAACCGGACAATATTATATCGACAGCAAGATCGTACAGACGGCGAGCAAGGGCAGCAATGCTGAGCTTGCAGCTAGATTATGGGCATGGAGCGAGCAGCAGGTCGGACTTACATAATTGGGGGTCATTAGGCAACACTAGTGCAGACTGATTTCTATAACTGCGGAGGTGCAGCCTGATCATGAAGCACTTAATCATCTATTGCCATCCTAATCCGGATAGCTTCAACAATGCGATCGTTGATGCGTTCATCGGATCTTTAAAGGAAAAAGGACATGAGGTTGTCGTCAGAGATTTGTACGCGATGGGATTTGAGCCTGTGCTTAAGGCGAGCGATTTTGAAGCGATACGCGAGGGCGATACGCCAGCGGACATCAAGACGGAGCAAGAGCATGTGAAATGGGCTGATGCCTTCACGATGGTCTATCCGATTTGGTGGACGGGCTTGCCCGCCCTGATTAAAGGTTATATCGATCGTGTGTTTGCGTACGGCTTCGCCTATGCGTACGGGGAGGACGGCAATATTAAGAAGCTGCTGGCAGGCAAAAAGGGGCTCATAATCAATACGCATGGTGCTCCCGCGGAAATGTACAGCAAAACCGGTATGTACGAAGGTTTGACCTTGACTTCGGATACGGGAATTTACGAATTTTGCGGCATTCAGCCGGTCGGCCATCTTTTCTTCGGCAGCGTGCCCCAAATCGATGACGCCGCCCGCAAGCAAATACTTGAGGAAGTAAAGGGCAAGGCAGTTAGGTTGTTTGAATAGACATAGCGTGGGAGCCGGTCGCTTATGGCGAGCGGTTTTTTTTATGTCTTGAAGGGGAAAGGGGAGGGGGACTTCCTAGAGGTAGGAGAGTGAACCTTTCTACATGCTTCACAATTAGCGGTAGCTTTTCTTGCTAATTTGCAATTAGCAGGAAATGCTCCAGCTAATTGCATCAGAAATCATCAATTTTAGAATTTAGATGGAATTTCTCATGCAAATTCAACGAATATTGGCTGGAAACTCTTTAGCCCCCTAATTCCATTGGAGTCCGAATTGGAATCCATAGTACACTATGTATATGGATGAGGTGAGGGATAATGAGGAGAAAAAGACAAAGTGAAGCGTACAAAATGAAGGTAGTTGAGGAGGCCCTGCAAGGGGGCAACTTTAGTCATACAGCGAGAAAGCATGATCTGAATCCCGAATCGGTAAGGGTCTGGGTGAGAGA
>NZ_LIGH01000001.1:236381-239353 GCF_001273905.1 Paenibacillus sp. FJAT-27812 | reverse complement strand
ACTAGATCGATTCTTTTTTATCTTAAGCTACATTGATGTATTTGACCGATCCATTGTGGCACAATACCGTGGTCCAACCTGTGAAGGGAAGCATGTCGTRCAAGCTCTTAAGGAGGCACTGAAGACACGCAAGCTTGATCCTAAGAAAGATGGAAAAGGACCTATCATCCGAACGGATAACGGCCCACAGTATATCAGTAACGTGTTTGGTGATGCCTGCGAGGAGTTCCATATTCATCACGAGAGGATCCCGCCAAAATCGCCGAATATGAATGCTTACATTGAATCCTATCATAGCCAGTTAGAGCGAGATCTTTTGCAAAAAAATGAGTTTGAAACGTTTGCAGATGCCTACGAAGCGATAGACCGATACTTAGACTTTTATAACAACCKACGTTTGCATCGTAGTATTTTTATGCTATCACCGACATGCTTCTTTCAAGCTTGGCGACAAAACCAAATACAGCCGATGGTGATTAAACTGTAACCGGGTTTTGAATTCTGGAGCATTTACTCGAAATAAAGTGCAAGCGTAAGAACCGACTATTGAATTCCAATTAAAACTCCAAAATTAAGGGGTCAAACCGGAAAGCTGCCGAAATGGATAATTACAGGGAGAAATTCCCGTTAATTGAGTCTTGAGAGCAAAAAAGCTTAAAATAGCTGGAGTTTTTCCCGTTAGTGTGGTGCTGGGAGAAGCTATGCTAAACAACACGATCAACACCTTGCTCATGTGGTACAACCTAGCTGATTCGTCAAACTAACTTCTCCAACCAAAAAGCAATTAGCAGGAAATGCTCCAGCTAATTGCATTAGAAATCATCAATTTTAGAATTTAGATGGAATTTCTCATGCAAATTCAACGAATATTGGCTGGAAAGCCGCCGAAACGGAAAATTACAGGGAGAAATTCCCGTTAATTGAGTCTAGAGAGCAAAAAAGCTGAAATTAGCTGGAGTTTTTCCCGTTAGTGTGGTGCTGGGTGAAGCTGCGCTAAACAACAGGAGTAACTCTTCGTTCGCATTAGGATGCACAAGCAACTCCAACAAATTAAGGACAAGGCTAGTAAGGGGAGCATATCAGCTGACGTAACACCTTGTTCATAAAACTGCTGCTGCACCAGAGCCACCCAATATCAGCCGTATCACCATTTCAGCATATTACTTAACCAGCAGCATCAACCAACCATCCACCGAGCCACAAAACAAAAAAACTGACGCAACAGGCATAAGCCTGCTGCGTCAGCCTCCTTCGGGTGATGCCCTAACGCTCATAGCCGGGATAGTTGTAATCGGGGTTTTGGAGCTTTGGTAAAATATTCATCTCGCGAATATGATCCTTTGTCTCCTTCGTGCCAAGCGCATAAACGGCATCGTACACCTTGATGATGTCCTCGTTGAACTTGTCCGTCGCTTCGTCATGGTCGGCGGATTTGTACGGAATAGGCGCGCGAAATTGGGTTTTCTCGTCATCCCGCTGAATTTGGTCCAGCAGCAGCTGCAGCTCGCCAATTTCCTCTAAAGTCGCTGTTACCGTTAACTGATCATTGATGGAAGGCTCCGGCTCGACCCGTTTCCCAGATATCGATACGTAATAGGTTTGCTTCATCGCCATGCCGCTCACTCCCCCTCTTATTCGTTAATAAGATATAAAACAAATTTGATAGGGATGAAACAAAGGCCGCCTCTGGAAATCTTCCGCTAACAAGACTAATGGCTCGTTAAGTTGGCAATAATAAAAAGGATTGTACTTATAGACGATTGGATTGATCGCTATGATGAATATTCACTGGCGACTTGCAGAGCTGTGGCTGCTGCAACAGAGCCGAAAGCTTACGGAACAGGAAACCTCGGAGCTGGACGTATGCCTGAAGCTCAATGCCAAATATGCGCAAAGGCTGGCTGATCAATACAATTTCGGATTAATGGCCAGCATGACGAATGATTGGAATTGGCTGCATGAGATTTCTGCGGAGATTGATAAGCTGGAGCGAATGTATGAAAGCGGTCGGCCTTCTTTTTTTGAACAATAAGGGGGGCGAAAACGCTGCAGCAGCTTATTTTGGCGCGCATCCCTTTTACTTGAAAATAGCAATCTAAAAGAAATGCCCGAGTCTTTAAAATGCTAGAATAAAGCGATAAACAAATCAAACTTTTAATCGGCCTATTTCAACCAACGGTCGCCGAAGGTTTGACAATCTAATGATGAGGTGATCGTTAATGGGATTTAAGACAGCTAATATTTTTGTGAATTTACCGGTTAAGGATTTGAATAAATCGGTCGCGTTTTTTACGGCGCTAGGATTTGAATTTAACGCTCAATTTACGGATGAGAATGCAACCTGTCTAATAATCGGCGAAAATATTTATGCGATGCTGCTGGTCGAAGACTATTTCAAATCGTTCATCAAGAAAGAGATTTCCGATACAACAACGAAATCCGAAATGATTTTAGCGTTATCTGCTGAGAACAGAGAGCAAGTCGATGAGCTTGTCCACAAAGCGCATGCTGCTGGCGCTGGACATTCCAAAGAAGCGGTTGACCACGGTTTCATGTATGGATGGGGCTTTGAGGATCTTGACGGGCATCTGTGGGAAGTTTTCTACATGGATCCAAGCGCAGTCAACCCAACTGAATAATCCAGCAAAAGAGAAGAGGCTGCGTAATTGAACTGCACCCCGTCAAGTAGACAGTACAAATAAAAAAACCGTTAAGCGGCCTTAGTCCTGAATTCCATTGGACTGAGGCCGTTTAATTTTGCCTGTAATCGTTCGTTATTGTAAAAGTGGATGTAGGCCTCAATGTCCCGTTCAAGCTCATCAAAAGTTCGGTATGTATGCAAATAATACTTTTCGCATTTTAGAGTTCCCCAGAAGTATTCTATGGGACCGTTATCGATGCATCTCCCTACGCGAGACATGCTCTGGGTTAATTTTTTGCCAAATAACTTTTTGAATCGTAGAGAAGTGTAT
>NZ_LIGH01000001.1:33552-231161 GCF_001273905.1 Paenibacillus sp. FJAT-27812 | reverse complement strand
TTCGTTTGAATCTCTAATCCATCAAAACCATAGACTTCATACCGGCGTTGCCATTTCACCAAGGTTGTTTTTGATATCCCATATTTATACGCAGCGGCCATAAGGCCAAGTTCACCACTTTCGATCTCTTTGATAATGGTACGTTTCTCCGATGCGTAATATTTAACTTTAGACATGAAAATGCTCCCCTCATAGCTGCAGGTTTTTATTATTTCACCTGTCCACTATTTGGGGAGCATATCAATTGCGCAGCCTCTTTTTGCATGCCCGGCAAGCGATCCCCCGCATAGCTCAACCCATGCCATGTCTAGAGAACAATTCCCACATCAGCTCGCGCCTGCTGCTAAACCCTGTTTTGGCAAAGATCGACTTAAGATGGTCTTGAACGGTATAAGCCGAAATATGAAGGGAATGAGCAAGCTCCTTCGTCGAAAACCTCTAATTATCCGCTAGTTTGCTGGCACGTATCGATAAATACCGGCCATCGGGCAAGAGCAAGTTTATGGCAGCGACAAAAAGCGGGGCTCCGTCATTCAAATGGCCGGCTATGCGATGAAGCAGCCGTTTCTTCGGCGTATTCAAAGCTAGTTTTTCATTTCACCCATTTGGTATAATTGGGATTAAATGACTGAACTAAAGGGGAGCGGGAAATGGACAAGCAGCAGATGATCGATCTTATTTTAGAGGAGTACGGATTGGCACCGGATAGCATGCGTGCACAGCTCGATGCCATGCTTCTGCGTCTTTTCGCCCATAAAGGTGAACTGTCTGCGGAAACATTGCTGGGCTGGAGCGACAATGACCTTACGGTGCTGTACAACACGGCATCCGGGGTCAAACTGACACGGGAGCATGTGCCGAATATGTTGAGCGAGTATGCGAAAATGGACACGGGGCAGCTGTCCTCGGTTGTGTCGTTTGGCCATATCGAGCATGAGAAAGCAATCGAACCTGAGCCGCGCATCCACCGCCAGTATGGAAAATATGAGCTGCCTCCTACGATACAGCGTCTGTATGAGCTGGAGGAGGAGCTTGGGAGAGCGATGGATCTGGAGATCGGGCTGCTTATGCAGAAGTATGATATGCGTTACCCTTGCACGCCGCCGGACTTTATTCCTTTCGCGAGCCCCGGCGCAGACGGCATTCATTATTGCTTCGTTACCGATTTTGGGACAGTTACTGATCTCGAGGATGCCTATATAGCCGTTGTATCGCCCATGGATTTTGGTTCCGAAATTTGGCTGGCAGCAAGCAATATTAAGGACTTTCTTCGTATCTTATGTTCGGATAAAAGCATTTTATATAACAGCATCGCGCCATTTGATACTAACAAGATTGGGCAAGCGAGCGGGCAGGAGCTGACGCCAGCACTGCAGAGGCTTAAAGAGATCTTTACTCTGACCGAAATCCCCGATTTGGCTGGTTATATCGATAGCTTACGCAAGCAAAGGGATCAGCTTATCTGCATGCAGACGCTTGATACGATCGGCATCGTACCGCTGGCAGAACGGACTAATCAGGCAGCGGCGCAGCCGCTATCCATCGATTGGGACGACGAGCAAGCGATGAGAGCGCTGCTTAAAGCAGCTAGCCCTGAGACGAAGCTGGCATTCATTCGCGATGCGCAGCATGAGAAGCGGATATATGATGATAAAGGGATGCTAAGTCGCTGCAAGAGCATTTTATCCGAGCTGGAGCTTTACCATGAGCTCCAAAATTTGCTTGAATGCGCCGACTAGCGCAAAAAAAAGCTGTCCCACCGGTCCGCAATGACCTAATGGGTCAGCTTTTGTTTCACCATGCAAACGCTATTTCACTTCATTCATCAGAGCGATAATACCGTTGATCTGCTCCTCCGATACGGCGCCCTGGCTGAACATGCCAAGCGCACGGAGCGGCATGAAATTCAGCATGGCTGCAACCATTTCAGGAGCATCCTCCATAAGCGAGCTCATCATGCCGCTGCTGCTCTCGGAAAATTTCTGAAGCATGCCGCTTGCGATGATCGCGCGCTCGGGATCGCTAAGCAAATCACCGAACGTCGTATTCATCGTTACGGGCTTGCGAACGCTGACCGTGGACCTTACGTTCACCACAGTACGCTCAGCTATATCACGCGAGGAGGCGCCAACAAGCAGCTCGAATTCGCCGGTTTCGACATGCCAATCTTTAATCCCTGCATGGTAATAGGCAAAAGCGCGTTTGCCAAGCGTAAAGGTTACTGTCTTTCGCTCGCCCGGCTGAAGCTCCACCTTGGTGAAGCCTTTCAGTTCCTTGGACGGACGGTTCACGGTGCTGACCAAATCTCTAACGTAAAGCTGAACGATCTCTTTGCCCGCAATTGTTCCCGCATTGGTAATGTCTATGCTGACCGTTAATGCATCCTGATCAGTCAGCTCGGTTTGGCTAACTGTTAGGTTGCTGTATGCAAAGCTCGTATAGCTAAGTCCGAAGCCAAAAGGGAAAAGCGGCTCGATTTCCTTCGTGTCGTAGTAACGGTAACCGACAAAGACACCTTCCTTATATTCGACCCTGTCGCCCTCGCCGGGGAAGTTCAAAAATGACGGATTATCGCTGAGCTTAACCGGGAATGTCTCGGCTAGCTTGCCGGAAGGGTTCGCATCGCCGAACAATAACGCAGCAATCGCTCCGCCCGCAGCTTGCCCGCCTAAGTAACCTTCAAGCACGGCCTTGGCTTTGCCAAGCCAAGGCATAACAATCGGCGAGCCGTTGCTGAGCACAACAACAAGATTGCTCTGAACCTCAGCTACCGCATCAATTAGAGCGCGTTGGTTGTCAGGAATGTTCAGATGCTGGCGGTCATAACCCTCCGACTCGTAACGGTCAGGCAAACCGATGAACAACACGGCAACATCGGCGTCAGCCGCATTAACCTTCGCCTCAATTAGAAGAGGCTCGTCATGGTCATCGCTCTCAAGCTTATAGCCCTGCGCATAGGTTACTTGCGCGCCGTCCCCGGCTAAACGTACCATCTCCGCAAAAGGGTTATCGAGCTTTGTCGGCTTAATATGAGAGCTGCCGCCGCCTTGGTATCTTGGCGAAGCAGCTAGAGCGCCGATAACGGCGATTGTTCCGCTTTTTGGAAGCGGGAGAATTGCTTGCTCATTCTTCAGCAGCACCATGCTCTCTGCTGCCACTTTAGTTGCCAACTGGTGATGGGCTTCCGCATCGTACGCCGCGTTTTCCTTTTTGTTGTCCACTGCTTTATATACAACGGTCAAAATCCGTTCGACCGCATCGTTAAGTGTGTCCTCTGACAGTTGACCGTTCAATACGGCTTCAACGATTTTGCGGTCGCCAGCTCCGCCGCTGGATGGCATCTCAAGCTCGAGTCCAGCTGCTAATCCGTCAACACGTTCGTTGACAGCGCCCCAATCGGATACGACAAACCCTTCGTGACCCCACTCTTCCTTCAAAATTTGAGTAAGCAAGCGGCTGTTCTCGGAAGCGAATGCACCGTTTACCTGATTGTAGGAGGACATAACGGTCCATGGCTGCGCTTTGGTTACCGCTCCTTCAAAGCTGGCCAAATAAATTTCCCGCAGCGTGCGCTCGTCCACTATGGCATCGACCGTCATTCGGCGGTGCTCCTGATTGTTAACGGCAAAATGCTTGAGCGAGGTGCCGACGCCTTGGCTCTGCACGCCATTAATATGCGCTGCCGCAAGCTCGGAGGACAGAAGCGGGTCCTCGGAGAAATATTCGAAGTTTCTTCCGCAAAGCGGTGACCGTTTAATATTAGCGCCCGGACCAAGCAGCACCGCTACGTCCTCTGCTTGGCATTCCTCGCCGAGCGCGACGCCGACCAGGTGCACGAGCTCCGTGTCCCAAGAGCAGGCAAGCCCTGCCGCAGAAGGGAAACAGGTAGCCGGAACGCTGTCGAGCAGCCCTAGATGATCGCCGCTCCCGCTTTGCTTGCGCAGTCCATGGGGACCATCGGTTACCATGACGGATGGAATATGTAATCGCTCGATCCCTTTCGTATGCCAAAAGTTAAGCCCTGAGCATAAGCCAGCTTTTTCCTCCAGCGTCAGTTGGGCTACGATTTGCTTGATATCTCTAGTCATTGTCCAAGCTCCCTTCGAACGAATAATAGCGCTTACAAGTAGTGATTTAAGCTTATTTTAAACGAAATGAGCGTTAGGCTATGGTAAAATACTTAGATAAATAGTATTTTTTCTTGTTATTTAATCATTCATAAAAAGCTGCGGCAAAGAAGGGGGCTTGAGATGGAGTATGCTGCTTCTGATGAACAGATTTTGTTTATATGCAAGCTGATGTCGGGTAATTTTCAAGCCCAAGCCCGCTATGTGAATTCGCAGCTGGAGCCGCTTACTGGCACGGATGGAAATGGGCAGCTCGCCAGTCCGCTCTATGCAAGCCTTCAAGCGTTGTTAGAACAGCTTCATTTAGAGGCTGCTATGCCACAATATCCGCTTATACAAACGCTGAACGAGCTGGAGAACTACGTAATCGTGCGTATACAACGAGAAAGTCAGCATGCAGGCTACGTCGTATTTGGGCCGTCTGCCTATGCGGATATACCTGCTGATGCGATCACGGGGATGCTTAATGATTACGCCGTGCCAATAGACCAGAAGGAGGCTGCGCGTGCTTATTATAAGGCGCTGCCGATTATAAGCGGATTAAAGCTGCTGCATGCGAGCGTATTATTGTATTATTTGCTCTATGGCAAAGAGCTGGCTACGCTGGATATTTTTCATCACCGATCGCTGCTGTCGCAAGCGGAGCAGGAGCGGTTCGGCCGCCATGTCGATCGAAATTTATCCGATCAACGGGAGACGACGGCGCTTCATTATGACTTTGAGCTGGAGAAGCAGCTTTTCCAGTACATGAAGGAGGGCAGGACGGAGATGCTGCAGGAGCTTGCGACAATTGATCCGCAAAACCTTGGCATTTTGTCCAAAAAAAGCTATCTGAGGAGTCAAAAAAATATTACGATAGCCGGAATCACGCTTGCAACACGCGCAGCGATGGAAGGAGGGCTCCATTCGGAGATCGCCTATACAATGAGCGATTTGTATATTCAGCATTTGGAGGAACTGACCGACATTCAAAGCGTCGTTAAGCTTCGAACCGAGGCGATGCTCGGTTTTGCAGAGCGAGTGCGGCATAGTCGTGCCGGCCAATTTTCAAAGGTAGTCATGGAATGCCAGCAGTACATCTTTAACCATATCTATGAGAATATATCGGTCGCTGCGCTTGCAGGTAAGGTACGGCTAAACGCCAATTATTTATCGCAGCTGTTCAAGAAAGAGGTCGGGATTCCGATCCATAGCTATATCATGAGAGAAAAGGTGGAGGAAGCAAAGAGGCTGCTGACCGCCTCCGAGCTTACGTTGTCCGAAATCTGGGCACGGCTGAATTTTTATGATCAGAGCCATTTTACGAAAATATTCAAGAAACAGATCGGCGTAACGCCTAAGCAGTATCGTGCTTATGGACAGGTTCGATTAGAAGAAAAAGAATAGGAAGTGGTACCCATTCGGTTATTATTTATTTGCAGCAGAAACAAGTGGCGGAGCTTGACGGCCGAGACGATTTTTCAAGGTGTGGACGGGCATGAGGTAAGGTCGGCGGGTACGGAAGAAAATGCTCGCATTAAAGTAACGGAGGGGCATATTGGCTGGGCTGATCTCATCTTTGCCATGGAGAAAAAGCATGTACGGAGGCTGCAGGGGAAGTTCAGCGGCGCCCTTGCCGGCAAAAAAGTCATTTGCCTCCATATCCCGGATGAATTTGAATATATAAATGAAGATCTGATCGGCTTGCTTCAGTCCAGCGTATCGGATTACATCAGAATTCCCGAGGATCATTAACGCATGCGAGGATTAATGGATCTGATCCTTCAAGTGCAAAAGCTGATACAAATAATGGGCGCCCCGCAGCTGACTTCTATTGATCCGATCAAGAAATTGCAGTGATTCACGGGCAATCTTGATGGCATTTTCCACATTGTTGTCATCTACTTCCTTGATAACCTGCTGAATAATTTCAAGCGACCAAATCGCCGATTTAAAGGTGCGAATAATTAAAATTTGGCGGAGGTTGGCGGGGCTGAAGCTGCGATAACCGTTGTCCTTGTCGCGGTGAATCGTGATGAGCCCCATTTTCTCCCAGTGACGGATCGCTGAGCTTGGAATCGTCGTCTCATCGGATACCTCGCCGATCGTCATCCATTTCCTTTTCCCGGACCGATGCAGCAAATCGATTTCATCCGTTTCCAGCGCTCGGATCGTCTTCTCGGCAATCGTCTTGTCGCGGTGAAGCGATGCTTGCGAACCATTCATAAGCCATAGTGCCGCATCGATTTCTCCGCAGAGCACCTTCCACAGCACGTTTTTGGTAAGCATCATCCCAAAACCTTCGTTCATCGCCCGTATACATTCAAAATAAGCAATATGCTCCTCCGTGTAGATCCGGTAACCGTTAGCTCCTCTCTCAACAGGCGGTATAATTCCCCAGCTTTCATAATGCCGCAAAGCGGTTGTGCTGATCTTCAATTTTCTAGCGATATCAATGGGCCGAACGGTCATAAATCCACCTCCGCGTTATCTAAAAACATTAAACTCCTGAGTTAACGTTTTGTCAAACCTAACTCTTTAATTAGGCATTTAAATTCATCAACCTTACCACTTGCATGAATGTAGTATGCTGGTTTTAAAGTCGGGAAAGGAATGGTGCTGGCAGCCTAAGACTCAACCGTTTCTAATTAAAATGGATATGAAAACGAGGAGGACATGCATGAAGGATATGATTGTTATTAAAGGCGCGAACGAAAATAATTTGAAAAACGTATCGCTTTCGATTCCGAAATACAAGCTTGTCGTATTGACGGGGCCGTCCGGCTCGGGAAAATCAACGCTAGCCATGGATACGCTGCAAAAGGAATGCCAGCGGCAATATATGGAGTCGATGGGAATGGTGTCGGATTCGATCAGCAAGCCAAAGGTCGAATCGATCGCCGGACTGTCTCCTTCCATCAGCGTCGGGCAGCATGTTACGAATCGAAATCCCCGCTCGACGGTAGGCACAGTGACGGACATCTACACGTACCTGCGTTTCCTTTACTCTAGGCTGGGTGAGCGAATCTGCTCCTCCTGCGGCGAGAGCATTCCTCCGAGCTTCGACGAAGAGAGCAGCACCGGTATAACGGCAGCGGAGGAAGACGAGGAACGGCAAACGATCAGCTGCCCGAGCTGCCATGCGGAGCTTGAGAAATTAGGCATGTCGCATTTCTCGTTTAATAAGCCAGAAGGCGCGTGCGAATCATGCGGCGGTCTCGGCCATGTGGCAACGCTGGATCTGGATGCGGTGTTCAAGCCGGAATTAAGTTTGCGCGAGGGCTGCGTAACTTACTTATACGATGCGTATATGGAATACTTCGCCAACATTTTAGTCGCTGCCGGAAAGCATTACGGGTTTGTTTTTGATCCTGATCTGCCTTTGAAGGAGTACTCGGAAATGCAGAGGGATCTGCTCTATTACGGCGCTGAGAACGAAGCGTTCATTCGCCACTTTCCTGATACGAAGCCGCCCAAGACGGTAGGGGGCGGAAAGTTTGAAGGGATCGTAACCGGCTTGTGGCGACGGTATAAGGAGAAGGATGGCGAGCAGGGAGCAATCGAGCGGGACGGGGACTATTTTAAGCAGCAGGGCTGTACGGCTTGCAACGGCAAGCGGCTCAAAAAGGAAAGCAGATCGGTCATCGTAGCCGGCGCTTCCATCTCGGACGTTTCATCTTGGTCACTGGAGGATGTGCTTGCTTGGTCAAGCCGCTTGCACGAAGCGATGCCGCTGGAAGGACTTCCGCTGCTTAAGCCTGTCTTGACCGATATGCCGCTTCGACTGGAGCGAATTATCGATGTAGGTCTTGGCTATCTCTCGCTTGATCGGCAGACCGTATCGCTCTCCGGCGGAGAGTCGCAGCGCCTTAGGCTAGCCTCGCTGCTCGGCTCAGGTTTGACTGGCGTCCTTTACATATTGGACGAGCCGACAACGGGGCTTCATCCGCGCGATACCTCTGGCTTAATTCGGGTATTGCTGCAGCTGCGCGATCTGGGCAATACGGTGTTAGTCATTGAGCATGACGTTGAGGTGATGCGCGCTGCGGACCATATTATCGACATCGGACCAGGCGCCGGATACCTCGGCGGAACGGTCGTTGGCGAAGGAAGCTTGGAGGATTTGATGGCAAGCGAGCAGTCCGTTACGGGCGCGTATTTGCGAGGTGAAAGCTTGCCGGCATCTGCTCGGAGCAGAAGGCGCGGCAGCGGCAAGCATTTGTGTATAACGAATGCGCATGCCCGCAATCTCAAAAACATCGATGTTTCTTTTCCGCTTGGAAGCCTTATTTCCGTAACAGGCGTGTCAGGCTCCGGCAAGTCGACCTTGCTGTTTGATTTGCTTGCAAAGGGCGGATCGGCCGGGCAAAAAATAGACGGCTGCGACAGCATCACCGGATTCGAGCATGTCGGGAATTTGATTATGGTTGACCAGTCGCCGCTTGGCCGCATGCAGCGCTCGAACATTGCCACCTACACGGACATATTTACGCAGCTGCGAAATTTGTTTGCGGCGCTGCCGGCGGCGAAGAGCAGCAAGCTGACCTCCAAACATTTTTCGTTTAATACGCCCGGCGGCCGCTGCGAGACTTGCCAAGGTCTCGGCGTTTTGACAGTGGATATGAATTTCCTTCCGGATCTGGAGGTGCGCTGCACAGCCTGCAAAGGAAAACGATTTAAAGAAGAGGTGCTCCGCGTAACCTATGATGGGTATTCGATATCCGATTTGCTTAATATGACGGTTCAAGAAAGCTTGTCCGTGTTTCGCAGCAAGGAGAAAATAGCGAGCATGATCGAGCTGCTGTGCGAGGTCGGGCTTGGTTATTTGCAGCTCGGGCAGTCGGTCAAAACGTTGTCCGGCGGGGAAGGCCAGCGCATTAAGCTCGCCAAGGAGCTTAACAAAAAATCCAATACGCATACGCTCTACATGCTGGATGAACCTACGACAGGACTGCATCCTACTGATGTAGGCCAGCTTCTCGTGCTGCTGAACAAATTAGTGGATGCCGGCAATACGGTTATTTTGGTCGAGCATAGCTTGGAGCTGATCCGTGAATCTGACTATATTATCGACATTGGCCCAGAGGGCGGAGAAGCGGGCGGCAAGCTAATCGCTGCGGGTACGCCGGAGCAGGTAGCCGATATTCCATCCTCTTATACAGGGCAGTTTTTGAGGAAAGCTTTAGCGGGCGGACTATAAAGAGTCACGTTTATGGATTTATGGACCAACGCAAAAACGCCTCCAACCCTGCTTGCGCAGCGGGTTTGGAGGCGTTTTGTATATTGTTCGGGGCTATGGATTTAGTTCTGCCGAATAACAGGAATAAATCCAGCCATTTACCTCGTCAGCTCCAAAATGCGTTCATTCACATGATCCGAGTACAGCCCGCCATGGTAACAAATGACGGTTTCGATATCGTATTCGGTTAATTGGCGGAGCGATTGCAGCGCTAATTCGTAGTCATGGCAATAACTTGGAATAGGGCCGAGCAGCTGGTCATTTACGACGACTAACGCGTCAGCAGCAATTAATGTTTTACTAGCTTGATGATAGAGGCAGATATGGCCGGGCGTATGTCCAGGTGTGCCAATCACGGTAATCCCATCGCAATAAGGAAGCTCCTGCCCGTAAGTGACAAAAGCATCAACTGCCGCGCTAGGCGGACTCTCCAGCGTCTTGCGGAAGGAGGCTCGCCACTCATCCGACACCTCGGCGGGCAAAGCTTTCATCGCTCGCTCGATGGATTCAGCCGTAATTTTGATCGGGCGTTTCTCTCCTTGAATGTAAGGCGCCTCGATTTCGGTTGCAAGCACTTCTGCCTTTTGAGGCAGCGCCTCCAAAATGGCCGGCAGGCTGCCAATATGGTCGATATCCTGGTGGGTTATGATGATTTTTTTAAGCTTGTCAAAAGAAATGCCTGCCCGCTCCATCTGTTCCTTTATTAATGGAAGCTGCCCTGGATAACCGGTATCCACTAAGATCGCCATATCGTTATCCCACAACAAAGTGGGATAAATCGTAACCATTTCACCCCTCATGACTGCTGAGATCGGCAGCATGTTCACTCCGTTTGCAATGTTCATCTTAACCCTCCGCTACTGTTATAGTTTAATGTACAATGATCATACCGATTGCAAAATACATATTAGCAGCAGTCAAATAATATGTAAATAGAAAAATATTTAATTATATCACAAAAATAATTATTTGTCAATAGTTATTTAAGCGTCATTTGCGGCTGTACCATTCCCCATAATTTCTTATTATCGGAAAATGTATGGTCACCTTCGTCATGTTTCCTTCTTCGGATTGGATAGACAAATCATGCCCCAGCTTAAGCGCCAGCTGCTTAGCCAAATAAAGCCCCATTCCCGTTGACTTTGAAAGAATGAAGCATACCATATTGACATAAACGACATTGCCAATGGAGTCGCCTGCCGAGTCGCTCACCAACATAATGACCGTAACGAACAGCATGATCGCGCCATAAAGCAGGCAGAAAAAACGTTTGTCCTTCATATAGTGTGCGAAACTCATAGAATGATATACCCTTGACCTTTCTTGGTCGTAATGAAGCTTGCCTTGCCGAGCTCCGCGAGCTTCTTGCGGAGGCTGGTGATATTGACGGTTAGCGTATTGTCGTCGACGAAGCTTTCATCCTCCCAGAGGCTGCGCATTATTTTTGTACGAGTCACAATCGAGCCCTTCTGTTTCATGAGCATATGCAAAATAATAAATTCGGTTTTCGTCAGCTCTGCCTTCTGCTCGCCGCATCGTACATCGCCATCCTTTAGGCTTAGGACGATGCCGCCATGCTCGATCACGCTTGCGCTTACCTCGACGTAGGAGTAGGTTCTGCGGAGCAGCGCATTTATTTCGGCAAGCAATACATCCGTGAAGAACGGCTTCTGAACAAAGTCGTCGCCGCCCATATTCATCGCCATAATCATATCAAGCGGCGTATCGCGGGAGGATAGAAATAGAATCGGGACGTTGGATACCTCTCTTATTTGATGGCACCAATGAAAGCCGTCAAAGGACGGCAAATTAATGTCCATGAGCACGAGATGAGGGTTCTCATTCAAAAAGAGCAGCAGAATATGTTCAAAATCATCAGCGATAACCGTTTCGAAGCCCCATTTGCCTAACGTTTCGCCAAGCATCTCTGCAATCGTCCGATCATCCTCAACAATCATTATTTTCATGACAGAATCCTCCATTTAAGCCGTTAACAGCTTCGTCTCTATACTACGAAACGTTGCTTGCTGCCGCTTGCGCTAGCAAAGGTGAAGGTCGCTGAGCTTGAGAGCCGCGTAGATGAAATTTCCGAGAAATTTGGGATCAAGCAGCTGCTTGACCGATATCCCTATCAGCTGTCAGGCGGACAGAAGCAGCGTACGGCAGCATCGCGTGCCATTATCGCAAGGCCTAGCCTTCTGCTGGCAGATGAACCGACGGGGGCGCTCGATTCGAAGTCGGCAACCGATTTGCTGGAGAGCTTGAAAGCTTTGAACGAGCAGGACATCGGCGGGCCATAGCACAAGCTCCGAGCTGCTGCCAGAGCGGTATTCGGAGGAGGATGACAAGCCTGTCTAAATGATTTCGTCCAGCACTTACCAAGCTATTGCAAAAGCATTGAACAGAAGCACAAGCGTGAATTTGGCTGATGATCAGGCTGCGGCGATTCGTCCGATGTTTAACGATAATGTATGGTCTGACTGCGGGCAGCGTGCTCTACTTCAAGCAGCAGCTGACGGAAGCCCATTCAGATAAAGAACGGTATGAGGTTTTGCGCAAAATAGGCGTATCGAGGAAAGAAATTCGAGGTACCATTTCAAAGCAGACGCTTTTTATTTTTGGGCTTCCGCTCATTCTCGGTATTACGCATAGTGTGGTCGCCGTAAACGCCATGTCCAAGCTGTTTTCCAATTTGGTCAACGTTGATTTTACGGTGCCCGTCCTTTTCTCCACAACGTTATATGTCGTTATTTATCTGTTTTATTATGTTTTGACGGTGAATTCGTTTAACAAAATTGTGAATAGCTAGGGTGAAGAGCCCATAAAGCTAGCTGCGGTTTAAGTGGAACCTTTTTCCATGAACAATCGTCTTAATCGT
Organism: Paenibacillus sp. FJAT-27812; assembly: GCF_001273905.1. Lineage (NCBI taxonomy): Bacteria > Bacillati > Bacillota > Bacilli > Caryophanales > Paenibacillaceae > Paenibacillus > Paenibacillus sp. FJAT-27812. Next base: position 218,938 of record NZ_LIGH01000001.1, on the reverse strand, counting down.
TAACGCGAAGTTTTATACATGATGTACGCCATATCCATCTATCAGCTTTATAGAGGGGGAAGGGGGACTATGTCGAAGCGACGGTACATGGTTGCATTGGGGATTGTCGTAGCTGCTGCCGCGATTTTGTTATTTTTGTTTCGGGTAAGCGTGGATCAGGCCGTCGTGATGCGGATGGTTAGCTTTGAAGAGTCAGAGCCGAATTCACAAGTCGTTTGGAAGGACCAAGAGTCCGTAAGAACATTTGAATATGCTATTCGCTTTGGAAAAAAGATGGCCGGCAAGGTTGATATCGCAGCGCCTCCTTATTCGGTCACATTAGGGAAGAAAACCTATTACCTGTGGATTTCGGATCAAACCGAACGAGGCAGCTTCATGAAGGCAGAGGATATAACGGCAGGCAAGCTCTATACGATGAAAAAATCTTACACGAAGAAGCTTCAAGCGCTCCTCAAGCAAGCCTACCCAGAAGGCTATTCTAAACCAACCGGTGAAATTCCGGAGGAACGAAACATCGATTTGCCTGCACTAGAAGGCGGGTTGGAGCCGAATCCGCCGAGTGAGTCTCCTACTCCAGCTGCAGAGGGGCTGCCGTCGCCATACACAGAATCGCCCGCGCCTGTCCCGGATTTACCGTCAACTTCGCCGAACGCCGAGGCCGAATCGTTTGCGCCCGCTTATTTGGATGCTTCATCCTTCACGGAGGAGGAACGTCCGCTTATCAAGCTCATTAATTTGCGTATAACATATATGCATGAGAGCAAATGGGATGAGTTTTTGGATCTGTATACGGATAGCGCGCGCAAGGCAAGGGAAGGCTCAGGCAGCTTTAACGGCTTCACGATTACGAGCATAAACGTAGTAGAAAACATATCCATTCGTGAGCAAAAATCGCTGTTTGAGGCCGTCGTACAGGTCGAGGAAACAAGAAATAACGGCGATGCCGGGAGTACGATGTATGTGTTCCAGAAGGGCAAAGAAAAAGGGGCAGCGTGGCGTATAGCAGATGTGGATTAGTTTAGATAAAAAAAGAAACAGCGGCACCAGCTCGCTTGCATTCTGAATGGCTCTTGCAGCCGCTAATCAGAATGGCAAGCGAGCTGGTGCCGCTGTTTTTCATGGTACTGCCTTCTATGAGCTAAACTCCACCTCGATATGAATAACCTCGGAGCGGCTGCCGATCCGTACGGGCGGCCCCCATGTGCCGAAGCCTGACGAGACGATGGCGTGCAGGCCGCCTTTTTTCAAATAACCCCAGTCCAGCTCGAACATTCTTCTCGTAATGAGATGATTGGGCATCATTTGGCCGCGGTGGGTATGTCCGGACACCGATAGATCGATGCCGTTCTCAGCCGCTTTGGCGATATCGGACGGCTGGTGATCAAGCATAATGAGCGGACGCGAATGATCAAGCGGCGCGATTAGATCGTGGATGGGCAGCCTGCCGCCCGATCCGAAACCTCCGGACGCCTTGTCCTTGCGGCCGACGACGTAGAAGCTGTCTGCGACGAGCGCTGCCTCATCCATAAGAACGCGAATGCCGATCGCATCCATGGCTTTGATGAATTCCGGCACCTTCCGGCCAATATATTCGTGGTTGCCGGTTACCGCATATACGCCAAGCGGCGCGTTCAGCTTGCCAAGCTCGGCAGACATATTTTTGCGAAGAAACGGCTCGATATCATCATCCAAAATATCGCCCGGAAGCAAAATAAGATCGGGCTTGATTTCCCCTACTTTATCGACCAATCGCTTCAAGTGCCGATTGCCGACAATCGTTCCCAGATGAAGGTCGGATGCCATAGCAATGCGCAGCTTTTTGAGCGAACCGGCCGGCTTCGGTATTTGAACTTGGTAGGTACGGATGACCGGGCTCCATGCATTCCATGTGCCGCGAATGATCAATAGGACCATTAGAAGCAAAGCGATGCTGCCTACGCCAACGATATAAACCGACTCTTCCGCGCCGGCTGATTTGAGGATCAGTGAGAGGATGTTGGCAATCGGCAAAATAAGGACGGCATATTCAAGCACGGCGAACCAGTAAGAGCCGATAAGCTTGAACACTTCCGCAACCGGTTTAAGCGGAGCGCGGTAAGCGAGCCTTCCGATAATATACGCATAAGCGATTAAACCTACTACGAGCGAATATAAGCCCGTTTTTTCCCAGTTGAATAGAGTAGAGAAGAGCAGCCAACCATTCCAACCGATATAGAAGGATATACCGCTGTATACGAGTAAGATGCCAAAAATAATAGCAACAAAACGCAGTTTCATTCATCAACGCTCCCTAGCTCTTAATCTGCTTACTTATAAGCTGAACTTACTATATCACACCCGGATTCTAGCAGCAAAATTTGCGAGATTAGCGGGAATTGAGCATGAAACAAGAACATGCCGGCTGCGTATGGGCGGGCTGGCTGCTCCGTAGGGCGTTGCACAGGCTGCGAGCCTATGGTATCGTTTCGTCATAGTGAATGATGCGCTTTCTTCCTATGAAACAGCAGATCGTGCGTCTAAATGAAATGGAGCGAATAACGCAAATGAAATCGCTTGTACTAGCAGAAAAGCCTAGCGTGGCCAAAGAAATTGCCCGCGTGCTCGGCTGTGGACAGAAGCAAAAAGGCTATATGGAAGGCCCTAAATATGTCGTAACCTGGGCGCTGGGTCATTTGGTGACGCTGGCAGAGCCGGAGGAATACGATCCGAAATATAAGACATGGAATTTGGAAGACTTGCCGCTGCTGCCTCCGAAGATGAACCTGAAGGTTATGAAGGAAACGTCGCAGCAATTCCGCACGGTGGCACAGCTGTGCAAACGCCAGGATATCAGTGAGCTTATTATCGCGACCGATGCCGGACGGGAAGGGGAGCTTGTCGCTCGCTGGATTATGGAGCTTGTCCATTGGCGCAAGCCTTTTAAGCGACTCTGGATATCGTCTCAGACGGACAAGGCGATTAAGGACGGCTTCAGCAGCTTGAAGCCAGGCAAAGACTACGACAATTTGTATGCGTCGGCCGTTTGCCGAGCGGAGGCAGATTGGCTGATTGGCCTTAACGTAACGAGAGCGCTGACGACAAAATACAATGCGCAGCTGGCGGCAGGCCGGGTGCAAACGCCTACGCTCGCAATGCTGATGGAGCGGGAGCAGGAAATCCAATCGTTCCAATCACAGCCTTACTGGAATGTATCGGCTGATTTTGGCACGTTCTCGGCGCTATGGCGCGAGCAGGATGCCCATGATGGACGAGTGTGGGACAAAGCGGGGGCGGAAGCGATTGCCGCAAGGCTGCAAAGAGGCTCGGCGAAGGTAGACAAGCTTCGGACAGTGGAGAAATCGGAGCCGCATCCTCAGGCGTATGACCTGACCGAGCTTCAGCGGGATGCGAATAAGCGGCTCGGCTTCTCGGCTAAGCAAACGTCCAACGTGCTTCAGAAGCTGTACGAGCAGCATAAGCTGGTTACTTATCCGCGTACCGATTCCAGATACTTATCGAGCGACATGGTGCCCACGTTGAAAGGAAGACTGGAGAGCATCGCTGTCGGCCCTTATGCGCAGCTGGCTCGCAAGCTTGTGAGAATGCAGCTTCCCGTTACGAAAAGAATCGTTGATGACAGCAAAGTTACGGACCATCATGCCATTATTCCTACGGAGCAATTTGTAAATTTGGCCGCATTAAGCAATGATGAGCGCAAGCTGTATGATCTTATCGTGCGGCGGTTTATCGCTTTATTTTATGGTCCTTACCGCTACGATGAGACGAGTGTCGTGCTCGCGGCAGGCAAAGATCTTCTTTACGCGAAGGGGAAAATCGAAAAGGATAAGGGCTGGAAGGAAATTTATCAGTCAGCTTCCTATGCTTCCAGCCAAGATGAGGACGAAGACGATGACAGCGATTCGGGTCAAAGCAAGACTGACCGCCAGCCCGCGCAGCTTCTTCCTCCGCTTAAGCTTGGCCAGTCGCTGCCGATCAAGCAGGAGAAGGTAAGGGAGCTGCGTACGCTGCCGCCTGCCAGATATACGGAAGCAACGCTGCTGACACGTATGGAGAAGCATAGCCTTGGCACGCCTGCAACGCGGGCCGATATTATTGAAAAGCTGCTGGGCACGGACACCATTACGCGCACGCAAAACAAACTGATGCCTACCGGCAAAGGCAAGCAGCTGATCGAGCTTGTCGTCACCGAGCTTAGAAGCCCGGATTTGACAGCGAAGTGGGAGCAGGAGCTTGAGCGCATTGCGAAGGGCAAGGGCGACCCGGCTGCCTTTATGAAAAATGTCCGTCAGCAGGCGGCAAAATGGGTGTCGGAGGTTATTGCGGAGACGAAGGAGTACAAGCCGCATAATCTGACGCATTCCCGCTGTCCGGAATGCGAGAAGCCGCTGCTTGAAATAAACGGCAAGCGCGGCAAATCGCTTGTCTGCTCTGACCGTGACTGCGGCTATCGGCGCGCGGCGGAGCCTATGCTCTCCAATAAACGCTGCCCGCAGTGCCATAAGAAGATGGAAATTAAAGACGGCAAAGCAGGCAAATATGCCCAGTGCAGGCCTTGCAATGTCATTGAAATGCTCGGCGATAAGCAGGGGGGCGGCGGCAAAGCTAATCGGAGGCAAAATCAGAAGCTTATCGAGCAATATAGCGATAATACCGCGATGTCGAACAGTTTGGCGGACAAGCTTAAAGCGGCGCTCGAGAAGCAATCAGACAAGTAGAAATGCGATAAACCGGCAAGCAGCAACCCAGAGGCGCTGCTTGCCGGTTTTTTATGCCTAAAATTAGGTTAGGCAAGACGGCTCATGCGAAACTAGCAATATATTATAGCAATGCTTTCGAATAAAGGCTCCTAACTACAGCCATTCATCCAAGAGACAGGTAGTGCTCTGTCATATGCTATGAATGAAGCGATAGGAAAGGAGAGAGATTTCATTGGGTGAACATAATGGTAGATTGCTAGCCAACAAGTGGACCAAGATAACAGCATTGCTTTCCCATCCCAGCATTGCGCCGCATATTCCGCCGACCAGAAGGTTTACGGAACAAAATCTTAGAAGCATGCTGGATATGCATCACATGGTGGTTATGAAGCCGGTGGTCGGCGCAGGCGGGCATGGCGTGATGAAGGTTACGCGCAGCGGCAAGGGGTATGCTTATACTTATTACACGCAGACGAAACGTTTTGCTAGTTTTGCAGCGTTAATAGGTGCGCTTAACAAACAACGCAAGGGCCGTGCTTATCTCATTCAAAAAGGCATCCATTTGGCAACGGTTGACGGCAGGCCAATCGATTATCGGGTCAAATACGTGAAGACGGAGAAGGGCTGGACCATACGCGCAATGGTCGGACGAATCGCCAGAAAGGGGCTTTTCGTAACGAACATATGTCGTGGAGGTTCGCTTGTAACAGCCGCAAACGGCATAGGCAGATCATTGTCGTCCGCGCAGGTCGATGAGAAGAAGCAGAAGATGCGTGAGCTTACCGAATTGTCGACGAACGTGCTCGAATCCAAGTATCCTGGTTTTGCCCAGCTGGGGTTCGACTACGGGATTGATAAGCAAGGAAGGATCTGGATGTTCGAGGTGAATACGAAGCCTCAATAAACAAACCAAAAAATAAAGGGTGCACGGAAGTCCAAAACACTTCTGCGGCACCCTTTTGTTTGTGATCGTTTACTGCTCGGACTTGGCTGCGTTTTGCCGGAAAAGCTCTCCGCCGCGCAGCCCGTCCACGAACTGCTGGAGCCAGCTGTAATATTCGACGCCGTGACGCAGCTTATGCAAATCCTTGAGGCAGAGCTGGCGCTCCTCTTCCTTGGTATCGATATCTAAAATGATTTCAGAGAGGGAAGGAATAACCTCGTTAATGGATCCTAGCATCACATCGATTTCGCGCTGCAGCTTGGAGGCAAAGAAGTTTTGGAACGCTTGGAAAAAGTCAGTCTCGGCAACATATAAATCTTTGCGGTCAAGCTTCTCATCTAATTTCCTGATCATTTTTGAATCCATTAAGGAGCGAACGGCATAGCTCATATTGCTTTTGCTCATATTCATCTGCTGCTTCATTTCCTCGAGCGTCATTGGCTTATCCTCAAAAAACATAATGCCGTAAAGCTGGCCGAATGAATAATTAGCTCCGTACAAATCCATCGTTTGGGCAATGGCGTCTATTATTTTTCCCCGTATTTGCTCTTGAGTCGCTGGCATACCTTCCAGATCACTGGTTGAAACTCTTTTCACATCATCACCCGCAAGACTAAGATTTTATGATTCATTATACAGCAACAAGAATAGATGATAGAAAATCTTTTGGAAACACAACATTTTTACAAGATCTTAAACAGACGTTGACGTACAGATAACGAAGCTGTTTTACACTGAGTGTACAATAATTTTTGAATACTAGGGGTGAAAATGATTAATTTACGATAATTATAGCAAATGTTAAGATAAAATTGAACAGATAACAGGAGATGATTAAACGCGATATGGCTAAGGAATGGAAGGCTATATTATTCACGCTGCCGGCTTTAATTCCACTGATCGTATTTTGGCTGATCCCGCTCGGTACGATTTTTTATTTGAGCTTTACCGATTGGGATTTTATGAGTCCGGTCAAAACGTTTGTTGGTTTGGACAATTATATGTATTTGTTCGATAACTCGGCCTTTTATCAGTCGCTTGGCGTTACGATGCTCTTCTGCATCGGAAGCGTGCTCCCGGTCATGATCCTGGGGCTTGCGCTCGCGCTGCTGCTCAATCGGTCGATGAAAGGCTCCGCCGTCTATCGCACCCTCATGTTCTCGCCTTGGGTTACGCCAACGGTTGCGGTGTCGATCGTATGGTCTTGGATATTCGAGCCTAAGGTCGGCATGGCAAATACGGTGCTTCGCTGGTTCGGCTTAGAGGGAGTAGGCTGGCTGCAGGATACAAGCTGGGCGCTTGCAGGCGTCCTGATCGTTACGGTATGGAAGCTGATGGGCTGGACGATGGTGTTTTATTTAGTCGCTTTGCAAAATGTGCCGCGCGAGCTATTGCAGGCCGGCGATTTGGATGGGGCGGGCAGCTGGAGCAAGCTGAGACATATTACGATTCCGCTCATTTCGCCAACCACTTTCTTCTTATTTATTGTACAAACGATATCGGCATTGCAAGCCTACGATCAAATTAACGTGTTAACGCAGGGTGGGCCTGCCGGCTCCACGAGAACGCTTCTTTATATGTATTATCAATCGGCTTTCGAGTCGTTTGATATCGGCGAGGCATCCTCTGTTGCGGTTGTGCTCGTGCTTACCTGTATGCTATTATCGATCATTTCCTTTGCGATAAGCCGCAAAACCGTTCATTACAGCTCATAATCGTCTACCGCACGGAGAGGAGAACTATCGCTATGCCAGCAAATTATGTTTTACGGCGCACCATAAGGCATTTGTTTCTGATGCTGTGCAGTGCCGTTATGGCATTTCCATTCTATTGGATGATCACAAGCGCACTCAAAACAAATGATGAAATATGGCAATTTCCGCCCACCTTTTGGCCAAGCTCCCCGCAATGGGACAACTTTCTCGCAGCGTGGCTGGAAGCGCCGTTCTGGCGTTATTTAACGAATAGCATCATTGTCGCTTCCGTTATCGTACTGCTTCAGGCATTAAATTCGGCGATGATGGCCTATGCCTTGACACATATGCGATTTCGGCTAAAAAAAGCGATAACGGCGGTCATCATGCTTGGTTACATGATTCCGAGCACGGCGGTGTACTTGCCGAGCTATATGATTTTGGCAAAGCTGAATCTGTTGGACTCGTACGCCGGACTCATCGTATCGAATTGCGTCAGCGTATTTTCAATCTTTTTGATTAGGCAAGCCTTTTTGCAGGTGTCTCATGAGCTGGTAGAAGCAGGGCAAATCGATGGTGCGTCGCATATGAGGATATTGTGGTCGATTCTTGTCCCCGTTACGCGCTCCTCGTTCATCGTGCTCGCTCTTATTACGTTCATTGATCATTATAATAACTATTTCTGGCCTATGCTGATTACCAAAAATCCCGACCTGCAGCTTGTTTCAGCCGGCCTAAGAAGCTTCTTCGTGGAAGGAGGAGCATATGGCTTGAAATGGCCGCTCATTATGGCGGCAAGCTCATATACGATTGTACCGCTGCTCGTGCTGTTTTTATTTGCGCAGAAGACGATTATGAAAAGCTTCAACATGTCGGCAGGCGTTAACAAAGGGTAATCCAATCTCACTATTGCTTATTGCTTTACACAAATAGAGTGGAGGAATCAATAACAATGTTGAAAATGAAGCAAGGTTTAGCTCTAATGATGGTGTTAAGCTTCGCCGTACTGGCAGCTTGCGGACAAAATGCAGGCAAAACAAACGGAAACGCAAATAGCGGTGCAGGCACGAACGCAACTGCTGATCCGACCGAGGCCCCAACTCCTAAGGAGCCAATAACGATCGAGTTCTGGTATGGCCTTGGCGGCAAGCTTGGCGACACAATGAAAGAAAAGATCGAGTTATTCAACGGCTCGCAGGACGAGGTAATTGTAAAAGGAATCGCCCAAGCCGATTATTCTGAAACAGAACAGAAGCTGCAGGCTGCGATTGCGGCAAAGCAGCCTCCGGCTGCCGTTCTTTCCTCCAATATGAACTGGGCTCAAAAAGGATTATTCGCCGATATGAGCGATTTGATTGCGGCTGATACTGCTTTTAACAAAGAAGACTTTGTACAAACGTTCCTTGAGCAAGGAAGGCTGGATGGCAAGCAATTTTTCCTTCCGATGTACGGCACGACGCAGGTCATGTATTACCGCAAGGACGCGCTTGAGAAAAACGGACTTACGCCTGAGGATTTCAAAACATGGGAAGGCTTAGCGGCTGCCGCATCCAAGATGACGGTCAAAGCTGGCGGCAAAACAAGTTTTTATGGCTGGGAACCGATGTGGGGCAGGGAAAATATGATGGATGCCGTATTTAGTAAGGGCGGCAAAGTGCTAAGCGATGACGGCAAAACCGTTACTATCGATTCTCCGGAATGGATTGAGACGTGGGAGCTGTTCCGCAAATGGATTCATGAAGATCAAATTATGGCGATCCACTCCGGCGGTCAAGGCTGGGAGTATTGGTACAAAACGATCGACGATGTTATGAAAGGCCAAGCGGCTGGCTACATTGGCTCAAGCGGCGACCAAGGCGATCTGGATTTCAACATCGTATCCGCAATGGAACAGCCGGGCTGGGAAGGCGTAGGCGCAGGGAAACCGGTAGCAAGCGCAATTATGGCAGGTATTCCGGCAGGCGTGAGCGACGAGCAGAAGGCGGCTGCATACAAATGGCTGACGTTCTTCTCGGAAACAAAAAATACAGCTTCATGGTCCATTGGGACAGGTTATATCGCCGTTCGTTCATCCGCGCTTGAGGATGCGGAATATAAAGCGTTCAGCGAGAAAAATCCGCAAATCAAAGTGCCGCTCATGCAGGCTGCGCATGCATCAGCGCCGTTCCAGGATCCAACTGGCGGCAAAATAAACGATGCGCTCAAGATTGCGGCCGATAAAGTGCAAATTGGAAATGTTTCTGCCGAGAAAGCGTTAAAAGAAGCGAAGGAAACGGCACAGAAGGAGCTAGACAGATTAAAATAGGAGCGATGAACAATATGCCTGACTTAATGATAAACAATCGAGCATACAAGGTGACAGGCATCTTGTTCGATAAAGATGGGACCCTGCTTGATTTTATCGCGACGTGGGGGAGCTGGAGCAAGAACGTATTTAACGAGCTTGAGCAGCAATTGAAGGGGCGAGGGATTTCCTTGCATCCCGATCTCATCCCGTCACTTTGGGGTACGAAGCATGGCGAAGACGGCACCATTATCGATTATGACCGGAACGGCCCGCTTGCGATGGGGACGATGCAGGACCTGTATGCCGTGCTTGCTTGGCAGCTATACACGAAGGGCCTGTCATGGGCAGAAGCGATGGAGCTCGTTCAATACTGCAAGAAACATGCGGATAGGGAGCTGGAGCGCTTGCGCCCAGCTCGTCCTCTTCCGGGAAGCGTTGATTTTCTAAAAAGCTGCAAAGCGTTTGGCATTAAGCTTGGCGTCGTTACCGCAGATGAAACTGAGGCTGCAAATCAGCACTTGGAGTGGCTTGGCATCAGGCCTTATTTTGATCTTGTTATCGGAAATGATCTAGTAGAGCGAGGCAAGCCTTTCCCTGATATGTTTCAGCTCGCATGCCGGAAGCTGGCAATAGACTGCTCTGAAGCAGCGATTATTGGCGACACCAATGGGGATATGCGGATGGGCGTTGCGGCTGGAGCCGCTGTAACGGTTGGTATCGCTGACGCAGCTATGGGCAGCAGCGCGCATCTGCTCCTTCCGGATGCCAAGGAAGTCATAAGTCATTATTCGCAGCTAAAAATCAGGAGCCAAGCGCATGAAGACTGAGATGGGCTGGGGCTGGACTTTTCTGCTGCTGGCGATCGTGCTTGAGCTGTCAGGAACCGTCTCAATGAAATATTCAGCGGGCTTCTCGCGATTTTGGCCGTCAGTGCTTATGTTTATCTTTTATGGCGCCAGCTTTACGATGCTGAACTTCGCGCTCTCCTACATGAATGTGAGCGTTGCGTACGCGATCTGGTCGGGCATCGGCATCATCCTGATTACGATGGTTAGCTTTATTATTTTTCATGAGAAACTGCCTATTTCCTCCCTGCTATGGATCGCTGTAATCGTAGTTGGAGTTGTAGGCTTGAATATGAGTGTGAAAAGCCATTAAGCCTTAGGAAGAAAGGATGAGAAAATGATGCAGCCCCCAATCATTAGCTTTCAGGTTATAACGGATACCCATATTAATGCCGAGCAAGATCATCTTTATAATAAGCATTTGGCGCAAGCGCTGCTTGACATCGCCGCTCATTCGTCCAATAGCGTAGGCGTTATGCATGTTGGCGATGTGACGGATCATGGACTGCGCGCCGAGTATGCGGAATTTGTTCGCATATGGGAAGCCAGCAAGGCTGGACTGCCGGATATTCATTTTACAATCGGCAATCATGATTTATTTCTTGGCGAATGGAGCAGCCAGCTCCAGCTTTATGAATCGTATACAGGCATGAAAGGCGCTTATTACGATAAATGGCTGGAGGGCTATCATTTTATATTTCTTGGCTCAGAGCAAGGCGGCTTAAAGGACTTTGCTTATTTGACGGAGGAGCAGCTCTCATGGCTTGACCAGAAGCTTGGCGAGGATGCATCCCCATCAAAACCTGTATTTTTGTTTCTGCATCAGCCGCTGAAGGATACGGTTGCCGGGTCGCTCGAAGGGCAAGGCTGGCATGGCGTGATTCAGGATGAAGAGTTGAAGGCAATTCTAACCAAACATCCTCAAACGATTATGTTTAACGGCCATACGCATTGGGAGCTGGAAGCGGGTCATGCTTGTTTTGAAGGAAACGGCGAGACCGCAACCATTTTTAACGCGGCATCCGTTGCTTATTTATGGACGAATGAGGATGTCTACAAAGAGGGCAGCCAAGGCTATTACGTTGACGTTTACGAGGATAAGGTTGTTGTGCGCGGACGAGACTTTATGAATTCCTCGTGGCTCGATAAAGCGTGTTACGAAGTGAACTTATGAGCGTAGCTTAATAGAGAACAGCCCCGCTTGGGGCTTTTTTTATGCGAATAACAATAGGCTTGTGAGGAAAATAGGGATTAGCGTTAATATATTCCATTAATAGATTCATAGAATGTGATTAAAGTTTTTTATTGAATTTGTGTAAAATTCGCCTGTGGATAACTCTATCCACATTATCCACCCTGATATTGCTCGTTGTTCGTAGGGTATGCACACGCTGTGCACACCGTATCCACAACATCTTGTGAATAACTAGGCCTGTTGTCCTTCTAAGTAGTGCCATGCTACTATGATTAAGGAATAACCAAAGGATGGAAGAAAGGGTGTGTAGTATGGAGCTACTGTCTGACGAAATGTTAGTAGACACTTATTATGCAGCTATTCAATTTGAATTAGAGCAAGAATTTATTCGAATGTTAGCTATCGAAATGAAGCGCAGGCGCCTTAATCCGGATGCCGTCAAAATTACCGCTTAGCACCTGACGTAACTTTTGCCCCTTCAACATGATTACCATTCCGTAACCGAAATTTCGGTTGTTTGCTTGCAGGTCGAGCAATATAGAAGATGCTTGCAGGAAGAAGAATCCTGCATCCGCACATCGCTTAACAGCGGCTCGCCTTCGATTTGCTCGTAGGGAGCATAAGGACCTGTCAGATCAGTTAAACGACCGCAATCTACAATTGCGCCAGCGCAAGAGGAGCAGCGTTCATGCAGAGATTGAATTCCGTTGCAAACCGGACAAAACATAAGGGTATCCTCCTTGGCACACCATGCATATGTATGCGATAGGTGTTTGAAATGAATGAGCCAAGATTAGGATACCCTTATGTTATTTTTTTAAATGCATGTTAAATGGAGGGCATTAGAGCTTCATGTTGCTGCTATGGCCAGGCGATAGCTTCGCGCTTGGATCAACATACACCTTCGCATTGTTAATGGCAGTCGGAGCCTCTCCAAAGCCTACGGCGATAAGCTTCAGCTTCCCTGGATAGGTCGTCACGTCGCCCGCTGCGAATATGCCTGAAATATTTGTTTCCATCCGAGTATCCACGACAATGGAGCCGCCTTGAATATCGATACCCCACTCAGCTATCGGCCCCAGAGACGAGATGAAGCCAAAGTTAACGATGACGGCGTCCACATCCAGCTCGGTCGTTTCTGCTGTTTTAATATCCGTTAACGTAACCTTAGTAATGCTCTCTTCACCATGAAGCGCAGTAATTTCTTTTGGCGTAACCACGTTTACACTCGATTTCATGAGGTTCTCCACGCTGTGCTCATGCGCCCTGAATTTATCGCGGCGATGGATCAGCGTAACGCTCTCAGCAATAGGCTCGAGCATAAGCGACCAATCCACAGCCGAATCGCCGCCACCGCTAATCAGCACCTTCTGCCCCTTAAACCGCTGTAAATCGCCTACAAAATAATGAAGGTTTTTTTTCTCGAAGCGAGCAGCCTCCGGCAGTTCCAAACGCCGTGGCTCAAATGCGCCCACTCCAGCCGTAATAATAATCGCTTTGGCATAATGATTGGTTTTGTCAGTTATAATTTCAAAGAGGCGCTCATCGTGCTTGATGACGCTGGTTACCTTCTCCTCCAGGCAAATCTCCGGTTTGAAATGATCGATCTGCTCCTTAAGCCGATCAACCAGCTCTTGAGCCGTAACCTTTGGAAATCCAGCAACGTCGTAAATATATTTTTCAGGGTAAAGCGCGGCGAGCTGGCCGCCGAGCTGGGGCATGCTTTCGATGAGTTTGACAGACGCTTGGCGCATGCCGCCATAGAAAGCTGCGAACATTCCGGTAGGGCCGCCTCCGATGATAATAATATCGACGGGGTTTACGGATATTAAGGGGTTAGACAATGTAGCCACCTCCACTTTTTAAGCTTTACGGTTTTTATTATAAACTTTCACAGATGAAGAAGGAAATGATTAATTTGTATAGAGTTCTAAACAATTTCGTACATTTTGCCCTTGAACTTTTACTGAAAACTATGTAAAATTTCTGATGTATGTATGCACGGAACTGGTTGCTGAAAGTAACGAAAACTGTTGCTCAATCGCAGGCGATTCATTGATAAAAACGCTTTAAATAGAACACACTGAACTTACAATTATAATTTTTCGGTTTAGCTTGTGTAATTTTTCACAAAGTACAAATACAAAGATAAATCAGGAATGGATGGGATTAAACGATGAGCAACATACCTAAAATCGTTATTCTTGGCGCAGGGTACGGCGGCGTTTTAACCGCGCTTCGTTTGCAAAAAGAATTAAACTACAATGAAGCTGACGTTACATTAGTCAATAAACATGACTACCACTATATTACGACGCATCTGCATATGCCGGCAGCAGGCACGGACAATCCGGAAAATGCCCGTGTGAGCATCTCTAAACTGATTGACGAATTTAAAATCGATTTCGTAAAATCGACAGTCGTTCAAATTCGTCCGCAAGATAAAAAAGTTATACTCGAGGACGGCACGCTGTCTTACGATTATTTGGTTATCGGCCTTGGCGGCGAGCCTGAGACTTTCGGCATTCCGGGTCTTGGCGAGCATGCCATGAATATCCGCAGCATTAACTCGGTTCGTTTGATCCGTGAACATATTGAATACCAATTTGCCCGTTACAAACGCGAGCCACACCGTACGGATTATTTGACGTTTGTAGTTGGCGGCGCAGGCTTCACAGGCATCGAGTTTGTCGGCGAGCTATCCGACCGCATCCCTGAGCTGTGCAAGCAATTCGACGTTGATCCGGGGCTAGTGAAAATTTACAACATCGAAGCGGCTCCAACGGCGCTTCCTGGCTTTGATCCCGAGCTGGTTGAATACGGCATGGACGTATTGACGAAGAAGGGCGTTACGTTCCGCATTGGCACAGCAATCAAAGAATGCTCGCCGGAGGGCGTAGTTGTAGGCGAAGGCGAAGAAATCAAATCGGCTACTGTCATTTGGACCGGCGGTATCCGCGGTAACCGCCTTATTGAAGAGGCAGGCTTCGAGACGATGCGCGGCCGCGTGAAGGTTGACGAATTCCTTCGTGTACCTGGCAACGATAACATCTACATCGTTGGCGATAACTCGCTAATGTTCAATCCAGAAGGCCGTCCATACCCGCCAACTGCCCAAATCGCCATGCAGCAAGGCGTCGTTTGCGCGCATAACCTTGTCGCTTCGATTCGCAATCAGCCGCCGAAGGGCTTCACGTTCAGCAACAAAGGAACGGTAGCATCGCTTGGCAAAGGCGAGGCAATCGGCATCGCATTCGGCAAAAAATATAAAGGACGCGTAGCCGCTTGGTTGAAGAAAGCGATCGATCTGCGTTACCTGTTCATCATTGGCGGCATTCCGCTCGTTCTGCGTAAAGGGAAATTTCTATAATGCGTCACTGCAGCGTTCAAGTTCGCGGCTTGTTGACGAGAGATGAACTAGACCGTTACAACGCCTTGATGGAGGTCGGTTCCTTCTTGGAATCGCAAACGCGGTACGACTTGGCCTACACGGTGCAGAAGGAAGTGGATTTGCTCATTCAGCCGGCCATCGAGCGGCTGAAGGACAAAGGCAGAGAGCGCGATCGCGCTACGCAAGAGTATTTGGAAGCAAAGCGCCTTGGCCTCAATGATGATGAGGAAGATGAGGATTAATGAATGAAGGCTTTCGGAGAGCAGCAAGCAATTGCTGCTTGCCGGGAGCCTTTTGTGCTATCATGATGAAATCAAAGACAAAAGGTGACGACGATGATTACAAGCAGACAGCAGCGCATACTAAAACAGCTTATGGAAGCAGACGATTATTTAGCCTTACAACAGCTCATTGACGAATACGGCATATCTGACCGTACGGTGCGTCATGATTTGCTCCAACTGGAGGATTGGCTCCGGGATCATCATGTCGTGCTGGAGAGGCATCGCACGAAGGGCGTACGGCTGAATCACGAGCCGGAGCAGCTGCAAATGCTGAAGGACAAAATCCGCCAGAGGCCGGTCTTCATGGATGCGAAGCAGCGGATCACGCTGTTGTTAAAGCTATTGCTGCAAGAAAATCAAATTACGATGAACACGATCATGGAAGATTACAGCATAAGCAAGAGCACGCTGCTCGTAGATCTGCAAGAGATTAAAGAATGGCTTATGCAGCGCAAAATCGAATTTGTCAAACAAAAGGGCAGCTTGTCTGTAGCAGGAAGCGAACAGTCGAAGCGCAGCGCTTACCTAGAGCTGCTTCGAGCGGAAATTACGGAGGACAAGCTGCTGCGTTACATGTTTGATCGCAAAGAGATGCAGGAGCAGCCAGTATCCGCTTTGAATATATGGTTTAAGGTTGATGATGTGAAAGTTATTTTCGACGCGATACAGAAGCTGGAGCAAGCGATGAACATCCAATTTGCTGATGCGGGTTATATAACGGTTACGCTTCATATTTTGATGGCCATGGAGCGCATCAAGCATCATCATTCCATTGACATTGATCAGAAATTGCTGCAGGAGCTTGAAGGGACAGATGTGTTCCGGCTAGTCGAGAAGCATGTCATTCCGCTCATCGAGCAGCATTTTCAAGTCGAGCTGCCTCATTCTGAGATTGGGTACATTACCCAGCATATGCTGGGTGCCCAGAAGCAGCAGCTGTCTACGAAGGACACGGTTTTCGTCAAGCTGGCGAAAGAAATTATCGAGAGGACGGAGAAGGAGTCCGGCTACAGGCTGCAATTAGCTGAGCAGGTCATTCAAGGGCTATCCATTCATCTGAAGCCGGCGGTTTACAGGGCGAAGTTTAATTTGCAGTCGAAAAATCCGCTTCTCGGGCAGCTGCAGCAGCAATACGGTTCTTTGATGAAAATATTGGAGCGCGTAGTGAATGAAGTCATGAGCAGCATATCCATTGCGTTTGACCAAAATGAAATCGGGTATATTATGCTGCACGTGGCGAGCGGCATCGCCCCGCATTTGACCCATTCCAACAAAAGGGTCATTATCGTTTGCGGCTCGGGCATCGGTACATCTGCTATAATAAAGCGGAGACTCTCATATATTTTTCCGCAGTTAGAGGTTGTGAGGACCTGCTCTTACAAGGATTCCGTATTGCTGACTCCCTCCGAAACGGATGCCGTTTTATCGACCATAGATATTGGACATGCGATAGCAGTCCCGTGGCTGAAGGTGTCTCCGTTGCTCGCTGCGAAGGATCAACAAACGATCGCGAATTTTTTTGGGATTACGTACCGTGCGGAAACCGTAACCGCTATGGCCATACAATCCGTTAATGATATTATGAGTATTGTAGAGCGGAATGCGGTTGTCACTAACCGCAACAAGCTGTTGGAGGAGCTGCTATTGCTGCTTCAAGGAGGGGGCATACGCGAGGATTCAGCCAACGTGGCACCCTTATTGACCGAGCTGCTGCCCAAAGCGTCCATCCATTTGCAGCTGGATACGACAAGCTGGGAAACAGCTGTCCGTTTTGGCAGCCGGTTGTTGATGGCTAGAGGGGCATCTGGTCTTCCATACGAGCAGAAGCTGATCGATATGATCCATTTGAATAAACATTCTTTTTTGATTCAACAAGGCATCTATTTTCCGCATGCCTATATGCCGGAGGATGTGTCGCAAACCGCTTTCAGTCTAGTTACGTTTAAAGAGCCTATTTTGTTTGGCCCTTCAGAGCATCCGGTATGGCTAATGATTACGCTAGCTGCGGTTGATAAAGAAAAGCATATCACGGCATTAAGCACCCTTCTGGATTTGCTCAACGATACAAGCTTTATCAGTTACTTAAAGACGGCCGGCGATTCTAGCGATTTATGGGAACGGTTACAAAACGAGGAGGCTCAATGAGACAAATTGTAGTCGCTTGTAATAGCGGGCTTGGGACAAGCTTAATGATACGATTAAATATTGAAGCAATCGTTGCCGAATTGAACGTTAACGTCTCTGTCGTGCATACCGATTTGTCATCCTTAATGACGCATCGACCGCAGCTCATCGTCTGCTCGTCGTTCATTGTTGATTCAATCGAGGATGCCGGGGATATTGAAATTATTGGGCTCGATGATATTATGAATCGTCAGTATGTGAAGCAAGAATTAATGAAGAGCACCGTTTTTCAGCATTGGCTATCTGAAACAGAATAAGGTGAGTGAACATGAACGTCTCACAATGGTTTAATAATGGCTTGTTCGGAGAGCCTGCACTCATGCTTGGATTAATTGCGTTTACCGGGCTTTTCCTGCAAAAGCAGCCGGTTCAAAAGCTGCTCAGCGGCACGATAAAAACGATGATCGGTTTTAAGCTCATGCAGATCGGAGCGAGTGAGACGGGCTCATCCTTGTCCAATCTATCCGCTGTGATCCAAAACAGCTTTCAAATTATCGGCATTATTCCGCACAATGAAACGATAACCGCAATGACGCAAATCAACTATGGCAAAGAGATGGCCGTTATTTTGCTTATCGGCATGATTGTCCATTTGGTAATTGCCAGATTTACGCCGATCAAATATATTTTTCTGTCCGGCCATCATATGTTATTTATGGCTGCGCTGCTTGCAGGCTTATTGGTGTCGAGCGCCATGGATACCTGGCAGACGATGCTTATCGGAGGAATTGTTTTGGCGGGAAGCATGTCTACCGCTCCTTTGCTGTCGCAGCGTTATGTCAGAAGGGTAATAGGCGGGGACCAGTTTGCGATCGGACATTTCAACAGCTTCGGTTATTTAATTGCCGGTTTCGTCGGTTCGCTGCTGAAACCGAAGAAGCAGCAGGAGAAGCCGCTCAAGAAAACGAAGCTGACCGTGCTGTTTCAGGATCATATGGTCGTCATCTTCGGCTTTACTTTCATCCTGTTTGCGATAGCCAGCGTTTTCTCTCCGCAGGGCAGCATTGAGAGCATGTTCGCCGGACGGCATTTCATCATCGTATCGATCATACAAGCAACATGGTTTGCGGGCGGCTGCTACATCGTGCTGGCTGGTGTTCGCATGATGCTTGCCGAGATCGTGCCTGCGTTCAAAGGGATTGCTGACCGGATCGTGCCGGGGGCGATTCCTGCACTCGATTGCCCGGTGTTATACAGCTATGCGCCTGTAGCGGCTGTTACTGGCTTCCTCCTTAGCTTTGCCGGCGGGCTCGGCGCCATGACGATGATGATGCAGCTGCAATATACCGTAATAATTCCGGGCATTATACCGAATTTTTTTTCAGGCGGGGCTGCCGGGGTTATCGCTTATCAAATGGGCGGCAAAAGAGGGCTCGTGGTCGCGTCGCTCATACATGGGTTTATTTTAACTTTGCTGCCTGTATTTCTAGTTCCGTTGCTGACCAATCTCGGTTATTTGAGAACGACGTTTGCCGACAGTGATTTCTCTATCGTGGGCGTTATCGTCAACAGCCTGCTAAAATGGTTTTTATAAGTTTAGATACCTGGCGCAAGGGCTCCGAGAGGAGTCCTTTTTTTTATTGTTTTTTTGCCGAACGAAACGGCAAAACGTTGATCTAACGCTATTGTAAGCGGAACCAATATAATCAGACTTGTACAAACAAACAGGGAGGTCGTAACAAATGAAAAAAAGTTGGATCGGCAAATTAGCAATGGTTGCGCTGGCAGCGACAATGTTCGTGGGCTGCAGCTCGAATGGGGATGCAGGCAAGGCAGCCAATAACGGCGGGGAGCCGGCAACGGCTAAGCCGCAAGGAAAGCTGACGGTTTACATCGGATTCCAAGAGGATCATGCCGTTAAAGCGATTGAGCAATTTACGAAGGATACGGGCATTCAAGCAGAGATGATCAGGATGTCGGCTGGCGAGATTCTGGCAAAGGTACGCGCCGAGAAGGATAACCCGCAAGCAAGCGTATGGTACGGCGGCCCTGCGGATACTTTTGTACAAGCTGTAACGGAGGATTTGCTAGAGCCTTACGTTTCACCGGTATCGGAGAAAATCGATGCGAAATATAAAGATGCCAACGGTTATTGGACAGGCGTATATGTGGGGGCGGTAGGCTTCGCGTCCAACAAGGAGTTTTTGGAGAAGAAAGGGCTGAAAGCACCGACAAAATGGTCCGATCTGCTGGAGCCAAAGCTCAAAGGGGAAATCGTAATGGCGTCTCCTGCGTCATCGGGAACAGCTTATACGGCGATTTACAGCATTTTAAAAGTGTTTGGCGATGAAGAGAAGGGCTTCGATTATTTAAAACAGCTTCATCCGCAGGTACAGCAGTATACGACAAGCGGAGCAGCTCCGGGCCGCATGGTCGGAATGGGCGAAGCGGGAGTCGGCATCTTGTTCGCGCATGACATTATTAAGTACCAAGAAGAAGGCTTCGACAATCTCGTATTGTCCTTCCCGGAAGACGGAACAGGCTATGAGACGGGCTCGATCGGCATTATCAAAAACTCGAAAAACCAAGATCTTGCCAAAGCCTTCGTAGACTGGGCGCTGTCGCCTGCCGCGCAAGAGATCGGCAAAACAGTGGGCAGCTTCCAAAACATTACGAACAAAGATGCGGTTGGACCTGAGCAAGCCGTCGACATGAGCAAAATCAATTTGATCGATTATGACATTGCAGAGGCTGGCTCGCAGCGTCAACGCATTATTGATAAATGGAATTCGGATGTCAGCAAATAAGAAGCGGCAATCCATCATCCTGAGAGGAGAGAGCTTGTATGAGCGCAATGTTTAAAAGATTTAAGCGCGAGCCGCTCCTGCCGATTTTAATCGTGTTGGTTTCGCTCAGTTTAATCGTTTTTATCGTATTTCCTTTATTTCAAATACTGAAATCAAGCTTTGCAGGGAACGATGGGCGATTCGGGATGGAGGGCTATGAAAGGGTGTTGTCAGGCGGGGGGCTATTCCGCTCCCTGACCAACTCTTTGTTGTTGGCCGCGATTTCGGCTACTCTGTCTACCGCAATTGCATACATGTTTGCTTATACATTTGCATATGTGAACGTTCCTTTTAAACGGTTATTTAATGCGATTGCGATACTGCCGGTCATCTCACCGCCATTTGTAATCGCGCTTTCCGCCATGCTTTTGCTGGGCAAGCAAGGATTAATAACGAAACATTTGTTAGGGCTTGAAAATGCAAATATTTATGGTCTGCATGGTCTGGTGCTTGTTCAAACGTTATCCTTTTTCCCTATCGCCTTTCTTACGTTATCTGGCTTGCTACGTTCGATCAGCCCTTCGCTTGAAGAAGCGAGTCAAAATATGGGTGCCGGCAAATGGAAAACGTTCGTTTCCGTTACGCTGCCGCTCTCCATTCCGGGTATCGCAAACGCGTTTTTGCTCGTATTCGTGCAATCGCTTGCCGATTTCGGAAACCCGATGACGATCGGAGGCAATTATTCGACGGTTGCCCGTGAAATCTATTTGCAGGCAGTCGGCAGCTATAATATGCAGGCAGGCGCAGCATTAGCGATGCTTCTGCTGACGATCACGATTATTATTTATATTTTGCAAAACTTCTGGGTCGGCAAAAAAAGCTATGTGACTGTGACCGGCAAACCAACCGGTGCGCGGCGAATGATCGATTCCGGCCCCATCAAAAATGTACTGTTTATAATCTGCATGATTATTACGGTTGTCGTCATTGCTTTCTATGCCCTTGTGCCGGTCGGATCCTTTATTAAGCTCTGGGGGATCAACAACAGCTTTACGCTTGACCATTACAAATATGTGCTGACACTCGGCGAGAAAGCGATTAAGGACACGCTTAAATTAGCTTTGATCGCGACGCCAATCGCTGGTTTGCTAGGCATGATATTCGCCTATTTAATCGTGCGCAAACGGTTCGCCGGCAAGAAGGCGCTCGAGGCGATAAGCATGTTATCGATCGCAGTTCCGGGTACCGTTATCGGTATTGGCTATATTTTAGCCTTTAACAAGGCACCGCTGGCACTAACGGGAACAGGCATCATCATCGTCGCCGCTTTCGTAGTCCGTGCCATGCCGGTAGGCATTCGATCAGGCGTTGCAGCCTTGCAGCAAATTGATCCGAGCATCGAGGAAGCGGCAACCAATTTGGGGGCAGGCCAGACGAAGGTATTTACGAGCATCGTATTGCCGTTAATCAAATCCGCTTTTTTCAGCGGCCTCGTGAACAGCTTCGTCAAAAGCATGACGGCAATGAGCGCGGTCATCTTTCTAATATCGGCAAAATACAACCTGATTACGGCGTCCATCATGGCTCAGGTGGAAGCAGGGCGTATCGGCGCTGCCAGCGCCTACTGTACGATTCTAATCATCATTATGGTAGCGGCGCTGCTTCTGTTGAACTTATTGGTAAATTGGCTCAGCGGCTCGAATAGGAGGAAACAATATGGCAAAAACAGTTAGTCTAAAGGATATTTGCAAAGCATACGGCACGGATCAAGGAAAATCGAAATATGCGGTTGAAAATGTCAATCTTGAAATCGAGGCCGGACAATTCGTTACGCTGCTTGGCCCATCCGGCTGCGGCAAAACGACGACGCTTCGCATGGTCGCAGGCTTTGAGGAAATTTCCGAGGGAGCTATTTATTTTGGCGACGAGAAAGTAAACGATATTCCTCCTAATCAGCGTGACTGCACGATGGTATTCCAATCCTATGCCTTATTCCCTCACATGAACATTTTTGATAATATTGCTTATGGCCTGCGCATCAAAAAGCTGTCCAAGGACATGATTTTATCGAAGGTGAACAGCGTACTGGATATTATGAATCTGGGCGATTATAAAGAGCGCATGCCTTCTCAGTTGTCCGGCGGCCAGCAGCAGCGCGTTGCACTCGCTCGTGCGCTTGTCATGGAGCCGGGGGTGCTCTTGTTCGATGAGCCATTGTCTAATCTGGATGCAAAGCTTAGACTAGTCATGCGAGATGAGATACGGAGAATTCAGCAGCAAATCAGCATCACCGCCATTTATGTCACCCATGACCAGAGCGAAGCGATGAGCATGAGCGATTTAATCATCGTGATGAATAAAGGAAAAATCGAGCAGTACGGCAGTCCAATGGACATTTATCAAAGGCCAAAAACGAAGTTTGTAGCCGATTTTATCGGTACGGCAAACTTTATTGAAGGAACCGTAAAAGCAGCGGAAGCGGATCATATCGTAGTTAGCACCGCTTCAGGCCAGTTAAAGGTGTACCGTACCGGCTTTAAGGAAAATGATAAAGTTACGGTCGTTATTCGTCCCGAGGCCGTATCGTTAACAAGAGGGAAAACGCATGTAGGCACCGTCCAAAAAAGCGTATTTATGGGACGTTCCCAGGAATATGAGGTTGAATACGACGGGCAGCTCATTCAAATTTCCGAACATAATCCGGTTCAAGAGGATGTGTTCCGGGAAGGCGAATCGGTGTCGCTTCAATTTGCGGAGCATTCCTTGCATGTCATTTAAATAATGGAGTCAAAAAGAAAGAGGGTGCTGGCAAAATGGTACGAATGATAAGAATCGCTCTTCTGCTTGCCGTCCTCTCCCTCTTTCTTGCTTCTTGCAGCATCAAATCGTCAGGTACGCTCGTTATTTATGCAGGATTGTACGAGGATCATGCGATAAGAGCGATTGAAACCTTCCAGAAGGAAACGGGGATAAAGGTTTCCTACATCAGGCTGTCCGCGGGAGAGGTGCTTGAGCGCATACGCAAGGAGAAGGATCATCCGGCAGCCAGCGTATGGTTCGGCGGGACAGCAGATACGTTCGTGCAAGCGAAGCAGGAAGGGCTGCTAATGCCCTATGAATCGATTAATGCGCGAATGATTGATCCCGAATACAAGGACCCGGAAGGCTACTGGACAGGCATTTATATTGGCTCGATCGCCTTTATTTCAAACAAATCATGGCTGCAGCAGACCGGGCTTAGCGCTCCCCAGTCATGGGAAGATCTGCTGAAGCCCGAATACCGCAGCATGATTGCCATGGGGTCGCCGAATTCATCGGGAACGGGCTATACGGTGCTGGCAACGATCATACAGCTGTTCGGCGAGGAGAAAGGTTTCGAGTACTTTAAGAAGCTGAACGCGTTAAGCCCCATTTACACGAATTCCGGAAGCATATCCGGGCGTGCCGCCGGGATGGGAGATGCGGGAACGGCGATCGCTTTTTCGCATGATGCCATTAAGTTTTACAAGGAAGGCTTTCAAAGCATCGTTATTTCGTTTCCGAAGGAAGGAACAGGGTACGAAATCGGCGGGGTTGGAATCATTAAGAATGGCCCGAACATGGAGGAAGCGCGTAAATTCGTAGATTGGTCGCTGACGAA
Organism: Paenibacillus sp. FJAT-27812; assembly: GCF_001273905.1. NCBI lineage: Bacteria > Bacillati > Bacillota > Bacilli > Caryophanales > Paenibacillaceae > Paenibacillus > Paenibacillus sp. FJAT-27812. The sequence continues at coordinate 195,052 of NZ_LIGH01000001.1, read as the reverse complement.
GCAAGCGCAGGAGATTGGCAAGCAAGTCGGCAATTACCAATTGCTCACGAATAAGGATGCTAAACCTCCCGAGGAAGCGATTTCTCTACAGTCGATAAACGTCATCTCCTATGACATGAACTGGGCGGGAAGCAACCGGGAACGGCTAATTACGAAGTGGAAGAAAGAAGTCTTGCAGAAGAAATGACGATGGACAAGGAGCGCTCAGCCAGCTGGGTGCTCTTTGTCGTATACGATGCTAAGCCAACAAAAAAAGCACCCGGAAACACGCTCCAGCTGCTAGAATTCGTATCGCTATTTTTATAAAGAACTCATTCAACATCATAACAAACGGCAAAGAAACAGTCTATACTTTTTTTGGTTTTTTTTCTATGATTGGGTAGCCGGCAAAACAATAGAATTGGAGTGCTTACCCATGAAATACAATTGTCATTTGGATTTGTTTGATTTGCAGCAATACGTAAAGCATGCGCTTGGGGCCGGTTATGTTGTGAGTCGCGTGGAAAACAGGTTTGGCGGTGCCCAAAAGGTTGTTTATAAGGTGGCATGCACCAACCATTTTGTTTGCATGCTGTATGTTTGGGATCTGTCCAAAAACTATTTTCAACAAGAAATAGAAGCGGAACTGATCAATAAGCAGTCGTATGGCTGCGATTTATTTGAAAGCAACCAAGCGTTCCTCTCTCGGAACGGGATTCGAACGCCTCAAGTCCTTTATTTGAATAAGGAAAGAGATCGTTATCCATTTGATTTTGCGCTAGTTGAGTATATAGATGGGCTGGATGCCGCACATTACTTGGATGCGGAGACGGCTGTGCAAGAGAAGGTTTTCGGGCGATTAGGGACAATGCTGACAAAGATGCACAGCTTGGAGAGGGATGCGTTCGGAAAAATAAACGACAGCAGCAGAGCCGGGAAATGCCACACGCTGGAGCTGGAAAATGCGAAGGAGCAGCTGGCGTACGCGGTTAACCATATTAGCGCTTTGCAGGTTAATCATGGCAAGCTTATCGATAAACTAAATGAGCTTGAAGCTGCTATCGAGCCTAGAGCGCGGTATAGCTTTATTCATGGAGAGCTGGGTCCTGACCATGTAATTGTGAATGATAAGCTGGAGCCTTATTTAGTTGATATCGAAGGAAGCATGTACTACGACGTGGAGTATGAGCATAGCTTTCTGGAGTTTCGGTTTGGCGACGCCTATTCCTATTTGGATAACGCCCGCCTTGATCGCAGCCGAATGCTGTTTTACAAGTTTTATCACCATATCTCATGTGCCTCTGGCGGATTGAAGCTGCTTCATCGCGGCTTTCCCAATCGGGGGCTGGCTGAAATGATCGTCGAGCATAATTACAGGAGTGCATTAAAATTTATCGAAATAAGCGAGGGCGACCTGTAAAAAAAAGTCCAAGCCTCTTGAACTAGAGGCTTGGACTTTTTTAGCTTACAGTTGAAGCAATGCTGCGAACTTCTCGCTGCCCAGCAGGTTGCCGACATAAAATTCGCCGAAATCCGCGTAACGCGCGCTCACCTCATCAAAGCGCATTTCATAAATCAGCTTTTTAAATTGAAGCGCATCGTCTGCGAACAGCGTAACGCCCCATTCCCAATTGTCGAAGCCGACAGAGCCGGTAATGATTTGTTTCACTTTGCCCGCGTATTGACGTCCGATCATGCCGTGGCTGCGCATAAGCGTTTTGCGCTCGTCCATGCTGAGCATGTACCAGTTATCTTGGCCGTCGCGGCGTTTATTCATCGGGTAGAAGCAAATGTGATTTGCTTTCGGAAGCGTAGGCTTCAATCTAGCGATGATATCCGGGTTTTGCATCGGATCCGAGCCAGGCTGTGCCATGTAGTTGCTAAGCTCTACTATGCTTACATAGGAATGCACCGGGTAGGTGAAGCTTGCGAACGTCGTTTTGTTGAACGCCGTCTCGATTGCGTTTAGGTCCTCGAGCGTCTCGCGCAAATGCATAAATACGAAGTCAGCCTTTTGGCCAACGATTGAATATACAGCGGTGCTGCCTTGTTTATTTTCCTCTACAGAAGCCCATTGCTTCAAAAAGGATTGCAGCTCGTCGAGCGCGCGGCTGCGCTCGCTCTCGTCCGCTAGGCGCCAAGCGGTCCAATCGATGCTGCGGAAATCATGCAGCGCGTACCAGCCTTCTAATGTTTGTGCTGCTTCACTCATTGAATAATGCCCCTTTCAAGCTCCATAATGATGCTGCAATCATTGTATCGTAATGAGGGCAGGCTGAGCAAATGGCGGTCTTGTGACATTTGTCCGCAGCTAATTGACTTCCACCTAGCCATTAATTAAACTAATAAACGAGAGTCTGAGGGGGGAAGTTTGGATGCTTCAATTGTTTATAGCGACAGTGTTGTTTTTAGTTATGATGTTCGGCATTGGCTTTATTCTGAATATGTTGTTAAAAACAACGTGGTTTCCGATATATTTATTTATTCTCGTTTTGATCCCGCTTGGCATTTGGGCGCCATGGGACAAGTCAGCGACAGCGACGATAGAGAACTTTGCCCATTACACGATTTTTGACTACATACCGGTTATAGGAGCGCTGATTGGCGCTTACGTAAGCGGATGGGCGATTCAAGCGCTGCGCAAGGGCGGCTACAAAATGTTTTAATCCAAAAATCCCTCATTCGGGGGATTTTTCTATTTTTCGACACGTCCGAAGCAGTCTGTTTTATGCTAAAATGATAGGATGAAAGCAAGGGATGGAGCTGATGCTATGCGCATCAATAATATATTGCAGTACACGGAACATCATCGGTATTACATATTTCGTGATTTTTCGTTGAGCAGCTTGGACTATAAAATGCTTTCGCTTATCTATCAGCCGATGATCGGCGCGTTTGCGATTGCCTTTTACCAGCAGCTTTATCACGGAATCGCGGAAGGTACATCCGGATATTCTTCTATAGAACCGCAGCGAAAGCTATTTCTTGGGCTTGGGCTGGAAATGAACGAGCGCAGCCGCAAGCATCTGATCGAGCAGGCATCGAAGCTTGAAGCAGTTGGCCTGCTGCAGACCTCGCGGCTAGGCTTACCCGAAAATGCGGATGTTATTTATGAATACGAGCTTGCGCAGCCGCTGTCGCCGGCAGAGTTTTTTCGCAATATGCATCTAACGATGCTGCTCCGCGACAAAATCGGCAAATATGCCGTTATCTCGCTCCGCGAGTCGTTTGGCGCAAGCGAGCCGGATGAGCTGGCAGGCGCGCAATTAACGAAAGAAAACATATCGGTGCCGTTTTACGAGCTGTTTAAGCTTAATATGCAGTCGGTAGACAACGAGCTTGAGCAAGCGCTGACGGAGGTTGCGCCGTCGCGCCAAGCCGCTGCGAGAGCGCCGCAGGCGACAGCCGGCATTCCCTACGGGGAAATTATTTTGCGATTCCCTCGCAATTCGGCGAACCGCCGTTTTGTGGAACGTCTGCGCAGCGATGAGGAACAGCTGTCGCAGGTGAACTATGTCGCCTACAAATATAGCTTAGAGGTAGTAGATATATGCCGCTTGCTTGATGAGGACGGTATTTTTGGAGAGAGCGGCGAGCTGCAGGTCGATGAGCTTCAGCTGCGCGCCAATCAGCTTTACCGTCAGGACAAGAAGCGTGAGGGCGAGCGCCAGCGCACGCTGTCACGCACCCAAGTGATCGCAGCCGAGGAACCCGCTGATTCGGATGAATTAACGGAGGAATACGAAGTGCAGGAGCAGCATTATTTGCAGGTTCCGAACCAGCTGCTTGGCCGCTGCGATGTGCAGCAATACAATATGCTTATGAGAAATGAACCGCATACGCGGTTTTTGCAGCGCTTTTTTCCAGGGGCGGTGCCGGATTGGATCGAGCGGGTATTTGAGCGAATCGACCTTAATTATAAGCTGGCAGGACCGGTTATTAATGTACTCATCCATTATGTTATAGGCGCGAATGACGCCCAGCGCGTCACGAAGACGTTTTTGGACGCAGTCGCTTCGAATATGCTCGTTAAACAAATCGATACGTTCGAGAAGGCTGTATTATATGTACGTGAGCAAGCGCAGGTGGAGCAGGACAAGGAGCGGCGCAAGGAAGCGGCAGCAAGCTTTGCCGGAGGAGGCTACAGCGGCTCCAAGAGCGGCGCGCGCAGCGCAGGCAACAGTCGCGGAACTTCGCGCAAGCCATCGATTCCTATCGTGCAGGAAGGGCAGTCCGCATCGACGGTGTCGGCAGACGAGCTTGAAGAGCTGCGCAAGCTGGCGCGGAAGCTGGACGGCAAATCATAGAAACGGGGTGAGCAGATGATGGAGTCAATGGGCGAACTGCTCAAGGCATGGCCGACAGGCCAAGCCCTTACGGAGCAGGCGGAGCATAAGCTGACGGAGCTGCTCGCAGAACCGTTAGTTGAGAAGCTGCGGGCCAAATATCCGGATCTCGATGATCGGACAATTCGGCTTAACTTAAACCGGGTATATCAATATGTAACCGAATATCGCAATTGCAGCAATTGTCCGGGCTTGGACAAATGCCCGAATGATTTTGAAGGCCATTATACGCTGCTTAGCTCGGATACGATTAACGGGCTTACACAGCTGTATGACCGCAAGGTTGCGTGCAAGAAGTTTATCGCGAGGCAGACGGAAGACCAGATCCGCAGCCGTGTCCGCAGCTTCTATATCGATGAGAAGGCGCTGCAGCGCGGATATTCATCCGATGAAATTTTGACCAACGATATGGAGCGGGCGAAGGCAGTGGGCCAGGTGCTGCGTTACATCGACCGTACGAAGGAGCATGGCTTGCAGGAGGAAGGCTTATATTTGGCAGGGCGCTTTGGGACAGGCAAGACGTTTCTGATGTGTTATTTGCTGCATGAGCTGGCGAAGGCGGGATATTCCGGCGTAATCGTCTATATGCCCGATTTCGTCGAGGATTTAAAGTCGCTGATGCATGAGCCGGGCAAGCTGAAGGAAACGGTCGAGATGATGAAGGAAACCGATCTGCTGATCTTTGACGACATGGGTGCGGAAAATTTAAACCCATGGGTTCGCGATCATGTGCTTGGCGCGATTCTGAATTACCGGATGCAGCGGAAACCGACATTCTATACGTCCAATTACGAGCTAGAGGCGCTGGAGCGGCATTTCAGCTTCACGAGCAAGGACGGCGACGAGCTGCACAAGGGGCAGCGGATTATGGACCGTATCCGGCCCTATGTCGAGGTCGTAATGGTAACTGGCGAGAACAAGCGCGGACGGAAATAGATGAACATAGCTTTGGCTGGCTGGCCCTTCATGCAAAGGGACTGCCGGTCAAAGCTTTTTTTAGGTTATAGAACTAGAAAATAACGGCCGTCTTTATCCCGTGATGGTTGAAAGCGTATACAGATTAGGTGCGGACTTGATTGATTCAGCAGCGGTTTGGGTTTTGTTGCGTTTAACTGCGGTACTTATAAAGCATTTTTATAGGACTTATCAGTTTTTTGAAATTAAGTATTGACAGTAAGAGGGGCTCGCTGGTAAGATTCTTCCATAACCAACTAAACGGGTAGGAATAATGGTTTCCGACCGGACGAACCGGAGTAAACACCTATCACGGAGAAACACCAATGTCCTATTCGAATGACTTATACGTGTTTCTGCAGGCTTGTTAATTTAAAAAAGGGGTGTATGGAATGATGAAGAAATTAACTCATGTTCGTTCGGTTGTAATGCTATTGGCTTTGGCGCTGGTACTTGCTGCTTGCGGTTCTGGAGGCAACAATGCGACAAACAAAGCGTCGAATAAGCCTTCCAATGAGGCTGCGGCAACTAACACGGCTACGGAAGAACCGACAAAGGAAGAGCCGAAACCGCCTGTTGAGCTTTTAAACGTATCGTATGACCCAACTCGTGAGCTTTACGTTCAATATAACGAGGCATTTTCGAAGCACTGGAAAGCAGAAACAGGCCAAGACGTTACGATTAAACAATCGCATGGCGGTTCAGGCAAACAAGGCCGCGCGGTTATCGACGGTTTGAAAGCAGACGTCGTAACGCTAGCGCTTGGTTATGACATCGACGCAATCGTAGAGCCAGGCTTAATCAAACCGGATTGGCAATCTAAATTCGAGCACAACAGCGCTCCATATACATCCACAATCGTATTCCTTGTTCGCAAAGGAAATCCGAAAGGCATTAAAGATTGGAACGATCTAACTAAAGATAAAGTTGAAGTCATTACGCCAAACCCGAAAACATCAGGCGGCGCCCGTTGGAATTACCTTGCTGCATGGGGCTACGCTCTCAAGCAAAACGGCAATGACGAAGCAAAAGCGCAGGAGTTCGTTGCTGAGTTGTTCAAGCACGTGCCTGTACTGGATTCCGGCGCACGCGGATCAACGACAACTTTTGTAGAACGCGGAATTGGCGATGTGCTATTGGCTTGGGAGAATGAAGCATTCCTATCGATCAATGAGCTTGGTCCAGACAAATTCGAAATCGTATATCCATCGCTGAGCATTTTGGCTGAGCCACCAGTAGCTGTAGTCGACAAAGTGGTTGACGACCGCGGTACTCGTGAAGTAGCCGAAGCTTACCTGAAATATCTATATTCGGATGAAGGTCAAGAAATTGCCGCTAAAAACTACTACCGTCCGATTTCCGAATCTGTAGCTGCAAAGTACAAAGATCAGTTCAAAGATCTTGAGTTGCTTACAATCGACAAAGACTTTGGCGGCTGGAAAGAAGCACAAACGAAACACTTTGCGGATGGCGGAATTTTTGACAAAATCTACACGCCAGGCTCATAATGCTCGAATTGAACAAGACTGGAGCTGACTTCACATGAAAGGTTCTAAGCCCCGTAACGTTCTGCCGGGTTTTGGCTTATCGCTTGGTTTCACCTTGTTTTACCTAAGCATCATCGTCTTGATCCCGCTGGCTGCCGTTTTCTTCAGAACGGCAGAGCTCAGCTGGTCCGAATTTTGGAGCACGGTCACGAATGCGCGTGTCGTAGCTTCTTATCGGGTCAGCCTTCTCACCGCTTTTTTCGCTGGACTCGTTAATGCGGTGTTCGGACTGTTAATCGCCTGGGTACTCGTTCGGTACCGGTTTCCAGGCAAAAAACTGATTGATAGCTTGGTTGACTTACCCTTTGCCCTCCCAACTGCAGTAGCGGGCATTGCGTTAACGGCAATCTATGCGCCGAATGGTTGGATCGGCTCTCTCTTAGAGCCGCTAGGCGTGAAAGTCGCTTATACGCCAATCGGCATTACGATCGCACTTATATTCATTGGGCTTCCGTTTGTTGTCCGTACGGTGCAGCCCGTGCTGCAGGATATGGAGAAAGAGACGGAGGAAGCGGCCGTTATGCTTGGCGCATACCGGTTGCGGACGTTTTGGAAGGTCATTTTACCAGAGCTATTGCCTGCATTGTTAACAGGGTTCTCGCTCGCATTTGCAAGAGGCATCGGCGAATATGGCTCGGTCGTCTTCATCTCCGGCAATATGCCGCTAAAGACAGAGATCACCCCGCTGCTGATCATGACGAAGCTGGAGCAGTATGATTACGCTGGCGCGACCGCGATTGCTCTCGTTATGCTTGTTGTGTCCTTCCTTATGCTGCTGGTCATTAACCTGCTGCAGTGGCGCATGAATCGCCGCACAGTGTCGGACTAAGAAGGGGGCATATACAAATGGCTGGAGCAATTACCGTTCATACGAATGAAGAGGCTGCAAAGCGCCCGAAGCATATTACTGAGTCTGGCCCCGTCAAATGGCTGCTAATCGGAATCGCCATGCTGTTTCTCGGATTGGTTGTTTTGCTGCCGCTGGTTTCGGTGTTTGTCGAAGCGTTCAAGAAAGGCGTGGGCGTATACTTCGATGCCATAACGGAGCCGGATGCTTTGTCCGCGCTTAAGCTTACGCTGATTGTTGCGTTAATTGCCGTACCCGTCAATACGGTGTTCGGCATTGCGGCGGCGTGGGCGATAAGCAAGTTCCGTTTTCGCGGCAAAAATATTCTTATTACGTTAATCGATTTACCGTTTGCCGTATCGCCTGTTATTTCCGGTTTAATCTACGTGCTGCTGTTTGGCGCGCAGGGATTTTTTGGACCGTGGCTTGATGAGCGGGGCATCCAAATTATATTTGCGGTACCCGGCATCGTGCTTGCGACCGTGTTCGTGACGGTTCCATTTGTCGCCCGCGAGCTTATCCCGCTTATGCAGGCGCAGGGCGTTCAAGAGGAGGAAGCAGCTGCAAGCCTTGGGGCTAAAGGGTGGCAGATTTTTTGGAAGGTGACCTTGCCTAACATCAAGTGGGGCCTATTATACGGAATTATCCTATGTAATGCTCGCGCGATGGGCGAGTTTGGCGCGGTGTCCGTCGTATCCGGCCACATCCGCGGCGACACGAATACGCTGCCGCTGCATATTGAAATTTTGTACAATGAATATCAATTCTCGGCTTCGTTTGCGGTAGCATCCTTGCTTGTTATGCTCGCTGTCATTACCTTGATCGTAAAAAGCATCGTGGAATGGAAATCCGGTCAGCAAAAGCCTGCAGAAAAAACCGAGTAAATCAGTTTAAATGGAGGGGTTTTGAATGGCAAAACCGTTAGAAGTGGATCAACAATGGTTGGATCGAATCGCGGATCAGGTCAGTGGCCTGAATTATGGACATGTGACGATTACGGTTCATGACGGAAGAATCGTGCAAATTGACCGGACGGAAAGAACACGCTATGACGGCTCCTCGCAAAAGCAGCAAGCACCATCGGAGCAGCAATCGAAGCAGCGTGACAACCAGAACACAGGCGAAGTGCTTCGGATCGTCTAATAGCGGCTGGCATCAAATAAGATAACAATCAAATACCCCAATGCCGATCGGTGGCATTGGGGTATTTGATTTCGTACGAAATGCCGCAGCATCGCCTTGGCCAAAAGGGCAACAAAAAAGGAGCAGCACGCTGCTCCTTTCTGTTATGAAATGACGAATTTCACGATTACTGCTACAGCGAAAATGACGGTCATAAGACCGAGCATGCCGCCAAAGCCGAATACGACATCCATCAAGTCATGGCGAGGCTCTTCGTTAAAATGCTCCCGCGGGTCTCTTACGTTTTCCATCGTTGACGTCCTCCTTGAAAAAGACCGATTGCTTCAATCACAACCATATGCGGTCGTCTTTATGTAGTATCGGTTTATTCAACTTATATTAGTATACTCAAACTGCCAAACAGTTGTAAAGCTAATCCCGGTGACAATTGTAAAACAAAATCGACGCTACTTATGCTAAAATGTGTACAGAATCATTAGGCAGTCGGAGGCGAGAGCATGGATCATCAGCAAACGGATCGGAAGCAGGCAGAACAGCAGCTTGCGGAGTCTAAAGAGACGATACGGAACAAACTAGCTTTGCTCCCCGATCAATCAGGCTGTTACCTTATGAAGAACAGCGAAGGCGTCATTATTTATGTAGGCAAAGCGAAGGTGCTCAAAAACCGGGTACGTTCCTATTTTAACGGCAGCCACAATGGAAAGACACAGCGATTGGTATCGGAAATTCGCGATTTCGAATTTATCGTAACCTCAAGCAATATGGAAGCACTTATTTTAGAATGCAACCTAATTAAACAATACCATCCGCGTTATAACGTTCTGCTTAAGGATGACAAAACTTTTCCTTATATTAAAATAACGAATGAGAAACATCCGAAGCTAGAGGTGACCAGACGGATCGTAAAGGACAAAGGCAAATATTTTGGCCCTTACCCTAACGCCTACGCGGCTCAGCAGACGAAGAAGCTGCTGGATAGGCTTTATCCGCTTAGAAAGTGCAAGACGCTGCCGGATAAGGTGTGCTTGTACTATCATCTCGGTCAATGCATTGCGCCGTGTGAATTTGACGTGCAGCAGTCCGAGTATGACCGGATGATCCAAGAAATATCGCGGTTTCTAAACGGCGGGCAGGATGTCGTGAAGATCGAGCTGCAGCGCAAAATGGAGGAAGCGGCGGAGAAGCTCGAATTCGAGCGGGCGAAGGAGTTCCGCGATCAGCTGGTTGCCATTGATGCGGTCATGGAGAAGCAGAAGATTACGATGCAGGATGCGCTTGACCGCGATATTTTCGGCTTTGCCGTTGATAAGGGCTGGATGTGCGTTCAGATCTTGTACATGCGCCAAGGCAAGCTTATCGAGCGGCATGGGACGACTTTCCCTTATTACGGGGAAGCTTATGATGACTTTATGACGTTCGTGACGCAGTATTATAGCGATAATCCGGCGCTGCCGAAGCAAATTTTGCTGCCGCTGCCGCCGGAACAGTCGCTCGCAGAAGGCGGAGCGGCAGAAGGAATTGCCGATGTGGATGACGCAGCTTCTACGCATGCGGACGACGTTATCGCGTCGCTCCACAACTGGCTCAAGGTAAAGGTGCTGATGCCGCAGCGCGGGCGCAAGAGCGAGGTTGTAACGATGGCTACGGACAACGCCAAGGTGATGCTCGACGAGAAGTTCCGTTTGATCGAGCGGGATGAGGAGCGCAGCGTCAAAGCATCGGAATCATTGGCTGGCTGGCTTGGTCTTGAGGAAGTGCGGCGGATTGAAGCTTTCGATAACTCGAACATCCAAGGAACGAATCCTGTCTCCGCGATGGTCGTCTTCACCGATGGCAAGCCAGACCGCAAGGAATACCGCAAATACAAGGTGAAAACGGTAAAAGGTCCCGATGACTATGAAACGATGCGGGAGGTCATCCGGCGCCGTTATGAGCGTGTACTCAAGGAGGAGCTGGCGGCTCCGGATTTGATCGTAGTCGATGGCGGCAAGGGACAAATATCGGCGGCGCTTGATGTGCTGGAGAATGAGCTTGGTTTATTCATTCCGGTATGCGGCCTCGTGAAGGATGCGAAGCACAAAACGGCGCAGCTTATGACGGGTGATCCTGCCGAGATCGTACCTTTGCCGCGAGACAGCCAAGAGTTTTATTTGCTGCAGCGCATTCAAGACGAGGTGCATCGATTTGCGATAACGTTCCACCGCGAGCAGCGCGGCAAGTCTATGGTCGAATCGAAGCTTGACTCGATTCCGGGCATCGGTGAGAAGCGACGCAAGCTTCTGCTGAAACATTTTGGCTCGATCAAAAAAATAAAAGAGGCCTCAGTCGAAGACTTTCGGCCCCTATCTATTGGTGATAAACTAGCTTCGCAAATTATAGCTGCTCTAGGGGAGGAGTCGTCGTAACAGACGGCTTCTTCTCTTTTTTGTGGCTCAAATATTTGAGAACAAAGGCAATCAGCACCGGCAGCACCGAGAAGAAGATCGCCGAGATGATATTTGGCGCTGTGCCAATCGTCAGCAGCGATAATCCGACCGCTACGCTGTTGAAGATCGCATGGGTGAACATGGACGTAATCAAGCCGTATCGGACGAAAATAAAGCTGAATATGAGCCCGATAATCATCAGCTCGATCAATCTTGTCGAGGACGGATAGAACGGATACATGACGTGTCCGAGCGCCCAGAAGAAGGTTGGAAGCAGCGCTGCGGCAAACGTATTTTTGAACCATTTGCGGAATAATCCGATACCGAAGAAGCGGAAGACAGCTTCCTCCGAAATCGCAGCCGCCCAAGCAAGCACTGGCATGAGCCATAAAATGCTCATGTTGTAAGGAGACTGCGTAGCGTCCGACGTATCCCAGGTGCCAATGGTCAGCCTTAAAGCGATGAAGATGACGGATTGCAGCGCGAACAAAATAATCGCGAATAAATAGGCGAGGCCAACGCTGCGCCATACATGGTCACCATAGCCTTTTTGCCCGAAGCGCGGCCATAATGCGCGGCCCTGTGCCTTCCATAAGCCATCGCCTGCGATTAATGAAATATAAATCGCGCCGGCCATTGGAATGGTTAGCAGCACCGTTACGACAGCCGTAACCGTCGTAGTCGCTCCGGCCATATCAGCCTCGCCCATCGAGGCCCGAATGCCGTCAAGCACATTCAGATTCATGATGATATAGGTGATAAAGTAAATGATGGTCAATATGATTCCATATTTGAAGGAAGTGAATTTCCGGTACAGAACGGCATAGATGATCGCCAAGATGAACAGAACGAAACTCATGAACAAGTAACCGAAGCCGGTAAGGAAACCAGCTATTTTGTCTTGATTTTTCACATAGCTGACATAATCATCCGGGGCGGCAAAGGCGGGCTTATATTTGGTTATGACCGTGCGCCCATCAACGGTTCGCGCGTCGATATGGATCGTTAATTTTGCGTCCTTAATGGCATAATCCGTTTTTGGCTGGCCCTGCCAATCTCCGTTGTCCAATATTTGATTGCCTTGAAATTCAACCCCGCTGAAGCTTTGATTCGTTAGGAAAGCGATAGCTTCCTTCGTTTTATCTGCGTCCGACAGCTCCTCGCCATCGATTAGAAAACGCCATGCCACAATTTTTTCGCTTTGCATATGTACGTAAACGAAGCCGCTGCCGCCGCCAATAAATTTCAAATCAACTTGGAACGTATCTGTCGGGAAACTAGAGTCGTATTTGTCAGCATACGTTTTGGTCAGTTTATTTTTGGATAAATAACCGTTCATGATTTTATCGGTTTGGTGGACGGCTTTAGCCGATTTCACCGTCAGTCCTGTCTGTTTCTCCGCGAAAGCGGCCGCGCGGCTCTCAGCGGTCGACTTCTCAATTACCTTTGTGTTTAATTCGCCGGATGCGATGGATGCGAACATGGGAGCGATGTCTACGGCTGCATAAATAATAAAGCAAGCAATCGCTGCCCATAAAAAACGTTTCCATTCGTTAGGCTTGATAGAATCAATCATGGATTCACCCCTACTGTCTTTATAATGAGTAGCTTATGACAATACATTAACATATTAATCCCTGAATTATCCAATGGAGATGACCGCTTGCACACAAGAAACAGCGAAATAACGATGTCCAGCAAGCTTGGAGCTTGCTGCTTCATTCCATTGCCCTAATTTGAGCAAATATCGTCCCTTTTGTCATATCTATCACCTTTATATCGGGACTGATTTGGGATTATAATCGTTAACGTCATACTAAATTGAATAGCACAGCCGAATTTCCTAAGGAAAACGGGGGAACCATAAAGTTGTCAAATGAGTGGAACAAGCTGCAAGCAAAAGCGGTTCAAATTTGGCGGCATGGGGTGAATTTTAGCGGAGGAGCATGATCTCTTGCCGCCGAATAGGGCTGCCTGTCCAGGCCCGAATCCGACAGCTAACCTCGTAGGCGTATTGGAACAGGACTCATCGCACAGAGCACTTGAGTTTCCAGTGCTTTTTTTTATGCTTAAAAACAAGCAATTATGATAAAACAAAAGAAGAAGGTAGCGGATGAAGATAGATTGGAATGTGCTCAAGTGGTCGCCGCCGCGCATATTGGTTAGCGGATTTGCGCTTATTATTTTACTAGGTGCCGTATTATTATCCATGCCATTTGCATCGGCAAGCGGCGAGAGGCTGCCGTTCATCGATGCGCTGTTCACGGCGACGTCAGCGACATGCGTAACGGGGCTGGTTGTCGTAGATACGGGTACATATTTCTCCGTCCCCGGACAGGTCATTCTCATGTGTCTATTTCAGCTCGGCGGACTTGGCTTTATGACGATGGCCACGCTGGTTGCGCTAGTGCTGCGCAAAAAAATTTCATTGCGAGAGAGGCTGTTGCTGCAGGAAGCGATGAATCAATCGAGCATGGAAGGCATCGTTCGGCTTATTAGACGGGTCATTGTATATTCGCTTGCGATAGAATTTGTGGGGTTCACGTTATTCTCCTCCCGGTTTGCGTTCGATATGCCCTTTGGCAAAGCGTTGTTTTTTGGCGCATTCCATGCGGTTTCTATGTTCAACAATGCGGGATTCGATATTTTTGGCGGCTATAGAAGCTTAACGATGTATGTATCGGATCCCATTGTTAATATAGCGGCAATGATGCTTATTATAACCGGCGGATTGGGTTTTGTTGTCATGTCGGATCTGATGGAGTACCGCAAAAACCGCAGGCTGTCGCTGCACAGCAAGGTTGTATTGTCGATGACGGGAGCCTTGATTGCAGTAGGCACTATCGTGATTTTTATATTTGAATTTTCCAATACGAAGACGCTTGGCTCGTTGGATTGGGGAGGCAAAATTTTATCCTCCTTCTTCCAGTCGGTCACGCCGCGGACGGCAGGAGCCAATACGCTTGATTATACGGCTTTGCGGCAAGCGACGATGTTTTTTACGATCATCCTGATGTTTATCGGCGCATCGCCGGGCTCGACAGGCGGCGGCATCAAGACCACAACCTTTACGACGCTGGTCGGAGCGGTTATTGCGATGATTCGCGGTCGCGAGGATATTGTCATGTTCCGGCACCGGCTTGGCAAAGACAGAATTTTCAAGGCGCTGACGATTACATTAATCTCGTTAGGTTTAGTTATTATTGTGACGATGACCTTGTCAATGACAGAGGATCAGGCGTTCATTAAATTATTATTTGAAGCAACCTCTGCGTTCGGTACGGTAGGATTGTCGATCGGCGTCACCCCGGAACTCAGCACAGTAGGGAAAATAGTCATTGCATTAACGATGTTTGCCGGACGGCTTGGGCCATTGACATTAGCTTACGCGCTGGGGCCTCGCACAGAAAAAGAATTGTACCGGCATCCTGAAGGCAAAATTACGATTGGATAGGGGAAGCTGCAAGTGGGTATGAAGAAGAAACAATTTGTCATAATAGGTTTAGGAAGGTTTGGCTCAAGCTTAGGCAGAGAACTCATCGAGCTAGGCAATGAGGTGCTTGGCATCGATAAGGACGAGGAGGCCGTTCAGGAAATGAGCGGCGTTCTGACCTATGCGGTATCTGCGGACTGTACGGACGAGGAAACGCTTCGTTCGCTTGGCGTGCGCAACTTTGACTGCGGCGTCGTCGCCATTGGCGATGACATTCAAGCAAGCATTTTAACGACCATCCTGCTTAAGGATTTAGGGGTCAAGAAGGTTGTTGCGAAAGCGATGAGCGAGCTGCATGGCCGCGTGCTTGAGAAGATCGGCGTAGACCGTGTCGTGTATCCGGAGCGGGATATGGGTATCCGTGTTGCGCATCAGCTTGTTTCTCCCAATCTGCTTGACTATATAGAGCTATCCAAAGAATATACGATTGCCGAGCTTGCCGTCCCGCAGTGCTTAAATGGCAAATCGCTGCATGACCTGAACCCGCGCGCCAGGTTTGGCTGCAGCATCGTCGCAATCAACAAGCCATCGGGCATCATTATTGCACCAACGGCAACCGATGTGCTTGCTGAACGAGACGTTATGGTTATCATCGGGACGAATGAGCAAATTGAAGATTTTGAGGCAACCGTTATTCGTTAGGCTGCTTATAGGAATGGAAGTGATATGCAGGTGGAAACCGCTGTAACGCCAATCATTCATCACTTGCTTATTTTGCTAATACTTATTGTAACGGCTGGCATGCTTGCAGGGCGTGCGGCAGCTAAACTTCGTATACCTGATGTAGCTGCGTTTATATTAGTGGGGCTGCTGCTCGGCCAAGGCCTTCATTGGATCAATGAATCGAGCAGTTCGTTAATTAACCAGCTTATTTTAATAGTAGGATCAACGGTCATTTTATTTGATGGAGGACGCAATATTAGTCTTAGCGGGCTGAGCAAAGTCAAATGGACGGTTGCCTTGCTAAGCGTTCCTGGCGTTCTCATAACGGTGATCGTGGCGGGTACAGCTATCCATTTCGTTTTTGGCTTGGAATGGCTCTATGCGCTGCTTGCCGCGTCGGTTATCGCCTCTACGGACCCGGCTTCTATTATTCCGGTATTTCGGCAGGTTGCGATTAGAGTGAAGGTGCGGGAGACGGTAGAGAGCGAATCGGCATTCAACGACGCGACAGGCTCTATTATTACATTTGCTTTGATTGCGGCGATTACGGGCAAGTCGGCATTAGAAGCGGGGCCGTTGCTGGGTCAGTTCGCTTATACCGCGCTTGGCGGCATTGCTGTGGGCGGAATAATCGGCTTAGCTTCTGTGTATGTCGTCGCCCATTTAAAGCTAGGCATTTTGAGGGACTATACAACGATTGCGATGCTGGTTACCGCGTTATCAACCTATTTAATTGGCGATCTCTTGCATGTGAGCGGCTTTATGGCGACATTCGCAGCAGGTTTAATATGGGGAAATCCACATCTTATGAGACTTAGGCTGGAAGAGAAGCAGAACGAGATTGTACATTTCTCAGATAATGTAACCGTCATGCTTCGGATGCTGATTTTTGTTTTGCTCGGCAGCCAGGCGGATTTGGCGTTATTGCTGCAATACGGGTGGCAAAGCTTCGCTATCGTTATGGTGCTGATGTTTATTGCCCGCCCGATAACGGTGCTCGCCTGCAGCCTGCCTGATCGCAAGGCGGATTGGAAGAAGAAGGAGCTCTTATTCATGATGTGGGTAAGGGAGACAGGGGTTATTCCAGCCGTATTATCGGGAATGATCACAAGCGCCGGCATCATGCATGCCGAAAAAATTGCTTCTATTACATTAATGACCATTCTCATAACGGTACTTCTCCAAGCCAGCACGACCGCTTTTGTTGCAAAACGGTTAGGGATGGATTCGGAAGCGTAATATTGGAAATGCTGAAAGACAGCAGCTTTTTTTAGAAGCCGCTGTCTTTTTTGCTTGGAAATCGCGCAGCCAGCTCATTGATCCAAAGACGAACCGCAGGGCTAAGCGCTGCTGAATCCGCATGAATTAACGAGGTTGTGCGCTTCGTATCCTCTAACTCGCGAATAGGGATGATGATAAGCTCATTGTCCTCTAGCAGCTGCTTGCGCATATAGGATTGAGGGAGCAGCGTAGCGGCGCGGCAGGTATGGAGCAGACGCAATATCGCTTCAAAAGAATCAATTTCCATTCGCACATCCGGCTGCAGATGATATTTGTCGAATAGCTCGTCCGTAAGAATCCGGTACCAAGTCCCTTTGGAGAACAAGATCATCGGCATGCCGGTCAAATCCTGAATGCCAAGCGCGCCTTTATCCGTAATGACTTGATTGCGCGGAAGCACCAGCGACAGATGATCCTCAAACAAAGGGATGCATCTTAATGTCGAATCCTCGATGCTGGATGCCACGATGCCGATATCGGCTTTATGGTCACGAACGAGCGATACGATCTCATGCGTCTTGCCCGTAATGGCTTTAATGTCGATTTCCGGATGGGTCGACGTTAGCCGCTGAATCAAATCAGGCAATGTCGTTTGCAGCGTCGTAAGGCTTGCGCCAATCGTCAGCGTCGTATGTCCCGTAGAGGTGAACTCGGAGACGGTTTGCAAATATTTGCGGTGAAGCTGGCGCAGCTCCAGTGCATATTCGTACGTCATCTGCCCGATTCGCGTGAGCTCAAGCCGTTTGCCGATCCGGCGAAATAAGGGCGAACCTATTTCTTGCTCAAGCTTAGCGATTTTGCGAGAGATAGCGGGCTGGGATAGGTTGAGCAAAGCAGAAGCTTTATTCATGCTGGATTGCTCGACGATTACGGTGAAAACATGCATCTCTTCATTCATGAATAGAGCCCCTTATGTCATTTTGTTATAAGAAATTATAAAAAATAAGCAATTCCATTATAAGCTGAAAAGGAGTAGGATGGGAAGTGTGGCTAATATGTGTCGACTTTTGTTGACGGAGGAACATGCTGGGGTTACAATGTAGAATGATTTGCCAAGCGTAAATAGCTGATGACTGCCTTTGGCGGCTCAGCGTCTTAGTTTGCGCTGAAATATAAGCAATGTATAAGTGTGAAACGGATACATTCTTATATTTTAACAAAAAGCATGCTAGCACTCACAGTATTGAAAGGAGAAGGAATGACATGAAAGGAAACTCGTATTTCTCGCGCAAGCTTCACTCGCTTCTCGGGATCATTCCGCTCGGCGGTTTTATCGTCGTGCATGGTCTGACCAACTATCAGGCGTTTGAACGCGGACCAGAGGGCTTCGGCAAAGGCGTACATTTGATCAACAGCTTGCCAGTGCTGCCGCTGCTCGAGATTTTCGGTATTTACCTCCCGCTTTTGTTTCACGGTATTTACGGCTTGTACGTGGCATACCAATCAAACACGAACACGGGACGCTTTAAATACGGACGGAACTGGGCGTTTACCGCACAGCGCGTTACAGGGGTAATTACCTTCGTATTCGTATTCTGGCACGTATTCCAAACTCGGATTCAAGTTTATCTCGGCAACATCACGCATGAAGAGCTGGGCTCTACGATGAATCAAATCGCGAGCAGTCCTGCTTATTTCGTACTTTACGTAATCGGCGTACTTGCAGCGGTATTCCACTTCAGCAACGGTCTATGGGCGTTTCTGATCAGCTGGGGCATTACGATCGGCCCGAAAGCGCAACGCATCTCTTCGTACATTTGCATGGGCATTTTTGTAATCGTTTCGGCGTTGTTTATTCTCTCGCTTATCGCGTTTAGCGGCGATGAATTTAAGGAAGCTGCGAGTGCCGCATTGGCACTTACAAATATCGGTTAGTTTGTAGACAAGGAGCGAAGCGTTATGGCTAAAAATAAAATTATCATCGTTGGCGGCGGCCTGGCTGGCTTGATGGCTACCATTAAAGCCGCAGAGGCTGGCGTACACGTTGATCTGTTTTCACTTGTACCGGTCAAACGTTCCCACTCAGTATGCGCGCAGGGCGGCATTAACGGCGCGGTAAATACAAAAGGGGAAGGCGATTCTCCGTGGGAGCATTTTGACGACACCGTATACGGTGGAGATTTCCTAGCAAACCAGCCGCCAGTTAAAGCAATGTGCGACGCCGCACCTGGCATTATCCACCTCATGGACCGGATGGGCGTTATGTTCAGCCGGACGTCTGAGGGCTTGCTCGACTTCCGTCGCTTCGGCGGCACGAAGCATTCCCGCACAGCCTTCGCGGGCGCTACGACAGGACAACAGCTTCTATACGCACTGGACGAGCAAGTTCGCCGGTGGGAAGCAGCAGGTCTAGTCAACAAATTCGAGCACTGGGAATTCCTTGGCGCCGTTGTTGACGATGACGGCATTTGCCGCGGCGTATCGGCGCAAGACTTGCGCACGATGGAAGTGCACACGGTTCGTGCGGATGCGGTTATTCTTGCATCAGGCGGTCCCGGCATTATTTTCGGTAAAACAACGAACTCTGTTATCAACACCGGTACGGCTGCAAGCGCAGTGTATCAGCAGGGCGTTAACTATGCCAATGGCGAATTCATTCAAATTCACCCTACGGCGATTCCGGGCGACGACAAGCTTCGCTTGATGTCCGAATCAGCCCGCGGCGAAGGCGGACGGATCTGGACTTACAAAGACGGCAAGCCTTGGTACTTCCTTGAGGAAAAATATCCGGCTTACGGAAATCTTGTGCCTCGTGATATTGCGACGCGTGAAATTTTCAGCGTTTGCGTCGATCAGAAGCTTGGCATCAATCAAGAGAACATGGTTTACCTTGATCTATCTCATAAAGATCCGAAGGAGCTTGACGTTAAGCTTGGCGGTATCATCGAAATTTATGAGAAGTTCATGGGCGATGACCCGCGCAAAATTCCGATGAAAATCTTCCCTGCGGTTCACTATTCAATGGGCGGCATGTGGGTCGATTACAATCAAATGACGAACATTCCTGGTCTGTTCGCAGCCGGCGAGTGCGAGTATCAATACCATGGCGCGAACCGTCTGGGCGCGAACTCCTTGCTATCCGCTATTTATGGCGGTATGGTTGCTGGACCAAAAGCGGTCGAGTATATCAAAGGCTTGAAGAAATCGGCTGAAGATGTTGCTTCCTCCGTATTTGATCGCGAGAACAAGCGTCAAACGGATAAATACAACAGCATCGTTAACATGAACGGCAATGAGAATGCGTATGTCATTCACAAAGAGCTTGGCGAATGGATGACGAACAACATGACCGTTGTACGCTTTAACGACAAGCTTGAGCAAACGATCCACAAGATCAAAGAGCTTAAGCAGCGTTACGCCAATATCAACATCAACGATACAGCGCAATGGAACAATGCAGGCGTTGCCTTTACTCGTCAGCTTTGGAACATGCTTGAGCTTTCCGAGGCAATGACGCTGGGCGGATTGCTTCGCAACGAGAGCCGCGGCGCCCACTATAAGCCGGACTTCCCGGATCGTGACGACGACCATTTCATGAAATCGACGATTGCGAAGTGGACGAAGGAAGGTCCGCAAATTTCTTACGAGGACATCGACGTAAGCTTGATCAAGCCTCGTAAACGTGATTATTCGAGCGACAAGAAGAAAGGAGAATAATGATGGCTGGAACGACTGTAGCAACAAAAACGGTTAAGTTTATCATCACACGTCAAGATACTCCTGACTCAAAACCTTATACGGAAGAGTTTGAAATTCCTTATCGTGCTAATATGAACGTTATTAGCGGATTGATGGAAATCCAACGTAATCCGAAGAAAGCAGATGGCGCAAGCACAGCACCTGTATGCTGGGATTCCAACTGTTTGGAAGAAGTGTGCGGCGCTTGTTCAATGGTTATCAACGGCAAGCCGCGTCAAGCATGCAGCGCGCTTATCGATAAGTTGGAGCAGCCGGTTCGCCTTGAGCCCATGAGAACTTTCCCGGTTGTCCGTGACCTTGTCATTAACCGTGAGCGCATGTTCGGTGCGTTGAAGAGAGTAAAAGCATGGATTCCGATTGACGGAACCTATGATCTTGGTCCTGGTCCGCGCATGGCGGAAACGAAGCGCCAATGGGCGTATGAGCTTTCCAAATGTATGACTTGCGGCGTATGTCTTGAGGCTTGCCCGAACGTTAACGACCGGAACAGCTTTATCGGCCCTGCAGCGATCTCTCAGGTTCGTTTGTTTAATGCGCATCCAACGGGTGAGATGAACAAAGAAGAGCGTCTGGACGAGCTGATGACCGATGGCGGCATCGAAGGCTGCGGCAACTCGCAAAACTGTGTTCGCGCATGTCCGAAAGGCATTCCGCTCACGACTTCAATTGCGGCAATCAACAAGGATACAACCAAACATCTGTTCAAAAAATGGCTTGGCATGTAGAGCCGTTTGAATATCGGAAGCCCTCGATTGCATCGGGGGTTTCTTTTTTTATATGATACTGATTATTATTATCAATGATAGTGGATTGGGATTCCGTTGTCAATTACGCAGAAGAGGATTTTTGATGAAGCTGCTGAAACGAAGGGCAGGGTGATGGAAGCTGCAAGCTGCTGAAAAATAAAAAAACCGCCTCAGCGGTTTCTCGTCTTACATCCATTGTTCGCCCCATTTTTGAATGGACTCAATGACTGGTTCTAGCTCCCGTCCTTTACCGGTCAGCTCGTACTCAATGCGTACAGGCATTTCAGGGTAAACTTGACGTTTAATAATCGTTATTGTTTCAAGCTCTTTCATCCGGTCCGTTAGCATTTTGTCGCTCATTTCGGGAATTTGTTCTTTAATCTCTTTGAACCGTTTAGGTCCTCCGAGCAATACCCGAATAATTCTGCCCGTCCATTTCTTACCTAAAATGTCGGCTGCGGCTTCATACTTTGGGCACATTGTCGAATAATCCAACCGTATCACCCCGCTTTTTGTAATACTATTGTAGCATATGAACAAACTAAAAGTAAGTTCATTTGAGTGGGAATACGTGTATTTTTGAGAAATATATATTTACTATACAAAAGTTAGAATTTGTGTCCATAGGCTTTTTTGCCATTATACTCGAATAATGACTAGCCCTAGAATCATGCAGCCAAAGGCTGCCCACTGCACGATCGAAAGCTTTTCTTTGTAAAATACGATCGCTCCAGCAGCTACGACAAGGCTGTTCGTTGCAAAAATCGGCGCGGCCAGATTCGCCTGGCCTGTAGCGAGAGCCATCGCATACAGCTGCAATCCGCCATATGAGAATAGCCCGGCAACGATCCCATAATAGAGCCCGGTTCGCTTAGCTGCTCGTGCGGCGCCGGCTTTTGCGGGAATAAGGAACCAACAAAGCGAGAGGAAATAGGCGATAAACAAAATCGGCGCGCTTGGCAGCCCAAGCTCGTCCGTTACTTTCAAGCCGCCATTTCGCAGAGCGAACATTACGATTGCTGTCCCGACGAGTATGAACCATCTTTTTTCGGTAATGGTGAGCGGTTCCTTCCGTTTGTGGGCGATAAACAATACAGCGAGCAGAAGCAGCGTAATGCCCATCGCCTGAAAGGCGCTCAGAGGCTCTTTATACCACCATGTGCCCAAAGCGATGACTAAGATGATATTCATATTTGTAAGCGGGGAGGTCAAGCTTGCAGGGCCGTAATGCAAGGCATTCATAAACAGGGCGTTGCCCCATGCCGAGCCAGCTCCGATAATGAGGCCGGCAATCCATACCTTTGGATCGGCAAGAAAAGGAAAGGTCCCCTCTATCGCCGAATGTACGCCAAAGCCAACCGTTCCTGATGCATATAGCCCAAGCAGCAGCGTTCTGGTCGAACCTCCGCGCATTTGCGATACTTTCATCCACCAGCCTGCTAGTCCAAACAAGATTGCGCTGCTGATGGCTGTTATGAGCCACATTGGTGTTCAACCCCTCAAATTTGTTACATAAATGAAATAGTTCTGTTATCGTCCCATCACATTAATGGGCTATTATAATAACCAAGACCCCCTTTTTAATATATCCCTTCGGACCTGCAGCGTGCAGGTCCACTTTTTTTGTCTACATTCGCAATTTTACAGCGGTACGATAACCTGCTGGCGCTTGCGATAAAATACCCACTGCTTGAAGCCGATTTCCTTCAGCCTTTTTTGTACAAGCTCCCAATCGTCGCCGACTCTGCTTGGCACATGAGCATCCGATCCAAACGTTACGTTCACCCCAAAGTGAAGCGCACGCTCCAAAATCGCATCCGACGGATACCAGCCGCCCACATCCTTGGTGCTTCCGGACGTATTGATTTCAATGGAAACGCCGCATTCAGAAATCGTCTGAAGCGCTTCGTCAATTTCTGCATTGGCCGGAATATCTGAAAACGCAGGATAATAACCCTTCATGGCATCGATGTGTCCCAAAATATCAAACATTCCGCTGCGCGCGGACTGCTGAATCAAATCATAATAATCTTTTTTTGTTGCAACATGCTGCTCTTCGTTCAAGCCCTTCCAACGGTTTCGGTTGAAAATGCTGACGCCGCTTACTTGGTGAACGGAGCCGATTAAATAATCGAACGGAACGCCCTCGTACGCTTTCCGGTAGCTATCCGCGTATTCAGGGAAAAAGTCCGATTCCATGCCAAGCAGTACTTCTATTTTCCCCGTATATTTGTCCTTCAAACGCAGCACTTCCTCGACATAGCTTGAGAAGTCGCTTCTAGCCATTGCGATGCCGGGCAAAGGCTGATCCTCTGCATGGAAAAAATACGGCGAGTGGTCGGAGATGCCGATTGCTTGAAGTCCAGCATCTATGCCTGCAAGTATGTAATCCTCAATCGTGCCATTAGCGTGGCCGCATCTCACATGATGGGTGTGCAAGTCAAATTTCATTATAATCTCTCCTTGTTTCTCTGAAGTTGTATGTTTTTATTCGCTGCTAATGAATTGATGCTCGGGCATGCCCTTTAAGTCGCTTAAAAATTGCTGCAGCGCCGTATTAATGTAACGCCCCGATTTGTAGACGACACCGACGGGATGACTCGTTTCAAGCTCGTTCACCTTGATCATCTTGAGCGTTCCGAGCCGCACCTCATTGGCAATCGAAAGCTTGGATACGACGGCAGCGCCCAAATTGATCTCCACCATTCGTTTTACTTCTTCGCTGCTTGAGACCTCCATGACGATATTCGGCTGAATGTTGTATTTACGGAATATTTGATCGACGAATCGCCGGCCAAGCGTATCCGGTGCAAGCATGATCATCGGTATGTCCTTCAGCGTATCAACCGTAGTATGCGTCAGCTTGCTCATAGGATGCGTAGGGGACACGATGAACTCAAACGTATCGTAATACAGAACGGAGGAGGTAACGTTCGCGTTTTTTTCGGTCAGGTATGTAATCCCGATATCAACCGAGCCATTTTCGACGCTTGTCATAACTTGAGAAGAAGGCATGGAATGTATAGTGGTTTTGATTAAAGGAAATTGGTTTTGAAAATAAGACAAGACTCGCGGTAAAATTTGGATCGCGATCGAAGAGGTTGTTCCAAGGAGGATATGTCCTTGAGGCGTTAGATTCAAATCGGACAGCTTTTGTTTTAATTCTTCCACAATCGTAAGGATCTGTTCCGCATGCTGCAAAAAAACTTGTCCGTGATCGGTTAGAGTGACTGGTTGATTACGATCGATAAGGACCGTCTTGAACTCATCCTCCAAACTTTTGACTTGCGCCGATACGGCAGGCTGGGTTAAATTCAGCAATTCACCCGCTTTTCGAAAGCTCATCGTCTTGGATATCGTAAGGAGTGTTTCAAGCTGGCTCATGTTCACGTCAATCCCCCCTTTCAAAGATACATAAATGCTTAAAGGCGTATCTTACTATTATAATGGATAGATGAAATTACAGCAAAAAAGGCTGCGTTCGCCTCAGGCATCGTTTGCCAAAAGCGAGTGCAGCCCTTGCTCTTAAATCGAACAGGCGTCATAACCATTCTTTCTTGCGGAAAATGTAAAACATGCTTATGCCGAGCAGCAGCATAATGCCGAGTAAAATATACGAGCCCATTTGAAGATGGAGGCCAGGAATAAAATCAAAGTTCATCCCATAGATGCCGGTTATAAAAGTGAGAGGCATGAATATCGTCGTAATCGCCGTGAACACGCGCATAATTTCATTGGCGCGGTTCGAGACGCTGGACTGGTAAGCCTCGCGCAAGTTGCCCATGAGATCGCGGTACGTATCGAAGGACTCGGCGATTTTTAGCGCATTTTCATAAATATCGCTAAAATACTTTTGCAGTTGGTCGTCAATAAGCTTGAGATCCTTCTTATTAAGCGTTGCGATTACGTCGCGCTGAGGTCCAAGCACCTTCTTGAGCCATAATATTTCGCCGCGCAAACCGATAATCTCGTTCAAATGCGATTTTTTGGTGTGCATCAAAATATCCTCTTCCAGCGTTTCGATACGGGTATCGATACGATCGCCGACGAGGAAATAGTTGTCGACAACCATGTCGACGAGGTGGTACAAGAAATAATCGGGACGGCTGACCTCTTGCTCCCAAAGGACGGGCTTTAAGGAGCGAAGCTCATTAATTTTTTGTTTGGTTACCGTTATAATAAAGTGGCGGCCGAGAAAAATGTTCAGCGCCCTAAGGAAAATTTCTTCATCATCAAATCGAATGCTGTTAATGACGATAAAATAATGGCTTTCGTAAATTTCAATCTTTGGACGTTGCTCCTCTTCGCTGAGGCAATCCTCTACGGCCAAATCATGCATGCTGAACAGCGGCTGCAATATAGCGAGGTCCTCCACATCGGCATCGATCCAGTAAAATCCTTCTTTTGAAGGGATAAGTGTTTCATTAATATCGTCAATAGTCGTGAAAATGCCATTGCTAACGAGACGTATTTTCATCCGGAGTCACTCCTTTTTTCTTAGAGGAAACTGCCGGCTGAAATGGACCTGGCCGGCAGTAACCGTATTCGATCATTTTCAGGCTTTGGTCTGTCGCCCTCCATGTCCGTATGCACCCCTTTATTAATGGAATAAATGAAATAATTCTTGTCTAGTATACTCCCGCATAAGCTTTACATTCAAGCATTAAAACAACGAAATTTCAGCTAATTTTTCAGCTTACGGCAAGGTCCTTCTTGACGCGATTGACAATATGCATTAAAGTGAAATTGAAATGTAACCGCGAATAATTGAATAGACTACTTTCTTATCAAGAGCAGGCGGAGGGACTAGCCCGATGAAGCCCGGCAACCGGCGTTTAAATACGCACGGTGCTAATTCTTGCGGAATTTTTTTTCTGAGAGATGAGAGAGGCGGATGGCTTATTTACTGAGCATACGACCTTTTCTCACAGCAGAAAGGGTCTTTTTCATGTTCAAGCGGTCATACTGCCTAAAGAGGAGTGAACAACATGCCTATTAAAGTACCAGACAACTTACCGGCCAAAGAAATTTTAAACAACGAGAACATTTTCGTGATGGATGAGAGCGTCGCTTTCCAACAAGACATAAGACCGCTTCGCATCGCCATCCTGAACTTAATGCCGACTAAGGAAACGACAGAGACGCAGCTGCTTAGGCTTATTGGAAATACGCCGCTGCAGGTCGAGGTCGTCTTGCTTCACCCTAGGACGCATACTTCAAAAAACACGTCAGCCGAGCATTTGGAATCGTTCTATAAAACGTTCGATGAGATTTCGCATGAATATTATGATGGACTCATCATTACGGGCGCGCCGGTTGAGCAAATGCCTTTTGAGGAAGTCAATTACTGGGAAGAGCTAAAAGAAATTATGGACTGGAGCGCGACTCGCGTCACATCTACCTTCCATATCTGTTGGGCCGCGCAGGCAGGGCTGTACCACCATTTCAACGTGCCGAAATACAACTTGGACAGCAAGATGTTCGGCGTTTACCCGCACACGGTAGAGAAACGTAATGTGAATCTGCTCCGCGGCTTTGATGAAATGTTTTTTGTCCCGCAATCGCGTCATACGGAAGTGCGCCGCGAGGATATCGAGCAGCATGAGACACTCGATATTTTATCTGAATCACCGGATTCTGGCGTATATCTCGTTGCATCCAAGGATGGCAGACAAATTTTTGTAACAGGCCATTCCGAATACGATCCAACTTCCCTCAAGTTTGAATATGACCGCGATAAAGCCAAAGGGCTTACGATAGATGTGCCTAGAAACTATTTCCCGGGCGATAATCCGGCCAACTTGCCGCTGTCCACTTGGCGCGCGCATGCGAATCTGTTATTTTCGAATTGGCTTAACTATTATGTTTACCAGCAAACGCCGTTTGATTTGGGAGCAGGCATTTAACAATAGACGAGGGAGTGCTATTTACAATGAAAATTGAAAGCCATTTAGCTCAGATCGGATCCATTAAAGAGCCTGTAACCGGAGCGATAAGCTTTCCCGTGTATCAGGCGACCGCATTCCGTCACCCGAAGCTTGGCCAAAGCACGGGCTTTGATTACGCGCGCACCAAAAGCCCTACAAGGGCTGTGCTAGAGGAAGCTGCAGCGCAATTGGAAGCGGGAGATGCGGCATTTGCCTGTAGCTCCGGCATGGCAGCGCTGCAAACGATTTTTGCCTTGTTCAGCCAAGGCGATCACTTGATCGTGTCGCTTGATTTGTATGGAGGCACTTACCGCTTGCTGGAGCGGATTATGTCCAGATTCGGAGTAACGGCTTCGTATGTGGATACGAATGATATCGATGCGATGTCTACGCTTTGGACGCCAAATACGAAAGCGGTCCTTATCGAG
Organism: Paenibacillus sp. FJAT-27812; assembly: GCF_001273905.1. Taxonomy (NCBI): domain Bacteria; kingdom Bacillati; phylum Bacillota; class Bacilli; order Caryophanales; family Paenibacillaceae; genus Paenibacillus; species Paenibacillus sp. FJAT-27812. The sequence goes on along the minus strand of NZ_LIGH01000001.1, from coordinate 167,573 downwards.
ACGCCTACTAATCCGCTTATGATGATTACCGACATCGAGCGCGTAGCTGCATGGGCGAAGTCGAAGGGCTTGCTCACCATCGTCGATAATACGCTGCTAACGCCATTCTTCCAACGTCCGATCGAGCTGGGCGCTGATATTATCATCCATAGCGCGACCAAATATTTAGGCGGCCATAACGATGTGCTTGCCGGCCTTATCGTAACGAAAGGCAAGGAGCTCTCCGCCGAAATGGCGTTCCTGCACAACTCCATCGGTGCGGTGCTTGGACCGCAGGACTCTTGGCTTCTAATGAGAGGCATGAAGACGCTGGCCCTTCGGATGGAGCGCCATCAACATAACGCGACAACAATCGCGAATTATTTGCTTGAGCACCCGGCAGTTGAGGATGTCTATTATCCGGCGCTGCCGCATCATCCTGGCCATGAAATCCAGAACAAACAATCATCTGGCAATACCGGTATTTTCTCCTTCCGCTTGAAGGATGCCCGTTACGTAGAGCCGATTTTGCGCCATATTAAGCTCATTGCATTCGCCGAAAGCCTTGGCGGAGTTGAGTCCTTGATGACCTATCCTGCGGTTCAGACGCATGCGGACATCCCGCTCGAAATTCGTCAAGCGATCGGCGTCGACGACCGTCTTCTTCGTTTCTCGGTCGGCATCGAGCATGCCGACGATTTGATCGGTGATTTGGAACAAGCGCTGGCCGCTGCAAAACGCGAAATCGAGGAGGTTCAATAACCGATGGGCAACGACAACAACAAAGTGAAACCTCAGGATCGCCGTTTTGCAACGAAGCTGCTTCATTTTGGAGCGGAAATTGATGAGCATACGGGAGCGTCGAGCGTTCCGATCTATCAGGCATCAACGTTCCATCATCATGATATCTTTAATCCGCCGGACTACGACTACAGCCGTTCCGGCAATCCTACGCGCCAAGCGTTAGAGGATTATATCGCGCTGCTAGAGGGCGGCTCGCGCGGCTTCGCATTCGCATCAGGCATGGCTGCGATCTCGACCACTTTCCTGCTGCTTTCCGCAGGCGACCATGTCATCGTGACCGAGGATGTATACGGCGGAACGTACCGATTGCTTACGACGATTTTGGATCGGCTGGGCATCGAATCTACTTTCGTGGATATGACCGATTTCGAAGCGGTAAAGGCTGCGCTTAAGCCTAATACAAAAGCGGTATTTATGGAGACGCCATCGAATCCAACGCTCAAAATTACGAACATAGCCGAGACATCGGCATGGGCGAAGGAGCATGGCTTGCTCACGATGCTTGATAATACGTTTATGACCCCTTATCATCAGCGCCCGATCGAGCTCGGCGTAGATATCGTGCTGCACAGCGCAACTAAGTTTCTGAGCGGCCACAGCGACGTGCTTGCTGGGCTTGCGGTTACCGCGGACGAAGGTCTCGGCAAACGGTTGAAGCAGCTGCAAAACGGCATGGGAACCGTACTTAGCCCACAGGAGTCATGGCTGTTGATGCGTGGCATGAAGACGCTGAAGGCTCGGATGGAGCACAGCGAGCGGAGTACGCGCAGACTGGCTGAATGGCTGTCTGAGCATAAGGAAGTAACGGCTGTTTATTATCCGGGCCTAGATCATCATCCGGGCAGAGAAATCCATGAGAAGCAGTCGCTTGGCTACGGAGCTGTCGTATCCTTTGATGTCGGCAGCGGCGAACGCGCCAAATCGCTGCTAAGCAAGGTACAGATTCCTTTGGTTGCGGTAAGCCTGGGTGCAGTAGAGAGCATTCTTTCTTACCCGGCGATGATGTCTCATGCGGCAATGCCAAGAGAAGTGCGGCATGCACGCGGCATTACGGATGGTTTGGTTCGTTATTCGGTTGGTTTAGAGGATATCGAGGATCTTATCGAGGATTTGGACCAAGCACTTCGCGCCTAAATAGGACGAAATGGAAGAAAAGCACGGTTGTTCTAACGGACACGCCGTGTTTTTCCGCATTTTAGACTGTGAGGGCATCATATGGCAAGTGACTTGGCATATAGATTTATGTTAGGATTAAGTGATCGGTTGTCTACCTAGAACGGAACTAAGGAGGTCTTGCGGAATGGGAACGTTAGACCATATATTGGATAAAGCATTGCGCGGCGAGCGAATTGAGCTCGAAGAGGGCATGGAGCTGCTTGCTTCAGATCAGATTGAGAAAATGGGACATGTTGCGAATCAGATCATGCTTAAGCATCATCCAGATCCTATAACAACATTTGTTGTAGGTCGAAATGTTAACTATACGAACGTATGCGATGTTTATTGCCGCTTTTGCGCTTTTTATCGCGCTCCAGGCTCTAAGGAAGGTTATGTGCTTCCGGATGAGACGATTTTGAAAAAAATTCAAGAGACTGTTAATGTTGGCGGTACCGAAATATTGATGCAGGGCGGCACGAATCCGGATTTGCCGTTTACGTATTATTTGGATCTGCTCCGCAAAATCAAACAGCAATTTCCGGGCATTACGATGCACTCCTTCTCGCCTGCTGAAATTCAGAAGATGAAGGTTGTATCGGATGGTCTTTCCTTGGATGAGGTCATCAGACAGCTTCATGAAGCGGGACTCGATTCCTTGCCTGGCGGCGGCGCCGAGATCTTGGATGACCGCACTCGCCGCAAAATCAGCCGCATGAAAGGCTCTTGGACGGATTGGATGGACGTTATGAAGTCCGCACACCGCCATGGGATGAACACGACTGCGACGATGGTTTATGGACTTGGCGAGACAGTAGAAGAGCGGGCGCTGCATATGCTTCGTATCCGCGACGCTCAAGATGAATGTATTGCGAACAAATATGATTCAACAGGTTTTCTCGCGTTCATATCATGGCCATTCCAGCCGGATAATACGAACCTTAAGCTGGAGAAGGCAAAGCCTGAGGAATATCTTCGCATCGTAGCGGCTAGCCGCATTATGCTCGATAATATTCCTAACTTCCAATCGTCTTGGGTGACGATGGGGCCAGAGATGGGCAAACTTTCGCTTTCTTACGGCTGCAACGATTTCGGCAGCACCATGATTGAAGAAAATGTGGTTTCGGCTGCAGGAACGACTCATAAAGTAAATATCGAACTTATTCTTCAGCTCATTCGCGAATGCGGCAAAATCCCGGCTCAGCGGGATACTAAATATAATATTTTGAAAATGTACAACGAAACAGACAAAGCTGATCTGGATTTTGTCATGCAAAATTAATTTCAGCTTATCCAAATAGCTTCAATAAAAGACGTCTGCTGAACGTTCTTCTCCACGCGAGAGGAATGGTTTGGCAGACGTTTTTTGCTATGTCTTGCTTCTAGGCCAGGCTGCGGCTTGATTCCCTTACATTCCAATGTCTTCATCGTATATCCCCGAACGCCGCACCATATACTGATAAGGAACGAAAGGGGTGAGCCTATGGAGCTATTTACGATTTCTTTGCCTACAAGCCTCCAAAAGTCGGTGGATAAACTTACGAATTTGTTGAAGGAACAAGTGCTCGACGATTTACATATTGGCTCAAAAAAGGAGCGGCAAGCCATCGTTGAATTTTTGCCGATATCCGATCAGGATGTCAGCTGCCAAGCCATATTGCCGCATTTTCAGCTTAAAACGCATGGTCCTGCTGTCTATCATGCGGCAGCGAAGGCGATTGCCGAATTTGTGGTGAGCGAGCTTGAACCAACCATGCTGTCAACTATTATTCGCAGAAAGTATCGAAATAGCCATTCGACCGATGCTGCTGCTATTGAGCGATATTGTCATGATCTTCTGCACGGCAAAGAGTGGGATAGCCTTGGCACTAAATTTCTGGATGCTGACCGATTAAGGCGCAAGGGCAAAGTGACGACTGAGGTTGAGCAATTTTTGCAGGAGAATACGCAGCTTAACGTAACTGGCTTTACAACTTTCCGGTTAAAGCCTTATCGAAAGGAACTAGCCGAGGTTGTTGAATATGCGTTAGACGAATATGTACTCGACAAACAATATCAGGAGTTTATTTCCCTGTTAAAATATTTTGTTTTTCTTCAAGATACGAAGCTGCCGATGGTTCATTTGCTTCACAAGGGCGGGCATGACTTCATGCTCTATGATGAGAGCTTTCAGCTGCTTGACCCGAATCCGCCAACCGACCGTATCGTAGCCGAAATGCTCGAGACCGAGATGAATATCGAGGATATGGTCATCAGCTCCCTGATCGCTGTATCGCCAAACCACATTACGATTCATACGAGGCAGCCGGATATGCAGGTCATTCGAACGATTGAAACGATCTTTGATCAGCGGGTAACCGTATGCGTGCAATGCGCATCCTGCAGCAGCAGCCTGGATGAGCTCATTCAGCCGTAGGAAAATATTTCAGCTGGTCCTATAGCCTTGACCAATCGCGCAAGTCAAGCTATAATGACAGTCATATACGTTCTAATCGGCAATGATAAAGACATGTATCTGCTCATGATGTTTGGCTCAGAGAGAGGAAACTTGGCTGCAATTTCCTTCCATAATGTCCGCAGATATACCCCTTTTTAGCTGTATGGCCTAACCTATGGCAGCTCTTCACGAGCTTAGCTGTAGCAGTAAGCTGTACCGGAATTCTCCGTTACCAGATCATACAAGGACTGCATGCCATGAGCTGTTGATGCTGGCACAGTTGAAGTAGGGTGGAACCACGAGCACACAAGCACTCGTCCCTTTTTTAGGGATGCGTGCTTTTTTTGTGCTCTTTTTTGCTTGGAACGGGAACTAAACAATGAAGCGATTTGCTTACAGACAAACTGGAGGATGAACGAAAATGGCCATTCAAGTTACTTTGCCGGACGGCGCGGTAAGAGAGTATGCTGCAGGCACAACAATTGAAGAAGTAGCGGGCTCTATCAGCTCGGGACTAAGAAAAAATGCGATTGCCGGAAAAATCGACGGGAAGGTAGTCGATGTGTATACGCCAATCGAGGCGGATGCGGCAATTGAGATCGTAACCGTTGAATCGGCTGACGGCCTTGAAGTATATCGCCACAGTACGGCGCATTTGCTCGCACAGGCAATCAAGCGCATTTACGGAAATACGAATGTTAAGCTTGGCATCGGTCCCGTGATCGAGGACGGCTTCTACTATGACATAGATATGGAACAGTCTTTGACGCCTGAGGATCTTGTGAAGATCGAGAAGGAAATGGAGAAGATCGTTCAGCAAAACCTTGATATTCGCCGCCGCGTTGTCAGCAGAGACGAAGCACTTGCGATCTTTACCGAGCTGGATGACAATTTGAAGCTGGAGCTCATTCGTGACCTTCCTGCTGATTCCGTCATTACGATGTATGACCAAGGCGAGTTTTTTGACCTTTGCCGCGGACCGCATCTGCCTTCGACAGGCCGTATTAAAGCCTTCAAGCTGCTTAGCGTGGCTGGCGCATACTGGCGCGGCGATTCTAAAAACAAAATGCTGCAGCGGATTTACGGTACGGCGTTCCCGAAAAAAGCGCAGCTCGATGAGCATCTCCACTTCCTTGAGGAAGCGAAGAAGCGCGATCACCGTAAGCTCGGCCGCGAGCTGAAAATGTTCACGTTCTCGCGCGAGGTTGGCCAAGGCTTGCCGCTATGGCTGCCAAACGGCGCGAAGCTTCGCAGAACGATGGAGCGTTATATCGTTGATCTTGAAGAAAGACTAGGCTATGAGCATGTCTATACGCCGGTGCTTGCGAACGTAGAGCTTTACAAAACATCCGGTCACTGGGAGCACTACAGCGAGGATATGTTCCCGAAAATGATTATGGACAACGAGGAGCTTGTTCTGCGTCCGATGAACTGTCCGCATCATATGATGGTGTTCAAAAGCGACATGCGCAGCTACCGCGATCTCCCGGTTCGGATTGCCGAGCTTGGCACGATGCACCGTTATGAGATGTCTGGCGCGCTTACTGGCTTGCACCGCGTACGGGCAATGACGCTGAACGATGCTCACATCTTCTGTCGCCCGGATCAAATTAAAGAGGAATTCGCACGCGTAGTTAATTTGATTCGCAAAGTGTATGAAGATTTTGGCATCAAGGATTACCGTTTCCGGTTGTCCTACCGTGATCCTAAGGACACGGAGAAATATTTCCAAAATGATGAAATGTGGGAAATGTCACAGCGCATGCTTCGCGAGGTAGTGGAAGAGCTTGAGCTTCCGTTCTTCGAGGCAGAAGGCGAGGCGGCATTCTACGGTCCTAAGCTTGACGTACAAATCAAAACAGCGCTAGGCAAAGAAGAAACGCTGTCGACTGCACAGCTTGATTTCTTGCTTCCTGAGCGCTTTGAGCTTGAATATACAGGCGAGGATGGCAAAAAGCATCGTCCGGTCGTTATTCACCGCGGCATCATCAGTACGATGGAGCGAATGACTGCATTCTTGCTCGAGAACTTTGCAGGCGCACTTCCGCTTTGGTTGTCGCCTGTACAAGCAAAGGTTATTCCGGTATCGACTGCTTACGAGGGTTATGCTCGCAAAGTGGCTGAGCAGCTTCAAGCAAGCGGCATACGCGTTGAAAGCGACCTGCGCAATGAGAAGCTGGGTTACAAAATCCGCGAGGCGCAGCTTGAAAAAGCGCCTTATATGCTGGTCGTTGGCGAGAATGAAATGCAAGCAGAAGCGGTTTCCGTACGGAAACGCGGCGAAGGCGATCTTGGCTCCATGCCGTTAGCAGAGCTGATTGCGCTGCTGCAGAAGCAAATCGCAGATAAAGAACAATAATAAATAACGCATAAAGCTTGTGCCATCGGGGCATTATTCTTCTGAGGAGGAAGTAACCCAGATGGTCACAAGCTTTTTTTATATCAAAAGAGGACTAACCTTACTGCTGTTTCTGTCAGTTATCGTTATCGGTTTAAATACAGCCAGATGCTCGGCGTCGGCTGAAGCAACGCCGCCAAAGCAAGCAGCCTCAGGTGATAAGCTGGCGAGCAAAAATAATGAGGGAGAAGCCGCAGGGCCCTCAAAAAAGCTGAAGCCGAATACGGTTGAAGTCGTAGCCACAGGCTATACAGCAGGCGTCGAATCGACGGGCAAACGTCCAGGGCACCCCCTATATGGCATAACGTATTCAGGCGTTAAGGTGCGCAGGGATCAGGTGTCGACGATTGCCGCGGATACGAAGCTTTTTCCAATCGGCACCTTGCTTTACATTCCGGGCTATGGCTACGGCGTAGTGGCGGATACCGGGTCGGCTATAAAGGGAAAACGCATCGATCTGTATTTCGAAACGATCAAACAGGTGTACGAGCAATGGGGCAAGCGAACGGTTCACGTAGAGGTGCTGCGGAGAGGCACAGGCAAGCTTTCACAGGCTTGGCTGAACAAAATCAATCTGGCAATCGAAGCCGGAAAACCGATCCCGCAGACGTATTTGGAATCGTGAAAAACTCGTATAATAAGCGGCAGGAATGCCATACTATCAAATGAAACGGGGAGGTGATTACAATGGCTAAAAACAAAAACAACAAAGCCCAAAACAATCAATACAATGCAGAATTCGCGGAAGAGCTTAACCAGAACAACGCTGCTGGCAAACAAGCGGCAAACACAGCTCAACAAAAAGCTGAGAAGTAATATTTTTTGCCATGCAATAACGAGCCATTACAGAGGAACCCTTGCGGTTCCTCTTTTCTTTTGCCTAAGGCTGATATATAATTTAGGGAAATTTTGTATCAGCTTGCGAGAGGAGCAAAAAACCTGACATGAGTGCCACTACAGGTTGGTTTTCACGTAGCCATAAATCGAAAACAACGGACTCATCTGGATCGGAAGAGCAGGCCCGGATGTCACGTCTTTTAAACGAATCTGTCGTTATATCGGACCAATTAAGCGCTGCTGTAGATGAGGTTGACCATTCGGCAAAACAATTGACCGAGGTCGCCGATCAATCGGCACTGCAAGAGCAGCAGCTTCGCACGAACAGCACCAATGCAATGAACCGGATCGAAGAAGCGTTCTCCGCGCTACAGGAGGTTGCCTCGGCGGCTGAACAAATTAGCGGAGCCTCTGCGCATTTGAATACAAAGAGCAAGGAAACAAAGGAAGTTGTGCTTGATGTCTGCCGTTCGTTAACGAGCACTGATGAGGTCATGAAGGAGCTAAGCAGCAATAACCGTTTGATGGAGCAGCATATTCGCCAATTGATTGAACAGACCTCATACATTAACGAAATTAATCAATTCATTCAAGAAATCGTATCGCAAACCTCGCTGCTGGCACTCAATGCCTCCATTGAAGCGGCGCATGCAGGGGAATACGGACGCGGGTTCTCCGTCGTTGCCCAGCAGATCAAGAAGCTTGCGGAGCAAAGCGGCGAAGCTGTAAAACGTTCTTCGTCGCTCGTCGAGCAGATTGAGCAGGGCGTGAAGCAGGTCGTGGAGGCTGTCGATAATGAGAAATTGTCGGTCGAGCGCGGCGTAGCGGAGATGGCGGTCAACAAGAGCCGCATGGATCTGATCTTCTCGCGCATTAATGAGGTGGACGAGCTTGCAGAGCAGACTAGCGCAGCTAGCAAGCAGCAGACCGGCCATATGTCGGAATCGACCGAGATGCTGAAGGATGTCGTAGATTCCGTTAATGAGACGCTGCAAAGCGTGGACAGCACGCTGCGAATGACGCAGCTTCAGCGCGGGCAAATCGGCAATATGAATCGGATCAGCCGTAATCTGCGCAAGTCGTCGCTCGATCTGTCGCATGCAATTGATCAGGTAGGCTTCAAGCGGGCAAAGCAAGCGATTCATGTGAACGTCGCCGCGATCCAAGAGTGGCTGAAGACGGCTGCCGCCGATCTTCAATTGTTATCGTTGGAGGAAGCAAAGCATGAGCCTAAGCTGACCTCGCTGCTGAAGGCAAAGCCTGATATTGAAGCCATTTGGTCCAACCGCCTTGATGGTTCGTTCGTATTCTCGTTGCCTGAAGCGGGACTTCTGAATGCAAAAGGGAGAGAATGGTGGAAGCGTGCGATTAGTGGGCAAATATTTCAATCGGAGGCCTACGTATCTGCGATAACGAAGCAGCACTGCATTACGGTGTCTGTTCCGATATACGGTGAGGACGGCAGCGTAGTTGGCGTAATTGGTGCAGATGTTTCCATCGCATAAAAAACAGTTTTCAAATGGCCCTGGTTTGTTGTATGATTATATATGTAAGAAATAATAACATGACAAGACAGGTGAATTCTCATGACAGATCCGATCATTCATTCAGGCTTTGTAATTGCTGCCCATCATCGTAAAGCGGGCGAGGTTTTTCCTTTTATCGATGCCTACGTAGCTAAGAAAGAGCAGGAAATAGCCGAAATTGAACAGATGGTTGAGCGTTATGAGAAGAGAAGACTGATGGAAGACCGCGCCTACCAATCGATGTCTACCTTAAGAAGAATGCTGTCAGGCAAGAAGCCTGATCATCATTTAGCCGTTGAATATATTCATTTTGTAAGAAAACCGATGGAGAAGGTTCGCGCGCTCCGCTTAGAGATCGAAAGCGCACGCTCCATTAAGAATGTGTCGGCGCCGACTGACATCGTAACCGTCTCTTATGAGCTAGCCAATGAAATGAACGAATAATCGCGCATCGTCGCCCTATATAAGAAAGAACCGTCTTGGCCCGCTTTGGGCATAGACGGTTCTTTTGGTTTATTTGCTGTTTCGCAATCGGTCATAATCGAGGAAATCATGCTCCTGGCTGTAAGCCGGAACGCCATGAATGCCGACATCAAGGCCGACGAGCTCCTCGTCCTTGGAGACGCGTACAGGCATAATCTTGCGAATAAGCCAAAGTGCTGCCCATGTCAAGAGGAAGCCCCATACGGATACGATTACTAGCCCGAGCGCTTGCACGCCCAGCAAGTTAAAGCCTCCGCCGTAAAATAAGCCGTAATAGCCTTTGCCGACGTCCTCTGTTAATTCCGGAAGCGCGAACAAACCGACTGCAAGCGTACCGATGCTGCCGCTGATGCCGTGAACCGCGAATGCGCCGACTGGATCATCAACTTGTCTGCTCTCCAGCCATTCCGTGACGAGCACCATGGCGATTCCTGATACGGCGCCGATGCCGATGGCTGCGATATCCGACACGAAGGCGCAGCCTGCCGTTATGCCTACGAGACCGGCAAGCGAGCCGTTAATGACCATCGGAGGATCGGCTTTTTTATAGCGGAACATCGTGAACAGGATACAGGTTGCGCCGCCCGCGGCTGCCGATAGCATCGTCGTAATGGCGATATGCCCGATCGAGCCGTTAGTTGCGCTGAGCGTACTGCCGGCATTAAAGCCGAACCAGCCAAACCAAAGAATAAATGCGCCGACGGATGCGAGCGGCAGATTGGAAGGCGGTACGATGTTCACCTTGCCGTCCGCGCTGAACTTGCCGATACGCGGACCAATGAAGATTGCCGCCGCAAGCGCCGAGAAGCCGCCTAAAGCATGGATGACGGCCGAACCGGCAAAGTCGATCATGCCAAGCTTGCCGAGAAAACCGCTGCCGGACCAAACCCAATGTCCCGCGAGTGGATAGATGAAGCCGGTCATTGCGATGGTTAACAAAATATACGCTCTAAAGTTAATGCGTTCCGCAACCGCGCCGGACACGATCGAGATAACGGCGATAACGAACGCGCATTGGAATAGCCAATACGTTTCATGAGTAATATTTAATACGATGTGGGAGAGGTCCCCATTTATTAGAAAGCCAGTCGTTCCGATCAACCCGCCGGCATCCTTCCCGTACATGAGAGCGAATCCAAAAAAGTAAAAAACGAGTGCGCCGAAAGCGATGTCGACAAACACCTTCATAATAATGCTGACGGCATTCTTCTGCCTGACGAATCCTGCTTCGAGCAAAGCGAATCCGCCCTCCATGAGCAAGATCATGGCTGCTGTCAAAACGACCCAGATCGTATCCAGTCCCTTTGACAGTTCGATAACGTCCATTGCTTCATCTCCTGTTCCTCATATTCATACATGGATATCTCTATTCTCCTAATCCGTTCATCATTATAAATAGAAGAAGTAAGCAATGTCAACGCTGTGCGTGATGTTTCATGACGCATGTTAGGTTTGAAATGGATAGAATCAACAAAAGCTCGGTCTAGAGACTGATTGCAATTTCAATCGGCCGTCCCTTTTTCTATTTCGTGCTGTCCGTTATACTAGGGTTATCAAACGACGATGGAATCGTAAGGAGCTGGGGCCGCTTGAACGGAAATTTCGCAAACCGGTTATTCACCGGATTAATCATTATTGCAGTTGGCGTATTGTTTTTGCTCAGGCAAACGGGTCATGTGACCTTTGATTTTGGTGATCTGTTTTCTACCTATTGGCCTGTTATCCTCATTATTGTCGGCATCAGAGGTTTGCTATCTTGCCGGACGCATGGCTCTGGCTCAAGCTGGTGGGGAGCAGTCGTGCTGCTGATTGGATTTATATTTTTAGGACGTAATCTGGAGCTGTTTTCTTGGTCGATCGGCGATATCGTTCCTTATATTTGGCCAGTCGTCGTCATTTTAGTCGGAATCAATTTAATATGGAGACCTAAATCCAGACGTAATGAGCCGCCGAAGGATGACTGGAAATCGTATCGCCCTTATCAAGACCAATCATCGGTTCCGCCGGCACCGCCTTTGCACCCAGATCCATTGCAGGCGCCGCCTGAGCCTGATGGTTTGCACGCCCAAGAAGACAAACGCGCAAGCTTGGGCGACATTCCATTTGAAAGCTATCCTGCAAGCAAGAAGGAATACAGGGAGTGGAAGCATCATCACAAGTCTGAGATGAAAAGAAACGCCCATGAGTGGAAAAGAAATCATAAAGAGCATGTAGAGTGGTGGAGCCATGGCGATTCGAATGTGCAGACGCGTTCCGGGTTTATCGGCGATATTCACATCGGCCATGATTATTGGGACTTGAAGCCGCTTAACATTTCGCATTTCATTGGCGATACGGTGCTTGATTTAACGAAGGCTCAAGTTTCAAACGGTGAAACGAAAATTCATATCTCTTCCTTTATAGGAGATGTAAAGGTATATGTGCCGAACGATTACGAGGTAGGCGTGCAGGTCGTATCCAGCGCTTTCATCGGGGACGTGAAGATTCTTGGACAGAAAGAGGGCGGCATGTTTACGAATATCAACATCCAATCGCCTTCCTATAAAGAGTCTGACAAAAAAATCAAGCTGATCGTCAGCACATTTATTGGTGATGTCCGCGTTACGAAGGTGGGGTAGCTTGTTATGATGGTTCGGTTTTTGAGGAGCGGAAAGTGGGAGCTCATCGGAATGTTCGTCATTGCAGCTGTCGTATCGCTAGTGCTTGGAGCAGTGACGTGGATAGGCTTAGTAGATGAAACGGGAAAGACGGAAGCGCGCCTTGGGGCAGCAGCCGTCTTCCTGCTTGTGAGCGCAGCCTTCGGTTATTGGGCCGCACAGCGCATCGGTCGGCGCATCGATACGCTCCATTTGTCGTTGAAGCAAGCCTCCAACGGCAACTTCGGCGTGCGGATTACGGAAGGCGGGCATAATTCCTTTATCGAAGTATATCGCGAGTTTAATGAACTGGCCGAGCAAATGGAAGACAAGATGAAATGGCTGCAAATGCGCGGTGAGGAATATGTGATGACCGAATCGGCTTCTAACGAAGCAGCGGTTCTTGAAGAGCGCAAACGGCTTGCGCGTGATTTGCACGATACGGTAAGCCAGCAGCTGTTCGCGATTCATATGTGCGCCTCGTCGCTGCCGAAGCTGCAGCAGGTCGACCGGGAACGTGCCGACTCCGTGCTGGAGCAGCTTGTGAACATGTCCAACCTCGCCCAAAAGCAAATGCGAAACTTCATCGCGCAGCTGCGGCCGATGGAGCTTGAAGGACGGACTTTATATGAAGCGTTAGACAAATGGTTTCCTGATTATTGCCGGCAAAATAATTTGCAGGGCGAGCTGGAATGGCGATTGAAGGAGCATTTATCCGAGGCTAAGGAGCTTCAATTGTTTCTTATCGCGCAGGAAGCGATGGCTAATATCGTGAAGCATGCCGGAGCAACGGGCTGTACGCTTGCGCTGTCGGATAATGAACGGCAGGTCGTCATGATTTTGCAGGATGACGGGGCAGGGTTCAAGGCAGATGAAGTGAAGCGGGGGTCCTATGGGCTATCGACGATGCAGGAGCGGGCACAAAAGCTTGGCGGAGCGGCGGAGATTTGGAGCAAGCCCGGAGGCGGTACGAGAGTTAAGGTCACGATACCTAAAATGTTGCGGGGAGAGCAGGAATCATGAGCGGAACTGAGCTAATAAAAATTATGATCGTTGATGACCATGATATGGTAAGAACGGGTCTTCGGACATACTTGATGCTGGAGCCGAAATTTCAGGTCATTGCCGAAGCGAGCAACGGACAGGCTGCTATCGATATGCTTGCAGCGAGTACGGAGGAGAAGCGGCCTCAAATTATTTTGATGGATCTAATGATGCCGGGCATGGACGGGATCGAAACAACAAGAGCGATTGTGTCCAAATTTCCGGATATGAAAATCGTGATGCTGACAAGCTTCCTTGAGGATGATAAGGTATATAGCGCGATTGAAGCCGGCGCTGTAAGCTATGTACTCAAGACGGTATCCGCAGAGGAGCTTATTTACGCAATAAGCGGTGCATTCAAAGGAATGCCGGTCATGACTGCCGATGTATCCCAAGCATTAACGAGAGGCTTGCGCCAACGCACGGCTCAATCTGGCGATGAGGGCTTAACGGAGCGGGAGAAAGAAGTGCTTCTGCTCATTGCCGACGGCCAGTCCAACAAAGAGATTGCCGAAGAGCTGCACATTAGCGTGAAAACGGTCAAAACGCATGTCAGCAACTTGCTTATGAAATGCGAGCTTGATGACCGGACGCAGCTTGCTGTGCTCGCGCATCGCAAAGGCTGGGCTAATCGCACATAAAGGAAGAAATGGACGGGTATACTACCTACTAGCCAAAATAGAAAAAAGCTAGTGTAAAGGAGCAGCCGTCATGATCCCTATTTCATCCGTGCTGGAATCACGGGAGCAACATTTTCTTGAGACGAAGGAGCTGCTGGAATCGCAGCAGTTTACGCTTGGCGGCAATTGGGAATATGACAGAGGGTCCTTTGACCGTTCGCTGGATGAAGACCATAAAGTATGGCTTCGAATCCCTTTTGAGGTGCTGGTCGGAAATATCGATAGCATAGAAGTAGATAATGAGGCGAAAATAAAGTTAGGCACTCCTTATGTGCTTAAGCATCTGTACCGGGAGGGGAATGATCCCGAAGCATCCGTACGCGTAGTAGGTGCGCTGTTTGATCAGTTCCAATCGCCGTCTAATCCCGATGCTGATGTGGAGCCGCAGTGGATCGACCGAGCCAAGCAAGCGCTCCAAGAGGTTGAGCAGCTTTTTTAGGCTAAAGATTTAAATGAGTAATGATCAAAAAAACGTTCCCAAAATCAATTTGGAGCGTTTTTTTTATTTCTGTTTAAATTCCTTTTAAGTTTGTTTTAAGGTAGAATGTGCATGATAGAACTATATCAAATGAACATGTATCCAAACGTTGAAGCTTTGGGCATGATGGAATAAAGATTCAAGGAGGAGAACGTACATGGACGATCAAAACAACAAAAAGGGCTTTGACGATTTTTTTCGCAAAAATGACGATGAGCAAGGCACAGCAGGCCATAACGAAAGCACGATAAACGCTGAGCCGGAAAGCTCGAGAGAGACGCAGGAGCAAGCCCCGAAGCCCTCTTACTACTATTCTTACGGTCCATTTAAAGCGAACTCGCAGGAGGATAGCAGCGAGCCGCGTTCTGGCTACGAGACTGACAAGCCTAAGCTGATCCAAGATCAGCCTTATGGAAATACAAGCAGCCCGGCTGCGGATTCAGCATATGCGCAGCCATCTGAGAATCAGCCGGAATCGCTAACGGAGATGGAGCAAGCTGCGCCGAGAGCGCCTCAGCAGTCGCAAATTCGTTCCTTTACGCCTTCGCCGCAGTCCTCCAAGGGACCATGGCAGGTACGGGAGCCGCGCCGCACTTCCTTTAAAGCGATATTTGCATCGTTTCTCGCCGGTGTTATTTTAGTTGGCGGATTGATGTATACGTCGGACGTAAACAATTGGTTTACGAAAGAGCAGGCTTTAGCGTCAAATATACAATCGAGCGGTTCTGGCTCCAAGGCTGCTGCGGGTACAACGAACAATGGCGGCGCATCGACAGTAGCTGCTAGACCGGACAACATTGCAAAATTGTTCGAAACGGCAAGCCCGGCTGTCGTGAAAATCGAGACATACGTAAATACGGCAAAACGCAGCAACAGCGGCAGCATGCTGGATGATTCGTTCTTCCGCCAATTTTTTGGAGATGACTATCCAGGCACAACGGCACCTGATGCCGGCAAGCAAAATGATGAAGGCCAAATGCAGCAATCCGGCATTGGAACAGGATTCTTCTTCGATTCAACCGGCTATATTTTGACCAATCAGCATGTGGTTGGCGAGTCGGATCAAATCAAGGTCATCGTTCAAGGGTATGATAAGCCGTTTACGGCTGAGCTGCTCGGTTCCAGCTATGATTTGGATTTAGCGGTGCTTAAAGTGACTGGCGACAAAGAGTTTCCAACGCTACCGCTTGGCAATTCCGACAATATTAATATTGGCGACTGGGTCGTTGCAATCGGCAACCCATACGGCTTCGATCACACGGTAACCGTTGGCGTACTTAGCGCGAAAGAGCGTCCAATCGATATCCAAGATACACAGGGCGAGCGCAAATACGAGCATTTGCTGCAAACGGACGCTTCGATCAACCCTGGTAATTCCGGCGGTCCGCTGCTGAACGTAAACGGCGAGGTTGTAGGGATCAATACCGCAGTCAGCTCGCAAGCGCAGGGCATCGGCTTTGCGATTCCGACAAGCACGATCCAGGAAGTGCTCGATAATTTGAAAAATAACAAATCGATTCCTAAGCCGGCAGCGCCTTACATTGGTGCAGAGCTTCAAGACGTGACGGCTGATATTGCAAAACAGCTTGGCATGGACAAAGTGAAAGGCTCTATCGTTCGCAATGTATACTACAATTCTCCAGCTTACCTGGCGGAGCTTCAGCAGTTCGACGTAATCGTGGGCATTGACGGCAAGGAATATGCGAATACGCAGGCTCTTATAGCTGAGATACAAAAACGAAAAGTCGGCGATAAAATCGAGCTGAACATCGTGCGCAAAGGCAGCGATATGAAGCTTCAGGTTGAGATTGGCGACAAAAATACGCTTGGCGCTCAATAAAGGTTAAGCAATGGATGGAAACAAAAGGCGCAGAGAGACAGCATGCTCTGCGTTTTTTGCTGCAAATAGAGGGGGACAAGCAGATGAGACAACATATAGTAGTAGTAGATGACGATGATAAAATTATTTCTTTGCTTCGCAGAAGTTTAGCCTTCGAAGGGTATGAGGTAACTACGGCGTCAAACGGGATGGAAGGGCTTAAGGTACTCCTTAAGACAGAGCCCGATTTGCTTATACTTGATGTCATGATGCCGCAGGTGGATGGCTGGGAGGTTTGCCGCCGCGTGCGCGAGAGCGGAAGCACGGTGCCGATTATGATGCTAACGGCGAAGGATGACGTGATCGATCGCGTGAAGGGTCTAGATCTTGGCGCTGACGACTATTTGGTCAAGCCCTTTGCGCTTGAGGAGCTGCTGGCGCGTGCGCGGGCGCTGCTGCGGCGCAAATCCGATAAGATCGAGAAATCTAGCAATCAGCTGCTCTATGAGGATTTAATTTTGGACATGGATGCTAGGGAAGCGGTCCGCTCCGGACGGCGCATTGAGCTCACGTCCAAGGAATACGATTTGCTTCTTTTGTTCATGCAGAATCCGCGCCGCGTCCTTACGCGTGATGCGATTATGGAGAAAATATGGGGTTATGACTTCAGCGGAGAATCGAATGTTCTGGAGGTGTACATCGCGATGCTGCGCCAGAAGGTAGAGGACGGAGGCAAGAACCGTCTTATTCAGACGGTTCGCGGCACCGGCTATGTGCTACGCGGAGAGGCAGGTTAAGCATATGTCTATCAGGCTTCGGCTGACGCTTTGGATTTCAGGTCTGCTCGCGGTAACGATGATCGTCATTGGCATCTGTATTTACTTCTTCGTAAACTGGAACACCTATGCGGAAATAAAGCAGCAGATCCGGGTTCAAGACAGCAAAATTGAAGTTTTAGGCTCGACGAATTTTTTGGATAAAAAGCTTGATTTGTTTGTGGGGCCGCAGTTCCAAATCGATCAGAAGGACATGTATATCCAATTAGTAAACTATAAGGAACGCGCGATTACGCAGTCTAATAACTTCCCTTATGAATTTGTTATTCCCTATGCGGATGCCAAGAGCAAACCTAAGGAAGGTTTTGTGAAGGTAAAGGTTACGATTAACGATAAAAAATATGATATGCTCACGTTTCAGCGGCCTATTTATTTGAAGAAAGACAACAGTCTAGTAGGTTTGGTGCAAACGGGCGTGTTTTCCTATAATGAGGAAAGGTTTTTGAGCGGCCTTCGTACGATATTAATTTTCTCCTCATTAGTTGTTGTATTTATCGCCTTCACGGTCGGTTTATTTATAGCTCGCCAAGCGCTTCGTCCGATCGAACGTGTCATTCGCGCGACGGAGCAAATTGAGAACGGCTCCGATCTTAGCGTGCGAATTCCGGCACTCGGGCCAAATGATGAGATCGGAAGGCTGGTAAGCACGCTGAACGTGATGCTTGCCCGTCTGGAAATGGCCTATAATGAGCTTGACGAAGCCTATATGGCGCAGCGCAGATTCGTATCGGATGCTTCGCATGAGCTGCGAACGCCGCTTACGACGATTCGCGGAAATATTGAGCTCTTGGAGCGGATGTGGACGAAGGTGAAGGAGACGAACCGGGATGGCGATACGGGCGAGTGGCTGCCGCTAGATTCCGATCGTTATGAGCTTTCCAAGGAAGCGATGAGCGACATTTCGGCTGAGGCGATCCGCATGAGCACGCTCGTAAATGATCTGCTCGCGTTAGCTAGAGCCGATGCGGGCTATACGATGGAGAAAACGCCGCTTGACCTGCTGCCGCTTACGGAGGAGGTTGTGCGAAGAGCGCAGCTGCTTCCGCGTTCAGCTGAATGGCGAGTGGGAGATCTGTCCGCATTAGAAGGCGTGCGAGTCAATGCGAATCATAACTATTTGCAGCAGCTGCTGTTTATTTTTATCGAGAATGCGTTCAAATACACGCCGGAGGGCTCCATCGAGCTTAGCGCGATACGGAATGATCAACAAATCGGTTTTGTTGTACAAGACACAGGCATCGGCATGAATCCGGAGGAAATCCCAAATATTTTCAATCGGTTCTATCGGGCGGATGAATCAAGGGGCGTTACGGTCGGAACGGGGCTTGGCTTATCGATCGCAAAATGGATTATTGACGAGCACCAAGGGTCTGTGGAAGTGACGACTAGGGAGGGAGATGGGACGAAGTTTACAATCTGGCTTCCTATAACCTTTTCTGACACGTCTCATTCGTCTATAATAGTAGCAACGGATGAAATATAGGAAATATGATAATGACGCATATCCGGTCAGAAAGCAGGTGCAAGGAATGGAAATCGTAAGAATATCACCGCGTGGCTATTGCTATGGCGTCGTCGATGCGATGGTGCTGGCTTTGCAGACGGCCAAAAATTTAGAGCTTCCGCGGCCTATTTATATATTAGGCATGATCGTTCATAATGCGCATGTAACCGAGGCGTTCGAGCAGGAAGGCGTCATTACGCTTGATGGCGCGAACCGCCTCGATATTTTGGATCAAATCGAACAAGGCACCGTCATTTTCACCGCGCATGGCGTGTCTCCAGAAGTTCGTCAGCGCGCCCGCGACAAAGGTCTGTCCGTCGTTGACGCGACATGCCCGGACGTAACGAGAACGCATGATTTAATTCGCGCGAAGTCGGCAGAGGGTTATCATATTATTTATATCGGCAAAAAAGGCCACCCTGAGCCGGAAGGCGCGATCGGCGTTGCGCCTGATCAGGTACACCTCATTGAGCGCGAAGAGGAGATCGATGCGCTGAACGTGCCGGAAGGACGCATCATCATTACGAACCAAACGACGATGTCGCAGTGGGATATACGCCATATTATTAGCCGTCTTAGCGAGCGCTATCCGACAGCTGAGGTCCATAATGAGATTTGTTTAGCTACACAGGTTCGCCAGGAAGCGGTTGCCGAGCAAGCGGGCGAAGCGCAGCTATGCATCGTTGTTGGCGATCCAAGAAGCAACAACTCGAACCGTCTCGCTCAGGTGTCGGAGGAAATTGCCGGCGTCAAAGCCTACCGGGTATCCGATGTGTCTGAGATCGAGCAGGAGTGGCTCAAAGGAGTTGACCGGGTAGCGGTTACATCCGGCGCATCCACTCCGACGCCGCTGACCAAAGAGGTTATCACCTATTTGGAGCAGTATGACCACAATAATCCGGATACTTGGGAAATCCGCCGTACGGTTAACATGAATAAGCTGCTCCCGAACGTGCGAGTGAAGTCGGCACCTACGCCTTCCGCTACGGCAACAGCAGAGAAATCCGAATAAATAATCGTTTCAACCGATGAGGAATGATGAGCTTTCCCGTGAGATTTTTGGCATGGGAAGTTTGTTTTCCTCTTTTTTTTGAGGGAGATGGGTTGACGGAAAGCAGCTTATCTTGTATATTTACTTTAGTGATTAAAAGCGTAGAAGCTACGAAGCATAAAAGCTATAAAGCGTATAAGCGTTGAAGTGCGAATACAAATCCAAGCAAATGCTTACGAAGTAAGTTAAACATCACAAAACTAAGCGTATGCTTTCGTATTAATGGTTTTACAAAACTTTTAAGGAGTGGTCCCTATGATCGTGATTACAAATGCAAACATTGCAGAAGACCGTATTTCAGAAATTGTTGCCCATATTGAAAGAGCAGGTGTGCAGGCGCATGTATCAAGAGGGACGGATCGGACGGTTATCGGAATTATCGGTAAAGCCGAGCCAACGCTAGCGGAGCATTTGCGTCAAATGAAAGGTGTAGAGAACGTGATTAAAATTTCAAAATCTTACAAGCTAGCGAGCCGTGACTTTCATCCGGACGACACGGTTATTGATATTAAAGGGGTAAAGATCGGCGGAAGCAACCTCGTTATTATGGGCGGTCCATGTGCGGTTGAGACTCCGGAGCAAATCGATGAGATCGCTCGCCTGGTTAAGGCTGCTGGCGGTCAGGTACTGCGAGGCGGCGCCTTCAAGCCGCGTACAGGGCCTTACAGCTTCCAAGGCGTAGGCGTAGAAGGACTTGTCATGATGGCGGAAGCAGGCAAGAAGCATGGGCTTCTAACGATCACGGAGGTTATGACGCCTGAGTATGTAGATGTCTGCGCAGAGTACGCCGACATCCTTCAAGTGGGAACGCGCAACATGCAAAACTTTGATTTGCTTCGCAAGCTTGGCACGATTCAAACGCCAGTACTGCTTAAGCGTGGTTTCAGTTCAACCTATGATGAGTTCTTAAATGCCGCTGAATACATTTTGGCAGGCGGAAATCCAAACGTTATGCTATGCGAGCGCGGAATCCGAACGTTCGAGACTTACACGCGCAATACATTAGATTTGTCGGCTATTCCAGTGCTTCAATCTCTCAGCCATTTGCCGGTTATATCAGATCCAAGCCATGGCACGGGCCGCCGCGAGCTGGTAGAGCCGATGTCCAAAGCTTCGGTAGCGGCAGGAGCAAACGGTCTTATCGTTGAAATGCATACCGATCCTGACAACTCGATGACTGGCGATGGCGTACAATCGTTATTCCCAGATCAATTCGCCAACCTGCTGAAGGATCTTGAGCAGCTGGCTCCGATTGTCGGCAAGCAATTCGATACCCCTAAAGCGCCAGCAGAAGCGTTCAAGGAATGGAAAATCTAATCTAGTTGATGAATAAGCTTTGCCGTCCGAGGATGGCATGGCTTTTTCATGTTTGCCGAACTAAGTAAGAGCTTACATTGACAAAAAGCCGTTAAGCCTATATCAATCAAGGGCTGCGCGGCTTTTTGATTGCCTATTAAGGAGGAATTGTGAACAACTGTTCAAACTTGTAAGTATAGCTGACATAGCTACAAAAAATACCTTACATAGCTATTGACGGAGATTGAAGGCTAGTTTTATAATAACGACATGGATTTGGAGCAATAATTGAACAATACCTGTTCAACACTACGCTAATGTTCGGAAATGGAGGAAATATTAATGTCAGTTCAAAATGTTTTGGACAATATTAAAGAAAACAGCATTCAGTTTGTAGATTTCCGCTTCGTGGATCTTCTAGGTCATGCACACCACATTACACTACCGGCAGCAGAGGTTGACGCTGATACTTTCGTAAATGGGGTAGCATTCGACGGTTCTTCCATTCACGGTTTCCGCGGTATTGAGAATTCCGATATGGTTATGATCCCAGATACAGAATCCGTATTTATCGATCCTTTCACTGATCACCCTACACTAAACATTATGTGTAATATTCATACGCCTGAAGGCGAACGTTATGACCGCGATCCGCGCAGCATCGCTCAGAAGGCTGAAGAGTATCTTCAAACAACTGGCGTTGGTACGACAGCATTTTTCGCGCCTGAGCCTGAATTTTTCATCTTCGACGAAGTTCGCTATGAAAGCTCAATGAATTCTTCCTCTTACATGGTTGAATCCGAGGAAGCTGGCTGGAACACGAACCGCAAAGAAGAAGGCGGCAACCTTGGTTCCAAAATTCCGGTTAAAGGCGGCTACGTTCCGGTAGCTCCAGTTGACTCCCAACAAGATATCCGCAGCGAAATGGTTCGCCTTTTGCAAGAATCGGGTCTTCGCGTAGAACGTCATCACCATGAAGTTGCAACAGCTGGCCAAGCCGAAATTAACTTCCGTTTCGATACGCTTACTAAAACAGCTGACAACCTAATGAAATTCAAATATATCATTCATAATACAGCTCGCCAATACGGCAAAACGGCTACTTTCATGCCGAAGCCGCTATTCGGTGACAACGGTAGCGGTATGCACGTTCATACTTCTATCTTCAACGGCGATGCTCCTTTGTTCTACGATAAAGGCGCATACGCAAACCTTAGCGAACTAGCTATGCACTATATCGGAGGCGTACTTTACCACGCGCCTGCATTGATCGCGATCACTAACCCGAGCACGAACTCGTTCAAACGCCTTGTGCCTGGTTACGAAGCGCCGGTTAACCTTGTATTCTCGAAAGGTAACCGTTCTGCAGCGATTCGTATTCCGATTGCAGCTGTAACGCCTAAAGGCTGTCGTATCGAATTCCGTACGCCGGATAACACGGCTAACCCTTACCTTGCATTTGCAGCTATGCTGCTTGCTGGTTTGGACGGCATCAAGCGCAAGCTTGATCCGGTAGCTCTTGGTTACGGTCCTTTCGACAAAAACATCTACGAATTGCCAGAAGAAGAGAAAAAAGAAATTCGCAGCGTTCCTGGAACGCTTGACGAAGCGCTTAACGCTCTTGAGGCTGATTCCGAGTTCTTGACAGAAGGCGGCGTATTTACGCAAGAATTCATCGAGAACTATGTAGCAATCAAACGCCAAGAAGCTAAAGCTGTGGCAATCCGCATTCATCCGCATGAGTTCAGCCTTTACTACGATTGCTAATCCGATCGTTTAAGAATTATAAGAAACGGGTCCTTCTAGGGCCCGTTTTTTTATGCATTGTAAAGAAATGATGAACGAAAACCGAATATTCTTTGTCAGTAATTCGACATACGTTCGACTTTTTATTATTTTAATATGCGGAATATACTTGATGCGGACCTTCAAAATTGCTATCATAGCCATATCATAAATAAAGAAACAGAGGTGGGTATCCGAAGATGACACGAGCATTTAATTTTAATGCAGGACCAGCCGCAATACCACTCGAGGTACTGAAGCAAGCACAGGAGCAATTTGTTGATTATCAAGGCGCTGGGATGTCCATTATGGAAATGTCTCATCGCAGCAAATTGTATGAAGCAGTGAACAACGACTCGCAAGCTTTGCTTCGTGAATTGTTTGGCGTTCCGGAAAATTATGAAGTGCTGCTGCTGCAAGGCGGCGCTAGCACGCAGTTCGCGATGCTTCCGCTTAACCTCCTGCAGCCTGGCAAGCCAGGCGCGTATGTGATGACTGGCGCTTGGGCAGACAAAGCGCTTAAAGAAGCGAAGCTTGTCGGAGAAACCGTTATTTCAGCTTCGACAGAAGCTGACAAATTTATGCGTATGCCAACCTTGTCGGAAATTGAAGTACCTAGCAATGCTTCCTACGTTCATCTTACTTCGAATGAAACGATCGGCGGAACGCAGTTCCAGGAGTTCCCGGACACAGGAGACGTGCCGCTTATCGCGGACATGTCCAGCGATATTTTGAGCAGACCAATCGATGTGAGCAAATTTGGCGTTATTTATGCCGGCGCACAGAAAAATCTAGGGCCATCTGGCGTAACCGTCGTTATCATTCGTAAAGATCTTGTTGAAAATGGCTCTAAAACGATTCCAACCATGTTCCGTTACAGCACGCATGCGAAGAGCGGCTCGCTCTACAATACGCCGCCGTCTTTCTCGGTCTACATGGTGAAGCTTGTTCTGGAGTGGATTAAAGGCCAAGGCGGAGTTGCTCAGCTTGAGCAGTACAACCGCGATAAAACGAAGCTGATCTATGAAACAATCGATCAAAGCAGCGGCTTCTACATCGGCTGTGCGCAGCCGCAAAGCCGTTCGCTTATGAATATTACGTTCCGCATTCAAAACGAAGAGCTGGAGAATCTGTTCGTTAAAGAATCGGAGAAGGAAGGTTTTGTAGGTCTGAAGGGACACCGCGATGTTGGCGGTCTTAGAGCTTCGACTTATAATGCCGTACCTTTGGAGAGCTGCCAAGCGCTCCAACAGTTCATGGTTGATTTCCAGAAGCGCAACGGTTAATTAACCGCTTCATCTTTTATAATGGTATAGCTAGGGGACAAAAAAACCGCCCTCTCCTTCTGAAAAGAAGTGCAGGGCGGTTTTTCGGTTGCTGTCGTTTAGCTATCCTTTTGGTGATGTGATGCTGCTATTACGCCTGTGCGGCTGAATTTTCGGCAATATGAGGGCCATTCAGCTTATAGCCAACATTGCGTACGGTCATAATGTATTCAGGCGTACGGGCGTTTTTCTCGATCTTGTCGCGCAAATGGCTGATGTGCACGTCGACGATACGAGTATCGCCGAGGAAATGGTAGTCCCACACGCCGTGCAGCAGCTGCTGGCGGCTGAGTACTTTGCCTTTGTGGCGGCAGAGGAACAATAACAGCTCAAATTCCTTAGGCGTCAGCTCAACGGGCTTGCCGTCGATGAAAACTTCACGCTGCTCGACCCGGACGTTCAATCTCCCAATGTCGAAGGCTGTGTCATCTGCTATGCCTGGCAGCGATTGAACGCGGCGGAAAATGGCTTGAATACGGGAAACAAGCTCTTGCGGGCTAAACGGCTTCGTCATATAGTCATCGGCGCCGTTATCAAGTCCGGCTATTTTATCGGTAACATCCTGCAGGGCGGTGAGCATTACGATAGGTACTGCATTGCTTTGCTTGCGCAGCTCGCGGCAAACTTGAATTCCGTCCATTTTTGGCAGCATGAGGTCCAGTACGATCAAGTCGGGACGAAAAGGCTTTAGCATATCAAATACGGCTTCACCGTCACCAACGCAGCGTACATCATAGCCTGCCAGCTTTAAATTAAATTCAATCAACATCGAAATGGATGGCTCGTCATCCACGACCAAAATCTTTTTTCGCATGGTTCAGCTCTCCTTCATGTGTTACGCCTATTATGTTACCTATTATGAAGGTGGAAATTATGCTTGAGATTAACGGTACGTAAAGTGGGTGTAAAAATATAGTGCATTTTCGAGAATTGTTGGCAAATTGAGAGGAGAGAAAGTTAACATGGCATTCCATATTGTATTGGTAGAACCGGAAATTCCGGCGAACACAGGCAACATTTCACGTACTTGTGCCGCAACAGGCACTATTTTGCATTTAGTAAGGCCGCTTGGCTTTGATACGGATGACCGCACCTTGAAGAGGGCGGGGCTTGATTACTGGCATTCGGTTCATATTGAATATCATGATTCCTTCGATGAGGTGCTTGCAAGCTACCCGCAGGGCCGTTTTTTCTACGCGAGCACAAAAGCGAACAAGCTGTATTCGCAATTCGAGTTTCAGGACGGGGATTTCTTCGTGTTCGGCAAAGAGACAAAAGGGCTGCCGAGGGAGCTCATTGACGCCAATATGGACACCTGCATGAAGATGCCGATGACGGATACGGTGCGTTCACTAAATTTGTCCAATTCTGCTGCAATTATTATATATGAGGCGCTTAGGCAAAATCATTTTCCCGGACTCGAGTAAAATAGTAGACAAAAATATCAATATATGGATTTCATTTGCTTTAAAAATGAGATTATTTGCAGGATGTTAAGGAATTATTGATTTAGGAAGGAAATGCTGATGGTCCATCGAAAAACTATAACGCAGAGGTTTCTCAGACATAGCTTGCGAAACCAGACACAGAAGAGGTGAAAGTGATGAAACCAGCAGGTGTAGTTAGAAAAGTGGACCAACTCGGACGTATTGTACTTCCTAAATCATTGCGCAAACGTTATTTGATGAACGAGGGCGATCCCGTTGAAATTTTTGTCCAAGGTGACCATATCATTTTGGAGCGGTACCGTCCTAAATGTGTGTTCTGCGGATCTATGGTTGAGGTTCGCGATTTCAAGGACCGCTACGTGTGTGGCGTATGTATGGAGGAAATGGCAGAGATACAACGCTAATCTGCGTGATATCCTGCTATTTTAACGAAATGAAGCTTCCCGTCAGGAGCGCAGGCGCTCAAAGGGAAGCTTCATTTTTTTGTTTAAAATATAAGGGAGTATAAGCAATGTGCTTATACTCCCTTATATTTTGCTGCGAAACGATCGTTTCCGGCCCATATAGGCTGGCTTCCGTTCGGTGACGCTAGGCATAAGCTGTTACAAGATCGCTTATAGGCCTTTTGTTTT
This sequence comes from Paenibacillus sp. FJAT-27812, assembly GCF_001273905.1. NCBI lineage: Bacteria > Bacillati > Bacillota > Bacilli > Caryophanales > Paenibacillaceae > Paenibacillus > Paenibacillus sp. FJAT-27812. The sequence goes on along the minus strand of NZ_LIGH01000001.1, from coordinate 141,420 downwards.
GTCTTCGTTGTAGGAGCTGGTCAGCATCGCCGTAATGAACAATGCGAACACAGTCATGACAATAATAAAGTTCATCTGTGGGACACCTCCAAGTATGCTGTCCTTATTATAACCAACGTCAGCAAAAAAGAAAACTTTAAAAGTTGTGAACACATTGTTAACATAGAGAGTATGAGCATAGCGAGCATTAAGCTTGCGAGGAGGAGCATGATCTATGAATTATCGATTTTCATCCAGAGTATCGCAGTTAAAATCGTCAGCGGTAAGAGATATTTTGAAGCTGACACAAGGCAAGGATATGATCTCGTTTGCCGGAGGCCTCCCAGCGGAGGAGCTATTCCCGGTACAAGCGGTGCGTGAAGCGGCTGACCGTGTATTTGCGGCAGGGCCAAGCGCTTTGCAATACGGCTTAACGGAAGGGTATTTGCCGCTAAGAGAGCAGCTTTGCGAGCGTATGGCGGCGAAGCAGATGAACGTAAGCCCGGAGCAAATGATTTTGACAACAGGCTCGCAGCAAGCGATTGATCTGCTGGTCGGCGTATTGACTGAGCCTGGCGATGCCATATTGGTCGAGAAGCCTACTTACCTGGCGAGCCTGCAAGTGTTTGTGCTGCATGGCTTAAAGGTAATCGCGGCCGAGAGCGATGAGGATGGCATTATTCCAGAGGATGCCGAGCGGCTCATTCGCGAGCATCGTCCAAGGCTGCTATATGCGGTTCCGACGTTCGGAAACCCGACGGGACGCGTCTGGAGCTTAGAGAGAAGACGGAAGCTGCTCGCCCTGTGCAAGCAATATCAAATGCCTATAATTGAAGATGATCCATATGGGGATATTAAATTTGATGAAAGCGAGCAGTTCCCGACGCTGCTTTCGCTTGAAGGGCAAGTAGAGCGTGGAACGGTATTTTACACGAGCACGTTCTCCAAAACGGTGGCGCCTGCCCTTCGAACAGGCTGGGCAATCGGGGATAGCAGCGTGATCGGCATGGTGGCTAAAGCGAAGCAAGCGGCTGACCTTCATTCAAGCACGATGGACCAGCAAATTTTGAGCCAGCTGCTTAGAGGGTTTAAGCTTGATGATCACATTAGAACGATTTCTAAATCCTATGGAGAGCGGATGCTGGAAATGCATGAGCTTCTCAAACGTCAAGGGTTGAAGGATGTTGCTTGGGTGAAGCCTAAAGGTGGCATGTTCCTGTGGCTTGAGCTGCCGGACGGCCTTGATGCGGAGGCGCTCCTGCGCTGCGCGGTCCAGAAGGGGGTTGCGTTCGTGCCCGGCAGCTCGTTCTATGCCGAGAATCCGCAGCGCAACACCGCCAGACTGAACTACACGTACAATACAGGCGCACGGACGGCGCAAGGGGTTGAGCGCTTTGTTGAGGCGCTTGGCGAGTTTACGGCGCGGAGTTAGCAGCTTCGATAGAGGCTGCCCATTCCGCGATCACATTGCCGTATTCGGATAATGCAGCCGCGCCTTCCGGGCGCAGGCTGTATTTGCCTCGGCCGATGCGATCAAACCAGCCGTAATAATTGCTGCGCAGCGTTTGGCCGCTGAGGCTGTAGCCCGTAATAGCCGCCACTTCCCGCGGCGCTAGCGGGCCTGAGATATGAAGCGCGTAAGCGCACCGCAGCGCCTTCTCGCGGTAAGCCGTCACGAGCTTGCGTCCCGTGCTGCCGCCGACGTTATAGTCGCCGCTGCGCTCCCTAAACTCCGTAAGCAGCTGTGCCTGCTTCTTGCGTCTTGCGCCGCGCTGCGGCGGATCGCCAGGCTGGCATAGCAGCTCGATGACGGGCGGCTTTGTTTTGTAAAAGGTGACGGTCATAAATCCTAAACCAAGCATACGGCAGAGCTCGGTCAAATCACCGAAGCGCTGATTGTGGGCACCGCTTTTTTTGCGGTTCCTCTCTACGGCAAGCACGACATGGCCATTCAAACGAAGACGTTCAACCCCTTGCAGCAGCAAGGCGAGGTTGAACGTTTTTTTCATTTCGACAATTATCGTATCTTCGCTCTCCGGATGAATGGCGACCAAATCGCAATGGAGCACCTCGCTTTTGACCGTGTAGCCAAGCCGCTCATAGTACTTTTTTATAGGATTGTAGAGCTCTTCTTCGCGTGATACTGCCACGTTTTGTTTCTCCTCTCCACGGGTTCCAAACGATGCATATGCCTCCATTATAACAAAGGATTCTGCGAGCTTGTCGTATTTTGATGGATGAAGGACAAAAATAGTGTGCAATTATCTCCCCGAATAAGCATAGGAATGTAATACCTCAATAAAAGTTGGCACCACTCGATAGAGCGTCTAGAGACAAATCCCGGGCGTAGAACGAATAGTGGAATGCGGAAGCGATGGGAGGAGGCACGGTATGGACATTTTCAAGCGAATATCGGAGTATCAGGCTGAGAGCGAGAAGCTTGCATGGACAGGAACATTCAAGGATTACATTGAACTGCTCGGGAAGGACCCGTCCCCGGCCATGACTGCACATGCACGCGTTTATGAAATGATTGAATCTCATGGGGTGGAAGACGTTGGGGGCAACAAGCAGTATAAGTTTTTTGATCAAGAAATCTTTGGGCTGGATCGTGCGGTGGAAAAACTGGTTGAGGAGTATTTCCATTCATCGGCTCGCAGGCTTGAGGTGCGCAAACGGATATTGTTATTGATGGGACCCGTCAGCGGAGGCAAATCAACCATTGTTACAATGCTCAAAAAAGGGCTTGAGCGGTTCTCTAGAACCGAGCGCGGCGCCGTTTATGCGATTAAAGGCTGCCCGATGCATGAGGACCCGCTGCACTTGATCCCCCATGAGCTTCGACCTGATATCGAGAAAGAGCTCGGTGTTCGAATTGAAGGAAACCTATGCCCTTCGTGCCAAATGAGGCTTCAGACGGAATACGGCGGCGATATTGAAAATGTGCTCGTTGAGCGTGTGTTTATATCCGAGGATAACCGCGTCGGTATCGGCACATTCAGTCCATCCGATCCCAAATCGCAGGATATTGCCGATCTAACGGGAAGCATCGATTTCTCGACTATAACGGAGTACGGATCCGAATCCGATCCGCGTGCCTATCGGTTTGACGGTGAGCTTAACAAAGCCAATCGCGGACTGATGGAGTTCCAAGAGATGCTGAAATGCGACGAGAAGTTTCTATGGAATTTGCTCTCGCTGACGCAGGAGGGGAACTTCAAGGCTGGACGCTTCGCTTTGATAAGCGCCGATGAGCTCATTATTGCGCATACGAATGAATCCGAGTACAAATCGTTCATAAGCAATAAGAAAAACGAGGCGCTGCATTCCAGGATGATCGTCATGCCGGTTCCTTACAATTTAAGGGTATCGGATGAAGAGAAGATTTATAAGAAGCTCATCACGCAAAGCGATATGCGCCATATCCATATTGCTCCTCACGCGCTGCGTGCGGCTGCTATCTTCTCCATCCTGACAAGGCTCAAGGAAACGAAGAAGCAGGGCATGGACTTGGTGAAGAAGATGAGGATGTACGACGGCGAGGAAGTAGAAGGCTTTAAAGAGGCCGATCTGAAGGAAATGCAAAATGAGTACCTGGAGGAGGGCATGACGGGCATCGATCCGCGTTATGTCATCAACCGCATCTCCAGCGCGCTCATCAAGCAGGATACACAATGCATCAATGCGCTTGACGTGCTGCGTGCGCTTAAGGAAGGGCTGGATCACCATCCTTCTATCACGAAGGAAGAACGCGAGCGATACTTAAATTTCATTTCGGTGGCGCGCAAGGAATATGACCTGCTGGCGAAGAAGGAAATCCAAAAGGCGTTTGTATACTCCTATGAGGAATCGGCCCGCACCTTGTTTGAAAACTATTTGGATAACATTGAGTCCTACTGCAACTGGGCGAAAATCAAGGACCCGCTGACAGGGGAAGAGATGGATCCAGACGAGCGGCTCATGCGTTCCATCGAAGAGCAAATCGGCGTTTCCGAAAATGCGAAAAAAGCGTTCCGAGAGGAGATTCTCATTCGCATATCGTCCTATTCGCGCAAAGGGAAAAAGTTCGATTTTACAAGTCATGAACGTCTGCGCGAGGCCGTGGAGAAAAAGCTGTTCGCGGATTTGAAGGATATCGTCAAAATTACGACCTCTACGAAAACGCCGGATGAGAGCCAGTTGAAGCGCATTAATGAAGTAACCAAGCGGCTTATGGATGAGCATGGGTATTGCCCGGTTTGCTCGAACGAACTGCTGCGTTACGTGGGCAGCTTGCTGAATCGATAATTCGGTTTGGCAGCGGAGAAGTCGATGGACAATTGTCTATCGGCTTTTCTGCAATGCTTCCATGTTTGAAAAGATTTTCAAATGTTAATACTGATTCTTGGAAGTTTTCCGATATAATAGGTGATAGTGGTTGGTTACTATACACCGAAGGAGTCGGACTAATTGATCAAAGTAACGGAAGAACGCAGGAAGCAGCTTGAGTACACAGGCATTTCAGAAAAGGATTTAAATCTTTTAGCGGAGTGCAAGCCTATTTTCGAGAAGATCGTCGATGAAGTAGTAGACCGTTTTTATGATAGCGTCGGCCAGCAGCCGGAATTGCTTGCGATTATTACAAAAGTAAGCACGATCGAGCGGCTGAAGGGAACGCAGCGCTGGTACTATATGTCGCTTACCGATGGGGTAATCGACCAATCGTATATTGAAAACCGGATAAAGATCGGAGCCGTCCACTCCCGAATCGGATTGACGACGGACTGGTATTTGGGTACATATATGACTTACCTCGATATATCGATGGATGTCCTTAAGCGGGTTATTCCTGAGCGCTGGAAGGAAGTTGTACATGCTCTGACGAAATTGTTTAATCTGGACTCGCAATTTGTGCTGGAGGCATACAATCAGCATGAACAGCACAAAATTCAGGAGCTTGCGGACAACCGTTCCTTGATGCTGACGACAGTGACTAGCGCGGTGCAGGAGCTTGCTTCGCTCATGTTGGAATTGGACGAGGGGGCGCAATCCATTGCGGCTACCGCAATTTCCACCTCGCAATCTCAGGATAAGACGCATACATTATTAGGAGAGCTTCGTGAGGAGCTTGAGGGCATTAACGAAATGGGTACTTTAATTCGCGGATTATCCGATCAGACTCACCTGCTTGGGCTAAATGCCGCGATCGAGGCGGCTCGAGCCGGAGAGCATGGCCGAGGCTTTGAGGTTGTCGCGAATGAGGTGCGCAAGCTTGCCGCCTCATCACGAAATGCGCTCGAGGGGATACAGTCGAAGCTTGAAGAAATTGACAAGAAGTTGTCTGCCGTTCGTCACGAATCTGAAGTCACGTCGGTCGAAGCGCGAAACCAAGCAGCCCGCTCGCAGGAGCTTGCTTCGTTCGTTCAAATGGTCGATAAAGTAACGAAGGATCTTCAGCAATTAAATCAAAGCAATTAATACAATCTTAGAATAAACGCAGCTTAGAAAAAGCAGGAATTCTCTCCATCCGAGGGTCCCTGCTTTCGCGTTATATAAGTTGACACAATTTTCAGATTTTAGTATGATAATCCTAACATTAAGAGGCGATAACGTTATGAATGTTAAGTTTTATGACATAAATATAACGAAATTGTTCCGATGTTCACGCAGCTAGTACCAAATTGGTGCAGCGCCCATCATGGAGGAGGCGGTTGTCATGTCGACGGCCAAACAGTCGCAATCGCAATTTTACGATTCACAAAGCTTTTACGATGAAATGTTCGACAAGGACCTTTCCGTTCGCGCTCACTATGACAGCGTTCATCGTTTATTTGGAAGGATGAAGCCGGCTGAGCTGGCTGTACGTCAAAATGCGATCAATCAAAGGATGATGGAGGAAGGCATTACGTTTACGCTGTACAACGGCTCGCAAAATGAACCCCTTGAGCGAACGATACCTTTCGATTACATTCCCCGCGTCATTCCGAAGCATGAATGGGAAGTTGTTGACCGCGGCGTCAAGCAGCGGATCCGTGCTTTGAACGCTTTCGTCCATGATGTGTATCACGGGCAGCGTATTGTGGCAGACGGTATCATCCCTCGGAAAATGATTGTTTCGAATACTTATTTTAGGCCGGAAATGGCTGGTCTACATGTTCCCGGCGGTGTATATATTACAGCATCAGGCATTGATTTGATTCGTGACGAGAAAGGCCGCTATTATGTGCTTGAAGATAATTTGCGGTCGCCGTCGGGCTTTTCTTACCTCTTCAAGGGCAGAACATTAATGAGCGAGCTGTTTCATGATTTGTATTTATCCAGCTCGGTACAAAGCATAGATCGCAGCTTAAATTGTTTCTTAAGTTCTCTCCGCGCCCTTTCTCCGAACGGCAAGCGTGACCCGCTTATCGTATTGCTTACGCCAGGCGCTTACAACTCCGCGTATTACGAACACACCTTTCTAGCGCAGCAAATGGGCATTCACCTCGTCGAAGGCAGGGATCTCGTATACAAGGACCACAAAATATATTTGCGTGATTTGCGGGGGCTTCGCCAGGTGGATGTCATTTATCGCCGCATTGACGATGACTTTCTAGACCCGCTGGCCTTCCAGCCGGATTCCTTTCTTGGCGTTCCGGGATTAATGAATGCGTATCGCGCAGGCAATGTTGCGATCGCGAATGCGCCCGGAACAGGGGTAGCGGACGATAAGGCGGTTTATGCATACGTACCGGACATGATCCGTTACTATTTGGGAGAAGAGCCTCAATTGCACAACGTTCCAACGTACATTCTATCGCGCAAGGAAGAGCGGGATTATGTGCTTGACCACTTGGATCAGCTCGTCGTGAAGGAGACGTCGCTCTCGGGCGGATACGGCATGCTGATTGGGCCTAGCGCCACGACAAAGGAGATTCAAGCGTTTGCTGAAGCCATCAAGCGCGAGCCGGGACGCTATATCGCCCAAACGACGATGAAGCTCTCGCGTGCGCCGGTAATGGTTGATGGCGGCATGACGCCTCGCCATATTGATTTGCGAGCTTTTGCATTAATGGGAGAGGAGACGCACGTCATTCCGGGTGGTTTAACGCGTGTTGCAATGACAGAAGGTTCGCTGGTAGTCAACTCTTCACAGGGCGGCGGAGTCAAGGATACGTGGGTCCTTAATCGATAATTATTGGAGGGATTGCGGGTGCTGAACCGGAATGCAGAGGCATTGTTTTGGATTGGCCGTTACATGGAGCGCGCTGAAAATCATGCTAGGCTGATTGATGTGCATTATCATCTTCAAGTAGAAGAGGATTTGAGCGACGAGGAAGGCAAGCAAGAAGGCGAAGCGATTGAGCCTTACTCGAAATGGGCTAGAATCGTGGATGCCTTAGGCAGCCGCGATGCGTATGAGCAGCAGTATGGCAGCTATAATGAACGCGATGTGCTTTTCTACACGACGCTGGATCGCGATAATGCCAATTCACTCGTCTCTTGCGTCAGCCATGCTCGCGGTAATCTGCGAACGCTGCGGGAGAAGGTGCCAAGCGAAATGTGGGATGCGACTAATGCCTTCTATTTGTGGCTGCGGGAGAAGCAGCCTGATGACTTGCTGCGCGAGTCGCCGCATCTGTTCTTCGGTCGCATAAAGGAATGGACGGCACTTTTTTTAGGAGTCAGCCAATCCGTCATGCCGCGGGAAAATGAGTGGCATTTCATTGAATGCGGCAGGTATCTGGAACGCTCGGAAAATACGCTGCGCATCATAAAAGCGGTAGGCAACGCGGCAAGCGGCGATGGCTGGAATAGCTCAAGCGCTTATCCTTACTTGCAGGCTGTGCTGCGTTCTGTAAGCGGCTATCAGGCATTCCGCCGTTATTATGCGGACGGTATCTCCGTTGAATCCATCGTCGAATTCGTTGTGCTCAATAGCGCATTCCCGCGGTCTCTTCATTTTGCGCTTCATACGCTCGATGACCATATGAGGCATATCGAGCTGCAGGATAAGCAGCTGCGGACAGCCCATGAGCGAGTGATTCGCCAAGTAGGAAAGGTAAAAGCGGATTTGGCATGCTTGGAGCGGGAGGATATGATCATTGATCGGAACGGAACGATCGTTGCTCATCTGCTTGATGCCTGTCAGCAGCTAGGGATGGCGTTCGCCAAAACCTTTTTTCGAATGGGGGAGGCAAGCGCATGAAGCTGAGTATTTCACATGTGACGAGGTACGAATACGCGGAGGCCGTAACGGACAGTGTCAATGAAATTCGTCTAACGCCGAGTACGAATGAGCGGCAATCCTGTTACCAGCAAGCGATATCCATCGAGCCTAACGCGTCACTATTTACCTACGAGGATTACTTCGGCAACCGGGTGCATGCCTTCTCGGTTAATGGGCCGCATAAACGGCTTACGATCCGAACTTCGATGACTGTCGTAACGAAGGAGGCGCCCTCCTCTGAGGAGCGAGCGCAATACTTAAGCAGGCGTCCGCCTGAGCAGGCATGGAACTGGCTGAGAACAGAGGATGCGGCTAATCGCTTCACGGAATTTCTGCTTACGTCAGAATATACAGCCATTACAAGCGAGGTCGAGCAGTTTGCCGGCGAAATTCCGGATGCCAATGAGAATGGTCAAGCTAGCGTGCTGGACTGGCTGAGCTCGTTATCCACCAAAATCCGGACGGAATTTATTTATGATCCGGAAGCAACTGACGTCAAAACGAGAACTTCTGATATGTTTTTGAGCAAGCGCGGCGTTTGTCAGGATTTTGCCCATCTGATGATAGCAAGCTGCAGGGCGTACGGCATTCCTGCGCGTTATGTGAGCGGCTATCACTTTGTTGGAGATTTGCAAGGCGGCAGCGCGGATTTCGAGCAAGCCTCGCATGCTTGGGTTGAAGCTTTCGTTCCGGGCCTTGGCTGGTGCAGCTTTGATCCAACGAATGTCGACCCTGTTGGCGAACGTTATGTGAAGCTGGGTCATGGCCGTGATTATAAGGATATCGTACCGGTTAAAGGCGTGTACAGAGGGACAGGCGAGCAAGTGCTGCATGTATCGGTTGACGTAAGAAATGTTGAGGATTAATCAATGAATAGACAGCGATATAAAAAACAATGAAACGCTTGTGCACCTCGCGGATCATTGTTTTTTTGTTGTCTGGAATTAGGTTTTTATGGGATATAATCTTACTTTTACCAGATTTGAATTCCGCGCCTTTACAAACCTTAAGCTAATGAGCCTGATGGTCATTTATCATTGATGTTGGCCAAGTCAGAAAGGAGCATACATGAAAATGAAAATGAAAATAGGGTTCATCATTTGGTTATCTTTTCTTTTATGCATTAGCTCCTCTTCCCTATCTGCATCATTGGCATCGTCTTCTTCGGGTAATTACAAAGATAAAGTGGCTGTTCTGATGTATCACCACGTTCATGATAAAGACACCAGCTCATCAACCATATCCACGATGCAATTTCGGGATCAGCTTATTTATTTGAAAAGCAAGGGCTACCACTTTATCCGGCTACATGAATTCCGACAGTTTATGGAAGGCGGCCAAGTGCCGGCAAAAGCAGTGCTTGTCACTTTTGACGATGGCTACCAGAGCTTCTATACATTTGCGTACCCGATTTTGAAGGAATTGTCTGTTCCGGCGGTAAATTTTTCGATTACTAATTATTTTGAGCAAGATTCACCACAAATCCCGCATTTATCTTATTTTCAAATCAATAAAATGATGAACCATTCACCGACCATTGATATTCAATGCCATACCCATAATTTGCACCACAAAATTGGGGAGAAAAGCGCAATGACATATATTGACAAGAACCTTGGCAGGCAGGCAAGCCAGATCCATCAAACAAGGATCGTCGAAGATACTTCCGCTTGCATGAACATATTGAAAAAGTCTGGCGTGGTTGAGCCTGACAGCATTAGCTATCCGTTTGGTCTTTATTCGAAATCACTGTTTCCTTTGTTGAATAAAGCAGGGATTAAATATGGGTTTACGACGAAGCCCGGCTTAGTAACTCGTAAGCAAAACAAGCTCGAGCTGCCGCGAATCAATGCTGGCAGTCCGGGAATTACACCGCAAGTGCTCCATTCGCTTCTGAAAAAGCGGGCGTAGCGCAGCCACCAAAGTGCATTGTTTTTTCCATGTATGATTGTGAGCTTATAGCACACCTTATAAGCATCAAACAGGAGGTGTCATGCAGTGAAAAAACAGTTCAAACCCGTTGTTACCTCAGTGATGGTTCTTGCATTGGGATTCTCGTTAGCGGCATGTAGTCAAAACAGTACGATGAAGGAAAAATCAATGCGTGTCAAAAATGATATGACCCGCGTTGAAGATAAGATCATTCCTTATGGTACTACTCATAACGGGACAACCCCTTATGGCACAAACCGCAATGGCATTGCGCCATATGGCGTTAACAATGATGGGATGACTCGATATGGCACGACCGATGATGGGATTACTCCCTATGCCACAAACCATAGCGGCCTGAATGGTACGGGAACGCGAATGAATAGCGTGGACCCTTTAAAAGCAGCCAGCCACTTGGCAAATCGCGCTGAGATGGTGACCGGCGTCAAAAAGGCTACAGTCGTAGTCCACAATCATGATGCAATCGTAGGGCTCGATATCGATAATCCCGGCAAAAAAGCAATTATAGAAAAACAAGTACACGCCGCATTAAAAGGACAATATCCGGCTTATAACATTCATGTCACCTCCGATCAGAACATGCATCAAAAAATTAAATCGATGAGCGGAAACTTAACAAGTGGGCATCCTATAAAAATGTTGGCGAATGACGTGGCTATTATGATTCGAGATATCGGCAATGCTATAACCGCACCGCTTCGTTAATCGTTTAGCTGGCAGCTTCTTTGCGGGAGCTGCCGGATTATTTTTATGTGTTACATATCGATTTGCTGCTAGGAGGAATACCGTTGTTAAACCGAAGGCACAGCCTGCTATTGCTGTTAATAACCGTTTTATTGCTTGGCTTCTCTGTCCCTGAAAAGCGGGATCGGTATTTTTATGAGAAAAGGGGAGAAATCGTATGGGAGGTGCCATCCGAAGACAAGAAGATTGCTTTGACCTTCGATGATGGGCCGTATCCGGCTACGACCGATATCATCCTCGATTTGCTGAAAAAATACGATGCGAAAGCTACTTTTTTTGTGCTCGGCAATAAGGTTGAACGTTTTCCGGAAACGATCAAACGTGAGATTGCAGAGGGCCATGAGGTCGCTAATCATACGTTTAACCACGTGTATTTCATGCGGTCAATTAGCGATGAGACGATTCGCGACGAAATTGTCAAAACCGAGAAGGCATTAGAAACGTTGACGGGCAAGAAGCCGTTATTATTCAGGCCGCCAGGCGGCTATTACAATGAGCATTCGATTCAGATTGCCAAGACGTTAGGCTATACGACAATCATGTGGTCATGGCATCAGGATACGAATGATTGGAAGAGCCCTGGCGTGAATCGTATCGTGAGCAAAGTGCTGAATAATGCCCGAAACGGAGATATTGTTCTCATGCATGACTTTACCCCCGGCTCGACGCAAACCGTCAGAGCTTTAGAGACCATATTGTATGAGCTGGATCAGAGGGGCTTTGAGTTTGTTACCGTAACCGAGCTAATGAAGGGCATGTCGAGCATACCGATCAATAAATAACTGCTGCATCAGACCCGTTTCTTATTGCTAAGAAGCGGGTTTTTGCTGATGGTTCGCGCTTACATTTTGACTATTGACAATTTTAGAGGCGAGATTTAAAATGAGGAAACAATGTGTAACCGATTACACATAAAAATTTCACATCCGATTCATATAAAGAGGTGCAGTGATGGCGAAGCCCAAAATTACGGTTATAGGAAGCATGAATATAGATATGGTTACCGAAACAGAGATCATGCCAAATCAAGGCGAGACGATTTTTGGCAGCGTTTTCTCCAGCTTTACAGGCGGGAAAGGCGCGAATCAAGCAGTAGCTTGCGCACGTCTTGGCGCAGAGGTGACGATGATTGGCTGTGTGGGCGAAGATCATTTCGGCAAGCAGCTTTTGGACGCACTGAAAGCAGAAGGAATCGATATTGTAAATGTGAAAACGGTTCCTCATAATTCGACCGGCATCGCGACGATCACCGTTTGCGACAACGACAACCGCATCATTGTCATTCCCGGCGCCAACCATAACCTGTATCCGGAAGATATTATGTCCTTGAAGGAAATTATTGCTGAATCGGACATGGTGCTTCTCCAACAGGAAATACCGTTCGTTACGGTACAGGCAGCCATTAAGCTGGCAAATGAGCTGAGCGTTCCGGTTATTTTAAATCCGGCACCGGCAATCAAGCTGCCAAGGGAACTTCTGGACCAAGTTTATATCATGACACCTAATGAATACGAGCTTGCCATTTTGCTGGGTCTTGACGAGAAGCAGGAACGCACCTATGAACAGCTGATTGAGCTGTATCCGCAGCGTATCGTTATGACGGGCGGCAGCAAAGGCGCATTTTACAAATCGTTGGACGGTGAAATGAAGCATGAGCCTGGCAAAAAGGTTGAGGCGGTCGATACAACCGGCGCGGGCGATACTTTTAACGGGGCGTTAGCCGTTAAGCTGAGCGAGGGTTCGACGCTTGCCGAGGCGGTAAAGTTCGCGGTTGCCGCCAGCGCATTGTCGGTTACCAAGCTTGGCGCTCAGAGCGGTATGCCTTCGCGAGCCGAAGTTGTTCGGTTTATGGAGGCACAAGCTTAATATTTTACTTCGAGAGGACTTGCAGATGAGAAAAAACGGCATATTAAATAGTGATATAGCAGCAGTAATTGCACGAATGGGCCACACCGACTATATCGTCATCGGGGATTGCGGGCTGCCTATTCCTGATACAGTGAAGCGAATCGATTTGGCTGTTAAGCCAGGGCTTCCTTCTTACTTAGATACATTAGAAGCGGTGCTTGCCGATATGGAGGTTGAGTCAGCCGTTATCGCAAGTGAAATGACGGAGCAGAACGTTCCGGTCTATGACAGAACAAAGGCTCTGCTGAACGGCATTCCGATCAAGCAGGTATCGCATGAAGCGTTTAAAGGATTGACCTTGCAAGCGAAAGCGGTAATTCGCACGGGCGAAGCGACGCCATACGCGAACATCATTTTGCAATCGGGCGTATTTTTCAAATAAGGCTGCTGTTCAGCAAAAGGGGTGGCACAGATGGATTATTTAATTGAAATGACTGGCATTCATAAATCGTTTTCCTCCGTTCAAGTATTGAAGGACGCCGCATTTCAGCTGAAGCCAGGCGAGATTCACGCTCTGATGGGCGAGAACGGCGCAGGCAAGTCAACGCTTATGAAAATTTTGACAGGCGTATACAAGGCTGACGCCGGCTCGGTTAAGGTCAAGGGGCAGGAAGTCATGTTCACGGATCCGATGCAGGCGGAGGAAATGGGCGTTGCGATCATACATCAGGAGCTGAACATTATTCCGAAGCTGTCCGTATCCGAGAATATGTTTCTAGGCAGGCAGCTTACCTATGGCAAGATGGGTATTGTTCGCGACAAGGAAATGAAACGAAGAACGAAGGAATATTTGCAACGGCTAGGTGTAGAGCTTGATCCAGATGCGGCAGCGGAAACCTTGTCCATCGGACAGCAGCAAATGATTGAGATCGCAAAGGCACTCTCGAAAAAAGCTGAGGTTCTCATTATGGACGAGCCGACTGCGGCGCTGACGGATCGAGAAATTGAAGCGTTATTTAAAATAATGGATCAGCTGCGGCGCGAAGGCGTAGGCATCGTCTACATTTCGCACCGAATGGAGGAAATCTTCCATATGTGCGACCGTATTTCGGTGCTGCGCGACGGAGCGTTTCTCGGAACGGAGAAAATAGCCGAAACGACGGTTGAGCATATTGTCCGATTGATGGTTGGCCGCGAGATTGGCGAGCGGTATCCAGAGCGCAGCAGCAAAATAGGGGCGGAACGGCTCCGCGTCGAAAACTTGAGCGACGGCAGAAAGCTCAGCGGCATCAGCTTCTCGGCAGCGGCTGGTGAAATCGTCGGCATCGCCGGTCTGATGGGCGCAGGACGAACGGAAATCGTTCGGATGCTGTTTGGAGCCGACAAGAAAAAGCACGGCAAAATTTATATCGATGGCCGTGAGGTAACGATTAACAGCCCGGCGCGGGCTATCGAAGCGGGAATCGTCTTCGTAACGGAAGACCGCAAGCATCAGGGCTTGGTGCTTGGCATGTCCGTTCGCGAGAATTTATCGTTGACCAATTATAAGCATATTGCAAGCTCAGGCGTTATTTCCGCGAAGAAGGACAACGAGCTGTCAGATAAAATGATTAAGCGATTTAATATTAGAACGCGAGATGCCGAGCAGACGGTTAAATCGTTAAGCGGCGGCAATCAGCAAAAGGTTGCTATCGGCAAATGGCTGGGCGAGCTGCCCAAGGTGTTTATTTTGGACGAGCCGACTAGAGGGGTAGACGTCGGAGCGAAGAAGGAAATTTACAACATGATGAACGAGCTCAGCGAGCAAGGCGTTACGATTATTATGGTATCATCCGATCTGCCAGAGGTGTTAGGAGTTAGCGACCGCGTTATTGTCGTTCATGAGGGACGCATTTCTACTATTTTGGATAAGGCACAAATGAATCAGGAAGCAATTATGTTTGCGGCGACAGGGGGAAGCAGCAATGGCCTTTAACAATAAACAACTTTCATCAACCTTGCAAAAGCTGGGTCCGCTCATCGGACTTCTCATTATTATCGTTATTTTAATAATCGCAAGTCCAAATTTCTTGACGGTCAACAATATTCTGAACGTATTCCGCCAAGTTTCCATTAACGCTTTGATCGCATTCGGGATGACCTTCGTTATATTGACCGGCGGCATCGATTTATCAGTAGGAGCGACGCTTGCGTTGTCAGGTGCATTAACCGCAGGCCTTCTGAACGGCGGGATGGACCCGCTCACCGCGATCATTATTGGTTTGTTTGCCGGCGGCGCAATGGGAGCGATCAATGGACTTCTTGTTACGAAAGCGAAAATCGCTCCGTTTATCGCAACGCTGGCGACGATGACGATATACCGCGGTTTCGCGCTTGTCTATACCGATGGCAGGCCGATTACTGGATTTGAAAGCGAATTATTCACATTAGTTGGCGGCGGCTACTTTTTTGGAGTTCCTGTCCCGGTTATCATCACGCTAATTATTTTCTTCGTCTTATTTTTTATTTTGCGCAAAACGACGTTTGGTCGAAATATATACGCGATCGGCGGAAATGAAGAGGCATCGCTGCTCTCCGGTATTAAGACAGGCCGCTTTAAGGTTTATGTCTATACGTTGACCGGTATGCTGTCAGCGCTTGCAGGCATTATCCTCACGTCCCGTCTTAATTCCGCGCAGGCAAATGCCGGCACCGGTTATGAGCTTGATGCCATTGCGGCTGTCGTACTAGGCGGCACAAGCTTATCCGGCGGTAAGGGCTGGATCGTAGGAACGCTCGTAGGGGCGCTTATCATTGGCGTACTGAATAACGGTTTGAATCTGCTTGGCGTTTCCTCGTTCTATCAGCAGGTTGTTAAAGGGATGGTTATTCTATTGGCTGTATTGCTGGACCGCAAAAAAGCCAATAGCTAAATCATAAAAATTAAACAAAGAAAAGGTGGTTGCAACATGAAAAAGACAACGAAGCTAGCAAGTATAGGTATTATTACAGCACTGCTCCTCGCAGGCTGCTCCACAACGGCTCCCGGCTCAGGAAACAAAGAAGCTGAATCAGGCGGCGCCAAAACGGAAGGCATCAAGATCGGACTTGCCGTATCCACGCAAAGCAATCCTTTTTTCGTTACATTAAAAGAAGGCGCTCAAACCGCAGCTACAGCGGGAGAAGCGGAGCTCATCACCGTTGACGCGCAGGACGATGCTGCTAAGCAAGCTTCCTCCATCGAGGATTTGATTCAACAAAAGGTGGATGTCATCATTATTAATCCTACAGATTCCGCAGCCATCGTTCCTGCTGTAGAATCCGCTAACGCAGCAGGCATTCCGGTTATTACGGTCGATCGGACAGCTGACGGCGGAAAAGTAGTGTCGCATATCGCTTCCGATAACAAAGCGGGCGGCGCGCTTGCAGCGAAGTTTATTGCAGAGCAGCTTGGCGGGACTGGCAAGGTTGTTGAGCTTGAAGGCATTCCGGGCTCTTCCGCAGCGCGCGAGCGCGGAGCGGGCTTTAATGAAGAAATCGCCAAATCAAGCGGCATTCAAATCGCGGCTAAGCAGCCTGCTGATTTTGACCGTGCTAAAGGGTTGACGGTTATGGAAAACATTTTGCAAGGAAACAAGGATATCAAAGCGGTCTTCGCTCATAATGACGAGATGGCGCTTGGCGCAATTAAAGCGATTGAAGCAGCGGGGGCAACCGGCATTCTAGTCGTTGGTTTCGATGCGACCGAGGATGCGGTGAAGGAAGTATTCACTGGCAAATTGAGTGCAACGGTAGCGCAGAAGCCCGATATGATGGGTATGCTGGCTGTACAAACGGCAATCAAGATTGCTAAAGGCGAAGAGGTTCAGGCATCGATTCCGGTTGAGCTTGATCTCATTACCAAAGATACCGCTAAGCAATAATAGCAGCTTTAGGCCAAACAAGTGTGTTTACGTTCTAACGAGCGTATGCACACTTGTTTTTTAAATCGATAATTCCGTATACTTTATACCAAAGGCCAGGCTGCTACGTGAAAGGATTTTGTTACGATATGACAACAATAAGAGATGTTAGCAAGCTGGCTGGCGTATCTGTCGCTACGATATCCCGCCTGCTTAATCAGAGCGGCTATGTCAGCAAGGAAGCTGAAATCGCCGTTATGGCAGCGATCCAGAAGCTTAATTATAAGCCTAACAACATTGCAAGAAGCTTGGCAGGCAAAAAAACCGCAGCCGTCGCTTTAATGGTACCCGATATTTTAAATCCGTTTTTTCCCGAAATCGCCCGCGCAGCCGAGGATGCCGCAGCGGCGCATGGGTACACGCTTGTGCTGTGCAATACGGACAATAATCCGGACAAAGAGAAGAAATATATCGAAACGTTAATCAACAAGCAAATTGACGGTATTATCATTTCTTCCTATACCGTACTTCCAGAGCAAATTATCGCCTTGCAGGACCGTTCCATACCGATCGTTGCGATCGACAAATCTTTTTCGGACTATCCGATCCTATCGATTACGGCTGCGAACCGTCATGGCGGCGAAATGGCGGTAGAGCATCTCCTGTCCGCAGGCTGCCGCAAAATCGCCCATATATCCGGCCCTACACATGTGCATGCCTCAAGGGAGAGGACGCTTGCATACGAGCAGGCTTGCAGAGATTTGCCGTGGTTTATGCCAAGCTTGATTGGTTATGGCAACTTTAACGTTGCCGGCGGCTATCAAGCGATGAAGGACATTTTTAAGCAGCATCCTGATGTAGACGGCGTGTTTGCAGGCAATGATCTGATGGCAGCCGGCGCATTAAAGGCATTAATTGAACTGGGCGTTAAAGTACCGGAGCAAGTGAAGCTAATCGGCTTCGACGGCATTCGGATGGACATGGTATACCCTGAAATTACGACGATCTCTCAGCAAATCTATTCGACGGGCAAAACCGCTATGGATTATTTGATCCGTTTAATCAACAATGAGCCCATTGAGCGCAAAAACTATGAGCTTGAGGTAGAGCTTTTGCAAAAAGCAACGACCTAGGCGACTGCTTATAGCTCGGAACGCCGTTTTTTATTTCGTAATCTTGCGGTTATATTCGTCTTTGCCATACAAATGAAAACAAGTGAAGTATATTACTTAATAGGTGATTAAACTTATGGCAGTGATAACAAAGTATTTTGAGTACGGGCAAGCCGAAATCGACTATCTCAAAAGCGTGGATGAAACGCTTGGGGCTGCTATGACGCGAATGGGCAAGGTTGAGCGCGTCATCATTCCCGACCTGTTCACGGCGCTTGTTCATGCGATAGTAGGGCAGCTTATTTCCGTTAAGGCCGTGCACACGATTTGGGAACGAATGCAGCTTCAATTTGGCGAGATTACACCAGGCCATATTGCCAAGCAGTCCGCTGATGATATTCAACGCTGCGGGATAACGATGAAAAAGGCGGTTTGTATCAAGCATATTGCCGATATGATTGTTGAAGATGCTTTGAAGCTTGATGAGCTGTATGGCTTATCCGACGCGGAGGTCATTAAGAAGCTGTCAGCCTTGAATGGAATAGGCAAATGGACGGCAGAGATGATGCTGATAAACGCGATGGAGCGCCGTGATGTTGTCAGCTGGGGTGATATTGCCATTCGCCGCGGAATGATGAAGCTCTATCGGCTGGATTCCATTACCAAAGAAGAGTTTGATCGCTATCGCAAGCGTTATTCGCCTATGGGTTCCGTCGCTTCGATTTACTTGTGGCAAATTTCATTTGAGTAAAGAGGGTTAAAAAATGGCAGGGAAAACGATTAAGGAGCAGCTATTGGAATTGTCCGAGCCTGCTTATCAAAAATTTTCTGCGGCGCTAATCCCAACGATTAATAATGTAATGGGGGTTCGGCTGCCTGAGCTGCGCAAGCTCGCAAAGCAATTAGTGAAGGATGATTGGCGCAGCTACCTGCAGCATGCGGAGAGCGAATATTTTGAAGAGGTCATGCTTCAGGGCATGGTCATCGGTTATTTGCAAACGGACGTGGAAGAAATACTGCGTTATGTCGCTGATTTTGTGCCCAAGATCGATAATTGGTCGGTATGCGATAGTTTTTGTATCGGGCTAAAATTTACGAAGGCGAATAAGGAGCGGGTATGGGATTTTTTACAGCCGTATCTAACGTCTAATCAGCCTTATGATATCCGGTTTGGTGTCGTGATGCTGCTTGATTTTTACATAGAGGATGAATATATCGATAGGGTGTTATCCTTACTCGACCGTGTAAAGCGTGATGACTATTATGTCAAAATGGCGGTCGCATGGGCGATATCCATTTGTTTTATTAAGCTGCCAGCGCCTACCCTGAGCTATTTGGAGCGCAATTCCCTGGATGTGTTCACCTACAATAAAGCTCTGCAAAAAATAACAGAGTCCTACCGTGTGGATCAGGATACCAAAAAAATGATCCGCAGCATGAAGCGGAAATAAAAGCAGCCTGCGCATTTGTTTTATTACAAATGACAGGCTGCTTTGTTGTATTTTAAATAAATTCAGTCATTCCGTTTTGCTTGAGCAGCTCAACGATTTCTTTGACGGACTGCGCCTTATCCTTCGGGCAGATCAAAAGGGCATCCGGGGTGTCCGCAATGATAAAGCCGTCTACGCCTATCGTCGTAATTAACCTGCCGTTTCCGTAGATGATCGAATGGCGTGTATCGATTCCCATATGGTTCGCCTTTATAATATTGCCTGATTCATCAGGAGGGAAGATGGCGCCAAGCGCATCCCAGCTGCCGATGTCATTCCAGCCAAATTGACCGGATAAAACAATGACGTCATCGGAGCGCTCAAGAATGCCGTAATCAATCGAGATGCTTTGGAGCGTCGGATATATGCGGTTAATCATTTCCTCTTCCTGCTCCGTGCCTAGGTAGTCGCGAAGAGGAAGCATCGTTTTATACAGCCGAGGCAGGTAACGCTTGAAATTGTCGATGATAACGGATGTTTTCCAAATGAACATGCCGCTATTCCACAAATAATTGCCTGATGAAAGGTAGCTCTGCGCTTTCTGGAAGCTCGGCTTCTCTACAAATTCGGCTACTTCATAGATAGCGACAGGATTCGAAGATATAGGCTCCTTATCGTAGGCGATGTAACCGTAGCCGGTAGATGGGAAGGTTGGCTTAATGCCGATCGTTACGATTTTGTCAGTTTCGATCGCGGCCGTACATGCCTCGTCCAGCGTAAGCCGGAATTGATCTTCATCCGTTATATAAGAATCGGAAGGCAAGACGACCATTAAAGAATCACCATAGCTCTTTTCAATGGCTAGCGCTGCAAACAGTATGCTTGCCGCTGTATTCCGGGCAACTGGCTCGATCAAAATATTGCGGCTGAGCACGCTGCTGTGCATGATGCTCTCAAGCAATACGGCTTGTGAGCGGTTCGTCACGATGATGGTGTTCTCCTGCGGAATAATGCCTTTGAAACGTTCGATCGTATCGTTTAGCATAATATCATTTCCGCTAATGTTGAGCAGCTGCTTCGGAATCTCTTGCCTAGACAATGGCCAGAAGCGGGTTCCGCCCCCGCCTGCCAGTATGGTAGCAAATTTATTCATGATGCATTACCAAATGGGCGATAGAGAAGGAAATGATGCTCTCCGAGCCTTGGTTCAGGTTTAACCCCGTACGATGGATGCCGTCATAACAAGCGCCGGTTTGAGGATCGATGAGAGAGGTATTTAATGAGTTATGTCCCAAATACCAATCATAGCATAACGCGGCTTGCTTTAAATAAGCGGGATCTTGGAGAATGATCGCTGCTTCCTTGCATGCTAGGAGCATTTCGCATGCTTCAATCGGCTGCTCGTCGTAGGGAGCGGACTCTCCGCCGCGCAGCAGCCAGCCGTGGCTGCCAATCGGTTTGTAATACCCTTCTTTGGAGAAAGTTCTGGAGGCTAGAAAATCCAAGCTTTCCTTGGCTGTTTCCTTCAAATTGTTGTTATTTGAAATACGGAATGCTTTTAATAGCGCCCAAGGCAGCATTGCATTTCCATAGGTCAGGCTGTCTTCAAACCAGTTCCAACCGTTTCCTTTGTTGCGGTTATATTGATCATGCAGCCTTGCTGCCATATTTTCGATAAGTTCGAGTATGAATGCTCTTGGCAGAAAAGCTGCCTCTTCCTCGGTAGTTGGGGTATGGGGATAGGGGAAGGAGTAAGTCAATGCTTTAGGGGTTTCAATCAGGCAGCTTAGCCCGATAATGGCATAGGCACTAGCGCGGGGAGAACCGAGCGCTTCGATATGCGGCAATGCCTGATTAATCAAATAACGACAGGTGTTTAATAGATTATCTGGCAAGGAGGCGGAGTGGGCTAACGTAAATCCAAGAGCCCAAAGCGTTCGTCCCTGGCAATCCTCCGAACCGCTTTCCTCTACGAATGAACGGCTATAGTCCATAAAATTTCTAAAGTTTCCGGCGGCATTTTGCGCATGATGGATGAAGGAGACATAAGTATGGATGAGGTCAAGAACAGCTGCCTTTCTTTTGCTGTTGTACAATAAGACGGCTGCAATTAAGGCCCGTGCGTTGTCATCGGTCGTATAGCCCTTTGAACGATCGGGCACACCAAATTTGGTATGCTGGAAAATTCCCGTATCATCTGTTATTCTGCGCATGTATCCGGATTTGAACTGCAGTATCGTTTGTACCTCCATTAAATCACACTCCTATTGTCTAACTTTGAAATCGATATTTGTTCTTGAAAGAGTTCGGCATAGGTTTTGGCGATTTCCTTCCAGAGCATCGTCTTTCCAAGCTCGGCAGTGCGATTCTCCATCTCTTTTATCAGCTCAGGATTATCTAGCAATTGAAGGATACAAGCTTCCAAAGAGGCGGCATCGCGGAAATTTGCAAGCAGTCCTCGGCCGTCAGCCAGCATTTCCGTGGCATATCGATAGGGGGTGGAAACGATGACTCTGCCATATCCGACTCCGTAAGCCAATGTGCCGCTAACCGCCTGATCTTTGCCCAAATAAGGAGTCATATAAATATCTGACATAACGAGCGATTCAATAACTTCCTCCTGCGTCAGAAGCTTGTCGACGAAGAGAACGTTATGCTGGAGACCAAGCTCGTTCACTAGCCCCATCAGCTTTTGCCTGTAAACCTCGCCCGTTTCTTGTTTGACTACCGGATGCGTTTTGCCAAATACGATATAAAGGGAATCCGGATGCTGCTTGACTACACCGCGCATGGCTTCAATGCTATATTCAATTCCTTTGCCGGGGCTTAGAAAGCCGAAGGTGGATAAAATCTTTCGGTCCGCGAAGCCGTATTGCTCTTTCAGCTTGGCGCGTGATTCGGTTTTTACATAGGGTACGCCATGGTGGATGAAAGAGACTTTAGAGGCATCAATGCCATAGATCATGCTCAAATCGTTGACGGTTGACTGCGCCATCGTTACGACTTTGACGCTGAGCTCTGCAACCCGGTTCATGATATGGCGCTGCTTGGCAGAAGGGTTTGTTAGCACGGTATGAAAGATGACGATATACGGAATGCTAAGTTTCTCTACAAAAGGAATCAATAGCTCCCCGCTTTCTCCGCCATAAATGCCGAATTCATGCTGGATCACGAGAAGGTCAACGTCCGAGAAGTTGAGATAGTCTGCTGCTTCCGAATAATCAGATTGGTTGTGCTGGTTAATTTCCTTGATCACTTGCTCGTCGTATTGGTAAGTTTCGTTGTTGTTGACAGCTATTATATGAGGTTTATCGAAGCCGGGAATATGCTCGAGCTGGTCTAATAAATCTTGTGAAAATGTAGCGATGCCGCATTCTCTCGGCAAGCTTGTTCCTAGAAAAACGATGTTTCGTTTGCTGCTTTTATTTTTTATCATACAGAGCCTCCATACTGAACTGCGATTTTTGAATAAAAAAAAGAAATAAAGAGGTCTTTATTTCCAGCGGGAAGGTTTTGTATTATTTTCAGAAAATTGAAAATTATTTCCTGTTCAAACTATAACATGACCATTTTTTCTTGTCAATTTATTGACTCTCCACTATTCTCCATATATATTTATGTAGGAGGTGTATGTGTGCCAGTCATACGCAGTAATTTAAAAGAAGTTATGGAAAATCATGATCCAAAATTATCGATACGCAAGCTTGCCAAAGATGTGAACTACCATTTTGATTCCATACGCAGAATGTATAAGGATGAGATGGTGCAGTATCCAAGGGATTTGCTGCTAAAGCTTTGTCTATACTTTAATGTCCAGCCGGGACAGCTCATTAGAATCGACCAGGATGAAGATCGACATGGAGCGCAAGATGAATCGATTGATCATCAGGAGGACGGCAATGACAAAGGAAATGACGAAAACGTGTAAACAGCTCCTGGATACATTTTATGCGAGTCCCCGCACGACGAACGTAGAGAAGCTTGTTTTCTCTGGGGTTGGCAGCCGAGATGTGTATAATATAACGGCCCCTTTTCCATATGACGGGGAGGAAGTGATCTTAGGAAGAGTTGAGGAACGGAACAGCGAGTTCTCTCAAGTCTTCTTTTTTACATGCCAAAATGAGGTTTGGAGTCCGCGCATACATACGCATACGTACAATTTGCAGGACCCATGCGTGTCGATTATCAAAGGTGAATTGATCATTGGCGGGGTTGAAGTAATCACGGCAGCCGATAATCCGCTAAACATCGTATCATGGGTCACTCAATTTTACCGCGGGTTTCAAATAGATTCATTGTGCCACTTCTCCTCCGGCCCCGGTACGATGAAGGATATTCGTCTGATCGAGCTGACAGATGGCAGAGTAGGCATATTTACAAGGCCGCAAGGGGCAAGAGGTGGAAGAGGGCAAATCGGATTTACGGTCATTGATTCGCTTGATGAGCTTGATGAGCAAACATTCATGGATGCCGAGGTGCTGCGTGACCAATTTGTTCCCGAGGAATGGGGAGGCGCTAACGAAGCGCATTTATTGAAAAATGGGCATGTTGGCGTTCTGGGGCATATCGCTTGCTTTGATGAGTTAGGCAGCAAGCATTATTATTCGATGGTTTTCTCGATCAATCCAGATACCTGCGAGAAAACACCGATTAAAATCATTGCGGTAAGAGGCGATTTTCCAAGAGGACCCGGCAAACGGCCGGACCTTGAAGATGTTATTTTTAGCGGCGGGATTATCAGATGCAGCAACGGCAGAGCGATACTTTCTGTAGGCGTAAGTGATGCGGAGGCTTACCAGATTGAGATTCCTGATCCGTTTATCGAGTATGAATGGTGAGCAGGGGCTGGTTTGACTAGATTCTATGGTCATGTTATACTTATGACTGACAAGAATTTATGGTCAAAAGAGAGCAGGAACAAACAAATGAGTAAATTTATTCAATTAAGCAAGCGCACTGGTGAAACAAAGTCTCACATGAATCAAGCAAGAAAACAGGGACGCATCCCAGCTGTATTGTATGGAATTGGTAAAGATACGATGTCGCTAGAAGTGAACGAAAAGGAAATGCTGGATATTTTGAAAAAAAATCCACGCGCTATTTTGCAGGGCAAGACAGCGGATGAGAAAGTCATTCCAATCGTCGTTCAACATATTCAAAAGGAAATCATGTCCGGCAAATTGCTGCATATTGACTTCCATCATGTGAATATGACAAAAATGATGGATAGCAAAGTAACGATCCATTTCTCTGGCGACGCTATCGGTTTGAAATCCGGCGGCACATTGCAAGTGGACATCTATGAAGTGGAAGTCCGCTGCATGCCAGACGTTCTCCCGACTTCAATGGAAGTGGACATTAGCGGCCTTGCAGCAGGCGATCAGCTTCTCGTTTCGGATTTGATCTTCATGGACGGAATCGAAGTGTTAACTGATCCGGCTACGGTCATGATCCAAATCAAAGCGGTACATGCGGAAGTCGAAGAAACAGCATAATCACTCACATTTAAATAGATGTAAATGGTATCCCCTTCGGGCAGCTTGCGTAAGATTCATCGGTTATGAATCTAATCGCAGCTGCTGGAAGGGGATATTTTCATAGCTACTTGGCGTCATGAAAAATAATGCCTAGACTGTACCTGGTTCCCGCTGTTATCGTGCCAACCCCGTGTTTTAGCGTCGTTTTATAGTAGCCGCGCGTTCCTGCTGTAGGACGATGATTGGTGGGGAAGATCAGTCCTTCGCCTTGCTCAAGCGTAATGACATGGCCCCGGCTTTGCGCCCGCGGCCGCTGCTCCACCAGCAGAAACTCACCGCCAGAGTAATCGACCTCTCTCTGATTAAGTGCGAATACGACTTGGAAGGGAAAATAGATTTTTCCATACAAATCCTGATGCAGGCAGTTGTAGCCTCCAGCTTCGTATTTTAATATAAGCGGTGTGGAGCGGGCTTGCTCTTCGCTGTGGCATTGATCCAGAAATTCGGATAGCGCAGCTGGGTATGAGGAGTCATGCCCCAATTGTTCAAGCCAGCGATTAGCTGTTTTTGCAAGCTCTGGATACAGCCGATCACGCAGCTGCTGCACCAAGGGCGGGAGAGGCGCTTCGTAATATTTGTATTCCCCTATACCAAAGCGGTATCTGGCCATGTTAATCGTGTTTCGAAAATGGTCCGGATTCTCATAGGTATCGATGATTTCCTTGCATTCCGCTTTGTTTAACAAAGGGGGGAGCTTCGAGAATCCGCTCTCGTCTATTTGCTGCTGAATCAAATGCCAATTCAGCTGAGCTATTTTCTCAAGCAGATGATCAGGCATGTTGAAAACCTCCTCCACGATAGATTGGCAAGTCGATGTGATTTACGAACAGTATACCCTCTAACGCAGCCAGCTGTACGGCATTTCGAATGTAAGCGCAAGATCACAAAATGATGGACGATTAATGGAACATTTCGGTATCGCCGTTGTCTAATTAAATGAGGTGGTCGGCTTGGAGTACTTGAAGAGTATCACGATAACAAGTGATAACATGGATTCGATATTTGCGGATTTGATGGCTGTTTATGGAGATGATGTATGGCATTATATTTTCCTATTAGTCAAGAGCAAGGACGCTGCGGATGACATCACGCAGGATGTTTTTTTAAACGCGTATCGTTTGCTGCATCGTTTTGAAGGCAGAAGCTCACCCAAAACCTGGCTGCTGACGATAGCGAGGAACAAGTCGATCAATTGGCTCAAATCCTCCTTTATTAAGCGGGTCTTGTTAATGGGTTCCGTTTCACATACGTCTAGTCAAAGATCGGCTGAACTGGAAGCTTTGGATCAAATGGGCGTGAGCGCGATCTGGCAATCGGTATTAAAGCTGCCAGCCAAGCAGAGAGAAGTGTTGATTCTCGATGCCCACTACCAGCTTTCGTATTCGGAGATGGCTGGAATGCTGCAAATATCAGAAGGAACGGTCAAATCCCGCTTGCACAGAGCCCGCGCCCTAATGGAGCTTATGCTGAAGGAGGAGGGTGGGAAGCTATGAAAACGAATCATGATTCGAAGCCAAGCTGGTATGAGGCTTTGTTAAAACCTCCGGTTGAGGGCCAAAAATGGACTGCGGCGAAAAGCGAGAGGCTGCTGCAGGAAATAAGCATGCGGAGGCGGAAGAAAGAGCCTTTTGGCAAACGATCCCTTAAGCTTGGTTGGTTTGTGCCTATTATTGCAATCCTTGCTGCTGCAATGGTGTTTATTTCGACTGATGGGTTTAATCGGACCTTCTTTGTCGGAGAGAACAATAGAAATGCAGGAACAGTTGATGGTGCGAAGTGGGAGATGTTCCCAGGCGGAGAGATGATTGCGGGGACACCGGCAGGTGCGATGTGGATGATCCATAAACAGCTTAAGGAGCTGATGGGCCACAAAGTACAAATCATCGCAACCCATCAGCAATCGGGAATGAGCATAGTGGAGCTTCCCGAAATGACGATTAACGATACTAATGCGCAGGAAATAGACAAACGGCTGCTTTCCTCCGTAGATGCCGTTACCAAAACACGTATCGCTTCCGATATGGCTATTCCTTTAGGCGGGAAATGGCGCTTTGAATTGTTCATTGACGGGTTAAGTAGCGGCAGCAAGGAATGGACCGTTCCAGACGGCGGCTGGGAGCTTAGTCCTTCATTTGTATCGGGATCTTATTCGATGACAGGAACCCAGGGGAAGTTAGGATTTATTGATCCGGGTTTCATTGCAGGCAAAGGAAATAAGTATATGTGGCATTTTTGGGGAGCGAAAGAGGAGCTTACGGGAGGGTTGCAAATTTATGCTGTTCGGGAGTCGACAAATGAGCTGTTGACGGTATTTGAGAGCAGGGTTAGCCCAGGAGAACATAATGGAGCTGATGCTGTTCTGCCGTCTGGGATGACGCTGCCGCATGCAGGGAAATGGAAGCTAATCGTCATGATTAACAAGCAGTGGTTCGGAAATGTCGTTGTTCAGGTGGAGAAGGGGGAGTAGTTGGGAGAGGAAGGGCGGTGCGCCCTTCCTGCTGGATATTGAACTTTAAGGATTCCAAGTATGAAGCGAAGTATAACCATCGGCCACATGATCTTCATCAAACGTGACAGGAATGACATAATACCCGATAACCTTATAATTTGCATCATATAAGTAAATATAGAAGAAAATATCGTCTACATTTTTTGGAGCCTGTGGATCAGTGGTTTGATGGTAGTAAAATTTAACAAGCGAGTATTCTTTGCCGTCATCCGCATTGATCGCTCTCGCTGACAATCCGATATTTCGGAAATTGAATTCAAACGGAGCTGTATTTAACTTAAGGTTATCTTTCCCCGGAGCTTCAGGATAGCTGCTCGTCTTTAGTAGTATGGATTCGTATGAGTATCCAATATATTTGGCGTTAGGCTGTTCTTGCGTAATTTTTTGTGGGTCAAGATAAATGGTGTAAGCATTTCTAAAAGGCGTTTGGAAATATGGCTCTTCTTTAAAAGCGTCAATTAACTCTTGCTTACTTAGTGTTACGGCCCTAACTCCAAAATTTTCGGTAATTCTCGTTACAGGAGTCATATCATAATGATAGGTTCCGCTGTACAAAAGCTCTTGATCACGAATGACTTTAACATCAAACGAACCGGTTGCTGAAGCAATAGAATCAGCTTTTAACATGCAATAATCAGAGGTACAGGTTTTAAATGGCGTTAATTCACCTGATTTGTAAAGTTCAATAGAATCAGTTGAGAGCAGCCTTTTTCCTTCAACCATACTGAGTTCAAATAAATACGTATATTCAAGAGATTGATTGCCTTGAGCATCGGTTTTATAAGTACTTTGCCGTTTAATCATCGAAGCCTCTTGAATGGTTCTTGGATAATGAATGTTAATCGTATATTCCTTTATATGCAATTTGTCGCCGCTAAGTACGCTGAGCACTACGGTATTGTCGCTCAGTGGAGCGATGTTTACGTTAAAAGTGCTCGTATCTGTTTGCAGCTCTTTATTTTCAATCGTGTTTCCATGGCCGCTAATGACTCTGTAAAAAACTTTCTCATAAGTGGATTTAGTTACCGTGACAGGAACAGTCAGGGCTTGAATGTTGCGATCAACAATGACGCTGTAAGAGAATACGTCTGGCTTAAAGCCAATTTCCTTTTCGTAATAGTTCGTATCAAGCTGAGTAAGAGACAATCCTTTAAGCGATACATCCATTAATGAAGCATCCTTACATTCTATCGGCGGGTTTGCACCTTCACATCCGTTGCTGCTGCCACCGCCATTAGATCCGCCATCGGACCCACCGTTATTACCGCCATTGGATCCGCCTCCAATTGCGCCACCGCTGCTAGGGGGAGTCGTGTTGGATGCTCCATCTCCACTGACCTCAGAAGGCTTGGTCTCGAAGCTGGACCCTTTCGCGCCGTTATTGACAATCGCCTTCTCTACTTTTCCTTGTCCTATCAACTTGGCAACCGCATCGAGTACGAGCTGCAAGACTTTAGCATCCTTGCCTAGGTTCACTTCCGCGTTTGATCCAGCAGAATCGATATTCAATTTGTTAATCGTTCCACTCGGTATGCTCACTTTGATGTTTGAAGCAAGAACATTAACATTTTCGAATACTCCAGTAAGCTGTACTTGCGAGTTGGCAGGCAGCACATTCGATAATTCGACATCTTTAAAACCGCTGTCCGTAACGAATGACTCTTCCAATTTGACAGGCGTTTGCACCAAAACATGTTGTACGGAAGTGGCTCCAGCAACGACAACGCGTACTGACCCATCTTTCTTGTCAACTGTAATCCGTACGAGTACCGAGTCCTCGAAATGAATGGAATTCGCTCCGCCGCCTTGAATGGACGTTGTCCCTTTGACGGATACTTTCTTAAAGATGGCATCGCCCTCACCAACCGTTGCGGCAATCGTTAGATTACCCTCAATAATGGTATTTTGAAGCGTAACGCCAGCAGAGGAGACGATAACGTTTCCTTTTATCGTTTGCGTACCGCTCTCAGGGCCATATACGCCTGCTTTATCATAATTAGTGTCAGGTATGTACATTCCAAGGGCATTTACAAGCAAGGTTACAGCTTGCGCTCTCGTAAGTTTATCCTGCGGTCCGAAGTTTCCGTTTGTATAGCCGCTAATTACCTTTTTATTCACCAGTGCGGCTACCGAAGGTTTACTCCATGCCGCAATTTTAGACTCATCTTTAAATTGCTCAGTGCCTTCATCGCCGCCAAGCTCAAGCTTGAGCAGGCTTGCAATCATGCCAGAAGCTTCCTCGCGCGTAACCTGTTTGTTGGGACGAATGGTTCCATCCTCATAGCCTTTTACGTATTCAGCATTTACTGCGGCAGCTACTTGCGCATAAGCCCAGTTCGTGCTTGTCAGATCAGTAAAATAAATTTTTGCTTGCTCAGTCAGCTTGAATGAGCGATTAATTAAGGCTATCAATTCAGCTCGGGTAATGGCTTGATTAGGCTGATAGGAGCCGTCGTCATATCCTTGAAGCAATCCTTGCTCAATCCATTTGCGCATATTGGTTTCCGCCCAATGATTCTTAAGATCATCAGAAGCAGGCTTCTCAGCTGCCCACACGTTACTAAATAGCGATAGGGACATCGCAAGCACAACTAAAAAACTTGCAGATTTTTTCATTTTTTTAAACAATGACAAGTCAATTCTCCTCTACGAAATAAGTTTATTGATAAAAATGGATGAATAGTGAGTTATTCCATTATATCCAGCATCCTCCATAGTGTCGATAGAAAAGGAATGAGAAAAGAGACCTAGGCCCGAAATCACAGTACATACCTCGGCATGCAAATGCGCGGGCACATCAAAAAACGTCCGGTTCATCTTGAGCGGTTGAATGATATTTTCGATAACATAGCTTTCGTACGCCATGCCAGATACACGGGAGATCATCTCTCCGAGCAGGGCAAAGCCGACTGTGGAATAGTTGTAGGCTGCCCCGGCTCGCAAACAAGAGGACCTTGCAGCACTTTGCTAATCCAATTATCCATGCCGCCTGCGCCCCACCACTCACGCGGATAAGGTTCATTATAGTAAACTGTCACTGGCATAATGCCGGATGTATGCGTCAGCAAATGAAACAAGGTGATCTCTTTATGAACGGGATTATTGAACTCTTCCAATATAGGAGCTACGGGGAAATCGATGTACAGCTTGCCGTCCTCGATTAATTTCATGATGGATACGCTAGTGAACGCCTTCGTGATCGAAGATAGTTTGCGCAAGGAATCCGGCTGCTTGAATTTGTTGATGCGCAATTAAATTCTGGAAGTGACTATCCAGCTTGCTTAGCTGCCTAGAGTCAAGCTCTACATCCTCAGGCGACGCATCCAAGGTTCCCTCTGTAATATTCCAATGGCCCAGCAATTCCTTCATCGACATCCAACACCTTCCTTAAATTAGCAGGCGCGGCAGCAGCTTGCTCCATTTATTTGTATAATAGAAGAAAGTAAACGAGTGTTAGAGGGGAGTATTCCATTGACGCTACAACAATTAAAGTACGTGATCGAGGTCGCTACTCGGGGCTCCATTAATGAAGCGGCGAAGCGGTTGTTTATTTCTCAGCCCAGTCTTTCAAATGCGATTAAGGACTTGGAAGAGGAAATGCAGGTTGCGATTTTTGATCGATCAAATAAAGGGATATCGCTCTCTAAGGAGGGCGTTGAGTTTTTAAGCTATGCCCGGCAAGTAGTGGAGCAGGCGGAGCTACTTGAGAGCCGGTACTTGAATGCCAAACCTTCCCCGCAGCATTTTTCAGTGTCTACTCAGCATTATGCTTTCGCTGTAAATGCATTTGTGAGCTTGGTTCGGGAATACGGCCAGGATGAATATGAGTTAACTTTGCGCGAGACCAAAACCTATGAAATTATCGAGGATGTCAAAAATTTGCGCAGCGAGATTGGCATTTTGTATCTTAACGAGTTCAATGGAAATGTCATCAACAAGCTGCTCAAAACCGCGAATTTGCAATTCGTCAGCTTGTTCACAGCTAAGCCGCATATTTTCATCAGCATCAAAAATCCGCTCGCCAACCAGTCCATCGTGTCTATGGACCAGCTTCAAAATTACCCGTATTTGTCCTTTGACCAGGGCGAATATAATTCATTTCATTTTTCAGAAGAGATCCTTAGTACGATGTCGCATAAAAAAAGCATTCGTGTAAACGATCGCGCGACGCTGTTCAATTTATTGATTGGCTTGAACGGATATACGATATCGACAGGGGTTCTGAGCGCCGATTTAAACGGCAATGAAATTATTCCCGTACCTTTAGATATTGAGGAAACGATTAATGTCGGTTGGATTTCCCATAAAAACGCCTCGTTATCCAAGCTCGGAGCGGCATATGTGGAGGCCCTTATACAAGCGACAGCACAATAATATTTTGGTATAGCCTTAGGCTATAACTAGATATAGTTTAATCCAGTTACACTATACCTGCGAATACGTGATATCTTTCTTGTAACAATTTGTTTAGGGAGTGTTGCAAGATGGTGAAGAGTAGTGTTTTGGGTTATCCGCGTATTGGTGCTGATCGTGAATGGAAGAAGGCGCTCGAAGCATTTTGGTCCGGCAAGCTCGAAGAATCGGACTTTCATAATAAACTGAAGGAAATCCGTTTGAACCATTTGCGTAAGCAGAAGGAAAAAGGCATCGACTTTATCGCTGTTAATGACTTCAGCTATTATGATCACATTCTTGACACTGCCGCTATGTTCGGCATCATTCCAAAACGGTTTGCCTATGAGGGCGGCGCTGTTCCCTTGTCCGTTTATTATGGCATTGCCCGTGGTACGAAGGATGCAACAGCAAGCGAAATGACGAAGTGGTTTAATACGAACTATCACTATATCGTGCCTGAGCTGGATGGCGCTGCACCGGCTCTCACCGAGAACAAGCCGCTGCAGGCTTACCGCGAAGCGAAAGAAGAGCTTGGTATCGAGGGCAAGCCGGTTATCGTAGGACCGCTCACTTTCCTGAAGCTGTCCAAAGGGTACAGCGCATCGGAGACGGATGCTTGGCTTGAGCGCTTGCTTCCGCTTTATGTACAGATTTTGCAAGAGCTGGCGAGTGAAGGGGTTCAATGGGTACAAATTGACGAGCCGATTCTGGTAACGAAATTAAACGCGGCTGATCTAGAGCGGTTGAAAACAATCTATGAGACGTTTGCATCAGCAGTTCCTAGCCTGAACATCATGCTGCAGACTTACTTTGAATCGGTAGAGAACTACAGTAACATCGTTGCGCTTCCGGTTAACGGTGTGGGACTGGACTTCGTTCATGGATTCACGGGCAACATTTCGTCTATTAAAGCGTTAGGCTTCCCGGCGGATAAGGTACTAGGCGCAGGCGTTATTGACGGCCGCGGCATCTGGAAAGCTTCGCTTCGCGAGAAGCTGACCTTGCTGGAAGAGCTTGCGGCAATCGTGACGACTGATCGGCTAATCGTGCAGTCCTCATGCAGCTTGCTGCATGTCCCGGTTACGGTGCAAAACGAGGCGAAGCTGCTGCCTGAGCTGAAAAATGCGCTTGCATTTGCTGATGAGAAGCTGGATGAGCTTGTCCTTCTTGCAAAAGCCGTTTCTTCAAGCGGAGCAGAAATTACGGCTGAATTGGAAAAATGCGATGCAGCTCTACAGGCGCTTAAGCAGTCGGGTGAACGCAATCGTAACGACATTCAGCAGGCAGTTGCAGCTATCAGCGCACAGAATCCGGAGCGCAGCTTGCCTTTCGCAAAGCGCCATGTTGCTCAGCAGCAGAAATGGCAATTGCCGATTTTTCCGACGACGACTATTGGCAGCTTCCCGCAATCAGCAGAGGTGCGCAAGGCGCGTCAGCAGTGGCGCAAAGGCGAATGGAACAATGAACAGTACGCTGGCTTCATTAGGGAGCAGATCGATATTTGGATCAAGCTGCAGGAAGAGATTGGGCTGGACGTTCTTGTGCACGGCGAATTTGAAAGAACGGATATGGTTGAATTTTTCGGCGAGAAGCTTGCAGGCTTCGCGTTCACACAGTTCGGCTGGGTACAATCTTACGGTTCCCGCTGCGTGAAGCCGCCTATTATTTTTGGAGATGTGGCGTTCGAGGAAGCGATGACCGTCGAGGAAACCAAGTACGCTCAGACCAAAACCGAGCGTCCGGTTAAAGGAATGCTGACAGGTCCGATTACGATCATGAACTGGTCGTTCGTCCGTGATGATATTACGCGTGAACAAATCGCTTACCAGCTGGCATATGCGCTTAGACAAGAAGTTGAAGCGCTTGAGCAAGCGGGCATCGGCATGATTCAAGTGGATGAGCCAGCCGTTCGCGAAGGGCTGCCGCTTAAGGAAGAAGACCAAGCGGAGTACCTGGCATGGGCGGTCAAAGCGTTCCGCATGACTACTTGCACGGTTCAAGACACGACGCAAATTCACACGCATATGTGTTATTGCGAGTTCCATGACATGATCGATTCGATTGAAGCGATGGATGCCGATGTCATTTCGATCGAAACATCCCGCAGCCATGGTGAGCTGATTCATAGCTTCGAGCTGAACACTTACAAGCTGGGCATTGGTTTAGGCGTTTACGATATCCACAGCCCGCGTATTCCGCGAGTGGAAGAGATGACTAGCATGATCGAACGCGCTTTGCGTGTGCTTGATCCTAAGCTTTTCTGGATCAATCCGGATTGCGGACTTAAAACGCGTGGATTCGAAGAAACGGTCGATTCCTTGCGCAACATGGTTGAAGCTACGCAGCTCGCGCGCGCGAAACATTCTGTACAGGTGTAATTGCTGGTCATAAATCGATAGCTGAATAACGAAGCTGAAAGAGCAGGCCGCGGCGCCTGCTCTTTTTATTTTACAAATGAATACAAACAAAACCGAGATTTAGTGCAAAGATTGATAGATTTTCAGGTGCGATATTTGCTATTATAGGATAATAATCCCAGTTTCTCTTTGATTCCTTTTAATAGACGGATATAGGAAGGTGAACATGATTCAGGATAACGGATACGTTGTAGGATGGGGAACATTGGCCTTCGCCGAGCGATGGCACAAAGCTAAATATCCTGGTCAATAATAACAATAGCTCAGGAACGGTCATTTTTAAAATCGACCACGGAACAAAATCGCGATCTAAACTACCGCTTCTTCGATCGTTTTCTTCGGGAGCGCCTTCGCATTAAATCTACGAAATTAATGTCGTTTGCTGTATTCAGGGACGATTGTTCATTATCGGCAGAAGCCGATTCTCTGGATTCACGATCATTGCCTTCGGTGGCAACAGAGGTCGTATTCATATTTATCGTCCCGACATTCCCAAATATAATCGTACCATTGTTGTTTTCGATAATAATCCGTCCAATCTGGCATCCCATAGCAGCTCAGCATTCCTTTCTTTCGTTACGATTTGATGCGGCCCCCAAAGTGTCTGCTTCCTACTCTCACACCCTATTCTATGAACGATTGGGTTAATAGGTATTGGCTTTTTGCAGCGTTACAGCAGCCCTTTTTTAAGCGGTTTTGCTTGTGGCGGATCTTTTTAAAGGATAGAATCGTTACTGACTGTTAGGGGAGGTGGCCGTGATACAGGAACTTGTGGGCAGCTGCACGGCATGTAAGAAACCTATTTATTGCAACGACGGATTTATTAACGGAAACGTGCTTGAGGATAAAACCTTGCTATGTTTCGAGTGTTTCGATAAGGAGCATGAACAATCGCCAGAAGGAAATATTTAGAATGACTTAGCCGATTCTATCGCATTTCATTCGGGTACATCTACAGAAATAAGGATGTGGCGGATAGGAGCGATTCGAATGGGATGGTTGTTTATAGTGATCTATGGCGCAGTTATTTTAATGGTAGTAGAAATAGCCGCATCGCTGCTCGTTGTGACAGGGCTTGATCAGAAGATCGCACGGTTTCAAGCGGTTTCTATGCTGACGGCTACCGGTTTTACAACAAAAGAGTCAGAGCTTGTCATCAGGCATCCAATCCGCAGGCGTATTGCCGTTTTTTTGATTGCTTTCGGCGTATTTTCGCTAGCTGTGATCATTTCGTCACTCAGCCAACTTTTATCGCAAAATTTCGGCATTCATCAGTTGGTTTGGGCAATTACGGCTTTAGGAGCAATCTTGATTATTGTGAAAAACAAACGGATCGCGGCTTTTTTAACGGAGAAAACGGAGCATCATCTGGAGAAGGAGTTCGCATTGCATGAGCTGCCGATCCAGGAAGTGCTGTATATAGACGAGAAAACTGATTTTTTCACAAAAATAAAAATAAGCGGCCGGTCCGATTGGCTGGGCAAAAAAGTAAACGAGATCAATCATTGCGCGGACGGTTTTACCGTTCTACTCACGGAGCGGGACGGCAAGAAGGCCCGTCTTTTTGACATGAAGATCGATGAAGGGGATCAGCTCTTTGTGTATGGGAATAGAAGCGCAATTGAAAAAGCTTTTAGAACGGAGCTCAAGCATGCGAAGACTGAACGGGTGAATGAGCACGATGTTACGGCTATATAACGGAAGTGATCTTTAAAGCAAAAGAGCAGATAAATCGCTTCTTTGGCAAAGTGATGTTAAAATACGGTATACTAATCGTTGCCGAGAAGTTAAAGGTTTGAAAACAACCGTCATAAGGGAGAACATCATGGAAAACACAAACACATTGAAGGTGCAGGAATTAATAAACTTGCTTTTGGCTATGAATCCCCGTGCTGAGGTATACTATGGAAGCAACAATGAATATCGGCCGCTTGTGGCGGATGATGTTCAAGAAATTTATGCTCCTGAGCAGATGGCGAAGACTGTCGCGATTATCGGCGAGCAGCAAACGAGTGAGCAGGACGAAAAGCAAGCGGGGACTTCGAAATGAAAAAAGCATCCATCACGTTAGCAAAAGGACAAGTTGTAGATATCGAGCTATTTGACCAAGATGCCCCGGGCACGGTGGCCAACTTCGAGAAGCTGGCTAATCAGGGCTTCTATAACGGACTGACCTTTCATCGCGTCGTTCGAGGATTTGTAGCGCAGGGAGGCTGCCCTGATGGCACGGGCCGCGGAGGTACGGAGAAGATTTTGTGCGAGACAGCCAACAATCCTCATCTTCACGAGCGCGGGGTGTTATCGATGGCGCATTTCGGAACCGATACGGGAAGCTGCCAATTTTTCATCTCCTACGATAAGCATGACTACCTAGACGGCCGTCACACGGTTTTCGGGAAAGTTACGTCCGGGATGGAGCATGTTGATGCTCTCAAACGAGGCGATATGATGCAGAACGTAAAAGTATGGGATGAATAACAAACAAATATTCATTTGCATCATTGCAATTCCGAGTAATCCGATATACAATGAATTTCATTAACATAAAAAACATCTTGAGAGAGACATGGAGGATGGAACAATGCGCAAGGTTTTGTCAGGATTCATTTCATTGGTTTTATTGACGGTAGTGATTAGTGCGTGCTCCGGGGGGAATAACGGATCTTCGCCGTCTAATAACGGACAAGCCAACACACCTGAAAATACGGCAAGCGAGCAGCCAAAAGACGGCGGCAGCTTGATTATAGGGGTAGCCTCGGATCCGGTTATTTTGAACCCGAACTACGCAGGCGACCGCGTTAGCTTAACAATCGACCAAGCGCTTTACGCGCCTTTGTATCAAGTTAATGACGGCAAGAAGACGTTTTATCTGGCGGATAGCCTGACGCTATCGGATGATAACCTTACTTACACGTTGAAGCTGAAGAGCGGCCTGACTTGGCATGACGGACAGCCGCTAACTGCCGATGATGTCGTGTTCACGATCGATAAGATTTTGGATGAGAAGCAAAACAGCTTCCTAAGAGGCAACTTGATCATCGGGGGCAAGCCCGTGCAAGCGGTAAAAGTGGACGATACGACTGTTGAATTCAAGCTTCCGCAAGTCAGCCCGGCTTTCGAAGCGACGCTGCTGCAAGTTTTCCCGATTCCTAAGCATATTTTCGAGAGCGAAGCTAATATTGAGAAAAGTCCTAAGAACAACACGCCTGTTGGTTCGGGAGCGTTCAAATTCAAAGAGTACAAGACTGGCGAGTATGTAACGCTTGAACGCTTTGATAACTACTTCGGCGGCAAACCGCATCTGGATTCGATAACATACCGGATTGCGAAGGATACGAATGCAGCAAATCTTGCCCTTCAAAACGGCGAAATTAACGTTAAATATTTGGATCCACAAGATGTAGCGACGATTCAAGCGACAAATAACTTCGAAATTTCGCCTTATAGCGAAGGCCGCTTGGCATACTTGATGTTTAACCAAAACAGCGACACCGGTGTACTAGGCAAGAAGGAAGTGCGTCAAGCGCTCGCTTATGCTTTGAACCGTGATGAAATTATTAAAGTCGCATACAGCTCCGGCGAATATGCCGATCCGGCAAAATCGTTCGTCACGCCGGATGGCCTGTTTCACACAAATGACGTAACAACTTTTGACAACGATGCAGCGAAAGCGAAAGAGCTGCTCCAAGCTGCTGGAGTAAACGGCCTGAAGCTGCGCTTCATCGTACAGAGCGGCAACAAGGCGCAAGAAGCGGTTTCCTTGTACGTACAGCAGAAGCTTAAAGAAATCGGAGTTGAGGTTGAGCTGCAAAGCATGGACTCCTCAGCTTGGGTGAAAAAATTTATCGACCAGAAGGCAAAGGATTATGAAATTGCCATGACGGGTTACATTATGGGATACGATCCTGACGCTTACTCGATCCTGTTCAAATCAACGGGCAGCTCCAACTATTCCCATTATGTGAACAAGGAAGTAGACACTCTCTTCGAGCAAGGTACGGGAGAGGCAGACGCAACGAAACGTGATGCGATTTACAAACAGCTTCAAGAGATCATTGCGAGCGACGCGGCTATCTATCCTATCGCTTACACGAAAACGATCGTAGCTGTCGATAAAAAATACGGCGGGCTAGACCAAGCCGTACTGAAGCCGGTCGTTATTTTTGAAGACTTGTCTAAACTTTATTTGAAATAAGAGCGCGGCAAAAATAAGCTGGAACGTTCAGCTTATTTTTTTGCGAATAAAAGCAGGGAGAAAAACGTATGAGACAACTCATCGCAAAAAGATTGCTGCAAACGATACCGATGCTGTTCTTCGTTTCGATCGTCTGCTTTGGCATGATTAAGCTGGCGCCGGGAGATCCAGTCCTCTCCTTCGTAACGCCTAACATGCATCCGGAGGATATCGAGCGAATGCGGGCAAGCCTTGGCCTTGATAAGCCGGCGTACGTCCAGTATTTTCTCTGGATTAAAGAATGCCTGTCTGGAAATCTTGGATATTCATTAATTAATCATCAGCCTGTATTGGATCAGATTTTGGAGCGCCTGCCTGCTACGGCAGGCTTGATGGGCATATCGATCGCACTAGCCGTATTGCTGGCGATCCCTCTTGGCCTAATTGCGGGAGCGAACCGGAACCGCTTCGTTGATAAGCTGATCAATCTCGTTTCCTATATTGGTATCTCGATACCGCTGTTTTGGCTGGCTATTTTACTTATGTACTTTTTTGCAATAAAGCTGCACTGGCTCCCGAGTATGGGGATGCGTACGATTGGGACGGATTCCGCTTGGGATGTTGTTAAACACGGCATACTGCCTTGCATCGTGCTTGCCTTCGGGTTTCTGGCCGTCTATGTGCGGTATATTCGCTCTAGTACGATTGGACAGCTTAAGGAAGATTACGTGCAAATCCAATATGCTTTTGGATCAAACAAGTCGACCATTCTGTTCCGGCATGTGCTAAAGCATGTGCTGCTTCCGGTCATCACTTTGCTGGGGATGTCCATGGGCGATCTGGTGGCAGGGGCTATCGTCACGGAGACGGTATTCTCGTGGCCGGGCATCGGGACTCTCGGCATGACAGCAGTCAAGGGGATGGACTATCCCGTTATTATGGGCATTACGCTATTCTCGTCTGTGATGCTGATCTTAGGCAATCTGGCTGCAGATATATTGTACGGCATCGCTGATCCGAGAATTCAAATAAAGAGGTGATCTCATGAATCGCAGTAAATGGCGAAGCGTTCGCAACGAGCTGTTCACGAACGGCCTCGGGATCGCATCCATCATCATATTAATTGTGTTTTCGTTAGCTGCAATTTTCGCTTTTCTTTCATCGAAGGATCCGAACGCTTTGAACGTCATGGAACGGTTGCAGCCCCCAGGGGCGCAGCATTGGTTCGGAACGGACGATTACGGGAGAGATTATTTCGCAAGGGCGCTGTACGGCGGACGAATCTCGCTCATGGTCGGGTTTGCCTCGATGATTATAGCAACAGGCATCGGCGTCGCAGTCGGGGTTATCAGCGGTTATTTCGGCGGCAGGATCGACAACCTTCTAATGAGGATGTTGGAAATCATCCTGTCGATTCCTTCATTTCTAATCTTGTTGCTGCTTAGCGTTTATTTGAAGCCTAGCGTTGGCAACATTATCGTCATTATCGCTTTGTTAATGTGGATGAACATTGCCCGGGTTGTCCGTGCGGAGACGATGTCCGTGAAGGAACGCGAATATGTGCTGTATGCAAAAGCATCCGGCCAAAGCGCCTTCGGCATCATTGGCAGGCATATCCTTCCTAACCTGGTCCCCGTCATTATCGTTGGCGCGACCAATAATGTCGCATCGGCGATTATGATGGAATCTTCCCTAAGCTTTCTTGGATTTGGGGTCCAGGCTCCGAGCGCGACATGGGGCAGCATGCTGAATAACGCGCAAGGCTATATTGCGCAAGCGCCATACCTTGCTTTATTTCCGGGTTTGCTCATCTTGTTGACCGTACTTAGCTTTAACATCCTGGGCGATATTTTGCGCGTCGGTTTCGAACCTAAATTAATCCAAAGATAAGCCGGCGGAGAGATAAAATGCACAAAGGAGTGTAGCGTACCATGACAGAATGGCTGCTATCCGTCGAGGATTTAAGAGTGTCTTTCTATTCAAGGGAAGGCGAGAATCAGGCCGTGCGCGGCGTAAGCTTCCATATTGAAGCCGGCGAAGCAATCGGCATTGTCGGCGAATCAGGAAGCGGCAAGAGCGTCACCGCCAAAGCGATTTTATCGCTGATTCAGCCTCCGGGCAAAGTAACCGGCGGGGATATCCGATTCCGCGGAGAGAGCTTGACCAAATTGCCGGAGAAAAAAATGAGAAAGCTTCGCGGCAATCGAATAGCGATGGTGTTTCAAGATCCGATGACCTCACTAAACCCGGTTAAGCGGATTGGGGAGCAGATGACAGAGGTCATCCGCAGGCATCTTGGCATGAGCAAAGACGAGGCGCTTAAGGAAGCGATCTCGATTCTAAATAAAGTCGGCATTACGGAGCCGGAACGGCGCATTCATCAATATCCTCATGAGTTCAGCGGCGGGATGCGCCAACGGGTCATGATTGCGATGGCGCTTTCCTGCAAGCCGGAGCTGCTTATTGCAGACGAGCCGACAACAGCGCTGGATGTAACCATCCAAGCGCAGATTCTTGATTTATTCAAGGAGCTGAAGGACAACTCCGATACGGCCGTGGCGCTCATCACCCATGACCTCGGCGTCGTGGCGCAGGTATGTACACGCGTAATCGTGATGTACGGCGGCATGATTATGGAAGAGGGCAAGGTGGAGGATATTTTCTACCGTTCCCGGCATCCTTATACGCAAGGTTTGCTTCGATCAGTGCCTAAGCGAGGCGGCGGAACTAGGGAGCGGCTAGTCCCAATTGAGGGGACGCCGCCGGACTTGCTCAATCCGCCTCCAGGTTGCCCGTTTATGGAGCGCTGTCCTCATGCCATGGACAAATGTAAAGAACTGCCCCCTATGTTCGATGTCGGGCCTAGCCACCGTTCCTTGTGTTGGCTGGCGGACCGTGATTTCAAGCAGGATCAGGCGGCGAACAAGTCAGAGGGGAGCGGTTCCGGTGAGTGAGCGCAGCATACTGGTTGATGTGCAAAATTTGAAAAAACATTTTGTCAAAGGCAAAGATGTATGGGGACGGCCCACAGAAGTGCTAAAAGCTGTCGATGGTGTCAGCTTTCAGATCCGCCAAGGCGAAACCTTCGGGCTTGTCGGGGAATCGGGAAGCGGCAAATCGACGGTTGGCCGTTGTCTTCTTCGGTTATATGATTACACGGATGGGGAAGTCCGTTTCGACGGGCAAAGCCTCACGAAGCTTGGCGAGCAGCAGCTGAAGCCGTTCCGCAGACGCATTCAATCTATTTTTCAGGACCCGTATTCCTCTTTAAATCCCGGCATGAACGTGCTTGAGCTAATCGGCGAGCCGATGGATATCCATGGGCTATACAAGGGTGAGGAGAGGAAGGAGGCCGTTGCTGTCCTGCTCGAGAAGGTCGGCCTGAAGCGTGAGCATCTATACCGC
Organism: Paenibacillus sp. FJAT-27812; assembly: GCF_001273905.1. Taxonomy (NCBI): domain Bacteria; kingdom Bacillati; phylum Bacillota; class Bacilli; order Caryophanales; family Paenibacillaceae; genus Paenibacillus; species Paenibacillus sp. FJAT-27812. The sequence continues at coordinate 99,848 of NZ_LIGH01000001.1, read as the reverse complement.
TATCCCCACGAGTTCAGCGGCGGTCAGCGCCAGCGTATCTCGATTGCTAGAGCGTTGTCTGTTCGGCCGGATTTTGTCGTATGTGACGAGCCGATCTCCGCGCTGGATGTTTCCGTGCAGGCGCAGGTCGTTAATATGCTTGAAGATTTGCAAGCGGAGTTTGGTTTAACATATCTCTTTATCGCACATGATTTGTCTATGGTTCGGCATATTTCCGATCGGATCGGGGTTATGTACCAAGGACGCCTCGTGGAAGTCGCGGATAGCGACGAGCTCTATGAGAATCCGCTGCATCCTTACACGCAGGCGCTGCTGTCTTCCATTCCTGTGCCGGACCCGAACGCGGTTGTCGAGAGGATTACGTGGAAAGAGAGCGCGGCGGCATCGGAAGAAGTGCCCGAATTACGGGAAGTAAGCCCAGGGCATTTTGTAGCACTTCATAAGTAGTAGATCCAATTATTCTACCAGGAAGGAGCTGTTTTATAATGACAAATCCAACACAAGAAGAGGCTAAGCTATCCCAATGGGATGCTTTGCTGCTTGAATCGCTGCGGGCGCTCGGTTGGTCAAATGATGAGCTGATTCGCAGAGTCCGCTCTCGCGAGCTGCCGGAGGATGACAGTATATATCATTTTAATTATCAGGATCTATCCAGCTATGCGGATCAGGAACCGGAAGTATTCGAAGCGGCAGTGAAGCATGGTTACCGCATCAAATACAATACGGTTCGCGGTATCCGGAGCTGGATCTCGATCACATTCGGCAAAGAGCCGGTACTGGAGCTGGAAGAGGGCCGCGAGGCGGTTACAGCGTCGTTAACGCAGGCCGAGCGTGACCAATTGGCTTCCGTTTTATCTTTTGGTTGGTCGATACAAGGCGAGGCAAGTGGATCGGCGGATGAGGCAAGCTCTTACGTGATCGAACCGATTCAACGTTAAGCATAGAGGTATTGAATAGCATGAGGGCATCCATACAAGGATGCCCTTTATTTTTGTCGTGAACAGTGGAAACTACGTTTCATGTACCTCTGAATGATGCGCTCGAACCCGTTGATCCAAGCGGCGCTGGCTTCGTTCATCCTCGCTTTCCGGCAGTTTTAAGGTGAAGCAGCATCTTGGACGCAACCCTAAAATCGGATTTATATTTTGCAAATGCCAGCCTAAAATTGTTGTGCCACACTTACAACGATTCTAGGCTGGCATTTGTTGTGTGCAGAACGAAAGAGAGAAGAGCATTGACTTAAAAGCTGTGGATGATGATATTATGTAGATTGCTATTGATGGAAGAAAATTGTAGCTTTTTCCCGCTTTAAACGGCCAATTTAAAATAAATAAGGAGTGATTGTGATGACTTTTTCGAATACGAGAGATATTCCTAAAGAGAAATTTAAAATGGCTAAGCAATATCCGATCTATGTAGCGGACACGGAAGGGGTTAACTCCTTTTATCAAAAGCTTCATTGGCATGATGTGCTGGAGATCAATCTTATTAAGTCAGGTAGAGGCTATTACATCATCAATGGGCAGCGATTCGAATTCCAGCAAGACGATATTTTATTAATCAACTCCAATGACCTTCACTGCGCTTACGAGACGAAGGATTTGGTCATCTTGGTCATTACGTTTGACGCGTCATGGTTTCTCGGCAATTTGCGTTACGATCCAGAGATTCTGTCGCCGTTTAAGGAGATGGGCGCTTATTTCACCAATTTGCTCGACCGGAAACAGCCTATGATGGACGAGCTTCGCTCCATCCTATTTGCTTTGCAAGAGGAGCATATCACGGAGAGGCAGTCATACAGCTCCATGGTGTATTCCCATTTGCTTCGTTTTTTGGCTTCCGTGAACCGTCACTTCCGGATGGAAGGGCTGGTTAGAGCAAAAGAAAAGCTGAATACCGTCCAATTGGAAAAAGTACGCACGGTGATATATGCCATGGAAGAGCGGTATGCGCATGCTTGGACGCTTGAAGAGCTGTCAGGGCTCGTGTTTTTAAGTCCCTCCAGGTTTAACGATATTTTCCGTTTGGTGGTCGGAATGGCGCCACTGGCCTATTTAATTCACATTCGACTAGAGCATGCGGTGATGCTGCTGGAGACGACAACCATGAAGGTAACGGAGGTAGCCCATGAATGCGGCTTCCATACGTTATCCAATTTCAATCGATTATTTAAGAAGCACCTCGGTGTTTCACCTCGCGTCTTCAAAAGCTGGAATGTTAAATAACAGTTGGATAGTGTCACTTTTTAAGCGGTAAAGCGGAGATGTGCCCGGTTTTTAAGGGTACTATGTAAGAAGAAAGAGGATATTTAATCCGAGCTGCTTAGAGTGAACATTTTAGGAACGGGGGGTTAGCCATGCAGCAATCTAGTATCGAAATCAAACGGAAATCCTATGCGAAGACAAGCGGATTCGGACGATTCCTCCGGCAATGGGACATTCAGTTAATGGCGTTGCCGGCCATGCTCTTTATTTTTGTTTTTAGCTACATTCCGATGTACGGCGTATTGACCGCATTTCAGGACTACAGCATTTTCAAAGGGTTTTTAGGCAGCCCTTGGGTCGGCTTTAAGCATTTCGAAATGTTCTTTCATGCTCCTGTTTTCTGGGACGTCATGCGCAATACGATTGTCATCAGCCTGCTTAAGCTCATCATTGGCTTCCCGGCACCGATCATTTTGGCATTGATGCTGAACGAGGTTAGAAACCGGACCTACAAGCGAGTGATTCAAACGATTAGTTATTTGCCTCACTTTTTATCTTGGGTTATCGTGTCAGGCTTCGCTCTTTCTCTGCTCTCCACGGACAACGGAAGCCTAAACATTTTACTGCAAAAGTTGCATTTCATCGACGAACCGATTAATTTTCTGTCCATGCCGGAGTACTTCTGGGGAATTTTAGTGACAACGGGCGTTTGGAAAGAGATCGGCTTCGCTTCTATCGTCTATCTTGCAGCTATTGCTGGAGTTGATCCGCATTTATATGAAGCCGCTTCCATGGATGGCGCAAGCCGGTTTAGGCAAATATTTACGATTACGCTTCCTTCCATTATGCCGGTCATTACGGTGTTTTCCATTCTAGCGATAGGAAATTTGCTAAGCGCGGGGTTTGAGGATATTCTCTTGCTCGGCTCTAATCCGGTACTGAGAGATGTAAGCGATGTCATTGATACGTACGTGTACCGGATAGGTATCGAAAACTCGCGGTTCTCTTACGCAACGGCAGCAGGCACCTTCAAAGCGGTAATCAGTGTGGGACTGCTCGCGGGAGCAAACTATTTGGCTAGAAAATCGGGTAACAGCTTGTGGTAACGGGGAAGGAGAGGGATAGGTCATGAAACTTTCATACGGTGATAAAGCTTTATCCATTGTCATCTATATCGCGTTTGCTGTACTTGGATTCACCGCTTTTTATCCGTTCTGGAACGCGGGAGTCATCTCCTTAAATGCGGGAACGGATACGATGCAAGGCGGAATTACTTTCTGGCCACGCGTGTTCTCGCTGGAAAATTACGAGGTCGTATTTAAAGATAAGCGACTGATTGACGGATTCATTATTTCGATTTTGCGTACGGTCGTAGGAACGATCGGCACCATATTGGCAACGTCGATTTTTGCCTACAGCATGACCAAGCGGGAATTAATGGGCCGCAAGTTTTACATGATCGCTTGCATTATTACGATGTATTTTAGCGGTGGGCTGATTCCAAGTTATTTATTGATAAGGGAACTTGGGCTTATGAATACGTTCTGGGTCATGGTTATTCCCGGTTTAATCAGTATTTGGAACATGATTATATTTCGGGCCTTTTTCTTAGGCATGCCAGCTGGGCTTGAGGAATCCGCGAAAATAGACGGCTGCACGAACTGGGGAGTCTTCTTCCGAATCATATTCCCGTTGTCCGGCCCGGTTCTCGCCACGTTATCGCTATTTACCGCCGTTTATCACTGGAACGACTGGTTTGCTCCTAGCATCTACATCTCCAACGTCGATTTGCTGCCGATTCAGACCAAGCTGCAGCAAATTTTGAACTCCAACATCATGAACGAGCAGATGTCCCAAATCGATTCGTCGGCAAGCAGCCATTTGAACAAGATGAAGTCGGTTACGACAAAATCGTTGGCGATGGCCACGATGATGGTCGCGACGGTGCCGATCCTATGTGTCTATCCCTTTGTTCAGAAGTACTTCGTTAAAGGGGTATTGATCGGATCGCTCAAGGAATAGGGTTCAGAGCATTTGCTTTAACCATAGATGACCAAATAGAAGGGAGTCAGATCAATGAAATTTTACAAAAAAAGCTTTAATACCGTATTGGTAGCTGCGCTTATCGCCGTATCGGTGTTGTCGGGCTGTGCCAAAAACAATGATTCATCGGAAGCGGTAAACACGCCAGGCGGTGAAAAGTCAGGCGAGGGCAAGCAGGAGAGCGCCGGATTTGTTCTCGGCGAGCAGCCGCTGGAGTTCACTTTCTACGGGGACTATGACTGGTATACGATGCCGCCATGGGGCGACGATTTGGCAACAAAGTGGATTAAAGAAAATAAAAAAGTAAACGTCATTCCAATCAGCTCAGGCGGCAACGCGAAGCAAAAAAGAAATACGATGATTGTTTCGAACGAGCTGCCGGATGTCATTTGGATGGAACGTGGAGCGGAAGTGGAGAGGCTTCGTTCGGAAGGCATGCTTGTTCCGTTCGACGATTATTTGGATAAATATCCGAACCTCAAGAAATGGGCGGGAGAGAAGACGCTGGATATGCTTCGTTCCCCCGACGGCAAGCTGTATCAGTTCCCGAACTGGTATACGACGCAGCCAAACGGCAACTCCGGTTATTTAGTGAACAAGAAGATCTATGAGAAGCTGGGCTCTCCGAGCCTGGAGACAACGGATGATCTCTACGCTTATCTTCAGCAGGTAAAAGCAAAATATTCGGATGTTGTGCCTCTCGAGGTAGGCCAAGGCGCGGAGGGCATTCAAATCCTTACATCCGCTTTCGCGGAGAACCGCCCTTATTTGTACAGCAGTCAAAACATGATGGCGATCCCTTCAGGCAATGAGCTGACCTCCGTATTCGTAGATCCGGTCTACCGTGAGACGCTGCAGTATGCGAACAAGCTGTACCGGGAGCGGTTGATCTCTCAGGACGCGTTCACGCAGAAGCTGGAGCAGGTTGAGCAGAAAATCGTAACAGGCAAAATCGCGGTTTATGCCGCTTCTAGCCCAACGGAGTTTGGCGCAAAGGGCAACACGGCATTAAAAGCGAAAGATCCAACCGCCGGTTATATTATGGTCTGGCCTATTCATAAGCCGGGACTTGATAAAAATAAGATTTTCCCCGGCGATTACAAGCAGTTAGGCTGGAACGTCAGCGTTATTACCAAATCAGCCAAAGATCCCGAAGCGATTTTCGCCTTCTTGGACTGGTTTACAGGTCCTGAAGGACAAAGAACGATTATGTGGGGACCAGAAGGCCTTTACTGGGATGGAACCGATGCCAATGAAGCGCCGATATTTACCGACAAGTTCACCAGCGACCAAAAAGGCCGCGATGATTTGATGAATGCAACCGTCAACTTCCAATGGAACGGAAATACCGTCTACGTAGATAATTCGAAGTCTAAATTCGAATCCACGCTGCCTGCTGACAAGCGCAGCTGGGAGACGTATTGGCAGTCGGAAATTACATGGAAGACGCAGCTTAATACGACGGAGTTCGTAAACCTGGCGCCTGCCAGAGATTCGGATGAAGGCATAATCGCCCAAGCTGTTTCCGAAATCTATGAGAAAGCGAACGCAAAAGCGGTGATTAGCGCGAAATCCGATGCGGAAGTGCTTGCGATTCTAGATCAGGCGGAGAAAGACGCACAGAAGGCAGGTTATGAACAACTGCTTAAATACAATACCGAAAGATGGCAAGAGAACCTAAGCAAGCTGAAATAATACAATCGTTTCGCAAGGAGGGTTAACCGTGAAGCATAAGCTCAGAGCAACGCTGCTGACATCGATTGCTGCTGTAATGTTTGCCGCATCGCCATTTACGGCCATGGCTGAGGAAGCCGCGCAGCCGGAGGCGCTTGGCACAACATTCGAAGACTCGCTCGACCAGAAGGATACGGATCGCTGGTATGCCTCGAACGGCTGGTCCAATGGCGGCACTTTTCTTAGCGGCTGGAGAGATGACCATGTCGTCTTTCAAGACGGCAAGCTGAAATTGCTGATTGACGACAAACCATGTGCGGAGGATAAGGCGCTTTGCTCCGATAAGCCTTATGCTTCGGGGGAATATTCAACGACGCAGCGTTACGGATACGGGAAGTTCGAGGTTCGGATGAAGGCGGTCAAAGGGGACGGAGTCGTAACCGGCTTTTTCACCTATGGAGCGGATTCGGATGGCAAGGCGGATGAGATTGACATCGAGATTCTTGGCAAAAACACGACCCAATTCGAAACCAACTATTTTACTAAGGGCGTTGGCATGCATTCGACGATCATTCCGCTTGGCTTCGATGCGGCCGATGATTTCCATGATTACGCATTTGAATGGGCTCCGGATTCGATCAAATGGTATGTGGACGGCAAGCTTGTTCATACGGAAGATGGCTCAAGGGGGGCGCTTCCCTCTGCTCCCGGTTATATTTTAGCGAATATGTGGCCGGCTACGAAGACCAATGGCTGGGCTAACGAGTATGTGTATCCGGGCACGACCCAGATTGCTGAGGTTGACCGGATCGCTTATACGCTGCCGAAGCGGCAACCAGGGACTAGCGTGGATCCAGCCCTTCCTAAGGGACAATCCGTTAGCCTCATGATCCGGGATGAGCGAGAGCCTGCAGTGTTCAAGCTAGGCCAGACGGAAATGGCGCCTCTTCGTTTTCTAATGGAAGGTTTGAATGCAACCGTGCAATGGGACGCGGCAAAGCATCAAATCGTGGTGCGGGACGCGGTTTCCAAATCGGAAATGATTTTTAAGGCGGGCTCGAATGTTGCTTACGTTAACGGCAAGAAGCTGGTCATGAAAAGCGCTGTTTGGTTGGAAAATGGTGTTGCCTACGTTCCGCTGCTCGTTCTGACGGAAACGATCGGAGCCAAGCTGACCCGGGATGAAGCGACTCATCAAGTAAAAATCAGCAGATGAAATGAAGTTAAGATTTAACGGCAGTTGGCAGCTAAAATAACAAAAATAAAACATAACGAGTTGGAAGCCGGGAATATTAGAATTGTGCGAGCTGCTCGATTCGCCGCGAAGAGACATCCGGCTCTCCAAACTCGGAAATGGATATGGGAGCGAGTGGCTTGAACTATTATTTAGGAGTAGACGGCGGAGGGAGCAAAACGCTCGCAGTCGTTTCTGATGCTGCAGGCACTATTCTCGGTCGAGGCGTGAGCGGATGCGGCAACCACCAATTAGGAGTCGAGCTCGCCAGCCGCAATATTCGAGAAGCAGTCACGATGGCGTTGCTCGAAGCAAAAATCGAGCAATCCGAAATTGCGTTCGCGATGTTTGGTTTGGCAGGCGCGGACCGTGAAGCAGACTTTCTCATCCTGCGTCCGATGATTGCGAAACTAGGCTTCGATAACCATGCAATCGTATGCGATACGGTCATTGGCCTGAGAGCGGGAACAAGGCAAAAGGACGGGGTCGTGATCATATGCGGCAGCGGAACGAATTGTTATGGCATGAATAAGCAAGGAGACGTTATGCAATGCGGCGGTTTTGGCTACGCCTTTGGCGACTTTGGCGGAGGCTCTGATCTGGCGGTGGAAGTGTTTCGATCCGTTATTCGCTCATGGGAGGGAAGAGAGGCGGAAACGCTGCTAACGCAGGCTGCTTTGCGAATGCTCCAATTTGCGTCCGTTGAACAAATGTACAGCCGTTATCTGGATGAAGGATTAAGAGTACCGTACCATTTGGCGAAAATCCTGTTTGAAGTGGCTGGAGAAGATGAGGTTGCACGCGGCATCTTGCGCCGGCAAGGAACTGAGCTTGGGCTAGCCGCGAGTGCGGTCATCCGTAAGCTAGGCATGCAAAATGATAGATTTGATTTGGTGATGGTTGGCAGCATTTTGACACGAGGGGATAGTCAATATGTAACGCCGTACATTGAGAAGGAAATAAGAGAGGCAGCTCCGGCATGCACGCTGCGAATGCTTGCGATGGAGCCGGTTGCGGGAGCCGTTCTGCTTGCCATGGAATATTCAAATTGCGATATCGCGGCTAATGTCTATGAACAATTGGAAGCAAAATTATCGGTGAAGGAGATTCGAACAGCATGAGTAATCGACTGAAAATTGCCGTCATAGGCGGAGGTTCATCCTATACGCCTGAACTTATAGAAGGATTTATCAACAATTACGCTACCTTCCCGGTAACGGAGATTGTGTTGGTTGATATCCCGGAAGGATCACGAAAGCTATCTATCGTCGGGCAGCTTGCCCAGCGGATGGTTGCAAAATCCGGCCTTCCGATTGAGGTCAAGCTGACGCTTGATCGGCGGTCGGCATTAGAAGGCGCCGATTACGTGTCGACCCAAATGCGGGTCGGTCTGCTGGAAGCTCGCCGCTGGGATGAGACGATCCCTTTGAAGTATGGCATGATCGGGCAGGAAACGACCGGCCCGGGCGGCATGTTGAAGGGTCTTCGTACAATTCCTGTCCTTCTTGATATATGCCGAGATATGGAAGAGCTGTGCCCCGACGCTTGGCTGCTTAATTTCACCAATCCTGCCGGGATGGTGACGGAAGCCATTAATAAACATTCGAGCATCTGTTCGGTAGGTTTATGCAATTCGCCGATAGCAGCTTACAAATGGCTGTCTTCGTTGTATTCCGTCCCTGTTGATCGCATTCATTGTGATTTCGTCGGTCTTAATCATCTGCATTGGATCAATCATATTACAGTAAATGGCGAGCCTAAGCTATCCGAGCTGCTCGGCAACCGCGATGGCTATTCTGCTAAAAACGTCCCGCAATATGATTGGAATGCCACTCTGCTTCGCTCTCTCGGGGCTATTCCGTCTTATTATTTAAAATACTTCTATCTTCATCGCGAAATTCTCGCCGAGCAGCAGGCAGCCGCGCTTCGTGGCGAGACACGCGCCGAAACGGTGAAGCGGCTTGAGGATGAGTTGTTTGAAATTTATCTCAATCCGGAGCTCTCCGAGAAGCCGAAGCAGCTTGAGCAGCGCGGAGGCGCGTACTACTCGGAGGCGGCCGTGAAGCTAATGAATTCCCTTCATAATGATTCGGGGGATATTCAGACCTTGAATGTATCCAACCAAGGCATTCTTGATTTTCTGCCTGATGACGCCTGTATCGAAGTGAACTGCCGAGTAACGAAGCAAGGCCCCATTCCTCAGCCGGTATCCGCGGTACCTTCTTCTGTAAAGGGACTGATCCACGCGGTGAAAACATATGAACAGATGACGATCGAAGCGGCAATTACCGGCGACAGGGGGGTGGCCTTACTGGCACTTGCGCATCATCCGCTTGTTTCTTCCGCAAATGATGCGGAGCGGATGCTTGAGGAGATGCTGGAGAAAAACAAAACGTATTTACCACTGTTTTTTTAGTAATTCCACTCTGAGAAAGAGGTGTGTATTCATGAACATGGTAATTAGCGGCAAGAAACGAATGATAGCATTAATGGCGGCTTGTACGCTGCTTCTCACTATAATGCTGCCTAAACAAACTTTTGCAGCAGACGCAGCGTTTGATGAACCGCTAAATGCGCTGAATTCCAATTTATTCTACACTTCGGACGGCTGGGGCAACGGCGTGGATTTTGGCGTAGGCTGGCGGGCGGCTAACCAAGAATTTAATAATGGCATTATGGCTTTGCGATTGGATAATACAGGCTGCCCTGCGAGCTGTTCAGGCAAAAACTATGCTTCGGGCGAATATTCGACGAATGTAAGATACGGTTACGGGCGGGTTGAGGCGCGGATTAAAGCGGCTAAGGGCACGGGACTTGTTACTGGCCTCTTCACTTATTCGGGCCAAGCGGCAGGCACGTCAAACGATGAAATCGACATTGAAATATTGGGCAAAGACACAACGAAGCTTGAAGCCAACTACTTTACGAATGGTGTCGGCCAGCATAGCACGATTATCGATCTTGGATTCGACTCTTCCTTGGCTTTTCACAATTATGCTTTCGAATGGTCCCCAACTTACATCAAATGGTACGTAGACGGTAATTTGGTGCATACGGAGAACGGATCGCGGGGCGCGCTCCCTACAAGCCCCGGTTATATTATGGCGAACCTGTGGTCAGGTGCGGGACCGGCTGAAATATGGACTGGACCATTCGTATACTCGGGCACGCCAAGCCGGGCTTACTACGATTGGATCAAATTCACGCCAGCAAGCGACCTTCCTACAGGAGAAGTGGAAGGAACGGGGCTTACGGCGAACTACTACAACAACATGGATTTTACTTCGCTAAAAGCTACAAGGACCGATGCGACTGTAAACTTCGACTGGGGCCTTGGCGCTCCGATGCCATCTATGGATGCAGATACCTTCTCGGTAAGATGGACGGGCAAAGTGAAGCCTCAATATTCGGGGACGTACACCTTTTATACGAGCTCCGATGATGGCGTCAAGGTATGGGTGAATAATCAGCTCATCATCAATAAATGGGTGGATCAAGCCACGACGGAATGGTCCGGAACGATTCAACTGACAGCGGGGCAGAAGTACGATATTAAGGTTGAATATTACGATAATACGGAAGATGCAGTAGCTAAGCTATCTTGGTCTAGTGCGTCTCAAGCGAAACAAATCATTCCGCAAAATAGGCTTTATTTGAATTAACGATTGGATGATCCTCCGTAACAACAAGTGTTGCGGAGGATCATTTTTCGAAAATAACCCCTTAAATTCACATTTCAACATTTTTTAAGACGCTGGCCATCCTGGTTCTCCTTTTATGGAGCGCGGCTGTTCTTTATCCGCTTCTATGGACATTATTTGGCGCGCTTGAGGATAATCCGCAATTTCTAACGAACAAACCGTGGTCTCTGCCCGAAATGCCTCTGCACTGGAACCATTTTTCTTATGTGTGGAAAACCTACCATTTCGGCGATTATTTCTTGAATTCCGTGTACGTAACTTTAATTAGCTCCGTCATGTCCATTTTTTTATCCACAACAACCGCATATGTCATTGCCCGTTTTGACTTCCTTCCAAATACACGCTGCCAGTAGGGATTGCGATCATGCAAGGGGAGATGCAGTACAGGACCGAGTGGGGGCCTCTATTCGCCGGATTGTTAATTTCGATGGTGTCCGTTGTTCTCCTCTATCTGTTTTTTCAGCGATACATCGTGACAGGAATAACCGCGGGGGCGGTCAAATAATGGGGTCAAATGCACGGTTAGCTCATCGTTAAGCTGACCGTGCATTTTTTACTCTAATCCGCGTTGGTGCGTTTGCGCAGCTCGGACGGAGGGATACCGAAATACGACGAAAATTGCTTCGAGAAATAATGGATGCCCGAATAACCGAGCTGTTCGGCGATGGAGGTTATGGAGCTGTCGCTTTCATGGAGCATCGCGTAGGCCCTCTGCATTTTGATCCGCACAAAACATTCTTTTGGCGTGAGGCCGGTCATTTTTTTGAAAATGCTGTAAAACTGCGATTTTTTTAACTGGCATAAATCAAGCCATTGCTCATAGGGCGGGTTGGTACCGGGAAACTGTTCCATCAGGTCGATAATTTTTTGAATCCGGTAATCAGGGATGTTATCCGATATTTTCAGATTGAACAATTGGAGAATCCAGCTGTACAGCATACTGCTTACGATCTCTTCCTTAAAATGGATATCGAGCCGGCTCAGCCTAACCAGATGAATGAAAGTCTGAATCAGCTCCGGGTAGCGGGAAAGCTGGAGTGTGCCCGTTAATGGCTCGATGACCGCGCTATCTGGTATCACCGTCATCCATTCAGCGTTAAAATCCTCGGGAGGGTTAAAGCAAAGATGGATGCGGGTATCTTTTTTGGTATAAAAATCACAGTACAGATCATAGGAGGCTATAGGCTGTGATTCGGAAATATGAAAGGAATGGTTGGTTCCCGGCGGAATAAAGACGAGCGTCCCTTTCCTCAGAGGAAAAGTGCGGCCAGCCATAAGCACAGTGCCGATCCCTTTATCGATCAGGTGAAAGGCGCAGCAGTAGCCGCAGCGGTTTTTCTCCTTGAGCGTCCCGGAGTAGGCGTGATAATGGGCGGCTCTTATGGAAGGCTTAATGGAAACAATCGATGATTCTATACGCACAAGGCAACCACCTCACTCTTGATCATGGGAAGCTTCAATAGAAAGCGCTTTATTTAAGGGTAAACCTCCAATTAGAGGCTGTCAATGACCGTGATTCACGGCGGATGAACGACTTGCGCCTTCATTTTCATATTTTGCTGGAAATCTCTATAAAGCAGCGGAATTTCATCTAAATACTTTAGCAGCCCTAAGCCGGATAATGAGCAGCAGGATGAAAATACGGAGAACAGCCCGATCGAATTGGAGGTTATACAAATGAGCGATTATAACGAAGCATCTGCGGTCATTATTAGCAGTCAAGATATAAAGGCAGCGCTGTCGGTTGGCAACTATTCGCTATCCCGCTTGCAAGAGCTGGGCTTGAAAGAAGCTCCGCTAAGCTCAATTCAAGTGGCAAAAGGCTTTCAAGCTGTCATTTATGCCGAGGATCATTTCAAGGGTGACTCCCGGGTGCTGAACGGTGAGCCCGTTTTAGAAAACATAATGCTGAAGAAGGGCAATCCCCTTTTGAAAATAGCCTCTATGAGAGTACTGGCGCCTTCCGTGCTGGAGGCGGATGATCATGATAGTCAGGCGATTCAGCACGCGCTGGACGGATGGTGGCCGCAGTCGCTTGTAAATATGGAGAACCGGCTGGCTTGGTGGCGCGAGGCTCGGCTGGGCTGTTTCATTCATTGGGGAGTCTACTCGATTACGGGCGGGAGATGGAAAGGCGAGAAATCGCAAGGATATGCCGAGCATTTGATGCGGGCGAAAAAAATCGGCCATAAGGAATACAAGGAAGCCTTTATCGATAAGTTTAGCCCGGAGCATTTTGACGCGGAAGCGTGGGTTCGGCTGATTAAAGCCGCTGGCATGAAGTATGTGGTGATTACGGCTAAGCACCATGACGGATTCTCGATGTATCCATCGGATGCTTATCCGTTTGATATCCGCATGACGCCGTTTCAGCGCGATCCGTTGCTTGAGCTTAAAGAGGCTTGTGCCAGGCACGGCATGAAGTATGGCTTTTATTACTCCCACGCATTTGACTGGGAGCATCCCGATGCGCCGGGCAATGACTGGGAATATACGAATCCGGGCGGAGATCTTCGGCTATATGAAGGGGATGGGAAGCTGTGGCATTCGGAGCATCCGGAGCTTTTGCCGAGAACGGCTAATTATTATGTTGACCAAAAAGCCATTCCGCAGATTTTGGAGCTGATACGCGTCTATGAACCTGATATTTTATGGTTTGATACGCCGCATAAATTGCCGTTATCGGAAAATTTAAAGATTTTGGAGGCGATCAGGGAGGCTGATGACCGGGTTGTCGTGAATGGCCGCCTTGCGGCGGGCCGTGGATTTTATACGTTTGCGGATTATGTGAATACTGCGGATCGCGCGCTTGAAATTTTCCCATGCGAGGGTGATTGGGAGAGCATTCCGACGACTAATGAATCCTATGGTTATTCGATAGATGACCACAGCCATAAGCCGGCTTCGGCATTTATCGAGCTCTTAGCGAAATCCGCAGCGCGCGGCGGCAATATGCTGATGAATTTGGGGCCGAAGGGCAATGGGGAGATCGACGAACGGGATACGCCTATTTTGCAGGAAATTGGGGCGTGGCTCGCTGTTAACGGGGACAGTATTTACGGGACATCGAGAACGCCGCTGGAAGTGCAGCAATGGGGCGAATCGACGAAAAAAGCGAATAAGCTGTACCTTCACGTTTTTCAGTGGCCGAAGGACGGAGAGTTGGTGCTGGGTGGCCTGATGAATGTTATTCGCAAAGCATGGCTGCTATCCGATCAGGAGCAAAAGCCTCTGGAAACCAAAAGGCTGAATTACTACGATTGGCTCATTCATGTCCCTTTGATGGCTCCGGATTCCACCAACAGTGTTATAGCCGTGGAAGTAGATGGCGAGATCAGGACTCATGCGGGCCGCCTCCTTAGCGAAAAAGGGATTAATGTCTTAAGAAGCTTTGACGCGGAAGTCAGTCAGGGAATGAAATACGGAGACGGGAAGAAAGGAAATGATTATATTTGCAACTGGACGAGCTTGAATCAGCGGGTGATTTGGAAGGTTCGGTTAAATCATTCTATGAAAACAAGGCTATCGTTAACATACAGCACAGCAGAAGCGGTGGATGCGGGAGTTGTCCGGATTGCCTTGGGGGATGAGACTATGGAGAAACGCGTCAAACGAACGGAAAGTCCAAAGGAAACCGCAACGCTGGCATGCGAATTTGTGATTTCCGCCGGTGAGCATGACCTATCTATCACGCCTGTGCAAATGGAAGGGAAGGAGCTGATGAGGCTTTATTCGGTGACGCTTGCTCCGCTTGACTTGTATGATAATCTTGGAAAAAGCTTTGCGGAATGTGATGCAACGGATGTGGGAGACTGAGGAATAAGATACACGCAGCAATAAGCCCATAGATTTCGCCAACCCGGCGATGTCTATGGGCTTTTATTTTGGCTATTTACCAATAAACCGTTTAAATCGAACAAATGGCTGGGCTTGTCATTGAATACTCGTGTATAATCTCTTAAAATAAGCAAGGTAAGCGCTTTCTCTGAAGAATAGGCATTCGTGCTTTTATACAAGGAGTGATAGAGATGAAGAGGAACTGGTACCGCCGCATGCTGCTTTCCTATTTCCCGATTTTTTTGTTTACGGTGACGATTTTGATCTTTTTGTCCTTTATTGTTGTCAATGATATTTCGCACAAGGAAACGGTCAAGGCGGACCGGATAACGACCAGCTATATGGTGGACAGGCTGTCCCGTTCCCTCAAGGATATCGAGATGGACGTGCTTGAAGAGATAGGGAAAAACCACCGTTACCGCGATTTTCTGAATATTAGACTAACGGACGATAACAGCCAGGTGATCTTCGATGTCGTCGATAGCATGCGCACGCTCATCGCAAGCGACAGCTTGCTGGATTCGATTTATGTGTATCGCACGGAGGATAAGCAGGTGCTGACGCGCAGCGGGCAAGTGGGCTGGGAGTCGTTCGCAGACAAGGCGTTCATTGAGCAGGCGCTGGCGAACCCGGACAGCCATGGTTGGTCGATCGTGCGCCCCTACCATGAATTCAGCACGGAGAAGGATAAACGCGTAATTTCCATTTACAAAAGAGAGCCGCTGCCATTCGGAACCGAGGGTCTCGTCGTCATTAACGTCGATATGTATGCGGTCGAGCAAATGATCAGGTCGATGAATAACGGAGGCGTCTCCTTCGTAGATGTGCTTGACGCGGCCGGGACGCCGTTGTTTTCCACAAGGGGGGCAGGTCAATCCGGCAATGCGGAGGGCGGCAAAGTGCTGAACCGCTTATCCGTGGAGCTGACAGGCTGGTCATTCGAGAGCGGCATTGCCGCAGGACAGCTGTTCATGTGGGTGTCGGTCATCTCGTATGTGTGGGTTGTAATCGGCCTGCTCACCGTTGTATTTGCTATTTTTTACATCATTTATATAACAAGAAAAAACTATAAGCCGATCCGGGTCATGATGAACAGAATCGAATCGATACAGCTGCGGGAGGATGCGTTTGGACTGAAGATGGACGAATTGTCCATGATCGACCATACGCTGGAGAGCCTCATACAGCAAACGGCTGATTTCGAGAAGGAGCAGCGCGAAAATCTGCTCGTGAGCCGGCGGCAGCTGTTCCACGATATGATGCAGGGCAGCGGCCCAGAAAAGGTTACTGAACGTTTAGCGAAGCTGGGATTGCTTCCGGCAGGCGAGAAGCCGCAGCAATTGGCGTTCGTGGTCGTTGAGATCGGGCGCTATCGCGATTTTAGCAGCGATTTTTCAACGCGGGACCAGCATACGTTGAAGTTTGCTTTAACCAACGTGCTTCAGGAGCTGGCGCAAGCGGACGGCATGTACGGCTGGGCGGAGTGGATTGCGGAGAACCGGATGGGGATGATCGTCGGTTTAAGCGGCGGAAGTGTCCCCGCAAGAGAGAAAATTCGTGAATTCGCCGATAAAGGCAGGATTTGGGTGGCTGAGCATTTGCGGCTGTCGCTGCTTTTTGGCGTCGGACATGTGGAACGGGAATGGGAGAAGGTCGGGCTCTCTTATAAGGCGGCAATTGACGTGCTGCTGCATAAGATGTCCCTCGGCAAACAATCGGTCGTGATGAGCGAGGATCTGCCGGATGAAGCAGGCCGGAAATGGTATGCCTATCTGCAGCATGGCTCCGGGCTTGTCAAGGAATTCAGGCTTTTAACGGGCGAATGGCGTGCGCATTTGGAGAGATTGTTCGAGCATTTGGAGAAAGACTGCCTGAAGGATGAGGACATTAGGATGGTTTTGCTGACGATGATGGATATGCTCGGGAGCGAGCTGTCGGATATGTCCGACGAGCTGCACAGCCATTTCAAAGGTCCAGAGGCGAAGGCCAAGCAGGGTGAAGCCGACGATACCGCGACGCTAGACGAATTAAAAGCTTATTACTTTGAGCGGCTGACGGATATATACCGCACTTATGTCGCGCACAGCGAAACGAAAAACCATCGCGCAATGATAAACGAATTGAAGGCATATATCGAGGAGAATTTCGAGAACCCGGATTTATCGTTAAAGCACTTGAGCGACCGGTTCCATATATCGGGCAAATACGCCAGCTATTTATTCAAAGAAGAATTTAATATGAAGTTTGTTGATTTTATCGTTCAGCTTCGTATGGAGCGGGCGGAGGAGCTGCTCGCGACTACCGAGGAGTCGGTGCAAAATATTGCCCTTCAGGTGGGATATGCGAATTCGATTACGTTCGGCCGCGTGTTCAAGCGAATCGCCGGTGTAACGCCGGGAGACTATAGAAAGCTGAAGATTAAGCCCGGAAAAGCCCGTCATACCGAGGATATTTGAAAATTGTTTATTGCACGACTACGGTCATTGTATACAGATAATGGGAAAAGAAGCAGGAGTTTATCGATTGGAAACTAGTTTATTGCTGCCTCTTCGGATGCCATGCCATACTGTGGTCATTCCGAATCGGGCTGCAGCAGCATTTCTGAAAGCGTTATCCTGAAATGTCGAGCGGCCTGCCCGGTACAATGTTACATCATTCATAGAGGGGGCTTGGAACGATGATTGGAAGCAAAAAAGGAAGAGGAATGTTGGGTAAGAAGAAAGCGGTTTTGGCGATTGGCTTAGCTTGTTCCTTATTATTTACGGCATGCTCGGCAAACTCGGCAAACTCGAAAGAGGAAGCATCAGGCAATAAGAATGGGGGAACGTCAAAGGAGCGGGTAACGCTTAAGGTTGAGGTGTTCGATAGAGGCAACTCGCCGGCCGGCTCCACGATTACGGACAACTACATGACGAAATTTATTCAAAAGAATTTCGGAGATCCGAACAACATTAATATGGAGTTTGTACCGGTTCCGCGTTCGGAGGAGGTCGAGAAGCTGAATGTGCTGATGGCCAGCGGCAGCAACGTGCCGGACATCGTCTTTACTTATGATCCGAATACATTTAACCGTTACGCCAAACAGGGCGGCTTGACCGATATCGGACCGCTTCTTGAGCAGGCGCCGAATTTGAAAGCATTTCTGGGCGATGAAGTTCTCGGCTACGGCCAGTTCCAAGGCACACAGTTCGCGATTCCTGCAAAGCGGTCGAATGTAGGCAAATACGCGTCCTTCATCCGTCAAGACTGGCTGGATAAGCTGAATATGCCGGTTCCGCAAACGACAGAAGAGCTGTATGAAACGTTGAAAGCGTTTAAGGAGAAAGATCCGGGCGCAACGGGCGGACAGGTTATTCCACTCGGCATGACGATCGCGTCCGCTCAATACGAGCCGCTGGTTTGGTCTTTCATTAAGCCGGTGTCGGAGGAACAAAAATATACGCTGACGCAGCAGCTTGGTTCGAACGATTATCCGACGCTTCTGCCGGGCTTTAAAGATGCGCTGCAATTTATGAACAAGCTGTACAACGAAGGTTTGATGAGCAAGGATTTTGGCCTCGACAAGGATAAGAAAAAACTGGGTGAAGGCGTGTCCACGGGGAAGATCGGCTTCTTTAGCGAGGACGATATCAATCCATTTTACGAGAACGGCTCTAACGATACGCTGCTGAGCAACGTTCCTGACGCGAAGCTCGTTTCCGTTGACGTATTCACCAATGAAGAAGGCAAACATGCCAAGCCGATGTACGCGCCGAACGGTCTTTACATCATGATTCCAAAATCGAGCGAGCGTGCGGCCGAGGCCGTCAAATATTTGGAATGGATGACGAGCGGCGATAATTTGTTCAATTTGCAAAACGGCATTGAGGGCGAAAATTATACGATGGTCGACGAAATTCCGGTCGTTGTTGAAAATCCGACCGAGGAAGCGTTGAACCGTATGTACAATGTAGGCGACATGGTTATTATCTCAAACGGAAAGCAGCTGGGCAGCATGGAGAAAAACTTGAAGGCGAGAGCGCTTCAAATGCCGACGAAATTCCAGGAGCAGGTGGAAGCTGCGCAAAAGATAGCGAATTCCGATGTGATTCCGCCCGTGCTAATGGACAGACCGATCGAGGCGCAAACGAAATATGGCACCACTTTGCTCGACAAATTTAATGAGATGATCGTTAAGACAACGATGGCGAAGACGGAGCAGTTCGACAGCGTTTATGAAACGATGATGAAGGACTACATGGCAAGCGGAGGCCAGGCGATTCTGGACGAGAGAACGTCTGTTTACAAAGAGATGCAGGCGAAATAATGCGCTGAGCAAAATGGGCCGCGGCGACGGAACGAGGAAAAGCAACTTCCTCGTTCCTGCGCCAAACCGATGCATAAGGAGGAGACCGCTATGAGCAATACCGCCTATTTCCGCAGATACTGGCAGCTGTACGCACTGCTGGTTTTGCCGCTGTCTTATTTCATTATTTTCAAATACGGACCGATGTACGGAATCCAAATCGCATTTAAAGACTTTAACTTCTTTCAGGGCATAACGGGAAGTGAATGGATCGGCTTCGAGGCGTTCAAGGAAGTTTTCGGCATGCGCGATTTTTATTTGACGCTGCGCAATACGCTGATGCTTAATTTTCTGGATTTGCTCATGTCGTTCCCAGCGCCGCTTATTTTGGCCATCATGTTATACGAGATGAAAACGTTGTGGTTCAAGAAGCTGTCGCAAACGATACTCTACATTCCGCATTTTATTTCATGGGTCATTATCGGAGGAATCGTCTATCAGGTGTTCGGCACGGAATCAGGCATGATCAATAATTTGATTACGTCGATTGGTTTTGACGCTATACCGTTTCTAACAGACAAAAACGATTGGCTCATTACCTATTTGCTTGTCGGCGTGTGGCAAAGCGCCGGCTGGGGGACGATTATTTACTTGGCTGCCCTTACCGGCATCAACAAGGAGCTGTTCGAGGCTGCCGGCATTGACGGAGCAGGCAGGCTGAAGCGCATTTGGCATATTACGCTTCCAGGCCTTAAGCCGACGATCGTTGTGCTGCTCATCATTAATTTGGGCCATATGATTTCTATCGGCTTCGAACGCCCGTATGTCATCGGCAATTTGGCCGTACGCGAATATTCTGACGTGCTCAGTACGTTCGTGTACCGAATCGGACTCCAATCAGGCCAGTACACGCTGGCAACGGTTGTCGGTTTATTCCAAGCGGTCGTAGGTCTTGTCTTCGTGCTCGGAGCTAACTATACGTCGAAGAAGCTTACCGATGAAGGCATCATGTAGAAGCGATCGCAGCAAACGATCCATCCTGAATTCGATCATTTGAAAGGAGCGGACGCTATGAAAGAGCAAACCGCTAACCGCGTATTCGATACCGCCAACTTTATCATTCTACTCGTTTGCACGTTGATATGTCTGGCTCCATTTCTTCATATAGCAGCTATTTCACTGAGCTCGGCTGGTCCGATTCTCTCCGGTAAGGTGAGCCTCATTCCGGTTGATTTAAATCTTGAAGCTTATGTCAAAGTGTTTTCTGACGCGTCGATGATTCGCTCGCTTGGGTTTACGTTGCTATTGACCGGCTTGTTCACCGTGCTCAGCATGATTATGACGATTGCGATCGGTTATCCGCTGTCCAAAAAAAAGCTGAAGGGCCGCAAAGTATTTATGATCGTCGTCGTCGTTACGATGTTTTTCAGCGGCGGCATCATCCCCGAATATATTCTGATCCGGAATCTGCATCTGCTGGATACCATATGGGCGCTCGTGCTGCCCGGTTTGATCAACCCTTTTTATTTAATCATCTTGATTACGTTCTTTAATAACATTCCGGAAAGCTTGGAGGAGTCTGCGGAAATTGACGGCAGCAGCCACTTTCGGACCTTGCTGAGCATCATGCTGCCCTTGTCGCTTCCGGTCATTACGACGCTCAGCCTGTTTTATGCGGTGGGACGCTGGAACGGTTTTACGGACACGCTCATGTACATCAACAGTCCGGAGCTTTATCCGCTGCAGTTGAAGCTTTATCAGCTCATTCAAAACAACATGATTACCGATCTTCTGCAAATGGAAGGCGCGCAAATGGCGACCGTCGTCCCGGAAAGCTTGAAAGCGGCCAGCGTTATATTCGCGACCGTGCCGATTCTAATCGTTTACCCGTGGCTGCAGCGTTACTTCGTAAGCGGCGTAATGCTTGGCGCGGTGAAGGGTTAAGTGCTTCAGATATAGCTTGAAGGCGAAAAACGACTGACGAGGAAAGAGTGGGAGAACGAATGGACATTTACGACAAGCTGGTTTCTATCAATGACGGTTGTGTGCAAGACGGAATGGATCATCAGGTGCTCGATTGCGATAGCCGGTTTTACGGCGGGGTCATTGATCCCGCAAACGGCATCGCATGGCCGAGCCATGGCGGAACCCCGATGGTTATGGCTTTTTGGGCTTCCGCAATTACCAACGAGGATTCAAGGTTTTATCATGATCAAGAGCTGTTGCACCGGTTGGAGCTGAGCGCTCAGTACATGCTGCGGTTCCAGCATGCCGACGGCACGATATCACCGCCATGGACGAATATGCACTCGCCGCCGGATACCGCATTCGTCGTTAGCGGCCTTGCGCAAGTCCATGAGCTGCTTGCAGGCCATGCATGGGAGCCTTTGCGCCAAGCGGCGGAGGGAGTCCGGACATTTCTTGTGCGAACGATTCCTGCCTTGCTGACGGGAGGCTGCCACACCCCGAATCACCGCTGGGTCATTACGGCGGCGCTCGGGTTTATGTATCAAATGACTGGTCAGCCGGAGCTGAAGGCGAGAGCGGAGCAGTGGCTCGCGGAAGGAATCGACTGCACGGAGGACGGGGAGTGGACGGAGCGGAGCAACGGCATATACAATGCCGTGAGCGATATCGTCCTTATTTACGCGGCGGAGCTATTTGACCGGCCCGATCTGCTTGCGCCTGTGCGCCGTAATTTGCGGATGATGGCGTATATGATTCATCCGGACGGCGAAGTGGTGACGGATTATTCCGGCCGCCAAGATTTTGGCAGCACCTACAACATGGGCACTTATTTTCTTTCGGCCAAGCTGATGGCAAGCCTCGACAATGAGCCGCTGTTTGAAGCTATCGCCGCGCTTGCGGGCGAAGCGCTGACGCATCCGGGCGGCTTGCCCAATAACGCGCTGCTCGGCTTGTTGCGTTATCCGGAGCTTCGAGGCAGTTCGGTCGAGCGGGCAGAGCTGCCGGACAACTACCGGGTCGTCATCAACGGCAGCTTTCCGCGCGAGCGTTATTTGAGCGGGATGGAGGCGGCCGGACACGGAGGCAAAATCTATCACAGCCGGCTACATCCGGACTTTGGCGCTCCCGTAGCACGGCACAGAAGCGGGGCGACCAGCGCGACCGTCATAACCGAGACGAATTCTTTTTTTGCGCTGCGGCACGGCGCGGCGCGGCTGCTTGCGGTACAAATCGCCACATCCTTTGAGCCTGGCTTCGTCAAGCTGAAGCAGCTGGAAGAGCTGGAATCCGGTTACCGTTTAACGGCGACGGAGCGGAAGGGATACTACGGTCCCGTGGCGCAGAGCCAATTGCCGGAAACCGCCAGCGGGCCGGTCAGCCCTTGGTATTTGCTGCCGCATCATTTGAGGGAAGTCACGCACGAGCAGCAGCATGAGGTCGAGGTTGAGCTAACGGAGAGCGAGCATGGCTGGCGCATTCGCATCCGCTGCGAGCAGCCGGAAATTTTGATGACGCAAATCTCATTCGTATGCCATATGGAAGGTTCGCTATCGGGTGAGGGAATAGCGCCTGCAGCCGCTGGAACGTTGTTCTGGAAAGAGGGGACAGCCCGCTTAACTGCGGGTAAAGACTGGATTGAGCTGGACGGGGGCTCGCACGAGCACAGGGCCAAGGCTATTAACAATGCAAGCTATCCCGCGAATTGCCAAACACTGCTTGTAAATGTAATGACGCCATATGATAAGACGTTCGAAATCAGGCTGTCCGGCAAGGACATCAATGAGGGCAAACGGGAGGAGTGAGAACATGACCGCATATATGGAAGCGCGGGAAAGCGCGCGATACGGATACGGCGACGACGAGCGCCGCATACTGGAGGTGCTCGCAGGCCGGTACGCCGGCGCCAATCCTCCCGTCCCCTTCGCGCTGCGCGCTTTTGCCAAATCGGGTGTGCTGCAAACGCGGGAAGGACTGTACGAGATGGATTTCTCGCTCAAGCTCCCGGGAGCAGCTATCGGCGACTATGCTTACGCATTCGGGCTTGTATGGAGCGATGACGAGCGCTCGCTCGACGGCATCATGGAGCCGCTTGGCCCTGCTCGGCTGTACGTCAATGAAGAGGAGCTGTACCGATCGAATGCGGTAGAGGAGCTTAAGCCTGGCGCACGCGCCATCGTTCCGCTCTTACTGCGCAAAGGCTGGAACGCTTTCCTAGTAGAGGCGCGAAAGACGGCTGCCGGCTTCGGCTGCCGTTTTGGAGCGGACGAGGGTAAGGTTCGCATTATGCAGGTGCTTGCTCCCTTTGCAGGCAGGACGGGGAATGCGGGCTGGGTGTTCGCAGGAGCAGCGAAAAACCGGATATTCGGGACGGAAAATGGTTTTCCCGATTTCAAGCGGGCAGAAGAAGAAACCGGGCTTTGCTGGCAGCCTCGGCTGAAGTGGACGGAGGAGGAAGCAGCGCGGCCAAACGGCGAGCGATTGTTCGGCTTACCCGTTCAACCTGCGGCGGCTTACGGCTGGAGCAGGCTGCAGGTACCGGCTGAGGCGGAGTCCGTCGTGCTGGAAGGCCATGCTCTAGGGCCGACCTCCATATGGGTGGACGGAAGGAAAGCGGCGGAGCTTGCGTCTGCGGGCTCTTACCGCATCGAAGTATTCGTTGCCCCGGGGCTTCGCGAGCTGCTGGTGCACAATGTAAGCAGCCATGCTGGTTGGGGGTTTGCATGCAGCGCTTATGCCGGCGGGAAGCAGCTCCAATTGGAGCTGCCTGCTGCTATCCACGGAGGCGAAGGCGCATGGCTGTACGCCGGGCCGCTGGATCCGGCAGCCCAGCCTGACCCGCAGGCGGTATGCACAACGTCTGCGCTTTATGCTGCCGTCGAT
Organism: Paenibacillus sp. FJAT-27812; assembly: GCF_001273905.1. Taxonomy (NCBI): domain Bacteria; kingdom Bacillati; phylum Bacillota; class Bacilli; order Caryophanales; family Paenibacillaceae; genus Paenibacillus; species Paenibacillus sp. FJAT-27812. The sequence continues at coordinate 76,022 of NZ_LIGH01000001.1, read as the reverse complement.
TCCGAAGGAGCGGCTGCCGGTTATACGTATTGGCTGCTCGATGCCCCGCAAACAAGGGTGCGGCCTTACTATGAGAACGCGATGCTGAGCAATAAATGGACGACGGGCAGCGCCACCAATTACGGGCGCTGGGATTACCCGCTCGGCGTTACGATGTATGGGCTGCTGCGGACCGCCCGTGAGCTTAATCGGAATGATTTGTCCGATTACGCGCTCAGCCATATCCGCAGCTGCACGGACATGTATGAGTATTCGTTATGGGATAGGGACGAATACGGTTTTCCTTCGGTGAACCACCAGCTCGTTTTGATTCGGATGCTGGACAATTGCGGCTCGTTCGGGTCGGCTATGCTTGAAGCATATTTGCAGACAGGGGACGAAAGCTTTGTGCGCATAGCGGATGTCATCGCGGAGTTCATGCTGGAGAAGCTGGAGCGGAGGCCTGACGGAGCGTTCTACCGGCTGTGCCCGGGCGAATATTCGGCCGATACGATGTGGGCGGACGATCTGTACATGAGCGCCCCATTCCTAATCCGTTACGCGGAGGCAACCGGCAAGCAGGAAGCGCTGGATGAAGCGGCGAAGCAGTTTTTGCTGTACAAGCGCTACTTGTTCATGGAGCCGGAAGGCATCATGTCGCATGTGTTCGATTTTAAATATGGCATGGCTACCCGTATGCCGTGGGGACGCGGCAACGGCTGGTGCCTGTTCTCCTTGTCCGAGCTGCTGGAAAAGCTGCCCGGCAACCACCCGGACCGGGAGGCGCTGCTCGTTATGTTCCGGGAGCTGTGCGCGGGAGTAGCGGCGCTGCAAGCGGAATCGGGCTTATGGCGACAGGTGCTTAACCAGCCTGAAGCCTACGAGGAGGCTTCCTGTACCGCGATGTTCGCTTATGCTTTTGCCAGGGGCGTACGGTTCGGCTGGCTGGAGGATAGGGACGGCTACGCCGCCGCTGCGCATAAAGCATGGCAGGGTCTAACCGGCGGGGCGATCGACAGGCAGGGCAATGTGCACGGCGTATGCAGCGGGTCGCGGTATGCTTTTTCCCCGGACTATTACATGTACGAGCTGCGCACGGTCGTTAATGATAACCATGGCATCGGCATTATGATGCTGGCGGGGGTGGAGATCAGCAGGCTGAATCAGATGGATGCGAGGCAAGTCCTCTCTAACGCTCAAGTCCCGCAGCAGCGGAATTCGTAGGGGGAGAGACGATGTATTTGTTCTCGTATTTCAAAACGGATGACGAATCGTTTTATCTCGCTGTCAGCGAAGACGGCTATGCGTGGAAGGAATGGAACGGCGGCAGCCCCGTGCTTCAAAGCATGGATACCGGCGGGAAAATAATACGCGATCCTTTTGTAATGGAGGATAAGGCCGGACGGTTTCATGCGGTTTGGACGGACGGCTGGGAAGGGAGCTCGATCGGATATGCGTGGTCGGACGACCTGCTTCGCTGGGAAGGCTACAAATCGCTGCCGGTAATGGCGAGCGTAGCCGGAACACGGAATTGCTGGGCGCCTGAAATGATGTTCGACGAGGCGGAGGGCGCTTATCGGATTTTTTGGTCCTCTACCGTTGCGGAGCCGGGGATCGGAAAGGTCCGCGATCATCGAATCTGGTCGGTGCTGACGGATGATTTCGAGCGGTTTACGGCGCCGCAGCTTTATTTTGACCCGGGATACAATGTCATAGACGCGACGGTAGCGGATTTGGGCGAGCAGTATTTGATGTTATTCAAGGATGAGCGCGGCGGCAATGATCCGGACACGGATTACAAGGCGATTCGCTCGTGCTCCTTCGGCAAACATGCAGCAGGCCGGCCTGAGCCGACTTGCGTTTCCGGGCTCATTACGCCCCCTCTTTCCGAAGGACCTACGCTGTATGAGGTTATGAACGGCAGCGGCGAGCGGGAGTGGATCATGCTTTACGATTTGTTCCACTTTCGGGAGTACGGGGCTATGCGTTCCAAAGACTTGGTTCACTGGGAAAACGTTACGCATCTTATGACTTTTCTGCCGGACAGGCGGCATGGGAGCGTCATTAAGGTAAAGCATCATCTCTGACATCGCGGACATGGATAGCCATGCGTGATTGTCATTGCCAATTGTACCCTCCTCCAAGCATAATAGGTATTAGGACGACTTGAGTGAGCGAGGAATGCACATGAAAGCGACAATTTACGATGTTGCCCGCGAAGCTGGCGTATCTATAGCGACCGTATCCAAGGTGATCAACGCGAAGGGGAAAATAAGCCAGGAGAGGCGGCGTGAAATACATGCCATCATGGAGCGGCTTCATTATCAGCCAAGCGTTATCGCTTCGGCTTTGACTGGCAAGCACACCTTTACGCTTGGCTTGCTTATCCCGGACATTGCGAATCCTTTTTACGGCGAAGTGGCGAGAGCGGTCGAGGACCGGGGGCATCAGCTCGGATACAGCGTTATTATTTGCAGTACGGATAATCAGGATGAACGGATTGAACAATATATTTCGGTGCTCAAGCAAAAGCGGATCGACGGCATTATGATCGGCACGGGAATGGGGAACGCGGATACTTTGCGCGAGCTCAGCGAGACCATGCCGGTCGTGGCCATCGGCCGCGAGCTGCCGGCCTACCCGGTTCATACGGTGGTGGCGGACGATTGGCAGGGTGGACGGTCAGCGGCCGAGCATTTGCTTCAGCTCGGACATCGCCGCATGGCTGTGCTGTCCGAGAGCATGACGCTCAGCAGCAGCCGGGACCGGCTTTTAGGCTTTAGGGAGCGGCTGCATGAAGACGGCATCAAGCTGCCGGAGCGTCTTGCACGGCACTGCAAGCACAAGATGGAGGACGGAAAACGCGAGGCTGCGGTCATGCTGGAAGGCAGCGATCGGCCGACCGCGATTTTTTGCTGCAACGATCTGCTTGCCGCAGGCGCTCTTCAGGCGGCCAAGGAGGCGGGAATCCGTGTTCCCTCCGAGCTGTCGGTCGTCAGCTTTGACAATACGATTCTCGCCTCGGTCACCGATCCCCCGCTCACCTCGATTGCCCAGCCGATGGAGCAGTTGGGCGCTGCCGCCGTCGATTTGCTGCTGGAGCAATTCGGCAAAGAGGCCTCGGCTGCGAAGAGCCGCGTCGCACTGCGGACGGAACTGGTAGTGCGGGCATCTACGGACCGTGCTCTGCTGGTTGAATGAAGATGGATCGCAGCTACAAACGTTTCTATGCGCACTTATATTAATCATCCCCTTATGGCAGACAGTGAAAAAACGTTCATGATCAGATGAGCGAACACGGCTGGCCGGCGGGGCTTTTTCTATTTTTAATGAATAACACGGCTTCTTGTCCCTTTGGATGAGGGGCTATTTGTTTTTCCTTGAGACGGCTCGGCAGCTCTGCTTAATAAACAGGATTGTTTAATATATATTTAATATATATGATTCTGAGAAGTGTACGGGCAGTACAAGCTTAATAATCTCGGAATCACTTTTTCAAAGGAATTCATCCTAAAAAAATGTCGCTCGGTCACTGTTTTTTTAACTTAACTTAAAAATTAACAGGAATAATTCTGTTTTTTTAGCATGTATTCAAGATGCTGTTCATATTTTACATATATGATATGCGGCTTGTATTAGGATGCTTTGCACCCACTTATTTAAACAGGAGGTTATCGCATGACTGCTGAGCTAAGCCAAGGGCTTAATGCAATATCCAGCCCCGGTGAATTCACGGAGCTTGACCGTTTTATGTTTGATTCATGGGGATATCTTATTATTCCGAACGTATTATCGGCTGAACAAGCGAAGGAATGTCTGGAGGCTTCTATCCGCCTCCACGAGAAAGCGGGGACGACGGGCTGGGCACAGGTTGGGCGAGGTTTTGAGACGGAGCAGGCGCTCGACAATTTGATTGACCATCCGGCTGTGCTTCCAAAGGTAAGGGGCCTTTATGGCGACCGTTTCATTCTTCAATCCGCTTGGTGTACGAAGCAGCCGGCATTTGGGGATGCGGGCGGGTGGCATCAAGACGGCTCAGGAGCCTATGATTTTAAGCATCTAGCTTATCCGATACCTCTTTTGCAGCTGCGCGCCTCCTATCTGCTCACCGATCAATCGCTGCCGAGGATGGGCAACATGGAAATGATACCGGGCAGCCACAGATCGCAGGTGCCGCTTCCGGAAAATATTCGCCGCGACAAATCCGATCTGCCGATCGGACATGTTATTTGTGCTCCGGCTGGCTCCGTGCTGCTGTTCCACAATGCCGTCTGGCATCGTACATACATGCATGACGGAGACTATGATCGTTATACCGCGCATTATATTTACAGTCCGCCTTGGGTGCGATTCTCGGACCGTTTTGCGAACGATAAGAACTATTTGGAGCATACCACGCCCGTACGCCGTTACTTGGCGGGAGAGTACGAACGGCCAGACGCTCCGTTCGGAGCCGGATACCCGGACACGGCCTTCAAGGATTAACAAGCTGACTCTTCACGCAATCAGGTTTGATTCGAATAATGATTTGGAGGGATACTCGAATGCTGAATGTCGCAATGATCAGTAAGTGGCATGTTCATGCCGAAGGATACGCTAGTCATTTGCAATCGCTTGGAAACGTAAACATTACGGCCGTATGGGATGAAGTCACAGACAGGGGGCGCGCTTGGGCGGCGCAGCTTGGAGCTGATTTCGAAGCTGATCTGGATGCGCTGCTGAAGCGGGAGGACGTGGATGCCGTCGTCATCGATGCGCCAACCAGCATGCACGCCGAAGTGATGATTGCGGCGGCAAATGCGGGCAAGCATATTTTCACGGAGAAATCGATGGCACTTACCGTGGCGGAATGCGATCAGATTACGGAGGCCGTCCAGAGAGCGGGCGTCAAGTTTTGTATTTCTTTTCCCGCCCGTACTAGGCCGCATCATTTGTTCGCGAAGCAGCTGCTGGATGATGGGCTGCTCGGCGCGGTAACATTGCTCCGCATTCGGAACGGCCATGACGGGGCATTAAATAATTGGCTGCCTGAATACTGGTACGACGAGAAACAGGCAGGCGGGGGAGCCATGATGGATCTCGGATGCCACCCCATGTATCTGGCAAGCTGGCTGCTCGGTCAACCGAAGCGGATTACATCCATGTTTGGTTATTTTACGGGCAGGGCCGTCGAAGATCATGCGCAATGCTCGATTGAGTTCGAAGGTAACGCAATCGCACTGCTGGAAACAAGCCTAGTCACCTACCTTACGCCGCCGGCATTCGAGCTGTACGGCACGGAAGGGACATTGATCATCTCTGGGGATGCCGTTAAACTCGCTTCCAAACATTTGGATTCGCGGTTGCAGGGCTGGATTGCTCCCCGCCAGCTGCCAAAGGAGCAGCCGCTTCCGTTGACAGCATGGGTGGATGGCATCTTGAACGACCGTCCGATGCCGTTCGGGCTGGAGGATGGAACGAAGCTGACGGAGCTGCTTGAAACGGCGTATATCGCCCACCGCGAGAGAAGAACGGTCGATTTCAAGCAGCCGGGAGGGAATTGATCGATGCGGACAGTCAAAGTAGCTATAATCGGATGCGGAATGATTGCTAACGGAAAGCATATGCCAAGCTTAGCTAAAATAGAAAATGTGGAAATGGTCGCCTTCTGCGATCTGATCGAGGAAAGGGCGCGCGAAGGCGCCGAGAAATATGGCGTGCCCGGCGCGAAAGTATTTACCGATTACAAACAGTTGCTCGCCATGGAAGATATTGAAGTGGTCCATGTGTTGACGCCTAATATTTCACACGCCGTCATTTCCATCGATGCGATGGAAGCCGGAAAGCACGTGATGTGCGAGAAACCGATGGCCAAGACGGGAGCCGAAGCGAAAGCGATGTACGAGGCTCATGTGAAGACCGGGAAAAAGCTGACGGTCGGCTACCAGAACCGCAGCAAAGCGCAGTCGCTGCTGCTAAAGAAGATGATCGAAAACGATGAGCTCGGCGAGATCTATTATGCCAAAGCGGTCGCAACCAGGCGCAGAGGCGTTCCCACATGGGGCGTGTTTTTGGACAAGGAAAAACAAGGCGGCGGTCCGATGATCGACATCGGCACCCATTCCCTCGATCTCATCCTCTGGCTGATGAACAATTATGAGCCGCAGAGCGTCGTGGGCAGCGTGTTTCATAAATTGAAGGATACGGAAAATGCGGCAAACGAATGGGGTTCATGGGACCCCAAGCAGTTTGAAGTGGAGGATTCCGCCTTCGGTTATGTGAAATTCAAAAATGGCGCCGTCGTTTCGATTGAAACCAGCTGGGCGCTTAATGTCGCCAAGACGGACGGCTCGCTTCTCTGTGGAACGAAGGGCGGTGCTGATTTTAACGACGGTCTGCGGATTAACGGCGAAAGAGACGGCAGCCTATTTATTAATACGATCGACGTAAATCCGAACGCCAGAGAGCAGTTCAGGGGAGAGAATCTAACGGATTTCGAGTATGAAGCGAAGCAGTGGATCGATAGTATCGTAAATAATACCGAGCCGCTCGTTAAACCCGAAGAAGCGATGGTTGTATCCGCTATTCTGGAAGCTGTATATATATCGGCAGAAACCGGAAAACCGGTCTACTTCGATTAATAGCAGGCATAGAGCGCTGGGATAGGGGCAGCCGAGCTGAGCAGGCAAAAAGGCAACGCGGATTCATGCAAATCCACGCTGCCTTTTTTATTTGTTCGGAATAGCAAAGGATACGGTTGTGCCTTCATTTGGCTTACTGGCAATCGTTAAGCCTTGGCCGTTCAATTGCGTCAAACGGCGATGCGTATTGGCAAGTCCGATACCGCTTTTCCCTCTCATGAGCGGGCTAAGCAATTGAATGATCTTTTCCTCGGCCATTCCGATTCCATTATCTTTCACTTCGATAAGCGTAACGTTTTCACTCCGAGCAATCCGAATATGAACGGTTCCGCCTTCGAACCGGCTAAGCAGGCCATGTCTAACTGCATTCTCGACCAGAGGCTGTATGGAGAGCGGAGGCAGCAGCAAGCTGATGCCGGGCTCAACTTCCCATATGATCGACAATCTGTCCTCGAACCTCTCTCTCTCAATGAACAAATAGGCTTCGACAAGCTCCAGTTCGTGGGCGAGCTCGACAAGTTCCTCCATGTTGAGAAAGTCAAAGCTTATCCTCAAAAAGGACGCAAAGGCATCGCCCATCTTTCGCATCTTATCCGAGTCGATCTCGCTTAGCGCCATAATCGAGTTAAGCGTATTGAATAAAAAGTGTGGATGAATCTGCGCCTGTAGATAGGCAGCTTCCATGCGCAGACGCTCATTTATGGATAGCTTCAGCGTAGTTAACGCCCTTATTCGATATTGGAGCTCTAATGCATCCACAGGTTTGGTTACATAATCGTTGGCGCCTGCCAAAAAACCGGTATAGATGTCAGCGGGCTGGCTGCGCGCGGTCAGCAGCAAAATCGGAAGCTCCGATACGGAATAATGCTCCCTGACTCTCTGCGTCAATTCATAACCTGACATATTCGGCATCATGACATCGGCAATCAATAAGTCCCATCGTCCTGTGGCGAGCAATTCCAACGCTGCGCGGGCTGAATGAGCGGTCGTAATGGCATACGAATCCGTTGATAGGATGCCAACGAGCACATTAAGGTTGACTGGGTCGTCGTCGACCGCAAGAATATTGATTTTCCTGTCTTGCAGGAGCGGATCATAAAGCTTGGCGGCTGCCAACTCGCGGCTCCCGTCATCTTGAAAAACGAGCCCAGCATGCAAATGTTTTATGTTGTCGGCCGTATCTTCAGCATTTATCTGCTTTAGAGCTTGTGGCAGACTTGACGAGTTGGCGAGCGGCAGATCAAAGCTGAATACAGAGCCCTTGCTCTCTGCGGATCGAACGGTTAATGTCCCGCCGTGCAGCTCTATTAATTGTTTGCATATGCTCAAACCAAGCCCGATTCCTCTGCCATCGCTTATTCCGGAAGCCCCTTGTTCATAGGGAAGAAAGATTCTAGCCAGCATGTCCTCGCTCATGCCGATGCCCGTGTCCGAAACATGGATGACCGCATGGCCATCTCTCGCCTCGGCGGATACGGTAATCGACCCTTTTTCAGTGAATTTCAAGGCGTTATGCACCAAGTTGTAAATGATTTGCACGAGTCTTTTCTCATCGGCCATTACCGGAAGCATGGATTCCGGGATATCGATTTGCAGCTTTATAGGCTTGCCATCGATCATAAATCTTAACATGCCGAATACGCCGGGAACGATCGCTTGCATGATTACCGGCTCTTTCTGCAATACGATACGATGCTCCTGGAGCCGAGCGACATCAAGAAGATCACCGAGCATATGCGACATACGGCGGCTTATGGTGATCAGCAGCTCCATGTCTTTCAAGCTGCCCGGATCCATGGTTTCCTTTTCTTTGGCTGCAACAGATTGAGCAATATTGATAATACCGTGAAGCGGCGTCCGCAGCTCATGCGACGTATTGGCGAGAAATTGGTCTTTCTGCTTATCGGCATTTTTTAGCTGCTCGTTCAGCTTGTTGTTTTCTTTAGTATGACGGAAATATTTTTTGAACCAGTACGCAGAAAAACCGATAATGGCTGCGATGATATCAAGCGGGTAATAGACGACAGTAACCTCTCTATATGAATTCCATAGACTCCAGAGAAAGTTAGACATGATGCCGGCTGCGGATAAGAGCAGGAAAACAACATCGATGTCGGCTTGTTTCTTGAAAACCATCTTTCCTATGACATATACAAACCAAGCAAAAGGTATAACATAAAAAGCGGAAAAAACGTTAAATTCGACGGACCCATTTATGAATGGAGCATTCGCAACGAGCAGAAATGCCGAATAAGAAATAAGCGCCATGGTGTATAACCGCAGCCATTCGTTCCTTGGTGGGGACGAAGAGAAGCGCGTGAAGATATGAAGAATGAAAAAAGGCTGCCAAACGAGAGCGAGCAGTTTGATTTTTAGCGCCCATGTATAATTGATCGGCAGCCAGAGCAATAGCAGGTTATCATGACCGGCGACTATCGAAATCCCGACAGCCAGCGTCAGCAGTCCTGCAAAGAACAAAGCCCTTTCTCTAGGGCTGAATAAATAAAGAATGCAAGCATATACACCATGAATCAGCAGCGTAATCAGCATGACCAATTGAAACCCGATCGAGTACCAGCGAACATAATCGATTGCTGCTTGAGAGCCAAAACGAATGGAGCGCAAAATGCCGCCATTGTACGGATCCTCGAAATTAGATATTCGAATGAGCAATTCAATCTCATCGACATCAAGCGCAGCGTAGGAAGCGGTGTAAGAAAAATTTTTGGGTATATGCGCCTTAGCGTTATCAGCAGTTTTTCCGAAATCATTTTCAACTTGCCCGTTTATTTCCACAGTAGAAGCGGATTGCAATCCTCGCAGCCAGAAGGCGACTGGAACCTCCAGCGGGTCGACTAGAATACGTAACCGGTAAGTTCCGTAGCCAAAAGAAGAGCCTGTTCCTCTTGCCAGCACGCGTCCCCAGTCGCCCGGAACTTGGATATTTTGAGATTGGTTTTCCTCTAGCGCCGCATCCCGATGGGAAACGAATTTTTCAGGGTAGAACTTCCACTCGCCGTCCAAGGGGATTGTTGGCGTATTCGATAAGTCCCGTCCGCGCAGATCAAGTATTCCATCGACAGCATGGGAATGCTCTGTTGCCGAAAAAATTTCAGACCAAGTCCAGCGCAGGCCAAGGAGTATGCTAAGGAATAATAGGATGGTAGCTATATATTTAAGGGTGGTTGTACTCGTTATTCGCATCATACAACGATATTCGACATTAGATTTGTTTATCCCTTTATTAAATGCCCGCAGCTATGCAAACAAGCTTTTTAATAGCAGCATCGCCGTAAGCCATATAAAAATAGCGGAAAATTTGTTGAATATATGCAATATCGGGCCCGAGCCATCTAATTTTTTGATAGAAGCGCCTGCGATTGTCAGGCCGAAAAACCAGCACCACGATACTGCTATGCAAGTTGCTGTAAATAAAATCTGCTCCAGTCCTGCGTATCGCAAAGCGCTTGTCCCAATCACGCCGACAGTATCCAAGATCGCATGCGGATTCAAAAGCGAGACAGACAGCGCAAATACAATCTGCTTCTGCGGCGGCAAGCTTTTCCCTGATTCCCGCTTGGCAGGCCTCGAGTTCCATACGGAATATCCCATATACAATAGGAAAATAATACCGATAATCATTAAGCCAAGCCGCAGCCACGCAAATTGCAGCACGATGACGGACAAGCCGAACACCGCGAATAAAATAAGCAGCGTATCGCAAAGCGCGGCTGTAAGCGTTGCCGGCAACGCCTTGAAAAAGTTTGGCTGCGTTGCCCCTTGCGTAAAAATAAAGATGTTTTGCACGCCTAAAGGCAAAATAAGGCCAAATGCTAATAAAATCCCATGAAGTGTGGCTTCCATCTCAAATGAACTCCTTTCCTTCTTCACTTTACCTATGTTACAAATGAAAGAGAACAACCAATTGGATGGTTTTTGGACCCAACCAGTTTTGAAGGGAGACTGATTATTTTGCAATGGAAACCGGATCGTGCCTTTCCCCTATCGCTTCATGAACAGATCTATAATTGGATCAGCGCCCGCATCCGGCAGGGTGAATGGACGATCGGCACAAAGCTTCCTTCGCAAAGAAAGCTTTCCGAAATGTTGGAGGTAAACCGCAGCACCATCATTCAAGTGCTTGAAGAATTAAAGGCAAATGGGATATTAGAGACCCAAAGAGGCGGAGGCACATACGTATCCAATAGCAGCTGGAATAAGCTGCTAAGCCATGAGCAGCCCAATTGGCATAAGCATATCGATGCGAGCATTCATGAGCCGAATTATCATACCATTCAACTCATTAATGAGCACGAGCAAAATGCTTCGATGATTCGGCTGGGCACTGGCGAGCTTTCACCCGATTTACTGCCAACGGCGTTGCTTGAGCAATCGCTGCAAAATATATCCTTGTTTGCTAGAGATATCGGCTATTCAGAGCCAAAGGGCAATAAAAAGCTGCGTATCGCATTGAGCGGGCATTTGCAAAAACGAGGTATTAATACGTCACCGGAGAGTATCCTGATCGTTTCTGGCGCGCTTCAAGCGCTGCAGCTTATTTCATTGGGCATTCTTGAGCAGCGTTCAAATGTGTTCCAGGAGCCGCCTTCTTATTTGAATTCGATTCATCCTTTTCAATCGGCAGGCATGCGTGTAATCTCGGTAAGTAGAGAACAACAGCTGAAAAAAACGTTAAAAGCATTAAAGGGCAAAAAACAATCGTTATTTTATACGGTGCCTACCCTCAATAACCCGTCTGGGCGGATTCTAACGATGGAAGATAGACAAGCTTTATTAGACATCTGCACGTCCCTGCAAATTCCGATCATTGAAGACGACGTATATCACGAATTAACTTTCGAGGATGCTCCTCCATCGATGAAATCAATGGATCATTCCGGACAAGTCCTTTATATAGGCAGCGTTTCAAAGACGTTGAGCCCCGGTTTAAGAATTGGCTGGGTCGTGGCGCCTGAACCTGTCATCAATCGATTGGCTGATATTAAAATGCAAACGGATTACGGCTCAAGCGCCTTTTCGCAGCAGATTGTAACGCACTGGCTTACATCCGGCTTGTACGATTCCCACGTTGGGAAGTTGCGCCGCCAATTGCAAAGTCGGGCAGCGTTTGTGGAAGAGATTTTGACCAAAGACTTTGGACAACTCGCATCATGGGAAAAGCCAAAAGGCGGCTTTTATATTTGGCTGCGATTTAACGAGCCTATTGTGAATAAAGCGTTGTTTCAACAGCTCATCAAACAAAAGGTATTGATTAATCCCGGATATATTTATGATCCAAAGGATTTTCATCACATTCGCTTATCCTACGCCTATGCAACTTTGGAAGAGCTAAAGCAAGGGCTGCACATCTTGTTAAATGTAGTGGCACAAAAAACCAGCTAACGGTGTTTTAGATAAAAATTAATGGTTTAAGCTAAAGATTATGTCCGGATACAACCCCTATAATCGGGTTATATCCGGATTTTTTTTATTTCTAGGGAGGTGAGAACGTTTGAAATCATATAAAGGAAAAATAGCTGTGCACGCGATTACCTGGGGGGATAACCATCTGCAGGCGCTTGATGAAGCTTCAAAGCTCGGCTATCGGGCGATTGAGCCATGGCCTTCCTTTGCGCTTCAATATGAACAAAACATCTCGTTGTTCAAAGAACTGCTGGCACAGCACAGCTTGGAATTGTCGGGGCTTTACGGAGGCGTTACTGGAGATCCGTCCTGCAAATTTGCCGATCCGTCCAAACGGCAGCATATCGTAGATTACAATGTGCGGCTGGCGCGAATCGTTTCGTTATGCGGGGCGGGTCATTTGCTGCTTGGTCCCGGCGGTCCCCGGCTGAAGCCAGCCAGCTTGGAGGAGCTGAAGATAGCGGCTTCAACGATTACCGAAATTGCGAAACGAACCCTCGAGCTAGGCGTCAAAGCCTGTCTTCATCCGCATTTATGGACCGAGCTTCAGGATGAGAATGAGCTGGATGCGATTATGGACTTATGCGATTCCGAGGCCGTTTATTTTGCCCCGGATACTGCCCAATTGACTGGAGCCGGAATGGATCCTGCGGAGCTGATTCGCCGGTATAAAGATAGAGTCGCCTACGTGCATCTAAAGGATGTTACGAAAGACGGCGCCGTGGCAGAAGATTTTCCGATGCTTGAAGGGAACGAGGTTCCGATATTTTGCGAGCTGGGTCTGGGTAAGATCGATTTTGACCCGATTATAGAAGCGTTAAACGATATTGCGTATGAGGGCTGGATGACGCTTGAGATCGACCGCTCAACCAGCACGCCTTATCGCAGCTTGGAGATTTGCAGAGACTTCGTGGAGCAGCGGCTTCACATTCCGGTTAGAGGATAAAAGATAGGGGGCTGTAATCGTTGCCGGCAATGGATTATATTTAGAGCATAATCCAATGGATAAACATGAAGCGATTAACGCTCGTGCCGGATAACGATAAAGGAAGTTTGGAGGAACGAATGATGGAAGCATGGATGAATACCATTTCTCCCTTTGTGAGAGTCGTTAAAATCGCAAAATCTTCTTCGCTCTCCGGCGAGTGGATTGATTTTGACCATGTCTTTACCTATATCGAGCAAGGAGAAGCGGATTTTATATTAAACGGGATCAAGTATCTAGCGAAAGAGGGAGATCTTTTTCTGATGCCCCCCATGCTTCCGCATATCATTCGAACGACATCGGACATTCCCTTGATTCAATATATTGTGCATTTTGATCTTCATTATGACGAAACCCGGAGCGGCTGGAGGGAAACGGGGCTTATCAATGAGCAGACCAGAGAGGTTCCCTTACGGGAGAAAGCTTTGGGAGACATCGTGCCGATCTCCCATCTGCGCACTTCAGACCGCATCGACTTAAAGAGAAGATTTCTGCTGCTGCAAAAAATTTTTCTGGACGAGAAGTCCAACCGCGATTTGCTTACCAAGGCTATAGGCATCGAGCTGCTTTATTTTTTCCTAAAGGGACAGGTAGGCAGCAAGGAGCAGGAAGGCAAGCTGACGAAAGGATGGGGTGTGCTTGAGAAATCCATTCACTTCATCCATGAGCGCTATGCTGATGCAGGGCTTGATAATGTCACGATCAGCAGGCATGCCGGCGTCTCCACCAATCATTTATCTTTTTTGTTCAAGGAGCAATTGAATATAACGATTCATAAATATTTAACCCATGTGCGGATCGAGCAAGCCAAAGTGAAAATTATCGAAGGACAAAAAACGGTTACGGCGATTGCGGAGGAGGTAGGCTTCTCCGGCATTCATTTGTTCAGCCGTACCTTCAAGGCGACGGTTGGCATAACGCCCAGCCAGTTTTTTGCCGCCCATACCACGATCCGCAAAGACGGATAAGAGAAGGAGCATCACTAGGATGGAAAATAAACAGATCGTATTTGCAGCGCCGTGGCAGGTTGAGGTGCATGATGCGCCGTTATCTATTTCCCATATAGGAGACCATGAGGCGTTAGTAAAAAAGAAATATACGTTGATCAGCCCGGGTACGGAGCTTGCATGCTTATCCGGCAATGAAGGATGGTTTGGCATGCCCGGGATTCCTGGCTACGCATCGGTGAGCGAGATTATAGAAATAGGCAAGGGCGTCGAGGGATTCTGGCCCGGAGATGTTGTTTTTCATTACGGCGATCATTCCGCTTATCAAATCGTTCCGACGACCGGCGTATTTTTGAGGGCTCCCCAGCACGTTCCGTTAACTTGGGTTCCTTTTACGCGGATGGCAACGGTGGCATTCACCTCGACACGGGTATCGCAAATTGAACTAGGCGACAACGTGGCCGTTACAGGGCTTGGGCTCATTGGCAATATGGCATCGCAATTGGCTAAGCTTGCGGGAGCAAATGTGTTTGGGATCGATCTGTCGGAGCAACGTTTGAAGATGGCGGAAACGACCGGGATTGACGCAGCCTTGCATGCAGGACGCGGGGATATTCGTGAAGAGATCATGAGGCTTACGAGAGGAGAAGGCGTATCTACATTAATTGAGGCAACTGGCGTGCCGAAGGCAGCGGTCGATAATCTGCCTTTGATTGCGAAGTCCGGAGAGCTGATCCTTCTTGGCAGCCCGCGCGGAGAATACCAAACGAACGTAACGGAAGTGCTGAATTACGTTCATTTGATCAATTACGGCTGCATTACATTTAAGGGCGCGCATGAATGGCGTTATCCGGTGGAGAAGGACCCGTTCGTGAAGCATTCCTTGGTGCGTAATTCGCAAATCGTATTTGACTTGATGGCGCAAAACAAGCTGAGCATCGAGCCGCTGATCAGCCATATTGTTAAACCGGAGGAAGCGGCATCTGCTTATATCGGGTTAAGAGATGACAAAGAGCATTACTATGGCGTTTTATTCGATTGGGCATAAAATCAGGCGCAGCATACGATTCTATTTTTTCTGATGGAGCTGAACGATATGTTAAGAGGCTTGACCCGGGCGGGACTCGGTGAAGTCAGTGACGATAAACGGTTCATTGAACTGGCGGCGGAAAAAGGTTTTCAAGCCGTTGAGATTGATGCATTAGGATGGATAGAAACTTACGGGCTTGAAGGAGCTAGGGAGCTGCTGAATTCGAACGGAATGGCGATGGGCGCCTTCGATTTAGGGGTAGATTGGCGGAGCAGCGAGGAAGATTTTCTTGGGAGCATAGGCTTGTTGGAGGCTCGTGCCAAAGCGGCGGCGTTACTTGGAGGCGATGCCTGCTGCACGTATATATTGCCCTCGACTGACCATTCACCTGCAGTGCTGGCCATACATGCCGCTTGCCGGCTTAGAACATGCGCGGATATCATAGGCGCATACGGAATTAGGCTTAGCCTGGAATTTGTTGGTCCGCATCACTGGCGAACGGCGTTTCAGCATCCTTTTATCCATACGCTGGAGGATACGTTAGCGTTCATCGCCGCGATTGACAGGCCCAATGTCGGCTTGCTGCTGGATTCCTATCACTGGCATACGAATGGATTAACGACCTTGGATATTGAGCGATTGTCCGCAAGCCAAATCGTGTATGTCCATATTAACGATGCCAAGCCAATGGCGGTTGAGCAATTATTGGACAATGACCGGTTATATCCGGGTGAGGGCGTTATCGATTTGAGCGGTTTTTTGCGCAGTTTACGAAAAATCGGCTATACAGGCGTTGTAGCGCAAGAGGTGTTGATGCAAAACGGAGAAGGGGTTCAGCCAACGCTGGAAGCGTCGCTGCATCGCTCGAAGACAGGCTTTGACAAGGTGTTTTTATAGCTTGATGCCGTGTAATTAGAACGGCAAGTCTAACATGATGAATGAGGAGAAACCCGGCCCTTTGAGGCCGGGTTTTTAATGGTGTCTAGCGGTGAGAAGCAGCAGAGGGCAGCCAAGAACAACCATCCCATGCATAATCGATCGATGGAAGGGAAAGTATACCAGATGTAGAAAATGTTAAAAGCTTGAGGAGGGGAGCGGCGATGGAGGGATCCTTTTCTAGACTTCAGATCGTATTTTTATTGCTATTATCACTTGGGATCTCTAACCACGTACTGATTATCCCTCATCTTCTCCAAGCGGCGGAACGCGATGCATGGTTCAGTATTGCCATCGCTTATTTGGCATTGATTGGATGGAGCCTGATTTTATATCTGGTTTTAAAATCGATGCGTTCATTATCCTTTTCCGATTGGCTTGAATTACGGACGGGCAAGCTCGGCTTGTGGCTGGTGAGCGGGGGGCTCGTTCTATATTTATTGGCGGCAGGAAACATGATCGTGTTTGATACGGCAAAGACCGTCAAAATTTACTTTCTTCCCAATACAAGCGATATCGTCGTTACGCTAAGCTTTATCTTTTTGTGTTACTGCGCCTCAAAAGCGGGAATGAAGACGCTTGTCTATATGTCTGCCATGTTATTGCCTGTCGTGATGCTGCTAGGCTTCGGGGTATCCATCATGACTATGGATAGCAAAGACTATGGCATGCTTCAGCCCTTCCTTAAGGAAGGGCTCGATACGCAGCTATCCGGAGGAATAGTCGTATTTGGCGGCAGCATGGATTTGCTTATTTTGCTTTTGATCCAGCATAAAATGAGCAAGCCCATGAACTACGGAACCATTTTTCTGCTTTTGTTCATGCTGGTAGGTCTAATTATGGGGCCTACAATCGGTTCCATAGCTTCGTTTGGCCCTTTTCAAGCTGAAAATTTACGATTCCCGGCTTTCGAACAATGGAGGCTCGTTATGATCGGCAGCAATATCTCGCATGTTGATTTTTTAGCCGCCTTTCAATTAATGGCAGGCAGCATTGTGAGAACAGCTCTAATTATCTATCTCTTATGTGAACTAACCGGAGCGAAATCCCCCAAAAAACGCCAAATGGTTATGCTCATTTGCGCAACCATCATTTCGCTGCCCTCCCTTCTAAATGTCAGCGACATTCAGATGCAGCAAATTATTCATCAATACTTTTATGACGGTTCCCTCTGGTTCGGCGTTACGTTAACCGCGCTTCTATTTACGATAACCTTTATACCGCAGCGGAAAGGAGCACGAAAATGAATAAGTCGCAAGAAGAGTCAATGTTATTCGCAGAGCATGACACCCGGCTGCGCAGCGGCAGTTTGTTAGCAGGCGAACTGAAAGAAGCATTCTCGCATTATTCGGATGTCCAGTTTCCGCTTCTTCCGCAATTGGAGTTCTCAGACCAATTAACGGCCTTTTATTGTGAGGGCATGATCGAGAAGACGGAGCTGAATGCATACTTTACTAGGGCATGTCATTATATTAACCGTTTGCATGTCGATCCGGATGAAACAGTATCGGAATATACGGACGAAATGCCTATTTTAGAGATC
The DNA here is from genome assembly GCF_001273905.1 of Paenibacillus sp. FJAT-27812. Lineage (NCBI taxonomy): Bacteria > Bacillati > Bacillota > Bacilli > Caryophanales > Paenibacillaceae > Paenibacillus > Paenibacillus sp. FJAT-27812. Next base: position 58,558 of record NZ_LIGH01000001.1, on the reverse strand, counting down.
AATCGGTCATTCGGGGAAATGATCACTAGTTTGTTTACCGGCAAATTGATCATATACCGGGAAAGCGACAGTTACTTTTGGACAGTCGATATTTCCAAAGTGCCCCAGCGTTCCTTACAGGAGTCCAATACGGAAATTTCGATCAAGGGGCCAAAGGATGCATTCACAGAAGACCTATTTACAAATATTTCGCTGATTCGGAAACGGATGCAAACCGGATTATTGTTCAGCGAGCAGTTCTTAATCGGCAGCTTAAGCAAGACGCAAATATGCTTGCTTTATCTGAGCCATAAAGCGGACCCGAAGATGATTTCCAACGTGCGCAGACGTTTGGAAACCTTTCAAGCGGAAAGCATCGTGAGCAGCGGGCAGCTCGAGCAATGGTTGTCGGATCGAACCTTTTCGTTGTTTCCCTTGATTGATTACATCGGTCGGCCAGACTTTGTCATTGAAACGCTGCTGCGGGGAAGATTCACGATCGTCGTAGACGGATCGCCGATGGTGCTTATCGGGCCATCTAACTTCCTTGAATTGCTAAAAACGCCAGAAGACGTCCATTTTCCGTTTCACTTTGTCATCTTTCAACGGATTCTAAGGATCCTCGGTTTGTTAATCGGCATTTTTTTGCCGGGCTTTTGGATTGCCCTTGCATCGGTGAATTTAGACCAGATCCCCTTTTTCCTGCTGTCTACAGTGGTCATTTCACGAGAAGGGGTTCCGCTGCCTTCTTTTCTAGAGGCATTTCTTTTGCTGTTTCAATTTGAATTGCTGCGGGAAGCCGGCATTCGGCTGCCGAAAGCCGTCGGCCAAACGATTGGAATCGTTGGAGGCTTGATCATTGGAGACTCCCTTATCCGCGCAGGGCTAGCATCGCCGACTTTGCTCGTCATTGTAGCTCTTTCGACCGTATCCACGTTTTGTTTGGTGAATCAGTCTTTGTCCGGCACGGTAAGCCTGATCCGAATTTTTATTTTGCTCATATCCTCGTTCCTGGGGATCTATGGCTTTTTTCTGAGCATGTTTTTGATTTTAATTTATCTCTGCCGCCTTGAATCCTTCGGGCTCTCTTATCTGGAACCGATCTCTTCCTTGCGCTTCAAGGATTGGCTGGGAGCCTTCGTTGTTGATCCATTCCGAAGATCACGTTTCTCGTCAGCCATGATCAATAAGCGAAAGAGGTGAGAGGGGTGAAGCGTAACCTGCTGTGCATCCTCATAATGACGGTTGGATTGTTATTCACACCAGGTTGTTCTACAGACGTTAAGGATATCGAAAAGCTGAGTTATGCTTCCGCATTAGGCGTAGATTTTAAGGATGGAAAATATCATGGCTACATCCAATTCATAGATTTTCAATCGGTTGCGAAATCGAGCGACGGTCAGAAGTCTCCTTCGAGAGTTTGGGTAGGCGAGGGAGTTGGAGATACCTTTGAAGAGTCGTTTTTCAATCTCTATCAGACGGCGCAAGAAAGAATTTATTGGGGGCATTTGACGGCGATCGTCATTAGTGAATCGGTATTCAAACAAGGGATAAAAGAAGTTTACGATAGTTTTATCCGGTATTATGAATTTCGTCTAACGCCCTGGGTGTTTGGCACGAGGGAATCCATCAAGGATATCCTCTCAGCAGGAGGATTTTTTGGACAATCTCCGCTTAGCACCATTTTGCATGAACCAAAAGGGACTTACTCGCAGTCTTCTATCATTAAACCGATCAAGCTTCACCGGTTAATCGGGCAAATTAACGAGCCCGGTTTTACTACTGCCATACCGACGCTTACTTTAAATAAAAAACAGTGGAGCGAAAAAGATAAGCCCGAGCCTAAGCTAATGATGAATGGGGCGATATTTCTTAAAAATGACGTGTTTAAAAGCTACATTCCAATAAAAGATTTAAACGGACTCCGCTGGGTTCAACAGGGGACGGTTCGTGCCGGCATTCCCGTTCCAAATAAGAAAAAGCCTGCCGTCCAAATCGTTGTGGATAATCCTAAATCTAAGCTGTCACTAGATAAGACCAGCGATGATATCGGCTACAACATTGATTTGAAGGCGACGGCCTATATCGTAAACCGCACGAAGGATAGCTTCCTGGGGCTGCAGCAATTAACGGAAAAGACAACAGAGGTTATCGAACAAGAAATCCGGAGCACATTAAAAACAGGGATAGAGAAAAAGACCGATATTTACAATATAGAACATGAGCTTTACCGCCATCACTATGAGAAGTGGAAGCCTATCTCTCCAGATGATATGATACTGCTGAAAAAGAATCTGATTCAAGATATCCGTATTCACTTAAATATTGAGCACTCGAGCTCGGAAAAAAATTCGACTATCCATCGAAACCAGTAAACGTCTATCTTTTGGAAAGACTCCAAGAAGTAAAAACCCGACCTCTTTATGAGGTTGGGTTTTTACAATTTGTATGGTCACAGCTTCATGTATGTCAACTTGCAAACTTGCGGGCATCCAGCAGCGGCTGAATAATGCTCATATCCGGAATTGTATATGCATGAGGGAGTGATGAAAGTATCCGATTCCAGATTTTTTTCTGCTGGGCATCCCGTGATGATGCGAAGAAGGCAGCGAGCGTTTTGGGCAAGTTATCACTAGAGAGAAGCAATGGATTTCTGGATAGGCGTTGTTTTTTTCTTAATATACGGCGTACGCGCCGCAGCTTTCGACGACGTATTCGTTTACGTACAGGCTTTACGATCGTTGCTTTGCGTGCCTTCTTTTTTTGATCCGCTGCCTTTTTTGAGTTATTTTTGCGTGATGTCTTTTTCTTCGGAGGGTGCCCCATTTTCTTCTTCCCTTCTGTGTCGTGATTCGAATTTGCGGTTTAGGCGGTAAAACCGCTTCGTCCACAGCTCCCAGATGTTTGCTTCGTGCAAGCTCATACAGCTCAAGCGTACGAGAAGCCATTGCAGGCAGCGCCCAATGGTTCTCACCCCATTGCTTTGCATGAATTGCCATTCCGCTTAATGCCGTTGAATCCGCCTCCATGGCGGACCGCAAGCAGAAATGCAGCTGATCGATGTCTCCGGCATGAAAGACGAGCCCAGTCACTGAAGGGGTTACCATTTCCGGTATGCCGCCGGCATCGGAAGTGATAACCAGCTTGCCTGCTATTTGTGCTTCGATAATGGCAAACGGCTGATTATCCTGCATGCTTGGAAGGACGATGAAGTCAGCCTGACGTATCAATGCCGGAACATCATCGCGGTTGCCGGTAAAGATGACGTGATCAGCGAGACCTAATTGATTAGCCGTTTGCATTAAATCTTGACGGAGATAGCCTTCTCCAACCAACCAGCAAACCCAATCCGATCGCTCTTCTTTCAGTTTGGCTAGTGCATGAATGAGATGGATATGTCCTTTTACTACATCAAAGCGTGCAGGGCACATAAACACTTTTTTCGCATCCGGCTTCGCAATCGCCGATACCGAATCGCGCATCATGTGCTGTTGGAATTCGTCAATGTCAAAGCCGTAATGGCTTACTACAATATGGTGTTCAGGAACCGAAAATTCGTTTACCAATACGTTTTTTAACCACTGTGAGGGAGAGATCGTAACATCGCTGACAATTGCGCCCAAATTTTCTCGAATGGTGGAATAGTGCCAAAGAGGGGAGTTTGTATCTTGGTCCGTTAATCCCATTTGCTTTATTTTTACGAACCATTCCTTAGCGAGACAGCCGTGAATGGTCGTTACCAAAGGCGTATGGGCAGGCTTTACACGTGACAATGCATGGGCGCTCACGATGTCCTGCGCGTGTATAATGTCATATTCGCTCAAGCCAAAATACATGGCAGCTGCCTCGATACAGTACCGTTCGATTTCAGACTGCTTGATCCATGGATCGATGCCGGGCAAATGGTGATTCATATAGCGGTTTGTCTGATTGGCAATAAATGCCCTTAGTTTGCTTTTATCTATAAACAAGTCTCTGCTTGGGATATAAAATCCAAGTCCATCTGGCGTCGAGGAGAAAATATCAACGTGATGCCCTGCGAGCTGCAATCCTTTTGCCAACTGATTGACATACGTGTTTACGCCACCTGCATGAGGCAGCGACCAGCTGCAGGCGATTAATATTCGCATTTGTTCCCCTCCCGGTCAAGTCTGTCATCCCCATATCATATGAGTGCTATACAGCATTGTTAACGTACATGAACCTATTTTCCCTTGCATCATTTCAACTAGCAGTCGCATCAGATGTGCTTTTTGTCTATCAAATCCCTTATTTCTCCGTGGAAATAAATAATAGGCATAAATTTCCTTCAACACCGTGATACTCTACTATTTTATTGAAATTTAGACGTATAACTAATGCGACTTTGATTAATTTTCGTATGATGCTAGAAGATTAATTAAAGGAGTTGAAAGAGCTTTGGAGCACTCGCTTAAATATAAAATAGGCATTATCGGACTAGGGTACGTCGGATTGTCGCTGGCGCAGTTGTTTCTGGAAAAAGGAAGTACGGTGTATGGCATTGATGTAGAGGAACGAAAGATTAATATGCTGCAGAAACGCCAATCCTATTTGTCTGATTTTAGCAAAAACGATATTCGAAAGCTTTTTAGCAACAATAGTTTTCACATTGGCTGCACATTCGATGTCATAGAGAAAGTAGATGTCATTATTATTTGCGTTCCTACGCCGCTCGATGAGCTTGATCAACCTGATTTGAGATATGTGGTAAGTGCGGCAGAAAGCTCAATCCCGTACTTGAGAAGAGGCCAACTTGTCGTTTTGGAAAGCTCCACGTTCCCAGGGACGTGCGAAGAGCTGCTTAAACCGATTCTGGAATCAACCGGCCTCCTTATAGGCAGGGACATTTCACTCGCATATTCACCTGAGCGAATTGACCCCGGTTCAACATGGGAACTCGGTAAAATACCCAAAGTTGTTGGGGGCGTAACGCCATCATGCACAGCTTATGCCAAACAAGTATATGGATCGGCGTTCGAGCAAACGGTCGTCGTATCATCGCCGCGCGTTGCCGAAATGACAAAACTCCTCGAAAACTGCCAACGTTTCTTGAATATCTCATTTATGAACAGCCTGCTTAAGATTTGTGAAGAGCTAAATGTAAGCCTATGGGAAGTGATCGAGGCGGCAGATACAAAGCCGTATGGGTTTACGAAATATTACCCAGGTCCGGGCATTGGCGGGCATTGCATTCCGGTGGACCCTCTGTATTTGTTGTGGAAATCGAGGAAGCTTAATTTGGATTTGCCCTTCATCGAGCTTTCCCATCAGGTAAACGAGGATATGCCAGGATATATTGTGGAACGGGTTGCAAAGAGCTTGCGGCCAAAAGAGCTTAAAGAAAGCAGTGTGCTTGTTATCGGGGTTACGTATAAGAAGGACGTTAATGATATCCGAGAATCTATCGCACTGCCCATTATAGAGCAATTGCTGGAATCCGGCGTTCATGTTGGTTATTTTGACCCTTATGTGAATGAGCTGAAGATTGGGGAAACGATGCTGCATGCAATGCCGCTTACGGCACGGAATGTGAAGAAATACGATTGCACGTTGATTTTAACGGATCATTCGAATATTCCTTACGAGCTTCTAGTGATGCACACGCCTGTCGTTATCGACACACGGAACGCCACCGCCAAAATGGCAAATCGCAAAAACGTCATCTTACTCTAAGGGGGTCATGTCATTGAAAATATTAGTAACGGGCGGCGCCGGATTTATCGGCTCTCATTTAGTGGAACGGCTGCTTGCGGAAGGCCACACCGTTTGGACGCTAGATGATTTCTCGAACGGACGACCGGAGTTTTTATCCCATCTCCAACCCAATAAGCGCCATACTCTCATCGAAGGCTCGGTCATGGATCGCGGCACGCTGAAGAAACTGATCGGCAAAGTCGATGTCGTCTTCCACCTTGCAGCCGTACTGGGCGTTAAAAATACGGTCGACGATCCGATTAAGGTTATTGAAGGCAACATTGACGGGACGCGTAATGTGCTTGAATTAGCCTATCCGCGCCATGTAAAGGTCATATTTACATCAACATCGGAAATATACGGGAAAAATGAAGAGCTGCCCTTTCACGAGCTGTCCGGAAGCATCTACGGGGCGCCCTCTGTCCATCGTTGGTGCTATGCGACGGCAAAGTCGCTTGATGAGCATATGTGCTTCGCTTATGCCAAGAAGGGACTTCCGGTCACAGTGCTCCGGTATTTCAACGCATACGGACCAAGGCAAACAAACTCACAATACGGCGGTGTCGTCGCGCAATTCATTAAGGCAGCCTTAAAGGGCGAGCAGCTCGAGGTTTATGGAGACGGGATGCAGAAGCGTTGCTTCACCTATGTGGACGATACAGTTGCGGGTAGTTTGGCCGCACTTAAACCGGAAGCGAACGGGCTTGCATTCAATATCGGTACGGATCGCTCCATAACGATAGGGGAGCTGGCACAACTGATTGTTAAGCTTAGCAGCTCAAAATCTCCTATTGTAAGCAAATCGTATTTTGAAGCTTATGGGCCAGGCTATGAGGATATACCGGCTCGCGAGCCGGATTTGACAAGGTCGGAAACATTGCTCGGCTATAGACCTAAGGTCATGCTGGAAGCGGGTCTTAATAAAACGATCGATTGGTATCGAAATCGGATGTGACAGCTATCAATCGTGTTGGAAAAGGAAGTGACAGATGAAAATTGCACTTGTTTCCTATTGGAGCATTCCTTACACAGGCGGTGTATCCACTTACGTTTTAGCGCTCCGCCAAGGTCTCGAAGCAAGAGGATATGAGGTCGATATCCTCTCCCATAACGAAACCGGAATGAACTATCACATTGTAGATAAAGGCAAATCGATTGATAAGCAAGCGATATCGGTTCCGATCATGCAGCAAATCGGGACTCGGTTCAATGAAAAATCATTAAATTACGATTCATGGCTGGCAGCTATGGAAGGGGAGCGTATCGCATTCCGCCAAGCATTGTCCGAGTTTTCATTAAAGAAATACGACCTCATTCATGCGCAAGATGTCATCTCCGCGATCGGTGCATCGGAAGTGAAATCGAGAACTGCGCCGCTTATTGTAACGCTGCACGGGAAGCTTGCAGCCGAATGGAAGCTTCAAGGCGCGATTTTCGACCATACGCGGTCATGGCAATGGGCGAATGGGCTTGATTATTATGGAAGCATGGTTGGGGACTCGATCATTTTTCCCTCGCAATGGCTCAGGCAACAATATGAGTCAACCGGGCTAATGAAGGATATTCAAATGGACGTCATTCCATATGGGATCGATACGTTATCTTTTATCCGCAAATCGGCAAGCATAAACTCGCCTTCAAGACAGGAGGGAGTGAAGCTTTTGGTTTGCCCGGCGCGCCTGGATCCGGTGAAAGGGCATGAGGTTTTATTGGAAGCTCTTGCTCTGCTACTAAAGCAGCGATCGGATTGGATTTGTTGGTTGATCGGGGATGGGCCTTCGCACGAGCGGCTTGAACAAATCACGAAACAGTATAATCTGCAGCAGCATGTCAGGTTTCTCGGGCATCGCAGCGATATGGCTTCCCTTCTGAAGGAAGCGGATATCGTCGTGCATCCAAGCATTCATGATAATTTGCCTTTTGCGATTATGGAGGCGCAAATAACGGGGAAACCAATAATTGCTTCGGAGGTAGGGGGAATTCCGGAGATGATCATTAATGGAGAGAATGGTTTATTGGTTCCTTCGGGCAGAGCAGACCTGTTAGTTGACCAAATAATTGGATTATTCAATGACGATGCGCTAAGAAAAAAAATGGCCAATAAAGCCCGGTATGATGGGCTTAGGAACTGGTCTTTGGATAAAATGATCGATCGCATCGTACGCCTGTACGATGAAGCGATCCGAGCTAAAGGCGGCGGTGGGCGATGAAAATACTCATTGCCACTTACTGGATACTGCCTCATGTTGGCGGTGTATGGGTCTATATTCAAGATTTAAAAGCAAGTTTGGAACGACTGGGCCATGAGGTGGATGTGCTCGCTACTCATCCGGATGAGCAAAGCTATTATTTGGTCAATACCGGCCAGCGGGTAAGGAAGGAGCAATTCATGCCGCTCGTTGGAGGAGAGATACGAGCCACGTATGCGCCTCATCACTCTCTAATCAGTCCATGGATCGTTGATCAGGAAATCGAGTTTTGCACCTACGCCATTGCCGCAGCCTATTTCGGACTCGAAAAATATGATCTCATTCATACGCAGGATGTCATCTCCTCCCGGGCAATATGGCAGATTAAGCCGGAAGGGATACCTTTAATCAACACCATCCATGGTTGCCTAGCCACCGATTACTGGACTTCACTCGAAGGGAAGGCGCCGCCCGAATCGATTTGGAAGTATGCTTGTGCCCGGGAGTATTATGGGGCAACTTCGAGCGATTATTCCATCGTACCGACAAAATGGCTGCATGACACGCTCGCCGGCTATTTGGTGCCACCCAATCACATGAAGGTTATCCCCTATGGGATGAACGTTAAACATTATTTGCAACGCATGAATGAGCCCTCCGACTTGAAGTTGCCGGATGCTGCGAATGTCATCGTATGCCCTGCTAGGTTTGATAAAGTGAAAGGACACAGCTGCTTGCTGGATGCCCTTTATAAATTGAAACAAAGGAGAACGGATTGGATTTGCCTGTTCGTTGGCGACGGGAATCTCCGGGAAGAGCTGGAGTTGAAGGCTAACCGATTGGGCCTGGCCCATCACGTTATTTTCACGGGCAGCAGGAACGATGTTCCGGCATTACTAAAGCAATCTGATATCGTCGTACTCGCAAGCTTGAATGACAACCATCCGTTTACGGTCATGGAATCGCAAATTTCACAAAAGCCAATCGTTGTTTCCGATGCGGGTGGCATTCCGGAGATGGTGGAGCACAATCAAACCGGGTTAATAGCTAGAGCGGGGAACAGTGACGAATTAGCGCACTGCTTGGGAACTTTGCTTGAAGACCCTGCACTCCGTAAACGGTTGGCTGCCAACGGTTATAAGTGGGGAATAAAACGCTGGTCATTAACAGTGATGGAAAAGTTAACAGTGCCTCTCTATGAAAATCTTGTGAATAAGCAGCTTGTACGAAAAGTCGTTCATCCGCCAAAACACCCAGCAAGACATGGTTCGTGGATATCCGCCCAACTACGTGACAGGTACAATATGCACATTCCAAGCTCCTTTTCTATCGTAGATGATCATATTATGGGTTCGGTTTTGTTTAATGCTAAATAACAATAATCGATAAAGGGAGATCTCAATGGCAAATATTCAAGTAACCCCGTCAGGCCCCCAGCAGGAACCATCCATCGCTCTTAATTCACTGGATCAATCAACGGTCATCGTGACAACAAATGATCTGCGCTCGGGGAACAATATGACGACGGTTTATCGATCAATCAATGGCGGAGCGTCGTACACGCAGATGCTGCTGTCTCCTCCAGTCGGGTTCGCAGCTTCCGGTGACGGTGTGGCTGATTATGGCTATCCTAACGTGTTTCTTGTTTCGGCAACTGCGCTGAATGTAAACCCGGTACGAGATTCATCCATAATCGTGTACCGGTCGACGGACAACGGCGCCTCTTTTTCAAGTCCAATCATTGTCAATCAAGGGTACGGAACCGCTGTGTATAACGACAAGCCTTCGATACGGATCGATACGGCCAACGGCAGTCCTTATCTTGGTCAGGCGTATATCGCTTTTACGCGTTATTTTAACGGTTTTACAAGTTCTGAAACGATGATTCAGCGATCACTGGATCAGGGGGTGACATGGTCTGCTCCCGTACTATTGACAAATCAAGTTCAAAGCGTTTCTAATTTTGGAGCGAGTGTCGCTATTGGGCCGGCAGGCGAGGTTTATGCCGGGTGGATGCAATACGGGCCAGGGACGCCGCAATTTCTCATACGCAGATCGGACGATGGAGGTGTGACTTATGGACCGATTGTCTCCATATCGAATGTTTCATTGGTAGTGACCCCGCTTCCTGTGCCGAACTTTGGGTTTCGCGTCTTGACGATTGCCTATTTGGCGGTGGATATCTCGCCGTTCAACGGTGAAGGCATCGTGTATGCGGTCTGGCAAGATAATCGAACGGGTTCTGCGCACATTTTCATGTCACGCTCCACCAATAAAGGCGTTTCATGGTCAACGCCAATCCAAGTAGACGATAGCCCTGCCGGCACCCAAAACTTTCTTCCGAATTTAACGGTATCGCGTGATAATGGAGGGGTGAAGGTGATGTACTACACGAATCGCGTCAGCAGCTCGTTATTGGATGTGTTTTTAGCTGAGTCGAACGACGCGGGCTCTTCATTTTTGCCTAACCGTCGTGTGACAAGCGTTTCTTTTGATCCGAACGCCGACCCATCGCTAGGCACCCCAACGCCGTCAATTGGTGATTATAACGACTTGGTCGTCAATGCCGCTGGCGTACCGATTATTGTGTGGATGGACACCCGAACAGGATCGCAAAACATCTTTGAAGATCTCTAAAATGAAAACGGGTGACCGAACGTCCATGTTCATGGAAATCCGATCACCCGATGTTACCCTACAACCATCCCTGTCAAATTAATCGGACCGGTGATTGTGGCGTTTCCAAACCCTGTGTGTTGAACGGTCAAGAAGTATTGTTGGAATGTCCCTATTATCGAAGGGTCCGCCGATTCTGTATGCACAAAGGTGCTTGTGTAATCAAGCGGAATCAGCGGACCTTGCTCCGGCGGCAATCCTACAAAAGCGGAGTCTGTCGTTTGATAAATGATTGGCCCGCCTGTGCTGGAGAGGCGAAGTCGAAATACAAGCTTCGGCAATTCAGCGACAATGAGCAGCTGAGCCTCCCAACCGACCGTTCCCCGCAATTCGATTTTGTTATTGTTTGCCGTAGCCTGCAGGAAAATAGATGTTAATAATATTTCTTGGCCTTGCGTAAGAGCAATCGGAAGCAACCCCGATCCGACCGGTACTTCTTGAAAGGCATAGTCGATGATTTCCAATAGATTCGCATCTCCTTTTTCAAGCATTTTTTCTCTATATAGGAGATGCGGCTTGATGCAGGTACGATAGTGGCATTTGCCTATTGCTTACAGATAGACAATCCCATCCATATGCACGGGGCCAGTAATGGTGGCGACATTTTGTCCAATATGCTCTACTGTGAGGGCATATTGCTGGAAAGTGCCGACCATAGCCGGAGTAGCCGTTTCGGTATGCTGGAACGAGGTTGTGAAATCCAGCGCTACCCATGGCCCCTCGCTGGCGGTACCCAAGAAAGCAGAATCTGTCGTTTGAAATACGATTGGCGCAGGGGCTCCAGTACCGCCGCGCCGCAAGCGAAATAGAAGTTTTGGAACGATATTCACGATTAGCAATTGCGCTTCCCAGCCGATAGTAGCTTTCAACTCGATCCGATTGCTGGCACTGGTGACTTGAAGAAAGATGGAGGTCAGCAGCACCTCAGATCCCGGAGCAATGATAAAAGGCAGAGACCCTGATCCTGCAGGTACTTCTTGGTACTGATAATCAATTATGGTGACAGTTATATCAATCATCTCCTCGCAATATTGCCTGAAATAAAGGCGGATTTTTAGAAGCCAATCGTGGAGCCGATAAGAGTAACGGGACCAACAACCGTGATCGAGCCAAGTCCATTTGATTGCACGGTTAAAAAATATTGCTGGAATGTACCAACGGTGCTTGGGTCTGGCGATTCCACGTGGTTAAGCGTTGTCGTTATGATGTTCGATAACAGCGATCCCGTTCCGAGAAATTCCGAATCGGTTGTTTGATAGACCTCCGGAAATGCGGGTGTGGAACCACCGCGACGGATCCGGAATGTGAGCTTGGGAACGATGGGCAACAATAGCAGCTCAGTCTGCCAACCCACTGTAGCTTGCAGAACCAATTTGTTGCTTGTGCTGGTCACGTTTAAAAATATGGAAGTCAATAACGTTTCGGTACCGGCAGCCAGCAATAACGGCAATGACTGCGTATTTTGTTGAACTTCCTGCGATGCGAAATCTACCAATACGGGCATGGTCTCAGCTCCTTTTTAATATGAATCAACCGATAATTTGACCAATTAGCGTAACCGGACCTGATATGGTCGCCCCGCCTGTCCCTGAGAGCTCGGCAGTTAGAAAATATTGTTGATAGGTCCCTGCGATTGCAGGCGTATCAGGAGATGCGGCACGAGAGAAGGACATCGTTAGATCTGATGTTAGTACTGGAATCAGGTTGCCTGCACCGAGAAAAATCGAGTCCGTTGTTTGAAAAATGAGCGTGCTCGCAGGGGTGAACCCGCCGCGTCTAATGCGGAAAATAACTTCTGGCACAAGCGGGAGCAGCGAGAGCTGGGCCTCCCAACCAACCGAGGAAAACAGTTCGACCTTAACATTCGGGTTTGCGATATTGAGAAAGATGGAGGTAAGCAGCACTTCAGAGCCGGATGCCAAGTTAAGAGGAAGCGACATTTGGCCGATAAGAACTTCCTGTGAAGCAAAATCAATCAATTGATTCATTCACGTATCTCCTTTCTTGTCCAATTGAATACTTCTGTATAGTAGATTCATAGTTTTAGAGTTATGACACGTATAAATGAATCAGGCTAAAGGTTTAATTTTCATAGAAATGATACGTTTGACCGATTCGATTCTTTTAGGTAATGGGGGAAGGATTATGGATGATGAGCTTACGAGGATGGAACGGATGTACGCTACGTCTTTTTACGATGTCATGATGGATCATCATTATCGCTATCATTTTGTATTGAGCTTCATTCGCCAAGGGGATATTGTACTGGATGCAGCCTGCGGCTCGGGGTATGGCACGCATTACATCGCCAAAAACTCAGCTTGCGCATTAGCAGTCGGAGTAGATCGGTCAGACCATGCATTAAATTGGGCGATGGACCATTTCTATTGCGATAATACCGTTTATGTGAAATGCGATTTGGCAGGATCGTTTCGGGATGAGCTTCCTATCCAGCGGTATGATGTCGTCACTTGCTTCGAAACCGTGGAGCATATGGCGGATGACCGGTCATTTGTCCAGAAGCTTTATGATTCGCTTAACGATAACGGCATTCTTCTCATCTCGGCGCCGAATGAAAAAGTTATTCCGCATTTGAAGAACCCTTACTTTCTTGGCGGAGTGAACCCTCACCATTTCCGCCATTACCGGCCTAACGAGCTGTGCAGCTTGTTAACGGATTGCGGTTTTCGCATTCAGCAAATATGTACGCAGGATAATGAGACGTATGAGCTTATTACGGACCGCGACGACGGATTTACAACTGTGCTTGTTGCGGTTAAATAAATAGAATAACAAGTGGAACTTTCCTCTTGGTTGAACGTGAAAAAAAAGAGTTCATAATAGAATGGACTTCACGCGTTTAACCGGAGGTTTTTTGTGTGCAAGGATAGGGATGCAGCAAATTAGGCGACCTCCTCCCGGTTGAATACCGAGAAGCGATCGCCTTAATGGGACTATTTTATAGTCTGCTTGATAGAGCTGTGAGCAGCATATTGTGACATAGGTTCCTTTATTAGAGCCTATACATCAATGTTATACTGGTAGGTTTGTTTTAACCCTTCGAACAGACTGCCTTTCGGCCGCCATCCAAGTATATGCTCAGCTTTCGCATTATCAAGGCAGCTGTCCATTATATCGCCGGGCCGCTCTGGGCCATGCACGACTTCAAAGCTTGGCTCATGAATCATATTTAATAAATGAACAAGGTTATTAATAGAAGTGCGCTGCCCTGTGCTTATATTAATCGTTTCCCTATCTCCTTGATTTATGGCTGCTATATTTGCCCTGACGACATCCTGAACATAAATAAAATCGCGGTTCTGATTGCCGCTGCCGTGCACGAATAACGGGTGTCCCTTTTTTAGGTTATTCATAAATATCGCGACTACGCCGCCTTCGCCCTTAGAGGTCTGACGAGGGCCATACACGTTGCTGTAGCGCAATATTGTAAAGTTTATGCCATCCATTGCATGAAACAGTCGGAAATAGCTTTCACAAGTAGATTTGGATAGCCCATAATAGGAAATTGGCGCAGGAGGTGTATCTTCCGTATTGCGTCCGTTTTTGGAGACACCGTATACGGCTGATGTTGAAGAAAATATGATTTTACCGACGCCGGCTTTCTTGCAAGCATTAATGAGCTGGACGGTTCCAACGATATTGACTTTAGAGTCGTATGCGGGGTCGGTTATCGATCGTTGAACATCTACCTGCGCTGCCATATGAAACACAACGTCAGGCCGTTCGGTTTCAATGATTTTACTAGCCATATCATGGTTTATATCAACTACATGCAATTTTGCGGCAGGGTTCACATGATTTTTTGATCCGGTTGAAAGATTGTCAATAATGTGTACTTCAGCACCGCTTTCGATAAGCATATCCGTAAGATGGGAGCCTATAAAACCTGCGCCTCCCGTAACCAAAGCTTTCATAATTCAACTCCTCGCTATGACGATATGATTCATAGTATGCATAACAGAGGAATTGGTAATATGTATTCATCTCCTAGGTTATAGCCATTTTATTCATCTCAAAAAGGTTCACAGCTAATCATAAGATAGGAGCCCAAGCCCAGTTCGTTCGCCTTCCCGCAGACTCATGTCATATTCATCGGCAATATGTCACAATCGTTATAAATCGCATATTGCACGCTTAATTTTGTCTCGTCCTCAAAATTATCCACTATAATGGGTAGCATAACTTCATTGTTATTTTTGCAAAAAGGGGCAGACGAAATGGGATTTTTTGTGAATGCTACGCTTCAAAAGAAAATTATTTTTTTAATGCTGCTGCTCTACATCCCCCTTCCGCTGCTTGGCCAGTTTTGGTATCAGAAATCGTACAAAGCGATCAAAGAGAATGCCATAGGCTCGAGCTATCAACTGGTCAATCAGGTTAATGACCATCTGGACACTTATTTTAAGGAAATACAACGTTTGATGTACCCGCTCTTGGTGAATGACCTGACCTCAGAGTTTTTGAACGGGTCGATGACGGATTCCTTTGAACGCTTCCGGCTATCCGAGCAAGTGGAGCGCAAGCTGCTTAACCCCCTTATGACCAATAGAGAGGATATACACGGCATTTCGCTGGTCACAGGCAAAGGCATCGCCGTATCCTCATCCAGCTTCATGTCGGCTGAACGAAGGTTTGGCATCTATGATGACCGGATCAAAGACAACGGCAAATTTGTCATTATGGGGCTGGAGCGGGAAGAGGAGGGCCCGACCTTCCTCACGATGGCGATCAAATTCAGCAGCTTGAATTACGGCGATGAAGACAGGGGCATGCTGATTGTCGATTTAAAGCTCGATGAAGTGATCAATATTACCCAAAACGTCAGAATCGGCAAAACAGGCTTTATTTGGATTGCCGATCCCGAGCAGAAAACGGCCTATCATCCAAGCGGTTATGGAGCAGAAACGAGTATACCGGAGCAGTATATGAAGGAAATGGGCGATCAGCGGCGCGGGACGTTTACCGTGCCAACCGACGAGGGAAATAAGCTGGTCGTGTTTTTTCGCTCAAGCAGTACCGGGCTTACCTTGTTCTCGGAGGTTTTGCTTGCCGAGCTTAATGCCTCGCTTCTGAAGGTTAGCCGAATATCGACCTTGGTTTCGCTCTTGCTGTTTTTTCTGGTGATGGTCGTTGCAAGCGCAGTCATGTACTCGCTGAGCAATTCGCTGCTCACGCTGCTGCGCTTGATGAAGCGGGCGGAGCTTGGCGAGCTTACCGTCCGTGCGCCGGAGAACAAGAACGCCGAGGTGGGCAGCCTTTACCGCGGCTTCAATAAGATGGTGGGGGAAATCAAGCGGCTGCTTGAGATCGCCCACGTATCCGAGCTAAGGGAGAAGGAGCTGGAGGTGAAGCAGAAGGAAGCGCTGCTGCATGCGATGCAAGCGCAGATCAATCCTCACTTCTTATACAATACGTTGGAGTTCATTAACTCCAGCGCCATCGTCGAGGGCAATGACAAAATCAGCCGCATGATCGTATCCCTAGGAGATATGTTCCGATATAATGTGCTGAATCCAAATGATATCGTCACCTTATGGGATGAAAAGCAGCATATTGAAGCGTATCTGTCTATCCAAGCCGAGCGTTACGAATCTTTGGCCTATTCGATTGAAATCAATAAAGCGCTGGGCAACCGGGTGTTATCCGTTCGGTCGACGCTTCAGCCCATCGTGGAAAACTGCTTTAAGCATGGCTTCCAAAAGCATAAAATATCGCCGAATTATGTCCGCATATCGGTAATGGAGACGGCTGCCGGCTGCCTGATCTCGGTGGAAGACGGCGGGAAAGGCATGTCGGAAGACGTATTAAGCTCTTACAACCGATTGTTTGATCTGCCTATTGAGGAGCTTATGGAGCATAAGCCTTCGCCCAATAATAAAATGTCTATCGGACTTCTAAATGTGCATACTAGAATACGATTGCTGTTCGGAGATCCGTACGGGCTGTTCATCGCCGCTTCAGGCGAAGACGGAACTTGCATGGATATTCTATTGCCCCTGAAGATTGAAGACCATCATGAAGGAAGCAAAGGAGAGGGCTATGACATACCGAATTCTTCTCGTTGACGATGAAGCGATGACAAAGAGAAGCCTATATAAAATTTTGACTGGCGCTAATGCAAGCTACAGGATCGTTGGGGAAGCATCCGATGGAGCGGAAGCGCTGCAGATTGCCCGGCGAGAGCAGCCGCATTTGATAATAACGGATATCAGCATGCCGGTCATGGATGGCATTGAGCTGATTCAGCGGCTGCGCGAAGACGGGTTGGATATGGATATCATCATTTTGTCGGGCTACGGCGAGTTTGAATATGCGCAGGAAGCGCTGCGGCACGGCGTTGTTGATTATATTTTGAAGCCGATGAAGCAGGAGCAGGTTACCCTGCTGGTAGAGAAGAGATTCGACCATTTCATGAAGTCCAGGCAAACCGCGATTATAAAAAGCCAACTCATCGCCCCGATCAGCTCGGCGGCGGAGCGAATCGGCCATGAGCTGTGGATCGCCAATGAGCCGGGCATGCGCAAGGAGATGCGCAGCCTCTCTGGGCTGCTGGACGATACCGAATTTATGCAGGAAGAGCGGATTTCACTGCTTCGTGATGCGGCATCCCTTATAAGCAACCGGCTGCAGCCGCAATTCCCGCATCAAGCGTGGGAGCTTCCTTACGAGGGGCAAAGCTACGGGCAAGCCTCCGAATCTTTTGCGGCGTGGCTGGACAAGCTGCTGAATGAAATCAGGGACAAGCGCAACTGGGGCAAGCGGGGCGTTATTCAGCAGGCTATCGATTACATTAAAACCAATTTTGCGGACTCCGAGCTCAATTTGGAGAAGGTGCTCGCCCCGCTTGGCATTTCCTCGACCCATTTTTACCATATGCTCATGGAAGAGACGGGGATGTCCTATATTGCTTACCTCACGCAAATCCGAATGGACCATGCCAAGGAGCTTTTGGAGCATAGCGACTTGAAAACGTATGAGGTGGGCCAGCGCTGCGGTTATCCGGATTATCCGCATTTTACGAAGCGCTTCAAAAGGCAGGTTGGCCTGTCGCCTTCTGAGTATCGGAAAAACATGCAGCAGGCATAAGAGTTATGAAACCGCTAACATCGATAATGAAAACGACATATACGGAACGAAAATGCCATTTTATTCGAATTCCCGGTTTACTACAATGAATGGGCAAGACAACATCTCACAAGGGGGATTCACCTATGAAACGGCAAGCGGCTACATGGATGGCCATTTTATTAAGCACGGTATTGCTCTTATCGGCATGCAGCGGCAAAACCTCAAACAACGGCGGCAACGCTCCTCAAGCGGGAGAAGGAACGCCAGGGGAATCGGCTGCGGCAGGAACGGTGAATGAATTCGGCTGGACTCTTCCGGCTAAAACGACGAAAATTCACTTCTATCAGGCCGATCAGGACAATCCCGACAAAATAAATAAAAAGCAGGCCGCGTTCCATAATTACCTGCTGGACAAGTTTAATGTCGACATCACGAGAACCTCTTTGGATGTTGATCCGAAAGAAAAGCTGAACCTTATGCTCGTATCCGGCGACTATCCGGAGGTAATTGCGGCGATGGATGATTCCGCGATTTCGCAGTGGAAGGCTCAAGGCAAAATTATGGATCTGGCGCCACTCGTCGATAAATACGGACCGAATATTAAAAAAGAGCTTGGCGCGCGTTACGAATCCTATCTCGATGAAGACGGCAAGCTGTGGGGCATCCCGCGCGGGTGGGGTTATCTGCCGATTCCTGATTTCACTGCCCATATCCGCTGGGACTGGTATCAAGAGCTTGGCGCTCCGGCTATCGAGACGCCTGAGGATTACTACAATGTGCTTAAGCAGATGGTAGAGAAGCATCCGACCAATGCCAATGGCGAGAAAACGTACGCGTTATCGTGGAACTCCGATGTGAAAATCAACAACGCGCTTGGCTTTTGGGGAATCAAGGACGGTTACACAGAGGATGCAGACCACAATTTGACCCACTGGCTGAACACGGAGGAAGGCAAGCAAGCGGTCCTTTATTACAATAAGATTTTCCTTGACGGCTTGATGGACCCGGATGCGTTCGTCAACAAATTCGAGGATTGGAGAATCAAATTTTCCAATGAAAGAATTGCCGGACATATCGGTCCTTGGTGGCAGTCATGGAATGCTGGCCATGAAGTATGGCTCAAAACAGATGCCGATTATAAAGAGGACAAGCGTTACGTGCAGATTGCCTTTAAGGCAGAAGGCGCGGAGAAAGCCTATTTGTCGCCAAAGGATACGCACGGCTGGAACTATACGGTACTGACGGACAAAGCGGAATCGCCGGAAGAAATTATTAAATTTCTTGATTTCATGATGACTCCGATCGGAACGCGTTTGCTCGGCTGGGGCATTCCGAATATCGAGGATTCCTACTGGAACTATGAAGAGGGCGGCAAATGGTCGTTTAACGAAACGACGAAGAAAGCTCTTCTTGACGGCAAGCTGGATTTCGAGAAGACGGAAGCCGCGAACGGCAGCAATTCATTCTGGCTTGCGTATCCGCAGGGTCTGCTTAGCGACGATCAGAAGAGTACGGCTTGGTATGACCAGAACTTCATTCAGGATGACAAATGGAAAAAGCTCATGCACGAAAATGTAAGCGATACGATCTACGACAGCACGGAGCGCCGGGTGAGCTTTACGAACGACAATCCGCTAACGATTAAGAACCAGCAGATTGAAGAGCTGATCAAAACCGGCTTTGCGAAGGCCGTTATGTCCAAATCCGAGGCGGAAGCGATCAAAAACTTCGACGAGCTTCGGGAAAAAGCGATCAAGATCGGACTTTCGGACATCGAGAAATACCGCACGGAACAATATAAAAAGAATATCGCTTTGTTGAAATAAACCGGAGGGCTGGAGGGAAGCCGAATCATGAACTATCTTAGACGCTTTTCCAGAGAGAGACAAATTTGGCTGATTAGCTTGCCGATCATACTGTGGGTGCTGCTCTTTGCTTATTTTCCCATGTACGGCTTAATCATAGCATTTCAAAATTACGTTCCCGGCCAAACCTTGTTTGGCAATTGGGTCGGCTTCGACAATTTTATCCGCTTCTTCCAAGAGCCTGATTTCTGGATGATTATGCGCAATACGATCGTGATCAGCATGCTGAACCTTTGCATAGGCTTTCCGGCGCCGATCATTCTTGCCTTGTTATTGAATGAGGTCAAAAACCGCGCGTTTAAGAAAACGATTCAATCGCTTTCCTATATTCCTTATTTCATCTCTTGGGTCGTTGTGGCCAGCATTCTGTTCACGCTGCTCGGAAGCGACGGCATCGTGAACGATCTGCTGCAGCGGTTTGGCCTCATCCAGGAGCCGATCCTCTTTCTCGGGGAAGGAAAATATTTTTGGGCGATTATCACCTCAGGCAACCTTTGGAAGGAAATCGGTTTTAGCTCCATTATCTATTTATCCGCGATAGCGGGTATCGACCGTGAGCAATATGAAGCGGGAAGGGTAGATGGGCTGGGACGGTTCGGGCTCGTATGGCATATTACATTGCCAGGGATCCGGGCGACGATCGTATTGCTGTTCATACTCGCTCTCGGCGGCATTCTGAATGCTGGCTTCGAGCAGCAATTGCTTCTGGGAAGTCCAACGACCCGGGATTATCATGAGGTCATCGATACGTATGTCTACCGTTTTGGCGTGCAGCTCGGCAATTACTCCTACGGTACGGCAGTCGGGTTAATGAAGAGCCTGATCGGCCTTACGCTGGTGGTGCTCGCGAACCGGCTTTCGAAACGATTGATGCAAACCTCGATATTCTAGAAAGGAGCATAAAGAATGAATACGCGATCTGTACCGGTATCTCAACGGGTTTTTGATATGATGAACATTATTGTCCTGCTCTTATTTGGCGCCATGGTCGCCTATCCCTTCTTGAATTTGCTTGCGCTGTCCCTGAATGACGGGGCGGATGCCGCGCGAGGCGGGATCTACATTTTCCCAAGAAAGTTTTCGCTGGACGCTTACGTCCTGCTGTCGCAAAACCATAAGCTGCTCGAAGGGTTTGGCTGGTCGGTGCTGCGCGTCATTGTCGGAACGTCGACCTGTTTATTCGTAACGGGACTGCTCGCTTATATTGTGAGTATCCGGCATTTCTCCGGACGGAAATTTATGCGCATCCTTTTTCTGGTCACGATGTATTTTAACGGAGGGCTTATTCCGGTCTACTTGTTGATGGTACGGCTTGGCCTGACAGACTCCTTCAACGTCTACTGGATTCCAACGCTGATCAGCGCGTATTTCATGCTGCTCATGGCCTCTTACATTTCGGAGCTGCCGGAAGCGCTGTTCGAATCCGCAAGACTGGACGGGGCGACCGAAATAACGATCTATATCAAACTCGTTATTCCGATGTCGCTCCCCGTGTTCGCCGCCGTGTTCATCTATGCCGCGGTAGGGCATTGGAATTCATGGTTCGATGTTGTCCTGTACAATTCCAGCGGGCATTTCGATACGCTGCAGGTGTACTTGCGCAGGCTGCTGCTGGAGGTAGAAGCCTCTCAGCAAATTATGGATCAGCAATTGATTTACCAGAAGTTCAACAGCTTATCTCCTTTGACGCTGCGCGCAGCGACGACGATTTTGGTTACTGTGCCAATCCTGCTCGTATACCCGTTTTTGCAAAAATATTTCATTGGGGGCCTGACGATAGGCTCCGTGAAAGGATAAACAGTGATGGACACAGTCTTAAATACATTAACATTCCGCTCGGAAGACGAGGCGCTGAACCGCGGATTTGAATGGGCGAAATTGCAGGCGCTGGCTTATGCGCATGACGGAAGCGACCCGGTCGGATTTTGGTACGAGGCGGCTTTGCCGGGAAGAAATGCCTTTTGCATGCGGGATGTATCCCATCAGAGCATGGGCGCTTCCGTGCTCGGCCTGCAAGCGCATACCCGCAATATGATGCAGCGGTTCGCCGAAAATATTAGCAAGGGAAAAGATTACTGCACGTACTGGGAAATGACAGGGGACAATGTTCCCGCGCCGGTAGACTACGAGAATGACGATGACTTCTGGTACAATCTCCCGGCCAACTTTGACGTCGTTGAAGCATGCTACCGGCAATACCTGTGGACGGGTGACCGCTCTTATCTGGAAGACCCGGTTCTGCAAAACTTTTACCGCTTATCCGTGACCGAATACGTGAAGACATGGGATAAGGACGGAGACGGCATTCCGGAGTACGATCCCGCTTACGGAAGACGTGGGCTGTCGAGCTACAACGAAGCCGGCGAATATCCCAAAATAGGAGCCGATTTGATCGCGCTGATGATCGCAGGTTATCAGGCTTATGCCGAAATCGAAAAATCGTTGGGAAACAACGAGCTCTACGCAGAATACTCGGACAAGGCGTTACAGCTTCGGAAGCTGCTGGAGCGGCAGTGGTGGGATGAGGCAAGCGGCTGCTTCTTCGTCGCCTTGGGACAAAACGGCTCCTTCCTCGGGGCAGAGTCCGGCGAGGGACAGTTTTTGCCGCTCTATTACGAAGCGATTGCGGACAAAGAGAAACGGGAGGGCGCGCTGCGCTCCATGCATGCGCAAGGCGTCACCAACGTCGAGGGCATGTCCTATTTGCCGGAGACTTACTATAGATGCGGCGAAGACGGCGAGGGCTTGCGCAGCCTAAAAGAGCTGATGGACCCCGCGCTTGAGAGACGCGAATATCCCGAGGTATCTTTTGCCGCCATCGGCGCAGTCGTCTCGGAGCTTATGGGCATATCGGCGGATGGCATCTCAACCGTAACTACGGTGTCGAGGCTAACGGAGGAGCTTGCCTTTGCGGAAATCGCTCAGGTTTCCGTGCTTGGAAGAGCGGTTAGCGTGAAGCATGAGGGCAGAACGTCTACGGAATTCACCAGCCATTCCGGCGAAGCGCTCATATGGCGTGCGAAATTTTATAATGACGCTAAATCCCCGGCTGTATTGCATCACAATGGAGAAGTTATCCGCGGGGCGAGCGGATTTGACAAGCTTGGACGCCGTTATGCATACGCGGAGATTGCGGTCGCTCCGGGCGAGAAGCATGTCATCTCGGTTGTATCTTGAGCAGGATAAAGCAGACGGAATAATAAAATAAAAACATGAAGTGAAAGCATGCAGTGCAGCCATTATACGGCGGCTGCATGCTTTTTTTTTGTTAAAATAGACGGATAGAGTAGTTACCAAATGTATAGTATATATAGGTCATATAATATAGTGATCTTTTTTTCACTACTTACATATTGAAACGAACTTCTCTAGAATAGAGGTGCAAGCGATAGAGAGTCATTCCATTGTTCGTACACCATTCTTGAGGAGATGAGTAGAGATGCAATTTCGTCATTTAGGAAAGAGCGGATTGAAGGTTAGCGAAATCAGTCTTGGAAGCTGGTTGACATACGGAGGATACGTAGAACGCGAAAATGCGGTGAAAGCGATACAAACGGCTTATGGGCTGGGCATTAACTTTTATGATACGGCAAACGTGTACGAGCGTGGGGAAGCGGAGAAGCTGATGGGTGAGGCGCTCCGTGCCTTCCCGCGTGAATCCTATGTTCTTGCGACTAAAGTGTTCGGCCAGATGGGCGACGGTCCCAATGACCGCGGCTTGTCCCGCAAGCATATTATGGAGCAGTGCCATGCCAGCCTGAAGCGGCTTGGCTCAGATTATGTGGATCTGTACTACTGTCACCGCCATGACCCGAGCACGCCGATGGAAGAAACGCTGCGGGCGCTCGATGATCTGGTGCGTCAAGGCAAGGTGCTGTACGTAGGCGTCAGCGAATGGACAACCGCCCAGATGGTGGAGGCGCATGCAATCGCGGATCGTTATTTATTAGACCGCATCGTAGTAAACCAACCGATTTATAATATGTTTAACCGGTATATCGAGAAGGAAGTCATTCCTTACGGAGAGCGCGGCGGCATCGGACAAGTCGTGTTCTCGCCGCTTGCGCAAGGGCTGCTGACGGGCAAGTACAGCTCGGTGAACGAGGTTCCCGCAGACAGCCGCGCCGCGAAGCTCGACGGCATGCGGAAAAATGTGACCGAGGAGAAAATCAATAAAGTGCGCGAGCTGGGCAAAGTGGCAGCCGAGCTGGAGCTAACGGTCGGACAATTGGCGCTTTCCTGGATTTTGCGGCAGCCGAATGTGTCGAGCGCGCTGGTTGGCGCGAGTCGCCCCGAGCAGGTAGAAGAGAATGCGAAGGCATCCGGTATCGTGCTAAGCGCGGATGTCATCGAGCGGATCGAACAAATTTTGGAATCGTAAGAAGGAGGAATTGAAATGCCCAAAGTAGTCGTTACAGGCGGGAGCGGAATGCTTGGCAAATGGGTGGTCAAGCATTTTGTTGAGCAGGGATATGAGGTCGTCAATGCGGATGTTAAACATCCAGCGGAGCCGCTTTGCCGTACCGTCATCGTTGATTTGAACCAGCTGGGCGAAGTTTATGGCGTACTCGCTGGAGCGGATGCCGTCGTGCATTTGGCTGCGATACCGGTCGCTTACTCGCATCCGAATGAGGTGACGTTCCATAATAATGTGATGTCTACCTACAATGTGCTGGAGGCGGCGGCGGGGCTCGGCATCCGCAAGGCGGTCATTGCCTCAAGCGAATCCTCTTACGGAATCGTGTTTGCAGCTCAACGTTTTGGACCGCAATATGTGCCCGTTGATGAGGAGCATCCGCAGCTTCCGCAGGACAGCTACGGATTGTCCAAGATCGTGAATGAGCAAACGGCCGATATGATGAACCGGAGAACGGGCATGCAGGTCGTGTCTTTCCGTTTAGGGAATGTCATACCGCCTGAGGCGTACGAGCGGTTCCCGTCCTTTATACATGATCCCGAGCAGCGCGAGCGGATTTTATGGAGCTATATCGATACGCGTGATGCAGCGGAGGCTTGCAGGCTGGCAGTGGAAGCCGAGGGGCTAGGGAGCGTGGCGATCAATTTAGCGGCGGATGATTCCAGCATGGCCGTTGCAAGCCGTGAGCTGATGGCTGCGCGTTTTCCGGAGGTCAACGACTTCCGCAAGCCGCTTGCGGGTCATGAATCGCTGCTCAGCAATGAGAAGGCCAAGCGGCTGCTGAACTGGCTGCCGAAGCATGCTTGGCGCGATCATGTCAAAGATTGGGACAAGTAACACTCGTGCGGTTTTACTTAAGGAAGGAGGCCAACCGGAGCTTTGATATGCTCCCCCTACAGTAGACAGGTGAAATAATAAAACCTGATTACTGTAAGGGGAGCTTTTTCATGGCTAAAGGAAAATATAATGCACTAGAGAAACTTACGATTCTCGAAGAAGTGTCAAATGGGGAAATTGGTTTTTTAGCTGCGACTAAGAAGTATGAGATCAACAAAACAACGTTGATGAAATGGCAG
>NZ_LIGH01000001.1:0-32377 GCF_001273905.1 Paenibacillus sp. FJAT-27812 | reverse complement strand
GCAAAATTAAACGGCCTCAGTCCTATGGAATTCAGGAGTAAGGCCGCTTAACTGTTTTTATTATTTGTACTGTCTACTTGACGGGGTGCTGTTCAGCTTAGCGGTTGGCCTTTTTGTTAAGGTTCCATTTCAATTCACACTAGCGAGATGGTTGAACTGCATGAGGATAATATTTTTTATGGAAAAACAAATATACAGTACCGATGATTACGATTGAGGTAAGAAGCAAGGAGACCATTAAAAGCGTAACGGCAAAGAATATAAAAATGGGTGATTGCTGCTCCCGAGCCATTAGCAGAAATCCTTGAGCGACAGTGGCAACTCCAAAGGTATAAGCCCAGTAACCCGGAGCGAATGCTTGTTGCCTTAACCAGTTGTAGGACAGAACTAAAGAAATGGTTAGGAAAAGAGAATAACCTGCCAGCGCGTAAGTTAATAAATCGGATGACTGACCGCTAAGCACTTGGTACGCAACGAGCACAATAGCGGCCGGTGCCATATAGATCCCCATGAAATTTCTTGTTTTGGCATCAAGTCCCCCTGTTACCAATTGCTGCAGCACGACGGAGTCCAATATAAGCCACGAGATTGCTCCAATGCCAAATAGCATCCAACCATATTCCTTATAACCAAATAGGCCTGCGATCAATGCATTAACAAGCACGCTAGCTGTATAGGTAAGGAATAAGGAGGGGGTCACTTGCTCGTTTCCGCGGGGTACCGCCCACATTCGGGCAAGCCGATAGGAAGCATAGGCTATATTGGTTACCGATCCTGCCCAGAAGAGAACGTGGGAAAAGGTGTCCAGATAAGGCAAAAAGGCTAATGCAAGCAGGATTAACGATTCTGGAATCAAGGCAACAAATGAAGCTTGAATAGGATCTCGCCATTCATTCACGGCAGAAGGGCGATGATTGATCCATTTGTTCGTATAAAGCGCGCCCCACCACAAAAAGGAAAGAATCGCTAACAACTCGAAAACAATGCCGTATGCACGAGGAACATTCCAGGCATCATGAGCAAAGAGCAAAGCATTCCCTGTCTCAGCCAAACCTAACGTCATTGCGAAATAAGAGGCTGGAGCAATTGGAAGCAGCCCTTTTAAAGATGCTGCTTGTTGATTTTGACGCCTGTTAGCCGAATCGATTGATTCCATAAGTGTTCCCCCTATATGTTCTTGCTGCTAGTATCCATTGTAGTGAAATGATGAATGATAGATCAATATTGATATTTCTATAATAATGATTGATAATTTGAATGACTTATCCATTAGATGAAATCAGCAAAAGGAGGGAGCATCATGGAATTAAGGCAGTTAGAATGCTTTATTGCCATATGCGAGGAACTGCATTTTACGAGAGCATCGGAGAAGCTGGGCATCACCCAGCCTACTTTAAGCTACCAGATTAAACTTCTTGAAGATGATTTAGGAATGCCTTTGTTTAACCGAATCGGGAAGAAGATCACGATGACGGAGGCAGGAAGCCTACTGCGCAATCATTGCAGCACCATATTTGGTTCCTTGGCCGGAGCACGCGAAGAAATTTTTGAGCTGCAGCACATTGAGCGTGGCACGCTGTCGATAGGCGTATTGATCGGGGAGATAAATGAACTCGTATCAGGCCTTCTGATTGATTTTCATCGCATGTATCCCAAAGTTCAAATCAAGCTTTACGGCGTTGAAGATGTGGTAGAGCCTCTCGTCGACAACGATCTGGATTTTGCCGTGACCATTCTGCCTCTGGAGGATGAGAGATTCAGCAAGGTATCCCTTTATGAAGAGCAATTTTATTTTGTAATGAATGAGGACCATCCGCTTTCAAAAAACAAGTCCATTGCACTTGATGAAGTAAAAAAAGCATCGGTTATTATGTTCCCGCCTACTCATCGCTGCCGGAAAATGATCGATTTGGCTTGTTCGCTCCAGAGCTTTGATTTGAATCCGAAAATAGAAACCTCGACGATTGAATCGTTGCTGATGCTTGTTCGTTCAGGCGCAGGTATATCTATTTTGTCCAAAACGCTGCTTGAGCTGTACCCGCATCCAGAGTTGAAGGTGGTTCCGTTGACGAATCCGGTTTTAAAAAGGGAAGTGGGCGTCATTTATTTAAAAGATCGTTATATGGGGAAAGCGGCGAAGGAATTTATAGAGTTGCTGATCAAACATATTGCGGTTATAAAAAAATGACCTCCGCGCTTTGGCGGAGGTCATTTTTCATGCTTGCCATTTATGTTTCAAATCTTATTTATAGTATAATGGTTACTACTAAATGGGTTGGATAACAGAGATGAGGGAACGGATGCCTACGATACTGGTTGCTGACGACGATGCGAACATTCGCGAGCTTGTCTGTTTATTTCTGCGCAACGACGGATATGAAACGGCCGAAGCGGCGGACGGAAAGGAAGCGTTGGCCGTCTATGCCTCGACGCACGTCGATCTTGTCGTGCTCGATATTATGATGCCGATTATGGATGGTTGGACGTTATGCAAGGAGCTAAGAAGAAGCAATCCTGATCTTCCGCTGCTAATGCTGACTGCGAGAGGCGAAACCTGGGAGAAAGTGAAAGGCTTCCAGCTTGGGACGGATGATTATTTGACGAAACCATTTGATCCGCTGGAGTTGACGGCTCGCATCGGGGCATTGCTGAAACGATATCGGATTGGCTCCACGCAGACAATCCGTTTAGGCAACGTCATTCTTGATCGGCAGATTTATAAAGTGATCAGCGGCAAGGCGTCACTCACGCTGCCGCTTAAAGAGTTTGAATTGCTTTATAAGCTAGCAGGGACACCCGGGCAAATCTTTACGCGCGAGCAGCTGATCGATCAGATTTGGGGAATTGATTATGCTGGCGATGATCGAACGATTGACGTACATATTAAACGCCTTCGGGAGCGGTTCGCGGCTACACCCGACTTTCGCATCGAAACGGTGCGTGGACTTGGTTATCGGCTTGAGGTGTACGAATGATCAAGTCCTTATATACACGAGTAGTTTTGATCTTTCTTGTCTCCGTAATCGGGGGCACTGTCATTGCTTTTTTTGTGGCAACTTGGGTATTTAAAGATAAATTGAACGAAAACCTGCATGTTTCCTTATCCAACTTTGGCCAGGACTTCGTCCGCGTTTACGAGACCATCCCGCCCAGTGAAGCGGACTCGTTCGTAAGCGGAATGAAGCAGCTTGATTCCTATCATGTTCGAATTTTCGATAAAACAGGGCAGTTCCAGTCTTACGGTATGCTTCACGGACATCATATTGCCACTGTGACCATGGAACAAGTAAACAAAGTGCTGCGCGGGGAAGTTGTTCGGGTCAATACGGATGGTATTTCCAGTATTTTATTAGGGCTGCCGTTAAAAACGGAAATGGGGACGAAAGCGATGTTTGTGGAGCCGCTCGCCCCCCCTTCTTCCACTTTTTTCGTAAAATGGATATGGTCGTTTGTAACCTATTCGTTGGTTACAGGAAGCTTATTGATTTTGGCTGCCTCCGTGTTCCTGATCAGACCGATCAAAAGGCTTACAAACGCGACTAGACGTATAGCAGCTGGAGATTTCAACGTGAAGCTGAATATTAAACAATCGGGTGAGCTAGGCACCTTGGCCCGCAGCTTCGAAGAAATGATACATGATCTGCAGCAGCTTGAGCAAATGCGCAGGGAATTTGTATCGAACGTGTCGCACGAGGTCCAGTCGCCGCTCACGTCGATTTCCGGTTATGCAATCGCGCTCAAGCAAGTAGACATTGCGCCTGCCGAGCAAAGCCGTTATCTCGATATTATCATCGCTGAAGCGGAGAGGATGTCCAAGATGAGCGATAGCCTGCTGAAGCTGAGCTTGCTTGAATCACAGTCGCAGCAGATGCGGCTTGTCACGCTCCGTCTTGACGAACAAATAAGGCGCGTAATCGTTGCGATCCAGCCGCAATGGTCGGCTCGCAACATCCGCTTCGAGCTTAATCTGAGACCGGTTACCTTAACCGCTGATCATGACCAGCTAAATCAGGTATGGACCAATTTACTCGGCAACAGCATCAAATTTTCTACGGACGGCGGCACGATAATCGTCAGCGTCAAGCAAGATAACAAAAACGTGACAGTCCGAATATCCGACACTGGCATTGGTA
This sequence comes from Paenibacillus sp. FJAT-27812, assembly GCF_001273905.1. Lineage (NCBI taxonomy): Bacteria > Bacillati > Bacillota > Bacilli > Caryophanales > Paenibacillaceae > Paenibacillus > Paenibacillus sp. FJAT-27812. The sequence continues at coordinate 28,244 of NZ_LIGH01000001.1, read as the reverse complement.
TTTCGCCGGAGGATCAGAAGCGAATATTCGATCGGTTTTTTAAAGCTGACCGTGCCCACAGCCGCAAATATGACGGCAGCGGCATGGGACTTGCCATCGTTAAACAGATCGTATCGCTTCATCGGGGCGACATCCGAGTCGAAAGCGAGCTCGGCCAAGGAGCAAGCTTTATTGTTACCTTGCCAATAACGACGCCGATTGAGTAATCAGGTTGTCTCCTTCCTTCTTCTCCATGTTGCGGCATCTTGTGCAAGCTTCCTTGCATGCGATGCCGCAGCATTTTTTTTACCTGTTCATATTCCGTTCATATTGCCGTCATAGACAGTACATCTTTGTCGTATAAGCTTGCTTTAGCGGCCTGTTAGGCAAGAGAGCCAATAAACAGAAGCGGTCAGGAGAAGATGCGAATGATGCGAAGAGAAGCAAGGAATAGGTGGGTAAGCGTGAGAATCGATAGAAAACAAACGCATACGATCGCTTTAGCTGGGGTGAGCCCATTATGAAAAAAATATTTAAGATTATGCTTTATTCCATAGCAGCAATCGTTTTAGCAATAGCCGTTTTTATTGCCACCGTTTATATCGTCAATAGGATCAGCAGCAAATCGGAGCTAGGTAAAATAAAACCCTACGGCCAGTTTGTCGCCGTGGACGCGAAAAATATGAACGTTTTGATTCAAGGAAAAGGCGAAGAAACAATCGTGCTTCTTCCGGGTTACGGAACGGCAGCGCCGGCTCTTGATTTTAAGCCGCTAGTGGAGGATCTGTCTCCTTTTTACAGAGTAGTCGTGATTGAGCCTTTTGGTTATGGACTCAGTGATGTTACCGAAAAAGAACGAAGCATAGGAAACATAGTAAATGAAACGCATGAAGCTTTGCAGAGCCTTAATATTGACCGGTATATTTTAATGGGCCACTCTATTTCAGGCATTTACGGATTAGAATATGTGAACAAATATGAAAGCGAAGTGAGCGCCTTTGTCGGGATCGACAGCAGTGTTCCAACGCAAGGCGGCAATGATGGCGAATTCCCATCAGGCATATATAAAGCGCTCAAAAAATCAGGTTTTGCCAGACTGCTAATGAAGCTCAGTCCAGACCAAATTGTAGCGCCAAACGTTGATGATGAAACGAGAGAACAAATAAGAATGCTTTCGCTCAAAAACATGTTTAATCCGAACATATTAAGTGAAGGGGAACATTTTAATCCTAATTTCAAAGCGGCTGAAAGCTTAACTTTCCCCCAAAACCTTCCTGTTATTTTCTTTTTGCAAGCGAATGATACAGAAACAGAAGGTTGGATACCGCTGCATGAGGAGCAAGTGAAAAATTCTGCGCATGGTAAAGTGATGACATTTGAAGGCGGGCATTATTTACACCATACCCGGTCAAAAGAAATCGTTGAAAACTTCAGAGGATTTATGGAAGGTTTAAAATAAACATATAGGTATATGCGAGATGAAAACCGCTCTTTGGGGCGGTTTTTTCGTTGCTTGGCTATGCGGATCATATCGAACCGTCAAGGAGAATGCAGTTTATTTTGCCCGTTCATATTCCGTTCATATTGCCGTCATAAGGAGTACATCTTCATCGTATAAGCTTGCTTTAGCGGCCCGTTAAAATAAACAGATATGGATAGGAGCAGATGCAAGTGAAACAAAATGAGGTAATGAATGTGAGAATGTGCAGGAGAACTGGTGGAAAACGAGCTTTAATAGTCGCTTTGGCGGTGGTGAATAAATAATGAAAAAAATACTGATCATTCTTCTTAAAGCATTAGCCGTAATAGCTATAGCCGTTGTCGTTTTTATAGCCATTGTTTTTTTCGCCAATAAGATCAGCAGCAAATCAGAGCTGGGGAAAATAGAGCCTTATGGCCAGTTAGTGCCTGTAGACGGGAAAAATATGAATGTTTTGATTCAAGGAGAAGGGGAAGAAACAATCGTGCTGCTGCCAGGCTACGGAACGGCATCACCAGCTCTTGATTTTACATCGCTAGTGAAAGAGCTGTCTCCTTTTTACAAAGTTGTCGTGGTTGAGCCTTTTGGATATGGATTAAGCGATGGAACCGAAAAAGAACGAAGCACGGAAAATATCGTGAATGAAACGCATGAAGTTCTGCAAAAGCTTAATATTGACCGCTACGTTCTAATGGGCCACTCCATTGCAGGTATTTACGGATTGGATTATGTGAGCAAATACAGAAACGAAGTGAGCGCTTTTGTCGGGATCGACAGCAGTGTTCCAACGCAAGGCGGCATGGATGTTGAATTGCCAGCAAAGAAGCTAAAGTTGCTCAAAAATTCAGGGTTCGGCAGATTGATGATGAAAGTAAGCGGCAATCCATATGCCGAGCTGCCGTTTGAGGATGAGACAAAAGAACAGCTGAGAATGATTTCACTCAAAAACATGTATAATTCTACCACTCTGAATGAAATGCAGCATATTAGTTCTAATTTTAAAGCAGCTAAAACCTTAACGTTCCCAAAAGATCTTCCTCTTATTTTCTTTATACAAGCGAATAATACCAGCCATAAGAATTGGATACCGCTGCATGAAGAACAAGTAAAAAACTCTGAAAATGGAAAAGTGATGACATTTGAAGGCGGACATTATTTGCACCATACCAAATCAAAAGAAATCGCTGAAAACTTTAGAGCCTTTATGGAAGGAATCAAGTGAGCTTAGAACCGCCCTTTGGGGCGGTTTTTTCATTGTTTGTATATCCCTAGATGAACGGGGGACCGGGATAGTTGAACTGAATTGTTGTATTTTGTATAATCAACAAGCCAATAGCAGTGGAGTGTCTCGATAAAAAATGAACGATATACAAAAGCAACAGAAATGGAGAAATGCTTAATGATTAATAAAATCGGCCAAATTATGTTATATGTGAACAACCAGGATGAGTCATTGAAATTTTGGACAGAAAAAGTAGGGTTTAAATTAGTTTCCGAGGAAAAAAACGAGCATATGAGATGGATCGAAATTGCTCCAGCAAACGATGCACAAACGAGTATCGTGCTTCACAATAAGGAGCTAATTGCAAAAATGCAGCCTGAATTGAATCTTAATACACCATCGATGTTGTTTTTCTCGGACGAGCTCGATAGTTTGTATAAAGCGTTTAAGGACAAAGACATTACAGTCGGCGAACTTGTAACGATGCCTTCCGGAAGAGTATTCAACTTTGCTGATAGCGAAGGAAATTACTTTGCGGTTTTGGAAAAAAAGTAATGACAAATGAAGAACAAACGTATTCGTTCTAATGCACAAAAAACCCGACCTGAATAAGGGCGGGTTTTCTGGTATTTTTACATTTCATTATATCGGTCCTGCAGAAATTCACTTTAGACGAAAAACGAATTTGCCGCTCTATGGATGATACTTCCGTCAGACATACGAACGGAATCATCGTTATATCCGATAATCGTAGAAGCTGGACGAATCTGCATCCCGTTTTGCATGGGTTTGATGATAGCTTTTTCAGCTATCGCTACTTCAAAATCTTTGTTCGTAATTAGTCTTTGACCTTCTTGAAGTTTAATTTTCGCTTGCATATAAACATGCCTCCACGGTTCTATTTGTTTTTTTATGCTAAGGTCAAATAATACACTAATAACTTCATACAAAGCAATGGCAGCGAACGCAAATGAAAAAGTATTTCAAAAAGATCTCATAATGATCTATAGTAAAGGATGCATATTTATAACGTATTCTAACCTAAAGGAGGGTGTAGCTTATGCGCGAAACCTGTATTCCGACTGGCGTGAAAGTAAAAGACACTGGCTTTGGATACACGTTGTCCTTAATCGGCGGTAAATATAAAATGATCATTATGTATTGGCTGTCAGAAAATAAGATTGTGCGGTTTAATGAGCTGCAGCGCTGTATCGGTACCATTTCCTTTAAAACGCTGAGCATCATGTTAAAAGAGCTGGAGGCAGACGGACTGGTCATACGCGAGGAATTTCCTCAAATACCTCCCAAAGTTGAATATTCATTATCCGAACGCGGTCTTTCTCTCATTCCATTGTTAAATATGATGTGCGAGTGGGGCGAGCAAAATAATTCTCCTGCTCTGGAAGCCGCTCAGCGGTAGGCAAAGCTAGTTAAAAAACAAAAGAAGTATCTCCTGAACAAGGAAATACTTCTTTTTTTAGCAGCTTTAATAAATAGGCCTATTACAGGCTGTCAACAAAAGTCAAATAATGACGCGCGCTTTTTTCCAATTCGTTCGTAGACGGATCAATTTCTGTACCAGGCACCATTTCGCCAGGCTCAGTTTCCGAACCATAAAACGCAAAGAACGAACGATAATTTGCATTGCAGTATAGGAAGGTCGTTTCAAAAGGAGCTAATAACTGTTCAAGCGTATAGCGATATCTTCCCTCTTCGCTGTAATCCTCTTGTTTAATACCGGCAGATACAGCTAAAGCGACTTTGCGATCTTTTAATTTATCGCCTCCATTTGTACCAAATGCCCACCCGTAAGCTAAAACATCGTCAATCCATTTTTTTAGGAGTGGCGGACAATTAAACCAATAGATAGGGAACTGTAGAACAAGATTGCGATGGGATTCCACTAATTTTTGTTCTTTTTCCACGTCTATAATTCCATCCGGGTAAACCTTATGGAGTTCGTGTACCGTATACTTTTCTGGATATTTATTGAGTTCTTCTACCCATCGCTTGTTAATGACGGATGTTTCAATGTTTGGATGGGTTACGATAACTAGCGTTTTCAATGTAGTATCCTCCTTCATTCATCTGTATTTCTTTTTTTGAGTATAAAGATTGCACTGCAAATATGTAAGTATGCACTTTTAGTACAGCTACTGTCATAAAGGTAAGTGTCGTTTTGGACGGCGAACGGTTTTGGATGGGGGATACCATAGGCGAGGCTGCGGTTTACTCCGATAAAAAGCAAACAACCCCCTCGATAAAATCGCAGGAGGTTGTTATTTTAAGTTCTTCTAATGAGCCAATACAAAGCAACAAGACATAGATGTTAGAATCCAGCGCGGGAAGCGCCGCATGATTCGCGAATAATGAGCTCCGGCGAATGGTTGATGCTTATCGTTTCGTCTGAGCCGTTAATCGCGCTGATGAGCTGCAGAACGGCCATACGCCCCAAGTATTCGTTATGCTGGTCCATCGAAGTGAGCCTTGGGATGCTGTAATCGCTCTGTAGGAACTGGTCACAGCTGGCGATCGCGATCTGCTCCGGGCATTGCAGTCCGCGGTCTTTCATCGCGCGGATTGCGCCAAGCGCGACCATGTCGTTGATTGCGACGACAGCGGTCGGAAGCCTGTCAGGATTCATGTCTAAAAGTTGCGTCATCGCGCTATAACCGTCTGGTGCGTAGTAGTCGGATGTGACAATATACGTCTCATGTACGGTTTGACCCAGTGATCGCAACGACTGCGTGAACGCATCGACGCGGGAGGTCGTAATTCGAATGCCGGGTTCGCCGCCGATGAAGCCGATTCTCTCGTGCCCGAGCGCGATAAAGTGATGGACGATGGACGTAACTCCTTGTTTCAGGTTGCGTTCGACGAATAAGCACTCGCAGCCGTCGATACGAGAGCCCATGATCACGACGGGGACTTGCCTATGGAGTTGGTTGAGCGCCTGAACGAAGGAATCCGGAACATCGTCCTTATCAATCTGTCCGCCTAAGATCAATACGCCATCCACTTGCTTCTCCAGGATGATCTTGAAATACTCCTCTTCCGTCAGCGATGTCTCATAGCGCTGGGGATTGCGGGAGAACATGGTGTTGAACAACAACGTGGCATACATGTTCTTAAGAGCAAAGCTCTCGACTTGAAGGAACAATGACGCGAAGTAGGGGTTCGTAATGTCAGGAAGAATAACGCCGATGTTCTTCGTCTTATGATTGACCATGCCCCTAGCGAAAATACTTGGGGTATAGTTATGTTCGTCGATAATCCGTTGGATGCGTTCTCGCTTCTTCGGGGAAACAGAAGGGCTATTGTTGAGCACGCGCGATACCGTGGATACGGAGACGCCGCTCTTCTGAGCGATTTCCGTGATCGTAATCTTGCCTTTCAATGCGACACATCCTTCTAATAGCTTTCCGATTAGTTAAATTCTAACGCATCTTTTACAACTGCGCAAGCTATTTTGGTATCGTTACCAAAATAAATAGGCTTATTTCAAGTTTTATAATAATTCGTGGTCACCTGATAAAAAAACGAACTTATAAAAGGGTTGACAGCTTTTATAGAGGTCTGTTAATCTTGCGTTGAAAGCGTTGCACAAATTCAAAATTGGTAACGTTACCAAATCAATAGGAGATGCATCACATGAATAGACACAGTCTGGCATCCATTCTGGCAGTCGATTTAGGCGGGACCAGCATCGTTCTCGGAGAGATGGCACCGGACGGGGAAATGGTGCGGTCCAAATCCTATCCCAGCGATACGACGACGCAGTCGATCGCGATCGAGAGTATTATCCAAGCGATTGACGATTATAAGAGGACGTTTCCCTTCAAGCCCGGCGAACTGGCGGCGATTGGCATCGGTCTTGTCGGGCGAGTCGACGAAGAACGAGGAATATGGCTCGAGATTGAGCCGGGCAAGTCGGAGCCGACGGACGTGAAAGAGATCATTGAGCAGCGTTACGGGGTACCTTGCGGCATTGACAACGACGTGGCTTGCGCAACGAAAGCCGAGCAAGAGCTCGGATGGGGCACGGTATCCGACAACTTCATCTATCTCAACATCGGTACCGGCATCGCGGCGGGGCTTGTCGCGGACGGCAATTATGTCAATGGATCGAACTTCAACTCCGGCGAAATCGGTCATATGGTGGTCGCGCAAGACAGCGACGTCGAGTGCGGCTGCGGGCGCAAAGGATGCGTAGAACGGATCGCTTCAGGACTTGGCATGCACGAGCGGATCATGGCTTTGAAGGAGCAATATCCAGCTACGACCCTTTCCTTCAGGGATAACGAGCGCGTCTCCGCATCCGAAATCTTCGAAGCGGCTGCGCTAGGCGACGAGCTAAGCTTGAAGGTTAGCGAGGAAGCAGCGCGCGCCCTGGCATCCCTGATCATGAACCTCGTCCGCGTCAGCGACCCGGATACGATCGTGCTCGGTGGCGGCATCGCCAGGAACGAATATTTTCTAGGCAGAATCAAGTCCTATCTGAATCCCCGGACGATGCGTTTCGTCGCCCATTCGCTCGTGCCGACGAAGCAGCCGACTGCAGAGGTTGGGCTGGTAGGAGCGGCGTTGGCAGGCTTGAAGGCAAGAAAGAGATACGAAGAGGAGCTGGCTAACCATGGATAACAGACTATTGGAAGATATCCGGCAATCGGGCTTTATTCACCGTCCGCTGCCGCTCTATGCAGAGAGGTCGTTAGAGAGCAAACAACAGAACGAGCCGGTTCTAGGCAAGCTTGAGCTGGCTTTGTTCGAAGACGATGGCAAATGGCTGCATCAGGGAGCCCGGAGCATGTCCATCGTACCCGGACAACATCTCGCGATAAGCTCCCCAACGCGAATGCCGCGCTGGCCGGAAGGCTCGCCCGAGGACGGCGATTACGTTAACTTCGGGTCCGCTTGGCTGATAAGGAGATTCGATCACGACAATTGGGAGGGTTATAACCGGATTACGGTCGAGGTGTATCCCGATTTTCCCGGCGTGCCGAACGCTTATGTCGCCTTGAAGTTCAAGAATGAGGGCGAGGTTGCCGTGCCTGATATTTATAACCGCGAAGGCTATCACGGCGTGAATGTGAAGAACGGGCAGTGGAACACGATTCATCTGGATATTCAACAATTGCCTAGGGACGGCATTACGGAGCTTGCGATCGGCTATTACTTGAACGGCAAGGACCGCGCTACCGGCGACCGCATGGAACTGCGCTTGCGCTCCGCGAGGCTGGAGCGGGTAGAGGGTCACGAAATCTCGAAGGGCTGGATGCCCAAGGCTGGAGATTTGATCTATTCCCACAGCGGGTATAACGCCGAAGGCACAAAGACGGCATTTGCCGCTTCGGGATTGACCGGGGAGGCTTCGCCGGAATCCTTCAGCTTGAAGCGGGAAGGCACGGACGAAATCGCCTTCGAGGGTATGGTCATGCCGCTGGCTACGAGTCTTGGAACCTATCTCTCGATGGATTTCACGGCGTTCTCGGAGAGCGGCCGCTACTACTTGCAGGCGGGCGGTCTGCGATCCGAAGGTTTCGCGATCGGCAGCGCTTCGGAAGTATGGCATGCCTCTGTGTGGAAAGCGCTGAATTTCATCTTCTGTGAACGCTGCGGTTATCCGGTTCCGGGCATTCATGGCAGCTGCCATGCGGATATCGTCGCTAGGCACGAAGGCTTAATACTTTCGTTTAACGGAGGCTGGCACGACGCGGGCGACGTCTCGCAGCAGTTGATTCAGACCGCTGAAGTGGCATTCGCGCTGTTTGAGCTGGCGGAGAAGGTCGAAGCGTTCGACCGCGATCTCTGCTTGAGATTGATCGAAGAAGGCGAGTGGGGATTGGATTTCCTGCTGAAGACGCGCTTCGGCGATGGTTACCGCGCGACAAGCGCAGGCATTACCCGTTGGACGGACGGCCTGATCGGGAACATGGACGATGCGGAGGCACGCGTTCATAACCAGGCTTACGAGAATTTCTATTGCGCGGGGATTGAGGCGTATATCCACGAGCGTCTGAAGAAGGTCAATCCGGCGTTGTCGGAGAGGCTGCTGCAATTCGCGAAGGAAGACTTCGAGTTCGCGATGACGGAATATGGCCGGATCGGATTCGATCAGAAGCCAATATTTTGGGAGCATACGTACCAGACGTCGGAGAGCCTCTACATGGCCACGGCATCTTGGGCGGCATCGATGCTGTACAAGGCGACGCAAGAGAGACAGTATGCCAGCCGTGCGGTCGAATTCATGAGCTACGTCCTGGACTGTCAGGAGCTTACAGGCATCACGCTCGATAGCGGTAAGACGCTGGCAGGCTTCTTTTACCGTAATCCAGAAAAACGGGTCGTGCAGCACTTCAACCATCAAGCGCGGGAGCATCTTTATTTAATGGCGCTTGCCGCCATTCGAGATACGCAGCCGGAGCACGCCGATGCGGAAAGCTGGCTGGCTTCAATCCGGAGCTACGGCGATTATTTGAAAATACTCGCGGCCTACACGGAGCCTTATCCGATGATCGCAAGCGGTGTCTATCACGAGAGCGAGCATCTCGACGAGAGAAGCTTCGGCCATCAGCATTTGCTGACTGACGAGAGGGCAAAGGCAGACTATGGCGAACAACTTCGGCGCGGCGAGAAGCTGAACGATTCGTATTATTTGCGTCGATTCCCGGTCTGGTTCTCGTTCCGGGGCAACAATGCCATCTTGTTATCGACAGGAAAGGCGGCATCGGTCGCAGCAGCTTGCTTGAACGACCGGGAGCTGAAGGGAATCGCGGAAGGGCAGCTGCAATGGATCGCAGGCATGAATCCGTTCGCCCAATCTCTCATGCACGGCGAAGGCTATCGCTACGCCCAGCAGTATTCCGTGCTCTGCGGCGAGATGACCGGTGAAATCCCGGTCGGCATTCAGACTTGGGGCAACGACGATGAGCCTTATTGGCCGCAATTCAACAACGCGACCTACAAGGAAGTATGGACCGGCAATGCCGGTAAATGGCTGTCTATCGTTGCCGATCTATACGAATCGGAGAACGGGAAGCTGGGCTGAGAGGAGGAGTTCCATGAAACGCAAGCGCAACAAGAAAGCAAAATATTTCTACATCTTCATCGGACCTTGGCTCATCGGAGCGATCCTGTTCGCGCTGTATCCGATTATCGCCTCCGCCTATTACAGCTTTACGGAATACAACATCGTGAACTCGCCAAAGTGGATTGGCCTCGGGAATTACGAGGAATTGTTCCACGATAAAATCTTCTGGCTCTCCGTGAAGGCGACGGTGAAATATATGCTACTCAGCATTCCGATCCAGCTGGGTCTCGCGCTGTTCTTCGCCGTTCTCATCAATCAGAAGATTCCGTTCAAAGGTTTTTTCCGAACGGCGATGTATGTGCCGAGCATGGTGTCGGGCGCAGCGATGTCTCTCATGTGGCTGTGGGTATTCAACCCGAAGGTCGGCCTCATCAACTACATGCTAAGTTGGTTCTGTGTTGACGGTCCTAGCTGGCTGTTCGACGAGAAGTGGGCGCTTATCGGCATCATCATCATGTCGTTATGGACCGTAGGTGGCGGGATGATTATTTTCCTCGCCGGTCTGCAGGGCGTGCCTCAATCGCTGTACGAAGCCTCGGATATCGACGGAGGCGGACGGCTTCGCTCTTTCTGGCACATCACATTGCCTATGATATCGCCGGTTATTCTGTTTCAGCTCATCATGGGCATGATCGAGTCATTCCAAGTGTTCACCCAAGCCTACGTTATGACGCAAGGCGGACCGAACTACTCGACCATGTTCTACGTGTACTACTTGTACCAGAACGCGTTCACGAACTCGAGGATGGGTTACGCATCCGCGATGGCGTGGATCCTGCTTCTCGTCATTATGTTCTTCACGTTGCTCGTCATGAGAATGTCTAAAAAATTAGTCCATTACGAAGGAGGCGACGGGGCATGAACCGCAGACGCAGATCATGGTTGGATTGGGCAGGCTTTATGCTGCTTGCAGTGCTTACGGTACTCATGCTTCTTCCGATGATCAACATGCTGGCGACGTCACTGAAGTCGAGAGCCGAATCGCTCGTCTTCCCGCCATCCATTTTCCCGAAAAAGATCATTTTCACGCATTATGTTGATTTATTCACGCAGACGGACTTTTTACTTTGGTATAAGAACAGCTTCCTAATCGGCATTCTCGTCGTAATCGGCACCGTTCTCTCCTCTTCCTTCGCAGCGTTCGGATTCGCGAGATACGAGGCGAGAGGCAAGGGGGCGCTGTTCGCCCTGCTGCTGGCGACGCTCATGCTGCCATATCCGGCGATCATGGTGCCGCAGTTCATCCTGTTCCGCCATTTGGGGTGGATGGACAACATTTTGCCGCTTGTCGTGCCTTCGTTTCTCGGGTCCGCGTACTTCGTATTCCTGATACGCCAGTTCTACGCTTCGCTTAGCAACGAGGTGTTCGAAGCGGCGACGATGGACGGCTTGTCCGAGATTCGGCAATGGTGGAACATGGCGCTGCCTCTCTCGGGGGCGGTCATCGCGACGGCGGCTGTATTCTCCTTCATATGGAGCTGGAACGATCTGCTCGGGCAGGTGCTCTACTTAAGCTCGTCGGATAAATTCACATTGCCGATCGGGATGGCCAGCATGGTCGGCCACGTTACACGCCCGCCGGCTTGGGGCGTCATCATGGGCGCTTCCATTCTTGCCGTATTGCCTATCTTGGTTTTATTCTCCGTCGCTCAAAAGCAATTCGTGCAAAGCATCGCCATGACGGGGGTCAAATAGAACAAATTATGTTAAGTAAAAGGGAGAGGTCGACTATGAAAAAAGCTAGACCGTACGTTCTGCTAGGCTCGATCGCATTAACCGCAGCGCTGGCGTTATCCGGATGTTCGAGTTCGGACAATGGCAACTCGGAGAAGCCCATCACGATTACGCAGTTCACGGCGGATTCCTCTGACAAAGCGTATGTCGAGGATTTGGTGAAGGACTTTGAAGCGTCCCATCCGAACATCAAGGTTAAAATCGTCAAGGCGCCTTACGACCAGTATGAGTCCAAGCTGCAGAGCTTGATCGCCGCGGGCACGACGCCGGACGTCACGTCCCACTTCGGCACCAATGGCTTCGCGGATTACATGGACAAGGAAATGATCATGGACATGACCGACTTGTTGAAGGAGATGAACTTTAACCCAGCGGATTACGGCTTGTCCGACGAGCTGATGAATATCTACAAAGTCGAAGGCAAAACGTACGGCCTTCCGGTCTACAGCTATACTTCCCTTATGCTTTATAACAAAGACATGTTCGATAAGGCTAACTTGCCTTACCCGCCTGCCGATTACGAGGATCAGTCCTGGACGTTCGACAAAATGGTTGAGGTCGCCAAGAAGCTGACGGTCACTTCTAACAATCCCGAGGAAGCGCAATGGGGGCTCGACTTCAACTGGGGACCGCGGGATATGTACCCGACGTATTTCGGTGGGGGCGTTTATCCGCCAGAGACGTTCACGACAGGCGGCGGTCGTCCGGCTAAGGTCGACTTCTCCTCCCCGGCATCGATTAACGCCTACCAAAGGCTGAGCGATCTCATGTACAAAGACAAAGTCTCGATCGATCCGATCAACGCCAAAGTCCTTTCGGGTCAAGGCGGCAACGCGTTCTCGACCGGGAAAGTCGCGATGTCGGTAGGCGGGGCATGGATTCTCGCCGGTTCGAACGACTATAGCTTTAAGGTCGGCGTAGCTGCGATTCCTTCGGCCGGCAACGATAAAGTGCGCGATGTGCTTTATGTCGACCCATTGTTTATCCTGAAAGATTCCAAGCATCCGAAAGAAGCGCTCGAGTGGATCGAGTACCAGCTGACGAAGGACGTACAGGAGAAAGCGGTTGCCCTGAGCGGCGGCACGCCTCCGTCGAACTCCGAGGCGGCAGGCAAATTCTATGCCAACTTCTCGAATATCGACCCGGCCGATTTGCAAAAGGTATATGAAGGCGGCATTAAGTACGGCATCGAATCGTCGAACCATCTGATCGTCGGTTACGGCGAGCTCGACAATATTATTAAGAACGAAATGCAGCCGCTCGAGAATGGGAAGAAGGCGGCGGCGGAGCTGCTTCCTGACCTTGAGAAGCACGTTAACGATATTCTCGCCAAGCGGAAAAAGTAACGAACGCGATCCCGAGTCTATATTCCCGTTGAGGCTCGGGATTTCTGCGAAAAAGGATCAGGAGGCTTGAAGATGACAACAACTAAACCTACTATGATGACCTACGTGCTTGAGCAGCCCGATATCATCGAGGCAATTACAGCGAGTTACCCAGGCAACGTGGACGGGTTCGCGGAAGTTGCGCTCGGTAAGGACGATTGGCTCGTTTTCGCGACGGGGTCTAGCTACAATGCTGCGCTCAGCGCAAAGTATTACGTCGAGAAATGGGCAGGCGTTCGTATGGAAATCAAAGAGCCTTTTCATTTTACGTATTACGATCGTATCTCCCCGCATGTGGACTTAGCCGTAGGCATCTCCCAAAGCGGACAAAGCACATCGACGATCGGCGCCCTGCAACGAGTGCGAAAGGAGACCGGAATGGCAACGGTCGCGATGGCAAGCGATGCGGCAAGCGCGATTTCCGAGTCGGCTGACGCAACGGTTGATATCGGATGCGGGAAGGAGCGGGTCGGCTACGTAACCAAGGGGTTCACGTCGACGGTGCTGACGTTTATGCTTGCAGGGCTGCGGCTTGCCGAGAGGAAGGGACTTGCTTCGCCAGATCAGGTACGCTCGGAGCTAGTAGCCTTTCGGAATTTCGGAGCTGCCCTGCCGCAGATCATTGCAGACACCGAAGCCTTCTATGAGCGCTACAAAGAAGACTTTGTAGGAGCGCCGAGGTTCACAGCTGTCGGTAATGGTCCCGCAGTCGGCACGGTTAAGGAAATCGAGACGAAGTTCTCCGAGACGGTCCGCATACCGACGCAAGGGATCGAACTAGAAGCGTTCATGCACGGCCCTTACTTGGAAGTGAATCCGGAGCACCGCATGTTCTTCCTTGAGACGGAGAGCCCGGTAAAGCACCGGCTCGAATCGTTGCGGGACTACGAGTCGCGTATTACGCCGTACACGTACACGGTGAAGCTTGGACGGGCCGCCGAAGAAAGGACGCTCGGAATAGACGCTCAGCTCGACGAATTTCAAGCGCCGCTCGCACTGGTTATTCCATTTCAGATTCTCGCGCATCACATCGCCGGAGGCAGGGGAATTGACCTGACGAACCGGATCTACACGGATTTTGGCGTCGCGATGAAGAGCAAGACGCAACCCGGCGATTACGCTTGATACGAATCTAATGCGGTCTTTCCGCTCGGGCATTCTAAACACCAAAAAGAATCGTGTCGTTTCGCGATTCTTCTATCGCAGTTGCAATCTTCAAAACCGAGGGACGGGAAGCCGAGCACGGATCACGTGAAAATCTCATAAAGACCAATAGCAATCAATATCAACCCGCCGATCACGTTTGAATATTTCCCCAGCCATGTCTTTGCAATCTGATGCCCGATGCGCACGCCGATAGCTACAGTTATTAATGAGAACATGCCAACTGAGATTGCAGTCATGAAGGGCGAAACACCGCTGACCCCTGCTCCAAAGCCCGTTGCTAGACAATTTAATGAAAGCGCTATGCCTAACGAGATTGATTCTTTCCATGAGATGTCTTTATTGTAATCACTTGATGCAGGTAAAGGGCTTGTCTTAACGATAGTTACGCCTTTAGGTCTAATACTCATTGCTCCTAGAGCCATAATGATAATACCGCCAATCAAATTGGCATGCTGTTGACTCATATATCCTGATATGAGATGTCCCATCGTAATCGATGAATAGGCGGCAGCCATTCCGAGAATGGCAATAAATAGGTTTGAAAGCATTGGAATTCTCGTCGAGCGTGCTCCAAAATATACCCCAATTCCTATATTATCAATATTAGAAGCTAGTCCGATGAAAATAATGGATATCCAGTGCATATTGAAACCTCCTCCCTAAATAATTCTACTAAGTAGAGTATGCTAGAGGAGTCTGTTCAGATTGTGCTTATACCCTTCATTTATCGTTTCATACAATCACATAACCAAGGACAAAAGAGACTATGGTGAAGCGGCCTATAGTTTCTTTTTTTCGTATATGAATCATAATCGCGTGAATGTTTCTTTCGTGTTGGAACCATTCGACGATGGATAATTGCTTGCAATGACTTAAATATAGTTATATTATACTTATAAGTACTTATTAAAATGTCTAAAATTACTTAAACGGAGGCGCGTCTATCGTGTATCAAGAGGAAAGATTGCTAAAAATACTCGAATACTTGAAGCAGCACCAATCGATGAGCGTTACGGATATATGTACACAATTTGAAGTATCAAGAGATACGGCGCGAAGGGATATTGTCAGACTGGTACAAGAAGGCGTAGTCGTTCGTACGCACGGAGGGCTGGCTTTACCCGAGCTGCAGAAAAAAATATTGTCCTATCAGGATCGTTTGATTGATGAATCCGAGACTAAGAAACGAATAGGGAAGCTTGGTGCAAAGCTTATCCAAGATCATGAGACTGTGATTTTAGACGTATCAACTACCGTGCAATTTGTCGCCGAGCAAATTAGCGCAAAAAATATTACGGTTGTCACGCATTCAATTGATAACGTAGCGACATTATCGAATCGTGAGGATCTTCAAATCTATGTTCTCGGCGGTTACTTGAATGTAAAGCACAGACTTTTGTATGGCTCGTCCATAATAGATAAGCTTAGTGAAATTCGCGCTGATAAAGCATTTATAGGAGCAGCGGCGATCCGCTCAGATGGGCTTTATTATCCATTTGAAGAAGACGCAAGGGTAAAGAGAGAAATGGCCCGTAGATCAGATCAAGTAATCGTAGTGGCCGATCACACAAAATTTATTGGCAAATCATTTTATCGGTTGGACTTTGATCACGTTGACATATTAATTACAAATCGAGAAATACCGAGTGAAATAAGAGAAGTTTTAGACCAGAAAAATATTACGGTCATTGAGTGTGAGGAAGAGAACGAATAGGCTCGAAAAAAAATGATAACCATATTGAGGAGGTTTTTTATGTATACGATTTTGCATAATGTTCAAGTGGTGCTTCAAAATGAAATCGTCCCCTCAGCCCATGTTTGGATTTTTGATGGGAAGATTATGAGGATAGACACAGAGGATCTTTCCAGCCTAAATGAAGAGTATGAACGAATTGATGGGAGAGGGCATTTGTTAGTACCGGGAATGCTTGATGTCCATATTCACGGCGCCAATGGTTTTGATATGATGGACGGCACGGAAGAGAGCATTCAAGAGGTTTCACGTGCTTGTGCTTTATCAGGGTGCACGTCGTTTCTGGCTACTTCTGTTAGTTCTACGATAGAGGATCTCCTAGAAATGATTCGCAGCGTCAAGCGCGTAATCGGGTATGAAGCGGGAGCGAAGATTGCAGGGATACACTTAGAGGGACCTTATTTGAACCCTAAGCGAAAAGGCATGCAAAATGAAAAGTATTTGCGGCATCCCGACCTCGAAGAAATAAAAATGATTTTTCAGGAAGCGGGTTCTCTTATTAAGATGGTAACTATCGCGCCTGAGTTGCCCGGAGGAATGGATTTAATATCATTTTTGAAAGAACAAGGCGTCGTTATTGCAATTGCGCACTCTGACGCCACATATGAGGAAGCCAAACAAGCTTTTTCAGCGGGCGCAAGCCATGTTACGCATTGCTTTAACGGCATGCGGCCGATCCATCATCGAGATCCGGGTTTGGTCGTGGCAGCTTTCGAAGAAAATCATGTAAGTCTTCAAGCTATTGTGGACAATGTCCATCTGCATCCTGCTATCATTCGTTTGATGCATAGGTTGAAAGGACCGGAAGGAGTGGTCTTAATCACAGACGCCTTGCAAGCAATGGGTCTTGGTGATGGGCAATATCTATTTGGCGGCCACCATGTCACGGTATCGGGTGGCATTGCAAGACTAGAGGATGGGACACTAGCCTCCAGTACCGTTACGATGAATGAAGCACTGCGTTATACGGTCGAAACCGGAATTTCTTTGATCGATGCGGTTCAGATGGCTTCAACTACGCCGGCCAATATCCTTGGATTTCAGCAAAAGGGAGAAATTTCAGCTGGATTTGATGCCGACCTGGTCTTATTGGATAATGAATTTCAAGTGTTATGGACGATGGTAGGCGGTCGAATTTTATAAGCAAACGAGTTAGGGAATCCTTGTCCGCAGCCGCCGTCCGAAAGACAGCTCTATTCATGCCGCAGAAACTTGGCATGAATAGAGCTGGCAATCAAGCCATCCCGATCGCCGGCTACGCCTTCTTGTACACGATTGGGAAATGGTCGCCCTGAAGAATTTCACCGGCGTTCACGTTCACATAATCGTGCATCGCATGGTTCGCTGACGGTTCGTATCTGGTATGACCCGGCATATAATGGACCGCAATAGCCCGGCGATGCAATTCGGAACGGTTATGCGGGCTGCCGTGCCAAGTCATGCAGTGGTGGTAGCCGACTTGACCCTTCTTGATTTCGAATGGCACAGCCTTCACTTCGGCGACACTTGGCAGCAACTCGGGCTGCTTATGGTAGGGCATGAAGTTTTCGTCACTGGCCAAATATTTCTGATGGTCACCCCACTTGTGGCTGCCAGGAACCATCCACATACAGCCGTTCTCAATTACTGCATCGTCAAGCGCCACCCAAGCACTGACAAGATCGGCTGGTTGTATGATTGGCCACAGAGGATGATCCTGGTGCCAGCCGGTCGGTCCGCCGGATACCGGGGGCTTGTATTGGATCTGGTCGTGCCAGATGCGTACGGTGTCTGTGCCGGAGAGCTGGGCGATCTCCTCGCAAATCCGTTGGTTCGACGCATGCTTGAAGTAGACGTCGCTCGCCATCCAGATGTTTACGATTTGTACGACACGCTCGCTGACCGTCATTTTCATATTGTCGTAGAGCGATCCGGCGTCCAGCATGTTATGATTCATAACCGGCTTGTTGACTGTCTTCCCATCCATCACATCCTGCAGCTCGCGGCGGAGCACCTCAACCTCTTCATCGCTTAATATGATATCCCCTTTTAGAAAACCGTCCTGCTCGAACTGCTTCACTTGCGCTTCCGTTAACATTTCCCAACACTCCTCTATTAAAATCAAGTTGATTTTGTATGCGCTTTAAATATACATTAGGAGCAAAGGATCGTATTTAGACAAATAACGGAGAGATTTACGTTTTTTCAAGATTTCGATCAGAGGAGGGCTGATCCGTATGCATCTGGGGTCGCTGTTCGACTGCAGCCCTGCGGTGAATTTCGCAAGCCGCGACACCGCTAGTCCGAACGTACAGTGGGGGCCGCGGTTCATTCCTGACTGGCAGTTCTTTCATGTCGTATCCGGTGAAGTCGATCTGCATTTGGGACGGAGCCGATACCGTATCTCGCCCGGCGAATGCGTGTTGTTAGGACCAAACGGCGCCCATCTGCTCGCGACGACGAAGGCGACCGAATATTACAGCGTTCATTTCACGTTCCACAGCCATTCTCCTGAACCTGTTCATCCAGCCTACTTAATCCGGGGAGCATCTGCGGCGCAGCTCGATGCGGAGCCAGAGCGGTTCCGCATCGCAATTCCGGGCGCAGCCGATATCGAACTGATGAGCCACTTTGCGATCGTCCACGTGGAGGGGCTGTTCGCCCGCATCGTCAAGGAGTACGTCAGAGAGAATGCGGCTTATCCGTTCGCGCTGCGCGCTCTGATGATGGAGCTGCTAACGCTGGTCGTTCGCTCGGTTTTGCGTTCGCAGGCGGACGGACCAGCTAGTAAGATCGGGCCGGCGCTAGACGCGATGCGTGAACAGCCGGGCAGACAGTGGACGGTAGGTGAGCTGGCCGAGCTGTGCGGCTACCATCCGGGTTATTTCACCGTTATTTTTCACCAAGAGGTGGGACAGAATCCGAAGCAGTACCTAATTTCGGAGCGGATCAAGCAGGCGAAGCAGTCGTTGCTGCGTGGAGAGCCCATCGAAGCGATTGCGGCCGGACTCGGTTATGCGAGCATTCATTACTTTAGCAACAACTTTAAGAAAGAGACGGGCCTCTCGCCGAGCGAATTCAGACAGCGGCCCAATGCCGTAAAACAACGGACAATGAGGGATAGGTAAGCCTCTTTGAAGGGGGGAATAGCAAGTGCTCTGTACCTTCCGTGTTGACAGTATTGGAGAGAAAAACTTAAAAAACTCCCCACGAATAACGAATGGGGAGTTTCTGTATTGTGCTAAGAATTCAAATTTAATTGATGAAATGTACATATTGCATCAGGCGTTTCAACATCACCGATGCTTGCGCGCGAGTCGCTTTCTCTGAAGGAGCAAAGGTATCAGCAGTCAAGCCTGTGATGATATTGGCTTCAATCGCTTCCGCTACTGCTGCTTGTGCCCAGCTGCTAATCGCGGCTTGATCCTTAAATTTGGTCAACGGTTCGTTTTGGCCCGTTGAGGCACCGCTTGTGATGCCTGCTGCGGCAATCGCTCTTGTAACCATAACCGCCATTTGCTCGCGGGTAATCGTGTCGTTTGGCTTGAAGCGGTTGCCATCAAAGCCGTCGACGAGCTTGGCTTTTACAGCTGCGCCGACCGCGCCAGCATACCAATCGCTGGATTTCACATCTGTGAAAGCTGCCGAAGAAGCATCCGAAGCCAGCCCCAAAGAACGGACCAATAATGCGGCGAATTCCGCTCTCGTAATGTTGCTGTTTGGAGCAAAGGTGTTATCCGTCACGCCGTTAATTACCAGCTTGGAGGCCAGCAGCTCAATGTCCGCACTCGCCCAGTGCTGGCTAATATCATTAAACGTTTTGGTTACGGAGAGAACCGTATAAATACTGTTTCCGTTACGCTTGAATGCCACTTTCGTTGAACCGTCTGGCTGCTTCTCGAATATAGCCGGAACGAACGAGAATTGACCCGTAGAAGGCTCATAACGGACGACGGACGCATGCGCTGCATCAACCGAACCCGTAAGTGCGACAGTTCGCTCCACATAAGTAGAACCAAATGAGTTCAGCTCGATGGTCTTCCCGTTCCCTGCCGCGACTAGCGTAAACTCAATCGCATTTCCAAGCTGCGAAGCAGACATAGCTTGTGCGCTTTGTTTAATTTTAGCATTCAAATCAGCAGCAGTTGTTGAGATTTTTACAAGAATGCTGATATTTGCAGCCGTAGTTCCTAAGCTTTGCTCCAACGACGCAAAATCGATAATGCTGAGAGGCAAGGAATATTCCCCATCATTGGTTTGCAATGAAATAATCGAATTTGGCGCGCTAAGAGCAGCAGCGGCTAATACCGATGAAGAAAGGCTAAACTGAACAGCCTCGCCTGCTGCATTGTCGAAAGCAATAAAAATAATTGGCGCCGCGCCATGGTTATCCTGTTTGGGCGCTTTGGCAAGAGCGTCTGCAAGAGCTGCGCTGTCTTGAGTGACCGTAGTCGTTACCTGTCCGTTTCCTGCTGTTGCAGATGCGGTTATATTTTTGCTCGTATCCGCAATGACTGGCTCGGCGCCAGATTTGCCAGGCGTAACCGGCTTGCCTGCTGCAGGGGTTGGTGTTGGCGCTGTAATCGTTCCGATTGGGCCGCCGTTGTTGCCGCCGTTATTACCATTGCCGTCTTCGCCGCCTGTATTAGCCGACTTAACAATAAGGTCGGCTGCAGCCACTTGGTTTGCTTCACCTGCGACGACCTTGTAAGTACCGCTAGCCTCGCTGGCAGCTAAAGTAAACGTGCTCGAAAACTTTCCGCCGCTGACTTTAGCAATAGCGTAAAACAAAACGCTATTTTCCGGGCGAAGCACCTTAATAATGACTTCATCCAGCGTTGAGGTGCCGGAAATGACCACGGCGCCTCCTGGCGCTTTCTCTCCTATGGCATCTATCGTAACCGCCGGGCCGCTCGCAAAAACCGCAGCTGGAACGAGCGATAGGCACAGCGTAAAAATTAGCAGTAAACTGAGCTTGCGCAATTTCACTTGACATTCCTCGCTTTCCTATTATTCAATTCGACTAGACTTAGTCCTCAATGTTGTTGTTTCCCATATTCATAAGAGCAAGATCGAATTCGCTTTGCGTTTTGACAGATGCCAGATTCAAGCCAACATCGGCAGGATCGCTGCTGTATTTGCTGACAACGTACGCTTTAACCGTATAATTCGGATTTGTAGCCGCGTCACTGACATTGAAGTTCGCTGAATATGTGCCTGTCCCAAGCTTTAAATTAGCCGCAACAATGCTCACCGGCGTAGTGCCGTTAAATAATTCGAATACAACGGTCTGATTGCCTGTAAATTCATCTTGATAAGCATGGTTCAAAAGATTTATTTTGGCTGTAATCCCGTTTTCCGTCGTCACCACTGGTGCAGTCATATAGAAAAGTTCAGACGATTTATAAGCTCTGCCGTCAAAGTATTTAGTGCTGTAGCCTTCCGCATTCACAAGGATTTCGTAGTATTGTCCCTCTTGGAAAACGCCTTTGGCAATCGTAATTTTCCCTTCGCTCAATTGATACTCAGAGCTGTTTAGTTGTCTTCCTATTCCAATTTTACCATCGTATAATATGACCGTTTTGACTTGGTTTCTCCATAAAGCATTATCTGTGAAAATAAATTCGCTTGCTGTATTGCTCAGCATATATCCTGTAATCTCTGGCGTATTGTAAGCAAGCTCTACCTCTGCAGCTTTATTTCTTTTTGTATCATACTGATCGCTAATCACTTGTTCGGCAATTTTAACTTTGATCGAGCCGGCTTTTATCGCATCATGAAACAGAATATTAATATTTCTTCCATAAACAGAAACGACGTCGAGTTCATCCAAAGCTTTATAGGTAGCTCCATGATCGAGAGAATAGGAAATGCTCTCTTTCAGACGGGATACCCCATCCACTACTGTTTGATCTACGATATCCGTATCCGCATTAAACTGGATGCTCAACCAACGGCCATTGTAAGAAAAGCGTCCATTGCTATAACTTAGCTCGTTACTGCCAGTGGAGAGCCAATTTGTGTTTATGGCGTTATTGATCCTATTTCCCGCTGTATCTTTAAACATATTGGCATTGAATTGAAAATAATATTGGTATCCCGTAAGCGGTGCGGCAAAATGAATAGTGGCTACAGAACCGGAGAACGTTAGCGTAGTGCCTTGAGGAAGTCCGTAGCCCCAGCCCCAGTCAGAACCATACCGATATATACCTTGTAAAAAAGCAGCTTCAGTTTCCTTTGCATTTTGGACATCTTCGTTAAATACGATATTCAGATCCTGGAAAGCATTTGAGAAATACGAATACTGATAGACGGGAGCTGTTGTATCCGCAGGAAATGGATCGACTCCGCCAACATTGGCTTGAATCGGTGCGGTTACTGCCCGCTCATTTTGTATATTGCCATAGCGATCTTTTAGAGCTCCGCCGTCGATGTAAATATAGTTGCTCGCTCCCGACAATGCTTCTTTAAAATGGATTTGCAGCTTTCCGGAGACAACAGCAACGGAATCACCCTCGACTAGTTGTTTATCCTGCTGAGAACCGTCCTTGATTAAATAAATATTATTTATTAAATTTTCATCCGTGTTATCAAAAATATCATCATAGAAAGAAATCGTTACGTCGTGATTGTCGCCGCTAATGACTGCGCTTTGAATGACAAGGGGGGAAACGTGCAGAAGCATTTCCTCATTCAGGCTGCCCTCTGCATTTTTTAATGTATCGGCTGCGATTTTGATCACCGTCTGTGTGCCTAATACAATTTTCATATCATTCGCGTATCTCATGTAGATTTGTCTGGAAGCGTCTTGTCGAACTTCATGATCCTCGCCCAATATAGGCGCAAAATGCTCTCCATCTGTGGCAACGCTTATTTTACTTTTCAGCAAAGCATTGATTTGATTTTGATCGGCGCCAGCTGGCGCATTGATCGTAAAATCTTTATCGAATTTCAAGTGTAACTGGCTGCCCGAACCGTAGATTACCGCTCCTATAAAAGCAGGAGCAATGAGATCACGCGCAGCAATATTACGAACTTCTAAATCTAAGCTGTATGGAACCTCATCGATATCGACGAATGCTCCCGGTGCTATTTTTATAGCGTTTGCATTCCCTGTCAATGCCGTTCCCAATGTTAGAACTAATGAGGTTCCCGATTCGCTTGAGGAGAAAGAAATGGAATCGCTTGCAGCAAGGGGCAAATAGCCGGAGGTTTCCGATCTTTCCAGTGTAATCGCGTCTTTCAAGGCTTCCTGCGTACCCGCCTGCGCAAAGTCTTCACTAAATGTAATCGTCATTTTTTTGTTATGGTCACTAACGTCTACCGTTAGCCGCGGGGTTCCCTCGGCAAGCACATCGCGAGTGTAGCATTGCTTCCCTTGGTTTGGAGCGGGATCAGAGCCCCAGCTGGCAACGGTACAGTTAAAGCCATTTGTGATTTGACGATAGTCATAGCTGTTGTTTGTTCCAAAACGTACTTCCTTTGTCCCCGAAAAAGCACAATTGCTATTTTCATTGGCGCAAAATACCCAATCGCCATTATCGGCAGATGCAGGCGATACAAATAAAAACGAAGACAACGCCATAATGGCAACCAGCAGACTGATTGAAGCCCTTTTAATGGGCATCACAATCGAGCGGAATCGCAAACCGACCGCCGCTTGCGTTTCATTCTTTTCTTTCCTTGTCGTATACATAGTTCCTTTGTCACTCCTAATATCATTTTTTTGGTAATGAAAGTAGTATAATCTACCTTAATGACGGCAAAATGACAAACTTCGACAGCAATGAGAGCGACTATCTCTAATCTCCGGGAAACTACTTCTTTTTTTGTCGGAAGAAGAGGACTGTTGTCCTATTCGATATGATAAAATCTATTTAGTCTTCAAAGTCAATTGCCGATGAATATAGGGATACATTTTAAAAAGGAATCAATGAAAGCATACATATATCGAACCTGGGGGATTTTCGCGTAATGGACCAAATTTCTGAAAAAAGACTGCAACGGCTGCTCGAAAGCAGCGGCCACAACTCACACACACATTTATATCATTTAGGGGATAAAGAGTGGTTCTGGGATTCAGAGCGCGAGGCTTTACTCGTCTATCGTTTAATAGGGAAGAGGAAAATTGTACTCGGAGACCCGATTGGAAGCCCAGCAGCCTGCCAGCGAGTCATTGAACAATTTATCGAACATTGCAAGGAGAACAAACAAATACCGGTATTTTATCAGGTGAAATCCACTTTTCTTTCTATATACAAGCAATTAGGCATGCAATACACCAAAATCGGGGAAGAAGCCCAGATCAATGTGTCCGATTTTCATTTGAATGGCAAGCAATGGCTTAAGCTTCGGAACCGCATCAATAAATTCGAACGCTCCGGCTACTCCTTTCAAGTCATGTTTCCCCCGTACACCGATTCATTTCTTCACCTGCTTCAAACCATCTCCAAGGAGTGGCTTGGGGATCGCAAAGAAAAAAGCTTCTCCGTAGGATCTTTTGCGCCTGAATATGTGAGCCGCTTTCCCGTCGCCGTATTAGTAGGCCCAGATGGTAGTTATGAGGCATTCGCCACGGTTGCAGGGGACCATCCACCTAACCTATCAACGCACCGAGCAGATCCGGTTAACAGACAAATCACGGTAGACTTGATGCGTTATACGAAAGCCTGTCCGCCAGGCACGATGGACGTCTTGTTTGTCTCTCTATTTAAATGGGCCAAGGAACATCACTATTCGCTTTGCAGCTTGGGCATGTCTCCTTTAGCCAACGCATGTGACCTGCTTATCATTAAGCTGCTTTATAAGTATGGGAATAGACTGTATAACTTTAAGGGCTTATACGAATATAAAAATAAGTTTGCGCCTAATTGGGAAGAGGTATATTTAGTTTATCCCCCTTCATCAGCCACCCTGACCGTGGCTGCGCTTGCAAAAATCATTCATTCGCCGCTGAACAAGCAGCACGCAGCAGGCAAGCTATTTTCCAAACGCTTCATCAATCGAAATTCCTTCTCTCGGAAACGGACCGTATCCAGCGATCAGAAAAGGTAGTACGTATTCCAAAAACGAGGTGGGAATGCTGGAGCAGTCTCTCAGGGGCCGAGCGTGAGAAGGCGACCTAGTAAATTCGAAATCGTCCGCCAAATACGTAAAAAAAGCGGCTGAGATGCCGCTTTTTCCATTGTGAGCATCTAAGCTTGAATGTAATCTTAGGTCTTAATTAACGCTTTGGCATGCAGCTTGCCAGCCGCGAGAAGGCTGTCGCTGAGTTTGGAATCATTAACGGATCGTGCCAGCACCAGCGTTCCGACCATCATACTAAGCAGTACGCTGCCAGTATCTCTGTCTATTTTTGCCGTACTCGAAATAAAGTCAACCATTCGTTCCAGCTCTTGGGTGAACACCTGCCGAACCTCGTCTGAGGATCGGGAAATCTCACTGGAGAGGGCAGGCAGGATGCAGCCCATCTCTGTTCTGTCACGGTGAAACGCGCTTAAATAGTAATCAATGATGGCATTGATTTTGAATTCTTGCTTCTCTTGGTCAGCGGCTTTTTGCAGCAGAGCAATCGTATCGCTGATGGCAAACCGGCAGGCTTCGGCGACCAGCTGTTCTTTGTTGCCAAAGTGCGCGTAGAATCCTCCATGAGTCAGTCCGGCTCCTTTCATAATAAAAGGGACGCTGATGTCGCGAATCCCATTCGTACGAAAAGCTTTAGCGGCACTTTCGATGATTTTGCCTCTAACTTTTATCATATGGCCTTCAGGATAAGGCATTGCAATCACTCCGATGCTTATAAATCTCTTTTAAAATATTATAGTCATCATATTAATGCGTGTCAATTTCTCTGTTGACGGCCGTTAGCAATAGCGTAAGCATAAACGAAGCTATTGACTGGTTTAAAATATGATGATTATAATATATTATGATCATCATATTTTGGTGAAACATTTCATTGAGGAGGTGTGAGGCGATGAGTCAGCTTGAAGCGGTTGACACATAGGTTATAGGATCTTCCAACCAGCCTGATTATTATCGGCGGAGGATACATTGGCGTAGAGCTCGGGCAGACGTATGCCAAATTCGGGGCAGAGGTGACGATACTGGAGGGAGGAGGACAGGTGCTGCCAGGATTCGAGGCGGAGCTAGCTGCACCGGTTATCCGGCAGTTGAAAGCCGACGGCATCAACATCATAACAGAATCAAGCGTCAGGAATCGTAATGGGTGCGCAAATCGTTGGCGTAGAGGCTTCAACGCTCATATCGGAGCTTGCTTTGGCCATCGAGATGGGAGCGAGCGTAGAGGATTTGGCTATGGCTGTTCATCCCCACCCCACACTGGGTGAGTTGATTATGGAGGCTGCCGAGAACGCCGTTCGAAAAATCAATATGAATAAAAATAATGAGCAGCACGTTTAGCAGCATTCAGGGAGAGGGAGATAGAGCCATGAAACTTAAAGCAGGCTTATATATTGGAATTGCCGCTCTGGTTATTGCGGGAGGCGCGCTTCTTGCTGCAGAAGGCAAAGATGCAGTTAGTCAGGCGGAGAGCAGAAAACAAGGCGTGCTTGAGGCGGAGCAAAAGATGATCGTAAATGAAAAAGGTCCGGGGACAATCGTGAAAATCAACGCAGCTGCAGGCGATTCCATCAAACACGGAGACATTCTATTCAAGGTGAAATCAGCCGAAGGAGCCGAAGTGGACGTGCAATCGCCGGAGGATGGATGGATTAGCAGAATCCTTGTAAATTCGGGAGATCAGGTTGCGCAAGGGATGCCGGTTGCAGTTGTGCAAAAGAACACCTACTATGCGGACATCTATGTACAAGAAGGGGAAATTCAAAAGCTTGAGGTTGATAAAAGCATACAAGTTCGTTTTCCCTATCTAAAGCGTTCTGCCCAAGTCGATGGCGTTGTCGCTTCGATCGCGGCCGCGCCTCAATTTGCCAACTTGCGCATGACGCGAGAGAGAGGGCAAGCTGATTTAAGCATGTTTCTTGTCAGAATAGCTGTAAATACGAACGCCGATCTTCTTCCAGGTATGACTGCGGAGGTGGACCTTGATGAAATCGCTGATTGAGGAGTGGAAGTATGCAGCGGGCAGCAAGTTCCTCCTCATGATCTTTATCGGCCCGCTGATTGCCGCTTTGTTTTTTGGATTGATGTTTTCGAAAAACCAAATCAGCCAATCACCGGTTGTTGTAATCGACGAAGACCATAGCGCTTATTCGCGGCAGCTGATTTCAAAAATGAACGCCTCCCCCTATATGAAGGTCACAAACGTATTCGCGAGCCGCATGGACCCCGAAGCCTTGCTGGCAAACGAGCAGGCTGTAGCGGTCATTATGCTTCCCAATCAACTGGAGCTGCATAAGCTGCTAGGGAAGACTTCGAATATTGGAATTTTAATGGACAACACGATGCCCTCGGGTCTAATGGGGATCCGAACCGCAATTCAAGAGATTGTCACAACGGAAAATATGACTCTTGGCATGACTCGTCTGGGGCAAAGCGGGATGGATGCGGAAGCGGCCAGAGGGCTTCTATCTCCATTATCTCTCCAGCAGCGAATGTTGTTTAATCCAACGACAAGTTATGTCGGTTTTATGGTTCTTGGATTTGTAAATATCATCGTGCTGATGATCACAACTAGCGCAGCCGGATCAATTGCGCCCCGACTGCGCAAAGAAGGGAAGCTATTTGCAAACGGCGTATCACCTATCCAGCTTTGGGTTCGCAGCATACCTTACGCTGTACTGAGTACATTCTCTTTAATCTTAAGCTATGGTTTATTAAAGCAAGTAGGAAATATGCGGTTTGAAGCGGACCTTTATCTCTTTATTATCCCATTGCTGGTTTATTCTTTTGCCTTGTCCCTTATGGGCATATTGATCGGTTATACGGCCAAAGATGCATCTAAATTGGGTTCGCGAACAAGTCTCATCGTGTATCCGTCGTTTCTGGCCACGGGAATTCAATTGACTCCGCTTGCGTTCCCCATGTTTTTTCAGGTTACCGCATGGGCGTTGCCGATGAACTGGCTTAACCGTTTGATCCGCGGCATGGCATTTCGGCATGGATCACTGACAGCCTACAGTCTTGAGATCGGAGCATTGTTAGTTATTATTGGAGTGGCATCCTTGCTAATCGGATTGTTGATGCTTCGTGAAGCGCGCAAAACGATTGCTCCTGCGGACCAGCTTGCAGATGCGGGCGTTTTATCGGTCAGCATTTAAATGGAAGCGCCGACGACTTGCTGAAGAAGCACCTTTGAATGAGCCGGTTATGGCTTATTTAAAGGTGCTTCTTTTATTTGCCTGAAGGAGTGACGGTACTGGTCAATACGTAGTTTTTTATGTGACGAATTGTAATATGAAGTGCGACACCTAGAAAAACAAAAGGCCCATGCAGGCTTCGTGTAAAATGGAAGTTACCACACCACCATTTTGTAC